>OY730228.1:2582500-3443779 GCA_963422565.1 Alphaproteobacteria bacterium | reverse complement strand
GGGCACACGCATGATCCAGATCAACGTATGGCGGCCGATCCGGGGACCCGTGCGCCGGACCCCGTTGGCCGTCGCCGATGCTTCGACCGTCGCCCCGGCAGAAATCGTCGCCACCGACCAGGTTTTTCCCGACCGGGTGGGCGAGATCTATCAGCTCGTCCATTCGCCGAACCAGTGTTGGTATTTCGCGCGGGATATGACCCGGGACGAGGTGCTGCTCATCAAGGGTTGGGACAGCCTCGACGACGGCCGCGCCCGGTTCGCGCCGCACGCCGCGTTCAAGCCGATCCATACGCCCGCCGACGCGCCCCCGCGAGAGAGCATCGAGGTCCGCACCCTGATCATCGGGTCCTGAGGCCGCCGAGGCGCCTGTCATGCAGAGCGTACTCGTCGTCGGCGCGAGCCGCGGGATCGGTCTCGGCTTCGCCCGCGCCTATGCCGCCGACGGCTGGCGGGTTCACGCGACCACGCGCACGCCCGACGCGCCAGGCACCGTCGCCGCGCTGACGGGCGACATCGTCCTGCACCCGCTGGATGTGGTCGACGGCGGCCAGATCGCCGCCCTCGCCGAAGCGTTGGAAGGCTCAGCGCTCGATCTCGTGATTCACAACGCCGGCGTCTACGGCGTCGGGATGGCGCGGGCGGAGGTGATGCGCATCAACGCCGAGGCGCCGTTCGCGGTCGTCGAGGCGATGCTTCCCGCGCTCGCGCGCGGAAGAGGCAGACAGATCGCCATTCTGACCAGCCAGGTCGGCGCGCGGCGCGGCGGCCGCACGCCGAGCGGCGCCTACGGAGCATCGAAGGCCGCGCTGAACGACCGCTTTCGCGAGCTGGAGCCCGGTTGGCGCCGGCACGGCTTCGTCTCGGTGGTCTTCCACCCCGGCTGGGTCCGCACCGACATGGGCGGGCGCGGCGCTGCGGTGTCGGTCGAGGACAGCGTGGCCGGGATGCGCCGCGTTCTCGCCGCCCTGCCGCCCGAGGACAGCGGGAAGTTCCTTACCTGGCAGGGCCGCATCCACCCCTGGTGACCCGGGCGCCCGACACCGCTATTCTTGGCCTGTGGAGGGGAAACGCCGACCCGTCCGATCCCTAGACAATGGAGAATCTGGAATGGACAAGGTGAAAGCGAAAACGATCGTCACGATGAGAATGGCCGCGTCCTGCCCGGACCATGCCCGCAGCAATATCAGGGTTCGCGATCTCGAAAGCATGATCGACGAACCCATCGAGCGCGGCGGCTCCAATCTCGGCTTGACGCCGACGGAAACGCTCGTTGCGGCATTGATCGGCTGCACGAATGTGATCACCCAGCGCATTTCCGAAGGCTACGGCCTTCGGATCGACGAAATGGATATCGATGCGAGCGCCCGGTTCGACCGTCGGGGGGTCATGTTGAAGGAAGAAGTGGGCGTGCCGTTTCCGGAAATCACGCTGGACATCTCCATCCGATCGCCCGACGACGCGACAGAGTTCGACAAGGTGCGGCGGGATCTCGGGAGATTCTGCCCGATCGCGAAGGTCGTTCGCGAGGCCGGGACGATCATCAACGAGAACTGGACCATCACAGCGGCATAGGGAGCGCCCGACCGGATATCTCCCCTCCCGACGGACCCTCGAAAACTGCAGAATCGGAGAGGATACGCGATGCGATATGCGTCGAAGACCATACTGGCCGCAGCAGCGTTCTCGATCGCCGCAACGGCGGCGTCCGCTCAAAAGACCATCGAGCTGACCTCGATCGACGGGTACCCGCCCAAGGCGTCATGGGTCCGCGAGTTCATCAAGTTCTACATTCCTGCCGTGGATGCGGAACTCGCCAAGTCGGGCGCATACAAGATCCAATGGAACCAAGCCTGGTCGGGCCAGATCGTGAAGACGCGCCACGTCCTCGAAGGGCTGCAAAGGGGATTGGGCGATATCGGGATCGTGACCACGGTCTTCCACGCCGACAAGGTTCCGTTGCAGAATCTCGCCTTCGTGACTCCCTTCGTTTCTGCAGATCCGATTCTGGCCTCACGCTTGATGGACGAGATGGCGGAGCGGTTTCCGCATTTCAGGGAAGCGTGGAAGCCGTACCGCCAAGTCTATCTGACCAATGGCTGCGTGCTTGATTCCTACCAGATGTTCACACGGCAGAAGGTCGACGGCCTCGGCGCCTTCGAGGGCATGAAGGTCGCCGGCGCCGGGATCAATCTTCGCTACCTGCAGGGGCTAGGCGCCGCCGGAGTCGCCGGCAGCCTGGTGTCGTTCTACAACAAGCTGAAGACCGGCGTCGTTTCCGGGGCGATGCTCTGGCCCGAGGCAGTCGTCCGGTTCAAGATCGTCGAGGTCGCCCCCTTCATGCTGAAGGCGGATCTCGGCGCGGCCTGCTCCAAGGCGATCAATGTCAACGAGACGAGCTGGAAGAAGCTGCCCGAGGAGGTCAGAGACACGCTGGCGCGCCAGGCGATCGCCTATCGCGACAGGATGGCGTCCCAGGCGGTGGTCATGGGCAAGAGCGCCCTTGCCAGCTTCGAGAGAATGGGCGGTATGGTGACCGTCCTTTCGCAGCAGGAGCGCGAAGCCTGGGCGAGGGGCATGCCGAACATCGCGAAAGAGTGGGTCGCGGGCCTGGAGAAAAAGGGCATTCCCGGCAAGGAGATCCTAACCGCCTACATGGACCGCATGCGGGCCGCGCAGCAGCCCGTCATGCGCGACTGGGACCGCGAATAGCGCCGTAGCCGGCAGCTCGGCCGGACGAACGGCTTGATGGAGGCCGCAGGGCCGGTCCGGAAATCCGGCGGGGGCGGCCGCCTGCTGGATCGGGTGGTGCGTGGTCTCAACGGGCTCGGAACGCTCTGGATACTGGCGCTGCTGATCCTCATCAACGCCGACATATTCGGGCGCAACGTCCTGACCGCCCCGATCAGCGGCGTGATCGAGATGATCGAGCTCTCGATGGTGGCGATCGTCTTCCTCCAGCTGGGCGACGCCACCAGAGTCGGCCGGCTGACCCGGTCCGACGGGATTCACGGCATCATCCTCCGGCGCGCCCCCGGCGTCGGCCTCCTGATGGCGGCCGCCTTCGACATCCTCGGGGCGCTCTTCATGTTCTTCATCCTTTACGGCTCCTGGCCATTCCTGGTCGAAGCCGTTGAGGGCGGCCATTATGTCGGCAACGAGGGCGTCTTTACCGCGCCGACCTGGCCGGTGAAGCTGATACTCGTGATCGGCTGCGCGGTGACGATGCTTCTCTTCTCGGGCTTCGTCGTCCGCCATCTGCGCGCCTTTCGCGATGCTGCCGAAGGCCCTTCCAGATGACGCCCGTCGAGATCGGCATCGCATCGGTCCTTCTCATCGTCTCCCTGATCTATGCCGGGCTCTACATCCCCGTCGCGCTGGGGCTGGTGTCGTTCCTCGGCGTCTGGATCATGCGGGGCGACATCCAGCTTCCGATCGATCTACTGGCCCTCGCCGCCGCCGACACGGTCTCGCATCAAGTCTTCGCGACCGTGCCCCTGTTCGCTCTGATGGGCCTGCTGGTCTCGGAAGCCGGCCTCGGCAACGATGTGTATCGGGTCGCCAATTTTCTCTTCTACCGCGTGAAGGGCGGCCTCGGGATAGCGACGGTCGCGGCGAATGCGGTCTTCGCTTCGATCACCGGTTCGTCGATCGCGTCCGCGTCGGTCTTCGCTCGCATCTCGGTCCCGGAACTGCGCGCATTCGGCTATACGACACGGTTCTCGGTCGGCGTCGTCGGCGGCTCGTCGGTCCTGGGGATGATCATCCCGCCCAGCGCCATGCTCATCATCTACGCCATCACCGCGGACCAGTCGATCGGCCGCCTGTTCATTGCCGGCATCATCCCAGGTATCCTGCTGGCGACCGCCTACGGGTTCGCCATCATGCTGATGGCGCGTCTCTGGCCGAGCTTCGTCGGCGGACGAGGAAACGTCGACACCGGCACGAAATCCCAAGATTGGCAGACGCTTACCTGGACCGACGTTTGCCGGATGATGTTTCCGGTAGTCTTCCTCGTCCTCATCGTCCTCGGTGGCATCTATGGAGGAATCGTCACGCCGGTGGAAGCCGGAGCGGCAGGTTCCCTCGTGGCGCTGGTCATCGCCCTGCTGCGGGGCTCGCTCCTATGGGACGGGTTCCGCAGATGCCTTGTGGAGACCGGACACATAACGGCGTCGATCCTGTTCCTGATCATCGCCGCGTCCATGTACAGCCGCATGCTGGGCGTTGCCGGCCTGCCGACCCTGTTCGGCAACTGGCTCGAGGCGCAGGGGCTGGGCGTGTTCGGCTTGATGCTGATCTACGTGCTTTTGCTGCTGTTGCTGGGTACGGTCATCGATACCGCGTCGATGATCCTCATCGTCGCGCCGCTGTTCCTCCCGGTCGTCGAAGCGCTCGGCCTCGATCTGATCTGGTTCGGTATCGTCACCGTGATCGGTGCGGAAATCGGGTTGCTGACGCCGCCGCTCGGAATCTCCTGCTTCGTCATCAAATCGACGCTCAACGATCCCGAGATCCGACTGTCGGACATCTTCGCAGGGGCGTTCCCGTTCGCCGTCATCATGCTGGCGGTGCTGATCGCCCTGATCGCCTGGCCCGAGCTGAGCCTGGCCCTGATATAGATACTCCTATTCGGCGGCGAGCGCCTCGGACGCCGCCAGCTCGGGCATGATTTCAGATGCGAAAATGCGGAGCGTTTCGATGTCGTTCGGAATCAGCAGAAGGACGTATCCGAAACCCATCCCCGCAAGGACACGGAGCCGCCCGACCACCGCTTCGCAATCGCCGATGATGGCCGCGTCGTTCTGGGCGAGCAGATCGTCGGCATAGGTCTCGGGCTGCCGTGTCCGTTCCTGTCCGGGAAGCGACCCGAACGCCCTGGTCATCGACGCGACGCGGCGCCTTCGCTGTTCCAGCGCAGCCTCGTGCTGCACGGCATTCCGGGTGATCGCGATACTGCGCGTGAGCCCGACCGCCATGGGATCATAGGCCCGACCCGCCGCCGCGAGCCCGACCCGCCAGACATCGAGGCGTTCCTCGGTCCGCGAAAACGTCGCGAACTGGTCGAACAGAACGCACCGGCCCGCCTCCGCCACCCGCCGGATCGAATCGTCCGTGCCCGCGCCCGTCCAGATAGGCGGGTGCGGCTTCTGAAAGGGCGCGGGCTCGACCACGATATCGTCGAACGACCAATAGCGCCCGCGATGGTTGAAACGCCGGTCGGAACTCCAGGCCTTCAAAATGACCTCGAGAGCTTCCCGGTAACGATCGAGGGCTTCTTCCCTGGGGATGCGGAATCCCTTGAATTCGATGTCGCGGTACCCCTTGCCGACGCCGAAATCCAGCCGACCCCGGGAAAGAAGGTCGAGCGTCGCGGCCTGCTCGGCGAGAAGGACGGGGTTGTGCCAGGGCAGCACCGTCACCGCCGTCCCGAGACGGAGCGTCGTCGTCTTCGCGGCCAGATAGGAAAGCAGATTGAGCGATGCCGAAATCTGGCCCGAGCCCGAGAAATGGTGCTCGACCAGAAACAGGCTGTGAAAGCCGAGCGCCTCGGCCTCGACCGCCATCTCGACGAAATCGTCGTAGCCGCGGCTGTCGACCGAACCCTCCCCGCGGTCGACCATGACACCGCCAAACAAACCGAACTTCATGCACAAATCCCCGAACGTCGAAAACGCTTCCTGTCCGACGCGCCATCGTAGTCGACCGAAATGAGACGTTCAATTTGGCCGCCGGCGAAATCCGCGCAGGCGCCGACGGACATCCGCTGGCCGCCGCGTGCATCCTTCAAGCAACGAGGAGGAGACATCGGATGAACCGCAGAGACGCATTGCAGCGCCTCGCGCGAACGGGTGCGCTCGCGCTGGCGAGCGGGCCCGCTCTTCCAGGGCTCGCCGCCGGGGCTGCCGGCCGAACTCCGGCCCAGCCCGAGGGTCCGTACTACCCTGTAGAGCCGCCACCGGACGCGGACTGGGACCTGCTTCGGGTCCGCGGGCAGGGCGGGCGAGCCGGCGGCGCGCCGCTCACATTGCGCGGTCGGGTGCTCGCGACCGAAGGGCGGCCGATATCGGGGGCGATCGTCGAGATATGGCAGGCGGACCATCGCGGCAACTACAACCATCCGAGGGCGCGCGGGAGGGCGGCGTTCGATCCGGCATTCCAGGGCTACGGCACGGCGCGGACCGACGGGGACGGGCGCTACCGGTTTCTGACCATCGTGCCCGTCCCCTACCGCGGCCGCCCCCCGCACATCCATGCCAAGGCCGGAGCCGAGGGACGGGAGCCACTCACCACCCAGCTCTATATCAAGGACCATCCGGAGAACGGGCGGGACGGGATGTTCTGGTCCATCAGACATCCCGGCAAGCGCCGCCTCATGATGGATATCCGGCCGGCGCGGCTGGGCGACGACCTCCGGGGCAAATCGGCGCTGTTCGATTTCGTCCTGTGACCGCCCTTCTGGCGTAGGCACGGGCATCACGCTTCGGACCCGCATGAACGAAGGGCTTGCATCGCGGCTCGAACAGGAGGAGAGTCGCGGAAATGGAAGAATGGGGCTTCGGACATGGATGCGGCACGGACGGTCGGCCCCGCGCCCGGCTACGGCAAGAATCCGGATCACCGAATCGCCTTCGACCCGAGCCCGCGACGGGTCAGGGTCGCGTTCGACGGCGAGACCGTGGCCGACTCGACGCGGATGATGCTGATGCGGGAGACGGGGCATCTGCCGGTCTACTACTTCCCGCTCGCCGACATCCGCCACGACCTGATCCGCCCGACCGATCACCGGACGCATTGCCCTTACAAGGGCGAGGCCGCCTATTGGTCGCTGAGAGTCGGCGGACGCACGGCCGAGAACGCGATGTGGAGCTACCCGACTCCGTTCGACGAGGCTGCGGCCCTCGCCTCCTACGCTGCGTTGTATTGGGACGGGCCCGACCACTGGTACGAGGAGGACGAGGAGATCTTCGTCCACCCTCGTGACCCCTTCAAACGGGTCGACGCGCTGCCGTCCTCGCGCCCGGTCCGTGTGACGCTCGGCGGCGAGGCGGTCGCCGAGAGCAGCCGCGCCCATTTCCTGTTCGAGACCGGGCTGCCTGTCCGTTACTATCTGCCGTCCGCCGACGTTCACATGGACCTTCTCGAGCCAAGCGCCACACGGACACGCTGCCCCTACAAGGGCGAGGCCGTCTACTGGTCGGCGGTGGTCGGCGGCATCCGCCACGAGGACATCGTTTGGTCCTATCCCGATCCGATCCCCGAATGCCCGAAAATCCGCGGTCTGCTCTGCTTCTATGGCGAGAACGTCGACTCGATCCACATAGACGGCGTCGCGGTCGAGAAGCCGCATACCAAATGGTCGCGAAGATGAGCGGGTAGCGGCGCATCGGAACGGGACGCCAAGCATGCTCTCCTCGGTCCCGATCGTCTCGCGCTACGGCGGCCATATGCTTCGGCTCGACCGCCGCATCGCCGGTCGACCCCTGCCCTAGGAAGCGGTCCGCGACCGTATCCTCGCCGATCTCCGGGAAGCCGCCTGGCGTCGGGCCGTCGCGGACTATGTGCGGAATCAGGCCTCGACAGCGGATATTCGGGGGATCGATCCCGACCGAGGGCGAAGCCGGCTCGGAGCCGAATCGGAAAACCGGGAAACGATACGGGCTGGACCGTTCCAAGCCTCCGGCCGCCGCTCTATGTTTCGGGTTCTTCGCTTTCCTGGAGAGCCGCGCCGCATCGACCGTATGTCGATGAGAGGCCTTCGGAGCCCCGTCCGTTCCGCAACGAAAAGAGGGGAGCTGCGGTACCGGGAAGGCCGGATTCCGTACAAGGGAGACGATAGATCATGTCGACAGATTCGACAACGCGGGCGCAATACGGGGACATCCTTTTCGAGGTCAAGGACAATGCGGCCTGGGTGACCATCAACCGGCCCGAAGTGCACAATGCGTTCCGCGAGCAGACGCTGGACGAGATGACGGACGCCTTTCGGTCGGTGCGCAACGACCCGTCGATCGCCTGCGCCGTGGTGACCGGGGCCGGCGACCAGGCCTTCTCGTCCGGCGGCGACTTCCACGCCATGATGCGCCTCAACCGCGCCAACGCCCCTCACTGGAACGACCGCATGCTCGGGCTCGCGATGACCATCCGCGGCCTCCCCGTTCCGGTGATCGCCATGGTGAACGGCTGGTGCATGGGGGGCGGCCACGAGCTCGCTCTCTGGTGCGACCTCGTGATCGCGTCGGAGAACGCCGTGTTCGGCCAGACCGGCGCCCGGGTCGGCGCGTGCCCGACCGTGGGCGCGACCCAATACATCCCCCGGCTGATCGGGGAGCGTCTCGCCCGCGAGATGATTTTCCTCTGCCGCACGTTCACGTCCGAGGAAGCCGTCGAGGTGGGCCTCGCGAACAAGATGGTCCCCCTGGCCAAGCTTCGCGAGGAAACGGAGGCATGGTGCCGGCAGATCCGCTCCTACAGCTCCCAGACCCTCCGGGCGACGAAGAAATCCCTCAACTTCGAGTCGGACGAGCTCTACGCGTCCTGGCAGCACGGGATGGAGCTCCTCGCACATATCTGGGGATCGGAGGAGTCTCTGGAAGGCATGCAGGCGTTCCTGGACAAGCGGAAACCGGACTTTCAGAAGTTCCGCGAACGCAACCGCGAACAGGTGGCGGACTATCTTGCGGGGCTGCAGCGAAACGAGAACCGGGCGGCGCGCGCCGGGTAGCTGCGGCGGGACGCCCCCGGCGCGGCGGGACCGACGCAGTTTCAAGAACGGCGGCGGGTTCTTCGAGTTCCGCTGCCTCGGGGCCAATAATCCCTAGTCTAGTGCAGTGTCTCAAACAACAATGCGATCGGGTTGCTTCCGCATATCGAAATCGAGTCGCACCAGAGTCGAACATGTGATTCGGCCCGATCGGCTACGGCGCATCGGGGATGGAAGTCCGCACATCCCGAGCCCGGCGCCCCTTGGACAGGAAGCCGGGTTCGTCTATACGCTCCCGTCGAACCGGAGGCACGGAACGGTCCGTGACGCCGCCACCGCGCCGCAGAGGAACGGGGTCGGGAATGGCCGAGATAAAACCCGAAAGCAGGGTCGCGCTGGTAACGGGCGCAGGAACCGGCATCGGCCGGGCGGCCGTGCTGGCGCTCCACGAAGCCGGCTATTCGATGGCCCTCGTCGGCCGCCGGAGGGAGCCGCTCGAAGAGACGGTGGCGGAGGCCGGTTCCGGGGACATGCTCGTCCTTCCGGCCGACATCGCCGATCCCGATCGGGTGCGGGCGCTGTTCGCGCACATCCGGGAGCGGTTCGGACGGCTCGATCTGCTCTTCAACAATGCGGGAATCGGCGCCCCGAGAATCCCGATGGAGGACCTGTCGGTCGCGGACTGGAAACGCGCGGTCGACGTCAATTTGACGGGATCCTTCCTGTGCGCCCGAGAAGCAATCCGTATCATGAAGGACCAGACACCCAAGGGCGGCCGGATCATCAATAACGGCTCCGTCTCAGCGCACACCCCTCGCCCCGACACCGTCGCCTATACCGCGACCAAGCACGCCATCACCGGGCTCACCAAAAGCATCGCCCTCGACGGGCGAAAACACGACATCGCCTGCAGCCAGATCGATATCGGCAATGCGGACACGCCCCTCGCAGGCAGGATGAAGCTCGGGGTGCCACAGGCCAACGGGGAGATCATGGCCGAGCCGGTGATGGACGCCGCGCATTGCGGCGAGATGATCGCCCATATCGCCGGGCTGCCGCTGGAGGCCAATGTCCTTTTCGTGACCATCATGGCAACCAAGATGCCCTATGTCGGACGGGGCTGATCCGCACCCCTCCCATCAGCGCCGACTTGTTCGGGATATCCGCGATGGGTCGGTCGGATCGATGCGCGATGCAGGGACCGTTGCCGCATCCGGCATGCAGGCGCACTCAGCGCGAGATGGTGGTCTGGACCGGGAGGGGGACCCTTGTCGTTTGTCCCCTCGCCGCCCAGGCAATCTACGAATCGAACCGGATATCCAGGAACCGCTCCAGCGACGCATGCCGCGAATCGCCGAACGCTTCATCCAGACACTCCGCACGAGTTGGCGCTTATGACCCCCGCCCTCCCCTTTCCGCAAACCGGAGTCGTTCGATGACCGCCGAGATCAGGGACTGCCTGCCACCCGACAGAAACCCGCGAAAGCCCGCTTTCCGACTTCCGCCGGGGGCGACCGATACCCATGTCCATGTCTTCGAGAACCGCTACACGCTGTCGCCCAGGCGCGGCTACAACCCGCCGGAATCCACGCTTGCCGATCTGGAACATCTGCACGCGACGCTCGGCGTCGGCCGCGTCGTCTTCACCCAGCCCTCGGTTTACGGCGTCGACAACTCGGCGATCATCGACGGCATGGCCACGCTCAACGAGCGGGCGCCGGGCCGCGCCCGCGCCGTGGTCGCGCTGACGATGGATTTCACCGACGAACGGATCGCCGATCTCGATGCCGCCGGGGCGCGCGGAATCCGTCTCAACATGGACAACAAGGGCGGCATGCCGCTCGAGCTCGACCAGATACCCGAGCTCGCGGCGCGCATCGCGCCGTTCGGCTGGCATTTCGAGTTCCTGTTTCCCGGAAAGGATATCCTCGATCTCATGCCCGTGTTCGAGGCGCTCGAGGTCCCGATGTCGATCGCCCATTTCGCCTATCAGCCGGCGACGGCGGGCGTCTCGGCGGAAGGGTTTCGGGGCCTCCTCGATCTCGTCCGGGCGGGAAACACCTGGATCAAGATATCCGGGGCCAACCGGGTCAGCGAGACCGACCTGCCGCCCTATGACGACGTGAGGCCGATGGCGCAGGCGCTGATCGAGGCGGCGCCCGACCGGATCATGTGGGGCACCGACTGGCCGCATCCCAACAAGTACGAGGTCAACCCCAACGATGGGGACCTCGTGGACGCGCTGGGCGACTGGGTGGCCGACGAGACGATGCGGCGCAGGATCCTGATCGACACGCCGCGAGCGTTCTACCGGTTCTGAACGGGATCAGGCCGAGACTTCGAGCATCCCGTCCGCATCGCGCGCGAGGCCCGTCTCGGCGGCCGCGTCGACAACATCCGGATGCCAGTCGACGCGGCCGGCTTCGGGGCCGCCGATCAGGGTGAGCAGAGTCCCCGTCCCCTCGCCCATATAGCGGAACCCGCGATAGACCCCGACCGGAACGCTGATCGCGTCGAACGGATCGAGCAGGAGCTCGCGTTCCTCGTCGCCGGCCAACCAGGTGACGACCCACCGGCCGACCAGGGGCATGAAGACCTCCTCGGTCTCGTGAGCGTGAAGCGCCGCGCCGTTCCCGTGTTCCGCCCGGATCATGCCGAGATTGAAACCGTGCGCCGGTAGCGGGATGTTGGGTGCGAGCTCGGGCCGGCCGGGGGCTTCGACGACCCCCATCCCGATCAGATTTATCTTAAAACGCCGATGGCCGGGAAGGCGGCTGTCGATATAGGCCTCTTCGGAGCCGCGGAGCCGGTCGAACCGCGCGACGTACCGCTCCATTTCTTCGGTCGAGATGTTCCCTGGATCCATGACGCTCCTCCGTCTCCGACAGGGCGCGGTTCCTGCACCCCCCTCTAATCCGCCAGACAAAGCCCATGCTCCGGGCGGAAGGACACATGCACCTTCTGTCCGGGCACCAACCTCTCGTAATGGTTCATCCGTATCCCGATCTCGTGGCTGCCGACCCTGACCCGGCCTTCCAGGAAGCTGCCGAGATAGGCCGTGTCGACGACCTCGCCCTCGAACAGGTTTCCATGGGCAATGTCCTGCGGCGCTTCGGTGTGCAGCGAGACATCTTCGGGCCGCAGACTCAGCGTCAGCCGGTCACCGATCCGGGCGTCGTCGCCGCCCGCGGCCCGCATGCGGAGCGGCGCGCGCTCGGGTCCGGCGGGAACCTCGAGCGCGCACAGGTCGTCGCTTCGGTCCACCAACCTTCCCTCGAGCAGGCTGGTCACGCCGATGAAATTGGCGACGAAGGCGTTGGCCGGCCGGGCATAGATCGACTGCGGATCCCCGGTCTGCTGGATCACCGCCTTGTCCATCACCACGATGCGGTCGCTCATGACCAGCGCCTCGGATTGATCATGCGTGACGAAGATCGAGGTTATGCCGACCTCCCGCTGCAGGCGCACGATCTCCGAACGCATCTGCTCGCGGAGCTTGGCGTCCAGATTGGAGAGGGGCTCATCGAACAGCACGACCCGAGGCTCGTAGGCGATCGCGCGCGCAAGCGCGACCCGCTGGCGCTGCCCGCCGGACAGCTTGGTCGCGTAGCGCTCCGCAAGATGGGCGAGGCCGACGAGCTCGAGCGTCTCCATGGTTCGCCGCCGCAGCACCGCCCCAGGGGCGCGGCGGACGCGGAGACCGTAGGCAACGTTGTCGAACACCGTCATATGCGGCCAGACGGCATAGCTCTGGAACACCATCCCGATGTCCCGCGCCTCGGGGTCGAGATTGATGCCGTCTCCCGCCGAGGCAACCGTGACGCCGCCGATCCTGATCGCTCCGCCGTCGGGCTTCTCCAGCCCGGCGATACAGCGGAGCGTGGTCGTCTTGCCGCAGCCCGAGGGACCGAGCAGCGTCACGAACTCGCCTTCCGCCACCGCGAGATCGAACTCCTTGACGGCGGTTTCCCTACCGAAACGCTTCGACAGCGCATCGACCGCGACCGCCGGCTCCGCTCGACCGCTCACGGCCGCACCGCTCTCAAGGCCTCGGAATCGAGGCGCAAATAGACCGTCTCGCCGGCGCGCAGCCCCGAGCGGGGATGCGCCAGCATCTTCCATTCGAAGCCGCCCCAAGCGATGCGGCAATCCATGTGGCTGCCGAGGAAGACGATCTGCAGAACCTCGCCCTCGAGAACCGGCCCGTCGGCCGGCGGCGCAGTCTCCGCGTGGACGTTCTCGGGTCTCACCGACAGGATGACCTCGTCGCCGTCGCCGAGACCGTCGGCGAGGAGACAGGGCAGAGAGACGGGCTCGGGCCCCGCCGATACCGAGACCAGGCCGCGCCCGTCCGCGCCCGCTGCGACGACCCGACCTTCGAGCAGGTTGGCGATGCCTATGAAACCGCTCACATAGCCGTTGATCGGATTGGCGTAGATGTCGACCGCCCCCCCCTTCTGCTCGATACGGCCCTTGCTCATGACGACGATCTCGTCGCTCATGACCAGCGCCTCGGACTGATCATGGGTGACATAGACGGAGGTGATCCCGATCTCGTTCTGGATCCGTTTCATCTCGACCCTCATCTGCTCGCGGAGCTTCAGGTCGAGATTGGAAAGCGGTTCGTCGAACAGGAGCAAGCTCGGCCGGGCAACGATCGCCCGCGCGAGCGCGGCCCGCTGCTGCTGACCGCCCGAGAGTTGGGTCGCGAGCTTGTCGGACATCTCCGAGAGCCCGACCAGCTTCAGCACGTCTTCGACCCGATCCGCGATCTCCGAACGGCCCAGCTTCCGAATCTCCAGCGGATAGGCCACGTTCTCTGAAACGGTCATGTGGGGCCAGATCGCATAGCTCTGGAACACCATCCCGATGTTCCGCTTCTCCGGCGGCAGGAAAATCCCTTCGCGCGGCGAGGTGTAGACCGCATCGCCAACGCGGATCGATCCCGAATCGATCGCGTGCAGCCCGGCAATGCTCATCAATGTCGTCGTCTTGCCGCAGCCCGACGGGCCGAGCAGGGTGAGGAAGGCGCCGCGCGGCACCGAAAACGAGATGTCGTCGACGGCGCGGTCGTCGCCGAACCGCTTGACGAGGTTTCGAACCTCCAGATAGCGCTCGGATGACTGCGCGGCCGCCATCGTTCGCCGCCCCTCCCTCACGCCGTCAACGCTTCGCGGCCGGCGACCCGGCGGAAAATGTAGATGCAGACCAGCAGCACGACGGTCTGCGCCATCGAGAGGGCGGAGGTTAGCGCCTCATTCTCGAAATTGGTGAGATAGTAGACGCCCACCGACAGAGTCTCGGTGCCGGTCGTGTAGAGGATGATCGAGATCGACAGCTCCCGAAGATAGATGATGAACAGTAGCACCCACCCGGCAAAAATCCCCGGCTTCAGAAGCGGGATGGTGATCCGCCGCAGCGTGGTGAACCAGCTCGCCCCCGACATGCGCGAACTCTGGTCCAGCTCCTCGGAAATCGCCAGCATGACCGACGATATATTGCGCTGTCCGTAGGGAAAGAAGCGCGTGATATAACCCAGCAGAAGAATCCAGATCGTCGCGTAGATGGGCGTCTTGATATAGGTCACGAGCACGCCCATCGCCAGGACGATACCGGGGAAACCGATCGGCACCACACAGAGGAAGTCGAGCAGCTTCGTTCCGAACCCCTTGGTCCGGTGAATCATGTAGCTGACGACCAGCGCCAGCGCCATCGCGATAGTCGCGCCGACGAAGGCGAGAAAGAAACTGTTCAGGATACCGTTCGTGGCGGCGTCTATACTGTCCGACCTCCAGAAAAACAGAGTCTTCTCGTAATTGTGAAACGTCAGCTCGGGGATCTGGATCTGCGCCGTCCACACCGGGTGCAGGCTGACGATGAACAGGCAGACGATCGGCAGCACGACGGCGACCAGGATATAGGAGAGATTATACGCCAAAGCGAGCCACCGCCACGGTCCGAGATCGAGCAGGTTGGGTCGATAACCCTTCCCGGTCACCGTGGTAAAAGAGCGCGGGGCGATATAGCGCTGCTGGATCCAGATCAGCAGGACGGTAATCAGGCCGAGCGCCATGCTCATGCTGGCGCCGAGATAGTGGTTGGCGTCGTCGCCGACGGCCTTGGAGAAGATCTGGGTCGTCAGAGTCTCCCAGCCGTAGGGCGCGCTGAGCTTGAACGGAACGCCGAACTCCCCCGCGCTGGTCACGAACACGATGATGGCACCTGAGAGTATGCCGGGCATGACCAGCGGCAAGGTGACCGTCAGCGTGGTCCGGATCAGCCCGGCCCCGGTGGTGCGGGCGCTGTCCTCCAGCGACGGATCCATGCGGCGCAGCGCCCCGACCACGAACAGATAGACGAGCGGCGCGAAGAAGATGCCGGTTACCCAGATCACGCCCCAGAGATTGTTCACATTGAACAGATGGCCCTCGATCCCGAGAAGATCCCGCCCCCAGGTGTTGAGCAGACCAGTCTCAGGCGACGCCAGATTGTGCCATGCGATGGCGCCGACGAACGGGCTCAGGAAGAACGGCACCAGGTTATAGGGCTCGAGATAATCTCGGAGCGGACAGTTGGTGCGCGCGTTGATCCAGGCGAGGGAAACGCCGAGGAGCGTCGCCACCACGGTCGATCCGGTGCTGATGAGGATCGTGTTCAGGAACGCCTTTGGAATGACGCGGTCGGTGAACAACGTGACGTAGTTGCCGAACCCCCACTCGGCGTCCCATCCGAGTGGATCGAGAACCAGAAAGCTGCTCACGAGCAGGGTCATCAGGGGAAGGATCACCGCGGCGGCGACGATGAGGCTCACCACCGTCGTCGCGATGTTCTCCTGGGTCAGCAGGCCGCGCAGAAGATTCCCGATCCGCGCGCGGCCGCGACTCTCGGCTAGAAACGGTACAGCCATCGGCGGCGTCCCCATCCGTTCGGCGGTTAACCGCCGCCCCCATCCTCCCGGCTCCGCCGCGGCGGAGCCGGGAGGACCGGACCGAACGGTCCGCGATGCGGCCTAGCGGAAATTATCCTGCCAGATCCCGCGCACGGATTTGAACTCGCGCTGAGCGCCGACCCAGTCATCGAGACCCACCAGGGTCTGCTTGCCGAGATCGAGCAGATAGGGCGCCGCCGCCGGCGGCGGCCGATAGCCCTTGCGGAAGCTGTAGATCGCCTCGCCTTCGACGAAGATGTCCGAGCCCTCCTCGCTCAGCAGGAATTCCACGAGAAGCTTGCCGGCGTTCGGGTTCCTGGCGCCTTTGAGCACGGCCGCCTGATTGCCGAGCATCACCTGCCCTTCCTCGTAGGATCCCAGCTTCAACTGGCCCTTCAGCTTCGGCTGCTTGAGGACATTCTGGTAGACGCGCCCTGCAAGATTCCACATGTCGAACGGCCTCTGGCAGGAAATCACCATCTGGATCTTGGGTTCCGTGCGAAATTCGACGATCGGATCGGTCGTCTTGATCTTCCCCCACAATTCGGTGAAATCGACCTTGCCCGCCTTCTGAAGGGCGATCACGGTATTGGTGTAGGTGAAGCTCTTGGTGATGTCGGACACGATCGTCTTGCCCTTCACGCGGGACACAGCGACATCGGCATAGCCGGACACGTCGAAGTCGCTCATCCCGGGGCACGCCGTGTTCCAGACCGGCTGGAAAGTATAGGCGAGCGGCGTCACCACATAGGGGTAGTTGAAATATTGGCCCGCCGCCTTGGCGACGCTCTCGCTGTCCTTCCAGTGACCGCTGTCGAGCGTCTCGAAGGCGCCCCGCTTCGCGGCGACGTCGAAGAACGCCGGCGCGCTGACCAGGATGACGTCGACGGTGAATTTGCCGGCCTTGATCTCCTGACGTACCTGGGCGACGGTCGCGCCCGTCCCCTTTCGGAGATTGTTGAGCTTGAAGTCCTCTCCCAGACCATAGCGCTTGGCGAAAGCCTCGCCGAGGCGCCGTCCCGTCCGATCGCTGAACAGCGGGTTGATGAGCGTGACGGATCCCTCGGCCTTCGCCGCCGAGACGAGCTTGCTCTCCTGTGGGGTGATGTCGGCGGCCAGAGCTCCGCCGGCCAGCATCGCCGCCGCAGAGACCGACCCTATCCACGCACCGAACTGTAACCGCATTCTCTTCTCCCGGATTTTCGTTTGATGAACGAATGGCGCTTAGGGTAGTATAGACGGGTCCAAGGGACAAACGCGGGTTCGCGACGTCTCTCGGCCGCAGGGAACCGCCGACCCCCGGCGGCGACGCTCGGCCGGGAAGCGGTGACGGGCAGGGTAGCAGGCGAACGGAGGCGCGGAGACATGGCTCAGAATCCCGGTCTCGAGACCAAGACCGAAGGCGCGTACAAGGGCGGCGACGGGCGCTACTATTTCGATGTGGGCGAGCTCACCGGCGTCGAAGCGGGGCGCGGATACGCGCCGACCGTCGGGCCCGTCATCGAGGGGGAACTGACCCAGGTCGGGGTCATGACGATCCCGGCCGGCCAATCGTCGGCGCCCCATACGCATCCGAACGAGCAGTGGATTTACCTGCTGGCCGGACGCCTCCGCGCCGTGGTCGACGGCGTCGAGCGGAGGCTGAACCCCGGCGAGCTGATGTATATCCCGGCCGGCATCGTCCACAGCGTCGATGTCCTTCCGGGCGACGATGCGAAATTCTTCACCTGCAAGGACCTGCGACACGGAATCACCGGCACGCCCGCTTGAACGGACGGGGCGGCCGCCGGCGACGGGCCCGCCCCGCCTCCGGGTGCAGGGCAGGCCGGGCTGCGATCAACCAAACCGGAAAGGGCCGGAAAGTGAGAGTGAGTGTGAAACTGTTTCATGGACTGATGGCGACAGCTGCGACGGTCGCCGTCGCAGGATCGGCGCAGGCGGTCGAGCAATACCGAATCGGCGGCGGGCCGGCGGGCGGCGGGTGGCATCCGTCGGTGAGCGCGGGCGTCCAGCTGTTGAACTCCAAGCTCGCCGAAAAGTACAAATTCAACTACTCGCCGTCCAACGGTTCGGTCGACAATGTTCGCCGCGTTTCGCTCGGCGACTTCGATGCTGGTTGGGGCCATGTCGGACAGGTCTACCAGGCATGGAACGGGATCGGCCTGTTCAAGAAGGACGGAGCCAGCAGAGACTTCCGGATCATCGCCAATGTCCGCAAGCAGTCGCAGATCGTCGCCGTGCTCGCCGACAGCCCGATCCGCTCCTTCGCCGATATGAAGGGGAAGGTCGTCAACCTCCTGAACAAGGGATCGGGCAGCAACGTCAACTGCCGGAACATCATGACGGGCGCCGGGATCGTCGATGAGATCGATGTGCGCAATCTCGGGTTCGCCGCGTCCGCGCGGGCACTGGGCGACCGCCAGATCGACGTCTTCTGCTCCGCCGGAACGCCGTTCCTGATCCCCGCGCTGACCCAGCTCTCGATCACCAAGCCGGTCCGCTATATCGGGCTGAGCGACCGGGAACAGGCGAAAACCATCGCGCTCAACCCCTTCTACGCCCCGGTCACGATACCGGTGCAGAAAGACGTGCGGGGCATGACCGAACCCGCCCGTTCGGTCTCCTACGACGTCTATTGGGTCGCCAACAAGCAAATGTCCGACGGCGCGATCCGCGATCTTCTGACGGTCGTCGCAGATCCCGAGAATCTCAGAAAGCTCGCCGCCACGGCGCGGTACTGGAAGACGCTGAACGGCGACTTCGCCAACCTCAAGACTGTGGGAGTCCCGGTGCATCCGGCCGCCGCGAAATATTGGCGGTCCCGCGGCTTCGATATCCACGACTCGATGGCGAAGGGCTACTGACCCGCCGTCCGGTACGGCGACCCGCGCCGCCGAGGCGGATTTCGCCCGCTTTCGCGGGGAAGCGCTCCGTTTCGGCGCTTCCCCGCGATGCCGTCATGCCGTCGGCCCCGCAAGCGGCGCGGTGAGGCATATCCCATGTCGAACGACAAGACGCTGCGCTTGCTGATGAGGATCGGCCTCGTCGGCGAGAAGGCGGCGGAACCCCGGAAGATGACGGGGGTCGTCAGGCTTCTCTTCTCGGGCGTCGCAATCGCATATTCCTATTTCTTTCTTCATATCGCGTTCTTCGGCCCGCCGGTCTCGGAAGTCTTCAAGGGCACATTCTTCCTCGGCGTCGCTGTCATGTCTCTCCTGCTCTACAGGCACCGGCAATCGTCGATCCGCGCCGGCGCTGTCTGGCTCGACGAGTTCTTCGCGCTCGCCGATCTCGCCCTCCTGACGGCGGCACTCGCGGTCTGGATTCACTGGCAGATCGGGGGCCGGGAAGAGTATTGGCGGAATTTCGAGGGGACGGGGGTCTGGCTGACCGTGCTTGTCGGCGCAGCCGCGGGGGGCGGCGTCTATCTTTTCGACGGGTGGCGCAGGAGACAGCCCGGCGGATTCGCGATCACCGACCTGCTGTTCCTCGTCGGCATCGTCGGCTCGGTCCTGTGGTGGGGTATCAACCTCGAAGAGCTGCAGACGAATATCGGCGGCCGGGTCCCGACCGCCCTGGTCATTTGCGCCGTCATGATGGCGGCGGTCAGCTTCGAGATCGCGCGGCGCATCGTGGGCCCCGTCATCCCATTGCTGGGCTTCCTGTTTCTCCTCTATTCCTTCGACGTCGTGGCCCAGGCCATGCCCGGCATCCTCAATCATCCCGGCGACCGTTTCGCGCGCGTCATGGAATTCCTGATGCTATCGACGGAGGGAATGCTGGGTCTCGTGACCGACGTGTTCGCGACCTACATCGTGATCTTCGTCGTTCTCGGCGCTTTCCTCGAGAAGACGGGCTTCGGCGCCCTCATCATCAACACGGCCTACCGCGTCACGGGTCAGCGCACGGGCGGTCCCGGCCTGACTGCGGTGATCAGCAGCGGCTTCTTCGGGATGATCTCCGGCAGCGGCGTCGCCAACGTCATGACCACCGGCACATTCACCATCCCGCTGATGAAGCGGGTCGGGTACAAGCCGGAATTCGCGGGCGGCGTCGAGGCCGCGGCCTCGACCGGAGGCGCCTACATGCCCCCCATCATGGGTGCGGGCGCTTTCCTCCTCGCGGAGCTCACCGGCACCAGCTATTTCGAGATCGTCAAGATCGCCGTCATCCCGGCCCTCCTCTACTATGTTTCGGTCGCGCTGATCGTCTATTTCCGGGCGGTAAGGGACAGGCTGCACGGCGTTCCCGCGAGCGAACTGCCGCCCTGGGACAGCATCCTGCCCCGGCTCCATCTGCTGACGCCCATCCCGATGATGATCTTCTTCCTTGTCATCGGCGATTCGGCGTTTCTCGCCGCAGCGAAGACGATCGCCCTGATCGTCCTTCTCAAGCTCATCGACCTCCTGGTCTCGATTCCGACGCCGCGCTCGGAGACGTTGTGGAAGCCGTTCCTCGCGATCTCGATCGCCGCGGGCGCCGTGGTCTATGTCTTCGGCCTCCGTATCGGCGCGCCGTTCACCTGGTTTGTCGACGACCATGTGGGAATCGGCATCGGCGACGCGGCCTACTGGACGCTGTTCACCTTCGCCGTCCTCAAGATCGCCGAGATCGGCCTGCTGGGGCGCGGAGACGATCCGCCCGGCGATCCGAGCCGGGAAGGCCAGCGGGACGTACTCGGACTCGATCCGGAGGCGAGGCCGGTACGCGGGCTTTCCGACGCCGCCGTCGAACTCGGACGGACGGTGCTCGTCGCGCTCGAGGCAGGCAGCCGCAACACGTTGCTGGTGAGCTGCATTGCCGGCGTCCTCGGCATCCTCCTGTCCGCGGCGACCCAGAGCGACCTGCCCGGCCGCGTCTCGCACCTGCTCGTAGCGGCGAGCGGCGGGCTGTTGCCGATCACCATCTTCTGGGTGATCGTCGCCGGTTATATCGTCGGGATGGGGCTGCCGATCGTCGCGAGCTACGTGGTCCTCGCCACCTTTTCGGTCGGCGCCCTGACCGAGCTCGGCGTGCCCGCGCTCTCCGCGCATATGATCTCCTACTGGGTGGCGGTGGTGAGCGCGGTCACCCCGCCGGTCGCGCTGGCCGCCTATGCGGCGAGCTCGATCTCGCAGGGCGATCCCGTCAAGACGGGCAATCAGGCGCTCAAGCTGGCCTCGATGATCCTCATCATGCCGTTCCTGTTCGTCTACACCCCGCTGCTGCTGGACGGCAGCGCGCTGGACGTGACCGTAACGGCGGTCTCGACGCTGCTGGGCGTGGTCGCCTGGGCGAAATTCCTCGAGGGACACGGCATCGGGCGGCCGATCCCGTTCGAGCGGCCGCTCTGGTTACTGGCCGCGTTCTGCCTTCTGATGCCGGCCGGCACCCTCGTCGGCTTCGTTACCGGCATCGACGCCGACCTCCGCTTCCACGCCTACGCCGTCGGAGCGGTGCTGACGACCGCCATGTTCGCCTATCTGGCCGCGGGTCGGAAAGGCGCGAACTGAAGCCCGGAACGACAAAGACCAGGGGAAAGCCTATGCGATCGGACATCGAGGTCGGCGTCGTCGGCCTTGGGAACATGGGCCGCGGCATCGCCCGGAATCTGGTGCGCGCCGGCCATGCGGCGGCGGGCTGGGACATCGCCGAAGACGTCCGCCGGCGCCATGACGGGCAGATACGTATCGCCGAACCGGCGGAGATGGCCGAATCGGGCGCGGCGATTCTGTTCGCCGTCCCCGCGACGCCGGACATCAAGACCGGCTTCACGGCCCTCCTCGCCTCCGCATCCACCGACGCGGTCGTCTACGACCTAACCACCTCCTATCCCGACGACACGCGACGGCTCGCAAGTCAGGCGGCAGCGCGGGACGTTCCCTATCTCGACGCCGGGATGAGCGGCGGCGCGGCGGGCGCCGACGCCGGCACCCTCACGCTAATGGTCGGCGGCGACGAGACCGCTTTCCGGCGAACTCGGCACTACCTCGAGGCGTTTGCCGAAAACATCTTCCATCTCGGCGGGTCGGGCGCCGGTCACGCCATGAAGCTGATCCACAACATGGTCTGCCACACCATCTTTCTCGCGACCTGCGAAGGCGGGCGGATGTGCGAACGGGCGGGGCTGCGACTGGACGACATGATCTCGATCTTCAACGTCTCGAACGCCCGCAGCTATGCGAGCGAGGCCCGCTTTCCCGACCATATCCTGACGGGAAGCTGGGACGCGCGGTCGCGAATCCACAATCTCGCCAAGGATCTCGGCATGGCGATGCGCCTCGCGGACGCGAAGGACGCCGATACCGCCTGCTGCGGCGCGACCCGCGACTTCCTCGAAGCGGCGGTCGCCCTCGGCATGGCGGAAGACGATTTCTCTCTGCTCTACCGGGACTACGAACGCATCCGCCGGCGCCGCGACGGCGCGTGATCCCGCCGGCGCCGCGACGGCGCGTGATCCCGCCGGCGCCGCTCTCGCGCCGCCGCGATTCTCATTCCGCGGACCGGCTGCCGGGCTTGCGCCGATGGCGTCCGGCCCCATGATGGGCTGCCGAAACCAGCGGAGAGGCGCGCCGCGCTGGAGTCCGATCATGTTCAGAATCGCCAAAATCGAAGCCTGCGCCGTCAGCATCCCGCTCGAATCGCCGCTCAGGATGGCCGGCGTCGATATCGCATCGGCGGAAAATCTCATCGTCCGGGTCAGCGATCGGGACGGTAATCGCGGCTGGGGCGAAGCCGCCTCTGCGCCGCTGATGACCGGCGAGACGGCCGAGGGCATGGTCGCCGCCGTCCGCTACATGGCGCCCCAGCTCGAAGAGACGGAGGTCGAGAGCCCGGAGGCGCTGCATCGGTCGATCGACCGGCTCGTCTACGGAAATAACGGCGCCAAGGCGGCGATCGAGATCGCGCTGCTCGACCTGATCGGACGCCGCCGGAAACAGCCGCTGCACGAGCTTCTCGGCGGCCGGGTACGGGACGAGGCGGTCATGCTGACGATGGTCGCTTCCGGCGATCCCGAAAGCGAGGTCCGCAACGCCAGGGAACAGCGCGACGCCGGCTTCGCGGCGTTCAAGATCAAGGTCGGCAACCGCGCGCCCGAGGATGATCTGGAACGTGTCGCGGCCGTCCGCGCGGCGGCGGGCAAGGAAGCGCGCCTCTCGGCCGACGCCAACCAGGGCTATGACAGGGACTGCGCCCTCCGCTTCGCGGAAGGCGCGGCGCAGGCGGGGCTCGACTTCATGGAGCAGCTCGTCGCGGCCGACGATCTCGAGGGTATGGCAGCCTGCGCGCGTTCGTCGACCGTCCCGCTCGGTGCCGACGAGGGGCTGCATTCCTTTGCCGATATCCGCCGCCACCGGGATGCCGGCGCGGCCCAGGGAGGCAGCCTCAAGACCATCAAGCTCGGCGGCGCATTCGCCGTCATGGAGGCCGCGCGTCTCATGCAAACGCTCGGAATGCATGTCAATCTCGCCGGAAAGGTCGCCGAGAGCGGAATCGCGAGCGCGGCTGTCGCGCATCTGTCCATGGCTGTCCCGCAGCTCGACTGGGACACCAGCATCACCTGCCGGTATCTGGCCGACGACATCGTCGCCGAGCCTCTGCGGATCGTCGACGGCCGTCTCCGACTCGGGGACGAAGCGGGGCTCGGCGTCACCGTCGATATCGACAAGCTCACAAGATACCGATCAGTTCACTGACCGGATCCAGCCGAGTCGACCGGTGCCCCGGGGGAACCGCTCGGCGACATCCGCTATCCAAGGAGGACGACGTGACCAGAACCGACACGATCGAGGGATCGGGGTATCCGCTGGGCTTTCTCGCCGGTGTCGGGGATCGGCGGCCGGCGACGGTGGGCGCGGCCTCGGGAGAGGACATCTATGTCGTCGAGGCCCGCAAGATGGCTTCGGCGCATCAGAAGGAGGCTGTCGTCCGGCAGGGCGCGCATGGCGGTTCCTGGCGCCTTACCAGCGATGAAGGCGGCCATATCGGGGGAACTGACCTGGCGCCGTTTCCGCTCGGTTTCTTCAACGCCGGGCTTCAGGCCGACCTGACGGGGCGCTTGACCGCCCTGGCCGATCGGCGCGCGATCGGGATCGACGGTCTCACGATCGAATTGAGGAACGGGTACTGGATGACCGGTTCGTTCTTCCGGGGCGACGGTCATGGCTTCGCCGAGCCGGCCGAGGTCAGAGTCGCGGTGGACTCGGCGGCCGATGCCGGAACGGTCTCCGAACTGATCGCCGATGCGGTTCGCGCATCGCCCGCGCTCGCCGCGATGCGCGACCCCGTCGAGACGCGCTTCGCCATCTACGTAAACGGCCGGCGGAGGACGCTGACGACGATGCCGCCTTCGACGGCGGCCGACGCGCCGGATCCCTTCGTGACCTATAGCGCCCCGCCGTCGCCGGCGAGCGGCGGGGCCGGGCCCGCGGACCCGATCCGCAAGACGGGAGAGCGGGAGAGCGGCGCGGTCGAGCCCGCGCCGGCGGGAACGACGACGCGCATCGTCAGGACCGTCGACGGCATTTGCCGCCTCGTCGAGACCGGGGGGCTGTCCGAGACAGAGACATGGCTCGGCCTGCCGGGAATGAGTCACTTCGCCCTGAGATCCGACGAACGACCGGATCGGGATGCGGCACCGAGCGGGCTGGCGCTGCTCTCCGCCGGCATCGCGTTCTGCTTCATGACCCAGCTCGACAGATATATCAAGCACATGAAATTCGATATCGGGGGCGTGCGTCTGGTCCAGTACTGCCCCTATGCGCTAGAGGCTGCGGACGGAAGGCCGGCGGGGCGCGTCGGCATTGTGGACACGCATCTGTTCCTAAACGGCCACGAGGAGGAGGATGTCTATGAAACGCTGATGCGGATCGCGGCGCGGACCTGCTATCTGCATGCAACATTGGCAGCCTCGCTCGAACCCCGGGTCGCTGTCGTCCACAACGGGTCGCCGGTCCGGTGACCGGCGACGACGTCAAGGGCCTCGCGCGCGGCCTGACCGATTACGGCGATGCCGCCTTCGCGATCTATCTCCGCAAGTCCTTCGCGAAGTCCATGGGCTATTCCGACTCCATGCTGGGCCGGCCCGTTATCGGCGTCGCCTATACGCCCTCCGGCTTCAACAACTGCCACCGCCACTTCCCGGAGCTACTGGAGGCGGTCAAGCGCGGCGTCCTCCTCGCCGGGGGACTGCCCCTGGAGTTTCCGACGATTTCGCTCGGCGAGGTCTTTCTCGCGCCGACGAGCCTGAAGTTCCGCAACCTCATGGCGATGGACACGGAGGAGATGATCCGCGCCCAGCCCATGGATGCCGCGGTCTTGATGGGCGGGTGCGACAAGACCGTACCGGCCCAGCTCATGGGCGCGGTCTCGGCCGATCGGCCGGCGATCCAGCTGGTGGCCGGACCGATGATGACATCCCGTCACGGAAAGGAACGGCTCGGCGCCTGCACCGACTGCCGGCGCTTCTGGGCCAGATTCCGGGCCGGCGCGCTGGACGAGAGCGAGATCGCGGTGATCGAGGGCAAGCTGGCGACCACGGCCGGCACCTGCGCGGTGATGGGCACGGCATCGACGATGGCCTGCGTTACGGAGACGCTCGGCCTCTGCCTGCCCGGCACCGCCGCCATCCCGGCGGTGCATGCCGACAGGCTGCGGGCCGCGGAAGCGACCGGCACGGCCGCCGTCGAGCTGGCGCGAAACCCGATCACGCCGACGCAGATCGTCACCCGCGAATCGGTGGAGAACGCGCTCCGCGTCCTGCTCGCTCTCGGCGGCTCGACCAACGCGGTCATTCATCTCACCGCGATCGCCGGCCGCAACGGCATCGATATCCCTCTCGCATGGCTCAACGCGCTCTCGGACACGACGCCGGTCCTGGTCAACCTCAAGCCGGTCGGCGAAAACTATATGGAGGATTTCTTTGCCGCGGGCGGGATGGGAGCCGTGCTGCGCGAGCTCGCGCCGCTGCTCAACCTCGAATGCACGACGGTGACCGGCGAGACGCTGGGCGAACGGTTGGCGCGGGAAACGGGAGACGCGGACAGACGCGTGATCGCCGCGGCCGACGATCCGCTCGCGCCCGAAGGCGGGCTGATCGCGCTTTTCGGCTCGCTGGCGCCGGGCGGCGCGATCCTCAAGCGCTCGGCGGCCGATGCCGCGCTGTTCGACCGCGAGGGCCGGGCGGTCGTCTTTTCGTCCCTGGAAGATCTCGCGGCCCGCATCGACGACCCGGCGCTGGACGTCATGCCCGACGACTTTCTCGTTCTTCAGAACGCCGGCCCCAGGAGCCCATCGGGCATGCCCGAAGCGGGCTATCTCCCGATTCCGGCGAAGCTCTCCGCGCGAGGCGTCCGAGACATGGTCCGGATTTCCGACGCCCGCATGTCGGGAACCGCCTACGGCACGATCATCCTCCACGTCACCCCGGAGGCCTCGGTGGGGGGCCCCCTCGCTCTCGTCGAATCGGGTGATCGGATTCGCCTGTCGGTCTCCGAGAGAAGGCTCGACCTCCTGGTCGACGAAAAGGAGATCGACCGGCGCCGGCGGGCCCGGACGGCGACGGGGAGGAATACCTCGGAACTCCGGGGTTACGATCGGCTCTACGCCGAGGAAGTCCTGCAGGCGGATCGGGGATGCGATTTCGCGTTCATGCTGCCGCGCTGAGCAAGCGCGTCGGCCGCCGTGTTTCACGGAAACGGCTTTACCGGCTCCGAAGAGCCGTCTCTATCATGGCCAGCACGCCGGGATTGGCGAGGGACTGGAGATCGCCCGGATCCTCCCCGACATAGAGCGCCCGCACCACCCGGCGCATGATCTTCTGATTGCGAGTCCGTGGCAGGTCCTCCACGAAGACGATATCCTGGGGCCGGAACGGGTTGCCGAGGCCGTCGGCCACGGCGTCGCACAGCAGATCGGCGATCTCTCGATCCGGCTCGCCGGTCGTCCTCGGCACGCAGACGCAGACGATGACCTCGCCCTTGACGGGGTGGGGAACGCCGACGGCCGCCGCTTCGGACACGCGGCCGCTGGCCAGGAGCAGCTGCTCGATTTCTCCCGGGCCGGTGCGCTTGCCCGCGACCTTGATCGTGTCGTCGGCCCGGCCGTGCAGATACCAGAGCCCCTTGTCGTCGATCGATGCCAGGTCGCCCTGCGCCCAGCAGCCCGGGTAGCGGCTCCAATAGGTCTCGATGAAGCGCGTCGGATCGTTCCAAAGGCCCCGCGTGAGGCCGATCGACGGCTGCCGCATCACCAGTTCGCCCTTGGCCCCGACCGCGGCGGGATCGCCCTTGTCGTCGACCGCCCCGGCCGCGGTCCCGGGCACCGGTCCGCCGAACGAACAGGGCCGAAGCGGATGAAGGAGCGTCCCGATCAGTATGGCGCCCCCGACCTCGGTGCCGCCGGCATAGTTGAGAATCGGCGTTTTGCCGCCGCCGATTCGGTGGAACAGCCACGACCACGACTCGCGGTCCCACAGCTCGCCCGTGGACACCAGAATGCGGAGCGACCGGAGATCATGCGCGTCGACGACCTCCGGGCTGCGCGCCATATAGGCACGGGCAACCGTCGGGGTGAGCCCGACAACCGTCGCCCCATGCTCGGCGGCGAGGCGCCACAGCCGTCCCGCATCGGGGTAGTCGGGCGCACCCTCGGCGAGGATCAGCGTGGCCCCGAGCAGGGTTGCCCCGATGACCGTCTTGGGCCCGACGAGCCACCCCATGTCGCTCATCCAGAGGAGGCGGTCGCCGCCGCCGATGTCGAGGAGAAGCCCGAGATCGAGGGCGTTTTTGACAAGCGCGCCGCAATGGGTGTGCACGGTACCCTTCGGCCGGCCCGTCGTCCCCGACGTGTAGATCAGCATCAGCGGGTCCTCGGCGGCCATCTCCACCACCGGCGCTTCGGACGCGGCGGAAACGAGCCCGTGCCAATCATGGTCGCGGCCGGCGCGGCGGCCGGGCGGGCCGATCCCGAGACAGTTCAGGACGACGACATGGCGTAGCGTCGGCACGTCCTGGGCTGCGCGGTCGAGAGCCGTCTTCATCTCGACAACGGCGCCGCGCCGGAGCGTGCCGTCGACGGTCAGCACCGCGACCGCCGCCGCATCGTTCAGACGGTTCGCAACGGCGGCGGGGCCGAAGCCGGAGAACAGCGGGAGCGCGACAGCGCCGATCCGGGCGACGGCGAGAAAGGCGGCGGCGGTCTCGGGCAGCATCGGCATATATATGGCAACGATGTCGCCCTTCCCGAGCCCGAGGCTCCGAAGGCCGTCGGCCAGCAGTGCCGTCTCCCTAGCGAGATCGGAATACGTCCAGCGCCTTACCTCGCCGTCCTCGCCCTCCCAGACGATCGCCTCCCGCCCGCCCCTACCCGCTTCGAGTTGGCGATCGAGGCAGTTCGTCGCAAGGTTCGTCCGCCCACCGATACACCAGCGCGGCCACTCCTTTCCCGCGCTCGAATCGAGAATGCGCTCATAGGGAACCGAAAACCCGATGTCGAAAAACCGGATCAGCGCATCGTAGAACCGTTCGGGGTCGCGTACCGCCAGATCGCCGAGCGCATCGAAGCCGGACAGGTCATGCATGTCGAGAAACGCCCGCAGCCTGCTGGCCCCGGCCGTGACCTCGTCCGGTGTCCAAACAAACCCGTCATCCGCCATTCCGTCTCTCCGCGACGCTTACGGAACAATACTGCTTATGCGGATAGTTCCGGTGGCACAACAGCGGTTCTAGTTTGGGGAGTACGACCGGCGAGCCGGGAGCCCCTCCCCCGCCCCTCCCTCTAGGGAAGGGGGTTCGCGCAGCGCCCTCTCCTACTCCTTTCCCCTTGCGAGGAAGGGTTCTTCCTCGAGAGACGGGTGATAATGCGGACCGCGATGCCGACCGAGGCCAGCCGCCGGGACGCCAAGACGCGAAAGGCCCGAACGATATCGGCACTCGCCCGGCGGCCGGACAACGACGCCCGTTCGGGTGCATCGAGAATCACTTCGGCCTATTCTGCCGAAACCGCCCCCAGGAGACGACAGCGTGAGGATACAGCGTTTGCGGACGGCCGTGCGTGCGCACGCGATCGACGGGCCTTACGCGTGGTTTCGCCTCGCGGTCTCGGTGACGCTCGCGACCGTCGGCAGCATCGGCATGTGGTCGGTGGTCGTCGTCCTGCCGGTCGTTCAGGCCGAGTTCGATGTCGACCGGGGAAGCGCCTCGATGCCGTTCACCCTGACGATGCTGGGCTTCGCGATCGGGAACGCCATCGTCGGGCGCTATGTCGACCGGTTCGGCATCGTTCGGCCGTTTCTCGTCTCGACGGCAATGGTCGGCAGCGGATTCTTCCTGGCCGCGGCCGCGGATACGATCTGGCAGTTCGCTCTCGTGCAGGGCGTCCTGATCGGGGTCGGCACCGCGGCGAGCTTCGGCCCCATCATCTCCGACATCTCCCACTGGTTCCGCCGCCGGCGCGGGATCGCCGTCGCGATAACCGCCTGCGGCAACTACATCGCCGGGGTCGTCTGGCCGTCGATCATCCAGGCCATCATCGCCGATGCGGACTGGCGGACGGCCTACGCCGCCATCGGGGTCGTCTGTATCGTCACGATGGTGCCGCTGACGCTCCTGCTCCGCCCGTCCTGGCGGCGGCACGCGGCGGGCGCGGATGCCGGGGCGGCGGCGCAAACGACTCGCGCGCCCGATCTCTCGCCGCGGGCGCTGCAGTTCCTGCTGGTGACCGCCTCGATCTGTTGCTGCGTCGCCATGTCCATGCCGCAGGTTCATATCGTCGCCTACTGCGTAGATCTCGGATACGGCATGGCCAACGGTGCGGAAATGCTGTCCCTGATGCTGGCCGGCGGCGTCGTCAGCCGCATCGGATCGGGGTTCCTGGCGGACTGTGTCGGCGGCGTGAAGACCCTACTTCTGGGCTCGGTCCTGCAATGCGCGGCGCTCGTCTTCTACCTCCCCTTCGACGGGCTGATGTCGCTCTATGTCGTCTCTCTGATGTTCGGGCTGGCGCAAGGCGGAATCGTCCCGAGCTACGCGCTGATCATCCGCGAATACCTGCCGGCGCACGACGCCGGCGAGCGGGTCGGTATCGTCATCATGGCCTCGATCGGCGGCATGGCGCTGGGAGGCTGGCTGTCCGGCTGGATATTCGACGCGACCGGCTCCTACCAGGCCGCGTTCCTCAACGGGATCGCGTGGAACCTGTTCCATATCTCGGTCGTGGTTCTCCTTCTCTGGCGCAGCCGCGGCCCGCGCGCGCTCCCGGCCTGAAAGCAGGGCTCGATCGCGCGGCGCCAAGCGACCGTCCGCGCCGAGGGCGGGCGCCGACAGGATGTCTCCGCGGCGGGCGCGGAAGGCCGGCACCACGGGAACCGGCAGGGCCGGGAGCGTGTCGCCCCGTTCGTTCGAGACCCGCGCCGCGAACAGGCCGCGTGCCGCGAATTGCGGATCCGCCACGGCCTCCTCGAGAGTCCTGACGATTGAGCAGCAGCAGTCGATATCGGCCAGCCTCTCCTCCCAATGCGCGGCGGGCTCGCCGACGATGAGCGCGCCGACAGCGGCGATGCTGCCGGCCGGATCCCGCCGGTCGTCGCGCCATTCCGGGGCGAGCCCAACGGCGTCGCAAAAACCGTCCCAGAACTTCTGCTCCAAGGGCGCGGCGGCAAGCAGCTTCCCGTCCGCGGTCGGGTAGAGCCGGTAGCGGGGAGAACCGCCGGTTACCGTTTCGCCCCCGTTGACCGGCCATCGCCCAAAGCCCAGGCCGTTGCCGAGCCCCCAATAGAGAAACGGGAACAGATTGTCCGCCATGGCGATGTCGAGTCGACTTCCCTCGCCGGTCAGGTCGCGGGTCCGCAGCGCGAAGAGGACGTTCATCACCGCCGGATAGGCCCCGCCAGCGATATCGGCGATCAGCACCGGCGGTACCACCGGCGCCGCCGCCGACCCCATGCTCAGCGACAACAGCCCGGTATCGCCGATATAGTTCAGATCGTGAGCCGCCAGCGCCCGCTTGGGGCCGGTCTGGCCGTAACCGGTGATCGAGCAATAGATTATTCGCGGGTTGATCGCGCGCACCGCTTCGTAGTCGAGCCCGAGACGGTTCATGACTCCCGGGCGGAATTGCTCCATCAGCACGTCGGCACGCGCCAGGAGCGGCCGCAGCCGCGCCCGGCCTTCATCGGTCTTGAGATCGAGGGCGATCGACTTCTTGCCGCGGTTGAGCAGCGCGAAGTTGACGCTGTCCCTACCCCATCGGGGCTCGTATCGGCGCATCTCCTCGCCACCGTCGGGCCGTTCGATCTTGACGACCTCAGCGCCCGCCTCGGCCAGGATCAGGCTCGCCATCGGCCCCGGCAACAGAGTCGTGAGATCGAGCACCAGCACGCCGTCGAGCGGTGGCGCCATCACCGCCCGCCCCGCGCCTTCGCCACGACCGCCTGGCGCGCCGGCGCGAAGCCCGCCGCGCCGCTGACCGCGAACAGCGCCCGGCTCACGTCGTGGTGATGAACCAGCCCGCCGCGCACGACCCGCTCGATCGGCCCGTCGGGATAGCCCAGTCCGAGCCTGCATACGCGGTCCATGTCGCCCGCTTCGGCAAGACCGTCATCGAGCAGCCGGAGGGCGGCGTTGTATTTGGGCCGCACCAGTCGGTCGACGATCCGGCCCACACGGTCGGCGGAGACGACGACCGCGAACCCGGCACCCTCGAGAACCAGCCGCGCGGCGGCGACCGCAGCCACAGCCGCAGCGGGCGCGGCGACCAGCTCGATCAGCTTCGACGGCGGATCCTCTCCGTTGCGATAGCGGGCGAAGCCCAGAACGTTCGTCTCCGGCCCTTCGGCCTTCGTATCGAGATGGACATCGAGACATTCTAGGCCGAGCTCGACAAGAATCGCCGCCCGGCCCGGATCGGGCGCGAACGGCGCGCCCAGCAGGAACAGCGCCTCGCCGCCTTCGACCGAGGCGTCAAGAAAGGAGTCGCCTTCGGGAAAGGATCGGCTCTCGCCCATCCGCCGGATCTCGTAGCGCATCGCTCAGGCTCCGAACATCGCGCTGCCCTCGTAGTCGTGGAAGCCGCGGCCCGACTTCCGGCCGAGGCGGCCAGCGGCGACCATGCGGCGAAGCAGCGGAGGTGCGGCGGCGCGTGGGTCGAGCATGATCGGATAGAAAGCCTCCGACAGGCGGATCTGGGTATCGAGCCCGATCAGATCGACGAGTTCGAGCGGCCCCATCCTGTAGCCCAGCCCCGCCTTGATCGCCTTGTCGATGTCGCCGGCCGTGGCCACGCCCGCCTCGACGGCGCGAATGGCGTCGTTGTTGAACGGCACCAGAAGAGCGTTGAGGATGAAACCCGGCCGGTCCTGGGTGCGGACCGGGAGCTGGCCGGCCGCCTCGGCCCAGCGCCAGGCGGCGGCGAAGCTCTCCTCCGAGCCGTTCAATCCGGCGGACATCTCGATCAGCTTCATGAGCTGGGCGGGCAAGCAGAAATGCATGCCGACCACCCGGTCCTCGCGGCCGCCGGCGGCGGCGATCTCGGTGATCGAGAGCGTCGAGGTGTTGGAGGCGAAGATCGCATGATCCGGGCAGATCGAATCGAGGCGGCGGAGTAGATCCCGCTTGACCGCGAGGTCCTCGAACACCGCCTCGATCACCAGATCGCAATCGGCAAGAATGTCCGGATCGGTCGACCGGCTCATCGCGCCGAGCGCGGATGCCCGTGCCGTGGCGCTCGTCCGCCCGCGCGCCACGGCCCGATCGAAGAAGGCCTCGGTCTGCGCGCGCGCCGCATCCAGCCCGGCCTGCGAGAGGTCGTAGCAGCGGGTCGCGAACCCGGCCCGCGCGGCGACGATCGCGATCCCCGCCCCCATCGTCCCGGCGGCTCCGCAGACGCCGACGGTCCGGATCGTCCCGCTCATCGCGCGCGGAAGCTCCGGCCGATGAGCTGGCGGTGTATCTGGTTGGTGCCTTCCCAGATCTGAGTGATCTTGGCGTCCCGCATCAACCGTTCCACACGATACTCGCTGCAATAGCCGTAGCCACCATGCATCTGCACGGCCTCGCTGGTCATGCGCATGGCGAGATCGGAGGCGCGCAGCTTGGCGATCGAGGCTTCGACGCCGAACTCGGCAGCATCCGAGTCGACCAGCCGGGCGACATGATCGATCCAGCACTCGACCAGCGCCAGCTCGGCGGCAAGATCGGCGAGAAGAAACTGGTTGGCCTGAAAATCGACGATCTTTCGCCCCGACTGGCGGCGCTGATTCATATAGGCGACCATATCGTCGAACGCCGCGCTGGCGATGCCCAGCGCATGGGCGGCGGTCGACGGACGCGATTTGTTGAGCGAGGCGAGAAGGATCTCGAACCCCTGCCCCGGCGCCCCGACAAGGTTCGTGCGAGGGACCCGGCAGCCGTCGAAGGCGATCGCCGCAGTCGAGGACGCCCGGAGACCCATCTTCCGTTCGGTGCGAAGCACATCGAAGCCCTCTGTGCCCTTCTCGAGCACGAGCGCCGTGACGGCCCCGCGGCCGTCCGCGATCTCGGACCATTTGCCGAACAGCAGGACGAGATCGGCGACATCGCCCGAAGTTATGAATATCTTGCCGCCGTCGACCACCACCACATCGCCGTCGGGGGTGAATCTGGTCTTCATTGCGGCCGCATCCGATCCGGCCTGGGGCTCGGTGATGGCGAGCGCGGCGATCCCGCCGCCGGCGATCCGGGGCAACAGCCGACGCTTCTGCTCCTCGGTCCCGAAATCGATCACCGGCTTCATGGCATGGAACCCGGTCGCGTAGATGATCCCGGTCGCCGCGCAGGCCTCGGAAACGATCCGCACGCATTCGAGATAGAGGCGGTAGCTCACCGGCGCGCCGCCATAGGCCTCGGGGACATAGATCGCGTTGAGGCCGAGCGCGTTGAGTGCCTCGATATTCGGCCAGGGAAACGCGCCGCTGGCGTCGAACCCGGCGGCGTTGGCGGCGAGCACCTCCGCCGCCGCCCGCCGAAGCTGGTCGATGACGATGCGCTCGTCTTCGGACCAGCCGCGCGCCGCGTCGAGCCGATCGAGCACGGTCCTCAATGGTTCACCCCGTGGCCGCCGTCCAGATAGATCGTCTCGCCGGTGAGATAAGGGGCGTCGGCGGCGAAGAGCGCGACGACGAGGCGCGCGACCTCTTCGGCGGTCCCGGTCCGGCGCAGCGGAACGCGGTGTCCGATCCACTTCCGGACGCTCGCGCGCGTGAGGAACCCGCGGTTGAAGTCGGTCTCGACATAGCCGGGGGCGATGTTGACGACGCTGATCCCATGGTCGGCCCATTCGACGGCGAGGCAACGGGTGATCGCGCCAACAGCCGCCTTGGATGCACAATAGGCGAGATGCTCCCGGACACCGAGCTTGTCGAAGAACGAGCCCATGTTGACGATCAGCCCGCCGCCGCTCCGTACGAGCAAGGCATGCGCCTCGCGCGCGGCGATCATCACCGCGGTCGCGTTGACGCGCATCACGCGCTCGTATTCGCCGGTCTCGAGCTCCGCCGTCGGCGCCTGGCCATGCGTACCGGCGTTGTTGACCAGCCCGACGAGCGACCCCGGCGCCGAGGCGAGATCGGCGAACGCCCTCCGCACCGCCTGCTCGTCCGCCATGTCGCAGGCGATGCCCTGCCCGGCGGCGCTCCGCCCGGTCCGCGAGAGACCGATCACCGCATAGCCGGCGACGTCCAGCCCGCGCGCGACGGCAGCGCCGATCCCCCTGCTCGCCCCCGTGACCACCACCCGCGCGCCGGGCTCAGCCATCCCGGAAGTCCGGTTTGCGCTTCTCTTCGAAGGCCGCCATCCCTTCCGCCGCGTCCCGGGTCCGGTAGGCGAGAGTAGACAGGTCCGCCTCGATCTTCAGCCCCTCGCCGATCGGGTTGTCGAGCGCGCGCTGCACGGCTTCCCTGGCCATGGCCAGCACCGGCAGGCTGTAGCCGGTGAACTCGGCGGCGAAATCGCGCCCGGCGCGAACCAGATCGCCCCCCACGATCCGGGTCACCAACCCGATGCGCAGGGCCTCCTCGGCATCGACCGCGCGGCCGGTCAGGATCATCTCGAGAGCCCGCGCCTCGCCGACGAGCCGCGGCAATCGCTGCGTTCCGCCATAGCCCGGAATCAGGCCGAGCCTTATCTCGGGCAGAGCGAGCCGCGCCCTCGGCGCCGCCAGCCGAAACGTGCAGGCGAGCGCGAGTTCGAGACCGCCGCCGAACGCGTAGCCGTCGATCAGCGCGACCGACGGGATGGGCAACGAATCGAGCTTGGCGAACACCGATTGGCCGAACCGGGTCCCCCGCTTCTCCTCGATCGCGGTGCGGCCCTTGAGCTCCTTGATATCCGCTCCTGCGCAGAACGCGCGGCCGCCCGCGCCGGTGACCAGCAGGACCCGCGCGCCGCTCTCGGCCGCCGAATCGAACGCCCGATCGAGCCGCCCCAATATCTCGAAGGACAGCGCGTTCAACGCCTCGGGCCGGTCGAGCGTGACCAGGACGGCGTCGCCCTCCCGCGACAGCGACACCGTCATTGCGCGGCGGCCCGTCCCTGGGCGAAGCGCATCGGCCGGGGCGCCAGGGCGTCGGTCCGCACCCGCTCGACGAGGGCGCGCTTGAGTATCTTGCCGCTCGCAGTCAAGGGAAATGCCTCCATGCGCATGAAATATTCGGGCATGTCGTAGCGGGAGAGCCCCTCCCGGTACAGATGGTCGAGGATGTCCTCGGGAGCCGCGCAGCCGACGACCGCGAGACAGCCCCGTTCGCCCAGCCGTTCGTCGGGCACCGGGATCACCGCCGCCCGATCGATCTCGGGATGGCGGATCGCCAGGGCCTCGATCCGCGCCGGATAGATGTTGTGGCCGCCTCGGATGATGACGTCCTTGAGCCGCCCCTCGATCGAGAGATTGCCTGCCGGGTCGAGCGCCCCCAGGTCGCCCGAAAGGAACCAGCCGTCGCCGTTGAAGCTCTCGGCGGTGGCCCGCTGGTCCGCGAAATAGCCGAGCATCAGCGCGCCGCCGCGGCCGGCGATCTCGCCGACCACCCCGGGGCCGACCGGCCGGTCGGGGTTCTCCCTGTCGAAGATCGCCACCTCATAGGCTTTCCCACCGCGCCCGCAAGTGCGGGTCACGGTCTCGACCGTGTCCGTCGGATGGGTGAAATGATGCGATGAGTTCTCGGTCATCCCATAGATGTTCTGGGGCCTGATGCCGAGCGCCATGAAGGCTTCGCAGACGGCAGGGGGTATCGGCGCGCCGGCCATGTAGAACGTCTCCACGGCGCCGATCCGCCGCGCGTTTCTGGCCTTCCGCTCGGCCAGGACATCCATCGCATGGGTCGGTACGCCCATGACGTAGGTGGCCCCGGTCTCGGTGATCCAGTCGAACCGATCCCGGCCCGCCGGCCTGTCGTCGGTGATCAGCTCGCAACCGGTCAGGACCCATTGGGCGACTCCCACCCAAGCGATGTGATGCGACATCGGGCTCAGCGTGAGCAGCTTCGCCGACGGCGAGAGCGTCCAGGCGGCAACCATGTCGCGGGCGTTGGCGAGCAGCGTGTTATCGGAATGCATCACGCATTTGGGCGCGCCGGTCGTCCCCGAGGTGAACGCGAGATAGGCGACCTTGTCGGGATTCGCGTCCGCCTCGGTGTCGGGCGGGCGCCCGGGTCCGGGGAAGTCCTCTTCGCCATAGACGGCGCGGAGATCCGGAAGCCCGGCCAATAGCGCGTCGAGATCGTTCTCGTCACGGTCGGCGCCCCAGCCGGGTTCGGTGAAGAACGCCGCGCTCCCGAGCCGTTCCAGCAGGCCCGCCACCTCGCCACAGGTGTTGGTGCGGTGAAGGGTCGGGTTGCAGGCGAACCCCTCGCGCGCGCAGGCGAGCATGACGATCACCGATTCGATGCCGTTTCCGCGCCAGATCGAGACCCGATCCCCGGAGACGAGCCCGCGCGCGCGGAGTTCGCGCGCGACCCCATCGGCCCAAGCTCGGACCTCCACCCAGGTGAGGCGCCGGGCCGCGTCGCGGAGCGCATAGGCGTCGCCGCGCTCCCGAACATGGATATCGACGAGGCCGTCGAGGGTCTGATCCTGCCAGACTCCGGTCTCGTAATAGCGGCGGGTCCGGGCAGGGTCGTGCAGGGTCAGAAACGCGCGCATGGCGACTCAACGCCCGAATCGGCTCGAATCCGGCGCCCGGCGCGCGGCGAAGGCGGCCCCGAGCTCGCGCGACTCCTCGCCGTCCAGATAGCCGGGCAGAAGCAGATCATGGGCCACGCGCGCCAAGCCCGAAACGCCGCCGTGGCGCGCGTTGAAGGCCGCCTTGATCGACGCGAGCGCGAAGCTTCCGCGCTCGGCGACCTCGAACGCATAGCTCCGAGTCTCCTCGGCGAGCGCGTCGTCGGGAACCACACGGTTGATCAGCCCCATGGACAGGGCCTCGGCGGCGCCGATCTTCGGGTTCGTATACCAGATCTCCTTGGCGCGCTTCTTGCCGACCAGATCCTCAAGATACCAGGTGCCGTAACCGGCATCGAAGGAGCCCATCATCGGCCCGACCTGTCTGAACACGGCGCTCTCCTTGGCGATGGTCAGATCGCACACCATCTGCAGCACGTTGCCGCCCCCGACCGCGAACCCGTTGACGGAGGCGATGACCGGTTTCTGCAGCCTGTCGATTGCCTCGTACATCTCGAGCGTCGGCATCATGCCGGCATAGAGGCGCGTCGTCGTACCCTTGTCCTTGCACCCACCGATGCAGAAGAATCTGCTACCCGCTCCGGTCAGCACGACGACGCGGGTACGGGTCTCGCACCGAATGCCCTCGATGCAGTCGCGGACCTCGCGGCAGGTCTCGGCGGTGAACATGTTGCCGTCATGGGGCCGGTTGAGCGTGATCCTGCCCACCGGCCCGTCTTCGTCATAGAGGATCGTGCGGTAACTCACCCGTCATGTCCTGCGGTCGTACGCGAAGGCAGGCATGTTCGCCCGAACGGTCGGCGATGTCACGGCCCACCCGCGCCGCCGGCCGGGCTCGCCTCGGGGATCAGCCTAGCCAGCCGATCACCGGTCGCGATCAGCTCGAGGACGATCTCGTCGGCGCCCGCCTCGACGAGCTCGCGCGCATGCTCTTCGGTGGCGGCGCGCGCCAGGATCGGCCGATCCTCGACGACCATGCGCAGCATCCCGACGAGCCGAATCGCCGCCTCGCGATCGGGCAGCGCGACAACGACCGCGCGCGCCTGGTCGATATGGAGCGCCTGCAGGACATCGAGCCGCGTCGCGTCGCCGAAAAAGACCGAGTCCCCCTGCGCCCGTCCGACAAGATCCGGATCCTGGTCGATCGCCCGATAGGGGATGCCGGCCGCGGCGAGCCGCTTGGCGACCGTCCGTCCGACCCTGCCGTAGCCGGCGATGATCACATGGCCTCCGGTCTCGGCGACCGGGTGACGCAGCGGGTCGGCGTGGGCGACGCTGCGTGCGGCGCCCTGCCGCGCCAGTCGGCGGCTGGCGGCGGCCAGCATCGGCGTCACGAACAGCGAAAGCGCCACCGCGACGATCAGCGTCTGCGCGTCCGCGCCGCTCAGGAGGCCGCCGGCCGCGGCGACGCCCAGCAGAACGAAGGCGAATTCCCCGCCCTGGGCCAGCAGCAAACCGAGCGAGACGGCGACCTGGGCGGGGAAACCGAACAACAACGCCAACCCCGCGAGGACCAGCGTCTTCGCCGCCAGAATCCCGACCAGGACCGCGGCGACATCCGGGAGCGACGACCAGGCATGACCGAGATCCGTCACCATTCCGATCGTCATGAAGAACAGGCCGACGAGCAAGCCGCGAAACGGCCGGATCTCGGCCGCGACCTGGTGCCTGTACTGGGTCTCGGCCAACAGCATCCCGGCCAACAGGCCCCCGAGGGCGAGGGAGAGGCCCGCGACCTCCGTCAGGGCCGCCGTACAGAGCACGACGAGAAGCGTCGTCGCCACGAACGCCTCTTCGGACTTGCCGACCGCAGCCAGCCGAAAAAGCGGGCGCAGGACATAATGCCCGGCCGCGAAGATCACGGCGACCGCGGCCGCCGCCTTCGCGGCCGCGATCCCGAGCGAGACGGCGAGCCCGGTCTCGCGATCGATGAACGCGATCGTCACCACGAGGATCGGCGCGATCGCGATATCCTGAGTCAGGAGAATGCCGAAAGCCGACCGGCCGATCCGACCGGCGAGCCGCCGAGCGTCGATCAGCAGACGGACCACGAACACGGTCGAGGAAAGGGCGAGCGCGAGCCCGACGACGATCGCCGCGTCGAGGGACAGACCGGCGAGAAACGCCGCGCCGCCGATGACCGCAGCGGTGACCAGGATCTGCGCCGCCGCGAGTCCGAAGAGCATCGGCGAAAGTATGCGCAGACGCCCGAGCGGTAGCTCCAGGCCGATGGAGAACAGCAGAAACACCACACCGAACTCGGCGAGGCCGCGCGCGCTCTCGACATCGTCTATGAGATGCAGCGCGAACGGGCCGATCGCCACGCCGACGATCATGTAGCCGAGGACCGGCGACAGACGCAGACGATCGAGCCCGACCGACGCGACCACGGCGGCGGCGAGGATGATGACCCCGTCGCGGAGATGGCCTTCCATCAGTACCGATCGGGCATCGGCGGCCCTCGCGCTCGGTTGCACACCCTCCGCCGAAGAGCATAACCGATCCGGGCGGAATCGGTTCCCTCGCCGCTCGGCAGTGCTCGTTTCGCGGACCACGACCGGCAAGTCGCAAGACCCTCCTGCCTCTCCCTCAAGGGGACGGATTCACGCCCGCCCTCTCTCACTCTTCCCCCTCGAGAGGGAGGGTTGGGGTGGGGGATCCTTCCTTGAGAAACGGGTGACGACCTGAGCTACGATGCCGGCGCAGGCCGGCCGCCAGGACGCCGAAACGAGTACTTCCGCTCGCCGCTGCGCGGCGCCGATCGTCGGTCCCAGCGGCAAACGTCCCGTTCGCGCCAACCGGGAATTTCCTTTTTTGGCTTGTCGATCGGAACGCCGGCGGCCGGGCGGCGCGCGGCCCAGCATGTTAGGATCGCAGGAACGACCGCAATCATTCCGGTCCCCGCATGAGTCTTCGACTGCTTCGTTCGAACAGCTATGGCTGGATGGTCGTCGGCGTTCTGTTCCTGGTTCTCAGCCTGGTCATGGCCGCCCGCACGTCGCTCGGCCTGCTTATCCCGACATGGGAGAACGAACTGGGCTGGGACCGCACCTTCGTCTCCACCGGCGGCGCGGTGATGCTGATCGTGATGGCGGTCGGCTCGCCGCTCGCAGGCATCGCGCTCGACCGGGCGGGTGCGAGGCTGGTGAACGTCGCCGGGCTGCTGATCGTCGCCGCAGCGATGGCCATGACCGCCAACATGTCTACCGGCTGGCACTATATCCTGATCTTCGGCATCATCGGCGGGATCGGTTTCTCCGCGATCTCCGCACCGCTGATCGGGACGGTGGTCTCCTTCTATTTCCGGGAGCATCGCGGGCTCGCGACGGGGCTCGCTTCTTCCGGCGCGACCGGCGGCCAGCTCGTGCTCATGCCGCTGCTGGCCATCTCGATCGAGGCGATCGGCTGGCGCCCGAGCTATGTCGTCCTCGCGGTGATGCTGACCGCGACGGCGGTGCTGACCTGGGTGCTGATCCGCCGTGGAGCCGCCCCGGCCGCCGACCCGGGCCATGTCGACACCGGGAGGAGCCTCGCCGCCCAGCTCCGCTTTCTCGCCCGCTCGCGCGCCTTCTGGCTGATGGGAATCGGCTATATCGTCTGCGGGTTCACGACCATCGGGGCGATTCGGATTCACTTCCTTCCCTACGCGGCGGCCTGCGGCTTCCCCCCGGTCGAGGGCGCCGCCGCGTTCGGCGTGCTGGCGACGTTCTCGATGATCGGCATGATCGGGTACGGTGCGCTGTCCGACCGATTCCATCGTCCGCTGCTGCTCGCCAGCATCTATTTTCTGCGCGCGTTCTGTTTTCTTATGCTGATGCATGTCGCCGGTGACGCGCCGCTCCTGTTCGTCTTCGCGACACTGTTCGGCATCTTCGACTTCTCGACCTTCCCGGTGGTCGCCAACATCGTGGCGACCCATATCGGGCTGCGAATCATGGGGCTGACGATGGGCCTACTGTTCGCCTTCCACTCGATCGGCGGAGCGCTCGGCTCATTCATCGGCGGCCGGCTGTTCGATCTGGTCGGTCAATATGACTGGATGTGGATCCTGTCCTTCGCCCTCGCCCTGGTTGCCGCCTTTCTGTCGCTGTTCATACCGGAAAATCGCGGCCGCAGCATGATGCCGGCCGCCGTAGCCGGCTGAGCCTGGCGGCCGCCGGGCCGATCAATCGAAACGGGCCGCTCCGGGAATCGCCGCGAGAGCCGCGCGAGCAACTTCGAGATCCTCATGTCCGGCGCCCGATCCCACCCCGACGCCGCCGATCAGGTGACCGTCGACGACGATGGGCAGACCGCCGGGCAGATTGACTCTCTTGCCCCCGGTCGCGATCGCGAGCTTGATATCGACCCCGGCGGGGATGTTGCCGGTCGGCTCGCCATAGGAGGCCGCGGTCATCGCCTTCGCCAGGGAGGACTCGATCGACAGAACATAGGCCCCGTCCATCCGCGAGAAGGCCAGCAGATGGCCACCGGAATCGACGATCGAAATGCATTGCGGCACCCCCATCTCATGGGCCTTGGCCATCGCAGCCTCAAGCATTCCGAACGCCCCACCATTGGTCAGCCGCAGCGACGGCGCGGTTTCACTCATGTCTGCCTCCCGTATTCGTTTTCGACCACGGCAGCCCGTCACGGCCCGGAACGAGGCCCGGCTGCCCAACATGTCGGCGGCGCCCTTGCGAAATGCCGGGCTCAGGCGATCGAAACATTCCACGCCCCGCAGACATGGATCGTCTGCCCGGCGACGTAGCGCCCGGACGGCCCGCACAGATGGCGTACCATCGCGGGACCTCATCGACCCTTCCCATCCGCCCCATCGGCGGCGGGCGGTCGAGGAAATGCGCGGACATGGCGGCGGCGCTCCGATAATTGTCGATACTGCCGGGCGAAACGCAGTTGACGTTGATATTCGCCGGACCGAGTTCGACGGCAAGCGCCGCCGTCATCCCGGCGAGGCCGGCCTTGGCGGCGGCGACCGCGGCGCGGTTCTTCACCCCTGCATGCCCCGAGACGCCGCCGATATTGACGATCGAGCCGCCGCCCGCCGCCTTGATATGGGGCACTGCGGCGCGGATGCACAGAAAGGCGGCGTCGAGCGTGCTCGCCTGGACATCGCGCCATTCGTCGAAGCCGATCTCCTCGATCGGCTTGGCGATCCGGTGCGAGACGTTGTTGACGAGAATGTCGAGCCGTCCGAATCCGTCGACGGCCGCGGCGACGAGGCGGGCCGCCTGTGCCGGCTCGCTCACGTCGGCCATGTGGACGAGGGCGCGGCCACCCGCCTTCTCGACGAGCGCTGCGGCATCGGCGGCCGCCGCCACGGAGCGCCGGCCGTTGACGACGACCGACGCTCCGTCGCGGCCGAGCGCGAGCGCCGTCGCGCGGCCGATCCCGGCTACGCTGCCCGTGACGATCGCAACCTTCCCTTTCAGGGGCAAACCGTTCTCGGCATCGGTCATCGCCGCATCTCGCCGGATCATCCTGTCCAGGTTAGCGGATTTCGTGTTCGATGGGGGGATCTAGGTGAAAGAAGAGGACAGGACATGCCGAAACTGACGGCGGCTGGGGTCTCGCTCAACTATCGGATCGACGGCCCCGAGGGCGCCCCCTGGATCACTTTCGCAACCGGCCTCACCAACGACCTGACCATGTGGGACCCGCATATCGCCGTCCTTGGCCGCACCCATCGGCTGCTGCGGTTCGACACCCGGGGCCATGGCGACAGCGCGGTTCCTTCCGGTCCCTACACGCTCGACCAGTTGATCGGCGACATCGTCGGGCTCTGGGACGGGCTCGGGATCACCCGGTCGTGCCTCGTCGGAATCGGACTCGGCGGGGTGGTCGCGATGGCGCTCGCCCGCGCGCACCCGGACCGTCTCGAGGCGCTCGTCCCGGTCGCCTGCCGGGCGGCACTTGCGCCCGGATATCGCGCGATCTGGCCGCCGATGCTTGAAGCCGCGCGCCGAGGGGGTATCGCGGAGATCGTCGAGCCCACGTTGCAGCGATGGTTCCCGGACGCGTTCAGGGCAGCCAACCCGGATATCATCGACCGGGTGCAGGCGATGATTCTCCGGACCCCGGTCGAGGGCTATGCAGGTTGCGTCGCGGCGCTGCTCGAACGCGACCATCGGGATCGGCTGGGCGCGATCCGCACGCCGACCCTGTTCGTCTCCGGCGCGCGCGATCATGCCGGCGCCCCGCCCGAGGTCATGCGGGAGATGGCCTCGGCGGTACCGGCTGCCCGCCACGTGTCGCTGCCGGACGCCGGCCATATCTGCAACATCGCCAACCCGCGGGCCTTCGAGAGTGCGTTGACGGAATTCCTCCACTCGGCTTAGCCAGCGCACGGAAAGGGCCGCCTCGCGACGGCCCCGAAACCGCGTTACCCGAACCGCGGGCGGGCTACTCGTACATCAGCGATTTCAAGGTTTTATAGTCCACCGTGTACTTATACTTGTCGTTGACTGCCCATTTCGCATCGTAAATGGTCTTGAGATACGCTTTCGCATACGCACCTTCGAGTGCGACCGTCCGAACACCGGCTTTTTCGAGCCTCTCCTCGTCCGCCGTGAGATTTCTGCCGACGACCTCGTCGCTCTTCTTCTCATATATTGCCGCGACCTTCGTGAGGAAGTCTCTCTCCTCTTGCGTCAGGCTGTTCCATTTCTTTTTGTTGACGATAACCATAAATGTCGCACCATAGAAGTTTGGAGTGACCTTATATCTGAGGAATTTTTCCCAGCCGTATTTGGTGACTGAGCCCTTTGGCCATGCGATTCCGTCTACTACACCTCGCTCCAGACCCGTATAGACATCGCCGGGCGCTATGCCGACCGGGATCGCATTCATCGCCGCCAGGAACGGCTTGTAGAGACCGGTCGAGCGCATCTTTACACCCGTCAGATCGATCCCGGTCTCCTTGCTGAGCTTCGGCTCGAATTTCGTATAAACATAGAACGTCGATACGTTGAAAGCCGGCCAAGCGAGAATATGCGCATTCAAGCCCTTGTCCCAGGCCTCCCTGAGCATGTCGTATGCCCCATTCTTGCGCATTTCCTCAAGAGACTTGTTATGTGCGCCCAACAGCCGAGCTTCCGGGAGGTCCGCACCATAATAGGGCGTCGGGCAGAAGATCAGGTCGATCAACCCGCGCTTCAAAAGACCGCCTTGCTTGCGGAACGGCGTGATCTCCGGACCGCCGACATAGCGAAGATCCAGGCCAATATCGTTGTTCTGGGCAGGTTTGAGAAATTCATCCAGAAACACGATCACATGATCGTGAGTCCGTATCTGACAGGTCGAGACCTTGATCGTCGAAGCCCACGCCGGCACCGACCAAGCGGCCGCAGCGGCGACGATCATCGATAGAAATACCGGTCTGAGAGACATGTCTCATCCTCCGATCAGGCCGTTGAACGGGCGCCCCCAAAGACGATGGGCCTGAATCACCGTCGTCGACCGATCGGACGCTCCCCCGATCGGAAGTATGCCCGACGGCTCCCCCCGATACAACGGAAGCAGGGGGCCGGCTGCATCTCGGCCCGAAGCGGGCGCCGCCGTCCGTCGCTCCCGACCGCGATAGAACATCATCGCCGAGATCGGCGGCAGCGCCGAGTCGACCAAGCTGCCATAGAGGGCGCCCCGGGGGATCGTCGGTCGCGGAACAGGGCGGCGGTGCGCCCGGCATCGGAGAGGACGGTGCGGAAGAAGGCGTCGTGCCGCTTGGAAAGATCGTTGGCCATGGCGTTCCTCCAGGCCCGGTCGCGGATCGCCGCCATCTCCCGTCACATGAGGCTCGGGAGCCAGAGAGCGATCCCGGGATACAGGACCATGATGAGGATCAGTATCGCATCGCAGATAAGAAACGGAAATGCGGCGCTGGCCACCTGAAACATCGTCGTTCCTCTGGGTGCGACGCCGAGCATGACATAGAGCAGCAGTCCGAAGGGCGGAGTCGTTCCGGCCATCTCGAATGTCATTAGAACGAACAGGCCGAACCAGATGAGATCGAAGCCGAGCTGCTGGGCCAGCGGGAAGAAGATCGGCACCGTGATCAGCATCATGGATGTGGCGTCCATGAACATGCCGAGCGCGATCAGGATGAAGAACATCACCAGGAGGACCCAATATTTCGAGACCTCGAAGCCGGTCGCCCATCCGAGCAGCCCGGCGCTGCCGCCGGAGAAAGCCAGAAGCTGGCTGAATACGGTCGAGCTCATGATAATAAAGAACACCATCGCCCCGACCTTGACCGTCGCCTCGATCGACGTCCGGAGCGCCTTGAACGTCATGACCCGAAACGCACAGGCCAGGATGATCACGCCCAATACGCCGAACGCCGCGGCCTCCGTGGGCGTCGCCCATCCGAGGATGATGAAACCCACCACCATGAAGATGATCAGGCTCATCGGCAGGATGTTGGTACAGACCAGGCGGAAACGATCCAGGAGCGGCGGCATCTCGACGGCATAGGGCGGCGCGGAGTCCGGTCGAAGCCGGATCTGGAAGAAGATCAACGCCGCATACAGACCGGCAAGCACGAAACCCGGCAGAAACCCCGCAACCAAGAGCCGGCCGACGTCGATATTGGCGATGGATGCGAGCAGCACGCCCAGAGCGGACGGCGGAATGATCATGGCGAGCCCACCGGTGCCGAGAATGGGCCCCATCGACATGCGCTGACTGTAGCCGCGGCGGCGCATCTCGGGCACCATCAACGCCCCGAGCATCGCGGTGTTGGCCATGCTCGATCCCGTCAGCGTCGAGAACATGGCGCCACCCGCCACGGTCAGATAGCAGAGCCGTCCCGACAGCCGACCGAAGAGCACGTCGAGTCCGTCGAACACGCGTATTGCCAATCCGGTATGAAAAAACAGGGCGCCCATCATTATGAACATGGGCACCGGACCCAACGTAAAACGCGTGATCAGAGAGGTGGAGTTATCGACGATCTGGGTCCAGCCGGCCAGATCCTCCATGAAGATCACCACCCCGATTATATTCGTCGTGATGAATGTCAGGGCGACAGGAACCCCCATCGCCATGAAGAACATGACCATGCCGATCAGTACAGCAAGGGCCCAATACCATTCCATATCCATGGTCTAGACCCCTGCGCGTTCCCCGGTCGCCTGGCTGTACATGTCGTCGATCCCGATCAGAAAGCGAACGAACTCGACCGCGACCAGGAATAGACAGAGCGGCATCGGGCCGAACAATGCCCATTGCGGCATGTCGACGCTGCGAACGTCGACGACGTCATTCAACCAGGCACTATGAAGAAGCGCCGCAGCGTGAATGCTATAGATCGTCGCTGCGAGGGCGCAGACCGCGTAAACGATTTTCGCGATCGCGTTCCGGACCGTCGCCGGCAGGACCCGCGTGAGCGCATCGATGAATACATGCCCCTTGATGCGTACCAGCCAGGGCGCGGCGAGCATCGTGAACCAGAGCAGGATGTATTCGACGACCGGGATGGTGAAGAGCGGAGGCTTCAACCCGACGATTCGCATCGTGACGTCGATGACGATCATCGCGAAGCTCGAAAAGATCAGAACACCGGCCAGAACGGCCATCCCGTTCAAGAGAAAGTCATACGCTTTCGATATCGCCTTCAGGGCGACCCCTCCCCATGACGCCGCACGCCCGGTCGAGGAAGACCGTTCGGCCAGTACCGGGACGCCGTCACAGCCGGGGGTCGACCGAAGGCAGGCCGAAACGGATGCGGCCGGCATTGACGGACTGGATGTCCCAGGACTGGGTGATCTGCATCGAGACCGCATGCACATCGCGCCAGGCGCGCATGAAGTGGCTGGCGCGGTCGAGCCCCCGGGCGCCCATCAGCGGATAGAGGCGCTCGACCGCACGCACGCAGAGCTGGGTGGCATAGGCGTTGTTGCGTCGCCACTTGGCGCGCTCCGCGAGCGGGGGGTGCCTATCCGCCTCGGCGTAGCGCATCGAGTCTTCGCCGCACTGGACCAGCAGCGCGCCCGCGGCGTCGATCTCGGACGCCGCCTCGGCGACGCGGATCTGCGCGGTCGGCAGCTCTGACAGCTTCGCCCCGGTCACGCCCACCCGCGTGCCGAACTCCTCCTCGACATCCTCGAGCGCCCCGCGCGCGATGCCGTAGGCGGGCCCGGAGAAAATCTGCGTGCCTGTCGACCAGGGCGAGAGCCTGAACAGCGGGGCCGTGTTCTCGTCGGCGCTCAGAGACCGCGATCCGGAGAGCGCTTCCGAAGGCAAGGTCCGGTAGTCCGGGACAAACACCTCTTTCAGCAGGACAGACTTGCTGCCGGTCGCGAGCAGCCCCGTGGCATTCCAGTCGTCGATCACCTCGATCCCGGTCATCGGGACCAGGACGAAGCGATGCTCGGGCGGCCCCTCGGGACGGGGGAGAAAGACCTGGAGATTGAGCCAGTCGCAGACGTCGACCCCGCTCACGAAGCTCCAAAATCCGTCGAGCAGCAGGCCGCCGTCCATCCTCCTCGCGGTGCCGCCCTTGACCGCGAAGCCAGAGGCGATCAGCGCGCCGGGATCGCCGCCCCAGACATCGCTCTGAGCCTGTATCCGCCCCATACCGACGATCCAGCTCTGGGCCACCAGGTTGGTGAAGACCCAGGCGCTGGAGCCGCATCCGCGGCCGATCTCCCCGGCCAGGTCGACCAGCATGCGGTACGCGCATTCGAGTCCGCCCCAGCGGGCAGGCTGAAAGATGCGGTAGAACCCGGCCTCGACGAACTCCCGGTGGGTGGCGTCGGGGATGGTGCGGTTGGCCTCGGCCTCCGAGGCCCGCGCGCGGAGCGCCGGGACCATTCCGGCGGCCCGCGCGATCAGCTCGTTCTGCAACGTCCGCTTGTCGACGCGCGTCCCGGCGACATCCATTTCAGCCATCCCCGTCTTCGACATCGCGCACCGACGTCTCCGGGACCAACCCGCCGCGCTGCCGGCGCGCGGTAAGCCGGCCGTTCTCGAGATAGTCGCCGGCGGCGGCCCGCGCGGCCGCCTGCTCCCATGCCTCGCTCCAGTCTCCGAGACCGTAGCCGTGCCAGGGGGCTTCCGGTTTGAGCGCGGGCAGCCCCAGCCGATCCCACAACTTCCGCGCACCCTCCATATGGCCGCGCGACGGCAAGGCGAGAGGCGGCATCGGCGATTTCATCGTGGCATCGATGAGCAGCGTCGAATCCTCTTCGCCGCCATGCTCGCGCCGGGGGCCGTGGCCCTGGCCGCGATGCGGGAGGACGGCGATGTCCTCGGCCGGGTTATGGCGATAAGCCAGCGCCCAGAGCAGCGCGTCGGCGTTGTCGGCGTCGATGTCGTCGTCGACCGCGATGCAGATCTTGCCGCAATCCCCCTTGAAGCTCGCAGCCCCGTAGAGCGCCCGCCAAATTTCGGTTCTCGGAGCGTCGCGCGCGAACGTCACGATCGTCACCCGCAGCAGACCGGTCAGCTTCTCATGGAGTGCGACGCCGGTGACGGACCGGATCCCGAGATGATCGCGCAGATGGCCGAGGAACAGAGGTTCGTAGGCGACCCGCTTCATCACGGAGGATTCGCTGGGCGCCACCTGGCTGATATAGGACGGAAGCACCGGACGCGCCTTGCGGGTGATCGCGGTCACGCGCATCGGCAAGTTGAATTCCTCCAGCGCCACATGGCCATGGCTCTCGCCGAACGGCCCCTCAGGCTCCAGCCGATCGGTCGCGATCATTCCTTCGATCACGATTTCGGCCTCGGCCGGCACCAGAAGATCCACGGTCCGGGCGCGCACCACATTGATCGGCGCCCCGGCGAGGCCTCCCGCGACCGCGATCTCGTCGAGGTCGACCCGGAGCTTCTGCGGCCCCATGAAGGCGACCGGCGGGGGACAGCCGAGCACGATCGCGCAGGGCAGATCTTCGCCCCGCGCCTTCCGCTTCTTCCAGTGCACATAGCCTCCCGCGCCGCCGACCCGCGTCGCCATGCGGACGACAAGCCGGTCGGGCGCCTTGAGACCGGCGCGGTAGGTGCCCATGTTCTGAATCCCCGTCTCCGGGTCGCGGGTGATCACGTTGGTGGCCGCAAGCGTCGGCGCGCTGTCGAACCCCGGAGTCGAGATCGGAACGGGCAGGGAGTCGAGACCGTTGCCGTCCCCGACCAGCGCGCTTCCCTCGAACACGACTTCCTGGCACGGTCCCTGGTTCACCCGCCGAGGCGGGATCGGGTTGGCGATGGCGTGGTCCCAGCGCCCTGGGATGTCGGTGATCTCTGCCCGCATCCCGGTGCTGTAGACGGCCCGGTTGGCGGCGAGGGCGCCGATCACGACGGGGATGTCGAAGCTGCGTCCGCGGCTGTCGGTCGGGTTGGTGAACAGGAATGCCTTGCGCTCCGGCTCCTCCAGCCCGCCGCGAAACTGCCAACGGACCAGAGGGTGCATTTCGGTATCCTTGTTGACTGGCGCGTCGATCGTGAGCAACAGCCCGGCGGCGTCGAGCGCCTCCAGATGCTCCTGCAAGTCGGCGTAACGACGCTCCGGCTGACCCATCGCCGCCCCTCCCCAATCGTTCTCGCGCTGACGGGCGCCATGATGCCACAGGTCGGCGGACGGAAAACAGGCTTCCACGCCCCGCCGCGGCGTTGCACTGTCGCGGGGCGGGAGGGAGAAGGCGATGGGGAAGCCGGACATCACGAATGCCGAGCGGCCGGCCCGCGTGCGGGTCGGCGGAGTCGATGTCGCGCGGGCCGCCCGGTTCCGCAAACGGTTCCCGCCGCCGGCGAAGCACCATCTCTACATCCGCGACCACATCTTGTTCTCGCAGCGCGATACCCCGGTCAACCCGGTCCGCGACCGGCCGCGGGACCCGGAGGAGACCGCGCGCTGGATCAAGTCCTGGGTGCTCGATCAGGGCGCCGGTGCGGTCGGGATCGCCGGCTATGACGAGCGGTTTACCTTCGCGCAGGAGGAACAACCGGACCATAGCGCGGTGATCGTCTTCGCCATGGCGATGAAATACGACTACATGGCCGATATCGGCCCGAAGTCTTCGGACGAGGTGCACCGCATCTATTACCGTCTCGACGATCTCGGGCTGCGTCTCGCGCATCAGATCGGCGGGCTCGGCTACCGCGCGCGGATGCAGGCCAATGGCGGGGACATTCCGCTGGTCCCGTTCGCCTGGCTGGCTGGGTTGGGCGAGCTCGGCAAGCATGGTTCGTTGATCTCCCCCGATCTCGGATCCTCCTTCCGGCTGGGTGCAGTGACCACCGACTTGCCGCTCGCGCTCGACGGACCTAAGGAGCTGGGAATCGACGAGGTCTGAGCTTCCTGCGGCATCTGCACCCGTTTCTGTCCGGGCGACGCGATCAAGGCGGACAAACGGACGGTCGCGGGCGTCGAGCGGTGGATCGTGGACCGGCCGTCGTGCGAGCCCTGGTTCCACAAGCTCTATGGCTCCAAGATCTGCCTGATGGTCTGCCCGTTCAACGTCAAGAGCGCGTTTGCCGACGCCTTCAAGCCGACCGCGCGCGACATTCGCGCCGCCAAGGACGCGGAGGGGCTGCTGGCGTTGATCGAAGCCCGCACCGAGATGAATTACGAGGCGTTCGATTACGGCACCGAAGGCGATCCGCCGATCGCGCCGGACGCGCCCGACCAGTGCCGACCAGTGCCGACCGTGGCGGGCGGACGGCGGCCCGCCGAGTTTGACACCGGGCGAGCCGCCGTGATTCTATCCGGCGGCTTTGCATCGGACGAGGATCGAACCGAATGAGCAACCGCGAACCGACGCTCGAGGAACGGGCGATGAAGGGCGCCGAGATGACGTTCGAAGAACGCAAGAAGATGTGGCTGTCGATCTCGGACATCACCGAGGGGGAATTCGACGCCTATCAGGTCTGGCGCCGCGAGCGGTTGGCGAAGGTGCCGCAGCCCGGAACCGAAGCCCCGGATTTCGAGCTCGACATGCTGGGCGCGGACGGCCGCCGCACCGGCGATCGGGTTCGGCTGTCGGCGCTGCGGGGCGCGCCCGTCGCGCTCGTCTTCGGCTCCTATACCTGACCCCCCTATCGCAGTTGGGCCGTGCGCCTGAACGAGATCTACGAACGCCATAAGCATTCGGACATTCGCTTCTTCGCGGTCTATATCCGGGAAGCCCATCCCGACGACGGCTGGCGGGTACCGGAGAACCTGGAGCAGAACATCCATTTCGACGAGCCCAGGACCGATGCCGAACGCACCGAGGTCGCCGCCGTCTGCCGCACGGCGATGGATATCCGGATGCCGCTGCTGATCGACCGGATCGGCAACGACGTGGAAGAGAAATATATCGCGACGCCGATCCGACTGTTCGTCGTCGACCGCGCGGGGCGCGTCGCCTACACTGGAGAACCTGGTCCGTTCGGCTTCGATCCCGACTCCTGGGAAGCCGCGATCGAAGATCAGATCGCCGGCGGTTCGGTTGATCGGGCGTCCGGTCTTCCTGTCGCCGGTGGGACAGCGATCGCCGATAGGCTCCGGGGGCCACAGATTACGAGTGAACCGGTCGCATGAAGGTCTATTACGCGCCCTATACCCGCGCCGTCCGCGTCGTCTGGCTGCTCAACGAGCTCGGCATCCCCTACGAGCTCGAGCGTTTCAAACTCGGAGAGGCCGCCCTGCGCGCGCCGGAGCATCTGGCACGGCATCCGCTCGGGCGCGTTCCGGTCCTCGAGGACGGCGATGTCAGACTCTTCGAATCGGGCGCTATCGTTCAGTACGTTCTGGAGAGATACGGCCGCGGGCGGCTGGTACCGGATTCGGACGGTCCCGACTTCGCCGCCTATCTCCAATGGCTGCACTATGCCGAAGGCATGATCATGCCGCCGATCAACACCATCGTCGTCGAGACCGTCCTGCTGCCGGAAGAGCGCCGCAATCAGATCAATGTCGATCGGGCGAAGCGGTTGCTCGCACGGATGCTGACGGCGGTGGATGTCGGCTTGGAGGGCCGGGAGTATCTCGCCGGCGCCTTCAGCGGCGCCGACATCATGACCGGGCATTCCTGCTGCACCGCCCAGCGCTTCGGAATCGACATGTCGGACCTGCCGAACCTCGCGGCCTATGTCGCGCGTCTGTCGGCCCGCCCCCCCTTGCAGTCTGCCTGGGAGGCGTGACCGCAGCCGATCAGAAATTGTCCTTGCGGCCGCGCACCTCGGCGAAGACCTCAACCGGGGTCCTGCCCTCCATGCCGATGGCGCGCACCAGATCCGGAACATCCGCGCGCAGAAACGGGTTGGTGCGCCGTTCGAGCCCGAGCTGCGACGGAACCGTGCGTTCACCGGCCGCCCGTTTGCGGTCGATCTCGTCCCTGTAGGCGGCGAGCTCCACATTGTCCGGCTCGACGGTCACAGCGAACCTGGCGTTCGCCTGGGTATATTCGTGAGCGCAGTAGACCATGGTATCATCGGGCAGCGGCTTGAACTTGGACAGCGAGGTCCACATCTGCGCCGCGGTTCCCTCGAACAGGCGGCCGCAGCCGAGCGCGAACAGCGTATCGCCGCAGAACAGCGCCTTCGATTCGGGGAACCAGTAGGCGATATGGCCTCTCGTATGGCCAGGGGTGTCGAAGACCCGCGCCTCGGCCTCGTAGAGGACGTAGCCGTCGCCGTCGCCGACCTCGACATCGATGCCGGGAATGCGGTCGCGGTCGGCGCGCGGTCCGACCACGGTGCAGCCAAAGCGCGCCTTGATCTCCGGTACCCCGCCGACATGGTCGTCGTGATGATGAGTCGCGAGCACATGGGTGAGCTCCCACCCCAGCGTGTCGAGCGCGTCGAACACCGGTCGGGCGTCGGAGGGATCGACGACCGCCGCCTTTCCGGACGAGGACTCGCGCAGGATGTAGACATAGTTGTCGGTGCGCGTGGGGATCTGATGGATTTCGAGCGTCGACATAGCTCTCCAGCGTCTGGATCGGGACTCGAAGACGGTAACAGAGTAGCAAAACATCCGTCCCGCACAAGCCGGCGCGCCCCGACCGGCAATTCTCGTTGCGGAGACCGCGACCGGCTGGACGACGACCCTGCCCCTCCGTCTCAGAGGGAGCGGGTTCGCGCCCGCCCTTTCTCACTCCTCCCCCCTTGAGGGAAGGGGTCGGGATGGGGGGTCTTCCCCGCAAGGGTTCCCTTGCCTCCGGGCCGGGAAGACCAAGCCGGCCGACCGTTCCGCCATCGCGCCGACGACGCGGCCGAAAGAATCGAGGAACCGACCGCACGCGCTATGCGTGGCGCCGTTCCGGGAACGGGAGAGCGCACCGCCGGTCGATGACGGTGACCGGGTTCCGGATCTGGGTGTCGGGTCTTCCGGGCCCGAACCGGCCGTCGCCACGCTCGAACGCCCGGTCTTGCGCCGCGCGGCCGAATCGCGATAGGGCAGGCAGGAGGAGGGGAGCCATGCCGACCGTCATCCAGGCCATCGAAACGATCCACGTATCGCTGCCGACCCGCAGAGAACATCGTTGGGCGGGGCTCACCGAACCGATCGGCGGCTATGTCCTCGCCAAGGCGACCGGCGCCAACGGCATCGCGGGTTGGGGAGAGGCCTCCTCTCTCAAGGACTGGGGCGGCGATTACGGGCGCTATTACGGCGAATCGCCGACGGTCACCAAGCTGGTCATCGAACGCTTCCTCGAACCGGCCGTCAGAGGCCTCGATCCGGCCCAGCCGGCGGCGCTCCATCGCGAAATGGACCGCGCGATCAAGGGATATCCCTATGCCAAGGCGGCGGTCGAAATGGCGGCCTACGACCTCGCCGGCAGGACGCTCGAGCTCCCGGTCCATGTCCTGCTGGGCGGGCGGATGCGCGACACCGTGCCGGTGACCCATTCGATCGGCCTGCTGGAGATCGACGAGGCGGTCGAGGAATGCCGCAGGGTCGCCTCGGAAGGTATCGAGACGATCAAGATCAAGGTCGGAGTCGATGCCGAACGCGATGTCGAGATCGTTCGCAGGGTCCGCGAGGCGGTGGGGCCGGGGCTTGCCCTATGCGCGGACGCCAACCAGGGTTACCGGACCCCGCATGAAGCGATCCGGACCATCCGGGCGATGGCGCCGGCCCGGCTGATCTATGCCGAGCAGCCGGTCGAAGGCATCGATCGAATGGCCGAGGTCGCCCGGGCGGTGGACGTTCCGCTGATGGCCGACGAGAGCGCATGGACCGCGCGCGATGTCCTCGAGATCGCCGAACGCCGGGCCGCCGACATCGTCTCCATCTACACGACCAAGCCAGGCGGGCTCTACCGCGCGATGCAGGTCGCGGCGGTTGCCCGGGCGGCCGGGCTCGTCTGCAACGTGAACGGCTCGGTCGAGACCGGTGTCGGCAACCTGGCCAATCTCCAGCTCGCCGCGGCGGCCGAGACGGTGACGCTCGGCTGCGTCATCCCGGTCTCGACCCCCGCCGGACATCGCGGCGACCGCCTCGGCGGGATCTACTACATGGACGATCTGATCGCCGCACCGATGTCGATGCGGGACGGCGCGCTGATCGTCCCCGACGGACCAGGCATGGGAATCGAGATCGACCCGGCGAAGATCGAGCGCTACCGGGTCCGTGACGAGAGCTGAGCGCAACCGCAGGAAGGGGCCCCATGCGCCCGGATGTCGTCGATCGGCTGAGGACGGAGATGGCCGCCGCCGGGCTGGAGGCGGTCGTCGCGGTCTCGCCGGAGAATTTCGCCTATACGGCCGGCTTCGTGGTTCCCTCGCAGCCGCTGATGAGATGGCGCCACGCGATGGCCGTCGTCGCCGCCGGCGGCGCGGCCGCGATCGTCTGCGTCGACATGGAGGAGACCACCGTCGCGGCGCGCGTCGGAGACACCAGAGTCCGCCCCTGGGGAGAGTTCGACGAGGATCCGATGGCCGCGCTGGCGGACGAGCTCGGCGCGATGGGGCTCCGCTCGGCCAGGATCGGGACCGAGTTCGACTATCTGCCCGCTGGCGATCTACGACGGCTCGAGGCGACCCTGCCCGACGCCCGATTCGTGCCGGTCGACGCGCTCTTCGACGGGTTGCGCCGCATCAAGACGCCCGAGGAAATCGCGCTTCTGGAGCGGCTGTCGCGAATCTCCGACAGGGCGATCGGCGCCGCCTTCGCGGCCGTCCGGCCGGGCGACAGCGAGATGGATATCGCCGCCGCGCTGACCCGCAGCGTCTACGAGCAGGGGGCCGAGCAGTTCAAGTTGATGATCGTCGCCACCGGCCCCCGCAGCCAGCTTCCCAATGTCGGGCCGAGCCCCCGCGTCCTCGCGGCGGGAGACGTCTGCCGGGTGGAGATATTCTCGATGATCGGCGGCTACCATGCCGGCGTCTGCCGAACCGCCGTGGTCGGCGCGCCGCCGGATGGCGCCGAGGAGATCTGGCGGAACCTCGTCGGCTGCAAGCACATGCTCCTCGACCGCATCCGCCCGGGCGAAAGCGGGCGGGACATCTACGACGCCTTTCTGGAAAGGTTCGGCACGCTCGGTCTGCCGCCGATCGCCTTCGTCGGCCACGGAATCGGGCTGCATTTGCACGAAAGGCCCTATCTCGGCCCGCACGAGACGGGGCTTCTCTCGGCGAACACGGTTCTCGGCATCGAGCCTCTGGTCTATCGGACCGGGCTCGGCTTCGGCATGCAGCTTAAAGACATGATCGTCGTGACCGAGGACGGTCCTGCGCGGCTGTTGTCGGATGCGACGGACAACGACCGCCTGATCGAGATCGGGTGAGCCGGCGCTATCCGCGTCCGAGCAGCCGGTCGAGGATGAAGTTCGCGAACCGACTGTCCCGGAAGGACCGTTTCAGGACCGCCGGATCGTACACCCTTTCGACCCAGTCGTCGAATTGCTTCGCATCGCCGCCGGTGTCCTTCTCGTAGCTCTCGAAGAAATAGTCCAGCATCCCCGTGCGCCCCCGCGAAACATGGCCATAACGCCAGGAAAGCTGCCGTCTGGCGGTCTCGATCGGGATGCCCCGATGAAGATGAAGGAAGAGGGTCGCCATGAATCCGGTCCTGTCGGCGCCGGACTTGCAGTGCATGAGGATCGGATACTCGATCTCGCGGAACAGACGTTTGGCGGCGATCAAGACCCCTCGCGACGGCATGTCGCGCGAGACCATCGGGAAATCGACCAATTTCAGGCCGAGGCGGCCGCAAATCTCGCGCTCGATGCGGTAATGGCCGGCATTCCCGGAGCGCCCGCGCAGATTCACGATGGTCCGGATCCCGGTCGATTTCGCCCACCGCAGATGGCGTGGCAGCGGCTGGGCGGTGCGCCACACCTCGGGGGTCAGGCGGTGGGTGTTGCAGTAGGCCCAGCGGATGAAGCCGTGGTCGATGAAGGTCATGCTCAGATAGGCGCGGAGCCTCGCGCCCGGCGTCATCGGCACGATATCCGAATCATCGTTCGCGAAATCATTCATGCCAAGCTGCGAGCTGCCGACGGGAGTCGAGACCGGAGAGCGGATACATAGGAGGCTCGGCGACCCGACAACGGGTTTTGCCCTCCATCCACGGCCTGTCTACAAACGCCCGATGTCTGCGGCAACCCCGTCCGCGCCCCACCCGGCCCCCGATCGGACGTCGCGCGCGCTGTTCGTTCGGCTGTGGCGCAACGCCATCCGGACCCATGTCACGCGCCTGAGCCTGGCAGGGGTCTTCATGGCGATCGTCGCCGCCGCGAACGGCCTCCTGGCCTGGTTGATGGAACCAGTGGTCAACGATGTCTTCATCGACCGGGACACGACCGCCCTGCTCGCGGTCAGCGCCGCGGTCGTCGTCACCTTTTTGCTCAAGAGCGGCGGTTCCTACGCCCAGGAAGTCCTGATGGCGCGCGTCGGCGAACGGATCGTCTGCGATATCCAGACGCAGATGTTCGGCCACCTGCTGCACCAGGACGTCGCGACGATGGAAGCGCGACATTCGGGCGCGCTCATGTCGCGCTTCACCTTCGATATCCAGAAGATCCGTTTCGCCGTCTCCCGCGCGGTCATGGTCCTCGGCCGCGAGGGGCTCACCGTCATCTTCCTGGCCGCTGTGATGCTCCACCGGGACTGGCTGCTCTCCTGCATCTTCCTGGTCGTCATACCGCTGACGATCTACCCGATCCACCGCCTCGGGCAGCGCATCCGGCGCCTGACCACGGAGGTCCAGGAACAGATGGGAAGCTTCGCCTCCTCCCTGGCTCAGAGCCTGCAGGGCATACGGACCGTCAAGGCTTTCGGCTGCGAGGGTTTCGAACGCGCGCGCATCGGCGCGCGCATCGAAGGAATCTTTCGCCTCAGCATGCGCGCCGCCCGTTCCAGATCGGCAACGCTGCCGCTGATCGACATGGTATCGGGCGTGGCGATCGCCGCGGTGATCGCCTATGGCGGCTTCAGGGTGATCTCGGGCGCGACCACGGCCGGCGAGTTCTTCTCCTTCATCACCGCCCTGATCCTGGCCTACCAGCCAATGCGGGCGCTGGCCGACCTCAACGCGCAATTGCAGGAGGGGTTCTCCGCCGCCCAGCGGATATTCGATCTTCTCGACCGGCGAGCCGAGATCGTGGACCCGCCGTCCCCGCTGCCGATCGACCGCGTTCCCGGCGCGGTCAGATTCGAGGGCGTGACCTTCGGCTACGATGCCAATTCGCGCGCGTTGCGCGATGTCAGCTTCGAGGCGGAGGCCGGTCGCGTCACCGCGCTGGTCGGCCCCTCGGGCGCAGGAAAATCCAGCGTCTTCAACCTTATACCGCGCTTCTACGATCCGTGCGAGGGCATGGTCTCGGTCAACGGACGCGATGTAAGATCGACCGGGATCGCCGCACTGCGCGACTGCATCGCCCTGGTCAGCCAGGAGGTGATGCTCTTCGACGATAGTGTCCTCGAGAATATCCGTTACGGCCGTCCCGACGCCGACACCGACGCCGTTCGCCGAGCAGCCCGGATCGCGGCGGCCGAGGAGTTCATCGAGGACCTGCCGCAGGGTTACGAGACCGTCCTCGGAGAGCGCGGGCTCAGGCTCTCGGGCGGTCAGCGCCAGCGTCTCGCGATCGCGCGCGCGGTGCTCCGGGACGCACCGATCCTGCTGCTCGACGAGGCGACCAGCGCGCTCGATTCCGTCACCGAACGCAAGATCCAGGCGGCGGTCGAGCGGCTGATGAAGGGCCGCACGACGGTCGTGATCGCCCACCGGCTGTCCACCGTCGTGCACGCCGACAGAATCCACGTTCTGGACCGGGGCCGGCTGGTCCAGTCGGGCAGCCATGGCGAGCTGCTCCGAGGCGGCGGGCTGTACGCGATGCTCTACGAGCTTCAGTTCGCGGAGAGGGCGGAGCGGAGCGAGGTTGCCGCCCTCACCCCGGCGAACTGATTGCCTCCAGCACCGCCCGTTCCCCCGCGCCACTGCCGGCGATCAGCAGCACCGGCTCCTCGATGCCGGCCGCCTGGTAGGCGGCGAGGCGCCGCCGACAGGTCTCCATCGGCCCGCAGACGGCGAAGGCGTCCACCGCCGCATCGGGAATCAGCCGCGCCGCCGCCGCCAGATCGCGGCGGGCGACCGCCTCCTTGACGGCGATCCGATCGATCGGGATTCCCGAGGCCGATACGCTCTCGGCAACAAAGTCGTTCCGCATCATGAACGCGATTCGGGAGCGCAGAAGATCGCGCGCCGCGGCGTGATCCTCGTCCACCGCGATATAGAGATAGGAGGCGCGGCGGATATCCGCGGGGTCGCGTCCGGCGCTCTCGGCACCCTCCGCGACCCGGCGAAGCGACAGCGCCGCGTGCTCGACGCTGAGCCCGGCGGACAGAACCACGCCGTCGGCATGGGCCCCCGCGAGCCGCAGCATCCGCGGCCCCATCGCCGCGACATAGATCGGGATATCCCCTTCCGGCACGAAGGCCATGCGCATGCCGTGCAGGCCGAACCTCTCGCCCCGGAAGTCCCCCGGGACGCCCGACCAGAGCTGGCGCAGACAGGCGATGAATTCCCGCATCGCCTGAACCGGCCGCTCGAGCACGGCGCCCGCCTCGGCGAGAAACATCGGATTGCCCGAACCGAGGGCCAGGGCCGCCCGGCCGGGCGCCGCCTCGGCGATGGTCGCCATTGCCATCGCGACGGAGACCGGATTCCACAGGAACGGGCTGATCGCCGTCGGCACCACGGCGGCCCGTTCGGTCGCCAGCGCGAACGCGGTGCACATCACGAGCGACTGCCGGTAGCCGAGATGCTCCGCCATCCACAGCTTGCCGACGCCCGCCGCCTCGACGCGCCTGGCCTGCCCGAGGGCGTCCTGGAACGACGCGAACCCGTCAAAGCTCACCCCGAACGACGACGGGCTCACAGCCGTTCCCCGCCGCCGACCCGGTCCAGCAGCTCGGCGGGGTCGAGGTCCGCGACGCCCATCCGCGCGAGCGTTAGCCCGTCGGCCGCATAGTCGACCCCCGCCGCCGTCGAGAGCAGCGCGATCTGCGCGTCGATCGTCGGGGTCGCGACGCCGGCCAGCCGGCCGAGCCCGGCGATCGGCACCAACCCGTAGCCGACATCCTCGTGGACATAGCGGTGATCGAGCGACGGCGGGCTGCGGAGCGTTCGGTTGGGAGCGCTCTCCCTGCAAGCGCGGGCGACCGAACGGCTGGCGGCCGCCGCGTCCGTCGTCAAACCGGCATCGCGAAAGATTTCCAGGAACGGCCGCGCGGGAACGCCGAGCGCGCGGGCGACCGCCAGCCGCTCGCCGTCGACGGCGGCGACGACCCTGCCCACCGACTCGGTCACTCCCTCCCGGTAGAACAGGAAATCGCCGCCGGTGTCCTCGATCCAGCCGGCGTTCATCAGCATGCCGGGCGGGTGGAAGACCGCGTTGATGTTCGAGAGCCCCGTCTCGAGAACGCTCGACGCAGGGCGGATTTCCGGGAAGAGCGGCCGGACGAGCCGATGCAGCCGCAGGGTGGCGCTGCCCGGCAGGGCGGCGAACATGAGCTTACGGGTGTAGGAATAGATTCCCACTTCGGCAGGGCCTTCGAGACGCGCGATATATGTGAGGGTGACCGTCTCGCAGATCTCGACCGGGTCGGTCCGGCCGGCCCTGCGCAGCGCGGTCTGGAAGTGGAGCCCGCCGCCCGTATGGCCCGGGTTCAGAAGCACCGGGACCCCGCCGGGCAACGTGTCGGCCAAGGCCTGCGCATAGGTCTCATGGGCGATCGAGGGCACGACGAGCATGACCAGATCCGCCCCCGCGACCGCCTTGGCGACATCGGTCGTGAGCAGCCTCGGTATCGCCCGGCCCTCGAAGACGCCGCGCGCGGTTATTCCTCCCCGATCCCGAATCGCCGACAGAATTTCCGCACGCCGAGCATGGAGGCGGACCTCGTAGCCACGCCGGGCGAGATCCGCCGCCGCGGCATGCCCGCCATGCCCCGCGCCCAGAACCGCCACCGATGAAATCGTCACGCCGCCTCCGCGCTTCGGATCGCATGTCCGCGATCTTGACGGGCCGGCCGGGATCGGGCAACGCGAAACCTGCCCCGACCCTCCCCCTTGATGGGAGAGCGCGCGGAGTCGGATTACCCGCCCCGCGAGAGGCGGGACGCGCGGGTGGGGAAGGCGTCGCAGGTGACACCGCCGGTCGTTTCCGGCTATGTCCGGCCGGCGCACCGTTCGTCGAGCGCCGGGCGGTGCCCGAACAATCCAGGGGGCGGCGAGGGATGGACGGCTCGACGGAAGAGCGCGGGCGGCTGCGCGACCGGTTGCTGGCTTCCTCCGCGCGGGCGCTGGGCGCCGAGGCCGCCGCGCTTCGCGACGCGGGCCATGGCGACATCGTGACCTGGTCGCGCAAGGTGTTCATTCCGCTGACCCGGCTCTGCCGGGACGTCTGCGGCTATTGCACCTTCGCCGCGCCGCCGCGCGAGGCCGTCGGCGCCTTTCTCGACCCCGATGCGGTGCTCGGGATCGCCCGCGCCGGTGCGGGCGCGGGATGCAAGGAAGCGCTGTTCACGCTCGGCGACAAGCCGGAGCTGCGCTACCGCGCGGCCCGGGATGCGCTCGCCGCCCTCGGCTTCGAGACGACCATCGACTATCTCGTCCATGCGTGCCGCCTCGTCCTGGAGGAGACGGGACTGCTGCCGCACGTGAATCCGGGCGTCCTCGCCGCCGGGCAGCTGGCCGCGCTGCGCGAAGTCTCGGTGTCGCAGGGACTGATGCTGGAGAGCCTCTCCGCCCGGCTCTCGGAACCGGGGATGCCGCATCACGGTTCGCCCGACAAGCTGCCCGAGCCGCGCCTTGTCACCCTCCGCCACGCCGGCGAACAGGCGATCCCGTTCACAACGGGGATCCTGATCGGCATCGGCGAGACGCGGGCGGAGCGGTTGGACGCACTGTTCGCGATCGCCGACCTCCACCGCCGCTACGGCCACATCCAGGAAGTGATCGTTCAGAACTTTCGCGCCAAGCCGGACACCCGCATGGCGGGCGCGCCGGAGCCGACCATGGACGACCTTGCGTGGACGATCGCCGCGGCGCGCATCGTCCTCGGCGCCCGGATGAACATACAGGCGCCGCCCAACCTCAGCGCGGAGCGCTGGCCCGATCTGATCGACGCCGGCCTCAACGACTGGGGCGGGGTCTCCCCGGTAACGCCGGACCACGTCAACCCGGAAGCCCCCTGGCCCGCGATCGACGCGCTCGCCCGTGGAACCGCGGCGAAGGGAAAGACCCTCGTCGAACGGCTCGCCGTCTACCCGGACTATGCCCGCGCGCCCGATCGTTGGATCGACGACGGGCTGAGGACGGCCGTGCTGCGCGCGACCGACGGCGACGGTTGTGCGCGGGAGGACGTCTGGGCTCCGGGATCGGCGGCGCCGCCGCCCGTCGGCGGACGCGCCGCCGTCGGTGCGGCATCGCCCTGCATCGATCGCGTCCTCGCGCGCGCCGCCGCCGGGAAGACGCTGACCGTCGGCGAGATCGCGGAACTGTTCGCGGCGCGCGGCGGCGCCGTCGCGGCAGTCTGCGCGGCGGCCGACGAAATGCGCCGCGCGGCCGTCGGCGATCCCGTCACCTATGTCGTAAACCGCAACATCAACTACACCAACATCTGCGGTTATGCGTGCCGCTTCTGCGCCTTCTCGAAGGGCCGGTCCAGCGCCGGCCTGCGCGGCACGCCCTACGATCTCGGCCTCGACGAGATCGCGCGGCGCACGGCCGAAGCCTGGGAACGCGGCGCCACCGAGGTCTGCCTCCAGGGCGGAATACATCCCGACTACACGGGCGAGACATATCTCCGGATCACCCGCGCCGTGAAGGAGGCGGCGCCGGCGATTCACGTCCACGCCTTCTCGCCGCTCGAGATCAGCCAGGGCGCGGCGACCCTCGGGATTTCCGTCTCCGACTTCCTTGGGCGTCTGGTCGATGCCGGCCTCGGCTCGCTGCCGGGAACGGCCGCCGAAATCCTCGATCCGCCGATCCGCCGCATCCTCTGCCCGGACAAGGTGACCGTGGAACAGTGGTTGGACATCGTCGGCGCCGCGCACCGGCGCGGCCTGCGCACCACCGCCACGATCATGTTCGGGAGCGTCGAGGACCGCGGCGCCTGGGCACGCCATCTGACGCGAATTCGTGATCTGCAGACGGAGACCGGCGGCTTCACCGAGTTCGTGCCGCTTCCCTTCGTCCATATGGAGGCGCCGATCTATCTGCGCGGCCGGGCGCGGCGCGGGCCGACATGGCGGGAGGCGCTCCTGATGCACGCCGTCGCCCGAATCGCCCTGCACCCGCTGATCCCCAACATCCAGACGTCTTGGGTGAAGATGGGCCGCATCGGCGCCGCGGCCTGTCTCGACGCCGGGGTCAACGATCTCGGCGGCACGCTGATGAACGAGAGCATCTCGCGCGCCGCGGGAACGGCCCATGGCCAGGAGTTTCCGCCCGCCGAGATCAAGGCGCTCGCGCGCGCCGCCGGGCGGCCGGCGGTACAGCGCGGCACGCTCTACGGCCCGGCGGACGAGGCGCGGGTCGCCGCTTCGATGCGGGCGCGGCCGCTTGTCCCGGTCGCGGTCGGCGCGGCATGAGCGCGGCGCTGCCCGTGATCGCCGTCATCGGCGGCACCGGCGCGGAGGGATCGGGTCTTGCGACGCGCTGGGCGCGGGCGGGCTACCGGGTCCTGCTGGGGTCGCGCTCGGCCGCACGCGCCGCCGAGGCCGCGGCCCGGCTGGCCCCGCACGGCCGGATCGAGGGCACGGGCAACCGATCGGCCGCGGCCGCCGCCGACATCATCGTGGTCACCGTTCCCTACGCCGCCCAGCGCCGCACTCTGACGGACATCAGGGAGGCGGCGGCGGGCAAGATCGTCGTCGACGTGACGGTGCCGCTCGTTCCGCCCCGCGTCGCCCGGGTGCAGCTTCCGCTCGAGGGATCGGCGGCCCGAATCGCGAGCGCCGCCCTCGGCAAGGATGTCCGCCTGGTCTCCGCCTTTCAGAACGTGGCCGCCGAGGCCCTCGCGGATCCGGACCTTGCGCAGGATTGCGACGTCCTGGTCTGCGGAGACGACAAGGCGGCACGCGCCGAAACGGTCCGGCTTGTCCGCGCCGCCGGGCTCGAAGGCCTCGAGGCCGGACCGCTCGACAACGCGGTCGCCGCCGAGGCGCTTACCTCGGTCCTGATCTGGATGAACCGCCGCTACGGCAGCGCGGGCGCGGGCATTCGAATAACCGGGCTGCCCAGAGGGGACTCCGCCCCTTGATGCCGCCCTTTCCCGGCTTCGTCGTCGCCGCACCGAGGGGCATCGGAGAGATCGAGGAGGGCTGCGATCTCGCCTGGGTCGTTCTCGAGGCCCTTGCCCGCGAGGCGTTGCGGCCGGAGCCCGGAGATGTCGTCGTCCTCGCCCAGAAGATCGTGTCCAAGGCCGAGGGCCGCAGCGTCGCGCTCGACGACGTGACGCCCTCGGAAGCAGCACGCGCGCTCGCCGCAAAGACCGGGAAGGACCCCCGGCTCGTCGCGCTGATACTCGGCGAGGCCGATCGCGTCCTCCGTGCCCGGCCGGGTCTGATCATCGTTCGCCACAGACTTGGCCATGTCCTCGCCAATGCCGGGATCGACGCGTCCAACGTCCCCGACGGCCGCGTGCTGCTACTGCCCGAGGACCCGGATCGGAGTTGCGCGCGGATCAGGGCCGCGCTCGCGCGGCGCTGCGGCGTCGATCTCGGGGTCGTCATAAATGACAGCCTCGGCCGCCCCTGGCGTCTGGGCACGGCCGGGGCGGCGATCGGCGCAGCCGGGGTCGCGGCCTTGCTGGATCTGCGCGGAACGGCCGATCGGCATGGGCGGAAATTGCGAACGACCGAGCTCGGCCTCGCCGACGAGATCGCGGCGGCGGCTTCCATCATGATGGGCCAGGCCGGCGAGAGCCGCCCCGTCGCGTTGCTGCGGGGTCTGCCCTACCCCGCCGGCGACGGCCGCGCCGCCGATCTGATCCGGCCGGCGGCGCAGGACCTGTTCGCCTGAGATGGCCGCGGCACCCCGCTTTCTCGCCCTTGTCGGGGGCGTCGGCGGGGCGAAGCTCGCCGACGGGCTGGCCCGCGCCCTGGCTCCGGGGCAATTGACGGTCGCGGTCAACACCGCCGACGATTTCGTCCATCTCGGGCTCGAGATCTCGCCGGACCTCGACACGGTGCTCTACACCCTCGCCGGGAGAAGCGACGCCGACCGGGGCTGGGGCCTCGCCGACGAGCGCTGGACCGTGATGGCCGCGCTCGAGGCGCTGGGCGGCGAGACCTGGTTCAGGCTGGGCGATCGCGACATCGCGACCCATCTCCTCCGCACTCAGGCGCTGCGCGACGGCGCGTCCCTCTCCGAAGTCACGGAGCGGCTGTGCCGCAAGATGGGCGTCCTCCATCGGGTCGTCCCGATGAGCGACCAGAAGGTGGCGACCATCGTTCGCAGCGAGGAAGGCTCGTTGCCGTTCCAGGACTATTTCGTGCGCCGCGGCTGCGCTCCCGCGGTCACCGGCTTCGTATTCGACGGCCTCGCCGAGGCCGCGCCGTCGCCCGGCCTCGCCGAGTGCCTGCGCGGCGACGGGCTCGCGGCCGTTCTGATCGGCCCGTCCAACCCCTATGTCAGCATCGCGCCGATCATCGGTCTTCCGGCGGTCTCCGAGTTCCTGTCGCGGAGAACGGTCCCGGTGATCGCCGTCTCGCCGATCGTCGGCGGCGCCGCGCTCAAGGGTCCCGCCGCGAAGATGATGGCCGAGCTCGGGGTAGAGGTCAGCCCAGCGGGGATCGCCGATCATTACGGCACCGTCCTCGACGGACTCGTGATCGACGAGGCCGACGCCGCCCTTGCCGGCCCGCTGGAAGCGCGCGGCCTCGCCGTCCGGACGACCAAGACGGTGATGAGGGGCGCGGAGGACCGGCACGCGCTCGCCCGAACCGCGATCGAATTCGCCGCCGAAATCGCGCCGAGGCAGCAGTGAAGATCGCGGCCATCCTGCCAGTCCGCTCGCTCGGCGCCGGGAAGACCCGTCTCGCCGGCATCCTGACCGAGGAGGAGCGCGCCGCGCTCAACGGCGCTCTCCTGGTTCACACGCTCTCCCTGGCGGCGGCGTTTCCAGGTCCGCGGGCGACCTATCTGACGAGCCCCGACCCGCGGGCGCTGAGGGCCGCCGAACAGGCCGGAATGCGGACGGTCGAGGACCGGGGCTCCGGGCTTAACGCCGCCCTCGAAGAGGCCTGCGGCTTCGCTCGCCGCGGCGGTGCCGCGAGACTCGTGATCCTCCCCGTCGATATTCCCCTGGCCCTGCCGCAGGACGTTCTCGCCATCGCCGGCGGAACCGACCCGGTCGTGATCGCGCCCGACCGGCGGGACGACGGCACCAACGCGCTCTGCATCGCGTCCGACATCGAGTTCGTGCCCCGTTTCGGCCCCGAGAGCGCGGCGGCGCATGCGGCCGAAGCCGAACGAACGGGGCAGGCCGCCGCGATCCGCGTGCGCCGACGCCTGACGCTCGACATCGACACCGAAACCGACTGGGAGGTCTGGGGCCGGACCGCGAACCGCGCGGCCTGGATCCGCGCCCGCCGCATCTTGCGGGCAGGCGCTGCCGGGACATACTGATCCCGTCCCGCCGCGCCCCGTCCGAACAGGGAGAGCCATGCAGTACGACTATGTGCCGATGCCGGCCCGCAAGCCCCTCGAATGGCCTGGCGGCAAGCGTCTGGCCCTGATTCTGACCTTCAATCTGGAATATTGGGACCTGACCCGGCAGACCGATGGGCCCTACTATGCGGGCGGCCCGCCGATCCTGCCGGATCCGCTGCCCGGCAATGTCGCCGACTTCCCCAACTACACGTGGCGGGAGTATGGGCAGAGGGTGGGGATCTGGCGGCTGATGGATATCTGCGACCGCGCCGGCGTACCTGCAAGCTGCACGATGAACGCCAAGACGGGTCTGGAACGGCGGGAGGTCATCGACGCCGCCAACGCGCGGGGATGGGAGCTGGTCGCACACAACTACGTGCAGACGGAGCTTCTGACCGACCACAGCTTCGATCCGGACGCGGAACGGGCGGTGATTCGGGAGACTCTCCGCATCCATAAAGAGGTCGTCGGCCGACCTGCCAAGGGGTGGCTGTCCTCGTCGCTCCGCTGCACCCCCAACACATCGGACATCCTCGTCGAGGAGGGGCTGATCTTCCACACCGACTACATGAACGACGACCAGCCCTATCTGATCCGTACCGCGTCCGGTCCTCTGGTCTCGATCCCCTATTCCAACGAGGTCAACGACTTCACCATCTATCTGCGGCGCGGCATGTCCAACGATCAGGCCTTCACGGTGCTGCGCGATCAGTTCGACGAGCTATACGCCGAGGGCGAGGGGAGCGGTCGGCTGATGAATGTCGGTATCCATCCGCATGTCTGGGGACAGCCGTTCCGGGTCCGCGCGCTGCGGGAGTTCATAGATTACGCCAAGGGGTTCGCCGGGGTGTGGTGGGCGAGCCGCGCCGAGATCGCCGAATGGTATCTTGAGAATCATCGGTCCCATATTTGCTGACAGCTTGTCGGCCTCATGCCGTTTTGGGTCAACATGTACGATAAATCGGATATTTTCCCAATAGATCCGGGAGCCTAACCTGAAACTTGCGGGCGGTCTCGACAGGATGCGATCTCTGGAGATGCGCGGCCGGCATGTGGAGACCGAACGGGGTTTGGGGCGAGACCGCTCGGCGGCGGCCGATTCGATTTGCCGGCGGCAGGGCCGGCGTCGGCGGAGCCGACCTTCGTCCGGCGTGTTATAGTCCGGGTGGCGTCCGGCCGTCGGCGGGCGCGGAGCGATAGCGAGAGGAGAAGACGATGTTGCGAGACATGCAGTCCGGCCGGAGGGCCGGAGCGGCTCTCGGGGCGGCGCTGGTCTGCGCGGCGGCAGGGGCAGGGGCGCAGGAAACCATCAGCCTGACGGCCGTCGACGGCTATCCGCCCCGCGCCCTTCAGGTCCGGACCTTCATCAACTATTTCATTCCCGAGGCCAACAAGCGGCTCGCCAAGGACGGCAAATACAAGATTCGCTGGAACCAGGCGTTCTCGGGCCAGATCGTCAAGGTCAGGCATGTCCTGACCGGAATGCAGAAGGGCCTCGGCGACATCGGCGTCGTGACGACCGTGTTCCACCAGGACAAGGTCCCTCTCCAGGCGGTCGCCTATGTGACGCCGTTCGTGACCGCGGATCCGGTCCTCCTGTCGCGGACGATCGACGCGCTCGCCGAAGAGTTCCCGCAGATCAGGGAAGCCTGGGCGGAATACGACCAGATTCTGCTCACCAGCTTCTCGGTGATCGACTCCTATCAGATGTTCTTCCGCAACAAGGTCACGCGGCTCGAGGATTTCAAGGGACTGAAGATCGCCGGCGCCGGGATCAACATGCGCTATCTGACCGGGACCGGGGCGACCCCGGTGATCGGCTCGATGGTCCATTACTACAACAAGTTCAAGACCGGGGTGATCGACGGCTCGATGCTGTGGACCGACGCGGCGGTCGCGTTCAAGCTCGTCGATGGCGCCAAGTTCATGTTCAAGGCCGATATCGGCACAGCCAACTCGAAGGCTCTGACGATGAACCGGGCCAGCTACAACCGTCTGCCGGCAGAGATACGCAGCGTCATCCACGAGGTTTCGCGGGACTATCGCGACCACACCGCGCAAGAGGCGCTGAACGACGCCGGCAAAGCGATGGAGAGCTACGAGAAGAAGGGCGGCCAAATCATTCAGATGGCGCCGGAGGCACGCGCCGCCTGGGCGCGGGCGATGCCGAACATCGCCAAGGACTGGGCCGACGACCTGGACAAGAAGGGCCTTCCCGGGACCGCGATGCTAACCTCCTACATGGACAAGATGCGGGCCGCGGGCCAGCCCGTCGTGCGCCATTGGGACCGGGATTAGCGGCGCTTGGCCGACCGGCCTACCGCCGCCAAGCCGGAGGTGCGGCGGCCCGGCGCGCCGGGCCGCTGGTTCGGCAGCGTCGTCGGCGGCATGAACGCGGCCGGGTCGTGCTGGATCGTCGTTCTGATGCTCCTCATCAACGTCGAGGCGATCGGCCGGTCGGCCTTCAACACGCCCATCATCGGCGTCATCGAGATGATCGAGATCTCGATCATCGGGATCGTCTTCCTGCAGCTCGCCGATTCCCTGCGTCAAGGCGTGCTCACGCGCTCGGACGGGCTGTTCAACCAGGTGATGTCCTGGCGCCCCAGGATCGGCCATGCGATGGGGCTGGCCGCCTCGGTGCTGGGCGCCGTGTTCATGGCGATCGTGCTGATCGGCAGCATCCCCTTCTTCATCGACTCCTGGGAGAAGAACTACTATATCGGCGTCGAGGGCATGTTCACGGCCCCCGTCTGGCCGACCGCGCTGATCATCGTCATCGCCGTGGTGGTCACCATGATCCAGTTCCTGGTGAACTTCGCGGGCTACGCCCGGCGACTCGCCGGTCCGAGATAGGAAGCGGTTGATGGCCGGCGTCGAGGTCGGGATCGCCTCGGTCCTCGTGATCCTGCTGCTCATCTATGCTGGCGTCCATGTCGCCGTGGCGCTGGGGCTGGTCTCCTTCGTCGGCGTCTGGGTGTACCGCGACTCGGTCGATGTCGCGATCAGCCTTCTCGCCGCCGCCACTCACGACACGATCGCGCATGCGGTGTTCGCCAATATCCCGTTGTTCGCGCTGATGGGAATCGTCTCGAGCGAGATCGGGCTGGGCGCCGATGTCTACCGGGTCGCCGAACGCGTGTTCCGCTCCGTGCGCGGCGGCCTCGGAATGGCCACCGTCGCGGCCAACGCGCTGTTCGCGTCGATCACCGGCTCCTCGATCGCCTCGGCGTCGGTCTTCACGCGGATCGCAGTGCCGGAAATGCGGCGCTTCGGCTACACGCGGCCGTTTTCGGTCGGCGTGGTCGCCGGGAGCTCGGTGCTCGGCATGCTCATCCCGCCCTCCTCGATGCTGATCATCTATGCGATCGTCGCCGAGCAGTCCGTCGGCGAGATGTTCATCGCCGGGTTCATTCCGGGGATCCTGATGGCAGCGGCGTTCGTCCTCGGCATCCTGATAATCTCCCGCGTCGCACCGCAGTTCATCGGAGGTACCGCGGCCGTCGGTCGCCGCGACGACGGGGCCGATCTCACCCTGCTGGAGAGCGCCCGGCTGCTCGCTCCGGTCGCCTTCCTGGTCGTTCTGGTCCTGGGCGGCATCTATTCCGGCTGGTTCTCGCCCGAAGAAGCCGGCGCGGCGGGCTCGCTCGGCGCGCTCACGATCGGCGTGCTGAAACGTCGGCTCACCTGGGCCGGTCTGTGGCGGGTCCTGATCGAAACCGGGCAGATCACCGCCGCCATCCTGTTCCTGATCATCGCCGCGTCGATGTACAGCCGGATGCTCGGCGTCGCCGCCCTTCCGACCCTGTTCAGCGAGTGGATGACGGGGATGAATCTCGGGATGGCGGGGCTGATGGTGATCTATGTCGTCCTGATGGTGCTGCTGGGCACGATCATCGAGACCGCCTCCATCATTCTCATCGTCGTGCCGCTGTTCCTCAACTCGGTCGAAGCTCTCGGAGGCAACTTCGTCTGGTTCGGAATCGTCACGGTGATCGGCGCGGAGATCGGCTTGCTGACCCCGCCGCTCGGCATCTCCTGCTTCACGATCAAGAGCACAATAAAGGACCCGTCGATCACGCTCGCCCATATCTTCACCGGCGCGTTTCCCTTCGCCTGCATCATGCTGCTGGTGCTGATCCTTGTGATCGCGTTTCCCTGGCTCAGCCTGGCCCTGCTGTAGAGAAGCGCGGCCCATCGAGCGAACGGGAAGCGATGTCGCAAAACATTTCCGCCTACGATTACGACACGCTGGTCCACGAAGACAGGGTTCACCGGCTGCTGTACACGGACCCGGCGATCTTCCGGGAGGAAATGACCAGGATATTCGGCGCCGTATGGGTGTATCTGGGCCATGAGAGCGAGATACCGGCCCCGGACGACTTCAAGCGGACGAAGCTCGGGACCCGCCCGATCGTGCTGGTCCGGGACTCCGGGGGCACCGTCCGCGCGCTGTTCAACCGCTGCACGCATCGCGGATCGACCATCTGCCGTCAGGACCGGGGCTCGGCCAGGCAGTTCACCTGCGGCTATCACGGCTGGAGCTTCGAAAACTCGGGCAGGCTCAAGGGCGTTCCCTGGGCATCGGGCTATGCCTCCGGTTTCGACGACGCAAAGTTCAACCTCGCCCAGGTCCCGAGAGTCGAGTCCTATCGCGGCTTCGTCTTCGGCACGCTCAACCCCGAAGCGCCGCCGCTGATCGACTATCTCGGCCCCGTCGCCGGACCGATCGACGCGTGGCTGGACCGCCATCCCGGCGGCAGGATCGCCGTTTGCGAAGCCAATCGGCTCAAATTCAAGGGCAATTGGAAGCTGCTCTATGACAACTCCGCGGACGGTTACCATGTCCTGTTCTCGCATCGGTCCCTGCTGGCGATGGAGAACCGGCTGTCGGGCGGGGGCGACAAGGGCATGGCCTTCTACCGCGGCAGCCCGGACGACGCGGCGATGTATGTCCGATGCTACCCCAACGGCCACCACTACAAGGACAAGCGGCCCAATATCGAGAATCGCCCCGGCGCGCTCTGGGAGATCGAGGGTCCGCATCCCGGGATGGAGAGGATCGCGGCATCGCTGCGCCAGCGACTCGGCGACAAGGCCGATTACGCGCTCGATCTCGCCTCGTCCGAGCCGGTCAACATCAACATCTTTCCCAACCTGCACATCCTCGGCAACCATATCCAGGTCTCCCACCCGGTCGCCGTCGACGAAACCGACACGACCTGGTACGGCACTGCCGTCATCGACGACGGCGATGTGCTCGAAGGCGCCGTCGAGGAGGTCAACGCGCTCCGGATGCGAACCCAGGAATCGTTTCCGAACTTCGGCGAGGTCGACGATCTCGCCAATTTCGAGCAGATCCAGCTGGGGCTCGCCGCCGAGGAAGACGAATGGGTCTACATGCATCGGGGGCTCGGTATTCCGGGGCGAATCGATTGCGGCGTCGACGGCGTGATCACGGGTCCTTCGACCGATGAAGTCTTCATGCGGGAGCACAGCAAGGTCTGGAAGCGACTGATGAGCACGGTCCCGAGGCTGGAAGTCAAACGCAAGCCATGACCGGCGAAGCGCGCGCCGAGCCATCGCGGAGCTCCTACTATGTCGACGAGGCGTTCTATCGGTCGCTGATCGCCGCGTTCGAAGACTGGCGGCGCGACGACCGCGAGATTCCGGAGGCCGACCGCCGCGACGAATTTCGCCGCCTGCTCGAGCACGAGGCGCGCCTCCTCGACGAAGCCCGCCTCGAGGAATGGCTCGCCTTGTTCGCGCCGGAATGCGTCTACTGGATGCCGGGCACGGTCGCGAAAGGCGATCCGAGGCGCGAGATCGCCATCGCCTTCGACGACCGCAGGCGCATGGAAGATCGCATCTACAGGCTCCGCACCGGTATCGCCTGGTCGCAGGTTCCCGCGTCGCGAACCGTGCGGTTGGTCTCCAACATTCAGGGCTGGCGGACCGACGATGCGGCCGTCGCGATGGTGCGCGCGAATTTCATCATCAGCGAGTTCCGCGACGCCGAGACCCGGACCTGGTCGGGTTGGACCGCCCATCGGCTGCGGCGGCGCGGCGGCCGTTGGGAAATCCTGGTCAAGCAGATCAACCTGATCGACCGCGACCAGAACCTGCGCAACCCTTCGATCATCTTCTGAACGTCAGCCTGCGTCGGGCGCCCGGACGGCCGCAGCCCCGATCGCTGCCAGCAGACGGCGCGGCGTGACCGGACATTCGGTCACCTCGACTCCCAACGGGGCCAGCGCGTCGTTGACCGCGTTGACGATCGCGGCCGGAGGACCGATCGCCCCGCCCTCGCCCAACCCCTTCTGCCCGAAGCTCGTATAGGGCGACGGCGTTTCCATATGGTCGACGCGGATATCCGGAATCTCGGTCGGGCCGGGCAGTGTGTAGTCGGCCAGCGTCGGAGCCAGCGGCTGGCCGTCCGCGCCGAATGGCATCTCCTCGTAGAGCGCCGTCCCGATCCCCTGGCCGGCGCCACCGACAACCTGGCCATCGACGATCATCGGGTTGATCAGCACCCCGCCGTCCTCGCAGACCGCGTAATCAAGGATGTCGACCGCGCCGATTTCCGTATCGACGGACACGACCGCCGCGTGGCAGGCATAGCTGAACGTCCCGGAGTCGCGCTCGGGGCGGTAGCCGGCGATCGTCTCGAGGCCCTGAGGGTCGACATCCTCGGAAAGATCCTGTGGGCGCAGATACCAGGTCGCGGCGATCTCGCCGAGGCCGACGCTGCCGGCGGGCCCGGCGACCCGGCCGCCGGCGAGCCCGACCTCCGCCTCCTCGACCTGGAGAAGCCCGGCACCGATGCGTCTGATCCGGGCGGCCAGCAGCTTGCATGCCTCGGCCACCGCCCCGCCAGCCATCACCATGGAGCGCGAGCCCCAGGTTCCCGTGGAATAGGGGGTGCAGGCGGTATCGCCCAGCACGACGCGGACCCGGTCGGTCTCGATCCCGAGGACATCGTGGGCGACCTGGGACAGGCTGGTCTCGAGACCTTGGCCGTGGCTATGTAGCCCGACCCGAAGCTCCAGCGCGCCGTCGGGCGTCAACCTGGCCGCCGCCTGCTCGAATCCAGGGATCATCGGGATTCCCCAGCCCGCATATACCGATGTCCCGTGGGCGGCCTGCTCACAGAATATCGAGAAGCCGAGCCCGACCCGGCGCCCGTCGGGCTCGCCGGCGCGCTGGCGGGCGCGGACCGCCGGGACGTCGATCGCCGCCGCCGTCCGCGTGAGGCATTGGGGATAGTCGCCGCTGTCGAAATGCTTCGCCGTGACGTTGTCGAAGGGCATCATTTCCGGTCGGACGAGATTTTCGAGCCGGACCTCGTGCGGCTCGCGCCCGACCGCGCGCGCGACCGCGTCAAGCACCAGTTCGAGCGCGAAGCAGACGCCCGTCCGCGCGACCCCGCGATATGGAAGGATCGGGGGCTTGTTCGATGCGACCGACCAAGTGCGGCAGCGATAGGAGTCGATCACGTAAGGACCCGGCAGGATCGAGGCGATCTGCGCCGCTTCCAGACAGGCCGAAAACGGATAGGCCGAATAGGCGCCCGCATCGACGATCGCCTCCGCCTCGAGCCCCGTCAGCCTGCCCCTGGCGTCGGCATGGGCGGTGACGACATAGCCATGTTCCCGACAGTTGGCGTTCGCCGTCAGATGCTCGTGCCGATCCTCGATCCATCGCGCCGGCCGCTCGAGGCGGCGGGCGAGCCAGGCGACGCAGACCTCCTCGGGGGCCAGAATCCCCTTGTAGCCGAATCCGCCGCCGATATCCGGGGCGATCACCCTGACGCTGGCCTGGCCCAGGCCCAAGCATTCGGCGATGCCGGTGCGAACGATATGGGGAAGCTGCGTCGCCGACATGACGACGAGCTGACGAAGACGGCCGTCCCATTCGGCCAGCACCGCCTTGCCCTCGATCGGCGCCATACATTGGCGCGCGGTGCGCAGCCGCCGCGTGATTCGAATATCCCCGCCACTCTCCGCCGGGGCGCCGCCGGCCTCGACCAGAGTCTCGAGGAAGACGTTGTCGCCCCACGCCTCGTGGACCAGCGGCGCACCCGCATCGCGCGCCGCGCGCGGGTCCACGATCGCAGGCAGCGGATCGAGATCGACCGTAACCCGCGCCACCATGTCCTCGGCTTCCGCCCGGGTCGGCGCCGCGCATATCGCGATCGGCTCGCCGACATGACGTATCTTGCCGAAGGCGAGAACCGGCTGACTCGACGGCTTGAAGCCCGGCAGCCCCGAGACCGCGCGGATGGGGCGAACGCCGATCAGGTCGTCATGGGTGAAGACGCGCCTACGAATGTCGTCGGGTATCGTCACGCCGAGAATACGAGCATGCGCGACGGGGCTTCGCAGGAAGGCGATTTCTAGCTGTCCGGGGAGCGCCATATCGCCGACGAAGCGGCCTCGGCCGCGCATCAGACGGTCGTCCTCCTTGCGCGGCAGAGGCGCGCCCACGCCTTGGCCGCGCCGCGCTCGCCGTTCCGCCATGACGCCCCTGCTCCGCCCCCGCTATGCTGCGCTCAGTATAACATCTGACCTCGGAACGACCGGAGGGACGGCATGACGACGGCGGTGGGCGTGATCGGGCTCGGCACGATGGGCGGAGCGATGGCGAAACATCTGGTCGCGGAGGGCTTCGCCGTGTTCGGCCACGACATCGACGAGGGGCGCTGCGACGCCCTGGCCGCGTCGGGCGGAAACATCGCCGACACCCCGCGTCTGGTCGCGAAGCGCGCCGATATCGTCCTCCTCTCGCTGCCGTCGATCGCCGCCTTCGACGAGGTCCTGGACGGCCCGGACGGGGTCGCCGGATCCGGCCGGGACGGCCTCATCGTCTGCGAGACCAGCACGCTTCCGATCGAGGTCAAGGAGGCGGGCCGCGCGAGGCTCGCCGAGGCAGGGATGATCCTGCTCGACACGCCGCTCAGCGGCACCGGCGCGCAGGCCGCGGTCAAGGATCTCGTTGTTTTCGCCAGCGGCGACACGTCGGCGATCGCCCGCTGCGCCGACATGTTCGCGGGCTTCTCCCGCGCCCATTTCGATGTCGGCGCTTTCGGCAACGGCAGCCGCATGAAATTCGTCGCCAACCTCCTCGTCGCCGTCCACAACGTCGCCGCCGCCGAAGCCATGGTCCTCGGCATGAAGGCAGGGCTCGATCCGCAGACGATATTGAAGGTCGTCGGAAGCGGGGCGGGAAGTTCGCGGATGTTCGAGATTCGCGGCCCCATGATGGCGGCCGACCATTACGAGCCAGCGAGCATGTCGATCGAGCTGTGGCAGAAGGACATGCAGATCATCGGCGCGTTCGCCGAATCAGTCGGCTGCGCAACGCCGCTCTTCGAGGCGTCGGGCCGGATCTATCGCGACGCGCTGGCCGACGGGCTGGCGGACAAGGACACCGCATCGGTCTGCGCGGTGCTGGAACGTCTGTCGGGGCACAGGCGCTGAGCCTCCTCGCCGGGCCGTAATCGGAGACAGCCGGGCGCGCGCAGACCGCACGGATCGCGACCAGCATCCACGCCGGTCTTGACCGGGCGCCTCATTTCGGTATTTCTGGAAATATGGAAATCAAGGATGCGGTGGCGGCGCTTTCCGCTCTCTCCCAACCGACCCGGCTGGCCGCCTTCCGCCTCCTGGTTCGCGCGGGCCCTGATGGGCTGGCCGCGGGATCGGTCGCTCGGGCACTGAAGACGCCGGCGGCGACGATGTCCTTTCACCTCGCCCGTTTGGCCGGGGCGGGTCTGGTGACGACTCACCGAGACAGCAGATCGGTCATCTACGCGGCGCGCTTCGATCGCATGCGCACCCTCCTCGAATACCTGACCGAGGATTGCTGTCAGGGCCATCCCGAAATCTGCCTGCCAGGCATGTTCGGCCCTGCGCGCGAACGGGCCGGGGGCCCCGCGGAACCGCCGGCCGAGACGATCACCCGCGCGCCCGAAAGAACGTAGAGCAACGACAAGGAAACGGACGTGTCCCCGCCCAGCCTCTCCCGACGCCTGGCCGCCGAGGCGCTCGGCGCCGCGTTCCTGGTCGCGACCGTCGTCGGATCGGGAATCATGGCCGAGTCGCTCGCCGACGGAAACACGGCGCTCGCGCTGCTCGGCAACACGATGGCGACCGGCGCGATCCTCGTCGTTCTGATCCTGATTTTCGGGCCGGTTTCCGGCGCCCATTTCAACCCGGCGGTGACCGCGGCCTTCGCGCTCGACCGCCAGATCCCGCCCGGCATCGCGGCGCTCTATGTCACCGCGCAGATTCTGGGCGGGATCGCCGGAACCGTGGCCGCACATCTGATGTTCGATCTCGCGGCGATCGACCCGTCGACGAAGATTCGCAGTGGGCCGGCGCAGTGGTTCGCCGAGGTGATCGCGACGTTCGGGCTGATGGGGACGATTCTCGGCTGCATCGCCGCCCGGCCCCATGCCGTCGCCTACGCCGTCGGGCTCTACATCACCGCCGGCTACTGGTTCACCGCCTCGACATCGTTCGCTAACCCGGCCGTGACCATCGCGCGGACGCTGTCGGACACGTTCTCCGGGATCCGGTTGGCCGATGCGCCGGGCTTCATCGCCGCGCAGCTCGTCGGCGCGGTGCTCGCGCTCCTGCTCTTTCGCTGGCTCCTGGCGCCGGCGCGACCCCGCGCGGAATAGCCCCGTGGGCGGCATGACGAGACGCTCCGCCATCTACGTCGCTCCAGAGCGGGAAAGCGCGCTCGCCCGGCTGGCCGATCGCTAGCTCGGGCGCGATCCGGTCTCCGGGACCGCCCTGGCGCGACCCAACCTCGCGGGCTTCGATGCCGGACGCTGCGCCAAGATCACCGAGCCCCCCCGACGTTACGGCTTTCACGGCACCCTCCAGGCCCCGTTCCGCCTGTCGCCGGGGGCGACACGCCGGGAGCTCGTCTCCGCGCTCGGCCTGTTCGCCGCGCGACGCACGCCGATCAGGTTGCCGCCGTTGGCGATGGCGGCCATCGGCTGCTTCCTCGCGCTGATCTGCGCGAGCCCTTGTCGGGCGCTCGACGGGCTCGCCGCGGACTGCGTCAGACGGTTCGACGGGTTTCGCGCGCCGGCGGCGCCGGCAGACCGAAAGCGACGCCGGGCGGCGGGTCTCACGCTCCGACAGAAACGCTATCTCGCCCGATGGGGCTATACCCCCTACGTCCTGGAGGAGTTTCGCTTCCACATGACGCTGACGGGGCCGATCGAGGCCGGAGAGCGCCCACGCGCCGAAGATGCTCTCGACGCGCTCTTCGCTGCGGCCGTCGGGCAGGCCTGGACCCTGGAGGCGATCTGCCTGTTCGAGCAGGCGCGGCCCGATGCGTCGTTCCTTCTTACGCAACGGTTCGCGCTAGTCATCAGGCGCTGAAGTAAGGTTCATTGTAGGATGGTCCTCCGAGTCGGACAAGGGAGGTCATCTCGATGGCGCGCGGTACGGGACGGCCGCTTGCGGCCCTGGTCTTGAGCGATGAGGAACGGTCGTTTCTGGAAGCGCAGGTTCGCCGCCACCGTGTGGCGCGCTCCATGTCGGATCGCTGCCGCATGATCCTGCGTTGCGCGGACGGGCTTGGCAACAAGGCGGTGGCCGCAGAGATCGGCGTGCACGAGCACACCGTCGGCAAGTGGCGGAGGCGCTTCGTCAAGGACCGCATCGATGGCCTGTCGGACGAGCCCCGGCAGGGACGGCCACGCACCATCGAGGACGAGAAGGTGGCGCAAGTGATCGAGCGAACACTCACCTCGCGGCCTGCGGACGCCACCCACTGGTCGCTGCGCTCGATGGCGAAGGAGGCGGGGCTGTCGCACACGTCGGTCTGGCGCATCTGGGGCGCTTTCGGCCTGCAGCCGCACCGGGCGGAGACGTTCAAGCTGTCGGCCGACCCGCACTTCGTGGAGAAGGTCCGCGACATTGTCGGCCTCTACATGTCGCCGCCGGATCGCGCGCTGGTGCTCTGTGTCGACGAAAAGAGCCAGATTCAGGCCCTCGACCGCACCCAGCCGGTCCTGCCGATGCTGCCGGGCATCCCTGAGCGGCGCAGCCATGACTACAAGCGCAACGGCACGACCTCGCTCTTCGCCGCCCTCGACGTTGCCACCGGCTCGGTCATCGGCAAGTGCTGTCGCCGTCACCGGGCCAGAGAGTTCCTCGACTTCCTGAAGGTGATCGACCGCAATGTCCCGGACGGGCCGGACATCCACATCGTCATGGACAACTACGCCACCCACAAGACGGCGGGGGTCAAGGCCTGGCTGGCGCGGCGGCCGCACTGGCACATCCACTTCACGCCGACATCGGCGTCGTGGATTAATCAGGTCGAGCGCTGGTTCGCCGAGCTCACGCGCAAGCAGCTGCAACGCGGAGTGCACCACTCTACCCTCCAGCTCGAGGCCGACATCCGCGCCTTCATCGAAACCCACAACGAAAACCCCCGACCCTTCAAGTGGACCAGGCCCGCCGATGAAATCCTCGCCGCCGTCAAGCGCTTCTGCCTTCGGGTCGAACAAAACTTATGCCACGAACTTTAGATTCAGGTGACTAGGCCGTTCACGGCGCCACCGCGCACCGTCTCGCACTGCCTGCTAAGATCGCGCAAACGGGCGCGCAGACGAGGGGGTACGCCATGGCGGAGATCGGAAAGGTGCGGATCGAAAAGGTCGACCATATCGGGATCCGCGTGCGCGACCCCGATGCGGCGATGGCGTTTTACGGTGCGCTCGGCTTTGCCTTCGACCACGAGGCGGAGAACGATGCCGTCATCATTCTAAAGAACGATCTCGGTGTCGAAATCAATCTGATCGTCAACTCCAACGACGATTACGGGCGGCGCAACGTGTTGATGGACATCGCGGGGATCAAGTATCCCGGCTTCACTCATGTTGCCCTCCGCGTCGCCTCGATCGAGGCGACGATGACCGCGCTCGCCGAGAACGGCATCGAAATCCGCCAGGGGCCAGTCGAATTCGGCGAAGACGGCCATGTATCGCTGTTCGTGCGCGACCCCGACCTGAACGTGATCGAACTGCGCGGGCGCCGCGAGGCCCGGGAGCGCCTTCCCGGCCTCACCATGTACACCCCCGACTGACCCCCTGCCTTGTCCGTCCGCCCCCGCGCCGTTAGCGTGGCGCGCCCGAAACGGAACCCGATTGCGAAGACGACGGAAAGCACCCCCGAATGCCGCAGGACCTCCCGAGCTATCTGGAGCGCATCCGGGCCGAACGCCCGGACGAGATCGTCACTGTCTATCGAGAGATGGACCCGCGGCACGAGGTCACGGCCGCCGTCGTGAAGATCGAGAGGCAGGCGCGCCGGCGGCCGGTGATGTTGTTCCAGAACGTCGCGGGCTCCGAGTTTCCGGTCCTGACCAATCTGCACGCCGGCCGGTCGCGGCTGGCGATGGCGATGAACGCCGCGCCGAGGGAGATGCTGCGGAAATATCTGCAAGCGATGGAGTCCCCGATCCCGCCGCGCGAGGTCAATACCGGAGCCTGCAAGGACGTGATCCTCAAGGGCGCCGACCTCGACCTCGGAGCGCTGCCGCAGCTGGAACATCATCGGGGCGACGGCGGCGCCTATATCACCGCGGCGATCTCCTTCGCCAAGGACCCCGACGGCGAGATGTGGAACTGCGCCTACAACCGGCTGATGATTACCGGAAAGGACACCACCTCGATCCACCTCACGCTAGGCAAGCATCTCTGGGAGTATTACCAAGTCGCGGAATCGCGCGGCGAGAGCCTGCCGGTCGCCTTCGCAGTCGGCGTGCATCCGGCGATCGCGCTCGGCTGTCTCGCCATCGGCTCGATCGACGAGGACGAGCGCGGGATCATGGGTGCGCTCCTGGGCGAGCCGCTCGAGCTGGTTCGCTGCGAGACCTCGGACATCCTCGCGCCGGCCCAGGCCGAGATGATCATCGAAGCCGAGATACTCCCCCGAGAGCGGGTCGCCGAGGGGCCGTTCGGCGAATTCACCGGCTACAGCCTGGGAGAGCGGCCGCGCGAGGTCGTGAAGGTGAATGCGGTAACGCACCGCACGGGCGCGGTCTTCCACGACATCACCGTCGGCCATCTGGACCATATGCTGCTGTCGACCATACCGATGGAGGCCAACCTGTACCGCGCCGTCCGGGCCATGGTCCCTTCGGTCAAGGCGGTCAGGGTTCCGAGCCCGTTCACCTGCTACGTCGCGATCGAGCAACGCCTCCCCGGCCAGGCGAAGAACGCCATCCTCGCCGTCCTCGGCGCAGATCTCTACATGAAGCGCGTGGTCGTGGTCGACCACGACGTCGACATCTTCAACGACCGCGAGATCAACTGGGCGATCGCCACGCGCTGCCAGCCGGATCGCGACCTGACGGTGATTGCCGGAGCGCGCGGCTCCGACCTCGACCCCTCGACCGGCGGGGACGACGGCTACACCGCCAAATGGGGAGTCGATGCGACCGCCAAGCCGAGCCTGGATGCGTTCACACCGCGCCACAGCTTCCCGCCGGAAGTCTGGAACGGCATCGACGTGAATGCGCTCCTGAGCTAAGACCATGCCGGTCTCGGTCGCCGCGCTCCTCGACGCCTGCGCCCGAGACCGGGCCGACAAGAGGGTCCTCCTGACCGCGGGCGGCGAGGCGATGTCCTGGCGTGCCTGCGCAGCCATGGCGGGCGGGTTGGCGGCTCGCCTCTCCGACGGCGGCATCGGAAACGGATCCCGGGTCGCGCTGGATTTCGACGATCCGCTGCTGTTGACAGTCGCGGTCTTCGGCGTGCTGAAGACGGGGGCCTGCGCGACCCCGTTGAACCCCCGGCTCACCGCCGCGGAGCGCGGGAAGATTCTCGAAGACCTCGCCCCGGAGCGGGTCGTCCGGTCTCTCCCCGACGAGGACGCCGACTTCCCGGCGACGCCGGTCGGCGCGGAGGACAACGCCTTCGTCCTCTATACGTCCGGCAGCACGGGAACCCCCAAGGGAGCCAGGCTGTCGCAGCGCGCCACCGCGTTCGCGCTGGAGTCCTGGCGCCACCCGGTCATGATGCTCTCGGAAACCGATGTGTCGCTGGCGGCGCTCCCCCTCGCCCATTCGCTTGGGATATTCGGAGCCGTGCTCGGCCCTCTGCTGTCCGGCGGCTCGGTCGTGTTCCTGGACCGCTTTTCGGCCGAGGACGCGCTTGCCGCGATCGCGCGGCATCGGGTGACGGTCTTCCCCGGCGTGGCGACGATGTTTCGACGCATTCTGGAGAGCCCGGCGCTCGCCGGGGCCGATCTCGTCAGCCTGCGCTACGCCCTCTCGGGTGCGGCGCCCTGCCCCTGGGAGCTCGTCGAGGCCTGGCGGCGCGCCACCGGTCTGCGCATACTGCGCGGCTACGGGATGACGGAGCTATTCCGGCCGATCTCGTACCGCGCCAGCGACGGCGAAGACCGCCCGGAGGCGATCGGGCGCGCGGTGCCGGGCGTCTCCCTCCGCGTCGTCGGCGAGGACGAGGCGCCGCTGGCCGCGGGCGAGACCGGCGAGCTGTGGATCGACAGCCCGGCGCGGATGAGCGCCTATCACGGCCGGCCCGAGGAGACGACGGACGTGCTGTCGGGGCGGTGGTTCAAAACCGGCGATCTCGCGACCGTCTCCGAGGACGGGTTCGTGCGCATCGTCGGGCGCAAGAAGGACATGATCATGCGGGGCGGGTTCACCGTCGCCGCGGGCGAGGTCGAAGCCGTGCTCCAGACCCACCCGGCGATCGTCGAGGCGGCGGTCGTCGGCGTCGGCGACGCCGATTTGGGCGAGGAGATCGCCGCGTTCGTCGTCTTCCGGCCCGGCGGCAGCGCGACCTCGGACGAGCTCGAGGCGTATTGCCGCGAGCGCATGGCGGGATACAAATGCCCGCGCCATTTCCGGATCGTCGAACATCTTCCCAAGGGTCCCGCCGGCAAAGTCGTCAAGGCCGGTCTGCGGCTGGCGCCGCGCGCGGACGGGCAGCCCGAAACTCAGTCGAACACGGTCTCGTCGTAATGGTCGGGTGATACCCAGGCCTCGATCACGGTCGGGCCTGGCGCGGAGAGGGCTCGGCTCACCGCGGAGGTCAGCTCGTCGGGAGCGTGGACCGCATGCGCCGGGGCCCCGAAATAATGCGGCGGCGTCGGCGGACCCGACCCCGGTTCGGTGCCACCGAGCGCGGTCCCCACATGTCCGTATCGGCGTCTGGTCTGCTTGACCTTGATGAGGCCGAGCCAGCCATCGTTGAGCACCACGATCGGCAGCGTGAGGCCGAGCCGCATCGCGGTCGCGACCTCCCCGCAGGTCATCTGGAAGCAACCGTCGCCGATCAGACAGACGACATCCCTCTCCGGGGCGGCGATCTTGGCCGCGATGGCGGCCGGCAACCCGAAGCCCATCGACGACCATCCGTTAGTGATCAGGAAGCTACGCGGCGCATGCGCAGTCCACTGGCTGGCGATCTGGTGGGTGTGCGCGCCGACGTCGAAAGCGAGCACGCCGTCGGCGGAGAGCCCGGCACGGACCGCGTCGATCGCCTGATGCGGCGCGAAGCCCGATGTCTTCGGGCGGAGCGACGCCTGAAACCGTGCCCGATGCGCCCGAATCTCGTCCCCGCTCCAGTCGTTGCACAGGGCGGGGGAGGCGATCAACCGGGCGAGCGAAGCAGCCAGATCGCCGGTCGCCTCGGCGAGGACCGCGACCGACCCGTCGGTGTCCGCCGGCTCGGGATCGATATGCACCAACGGCACGTCCCCGATCCAGGCTTCGTACTCCACCTCGACGGGATCGTAGCCGATCCCGACGATGAGGTCCGCCGTCGCCAGGAAGCGCCGCTGGACTTGGCGCCGCGCCCGTTCGATGCAGCCGAGGGCGAGAGAGTGATCCTCGTCGATCAGACCCTTGGCCATCGTCGTCGTCGCGAACGGGAGACCGTGCCGCTCGACCGCCCGGCTGAGCAAGTCCGGACGGGCAAGCCGCATGGCCGTGCTGCCGATGACCGCGACCGGACGGCGCGCGGCGCCGATGCGGTCGAAAGCATGGGCCAGCGCCTTCCCGTCCCCAGGCGGCGAGGGCGGCGGCGCGCAGATCGCCGGGACCGCCTCCTCGGCGGGCAGCAGCGCGACATCCTCCGGCAGGTCGAGATGAACCGGCCCCTGCGGCTCGGTGAGCGCGATCGCGACGGCGCTCGCCACGGTCTCGGCGACGCGACCCGGCCGCAACGCGAGACTCGCCTTGGCGATCGGCGCGAACAACGCGTGATGGTCGATCCACATCTGGATTCGCCGGCCCAGCTGGTTCCGGTCGAGCGTGCAGGTGAGCGCGATCATCGGTGAACGGTCGAGCCAGGCATCGCCGACGCCGGTCGTCAGGTTGGTCGCCCCCGGCCCGAGCGTCGCGATGGCGAGACCCGGACGGCCGGTCATTCGCCCCATCACGTCGGCGGCGAAGGCGGCGCTCCCTTCATGCGCGGTCAGCACGAAGGTCAGCCCACCCGCCCGCATCGCCTCGATGACGGGCAACACGTTGCCGCTCGGGACGCCGAAGCCATGGGTCAACCCGGCGGACTTGAGCGCGGCGACGATCAAATCGGCATTGTTCATGGCGCCGGAGCCTAGCCCATCCGCATCCGAGACGAAATCTCGATCGGACCGGAAGTCTTCTTTTTGCGGCGTAACGGATTGGGGATGCGATCGCGCGGGAGAATCGTGCGGCGGGGAGCCGTCCGGGCTGGGATGTCGAGGTCGCGGTTGCGTCGAGCGACAGGGCGCAGCCCCGCGTCAGGCCCGGTCGCCGGCCCGCCAAAACGAGACTTGCTAGCCCGGCCCTGCCGGGGTGATCGACGGCGAAGAGCCGCTTATACTCTCGGGCACCGCATGCGATCGTCGCGGGTTCCGCGACGGACCGGACGGACGGACGGAGGAGAACGCCGATGAGGGTCGTCAGACTCGCCGATATCGCCGCCGAACCGTTTCCCGGCGGCGCCACCTATCAGACGCTCGTCGGCGACGATGCGGGAACCACGCCGCTTCGCACCGGCATCCAGACATCGCCCCCCGGCTATACCACGCCGGAGCATTCGCACCCCTATGTCGAGGTCATCACCGTCCTGGAGGGAGAAGGCGAAGCCTGGTCGGCCGACCACGGCCACGCGGTCCCCCTCCATCCCGGCGTGACCGTCGTGCTTGAGCCCGGCGTTCGGCACGGCTTCAGAGTGATCGGCGACGTTCCGCTGAAAACGCTGGGCATCCACGCCTCGCCCCATCGGATCGTCGATATCGACGGCTCCGGCCGACATGCCGGCGCGGCCTAGCCGCCGTCTTCGGAGGCCAGCGGCAGCAACAGCAGCCCGTCGGCGAGCTTGGGATCGAACCAGGTCGACTTGGGGGGCATGGTTCCGCCCGCATCGGCAACGGCAAGCAGCTCCTCGAGCTGCGTCGGGTAGAGCGCGAACGCGACCGCCATCTCGCCAGAATCGACCCGCTGCGCCAGCGCCGCGAGCCCGCGGCTGCCGCCGACGAACGAGATACGGTCGTCCCTCGTCGGATCGACCACCCCGAGAATCGGCGCGAGAACGGTCCGCGCCAGAATCTCTACATCAAGCAGCGCGACCGGATCGGTCTCCGGTTCCGGCGGCCTGCGGAGCGCGAGCCGGTACCAGCGGCCGTCGACATACATGCCGAAGCAACGCGCCCGGTCGGGCATCGCCAGTCGGTCGGCGCCGGCGACCGAGAATTGGTCGGACAGCCTCGCGCGCAGCCCCGCGGCATCGCAGCCGTTGAGATCGGCGACCGCGCGGTTATATGCGAGAATGCGCATCCGGCTCTCGGGGAAGGCAACGCCGAGCAGCGCGGCACCGCGGGAATCGCGGCCGCGGGCCAGCGCGGCCGCGGCGGCGCAACGGTGATGACCGTCGGCGACATAGAGTCTCGGGACCGCCGCGGCAGCGGCGTTCAGCTCTTCCGCCAGCACGCCCTCGGGCACCCAGACCGCATGCGCGACGCCGTCAACCGACGCTTGGATCGTCGGCGGTCCCTCGGCGATGCGCGCCGCGGCCCGCTCCAGCCGGGGATCGTCGCGATGGGCGAGCATCACCGGGCTGGCGTGGAGCCCGACAGCGCCGAGATGCCGGGCGCGGTCGGCGACCTTGTCGGGGCGGGTCAACTCGTGGCGGCGCAGCCGTCCGTCGAGATAGGCCGCGAGCGGGACCGCGCCGGCGACGCCGATCTGCGAGTGGGCGCCCTCGGTGGCGCGGTACACATAGCAGGTCGGCGACCCGACGGCCGCGAACGCCCCGTCATCGACGAGCCGGGCCATGTTCCGCGCGGCCCTCTCATAGACGGCCGGCGCGTCCGCCGGGATGTCCGCCGACAGATCGATCTCCGGCCTCGAGACATGGAGGAAGCTGTGCGGCCGCCCGGCCGCCCAAGCGCCGGCCTCCTCCCTGGAAAGCACGTCATAGGGCGGCGCCGCGATCGCCTGGGCGAGGTCCGGGCGCGGCAGCATGGCGCGGAACGGACGCAAGAGCGTCATGGATACTCCCAGTCCCCGCGCTGATCGGCGCCGCGGCCGCCGCGCATCCGCCGAGCGCTAACGCGAACCGCCGCGGCCACCGGCCATAACGTCGGCGACGCGGACGCCAGCACCCATGCGGCCGAGCGGCCGGCCGCTGTCGGAAAGAACGACAGCGACCAGAATCTCGTCTGCGCGAGGCGCGTCGGCGAGCGAGATCTCCATCGCATCGAAATGGCTAAAGGTCCAGATCTCGTTCTTGTGATGCAGCGGGCAATCGATAACCGTGCCTGGCCCGCCGATCTTCTTGGTGGACGGCATGATCGAGGCGGCCGGACCCACGACCGAGCGCACCGGTCGGCCGAGCCGCGGGTGAAGCACCGCCGCGGCATGCTCGCGTTCGCCGGCCTCGCCGACGATCGCCGCCTTGCCGTAGCTCTGGATGTCGGCGCCGTCGATCCCGAGCGCCTCGACCGCCCGGCGGACCAACAGATCGCCGAGCGCGGCCCCCGCCTCCTGCAGATCCTCGAGCTCCTCGTCGTAGCGGCCCGCATAGGGGTTGCGGATGACCGCGACCGCCGCCGCCTTTCGAGCCGCAGGCAGGACCGCACGACCCTGCTCGCGCCGCGTCTCCTCGACCATCGTGACCAGCTTACGGATATCCATGCCGCCATCTCTCGTGACCGAACCCGGGCACTATGACATCATCCGGCTCCGATGCAACGCCCGACGCGGGGAGGCGGCGCGTCGATGGATCTCGTCGTCCCGGCCGTGCTCCTCGTCCGCCTTGCACAGATCATCGACGAGATCGGGGCTGTCCTGCCGCAGAACGAAGCGACGACCAGCAGGCGCCGGAAGGCCGAGCCGAGGCCGCGGCGAATCCGGCGACATCATATGGGCAGGGGTACCTTGACAAGGTCGGCGATGCAGGGGAGGCGATCGAGCGCCCATGCGAGCTGCCGGCGCTGCTGGTTCCCGAGATCCGCGAAAGATACCCGGTTCGACAGCGACAGACCGCGTTCTAGGTCGCGCAACTGCTGTTGCAGAATCAGTTCCAGAAGAATCCCATGCGCCGCGAGCAGGTCGTCGACGACCCTGTCCGGCACCTCGCCCAGCGCCTTCGCCGCGCGCAGACGTTCGGCGGTCGAGCGGGCCGGAACGGCGTGCCTCAGAGCGACGACCCTGGCGGCGGAGAATAGAGGCATGACGCCGCCCTTCTTGAGATCGATCCTGCCCTTTTCCAAGCGCGGCCGTCCGAACCAGCCGACCGGGCGGTCGAATCTGGCGGCATTCTGCGCCAGCATGTGCAGGAAGGGCCGCGCGCTGCGCGCCGCCGCGAGGGACTCGCCACACAACCTGTCGGCGAGCCCGAAATCTCCGTAGACGGGCACCGCGTCGAAGAATATGTCGGCATTCAGAACATCTTCGGAACGCGTGCGGGCGAGCCAATCCGCGACCGTCGTCCTCCAGCCCGCAAGATCGCGCCGCCACTCGGCGTTCGCGGCCATGACACCGCCCTGGCAATAGCTCACGCCGGCCTCGTCGAGAATGTCGGCGACGCGCCGCCCGAGCGCCCGGCACCAGTCTGCGGCGGCGCTTCCCGGCGGCCCTTCGCGGAGGACGATCGCGTTGTCCTGATCCATGGCGAGCAGACTCTCGCCGCGGCCGCCCGAGCCCAGCACCAGCATGGCGTAGGGTTCGGGCGGCGGTCCGAGACGCCCAGCCACCAGCTCGGTCTCGGCGATCTCGCAGGCTCGGCAGGTGAGCGCGCGGAGTTCGCGCGAAATGATCGCGGCGATGTCGCGCGCATCCACTCTCTCGTCGATCAGCGTCCGGGCCACGGCCGCGAGACCCGACCAGATCCGTCCGAGATGGGCCGGGGTGACCGCCGCCTCGATCTCATGGCCCAGCGATACCGCGTCTTCCGCGCGCTGGCGCAACAGGTCGCGCGCGCTCAGCGCTCCCACGAGGGCGCCGTTGTCTCCGGTGACTCCGAGGTGGCGGAATCCACGGACGGCCATGGTGACGAGGGCGCGATAGACGAACTCGTTGCGGCCTACCGTCACCAGGGGAGACGAGCCCGCATCGCCGACCCGGTCGGAGAGAGCGGCCCCGCCGCGGGCATGCAGGGCACGCAGAATGTCGCGCTCGGTGACGATGCCGGGTGCGCCGCCGGCATCCGCTGCGATCAGCAAGGCGCCCACGCGCTCCGTCGTCATCCGTGCCAGCGCTTCGGCCAACGTCGCGCCGGGGGCGATGACGAGCGGCGGCGAGTTCATCACGTCGCCGACGCGATGGCGGTACGGAAAGCTGTCGATGCGCGCATACTCGGCCGTCGACCGAACCGGTGAAATCGCAATGTCGGCCCGGCTCCGAGATCGCCGGCAGAATCGCTCGGCCTCGGCGAGGGTGGAGACGCCGCGCGTCCGCAATCTCGGAATCAGCGCTCGAAAGACGCTGCGGGCGAGCTGCGCATCGACGCGCGCGCGGTGGCGTCCTTCGACCTGGACGCCGAGCCAGCCCGCCAGCGTCTCGAGCGACCAATCGGGCAGATCGGGGCCGAGCGCCTCCGCCAACTCCCTGACATCGAGCGTGCGGGGCTCCCGCCAGACGAGCCCGTGCCGTTCGTGTTCGTGCCGGAGGACGGCGATGTCGAACGCGGTCGCGTAACCGATGACGACGGCAGACCCGGCCCATTCGGCGAATGCGGCCATGGCGGCGGGGAACGTCGGCGCCCCGGCGGTGTCGGCGTCGGTTATTCCGTGGATGGCCGTCGAGGCCGGAGGGATCAGGATGGCCGGGTCGACCAGCACGGAATGGCCGTCGTCGCCGCGCTCTCCCGCGTGCAGTCGCACCGCCCCGATCTCGACGACACGGTCGTTTCGGGCGTCGAGGCCGGTGGTCTCGGTATCCAGCACGATCGCCGAAAGGGACGCGAGCGGCAGTCCGGCAGGATCCTGCGCGGGGTGGATGAAGCTCATCGGCGCGCGCGCGCCAGAGACCGCCAGGATGCACGGAGGGCCGGCCCATCGACCCGCTTCCTGTATTGCTCACGCACGTCGCGCCAGCGGAAGCGGATCGAATTGGTGACAATCTCGCCGTCGAGCTCCTTGAACTCGTCGATCACGGGGGCGAAACGGACCAAATCGGCAGCGCTGCCGGCGAACGCGTTCTCGCCCCGTCCGGCCTCGTTCCAGCGAATCGCTCCGACGCGCTCGCGGAAGCGCGACACGGCCTCCGCCATCAGACGCCCGGCATCTTCATCCGATAGCACCCGCGTCATGGCGTCTTCGAAGCAGTGGCGGGAAAGCGCCGATGTCTCGTCGGCGCCGAGCCGGCCGCTGTCCGCCGCCACCGCGGCGGCGAACACGGCGAGGTCGCCGAGCGACGATACGAACAGTTTGGTCGCTGCGAGGCGGATCGCACCGGCGAAGACATCGTCCTGGAAGAACTCCCGGTACTGGGTTCCCATTCGCGTCTTCAGATAGCCGTAGAGAGCGGTCTGGGCGACATAGGCCGAGCGGGTCTGAACGAAATGGGTCAGTGATTCGACAGACGCGATAGGGCTCCGATCGAATCGTTCGGCGAGCGCCTTCAGCGGTCCGGGAAGCAGGGTCGAGAGGCGGTAAAGCATTGGAGTCCCTATATTTTATTCCGAGACGGCGAGGATGACATCCGGCCCGCCAGCAATGTATCATCCCGATTCGGTTCCGGGTATCTTTCGGAATCGGTCCGAATGGCAGGTTGAGGCCGTCCGTCGAATGAAACGTGAACATATTTGCTATCGAAGGAGAAACGCTTCATGTCTCAAGACAAGTCTGAAAAACGCAGGCTTCATTGGGAGAAGACTCGAAACCTGACCATTTGGGTATTGGTGGTCTGGTTCATCTTCGCCTTTGTCGTCCATTGGTTCGCCAAGGGTTTGAACGAGATGTCCTTTATCGGGTTCCCGTTCGGTTACTATCTGGCGGTCCAAGGCTCGCTCGCCATCTTCGTCCTGTTGATCTTCGTACAGAACTGGCGGCAGGACAGAATCGATGACGAGTCCGGCCTCGGCGAGTGACGGGAGGGTCGCATGTTCAATCTAAAAGGCAACTTCATCGACAACCTGCCGAAGATATACGGCCTATATACCGGCGGGTTCATCGTCTTCATTCTGCTGATGGCCGTTCTCGAGCAAGTCGGTCTCGGCGCCGATACGATCGGCATCCTGTTCGTGGCGTTCACGATCCTCGTCTATGCGGGTATCGGCTGGCTGTCGAGAACCATGCAGGTGGACGCCTATTACGTCGCCGGCAGGGAAGTCCCGCCGGTGTTCAACGGGATGGCCACGGCGGCCGACTGGATGTCCGGCGCGTCCTTCGTCGCCCTCGCCGGCGGCATATATTTCGGTGGTCACGGCTATCTCGCTTTCGTGGTCGGCTGGACCGGCGGTTACGTGCTGGTGAACTCGCTGATGGCGCCCTATCTGAGGAAGTTCGGCTGCTACACCGTTCCCGACTTCATCGGCACGCGCTATGGCGGGAACACGGCCCGCCTCGTGGCGGTCGTGATCCTGGTAGTCGCCTCCTTCACCTACGTGACGGCCCAGATCAACGCCACCGGCACCATCGCCGCCCGGGCGCTGCAGATCCCGTTCGAAGTCGGCGTATGGTTCGGACTCCTCGGCATCCTACTATGCTCAATGCTGGGCGGAATGCGGGCCGTGACATGGACTCAGGTCGCCCAGTACATCGTGCTCATCATCGCCTATCTGGTGCCGGTCCTCTGGATGTCGAGCAAGCAGGACTTCGGACTCATTCCGCATTTCAGCTACGGCGACGCGGTGGCGCGCATCGCGGAGCTGGAGCAGCAGTTCAAGGTCGGCACCCAGGCGCTGGAGCAGGTCGCCGGCGTGAAGGTTCTCACGGTGCTGCACAACGCGCCGGAAGGCGGGCGGGCGGCCTGGCTGTTCGTCACGCTGGCCTTCTGCATGATGGCGGGCACCGCATCGCTGCCGCATATCCTGATGCGCTACTTCACGACGCCGAGCGTGCGGGCGGCGAGGAAGTCGGTGGCCTGGTCGCTGCTGTTCATCTTCCTGCTGTACTTCACGGCGCCCGCGCTGGCCACGCTGACCAAGCTTCAGCTTCTCGATCCGAATCTGACGACGAGCATCATCGGCAAGGCGATCGCCGATGTGAACGCCCTGGAGTGGATCCAGAAATGGAGCTCGATCGGGATGCTGGCCATCAAGGACAGCAACGCCGACGGCATTCTGCAGATCAACGAGTTCTTCATGCGGCCGGATATCGTCGTGCTGGCGACGCCGGAGATCGCCGGCTTGCCCTACGTCATCTCGGGCCTCGTGGCCGCCGGCGGCATGGCCGCCGCGATGTCGACCGCCGATGGTCTGCTGCTCGCCATCGCCAACGCGCTGAGCCATGATCTGTACTACAAGATCATCGATCCGCAGGCGGACACGCGCCGTCGGTTGCTCGCCGCCCGCGCGCTGCTGATCGTGATCGGCGCGCTCGGCGCCCTGGTCGCCAGCATGAAGCTCACCGGGATTCTGGGCGCAGTGGCCTGGGCCTTCTGCTTCGCCTGCTCCGGCTTGTTCTTCCCTCTGGTGCTGGGGATCTGGTGGCGCCGCGCCAACAGGGCCGGCGCCATATGGGGCATGATCGCCGGATTCGTCGCGGGGTCGGCATATCTGTGGCACGTCTATGGCGGCGGAACGCCCATCCTCGGTCTCGATCATCTGCGCTTCGGAATGATCGGCATGCCCGTCAGCCTGGTCGTGATGGTCGTGGTCAGCCTGATGACGGAGGAGCCGGACGCGGAAACGCAGGCCATGGTGGACGAGGTGCGAGACCCGACGGGTCAGACCATCCTTGCCTCCGAACAGTAGCCTGGCTTACGGTCGGACCGCATCCGTCGCTCGACGGGGGATGCGGTCCGGTCCGCGCGTTCCGAGGACCCATCCCTGCCAGGGTCCAGAAGATTCGGACAGGCGGAGAAGGATATGACGGCCGGATTTCCGGTTTGGACAGTCGCGGTCGACTACCTTCTCGGCATGCTCATGTGGACGCTGATCGGCAGGTCGGCGATGAACATTTTCCTGCCGATCACGTCCGACTTCTTTTTCATGAAGGTGTTCGTGAAGATGACCGACCCGGTGCTGCGGATATTCCGCCCTATCACGCCGGGCTTCCTGCTCGACGCTATAGTGCCGCTCTATGTCGCCTGGTTCTTCTACATGATCCGGTTCTACGTCATGCCCGGCCTTCTGGGCTATTCGGTCATGGGCATGCTGTCCTTCCCGCTCGAGAGCGAGATTGCGGCGATACTCTACCGCAGCTTCAACTGACCGATCCGTTCTCGCGGCGAAGTCGGAGCGCAGCGACCCCCATGCGGGGCGCCTCGCGCAGGGCTTCGACCTCGGCTTCCACCGACACGTCGGCCGCCGCGCCGAGATCGGCCAGGATAAGGCAGCAAGCCCGCCCGATCCCCGACCCTGCGCCGGTAACGATGACGGGCGCGCCGTCGAACCTCAACCGATCCAGCATCTACTCGGCCACGCTCGGCGCGCGTTCGAAGCCGCGATACTCGGGATCGCCGACCGGTCCCAGCGCGGGCAGAACCTCTGAGGCGAAGAGACGGATGTTCCGCTCGGTCAGATCGGCGGGCAGCGTCCCGAAATGCAGCAGGGCGATGAAGTTGGCGAAACCGAGACGGCGGTGGCATTCGAGGATGCGTGCGCGCACCGTCTCTGGACTGCCGACGACGACGATGCCGAGTGCCATCATCGTCTCGAGATCCTGGTCACCGGCGATGCTGAGCTTGTGCACGCTTGAACGAAGACCGGCCGAGATGGCCCGGAGGAAACAGGATCTCGAAGGGAAGTGCGAGGAACTTGTTGAACAGCTCCTCCATATGCGGCTTGGCCTGCGTCGCGGCCTCGGCGTCGGTCTCGGCGACATAGACCGGCGCGGTCCAACCGATCTGATCGGAGGACACGGCGTAACCGTAGACCGTCTCGCAGACTTCGCGATAGGAGTCCAGAAAGCGGCAGACCGCATCGAACGCGCTGTAGTTCTGGAGATAGACGTAACGCCGGTCCGGGTGGGCCGCCCATTCTATGGTTTCGGACGAGCCGAGCGAGGGGCATCAGATCGGCGGATGGGGCTGCTGAAAGGGCCGCGGCCACGGGTTCACATACTCGAAATGGTAATGCTTGCCTTCGAAGGCGAAAGGGCCGGTCTCCGTCCAGGCGCGGACGATCAGGTCATGGGCTTCGACATGGCACTCGTGGCTGACGGTCGGGTTGGCGCCGAACGAGAAGAACTCGGCGCCGATGCCGCGCACGAAGCCAGTGATCAGCCGCCCGCCGGTGATGCAGTCCAGCATTGCGTGCTCCTCTGCCAGGGGGTCAGCGGATGCTCGCGCAGGCCGAACGCGTTGCCGAGGATCGCGATCCTGCAACCCGATGTCCGCCGCGCCAGGGCCGCCGCCATCACCACAGTGGATGGCATCAGCCCATAGGCGTTCTGGTGGTGCTCGTTGACCCCGATTCCGTCGAAGCCAAGCTCGGCGGCGAGCTCGAGCTCGTCGAGATAGCGGTTGTAGAGCGCCGCGCCCTTCCTGGGGTCGAACTGAGCGTTCGGAAACGTCACCCAGGCGGACCGGTACCGCGCCCACTCCTCCATCTCCATGCAGGCATACGGCATGAGGTGAAACATCGTCACCTTCATCGGGCCTACCCCTTCAAGAAGCCCGTGACCGCTTCGACGAACGCCTCGGGCCGCTCGATATTGGGGAGATGCCCGGTCCCGGCCATCATGGTAACCTTCGAGCCGGAGATCAGACGCTGGAACTCCGCCGCATAGCAGGGCGGGATCAGCCGATCCTCTTCGCCCCAGACAATATGGGTCGGCAGGTCGATCCGGTGCAGCCATTTGCGCAGCCGCGGATTGAACAGCCTGGGCTGCCAGCCGAGCCTGGCGGTGGACACCTTGTTCTTGATGACGATGTCCTGCTCCTCCTCCGTCAGCTCCATCGACAGCATGCCCCGAACGAGGTCCTCGTCGACCAGAAGCGTCCGGGCGAGCTCCTCTTCGTCCATGATGAAGATGTCGGCGGCGGGCTCTCCCTTGATCCGGATGCCGGCAGCGCCGACCAATGTCAGGGTCGAGAACCGCGAGATATTGCGCACCGCCATCTCGAGCGCGATCCAGCCGCCCAGAGACTGACCCACGAGATGGACGCCACGCAGGTCCATGGCCTCCAGGAAGTCGAGATAGAAATAGGCGAGATCGGCCACGTCCTCGACCCATCGGGGTTCGTCGGACCGGCCGAATGTCGGATGGTCGAGGGCGACGACATCGAAACCGTCCGAAAGACCGTCGAGATACGGCAGCCAGCCGGGGATTCCCCCGGCACCGTGCAGGAACAGCAGCGTCTCGCCGCTGCCGCCGCGCCGCATGAACACGGAAGCGCCGTTATAGTCGTAAACGCTTTCGGTACAACTCGCCATCGCTCTCCTCCAGGGCCGTAAATCCGTTCCGCCGCGCGGCCGGCCCGGGCTCAGCGGCGCGTTTCCCGCTCGACGGTTTCATGGCCGCCGAGTCCGGGGCGGTACTTCTTGTCCAGAAAGTCGCCGATACCCTCCTCCCGGAAGGCGTCGCTCTGACGCTGGACATGCCAGGCTTCCATCGCCGAGGCGTAGCTCATCGCGGTATCCCAATCCATGCCCAGCGAGAAGCGGTATGCGTCCTTGGTCGCCCTGAGCGCCGAGGGATCCTTGGCGGCGATCTCGCGCGCGGCCGCCATCGTCTCGGCCCGCAGCATCGCCGCGGGGAAAGCGAAATTGACGAAGCCGATCTCGGCCGCGGTCCGGCCCGTGAACGGCCGGCCGGTCAACGCATACCAGAGATAATCGCGGGGCCTCAGGAGATCGCCCATCGACTTCGAGACGCTGCCGCCCGGAAACATCTTGAAGTTAATCTCGCTCAGCCCCATCTCCGCGTCTTCGGCCGCGACGGCGAGATCGCACGCCTCGACGATCGTGAAGGCGCCGCCGAAGCAATGCCCGTTGACCATCACGATCGTCGGCTTGGGAAAATGGCGCAGCGTCCGCCCGCGCCATTCGACCGCGACCCGGGAGACGCGGTCATATTCGGCCGGCAGCGGCTTGAGCTCGACGAAGAATTCCTTGAGGTCCATGCCCGCGCAGAATGCGTCGCCGGTGCCGATGACCACCAGGACGCGCGCACCCTCGTCGTAGCGCAGGAACTCGAGCGCATCGGTCACCTCCTCGTGCAGACGGGGGTTCATGGCGTTCTTCTTCTCGGGACGGTTGAAGGTGAGAACGGCGACGCCGTCCTCGATATCCACCAATATCGTCTCGTAGCCCATGATGGTCTCCGCGAAGGCCGCGGCGAATAATGCCGCAAGCGGCGGCGGATCGCGAATCGCCGCCCCACCAGTGTATGATGCCCCTCGGTCGGATGGAGAACGCTGCGTGGTCGGAGGGCCGCCGGAGGGGGAAATGCTGTTGTCGTGGGCGCTCGAAAGGATAGTGACCGCCGGTCGGCTGACTCTGATAGACGCTGCCGGGAGGACCCATCGCTTCGAAGGGAAGGCCGGCCCCACCTGCACGGTCCGGCTGCACGACCGGCGCCTCCATACGAGTCTCGTGACCAACCCCTGGCTGCATGTCGGCGAAGCCTATATGGACGGGACGTTGACGGTCGAGGAGGGCACGCTCGGCGACTTCATCGAGTTCTGCTGCATCAACGCCACCGCCGCCCAGGACAACCCGGTCTTTCGACTGGCGGAGGGGCTGTCCTTCGGGATGCGCCGGATGCAGCAATACAACCCGGCCCATCGGGCGAGACGCAACGCCGCCCATCACTATGACCTCTCGGACGCGCTGTACGACCTCTTCCTCGACAAGGACAGGCAATATTCCTGCGCCTACTTCATCGACGACGACGACACGCTGGAGACCGCCCAGCTCAACAAGAAGCGTCATCTGGCCTCCAAGCTGCTGCTGTCGCCGGGGCAGAAGGTTCTCGATATCGGCTCGGGCTGGGGCGGTCTGGCGCTCTATCTGGCCGGCCTCGCCGATCTCGAAGTCGTCGGGTTGACGCTCTCGGAAGAGCAGCATCGGGTCTCGCAACGCCGCGCGGCCGAGGCGGGGCTCGGCGACCGCGTGACCTTCCTCCTCCAGGACTATCGGGAGCATCGGGGCCGATTCGACAGGATCGTCTCGGTCGGCATGTTCGAGCATGTCGGCACCGCCTATTATCGCAGGTTTTTCTCCCGGCTCCGCGCGCTCCTGGCCGAGGACGGGGTGGCGCTGCTGCATTCGATCGGCCGGATGGAGCCGCCGGGCAGCACCAACACCTGGCTCCGCAAATACATCTTCCCCGGCGGTTACACGCCGGCGCTCTCCGAGGTGCTCGCCGCCCTCGAGCGCGAAAGGCTCTACGTGACCGACATCGAGATCCTACGGCTGCACTACGCCAAGACCCTGCGTCACTGGCACCAGCGCTTCCAGGCCAACCGCCGCCGAGTCGCGGAAATCTACGACGAACGCTTCTGCCGCATGTGGGAGTTCTATCTCAAAGGCTGCGAGATGGCCTTCAAGCACTGGAACCAAATGGTCTTCCAGATGCAGATCACCCGCGATCAAACCGCCGCGCCGCTGGTACGGGACTATATCACCGACTGGGAGCGGGCGCAGCGCGCCGTCGAGGAGGAGGGCGGAACGGCCGCCATCGCCGCCTGAGAGGGCCTTGCCGGCGCCGTCCCCGGGAGGATCCATCGATGGCCGGCTTCTCGACCGGCGAACGGTCCGAGCGAGAATCTCCGGGCCGCATCATCGTTCGTTCCGCCGATTCGCCGCGATCTCCTATTGTGTCACCGCTTTCCACAGCGGGCGCGGCCATCGGGGGATTCGTCCCCGAAATCCCGGCTTGTCCGGGCTGGCACCCTGCACGCCGGCCTGTTCGAGTGCCGGCCCCCACACGAAGGACAGGTCGGGCATGGCAGAGATCACGACAATTCAGGACCGCGATGGAACCGACCTCCCGCTCGCGGGCGCGCCGGAGAACGTCGAGGCGGAGATGGGGCTGCTCGGCGCCATCCTCATCAACAACCGGGCCTATGAGCGGGTCTCCGAGTTCCTCGCGCCCAATCACTTCAGCCAGGAGTTTCACGGCCGCATCTTCGAAGCCTGCGCCAAGTTGATCCAGCGCGGCCAACGCGCCGACCCGACCACCCTCAAGCACTATTTCGAATCCGACGCGGCCTACCAGGCTATCGGCGGTGCGCAATATGTCGCGCGGCTCGCCGCCAACGCGACCACGATCATCAACGCGCGGGATTATGGCCGCCTGGTCCATGACCTGCATCTCAGGCGCGAACTGATCGCGCTCGGCACCGATGTCGTCAACGACGCTCGGATCGACGATCTCGAGGCCACCGCCACCGACCAGATCGAGGCCGCCGAACAACGGCTCTACGACCTGGCCACGACGGGAAGCTACGAGGGCGGCTTCCAGCATTTCAAGTCGGCGATGACGGGCGCGATCAGCATGGCCCAGGCGGCCTACAGCCGCGACGGCAAGCTCGCCGGAGCGGCGACGGGCTTCCACCAGCTCGACCTGATGCTCGGCGGGCTGCACAGATCGGACCTTCTGGTGCTCGCCGGCCGGCCCTCGATGGGGAAGACCGCGCTGGCCACGAACATCGCCTTCAACATCGCCCGGGCACTGGCCGAGACCTCCGGGGGCGGCGCATCCGGGCCGCCCGCGGTCGGATTCTACTCGCTGGAGATGTCCGCCGAGCAATTGGCCGGGCGGATACTCGCCGAGGAAGCCCAGATCCCGTCGGACAAGATTCGCCGGGGCGAGCTCAACAGCACGGAATTCGACCGGCTGGTCAAGGCGAGCCAGAAGCTGGAGCGGGCTCCGTTCTTCATCGACGACACCCCCGCGCTAACCGTATCGGCGCTCCGCACCAGAGCACGCCGGCTCAAGCGCCTCTCCGGACTCGCTTTGATCGTCGTCGACTATCTCCAGCTCCTGCAGGGAAGCGCTACGCGGCGCAACGACAACCGGGTGATGGAGATATCCGAGATCACCCGGGGGCTGAAGACCCTCGCCAAGGAGCTCGATGTGCCGGTACTCGCTCTGTCCCAGCTCTCCCGAGCGGTCGAGCAGCGCGAGGACAAGCGCCCTCAGCTCTCGGACCTCCGCGAGTCGGGCACCATCGAGCAGGATGCCGATGTCGTCATCTTCATCTATCGAGCGTCCTACTATCTGGACCGGGCCGAACCCTCGCGCAGGCCCGACGAGGACGAGAGCAAGTTCCTGAAGCGGCTTCTGGCCTGGGAGGAGAACGTGAAGAAGAACGACGGGCTCGCCGAGCTCATCATCGCCAAACAGCGCCATGGGCCCACCGGAAAGCTTGCGCTGCGCTTCCATGCCCAGGTGACCAGGTTCGACAATCTCGCGGATGCGGACGCGAGCCGCGACGGCTATCCGCCCAACAAGGATGTTCCATTCTGAACGGGGCGGCCGACACGCGCGCGCGGCTGACTGCCGATCTCGACGCGATCGCCGAGAATTGGCGCACGCTCGCGGCCCGGGCGCCGGCGGCCGTCTGTGCCGCGGTGGTCAAGGCCGACGCTTACGGCCTCGGCCTCGTCCCCGTCGGACGCGCGCTGGCGGCGGCGGGATGCAGGACCTTCTTCGTGTGCAGCCTCGAGGAGGGCCGGGCGCTGCGCGATGTCCTGGACGGCGGCGCCGCGGCGGCCACCATCCTCGTATTCGACGGCCTCGTCGAAGGCGCCGAGGAGGCCTATGACAGCCATGCCCTGACGCCGGTGCTCAACACCCTCGCCGCCGCCACCTGCTGGGCGCGTCACGGCCGGGACAACGGCGGCCGCGATGCCGCCCTCATGATCGATTCGGGGATAACCCGGCTCGGGCTCGGCGCCGGCGACATCGCCCTCCTGGCCGACGCGCCGAGCCGACTCGACGGGATCAGGCTTACCGTGGTCATGAGCCATCTCGCCTGTGCCGACGAGCCGCGGCACCCGATGAACGCCGAGCAGCGGGCCGTGTTCGACTCGTTACGCGCGCAGCTGCCGGACGCGCCGGCCTCCCTCGCCAACTCCGCCGGCGTATTCCTCGGCGGCGCCTACCACTATGACATGCTGCGCCCCGGAGCCGCCCTGTACGGCCTTTCGGTGAACCGGCTCCCCGGCAACCCGATGACGCCGGCGGTTCGATTGGATGCGCGAATCCTCCAGCGGCGGGTCGTGGACGCTCCGGTCCGCATCGGCTACGGTGCCGCGGGCAAGGCTGCGGCAGGCCGCGTCCTCGCGACGGCCGCGATCGGATATGCCGACGGCCTGCCGCGCAGCCTGTCCGACCGGGGCACAGGCCGCATCGCCGGCACACCGGTCCCGATCGCGGGGCGCATCTCCATGGACCTGGTGACCTTCGACGTGACCTCCGCCCCTCCCGACCGCTCGGCTCCCGGCAATGTCGTCGAGTTGATCGGAGACGGCCACGACGCCGATGCGCTCGCCGCCGAGGCGGGCACCATCGGCTACGAGATAATCGCCCGAATCGGCCCGCGGGTACGGCGGGTCTATCGTGGCGACGGGGCGACACCATGAACGGTCTCGCTGCCATCGGGCGAGCGGCGCTGGCCTTCCTGGGCGCCACCGGACGGTTGGCCCTTTTTGCCGGAGCCGGAGCGGCGCACTGCGTTCGCCCACCCATCTATTTCCGGCTCATCGGCCGGCAGATGATCGAGATCGGCTACTACTCTCTGCCGGTGATCGGGTTGACCGCGCTGTTCACCGGAATGGTGCTGGCGCTGCAGAGCTATACGGGGTTCGCCCGCTTCAACGCCGAGAGCGCGACCGCCACCGTCGTGGTGCTCTCGATCACGCGCGAGCTGGCGCCGGTCCTCACCGGGCTGATGGTGGCCGGCCGCATCGGCGCGGCGATCGCCGCCGAGATCGGGACCATGCGGGTTACCGAGCAGATCGACGCGCTCCAGGCTTTGTCCACCGATCCCGTGAAATATCTCGTCGTCCCCCGGCTGGTCGCGGCCACGGCGACCCTGCCGATCTGCGTTCTCGCCGCCGACGCCATCGGCGTGCTCGGCGGCTATCTGATCGGCGTCTACAAGCTCGGCTTCAATCCCGAACTCTATCTCACGAGCAGCTTCCAGTTCCTCGAAACGATAGATGTGGTCTCCGGCGTGGTCAAGGCGGCGGCATTCGGCTTCCTGGTGGCGTTGATGGGCTGCTACCACGGCTATCACTCCCGCGGTGGCGCGCAAGGGGTCGGCGCCGCCACCACCAACGCGGTGGTGTCGGCATCGGTGCTGATCCTGGCGTTCAACTACGCGATCACCGAGGCATTCTTCGCCCGATGAGCGGACCGGTGCCGCGGGAACCCGGCGCCGAAGGCGGCGTTCCGGCCTATCCGTTGATCCGGCTCGCCGGGGTGCGCAAGTCGTTCGGCGACAAGGTCGTGCTCGATCGCCTCGATCTCGAGATCGACCGCGGCGAGAGCGTGGCGGTGATCGGCGCCTCGGGCGCGGGAAAATCGGTGCTGCTCAAATGCATCGTCGGCCTCCTGCGCCCCGACGCGGGGACCGTCACGATCGTCGGAACGGAAGCGGCGCGGCTCGCCGGCGCCCGCCGCGATACCGCGACACCCGGGTTCGGCGTGCTGTTTCAAGGCGGTGCGCTGTTCGATTCGATGCCCGTCTGGGAGAATGTCGCCTTCAGCCTGATCCACAATCACCGGGTGCCGAGGCGTCGTGCGCGGGACATCGCGGTCCGGAAGCTCGCTCGTGTGGGGCTCGGCCGAGCCTTCGCTGAACGGTTTCCAGCGTCCCTGTCAGTCGGTATGCGCAAGCGCGTGGCTCTCGCGCGGGCGATCGCGGCGGACCCCGAGCTGTTGTTCTTCGACGAGCCGACGACGGGCCTCGACCCGATCATGGGCGAGGTGATCAACGCGCTGATCGTCGAGTGCGTCCGCGCGCTGGGGGCAGCGGCGTTGATCATCACCCACGACATGTCGAGCGCCTGCAAGATCGCGGATCGGATCGCGATGATCGACCGGGGGCGGATCGTCTGGAGCGGCGGGCCGAAGACCGTCTTCGCGAGCGGCGACCCGGTCGTCGATCGGTTCGTGCGCGGACGGAGCGGCGCCGCGCCCCGCCCGACCGGTTGACGGCCGGCCGATGGCCCGCGCCGCGCGGCAATTCGTCTGTCAGAGCTGCGGCGGCGTCTCCGCCAAATGGGCCGGGCGCTGCGATGCCTGCGGGGCCTGGAACGCGATCGTCGAGGAGGCGCCGCGCGGACGCAGGGCGCGCGGCGCCGGTGTCGAATTCCTGCCGATCTCCGCCGCCGAACCCGTGTCCTCCCGCCTGGCGAGCGGCTTGGACGAATTCGACCGGGTCGTCGGCGGCGGGCTGGTGAGCGGCTCCGGACTGCTCCTTGCCGGGGATCCGGGCATCGGCAAATCGACGCTGCTGCTCCAAGTCGCCAGCAGGTTCGCCGGCGCCGCGCCCGCCGTCTATATCTCCGGCGAGGAGATGACCGATCAGATCAGGCTTCGCGCGACCCGCCTCGGGCTCGCCGACGGGACGTTGAAGCTCGCTGCCGAGACCAGCCTGAACGATGTCGCGGCCGCGCTCGACCGCCCGGACGGGCCGCGCCTCGCGATCGTCGACTCGATCCAGACCATGTATCTTGAGGGCCTCGATTCGGCAGCCGGCACCGTAGCCCAGGTTCGGGCCTGCGCCCAGGAGCTTCTTCGTCTCGCCAAACGGCGCGGTTTCTGCGTGATCCTGGTCGGCCATGTCACCAAGGAAGGGGCGATCGCCGGGCCGCGCGTGCTCGAACATATGGTGGACGCGGTGCTCTATTTCGAGGGCGAGCGCAGCCACCAGTTCCGGCTTCTGCGGGGTATCAAGAACCGCTTCGGCCCGACCGATGAAATCGGCGTCTTCGAGATGACGGACCGCGGTCTGATCGAAGTCGCGAACCCTTCCGCGCTGTTTCTCGCCGAGCGGCGCTGCGACGTCTCCGGCGCGACGGTCTTCGCCGGGATTGAGGGAACGCGCCCGATGCTGGTCGAGATTCAGGCCCTCGTCGCGCCCTCGGTCCTCACGATGCCGCGCCGGGCAGTCGTCGGCTGGGACTCGGCGCGGCTCGCGATGATCCTCGCGGTTCTCGAAGCGCGCTGCGGGATTGCGCTCGGCGGGCGCGATGTCTATCTCAACGTTGCCGGCGGCATGCGGATCGGCGAGCCGGCCGCGGACCTCGCCGTCGCCGGCGCGCTGCTGTCGGCGGCGACCGGCGGGCCGGCACCGAAAGACGCGGTGATATTCGGGGAGATCGGCCTGGGGGGGGAGGTTCGAAGCGTGAGTCAACCTGGCCTGCGTCTGCGCGAGGCTGCGAAGCTCGGCTTCGCGCGCGCGATCGCCCCGCCCCTGCCGGGCGGCGAGACCAGCGCCAGCGCGCTGACGGAGATCGCGCATTTGAAAGAGCTCGCGGACATGTTCCCCTGGCAGACTGCGGCTTCGGCGAAAGAGTGATTGGAAGCCGAGACGGAAATGGTCACCCTCGATCTGATCGTTATCGCGACGCTCCTGCTCGCCGGACTTATCGGGCTTCTGGTCGGCTCCATTCGCATCGCGCTGTGGTTCGGTGCCTGGATGGGCGCCGGGCTCGTGACCGTCTACGGCTTCCCGCATGCGCGCCCCTTGGCCCGGAAGTGGATCGACAGCGGGTTTCTCGCAGATCTGGCAGCGGTGGGCATGACCTTTCTGGTTACGCTCGTGATCCTCATGGTCGTCAGCCAACTGATCTCCAATGCGGTCCGCGGCGGGGCGATCGGCATGGCCGACCGTTCGGTCGGCCTGATTCTCGGGCTGGCCCTCGGGTTGGCGGCGGCCTCGGGCGCTCTTCTGGCGGCCGGCGGGCTGCTCAACATCCCCGACGATCGAAGCCGTCAGCCCGACTGGATCCGGAAGTCCCGAACGGCACCGATCCTCGCCTGGTTCGGCGGGTATCTCGTCGCCACGGTCCCCGACGACTGGCACCGCGCGGCCGCGCAGACCCCGATCACGCCGCCCTCGCCCGCCGAGCTCGGCGAGGCCGCGAAGAGACTCATGACTCCGATCCCGGACGCCGTAAAGCCGAAGGAGAAATCGGGCTATAACGACGCCGAGCGGCGCGAGATGAACCGAATCTTCAACTCCCAGCGCTAAGACCCGCTTCGATGTCCGACATCGGCGGGGACGGTTTCCGCGACGAATGCGATGTCTTCGGCATATGGAGCCATACCGACCCGGCCGCCCTGGTCGCGCTCGGCCACGCCAAGCGTTCCGGCATTCCCTACGAGCTTGAAATCCGAAACCACCATGTCGGGCGGACCTTCGTCGAGCCCACCGAGCATGTTCGCCATCTGGAGTTGCGGCCGAAACATGATCCCGACCGCGCGGTGCGCAACGGCGGCGAAGCGGATGCGAAGCTTTCCCTGCGGACCCGGGTCGCATGACCGCCCTGCCGCGTCTCGCCGGCCGCGTCGCCCTGATCACCGGCGCGTCGCGCGGGATCGGCGCTGCGGTCGCGCGGCGCTTCGCATCCGAGGGCGCGCGCCTCATCCTCACCGCGCGCACTGCCGGCGGGCTGGAGGAGGTCGACGACCGCATCCGTTCGGCGGTCGGCCGGGAGGCGGCGCCGACTCTCGCCGTCCACGACCTCGCCGACACCGAGGATATCGACCGGCTGGCAGCGGCGGTAGCCGAGCGCTTCGGCCGCCTCGACATCCTCGTCGGTAATGCGGCGCTGCTCGGGACGCTAGGGCCGATTCACCAGACCACTCCAGAGGAGTGGGAACGCGTGCTGGCGGTCAATCTCACCGCCAACTGGCGGCTGATCCGGGCATTCGACCCGATCCTGCGGGCGGTCGAGAACGGCCGGGCGGTCTTCGTCGGCGAAGCGGACACGGGCGGCGGGCGACCCTATTGGGGTCCCTATGCCGTCGCCAAGGCGGCGCTGCAGGCGATGGTCCTAACCTGGGCGGCCGAGACCAGGAAGACCCGGCTCCGCGTCAACATGGTCGCCCCCGGCCCGACCCGCACGGCGATGCGGTCGGCCGCCTTTCCGGGCGAGGATCTGGCGGCGCTCGCACCGCCGGACGCGCTGGCGGACCTGTTCGTCGAGCTTGCGGCCCCGACCTGCAGCCGCCACGGCGCGGTCCTGAAGCGCTGGGCGGTCGCCGCCGCCGCCGATCAGCCGCCGCCCGGGGCGTAGGGGTTCCGCCCCTTGCGCAGCAGGATGCGGAGCGGCACTCCGGGCAGCTCGAACGCGTCGCGCAGACCGTTGGCGAGATAGCGCAGATAGGATTCGGAGACCGCCGAAGGCCGGCTCGCGAACAAAACGAAGGTCGGCGGCCGCGTCTTGACCTGGGTGATATAGCGCAGCTTGAGCCGCCGTCCCTGCAGCAGCGGCGGCGGGTGACGCGCGACCATCCCGGCGAGCCAACGGTTGAGCGGCGCGGTTTCGAGACGGCGGCTCCAGATGTCGTGCGCCGCCGCCGCCGCCGGCAGCAGCCGCGCGAGTCCACCCCCGGTCAGCGCCGAGAGCGCGATCAGCGGGAGCCCGCGCAACTGCGGAAGCGACCGCTCGAGCCGGTCGGCGATGTCCGCCAGCACCCCGGATCGGTCGGCGACCGCATCCCACTTGTTCACCGCGAGCACCATCGCCCGACCCTCCTCGACAATCCGGCGCGCGATGGTCAGGTCCTGCTTCTCCAACCCCTCGAGACCGTCCACCAGTAGGATCACGACATGCGCGAAGCGAATCGCCCGTTCGGTATCGGCGGTTGTCAGGCGCTCCAGCCGGGCGGTAACCCGCGACCGGCGGCGGAGCCCGGCGGTATCGACCAGGCGGATGTCGCGGTCGCGCCAGCGCCAGGAGATCCACACCGCGTCCCGGGTTACTCCCGGCTCCGGCCCGGTCAGCACCCGTTCCTCGTCGAGCAGCCGATTGACCAGGGTCGATTTTCCCACATTCGGGCGGCCGACGAAGGCGAGCAGCAGCGCATCCTCCGGGACGCTGCCGGCAAGGGGAGCAGCGAGCCCGGCGAGGACCGGCGCGAGCGCATCCCGCAATGCCGGCAAGCCTTCGCCATGCTCGGCGGACAGCGGCACCGGTTCGCCAAAGCCGAGCGCGTAGGCCTCGACCATCCCGGCGGCGCCGGCGCCGCCCTCGCATTTGTTCGCGATCAGGACCACCGGCTTGCTGCGCTGCCGCAGCCGGTCCGCGAAATGCCGGTCCAGCGGCGTGACGCCGGCGCGGGCGTCGATCATGAGCAGCAACAGGTCGGCCGTCCCGATCGCCCGATCCGTCTGATCCTGCATGCGTCCGGTCAGCGTATGGGGCGCGGCTTCCTCCAGCCCCGCGGTATCGACGATACGGAAGCTCAGATCGAGCAGTCGCGCCTCGCCCTCTCGGCGGTCGCGGGTCACGCCCGGGGCCGGATGGACCAGGGCAGACCGGCGCCCGACCAGCCGGTTGAACAGAGTCGATTTGCCGACATTCGGGCGCCCCAATATGGCCACCTGGTGCGGCATCACTGGAGCGCGATCAGCTCCGCGGCTTCCGTCAACAGCAGCACCGTCCCGCGCGCTGCGGCGGCCGTGATCCGCAGCCCGTCCGAAAGCGCCCGTCTGTCGACGGTCTCGCCGGAGTCCGGCGATACGAACCTGAGCTCGCCCCGGTCGCTCCCGAGGAGCAGACGCCCGCCGACGAGCACCGGCCCCGACCACTGGATCGCGCCGGTCCGGTCCTCCTCGTCCTCGTAGCGGGGCAATGCCCGCAGCCAGCGCACCCGCCCGTCGCTGCGCGAAAGGCACAGCAGCTCGCCCCGGCTCGAGACGAGATAGACGACGGCGCCCGCGACCCAGGGCCCGTAGACGCCGCCGACTTCCTGCTCCCAGACGCGAAGCCCGCTGCGCAGCTCGATCGCCACCGTCGGCCCCCCGTTCCCAGCGGCGAGCACCAGATCGCGGTCGATCACCAGCCGGCCGCGGACATGCGGGAGCGAGGACACCGGATCGGAGCGGCTCAGCGGCACCAGAGCATCGGACCAGACCACGCGGCCGTTCGCCACCCGCAGGGCGACGATTTCGCCCGAACTGAAGGCGGCGACGACGATATCGTCGGCAACCGCCGGGGCCGCCCCACCGACCAGGCTCAACGACTCGACGATACCGGAATGAGACCAGAGCAGGCTCCCGTCCTCGGCGTCGAGCGCGTGGAGCCGGTTGTCGAGGGTGACGACGAACAGCCTCCCGCCGGACACTGTCGGGGCGGCGCGTATCGGACCAGTCAGACGCTGGCGCCACCGCTCCGCCCCGCTCGCCGCATCGAGGGCGAAGACCTCGGCGAACCCGGTGGTGGCGTAGAGCCTGCCCGCCGCATAAGCGAGACCGCCGCCGAGAATCCCCTCGCCGTCCGGCGGCGCGACATCGTTGCGCCAGACGGCCGCGCCAGTCCCGAGGTCGTGCGCCCGGATGTCGGCGGCCACGTCGATCGTGAACACCAACCCTTCACCGACCACCGGCTGAGCCAGGAGCTGGCCGTCGTCGGAAGACCCCCTGCCCGCTCGGGCCGTCCACCGCACGGAGAGCTTGCTGCCGGCCGCCAAGTGATGCATCGCATGGCTGGCGCGCCCGCCCGCCTGGGGCCAGTCGTCGTTGGCGATCGGGGGCGGAAGCCGGATCTCGGCGCCGGAGAGCTCCGAGTCGGGGCGCAGCGATTCGTCGAGCGCGAGCACCGGTTCCCTCTTGCCAGGGAGCGGCGGGTCTTCCGCCTCCCCCAGCCAGGTGTCTCCGCAGGCAGCGACCGACAATGCCGCCGCGAGCAGGATCGCTTTCATGGTCGATCGACCATCGAGAGGAGCTGGGCCGCGCGGCGGCGCGCGTCGGCGGGCGCATCGGGGTCGTCGACGATACGCTGGAAATGGCTCTTCGCGTCCTCCAGCCGCCCTTCCCGTCGGGCCTTCAAGCCCAGGATCTCCAGGGCGGCGAAACGCCACGGACTGTCGGCTTCGACAAGCGGCGCGAGCATGGCGGTCGTGTCGCCGCCCGCGCTGTCGGCATCGGCGAGCGCCGCCAGGATCGTCGCGAGCTCGCGCAAGGGCGCATCGAGACCCTCGTCCGCCGCCAGGGTCCGAAACGCCGCCGCACCGCCGGCCTTGTCGCCGGCTTCGATCCGCAGCCCCGCATGATGGAACCGCGCGAGCGTCCCGTAGACGGTATCGCTCTCACGCGCCAGGGCGTCGAACAAGGCGCGCGCATCGTCGCGCTTGCCTTCAGAGATCAGCGCCTTCGCAGCGGCGAACTTCGCCCCCGCCTCCAGCTGCCGGCTCTCGCGGTACTGCTGCCAGCCACTATAGGCGGCGACCGCGACGACGGCCGCGACGGCGCCGACGACGACGTATTTGCCATAGCGGCGCCAGAGCCGTTCGGCCTTTTCCTGGCGCAGTTCCTCGTCGATCTCGCGAAAGATATCGCCCAAGACTGGTCCCCGTGGCGTCGGTGGCCCCGGCTCACCCGGCCGGGCGAGGATAACCCGCGAAGGGCATAACAGGCTGAGCCGGCGATTCGCAACCTCCCTTCGACCTCGGCAGCAGTTCTCGTTTCGGGGAATGCGACCGGCAGGCCGGAAGCCCCTCCCTCTGTTCACGCAAGCGTTCTCTCACACCCTCCCCCCTATCGGGGAGGGTCGGGACGAGGGGGTGCTTCCTCGATAAACGGTTGGTGACGCAGGCCGGAATGCCGGGACGCCGAAATGGGAGTCGCGACAGCGTCGGCGACCGCGATGCGGTCCGGGCCACTGGACGCGACCCGTCGAATGGGCGATAAAACGGTCCGATCGAAACGGCGGTTTTCGGACGAACGGCGCAAGGGAGCAACGGTAGGAATATGGGGGTTGTCGTCGATCTCGCCGCATATCGCCGTCAGCCTCGATCCGTGTTCTTCGACCGTCGCGACTTCACCCGGCTCCTGTCGCTCTACCGGCAGCATGTTTCGCGGGGCGTATGGAAGGACTATGCCATTCGCGCCAACGAGGGCATGGCGGCGTTCGCGGTGTTTCGACGGGCCGCCGACGGGCCGGCCTATACCGTGATCAAATACGCCGCGGGCGAGAGCGGTCGTAGCGAATACGTGCTCTGCCGAGGAGCGCGGCGTCTCGGGCGCGGCGATACGCTGGACGCGCTTCTGCCCTTGATCGAGCCCGGGCTGAAACTGGTCTAGAACGCTGGTGCTCCGTCACTCGTCGATGAGCTCGTGCCCGCCGTCGACCCATTTGAAATAGGCCACCGGCCGGTCCGGCCCGCCGCTCGCCCAGCCCTGCGCGAAGAGCGCGCCGACATGGCGTAGAACGCGCTTCGTGATCCCGGCGAGCTCCAACTCCGCCGCTTCTTCGATGCCGAACCAGTTCAGGTCGAGCAGTTCGCCGCTGCCCCGGACCTCGCCGGTGACATGGGCGAACTCCACCATGAAGAACCGCGCATTGAACCTGACCGGCCGTTGGGGCGGGGTCAGCGCGCGAGCGACATATTCGAGGTCGGCGAGCGCCGGCGCCAGACCGGTCGCGAAGAAGTCCTCCCAGCCGCCGGGCGGCCTGCGATGGGCCGCCGGATCCGGGCCGCCGACGACCAGCCCCGTCTCCTCGAAAGTCTCGCGGACGGCCGCCACCGCCGCCGCCCGCGCGCGCGCCGGCGTCATCTTGCGTTCGAGCCGAGCGGCGGTCGCCGGCCCGAGCGGGCTCGCCGTCCGCACGCGGCTGTCGCGCGGATCGATTCGGCCGCCGGGAAAGACATAGCGGTGCGGCATGAAGCGGTGGGCGGCATGGCGCTCGCCCATCAGGATCTCCGGCACAGCCCCGAGGCGGCGGCGATAGATGATCAGCGTCGCGGCATCGCGCGGCCGCGCGGCCGGCGTTCCCGGCGCGCGCACGGGCAGCGGCGGGACCGACGGCCGGGTCACGACGGGGCACGCCGCCCGCTGCCGCCATCGGGCGGCGGCGAGATCGGCCGACGGGCCGCGCAACCGGGGACGGGACGCCAATCCACCACCCGGCGCAGCACGGCGCAGCGGAGCGCTTCGAGATCGGCCGAGCCAGTGCAGAAGGCGGCGATCCGAAGCTCCTCGACGATGCGACCGATCCGCTCGGAGACCGCCTCGACCGAGTCCGCGGCATCTCGGAGCACGGGTGCGGCGGTGCCCACTGCCGCCGCCCCCAGCCTGATCGCCTTGGCCGCATCTATGCCGTCTCGGATCCCACCGCTCGCGAAGACCGGGCTGTCTGGAATCGCCGAGACCGCGTCGATCAGGGCGGCGGCGGTGGGTATTCCCCAGCCGGCGAAGCTGTGCGCGATCTCCCGCTTCCACGGATCCGGTTGGCGGCAAGCCTCGACCTCGCTCCAGCTGGTCCCGCCGGCGCCCGCGACATCGATGCCGGCGACGCCGCAGCCGATCAGCCGGGTCGCCAGAGCGGCACCGATCCCGTTGCCGACCTCCTTGACCACAAGCGGCACGGGCAGCGCCGCGGCGAGCGCCTCGATCCGGTCGAGCACGCCCCGCCAATTGCGGTCGCCGCCGAGTTGGACGGCCTCCTGCAGCGGGTTGAGATGCAGAAAGAGCGCATCGGCCTCTATCGTCTCCACCGCACGCAGCGCCTGGTCCGCGCCGAACCCGCGGGCAAGCTGCACCGCGCCCAGATTGGCGAACAGCAATATGTCGGGCGCCAGATGGCGGACCCTGAACGTCGCGGCAAGGTCGGGAGTCTCGATCATCACGCGCTGCGAACCGAGCCCCATGGCGACCCCGTGCGCCTGCGCGGCCTCCGCCAGCCGGCGGTTGATCCCGCCCGCCCGCGCCGTGCCCCCGGTCATGCTGCTGATGAGCAAAGGTGCCCGCAGCCGCCTGCCGAACAGCTCTGTGGACAGGTCGATCTCGTCCAGATCGAGCTCGGGCAGCGCGCAATTCTCGAAGAAGAACCGCTGGAAGCCGGTGACGACGCCCTTCGCGCCCACATCCTCGTCGAGAACGACGCGGATATGCTCGCCCTTGCGGTCGGCAGTCCGGGACTCCACCACAACCCCCGCCGCCCGCCTGCGAACGCCGGCCCGCTCAGGCGGCGACGAGCTTCACCGTCTGCCGCTCGACGGGGATGTCGTCCAGATCGACCCGATCGACGTCATGGTTGGGCCGCATGTAGCGGCCGGCGAAGGAAAGCTCGAGACCGTCTCGATCGAACGGATAGGGCGCCATCGCATAGATATCGGACCCGCGCGGCGCGATGGCGATGTCCACATCTTCGGACATCGTCCTGGGAACATGGGTGAATGTCACCGGGCCGCGGTCGCGGGGATGGTTGCAGTTGAAGTAGAGGGCGAGGGTGTCGAAGAGTTGGAGCTGCTTGTAGTTCTGGAAGATCGCGGGCTCCGAAGCGAGGGATGCGGTGTCCTCGGATTCGGCGAGCGCCCTCTTCAGCTCCTCCTGGCGGTCCCGCTCGCAAGCGAGCATCCGCTCGGCGGCGCCCCGGTTCTCGTCGGCCAGCCTGTCGAGCAGGACATGGTCGGACATGCCGTAGCGGCCGTTATAGAGACCCCAGCTATGCATGCTCGACAACAGCCCGCAATAGGGGTGATGCCTGCTGTTGAACTCCGGCGAGGCGACGGAGGTCTTGACGATCTCCGCGAAAGGGGTCTGGACGAGGTTGTAGGGGAGCCCGGTCGCAGGGTCGATACGCCCTTCGCTGTCCAGCTCCGCCCAGCCCGCGTCATGATGATCCACGATATAGAAGACGATCTCGGGAGGGTCCACCGGTTCGAACGCGTCGTTGCCGAAGCGTCGGGCGATATGGCCGGCGAACGCCATGTGATCGGCCATCGTGATGACGAAGCGGGGCTCTCCCTCGGGCGCGCTCTGAACGATCATGTCGGAGGCTCCGTTGCAATCATAGGGAAACTATAGCATGACCCCGTGGGGAAAAGGTCATGGCGGATAGCCGTGGCGGCGCCGTCCTGTCGGGAGGCCGAAGCGATGACGATCATCTCGGTTCAGGGTTTCGTCGACACCCATGTCCACACTGGGCCCGCGCCGTTCCGCCGAATAGGCGACACGATAGACGTCGCCCGCTGGTGCCGGGCGGCGGGGATGCGGGCGATCGTCGTCAAGAGCCATTTCGAAGCTACCGTCACCAAGGTCTATCACGCACGAAAGGAAGTCCCCGATCTCGACGTCTATGCCGGGATCGCCCTCAACCGGGGCGTCGGCGGCGTCAACCCGGCGGCGGTCGAACAGGCCCTGAACCAGGACGCGAAGGTGGTATGGATGCCGACCGTCGACGCCCGGAACCATGTGCGGGTCTTCGGCTCGGCGGGCGCGTTCGGGTCGATCGGCGCGGGAAGCTATGGCGGACGGCCGAACGTCGCGGCGGCGCCCACCTACGGGGTGCTCGACGGCGGCCGGCTGACCATCGAGGCGAAAAACGTGCTCGACATCATCGCCGCCCATGACGCGGTGCTGGCGACCGGCCATCTCGGCGCAGACGAAATCCGCACCCTAGTCGACCACGCTGTCGGCAAGGGAATCACGAGACTGGTCGTTACCCATCCCGAGATGCAATGCCCCAACCTCTCGATCGACATGCAGGTCGAGCTTGCTCGAAGCGGCTGCAAGATGGAGTATTGCGCGGTCAACTGCATGCCCATGTTCCAATCCGTCTCGGCGGCCCGGATGAAGGAGGCGATCGACGCGGTGGGGCCCGAGAACGCCATCATCGCCACGGATTCGGGCCAGCCCTTCAGCCCGAAGACGCCGGACATGTTCCGCATGTTCGCCCAAGTCCTGCACGAGAAGGGGCTGGGGCTCGATGCGATCGCCGCGATGGCCATTCGCAATCCGGCGGAGCTTCTCGGTCTTCGGCCACGAAACACGGATGTCATCCTCCATCGCGAGCTCGGCGGGGTCGCCCAGGACCTCGCTCCGCCATCTTGACGGCATCGGCACCGCTGCTGCTCGCCTCCGCATCGTCGCGCCGGCGCGCCCTGCTGGAACAGGTCGGCATGGCGCCCGATATCATCGCTCCCGCCGACATAGACGAGGCCGTCCGCGTCGACGAGACGCCGCGCGCGCTCGCAGGCAGGCTCGCCGCGGCGAAGGCCGCACGGGCGGCGGAGGACCGGGTCGGGCTGTGGATCCTCGCGGCCGACACCGTCGTGGCCTGCGGTCGGCGTGTCGTGCCGGCACCGACGGGCCCCGTCGAGGCGACAGCAGGCCTCGCTCTGCTGTCCGGACGCCGGCACCGGGTCTATGGGGGTATCTGCGTCGTCACGCCGGACGGCGATCGGCGCTCTCGCCTCGTGGAGACCGTCGTCGCGTTCAAACGGCTATCGGAAGCCGAGACCGAGGCCTATGTCGCCAGCGGAGAGTGGCGGGGGAAGGCCGGCGGCTATGCCGTCCAAGGCCTCGCGGCGCGGTTCGTGCGCTGGATCGGCGGTTCCTATTCCAATGTCGTCGGGCTACCCCTGTTCGAGACCGTCGGCCTTCTCGAGGGGCTGGGCTACCGGCGTCCTCCGCAACGCGGCGATGGCTGAGGCCATCCTGATAAACGTCGCGCCGGGCGAGGTCCGCGGCGCCGTGCTGGACGGCGGACGGATCGTCGAACTGATCGTCGCGCGCGACGGGCGGAGCTCGCATGTCGGCAGCATTCATCTCGGCCGCGTCCGCCGTATCCTGCCCGGGATGGGCGCCGCGTTCGTCGAGATCGGGCTCGACCGCGACGGCTATCTCGGCCTCGACGGAACGGCCGCCGGGGAGTCGGGCGGCGGCCTGCACGAGGGCCAGGCGATCGAGGTCCAGGTCGTCAAGGACGCGGCCGGGAGCAAGGGCGTCCAACTCGCCCGCCGGATCGCCCTCACCGGCCACTATCTGATTCACACGCCGAGTCTGAAGCACATCGCCGTCTCGCGCCGGATCGCTGACAAGTCCGAACGGCGGCGGCTTCTCGAGGCGGTGGACGCCACGTCGGGGCCGGGCCGGGGTTTCATCGTCCGGACCGCCGCCGGCGGCGCCCCGGCCGCGGCCCTGGCCGCCGAGGCGGAGCGCCTCCTGCGCTGCCGGAGAGAGATCGCGGACCGCGGCGCCCGGGCCGCGGCGCCCGCGCTCCTCTACGAGGAACCCGGCCCGGCGATCCGGCTGATCCGCGACCGCGCGCATCGGTCCACCGCGCGCATCTGCATGGATTCCGCCGCGGCGCTGGCGGCAGCGAAGGCCTATTGCGCCGTCTGGGCGCCCTGTCTCGCCGACCGGCTCGCTTTCCACGACGGCCCGGACTCGATCTTCACCGAGGGGGGCGCCGATATCGAAGAGGCGTTCGAAAGCGTGCTGACGCCGAGGGTGCCGCTCCCCTCCGGCGGCGAGATCGTGATCCAGGCCACCGAGGCGCTGACCGCCGTCGACGTGAACTCGGGAGGCTTCCACGGGCGGCGGCCCGGGGACACGGCTCTCGCAACCAATCTGGAGGCGGCGGATGAAGCCGCCCGGCAGTTGCGGCTGCGTGATATCGGGGGGTTGATCGTCGTGGACTTCATCCACATGACCGAAGGTGGGCATTGGCGGCAAGTGCTCGCACAGCTCTCCCGGAGGCTCGCGAACGACCGCGGGGAGGTGCGGATGCTGGGGCGCAGCGCCGCAGGTCTGGTCGAGATCACCCGCCGCCGCCAGCGCGAGTCACCGACCCGGATGATGACCGAACCCTGCACCGCCTGCGGCGAAAGCGGCCGGGTCGCGACCGTCGAGACGGTCGCCCGCGACATCGTCCGCGCACTCGGGCGCGAAGCGCGCGCGGCCCGGCCGGGCCGGCTGACCGTGGAAGCGGCCGGGGAGGTGGTCGACGCGCTCGAAGCCGGTATCGGCGCCGACCCCGATCGTCTCGAAACCCGCCTCGGCCGGCGCGTCCTCCTCGCCCGCAACCCGAGCTTCCCGCGCATGCGTTACGAGGTGGCCGTCGAGGACCGCCCGCGATGAAACCCGAAGCCCCGCCGCCCTGCCCGATCTGCGGCAAGCCGCCCGTTCCGGCGCATCGGCCGTTCTGCTCCAGGCGCTGCCGCGACATCGATCTCGGCCGCTGGTTCTCCGGCGCCTATGCCGTGCCTGCCGTCGCGCTGCTCGACGAAACGGACGGGGAGGACGACGCGAGCGGCGAGCGTCGAAAGAACGACAGCGCCGAGCAGTGGCGCGATCGGATCCCAGACCCGAAACCCGCCATCGGACGACAAGGGTCCCCTCTCGAGGGGGAGGAATAGTAACGGGGATTACCCCCTCCTCGTGAAGGAGGGGGCAGAGGGAGGGGTAAGGTGGCCACGACAAACCGGACCGTTCGATTCCGGCTCGAGCATGTCCGTGCGACCGCCGCTGACCGGCACGACGGGCCGCACGCGGCCTCGGGACCGGGAAACCCGGCGGCGGAATGTCGATATCAACCGCCGGCGGCGGATACCGCCGAGATGACGACGATCGCGAACGCCAGCGGCGGCTCGTCGGTGATGCTCAACGCCAACCGCGCCGCCATGCTCGGCGGCGTCAACGCGTCCAGACGCCGCGCCGCCCCCCCCGTCAGCATCAGCGTCGGTTCCCCCGACCGAAGATTGACCACGCCGATGTCCCGCCAGAACACGCCCTCGCGGAACCCAGTCCCGAGGGCCTTCGCACAGGCTTCCTTTGCGGCGAAGCGCTTGGCGTAGCCGGCTGCCCGGTTCGCGCGCCCGTCGGACCTCCGCCGCTCGACGTCGGTGAATACCCGCCCCAGGAACCTCTCCCCATGACGATCGAGAACCCGCTCGATCCGTCGAATATCGATCAGATCGCTGCCGATGCCGAGGATCACGCGCGCGCCCGGTCCATCAGGACGAGCATCTGTCCGATGGCGCCCTGGAGGCCGCCGAAGATCGCCTCGCCGATCAAGAAATGGCCGATGTTCAGCTCGCTCACGGCGTCGATCCGCGCCACCGGCTCGACGGTCTCGAAGGTGAGGCCATGCCCGGCATGGCATTCCAGACCCAGCGAGACCGCCGTCTCGGCGGCGGCGAAGATTCGTCGGAGCAGCCATTCGCGTTCGGCCCCGCGCGCCCCGCAATAGGCGCCGGTGTGGAGCTCGACGACGGAAGCGCCGAGCGCCGCCGCGGCCTCGATCTGCGCGTCCACCGGCTCGATGAACAACGATGCGCGGATGCCCGCCTTGGCGAGCTCCGCGACGAACGGACGCAGCCGGGCCGCACCGCCGGCCGCGTCCAATCCCCCTTCCGTGGTCCGTTCCGCGCGGCGTTCCGGGACGAAGCAGGCGGCATTGGGACGGTGCCGGAGCGCGATCTCCAGCATTTCCTCGGTCGCGGCCATTTCCAGGTTCAGGGGCAGCTCGATCTCGGTGCTCAGACGGCGGATATCGTCATCCGTCATGTGGCGGCGATCCTCGCGCAGATGAGCGGTGATGCCGTCCGCGCCGGCAGCGGCGGCCTGCCGCGCCGCCCTGACGGGGTCAGGATGGACGCCGCCGCGTGCGTTGCGGATCGTCGCGACATGATCGATGTTGACGCCGAGCCTCGGTCGCTGTCGCATCCTGGGGCCGATATCCTCGCCCAGCGGGCGGCGTCAGACTTGGCCGCGCGCGCGCTCGACCGACGTTACCGAAGGCGTCGTGCGGAGCGCCGCAATGATGCGGGCCAGATGCGCGGCGTCGTTGACTTCGATGTCGAGCATCATCTCGAAGAAGTCCCGCGCGCGGTTGGTCATCCTGAGATTGTTGATGTTGCCGAGATGCTTGGCAATCATCATCGTGAGGCTTGCCAGCGTGCCCGGCTCGTTGGAGACCACGATGGTGATGCGCCCCACATGGAAGTCCGCGGTGACCGAATCGAGGTCCCAGGCCACGTCGAGCGAGCGGTCGGGCGCGGCATCGAAGCTCGACAGAGTCTCGCAATCGATCGTATGGATCGACACCCCCTTGCCGACGGTGACGATCCCGACGATTCGATCCCCGGGAAGGGGATGGCAGCAGTTCGCGTAGTGAACCGCCATCCCGGGGATCAGGCCGCGAATGGGGACCGGTAGAGGATCGGAGAGCGCGGAGGCCGAATCCCGAACCGGAAAAGGCAGCAGGTTCCCGTTTTCCGATCCGGCCGCCCGGCTCGCGACCCGGCGTCCGCGCCGGCTCTTCGGTCCGATGGCGGCGACGACGTTGGCGCCGGTCACTTCTCCCTTGCCGATGGCGGCATAGAGATCGTCCACCGATTTCGCGTCGAACATCGAGACCGCCTTGTTGATCACCGCGGTCGACGGCTTGTAGCCGGCCTCGGCATAGCATTTCTGCAGAATCGACTTGCCAAGGCTTATGAACTGGGCGCGCTGCTCGTTGCGGACGAAGCGGCGGATTCGCGCACGCGCCTTGCCGGTCACCGCCATATCCTCCCAGGTAGGGTTCGGTTTTCCCGCATCCGACGTAACGATTTCGACCTTATCTCCGTTGTTGAGCGGCGTCCGCAACGGCACCATACGACCATTGACCTTCACCCCGACGCAGCGCTCGCCGACTTGAGAATGGACGGCATAGGCGAAGTCGATCGGCGTCGCGCCGCGCGGCAGGGCGATGATCTCACCCGCCGGGGTAAAGCAGAACACCTGATCCCGGAACATCTCGAGCTTGGTGTGCTCGAGGAACTCCTCGGCGCCCGACGCCTGGTCCAGAATGTCGAGGAGCTGGCGCATCCAGCGATATCGCCGTCCGTCCGTGTTGGCTTCTGCCTGCTTGTAGCTCCAGTGCGCCGCCACGCCATATTCGGCGACCCGGTGCATGTCCTCGGTGCGAATCTGGACCTCGATTCGATGACGCTCCGGGCCGATCACGCATGTATGGAGCGATCGGTAGCCGTTCATCTTGGGAGTCGAGATGTAGTCGTCGAACTGTTCGGGAACGACGGGATAGGTCGTATGGATGACTCCCAAAGCGCGATAGCATTCGTCGACCGTCGGCACCAGCACGCGAAACGCGATCACGTCGGGGAGCTGCTCGAACTGGACGTTCTTGCGCTGCATCTTGCGCCAGATCGAATAGGCCTGCTTGCGCCGGCCATAGACCTGGGCATCGAGGCCGTTCCGGCTCAGCGTCTCGCTCAGGCTGGCGAGGATGCGCGGGATCGGATCGTCGCTGCTTTGGTGCATCTTCTCCAGCCGGGCCTCGATCGAGGCGGCGGCGTGGGGATGAAGCTGCGCGAAGGCGAGATCCTCGAGCTCGGTTTTGATGCGATCCATCCCGATCCGCTCGGCGAGCGGCGCATAGATCTCCATCGTCTCCGTCGCGATTCGCTGCCGCTTGGCCTCCGAGTCGATATAGGTGAGCGTACGCATGTTATGGAGGCGATCCGCGAGCTTCACGAGGAGAACCCGGATGTCCTGGGAGCTCGCGACCAGAAACTTGCGAAAGTTTTCCGCCTGATGCGCACCGGTCGACTTCAATTCCAACAGGGACAGCTTGGTCACGCCATCGACCAGCTTCGCGACTTCGCACCCGAACAGCCCCTCGATCTCCTCGAGGGTGGCTACCGTGTCCTCGACGGTATCGTGGAGCAACCCGGTCACGATCGAAGCCGCATCGAGCTTGAGCTCGGCCAGAATCCCGGCGACCTCGACCGGATGGGAGAAGTACGGGTCCCCCGACGCGCGAACCTGAGCCCCATGCGCCTTCATCGAGAAGACATAGGCGCGGTTGAGCGCGTCTTCCTCGACATCCGGGTCGTAGGCCCTGACGCGCTCAACCATCTCGTATTGGCGAATCATCGCCGTGGCCCCTCCGTCCCCCGCCGGCGGCCCTCGGGGCGGGTGGGGCGGTCAGTCTCGCGGCGGGCGACCGCCCTCCCCGGCTGCCTCGGCCTCGCTCACGTCCTCGAAGCCGATCATCGCCGGCCGGCCGCCGTCCCGCGATCCCGCCGCCGGCAACGGCGCCGCGAAACTCATCGCGGCATATTCGCTCAGGGCCCGCTCGGCAGCGCGTATATCTTCGCCGTCCTCGACCTGCTCCTCGTTCTCGACCTGCTTCTGGAGCCCTCTGACCAGGGACGCCTCGATCTCGTCGATATCGACCGTCTCCTCGGCGATCTCGCGGAGCGCGACGACCGGGTTCTTGTCCCTGTCGCGTTCGACGGTCGGCTCGGCGCCCACCGATATCTCGCGCGAGCGCTGCGCGGCCGTCATCACCAGCGCGAACCGGTTGGGAATCCTGAGAATGCAGTCCTCGACGGTCACCCGCGCCATGACAAAGCCCCCTGCGACGAAACGCCAAGAATATATGTCGGAGCCATGCGCCGATCAAGGCGAAGAGGCGACCCCCGTTTGTGGACAGGGTGGCGGTCGGGCCGAGGCGATCATAGGGCACGGGCCGTTGCGCCCGACAATGCGCGCGTCTCCTCGACGAACTCCGTCGCCGGCCTCCGCCGCGGCGCCGCGAATGGGCGGCGGTTCATCGCGAGGGTAAAGCATGCCTGAAACCTGCGACTATCCCGCTGAGATCGAACGCGACGAAAACGCGCCGGGATGAAGCCGGCGGCAACCGACGCGCTGCCGCGACGCGGCGGACGGCTACTCGATGGGATGACAGCGCTGGCCGGGGGGCAGCTTCGCGATCAGCGAAGAGAGCCCGGCCCCGGTCGCGGGGTGGCGCCAGCCCGGAACCAGATCGGCCATGGGCAGCAGGACGAAGCCACGTCGGTGAAGCCTGGGATGGGGGAGAACGAGCCGGGACGGGTCGCCGGGGACGGGCTCGCGCATCGCGCGGCCGTAGCCGATCAGATCTAGGTCGATGACACGCGGCGCGTTGGGATAGCTACGCTGCCGCCCCAATCGTTCCTCGATCCTGTGCAGCGCGTTCAGCAACTCCTCCGGCGGCAGATCGGTGCCAACCCTTGCCGCCGCGTTGACGAAATCGGGCTGTCGGGTCTCCCCCAAAGGCGCCGAGGCGTACCAACGCGAGCGCCCGAGAACCTCGATCCCGAACCGGGGCATCAGGGCGAGGGCCTCGATACAGTTCTCGAGCGGCGCCGCGCCGGCCCGCCCGGGAAGGTTCGCACCCAGGGCGACCAGAACCGCGTCTTGCGGATGCATAGCGGGAGTCTGCGGCGGCCTTTCGATCGCTTTACGCGCCATCTCCGTTCCACTAGAATGCTCATCTAGGCGATATGAATGGCAACTAATCGAAGGCTGCAAAGAACCAATGAAGTTCAATCCACAGGAACGCATAGGTCTTTTCATCGACGGTTCAAACCTGCATTACGCTGCCCGCTCGCTCGGTTTCGATATAGACTATAAGAGCTTGTTGGAACTCTTTTCGAGTCAAGGTCGGCTGGTCCGCGCACTATATTACACGGCCCTTGTAGAGGATCAGGAATATAGCCCGATCCGACCGTTGATCGACTGGCTCGATTATAACGGCTACACCATCGTCACCAAGCCGGCCAAGGACTTCATCGATGGGACAGGGCGGCGCAGAGTCAAAGGCAACATGGACATCGAGCTCGCGATCGACGTCATGGACATGTCGGAGTATCTCGACCATATCGTCCTGTTCTCCGGCGACGGCGATTTCCGGCGTCTCGTCGAGGCGGCGCAGAGAAAGGGGGTTCGGGTAAGCGTCGTCAGCACCCTGCGCTCGTCTCCGCCCATGGTCGCCGACGAGCTGAGACGGCAGGCGGACGTGTTCATCGAGCTTCACGACATCTCGACGCGGATCTCCCGTACCGTCCGACCGCAGGAAATGCCACCCCAGACTCGCCCACATTTCGACGCCCCCACCCGGGCCGATCCGGCAGGCGGCCTCCGGACACAGGATTGACCGCGCAACGGTTCGCCGAGCCCCGGCGGGACTGCGGTCTCTGCCCCCGGCTCGTCGCTTTCCGCAGCCGCAACCGGGCGGAGCATCCCGAGTGGCACAACGCACCCGTGGTCGGCTTCGGTCCGCTGGACGCGCAACTGCTCGTCGTCGGCCTGGCTCCGGGATTGCGGGGCGCCAACCGAACGGGCCGTCCCTTCACCGGCGATTTCGCCGGCGACCTCCTCTATGCGACGCTGGAGGAGTTCGGCTTCGCGCGCGGCGGCTATGATGCGCACGCCGATGACGGGCTCGTTCTCCAGGATTGCCGAATCACCAACGCCGTGCGCTGCGTGCCGCCGCAGAACCGGCCGATTGGCGCCGAGACGTCGACCTGTCGGACGTTCCTCGCGGCAGAGATCGACGCCATGGTCGGTCTTCGAGCGATCCTGGCGCTCGGCGGGCTGGCGCATGCGTCGGTGATCCGCAGCCTGGGTCTCCCCCTATCCGCGCACCGCTTCGAACATGGCCGGATCCATTCGGTCGAGCGCGGGTTCCGGATCGCCGACAGCTATCACTGCTCACGCTACAATACCAATACGGGCCGCCTCACCCCGGCCATGTTCCACGCCGTGTTCGCGGCCATCGGCGAAGTCCTCGCTTGAGCGGCCCACACCGGACCCGGTCGATCCGGGAACGGGCGCGGCGCCGCGAATCCCATCGGCCGGTCGTCTCCCGCCCGCCGACCAAGGCGCGGGGTTCGCGGCGATGAAGGAGTCTGTGCCTCCACCCGTCCCGATGCGGCGGCAGGCGCCCGTCTACGCGCTCGCCTTCTGCTACGGCAACATCATGCCGATGGTCGCGGTGGTGATGCCGTTCTGGGCGCTGGAGCTGACCGACTCGCCGTTGCTCATCGGACTCATCGTCGCATCGCGGCAGTTCCTCGTGGTCGCGCTCTCGATCTATGGCGGCGCCCTTCTCGACCGCGGGCGTCCGCGCCGAGTGATGACCGTCCTCGCGGCGATCGCCGCCCTGTCCTTCGCCCTGTTCCCCCTCCTGCCCCATGTCGCGGCGGCGATCATGCTGCAGATGATCTCGGGGTTCGCGGAAACCACCAACTGGATCGGCGCCCAGGCGATGTTCGGACGGCTGCTGCGCGGCCGGCCGCTCTACGCCGGCAGGCTCACCGCGGCGGCGCGTGTCGGCGGATTCATCGGCCCGTGGTTCATCGGCCTGGCCTGGCAGATCGCCGGGCCGGCGGGCGCGTTCGCGTTGTTGACCGGTTGGGTGCTGATGGGCGCGGTGGCGGCCCTGTTCCTTCCCGACGCGCCGCCACAGCCCGCACCCGCGCCCGAATCGGTCGCGACGCCGAGACTCGCCGACTATACGACCGCGCTCCGGTTGCTGGTCCTCCCGGCGGTCGCGCTGGTCATCCTCGCGACCTTTCTGCGTCAGGCAGGGACCGGAATCCAAGCCTCGTTCTACGGGGTATGGCTGATGGGCATCGGGTTCGAGGCGGGGGAGATCGGCCTGTTGATCGGCCTGTCGAGCCTGGCCGCGGCCGTCGCCGCGCTCGGGGTCGGCGGACTCGCACGGCGCGTCCCCGAACACTGGCTGCTGATCGCGGCGATCGCGGTAGCGGTCGCCGCGATCGCGGTGACGCCAGCGCTGGACAGCTACGCATTGCTGGTCGCCGCGATCTGCCTGCGCGGGGTCGCTCAAGGGCTCAACCTGCCCCTGATGATGTCGATCGCGGCGCGCGCGGCGGCCCCTGGGCTACAGGGACGCATGGCGGCGCTCAGGATCACCTTCAATCGCTTCGGCGGCGCGCTCGTCCCGGTCGCCATGGGCGGCATCGCCGAGGCCGCCGGGCTCGAAGCGGCCTTCTATCTGGTCGGGGCGGCCGGTATCGCCGCGATCGGCCTGCTCGCCGTTTGGGTTGCGCGCACGCCCGCCTTCGGCGGCACCGGCGGCGCGAAACATTCGTTCTGATTTCGTCGAGCCCGATCTATAGCCGCCAGCCTTCCTGCCCGGGCCTCGTCATGACCGCCGGATAACGGCGGGCGTCGCGTTGAAACCGAGGCCGGGCTGTGCGAGGCTGCGATCGGGCGTTTCAGGGGAAAGCGCGATGAGATATTGCCGCTTCGACGATAGCCGCATCGGAGTCGTTCGGGACGACAGGGTCCACGACGTGACCGCGATCGTCGACGCGCTGCCGGAAGCGCGCTACCCCTACCCTCCCGGCGATCCGCTGGTCGCCAATCTCGGCGCCCTGCGTCCGGAGATGGAGCGGCTCGCCGACGCGGTCGAAGGGCTGCCCGCCGACGGGCGGCGGTTCCTCAGCCCGGTGGCGCACCCGACCAAGATAATGGGAACGCCGGTCAACTATCACGCCCATGTCGCGGAGGCACGGGCGGACGCGCAGATCAGCGTCGCCGCCCGCACCGGCTCGGTCGAGGAGCAGGGTCTCTTCCTCAAGGCCAACTCCGCGCTCGTCGGACCGTCTGAAGGGGTCGCCGTGCGGTTTCCCAACCGGCGGACCGACCACGAGGCCGAGCTCGGCCTGATCATCGGTCGGACGGCATCAGACGTCTCCTATGACGACGCGCTGGACCATGTGGCGGGCTACGCGATCGCCCTTGACATGGTCGTCCGCGGCCCGGAGGACCGAAGCTTCCGCAAGTCGATCGACAGCTATGCCGTGCTCGGCCCCTGGCTCGTCACCGCGGACGAGATTCCCGACCCCGACTCGCTCTCCTTCCATCTCGCGATCAACGGCGAGACCCGCCAGAAATCCAACACGTCGCTGATGATCATGGATGTCCGCCGGCAGATCGCGTGGGCGTCGAGTTTCTACACGCTCCACCCGGGCGACATCCTGATGACCGGGACCTGCGAAGGGGTGGGCCGGGTGGTGCCAGGCGACGTGATGGTCCTCGAATTCGAGGGCATCGGCACGATGGAGGTCCCGATCCGCGCACACGGATAGCGGGGCGGCCGGCGGCGGAGTCGGCCGCTCCGCTCAGGCGGCGACTCCCGGCGGCAGCGGTTCGGCTTCGCCGAGCTGCTCGTAGCGATAGGTCTCGGTCGTGCAGGCCCAGCGCAGCCGGCACATCTGCTCGGCCACGGAGGCCGCCCGGTCGACCATCTCGGCGGTGCCGAGATATCGTTCCGCGAGTCCGAGCTGACGCTCCGAATGCGCGACATCGGCCATCGCATGCTCGGCGAAGAAAATAGCGGCCGGATCGGTCGGCGCGATCCCGTAATGAGCCTCGAGCGCTGGCAGGACGATCTCGCTGTTGAGCGCCGGCATCTGTCCTTCCTGGGTGAACTGCATGGCGAGCGCCACGCCTACCGGCTCGGTCCGGGCGGCGTTCAGATAGTAGAGGGCGCGGCCCCACCAGGCCGCGGTCATGTCGACATCGCGCACCTCGTCGGCCGCCATGCCCGCCGCCGCGCAGAAGGAATAGATCATCTCCATATGGTCATGCGCACCGTGGACGGTGTGGCCGCCGATCAGCCCCTCCTCCTCGGCCATGTTCTCGACCAGCATCTTACGCACATCGCCCGGCGCACGTGCGTAGAGCAGCCCGAACGCCTCCAGCCCGAGCCGGACATAGCGCGCATGCTGCGCCATATAGACTCCGAGCACACGCAGTTCGAGCGCGCCGCGCGCGAGGGCCTGGAACATGGGGTGCCGCTTGGTGTGCCAGCGGTCGCGGATCGCGGTGATCCGCCCAAAGATCTCCACCCTGCCGCCCCGATCGCCCGCTGCCATCCCCGCCTCCCGACCGCGCGCCGTCGAACCGGTCAGAGCGCGTTGCAGGGGCGGCGCAACGTCCGCCACATATGTGCGACCGGGCTGCCGTCATTCCCCAGCCCCTCGGGCGGCTGCCGGAAATTGCGGCCGACGACATCCTCGAACTCCTCGAGCTCGACCGCCACGTCGGGGTCGAAGGAGTACAGGTCGTTCACGCAGATCATACGGGCGCTCATGTACCATCTATGGTTTCGAGCGCGCTCGTACTCTGCCACGACATAGGGCTCGGGCCGGTAATCGGCGCCGAACATGCGGATATAGTTCGGGGGATAGGCGTAGCCCACGGACTCGTCGGGAAAGAACCGCAGCGCCTGATGCATGCGGATCGCCCAACTCACCTCCTCGTCGACATAGGGCTCGATGAGCTGCGCCCCCCAATAACCGTGATCGGAGCGGATGAACCCGACGACGGCGATGTCGTGCAGCAGACAGGCCAGCACCATCTTCTCGGGCAGCCCGTTCTTTTGCGCCAGCCGTGCGGATTGCAGGAGATGCTGCTGGGTGGGGTCGAAGCGGAGACGGAAGAAGTCGAGGAGAGTCGGCTTCTCCGGCATCTCCGGGAGTCTCGGGTCTTCGCCCATGAGCAGCCGCCGACCGGTTCCCGCCCCGAAACCGTTGCCGAGCGACCGATCGCCGTCGGCGAGGTTGTAGAGAAGCGATTTGGTGACCAGCCGGTCGCCCAGCTCCCGCATCTGCCGGCGCTCTATCTCGTCCGCGATCTCGGTCGCCGTCTGCAGCATCGCGTTGACCCGTCCTGCAGAAATGTTCGATGATCAACGCTAAAGCCCATGCAGGCCGGCGTCAATCACGAGGCGGGAGCCGACCCGGAATGTTCGACGGGCGTCGGACGGGCGGTTGAAAACCGGTTTCGGCCCCTTACATTCAATATCAATATTCGGGAAGAAGCCGACCATGGTCGGAGCGATGCTCTGATGACGCCGCGGCCGTTCCGCTGGACCCCGTTCGGTAGGAACGAGAGATGAGACGCTCGATCATCGTGGCGGGCGTACTGGCCGTCGCCGCGGCGGGCTGGATCGCGTCCGGCCGGTCGGGCGGAGAGACCGGACCGGCGGCCCCCGAGGCGGCGCCGGCCGAGCCGCCGCTCGTCTCGGTCCGGGTGCGCGAAGTGACGGCGGTGTCCCGGAGACGCGAGATCGTCGTCAGCGGCCGCACGGAGGAATCGCGCCGGGTGACGCTGCGCGCCCGGACCCAGGCGCCGGTCGCCCGCGTTCTCGTCGAAGCCGGCCAGCCCGTCGCGCAGGGCGAGGTGATCGCCCGCCAGGACGTCGAGGATCGGAACGCCGCGCTGGCGGAGGCCGAAGCGCTGCTTCGGCAGCGCGAGATCGAGCAGAAGGCGGCGTCGGAGCTCGCGCAGAAGGGGTTCCGATCGAGCATCCTGCTGGCGGAAGCGAATACGCGCCTCGACGCCGCGCGGGCGCGCGTCGCCGCCATCGAGGCCGATATCGCGCGGACAGCGATCCGCGCCCCCTTCGACGGGGTTCTGGAGACCCGTCATATCGAGCCGGGCGACTTCCTCAAAGTCGGAGACGGAATCGCCTCGGTCGTCGATCTCGATCCTCTTCTCGCCGTCGGCTTCGTGGCCGAACGGGACGTGGGCGCGCTGGCGCTGGACAGCCGAGCGACGGTCCGGCTGATCGATGGTCGCGACGTTTCGGGTCGATTGCGCTACGTCTCGAGCGTCGCCGAACCCAGTACGCGCTCGTTCCGGATCGAGATCGAACTCCCCAACCAGCATCGCGCCGTCCGCGCCGGGCTGACGAGCGAGATCAGGCTGCCGCTTCCGGCGATGGACGGGCATCTGATTTCGCCGGCGGTGCTGACTCTGGCGGACGATGGCAGGATCGGCGTGCGCATCGTCGAAGGCGACGATATCGTCGCCTTCGTCCCCGTCGAGATTCTCGGAGACACCGGCGCGGGGATCTGGATCGGCGGCCTCGACGACGGGGCACGGCTCATCACGGTCGGGCACGAATTCGTCAAATCGGGACAGCGCGTCCGCCCGGTCCCCGAAACCGAAGACACCCGGACGTGACGCCGATCGACGCGGCGCTCGCGCGATCAAGGACGGTCATCGCGCTGCTGCTGCTGATCCTGGGGGTCGGGTTCGCCACCTATCTCCAGATCCCGAAGGAGGCCCGGCCGGACATCGCGGTTCCGAACCTCTACGTCTCGATGAGCCTCAAGGGCATCTCGCCGGAGGATGCGGACCGGCTGTTGGTCCGGCCGATGGAAGCCGAGCTGGAGGCGCTCGAGGGCGTCAAGGAGATGCGATCGACCGCCTATCAGGGAGGCGCCTTCGTCATCCTCGAGTTCGAGGCCGGGTTCGATGTCGACCAGGCGCTCCAGGACGTCCGCGAGCGGGTCGACCTCGCCAAAGCGGATATCCCCGAAGCGACCGAAGAGCCTCGCGTCATCGAGGTCAATCTCAGCCTGCTGCCCATTCTCGTCGTGACTCTCGGCGGCGAGCTTCCCGAGCGCACGCTGCTCGCGATCGGCCGCCGCCTGAGGGAACGAATCGAGGGCATTTCCACCGTCCTCGAAGCGACGATCGGCGGCGACCGTACGGAGCGAGTGGAGATCGTCGTCGACCCGCTGCTCGTCGACTCCTACGGGCTCGATCCGAGGGCGATCCTCGATGGCATGACCCGATCGAACAAGCTGATCGCGGCCGGCGCCCTCCGATCCGAGCGCGGAGAGTTCGCGGTCAAGGTGCCGGGCCTGCTCGAGACGGTGAACGACATCCTCGACATGCCGCTCAAGACGAGCGGCGATTCCGTGGTCACGGTGCGCGACGTGGCCTCGGTGCGCCGGAGCTTCGAAGACCGGACGACCTATGCGCGGCTCCACGGCAAACCGGCGATTTCGCTGGAGATCAAGAAGCGGGTCGGCGAGAACATCATCGAGACCGTAAACGCGGTCAAGAAGGCGGTCGCCGAGGAGCGCGCGCTCTGGCCCCCCGGCGTCGTCGCGACCTTCAGTAACGACGAGTCTCGCATCGTCCGCAGTTTCCTGCGCGACCTGCAGAACAACGTCCTGTCGGCGGTGCTCCTCGTGATGATCGTCGTCGTCGGTGTGCTCGGTCTGCGGACGGGCCTGTTGGTCGGCGTCGCGATTCCCGGTTCGTTCCTCACCGGGATTCTGGTGCTCGCCGCGTTCGGCCTGACGGTCAACATCGTCGTCCTGTTCGCTCTGATCCTCTCCGTCGGCCTGCTGGTCGACGGCGCGATCGTCGTCACCGAATACGCTGATCGAAAGATGATCGAGGGCAGTCCTCGGCGCGCGGCCTATGCCGAAGCAGCGAAGCGGATGGCCTGGCCCATCACGGCTTCCACTGCGACGACCCTGGCCGCCTTCCTGCCGCTGCTGTTCTGGCCGGGCATGGTCGGCGAGTTCATGAAATATCTCCCGATCACGTTGATCGCGGTGCTGTCGGCGTCGCTGGCGATGGCGCTGATCTTCGTGCCCACGCTCGGCGCCCAGCTGGGCGCGCCCGGGACGGTCAGCCCCGGCGCGTCCCGCCGAATGACGGCGATGGAGACCGGGGATCCCGGATCCATCGGCGGGTTCACCGGCGCCTATGTCCGGATGCTGAGGGCCGCGCTCCACCGCCCGACCGCGGTGGTCGTCTCGTCGGTGCTGGTGCTGTTCGGCGCCTGGACGCTCTACGGCGAGCTCGGTCGGGGGTTCGAGTTCTTCCCGAAGGTCGAGCCCGACCGCGCGGTTCTGAAAGTGTTCGCCCGAGGCAATCTTTCGACAGACGAAAAGGCGAGGCTGGTCAAGCAGATCGAGAAACGGATCCTCGACATTCAGCGGGAGAGAGGCGAGTTCAGGTCGATCTACGTATTCGCCGGCAAACAGCAGCGCCGCGACGGCGCGCCGACCGACATCGTGGGCAGCATCAGCCTGGAGTTCAACGATTGGCAGACGCGACGGCGCGCCGACGAGATCCTGGCCGACATCGCCGAGCGCGCGCAGGGGCTCGCGGGGGTTCGCGTCGAGACCGCGAAGGAGGAAGCCGGCCCCCCGGTCGGCAAGCCGATCCATATCCTGGTGACCTCCGAAATCCCCGACCTCATCGCGCCCGCGGTCGCCAGGATCCGCGCACGGCTGGAAACCATGCGCGGGTTGAAGGACATCGAGGACGGCCGTGCCGTGCCCGGAATCGAGTGGGAGATCAGGGTCGACCGACCGCAGGCAGCGAAGTTCGGCGCCGACGTCACGGTGATCGGCAATGTCGTCCGCCTGGTCACCAACGGCCTCAAGGTCACCGACTACAGACCCGACGACGCCACGGACGAGCTCGACATCGTGATCCGTTTCCCGGCCGAGTACCGCACGCTCGAGCAGCTCGACCGGATCCGCGTCCAGACGGCGAAGGGGCTGATCCCCCTCAGCAACTTCGTCACGCGGACCGCGCGCCTCAAGACCGGCGAACTGCAGCGCACCGACGGCAAGCGCTCGATGACCTTGAAAGCCGAGGTTCGGCCAGGCGTGCTGGCCGACGACAAGACGGCGGAGATACTGGCGTGGATCGAGGGAGAGGCCGGGCTCGACCCCCGCGTCGATGTGGTGCTCAAGGGCGAGGACAGAGAGCAGAAGGAGGCCAGCGCCTTTCTCCGCAACGCCTTCGCGGTCGCGCTGTTCCTGATCGCGATCATTCTGGTGACCCAGTTCAACAGCTTCTATTCCTCCTTCCTCATCCTGTCCGCCGTCATCATGTCGACCGTCGGAGTCATGCTCGGCCTGCTGGTCATCGACCAGCCGTTCGGCATCGTCATGAGCGGGATCGGAGTCATCGCCCTCGCCGGTATCGTGGTGAACAACAACATCGTTCTCATCGACACGTTCGATCGGCTGGTCAAGACCGCGGACAACCCGTTGGAGGCGATCGTGCGCACCGGCGCCCAGCGCCTCCGCCCGGTTCTTCTGACCAGCGCCACAACGATCCTCGGCCTGATGCCGATGGTGACGCGGGTCAATATCGATTTCGTCTATCGAGAGGTCTCCTTCGGCGCGCCCTCGACCCAATGGTGGCAGCAGCTCGCGACCGCGGTCGCCTTCGGCCTCGCCTTCGCTACCGTGCTGACCTTGATCGTCACGCCGGCGCTGCTCATGATCCGCGCCAACGGTGCGGCATGGCGCGCCCGCCGCCGCGACGCCCGTGCTGCGCGCGCGTTGCCGGTTTCGTAACCGCCCTCCCGTCCCGGCGGCCCGGAAAACAGGGCTCAGCCGTCCGGCATGTCGAGGACGCAGCGGGGCGATGATGTTTCGCATGATCTCCGAGGAGCCGCCGTAGATCATCACGCGGCGGCACTGCAACATCATCGCGGCGACATCCACCACGCCCTCCAGCGTCTCGACCGCGGCCGTGCCCGCCGCTTCCGAACCCGCGGCCTCGAACAGCAGATCCACGACGCTCTGCAGGGTCTCAGTGGCGGCGATCTTGATGAGCGCCGTGTCGGGGCCGAGCGGGCACCCCGCTCCGGCGAGGGCGACGGCATGGCCGTAGGCCGCGGCGAAGCCGGCAGCCTCGATCTCGGCGCCCGCCAGACGATCCCGGAGGACGGGCTCCTCGATCAGCCCGTTGGCGCGGGCGAGTCTGCGGATGCGTTCCAACACGTTGTAGCAAAGCGCCGGGTTCGCGGTGCCAAGCCGCTCATGCGCGAGAAGCGAGTTGGTGATCCGCCAGCCGTCGTTGACGTCGCCGACCAGATTCTCGCGCGGTACGCGAACGTCCTCGAGGAGGACCTCGGCGAACTCTTCCTCCCCGGCGATGGTCCGGATCGATCTGACCGCGATCCCCGAGCTCGCGAGATCGACCAGGAAAAGCCAATGCCCGCCTGCTTGCGCGGCGCGTCGGGCTCGGTGCGCGCCAGCAGAAACATCCATTGCGCGTGATGCACCCAGGTGGTCCAGATTTTCCGGCCATTGACGACGAACCCCCCGCCGTCCGGGACGGTGCGCGTCGTCAGCGCCGCGAAATAGGGGCCGGCGCCCGGTTCGGAATAGCCCTGGCACCAGGTGACCTCGCCGGAGAGGATCCTGGGCAGATACTCGCGCCTTTGCGCCTCGGTTCCAAAACGTATCAGGATCGGGCCGATATGGTTGAGCCCATGGCCGGAGATCTCCGGGGCGCCGGCCAGCGCGAGCTCCTCCCTAAGGATGGTCTGGCGGCTCAGGCTCGCACCCATCCCGCCCCACTCGCGGGACCAGTGGGGGCGACCCATCCCCGTTCGGCGAGCTTGCCGAACCACCAGCAGCCGTCCTCGAACCCCGGACGAGTGGACAGGCCGCGGAGCCGGTGCCGCTCCGTCCGGCGCGCGCCTTCACGGGCTGCCGATCGCGTTGAAGGACGCCGGCGCTCCACGGCCATCGCCCGGCGAGGAATGCCGATGTCGTGAGGCCGCTCACCAATGCCGGCGCCTTCGTTTTCGGCAAGCTCAACATGCACGAGCTCTCCTACGGAATTACCTCGAACAACCGCCATACCGGCGCGGTGCGGAATCCGCACGATCCGCAGCGCATCCCCGGCGACAGCAGCGGCGGTGCCGGGGCGGCGGTCGCCGCGGGGCTGGCCCCGGCCGCTCTGGGCACGGATACCGGCGGCTCCGTCCGCATCCCCGCCGCGCTCTGCGGCGGCGTCGGCTTCCGTCCGACGACCGGACGTTATTCGCAGGCCGGGATCGTGCCGATCTCCCATACCCGGGACACGGCCGGCCCCCTCTGCCGCTCGGTCGATGACGTCGCGCTGCTCGACGCCGTGATCGCCGGCGAGGCGGACGCCTTGCCCGAGCTCCCGCCCTCCGGGCCGCGCATCGGCGTTCCGAGGCAGTATTTCCTGGACGAAACGGCATCCGAGACCCGCGCCGTCTTCGAAGCCCGGCTCGACGATCTTCGCACGGATGGCTGGACGCTGGTCGATGTCGACATCCTCGGGATCGAGCGCCCGGAGGACGGATGCGGGTTTCTGATCGCTCTCTACGAGACCAGGTCCGGCCTGACCCGCTACCTCGCCGACCACGCGCCGGGCGGCCCCGGCTTCGACGCGCTCGCCGCCGCGGTCGCGAGCCCCGACGTCAGGGGTCTGTTCGCCGGCATGACCGAGGCGGGGCAGCAGGAGATGGCGGGCCCCTACCGCGCCGCCATCGAGACTCGGCGACCGAAGCTCCAGGCCCTGTTCGCCGACTGCTTCGCCGCCAACCGCCTGGACGCGCTGGTCTTTCCGACCACCGTCCTGCCGGCGGCGCGGATCGGCGAGGACGAGACCACGGAGATCGACGGCAAGACGGTCCCGACATTCGCGGCCTTCATCCGCAACACCGATCCCGGCAGCACCGCCGGCATCCCCAGCATCACCCTGCCGGCCGGAACGACACCGCAGGGTCTGCCCGTCGGGCTTGCCCTCGACGGACCGGCCGGCAGCGACCGCCGCCTGCTGGCGGTCGCTGCCGCGATCGAGGGCACGTTGCCGCCACCCCATCGCCCGGGTGCATAGGCCGCCCATGTCACGATGAGGGAGACGAGCATGAGACATCGCCATGCGTCGCGCAGACAAATGCTCGCGGCCGCCGCCACCGGGACCGCAGCGTTCGCCATGCCGACCCTGATACTGATCCTCCCTCATTGGATTGGTCCACCCTCAGGTTATGGAAAGAGGGGGACGGACGATGGCAAGGAAGCGTTACAAGCCTGAGGAGATCGTGAGCCTGCTGAGGCAGGCAGAAGTCCTGCACGGCCGGGGCATGTCGATGGCGGACGCGATCCGGCAGATCGGGATCAGCGAGGTCACGTTCTATCGATGGCGCAAGGAGTACGCCGGCATGAGCGGCGATCAGCTCCGCCGTTTGAAGGAGCTTGAGAAGGAGAACGAGCGGCTGCGCCGTGCGGTCTCCGATCTGACGCTGGACAAGCAGATCCTCAAGGAGGCTGCAGGGGGAAACTTCCAAGCCCCTCGCGCCGCCGCCAGTGCATCGATCATGTCTGCGACCGGCTCGGGATTTCGGAGCGCCGGGCCTGCCGAGTGCTGGGGCAGCATCGCTCGACCCAGCGCCGCAACCCGCGTGGCCATGCCGACGAGGACCGCCTGGTCGCGGACATGGTCGCGCTGGCCCGCCAGTACGGCGCTACGGATACCGGCGGATCGCGGCCCTGCTGCGCGCCGCCGGCTGGCAGGTCAACGACAAGCGGGTCGAGCGCCTGTGGCGGCGCGAGGGGCTGAAAGTGCCCGGCAAACGACCGAAGCGGGGCCGTCTGTGGCTCGACGACGGCTCCTGCATCCGGCTGCGCGCCGAGCGGGCGGACCATGTCTGGTCCTATGACTTCGTCCATCACCGGACCTGTGACGGCAGGGCCTTCCGCATGCTCAATGTCCTGGACGAGTTCACCCGCGAGAGCCTGGCCATCCGGGTGCGCAGGAAGCTTTCCTCAACTGACGTCATCGACGTGCTGACTGAAGTTGATCCGCTTTGGTGGACAGCTGACCATTGTGCAGAGGAGGTGTCCAGATGTCGAAGAAACAACTGCCGTACGCGCCGGAGTACTGGCGCCAGATGGTCGAGCTGGTTCGCGCGGGTCGCGCGCCCGGGGAGCTATCGCGTGAGTTCGAGTGCTCCGCTTCGGCGATCCGCAACTGGGTGCGTCAAGCGGACCGCGACGAGGGTCGTCGCGAAGACGGCTTGACGACGCTGGAGCGCGAAGGGCTTCGGCGGCTTCGCCGCGAGAACCGCCGGCTTCGCGAAGAACGGGAGATATTGGCAAAAGCTACGGCCTGGTTCGCTCGGGAGACCGGCTCGGTACGGGCGAAGTCTTCGAGCTCGTGAGGGCGAACCAGGCCCGTCATCAGGTGGCCACGATGTGCCGGGTTCCGGGCGTCTCCCCCAGCGGGTACTACGCGTGGCACGGTCGTGGAGCATCGAATCGTGCGCGTCGCGACGAGGAGTTGAGCGCGATGATTCGGCGCATCCACGACGATTCGGATGGCACTTACGGGATGCCGCGGGTGCACGCGGAACTGGTGGCTGGCGGCTGCCAGGTGGGCCGTAAACGCGTTGCTCGGCTGATGCGAGAGTCGGGCTTGGTCGGGGTCAGCCGGCGCCGGGGCGCGCACACCACGCGCGTGGGCCGCAACCACCGCGCCGCTCCGGACCGGGTGGAACGTGAGTTCCGGGCCGATGCGCCGGGACCGGACATGGGTCGCCGACGTGACGTACGTGCCGACCTGGAACGGCTTTGTGTACCTTGCCATCGTGCTCGATGTATTCAGTCGCAAGGTGGTGGGATGGGCCATGGCCAACCATCTTCGCACCGAGCTGGTGCTCGAGGCGCTGAACATGGCGATCGCACGACGCCGCCCCGAAGGGGTCATCCACCACTCCGACAAGGGCACGCGGTACACTTCGCTCGCTTTCGGCAAGCGGTGTCGGGAGAAGGGAATCGTGACCTCGACCGGATCCACTGGCGATTGCTACGACAACGCGATGGCCGAGAGCTTTTTCGCCACGCTCGAATGTGAGCTCATCGACCGGCGCTCATTTCAGACCCACGCCGAAGCGCGCATGGACATCTTCGCGTTCCTGGAAGGCTGGTACGACACAAAACGCCGTCATTCCCGGCTGGGGTACTTGAGCCCCAACGAGTTCGAACGCCGCGCGGCGGCGACCGCCCGGCAGCCCCGAGGCGACGCTCGCGGCCGCGACCAAACCGGCCTCGAACCCTGCTCGATCGGCCGGCCGGCGATCCACAACCACCCTCCGGGGGAACCCCCAACTCCGATCTCCCAGAGAGATTCCCTTCAACAGGCTATTGCCCACCCCAGTGCTGGTGGCGACAGCCCTCAACCGTCCACCGAAGCAGGGTAACCCCAAACGGCGTGCGGGCGCGCTGCACGCATGATCGTTTATCGCGTCCTCGATGCGGTGCGGTCCTTCTGCAAGGAAGCTTGCGCCTTGGGCCAAGCTCCACCAGAAACGGGATTGATGACGGGAACAAATACAAAGCTCGCCGCGGCGGTCGAGGCCTATTTCGCCGATCTCGGGCGGGTGCGCGCCTCGGGCGGCGCGACCGGGGAGCGGTCGAGCTACGGGCCGCTCGCCAATCTGCTGAACGCCGTCGGCGCGACGTTGAAGCCGAAGGTCTTCTGCGGCGGCGAATACGCGTATCCCTTGACCGAACGCCTCGGCATTCGCGCCGGGGGAGACGCGTCTCGGCGCGAATATGAAGGCAGCACCTTCGACCGCACCTTCGTCGGCCTCCATCTCGGGCCGCGCTGGCTGATTGGCGCCGCCAGCGAGGTGAGCCTGCTTGCCGAAGTCTCCCGGCAATGGCACAGCGGAAATCCCGACAGCGACACGTTCGGCGGGCGGATCGAGGCGGAGCGCCGCCTGGGTCCGCGATGGCGGCTCGATGCCTCGGCAGCCTGGCGCAAGCGCGACTATCGCCGGCACGACTATCTCGACGGCCCGGCGAGGGAGGTTTCTCTGGGAGCGTCCTGGGTGGCGACCCCGACGCTGCGGCTTTGGGCAACGCTGGGTCATGACCGCGACCGTCCGAAGACCAAGCAATGGCGGAGCGCAGCCCTCTGGGGCCGGCGCGGAGCGTCCTTCGTCCTGCCGCGGGGTTTCACGCTGGGAGCCAGCGGGGCGTTGCGCCGAACCGCCTACGAGGGCGGCGACGGCGGCTGGCCCCACTATACCGACGACGGGACGCGCCGCACCGACATGACCCGAACGCTGCGGGTCTCCGTCCTGAACCGGGGCCTGACATTCGCCGGCTTCAGCCCTAGACTGACGCTGGTCGACGAAATGAGGACCACCAACGCCCAACTACAAGACTACAAACGAAACCGCGCCGAATTGGGCTTCGTCAAGCAGTTTTAGCGCTGTTGGGGGCCAGGAAATGATAAAATAGGTTTCGTCCGTTGCATCGGTCGTCGGATCGATGGGTACTCTTGTTATGGTCGATAGGAGATGCTCGTGACCGCCGGCACCTTCGACGCCCTCAAGGCTGCCCGCGAGCTCGAAGTCGCCGGTTTCGATCGCCGCCAAGCCGAAGCCGCCGCCAGCGCCATGCGCGATGCGGCGGGGGCGGATCTCGGACGCGTCGCCACCAAAGCCGACCTCCACAAGGTCGCGCTCGCCATCGTGGTCGCCAAGGCCGCCATCACTTTCGGCCTCCTCAAGCTCGTCCCCTCCTGACCGCCGTGGAGCGGCGCCGACGCGCGGTTCGTCCTCTCTATCGTAAGCGTCTGGCCTGACCGCCCTTGCGGCGGGTTTGTTTGAAGCCTCGGTTTCGGATGGGATGGTTTGGAGGTCGATGGTGTCCACCATCGGCTGGTGGACACCATCGAAGGAGGCTTTGCGGTGGCGCGTCGGACACGGCGGTTCTGGTCGGAGGATGAGAAGCGCCGGATTGTGGCGCAGACCTGTGCGCTGGGGGTTTCAGTGTTCCAAGTGGGCCGTCGCTACGACGTCAACGCGAACCTGATCTTCAAGTGGCGCCGCGATCCGCGCTACTGGCCGACGGAGGATGGCGAGGGTGCGCTGTCCTTCCTGCCGGTGGGGTGGTGCCGGGGCGGGCTTCGGCGCCGCAGGCTTCATCGGACGGTCGGATCGAGATCGTTCAGCCGAGCGGGCACCGGGTGAGCGCGAGCGGGTCGTTCGATGTGGGCGCGCTGTGCCGCGTGGTGCGGGCGCTCGGCGGATGATCCCGGTGCCGTCTTCGACCCGGGTCTGGCTGGCGAGCGGCGTGACGGACATGCGCAAGGGGTTTCCGGGCCTCGCAGCGCAGGCCGAGCGGGTGATCAAGGCGGATCCTTGTTCGGGGCATCTGTTCGTGTTCCGGGGACGCCGGGGCGACCTCGTCAAGATGATCTGGTGGGACGGCCAGGGGGCGTGCCTGTTCGCCAAGCGCCTGGAGCGCGGCCGTTTCGTGTGGCCGTCGGCGTCCGGGGGCAAGGTGCCGGTGACGCCGGCGCAGCTGTCGATGCTGCTGGAGGGGATCGACTGGCGGGCGCCGGTGCGCACCTGGAGGCCTCTGGTTGCAGGATGATTCATGGTTTATTAACAACAAGTTGACTTGTATTTGAGCTTCCCTTTTGCGGCCCTTTCCGCCAGGGCGCGGCCATGCTCGACGAAGCCCGGACCCTGCCCGACGACATCGCCGCGCTGAAGGCGATGGTGCTGGCCTCGCAGGCCGAGCTGCGCAACCGCGATCTCCTGATCGAGAAGCTCAAGCACCAGCTTGCGGGTCTGCGCCGGCAGCGTTTCGGCGCCACGTCCGAAGCCCTCGACCAGCTTGAACTCGGGATCGAGGACGAGGAGATCGCGCAGGCGGCGGAGGCGGTCCCGGAGCCGACGCCCGGCACCAGGAGGCAACCGAAGCGCCGGCCTCTTCCCGGTCATTTGCCGCGCGAGGAGACGGTTCTCGCACCCGGCGAGCGCTGCGCGGACTGCGGCGGCCGCCTCGAGCGTCTCGGCGAGGATGTCACCGAGGAGCTGGAGTACATTCCCGGCCGCTTCGTGGTGAAGCGCATCGTGCGCCCGCGCCTGGCCTGCGGCGGATGCGAGAAGTTCCACCAGGCGCCGTTGCCGCCGCGGCCGATCGAGCGCGGCCGACCCGGTCCCGGGCTTCTCGCGCATGTGCTGGTCTCGAAGTACTGCGCTCACCTGCCGTTGTACCGCCAGTCCCGCATCTTCGCCCGCGATGGCATCGATCTTGACCGCTCGACGCTGGCCGGCCGGGTCGGCAAGGCGACGACGCTGCTGGACCCGCTGGCCGATGCTGTCGGGCGCCACGTGCTGGCCGGCCGGGCCCTGTTCGCCGACGACACTCCGGTCAAGCTGTTGGCGCCAGGCACCGGCAAGACGGCGACCGGTCGGGTCCGGACCTGCGTCCGGGATGAGCGCCCCTGGAAGGGCGAAGCCCCGCCGGCCGCCTGGTACCGCTTCTCGGCCGACCGCAAGGCGGCGCATCCGAAAGCGCATCTTGAAGGCTTCGCCGGCTGGATGCACTCGGACGGCTATGCCGGGTTCGGTGCGCTGGCCCGAGCGGGGTCGGTCCGCGAGGTCGCCTGCCTGGCGCATGTACGCCGCAAGTTCTTCGATGTTCATGTCGCCCAGGGCTCGGCGACCGCCGCCGAGGCGCTGGAACGGATCGCCGCCCTCTACGCCATCGAGAAGGAGGCCCGCGGACAGCCGCCCGACCGACGCGCTGCAATCCGCTATGCACCGACCCGGATGAAGCGCCTTCGGCCCTATATCGACAACGGCTTCCTGGAGATCGACAACAACCCGGCCGAACGCGCCATGAGGCCGATCGCGCTCGGCCGGAAGAACTATCTCTTTATGGGCTCGTCCAGCGGCGGCAAGGCCGCCGCCATCGCCTGCACCCTGATCGAGACCGCCAGGCTCAACTACGTCGACCCGCAGGCTTGGCTCGCCCAGGTCCTCGAACGCATACCCGACTACAAGATCAACCGCGTCGACGAGCTGTTGCCGTGGAACACCAAGCCGGTAGCCGATCTGCAAGCTGACCGCTGAGCCTGCAGGGGCGGTCACGCCGGACGCTTACCAAGCGGCCGGACCATGTCTGGTGTGCCGACATCACCTACATCCCGGTGCAGCGCGGCTTCCTCTACCTGGTGGCGATCATGGGCTGGGCGAGCCGCTTTGTGCTGGCCTGGCGGCTGTCGAACACGCTGGATGCCGGCTTCTGTACGGACGCGCTCGACGAAGCCCTGGCGCGATATGGGGCGCCAGAAATCTTCAACACTGACCAGGGCAGTCAGTTCACCGGCTTCGCCTTCACCGGGCGCCTGCGGGAGGCTGGCATCCGCATCTCGATGGACGGACGCGGCCGGTGCATGGACAACATCTTTATCGAGCGGCTGTGGCGCTCGCTCAAATACGAGGCGGTCTACCTGCACGAGATCGCCGACGGCCTCACGGCCCGGCGCGTCATTGGCGAGTGGATCGGCTTCTACAACACCGAGAGACCGCACTCGGCGCTGGGCGGGCGGACGCCGGCCGAGGCCTATCGAGGCGAGACGCCTGTGGAGATGTGGGCAAGGCGCGAAACGCCTTGCCCACATCTCCACAGGCGCAGCAGCAGCAAGATCGATTCAAGGGAATTCTGGCGGCCTGAGAAACAACCGGAATACACCTTAGCTCAGCCGTCAGGCTGTCCGACGAACCGGGGCCACCTCAATCGAACGTACTCAGCGAAAGGCCCTGCGACTTTGCCCGCCCCGTTCGAACTATGAAACCAACTCCCGCCACTCGCTCGCCGTGCGTCGACGGTAACGAACCGAACCGTTCAATCTCGCCATGACCGCATTCGCCTCCTGCGAATAAAGGAGACCAGTGAATCAGTCAATCCTCAGAAATGAAACAACGGCCTACTTTGGCCGCTTACGCTGGGCAGACCGTCCCGGTGGTGGACCGCGACACCGGAGAGCTTCGCGAGGCGCAGATATTCGTCGCGGTGCTCGGGGCCTCGAACTACACCTATGCCGAGGCGAGGTGGACGCAGACGCTGCCGGACTGGATCGCCTCGCACGTGCGCGCGTTCGAGTTCTATGGGGGATGTAGCGAGCTCCTCATCCCGGACAACCTTCGTTCGGTAGTGAGTCGAGCGCACCGCTACGAGCCCGACACCAACCCCACCTACCACGATCTGGCCTGCCATTACGGGGTAGCCGTGCTCCCGGCTCGGGTGAAAAAACCGAGGGATAAGGCCAAAGCCGAGGTCGGGGTGCAGGTGGTTGAGCGCTGGATCCTGGCCGCGCTTCGCAACCGCACGTTCTTCTCCCTGGCTGAGCTCACGCCGCGATCGCGAAGCTGCTCGAGCGGCTCAACAACCGCCCGTTCCGCAAGCTCCCGGGCTCGCGGCGTGAGCTGTTCGAGCAACTCGACCGCCCCGCGCTTGGGCCCCTTCCCACCCAGCGGTACGTATTCGCCGAGTGGAAGAAGGCGCGGGTCAACATCGACTACCACGTCGAACTCGACCGGCATGACTACTCCGTCCGCCACGCCCTGGTCGGGCGCCAGCTCGACGTGCGTCTGACCGCCACCACCGTGGAGTGCCTATACCGCGGCCAGCGCGTCGCCAGCCACGTGCGCTCCCCGCTGCAAGGCCGTCACACCACCGCCGACGAGCACATGCCCGAGAAGCACCGCAAGATGGGCCAGTGGTCCCCCGAACGCTTCATCCGCTGGGCCACAACCATCGGACCGCACACCGCGACCCTCATCGAAACGGTGCTTCGTTCCAGACCCCACCCCCAGCAGGCGTTCCGCTCGTGCCTGGGGATCCTGCGCCTGGTCGACAGCTACGGCGAGGAGCGCCTGAAGGCCGCCGCGGCTCGGGCCGTGGCGCTCGGCGCCAACAGCTACCGCAGCGTCGAATCGATCCTCAACCACCGCCTCGACAAGCGACCCAGCGAGCAAATCGAGCTCGGCCTCGCCATCGAGCACGCCAACCTGCGTGGCGCGAGCTACTACACCTGAAAGGAGATCCGACATGTTGACTCATCCCACCGTGGACAAGCTCCACCAACTGCGCTGCGCCGGCATGGCCAAGTCGACCGCGAGCTCACCGAGCGCGCCTCGCGCCAACTCACCGACCGGCTGCGGCGCGCTCGGTTGCGTCACGCAGCGGGCATCGAGGACATCGACTTCCGACAACCCCGCGGGCTCGACCGCGACCTCGTGCTGTCGCTCGCCCACGGGCGCTGGATCCGCGACCATCTCAACTGCCTCATCACCGGACCGGCCGGGTGGGAAAGAGTTTAATATCGTGCGCCCTCGCCCACAGCGCGTGCCGCAATGGATACAGCGCAGCGTATCGGCGCCTCCCGCGGTTGCTGACCGAGCTGGCCATCGCCCGCGCCGACGGACGCTACGCCAAGCTGCTGGCCTCGATCGCCAAGACCAACGTCCTGGTCATCGACGACTGGGGGGTGTCCAAGCTCGGCGCCGAGAACCGCCGTGACCTGCTCGAAATTATCGAAGACCGCCATGGGTTGAGTTCCACAATCGTGACTTCACAATTGCCCGTGGAGAACTGGCATGCCGTCATCGCGGACCCCACCCTCGCCGACGCCATCCTCGACCGCAGATGTCCTTCGCCGCGAACCGGAGCCCCGCGAGCGGTCCGTCCGGGGCGCCCGGGAGAGCCACGTGGGTATCGCGACAGAACGCGCCGCCGGGGTCTCGTCGGGCAGGGTCATGGTTGCGGCACGTCAGCCCGGCCGGTGCAGGACGACCGGCTCGCGGGTGAACGTGCGCCGGCCCCGCTTGAAGCCGGCGAGGGGCGGTACCAGCTCGGCGACCGCCGCCGCCGGGTCCTCGCAGTCGTGCACGACGAGGTCGGCGTCGTTGCCCACCGCGACCCCGTAGTTCTCGAGGCGGGCGAGGCGGGCCGCCCGCTCCGTCACCATGTTGAGGCACTCCACGATGTCGTCGCGCTTCCCGACGTGGCAGACGTTCGCGTAGAGGTTCGCCATCCGGATGAGGGAGCAGTCGCCGAAGGGAGTGAACGGGTTGAGGACGTTGTTGGACGAGAGGGCGCAGTTGACCCCGTGCTCGATCATGCGGTGGATCGGGGTCACCCCCCGCATCACGTCGTGCTCCATGTGCCTCCCCATGAGGAAGAGGTCCGTCGACGGCAGCACGGTCATCGCGACCCCCGCGCCCGCCGCCGTCCGCGCGACCTCGTCGAGCCGCTCCATCGGCATCGTCGAGAGCTTCGTCACGTGGCCGACCGCGACCCGCCCCTCGTACCCGTGCCGCTCGGCGAGCCGGCACACGTGGAAGATGTCGAGCTCGTCGTGGTCCGCGCCGAAGTCGAGGTGCATGTCGATGTCGACGTCGAACTCGCGGGCCATCTCGAACACCCGGTCGATCTGACCCTTCGGGTCGGTGTCGGTGTAGGGGGCGGCGCCGACCACCCGGCAGCCCCGCTTCAGACCCTCCACCATGAGCTCGTCGGTCCCCGGGTTGTTGAGGAGTCCCTCCTGGGGGAAGACGCAGATCTCGAGGTCGATGGCCCACCGGTACTCGTCGATGAGGGGCATGATCCCCTCGAGGCTCCGGAGCCCGATGACCGGGTCCACTTCGAGGTGGGTGCGCATGTGGGTGGTGCCGTGGCGGAGGCACTTCTCGAGGGTCCGGACCGCGCGCTCGCGGCAGTCCTCGGCCGTGAACTCCCGCTTCGCCTTCGCGACCTGCTCGATCGCTTCCTCGAGGTCGCCGCGGGTCGACTCGCACCGCTCGAGGATGCAGGACTTGTCGAGGTGGATGTGGGTTTCGACGAAGCCGGGCCCGACGAGGCGCCCCCCGACGTCGAGGGTCTCGGCCGCCGCCGGGAGTCCGGGCTCGATGGCCGCGATCCGGCCGCCGTCGATCCCGATGTCCATCGGGTTGCCGTCGTCGCAGCCGGCGATGCGCGCGTTCCTGAGGATGAGGTCCATGGCACCTCCCTTGGCGCCGGCCGCCGGCCGGCGCGGCTTGCGGCTACCCGAAACCGCCGTAACAGGCGGTTTCGGGCGTCGGACTCCCACGGAACATTCTCTTCAGTTCCCTTCCAAGTGGGAGCGGCTACCCGAAACCGCCGAGATAAGCGTTCTCGAGCGCCGGGTTCTCGCGGATCTCGGTCGTGGTCCCCTCGTGTACGACCCGGCCGGATTCCAGAATATAGCCCCGATCGGCCACCGACAGCGCGAGCCCCGCCATCTGGTCGACGAGGAGGATGGAGATCCCCTCGTCGCGGAGCTCGACGAGCACGTCGAAGAGCTCGTTGATGAGGGCGGGGGCGAGGCCGAGGGAAGGCTCGTCGAGAAGGAGTACCTTCGGCCGGCCGACGAGGCCGCGGGCGATGGCGAGCATCTGCTGCTCGCCGCCGGAGAGGAGCCCCGCCCGCCGGGTGGCGCGGGCGCGGAGCTGCGGGAACCGGTCCAGCATCGCCTCCACCTCGGCCCGGTCGTCGAAGTCGTGGCGGGTGTAGGCACCGAGGCGGATGTTGTCGACGACGCTGAGCTCCGGGAACACCTGCCGGCCCTCCGGCACCAGCATGAGCCCCGCGCGGGCGGAGCGGTTCGCGGTGAAGGTGGTGATGTCGCGCCCCGCGAGACGCACGCTGCCCCGCTCGGCCCGGTGGAGTCCGGTCACCGTCCGCATCAGGGTCGACTTTCCGGCGCCGTTCGCGCCGAGCACCGCGGCCATCTCCCCGTCGCGCAAGGAAAGCGCGATGTCCTCGAGGACCGGGGCGGCGCCGTAGCCGGCGGTGAGCTCCGAGACTTCGAGCACCCGGTCTTCGCCGACCGCGGTGGCGGCGTCCCGGTCCCGGCGTTCGGACGCGAAGTCGCGCGCCCCGAGGTAGGCCTCGCGCACCTGCGGGTCGGCCCGGACCCGGGCGGGCGGCCCCTCCGCGATGCACGCCCCCGCATCGAGCACGTGGACGTGGTCGGAGATCTCCATGACGAGGGTCATGTCGTGCTCCACGATGACCACCGCGACCCCGGCGTCCGCGATCCGGCGCAGCAGCCGTCCGAGGCCCGCGGTGTCCTGAAGGCCGAGTCCCGCCGCGGGCTCGTCGAGGAGCAGGACGGCGGGGCGGATGGCAAGGGCGCGGGCGATCTCGACGAGGCGCTTGTCGACGTGGGGGAGGGCGGACGCGAGCTGCTCCACCGGACCGGAATAGCCGACGAAGGCGAGCAGCCCCTCGACCGCGGCCTGCTCTTCCGAGGTCCCCGACGCCTGCCCCGCGAGGGCCCTCCCGAGCGAACCGAGTCGTCCCCGGCGGACCGCGATCTCGAGGTTCTCGCGTACCGAGAGGTTCTCGAAGAGCTGGGTCGTCTGGTAGGTGCGGGCGATCCCGGCGCGCGCGATCGACTGGGCGGGCCGCCCCGTCACCTCGAGGTCCCCGAGCCGGACCGAGCCCGCCTCCGGTCGAAGGTAGCCGCAGACGAGGTTGAGGACGGAGGTCTTGCCCGCCCCGTTCGGCCCGATGATGCTCGTCACCGCGCCGGGCTCGGCCCGGAGCGATACCTCGTCCACCGCGACCACCCCGCCGAAGGAGACCGAGAGCCCCTTCACCACGAGCGCCTCTCCGGCACCGGACCGGGAGAGGAACCCGGCGACGTCGAGGTCGCCCGCCCGCGCGGGCCGCTCGTCGGCGCGGCGGAGCCGCCGCTCGATCTCGCCCACCACCCCGCGCGGGGTCGCCACCAGGACGACGAGGAGCAGCAGTCCGACGAAGAGCAGGCGGTACTCGGCGAGGGCGGAGAGGAACTCCGGCAGCAGCACCACGACGAGGGCGCCGACGACCGGCCCGAGGACGGTTCCGATCCCGCCGATGATGGCGACGAGGAGGAAGAGGATCGACTGGAGGAAGGGGAACGACTCGGGGCTGATGAACTGCGTGAGGGAAGCGAAGATCGCCCCCGCGACGCCGGTGATCGCGGCCGAGAGGGTGAACGCGGCGGTGCGGATCATCACCGGGTCGAGCCCGAGCGACCGGGCCGCGAGCTCCGAATCGCGCACCGCCCGCATGGCCTTGCCCCAGGCGCTCGCGTTGAGCCGGGCGAACAGGGCGACGGCCCCGAAGGTGAGAAGGGCGACGACGAGCGCGACGTCGCGCTCGATGAAGGGGTAGCCGAACGCCTCCGGGAGCGGAATGAACATGATCCCGTTCCATCCCCCGGTGACCTCCTTCCACTCCGCCGCCCCCTGCTCGATTACGAACCCGAAGGCGATGGTGACCATCGCGAGGTAGGGGCCGCGGACCCGGAGGGCGGGCACCGCGAGCAGCATGCCCGCGAGCCCCGCCACGACCCCCGCGAGGGGGAGGGCGGCCCAGAAGCTCCATTCGTACGTGGTGGTCAGGATCGCCCCCACGTACGCGCCGATCGCGTAGAAGCCCGCGTGCCCGAGCGAGATCTGGCCGGTGAGGCCGAGGAGGATGTTGATCCCGATCCCCACCATCGCGGTGAGCCCCACGAGGGAGATGATGTACACTTGGTAGCCGTCCGCGGAGACGATGGCGGCCGCCACGAGCGCGGCGGCAACGAGAATGGCGATCCGCCGGGCGGCCTTCATACCTTCTTCACCTCGGCCCGGCCGAAGAGGCCGTGCGGGCGCGCGGCGAGGGCGACGATGACGAGCGCGAAGGTCACGATGTGGGTGTACGTCGAGCCGAGGAGGGAGGTGATGAGCGCCTCCGCGAGGCCGTACACGAGCCCCGCCACCATCACCCCCCACGCGTTGGTGATGCCGCCGAGGATCGCGACGGCGAACGCCTTGATCCCGAAGAGGGTCCCCATCGTCGAGGAGATGATGAAGAGCGGCGCGATGAGGATCCCGGCGATGCCCGCGAAGAGACCGGAGAGGGCGAAGGTGAGGACGATCGCCGCGGTCACGTCGATCCCCATGAGCCGCGCCGCGTCCGGGTTCTGCACCACCGCGAGGAGAGCCCGCCCGTGCCGGGTCCGGTGGGAGAACCAGTGCAGGGCGACCGCGATGGCGACGCCCGCGATCGGAATCACCACCTGGAGGGGCTGCACCTTGATGTCCGCGACGTAGAACGCCTCCGTGGTGAGGGGGGAGGGGGGCATCCCGCGGGGGTCCTTGCCGAAGGTGAAGAGCACCACGTTCTCGAGGACGATGCCCATCGCGACCGTCGCCATCAGCCAGGCGTCGGAGCCGCGTCGGACGAAGGGCCGCACCCCCACCCGCTCGACCGCCATCCCCCACGCGGTGCAGAGGGCGAGGGACGCGAGGATCGCGATCCACATCGGCCAGCCCCAGGTGACCGCGAAGCTGAACGTGAGCACCGCGCCCAGCATCATCGCGCTTCCCTGCGCGAAGTTGACGGTGCGAGAGACCGCGTAGGTGACGTAGAAGCCGAGCGCGAGCAGCCCGTACATGCTGCCGAGCCCGATCCCGGTGATGAGGGTCGACGCGCTCACTTCAGGCGTTCCCCGCGTGCCCCGGCCGACCGGCGCCCGACGCACCGCTCGGCGCCGGACCCGGCGCGGCGTTCCAGCCGCGCGAGCCTCGCCTGCACGAACCCGGCCGCTCGAGCGAACCGCATGGGGGAAAGCGGCCGCGCGCCGGCGCGCGCGGCCACTCCCCGGGCGGTCCTCATCCTATTCGACGGGGCTAATCTGGTTGCCGACGAACCGCACCATGATGTAGTCGTTCTCGTTCAGCGCGTCGTGGTTGTCGGCGCTGAACGGCGCGTCGTAGGTCTTGATGAGACCTTCGTGGCTACCGAGCGATTCGAGGGCCATCCGGATCGCGTCGCCATCCGTGCTCCCCGCCTGGTCGATGGCCTTCGCGAGGAGATGCATCGCGTCGTAGGCGTTGGCGGTTCCGACCGGCGAGAAGACGTCCTCCGCCCCGCCTATGTTGTCGAACTTGTCGACGAGGGCCGCGAGCACCCGCTTGCCGGTCTCTCCCTGCTCGCCGAAGAAGCTGTAGGTCTGGACGAAGTGAGCGTCGCCCGCGGTGGGGCCGGCGAGCTCGGGGAACCGGCCGCCCGAGATCCCCCAGTGTGAGACCACCGGCACGTCCCAGCCCATGCGGTCGCGCGACTTCATCATCTGCGCTCCGGGCGGGGCGTTGGTCACCAGCACGAGGGCGTCGGCGCCCTTGTCCTTGTTGCGGGTGAGCTGCGGGATCATGTCGACGTCGTTGTTCTCGAACTTCTCGACCCCGACGATCTCGACGTCGTCGTTGTCGGCGTCCGCGGCGAGGAGGCCGCGCTCGTTCGACTCGCCCCACGGGTTGTTGATGAGCATGAGGCCGATCTTCGTCGCACCGAAGGTCGCGTGAGCGTACTGGAGGAGCTTGATGTCGACGATGGCGTCGACCGCCGATACGCGGAACACGTAGTTGGGGTCGGCGTTGTTGCGGGTGATGGGTGTCGCCGCCGCCCAAACGCCCATGAACGGCACCTTGGACTTGTTGGCGAGCGGAACGATGGCGAGCGACACCGGAGAGTCGATGCCGCCGAAGAAGGCCGCGACCTCCTCCTTGAAGATGAGCTCGCGGGCCGCGATCACGCCCTTCGGCGGGCTCGACTCGTCGTCGCGGCGGATGAGCTCGATCATCCGCCCGCCGAGGATGCCGCCGGCCGCGTTGATCTCGTCCATGGCGACGGTAAGGCCGCGGGTGATGGCTTCGCCGGACTGCGCCGACGGCCCCGAAAGGGCGGCCACGAGGCCGAGCTTCACGGGGTCGGCGGCCTGGCTCGGCAGGGTCGCGAAGAGCCCCGCGACGGCCGCGGCGGCTGCTGCGGTGAGACTCCGGCGAAGCGGATTCCGGTAACGATGATTCTGTTTTCTCATGACTTCTTCTCCCCTTGGTCGACCGGGCATTGCGCACCGGTCGCACGTCCCGCACTGTCCGGGCAGCCGATATCGATGTCAATCCGAGCCGGGCGGCCGCGGCCCGGGCGGCCCGACCGGAAGCGTTTCCACCCGGCGCATGGAGGGAACGGGCCAAGGTCACGCCTGTCTATTCTTGCATTACCCAATACCGTAAGATGCTGAATTGCAGTGTGATTGGGCCGAGTGTCCGGGAGGCGAAACCGCCTTCGTCGGGCCAGGACAAGTCAGTAGTAAATGAGAATCGATCCGAACGAGCGTAACGGCGTCTCCTTGCTTCCTCCGTTTCCCGAAGGCTGGTTCTTCGTCGCCAGCCGCAAGGCGATAGAGAAGGAAATGCCGTTGCGCAAGGCCTGGCTTGGCGAGCAGATCGTCGTATGGTGCAACCAGGAAGGGGAGTCTGCGTGGCCGAGGTGTTCTGCGCGCATCTCGGCTCCGATCTGGGGCCCGCAGCCGGAGGCCGGGTGCGCAACGGTCTGCTCGTCTGTCCGTTTCACGGGTTCGAATTCGACGTCACCGGCCGATGTGTCGCCACCCCCTACGCGCCGGCGCCCGACTCCGCCCGCCTGAAAGTGTTCGAGACGCGCGAGATCGCGGGTCTCGTCTTTGCCTGGCGGGGCAGCGGCGGACGCCCGCCGCAATGGCACCTTCCCGCGCCGCCGCCGACCGGAACCGACTGGAGCGGCATGGAGTTCTGGAGCGTCCGGTTCGCCGGACATCCCCAGGAAACGACCGAGAACTCCGTCGATCTCGGACACCTTCGCTACGTGCACGGCTACGACAGCGTGAGCGGGGTCGGCTCGGTATCCGTTGACGGTGCCTAGCTCAAGAGCTGCTTCGACTTCAGGCGAGCCCGGACCATCGCGGGGATAAGGCGCTTCACTTACGATGTCTCCGCCGTCACCCACGTGCATGGGCTCGGCTATTCGTACGTCGAGGTTCGCGAACATGCCATCGGCATGGATACCCGGTTGTGGGTGCTCACAACGCCGCTCGACGGCGAGCTCGTCGAATTGACGCTGGCGAGCCAGGTGCGGCGGCTGGTTCGACCGAAGCGCCCGATTGCCGGAATGCGCTTCCTTCCCGTACGGCTTCGCACCCGGCTCATGAACCGGATCATCATCGCGGCCCAGCGGCGGGACGTATTGCAGGACGTCGCCATCTGGGGCCGGAAGCGGTATCGCCCCCGTCCTCAGCTCTGCGCTTCGGACGGCGCCATCGGAAAGTACCGGCGCTATTGCGAACAGTTCTATCCGGACGGTGGGGGTTGAAGCCGGGACGGGGCGAAAGGGAGCTCGGTTCGCGCTTCATGGGGGCGAGGGACGCGAGTTCCGGATTCCCCTCCCGCGGCGAGGGACATGGGCGTGGGGTCCGCCCCGCGGCGGTATTGCAAACGAGATGGAGCTTCGGGACTGTATGCGGTTTCGGAGGGGAGAGTCCTCTCCCTCCTTTCGCGCACCATTCCACCCTCGAGGTGTCCCCCGCGAACGATGCGCTCCGGTTCAGCCCGCTCCCGTCGATGAAGCCGAGCCGGAAGCTCAAGTTCCGCGTCACCGGGCAGAATCGCGAGCTGCCCGACAGGCACCGGAAACGGCTCCGGCGGGCGGTTCTGCGCCGGACGCTACCGCTGCCGCCGGAGGGCCGTCCTGGTGAAGTCGCCGGCGTCGAGGTCGGTCCCGAACTCGTAGTTCGACCAGAGCAGCACGGTGCTCTTTCCCGTGAGATGGTTCGTCATCGTCAGCTTGCTGCCCCGCCAGAAGCGATCCAGGTATTTCTCGTAGTCCTCGACGACCATCGTCTTCGGATGCGCTCCCCTGCGGTCGAAGTAGTGGATCTGCATGGTGCGAAGCTCATCCCGGTCCAGCCAGACAACTTGCCGGGAGTAGCCCGAATCCTTGCCGGCGGGGATGCGCTCGGAGACCGTGCATTCCATGTCGCCGCAGGGCTCGTTGCGCAGGAACCGGTGGGTGTATTTCTCGATCTCGGTGGCGACCATGTCCTCGTAGGAAAACTCGCTGCCCATGAAGGAGCCGGACTGTTTCGAGGAGCTGATGCGCTTGACCCGTTTCAGGGCGGGAAGATAGAGCCACTGCTCGTCCGACTCGGTCTTGTGGGCGTGGACGAGAAACGCGGTCCCCTTGACGTCGCGTGGTCGGTCGAACACGAACATCGTTCGATCGCCGTCGTCCTCGACCTCGATGACTTTCAGGCGAACCTCGCGTCGGCTTTCCTGCCCCCGCTTGTTGCGCAGCACCATCTCGAGGCTCGCGGTGAAGTTGCCGAAACCCTTCTGGCGTTCGCGAGCCTCGGTCGCGATCCTGAGCCCGGCTTCCTCGGCGCTTTCCGCGCGGCCGGCGGATGGTGCAACCGCCCAGGCAAGAGTGGCGAGAAGGACGCCGAAAGACGCAGGCAAGGATCTGGGGAGAGCAGGGCGAATCACCGTTTCCTCCTTTCGGTGGCGGTCAGCGGAGCGGGGAAAGCGGGAGACCGGCGTTGGCGCGTCGGGAAGGGACTGGACCGTGCATTACCGTCACCTTCGCCGGGACCTTGCGGCGCGTGCTAGCACGACCCGAGCCCCGTGCTTGAAGAGCCGCCCGGCCCGCCGCGCCCCATCCCGTCGGCCGTGCCCCATGCAAGCGAGCCCCGCGCGCCTACTCGCCCGAGCGCCGGAAGGCGGGCCCGGATCTCCGCCGTCGTCTCCCTGGTCCCGTCGAGGGCCATCAGCAAGGGCGGGAGGAACAGCAAGTCCGCGAGCAGCGCGACGACCACCGTGATTCCGACGAGCAGACCAAGGGCCTGGTTGGTCGTCATTCCCGACGCTCCGAACACCATGAACCCCAGCGCGAACACGATGGTCGGTAAGCGGCCAAATTAGGCCGTTGTTTCATTTCTGAGGATTGACTGATTCACTGGTCTCCTTTTTTGACAGGAGGCGAATGCGGTCATGGCGAGATTGAACGGTTCGGTTCGTTACCGTCGACGCACGGCGAGCGAGTGGCGGGAGTTGGTTTCACAGTTCGAACGGGGCGGGCAAAGTCGCAGGGCCTTTTGTTCCTCGCAGGGTCTTTCGCTGAGTACGTTCGATTTGTGGAGACCTAAACTGCGAGGAACACCCGCGCAACGCGAACACAGAAGCGAATCGATGTTTGTGGAAGTCGCGCAGGTCGAGCCGACTCGTTCGTTGTCGTGGGATGTGGAGCTGGAACTGGGCGCTGGAGTGGTTTTTCGCGTGCGAAGCTCGCAGTGATGTTGAATTCGTCGCCTGCCGGTCGCATCTGGCTTTGCACCGAGCCGACCGACATGTGTTGTTCATTCGATGGCTTGTCGGCGCGCGTGCGCCGGCATCTGGATGAAGACCCAACCAGTGGATACTGGTTCGTGTTTATCAATCGGCGCCGGACCATGCTCAAGATCCTGGCGTTCGACACTGGCGGATACTGGATCTGGAGCAAGCGCCTGGAGCGCGGTCAATTTGCAACGTTCGGTCACAGCCGGGAGGGCAAACTCGGCTTGAATCGTACTGACTTGCTGGCGCTTCTCGAAGGGATAGATATGCAAATCATACGCAGAAGGAAACGGTTTCGGAAGACTGTCTGAGTCGTTTTCCACGTGGTAGATTTTGCACCCGGTTGGCCAAGAGAATCGGGATGTCCGCTTCGCAAATTGCCGCACTCGAACATGAGAACGCCCGGTTGTCGAGCGCGCTCGAGCAATCGAATGCGGCCTTGGCTGAGCTTCAAGCGGACTACCAGGTACTCAAGCAACAGCTCGAATGGTTCAAACGCCATCTTTTCGGAGAGAAATCGGAAAAGCGTCTGGATATCGACCCTGTCGAGCAGGGTGAGGAGCCCCCTGGCGAGGACCACAGCACCACCGCGACCACCTTGGGGTTACCCTGCTTCGGTGGACGGTTGAGGGCTGTCGCCACCAGCACTGGGGTGGGCAATAGCCTGTTGAAGGGAATCTCTCTGGGAGATCGGAGTTGGGGGTTCCCCCGGAGGGTGGTTGTGGATCGCCGGCCGGCCGATCGAGCAGGGTTCGAGGCCGGTTTGGTCGCGGCCGCGAGCGTCGCCTCGGGGCTGCCGGGCGGTCGCCGCCGCGCGGCGTTCGAACTCGTTGGGGCTCAAGTACCCCAGCCGGGAATGACGGCGTTTTGTGTCGTACCAGCCTTCCAGGAACGCGAAGATGTCCATGCGCGCTTCGGCGTGGGTCTGAAATGAGCGCCGGTCGATGAGCTCACATTCGAGCGTGGCGAAAAAGCTCTCGGCCATCGCGTTGTCGTAGCAATCGCCAGTGGATCCGGTCGAGGTCACGATTCCCTTCTCCCGACACCGCTTGCCGAAAGCGAGCGAAGTGTACCGCGTGCCCTTGTCGGAGTGGTGGATGACCCCTTCGGGGCGGCGTCGTGCGATCGCCATGTTCAGCGCCTCGAGCACCAGCTCGGTGCGAAGATGGTTGGCCATGGCCCATCCCACCACCTTGCGACTGAATACATCGAGCACGATGGCAAGGTACACAAAGCCGTTCCAGGTCGGCACGTACGTCACGTCGGCGACCCATGTCCGGTCCCGGCGCATCGGCCCGGAACTCACGTTCCACCCGGTCCGGAGCGGCGCGGTGGTTGCGGCCCACGCGCGTGGTGTGCGCGCCCCGGCGCCGGCTGACCCCGACCAAGCCCGACTCTCGCATCAGCCGAGCAACGCGTTTACGGCCCACCTGGCAGCCGCCAGCCACCAGTTCCGCGTGCACCCGCGGCATCCCGTAAGTGCCATCCGAATCGTCGTGGATGCGCCGAATCATCGCGCTCAACTCCTCGTCGCGACGCGCACGATTCGATGCTCCACGACCGTGCCACGCGTAGTACCCGCTGGGGGAGACGCCCGGAACCCGGCACATCGTGGCCACCTGATGACGGGCCTGGTTCGCCCTCACGAGCTCGAAGACTTCGCCCGTACCGAGCCGGTCTCCCGAGCGAACCAGGCCGTAGCTTTTGCCAATATCTCCCGTTCTTCGCGAAGCCGGCGGTTCTCGCGGCGAAGCCGCCGAAGCCCTTCGCGCTCCAGCGTCGTCAAGCCGTCTTCGCGACGACCCTCGTCGCGGTCCGCTTGACGCACCCAGTTGCGGATCGCCGAAGCGGAGCACTCGAACTCACGCGATAGCTCCCCGGGCGCGCGACCCGCGCGAACCAGCTCGACCATCTGGCGCCAGTACTCCGGCGCGTACGGCAGTTGTTTCTTCGACATCTGGACACCTCCTCTGCACAATGGTCAGCTGTCCACCAAAGCCGGATCAACTTCAGTCTTTCGTTCGGGCGATGGGCGAAGAGGGCGCGGTGACGCTGCTCGACGAGCCCTCCGAGGGCATGCAGGCGGAGAATATCGACAGGATGAGGGATCTGATCCTCGATCGCAAAAGCAGCGGCAAGAGCGTCGTCCTCGTCGAACAGCATCTGCGGCTGGCGGAACGGGTCGCGGACGAATACATCATCATGGACCAGGGGCGCGCCGTTCTGCAGGGTGGCGCATTCGAGATCGACCGTGCACGGATTCGCGCCCATATCGTGGTCTGACGCCCGGCTCAGCCGCGGAATTCCTCCCGCAGATAGCCGAGCCGGGCGAGAACTTCGCGGTCGGTGAGCTGGAACAGCAGCACGCTTTCGGACTCCGCACGGTGGCTGATCCAGCGGCCGCGCGGCAGGACCGCGATGTCGTTCCGCCGCCAGCGCAGCGTCTCGCCGCCGACCTCGGAGACGCCGTCGCCCTCGACGACGAGCACGACCATGTTCGCCGTGCTGCGACAGGCGCGGCTCGGCCGGCCGCGCGCGAGCGCCAGCATGTAGCAGTCGATCCCGGCCATCGCCGCCCCGCCCGTCGCAGGGTCAGTATACCGAATCCGCCGCGAGCCGTCGGGCGCCGCCGCCATCGCATCCAGCGTCGCCCTGACCGTTGCCAGCGGATAGCGGAAGATGTGCGGGCCGGGGCTCCCCGGACCGTCGGTCGTCGGCAGGATGCCGGCCGACTCCCAGGCCGTCTGCGGCGCGCGCGGCGGCATGTCGGAAGCCGGCCCTCCTTCATAGGCGTCGGTCTGCAGATGGGTCTGCAGCGGCAGGTCGAGGGCGTCGAGCCAGACCGCGCGCCCCTCTCCGTCATGCCTGTGGGCATGCCAGCACCAGCCCGGGGTGAGCACGAGGTCGCCCGGCAGCATCGGGTAGGAACGGCCGTCGACGATGGTCGCGGCGCCGCCGTCGGACTCAAGGACGAAGCGGAGCGCGTTCGCCCGGTGCCGATGCGGCAGCGCGGTTTCGCCCGGCATCAGGATTTGCAGGTTGACCACCAAGTTGAGACTCGCACCGCTCCGATGGGTGGACCGGTAGGCGGGGTTCTCGAGGACGAGGACGCGTCGTTCGGCGTCGTCCATGCCGGTCTCGACCACCGCGCGGTCGAGCAGCGGGCCGATCGCCGCCCAAGGCCAGAGATGCGGCGGCTCCTCGAGCGCCTGACGATGCGGCCGCAGCCAGAGCGCGCTCGCATTGGCCTCGGCGAGGCGCTCCCGGAAGCCGCCGCTCATGTCATCCCCTCCCGGATGCGCGGCCGCGCGCCAGTGCGGGTCTTGCCCGGCTCCCACAGGATGTCGGCGCGGCCGCCGTCGTTGGCGTCACGGGCGAGGACGAACAGGAGGTCCGACAGCCTGTTCAGATAGGCGCGCGCCTGGGGGTTGACGGGTTCGGCCTCGGCGAGCGCGGACAGCGACCGTTCGGCCCGCCGGACCACGGTACAAGCATAGTGGAGCTGCGCCCCGGCCGCCGTTCCGCCGCGCAGCACGAAGGAGGCCAGCGGGGCGAGGCCGGCCGCGACCGCATCGATCTCGGCCTCGAGCCGGGCGGTCTGAGAAGCGTCGATGCGCAGCGCGCCCACGTTCTCGCTCGCATCGCAAGGAGTCGAGATGTCGGCCCCGAGATCGAACAGATCGTTCTGGATCCGCAGTAGGATCCCTTCCCGGTCCGCGCCACCGGCATGCAGCCGGGCGACGCCGATCGCCGCGTTGGCCTCGTCGATATCGCCCTGGGCGACGATCCGGGGCGCGTGCTTGGCGATCCTCGTGCCGTCGGCGAGGGAGGTCCGACCATTGTCGCCGCCGCGCGTATAGATCCTGTCGAGTTTCACCATGCGCGTCCCCGCGGCGCCGGGCGCGGCGTCAACCGCCGATCCGGGTCTTGTAGGGAAACCGTGCCCGCACCGTCTCCATCCTGAGAGGCAGGGTCACATAGTCCCCGCGGCGCCACAACGGCAGCTGGTCGAGAAAGCTCTCCGAGCGGAGCCAGCCGTCCTGGCCGCCGAGCAGGACGACATGGCTGCGGTCCGGATCGCCGAGATCGGCGAGGAAACGGGCGTTGGAGCCGTAATTGACCTGGTGCCGCCCGGTAGCCGCATCATGGGCGGTCTTCATCAGCGTCTGCACGCCGCCCCCCGCCGGGATGTCGTCGAACACGAAACGGCCGCCGATCAGCGGGACGAAGGACAGCGGGTGGCGCAGGACCAGGCGATGCATGTCTCCCCAACGCGGATAGGACGACGACGCATCGACCGCCGCGTCGAGCGCCCCCTCCAGCGCCGGTTCGAGCGTCCCAGGGTCGGCGCGCTCGAGGTCTGCGACGATCAGCGAGCGCACCCGCCCGAAACCGGCATAGGCGGTGGCGGCCGCCGCGTCGCCGAGCAGGTCCTCGTAGAACGCCGGTACGAAGCTGCCGTGAAAGACCTCGAAGGCGACCGGCCCGGGCGCCTCGGCATCGTAACGGCCGTCCCAGCCACGAAGCAGGGCGATGAGATCCTTTCGCGCCCGGCCCGAGAGATCGACACCGCTCCGTTCGAGCAGCCCCAGATAGAGGTCCCTGAGGGCGACCGAGGACGGCATCAGCGTGTCGCGTTGAAGCGCCATGACGTCCGCGATCGAGACCTTGGCACGCGACTCCAGCTCGGCGGTCATGCGCATCATCCGATCGTTCGGCGAGAAGAAATAGCCGACCGGGATCCGCCCCGGCGCCGGCCGGTTGTTGGCGGACGCCAGGAAGCCCTGCGCGGGGGCTTCGACGCTCGGCAGTTCGCGGGACCCGACCGAGGCCGCCCAATGGGCATCGGCCGTCGCGCGCGCGACGAGAATGTCCTCGGGCGCACCGCTGCGCGCGGGCAGGACGGCCGCGGAGACTTGGCCGATCCTGCCATCCGCGCCCGCATAGAGCATGTTCTGCCCGGGCACGGCGAACCCCTCGAAGGCGGCCTTGAACTCAGCGAAGTTCCGTGCCACGCTCACCTTCAGCATCGCCGTGATCTCGTCGCTCGCCCGATGTCCGGTCCAGCGAAGCGCGAAGGTCGGACCCCCATCGCCACCGAGCTGTGGGGCGTCGGAGAGCACGGGGCCCCATTCGGTATCGCGCAGCGTGACGGTCTCGTCGAACCAGAGGCGGGTGGATATTCGCTCGGTCCGCGTCCTGAACGCGGAGCCGGGCAGTCCCGAGAGGTCCACCAGATCCGACGAAGCGGCGCGCATGTTGGTCCCGCCCCAGGCGATCCAGGGGTTGCGCCCGATGGCAAAGACCGGCAGCCCCGGCGCCATCAGACCGACCGCGTGACGGCTCGGCGAACGAATCCCGGCGACCAGCCACGTGTTGGGCAGGAATATCCCGAGATGGGGATCGCTGGCGAGAATCGCGGCCCCGGTGGCGGAGCGTTCGGCGGCGACGGCGAGCGCGTTGCTGCCGGTCTTGCCGACCCCGCCCAGGAATGCCGCCAGCCGGGCCGTCTCCGCACCGCCACCGAAGCTCGGCATCGACGCTGAGCCCGTCTCGACCAGTCGCGCCCAGATGTCGGGCCAGTCGGGCCGCCCGCGCAGTGCGAGCGCGCCGAACCAGACGAGCCAATTCACGTCGGTCCCCGCGAGGCGGCCGCAGGTCAACACGTCGGAGACCGTCCAGGGCTCTCGTTCCAATGCGAGGAGCGAAAACTCGGGCGGCAGATCCTCCACATTGGCCAGATAGTGGTTGATCCCCGCGACGAAGGCCTCGAGCCAGGCCCGTGTGTCGTCCGGCAGAGCGGCTTCGATCTCGGCAGCGGCCCGGCCGAAATCGAGAATGCGCAAAGCATGATCGATATCGACCGCGAAGGGGCCACCCATCTCCGAGATGCGGCCGTGGGCGATCCTGCGGAAGATCTCCATCTGGCCGAGCCTGAGATGGGCGTGTACGAGGCCCAGCCCGAACGCCGCATCGGTATCCTGCTCGGCCTCGACGAAGGGGATATGCTGCGCGTTCCAGTGGATCGTGATCGGGGCCGCTACCGGCGCCCCGTTCAAGGGGATCGCAGCCAAGCGTTCGGCGACCGTGAACGAGCGCGAACGGGGGGAGAGCAGCGCGCAACCCGCCGCCGCGACGCCGACCAGGGCCGCGGCGGCCCCAATCTTCAGCCACCACCGTCTCATGCGGCCAGATTGGCCTTACAGCGGCGGTAGATCAAGGTTTCTCGGCCCCCCGAAGCGCCCGAACAAGGCAATTCCCTTATCGACGTCCCGACAGCCGGCCCTCCGTCGGCATCGCGGCCCGCCTCATCGCCCACTTCTCGAGAAGGGAACCCCCTTCCCTCGAAAGAGAGGGTAGAGGGAGAGGCCTTCCAGCTTGCCGGTCGCGGCCCCCAACATGAGAACTGCCGGGTCGAACGTCGCTGGACAGCGCGCCGCAAACCGTGCTTCAAGCTTCGTACCATCCGATTCACGCGAGGGAGCAATCCGATGCCGCTACCGACAGAACCCGTGGGCTCGCTGCCGCGTCCGTCGAAGCTGCAAGCCGCGTATGCCGCATATGATGCGGGCGAGATAGATCGGGATGCGTTGACCGCCGAACAGGACGACGCTTGCCGCGACTCGATCCAGCGCATGGAGGCCACCGGCTCGCCGATCGTCTCCGACGGCGAGCAGCGGATGTCGAGTTTCGCCACCTACCCCATCACCGACACGCTCGGGGGCGCCGGCCTCCTCGATGCTCTGGCCCCCGACGGCCAGTATTTCGCGATCTTCGAGGACGGGCACCACCGCCAGTTGCCGCGTCTGACCTGCGGGCCGTTCCGCTACGGGACCTATGCCGCATCGTTCTACGAGAAGGCGGCGGCGATGGCGACGAAGCCGGTGAAGCAGGCGGTGATCGCGCCGTCGATGCTGGCGCTGCTCTATCCGCTCGACGACGAGCTGCCCGGATACGGCCGGGAACGGTTTCTCGAGGATCTATGCGACGAGTGCGAAAAGGACATCCGCAAATGTCTGGAGGCGGGCGCTCCGCGGGTTTCGATCGACTTCACCGAGGGCCGGCTCGCCTGCAAGAACGACCCGCGGAACCCCTGGACGGGGCGCGGCATGCTCGGTCACTTCATCGAGCTCAACAACCGGGTCATCGACAGGTTCAGCGCCGAGGAACGCAAGAATATCGGTATCCATACCTGCCCCGGCGGGGACTGCGATTCGACGCATAGCGCCGACGTGGATTATGCCGAGCTGCTCCCGTCTATGTTCCGGATGAATGCGGGCTATTTCCTGATTCAGCTCGCCAGCGAGGCCGATAAGGAGCGGATATACAGGCTCTGCGGGGAACATAGCCGCGAAGACGCCAACGGCGTCGCCCAGGTCTGTTTCGTCGGGGTCACCAACCCGCAGAACCCGCGGGTCGAGACCGCCGAGCGCATCCGCGACGACCTCGTGCTGGCATCGAAATACATCCCCAAGGAGCGGCTGGGCTCGACCGACGATTGCGGGTTCTCGCCCTTCAGCATCGACGTCAAACCGAGGCACGGTTCACCGGATGCCGCCCGCGACATCGCGTTCGAGAAGATCGCCGCGCGCGTCGAGGGCACGCTCATGGCATCGGAGCGGCTCGGCATCGCCTGATCCCCGCCCGACGAAGCCGTCCCGGCGAGGGCGGCCCGCGGCGCCGCGGGCCGCCCCCTCTTCCGGAACCGGACCGCCGCCCCTGTGATCGCCGAAATATTCGCGATCGTCGCGCCGCTGCTGTTCTGCGCCGGGATCGGTTTCGCCTGGGGGCGGCTCGGCAAGCCCTTCGATGCAAACATGACAGCCGGGCTCGCGATCCAGCTCGGCGTGCCCTGTCTCATCTTCTCCACCCTCACTCGGCTCGACGTGTCGGTGACGGCGTTCGCCGAGATGGCCGGCGCCTACACGCTCGCGCTCGCGGCGCTTCTCCTGGTCGCCCTGGCGCTCACCAGGCTTCTTCGGCTCGATTCGCGAGCCTATGTTCCGGTTCTGACCTTTCGCAACACCGGCAATATGGGCCTGCCGATCTGCATGTTCGCCTTCGGAGAAACCGGTCTCGCCTTGGCGATCTGCACCTTCGTGATCGCGTCGTTGACCGGGCTCACGCTCGGCCGCGCGATCTATGCCGGAACCGGGGCCGGCGATGCGCTGTTCCGCGATCCCATCGTCTATGCGATCGCCGTCTCCCTCCTGTTCATGATCGCCGAGATCGCGCCGCCCGCCTGGCTCGCCAACACGGCGGAGCTGATCGGCGGCATGACGATCCCGCTGATGATCATCTCGCTCGGCGTGGCGATCTCGCAGCTTCGGGTGCGCGGCTATGCGCGGACGCTGGCGCTGTCGGCAGTCGGGCTCGCCAGCGGTTTCGCCGTCGGGCTGGCGGTCGCCGAGCTGTTCGGCATGACCGGGGCGGCGCGCGGCGTCCTCGTTCTGCAATGCGCCCTGCCCGTCGCCATCCACAACTATCTGTTCGCCGAGCGTTACAATCGTCTGCCCGAGGAGGTCACGGGCATGGTCATGATGTCGACCTTGCTCTCGTTCGGATCGCTGCCGCTGGTGCTGTGGCTGATCCTGTGAGCCGTGTCGTCAGCGGTTGTAGAGCCGCTCCAAGAGGCGCATCAGGGTGCTGCGCTCGCCGTCGTCGAGGCCCTCGGCGAGCGCAGCCTCATGCGCGGCGGACAGCGCCTTGAGCCGGGCGAGCAGATCGAGACCGGGCGCCGTCAGCTTGAGCGCGTGGCTGCGGCGGTCCAGCGCGGACGACTCTCGGCGGACCAGCCCCCGCGCCTCGAGCCGGTCGACGATCTGCACCAGGGTCGACCGGTCGAAGCGCAGCGCCTCGGCGACCGCGCTCTGGCTGACCCCGGGATTGGCCTCGATCAGCAGAAGCGTGCCGAACTGCGGGGCGGAGATGTCGTGCGCGCCGAGCATCCGCTTGAACTGCTGGAACACGACCGCATGGGCGCAGCGCAGATGGTAGGCGAGCAGATCGGGCAGCACGCCCATGTCGATCGCCGGGGCGGAGGACGGCCCGTCCCGGCGGCGGAGGACGCCGGCGCTCATGGACCGCCCCAGACCCGGCGGGCGGTCTCGACCACCAGCGCCAGCTTCGCGCGCTGATCCTCGGGGCCGATCGGATTCCCGGTCACCGCGCTCGAGAACCCGCATTGCGGGCTGATGGAGAGCCTCTCCAGCGGGACGAAGCGTGCGGCCTCGTCGATCCTCGCCGCGAGCGCTTCTCCGTCCTCCAGGAGCGGTAGCTTGGTGCTGACCAGACCCAGCACGACCCGCCGGTCGTCGGGCATCGCGGCGAGCGGCTCGAAGCCGCCGGCCCGATCGGTGTCGTATTCGAGGAAGAAGGCATCGACCGCGAGCCCGGTAAAGAGCTTTTCGGCCACGGCCTCGTAGCCGCCTTCCGACAGCCAGGTTCCCTTGAGATTGCCGCGGCAGATATGGAGGGCGGCCACCATGTCCGGCGGCCGGTCAGCGAGCGCCGCGTTCGTGAGGTCGATATAGGCGTCGAGCAGCCGTTCGGGATCGCGCCCGCGCGCCGCGAGCTGGCGGCGCAGGGCAGGATCGCAGAGCATCGCGAACGGGACGTCGTCGAGCTGGACATAGCGCCCGCCGCGCCGGGCGAGATCCGCGATGTCCTCGCGGTAGACGCGGGCCAGATCGGCAAAAAACGCCTCCTCGGAGGGATAGATTTCGACCGGCGGCGCGTCCGCCCCGGCGAGGAAATGCATCGTCGCGGGGGACGGCAGGGTCGATTTCGGGGTGCGGGTCGTCACCGAGCCGAGGAAGTCGAGCTCTTCGCCGCTGTTGGGCCTGACCCGCCGCAGCTTGCCGACCGGTCGCGGCGCGACGAACGCGTGCGCCATCCGATCGTCATCGTAGAAGCGGAAGGAAGAGGGCGCGAAATCGAGCCCTTCGACGGAATCGACGAAGTGGGAGATATAGGTGGTTCGGCGGAACTCGCCGTCGGTCACGGCCTGCAGCCCGATCTCCTCCTGCATCGCCACCGCCGCGCGGATGCAGTCGTCCTGGATGACGCGGAACGCCGCGGCGTCGATCTCCCCCCGATCGAGTCGGCGGAATCCGTCGCGCAGCGCGGTGGGCCGCAGCAGGGAGCCGATATGCTCGGCCCGGTAGGGCGGGGTCGGGGACGCCACAGTCTACCGGGCCCGTGCGGCGCAGGCGTCGTCCTCGGCAACGGTCTGCGCCTGGATCCGCCGGACCGACGAGAGGCAGGGACTACGGCCCGACGCCCCCGAACCACGCATCCTCGCCCTCCTCGTTCGCCCCGACGACGCGCGCCATGGTGCCGCCGGGGCCGGTCCTATGCAAGGCCGGCGGCCGAACGGGTCGGTGCGCCGGTCGTCAGCCCGTCGAACCGCGGGCCAGCGCCGCCGCGCGCGCCATGAGCGCCGTCTTGTCGACCTTGCTGCCGCCGATACGCGGCAACTCCGCAACATCGACCACACGCGCCGGAATCTTATAGCCGGCGAGGCCGCGCGCGCGCAAAAACTCGGCCAACCCGGCGGCGTCGGGCGGCGCTCCGGCCCGGAACTGCACGAACGCCCAGGGAACCTCGCCATAATCCGGGTCGGGAGCACGCACGACGGCGCAGTCGAGGACGCCCGGGTGGCACGATATCTCGCGCTCGATTTCGCCCGGCAGGATCTTATGGCCGCTGCGGTTGATGATGTCCTTGATTCGCCCGAGCAGCGTCAGCCGGCCCCTGGCGTCGAGAATGCCGATGTCGCCGGTCGCGTACCAGTCTCCCGACCAGGCCGTGGCGTTCGCCTGCGGATCGCCCCAATAGCCCGAAGAGGCAAACGGCGCGGCGGCCTTCAGCTCGCCGGGCATGCCGGGCGGCAGCGGATTTCCCGCCGCGTCCTCGATCCTGAGCCCCCCGCCTCTGAGCGGCACGCCGACCGAGCCGTCGAGACGCAGGCTCCGGGGCTCGTCCGCGCCGGCATGGCCGAAGCCGGGGCATTCCATGCTGCCCGAGGCCGGAACGACGCGGCAGCCGGTCCGCGTCTCGAAGACACGGGCCGCCTCGCAGTCGGCCGCCGCAGTTCCGATGCGCAGCAGCCGGAGAGCGGCGAGATCGAATTTCTCGACCGGCGCGCGGGCGAGGCGGGCGAGAACGACCGGGACCGTCGTCGCGATGGTAACGCGCGCCTCCTCGGCGCAAGCGAGCAGCGTATCGGGCCGATAGCCGGCCGGAAACGTGAAGCCGCAAGGTGCGGCGGCGGATGCCAGCCAGACGATCAACCCGGCGGCGCCCGACATCGGTGCGAAGACGCCCACATTGTCGCCGGAAGTGATCCCGAGCCTGGCGGCGACGGCGCGGCCGACGCAGAGCTGCGCCGCCTCCGGCCACTCGCACAGCTTGGCTAGGCCGCTGGTCCCGCTCGATGCGGTGATCAGCGAAACATCGTCGAAGGCGAAACGCCGTTCGGGAATCCGGTCGAGGGACTCCCGATCGGGATCGGCCTCGACCATCTCCCGCCAGGCGAGCCAGCCGGCGGCACCCTCCGCCGACGGATCGATCCGATGGAGGCCGCGGGCCGCCCGGTCCAGCCACGCAGCCTCCTCCAGCGGGGCCGCGCCGCGCATGACGACCAGCAGAGCCGGATCGACGGTCTCGATAACATGGTCGATCTCGCGGCGCCGCCACTGCATCGGCACGAAGACGCCGATGATCCCGGCCTTCTTGAGGGCGATCCTGAGGACGATCTCGCGGCAGGAGGACGGCATCTGGACCAGCGCCCGGGCGTCCCGTTCGACGCCGAGCGCGATCAGCCGGGCGGCCAGCCGATCGGTCTCCTCCTCGAGGTCTCCCCAGCCATAGGCCTCCTCGGGATCGCGGCACGCCAGCCTCTCGGCAAACTCGCGCGCATAGGCCGCGTAGCGCGCGACCATGGTCTCGCGCGTCCAATGGCCCGCGTCGAGATAGGCCTGGATGCGGTCCGAAGCGAGCAGCGAAGGGCGCATGACGGTGCCCGAACGATACGGGAGCGGCCGCGGTCCTAACGGCCTCTGTAGACCGGCTGGCGCTTCTCGGCGCGGGCTCTCAGGCCCTCCTTCGCGTCATCCGTCGCGACGCAGATCGCGTAGAGCTTCCGCTCATAGTCGATCCCGGTCAGGAGGTCGGTCTCGGTCGAGCGCAGGACCGCATCGCGGCCGGCGGCGAAGGCGATCGGCGCCCGCGAACCGAGAATGCGGGCGAGTTCCTTCGCCCGATCGAGCAGCCTGTCCCGGGGCAGGACCTCGGTCACCAGCCCGATGGCACGCGCGGTCTCGGCCGTGACCGGCTCGCCGGTCAGGACCATCTGCATCGCCCAGCCGAGCCCGACATGGCGGTACAGGCGTTGGGTGCCACCGCTGCCGGGGATCTGACCGAGCGTGATCTCGGGCTGGCCGAGCCGCGCATGCTCGCCGGCGATGCGCAGCGTGCAGCCGAGCGCCAGCTCGAGCCCGGCCCCGAGGCAATAGCCGTTGATCGCGGCCACGCTGGGCTTGGCGAGCCGTTCGAGCGCCGTCGGCAGCTCCTTGCGCAGGGTCGCCGCCCCTCCCATCTCGGACTCGAGGGTCCGATCGGCGAGCTCCTCGATATTGGCTCCCGCCGAAAACGCGGTCTCCCCGGCCCCGGTGAGGACGATGGCGCGCACCGGCTCCGCCGCCTCGGCCCGGCGCACGCAGTCCAGGAGATCGACCCGCATACGATGGCTGATCGCGTTGCGGCGTTCGGGCCAGTCCAGCCTGACGATCAGCAGTTCGCCGTCCATCTCGGTCGCGATGTTGGGGTAGTTCATGGCGGCTCCCGCAGCGCTGCGCAAGACGGCGGCAATGGTGCCGCCCGAGGCGGATGCGACGCAAGGGCGGCACGATAACGTCTCGTCCCCGAGTTGGGACGACTGGAAGCCCGGGACCCTCCCTGTCATATTCATCCCCGTTGGTGCCGGTTCCGTGCATCGAACCGAAATCCGAACCCCCGAATCGCCTCGAACGAATGGAGCGCCCCATCCTGCGGTCGCGGACTTGAGCGCCACGCTCCCGACGCGCGGCGCGGGCTTCGGCTTCGCGGCGCTGCTCGCCGCAGCGTCGGTCTCGACCGCCATCGGAATCGACGGCACGCTGCCCGCGATGCCGGCGATGGTCGCAGCGTTCGCGGCCGACCGGACGTCGATCCAGCTCACGCTCAGCCTGTTCATGCTCGGCGTCGCCGTCGGGCAGCTCGCCTACGGCCCGCTCTCCGACCGTTTCGGACGCAGGCCAGTAATCCTGGGCAGCCTGGCGGCCAACGCCGCCGCGACGGCGGGCTGCGCCGCCGCCTGGTCGGTCGAGGCCCTGATGGTCTTCCGCCTGCTGCACGGCGTCGCAGCGTCGGGCGGGTTCATTCTCGCTCGCGCGGTCATCCGGGACCGCTACGAGCGCACCGACGGCGCCCGGATGATCGCGACTCTCCTGTTCTTCCACGCCGTCGCCCCGATCGGGTCCCCGATCATCACCGCCGAGCTCGTCATCGCGTTCGGCTGGAGCGCGGTGTTCGTCTTTATCGCCGCCTATAGCGGCCTGGTGGCACTGCTATATGTCCTGGTCTTCCGCGAGACGCTCGGAAAGCCCGATCGCGATGCCTTGCGCATCCGGCCGATGCTGCGCAATTTCCGAGCCATATGCGCCAGCCCCCCGTTCTGGGCCTATACGGCCTGCGCGTCGGCCGCCTACGGCATGCTGTTCTCGTTCCTGGCCGCTTCGCCCCATGTGATCATCACCTATTTCGGCGAGAGTACCAGGACCTACAGCCACGCCTTCGCCATCTGCATGACGGGCACGATGATCGGCATGCTGGCGAGCGCGTGGCTGGTGGAGCGCGCGGGAGCCGACCGGCTGCTCGGTCTCGGCGTCTCCGCCGCTTCGCTGTGCGGCCTGCTGCTCGCCGCCCTCGCCTGGGCGGAGGTCCACCATTGGCAGGCCGTCGCAGGCCCGATGTTCCTCTGCATGATCTCCTTCTCCTTCATCTTTCCGCAGGCGACCGCGGGCGCCCTGCAGCCGTTCCCGCACATGGCGGGCGCCGCCTCGTCGATGATCGGGTTCCTCCAGCAGCTCGTCGGCGCGGCGACCGGCATGGTCGTCGCCGCCTTCTCTCATGACGGGACCCAGACGGCGCTCGCCCAGGGCGTCCTACTCTGGGCGCTGATCGGGCTGATAACCTATATTTCCGTGATCCGCCGGCACCGTGGGGCGTAGACCGGTCGCGGTATCCGCTCACGCCCTTTCGATATCGGTCCGGGCAAAGCTTCCGCCCTTGAACGGGAGTGGCTCACCGGTCACCTCGGCAACGCCGTCTCCGAAATTAGACGCCGCCGGATGATCGCTCTTGCCGAAGCGGCACGAAGCCAGAAGGTGATCGCGCCGGTCATGGCCTCGCCCGACGCGCGGACGCTTTGCCGCGCTTTCCGGGTTAGGATGGCCTCCTCCCCCCTCCCTCCGAGGGAAGGGTGTAATCCGGGCGCCCCTCTCCCTCCCCCTTGAAGGGCAGGGTCAGGGTGGGGGTCTTCCGCAAGCAATGAGCCGCTGCCGGCCGTTCGCAGGAGGGTGAACCGATGGGACTCGACGATGCCGCCCTGGTGGCGATCGACGTTCAGAACGACTTCTGCCCGGGCGGGGCGCTGGCGATCCCGGACGGCGATGCCGTCGTCGCCCCGATCAACGCCGCCGCGCGGCGGTTCCCGGCCCGGATTCTGACCCAGGACTGGCACCCGTCCGGCCATCTCTCCTTCGCGTCGAGCCATGCCGGGAAGGCGCCGTTCGCGACGGCGGCACTCTCATACGGCGCGCAGATACTGTGGCCCGACCACTGCGTCCAGGGGTCGGAGGGGGCGGCCTTCCACCCGGATCTCGAAACGGCCTTCGCGGATCTGGTCCTCCGCAAGGGTTTTCGTCGGGGAATCGATTCCTATTCCGCGTTCTACGAGAACGACCGCAGCACCCCGACCGGCCTCGGCGGATATCTGCGGAGCCGGGGGATCGCGCGCCTGTTCTTCGCCGGTCTCGCCACCGATTTCTGCGTCGCATGGTCCGCGATCGACGGCGCCCGCGAAGGCTTCGAAACGGCCGTCATCGAAGACGCATGCCGCGGGATCGACCTCGAAGGCTCGCTGGGCGTGGCCTGGGCGCGGATGGCCGAAGCCGGGGTCGCGCGGATTCGGCTGTCCGACCTGTGATCGGCGGGTCGATCGTCGGCCGGGGCCGGCGCCGGGCGCGCGGCCGAAGCGACAGTCCTCAGCCGTAGACGATGTCGTCGAGAAAGGGATCGCCGGCGAGCGCCGTCTCGCAGTCCAGCAGCGCGCCGCATCCGGGGCAGCAGAAGCGGCGGAGCAGAACCCGGTCGCCGCCGTCGTAGGCGCCGCCACCCGCCCCGCGCATCGGCACCTCCTCGAGCGCCGCCGCCGACTTCCAGGCCGTGCCCGCCAGGGCAATGCCCTGGCCGCAGCTGCGGCAGCGAATCTCGCCGCCGCCGCGCTCGAGTGCATCGGAGATGCGGGCGTTCATTCCGCCGCCGCCCGGCCGAGGCGCGCCGCCATCAAGGCGCGGCGCCGGGCCGCGGTCGCCGGGATGTCGATGGTCGCGCCGCCGGCTTCGTCGAAGACGATCCCATAGACGTCCCGCGCGGCCTCGATCGAGACGAGACCCTCCGCGCAGTCTGCGCGCACCCTCTCCGGGTCGCGCTTCAGCGGATCCCCGTAGCCGCCGGCGCCGTTCCACCGCACATGGAGGGCGTCCTCCCCCATGATCGGGTAGACGCCCCAGCTCACCCGCTCCGGATCGCCGGCCATGTCGGAGACGCTCTGGGCGAAGGCCGCGTCCGGGTTCCGCCGATCCGCCGCGGCCTCGTTGTTGCGCACCCAATGATAGGCGTTTGGAGCGCCGGGATAGCCGCCCGAGAGGCCGTCGCTCATCGGAAAATCGGCGCCCTTCCCGGTGATGACATAGTGCAGCCCGCCGTCGGGCGCATCGTGCGGCGTCAACGCGATCTCCATGCCGGCGCCGCCGCGATGCCTGCCGGGGCCACCCGAGTCCCGCACCCGCCGACGGAACAGATAGCGGAGCGGGAAGTAGCTCTCCAGCGTCTCGACATTGGCCATGCGCGAGATCGGGTTGGGCATCTCGCCGCCGACATCGACCCCGTCGCCGATATTCCGCCCGCCGCCCGACCCGGCGAAGGTCTCGGTGAGGATGCCGATGGCATCCCTGCCATGCTGGTTCCGGCCGAACATGAAGACTGCGAAATGATTGGCGTGCCACACCGCCGTCGCCTCGTCGGCATGGGTCTCGCTGGCGTCGAGCATCTTGCCGATCGTCGCGCAGGCGGCGTTGTTGACCGACTGGATCGCGCCCACGGTCGCGACCGAGACGGGCGCCGGCCGCGTGCAGTTCACGATCGTCCCCTCGGGGGCGATCATGGTGATCGGGCGGATGACACCCTCGTTCCAGGTGATGTCGAAGCAGAGGAGCGGAAAGAGCGGCGCGAACAGCCCGCCGAGCGACGCCCATCTGGTGCAGTTGACGGCGACCGCGGCCTGCGGGCTCGACCCACCGAAATCGAACTCGAGACCGTCCCCGCGCTTGGTCATCTTGAGGACCACCCGGTAGACGTCCTCGCCGACGTTCAGATACTGGCGCGCGCGCCACTCGCCGTCCGGCAGATCGCGGAGCCGCCGGCGCAGCTGCGTTTCGGATCGCTCGATCAGAACGCGGCAGGCCGCATCGACGGTCTCGTAGCCGTACTTGTCGATGAGCGCGAGCATCCGCTCCCTGGCGACATTGTTGCAGGCGATCATCGAGGCGATATCCAGCGCCACCATCTCCGGCGACCGGACCATGTTGAGCAGCGTGTCGAGTACGTCCTGATTCATCCTGCCGCCGCTCACCAGCCGGATTCCGGGCGAGGAGAATCCCTCGGTGTAGATGTCTCGCGAATCGGGGCAGAACCCGCCGGGGTTGGTCGCGCCGATGTCGTAGACGTGGACGAAGCAGGCGCTCCAGGCGACCAGCGCGCCGCCGTGATGGATCGGCGCGACCAGATAGACGTCCGAGGTGTGCAGCGCCGCGGTATAGGGATCGTTGAGGAGAAAGACGTCCCCTTCGCCGATATCGTCGCCGAAGCGCCGGATGATCGCCTTGCAGGCCTCGGCGGCGCTGGTCAGGTGATGGAGGAAGCCCACCCCGCCCATCAGAAGGGACCCGTCGGCGCGGTAGAGGGAGACCATCAGATCGTGCCCCTCGTTTGTGATCGCGGTTCCCGAGACGCGCTTGAGGGTGATGACCGCCTCGTCGACGACGCGGAACAGGCGGTGGCGGATGATCGAAAAGGTAATCGAGTCCACGGCGTCCCTGCCCCTCAGTCGAATTCGATCACGACGTTGCGATAGGCGTCCATGCGGCCGGTCTGACCTGCCTGCACCACGATGGTGGTGATCGGGGTGTGGATAACCGCCGGGCCCGCCAGCACGTTTCCCGGCGCGAGCCCATCGAAGTCGTAGATGTCCGCCGGCGCCCAGCCGCCGCGCGCCTCGACGAAGACCTCGCGCCGGCCGAGATGGGCGCCGCGCGGATCGGCCCCCCGCAGCGGCTCGGCGGCGATCTCCGGCCGCGCCAACCGGCCGCGCGCCGACAGCCGGAACATGGTCATCTCCAACCCCGCGCCCCGGTAGGCGGATCCTTTCCCGTATTTGCGCTCGTAAAGCGCTTCGAAATCCTCGATCAGCGCGGCGCAACCGGAGGCGTCGAGCGGAATCGGCGCCCGCACCGGGGTGGTCACCTCGTGGACCTGGAGGCCGTAGCGTAGGTCGACCGACCATTGGAGATCGATCCGGTCGTCGGCGAATCCCTCGCCGGCGAGCCGTTCCCGCGCCTCGACCATCATCGGCGCGAAGATCGCGTTGATCTCGTCGGCCGGTGTCGGGACAGGGCGGGTCGCGGTGACCGCGTATTCGTGCGCGATATCCGCGGACACCAGCCCGAAGGCGCAGTTTACGGAGGCGGTGTAGGGCACGACGATCCGTCGGACGCGGAGCTCCTGGCCGAACAGGCCGGCGAGCAACGGGCCGGAGCCGCCGAAGGCGTGAAGCACGAAGTCGCGCGGATCCAGCCCGCGCTCGACGGTGATCTCATGGATGAGATCGGTGATCTGGGCCGCCGCCACGCGGAAGATTCCGAACGCGGCGGCATCGGCGTCCATACCCATCGGCTTCGCGATCGTCCGTTGGAAGACCTCGCGCGCGGCGTTCTTGTCGAGGGTCATCCTCCCGCCGAGGAATATCCCGGGATCGATATAGCCGATCAGCGTCATGACGTCGGTGAGGGTGGGCTCGGCGCCGCCGAACCCGTAGCAGACCGGGCCGGGCCGGGCGCCCGCGCTTCGCGGCCCGACGCGCGGCACGCCGGTGCCGGGCTCGAGCGAGACGACGCTGCCGCCGCCGGCGCCGATCGAGACGACCTCGATCTTGGGCGCGACATAGTGGTAGCGATCGACCATCGGCTCGCGGGCGAAGTCGATCTCGCCGTCCTGAACGACGCCGACCTTGAACGTCGTGCCGCCCATGTCGCAGGCGATGACATTGTCCTCGCCCATCACCCCGCCGAGATAGCGGGCGCCGATCACCCCGGCGGCGGGTCCGCATTCGATCATCCCGACGGCGCGGTCGGCCGCGTCCTCGGCCGGCAGCAGGCCGCCATAGCCCTGCATGACGAGAAGAGGGCCGGAATAGCCTTCGACGGCGAGAAGCCTCCGCAGATCGGCGATGTAGGCGCTGGCCATGCCCCCGGCATAGGCGTTGATCACCGCGGTCGAGCTGCGCTCATACTCCCCGGGCACCGGGGCGATGTCGCTCGACAGCGTGACATAGACCCCGGGGGCGACCCTCCGGACGAGGTCGCGCCCGAGCCGCTCGTGCTCGGGGTTGTAGAAGGACCACAGGAAGCAGACGGCGATCGCCTCGACCGCCTCGTCCTCGACCAGATGGCGGATCGCCGCCTCGGCCGCCGCCTCGTCGAGCGCGCGGATCGCCGCGCCCTTGTAGTCGACACGTTCGGGAACGCCGCGGATGCGCGCCGCCGGGACGAGGGGCTCCGGGCGATCGGTCTTGACCGGGTGCTTGACCCGATCCTCGCCGAGTCCGGCCCAGCGACCGTAGGCGCCGCGGGTGACCAGCAGCGTGTCCTCGAACCCCTCGGTCGTCACCAGCCCGGTGCGCGCGCCGCTGCGCGTGAGCAGCGTGTTGTCGACGACGGTCGACCCATGGACGAACAGCGAGGTCCGGTCGAGGAGCTCCGCGGTCGCGAGCCCCATGGTGTCGGCCGCCGAGCGGATCGAACTCAGCACGCCCTCGGCGAAATCCGGTGGTGTCGACAAGGACTTGCCGAGCCGGACCGGGGCGCCGGGCGCGAACACGACCGTATCCGTGCAGGTGCCGCCGACATCGGTCGCCAGCACATATGTCGGTCGGTCGCCCATGCCCCTCGGTCGAGGATGTTCCCGCGGGCCGGTTCGGTCAAGCCGGCCGCCGCCTCGCGTCGAAAGAACCTTCAAACGGCGGCCCGACCGCGCTACACTCCGCGGGAAGTGGGGAGTTCTTCCGTCCGCGGGCAAGCCCTTGTTCGGAAAACATTATCCTGTAGACGGAACCCCGATGCACCCGTTTCCGGCGAGATCTCCCGGCTGGCCGGGGAGATCCCCCGAACCCCGCTCCTCGGGCGGGCCTTCGGATGCGCGCACCGGGGGAGAGATGTCCGCCGCCGTCCAGATGGAAGCCATCTGCAAGAGCTTCGACCGGAAGCCTGCCCTCGACGGGGCGTGGTTCGCGGCGGAATATGGACGGCTGCACGCCCTTCTCGGCGAGAACGGCGCCGGCAAGACGACATTGATGAACGTCCTCTGCGGGCTCTACGCACCCGATCGCGGCCGGATCGCCGTCGATGGCCGCGATATCCGTCTCGAGGGTCCGGCCCATGCCCGCCGCCTCGGCATCGGCATGGTGCATCAGAATTTCAAGCTGGTGCATCCGTTCACCGTGGCCGAGAACGTCATGCTGGCCAACCCGGGCAGGAGCTGGGCCGGGGGGCTGCGCGCGGCGAGGTCCGGCATCGAGCGCTATTGCCGCGAGCTCGGCTTCGACCTCGATCCCGACGCGGAGATCGACTCCCTCTCGGTCGCCGAGCGGCAGCGCGTCGAGATCGTCAAACTGCTGGTCGCCGGCGCCCGGCTGCTCGTCCTCGACGAACCGACGGCAGTGCTGACCGACGACGAGGCCGACCGGGTGCTCGGCATGATGCGCGATCTCGCGCGGCGCGGAAGCTGCGTGGTGCTCATCACCCACAAGCTGCGCGAGGTGTTGGACTACGCGGACCATGTGACGGTGATGCGGGGCGGCGGCACCGTCGCCTCGGAGAGCCCGGCCGGCATGAGCCGGGAGCGTCTGACCGAGCTGATGGTCGGCGCGGCGCCGCCCGACGAGACCGCGCCGGCCGTGGCGGCGGGCGCGGTCCGGCTGGAGGTCAGGGAGCTGACGGCGACGCGCGGCGACGGGGTGCGGACGGTGGACGGGCTGTCGGTCTCGGTCCGCGCCGGCCAGATATACGGCATCGCCGGCGTCGGCGGCAACGGCCAGGCCGAGCTCGCCGAGATACTGCTCGGCGTGCGGGCCGCCGAGGGCGGATCGATCCTGCTCGACGGCGCCGAGGTCACCGGCGCCCATCCGCGCCGCCGCCGCCGCGCCGGAATGGCCGCCATCCCGGCGGACCGCTACGCCTTCGGCCTCGCGGCGGACCTGTCGGTGACCGACAACTACGCCGTGGCCGGACTCGACGGCGGCGAATATGGCGGGCGCTGCTGGACATCGGGCATTCGCATGCGCCACGCCGCGCGCGCGGCGATCGACGCGTTCGAGATTCACGGCGCGGCGCCGCCGACGCGGGCACGGCTCCTCTCGGGGGGCAACGCCCAGAAGCTGGTGCTCGCCCGCGAGCTCTCCGGCGGCCCGGCGGTGATCCTCGCCCATTCGCCGACGCGCGGCCTCGACATACGGGCCTGCGCCACGGTTCACGGCCATCTCCGCCGATCGCGCGACGGCGGGGCGGCGGTGCTGCTGATCAGCGAGGATATCGACGAGGTCATGAACCTCTCCGACCGGATCGGCGTCATCAATCGCGGCCGCATCGTCGGCGCGTTCGACCGGCCCGCCGACCGCCAGCGCATCGGCCGGCTGATGGTCGATGATGCCTGACGGGACAGCCGCCGCGGCGGAGGCCAAGCGCTGGCGGCGGCCCTTCGGCCGCCTCGCTCTGGAGGTGCGCCAGGCCGCCCCGGCCTGGCTGCACGGTCTCGTTATCGTCGCGGCTATCGCCGTCGGCATGGCGGTCTCGGCCGCGATCCTCGCGATCTCGGGGGTCGACGTCTCCGGCATGTATCAGGAGTTCATCCTCCTGACGTTCTTCGACCGGCTCGGCCTCAGCAGCGTGCTGATCGAATGCGCCCCCCTGCTGCTCGTCGGCGCCGGCGCGGCGATGGCGTTCCGGGTCAATTTCTGGAATATCGGGATCGAGGGGCAGTTCCTCTGGGGGGTCGTCTTCGCGACCGCGATCGCGATCTGGGACGTGGGTCCGCCCGGCTGGCGCCTCGTCCTGATGTTCGCCATGGCCTGTCTCGGCGGGTTCCTGTGGACGCTGGCGCCGGCCCTGCTGAAGATCAGGCTCGGCGTCAACGAGATCATCTCGACGCTGCTGCTCAACTATGTCGCCTATCTCGTCGTCCTTCATCAGGTCTACGGCGCCTGGCAGGACCCGGTCGAGCGCTTCCCGCATTCGGAGCGGTTCGATGCGGTCGAGCAGCTCCCGCGGCTCGGCTGGGAGAGGGTCGATGTCGGGCTGGCGATCGGGGTGGCGCTGGTCGCCGTCGTCTGGTGGCTGGTCGCGCGAACCCGTTTCGGCGCCCATGCGCGGATCGTCGGCTCCAACGCCCGCATGGCGCTCGCCGCCGGCATCCCCGTCGGCCTGGTCGTCTTCGCGTCGGTCGGCATCTCGGGCGCGCTGTCGGGCGCGGCGGGGTTCGTCATGGCGGCCGGCCAAGAATACCGTTTGACCGGGACGATGGCCGCGGGTTACGGCTTCTCGGGCATCATGATCGCGTTCCTCGCACGCAACAACCCGATCGCGGTCCCGGTCGTCGCCTTCCTGATCGGCGGGCTCTATGTCGGCGGGCTCAACATCAAGTCGTTCTACGGCCTCCCCGAGGCGATGGTGCAGCTCATCCAGGCGATCATCGTGCTCTCGGTGGCGGCATCGCATTTTTTTGTCTCCTACCGCCTGCACTGGATCCGTCGGGGCGGGCCGTGCTGAGCTTCGTCGTCGATTGGATCGCTTTCACGCCGATCTTCGCGGTGCCGCTGGCGCTCGCGACCCTGGGCCTGATCGTCAACGAGCGCGCGGGGGTCATCAATCTTGGCGCCGAGGGTCTGATGCTGTGCGGCGCGCTCGCCTCGGTCGCCGCCTTTCTCGCCCTCGGCGGGAGTCCCTGGATCGGGATGGCGGCGGCCTTCTTCGCCGGCCTGGTCGTCTCGGCCGCGTTCGCCTTCCTGGTCGTGCTGATGCGCGCCGACCAGGTGGTGACGGGGATCACCCTTGTCTTCTTCGGCGCTGGCCTCACCTCGCTGGTCGGCGCGCCGTGGATGAACCGGGCGGTGGCGGGCTTCACCCAGCTCGATCTCGGACCGCTGTCGGCGCTCCCGGTCGTCGGCAAGATCCTGTTCGGCCAGGACCCGATGGTCTATCTGACGCTGCCGATCTTCTATCTGGTGTGGCGGATCCTGTTCCGCAGCATGGCCGGGCTCAGGCTACGGGCGGTGGGCGAGAACCCGCAGGCCGCCGACGCCGCGGGGCTGGATGTCGCGCTCTACCGTTTCGCGGCGGTGACGCTGGGCGGCGCCCTGGTCGGCACGGCCGGCGGCTATCTGGCGCTGTCAGCGGCCAAGATCTGGTTCGACGACATGGTGCAGGGGCGCGGCTGGATCGCGATCGTGCTGGTGATCTTCGCCCGCTGGATGCCGGGGCGGGCGCTGCTGGGCGCGCTTCTGTTCGGCGGAATCGAGGCCCTGATCCCCCGCGTTTTCGCGGCGGGCTGGCCGGTCCCGCAATATTTCGTGATGATGACGCCGTTCTTCGCCACCCTGTTCGTGCTGGTCTATGCGGCGCTCCACGGGCGGTCCGCGGCCGGGGCGCCGGGGGCGCTCGGCCTCCCCCATGCGCGGGAGGACCGTCGCTGACGGCGTGTCTCCGCGCACCCCATCCACGCGAAGAAGCCGGTTCAACCCTTCCGGCGCTCGGCGCGGCGCAGCAGAACGTATCGGGCGCCGTCGCCGCCGTCCTCCGGTCGCGCGCGGGTGAAGCCGAGGATGCGGCTCCGCAGTGGTGCCTGGTCGAGCCAGCGCGGCAGTTCGGCGCGGATCGTGCCGGAGGCCGCGCCGAGCCTTCCCTTCCCGGTGATCACGATCACGCAGCGCAGCCCCTCCGCGACCGCGGTGGCGATGAAGGCATACACCTCCCGGTGGGCGGCCTCGAGCGTCCTACCGTGGAGATCGAGCCGCGCCTCGGGGCGGATGCGGCCGCGCCTGAGCCGGGCGAGCGTCCGGGCATCGAGGCCCGGCGCGCGCCCGACCTCGAGGGCCGGCAAGGCGCTGGCGCCGCGTCTGCTCGGTTGCGGCACCCCGATGACGGGATCGGGCATCCTCGCCTCCGGCCACGCCGGCAGCGTCGGTCTCCTCTCGACTTCGAGCGGGCACACGTCGGACATCGCCCGGCGGAACAGCGCCCGTTCCGCGGCGGTCGGTGCGGGTCCGGCGCGGCGCCGGTCACCCTGCATCGATCAGGATCACGTGCAGCGCCCGCGGGCCGTGGACGCCGATCTGCAGGATACGCTCGATATCGCTGCTTCGCGACGGCCCGGTGATCAAGCTCACCGTTCGAGGCATGTCGGGAGAAAGCGATCGAAGCCGCGCGAAGGCGTCCTCGTAGGATCCGCAGACCGCCGCGGTATCGAGTACGGCGATGTGAAGATCGGGCAGGAAATGCAGCCGCATCGAGACGTCCGGACCGGATCGAACCATCAGCGTCCCGGTCTCGGCGATGCCGGCGACCGCCCCGGTGACCGAGACGAGATCGTCGGGGGCGGGAACGCCGCGGCGGACGGCGAGCTGCGATACCGTCGACCAACCGCATCCGTCGAGCGTGGGATCGGTGGCGACGACGACCGAAGCCGGCATCTGGGACCGCGCCAGCCGCGCCGCGACCGCGGCGGCGACCGCTTCCGGCGCGGCGACGGTCTCCTGGGTCGCCCCGACCACGGCAAGGGCCTCGCGGAACCGGGCATCGAGGACGGCGGCACTGCCCCGGCCGCGCGCCGGGACGGGGTGCGCCGCCGCCCGAGGCGGCGGTCGCCCCGCGTTGGCGCGTCGGATGCGATCGAGGATCCGTGCGCGGGAAGCGCTCATCGCCGGCCGCGCCGGCGCGACAGGAAGGGGCGGCCCTCGGGAACCGGCAGATCGCGGCCGCCCGTCCAGCCCCCGGCGAAAGGCAGCCGGCGCAAACGGCCCCGCCCGCCGGCGAGGCCGCGCAAGAGGACCGACGCCAAGCCGACGGCGGCGCGGTAGAGCGGCGGCCTGGCCACCAGGAAGCCCCAGACGGCGAGGGCAAGTCGGCTCCTCGCCGGCGACAGCCGACGCGCATGGGCATCCTCGCGCCAGTGGCGGAGCAGCGCCGGGATCGGGATGCGCACCGGGCACACGTCCTGGCAGGCGCCGCAGAACGAGGACGCTTCGGGCAGGTGATAGGCCTGCCCATGTCCCGAGAGCCCTGGGGTGAGCACCGAACCTATGGGTCCGCCATAAACCGCGCCATAGGCGTGGCCGCCGACCGCACCGTAGACCGGACACGCGGTCTGGCAGGCGCCGCAGCGGATACAGCGCAGGATCTCGCGCTTGCGCCCCGCGAGCAGCTCGCTGCGCCCGTTGTCGACGAGCACGACATGGAAGGCATCCGGCCCGTCGGCGTCGCCGGGGCGGCGGGTGCCGGTGGCGAAAGTCGTATAGGCCGAGATATCCTGGCCCGTCGCCGACCGGGCGAGGACACGGAGCAGCGTCAGCGCGTCGGCGAGCGTCGGCAGGGCCTTCTCGATCCCGGTCACCACGATATGGGTGCGCGGCAAGGCCCGCACGAGGTCGCCGTTTCCCTCGTTGGTGACCAGCACGATGCTGCCGGTCTCGGCGATCAGGAAGTTCGCCCCGGTGATCCCGACATCGGCGCCGAGGAAGGTCGCGCGGAGCTTGCGGCGCGCCTCGTCGGTGATCTGGCGCGGCTCGTCGAGCCGGCGGTCCGGCGCCAGATCGCGGTGGTGGCGCCGGAAGGTCTCGGCAAACTGCGCCCGCGTCAGATGGATCGCCGGAATCACGATATGGCTTGGCGCCTCGCCGCGGAGCTGAAGGACATATTCGCCGAGATCGGTCTCGGCGACCGCGAACCCCTCGCCGACCAGCGCCTCGTTGAGAGCGATCTCCTCGGAGACCATCGACTTGCCCTTGGCGACGCTACGCGCGCCCTCCCCGCGGCAGATGTCGATGACCGCCCGGCGCGCCTCGGCGGCGTCGGCGCACCAATGCACGCGCCCACCCGCCTTCTCGACATTGGCCTCGAACTCCTCGAGCAGGGCGTCCAACCGGTCGAGCGCCGCGCTACGGATGTCGCGCGCCGCGTCGCGCAGCGTCTCGAACTCGGGCAGCGCCGCGACGACGCCGGGGCGCGCGGCGCGGGTATCGCGCTGCAGCTTGGCGAGCGCGCCCATCAGCACCGGATCGCGCCGGGCCGCCGCGGCGTTGGCGGGGAAGGCAGTGCTGTCGGGGAGCGTCATGTCCGGCCGCGCGCGGTCGCGCCGACGGCGGGCCCGTCGGTCATCCCGGCGAGGATTTCGGCGACATGCCACGCCGCGACCGGCGAGCCCTTGCGCGCCAGACGCCCGGCGAGGTGAAGCAGGCAGCCGAGGTCGCCAGCCAGCAGTTGGTCGGCGCCCGTAGCCTCGATCGAGCGGATCTTGGCGTCCGCCATCGCCTCGGAGATCGCCGGGTACTTGATGCAGAACGCGCCGCCGAACCCGCAGCAGACCTCCGCCTCGTCCATCTCGGTCAGGGTAAGGCGGTCCAGCCCGCCCAGCAGGGCGCGGGGCTGGTCGCGGACGGCGAGTTCGCGCAGGCCGGAGCAGGAATCGTGATAGGTGAACGTGCCGGGCGGGGCCGCCCGCCCGTCCGGGCGCCAGCCGGCGATGTCGCGCAGGAAGGCGGTCAGCTCGCGGGTTCGCCCGGCGAGCCCGCGCGCGCGCGCCTCCCAGCCCGGCACGCCCTCGAACAAGGCGGGGTAGTGATGCGTGAGGACCGCCGCGCAGGACCCGGACGGGGCCACCACATGGTCGAAGCCCTCGAAGGCGGCGATGGTCAGCCGGGCGATGCGCGCCGCCCCCTTGCGGTCGCCCGAATTATAGGCGGGCTGACCGCAGCAGGTCTGGGCACGCGGCGCCTCCACGCGATAGCCCGCGCCCTCGATCAGCGCCACCGCCGCGTCCGCGACGCGCGGCCGAAAGAGGTCGACCAGACAAGTCGCCAGCAATCCGACTCGTTCCATCATCGCCCGTCATCATAGCGCCGCCCGCCGCTCGCCGCAGCCTTCGGGCCGACGACGGAAGCGCCCGGCGACCCCGCCGCATCGAGCGCCTCGTCGAACAGCGCCACCAGGTCCTCGGGATATTGCGCCCGGGTCCGGTCCACGGCCGCGCTCACGGCGAATGCGAAGGCGCGGCGCGCGCAAGAATCGAGCGCGATGATCTCGGTTTCATCCGCTTCGAGCGCCTCGGCGCAAGCCTCGTCGTCCTCCGCCGCGAAGCGCCGCTGCGCCGCCGTGGCCTCCGAAACCGCCATGCGGACGGCCGCCCGCTCCCGGCTGGTCATCGCGCCGAACCGCTCCCCATTTACCAGCAACAAGGCCACGCCGAACAGATGCCGGGTCAGCGTCACATGGCGATGGGTATGATGGAGCCCGAAATTGTAGATGTTGGTGAGCGGGTTCTCCTGCGCGTCCACTCGGCCCGAGGCGACCGCCTCGGGGAGATCCCGGACGTCGATCGCGTGCGGCTTGAACCCGAGGGCCTCGAGCGCGCGCCGGTGGCCCTCGTTGGCGAGCGTGCGGATCTTCATGCCGGCGCAGTCTTTCGGTCGGCGGATGGGGCGGCCGGCGGCGCTCGAGATATGCCGGAACCCGTTGTCCCAGAACGCGAGCGCCAGATAGCCGGTACGAGCCGCGATCTCGTCGGAGAAGCGCCGGCCCAGGGGGCCGTCGAGCATGGCGTGGGCGCGGGGCCGGTCCGGCACCCTGAAATGCTGGTCGAAGACGCCGAGGGCGGGCACTTTCGGCACGAGATAGCTCGATGCGAAATAGCAGAGGTCGAGCGCGCCCCGCGCCGTCATCTCGAGAAGGTCGGAGGCCTTGCGCCCGCGCGCGGTGATGTTCTCTTCGAGTGCGACCGGGCGGGACGGCCTGAGCGTTTCCGACAGACGGTCGCGCAGAATGCGAAGCGCCCGGCTATGCACCGAATTGGGGCCCTGGTAGCCGCCGAGCCGAAACGTCCTGTCCGCCATGCTCGTTCCCCGCGAGAGTAGACCGGCGCGGATCGTCCGGCCGGCACGGCGGACGGTGACTCGGTATCGTCCCGCCGCGGGAAGGGTACAGGAAAACGCCGGAGGCTCCGAGCAAGACCCCCTACCCCGACCCTCCCCCTCAAGAAGGGAGGGAGAGGGGGCGGCGATAATCCCCTCCCCTCGAAGAAGGGCTTCCGGCGCCGGCGGAAGCGTTCGCAAGTTTCACGCCGAGCGCTTGGGGAATGTCTGAACGAGTCGGTTCTGTCATGATCGTTGAACTGGTCGGGTGGTGGGTGACCGATGGAGCAGTCGACCTTTGCGGGGCTGGAGCACGACCTGAAGAAGCGTTGCACGCGGCGCGAGGCGTTTTGCGAGAAGATGGACGGGCTGGTTCCTTGGGGTCGTCCGGAGGCGCGCATCAAGCCGTTCTACCCGAAGGCCGGTCGCGGTCGGCGGCCCTATCCGCTGGGGGTGATGCTTCGCGTTCACTGCGTGCAGCTGTTCTACAGCTTGAGCGGCCCGGGGATGGAGGATCTGCTCTACGAGGTGGAGCAGGTCGCGGCGGTTCGTGGGGCTGCGCCTGTCGGGTGCGCTGCCCGACGAGACGACGATCCTGCACTTCCGCCACTTGCTGGAGAGGCGCGGTCTGGGCGAGACGCTGCTCGAGGAGATCGACGCGCATCCGGATGCGCTCGGGCAGGGGGACGATCGTGGACGCGAGCCTCATCGCCGCGCCGTCGTCGACGAAGAACCGCACCGGCGAGCGGAACCCGGAGATGCGCCGGACGAAGAAGGGCGATCAGTGGCATTTCGGGATGAAGGCGCATATCGGCGTGGATGCGCAGTCGGGGTTGACGCACAGCCTGGAGACGACGACGGCGAACATATCGGACGTGGCGACGGCACACGCGCCGGTGCACGGGAGCGAGGAGCGGGTGTGGGGCGACGCAGGCTATCAGGGGGTGGGCAAGCGCGAAGAGAACCGGGACACGGACGTGGACTGGCAGGTGGCGATGAAGGCCGGCAAGCGCCGGCTGCTGGACAAGCAGAGTGCGCAGGAGGCCGCGGAGAGGCGCAAGGCGTCGGCGCGGGCCAAGGTGGCGCATCCGTTCTTGTACGTGAAGCGCCACTTCGGCTACGCCAAGATGCGCTATCGGGGGCTGGCGAAGAACACCCAGCGCATCGCCAGGCGCTACGCCGTCGCCCGATGCGGGGTCTTCCCGTCCGCAACCGCCGCAAGGCGGGAGAGACAACCGGCTCGGGCATCCAGATCTACATTTCTCGATACAAAACACAATTCCACTGGTCTCCAGCGTTCCGCACACGCGCCGGATGACCCGAATGCCCGCCAAAACCCTGGCTGTTCAGACATTACCTTAGAGTCCGCGCTCGACGGCGCGGCGGCGGATCGGACAGGAGGAACCCCGATGTTCATGCGCGATTGCTGGTATGCGGCGGCGTGGGACCGCGAGCTCGCGGACGGCTTCGTCGCGCGCAGGATCCTGGATGAACCGGTCTTGCTGTTCCGGGCGGCCGACGGCCGGGTCCGCGCGCTCGAGGACCGTTGCTGCCACCGTTCGTTGCCGTTGTCGAAGGGAAGGCTCTTGGAGAACAGCGTCCAGTGCGGCTATCACGGGCTCGAGTTCGCCTTCGACGGGACCTGCGTCCGCGTGCCCGGCCAGTCCAGGGTGCCGCCCGGCGCCCGGGTGCGAGCCTATCCGATCGTCGAGCGCTGGCGCTGGGTGTGGATATGGATGGGCGAGCCCGCAGAGGCCGACCCCGATCTCGTGCCCGATTATCATTGGAACGACGATCCCGGCTGGACATCGTTCGGCGACCTCTACCATGTCGCCGGTGATTACCGCCTGATGAACGACAATCTGCTCGACCTGTCGCATATCCAGTTCCTGCATGCGGATACGCTCGGCGCCGTCGGGGACCTGGACGCGGACATCGCGGTGCGGCGCGGCCAGGGGCGGATCCATGTGAGTCGGTGGACGATGGACACCCCGCCCTCGCCGTTCTATGCCCACGCTCTGGGTACCGACACCAATGTCGACAGGTGGCAGAACATCACCTATGCGCCCCCGTCGCATATCGTCATCGACGCCGGCAGCGCGCTTGCCGGAACTGGCGCGCGCGACGGCGATCGAAGCCGCGGGGTCGAAGTCTATTCGAACCATACGATGACCCCGGAAACCGCCGCGTCAACGCATTATTTCTGGCATCACGCGCGCAACTTCCGGCGCGACGACGCGGCGTTCACGGGCGAGCTGAGAGAGATGTTCACCAGGGCGCTCAAACAGGATGTCGCGGCGATCGAGGCCCAGCATGAGAACCTCCGACTGATGGGTGACGCCGATCTCATCGACATCGATGTCGATCACGCCTCCCTGCAGGGGCGTCGTCTGCTGGACGAGAGGATCGCCGCGGAACGGGGGGCGGGGTGAACCGGCGGCCGATCGTCGAGGACCTCCGCCAACAATCTGTCGAACGCCTCCGGTCGGTCCGGATCGGAGATATGGGCCGCCCCAGCTTCGGCAGCTCGCATTTTGGCGCCCCGGCGTCCCGCCGCTTGCCCGTAGGCCGTCGATAGGAGAACCTGCGCAACAGACCGCGGGACATGATGGGGAGGTCGGTCGATGACCGAGCGCGTGATCTATCTCGACGGGACGTTCGTACCGGAGAGCGATGCCAGGGTCTCGGTCTTCGACTGGGGATTCTCGGGCGGGGACGGCGTCTACGAGGTGACCCGGACCTTCGGCGGCAGGCTGTTCCGGCTGGAGACCCATCTGGCGCGGCTCTCCCGGTCGCTCGCCTATACGCGGATCGATTGCGGGCTCGACCAGGAGGCCTTGGCCGCGCGGGCGCGCGAAACCGTGGCGCGCAACCTGCCCACGAGGGCGCCCGACGGCGATTTCGCGCTGTGGCAGGTGATCACCCGCGGCGATCGGCGGCGGGGCGCGGCGGCGCCGGCCACGGTCGCCATGTACTGCCTCGACGTCGCGTTCGGCGAGTTCGCGCATGCCTATCTCGACGGGTTGAAGCTGGTCACCCCCGGCGTTCGGCGCACCCCGCCGCAATGCGCCGACCCCAAAGCCAAGCTCACCAACAGAATGAATCAGCTGCAGGCGAAGTTCGAGGCGCAGCAGTCCGATCCGGACGCCGTTCCCCTGATGCTCGATCTCGAGGGCAATATCGCCGAGGCGAACACGGCCAACTTCTTCTTCGTCAGCGGCGGCCGGCTGTGCACGCCGCGCGCGCGCAACGTGCTGGGCGGCATCACCAGGGGAACGATTCTGGAGCTCGCCGACAGGCTCGGAATCGACGCCGTCGAAGACGACTTCTCGCCCTATGACGTCTACAACGCCGACGAGGCGTTTCTGTCGGGGACGAGCGGCACGATTCTGCCGGTGCGGAGCCTCAACGCGAACCCGGTCGGGGGCGGCGAACCGCTGCCGGGACCGGTAACCCTGCGGCTGATCGGGGGCTGGAACGAAATGGTCGGCTTCGATTTCGTCGCCCAGGCGTTGGGCCATCTCGGCGGCAACAGGAGGTCCGGCGCGCTCGCCGAATGGCGCGACCGGCTCGCCGGCGCCGCCGCGGCTCCGGTGTCCGCGTAACCGCATCGCGCGCGGCGCGGCGCGCGCTTCGCTGTCAGACCGCAACCGGGGGAAGCATGATGTTCGACGGCTCGCCGACCGAGATCTCCGGCCTGGTCCGGCCGGGCCGGGTCCATCGCCGGGTCTATACCGACCCCGCGATCTTCGAGCTCGAAATGGAGCGCATATTCGGCCGCGCCTGGATCTATGTCGGCCATGCAAGCCAGGTACCGGCGCCGGGCGATTACGTCACGACCCGGATCGGCCGCCAGCCGGTGATCCTCTGCCGTCACCGAGACGGCGGTCTGCATGTCCTGTTCAACCGCTGCAGCCATCGCGGCGCCAAGGTTTGCGTGCTCGCGTCGGGGAACACCAAACGGTTCGAGTGCATGTATCACGGCTGGAGCTACGACACCGACGGAAGGTTGCTCGGCGTTCCGGTCCCTGAGGGCGCGCAAGCGGGGTTCGACCTCGCCGACTCGGGCCTGCGCCCGGTGCCGCGCGTCGCCAGCTACCGTGGTTTCGTGTTCGCGAACTGCGCCGAGGACGGGCTTTCCTTCGACGACTATATCGGTCCGATGACGCCCAATATCGACGATCTCGTCGACCGGGCGCCGGCCGGCGAGCTGCTGTTCGACGCCGGAGTCCACCGCTACGTCTTCCCCGGCAACTGGAAGCTCCAGATCGAGAACGCGCTCGACTCCTATCACGTGCCCAGCTCGCACGCCTCGACGGTCAACGAGAAGGGCGAGCAGTTCGCGCGCCGGGAGGGCGACGAGACGGGCGCCGCGGTGGTCGATCGGAACCGGACCTCCGATGCCTGGAAGGGACGCCGCAGCTTCGTCGTCGGCGCGGCGGGCCATGGCTGGACGTCCAACACGGCCCTCGACGAGTCCGGGCGCTCCAGCCCGGTCTTCTACGGCTACAAGGCGGCGCTCGCCGAGGCCGTGGGCGAGACGCGGGCGAACGAGATACTCACCCCTCGCTTCCACAACTCTCTGCTCTATCCTTCCATCACCGTCATGGGGCTCAACGTGCATGTCCGGGTGATCCATCCGCTCGCCGTCGACCGGACCGAGGTCCATGTCTATCCGCTGCGCTACAAGGGCGCGCCGGACGCGATGAACCAGCGCAATATCCGTCTGCTCAACGTCACCCATTCGGCGGCGTCCTTCGTCCAGACCGACGACATGGAGGCGTTCGCGCGCACCCAGGCGGGACTCGCGAGCCTCGCCGAGGAATGGGTCGACATCTCGCGCGGACTCGGCGACGAACGCCCGGGCCGCGACCGGAACGTCACGGAAGGCTCGGCGATGCACGAGCTCGTCATGCGCCAACAATACGCGGCATGGCTCTCCTATATGTGCAAGGCCGGCTGATGGAGTGGGCGGACTATCGCCGGATGGCCTGCCCGGAGAACGGCGTCGATCTCCGGGAGATCGGCGCGTTTCTGGCCTATGAGGCGCGGCTCCTGGACGACCGGCTGTTCTATGAATGGATGGATCTGTTCACCGAGGACGGATATTACTGGGTGCCGTCGAAACCGGATCAGCCAAACCCATACGATTTCGCATCGCTCTTCTTCGACGATCGCGCGTTGATGAAGACGCGGATCGACAGGCTTCATCACCCGCGCATCCATTCGCAGATCCCGCCATCGCGCACCGCCCATCTCGTCGGCAACGCCGTGCTGGAAGGGAAGGAAGGGGGGGAGATCTCGGTCTCGTCCGTCTTCACCATGGTCGAGGCGCGGGGCGACCACCAGCGCGTTTTCGCCGGGCGCTACCGGCATCGGCTCCGCCAGGCCGGCGCCGGCTACGGAATCGCGGTCAAAAAGGTCGAACTCGTCAACTGCGACTCGTTGTTCGAACCGATGTCGGTTCCCATATGAAGGCCGATCCATTCCGGAGGAGGAAATGATCCGCAGCGAGGACGACAGGCCGCCGGTCGCCGTCGGCCATATCAGGCTCGCTGTCAACAGCCTCGATTCCGCCTGCGACCTGCTGGAGGCGCTGGGGCTACGCCCGATCTCCCGGCGAGCGCATTTCGCGGTGCTGGAGCTGCGCGGCGGCACGCATCTGGTCGTCAGCGCCCGGTCGGAGACGATCGCGCCAGGCGAGATGGCTCCGTTCGACCTGATGGTCGACGATGTCGAGACGGCGCATCGCGAATGCGCGACGATGGCGCTCGACCCGTCCGCGATCGCCTCGGGCTCGATCCACAGTTCGTTCACTATCCCGTTCGTTGATGGATATCGCCTCAAGATCACCTCTTCGCACACTTCCGGCCGGTCGGTGTGAACGCACGACGCCTGCGGGCGGCCGCGCTGGCGGCGCTCGTCTCCTGGCCGTCGGCCGCGGCCGAATACCGCTCCCGGCTCCACGATTTCGCGCTCGTCGCGGCCTCGGAGCCTCTGGACCGGCCCTGGGGGCTCGCTTTCTTACCCGACGGGCGAATGTTGGTGACCGAGAAGGCCGGCCGTCTCCGCATCGTCGACCAAGACGGGCGCTTGTCGCCGCCGCTGGAGGGCCTGCCCGAGATCGAGGAGTACGGACAGGGCGGGTTGCTCGATGTCGCCCTCCACCCGGGTTTCGCGCGGAACCGGCTACTCTATCTGACCCATATCCGCCGCGTCGCCGGCGGGGTCGCCACAGCGGTCGGCCGCGGTCGTCTCGCGGCCGATCGTCTGGCCGGGTTCGAAACGATCTTCACCGCGCTCCCCGCCGGCGGGTCGTCGCGGCATTTCGGCGCGCGCATGGTCTTCGACGCGGATGGCAAGCTCTATGTCAGCGTCGGCGACCGCGGACGCCGTCCCGATGCCCAGGACCTCTCGCGCCATCCGGGGTCGATTCTCCGGCTCAACGACGACGGGACGGTTCCCGACGACAACCCCTTCGTCGGCCGGCCCGGCGCGCGGCCCGAGATCTGGTCCCTCGGCCACCGCAATCCGCAAGGCCTGACCATCGACCGCAGGACGGGGCGCATATGGTCGCATGAGCACGGCCCGCGCGGCGGCGACGAGGTCAACGTGATCGCGCGCGGTGCGAATTACGGCTGGCCTCTGGTGACCTTCGGGCGGAACTATATCGGCACCAGGATCACCGACGAGACATCCCAGCCCGGCATGGCCGATCCCAAGACCCACTGGGTACCCTCGATCGCACCGTCGGGACTCGCATTCTATGACAGTGGCGCGTTCCCCGGCTGGCGGGGCAGTCTCTTCGTCGGCGCGCTCCGCGCCGGGACGCTGATTCGCCTTTCTCTCGCGGGCGAACGGGTCGCCGGCGAAGAGCGGCTCCTGCCCGGTTTCGACCGGCGGGTCCGCGACGTTCGCGCCGGCCCGAACGGGTTCATCTATCTGCTGCTCGACGAGGAGGAGGCCCCGATCCTTCGCCTGGAGCCGCGCTGAACTCTCCGGCACGCTGCGGACTACCCCCCCCCTCCCCTCGAGGGAAAGGCAGGGGAGAGGGGTCTTCCGACTTGCCGGTCGTGACCTCCGAAACTCCCGTGATCGGGGCATCCCGCACACCCCGCCGGTCATGTGACGGGGAGAGCCTCGAGACCATGTGCGCTCTCGGAGAAAGAGCGTGGACGTCGATCGGCTATGCGGCCACGAGGTCGGCGCCGCAGCCATGGCGGGCAGCGATGGGCAGCGCTATACTTCATCGTTTTCGCAAGTTCCGATGCATGAAATCGCCGGAGGGCCGGACCATGATCGGACGAGCGATCGGCTGGGCGTCGGTCCTGCTGGCGCTGGTGATGCTGGTCCGGGATCTGCTGTCCTGGTGGCGGACGGGAGCTTGGCGGGCGGAGACCCTGGGCAGCCTCTGGGCGTCGGTCGATCTCGCAAGCCTCAACCTCGTCCAGGCCGTCACCCAGCGCCATGTCGCGCCCTGGCTATGGGAGGACGCGCTCCTCCCCGTCCTGCTCGCGCCGGCATGGCTGACGCTCGCGATCCTCGGCCTGATCCTGCTGCCGCTCTTCTGGCGCCGGTCGGACCGTTCCGGTCCGCGCTCCTGATCCCGGTCACGTGTCTCCGATGCGCAGCGCCTCGATGAATGCGGATTGGGGAATTTCCACCCGGCCGAACTGGCGCATGCGCTTCTTTCCCTCCCGCTGGCGCTCGAGCAGCTTGCGCTTGCGGGTCACGTCGCCGCCATAGCATTTGGCCGTCACGTCCTTGCGGATCGCGCTCAGGGTCTCGCGGGCGACGACCTTGCCGCCGATCGCCGCCTGGATCGGGACCTTGAAGAGCTGGCGCGGGATCAGCTCCTTGAGCCGGGCACAAATCACCCGCCCGCGCAGCTCGGACCGCGTCCTGTGCACGATCATCGAGAGCGCATCGACCGGCTCGCCGTTGACCAGGATCGCGAGTCTGACGAGCGCGCCCTCCTCATAGCCGTCGAGCTGATAGTCGAAGCTGGCATAGCCGCGGCTGACCGATTTCAACCGGTCGTGGAAGTCGAACACCATCTCGTTCAGCGGCAGCCGGTAGACGAGCATGGCCCGCCCGCCGACATAGGTCAGCTCCTGCTGGACCCCGCGCCGCTCCTCGCACAGCGCCAGGACAGCGCCCAGATAGTCGTCCGGCACCAGCATGGTCGCCCTGATCCAGGGCTCCTCGATGCGGGCGATACGCGCAGGATCCGGCATGTCGACGGGGTTGTGGATTTCCGCCATGCCGCCGTCGTGGCGCCAGACCCGGTAGACCACCGACGGAGCGGTGGCGATCAGCTCGAGATCGAACTCCCGGCTCAGGCGTTCCTGGACGATCTCCAGATGGAGCAGCCCGAGAAAGCCGCAGCGGAATCCGAACCCGAGCGCCGCCGAGGTCTCGGGCTCGTAGTGAAAGCTGGAATCGTTGAGCCTGAGCCGCCCCAGGCTCTCGCGCAGGTCCCCGTAATCGTCCGCGTCGACGGGGAACAGACCGCAGAAGACGACCGGGACGCTCGGCCGGAAGCCCGGCAGAGGCGCCGCCGCCCGCACCCGCTCGCCGGTGATGGTATCGCCGACCCGGGTCTCGGCGACATGCTTGATGCCGGCCGTGATGAAGCCGATCTCGCCCGGGCCGAGCGCGTCCACATCGACGCGCTTGGGGGTGAACACACCGACCCGGTCGATCTGGTGCACCGCCCCGGCGGCCATCATGCGCACCCTGTCCCCGCGCCGGAGGACCCCGTCGCGGACGCGGACCAGGATGATCACCCCAAGATAGGGATCGTACCAGGAATCGACCAGCAGTGCCCGCAACGGCGCCTCGGCCTCACCGGACGGCGGCGGCAGGACGGCGATCAGCGCCTCCAGCACCTCGCCGATCCCCCGCCCGGTCTTGGCCGAGACCTCCAGACAACCCTCGCCCGGCAGGCCGATTACCTCGGCGATCTGGGCGCGCACCCGGTCCGGTTCCGCCGCCGGCAGGTCGATCTTGTTGAGCACCGGGATGATCTCGTGATCGGCCTCGATCGCCTGATAGGCGTTGGCGAGGGTCTGCGCTTCCACGCCCTGGCTGGCGTCGACGACCAGGATCGATCCCTCGCAGGCGCTCAGCGACCGCGAGACCTCGTAGGCGAAGTCGACATGGCCGGGCGTGTCCATCAGGTTGAGCTGGTAGCGCAGCCCGTCGCGCCCGGTATGGAAGAGTCGGACCGTCTGCGCCTTGATCGTGATCCCGCGCTCGCGTTCCAGCTCCATGGTATCGAGGAGCTGGGCGCGAAATTCCCGCTCCTCGATGCCGCCGCAGGTCAGAATCAGCCGGTCGGCCAGCGTCGACTTGCCGTGATCGATATGGGCGATGATCGCGAAGTTTCGGATATGGCCGAGATCGGTCATCGTCGCGTTCGCTGTGCGGAGATCCGGGCCGACCGCGTCAGGTCCGCAGCCGACCGCCGCAGCGTCTGGAGACCGCGTCGACGATGCGGGCGGCCGCCGCTTCGATCTCGGCGTCGGCAAGCCCCGCCTCGCCGGGTCGAAGCGTCACCGCGAACGCCAGAGACTTGCCGTCCTCGCCGGTCTCGGCGCCGCGATAGACATCGAACAGTACCACCTGGTCGATCAGCGCGCGGTCGGCCCCGCGCACGGCGCTCAGCACGTCGGCCGCGGCGACCTCCTCGGCGACGACGAATGCGAAATCGCGGGTCACCGGCTGCCGGGCCGAGAACCGCGGCGCCGGCCGCGCGGTTCGCGCCCGAGGCTTGGGCGGCGGCACTGCGTCCAGCAGCACCTCGAAGGCAACGGCGGCCGCCCGCAGGTCCAGCCCGGCGAGGATCTCCGGGTGAATCTCGCCGAACCAGGCGAGCGCAGTGCGCCCCAGCAACAGCGCGCCGGACCGCCCTGGATGATACCAGCCCGGCGCACCGGCGGCGTCCGTGCGCAATCCGTCGGTCGGCGCGCCCGCCGCGGCCAACGCCGCGAGCGCGTCGCCCTTGACGTCGAAGACATCGGCCGGGCGGTGGGATGCGTCCCAGTGCCGGGGCGCCGACGCGCCGACGCGGATGCCGGCGGCGACGACGGTCTGGTCTCCGTCGGCCGCGAACCGCGGTCCGATCTCGAACAAAGCGGCGTCCGCGGCGCCCCGCGCGGCGTTGCGCTCGGCCGCCTCGAGCAGATTTGGCAGGATAGACGGCCGCATCGCGTCCAGCCGGGCGCTGATCGGGTTGGCCAGCGCGAGCACCGCCTCGCCGAAGGCCGAGCCGCGCGCGCGCGGCATGAAGGAGAAGGTAACCGCCTCGACCAACCCGTTCGCCGCGAGCCGCCGGCGCACCCGGCCGCGCCGCGCCTGGACGGCGGTCCAAGATGGTGCCGGCACCGCCGTGGGCGCGCGCAGCGGGACCGCGGGGACCGCATCATAGCCGTGAATGCGCAGCACCTCCTCGACCAGATCCGCCTCGCCCTCGACATCGGCGCGCCAGGTCGGCACCGCCACCGACAGGGACGTTCCGCCCTGCGCGACTTCGAAGCCGAGCCGTTCGAGGATATCGGCCGCCTCGCCCCGCGCGACCTCGACCCCGCCGAGCGAGGCGATTCGGGCAGTGTCGAAATCGATTCTGCGCTTTTCGGTCGGCAGCGCGCCGGCACTGGTCGGCGCGCTCGCTTCGCCGCCGCAGATGTCGAGGATCATCCGGGCGGCGACCTCGCCCCCCCACAGAGCCGAGATCGGATCGACGCCGCGCTCGAAGCGGTAGCGGGCATCGGACGAGATGCCGAGCTTGCGCCCGGTGACTGCGGTGCGACGCGGATCGAACAGCGCGACCTCGACGAACACATCGGTCGTCGCCGCGCTGCAGCCGCTGGCCTCGCCGCCCATGATACCGCCGATCGCGAGCGCTCCGCCGTCGTCGGCGATGACCGTCATCTGGTCGTCGAGCGCGTATTCGCGGCCGTCGAGCGCCCGGACCCGCTCGCCCGGCCGGGCGAGCCGCATCGTCAGGTCGCCGGAGAGCCGGGCGATGTCGAAGACGTGGAGCGGGCGGCCGAGGTCGAAGGTGACATGGTTGGTGATGTCGACCAGCGCCGAGATCGGGCGCAGACCGATCGCCGTCAACCGGTCGCGGAGCCATTGCGGGCTCGGCCCGTTGGCGACGCCGCGAAAGGCCCGCCCGGCGACGAACGGACAGGCGTCCCCGCTGCCGTCGGCGAAATCCCGCATCCAGCGAACGGGGCTCGGAAAGCTCGCCGCGACCGGCGACGCGTCGAGCGGCTTGAGAGTCCCGATCCCCGCCGCGGCGAGGTCTCGGGCGATCCCCCGCACGCCGGCGCAATCGGCTCTGTTAGGGGTGAGCCCGATCTCGACGACCGGGTCGGCGAGCCCGAGCGCCGCCGCCGCCGGACTGCCCGGCGCGGCCGCGCCGCCGAGATCGATGATGCCCTCATGCGCGTCCGACAAGCCGAGCTCGCGTTCCGAGCACAGCATCCCGGCACTCTCGACGCCGCGGATCCGCGCCTTGCGAAGCGTCGCGCCGGTGCCCGGAATATGGGTGCCGGCCGGGGCGAATACCCCCGTCATGCCGGCGCGCGCGTTGGGGGCGCCGCAGACCACTTCGAATTGCCTGCCGCCGCCGATATCGACGGTACATAGCTTCAGCCGCTCGGCGTCGGGGTGCGGAACGGCCGCGACGACCGTGCCGACCACGAACCCGGCGAGCGCGGCCCCCCGGTCGTCCACCCCCTCGACCTCGAGGCCGATCCGGGTCAGCGCTTCCGCGATCTCGGCGATGGAGGCGTCGGTCTCCAGATGGTCGCCGAGCCAGGAGCGGGGGAACTTCATCGACCGATCCCCGCGGCGGGATCCGGCATGTCGAACGGCGGGAACCCGTAATGGCGCAGCCAGCGGAGATCCGAGTCGTAGAAGGTCCTAAGGTCGGGGATGCCGTATTTTAGCATGGCGACCCGTTCGACCCCCATGCCGAAGGCGAAGCCCTGGTAGCGCGCCGGGTCGATGCCGCAATTCTCCAGCACCTTGGGGTGGACCATCCCGCTCCCCAGTATCTCCAGCCAGTCCTCGCCGCCGCCGATGATCAGCCCGTCTGCGCCGCGCGCGCAGCCAATATCGACCTCCGCCGACGGCTCGGTGAACGGGAAGAAGCTGGGGCGGAATCGCACCGGGAGATCGTCGACGTCGAAGAAGGCGCGGCAGAACTCGAACAGGCACCCCTTGAGATGACCCATATGGATCGTCTCGTCGATCGCCAGCCCCTCGACCTGGTGGAACATGGGGGAATGGGTCGCGTCGTGATCGGCGCGGTAGGTGCGCCCGGGCACGACGATGCGGATCGGCGGTTTCTGCGCCCGCATGGTGCGGATCTGCACCGGCGAGGTGTGGGTGCGCAGCAGCACCCGGCTGCCGTCGGCCCGCTCGGGGAAGTAGAACGTGTCCATGTCCTGGCGGGCGGGATGCTCGGGCGGGATGTTGAGAGCGGTGAAGTTGTGGAAGTCGTCCTCGATGTCCGGACCCTCGGCGACCGAGAACCCCATGGCGCCGAAGATCGCGACGATCTCGTCGATGGTCCGGCTGATCGGGTGGATGCGCCCCTCCGCGGCCAGCCGGGCCGGCAGGCTGACGTCGAGCCGCTCCGCGGCCAGCCGGGCGTCGAGCGCCGACCGCGCGAGGGCGCGGCGCCGATCGTCGACCGCGCCGGCCACGGCGGTCTTGAGCGCGTTCAGTGCCCGGCCGGCATCGCGCCGGCGATCGGCGGGGAGATCGGAGAGACCCTTGAGCAGCCCGGTGATGCGGCCCTTGCGGCCGAGCGCCTCGATGCGCAGCCCCTCCAGCGCGTCGGCGTCGGCGCTTTCGATCCGCGCCAGCAGATCGTTGCGGAGGCGCTCGAGATCCTCCATCCCGGTCCCGCCGCGGCCGAGCCGTCAGTCGGCGAGCGCGGTCCGGACTCTGGCGACGACCGCGCCGAACGCGTCCGGCTCACGCGCTGCGAGGTCGGCCAGCACCTTGCGGTCGATCTCGATCCCGGCGCGCTTGATCCCGTGCATGAACCGGGAATAGGTCAGCCCATGACTGCGGGCCCCGGCGTTGATCCGCTGGATCCACAACGCCCGAAAGTTCCGTTTGCGGTTGCGCCGGTCGCGATAGGCATATTGCAGCCCCTTCTCGACCCGCTGCATGGCGACGCGGACGCTTGTCCGGTTGCGCTCGCGATAGCCCTTCGCGCGGCGCAGTATCTTCTTGTGGCGGGCATGGTTGGTCACCCCCCGCTTGACGCGTGCCATGGCGTGCTCCTCAGGCGTAGGGGAGGTAGGATCTGACGATCCGGGCGTCCTCGGGGGCGAGCGGCATCGAACCGCGCGCCTTGCGCTTCATCTTCTGCGAGCGCTTGCGCAGATTGTGCCGCTTGTAGGCGAAGTTACCACGCAGCTTTCCGCTGCCAGTCGTGCGGAACCGCTTCTTGGCGCCGCTCTTCGACTTGAGCTTGGGCATTTCCCCTCCGCCGGTCGACATGGCCGAGCGCGCCGCCACTGCACGCCCGCCGCACCGCGGATGCGGCGCAGCGTGGCGGCTCGGAAACGGCCGACGCTGTATACAGACGGGCGGCGCGCGGCGCAAGCGCGCGTCCAGGCGCCGGGGCGGTTGTACCGGGGACCACCCCGGCCCATAGTCCCGGCGTGGACGACTATCTGATCAGACCGGATCCCGGCGACGCTCGGCTGACCAGGCGGGTGCCGGGCATCGATCAGGACTCTCGGCCCATCGAGACCTCGGTCACCGTGGAACGGCCGCTGACGCTGTTCCTCAACAGCCGGGAGATCGTCACGCTGATGACCATTGGCGATTATGCGGACTGCCTCGCGGTCGGCTATCTGATCAACCAGAACATGCTCCGCCCGGACGACGAGCTTACGGGCATCGATTTCGACGAGGAGATCGACACCGTCGTCGTGCGCACGCGGGGCGAGACCGATTTCGAGGAGAAGCTCAAGAAGCAGACCCGGACCTCGGGATGCGCCCTCGGCACGGCTTTCGGCGACCTGATGGAGGTCTTCGAAACCGTGACGCTCGACCCCGCCGCCGAAGTCCGCACTTCCTGGCTCTACGCGCTATCCAGGAAGATCAACAGTACCCCCAGCCTCTATCTGGAGGCCGGGGCGATCCACGGCTGCGTGCTGTGCCGCCGCGACCGGCCGCTGATCTACATGGAGGATGTCGGGCGCCACAACGCTGTGGACAAGATTGCGGGCTATATGCACCTGCACGGCATCGCACCCGAGGGCAAGATGTTCTACACTACCGGGCGGCTGACCAGCGAAATGGTCATCAAGACCGTGCAGATGCGTATCCCGGTACTGATCTCGCGCTCCGGCTTCACGGCTTGGGGGGTGGAGCTCGCTCGCGAGGCGAATCTGACGCTGATCGGCCGCGCCAGGGGAAAGCGCTTCATCGCGCTCGCCGGGGAGAACCGCATCGTCTACGACGCCGATCCGGGGGCGGTCGCCGAGGAGCCCCGCCGCGTGCGGCGAAAGGCGAGCCCCGGAGAGGAAGGCATTTCCGATTAGCCCCGACGGGCGCATCGTCGGGGTCGTCCTCGCCGGCGGCTTGTCGCGGCGGATGGGCGGCGGCGACAAGGCGCTCAGCCCGGTCGCCGGCCGGACGATCCTCGCACGGGTCGTCGAACGTTTCCGCCCTCAGGTCGGCCCCTTGATCCTGAACGCCAACCGCGATCCCCGGCGGTTCGCCGCCTACGGCCTGCCGGTGGCGGCCGATTCCGTCGCCGACCACCCGGGGCCGCTCGCCGGCGTGCTGACCGGGATGGAGTGGGCGGTCGCCAACGCGCCGGCCTGCAGCCATGTCGCGAGCGTCGCCTGCGACGCGCCCTTCCTACCGGGCGATCTGGTAGCCCGGATGCGGCGGCGGCTCGCGGAGGCCGGCGCCGATCTGGTCTGCGCCCGGTCGGGCGGCCGGGACCATCCGGTCTTCGGGCTGTGGCCGGTCGCCCTGGCCGGGGCGCTGCGCGCCGCGCTGGCCGAGGAGGGAATCCGCAAGGTCGATCGGTGGACGGCGCGCTATCGCCTTGTCCGGGTCGAGTTCGCGGCCGCGCCCGTGGACCCCTTCTTCAACGTCAACCGCCCCGAGGACCTCGCCGCCGCCGAGGCGCGAATCCGGCAGGCGGACCCAGCGGCCGCGCTGTTCAGCCGGCGATCGAATGCGCGCTGACCGCGCCGCCCAGCACCAGCCAGCCCGCCAGCCGGTTGGAGCGGAACTTGGCCAGACAGTCCTTCGGATCGTCGGGATCAAGGTCGAGAACCTGCCAGGCGAGCTGGCCGGCGGCGAACGCCAGCCCGACAGCGTAGGGCCATCCGAGCCCCGCTTGCTGCCCGGCGGCGGCGAACAGCGAAACCGCCGCGGCGTAGAACATCAACAGCCAGGGCTTGCTGGCCGGTCCGAGCGCGCGCGCCGAGGACCGGACGCCGGCGGCGGGGTCGTCGCGCCGATCCTGGTGAGCATAGATGGTGTCGTAGCCGAGCGTCCAGAAGACGCCCCCGGCATAGAGCAGCAGCGCGGCAGGGTCGAGCGTACCGCGGACCGCCGCCCAGCCGAGCAGCGCCCCCCAGTTGAAGGCGAGCCCGAGGACGAATTGCGGCCAGAAGGTCACCCGCTTCGCCAGCGGATAGGTGAACAGAAGGAGCAGGGAGGCGGCGCCGACGACGATCGCGTAAGGGTTGAGCGCGACCAGGACCGCAAGCCCCAGCAGGAGCAGGGCCACGAGAAAGACCAGCGCCCCGCGCAGCGTGACCTCGCCGGCCGGCAGCGGCCGGTCGCGGGTGCGCGCCACCCTGGCGTCGAAATCCCTGTCGCAGATGTCGTTGAAGGTGCAGCCGGCCCCGCGCATCACCACCGCGCCGACGCCGAAGAGCGCGAACAGGGCCAGAGACTGCCCCGACAGAGGCGCCGGTGAGGCCAGCCCCAGCGACCACCAGCAGGGGAACAGCAACAACCAGGAGCCGATCGGCCGATCCAGTCGCGCCAGCCTGGCATAGGGCCGCGCCGGCCGCGGCAGCAACCGGTCCACCCAACCCCCGCGGGGGATGTCGCTCGCCGCCAAACGGTCCGGCATTGCCCTATCCAGCCCGCCCGACTATACCCGGCGCGAGCCTCCGAGACGATCCGGCATCCTTGGCCGGTCTTCGGGTCTCGCGTCGTTGCAGGAACAGCACCCGCCGATGCCCGCGGTCCGCCTCCATCTGGACGAAGCTCTGGCCGCAGGCGTCGTCGTCGATGTCGGCCCGGCCCGATCGCACCGTTTGGGCGCCGTGCTGCGGATGGGTCCGGGCGACGCGGTCATCGTGTTCAACGGGCGCGACGGGGAGTTTCATACGGTCGTCGAGAGCGCGGCCAGACGGCGCTATACCCTGCGGCTGGGCGACCGGCTGCGGCGACCGGAGCCCGAGTCCGATATCTGGCTCCTGTTCGCACCGATCAAGCGCGGCCCCATCGACTTCCTGGTCGGCAAGGCGACCGAGCTGGGCGCAGCGGCAGTCTGGCCGGTGACCACCACCCGCACCACGGCGCGCCGCGTCGGGCTCGGTCGGCTGCGTTGTCATGCGGTGGAGGCGGCCGAGCTGTGCGGCCGCACGAGCGTGCCCGAGCTCCGGCCCCCCGTTCCGCTCGACCGGGCGCTGCGCGGCTGGCCGGCGGACCGACGGCTGTTCTGGTGCGACGAGGGCGGCGGCGGGCGGGCCGCGGCGACGGCGTTCTCGGAAGCCCCGGCGCGCGCCGCGCTGCTCGTCGGACCGGAGGGCGGGTTCACCGAAGCCGAGCGGACCCGGCTCCGCAGTCATCCCGCCGCTTCGGCGGTCGATCTCGGCCCGCGCCTCATGCGGGCGGAGACCGCCGCCCTGGCGGCGCTGGCCTGCTGGCAGGCGGCGGCCGGCGACTGGGCGGCCGCCGGGCGCGCCGGGTTCTAGCGGACGAGGGGGAACGATGGCCGCACCGCCAGCAGAAGCCGGCGCTCCGATAGAGGACAGGCACCAGCTCGTCGCGCATCTCGAGAGCGGTTGCAAGCCCGCCGACGCCTGGCGCATCGGCACCGAGCACGAGAAATTCGTGTTCCACCGCGAGACCCTCGCGCCCGCGCCCTATGACGGACCCTGGGGCATCGGCGCGTTTCTCGACGGCCTGACCCGGTTCGGCTGGGACCGGGTGCTGGAGAACGGCAACACGGTGGCGCTGAGCAGACGGGATTGCAGCGTGTCGTTGGAACCGGGCGGGCAGCTCGAGCTGTCGGGCGCTCCGTTGGAGACCATCCACCAGACCTGCGACGAGGTCCACGCCCATCTCGCCGAGGTCAAGGAGATCGCGGGCGAGCTCGGGGTCGGGCTGTTCGGCATGGGCTTCCACCCCAAATGGGCGCGCGCGGACATGCCGTGGATGCCCAAGGGCCGCTACGGCATCATGCGCGCCTACATGCCGATCAGGGGCGCGCTCGGGCTCGACATGATGCTCCGCACCTGCACCGTCCAGGTGAACCTGGACTTCGACAGCGAAGCGGACATGATCAGGAAGTTCCGCATCGGGCTCGCCCTGCAACCGGTCGCCACGGCGCTGTTCGCCAACTCCCCCTTCGTAGAGGGCAGGCCGAGCGGGTTCCGCTCCTACCGTAGCCATGTCTGGGAGGACACCGACCCCGACCGCTGCGGTATCCTGCCCTTCGTGTTCGAGGACGGGATGGGGTTCGAGCGCTATGTCGATCACGTGCTGGACGTCCCGATGTATTTCGTCTACCGGGACGGCCGCTATCTCGACGCCTCCGGGCTGTCGTTCCGCGACTTCCTCGACGGCAGGCTCGCAATCCTGCCCGGCGAGAAGCCGACGATCTCGGACTGGTCGGACCATCTGACGACCCTGTTCCCCGAGGTCCGGCTGAAGCGCTTCATGGAGATGCGGGGCGCAGACGGCGGGCCGTGGCGGCGGCTATGCGCGCTGCCGGCCCTCTGGGTGGGGCTGCTCTACGACCGGGCGGCCCTGGAGGCGGCGCATGCGCTGATCCGGGACTGGACGATCGAGGAGCATCACATGCTGCGCCGCGAGGCGCCGCGCCGCGCGCTGGCCGTGCCGTTCCGGGGCCGCACCCTGCTGGACATCGCCCGCGAGGTGCTGGAGATCGCCCATTCCGGGCTGCGCGCCCGCGCCCGCCTCGACCGGCTGGGCGAGAACGAAACCGGGTTTCTCGCCGCCCTCGACGAGAGTCTGCGCAGCGGCAAGTCGCCGGCGGAGCTGGCGCTCGAGCGCTTCCACGCCGACTGGGGCGGGAGCGTCGATCCGGTCTTCGAGGAGCTGGCCTATTGAGCCCGCAGGGACCGGCCGGCGGCGCGCTGCCCGAGCTCGACCATGAGGCGTTTCTGCGTCGTGCCATCGCCGCCGCCGCCGCCGCGCGGGCGGGCGGCAACCATCCCTTCGGCGCGGTCCTCGTCGGACCCGACGGCGCGGTGCTGATGGAGGAGATGAACGGGTTCGGCGCCGACGGCGACGCCACCGCCCATGCCGAACGGCTGCTCATGAGCCGCGCCTCCGTCGCCTATCGCAGCGAGGTCCTGGCACGCGCGACCATGTATGCGAGTGCCGAGCCTTGCGCGATGTGCGCCGGGGCGGCCTATTGGGCGGGGATCGGCCGGGTCGTCTACGGCATGAGCGAACGGGCCTTGAAGGCGCTGATCGGCCCGCACCCGGAAAATCTGACGCTCGACCTGCCCTGCCGCCATGTCCTCGCGGCCGGCCAGCGTGAGGTTGCGGTCGTCGGGCCGTTGCTCGAGGAAGAGGCGGCCGTCGTTCACCGGGATTTCTGGTAGGAAGGGCCGGCTCAGGCTGCGGTGCCGCCCACCGTCAGGCGGTCGACCAGAAGCGTCGGTTGGCCGACTCCCACCGGGACGCCCTGGCCGTCCTTGCCGCAGGTTCCGACCCCGGGGTCGAGCGCCATGTCGTCGCCGATCCGGCGCACGCGGGTCAGCACTTCCGGGCCGTTTCCGATCAGAGTCGCCCCCTTGACCGGGGCGCCGATCCTGCCGCCCTCTATCAGATAGGCCTCCGAGGCGGTGAACACGAAGCGGCCGGAGGTGATGTCGACCTGGCCGCCGCCGAAATTGACGGCATAGAGGCCGTTCGCGACATCGCCGATGATCTCCTCCGGGGCGCAGCCGCCCGAGAGCATGTAGGTGTTGGTCATGCGCGGCATCGGCGCATGGGCGAAGCTCTCCCGACGGCCGTTGCCGGTCGGCGCCGCGCCCATCAACCGCGCGTTCTGTCGATCCTGCATGTAGCCGGCGAGGATCCCGTCCTCGATCAGCACCGTGCGCTGGCTCGGGGTACCCTCGTCGTCGATGGTCAGGGAGCCGCGCCGGTCGTCGATCGTGCCGTCGTCGACCACGGTGACGCCGGGCGCGGCGATCCGCCGGCCGAGCAGGCCCGCGAAGGCCGAGGTCTTCTTGCGGTTGAAATCGCCTTCGAGCCCATGGCCGATCGCCTCGTGCAGCAGGATGCCGGGCCAGCCCGGCCCGAGCACGACCGGCATCTCGCCGGCCGGGGCGTCGACCGAGTCGAGATTGACCAGCGCCTGGCGCAGCGCTTCGTCGACCTGCCCCCGCCAGGCGTCCTCGGCGACATGGGCGGCGAAGGATGTCCTGCCGCCGGCTCCGCTGGTTCCGGTCTCCATCCGCCCGCCCTGGGCGACCACGACCGACACGTTGAGGCGTACCAGGGGCCGGATGTCGGCGGCGCGGCGGCCGTCGGCGCGGACGATCTGGATCGCCTGCCATTCCCCGCTGATCGAGGCGACGACCTGGGAGACCCGGGGGTCGCGGCCCCGCGCATAGGCGTCGATCGCCTGCAACAGCTTCACCTTGTCCTCGAAGGACGGAGCGCCGAGCGGGTTTTCCCCGCTATAGAGCGACAAGTTGGTCGACGGCGGCCCCTCGTCGCCCGCGCAGCCGCCGCGCCCCGACCGTACCGCCTCGACGGTCTCGGCGGCGCGGCGAATCGCCGCCTCGGAGATCTCCGCCGAATGCGCGTAGCCGGTCGTCTCCCCGGCGACCGCCCGTAGGCCGAACCCCTGGCTGGTGTCGAACGACGCGCTTTTCAGCCGCCCGTCGTCGAAGGCGAGACCCTCGGACTGTCGGTATTCGAGGAACAGTTCGCCGTCGTCGACGCCTGTCAGCGCGTCGGCGACGATCGCCTCCACCCGGCCGCGGTCGACGCCGGTGCGGGCGAAGAACAGATCGTCCGTGGTCGCGAGATCGGCCATGCCATCGCCTCCCCGGGGCAGCGCGTTGCGAACCCTGTATGAAGCCGTCGCACGCCGCTGTCACCCCCGTTTCGCGCCGGCCGGGGGATAAGGCAGTCCTCAATACCCGGAAACGGTCTTCATCCTGTCCCGGTGCCGCGTCTTCCTGTCGCCGCGCAAGCGCTCCGCGCCGGCGGGGCCAAAACGCAGCTTCCTGACGAGGCGGTCACGCACCGGCCCCTCGATGTCGAGGGTCAGGGTCCAGTCGCCGTACATCTCGAGTTCGAGCCGGACCTCGTAATGCCCCGGCTTGCCGGCGGGTGCGGCCGTCGCCGACGGGACGTTGTGCGCCATCGGCATCGACGGCATGCCGGCCCGAACGAGAATCCTCGCATCGTCGAGCGGCGCGGCGCTGCTGCGGCCCCTGAGCGCGATCCGGCAGTCATAGGCAAACGTCTTGCCGGCCGCCTTGCAACTCATGTCGGCCGCCGCCCGCTCGCCGGCTGCTGCGGCCCCGCTTGCCAGCAGCATGGCAAGGACCGCCCCGATCCGTATCACGAACATGCCGATGTTCCTCCATCGCCAAGATAGGCGTTCACCAGAAGCGGATGCAGGGCGAGCTCGGACGCCGAGCCAGCGAGCCCGACCAGCCCCGCCTCCAGAACATAGCCCCTGTCGGCAACCTTCAATGCCTGGCGGACATTCTGCTCGACCAGCAAAATCGTCACCCCGGTCTCTCGAAGCCGGGCGATCAAAGCGAAGACCTCGCGCGCCGCCGCCGGCGCGAGGCCGAGCGAGGGCTCGTCGAGCAGCAGGAGGCGCGGCGCGGCCATCAGGCCGCGCGCCAGCGCCAGGATCTGCGCCTGCCCGCCGCTCAGCGCCGCGCCCGGCGCATTCAGCCGGTCGCGCAGGACGGGGAAGAGGGCGAGCACGCGTTCCATGGCCGCCTCGACGCCGGCGCGGTCGGGGGCGTTGTGGGCGCCGAGAAGCAGGTTCTGGGCGACCGTCAACCCGCCGAAGATCAAGCGGCCCTCCGGCACCTGCACGATGCCGCGCCGAACGATGCGGTGGGCCGGCAGGCGCGCGATGTCCTCGCCGAGATAGCGGATACGGCCGGCGGCGGGCCGCTCGATCCCGCAGATCGCATGCATGGTCGAACTCTTGCCCGCGCCGTTCGCGCCGATCAGGGCCACGATCTCTCCCTCGGCGATGTCGAGCGTCACCCCCTGCACCGCGCGCAGCCTGCCGTAGCGGACATGTAGGCCGCGGACCTCAAGCATCCTCGGTCCGCCCCAGATAGGCCGCGCGCACCGCGCTCTCGCGCAGCACCTCGCGCGGCGGGCCGTCGGCGATCCTGCGGCCGAAATCGAGGACGCAGAGCCGCCCGCACAGCTCCGAGATCAGGTCGATCTTGTGCTCGATGACGATGCAGCTGCGCCCGGGCAGCGCGAGCTCGCGTATGAGCCGGCCCATCTCGATCGTCTCGGCGGGAGTCATGCCGCCGGCCGGCTCGTCGAGCAGCAGCAGCGCCGGCGCCCGGGCGAGCGCGCGGGCGAGTTCGAGCCGCCGCTGGCCGGGCAGCGGCAGGCATCCGGCGAGATCATCGCCCCGGTCGGCGAGACCGACCGCTTCGAGCAGGCGCTCGGCCTCCCGCCGCCGCCGCCGTTCGGCGGCACGGCGCAGCCCGACGAGACCGCGGACGCCGCCTCCGGCCAGGCCGTGCTGCGCCGCCCGGACATTGTCGCGGACGCTCATCCGCCGGAAGATCCGCAGGTTCTGGAAGGTGCGCCCGACGCCGCGGCACATGATCTCCGGCGGGCTCCCGCCGGTCACGTCCTCGCCGCGCAGCAGGACGCGGCCCGCGTCTGGGCGGTAGACCCCGGTGACGACGTTGAACAGCGTCGTCTTTCCCGATCCGTTGGGGCCGATCAGGCCAAGGACCTCGCCTTCTGCGACCGCAAGGTCCAGCCCGGAGAGTGCCGCGACGCCGCCGAAGGACAGGCTCAGCCCGTCAACGCTCAGCACGCGCCAGCCTCCGCCAACGGGCGCGCAGCCAATGGACGGCCGCCTCGTCGAGCAGCCCGCGCGGGCGCAGGATGAGCAGGACCGCGACGAGGCCGCCGAAGACGATCATGCGGTAACCGGAAATCGCGCGGATCGATTCCAGGAATCCGATATCGATGGCGACGCCGATCAACGGGCCGAACACCGTCCCCAGCCCGCCGATCAGCCCGTAGGCAAGGCCATGAACGCCGAGCATCACGTTGAATATCTTGGGTTCGAGATAGGTGGTGAAATGGGCGTAGAGACCGCCCCCGACGCCGGCGACCACCCCGGCGAGGACGACCGCGAGGATCTTGTAGCCGACGGCGTTCACCCCCTGCATCTCGGCCAGGATCGGATCCTCGCCGATCATCCTGAATATGCTGCCGAGCCACGACCGCTCGATGACGACGAGGATGGCGAGGACCGCCGCCAGCAAGCCGTAGATGACCAGCATATAGTCGAATTCCGAGATGTTGGCGTCGTAGATAGCACGGATGTCGCGGAACCCGTCGGAGCCGTCGGGTCCGATCGGCTCGCCGTCGACCTCGACCCGGTAGGTGAATATCTCGAAGACGAGCCGCACCATCTCGGCGAAGGCGAGCGTGGCGATCGAAAAGTAGAGGCCGCGCAGGCGGATCGTCGGGACCGCCACCGCGAGGGCCGCCGCCCCGGCCAAAGCCGCGCCCCACATCAGGCCCAGCCAGAACGGCCAGCCCCACATCGCCGTAGCGATGCCGGAGCCATAGGCGCCGATCGCGAAGAACGCCTGCTGGCCGAACGAGATCTCGCCGACCACCAGCAGGAGATAGGCCGACAGCGCGACAAAGGAGATCATCCCGATATTCGACAGGACCGTGACGAGATAGACATCGTCCACCGCTCTCACACCCATAGAGTCGAGGGCAGGGTCGAATCGGCTTGCGGAATGTTAAGGATATACATCTCGCAACGATCCGCCCGGCCGGAGGCCGCCCTGCCCCTCACCCCCCCGAACGGGCCGTGCCTGTCCGCCGATTTACCGTTGGAAACCAGGTTCTGTATTTCCTGCCAGAGGGCGGATTTATGAACGATCAAACATTCTTCAACATTGAGATGAGAGTATTTCGAGTCGGTCCGCATCAATGATCGCCTTTCGGTAAACTCGGGTCGTATATCGGCCCACCCATCGAACGAGTTCGAAGCGTGCCAGCATTCAAAGCTTCAAGCCGCGCTTGAGCGATCTCAACATATTCGGGGACGATTTCGCAGCCGTAGCCGCGCCGGTCGCGCTTGATCGCCGCAATCACCGTCGACCCCACACTTATATACGGATCGAATACGCTGTCCCCTTCATCGGTCAACGACAATACCAACCGCTCCACCAACTCGACGGGAAACTGGCAGGGATGAATCGTCTTCTCCGGATGGTTGCTCTTTACGTTGGGAAACTCCCAAACGTCGCTCGGATTCTTCCCCTTGGGATTTTCCGAAAGTCTTCCTACATTAGGTCTCTTGAAATGTCTCTTTCTCGGATATTTCCAAGGAACCCTTATAGGATCTATATCCCACCCAAATGACTCTCTCCTGCATCGACAGGTAGTCATCAAGGCCGGACTTGTAATCGTAGGGTTTCCCGAGATTGTAAGGAGGAGAGGTAACGATCAGCTTGAACACCCCGTCGGGCAAATGCGCCATATATGGGATGTTGTCCGAGCAGACAAGATCGCCCCGCTGGGCTATGCGATGCGTCGGAGCCTCACGGGCTATCCCGCCAGCATCGGAAGAATCATCGGGGAGACCGTTCTTTCCGTTCGACTGATAATCTACCGCCAATCGCGACATTGCTTCCGATCCGGATCCATTCATGATCGTCCAACGTTATCACAAGCGCCCCAACCGCTTATGCAGCTGTTTCTGGTGCGATCGAGATGCGGCAGGGGCGAGAATTGGTGCAGATGACTTGTTGGAGCGGAACCAGGAAGGCGGCCTGTCGGTTTCGGCACGGGCCGAAGCGGGAGACGAGCCGATCGAGGCGCCGGGACGCTCGATGACGGCGCATTCTCCGGTCGGGCGCCGACATCCATCACACCCGCCGTATCGCCGCGCGCTCGCGCTCAGCCGCGGCCTGCCCGATCAGCCCGCCGGGACGAAGGATCAGGAACAGGAACAGCAGGAAATAGGCCGAGAGATCGCGGTATTCGGTCCCCAGATACCAGAGGCTCTGCGCCTCGACCACGCCGAGCAGCAGCCCGCCGAGGACGGCGCCGGGGATCGAGCCCATCCCGCCCAGCATCATCGCGATCAGACCCTTAACGGTCGCCCAGAGCCCGAAGAGCGGCGTGATCTGAGTATCGGCGCTGGCGATCAGATAGGCGGCGGCGCCGCCGAAAACCGAGGCGATGACGAAGGCGCGGAACATGACCGCGCCCGTATCGATCCCCATGAAGCGCGCCGCGCGCGGGTTCTCCGACACGGCGCGCAACGCGAGTCCGAACCGCGTCGCCTGCAGCAGCCAGTGCAGCAGCGCGGTCAGGACGACCGCGCAGGCGAACATCAGAACGTTCTCCAGCTTGACGAAGAACGGCCCGAGCGTCACCGGGTCGGCGGTGATCAACGGCGGGAAGGGGTAGGTGCGGTCGGGAAAGGCGAGGCTCACGACATCCTCGAGCTGCATCCAGATCGCGAAGCTGGAGACCATCGAGGCCACGGCCGCGCCCTGTCGGATCGCCCGGAAGCACAGCCGCTCGACATAGAGGCCGGCGACGACCGCGCCGGCGATCGTCGCGGCGGCGACCACGAGGGCGCCGGCGCGAAACTCGGCATAGACCAGCGTGCCGACGAAGGCGCCGAACATGATCGACGGGCCGTAAGCGAGGTTGAGCCGCCGCATGACGCCGAAAATCAGCGTGAACCCGATGGCGAGAAGGGCGTAGGACGAACCCAGCATGACGCCGTCCAGACAGTTCTGGATGAAGTCCGTCACCGATCACCCCCAAGCCGGCCGGCGGCGCGGCCCCGTCCCGGGACGCCGCTCAGCGATTGCCGAGATAGGCGCGCTGGATCACCTCATGTTCGGCGAGCTGTCCGGGCCGGCCGCTGAAAGTCACTCGCCCCTGTTCCAGCAGGTAGAAATGGTCAGCCACCTGCAGGGCCATATGGGCGTTCTGCTCGACCAGGAAGATCGTCGCGCCCTCGGCGCGCAGCTCGCCGATGATGCGGAATATCTCTTCGACCACCAGCGGCGCCAGGCCGAGGGACGGCTCGTCCATCAGCAGAAGGCGCGGGCGCGCCATCAACGCACGGGCGACGGCGAGCATCTGCTGCTCGCCGCCGGACAACGTCCCGGCGAGCTGGGCCGCGCGTTCCCGAAGCCGGGGAAAGCGCGCGAACAAGCGTCCGATGTCGCGCTGCGCCGCCGCCCGTTCCCGGCCCAGACGGAGATAGGCGCCGGCGGCGAGATTCTCGCGCACCGTCATGTCGGGAAACACCAGCCGGTTCTCGGGCACCAGCGCGATGCCCTGCCGCACGACGCCGCTGGGCGCCATGCCGGTGATGTCGCGGTCGAGAAAGCGGACGGTGCCCCGCACCGGCTTCAGGATACCGGCGAGGGTCATCATCAGCGTGGTCTTGCCGGCGCCGTTGGGGCCGAGCAAACAGGTGATGCCTCCCTCGCCGACCGAAAGGTCGACGCCCCGCAGCGCCTGGATGTTCCCGTAGGAAGTGGCGAGGCCCCGGATATCAAGCATGCGCCTTGCCCGCCCCGGCGCCGAGATAAGCCGTTTGGACCGCTTCGTCGCGGCGGATCTCGCCAGGCGTCCCCTCAGCGATCTTGCGCCCGAAATTGAGGACCGCGATCCGGTCGGTCACGCCCATGACCAGCTCCATGACGTGCTCGACCAGGACGACGGTCATGCCGGCCCGTTTCAGAACCCGCAGCCGTTCGTCGAGCGCGCGCACTTCCTCGAGGTTCATCCCGGCGGCCGGCTCGTCGAGCAGCAACAGCCGGGGTCTGGCGGCGAGCGCCCGCGCGAGTTCGAGGCGGCGCTGCTCCCCGAAAGACAGGTTCCGGGCGAGATCGTCCCGCCGTTCGGTCAGCCCGGCGAAGTCGAGCTGTTCCTCGAGTGCCGCCCGCGCTGCGGCGGCGCCCGAGAACCAGCGCTTCACGAACCCCTGCCGTCGGCGCTCCTCGACCGAGTTCTGCGCGACCCACAGGTTCTGCCATACCGACAGATGGCCGAACAGCCGGATGTTCTGGAACGTCCGGGCGATGCCCGCCGCCAGCACCTTGTGCGGCTGCGCGCCCGTGATGTCGCGGCCCGCGAACCGGACCCGGCCGTCGGTCGCCGGCATAACGCCGCAGATCAGGTTGACGGTCGTGCTCTTGCCGGAGCCGTTGGGACCGATCAGGCCGAAAATCTCGCCTTCCTCCACCGCGAGATCGAGCGAGTCGACGGCGCGGACGCCACCGAAATACTTGCTCAGGGACGCGATCTCCAGCACCGGCATGGTCAGCCGCGCCCGAACAGCCGGCGGAGGAGCAGCATGGCTCGTTCGTCCATGAGGCCGCGCGGCCGGACGTTCATCGCCAGCACGATCAGCGCGCCGAACAGAAGGCTGCGCCAGTCGCCCATAAAGCGCAGCCCCTCGACCAGGAACCCCTGGATGAAGATCACCGCGGCGAGCGTCCCGAGGACGTTCGAGAGCCCACCGAGGATCGGGTAGGCGATCGCGAAGGTGGCGAGGATGACGCCGAAATTCAGATGCTCGATATGGGTGGTGTAATGGGCGTAGATGGCGCCGCCGATGCCGGCGATGACCCCGCCGGCGGCGAAGGCGCCGACCTTGACCGCGGTCAGGTCGATGCCGACGCTCTGCGCCGCCAGCTCGTCCTCGCCGACCGCGCGGAGCACCGCGCCGGCGCGCGACCGGTCGGCCCACCAGAGCGCCAGCATGATCAGGACGACGAAGGCCCAGATGAACAGGGCGACCTCGAGCGTCGTCCAGCCATTCTCCGGGAAGAAGCGGATCTGCTTGAAGCCTTCGCCGCCGAGCGGGCCGACGGCGATCTCCCCCTTGGCGATCTGGTAATCGAAATTGAACCAGAACAGGCGGATGAACTCGCCGAACGCGATCGTCGCGACCACCAGCATCAGCCCCTTCACCCGCAGCGCCGGGAAGCCGACGAGGCCCGCGACCAGCCCGGCGGCCGCCGCGGCGACGATCATCGCCGGCACGATATGCCACTCCGCCAGCACGGTCAGCATGCCGGCGACATAGGCCCCGATCGAGAAGAACCCGGCCTGCGCCATCGTCACTTGGCCGGTCTGCAGGACGACATAGGCCGACAGCCCGAGGATCGTGTGTACGCCGATGATCTGGGCGAGACCGAGGAGGAAATCCATCGCCGCGCCCCGGGTCAGTCGCGCGACGCCGAGCGCGAGAAGAGTCCGCCCGGGCGGAAGACCAGGAACACGAAAAGCAGCAGCATCACATACATGTCGCGCTCGGTGACGCCTCGGACGGCCAGGAACAGATTCTCGAGCGCGCCGACCATCAGCCCGGCGACGATGGCGCCCGGAATGCTGCCGAGCCCGCCGATCGTGCAGACGATCAACCCCTTGACCGTCACCGGCAAGGTGAGCAGCGGCGACAGGACGCCGACCGAGGCGCCGATCATCGCCCCGGCCAGCCCGCCGAGCATGCCGGTGATCACGAAGGTCAGCGCGTTGGTGCGCTCGAGGCTGATGCCGGCGAGCTGCGCCGCGACCGGCTGCTGCGCCACCGCGCGGGTGGCGATGCCGAGCCGGGTCCGGTAGAGCATCAGCATCAGCACCACCGTCGCGATCAGCGACAGGACGAAGATGAACATCAGGTCGCCGCGCAGCCCGAAATCGCCGAACTCCAGATAGATGTCGGCGAACAGGGCCGGATAGGGCTGGGGCATGCCTTCGGTCGCATGCACGATGATCTCGTCGACCAGAATCAGCATGCCGACCGTCGCCATCAGCGTCGCCAACGGGTTGACGAGCGGGATGAAACGGAAATTGGCCAGATAGATCACGTAACCGATCGCGCCGGAGGCGGCGGCGGCGATCAGAAAGATGATCAGGGCGGGGAGAGGCAGGTAGGCGGCCGCCGCGATGCTCGCATAGGCGCCGGCGATCGACGCCGCCCCATAGGCGAGGTTGATCTTGTGCATCACCCCGAAGATCAGGGTGAAGCCGATCCCGATCAGCGCGTAGGTCGCGCCGAACAGCAGCCCGTCGGCGATCGACTGCACGAAGTCGAGGAGGTCCACCGGGATGGCCGTGAAGGAGTCTCAGCGGCGGCAAGGCGGGCGCCGGTTCCCGCCGGCGCCCGCCCCTCCCGGACCGCCTAGTTCTTCAGCGGGTCGTGGAGAACCGCCCACTGCCCCGACCGCGCGTGGACGTAGAGATAGGGCTTGACCGCCTCGCCCTCCGACGTGCGCTGGATGGTGCCGAGCAGACCCCTGGTCTCCTTCAACGATGCCAGCCCGTCGCGGATCTTGCGGCGGTCGGCCTGGACCGTGTCGGGCTTGGCCATGATGCCCTGGGACTCCATGACCTGCTTGAGGATCATCACGATCTCCCAGGCGGCGGCGCTGTGCAGATCGGCGCTGCCGTCGTACTTCGCCGCGGCGTCGGCCGCCGTCCTGGCGGCATCGGTCACCGGAGCGAAGCTGGTCGGGATGATGATCCCCTCGGCCTGTTTGGAACAGCCCTGCAGGGTTTCCATGCTCGACGAGCTGGTCAGACCGACCAGGAGCTTGGGCTTGACGCGCTGGCGCTGCATCTCCTTGAGCACGCCGCAGGTCGTGAAGGGATGCGCCGAGATCGCCACGATATCGGGCTTTGCCTTCTTCATCCGGCGCACCTGGGTGGTGAAATTGGTGTCGTTGAGCAGCCATTTGGCCTCGCCGAGCACCTCGTACCCGGCCTCGGGAGAACGCACCTTCATCACCTTGTGCCAAGTGAACCGCGAATGGGCGAAGTCCTCCTCGACGCCGCCATAGACCGTCTTGAGGTCCGGGTGCTCCGAGCGCAGCCAGGCGAACAACGCCTTGTACATCTGGTTCTCGTTGGGGACGTTGCGGAACGCCCATTCGGAGATTTTGGCGAGGCCGCCCTTGATAGCGGTGTCGGTGAAGACGGGGATCCGCAGCCCCGAATCGCCGTCGTCGCCGGCCTTCTTCTGCAGGATACCGAACAGGGGCTCGGCGACATTGGAGCAGGTCGGCCCGACGGCGACCACGGCGTCGCTGCCGGCGATCCGGCGCAGCACCGAGATCCCCTCCTCGGCGTTGCAGCGGTCGTCGAGGAACGTGATCTCCATCCTGGCCGTCGTGCCGTCGCCGAGCTTCACCCCGCCGCCCTCGTTCACGGCCTGGATCGCGCCCTTGAGCACTGCCTCGGTGTTGATTCCGAACGAGCGGACGACGCCCGACTTGGCCCCGAAGCCCGCGATATGCACGACACGGTCGGCGGCGGCCCCCTGCGCGGCGAGGCCGGCGACGGCCAGCGCCGCCAGGGCGCCCAACGCGAACTTTCTCGACTCTGGCATAACCTTCCCCCCTTTCGTCCCGGCGCCGTCGCGAACGGACGCCTGCAAGAGCGCGGACGGCAGCGCGGTCGCGATGCGCATCCTCCGTCCGCAGCCGCAGTCTATACGCCTCGACGCCTCGCTGTCAGGTATCTTCTCGGCCCCGCCCGTCCGAGCCGCCCACGACCTCCAGCGCGACGTTCGCCCGTTCCAGCGTGACCGGCCCCGCGGGATCGACGGTGAATATCTGGGCCGCCGCCCATTCCAGGCCGAGCGGCGGCTCGGCGACCATGTCCCAGCCGGTGGCGAGCGACAGCACCGCCCGGATCACCCCCTGATGGCAGACCGCGCCGGTCGGCCGGCCGACGGCGGCGCGCCCGGCGAGCCAGGCACCGACGCGGCCGCGCAGCGCGCGCGGGCTTTCGCCGCCATGCGGCTGCATGTCGAGCCCTCGCGCGGTGCGCCGGGCGAATTCCGCGCCGTAGCGGGCGCGCAGCTCGGCGCCGCGCATCCCCTCCCAGTCGCCCCAATCCATCTCGACCAGCGCCGGCGCGACGGTGCAGGCGAGGCCCAGGATCTCGGCGGTCTCGCGCGCCCGGACGAGCGGGCTCACGAACCAGTCGAAGCCCCGCAGCTCCTCGGGCAAGGTCCAGCCGGCGACTGCGCGGCGGCCGGCAGCGCTCAGCCGGCGGTCGGCGCGGCCCTGGATCCGTCGCTGCTCGTTCCAGTCGGTCGGACCGTGGCGGATCAGCGCCAGGCGCATCGCCGTCCTTCCCCGCACCGACCGGGCGAAGGATCCGGTCGCGCGCCACCCGGCCGAGATCGCGGCGCGCGGCTGCAGATGTCGATCAGCGCCGCCTCCCCGGAGAGCCTCAGACCGGGCGGACTATCGCACAGACGGCGGCAGCTCCCAACCGGCATCGCAGCCCGCACCGTCACCCGTTTCTCAAGAAACGAACCCCCGTCCCGGCCCTCCCTTTCGAGGGGAGGAGCAGGAGCAGGCACCGCGCCAACCCCCTTCCCTCGACGAAGGGGTCGGGAAGAGGGGTCTTCCGGCCTGCCGGTCATGGTCTCCGAAATGGGAGTTGCCGGCTGTCGACGCTCCGTTCAGTCTTGGTGATCGGCGCTCTATAGTCTTCCCTCCGTTCACCTCGCGCATGGGGAATCCCGTATGTCGCAACGGACCATCCGGGTCGACAGCCTGGCCGAAGCCTATCTGTGCCTGCTGCGCGACCGCGGCGTCGAATATCTGTTCGGCAATGCGGGCACCGATTTCGCCTCGATCATCGAGGCGCTCTCGAAGGCCGCGATTGAGGGGGCGGAGGCGCCGACGCCGATCACCGTCCCGCACGAGAACCTCGCGGTCTCGATGGCCCACGGCTATTTCCTGGCCACCGGGCGACCGCAGGCGGTGATGGTCCATGTCAATGTCGGCACCGCCAACGGCCTCTGCGGCATCATGAACGCGGCGCGCGAACATGTGCCGATCATCTTCACATCCGGACGGACCCCGCTCACCGAGGAGGGGGCACCCGGCGCCCGATCGATCTTCATCCATTGGGGCCAGGAGATGTTCGACCAGGCCGGCGCCGTGCGCGAGATGGTCAAGTGGGACTACGAGCTGCGCAACGCCCGCCAGCTCGAGACCATCGTCGATCGGGCGGTCACGGTCGCGATGAGCGAGCCACGCGGGCCGGTCTATCTGACACTGCCCCGCGAGGTGCTGGCCGAGGCGCCGGGCGGGTTCACCTATCATTCTCCGGCGCGGCGCCAGGCGGCGAGCCCGCCGGCCGCCGACCCGGATGCGGTCGACCGCGCCGCCGGATGGCTGGCGCAGGCGGAGAATCCGCTGATCGTCACCGGCAGCACCGGCCAGGACGCGGCCGACTGCGAGGCCCTCGCCGAGTTCGCCGGGCGCTTCGCGGTGCCGGTCGTCAGCTACCGGCCGCGCTATGTCTGCCTGCCGAGCGGCCATCCCATGCATGCCGGCTACGAGCCGGGCGCGGCGGTCGCCGAGGCCGATCTGATCCTGGTGCTCGACTGCGACGTGCCCTGGATCCCGAGCCTACACCGCCCCAACCCGGAGGCCAGGGTGATCCATATCGGGGTCGACCCGCTGTTCGGCCGCTACCCGGTGCGCGGCTTCCCCTGCGATCTGGCGATCACGGCGCGGACCGGCCAGGCGCTCGGCGCGCTCGCCGCGGCGATGCCGTCCGGCGGCGCGGCGGCGGCCGACCAGCGGAACACGCGCGAACGGCGGGCTGCGGAACGCCGCCGGGAGCGCCAGGCGGCGGGCGCCGCGCGGATCGCGGCCGCGCGCACGAGCGGCCGGCCCGACAGCGCCTGGGTCGCCCATTGCCTCAACGAGGTCAAGGACCCCGACGACATCCTGGTAAGCGAGTCCCAGCTGGCCATCGGTCATCTCGATCTCGACAGGCCGGGAAGCTATTTCGGCACCAGCCCATCGGGCGGGCTCGGCTGGGGGCTCGGCGCCGCGCTTGGCGTCAAGCTGGGCCAGAAGGCGCGGCGGGTCTTCTGCGTCGTCGGCGACGGCTCCTACATGTTCGGCAACCCGACGCCGGCACATTATGTCTCGGCCGCCAACGCGCTGCCGACGCTCACCGTGATTCTCAACAACCGCATGTGGGGCTCGGTGCGCAAGGCGACGCTCGGCCTGCACCCCGACGGTGCGGCATCGCGCATGAACCGGGCGCCGCTGACCTATCTGGAGCCGGCGCCGGACTATCACAGGGTCGTCGAGGCCTCGGGCGGCTACGGCGAGGAGGTGGGCGAGGCCGGGGCGCTACCCGCCGCGTTGGAGCGCGCGTTGAAGGCGGTCGAGGTCGAGAAGCGCCAGGCCGTACTCAACGTGTTGACTGCCTACGACGATTCCGCCGCTCTCGCCGATGCGAGACGCTGAGCCGTCGACGCCCGACCCGTTCGCCGAGCACCACCCGGGCGCCTATGCGCTGCTGATCCGGCTCGACCGCCCGGCGCGGCTCGCGATCGCCAGCCTCGGCAGGCCGGAACTGCCCTCCGGCCTCTATCTCTATGCAGGCAGCGCCTGGGGCACGGGCGGGATCGGCGCGCGTCTCCGCCGCCACGCGCGGCGCGGCGGCAGACGCCACTGGCATATCGACCATCTGCGCGCCGCGGGAAAGCTCATCGCCGCGCAGGCCTTCCCGGGCGCGCGCGAATGCGATGTCCTCGCCTGCGCGCTGAGCCGCGCCGGCAGCATGGTCCCGCTACCCGGGTTCGGGGCGACCGACTGCCGCCACTGCCCGGCTCATCTGCTCGCCGTCGATCCGGCATTTGGCGAACGCTGGCGCGGTCGGGATTCCGAAGGTCGCCATTGGAGCTCGACCTGAAACTTGCGAGCGGTCGCGACATGATGCGATCTCCGGAGATGCGAGGCTCGGATGTGGAGGTCGAACCGCCCGCCCGTGCCTGCCACGGTCGATCTTCTTGAACGTCGCAGCCGGAACCGGAGGCCCGAACGCTTTCCGGCAGGTCGGAAACCCCCTCCCCCTGGAGCATCGGGGTTGGGGAGCTTCCCCATAAGCGACGGACGAGGTTTGGGAGATGCTGACGTCGTTTCCGCCCTCCAGGTGGCGGGAGCCGGTGCGCGCGACGGGAGCGATAGCTACCGACCGCCCGGCAGCCTCGTCGAGCCGGGCACCGACCCCCGCGGTCATGCGGGTAAGCCCATAGCGGTCGAGCAGCTCGCGGCGAACGGCCCTCTCGTCTTCGTCCGGGTTTTTCAAGCGAAGTCGACGATAGAACCGGGCCAACTCATCGATGGGAATCTCGCCGAACTCCCGGTCGCCGCGATCTCCCAGGACGACTTGCGGCGTATCCGTCAGCCGGATCTTCGCCCCGCTATAGCCGGTCGCTGCCCCCTGTCTATCGACGACGATGGTCCCGCGGCGCTCCAGAAGCGCAAGCGCCTGATTCAGACGCCTTCTGATCTGTCGACCCGTCCTTCTCACGGGACTGACACGCAGATGGGCGCGGTAGAGGCGTTCGGTCAGTACCGGACCCTCCGTTTCGACAATGTCCCGCAAGACGCCCGCCAGCACGCCTTCGGACGCCGTTCTCGGATCCACCGTGCCGCCGCGTCAGGCCCGATATGGTCGCAGGCCGTTCTGGTCCGTGCGTGTGGTTCCTCGTATCGGGGCGGCCGCGCCGTTCTCGTCGTCCGGCCCCGCCTTTTCGATCCGTTCAAGAACGATATCGAGGCTTGAATCCGGCTGACGGACGGTGACCACCTCGCCGACGCTGCGGCCCAGCACCGCACGTGCCAGGGGCTTGGCGTCGTTGACGATACCCCGATCCGGGTCATCCGGCCCGCTGACGATGACCACCCGACGGAGTTCCGAGCCTGGAGTATTGGAGCGGTAGTGGACGGTATACGGGACAGCGCCCGGCCGGCCCGCGTCGTCGGGGTCTTCGCCAGGCTCGGGCATCCTCAGCTTCCGATCGAGATAGTCGAGCAGCCTGCGCATCTCGGCGTCGAGGTCGGAATGCGTGTCGAGATCGGGCATATATTCGCGCACCCTCACGCGGCGGACCGTCCCCGCCGCCGGCCGGGGACCGTCATGGAAATACTCCATGCGGCCGAATTTCTTCAGCGTTGGCGATTATCCCGCTCGATGCGAGCACCCATGCATCGACAGCAATTCTCGTTTGCCGTGAACAGGTTCGGGATGCGGTCGTGCGGAAGGGTTGGGGTGCGGAGCCTTCCTTGAGAAACGGGTGATGACGTGGGCCGCGAGGCCGGCGGAGGCCGGCCGCCGGGGCGCCAAAACGAAAATTGCCGCCGGCCCCGTTCCCCGGTCGGGCGATCGGCGAAGCGCCCGATCCGCGGTGCCGGGCGCCTGCTATGATCGGGGTGAACAGCGGCGAAGGAGAGGCGGAATGGCCGGGGGCGAGGCGGGGCTGCTGATCCGCGGCGGGCACATCTACGACCATTTCGGGGATACCGACCAGCCGCCGGTCGGCGACGTGCTGGTTCGCGGCAGCCGGATCGCGGCGGTCGGCGGAGATCTCGGCGGGACGGCCGCCGGCGCCGAGATCGTCGAGGCCGGCGGCAAGCTGGTGATGCCGGGCTTCGTCAACGCCCATTACCATTCCCACGACGTGCTTCTGAAAGGCGCCTTCGAGACCATCCCGCTCGAACATTGGCTGATTCATGCCCTGCCGCCGAGCTATCCCCTGCGCCCAACCGAGGAGGTTCGGGTGCGGACGTTGCTCGGCGCCGCCGAATGTCTGCGCTCGGGCATGACCACGGTCCAGGACATGCTGACCCTGTTCCCCTTCAGCCCGGACCATCTCGAAGCGGTGATCGCGGCCTATGAGGAGATCGGAATCCGCTGCGTCTTCTCGCTCCAGGTCGGCGACCTGCCGGGGCTCGAGCGGGTGCCGTTCTGGAAGGAGGTCGTTCCCGAGGCGTTCCACCGCCATCTCGGCGCCTCGGTGGAGCCGACCCCGGACGACCCGCTGGTCCGCGTGCGCGACCAGTATCTGGCCCATCGCACGGCCTCGCCACGCTTCCATTGGGCGCTCGGGCCGAGCAGCCCGGAGCTGTGCAGCCCCGGCCTGCTCGAGGGGCTCGCGGCGCTCTCGACCGAGCACCGCCTTCCGGTGATCACCCACATCTACGAATCGCGCGCCATGGCACTCGCCGGGCGCCGCTTCATGCCCGAGCACGGCGGGAGCCAGGTCCGATACCTGCAGGCGACGGGGCTTCTCGGCCGCCATGTCGGCCTCGCCCATAGCGTGTGGATGCGCGACGACGAGATCGCGCTGCTGGCCGAGACGGGCACCAACGTGATCCTCAACCCGGTCGGCAATCTCAAGACCCGCAGCGGCGTGCCGCCGATCCGTAGCTATCTGGACGCCGGCGTCCCGACCGCCATCGGCTGCGACAACTGCTCCTGCGGCGATTCCCAGAACATGTTCCAGGCGATGAAGGCCTTCGCCGGCCTCGCCGCGGTCTGCGATCCCGAGCCCGGCCCGCCGACCGCCGCCGACGCCATCGCTTGCGCGACGCTCGGCGGCGCCCGCGCGCTCGGCCTCGAGGGCGAGGTGGGCGCGCTCCGCCCCGGCATGAAGGCCGACATCACGGTCGTCGATCTCGCCGCCCCGCAATACGTGCCGCTCAACTCGGCGGCGCGCCAGACCGTGTTCGCCGAGAGCGGCGAGGGCGTGGATACGGTCGTCGTCGACGGCCGGGTCGTGCTCGCCGGGCGGCGGCTGACGGGGATCGACGAGGCGGCGCTCTACGAGGAGGTCGACGCGGTGATGCCAGGACTCCGTGCGGAGATGGCGACGGTCACCGCCCGCGCGGCGAGGATGCGGGAACCGCTGCTCGAGGCCTGGCGGCGGACCTGGGAGACGGATGTCGGGCTCAATCGCTTCGTCGGAAACCGCCCGATCTGAACCGGCCCCGCCGCTCTCCCCTATTCGGCCGCCGCCCGCGCGTCGGCGAAATGCGTCATCACCCGCTCGCCGAACAGACGGACCGACCGTGCGGCGTCCTCGTAGGAGATGGTGTTGAAGTTCACCTGCAGCGAGGCGTCGTCGATCCCGCCGACCGCCGTGTCGTAGGCGCGGATGCGCTCGACCAAATCGGCCGGGGTGCCGACCCAGGCCGCGCCCTTCTCGACCTGGGTCTCGAAGCTCTCCCTGGAGAGCGCCTCGATCATCTTGTCGTAGCCCTTGTAGTCGGCCGAGGTGGTGCCGCTGGTCCAGTCGGACGCCGCCTCGACCAGGCTCGCGAGATAGCGGTTGAGTGGCTCGCGGGCGAGCCGCACCGCCTCCTCGGCGTCCTCGTGGCAGAACATGTGGAAGGCGAGCATCACCCGACCGCGCCCCGGATGGCCGGCCATCCGCCACGACTCGTGATAGATCTCGCAGAGCTCGCGCATCGCGCCGCCGCCGATCGGGATCGCCATGATGTGGTTCCCCTGGCGGCCGGCCTTCTCGAAGGACTGGGGCGTGGTGAAGGCGGCCGTCCAGAATTGCGGGCGCGGCCTCTGGGTCGGGCGCGGTAGCGAGGTGACGCGGGCGAAGCTGTGGAACCGCCCCTCCATGGTCACGTTCTCCTCTTCCAGGAGCTTGGCGACCTGCGCCATCCCTTCGTCGAACCGGGCCACCGACTCGTCGAGCGCCACCCCGAACCGATCGTATTCATGCGGTAGGAAGGCGCGGGCGAAGCCGACCTCGAGCCGACCGTCCGAGATCGCGTCCAGCATCGCCAGCTCGCCGGCGAGCTTGAGCGGGTTGTTGAAGACCGGCAGCACCGCCCCGGTGATCAGCCGCGCCTCCGACGTCCGCTGCGAGGCAGCCGACAGAAACACCACCGGGTTCGGGCTGTAACCGCCATAGCGGTGGAAATAATGCTCCACGGTCCGCACATGGGTATAGCCGTAAGCGTCGCAGAGCTCGCAGAGTCGAAGCGAGTCGTTGAAATAATCCATCGCCGATTTCTCCGACGGCCCGACATCGGGAAAGAACTGCAGTCCGAATTCCATCGTCCGATCTCCGATTGCCGCGGCTCCACTCCCGCCCCGCCGGGCGGGCCGCTTGACAGCGAAGATAGCGGAATATTTAATCCGTGTACAGAATAATTTCGGAGCCCCGATGAAGAAGACCGACCCGGTCGCGCCCGAAATCGCCGCCTGCCGGCTCTGGAGCGCGCCGGGGCACCTGATCCGGCGGGCGCAGCAACGGGCCGTCGATCTGTTCGCCGCGGAGGTCGGTGAGGACGGGCCAACCCCCCGCCAATATGCGGTCCTACTGAGCGTCCACGAGCATCCCGGTATCAACCAGACCGACCTTGTCCGTCTGACCGGGATCGACCGGTCGACCCTGACTGAGATCCTGCGGCGGATGGCCGCCAAGCGCTGGCTGCGGCGCGACCGGCAGGCGGGCGACCGGCGGACCAACAGGCTGCGCATCCTGCCCGAGGGCGAGACGGTGCTGAAGGCGGCGTTCGCCCCGGTCGAGCGGGCGCAGGAGCGCATCCTAGCGCCCATCCCTCCGGCCGACCGGCCGGGAGTACTGCGCGCGCTCGCCCGTCTCGCCGCGATCGAGGGCGGCCGACCGGCAGATCCTCAGGCGCCGCGGCCGCCGCCGAACTCCGGATAGGCCTCAAGGCCGAGCTCGGACCGATCAAGGCCCGCGTCCTCGTTCTCGGCGTCGATGCGAATGCCGACGGCATAGCGGATCGCGAGCCACACGGCGCCGGTCGCCACGAACACGAACGCGCCGACCGCGACGACGCCGAGAAGCTGCATGGCGAAATCGGCGGATCCGAAAATCCCGACCGCGAGCGTGCCCCAGATGCCGGCGACGAGATGCGCCGAGATGGCGCCCACCACGTCGTCGATGCGCAGCCGGTCCATCAGCGGAATGGCCGTCACCGCGAGCACGCCGCCGACCGCGCCGACGATTACCGCGTGCAAATGGTTCTGCAGGTCGGGGCCGGCGGTGATCGCGACCAGCCCGCCGATCGCTCCGTTGAGCGCGAGCGTTAGGTCGATCTTCCCGTACTGGAGTTGGGTCAGCGCCATCGCCGCCAGCACGCCAGCCGCGGCGCCGAGATTGGTGTTGACGTAGACGATGGCCATCGCCGCCGCGTCGAGCGCGCTGCCGAGCGCGAGCTGCGAGCCGCCGTTGAAACCGAACCAGCCGAGCCACAGGATGAAGGTGCCGAGTGTGGCGAGCGGCAGGTTGGCGCCGGGCATCGGGTTGACCCGGCCGCCCGGGCCGAACTTGCCGCGCCGCGCGCCGAGGATCAACGCGCCCGAGAGCGCCGCCCAGCCGCCGGTCGAATGGACGATCGTCGAGCCGGCGAAGTCGGTGAAGCCGCGCGCCGACAGCCAGCCTCCTCCCCAGGTCCAGGCGCCGACGATGGGGTAAATCACTGCGCTCAGCACGACCACGAACAGGAGGAACGGCCAGACCCGGATACGCTCGGCAAGCGTGCCCGAGACGATCGACGCGGCGGTGGCGACGAACACCATCTGGAAGAACCAGTCGGACATCGAGGCGTAGTTCGCGCCTTCCGCGCCCTTCATCAGCGCCGCCAAGGCGGCGTCGCGGGCCTCGTCCCCAGCGTTGATCAGCGCGAGCTCCAACCCGTTAGGCTCGTAGAAGAACGAGAGTTTGCCGATCACCCCGCCGTCGACCCCGCCATACATCAGGTCGTAGCCCACGATATAGAACATCAGCCCGGCGATCGCGTAGAGGGCGATGTTCTTAAGGCAGATGGCGGCGGTGTTCTTGGACCTGACCAGCCCGGCTTCGAGCATCGCGAAGCCGGCCGCCATCCACATCACCAGCGCGCCGCTTAACAGGAAAGACAGCGTGTTGAAGATATAGCGGGTCTCCTGATCGACCGCGGCGGCTGCCGGCGCCGCCAAGCCCAGCCCGAGCCCCGCGAAGAGGCCGGTGATCCAGTGTTTCCTGCGCATGTCCATGGTCTCCCTAGAGCGCGTTCTCGTCGGTTTCGCCCGTGCGGACCCGCAGGGCCCCGGCGATGTCGATGACGAAGATCTTCCCGTCGCCGATCCTGCCCGTCGCCGCGGCCTGCCGGATCGCTTCGACCGCCCCGTCGGCGAGATCGTCCGCGACCGCCACCCAGATCGAGGCCTTGGGCACGAAATCGATCGCATATTCGGCGCCCCGGTAGATCTCGGAGTGACCCTTCTGCCGGCCGAACCCCTTGACTTCAGCAACCGTCATCCCCTCGACACCGATCCCGATCAGCGCCTCCCGCACCTCGTCGAGCTTGAACGGCTTTACGACCGCATGGATCATCTTCATCGTGACATCCCTTCCCGATCCGGGCCCATCGTGCCGGTGCGGCACATCCGACGACGGTGCCGCCCGCCGGGAGGGGTCCTAAAGGAATGGCGCGATGCGGTCGTCTGCTGATTTTTCAGCAGACAGATGAAAGAAATTCAACAGAGGACGGCAGCGGCCCGCGGCCTCCGCCGGCGTCGCCAGACGGGTCGGCGGGTGAAGCGCCGATCACGAGCCATGGCGATGCATCCGCCGCCGCGCCCTGCGTTTCACCTCCGCCGCGAAGGCGATCGTCTCGCCGTCGCCGAGCGTGAGCAGGATGCGCACGCTGTCCCCTTCGGCGAGCACTCTTCCGGGGCTCATCAGCATGATGTGCCGTCCGCCCGGTTCGAACGCCGCCGCCCCGCCCGGCGGGACCTCGATTCGTTCGACATGGCGCATCTTCACGACCCCGTTCTCGATCCTGGTCGCATGAAGTCGGGCGCCGGCGTAATCGGGGCTCGCCGCGGCGACGATCGTGCGCGTCTCGGCCCCGGGATTCCGGACGATCAGATAGGCCGCGTGGGCGCGGGCGCCGGGCGGCGCGAGCGCGACCCAGGGATCGGCGACCGTGAGCGCAGGCCGGGACGGCTTCGCGGAATCGCCGGCGGCGGACGGTGCGGCGCCATCGGCGAACAGGATGGCCAGCGCGGCCAGCGCGGCCCGTCTTCCAGCGATCATGTCCGAAGCCCTTCCCGTCCGAAACGACGCCCGAACCGGCCCCGAATTTCTCGAACCGGGGGCGTCGAGAACGTTCCGAGTCGACCGGACAGCGTATCAGAGGTTCTCGACAAAGCCCCTTCCGGAGACCGAGCAATTCTCGTTTCGGGGTCCCGGCAGCCGGCCTCTGCCGGGATCCCGGCCCGGATCATCACTTGTTTTTCGAAGCTGCCATTGCACCTGTGGATATGTGGGAAGGGTACGGGGCGCTCTTCTCGCATACCCACGGACGGCGCGTCCCGATCGGCCTCGGACGGGAGCTTCGCTCTTGGACCCGGGAGATGGGGATCGACCCCGATTCCTCGCCGTTTGGATATCCGGCCCCGCGATGACGGCAACGAATTCGGTTCAGGCGCTGCCGGACTTCGAACTGCCGGGATGGGGATCCGGGTGGCGGGTACCGCGCCAGCCGGTCAGCCCCTCCCGGCTGCGGTAGACGGGTCCGATCGGGACCTTGCCGTGGCCGCCCGGGATGTCGAGGACATAGGTCGGCAGGCAGACACCCGAGACCGCGCCCCTCAGAGCCCGCATCAGCGCTTGGCCGCGCTCGATCGAGACCCGAAACCGCGCCGTGCCCGGCGCGAGATCGGGATGATGCAGGTAGTAGGGCCGGACCCGGTTGCGCAGGAGCTTGCGGAACAACGCCGCCAGCACCTCGGCGTCGTCGTTGACGCCGCGCAGCAGCACCGTCTGGGCCAGCAGCACCAGACCCGCCGCATGCAGCCGGGCGAGCGCCGCCGCGGCGGCCGGGTCGATCTCGTCGGGATGGTTGCAATGGACCGCGACATAGACCGGTTTGGACGAGGCGAGCGCGCGGGCCAAGACGGCGCTCGCCCGCTCCGGTTCCGCCACCGGGACCCTCGTGTGGAGGCGGATCACCTCGACATGCGAGATGGCAGAGATTCGTCCGATGAGGGCGCCGAGCCGGCGCGGCGAGAGTATCATCGGATCGCCGCCGCTCAGGATCACCTCGCGGACCGCCGCGCGCCGGGCGACATAGGCGAGCGCGGCCTCGAGATCGGCCTCCGGCAGCATCCCACCGGCCCTCCCGACCCTCTCGCGGCGAAAGCAGAACCGGCAATAGACCGGGCACCGCATGGTCGGCAGCAGCAGCACCCGGTCGGGGTAGCGATGGACCAGCCCGGGGAGCGGCGCGTGCGCCTCGTCGCCGATCGGGTCGTCGATCTCCGCCGGGTCGCGGACGAGTTCCACCGAGGCCGGAAGATATTGCCGGCCGACCGGGCCGTCGGCGCCGCTCGGTCCGATCAGCCGGGCGAGATGGGGTGTCACGGCGACGGCATAGCGCGCCGCGACCCGGTCCGCGTCAGCCACCGCATCGGCGGCGATCAGCCCGGCGTCGTGGAGCGCGCGGCCGGTCCGTGCCGTCATGCTGCCTCCCGTTGCGAAGAGCGACCATTATGGCAGAAGGGCTGACGAAAACACGTGATACGATCGGTCGATTCCGAATGTTCTCGACGGACCGTCATCGACAGGGAGACGCAATGGCCGCGCTGCGCTGGTGGACGCCGTCTCGCCATGCCGCGCGGCGCCCCAACCTCGTCGCGCGCGCCCGTATACTGGGCGCTTTGCGCGGCTGGTTCGCCGAGACGGGCTTTATCGAGGTCGAGACGCCGGCGCTTCAGGTCTCTCCGGGGATCGAGCCGGAGCTCGACGCCTTCGCGACCGTGCTGCGCGAGCCCTTCCACGAGGGGCGTGCGCGGACCCTCCATCTGCACTCCTCGCCCGAGTTTGCCATGAAGAAGCTCCTCGCCGCCGGCGAGGAGAGGCTGTTCCAGATCGCCCGTTGCTTCCGCAACCAGGAGCGCTCGGCGACCCACCATCCCGAGTTCACGATGCTCGAATGGTATCGGGCGCATGCCGGGTACCGTGACGCGATGGCCGACTGCGAGGCGCTCCTCGCGCGCTGCGCCGACCGTTACCGCCGCGGCGGACGCAGCGCCGATCCGAACGCGCCCTGGACGCGGATCAGCGTCGCCGAGGCGTTCGACCGCCATGCCGGGATCGACCTGCTGGCGACCATGGACGACGACACGGCGCCGACGCCCGGCCCGCTGATCGAGGAGGCGCGGCGCATCGGGGTGTGGGCGAACGACCGCGACTGCTGGGAGGACGCGTTCTTCCGCGTCTTCCTCGCCGAGATCGAGCCCCGGCTCGGGCTCGGCGCGCCGGCGATTCTCTACGATTATCCGGCACCGCTCGCGGCCCTCGCCCGGCTGCATCCCGGCGGGCGGCTGGCCGAGCGCTTCGAGGTCTTCGTGTGCGGGCTGGAGCTCGCCAACGGATATAGCGAGCTCACGGATCCGAACGTTTACCACGCCCGCTTCGCCCGCGAGCGAGAGCGGCGCGAGGTCGTCGGCCGCGAGGTCTATCCCGCGGACGAGGACTTCGCCGCGGCACTCGAGGCCGGCCTGCCCGATTGCGCCGGGGTCGCGCTCGGCCTGGACCGGCTGGTCATGCTGGCGGTCGGCGCCGACGAGATCGAAGACGTGCTGTGGGCGCCGGTCGCGCGGGCCTGAGTCCCCGCCTCTGGTAAGCGTCAACTCGTTTTCGGGTTCTGGATGCTGTGTCCGGTTGCGGCTGGGCCGGCACCGGTTGGCCCGGCGCACATCCTCTGCCCCTCTTGCCGCCCGACGGCGCGGGTTCCAGGTCGGGACGATCGACGCGACGACGGCGAGGGGACGGGCTTCGGGTGCCCCTTCCTAGAGGGAGGGACAGGGGACGGGGCGGGCGGACCGGTCGCCGCCGCCGAAACGAGAACCGCCGGCTTCAGGGCAGACGGGTTGACAGGGTCCAACGGGCATTGTCCATTTCCGGGCGCGGCATCCGCCCGGCAACGAACGAATTTCCTCGCATGACAGTCGCTTTCGTATTTCCTGGGCAGGGTTCGCAGGCCGTCGGCATGGCGGCGGCGCTTTGCGACACGTTCGCCCCCGCCCGCGAGACCCTGGAGGAGGTGGACGACGCGCTCGGCCAGAACCTCTCCCGGCTGATCCGCGAGGGACCGGATGCGGAACTGGTACTGACCGAGAACGCCCAGCCGGCGTTGATGGCGGTGAGTCTCGCGGTGACGCGGACCCTCGCGGCCGAGGCGGGGCTGGACATCTCCTCGCGCGCCGCCCTGGTCGCCGGCCATTCTCTCGGCGAGTATTCGGCGCTGGCCGCGGCGGGGGCGCTCGCGGTCGCCGACGCCGCCAGGCTGCTCAGGACCCGCGGGCGGGCGATGCAGGACGCGGTGCCGCTGGGCAGCGGGGCGATGGCGGCGCTGCTTGGCGCGTCGATGGAGCAGGCGTGCGAGATCGCGGCGGCGGCGGCGGGCACCGAGGTCTGCGACATCGCCAACGACAACGCGCCCGGCCAGATCGTGCTCTCCGGCGACGCGGCGGCGATCGACAGGGCGGTCGAGATCGCGGCCGAACGGGGCGTCCGCCGGACGATCCGTCTCCCGGTGAGCGCGCCCTTCCATTGCCGGCTGCTCGCCCCCGCGGCGGAAACGATGCGGGGGGCGCTCGCCGAGACGGCGCTCGACGCGCCGCGGCCGCCCCTGGTCGCCAATGTCAGCGCGGCACCGGTCTCCGACCCCGACGAGATCCGCTGCCTCCTCGTCCGCCAGGTCACCGCGATCGTCCGCTGGCGGGAGTCAGTGCTGGCGATGCGCGATGCCGGGGTGACCCGGATCGTCGAGCTCGGCGCCGGCAGAGTGCTCGCTGGGCTGGTCAGGCGCATCGATCGCGATCTCTCCGCGATGTCGGTCGAGACGCCGGACGATATCGACGCGCTCATAAGGGCGCTCTGAGCCGGGCGATCGGGGGGAGGAACGGAGATTTTCGATCTCGAAGGAAGACGCGCGCTGATCACCGGCGCCTCCGGCGGCATCGGCGGCGCGGCGGCAGCGGCGCTGCACGGGCAGGGCGCGGCGGTCGCGTTGGCCGGCCGCAACCGGGACGCGTTGGAGGCGCGGGCGGCGGCGCTCGGCGGGGCGCGCTGCCAAGTTCTGGTCGCCGACCTCGCCGTCGGCGGCGCCGCCGAGACGCTGGCCGGGGATGCCGAGGCGGCGCTCGGCGGCATCGACATCCTGGTCAACAACGCCGGCGCGGCGCGGGACAATCTGTTCCTCCGCCTCAAGGACGAAGACTGGGAGCGGGTGCTCGCGCTCAACCTGATCGCCGGCGTCCGCCTCGCCAGGGCGGTTTTGCGCGGGATGCTCCGGGCGCGCTGGGGCCGGATTGTCTCGATCACCTCGATCGTCGGTCAGACGGGCAATCCGGGACAGGCCAACTACGCCGCCGCCAAGGCGGGGCTGACCGGGATGACCAAGTCGCTCGCCGCCGAGGTGGCGGCGCGCGGGGTGACGGTGAACTGCATCGCGCCCGGGTTCATCGACACGGCGATGACCCGGGGGCTCTCCGAGGACCGGGTTGCCGGCCTCGCCGCGCGAATCCCCGCCGGACGGCTCGGAACGCCCGAGGATGTAGCCGCCTGCGTCGCCTTCCTGGCCAGCGCGGAGGCCGGCTACGTCACCGGACAGACCGTCAGCGTCAACGGCGGGATGGCGATGTTCTGAAGGCGCGACCCCGACATCCCCGGCCCCCTGGGGCGCGCGGCCGGAATGCGGAGACTGGTCATCGCGAGCCCCGATCCGGGACGCGGACTCTGCCGCGTCTCTCTTGAGCAAGGACCCTCCAGGCGGCCGATGTCGCCGCATCCGGCTCGTCGGCGGCTTGGACGAGCCGGAACGGCTGTTCCTCCATAACGGAGTCATGGAATCACCGGCGGCTCGTCGCCCCCCATTCGTGGCGGAGGTTCAGTGAGATGCCGTGTTGGGTTGGGCCCGCGGTCGTTCGGCGCTCGCCTTCGAGACGGAGGGAGAATGCCGGCGCGATCTCGAGATCGCCGCCCAGCCTGTACTCCCGTTCCTCATCGCCGGACAAGGCGAGACCGCCGTAGACCTTCAACAGACCGCGGCCGCCCGGCGCCTCGAACCCGTAGCCGATCTCGGCGTCGAGCCGGTTCGGCGCGGTCGATGCCGTCTCTTCCGCGCCGACCCCGCCCGGCGGCACCCGCGCGTCGTCCTCCCAGAGCGCGCCGATTCCGCTCGACGCCCGACCCCAGACGGGGGTCAGCGAGAATGACGGCCCGAGGCCCGAGGCGCCCGGATCCAACGATACGCCCAGGCTCGCCCCCCATTCCTCGAAGCCCGCCGCCCGATGCTTCGCCAGCCAGCGGCCGCGTGCCTCGATCGACAGACCGAGACGGGTATTCTCGTAGGCGAGCCCGCCGCCCATCTCGATACCCGCACCCTTCTCCGCGTCCCCCGCGTCCAGGCGGGCGCCTAACTCCAGGCTCGGCCGCAGCAGATCGTCGTCCGACAGCGCCCAGTCGCTCCGACCCTCCAGCACGAGCCGCGCACGCCGCACCTCCGCATCCACGGCAGGCAGGCCCGACACCCCTTCCGAGTCCATCCTCACGCCGAAGGCGTCGGCCTTCACCGACAGGTCCACATCGCCCACCGACGCCAGGTCGGCGCGCGCGCCGACGGCCGCCATCCGCATCCCGATCGCGGTCTCGACCCCGCCGCGGGCGTCCTCGATCCGCAGATCGCCCCGGCCAAGACCGACCAACCCCCAAATATTCAGATCCTCGCGCGGCGACCAGCGCAGATAGGGATACAGGCTCGTCAGGGACGACGCCACATCGCCCTGGCCGTCCTCGATCCCGAGGTCGAAGTCGCCTTGGCCCTCGCCATACGAAACCGCGAACCCCGCCGTGCCGCGCCCGGCGGAATAGTCGAGACCCATCCAGCCGGAGAGTACATCGCCCTTCAGGGATGGGCCGTCCTTCGGCGCGCCCTCGAACCCCGATGCCGCCCCCTGGCCCCACAGGGCCCAGATGCCCTCCGGCCCGGACGTCATGTCATCGTCGTCGGCCGTCGAGAGATGGAAAGCGGTTCCCGTCAAGAAGTCCCGCGGCTCAATCTCGCAGCGCTCCGCAAGGGGGCGGAGGGCCGGAGAGCCATCGACACAGGCATCGGGATGGTCGGAAGCGCCCCGACTCTCGCCGTCGGCCCCGCCGCCCGCCGAAGCCGGGGCGTCGAATTCCAGGGTCTGCCCGCCCAGCGTCATCCGGGAGCGCCCCGCCGGTGGCAGCGAGCCGTCAAGGCGCGCGCCGATCACCCCCACAGCCTGACTCGCCACCGTGCGCCCGAAACGCGCCAGCCAGTGCTTCGCCACGCGGGCGCGGTTCGCGTCGCTGACGATCGGGTAGAACAGCGCGAAGAGCGAGAAGGTCCGGGTCTCGGCGCAGACCGTGTCGATACCACCCCGCCCCGTCTCGAGACGCGATTGCAACGGATGCCATCGGGAACTGCTCGTCTCGTAGCGGTATACCGCCAGATCTTCGCGCTCGGGCTCCGCCGCGGGTACGCAGAGCGTCGCGGTTTTTCCGCCCGGCAACGCGGGCAGGGCGCCGGCGTTCAGAGCAATCCCGACGGCGTCCGCCGAGCCGCTGCGGTGCCCCGGCAGCGCCGGGGGAGCGGTGGGATCGAAATCGAACGAAACCTCTGCTATCCCGTCCTTGCCCCTGTTCCCGTCGATCAGATCGAGGGGAAGGGAGAACGTCATGCCCGCGGGTGCCTGTCCCTCGTCGGGTCGAACTTTCGCGGTGATCGCCTCCCGCATATGCACGACAAACCTGCCCGGAACCGGCGGCAGGAAGGTCACGTCGCCCGCCTTCACGGAGACCGCCCTTGATACCGTCATGTTCACCATGGCCTCTTCCGAAGGCTCGTCATGATCATCCGTCACCGTGAGGCCGAAGGTCAGGACGACATCCTCCGCCACGCTGTCGGGCGCGGTGAAGACCGGGGCGGCCGTATCCGCGCCGCGCAGCGGCGCCTTCAGCGTGTCGGCCCCGGCAAAAACCTGGCGCCAGGCGTAGCGCAGCGGCCCGCCTTCGGGATCGCTGCTTCCCGAGCCGTCGAGCATGATCTCCGCGCCCTGAGCTACCGTCCAGTCGGCCCCGGCATCCGCCACCGGCGGCTGGTTCACGTTGCGCACCGTCACGCTCACGTCGGCGACCGGTATCCCGTCATAGCCGCCGCCCGACACCGTATGGCCGACGGTCGTGCTACGGTCGGCATCGACATTGCCCACCCCGGTCGCCGTCACCGTCTGCGGGTCGTCCCAGTTCGATGCCGTGAATGTCAGAGAGGCCGGAGATACCGCCACCAGACTCGCGTCCCTGCTGGTCGGAATGACGGTCACGGCGGCCGTCGGCTGCGTGTCCAGAACCGCCGTCCAGTAATCCGTGCCGCCGTTTTCGTCCACCACCACCTCCGTCGGCGAGATCCTCACCCCGGCAGTGTCGTCGTCGGTCAGCGTCACCGTCACGCTGTCCACGGACACCGAGTCGTAACCGCCCCCCGCCGCCGCATGGGTGATCGTGGTGGTGCGGTCGGCGCTGCTGTCGACGGCGTCGTCCACCCCGGTCGCCGTCACCGTCTGCGCCGTGCTCCAGTTCGATGCCGTGAAGGTCAGCGCCCCCGACACCGTGGCCACGCCCGCATCCCCGCTCGCCGGCGTCACCGTCACGTTGCCACCCGTCGGCGCGCTGGTCAGCAACACCGTGTAGCGCGCCGCGCGCCCGGCCCCGCTCGCCTCCGTCACCGTCACCGCGCCCGTCGATACCCGCACCCCGGCAGTGTCGTCGTCGGCATTGGTGACGGACACATCGTCGGGGTCCATCCCGCTGTAGCGGGCGTCGGTGCTCACCGCCGCCGCCAGCTCTACGGTGTAGTCCTGGGCGCCGTCGCTCACGGCGTCGTCCACCCCGGTCACCGTCACCGTCTGCGCCTGGTTCCAGTTGCCCGACGTGAAGGTCAGCGAGGCCTTGTCCACCACCCCCTCGCCGGTGTCCGAACTCGCCACCGCGATGCTTACGTCATGGGTCGGCGCGCTGGTCAGCACCACCGTGAACGTGTCCGTGCCACCCCCCTCCGTGGTCGCGGTGCCGCCGGCGCTCTCGGTCACCCGCACCCCGGCAGTGTCGTCGTCGGTCAGCGTCACCGTCACGCTGTCCACGGACACCGAGTCGTAACCGCCCCCCGCCGCCGCATGGGTGATCGTGGTGGTGCGGTCGGCGCTGCTGTCGACGGCGTCGTCCACCCCGGTCACCGTCACCGTCTGCGCCGTGCTCCAGTTCGATGCCGTGAAGGTCAGCGCCCCCGACACCGTGGCCACGCCCGCATCCCCGCTCGCCGGCGTCACCGTCACGTTGCCACCCGTCGGCGCGCTGGTCAGCAACACCGTGTAGCGCGCCGCGCGCCCGGCCCCGCTCGCCTCCGTCACCGTCACCGCGCCCGTCGATACCCGCACCCCGGCAGTGTCGTCGTCGGCATTGGTGACGGACACATCGTCGGGGTCCATCCCGCTGTAGCGGGCGTCGGTGCTCACCGCCGCCGCCAGCTCTACGGTGTAGTCCTGGGCGCCGTCGCTCACGGCGTCGTCCACCCCGGTCACCGTCACCGTCTGCGCCTGGTTCCAGTTGCCCGACGTGAAGGTCAGCGAGGCCTTGTCCACCACCCCCTCGCCGGTGTCCGAACTCGCCACCGCGATGCTTACGTCATGGGTCGGCGCGCTGGTCAGCACCACCGTGAACGTGTCCGTGCCACCCCCCTCCGTGGTCGCGGTGCCGCCGGCGCTCTCGGTCACCCGCACCCCGGCAGTGTCGTCGTCGGTCAGCGTCACCGTCACGCTGTCCACGGACACCGAGTCGTAACCGCCCCCCGCCGCCGCATGGGTGATCGTGGTGGTGCGGTCGGCGCTGCTGTCGACGGCGTCGTCCACCCCGGTCACCGTCACCGTCTGCGCCGTGCTCCAGTTCGATGCCGTGAAGGTCAGCGCCCCCGACACCGTGGCCACGCCCGCATCCCCGCTCGCCGGCGTCACCGTCACGTTGCCACCCGTCGGCGCGCTGGTCAGCAACACCGTGTAGCGCGCCGCGCGCCCGGCCCCGCTCGCCTCCGTCACCGTCACCGCGCCCGTCGATACCCGCACCCCGGCAGTGTCGTCGTCGGCATTGGTGACGGACACATCGTCGGGGTCCATCCCGCTGTAGCGGGCGTCGGTGCTCACCGCCGCCGCCAGCTCTACGGTGTAGTCCTGGGCGCCGTCGCTCACGGCGTCGTCCACCCCGGTCACCGTCACCGTCTGCGCCTGGTTCCAGTTGCCCGACGTGAAGGTCAGCGAGGCCTTGTCCACCACCCCCTCGCCGGTGTCCGAACTCGCCACCGCGATGCTTACGTCATGGGTCGGCGCGCTGGTCAGCACCACCGTGAACGTGTCCGTGCCACCCCCCTCCGTGGTCGCGGTGCCGCCGGCGCTCTCGGTCACCCGCACCCCGGCAGTGTCGTCGTCGGTCAGCGCCAGGGTCGCGCTGGTGACCGTGGCGCGGTTGCTCGCCGTCCCCGAGACCGTCACCGTCTCGTCGCTCTCGTCGATGCTGTCGGCGGTCGGCGTGATCTTGAACTTCCCCGTCGCGCTGGCGCTGCCGGCCGGGATGACGATGTCGAAGCCCGTGACCGCTCCGAAGTCCACCGCCCCGTCCGTCCCCGACCCCGCCACCGCGACCGTCACCGTCACCGTCTCGGCATAGGTGATCGAGCCGCTCACCGCCGCCGTCACCGTCACCTCGGTCTCGCCGCCCCCCTCGGCGATGCTGCTCTTGTCCAGGGTGAGGACGATCCCCCCCGGCGTCGCGTCGTCGTCGGTCAGCGCCAGGGTCGCGCTGGTGACCGTGGCGCGGTTGCTCGCCGTCCCCGAGACCGTCACCGTCTCGTCGCTCTCGTCGATGCTGTCGGCGGTCGGCGTGATCTTGAACTTCCCCGTCGCGCTGGCGCTGCCGGCCGGGATGACGATGTCGAAGCCCGTGACCGCTCCGAAGTCCACCGCCCCGTCCGTCCCCGAGCCCGCCACCGCGACCGTCACCGTCACCGTCTCGGCATAGGTGGTCGAGCCGCTCACCGCCGCCGTCACCGTCACCTCGGTCTCGCCGCCCCCCTCGGCGATGCTGCTCTTGTCCAGGGTGAGGACGATCCCCCCCGGCGTCGCGTCGTCGTCGGTCAGCGCCAGGGTCGCGCTGGTGACCGTGGCGCGGTTGCTCGCCGTCCCCGAGACCGTCACCGTCTCGTCGCTCTCGTCGATGCTGTCGGCGGTCGGCGTGATCTTGAACTTCCCCGTCGCGCTGGCGCTGCCGGCCGGGATGACGATGTCGAAGCCCGTGACCGCTCCGAAGTCCACCGCCCCGTCCGTCCCCGACCCCGCCACCGCGACCGTCACCGTCACCGTCTCGGCATAGGTGGTCGAGCCGCTCACCGCCGCCGTCACCGTCACCTCGGTCTCGCCGCCCCCCTCGGCGATGCTGCTCTTGTCCAGGGTGAGGACGATCCCCCCCGGCGTCGCGTCGTCGTCGGTCAGCGCCAGGGTCGCGCTGGTGACCGTGGCGCGGTTGCTCGCCGTCCCCGAGACCGTCACCGTCTCGTCGCTCTCGTCGATGCTGTCGGCGGTCGGCGTGATCTTGAACTTCCCCGTCGCGCTGGCGCTGCCGGCCGGGATGACGATGTCGAAGCCCGTGACCGCTCCGAAGTCCACCGCCCCGTCCGTCCCCGACCCCGCCACCGCGACCGTCACCGTCACCGTCTCGGCATAGGTGGTCGAGCCGCTCACCGCCGCCGTCACCGTCACCTCGGTCTCGCCGCCCCCCTCGGCGATGCTGCTCTTGTCCAGGGTGAGGACGATCCCCCCCGGCGTCGCGTCGTCGTCGGTCAGCGCCAGGGTCGCGCTGGTGACCGTGGCGCGGTTGCTCGCCGTCCCCGAGACCGTCACCGTCTCGTCGCTCTCGTCGATGCTGTCGGCGGTCGGCGTGATCTTGAACTTCCCCGTCGCGCTGGCGCTGCCGGCCGGGATGACGATGTCGAAGCCCGTGACCGCTCCGAAGTCCACCGCCCCGTCCGTCCCCGACCCCGCCACCGCGACCGTCACCGTCACCGTCTCGGCATAGGTGGTCGAGCCGCTCACCGCCGCCGTCACCGTCACCTCGGTCTCGCCGCCCCCCTCGGCGATGCTGCTCTTGTCCAGGGTGAGGACGATCCCCCCCGGCGTCGCGTCGTCGTCGGTCAGCGCCAGGGTCGCGCTGGTGACCGTGGCGCGGTTGCTCGCCGTCCCCGAGACCGTCACCGTCTCGTCGCTCTCGTCGATGCTGTCGGCGGTCGGCGTGATCTTGAACTTCCCCGTCGCGCTGGCGCTGCCGGCCGGGATGACGATGTCGAAGCCCGTGACCGCTCCGAAGTCCACCGCCCCGTCCGTCCCCGACCCCGCCACCGCGACCGTCACCGTCACCGTCTCGGCATAGGTGGTCGAGCCGCTCACCGCCGCCGTCACCGTCACCTCGGTCTCGCCGCCCCCCTCGGCGATGCTGCTCTTGTCCAGGGTGAGGACGATCCCCCCCGGCGTCGCGTCGTCGTCGGTCAGCGCCAGGGTCGCGCTGGTGACCGTGGCGCGGTTGCTCGCCGTCCCCGAGACCGTCACCGTCTCGTCGCTCTCGTCGATGCTGTCGGCGGTCGGCGTGATCTTGAACTTCCCCGTCGCGCTGGCGCTGCCGGCCGGGATGACGATGTCGAAGCCCGTGACCGCTCCGAAGTCCACCGCCCCGTCCGTCCCCGACCCCGCCACCGCGACCGTCACCGTCACCGTCTCGGCATAGGTGGTCGAGCCGCTCACCGCCGCCGTCACCGTCACCTCGGTCTCGCCGCCCCCCTCGGCGATGCTGCTCTTGTCCAGGGTGAGGACGATCCCCCCCGGCGTCGCGTCGTCGTCGGTCAGCGCCAGGGTCGCGCTGGTGACCGTGGCGCGGTTGCTCGCCGTCCCCGAGACCGTCACCGTCTCGTCGCTCTCGTCGATGCTGTCGGCGGTCGGCGTGATCTTGAACTTCCCCGTCGCGCTGGCGCTGCCGGCCGGGATGACGATGTCGAAGCCCGTGACCGCTCCGAAGTCCACCGCCCCGTCCGTCCCCGACCCCGCCACCGCGACCGTCACCGTCACCGTCTCGGCATAGGTGGTCGAGCCGCTCACCGCCGCCGTCACCGTCACCTCGGTCTCGCCGCCCCCCTCGGCGATGCTGCTCTTGTCCAGGGTGAGGACGATCCCCCCCGGCGTCGCGTCGTCGTCGGTCAGCGCCAGGGTCGCGCTGGTGACCGTGGCGCGGTTGCTCGCCGTCCCCGAGACCGTCACCGTCTCGTCGCTCTCGTCGATGCTGTCGGCGGTCGGCGTGATCTTGAACTTCCCCGTCGCGCTGGCGCTGCCGGCCGGGATGACGATGTCGAAGCCCGTGACCGCTCCGAAGTCCACCGCCCCGTCCGTCCCCGAGCCCGCCACCGCGACCGTCACCGTCACCGTCTCGGCATAGGTGATCGAGCCGCTCACCGCCGCCGTCACCGTCACCTCGGTCTCGCCGCCCCCCTCGGCGATGCTGCTCTTGTCCAGGGTGAGGACGATCCCCCCCGGCGTCGCGTCGTCGTCGGTCAGCGCCAGGGTCGCGCTGGTGACCGTGGCGCGGTTGCTCGCCGTCCCCGAGACCGTCACCGTCTCGTCGCTCTCGTCGATGCTGTCGGCGGTCGGCGTGATCTTGAACTTCCCCGTCGCGCTGGCGCTGCCGGCCGGGATGACGATGTCGAAGCCCGTGACCGCTCCGAAGTCCACCGCCCCGTCCGTCCCCGACCCCGCCACCGCGACCGTCACCGTCACCGTCTCGGCATAGGTGGTCGAGCCGCTCACCGCCGCCGTCACCGTCACCTCGGTCTCGCCGCCCCCCTCGGCGATGCTGCTCTTGTCCAGGGTGAGGACGATCCCCCCCGGCGTCGCGTCGTCGTCGGTCAGCGCCAGGGTCGCGCTGGTGACCGTGGCGCGGTTGCTCGCCGTCCCCGAGACCGTCACCGTCTCGTCGCTCTCGTCGATGCTGTCGGCGGTCGGCGTGATCTTGAACTTCCCCGTCGCGCTGGCGCTGCCGGCCGGGATGACGATGTCGAAGCCCGTGACCGCTCCGAAGTCCACCGCCCCGTCCGTCCCCGACCCCGCCACCGCGACCGTCACCGTCACCGTCTCGGCATAGGTGGTCGAGCCGCTCACCGCCGCCGTCACCGTCACCTCGGTCTCGCCGCCCCCCTCGGCGATGCTGCTCTTGTCCAGGGTGAGGACGATCCCCCCCGGCGTCGCGTCGTCGTCGGTCAGCGCCAGGGTCGCGCTGGTGACCGTGGCGCGGTTGCTCGCCGTCCCCGAGACCGTCACCGTCTCGTCGCTCTCGTCGATGCTGTCGGCGGTCGGCGTGATCTTGAACTTCCCCGTCGCGCTGGCGCTGCCGGCCGGGATGACGATGTCGAAGCCCGTGACCGCTCCGAAGTCCACCGCCCCGTCCGTCCCCGACCCCGCCACCGCGACCGTCACCGTCACCGTCTCGGCATAGGTGGTCGAGCCGCTCACCGCCGCCGTCACCGTCACCTCGGTCTCGCCGCCCCCCTCGGCGATGCTGCTCTTGTCCAGGGTGAGGACGATCCCCCCCGGCGTCGCGTCGTCGTCGGTCAGCGCCAGGGTCGCGCTGGTGACCGTGGCGCGGTTGCTCGCCGTCCCCGAGACCGTCACCGTCTCGTCGCTCTCGTCGATGCTGTCGGCGGTCGGCGTGATCTTGAACTTCCCCGTCGCGCTGGCGCTGCCGGCCGGGATGACGATGTCGAAGCCCGTGACCGCTCCGAAGTCCACCGCCCCGTCCGTCCCCGACCCCGCCACCGCGACCGTCACCGTCACCGTCTCGGCATAGGTGGTCGAGCCGCTCACCGCCGCCGTCACCGTCACCTCGGTCTCGCCGCCCCCCTCGGCGATGCTGCTCTTGTCCAGGGTGAGGACGATCCCCCCCGGCGTCGCGTCGTCGTCGGTCAGCGCCAGGGTCGCGCTGGTGACCGTGGCGCGGTTGCTCGCCGTCCCCGAGACCGTCACCGTCTCGTCGCTCTCGTCGATGCTGTCGGCGGTCGGCGTGATCTTGAACTTCCCCGTCGCGCTGGCGCTGCCGGCCGGGATGACGATGTCGAAGCCCGTGACCGCTCCGAAGTCCACCGCCCCGTCCGTCCCCGACCCCGCCACCGCGACCGTCACCGTCACCGTCTCGGCATAGGTGGTCGAGCCGCTCACCGCCGCCGTCACCGTCACCTCGGTCTCGCCGCCCCCCTCGGCGATGCTGCTCTTGTCCAGGGTGAGGACGATCCCCCCCGGCGTCGCGTCGTCGTCGGTCAGCGCCAGGGTCGCGCTGGTGACCGTGGCGCGGTTGCTCGCCGTCCCCGAGACCGTCACCGTCTCGTCGCTCTCGTCGATGCTGTCGGCGGTCGGCGTGATCTTGAACTTCCCCGTCGCGCTGGCGCTGCCGGCCGGGATGACGATGTCGAAGCCCGTGACCGCTCCGAAGTCCACCGCCCCGTCCGTCCCCGACCCCGCCACCGCGACCGTCACCGTCACCGTCTCGGCATAGGTGGTCGAGCCGCTCACCGCCGCCGTCACCGTCACCTCGGTCTCGCCGCCCCCCTCGGCGATGCTGCTCTTGTCCAGGGTGAGGACGATCCCCCCCGGCGTCGCGTCGTCGTCGGTCAGCGCCAGGGTCGCGCTGGTGACCGTGGCGCGGTTGCTCGCCGTCCCCGAGACCGTCACCGTCTCGTCGCTCTCGTCGATGCTGTCGGCGGTCGGCGTGATCTTGAACTTCCCCGTCGCGCTGGCGCTGCCGGCCGGGATGACGATGTCGAAGCCCGTGACCGCTCCGAAGTCCACCGCCCCGTCCGTCCCCGACCCCGCCACCGCGACCGTCACCGTCACCGTCTCGGCATAGGTGGTCGAGCCGCTCACCGCCGCCGTCACCGTCACCTCGGTCTCGCCGCCCCCCTCGGCGATGCTGCTCTTGTCCAGGGTGAGGACGATCCCCCCCGGCGTCGCGTCGTCGTCGGTCAGCGCCAGGGTCGCGCTGGTGACCGTGGCGCGGTTGCTCGCCGTCCCCGAGACCGTCACCGTCTCGTCGCTCTCGTCGATGCTGTCGGCGGTCGGCGTGATCTTGAACTTCCCCGTCGCGCTGGCGCTGCCGGCCGGGATGACGATGTCGAAGCCCGTGACCGCTCCGAAGTCCACCGCCCCGTCCGTCCCCGACCCCGCCACCGCGACCGTCACCGTCACCGTCTCGGCATAGGTGATCGAGCCGCTCACCGCCGCCGTCACCGTCACCTCGGTCTCGCCGCCCCCCTCGGCGATGCTGCTCTTGTCCAGGGTGAGGACGATCCCCCCCGGCGTCGCGTCGTCGTCGGTGTTGGCGAGGCGCACATCCGCAGGGTCGAGCCCGTCGTACTTCGCGTCCCGGCTCGACGCCGGACGCAGCATCACCCGGTAATGCTGGGTGCCGTCGTCCATGTCGTCGTCCACCCCGGTCACCGTCACCGTCTGCGCCGTGCTCCAGTCCGACGGCTTGAAGGTCAGGCTGTCCTTGTCCACCACCCCCTCGTCGGGATGCGTGCTCCGCACCGGAATCGTCACGTCCGCCACGGGCTCGCTCGTCAGCACCACCGTGAACGTGTCCGTGCCACCCCCCTCCGTGGTCGCCCCGCCGTTGCTCGCCGCTCCCACCCGCACCCCGGCAGTGTCGTCGTCTATGATCTTGGCCGTACTCAAAACGGTCGACAGCGTGGAACCGACGAACTGGAGCGTCAGAGTTTCGTCCTCCTCATCTATCTGATCCTGTTGGGTACTTATTTCAATGAAGCCGGTGGTGCCATTGGGAGGAATTCTCAGGGTAGCCGGGAACGGAAGAGTGTATTCTTCGCCTTCCTTCGCGCTGCCACCAACGGCGGAATAGCTGATGATCGTCTCCTTCAGCACCGGTCTCAGAAGGGTCACATCGAATCTGATTTTATTGCCTTCTTCCGCGTCGGTGGGAGTCACCGACAACGTCCCGGGCTCGTCGTCGTCGATGGCGACATAGGTGGTAGATTGCGTGCCTATATTGACATTGGTCTGCAGTGAACCGAAGCCCAAGACTACGGATTCGTCGTTTCCGTCTATGTCTTGTCGAGCTTGGAAAGAGAATGTTTTTCGGCGCTCACCGGCCGATAAAACAAGCGCGCCATCCGTCAGACCGGTGATCGCATAGTCGCTCGCCTGAGTATTTTCTCCGGGAGTAGACAGAATGGGAATCTTTATCTCTCGGTCCGCAGTCGGATGCAGCCAAACGCCGATTTCCACTGCCTGGCCGCCTTCCTCGACGTAGTACTCTCTCCGGCTGAACTCTACCGAGATCGGCAAAAGTGGGGCAGCTTCGATCTTTTGCAGCAGGCTCACGCCGCCGGGGTTGATCGCGCGCAACTCGAATTCATAGACGATGTTGTTTCGGAGGCCGCGTATCGTATGATTGGTGGTCCGCGAGTCGCTTCCGGAGATCCTGTCCCACGATGTCCAGCTGCCGCCGGATGCGCGGCGGTAACGAACTTGCCACCCGGTGACGCTTGCCGTTCTTCTGGTCGTTCGCCACGTGAGCTGCATCGCTCTGTTCCATGGCACCGCGCGCAAGGAGATCGTGGAAATATCCGCGACTGGGAAAATGCCGTTCGCATGGACGCCAGCACTCGGGAACGCACGCGACCACCGCCCTTCTCCTCGACTATTTTCTGCGCGCACGCGGTAGCGATACCTTCCGGCCGGAAGAGGGTTTGTAGAGTCGGTATGAACGTATCTGTATTGAGACCGTCCCCCGACAAACGGAAACAGGCGTTTCCAATCGGACCAGCTACTCCTCGTATTCTCCTGATATTCGAGCATGTAGCGGCTCACCGGCGGGGTCGCAGAGACCCCATCCCAGCCGACTTCGATCGACCCGCCCGGGCTGATCCCTTCCGATGCGACGACGAGACCCCGGGTGGGCGCAGGCGGTCTGTTATCGTTGTCATGGATCGAAAGCGACGCTTGGATTGAACCCAACCGTGCTCCGCTCGCCGCCAGCGGGTGGTCTGGGTCCTCGCTCAGAGTCAGCGTGAACGTCTCATGCGGCGCCTCGGTCTCGCTGTCGTCGAGGGTCGGCACGACGATCTCGCGCGACCGAGCCCCGGACGGCGTGAACGTCAGCGTTCCGGTCGTCTCTGTGTAGTCCGCCCCTGCCGTCGCGCTGCCGCCGCGCGTCGCATAGTTCACCACGACGTCGCTCGCGGGCGTGGTCGACAGCGTCACCACGAAGCGGGCCGGCTGGCCCTCGGTCACCGTCAGGGTGTTCGGCGTCAGTGAAACCCACACATTCTGGCTGACCGCGCGGTCGTCGTCGGTGATGGCGACCGTCGCCCCGTCCTTCGACCGGACGGGAGACACCCCGCCCGGGAGTCTGCCGAAGGCCAGGTTCACCTGCTCATCCCGGATGTCGGCGTCCTGGTTGGGCCGGACGGTGAAGGTCTTGCGGCGCTCGCCGCTCGCAAAGAGGAGCGCGCCGTCGACGAGACCGGCGACCGTGTAGTCGGTCGCCGCGGTCCCGGCGCCCGGCGCGACATCGATCGGGATCGTCAGCGCGCGACCCGCCTGCCTGTCCAGTGCGATCTCTATCGTGACGGCGCTGCCTCCTTCGTCCGCCGTATAGCTCGTTCGGGAAAATTCCACGTCGAAGAGCTTCGCTTGCGGGACGACCAGAACGGGCGTCGACGGCCGGCCCATGGCGCCCGACCTGGGTGAGGAGCCGGGCGGGCCATTGCTCGCTCGCAACGAGAAGTAGTAGCCTTGGCCGTTCGTCAGACCGGTCACGGTGTGGCTGGTGGTCGCCGCGCCGCTGCCGGGAATCAGGACCCACGGCCCGCCATATACGGTGGGCGAGTCCTTCTGGCGGTAGTACCAGCCGTTGACGCTGGCCGGGCCGCGACGCCAACGGAGAACGGCTTCCCCGTCCCCGCTATCCACCCTGAGTTCGGGGTGTTCCGGGCGGGGCTGGACCCCTCCTTGCGGAAACATATCCGACCAAGGGCCGGCGCCAAGCGCGTTGACGGCGCGCAGGCGGTAGCGATATATCCTATCGGGACTCACATTCCTGTAATGGGTCCATCGGTAGGAGACGGGGCCGTGTGGAGCCGTGTGGGCTTCGATCCAATCTCCCCATCCGTCGCTATTGTCGTTCCACGGCTTGCTTTGAGACCAGACTTGGTACTCGGTCACGGACGGATTTGCGACGATCGTTCCCCATGTAACAATGTTGTAGCCCCAACCCGGAGAGACTTCGACATTGGACGCGGGGACTTTTCTCGGTAGCGCAGAATCTTCGACGAGTTCGATCTCGGCTGGCCGTACCCGGTAACCGTCGAGATCAGTGCCGATCAAGATAGTTTCGCCGCCTACCTCAATCTCTCTATCCCTTTCCGGCTTTATGGAAAATTTGGTGCTCCCGCTGCGCGCGCCGGAAGCGATGAAGATGCTCTCGATGCCGGAAAGGAAGTAGTCCGTGCCGCGCGTCGCTGTGCCCTTGATGGTCAGCGGTACCTCGAGGCGCGCGGCGGCAGGGCGGCTCAGCGTCACCGTCACCGTCACTTCGTGCACGGAGCCCGCAGCCTCGCCGATCGACGACGGTACTGCGGCCAGCGTCAGGGAGGGAGGGGCGGGAGCCTGCGCGTGGGCCAGCGGCGAAAACGCGCCGGCGAGCCACGCGAGAGCGCCGAGCGCGGCGGTCGCCTGCCACGCAACGCGGACGGGTATCGGCATGGGGTGCTACGCGATTCGGTCGAGATCTGTCGAACGAGAGAGCCGTGTTGGCGACCGAACCGTCCATTCTCGCCCATCGCGCGGCATTGCAGCGTAGAGGGTTCGAGCCGGTCCGGCCCATCTTCGTTCAGGTAGAATCATGGGGAAAGTCGATTCTCGAGGGTTCGGAGATGCCGAAAGCCGTCGAATGCGGCTGTTCTCTCTTCTGAAGGCCGGCGGCCGGCAGCGTCGAAGCGGATCACGCAGACTTCTGGATCGTGGTTTCGATCAGCGTCCCGCCGGGCCGCAGCTCTCCTACCATAAGGATCATGTGATCTCCGAGCAACCCCTTGTCCTGGTTCAGGACATATAAGGCAGAAGATCATCCTTGGCCGTCTGCTTGGCAAGGTATCGGGCGGGTGTCGGTCCGGCAAGTGCCTGCTGCGGTCCGAGGGTGTTGAACTCATCGGCGAAGGCGGCTCATCCCGCCCCTGGTACGCATACAGAATGTTGATGTTGCAACCGATTTCATACGCTGCATTATGTGTTCCGCTGCGTTACTCCTTCCCGGTTCGCAAACATCTCGACATGGTCGATCCAGCCGTTCGGAAATCCCCACCCGGCGTTCGCTACTCCGCCGCGGACATCGAGGTTCTCGAGGGGTTGGAGCCGGTCCGCCGGCGGCCCGGCATGTTCATCGGCGGCACCGACGAGGCGGCGCTGCACCATCTGGCGGCCGAAGCCCTCGACAACGCGATGGACGAAGCCGTCGCGGGTCACGCGACCTGGATCGAGTTCGAGCTCGACGCCGAGGGGGCGGTGACCGTGCGCGACAACGGGCGCGGTATCCCCGTCGAGTCGCACCCCCGCTTCGAGGATCGGTCCGCGCTGGAAGTGGTCATGACCACCCTGCATGCCGGCGGAAAGTTCGGCAACGACGTCTACCGCACCGCCGGCGGGCTGCACGGCGTGGGCATTTCGGTGGTCAACGCGTTGAGCGACCGGATGACGGTCGAGGTGGTGCGCGATCAGACCGCCTGGAGCCAGAGCTATGCCCGTGGCGAACCTTGCACCCGGCTGCTGAATAAGGGGAGCGTCCGCAACCGGCGCGGCACCGCGGTGCGCTTCCATCCGGATCCCGAGATATTCGGCCCCGAGGCCGGGTTTCGCGCGGACCGCCTCCATGCGATGGCACGGTCCAAAGCCTATCTGTTCAAGGGCGTCGAGATACGCTGGAGCTGCGATGCGGACCGTGCCGGGATCGGCAACGTGCCGGCGCGCGAGACGCTGCATTTTCCGGGAGGCCTCGGGGAGTATCTCGCGACGACCCTCGACGGCAGGCAGACGGTCGGCCGGAGCGCGTTTGCCGGCGACGCCGCCTTGGACGACGCAGGGGGGCGGGTCGAATGGGCACTGGCCTGGGTCCCGCAGGGCGACGCTTTCCTGCGCTCCTATTGCAACACGGTGCCGACCCCGCTCGGCGGCACGCATGAGGCGGGGTTCCGCGCCGCTCTGACGCGGGCGCTGAAATCTCACGGCGCCCGGATCGGCAATCGGCGCGCCGGCCAAATCATGGCGGATGACGTGACCGGCGATGTCTGCGGCCTGTTGTCGGTCTTCGTCCGGGCCCCCCAGTTCCAGGGCCAGACCAAGGAGAAGCTGACCAGCACCGGGATCGCCCGCGCGATCGACCAGGCGGTCAAGGACCATTTCGACCATTTTCTCGCCGGAGACCCCGCCGGCGCCAACGCGCTGCTGGACCATATCGTCGAGCGCGCCGAGGATCGCCTGCGCCGGCGTCAGGACAAGGATCTCGCCCGCAAGAGCCCGACGCGGCGGACACGCCTACCCGGCAAGCTCACCGACTGCAGCCGCGCCGTCGCTCGCGGAACCGAGATATTCCTGGTCGAAGGCGATTCGGCGAGCGGTTCGGCCAAGCAGGCGCGAGACCGCGAGACCCAGGCGATCCTGCCGCTACGCGGCAAGATCCTGAACGTCGCCAGCGCGACGGGCGAAAAGCTGCGCACGAACCAGGAGTTGGCCCATCTCGTCCAGGCGCTCGGCTGCGGAAGCGGCGCGTCCTACGACGAGCGCACGCTGCGCTACGAACGCGTCATCATCATGACCGACGCCGATGTCGACGGCGCGCATATCGCGGCGCTCCTGATCACGTTCTTCTTCCGCCAGATGCTCCCGTTGATCGAGAACGGCCATCTCCATGTCGCGGCGCCGCCGCTCTATCGGTTGAGCCATGGCGGCAAGACCCTGTTCGCCCGTAACGATGCCGACAGGGACCGGCTGGTCGCGCAAGAATTCGCCAACCGCAAGGGAGTGGAGGTCAGCCGTTTCAAGGGTCTCGGCGAGATGCCCCCGGCCCAGCTCCGGGAGACCACGATGGACCCCGCCAAGCGCAGCCTCTGGCGCATCGCACTGTCCGAGGCCGATAGCGGCGCATCCGGGGAGGGCACGGCCAGGCTGGTGGAGAGGCTGATGGGCCGCAAGCCGGAGCTCCGGCTGGGCTTCATTCAGGACCGCGCGGCGGAAATGAAGAACATCGACATATGACGCGCGGCGCCGAACGGATTTGACATCCGGGGTCGGAGATCCCATATACGTTCCGGTCGGCTCGGGCTGGATGGAACTGTCCTGGGCCTCGCCCCGTCGGGCTCGGTTTGCGGGCGATCGGTGGGGACGGACGGCCATCGGAGCGGTGCATCCGCACGGCGCCCTGTCGGGCGGCGGTCTCCACGCAGGTATCCATGGAATTCAAAGACCTCGGCCTCGGACAGAACATTCTCCGAGCCATCGACGAAATGGGCTACCGCACGCCGACGCCGATCCAGGAGCAATCGATTCCGGCCGCCTTGACCGGGCGCGATATCCTCGGATGCGCGCAGACCGGGACGGGCAAGACCGCGTCCTTCGTGCTGCCGATGATCGAGACATTGGCGACCGGGCGGGCGCGGGCGCGAATGCCGCGCTCGCTGATCCTCTCGCCGACGCGCGAGCTCGCGATACAGACGGCCGAGTATTTCGACGCCTACGGCAAATATCACAAGCTCAACCACGCGCTGCTGATCGGCGGCGTGTCCATGGACGATCAGATCCGCAGGCTCGCCAAGGAAACCGATGTCGTCATCGCCACGCCGGGCCGGTTCCTGGACCATTACGAGAACGGGCGGATCATACTGAGCAACATCAAGATCCTGGTGGTCGACGAGGCCGACAGGATGCTCGATATGGGGTTCATCCCCGATGTCGAGAAGATCGTGGCCAACCTGCCGCGCATTCGCCAGACCCTGTTCTTCTCGGCGACGATGCCGGCCGACATCCGGCGGCTCGCCGATGCGTTTCTGATCAATCCGAAGGAGGTTCAGGTCGCCCCGCCGGCGAGTCCGGCGGAAACCGTCGACCAGAATCTGGTCGTGGTGCCCGAACGCGACAAGCGGGGCGTTCTGTGCGGGATCCTCAACAGCGAGAACGTCCATAACGCCCTGATCTTCTGCAACCGCAAGCGCGACGTGGACATTCTCCACAGGTCGCTCAAGAAGCACGGCTTCTCGGTCTCGGGGCTCCACGGCGACATGTCGCAGCCGATGCGTCAGGAGACGCTCGACGCGTTTCGCAGCAACCAGATCCGGCTTCTCGTCGCATCGGATGTCGCGGCCCGCGGGCTGGACATCGACGACCTGTCCCATGTCTTCAACTTCGATGTGCCGTACAACCCGGAAGACTATGTCCACCGGATCGGTCGCACCGGGCGGGCGGGGAAGGAGGGGCGCGCCTTCTCGATCGCGACGCCGGCCGACAGCGAGCTGGTCTCGGCGATCGAGACGCTGATCGGCAAGGAGATCCCGCGTGCCGATATCGCCGGCGCGCCGGCCGCCGAGCCCGTCCCTGCCTCGCCGCCGAGCCGCAATACCCACCGCCGCGCCAAACCCGACGCCGATCGGGCACGGCACGCGAAGAGGCCGGCCAAAGCTCAGCGCGCGCCCGAGGCCGACAAGCCGGTCGTCGGAATGGGCGCCCATGTCCCGGCCTTCCTGCTCAGGCCCGGCCGCGATCGGTGAAGCGCGAATGCAGACGATCTTCGTAATGGTCAAGTGCGAGCTCGGGAAGGCCTACGATGTTGCCGCCGACGCGATCGAGAAGATCGAGCAGGCGTCCGAGGTTCACTCGATCTCGGGTCGGTTCGACCTGCTGATGAAGTTCTATCTGGCAGACGACCAGGACATCGGACATTTCGTCACCGAACATGTCCAGCTCCTGCCGGGCGTAAAGGACACGTTCACGCTGATCACCTTCAAGGCCTTCACCTGAGCCGGCGCGGAACCGCGCGCCGCCCGGTCAGCTTCGGGTCCGGTAGAGTGGCTTCGCGCCCGCTACCTTGAGGCGGGGCCCTTCCGTCTCCGCATGAGCGAGCGCGTCGACCGCTTCGAGCGCGGCCACACTGCGCCGGCGGATATCGTGGTAGTCGCCGGTGGCGGCGGCCATCCAGGCGGCTTCCTCCGGGGCGATGGCGCGCAGTACCCGGGCCGGCGCGCCGGCGACGATGGCGCGCGGCGGAACCTCGAAGCCGGCACGAACGAAGGCGAGCGCCGCGACGATCGCCCCAGCGCCCACGACCGCCCCGTCCATGACGACCGCGTTCATGCCGACGAGCGCGCCGGCCTCGACCCGGCATCCATGCAGAACCGCACCATGGCCGACGCTGGCGTCCGGTCCGATCACGGTCTCGCCCCCGGCGAAGCAATGGGCACAGCAATTGTCCTGGATGTTGGCGCCCTCGGCCATGCGGATCTGCCCGAGATCTCCGCGCAGGCTGGCGCCGGGCGCGACATAGCAGCCGGGCCCGACGATCACGTCGCCGATCAGAATGGCGGTCGGGTGCACATAGGCGTCCGGATCGACGACGGGGACGATCCCGTCGATGGCATAGACCTCGGGCACGGAACTCAGATGTGAAAGGACTCGCCGCAGCCGCAGCGGCCTTTCTCGTTGGGATTGTTGAAGACGAAGCCCGACTGCAACTTGTCCTCGATATAATCCATCTCGGTACCGATGAGAAACATCAAGGCCTTGCCATCGATGAGCACCTTGACCCCCTTGTCCTCGACCACTTCGTCGAGCGGCGCCTCCTCGGTCGCGAATTCCATCCGATAGGCCATCCCGGAGCAGCCGCCGGTGCGGATCCCGATGCGCAGGCCCAGCCCCGGCTCCGCGCGGCGCGACATCAGATGACGTACGCGCTCCGCGGCGGCGTCCGTCAACGTCATGAGCTGATCGACCATCACTCTCCCTTTTCGCGGTCGCCGTCCATCCTACATGAAACCCAGTTCGAGCTTGGCGGCCTCCGACATCAATTCCGGCGTCCATGGCGGATCCCAGGTCAGCTCGACATGGACATCCGCGACCGACTCGATCCCGCGCACCCGCGCCTCGACCTCGACGGGCAGAGACTCTGCCACAGGACACATCGGGGAGGTCAGAGTCATCACCACCTCGACATAGCGGCCGGGCAGGACCGTGATGTCGTAGACCAGACCCAGCTCGTAGATGTTGACCGGGATCTCGGGATCGTAGACGGCGCTGACCGCCTCGACCACCTCGGCGCGAACGGCGGCCACCTCCTCGTCGGACATGACGCCCGCCTCGACCGCGCGCTCCGCTGTCCGCAACTCGCTCTCGTCCATATTCCCGAACTCCGATCCCGATCTTCGTCCTACTCGGTCGTCACCTCGCCCGCCTCGTCGGCGAGCGCCGCGGCCATCGCGTGCCAGGGCAAGACTGCGCATTTCACGCGCATGGGGAACTGGCGCACGCCGGTCAGGGCGGCGAGCTTGCCGATGGCCTCCAGCTCCTCGGGAGCGGCGCCTCCCGACCGGGTCACGATCTCGCGAAACCGCTCGAACGTCTCCTGCGCATCGGCGATCCCCTTCCCCTTTACCAGGCCGGTCATGATGGAGGCGGACGCCACCGAGATCGCGCAGCCCTTGGCCTCGAAGCGGATGTCGGAGACCTCGTCGTTCTCCACGGTCAGATAGACGCTGATCCGGTCGCCGCAGAGCGGGTTGTTGCCGCGCGCGGCGTGCGTATGGGGATCGAGTCGCCCGGCGTTGCGCGGGTTCCTGCTGTGGTCGAGGATCACGTCCTGATACAGATCCCGCAGGTCGATCATGCGCCGAAAATCTCCCTCACCCTGTCGAGCGCCCGGACCAGCATGTCGACCTCCGCGCGGGTGTTGTAGAGCCCGAACGACGCACGGACGGTGGCGGCGACGCCGAAGCGGTCCATGACCGGTTGAGCGCAGTGATGGCCGGTGCGCACCGCCACCCCCTCGCGATCGAGAATCGTGCCGACATCGTGCGGGTGGACGCCGTCGAGATCGAAGGAGAGGATCGCCGCCTTGTCGGGGGCGGTACCGATCAGGCGAACGCTGTTGAGGCCGCCGAGCCGCGCGGTCGCATAAGCCAACAGCTCTCGCTCATGGCTGCCGATCCGGTCCAGACCCAGACCGTCGACATAGTCGACGGCGCTCCCGAGACCGATCGCGCCGGCGATATTGGGCGTGCCCGCCTCGAACTTGTAGGGCAGCCCGGCATAGGAGGTCTTCTCGAAGGTAACCGTCTCGATCATCTCGCCGCCGCTCTGATAGGGAGGCATCGCCTCCAGCAGCGCCTCCTTGCCGTAGAGGATGCCGATCCCGCTGGGGCCGTAGAGCTTGTGGCCGGAGAAGACGTAGAAATCGGCGTCGAGCGCGCGCACATCGACCGCCATATGCGGCACCGCCTGGCAGCCGTCGACCAAGGCGACGGCGCCTTGCGCATGGGCGCCCCGGACGATCTCCGCGACCGGCAGAACGCTGCCGAGGGCGTTCGATACATGCGTCACCGCGACCATTCTGGTGCGCGGGTTCAGCAGATCGGAAAACGCATCCATGTCCAGGACGCCGTCATCGGCGATCGGAGCGACGCGAATGATCGCGCCCGCCTGCTCGGCGGCGATCTGCCAGGGTACGATATTGGCGTGATGCTCCAGAACGGTGAGAACGATCTCGTCGCCGGGGCGGAGCGCCGTCCTGCCCCAGCTCGCGGCGACGAGGTTAATCCCCTCGGTCGCGCCGCGAACGAAGATCACCTCATGGGCGTGCGCGGCATTGATGAAGGCACGCACCCGTTCGCGCGCGGTCTCCATCGCCTCGGTCGCCTTCTGGCTCAGATAATGGATCCCGCGATGGACGTTGGCGTACTCGCTCTCGTAGACTTGGCGGACGCGATCGACGACCGCACGCGGTTTCTGCGCGCTCGCTCCGTTGTCGAGATAGACCAGACGCTGTCCGTAAACGGTCGAGTCCAGGATCGGGAAATCCCGGCGAACCGCCTCGACATCGTAGCCCCCGTCCGCCCCGCTCATCCGCGCACCAGCCACTCTGCGACCGCGTCCTCGACGACGGGCCGCGCCGAAGCGACCGGGACGAGGTCGAACAATTCCGATATGAAGGCGCGGGTCAGCAACGCGCGCGCCTCGGTGTCCCCGATCCCCCGCGCCCGGAGGTAGAACATGGCGTCGCGGTCGAGATCGCCCACGGTCGCGCCATGGGTGCATTTTACGTCGTCGGCGAAGATGCGAAGCTCCGGCTTGTTGTTGGCCTCGGCCGACGGGGACAGGAGGAGATTGCGGCAGGACTGGCGCGCGTCGGTCTTCTGGGCGTCGGCTTCGACGACCACCCGCCCCTGGAATACCGCCCGCCCGCGGTCGTCGACAACATTGCGAAAAACCTGGCTGCTGTCGGTCCGCGGCACGGCATGAGTAATCTCTATGGTGTGGTCCGCATGGCGCCGCCCGCCGACCAGCGCTCCGCCGGAGAGCGCGCACGAGGCGCCGCCGCCCTCCAACCGAACCCTGGTCTCGGTGCGGGCCGTGCCGCCACCGACGGTCAGCACGAAGCCGCGATAGACCGCGTCCGCGCCGAGCGTGATCTCGGAGAGGCCGGTATGGATCGCCCGCTCCGGCTCGGCGACGAGGACCAGATGGCGAAGCCGGGCGCCCTCGGCGAGCTCCGCATCCAGGATCGCGTTCGTCCAGCCGTCGGCGTCCGGGTCGCCGGCGAAGACTTCTATCAGCTCGAGCTCGCAGCCCGCGCCGATGCGCAGCAGGCTGCGCGGGTGAACCGCGAGGCCGCCGTGCGCCCTGCTCCGCCGATGGATGACGCAGACGGGCTTGTCGAGCCGCGCGCCCGGCGGCAGATCGACGACGAGGCCATCCCGCGTCATCGCCGTGTTGAGCGCGCGGAGACCCGCATGGCCCGCCATCTCCCGGTCGAGAGCGGGAACCGGGGCGCGGTTCTCCGCGCCGAGCCGCAGGGACAATGTGGACAGGGCGGCGGGCAGGCTCGCGAGCGTCGATGCGTCCGACCCGCAGCGGCCGTCGATCAGGACGATGCAGTGGGCGTCGAGCGCCGCGATGGCCCCGGGCGGTCCGCTCCCCAGTGCTTCGTCGGCATAGTCCCCGTCCACTTCCCCGGCCCCGCCCAGCCGCGCGCTGTCCAGGCTCCCGAGCCGCCGGAGATCAGTGTATCTCCAGTCTTCGACCCGCCGGGTCGGCAGCCCCAGTTCGGCGAAGCGAGCGATCGCCACCGCGCGCAGGTCATCGGCCCCGCCGGGGAGGCTGCGCCTCGCCGCCCGATAGGCGGCGAGGAAGGGCTCGACAGAGCGGGTATGCACGGCCGTCACGCGGGCTCGCCGGCGAAGGCGGCATAGCCCCGCGCCTCGAGCGCGCGGGCGAAGGCGGCGTCTCCCGAGGCGGCGATCCGGCCGCGCGACAACACGTGAACGCGATCCGGCACGATATGGTCCAGCAAGCGCTGATAATGGGTGATGACCAGCATCGCCCGGTCGGGGCCCCGCAGAGCGTTCGCGCCTTCGGCGACGATCTTCAGTGCGTCGACGTCCAGCCCCGAATCGGTCTCGTCGAGGATCGCGAGGCGCGGCGCGAGCACCGCCATCTGAAAGATCTCGTTGCGCTTCTTCTCGCCGCCGGAAAAACCGTCATTGACGGCGCGCTGGAGCAGCGAATCGTCCATGCCGAGGAGGGCGCCCTTCGCACGCGCGAGCTTCAGGAACTCGATGGCGTCGAGCTCGACCTCTCCCCGTGCCTTGCGAAGCTCGTTGAGAGCGGTCTTGAGGAAATTGAGATTGGAGACGCCGGGGATCTCGACTGGATACTGGAAGGCCAGGAAGACTCCCGCGCTCGCCCGTTCCTCGACGGGCATCCGAAGCAGATCACGGCCGTCGAAGGTCACGCTTCCGGCAGTCACCTCGTAGCCCTCGCGGCCGGCGAGCACATAGGCGAGCGTGCTCTTGCCGGAACCGTTGGGACCCATGATCGCGTGGACCTGGCCGCTCTCCAACTCGAGCGAGATGCCGCGCAGGATCTCCTTGCCGTTGACGCTGGCATGGAGATCCTCGATCGAAAGCATCATCCGACACTCCCTTCCAGGCTGACGCTCAGGAGCTTCTGGGCCTCGACCGCGAACTCCATCGGCAACTCGCGGAGGACCTCCTTGCAGAACCCGTTGACGATCAGGGACACCGCCTGCTCCGGTTCCAGCCCGCGCTGGAGGCAGTAGAACAGCTGGTCCTCGCCGATCTTGGAGGTGGTCGCCTCGTGCGCGACATCGGCCTTCGGATGGCCGACCTCGATATAGGGCACGGTATGGGCGCTGCACCGGTCGCCGATCAGCAGCGAGTCGCACTGGGTATAGTTGCGGGCGCGCTCGGCCGAGCCCAAAACCTTGACGAGGCCGCGATAGGCGTTGCTGCCGCGGCCGGCCGAGATTCCCTTGGAGACGATGGTGCTGGACGTGTCCGCACCGACATGGATCATCTTGGTTCCGGTATCCGCCTGTTGATGGTTGTTGGTGATGGCCACCGAGTAGAACGCGCCGACCGAGCCGTCTCCCTCGAGCACGCAGCTCGGATATTTCCAGGTGATCGCCGAGCCGGTCTCGACCTGGGTCCAGGAGATTTTCGACCGGGCGCCGCGGCAGGCGCCGCGCTTGGTGACAAAGTTGTAGATGCCGCCTTTGCCCGCCTCGTCGCCGGGATACCAGTTCTGGACGGTCGAATACTTGATCTCGGCGTCCTCGAGCGCGACCAGCTCGACCACGGCGGCATGAAGCTGGTTCTCGTCGCGCATCGGCGCCGTACAGCCCTCGAGATAGCTCACATAGCTCCCCGCATCGGCGACGATCAGCGTGCGTTCGAACTGGCCGGTATTGGCCGCGTTGATCCGGAAATAGGTGCTGAGCTCCATCGGGCAACGAACGCCCCTGGGCACGTAGACGAAGGTCCCGTCGCTGAAGACCGCCGAGTTGAGCGTCGCATAGAAGTTGTCGGCGTAGGGGACGACGGTCCCCAGATATTTCCGCACGAGACCGGGATGCGTCTGGACCGCCTCCGAGATCGGACAGAAGATAACGCCGGCTTCCTCGAGCTTCTCCTTGAAGGTCGTCGCGACCGAGACGCTGTCGAAGACCGCATCGACGGCGACGCCCGCCAACAGCGCACGCTCATGCAGTGGAATGCCGAGCTTCTCATAGGTCTCGAGCAGCTTCGGATCGATCTCGTCGAGACTCTTGGGACGGTCGTCCGGACTCTTCGGCGCCGCGTAGTAATAGGCGTCCTGATAGTCGATGGGCGGATAGTCGACGAACGCCCAGCTCGGCTCGGTCATGCCCGTCCAATGGCGATAGGCCCTGAGACGCCATTCGAGCAGCCAGTCGGGTTCGTTCTTCTTCGAGGAAATGAACCGAACGATGTCCTCGTCGAGCCCGAGCGGCGCGAAATCCGAGTCGATATCGGTGACGAAGCCGTACTTGTACTGCCCGCCCGCGGCCTCGGCGACCGTCCGTGCGGTATCCGCTATTTCCACCATGGCGTCCTACACCCTCTGGTGCTGTGCGGCCGCGGCCGTGCCGGGCGACGGGAGCGGCATCGCGGGCAGCGCCATCTCGGCCACGGTCACGCCGTTCAACGCCTCGACCATCGCGTCATTGATTCGCCGCCAGTTGGTCCGCGTCGGGCACAGCGCTTCGATCTCGCAGACCAGCCCGTCCGGCCCCGTGCAGTCCGTCAGCGCGATCGGCCCGTCGAGGGCGGCGATCACGTCGGCGACCGTGATGTCATCGGCATCCCGGGCGAGGCAGTAGCCGCCCTTGGTCCCGCGATGCGAGGCCAGCAGCCCCCCCTGCGCGAGCTGCTTGAGGACCTTGCTGACCGTCGGCGGCGGCAGACCGCAGTCCCGCGCGAGCTGCGGCGCGGTCTGCATCCGCCCCGGCACGCCGGCGAGCCGGGACAGCAGCACCACGCCGTAATCGGCCATCCGGCTGAGCTTTATCATGCGCAGCGCCTTCCCCGCTCGATTCCACAATCAAGACTAATCGAGTCCAGTTTCATATCTAGTGCAGCGGCCGTCGATGTCAATCTCCGCCTGTCGATAACAGGTGAGATGGATCCGTCCGTTCCGGAGCCCCTCCAGACCATGGAGTTGCGCAGATCGGCTCGATATCGGGGACGGCGAGCGGGCGTTGTGGAACGCGGCCGCCGCGCCTCTTCGTTCAGCTCGGCAGGAACGTTTCGCTGTGGATCCGCGCCTCGGGGAGCCCCGCATCGCGCAGCCAGGCACGCGCGCCGTCGATCATCGGCGGCGGGCCGCAGAGATAGGCATCGCAGTCGCCGCCATCGAGCAGCGCCGGGCGGAGCAGCGAGGTGACATGGCCGGTCGGACCGCTCCAGGACGGATCGCCGGCAACCGTGCAGAACTCCGTCGTCAAGGCGAGGCCGCGCTCCGCATAGCCGGCGAGCGCGTCGGTCGCGAAGAGCTCCGCCGGGCTGTTGGCTCCGTAGAGCAGGCGGATCGGCTGGCCGCCGTCCGACCCGAGCAGATCTCCGAGCATCGAGAGCATCGGGGCAAGACCGGTCCCGCCCGCGACCATGAGGAGCGGCCGGACGGGCGGGCGCAGATAGAAGCGTCCGAACGGACCGGTGATCGGCATGTCGTCGCCAAGTCTCGCGCGGCCGGAGACATACTCGCTCATCGCGCCGGTCTCGAGCACCTTGACGTAGAACTCGAGCCGGTCGGCGATGCAAGGCGGATTGGCAAAGGAGTAGGAGCGCCGCTGCCCGGTTCCGGGGATCCCGAGATGGACATATTGGCCGGCCATGAAAGAGAGCGGCCCGGCGCCGCCGTCCTTCGGCGCGACACCGAGCCGGACGACATTCTCGGCCACCCGATCGACCGCCACGACGCGTCCGGGCCGGGTGACCGGCGGCGTCCGCACGGCCAGCGAGGACTCATAGGGGAATTCGATGACGCAATCCGTGAGGACATGCGTCTGGCAGGTCAGCACGTAGCGCTCCGCCGCCTCCTCGTCGCTCAGGGCCTCGTCACTGTACGCGTCCAGCCGGTACCGGCCCGACACGCACAGCCCCTTGCAGGTCGCACAGGCTCCTTCGAGGCAGTCGGTCTCGATCCGTATTCGATGCTTGAGCGCGGCGAGATAGATCGTGTCTTCCTCCTCGGCGCGGATACGCAGGCTGCGCCCATCCTCGAAGACCAGGGTGACGTCGTGGGCGCTCACCGATCGGGCACCAGAATCGGCTTGAGCGCCAGACCGTCGCGGATCAGCGCGAAGCCCCGGGGCGCTTCGGAGAGGGGCAGAACATGGCTCCTCACCGGGGCGAGATCGACAGCGTCGGCCGCGATCAGCTCGTCCACCCGCTGCCAGGTCTCCCAGATGCGCCGGCCGTGGATGTTGTGCATCACCGGGCATTTGCGCAGCCAGTGGGTGAAATCGACCGGGATCGCGGTCGGCGACGCGCCGACCAGACGGAAATCGCCGCCCTTGCATAGCGCGTCGAACAACTGGGCAAACCCTGCCTCGCTCCCCGAATACTCGATCCCGACATCGACGCCCATGCCGCGGGTCGCGGCGGCGACCTCGCCGGCGAGCGCGCCCTTGCTTGCGTCCGCGACGACATGCGCGCCCATCCGCTCGGCCGCCGCCAGGCGCAAAGGGTTGATGTCGCAGGCGATGACGCGGAGCGCTCCCAGTGCCCTGGCGGCGGCGACGGTCATCAACCCGATGGGGCCGCAGCCATTGACCAGCACCGATTGTCCCGAGACGCCCGACCCGGTGAGGCAGGCGTGGACGGCGACCCCGAACGGCTCCAGCATCGCCGCGGTCTCGTGCGGCAGACCGTTCGCGACCTTCCAGGCGATGCGGGCGGGCACCGTGACCCGTTCGGCGAAGGCGCCGTCGATATCGATCCCCGGATAGCGGGTCTCGTAGCAGAGATGCGCGCGGTCGAGCCTGCAGGCGCGGCAGGTCCCGCAATAGATATGGCTCTCGAGGACAACCTGGTCGCCGACCGCCACCCCCTCGACGCCCGGGCCGACGGATTCGACGATGCCGCTGACCTCGTGGCCGAGCACCCGCGGCAGCACCATGCGCCGCGCCATCCTCGGCGCCCAGTTGTAGATCTGCATGTCCGTGCCGCAGATCCCGGCCGCGCCTACGGCGAGCCGCATCTCGCCCGGCCCGGGCTCCCGCGGCGCGACCTCGCCGAGCGCGATGCCGCCGACTTCCGCCGAGACCTTGGAGAGCGCGCGCACGGCCGGCTAGAGATGGTAGACGTCGATCGGCCCCTCGAGCCGATCGTCGATGAAGACGATCTTCTTGCGCGCGATCCTGAGGGCGTCGTCGACTCTGCGGAGGGAGAAGTCGTAGAGGCTGCCCCGCGTCGCGGCCCCCTTCCTCCCGTAGCTGTGGACCAGACAGCTCGCGGTCGCCGTCGCCCCGCCGTCCTCCGCCGGTTCGACCAGGATGTTGCCCACCACATGCACGGTGCGGTCGAGCGGCACCGAGGCGTAGGAATCCCGCGACTCGATCCGAAAGACGCGGTCCTCGAGCCCGCCCCGGCCGCGCAGATAGATGAGGTTGAGCTGGGTCTCGGGATTCTCGGTCGTCCGTTCCTCGTCGGCCCAGGCGGGTGCCCAATACACAGCATCCTCGGTATAGAGCGCGAGCCATTCGTCCCAGCGGCGCCGGTCGAGCAGCGCCGCCTCGCGATGGATCAGAGCGACGGCCGCGCGCTCGAGCTCGGCGCCGACGGTCACGCCGACGGTGCTCCCGTCTCCATACGCGCGCGCCAGGCGCGGTAGAAGCCGTGGAACAGGCCCTCATGGTCCCAGTCCGGGCAGCAGGCGGCCGGTTCGAAGCCGAGTTCCCGGGCTCCCGGATCGGGCCCCGCGATCAGATCGGGCAGCCCGCGCACGAAGTCGTTCCACCGGCTGCCCCGCGCGGCGCTGCCGTCATGGCTTGCCTCCAGCGCCGCGATGTCGTCGGAGGTCGCCATGCCGGCGGTGAGATAGAAGTCCTCGAACTTGCGCAGCCGCGCCGCGCGCGCGCGCGCGCTCTCCCCCTTCGGAGCGATGCAGTAGACGGTCACCTCGGCGCGGTCGGCGGCGATCGGCTTCATCAGCCGAATCTGGGTCGACGGGTTGTCCATCAGCATCACGTTGGGGAACAGGTAGAGGTTGCGTCCGCGGTTGAGTATCCAATCGACATCGGCCGCAGGCAACCCGGCCTCGAGACGCTCCTTGGCCTCGTAGATCGGGCGAACCTCGGGCGTGGTGTGTTGCGCCCAGATCGCCATGTGGCCGTTGCCGAGATCGTAGCCGCCGGTCGGCACGTTGCCCCGGATCCGGCCTGCCTCGGTCTGGCCGATGCCGGTCGTGCCGTCGCGAGCCTCGCGGTTGGCGATCGTGCTGGCGAAGACCCGGTGCACGGTCGAGACGTGATAGCCGTCGACGCTGTTTTCCGCCTGGAGCTTCCAATTGCCGCGGATTACATAGGTGGAACTGCCGGGGACGACCTCGAGCCCGTCCGGCGACTGCACCGCCAACAGGTCGATCCAGCGCCGCGCCGCGCCGAGATGGTCGGCGAGCGGCGGGACGCCCGCGACCAGGCTGCCGAACAGGAAGCCGCGATAGGAGTCGAGGCGCGCGATGGCGCGCAGATCGAACCGACGGCGAGAGAATTCCGGGTCGGAGAAGCCGCTCTCCTGGTTCTTGATCCGGATGCAGCGCCCCCCGAGATCATAGGCCCAGCCATGGAAGCGGCAGGCGAGGACCCGCGCATTGCCCTGCCGGAACGGCGTCAGCAGCGCGCCGCGATGCGAGCAGGCGTTGATGAAGCAACCGACGACGCCGTCCCTTCCGCGCAGGACGACCACCGGCTGGCGCCCGATCTCGGTCGCGAAATAGTCGCCCGGCCGCGCGACCTGGCTCTCATGGCAGAGGAACACCCAGCCGTCTTCGAAGATGCGTTCGATCTCGGCTTCGAAGACCGCCTCGTCGGTATAGATCGCCCGGTCGACCCGGAAGACGCCTTCCTCGACCCGGTCGTCCACCAAGCTGCCGAACGAGGGCGGACCGCTGGTCCCGTCCATGCTCATCCTTCCCGCCGACCCGGACGCCCGCCCCGACCGGGCGGCCGTCCGTAACACATGCCTCGGCCCGCGGCCGGTACGGCCCCCGCGCCGCCGCTACACATGAGCCGCCGGCGCGAAGGGTTGCAGCTGGTTGTTCCGGGCCAGAGCGATCTTCCGCGTCGGCGGCGGCGTGTTGCGGCTGCGCCCGACGAAACGCGGCACGCCGGCGGTGAAGCAGGCGGCGATCGCCGGGTAGTCGCCGTTCTTGATGGCGCCGAGCGCGTCGCCCTTGGAGCAGCCGAGCGGGTTGTCGATCACCAGGACATCGCCCTCGAGGCCGGGCCTTATGAACCCGGTCTCGAGCCCATAGACCCTGGCGACGTTGCCGGTGGCGGCGGCGATCAGCATCTCCGCGGGATGTTCGGAGAGGCAGGACATCTCGCAGACCGACTTGATCATGCCGAGCGGCATCACCCCGGTGCCGGTCGGCGTGTCGGTGGCAATCAGGAAGCGATCGTACTGGTCGGCCTCGACGGCGAGGCGGAGACAGAGCAGCGCGGTACGGATATTGCCCGCCTGGCAGATCTGCAGGGCGATCTCCGTCTCGTTGACGATCGGATAGAAGTCCTCGTCGGGCATGGCGACCGGGCCGCCGTTCACGTGGAAGGACACGTCCGGGCGCATGTCCAGCAGATGCTTGCCGGTGATCGCCGAGGAATCCGGTATCGAGGCGCCGCCGGTATGGCAGTTGACGATCATGCCCGCGTCCTGCGCCATGCGCACCAGAGGCGTGTATTCGAACGGGGTCGCGAATTTCCCGAACCCCGCCTTGGCGAGCCACACCCCCTTCTCGGCGACCTCGCGGAAGTCGTCCGCGACCAACCCGGGCTCGAGGATGATCGCGCCGGCATGGACGCGCATCCCGCCCGGCCGATAGGTCTCGAAGCATTTTCGGGCCGCGACCGCCAAGGCCTTCACCCCCTCGGGATCCGAAGGCCGGCCCGGAACGTGGACCTCGCAGGCAGTGATCGAGGTCGTCGTGCCGCCGTGCAGATAGCTTTCGAGAAAACCGACCGTCTTCTGGCGGGGCGTGTAGTCGCCGAAGGTGTTATGGACCTGGGAGTCGATCATGCCGGGCATCGCCGTCATACCGCCGGCATCGACGACCACGTCGCAGGCCTCGATCCGGTCGGCCTCTATCGTGCCGACGGCGGCGATCAGCCCGTCCTCCATAAGGATCGAATCGCCGGCGGCGATCGGCACCCGCCAGTCCCCGGTCACGATCGTCCCCAGATTCACGACCGCAGTCTTCATGATCGCGTCTTCCTCAGGTCAGTCCGTCCGCGCCCCGGACGTCCGCGCGGGCGAGACCGCCGACCCGATGGTTGAGCCGGCCGCGGTTGGCGATGCAGCAGATGACGACGATCTCGTCCTCGAGCGGCGCATCGGGAACGAGCAGAGTCATCCCGTCATAATGCGAACGGACATAGAGCGCGTCCTTGTGGGCGAGCGGTATGTCGATCGCCTCGCCAGGAACAGCGCGTTTGGTGAAGGAAGAGATCCAGGCAGCCCCGCCGCCGGCGGCGTCGCGCATCGCGTTGCCATAGACCGTCGTCAGCATGGCCACTCCGTGCTCCTGTTCGCCGGCCGTCCCGACCAACGCTGCCTTGCCGTAGCTCTCCGGATCGTAAGGCGCCAGGGCGGCGACCGCCGTCGCCGAGATATGCCGGCCGATCTCGGCGCTGGCCTCGATCAGCGGGGCGAGGTCCTCGACATACCCCTTTCCGGCGAACGGGTTCCCGACCACGGCGGCCACCGCCACCTTCTTGAGTGGCGTTTCCGCCACGCGGCCCATCTCGGACATCGCCTCGTCGATCGAGACCAGGATCTTCCGCAGATGCACGAACGCCGTTCCCCTTCCGGCCTCACGGACGGCCCCGGCACGGAACCGCCGAGCGGTGATCATACCACGCCCTGCAGGCGCGGCGAACGGCGCGCCGGACGATCGGGAGTGCTGGCCCGATACCGCTCTTTCTGGCAGGTTGAGGCCACGAGGAGGGAACGCGCATGACCGACGCCGCGCCGACCAACCCGCTGTTCGGCGGCAACCGGATGAAGCTCGGCATCATCGCTATGAACTGCAGCCACGGTTCCACGATCACGACCGCCGAGAACAGCTGGGAGATGACCTGGCCCGATACCCGCGAAGTGGCGGTCATGGCCGACCGAGCCGGCCTCGAGGTGCTGCTGCCGGTCGCGCGCTGGAAGGGCTATGGCGGGCCGACCAATTTCAACAACCGCACCTTCGAGACCTATAGCTGGGCCTCGGCGGTCGCGGCGGTGACCGAGCATTCCTGCATCTTCTCGACCTCCCACGTACCGCTGATCCATCCGGTCGCCGCGGCCAAGCAATGCGCCACCATCGACCATATCTCCGGCGGCCGGTTCGCGCTCAACATCGTCTGCGGCTGGTTCCGCAACGAGTTCGAGATGTTCGGCGCCGAGTGGCGGGAACACGACGTGCGGTACGAATACGCGACCGAATGGCTCGACTTCGTTCGCCGGATCTGGGCGGAGGAGCAGGAGTTCGATTACCGGGGCCGCTGGTTCACCGCCAGGAACGTCTGGAGCCAGCCCAAGCCGGTCCAGGGGACGATGCCGATCATGAATGCCGGCGGCTCCCCGGCCGGGCAGCGATTCGCGGCGACCCAGGCAGACATGAATTTCGTGATTCTCAAGGAACACGAGGTCGCGGCGGGCAAGAAGCAGATCGACGCGCTCAAGTCGATGGCGCGCGCCGCCGGCCGCGAGGTCCAGAGCTGGATTCACGTCTACGTGGTCTGCCGGGATACCGAGAAGGAGGCGGAGGACTATCTCGACTACTATGTCCGCCGACGCGGCGATTATGAAGCGGTCGACAATCTCCTCGAGATTTTCGGCATCCAGTCGCGGACCCTCGATCGACCGGCGCTCGACGAATTTCGTTTCCACTTCATCGCCGGGCATGGCGGCTATCCGCTGGTCGGCACGCCCGAGCGGATCGTCGACGAGATCGACAAGCTGATCGAGATCGGCATCGACGGGGTTCTCATGTCCTGGGTCGACTACAAGACGGAGCTCCGCCAGTGGATCGACGAGGTTCTGCCGCTGATGGAACAGAACGGCCAGCGCCGACCGCACGCCCGTATCGCATGATCGGACGGGCGCGGGCTTCGCCCCCGGTCAGGCGAGCTCGCGAGCGCGGGCGAGCGTCTCGATCATCGAGCTCCGCAGGAGATAGGCGCGCGCCGCGGCCGGATCGCCGGCCGTCCGGGCGAGGGCGTCGAGGCGCGCGTTGCGAACATCAGGATCGCGTTCCTCGAGCAGCGCCTTGTTGCGCAGCGTCGCCGCCTGGATCGCTTCGACCGCGATCGGCCGGCGCTGCGCCTCATAGCGGTCGAGCGCGCGTTCGTCCGCCTCGCCGCGCCACACCGCCACGAGCTTCTCGGACAGATTCACCGCGTCGTGAATGCCCCCGTTCATCCCCATCCCGCCCAGCGGGTTGTTGATATGCGCCGCGTCGCCGGCGAGAAACACCCGGCCCTTGCGATAGGCGGCCGCGACCCGCTGATGCACCCCATATGCGGTGCGGTGGCGGGTCTCGTACTCGCCGTCGATAGGGCAGACGCGCTGCATCCGTTCCTGGACGGTCTCGTCGCTCACCAGACTCTCGGCGGTCTCGCCGGGGAATGTCGGCATCAGGAGCCGCCACAGGCCGGGGACCCGCACGAACACGAACCAGAATTCCGGATCGGCCACATAGGCGATCGGGGCGAGGTTCTCGAAATGGGCGGAGAAGTCGTACTCCGTGCTGGTGCAGAGCCAGAGCTCCGGAAAGGTCGATCCGGGAAACGCGATGCCTAGCCCCTCCCGTATGACGCTCGAGGCACCGTCGGCCGCGATCAGATAGCGGCCCGCCAGCACCTCCTCGGTACCGCCCGGACCGCGAACGGCGAGACACACGCGGTCGGCGTCCTGCGCGACCCCGCGCGCGGCGGTGGAGAACCGGATATCGACCTCGGGCATGTCGGCTAGGACATCGACGACGATGCGGGTCAGCTTGTACTGCTCGGCCTGGACCCGGTAGGGATGCCCGCAATCGCCTCTGAGCAGGCCGAGATCCCATTCGGCGACCACGCCGCGCGCCCTGTCCCGGGTCTGCCAGACCGGGCAGACGAGGCCCTGCTCGATCAAGGGCGCGACGACCCCCAGCGCCTCGAGCATGTCGAGCGTCGGCGGATGAAAGGTCGATGCTCGGAGATCCATCGCCGGCGCGTCGAGGGCCTCGACAAGGCAGACAGGAACCCCGGCGTGCGCAAGCGCGAGCGCGGCGGCGCAGCCGACTGGCCCGGCACCCGCGATCAGGACGCGGTCGCCCTCCGATGCCATCTCATACTCCCGACGGACCCCGCCGCCGCGCACCCTGCCGGCTGCCGGGGAGACCGCGCAACGACTGTACATCAGGCATCGCCCTTGCGCTCAACGCCGGAGCACGGATCGGATGCCTTCGGCCAGGCGACGCCAGGTCTCCCGATCGGGCGTCAGCAGGAGCCCGTCGAGACCGCGCCGGCCCGGCGAATAGGGGGCGCCGTCGAGACAGGCGCTGTAGCCGCCGGCTTCACTGTGGATGAGCTGGCCAGGCGCGTGATCCCAGGGTTCGAGGCCGCGATAGAAGGCGAAGTGGCTCCTCCCGCTCCCCAGGGCCAGATAGTCGACGCCGCAGCATTTGTTCGCGGTCAACGCCCTGAACCGCCCGCTGAAACGCCGTTCGCGCCGCAGGCGCCCGCGCAGCGCGCCGGTCATCTCGGCGGCCGGTGCGGGCGCCGCCGCGGCGAGCCGGGCGCCGTCCCGCCAGGCGCCGGCACCGCGTTCGGCGACCACCATCGCGCCGGAGATCGGATGGTAAATCCAGCCGGCGACCGTCTCGCCATCGCCGACGAGGGCGACCATCACCGCAAAATCGGGCCGGCCGTCGGCGAAGTTCGCGGTTCCGTCGATCGGATCGACCACCCAGACCGGGCCGGGGCGGGCCAATGCGCCGATCAGATCCGGATCGGCCTCGCAGGCCTCCTCGGCCACCACCGCCGCGCCCGGCAGCAGCGCCCGCAGCCCCGAAACAAGCGCCGCCTCGGCCCGTTCGTCGGCGACGGTCACGACGGAGCCCGGCCGCTTCTCCCAGGACTCTCCGGCGCGAAGACCCTTGAAACGCGGCAGGACTTCCCGCGCCGCGACATCCCGGATCAGATTCGCGACGGCGTCGACATCGACGCGCATGGATCGATCCCCGAACGGCGGAGGACGCCCCGATAGACGGGCCGCCCCGGCTGCAAAGAAAAAAGGGAGGACCGCGCATGGGCGGCCCTCCCCTGCTCCGTTCGGCCGGCGGCGCCGGCCGTGGGCGGCGCGCTACATCATGCCGCCCATGTCGCCCATTCCGCCGCCCGGAGGCATAGCGGGGCTGGACTTCTCTTCCGGCTTCTCGGCGACCATCGCCTCGGTGGTGATCAGCAGACCGGCAACGGAGGCCGCGTCCTGGATCGTCGCCCGAACGACCTTGGTCGGGTCGATGATGCCGGCCTTGACCATATCGGTATACTCGCCGGTCGCCGCGTCGAACCCGAAATTCGCGTCATCCGTTTCGAGCAGCTTGCCGACGACAATCGAGCCCTCGGCCCCGGCGTTCTCCGAGATCTGGCGAACCGGCGCCTGGATCGCGCGGCGCACGATGTCGACGCCGGTCTTCTGGTCGGCGTTGTCGAGCTCGATCTCGCCGAGCACCTTGGTCGCCCGCAGAAGCGCTACGCCGCCGCCGGCGACGATGCCCTCCTCGACCGCCGCCCGGGTGGAGTTCATCGCGTCCTCGACCCGGTCGCGCTTTTCCTTCACCTCGACCTCGGTGGCGCCGCCGACCCGGATCACCGCGACGCCGCCGGCGAGCTTGGCCAGCCTCTCCTGCAGCTTCTCGCGGTCATAGTCGGAGCTGGTCTCCTCGATCTGCGACCGAATCTGGTTGCAGCGCCCGGAGATCTCGTCCTTCTTGCCGGCGCCTTCGACGATCGTGGTCTCTTCCTTGGTGATCGAGACCTTCTTGGCCGTTCCCAGCATGTCGAGTGTCACGTTCTCGAGCTTGATGCCGAGGTCTTCGCTAATGAGCTGACCGCCGGTCAGGATCGCGATATCCTCGAGCATCGCCTTGCGGCGGTCACCGAACCCCGGCGCCTTGACCGCGGCCACCTTGAGGCCGCCGCGCAGTCGGTTGACGACAAGTGTCGCCAGCGCCTCGCCCTCGACATCCTCGGCGACGATCAGCAACGGGCGGGACGCCTGGACGATCGATTCGAGCAAGGGAAGCATCGGCTGGAGGCCCGAGAGCTTCTTCTCATGCAGGAGAATGAAGGGATTCTCGAGATCCGCCAGCATCTTCTCGGCGTTGGTGACGAAGTATGGCGATATGTAGCCGCGATCGAACTGCATGCCTTCGACGACATCGAGCTCGGTGGCCAGGCTCTTGGCCTCTTCGACGGTGATGACGCCCTCCTGGCCCACCTTCTGCATCGCATCCGAGATCATCTCGCCGATCTCGTGCTCGCCATTGGCCGAGATCGTGCCGACCTGGCTGATCTCCTCCTCGGTCTGGACCTTCTTCGAGCCTTCCTGGACGCTCTTGACGACCGCATCGACCGCGATGTCGATGCCCCGCTTGAGATCCATCGGGTTCATGCCGGCCGCGACGGCGCGAAGACCCTCGCGCACGATCGATTGGGCAAGCACGGTCGCCGTGGTCGTACCGTCGCCGGCATCGTCGTTGGTCTTCGACGCGACTTCGCGCACCATCTGCGCGCCCATGTTCTCGAACTTGTCCTCAAGCTCGATCTCCTTGGCGACCGTCACACCGTCCTTGGTGATGCGCGGCGCACCGAACGCCTTGTCAAGGACGACATTGCGGCCCTTCGGACCCAGCGTCACCTTGACCGCGTTGGCAAGAGTGTCGATGCCACGGAGCATGCGCGTCCGGGCATCGGCTTCGAATTTGACTTCTTTGGCTGCCATGATTGCGTTGCCTTACTCGATGATTCCCATGATGTCGGACTCCTTCATGATCAGGAGGTCCGCACCGTCGATCTTCACCTCCGTGCCGGACCATTTCCCGTAGAGAATCCGGTCGCCTTCCTTCACGTCCAGCGGGGTGATCTTGCCGTCCTCCGACCGGGCGCCCGACCCGGCGGCGACGATCTTGCCCTCCATCGGCTTTTCCTTGGCGGTATCGGGGATGATGATCCCGCCCGAGGTCTTCTCGTCGACCTCTAGCGGCTCCACCAGCACCCGGTCGTGCAGCGGCCTGAGCTTCATTCAGCCATCTCCTTTTGCAGCGGTGATCCCGTTCGCCCGCACCGGCCTTGACGTCCTCGGGTCGCAGGACCCGGAGAGACGGCTCCAGACCGCCAATCACTGTCGGTCGGCCGCTGCAGACGACCCGCCGGAGCCGAGAGCCGGACACCGCGAAGCGGCCCTGTTAGCACTCGAACCCGGCGAGTGCCAGTCAGATAGGCAGCACGGCAAAGGCTGTCAAGATGTCCGGTCGCGAATCTCGAAATTCAGGCGTGCGGCCCGGTCATCCGTTCGAAGCGCGCGAGATCGGCCGGGTCAATCCCCACCCGGAGCCGGGCGCCGGCGCCCCGGTCCCGCCGCGCGATCACGTCGCCGTGGCGATAGAGCCAGGCCAGGCGGGCGCCGTCCGCCAGATCGACCTCGATGTCGACAACCCGCCTGCCGCGCCCCAGCAGCGCGTCGAGCTCTCCGCGCAGCGCATCCACCCCGTCCCCGGTCCGCGCCGAGACAGGGATGGCGCCGGGGCGGCGCGCGGCCCGGTTCAGAACGCCGCCGCGTCGGTCCGGCGCGACGAGGTCGATCTTGTTCTGCACTTCGAGCAGGAGCCCTTCACGGCCGGTCTCGACCCCGAGCTCGCCGAGAACGCGCAGCACATCGGCGAGCTGCGCTTCGCTGTCGGGATGGGCGATGTCCCGGACATGGAGGATCAGGTCGGCGCCCGTCACCTCTTCCAGGGTCGCCCGGAAAGCGGCGACCAGCATCGTCGGCAGGTCGGAAACGAAACCGACCGTGTCGGAGAGGATCACGCGCCGGCCGGACGGCAGGGTGGTCCCGCGCATCGCCGGGTCGAGGGTCGCGAACAAGCGGTCCTCGGCGCACGCGCCGGCCGCCGTCATCCTGTTGAACAGGGTGGATTTCCCAGCGTTCGTGTAGCCCACCAGCGCAACCACCGGGAAGGGCGCGCGCCGGCGCGCGCGCCGGTGCAGCGCGCGGGTCCGCACCACATCGGAAAGCGCATGGCGGATGCTTGCGAGCCGCCGATCGATCATGCGTCGGTCCGCTTCGATCTGCGTCTCGCCGGGGCCACCGACGGAGCGGAGCCCGCCGCGCTGCCGTTCGAGATGGGTCCACGACCGGACCAGGCGGCTTCGCTGATAGGTGAGCTGGGCGAACTCGACCTGAAGCACGCCTTCGCGCGTGCTCGCCCTGGCACCGAAAATCTCCAGGATCAGACCCGTCCGGTCGATCACCTTGCACCCCAAGCCGCGCTCCAGATTACGCTGCTGGATGGGGTTCAACGCCGTATCGACGCAGACGAGGTCGACCGCGGCCGCCGCGACCGCTTCGGCGAATCGGGAGATCGTACCGGGGCCGAAATAGGTCGCGGGCCGGACGCCGCCGACGGCGACCTTCTCGGCGATGACGACATCCAGGCCGATCGCGGACGCGAGGCCCACCATCTCGGCAAGACGCGCGTCCGGCGTCCGGCCGGGCCGCGAGCCGGACTTCGCATAGGGGTGGAGAGCCGCCGCGCGTCCGATCGCCGCCGCGCGTCCGTCGTCGTCGGTTCCCGGCCCGCGCGACATGTCAGCCGACGCCGCTCCCGGTATCGCCACGTTCATCGTTCAGTGGGATCGGGACGCTCGGCAGCACGGTCGAGACGGCATTCTTGTAGACGAGCTGAGAATGGCCGTCCCTGCTCAGCAGAATGCAGAGCTTGTCGAACCCCGTGACGGCGCCCTGCAATCTGACGCCGTTGACCAGAAAGATCGTAACCGGCGTCTCGTGCTCTCTGAGATAGTCGAGAAAGCGATCCTGGATATCTCTGTCCATGTCCTTCGTCATGCTCTGTTCTTACCTTCCATGCATATCCCGAACGCGACCGGCGATGGCGGATCCGCGGCCCGCGAGCGTCGACGCGGTCTCCCGAGGCCGGGAACACCGGGATCAGAGCCGGTGCGCGCGGGCCAGCAAATCGCCGCAGGATTCGAGGTGAAACGCCGGCGGAGTCTCGGCGAACTCGGACCCGACCGGGGGGTCTCCCCGAATCAGGACCCCGGTGCAGCCCGCGTTGGCGGCGCATTCCATATCGATCGCGGTGTCGCCGACGAACCAGACGTCCGCCCCCTTCTCCACCTGCCCGGGCGCGAGCGCCATGTCCACCGGCTCGATCGCCGGCTTGTCCCTGCTCGCATCGCCTGCACCGACCAGCGCCGAAAAATAGCCGTCCCATCCGAGATGCGTCGATTCCAACCGCAGGTTCCGCCCCGTCTTGTTGCTGACGACCCCGAGATACACGCCGCGCCCGAACAGCTCCTGCAGCAGCGCCTCCGCGTCTCGGCAGGGCGTCAACCGTTCGAGGTGGATGTCCCCGAAACGATTGTAGAAGATGCAGCTTGCCTCCCGCCACCGGTCGCGGAAGAGCGCCGGAAAGGCCTCGCGCAAGGACCGGCGCACGCGGCCACGCGTCTCGGCGAGGGTCCAGGGCGCGTGCCCCATGGCCGCGAGGGTCGCGTTCATCGCATCGTGGATCACCGGCCAAGTATCTACCAGCGTGTTGTCCCAGTCGAACAGCACCGCGGACGGCATCCTCACGCCCGTCTCCCCGATCGCCTCAGAAGAACTCGAGACGAGCGGAAAACAGGCGCTCGACATGCTTTATCGCGTCGGCGGCGACGAACATGACGATCCGATCGTTCCCCCGGAGCTCGGTCCGCGCCCGGGGTATCAGCGCGCGCCCGCCGCGCACGATCGCGCCGATCAGGACGCCCGAGGGAAGGCCCGCGTCGCGGATCGTCCGGCCGGCTAGATCCGATGTCTCCAGCAACTCCAGCTCCATGATCTCGCCGATCTCGCGGGGCAGCGAATGCACCGCCCGGATCCGGCCGCGCCTGATATGCTGCAAGATGGTCGAAACTGTGATCGCGTGGGGGTTGACCGCCACGTCGACGCCAATTGTCCCGATCAACGAAGTATAGTTGACGTTGTTCACCAACGCCACCGCGCGGCCGGCGCCGTGCCGCTTGCCGAGCAGCGCCGCGAGCACGTTCGCCTCGTCGTCGTTGGTCACGGTCACGATCGCCTCGGCGGCCGCCACATTGGCTTCGCGCAGGAGCTCGGGATCGAGCGCGTCCCCGTTGAGCACCGTCACCCCGTCGAGCCTCAGGGCCGCCCGTTCGGCCTGGGCCTTGTTCGCCTCGATGATTCTGGCGTCCACCCCGGGGTGCTCGTCATGGATCAGCCGAGCGAGGAACTGGCCGACATGGCCGCCGCCCGCGATCACGATTCGACGCACCTCCGGCTCCTCATGCCCGAAGACGCTCATCGCCCGGCCGACATGCTCGTCGTCGGCGACGAAATAGATTTCGTCCCCCGCCAGCATGCGGTCGTTCGCCTTGGGCACGATCGAGGCCTCGCCCCGGACGATACCGACGACGACGATGTTGAGGTCCGGGAAGATGCCGGTGAGCTGGCGCAGCGGCGTGTTGATGACCGGGCAGTTGGTCTCAAGACGGACCCCGATCGCGCGCACCTTGCCGTCGGCAAGCGTGATGGAATCGAAGGCGCCCGGGACGAACAGTCTTCGCGAGATGGCCCGGGCGACCTCGTATTCGGGGGAGATGACCACGTCGATGGGCAGATGGTCGCGGCTGAAGAGGTCCGCCCAGATCGGCGCCAGATAGCTCTGCGCCCGGATGCGGGCGATCTTGGTCGGAACGTTGAACAGCGAGTGCGCCACCTGGCAGGCGACCATGTTGACCTCGTCGGCCTGGGTGACGGCGATCAGCATGTCGGCGTCGCCCGCCTCGGCGCGCTCCAGCACATCGGGATGGGACGCAAACCCGACGAGGCAGCGGGCGTCCAGGGCTTCGCTCACCCGGCGGGTCAGCTCCTCCGACTGGTCGATGACCGTCACGTCGTTGCCCTCCGACGAGAGCCGGCGGGCGATATGGAAGCCGACCTGGCCGGCGCCGCAGACGACGATATTCATGGCGGGCGACCGGGACTCAGCTCTGGGCGGATTCCGGGCTTCGGCCCACACCCATTCCGAGCGACCTCAGCTTGCGGTGCAGAGCGGCGCGCTCCATGCCGACGAACTGCGCCGTCCGGGAGATGTTCCCGTCGAACCGCCCGAGCTGCGCGCTCAGATACGCGCGCTCGAATCGCGCACGCGCGGCGCGCAGCGGCAGGCCGAGGACGGTGCCGTCGCGGTCGGGCGACATGGGATCCGGGGTTTCGGCCAGGATCTCGGGCGGAAGCGCGTCGGCCGTCACCGGATCGGGGGCCATGATGAGCAGCCATTCCGCGACATTGCGAAGCTGACGGACGTTGCCCGGCCAAGCATAGGCCTGGAGAGCCGCGATCGCATCCCCATCGAGGCGACGCGGCGGCATGCCCCCGGCCTCGGCCGCCCGGCCGATGAAATGTGCCATCAAGGCTGGAATATCCTCGCGCCGGGCGCCCAACGGGGGAATCGAGATCGGTACCACGTTGAGACGGAAGTAGAGATCCTGCCGGAACCTTCCGGACGCCATCTCGGTCTCGAGGTCGCGGCTGGTCGTAGCGACGACCCGCGCGTCGACGCCGACCTCCTTCGCGCCGTCGGCCGGCACGAAGACCCGTTCCTGCAGCACGCGGACGATCCTGCTCTGGACGCGCGCCGGCATGTCGGCGACCTCGTCGAGCAGCAGCGTGCCCCCGTCGGCGCGCTCGAACATGCCCGGAGAGCGTGCGCGGCCGGCTCCGTTCCGGGTGCCGAAGAGCTCCTCCTCCACGCGCTCGGGGGCCATGGTCGCGCAGTTGACAACGACGAAGCGGCCCTGGCTGCGTCGGGAGCGGGCATGGATCATGCGCGCCGCGAGCTCTTTTCCGGAACCCGGCGGCCCGGAAATCAGAACCCTGCTCTCGGTCGGCGCGACCTTGCCGATCTCGGCGCGCAGCCGCGATATCGCGGGCGCTTCGCCGATCATCCTCCAATCCGCCGCCGCCCGTGCCCGGAGCTCGGCATTCTCGCTTGCCAGCCGCGCCGCCTCGAGCGCATTCCTGGCGATGACCAGGAGGCGCTCGGCGTTGAACGGCTTTTCCAGGAAGTCGAAGGCGCCGAGCTTGATGGCCCTGACCGCCGTCTCGATCGTTCCGTGGCCGCTGATCATCACCACCGCGATCTCCGGATAGCGTTCGCGCAGGAGCCTCAGCATCGACAGGCCGTCCCGGTCGCCGCCCCGCAACCATATGTCGAGAAAGACGAGCTGCGCGCGTTTTTCCTCCAACAGCCGCAAGGCGATGTCGGTGTCCCCCGCGCCGCGGCAGCTATAGCCCTCGTCGGCGAGGATATCGGCAACGATGCCGCGTATGCTGGGCTCATCGTCGACGATCAGGACATCGGCCCGCATGGCTTACCGTTCTCCGCCTGCCGCCGCGGCCGCCCTCTTCGGAAAGGCCAGCGCAATGCGGGCGCCGCCGCCGTCCGCATCGCCGATCGACAGCGAACCGCCGTGGTCTTCCATGATTTTCCTGACGATGGCAAGCCCGAGCCCGGTCCCCTTCGCCCGCGTCGTGACATAGGGCTCGGTCAGACGATCTCGGTCGCCGGCGGGGAGCCCGCGGCCGTTGTCCTCCACCGTCAGGGTCGCACCATCCGGGACCTCTTCGAGGCTGACCGTGATCCGCCCCACGGGCGGCGGCGCGCGCGCGTCTTCCACCCGCGACTCGATGGCCTCGACGGCGTTCTTGAGGAGGTTCGTCAGCGCCCGGCCGACGAGACCCGGATCGCAGGGCACGACCATCGGACGCTCGGGAATCCGGGTGACTAGCTCGATTTCGGGATAGGCCGTCCCTTGGAGAATCAGGGCGTGACGAACGGCGTCGACGAGGTCCCCGGGCACGACGATCGGTTCCGGCAGGCGCGCAAACTCGGAGAATTTGTCCACCATGCCGCCGATATCGCGGACATGTCGAATGATTATTTCGGTGTATTTGCCGAACGCTGCGGGGTCCGACTCGATCTCGCCGGCGAACTTGGCCCGAATGCGTTCCGCCGAAAGCTGGATCGGCGTCAGGGGATTCTTGATCTCGTGGGCGACCCGCTGGGCAACATCGGCCCAGGCGGCCTTGCGTTGCGCCGACTGCAGCTCGGTGATGTCGTCGAAGGTGACGACGAAACCGCGCTTCTCCTCGCCGTGCCGATCGGCGACCACCCGCACCAACAGCGTGCGCGCGGCGCCGTCGCGGGGCAGTTCGACGACGGCCTCGGCAAGCCGGTCGGCGCGGGTCCGCGCCTCGGCGAGCGGTGCGGCCATCTCGGGTACGATCCGGCCGAGATGCTCCCCGGCCCGCTCGTCGAGCGAGAGCGAGAGCAGCTGCGAGGCGGACCGGTTCGCGAGGTTGATACGCCCCTCGGCATCGAGGCCGATCACCCCGGCCGACACGCCGGACAACACGGTCTCGATGAAGCGCCGCCGCGACTCGATCTGGCGATTGGCGGCGACCAGATCCCGGTGATGGGTCTCGAGCTGGGCGGTCATCCGATTGAAGGCGTCGGCCAGCGAGGCGATCTCGTCATCGCCGTCGACCGCGGCGACGCGGGTCGCGAGGTCTCCGCGCCGCACCCGCTCGGCGGCCGACGCCAGCGCCGAGATCGGCCCGGCCAGCCGCGTGGCCAGCGTCACGCCGACCCAGATCGCGGCCATCAGGAGCAGAAGCGCCACCAGCACGAACATCATCGCGAAGGTGATCTCGAATGTCGTCCGCTGCCCCTCCAGCGACTGATAATGCGCGACCGCGTCCTCGGTGCGGGAGACATGGTCGAGGACGCGGGGCTCGACGAAACGTCCGATATAGAGGAACGCCTCGAACGCCGCATCGAGCCTGACGATCGCGCGCATGCGGTCCTCCGAGCCCGCGATCAGCACCACCGCCTCGCCGCCCCTGGCCTCCCGCAGCGCCTGCACGGGGACCGGGTCGTGATCGAGCACAAAGCTGAGGTTCCACTGCGCCAACACCCGCCCCGTCCCGTCGAAGATGTAGGCTTCGCTGAGGCCGCGCAGCAGGGCCTGGGCGGCGAGAAGCCGCGAGAGCCGGGCAGGCTCCCCCCAAAGCGTCGGCGCCGAGCGGTTGACGTCGCGAGCCATCGCCAACAGGTCGCCGCGAATCGCCTGACGATGCTCGCGCAGATAGGCTTCCGCGACCAGCAGCGACTCCGCGAGCGCGGTCCGCACCCGCTCGCTGAACCATCCCTGTATGCCGATGCTGAAGAAAACCGCCGAGGACACGGAGACGATGATGGCCGGGACCAGCGCGATCAACCCGAACCAAAGAACCAGGCGCGTATGCAGGCGCGCGCCGACGCTACCGCGCCGGCGCGCCAACCAGATGCCGATCAGCCGGCGCGCGACGATTGCGCCGAGGACCAGCAGCAGGGCGAGATCGATATTGAGCAGCACCAGCACGCTGCCCGGGTCGGCGGCGAAGGGCAGCGCGCCGGTCAGAGCGGCGTAGGTCGCCAGCGCCGCACCGACCGACAGAATGCCAAGGATCCAGGACAGCCTGCGGCCGAGGCGCAGCCGGCCCGCCTGCTCCGCCAGCCGTACCGCCGGAGCGGGCGCCAGCGCTGCCGACTTCCCCGCCGTCACCGGCCCGCCACCGCAGCGATCCGCCGGAAACGGACCGGTGCCCGGCCGCGGTTTCCGCGAACCTCAGCCGACCAGCACATCGGTCACGAACTTCACGCCGGGATAGGCGAGCGTGAGCAGGAGATAGGCCAGCATCGCCAGACGAGCGGCGCGACCGCCGCGCATGCCGTCCAGGATCCGCCCGCCGAGAAGCCCGGCAATGACGACGAGAGCGCCGAGCGACAGGACCGTCTTGTGGTCCCAGCTCGCAAGCCTGCCGTCGGAGCCGTAATGGCTGGCAAAGCCGGTCGCCAGGCCCAGACTCAGCGACAGCGCGCCGAGCTGCAGCATCCGCGTCTGCAACCGGTCGCCGTCGGCGATCGAGAGCAGCAGGCCGCTGAGCCGGGTCGGATGCTTCCCCTTGAGCGCCCGTTCCTGCAGGACGACCGCCGCGCCGGCCACCGCGCCTACCGTCAGAAGGCCGTAGGCCAGGAGAGCGAAGACGATATGCGCGGCGGTCCAGGAGCCGGGCATCCCCGCCGCGAGCGGTCGCGCCGGCACGTCGAGCCAGACCGTCGCCAGCGCCCCCAGGAAACTCAGATAGGGGAACATCAAGGCAGCCAGCCTCCAGGCCTCGCGGCTCAGCGCCGAGACCAGCGCGAACGAAGCGAGACCCGCCCCTGCGGTCGCCCAGAGCGCGCCGCCGAGCCCGTTGCGCCATCCCGACCCGAACAGAACGGCGACGGCCGATGCGACCCCGACCGCGGCGACCGCAAGGAGCAGCCAGAACAGCCCGTCCCGCCCCCCGATCCTGCGATATGGCAGCAGCGCCGCGGGCAGCAGCGACAACACCGCGCCGATCGACACGATCAGGCTCACCGACATGCGCCGACTATAGCGCAGCCGCGTCGCGGATGGGCAGCGCGACCGACCGCTTGCCAGCCGCGACGCGGCAAATTACGGTCCGCCGGAGACGGCCGCCGGGGGCTGCGATGGACGACTGCGTGGCTCTCCTCCTGGCCGGCGGCAGCGGCAGCCGCCTCGGCGCGGACATCCCCAAGCAATATCTCGAGCTGGGCGGCAAGGCCGTCCTCCGCCGCGCGGCCGAGGCCTTCCTCGACCATCCCGGGGTGGATCGGGTCCGGGCCGTGATCGCCGCCGGCGACCGGGCCCGCCACGACGCGGCCCTCGCCGGCGTTGCGGTGATGGCGCCGGTCGTCGGCGGCACGTCCCGTCAGGCCTCCGCGCTGCGGGGCCTCGAGAGCCTGCGAGCCGCCCCGCCCCGCCTGGTGCTGATCCATGACGCGGCGCGGCCGTTCCCCGGCGCCGCGACGATCGACCGGCTGTTGCGAGCGCTCGAGAACCATGCGGCCGCCCTGCCCGCCATCCCGATCCGGGACACGCTCAAGCAGAGGCACGCCGGGCAGGCGCTGCGCACGGTCGCGCGGGAGGGGCTATGGCGTGCGCAGACGCCGCAGGGATTCCGTTTCGCGGCGATTCTCGAGGCGCATTGCAGCGCCCGCGGCCGGTCGCTCACCGACGACGCCGCCGTCGCCGAAGCCGCCGGGCTCGCTCTCGCTCTGGTCGCCGGCAGCGAGGCGAATCTCAAGATCACGACTCAAGAGGACCTCGCGCTCGCCGGCGAACGGTTGGCCGCCCTCCGGGGCGTGCCGCGAACGGGCTGGGGCTGCGATGTCCATGCGTTCGGCCCTGGGCGTTCGGTCACCCTGTGCGGGGTGACGATCCCGCATGACAGGGGGCTGGTCGGCCACTCCGATGCGGATGTCGCGATACACGCGGCGACCGATGCGCTGCTCGGCGCCGTCGGGGCGGGCGATATCGGAACCCATTTTCCGCCGACGGATCCGCAATGGCGCGGCGCGCGGTCGGAAATATTCCTGCGTCGGGCATCGGATCTGCTCGTCGAACGGGACGGCGAAATCCTCAATGTCGATCTGACGATCGTCTGCGAACGGCCGCGGATCGCGCCCCACCGAGCGGCGATGCGCGCGCGGCTCGCCGCGATCCTCGGGGTGGAGGCAGGGCGGATCAACGTCAAGGCGACCACCACCGAAGGGCTCGGCGCCATCGGGCGGGGCGAGGGCATCGCGGCGCAGGCGGTCGCCACGGTCCGGATGCCGGACTGAGGGCGGAGCCGATCGCCTTGCGAACCGGGGCGCCGGTGCCGCCGTGGCGGGACAAGGCGATGTTCGTCGCGACCTGCGGCGGCATCGGTCTGCTTCCGAAGGCGCCGGGAAGCTGGGGGTCCGCCGCCGCGCTGCCCGCGGGCTGGATCGTCCTCGCGGCGGTCGGCTGGCCCGGCGTCCTTGCGCTCGCGGTCGGGTTGACGCTGCTCGGGCTCTGGGCCTGCCACGAAGTCTTGAAACGAACACCGGACGCGGACCCGCCGGAGATCGTCATCGACGAGGCCGCGGGCCAGATGCTGACCCTCGCGGCGGTTGACACTAGCCTGTGGCAATTCGCGGTCGCCTTTGCGATGTTTCGGGTCATGGACATCGCCAAGCCCTTCCCCGTTTCCTGGGCGGAACGGTCCCTCGCCGGGGCGCTCGGCGTGATGGCGGACGACCTCGCGGCGGCGCTCTACGCGCTCGCCGGCACCGCGGCGGCGGTCGCGCTGATCGGGAAAGGAACCCCGTGAGTCCGGAGATCCGCGACCGCGCAGAAGCGACGCTCGCAGCCTGCCGCGCGGCCAGGCTCGCGGTGGCGTCGGTCGAGTCCTGCACTGGCGGCCTTCTCGCCAGCGCCCTCACGGCGGTGCCCGGCTCCTCCGACATCTTCGAGCGGGGTTTCGTGACCTACAGCAACAGCGCCAAGAACGAGTCGACCTCGGTGCCGCTCGACATGATCGACGCCTATGGCGCGGTGTCCGAGCCCGTGGCCAGGGCCATGGCGGAGGGTGGCCTGCGGCACTCGCGCGCCGACATCGCCGTCGGGATCACCGGCGTCGCCGGACCCGGCGGCGGGAGCGCGGGCAAGCCGGTCGGCCTCGTCCATATCGCGGCCGCCCGCCGGGGCGGGGCGACCCTGCATGTCCGCCGCGTCTTTCCCGGCGGCCGCACGGCGGTCCGCGAAGCATCGGTCCTGGTCGGGCTCGACCTGATCGCGAGGCTCGCCCGGCGACCCGACGCAGCGGGCGAGGCCGGTGCGAGGGAAACGAGGTGAGCCACGCAGCCGAAGGGGACCGTGCCGCATCCGCAGATTCGTCGACCTCAACCGATGTCTCCGTCTCGACGACCGGCATTTCGCGCAAGATCTCCATCGGATGCGGTCAGGCCGTTCGATCCGGCCCGATGCCGACGCTCGAGGGCGTCGCGTGTAAGCTGACGTGGCAGGCCTCGTACCTGCATGGGGGTCCTCCTTCGGCTGCTTGTTCACACCGACAGCCTCGGAGACCTCCAACCCCGATTCAAGGCCCGCGTCTCACATCCGTCCGAACCCGGTCACTTCGGCGGGCGGTCCCCCGTTGCGATGCGGCGCTCTCGTCCCGCCCGCCGGCCGCCCTCCGTTACTTCCGAAGCGCCCGGAGCGGCGCCGGAGCGGCTTCGCCCGGCCCCGGCGGCCGGCCGTAGCGGAGCCTGGCACGGGCCTCGAACGCCGCCACCATCCGGCGAACCGCTTCGTTGAACAACGGTCCCATCAGGCGGCGCAGAAGCGGCGACCGGAATTCGAAATCGATATGGAAGTCGACCGTGCAGCCGTCCTCGGCCGACTTGAATATCCAGTGGTTGTCGAGGCGGCGGAAGGGGCCGTCGATATAGACGACATCGATCCGTTCCGGCGGGCACAGCGTCACCCTGGAGGTGAAGCGTTCGCGCAAGAGCTTGAACCCGATCAGCATCTCCGCGAGCAGGACCCGCTCCTCCCGCCGGAGCACGCTGACGCCGACGCACCAGGGCAGAAATTCGGGATAGCGCTCGACATCGGCGACGAGATCGAAGATATCCGCGGCCCGGTAGGGGAGTCGCCGCCGCTCCGCATGGGTCGGCATCAGGCGCGGACCGCGGTCCGTTCGCGCAGTTCGACGAGCCGCGCGAAATCCTGGTCGGCATGGTATGAGGAGCGCGTCAGCGGCGTTGCCGACACCATGAGAAACCCCTTGCCTCGGGCCGCTCGCGCGAGGGTCTCGAACTCTTCCGGCGTCCAGAACCGATCGATCGGATGGTGTTTGGGCGTCGGCTGAAGATATTGGCCCACCGTCAGGAAATCGACCCCGGCCGCGCGGAGATCGTCCATCACCTGATGGACCTCGTCCTCGCTCTCGCCGAGGCCGACCATCAGCCCCGACTTGGTGAAGATCGCGGGGTCGTAGGCCTTGACCCGATCCAGAAGCCGCAGCGACTGAAAATAGCGCGCACCGGGCCTGACCCTGGGATAGAGGCGCGGCACCGTCTCCAGATTGTGGTTGAACACGTCCGGCCGGGCGGCGGCGACCGTCTCCCAGGCTCGGTCCTTGCGCAGGAAGTCGGGTGTCAGGACCTCGATCGAGGTCGCGGGGGCCCGACGGCGGACTGCCCGGATCACCCGGGCGAAATGCTCCGCACCGCCGTCGGCGAGATCGTCGCGGTCGACCGAGGTGACGACCATATGGGACAGGCCCAGCCGGGCCGCCGCGGCAGCGACGCGGTCCGGCTCGCCGGGGTCCGGCCGGTCCGGCATCCCGGTCGCGACATTGCAGAACGCGCATGCCCTGGTGCAGACGCTGCCCAGGATCATCACCGTCGCGTGCCCGCGCGACCAGCATTCGCCGATATTGGGGCACGCCGCCTCCTCGCACACCGTCACCAACCCCTGATCGCGCATGAGGTGCCGGGTCTTCCGATAGGCCGGCGAGGTCGGCGCACGGACCCTTATCCAGGGCGGTTTGCGCGGGATCGGGCTGTCGGGCCGGCTCGCCTTCTCGGGATGCCGCAGCCCGGTGGACATCGTCGCAGTCGACATCAGCTAGACATGGATAACCCGCTGGAAGGCGTCAAGCGTCGATTCGTGCATCGCCTCCGACAGGGTCGGATGCGGAAATACCGTCTCGATCAGCTCGGCTTCGGTCGTCTCCAGCGTCTTGGCGATCGCAAAGCCCTGGATCAGTTCGGTCACGTCCGTACCGATCAGATGCGCTCCGAGCAGAGCGCCCGTCGCCGCGTCGAACACCGTCTTGATCAGCCCCTGGTCATCGCCCAGCGCGATCGCCTTGCCGTTGCCGAGATAGGGGAACCGCCCGACCCTTACCTCATGGCCGGCCTCCCTGGCCGCGGCTTCCGAAAGGCCGATGCTCGCGATCTGGGGCCGGCAATAGGTGCACCCCGGAATGCGCTCGCGGTCGAGGGGACGGACATCGCGACCCGCGATCCCTTCGACGCAGAGGATCCCCTCATGGCTGGCCTTGTGGGCGAGCCAGGGCGGTCCGGCGACATCGCCGATCGCATAGATCCCGGGCTCGCCGGTCCGCATCCGCGCGTCGACCCCGATATGGCCGCGGTCGACGACGACGCCCGTGCCGTCGAGGCCGATATCCTCGACATTGCCGGTGATCCCGACGGCCAGCACGACCCGATCGGCGGCGACCTCGCGCGCGCCCTCCGCGCCGGTCAATCCGGCGGCGACGCCGTCCCCCGAGGGCGCGAGGCTCTCGACGGTGGTCGCCGTGTCGATCGTCATGCCCTGAGCCTCGAACGCCTTGCAGGCGAAGGCCGAGATCTCCTCGTCCTCCGCCGGAAGGATTCGGTCCATCGCTTCGACGATATGCACGTCCGCCCCGAGGTCGCGGTAGAAGCTCGCGAACTCGATCCCGATCGCCCCGGAACCGACGACGAGGAGGGAGGACGGGAGCGCCGGGGGCGTCATGGCCTCGCGATAGGTCCAGACCCGCGCGCCGTCGGCCGCGATCCCCGGAAGACCGCGCGGGCGCGCGCCGGTCGCCAAAAGGATATGGGGCGCCGAAAGCGTCTCGGGCCCGCCTTCCCCCTCGACGGCGACCCGCCCCGGACCGTCCAACCGGCCTCGACCTTTGAACACCCGCACCCCGTTCTTGTGCAAGAGATGGGCGACGCCCCCGCTGAGGCGGGCGGCGACATCGCGCGAGCGCTTGACGATACGCCCGATGTCGAACGTCGCCTCTCCGAGCGCGAAGCCGAAGGCATCGAGATGACCGAGCAGATGATTGATCTCCGACGACCGGAGAAGCGCCTTGGTCGGAATGCACCCCCAGTTGAGGCATATCCCGCCGAGCGCGTCGCGCTCGACGACGGCCGCGGCCATGCCGAGCTGGGCCGCCCTGATCGCCGCGACATAGCCGCCCGGCCCGCCTCCCAGGACGACGACATCGAAACGGTGCCCGGCCATCCCGCGCCCTAAGCCAGGATCGCCGGGGGATATTCCAGGAAAGACCTGATCGCGGTCAGGAGCTCCCCGCCCGCCGCTCCGTCGAGCACGCGGTGATCGATCGAAAGCGTGCATGTCATCACCTGAGCGACGGCGAGCGCGCCGTCCCGCACCACGGGGCGCGCCTCGCCGGCGCCGACGGCCAGGATGCTGGCCTGCGGCGGGTTGATCACCGCGTCGAACTGCTTGACGCCGTACATCCCGAGATTCGACACCGACATGGAACCGCCCTGGTATTCCTCGGGCAGGAGCTTCCCCTCCCGCGCGCGGGCCGCGAAATCCTTCATCTCGTCGGCGATCTCGACGAGCCCCTTGGCGTCGGCATTGCGAACGACCGGAGTAACCAGCCCGCCGGGAACCGCGACCGCCACCGAAATGTCGACCGCATGATGCCGGATCATGCTGCCGTCGCCGGCCCAGGACACGTTGGCCGCCGGTACCCGGCGGAGCGCTGCCGCACAGGCCCGGATGACGATATCGTTGATCGACACCTTCGATGGCGCCGCCCTGCGGTTGATCTCCGCTCGGAACTCCAGCAGTCGATCGATATCGCAATCGACGCTGAGATAGAAATGCGGGATCGTCGTCTTCGCTTCGGTCATGCGTTCGGCGATGACCCGGCGCATGGAAGACAGCCTGACGACCTCGTCGTCAGGAGAATGCCTGGCGGCGGGGGCGGGAACTTCGGGCACGCGCAGTACCGCATCGATATCCGTCTTGACGATCCGCCCATGCGGCCCGGAGCCGGCGATGCTGCGGAGATCGAGTCCCGCCTGGGCCGCCATCCGGCGGGCGAGCGGCGAGGCGAGGACCCGTTCGCCGGTCTTCTCCGCGCCGCGCGGCGGCTCGGAAACGGCCCGGTCCACCACCGGGGCGGGGGCGCGGCCGGCGGGCTGCGGCGGCTCCAGGACCGCAGGATCCGCGGCCGGAGGCTCGGGACCGCGTTCGGCGAGGCGCGGCGGCTCCTCGCCCTCGGTCAGGAGCACGCCGATCACCGAGTTGACGGCGACGCCGTCGGTGCCCGCGGGAATCAGGATGCGGCCGATGACTCCCTCGTCGACCGCTTCGACCTCCATGGTCGCCTTGTCGGTCTCGATCTCGGCGATGACGTCGCCGGGGGCGACCGTCTGCCCCTCCTCCACCAGCCAACGCGCGAGGCTGCCTTCCGTCATGGTCGGCGACAGTGCCGGCATCGTTATGTCGATCGGCATGGGGCTTTCCAGTGGAAAAATGAAGACGCGGCGCGTTCAGGCGCGGTACAGGACATCCCTCGCAGCCCGCAAGATATCCTCGGGCTGCGGCAAGGCAAGCCGTTCCAGATTCGCCGCATAGGGAAGCGGCACGTCGGCCGCCGCGACGCGCCGGACCGGCGCATCGAGCCAGTCGAACGCGCGCTCCATCGTCAGCGCGGCGAGTTCCGAGCCGATGCCGGCCACCGGCCACCCCTCCTCGGCCGAGACGAGCCGGTTGGTCTTCTTGACCGAGGCGACGAGGGTATCGACGTCCAGGGGTCTGAGCGTGCGCAGATCGATGACCTCGGCGTCGATGCCCTCGGCCGCCAGCGCGTCGGCCGCTTCCAGCGCGTGGCCCACCGTCAGCGAATAGGCGGCGATGGTCACGTCGGCCCCCGCCCGGGCGATCCTCGCCCGCCCGATCGGCACCAGATGGTCGCGGCCGGTAGGCACCGCGAACGTCCGGCCGTAGAGCAGCTCGTGTTCGAGAAACACCACAGGGTTGGGGTCCCGGATCGCCGATTTGAGAAGACCCTTGGAATCGGAGGCGTCATAGGGTGCGACGACCTTGAGGCCGGGGACATGGGCGTACCAGCTCGCGAAGCACTGCGAATGCTGGGCGGCGACCCGCGCGGCCGCCCCGTTGGGGCCGCGAAAGACGATCGGGGCGCCGACCTGCCCACCCGACATGTAATGGCTCTTGGCGGCCGAGTTGACGAGCTGGTCCATCGCCTGCATGGCGAAGTTGAAGGTCATGAACTCGACCACCGGACGGAGACCGGCGAAGGCCGCGCCGACCCCCAGCCCGGTGAAGCCGTGTTCGGTGATCGGCGTGTCGATTACGCGCCTTGGGCCGAACTCCTGCAGGAGCCCCTGGCTGATCTTGTAGGCGCCCTGATACTCCGCCACCTCCTCCCCCATGAGGAACACCGAACCGTCGCGGCGCATCTCCTCGGCGAGCGCGTCGCGGAGGGCTTCGCGGACCGTCTGGCTCACCGTTCCGTCGGCGTGCAGCACGCCGAGCACGCTGTTCGCCCGTATGCCCGTCGCGCCCTCGGGGACGACGATGCGGCCCAGAGTCCCGGCGCGCGCCGCCTCGACCGGAAGGATCGCCCGCTCGGCCGCGACCTCGGCCACGGGCTCCCCCGAGGAGACCGCGTCGCCTTCCCGCTTGAGCCAGCGGGCGAGGCTGCCCTCGGCGAGCGCCGACGGCAGCGCCGGCATGAGAATATCGATCGATGTCGCCAGCCCTTCCTCCTCCCCGGCGCCGCCGCGCTCAGGCATCCTGATAGACATCGGTGTGGAGCTCGGCAGGATCGGGTTCGGGGCTCTCCTGGGCGAATCGCGCGGCCTCGGCGATCAGCGCCCGCACCTCGCGGTCGATGCCGCGAAGCTCTTCGTCGGTCGCGGCGTTCGCTGCGATCAGCCGGGAACGCGCGGCATCGATCGGGTCCTGCTCCGTTCGCACACGCGCGACCTCCTCGCGCGTGCGGTACCTGGCGGGATCGGACATCGAATGACCGCGATAGCGGTAGGTCAACGCCTCGATCAGATAGGGCCCGTCGCCGGCCCGGCACGCGGCGACCGCCGCTCCGCCCGCCTGCTTTACGGCCAGAACGTCCATCCCGTCGACCTGGAGCGCCGAAATCCCGTAGGGCTCGGCAATGCGGTGCAACCCCCTCAGCGCCGATGCGCGCTCTACCGAGGTTCCCATGCCGTAGCGGTTGTTCTCGATGACGAACACGATCGGAAGCGTCCACAACGCTGCCAGATTCAACGCTTCATGGACCTGGCCCTGGTTGACCGCGCCGTCTCCCATATAGGCGACGGTCACGCCGCCGTCTCCGCGGTATTTCTGGGCGAAGGCGATGCCGGCCCCGATCGGCACCTGGGCGCCGACGATCCCATGCCCTCCGAAGAAATTTCTCTCCCGGCTGAACATATGCATCGAGCCGCCCTTGCCCTTCGAGTAACCGCCGCGCCGGCCGGTCAACTCGGCCATCACCCCCTTGGGATCCATGCCGCAGGCTAGCATGTGGCCGTGGTCTCGATAGCTGGTGACGACCGCATCGCGCTGACCGAGCCGGGACTGGATCCCGGTCACCACCGCCTCCTGGCCGATATAAAGATGACAGAAGCCGCCGATCAGCCCGGCCCCGTAGAGTTGCCCGGCCCGTTCCTCGAACCGGCGAATCAACAGCATTGCACGGTAGAGACCGCGGAGTTCCCGGTAGTCGAGCCCGGCGCCCGCTACCCCGTCCCCTCCCGCGGCGGGGGCGGATCCGGACCCCGCCCCCGACCCTCCGGGCCGAGACCGTCCCGGCCTCCGCGCGCCCGTTCCGGCATCGCTCAGTTGAGTGGCCACAGTCCCCCTCCCCCGTGGTCTCGGGGCGCCGCCGCGAGAGATGGCCCTCCTCCACCTCCGCCCGCCCGCGCTACCGCGAGCCGCGCTCCATCAAGGATATAAATCCGCGCCGCCGCCGGGCAATATTCCGATCGCAAAGTTTATGTCCTATTGCCGCGGCGCCCGGCAACGAACAATCCCTAGCGGGTCGTCACTTCGAAAGATCCCGAGGCAGACGGAACACCGCCTGCGCCTCCCCGATCGTGCCGGCACCCCGTATTCCGGACAGGACGAGATCGTTCGGGTGGAGGAAGCCCGTCATCACCCGCGTTCGTTCGTCCAGATAATCCAGATCCAAGCGCGCGCTCCGCAGCCCGCGCGCCCGCGTTTCGACCGCGGTCCGACGGGCGTCGATCTCGGCGAGCTGGACCTCGGCATGCGCGATCTCGCGATCGAGCTCGATGAGCCGCAGCACCCCGCCATCGCCCTGGAAAGCATTGAGCAGGAAATACACCGTCAGCGCGACCGCCGTCATCGGCGCGCCGACGGAACGCACGGTCCTTCGCAGTTCGTGACCCGCGATCATCGCAGCGCGCACCCGATCATGGAGCGCCGCCAACCGTCAAGCCGAAATGTCGATAAGCGGGCGATACGACCGGTCCAGGTACCGGGCGATCCATCCCGTCATGGAACGGCACCGTCCGAAGGGAAGCCGGACGCGACGGAAGGAACCGGTAGGCGGCCGAGACAGGCGGCCATCGCGGACGGCACCGGAAACCCGATCGGTCGATCGCCTCGGCGGAAGGCGACCCTGACAGCCGTCTTCGATGCAAAAGGGCCACGGCGAAATACCCCTCCCCTCCCCGCAAGTCCGGGAGTTTTTGGAAACTCGGTTCTTATAAGTTGGACAAGATAGCGTCTCCCATCTCGCGAAACCTGTCTCGAAACCGCCCTCACCCCTCCGCTGCCGGGATCGCGGTGGCGAATCGGTTTGCGAAAGAATCGAGGCCGCGCATCATGTCTCCATCGGTCCGGTTTTCGGTGAACGGGGAGAAGAATTTCTGCCATGCCCGCAGCGGGATCCCGGCGAGCCTTTCGTCGAACGGCCCCTCGACGTAGCCTCCATCTCCTTCGCGCGCGAGAATCGCCAAAAGCGCCGCCGCTTCTCTGCACTCCGCGTCACGACGACAATCGAAGCGGTCGGTTCGGCCGGTACATGATCCGGTCGATTCCAAATTCTCTCGCCTCCCCGACACGGCATCCCGTTCGATCGGAGCCGAAGGGACAGGCCTTTCGCCGAGACCGAGACTCGCCGAGTCGCGGGGGCGTTACCGGAGCCGGGGCGCCGAGAATGCGGCGGCGCCCGCGTAGCGCGCCGAAGCGCCGAGGGCCTCCTCGATACGGAGAAGCCGGTTGTACTTGGCGACCCGGTCGGAGCGCGACAACGAGCCCGCCTTGATCTGGCCGCATCCCGTGGCGACGGCGAGATCGGCGATGGTCGTGTCCTCTGTCTCGCCGGAACGATGCGACATGACCGCCGCGTAGGAGGCCGCGCGCGCGATCGCGACCGTCTGCAGCGTCTCGGTCAGGGTGCCGATCTGATTGACCTTGATCAGGACCGCGTTGCCCACGCCCTCGGCGATGCCGCGCTCCAGTATCGCCGGATTCGTCACGAACAAATCGTCGCCGACGAGCTGGACGCTGCCGCCGAGCGCGGCGGTCAGCGCCGCCCACCCCGGCCAGTCGTCCTCGGCCATGCCGTCCTCGATCGAGACGACGGGATAGCGCCCGCAGAGATCCTCGTAGAGGGCGACGAGCTGGCCGGCGTCGAGGGACCGGCCCTCCCCGGCGAGCTCGTATCGGCCGCCGCGATGGAACTCGCTCGCCGCCGCATCCAAAGCGACGGCCACCTCCTCGCCCGGGCGGTAGCCGGCGTCCTCGATCGCCCTGAGCACGAAATCCAGCGCCTCGACGGCGCTGGAGAGATCGGGCGCGAAGCCGCCCTCGTCGCCCACATTGACGCTGTGCCCGGCGTCCGAGAGGCGGCGGCGCAGAGCGCGAAAGACCTCCGCGCCGCAGCGAAGCGCGTCCGCGAAACCGGACGCACTGATCGGAACGATCATGAATTCCTGGAAGTCGACCGCGTTGTCCGCATGCGCGCCGCCGTTGACGATGTTCATCATGGGAGTCGGCAACAAACCGCCCGATCCGCCACCGAGATAGCGATAGAGGGGCAGGTCCGCATCGCGCGCCGCAGCCCTGGCGACGGCCAGGCTCACGCCGAGGATCGCGTTCGCCCCGAGCCGGCGCTTCTCGGCGGTGCCGTCGCAGGCGATCATCGTCCGGTCGACCCGCTCCTGGTCGTCGGCCTGCAACCCGATCACGGCGTCCGCCAGCGCCGCGTTGACCGACCCGACCGCTCCGAGGACGCCCATGCCGCCATAGCGGGCGGGATCGTGGTCGCGAAGCTCGACCGCCTCGCGGCTGCCGGTCGACGCTCCGGAGGGCACCGCCGCCCTGCCCGACACGCCGTTCTCCAGGACGACATCCACCTCGACGGTGGGGTTGCCGCGCGAATCGAGGATTTCGCGCGCATGGACTCGGGCGATGGCGGTCATTCGCTGGATCCTTGCATGGCCCGCCGCTTGGTCAGACGGTCGATCGCGACAAGATCGTCGAGAAGCGCCGGCAGAGCGTCAAGCGGAAGCATGACCGGGCCGTCGCTCGGCGCCCTCTGTGGATCCGGGTGGGTCTCCATGAACAGGGCCGCGACGCCGACGGCGACGGCGGCGCGGGCGAGCGGCGCGACGAACGCCCGTTGGCCGCCGGTGGCGCTGCCGAGCCCGCCCGGCTGTTGCACCGAATGCGTGGCATCGAAGACGACCGGGCAACCGGTTTCGGCGAGCTGAGGGAGCGCCCGCATGTCGCTGACCAGCATGTTGTAGCCGAAGCTCGCCCCGCGCTCGCACAGGAGAATGTCGCGATTGCCCGCCGCCTCGGCCTTGGCCGCCACGTTGACCATGTCCCAAGGCGCCAGGAACTGACCCTTCTTGATGTTGAGCGGGCGTCCGGTCTCGGCGGCGGCGACGATCAGATCCGTCTGGCGGCACAGGAAGGCCGGAATCTGCAGGACATCCACCGCCCGCGCGGCGGCGGCGCACTGATCGGGCAGGTGAACGTCGGTCAGGACCGGACAGCCGAGGCGGCGGCGGATATCGGCGAGAATCCCCAACCCCTCCTCCATGCCCACCCCGCGCCGCGAGTCGATCGCGGTCCGGTTGGCCTTGTCGAACGACGACTTGAAGACGAACCCCAGCCCGGCCCGCGCGGCGGTCTCGACGAGACGTTCCGCGCACTCCATGGCATGGGGTCGGCTCTCGATCTGACACGGTCCGGAGATCAGGACGAGCGGCGCGTCGTTGGCGATCTCGACGCCGCCGACGCGAACCCGGCGCGGCGCGGCCGCTCGGTCAGACAAGGCGCGACCGGGCGATCGCCGCTTCGACGAAGGAAGCGAAGATCGGGTGGGGGGCGAACGGCCGCGACTTGAACTCGGGATGGAACTGGATGCCCAGATACCAGGGGTGGGAGGGCAGCTCCACGATCTCCGGCAGAAGGCCGTCCGGCGACAGCCCCGAGAACAGCAGGCCTGCCTCCTCGAGCCGCTTCCGGTAATGGATGTTCACCTCGTAGCGATGTCGATGGCGCTCGCGAATCGTCCGTGTGCCGTAGATCCGATATGCGAGGGAGGAGGCGTCGAGCCGGCAGGCATAGGCGCCGAGGCGCATGCTACCGCCCATATCTCCTCCGATCTCCCGACGTTCGACGCGTCTGCCCCTGGCCCACTCGGTAAGGAGGCCGACCACCGGGTCGGCGACCTTCCCGAACTCGGTCGAGCCCGCCCCGGCGATCCCCGCCAGATTGCGGGCGGCCTCGATGACCGCCATCTGCATGCCGAAGCAGATCCCCAGATAGGGTACCCGGTGCTCGCGGGCGAACTTCGCGGCGGAAATCTTTCCTTCGGTCCCGCGCTCGCCGAAGCCGCCGGGCACAAGGATGCCCTCGACGCCGGCCAGATAGTGAACGGCGTCCTTGGACTCGAACAGCTCCGCATCCAGCCATTGCAGATCGATCCGGACGCGGTTGGCACCGCCCCCGTGCTGCAGGGCCTCGGCCAGCGACTTGTAGGAATCGAGCTTGGTCGTGTACTTGCCAACCACGGCGATGGTCACGCTGCCCTCCGGATTTCGGATACGCGCGACGATATCGCTCCAGCGCGCGAGCCGGGGCGCACCGCCGTCGATCCCGAAATGCCTGCAGACCTGAACGTCCAGGCCGTGCTCATGGTAACGGACCGGCACTTCGTAGATCGTCTCGACATCGGGAGCGGTGATGACCCGCTCGACCGGTACGTTGCAGAACAGGGATATCTTGCGCCGGTCCTCGGCCGGGAGGGCGCGCTCGCAGCGACACAGGATCAGATCGGGCTGGATGCCGACGCTCTGCAGCTCCTTGACCGAATGCTGGGTCGGTTTGGTCTTGAGCTCGCCCGCGGATCGCAGAAAGGGCACCAGGGTCAGATGGATGAACATCGTCTGCGACCGCCCGAGCTCGTTGCTCTTCTGACGGATCGCCTCCAGGAAGGGCAGGCTCTCGATATCGCCGACGGTGCCGCCGATCTCGCAGAGCACGAAGTCGACGTCCCCGGAATCGGCCGAGATGAACGCCTTGATCTCGTCGGTAACGTGGGGAATGACCTGAATCGTCGCCCCGAGATAGTCGCCGCGCCGCTCGCGCTCGATGACCGTCTGATAGATCCGGCCGGTCGTTATGTTGTCGTCGCGGGTCGCCGTGACCCCCGTGAACCTCTCGTAATGGCCGAGATCGAGATCCGTCTCGGCGCCGTCGTCGGTGACGAACACCTCCCCGTGCTGGGTCGGGCTCATGGTTCCCGGATCGATGTTGAGATAGGGATCCAGCTTTCTCAGCCGGACTCGGAATCCCCGCGCCTGGAGGAGCGCGCCGAGCGCCGCCGATGCCAGACCCTTGCCCAGCGAAGAAACGACGCCCCCGGTGATGAAGACATAGCGCGGCACCGACACCCTCCCAATCGCCTTCGCGAGGCCGGCCGCGGAACGGAGGGGCGCCCGGGAGCCGTTCGCCGACCGGCGGGCACGGGCTAGCGCGCGAGCGGCACGCTCGGCGCCGGGGGTTCCGCCGGCGCCTGCTGCGGCGCCGGCCGGTCCATGATCGAACGCTCCGGCTGATGCGAGCCGGACAGGATCGCGAGAAGGATGCTGGTGCCCATGAAGCAGGCCGCAAGCGCCGCCGTGATCCGGGTCAGCAGATTGGCGGAGCCGCGGGTCGTCATCAGCCCGCCCATGGTCCCGCCCCCCATCCCCAGCGCGCCGCCCTCGCTGCGCTGGAGAAGAACCACGCCTACCAGGGCGATGGCGATGAACAGATGGACCACCAAGAGAACCGCGATCATGCCGGTCGGCTTTCCCGAGAATTGCGAAGCGCCCGCCCGCCGGGCCTCCATGCGCATCGACCCGGGTGATTTAGTGCCATCGCCGGGATAATGCCAGAACGATTTCGAACCGCCCGGCTCAGGACCAAGCGCGGCAGATGGACCAGAAGCCGCCGGCATCGAGGCTCGCACCCCCGACCAGCACGCCGTTCACTTCGGCCGCACCGAGAATCGCCCGCGCGTTGTCCGGCTTGACCGACCCGCCGTACAGGATGCGGAACGCATCCGCGTCGTCGTCCCGGCGGCGGAGAATGCCGCGTATCTGCGCATGGACCGCCGCGATCTCGCTTTCCGCGGGGGTGCGCCCGCTACCGATCGCCCAGACGGGCTCGTAGGCGATCACCGTGTCAGCACCGCGCGCCGTCGCGGGCAGGGAGCCGCCGAGCTGTCCGGCGATCACCCGTTCGACGCGCCCGGCGTCGCGATCCTCCGACGTCTCGCCGATGCAGACGATCGGGCGCAGACCCGCGGCAAGAGCCGCCTCCGCCTTGGCCCTCACGAGGTCGTCGCCCTCGCCGTGACCGCCGCGGCGCTCGGAATGGCCGACGATGACGTAGCTGCAGCCCACCTCCCGCAGCATGGGCGCGGCGATGTCCCCGGTATGGGCGCCCCGCTCCGCCGGATGACAGTCCTGGGCACCGAGTGCCAACGCCCGGCACCCGGAGAGCATCGCCGCAGCTTCGGCGAGATAGGGGGCGGGCGGGCAGATCAGCATCTCGCAGACGGGCGGCGCATCGCGCCCCAGACGGCCCAGCAGATCCCCGACCAGCGCCTGCATGGACGCGCGCGTGCCGTGCATCTTCCAGTTCCCCGCCACCAAAGGTCGAGCGGTTGCGGCCATCCGACGACAAGACTCCCGACGGCGATACGAATACGAGACCGCGCTTATAGCGCATTCCCCGCCGTCGGACGACAAGGCCCCCCTCGAGGGGGATGATCGGGAGAGGGCGATGCGCGACCCCCTCCCCTCGAGGGAGGGGCAGGGGGTCTTCCGGCTTGGCGGGCGCGGTCGCGAAACGAGATATGCCGGATGTCGCGGCCGCCGGTCTGGCGCTTGCCGGGGTTTGCGGTAGGATGCCCGGAACGAAGCGGGGGAGGCGCGGATGGTCGGCAGCGTCAACAAGGTGATCCTGGTGGGCAATCTGGGCCGCGACCCGGATGTGCGCCATACCAATGACGGATCGCCGATAGTCAACTTCTCGGTCGCGACCTCGGAGCGTTGGCGCGACAAGGCGACCGGCGAGCCGCGCGAGCGGACCGAATGGCACCGCGTGGTGATCTTCGACGAGCGTCTTGGCGAAGTCGCTCAGAAATACCTTACCAAGGGCAAGAAGGTATATCTGGAGGGGCAGCTCCAGACACGCAAATGGGCCGACCAGCAGGGCCAGGAACGCTATAGCACCGAAGTCGTTCTCCGGCGTTTTCGCGGAGAGCTCCAGCTTCTCGACAGCCGCGGCGAGGCCATGGGCGCCGCGACGTCAGGCGGCGAGGCCATGGGCGGGGGCGGGATGGACCGTCCGTCCGGCGGGGCCGCCGACCTCGACGACGAAATTCCGTTCTGACCCGTCCCCGGCCGTCGAACGCCTGGGCGGCGGCCGCCGCCGATTCGGGCGCGACGGGGGATTCTGCTAGACTCTGAGCGGCTTCAGAATGCGTTCCGGCCGCGTCGGACGGAGCGGATTTCCGTTGCTATGCACCGAACCCGGTGGGCGATTTGACCGATTCCAAAGCGCATCCGTCCGGTCTCGAGCCCGACATAACGCCCGTCAGCCTCGAAGAGGAGATGGAGCGTTCCTATCTCGATTACGCGATGAGCGTGATCGTCTCGCGCGCTCTGCCCGACGCGCGGGACGGGCTGAAGCCCGTTCATCGCCGCATCCTCTACGCGATGCAGGAGGAGGGCTACGAGTGGAACCGCCCCTATCGGAAGGCGGCGCGGGTCGTCGGCGACGTGATGGGCAAATATCACCCGCACGGCGATTCGGCGATCTACGACGCGATGGTCCGCATGGCGCAGGACTTCTCGATGCGCCTGCCGTTGATCGACGGGCAGGGAAATTTCGGGTCGATGGACGGGGACCCGCCGGCGGCGATGCGCTACACCGAGGTGCGGTTGACTCGGGCCGCGCATGCGATGCTGGACGACATCGACCGCGAGACGGTGGATTTTCAGGCCAACTATGACGAGACCGCGCGCGAACCGGAGGTCCTGCCTGCCAAGATCCCCAACCTTCTGGTCAACGGCGCCGGCGGGATCGCGGTCGGTATGGCGACCAACGTGCCTCCGCACAATCTGGGCGAGGTGGTCGAGGCCTGCCTGGCGCTGATCGACAGGCCGGAGATCGACATCGACGCGCTGATCGAGATCGTGCCGGGCCCCGACTTCCCAACGGGCGGTATCGTCCTCGGCCGGTCCGGTATTCGCCAGGCCTGCCATTTCGGACGCGGATCTGTAGTCGTGCGCAGCCGGACGCATGTCGAGACCCTTCGTAGGGACCGCGAAGCGATCATCGTCACCGAGATTCCCTACCAGGTGAACAAGGCGCGGATGATCGAGAAGATCGCGGATCTGGTCCGCGACAAGCGGATCGACGGGATCTCGGATCTGCGCGACGAGTCCGACCGGCACGGCGTCCGCGTCGTGATCGAGCTCAGGCGCGGCGTGCAATCGGATATCGTGCTCAACCAACTCTACCGCTTCTCGCCGCTGCAATCGACCTTCGCGGTCAATACGCTGGCCCTGGACGGCGGTCGACCGCGGGTCATGACGCTCAAAGACATGCTCCGCGCCTTCATCGAGTTTCGAGAGGAGGTCATCCGGCGGCGTACCCTGTTCGATCTTCGCAAGGCGCGCGAGCGCGCCCACATCCTCGCCGGGCTCGCGGTCGCTGTCGCCAATATCGACGCGGTCATCGCTCTGATCCGCACGGCCCCCGACCCGGTCAGCGCCCGCAAACGGCTGATGGCCGAAGCGTGGCCGGCGGCCGAGATCGCTCATTTCATCGCCCTTCTCGACGAGCCGGGACAGGGCGTCGTCGATGGCCGATACAGGCTGTCGGAGGCCCAGGCGAAGGCGATCCTGGAGCTTCGCCTGCAGCGGCTGACGGCACTAGAACGCGACAAGATCGAGCAGGATCTCGCGGCCCTGGCGGAGAAGATCGCCGACCATCTCGCGGTTCTGGAGTCGCGGGAGCGCGTCCTGGATATCTTGCGGGACGAGTTGAAGGATGTTCGACAAGCCTTCGGTACGGAGCGTAGGACGACCCTCGAGAGCGTCGAGGCGGAGCAGGACATCGAGGATCTGATCCAGCACGAGGCTATGGTCGTCACCGTCACCCATGCGGGCTATATCAAGCGGGTCGCCCTGTCCGCCTACCGCGCCCAGCGGCGCGGCGGCAAAGGACGGTCGGGCATGGCGACCAGAGAGGGGGACTTCCTCGCCAAGGTCTTCGTCTGCGATACCCATACCCCGGTGCTGTTCTTCTCCTCGCGCGGCATGGTCTATCGCCTCAAGGTGTACCGCCTGCCCGAAGCGACGCCCCAGGCGCGCGGCAAGGCCCTGGTCAATCTGCTGCCGCTCGACGAGGGGGAGGTCATCACGACGGTCATGCCGATGCCCGAGGACCGGGACCAGTCGGAGCCTCTCGATATCGTCTTCTCCACGGCCAGCGGCACGGTGCGGCGCAACCGGCTGGGGGACTTCGACCGGATCATGGCCAACGGCAAGAGGGCGATGAAGCTCGAGGACGGCGATCATCTGGTGGGAGTCGAGACCTGCTCGGCCGGCGACGACATCCTGCTGGCGGCCCGCAGCGGCAAATGCATCCGCTTTCCCGTCGACCAGCTCCGGATCTTCAGCGGCCGCAATTCGACCGGCGTTCGCGGCATCCGATTGGCGGCCGGAGATTCCATCGTTTCCATGGCGGTCCTTCGCCACACCGAGTTCGAGATCGAAAAGCGCGACGCCTATATCCGTCACGCCAACAGCCGCCGCCGCGCCGAGGGCAACGGCAGCGGCAACGCCGATCCGAACGGGCTGAGCGCCGAGGAGATCGCACGCTTCGAATCCTCCGAGGAGTTCCTCCTCAGCGTCACCGAGAACGGGTACGGCAAGCGCAGCTCGGCATTCGAATATCGGGTGACGAACCGGGGCGGGCAGGGAATCGCCAATATCGAGACCAACTCCCGAAACGGCCGGGTCGTCGCATCCTTTCCGGTCGCGCCCGGCGATCAGATCATTCTGGTGACCGATGGGGGCAAGATGATTCGCTCGCCGGTCGACGACATCCGTATCGCCGGGAGGCGCACGCAGGGCGTGACGCTCTTCGCCACATCCGAAGGGGAGCGGGTCGTTTCGGCGGCGCGCCTCGCGGAAGCCGCCGTTTCGGTCGAGGAGAACGGGGCCGACGGCGGACGGGAAGGTTCACGGGAGCCGATGGCATGAGCACGTCGCGTATCGGAGTCTATCCCGGCACGTTCGATCCGATAACGAACGGGCACCTCGACATCATCCGGCGCGCGACGAACGTGGTAGACAGGCTGGTGGTCGCGATCGCGGTCAATGCTGACAAGGGACCGCTCTTCAGCGTCGAGGAGCGCGTCGCCATGGTCGAGGACGAGATTGCGGCGCTCGGTTTCGCGGACGGGGGGCGGGTCCTCGTCCGGTCGTTCGAGAACCTCCTGATGGACTTCACCGTGGCGAACGGCGGCAACATCATCATCCGCGGCCTGCGCGCGGTCTCTGACTTCGACTACGAGTTCCAGATGGCGAGCATGAATGCCAGGCTCAACCCGGACGTGGAGACCGTGAGCCTGATGGCCTCGGACAAGAACCACTTCATCGCGTCCCGGCTGGTCAAGGAGATCGCCATGCTCGGCGGCGATGTCGGCCCGTTCGTCTCTCCGCGCGTGGTCGACAAGCTGGTCGAACGCCGCGCCCGGGCTTAGACGCCCGGAGCTCCGGCCCGGTTCGGGCTTCATCCGCGGCAAGAGGGCCGGCGATGGACGAGGAGGAGATTCGGCGGTCGATCGAAGCGCTGATCCATGACTATGCCCATGCGATCGACGACGACCGGCTCGAGGAATGGCCGGACTTCTTCACCGAGGACTGCGTCTACCGCGTCATCCCCAGGGAAAGCCACGAACAGGGGCTGCCCGTCGGTTTCATGGTCTGCGCCGGCAGGGGGATGCTGCAGGATCGCATCCATGCCCTGCGGACGGCGAACATCTACGAGCCGCACCGCTACCGCCATCTCGTCAGCGCCGTCCGCATTCGCGGCCGCAGCGGCGGCCTCCATCGCGTGGAGACCGGCTTCGCCGTGATCCGTGTGATGCAAAACGGCGAGAGCGGCGTCTTTCTCTCCGGAAAATATGTCGACGAGATCGTCTTCCGCGCCGGCAGCCCGCGATTTCGTCAGCGAATCGTCGTCTGCGATTCGGACCGGATCGATACCCTGATCGTCATTCCGCCCTGACCGAGAGGCTCGCCGTCCCCAGGCGCTGCACGACATTGCGCACATGGTCGCCCGCCGACAGGGCCTCGGCCGCCGTCGCGCCGCCGGCCATCACGATCCAGCCCGCTTCGAGCGGTTCGCCGGCGGCCGTCGACAGACGCGCGGCGGCGACCAGGGATCGGGCCGGGTCGCCCAGGATAGCCGCCGACGAGCCGATCTGACGCGGCCGTCCGTTGAATTCGAGGACCATGCCGAGATTGGTTGGATCGCTGTCGGCGCGCTGCCATGCCCCGACGACGATACCCGATGAGGAGCAATTGTCGGCCACCACGTCGGCGAGCGAGAACTTGAAGTCGCGGTAGCGCGAATCGATGATCTCGATCGCGGGTGCCACCGCCTCGACCGCCGCCATCGCCTCGGCCGCGGTCACCGGTGCGGCGAGTGGCTTGTTCAGCAGGAAGGCCACCTCCGGCTCGACCCGCGGGTGAACGTAATCCGCGAGCGCGATCGCATCGCCGTCCTCGACGATCATGCCGTCGGTAAGACGGCCCCAGATCATATCGTCGATACCCATCTGGACCATCTTCGCGCGGCTCGTGAACCCCATCTTGACGCCGATGCGCCGCTCGCCGCGGTCGAGGCGCCGGGCGATCGACGCGGCCTGGACGGCATAGCCGTCCGCCTCGGTGAGATCGGTCTCGCGGGAGAGCTGCGCGATGGCTCGGGCGTCGCGGGCCGCCTCGTCCACGGCGCGAGCGAGCTTCTGGATGTCGACCATGGCTCAGGCCTCCGCTCGGGACGCGTCGGCGCGCTTGGCAAGATCGAGCGCGACATCGACGATCATGTCCTCCTGCCCGCCGACCATGCGCCGCCGCCCGAGTTCGACCAGGATGTCGCGGGTGTCGACTCCATAGGTCCGGGATGCGGTTTCGGCGTGCCGCAGGAAGCTCGAATAGGATCCCGTATAGCCGAGCGACAGCGTTTCCCGGTCGACTCGGACGGGCCGGTCCTGCAGCGGGCGGACGAGTTCCTCCGCCGCGTCCATCAGCGCCCAGAGGTCGCAGCCGTGATCGAGGCCGGCGCGGTCGGCGACCGCGATAAACACTTCGAGCGGGGTGTTTCCGGCGCCCGCCCCCATCCCCGCCAGCGAGGCGTCGACGCGGGTGACTCCGTAATCGAGAGCGATGATCGAGTTGGCGACGCCCAGGCTCAGATTGTGGTGCGCGTGGATGCCGAGCTCGGTGCGCGGGTCGAGGCCGTCGCGGAACGCCGCGAACCGGTCCGCGGTGTCGTTCATCAGAAGGGCGCCGCCGGAATCGGTCACATAGATGCAGTGCGCGCCGTAGCTCTCCATCAGCTTGGCCTGCACGACCAGCTCGCCCGGCGGAATCATGTGGGCCATCATCAGAAACCCGGCGACGTCCATGCCGATCTCGCGGGCGTACTCGATATGCTGTTTCGCGATATCGGCCTCGGTGCAATGGGTGGCGATGCGGACCGAGCGGGCGCCCGCATCATAGGCGTCCTTGAGATCGTGGACGGTGCCGATCCCGGGAATCAGCAACGTCGCCAGCCTGGCATGATCGAGCGCGGCCGCCGCCGCCTCGATATATTCTAGGTCCGAATGGGCGGCGAAACCGTAGTTGAAGGACATGCCGGCGAGCCCGTCGCCGTGGCAGACCTCGACCGCGTCCACCCGCGCCGCGTCCAGGGCCTTGCAGATCGCCACCACGCGATCGAGCCCGTACTGGTGGCGGATCGCGTGCATCCCGTCGCGGAGCGTGACGTCCTGAATGTAGATCTTGCGGGTCGGGTCGCGTGCCATTCCGGTCCTCCGGTCAGCGCCCGGCGGCGCGCTCGACCAGCCTTTCCGCGGTCTTGAGCGCGGCCGAGGTCATGATGTCGAGATTGCCGGCGTAGCGGGGGAGATAGTGGCCGGCGCCCTCGACCTCGAGAAACACCGAGGATTTGATGCCGGTGAACTCGCCGAGCCCCGGGATGCGCAACGGGTTGTTCGAGCCAAAGCGCTCGAACTGAAGCTCCTGCTTGAGCCGGTAGCCGGGCACGTATGACTGGACCTCGGCGATCATCGCCGCCACCGATTCGGAGATCGTATCCGTGTCGGCCTCGGCCGAGAGGGTGTAGATCGTGTCCCGCATCAGGAGCGGCGGCTCCGCCGGGTTGAGGACGATGATCGCCTTGCCGCGTTCGGCGCCCCCGACGACCTCTATCCCCCTGGCAGTCGTCTCGGTGAACTCGTCGATATTGGCGCGCGTCCCGGGTCCTGCGGACCGGCTCGAGATCGAGGCCACGATCTCCGCGTAATGCACCGTGGCCACTCTGTCGACCGCGTGAACGATCGGGATCGTCGCCTGACCGCCGCAGGAAACCATGTTGATGTCGGGCGCGTCCAGATGTTCGTCCATGTTGACCACCGGCACGACATAGGGGCCGTCGGCGGCCGGGGTCAGATCGATGATGGTCTTCCCGTGTTCGGCGCAAATTTGCGCGTTGACGGCATGGGCCTTGGCGGAGGTCGCGTCGAAGACGATCTCGATCCCCGGCCATTCCGGCATTCTCGTCAGCCCGCACAGCCCCTCGTGGGTCGCCGCGACGCCGAGCGCCCGCGCCCGGGCCAGGCCGTCCGACTCCGGATCGATGCCGACCAAGGCGGCGATCGCCAGCGACGGCGAGTCCTCGATGATCTTGATCATCAGGTCGGTTCCGATATTCCCCGAACCGACGATCGCGACGGGTGTTTTCATTCCGTCTTGCCTCACGCCTCGAACGCCGCGCGGACCGAACCGAGCCCTTCGATCCGCGCCTCGACGACATCGCCGGCGGCGACCGGGGCCATCGGACCGAGCGCCCCGGTCATGATCGCGTCCCCCGCCTGCAACGGCGCCCCGGTCTCGACCATCTTGCGGGCGAGCCAGAGCGCGGCGTTGAGCGGGTTTCCGAGGCAGGCGACGCCGGCGCCGACGGAGACCTGGTCTCCCCGCTTCTCCATCACCATCCCGCAGGCGCGCAGATCGAGGTCCTCGATCCCGACCGGCCTGGTGCCGAGCACGAACAGGCCGGAGGAGGCGTTGTCGGCGATCGTGTCGACGATGTCGATGTCCCAGTCCCGGATGCGCGAGCCGACCACTTCGATCGCCGGCAACGCGTAGGCGACCGCGTCGATCAAGTCGATCAGCGTGAGCTGCTCGTCAACGAGATCATAGTCGAGCACCAGGGCGACCTCCGCCTCGCAGCGCGGCTGCAGGACGCGGCCGACGGGGATCTCTTCGCCGTCGGCGACGCACATGTCCGCGAACAGCATGCCGTAATCGGGCTGATCGACTCCGAGCTGCGTCTGAACGGCCTTTGCGGTGAGCCCGATCTTCCGCCCCACCGGGCGGCGGCCGTCCTGCTCGATCCAGCGATCGGTGTTCAGCCGCTGCACGGCATAAGCCGCGTCGATGTCGCCGGCGGGCAGGATCCGGCGCACGGGCTCTATGGGGCGCCCCTCGGACCAGGCTCCGCGCAGCCGCGCCGCGGCCCTCTCGATTGCGTCCTCGCTCATCTCGTGGAACCGTCCCTACAGCTTGATGCAGATGTTCTTCTGCTCGGAATAGAAGTCGAGCGCGTGCCGGCCGCCCTCGCGTCCGATACCCGAGAGACCCATACCGCCGAACGGCGTTCGCAGATCGCGGAGGAACCAGCAATTGACCCAGTTGATGCCTGCCCGCATCGCTTGGCTGACCCGGTGGCCACGCGACAGATCCGATGTCCAGACGACCGAGGCCAGACCGTATTCGGTATCGTTGGCGAAGTCGACGGCCTCCTCCTCGCTGTCGAAGGGGGTCACGTGGCAGACGGGGCCGAAAATCTCCTCCTTCTGGATGCGCGAGTCCTCCGGCAGCCCGGCCAGGATCGTCGGCTGGACATAGGCTCCGTCGTCGCGGGAATCGCCGAAGGACGGAACGCCGCCCCCGGCGATCGCCTCCGCGCCGCTCTCGGCCGCAAGCCGGTAATAGGAGAGGACCTTGTCGCGGTGGACGCGGGAAATGAGCGGTCCCATCTGGGTCGCCTCGTCCTCGGGCCGCCCGATGACCATCGATTCGGCGCGCTTCTTGAGCGCGTCGACAAAACGCGGATAGATCGGGCGCTCGACATACACGCGCTCCGAACTCAGGCAGACCTGCCCGGTATTGGCGAAGACCGACCGGGTGGCGCCGTCGATCGCAGCGTCGAAATCGGCGTCGGCGAAGACGATCGCCGGGTTCTTGCCGCCGAGCTCGAAGGAGAGCGCCTTTATGTTGACCGAAGCGGCCTTCATGATCTCGCGCCCGGTCGCGGTTTCCCCGGTGAAGGTGATCGCGTCCACCCCCCGATGGCGAGTGATGAACTCGCCGGCCGAATCGGGTCCGAAACCATGGACGACATTGAACGCCCCGGCGGGTACGCCGGCGTCCCGCATGACCTCGGCGAGGAGCGTCGCAGTGGTCGGCGTCTCCTCCGACGGCTTGAGGATCACCGCGTTCCCGGTCGCCATCGCGGGCGCCAGCTTCCAGGTCGACAACAGGAGCGGCAGGTTCCAGGGCGAGATCACCCCGACCACGCCGTGCGGCTGACGCACCGAGTAGTTCACCGCGCCCCTTCCGTCGGGCGTCTCCTGCATATAGGCCTCGGTGCCGACCGAGCGCACGAGGTCGGCAAACACGCGGAAGTTGGCGGCGCCGCGCGGGATGTCGAGATGGCTCGCCAGGGACCTGGGTTTGCCGGTGTCGGCGCATTCGGCGTCGACGAACTCGTCGAAGCGGCGTTCGATCCCGTCGGCGACCGCGTGGAGCAGGGCGCAGCGCGCCTCGGTGGCGAGCTTGCCCCAGGCACCGCGATACGCCGCGCGCGCGGCCTGTACCGCCTGGTCCACCATTCCCGAGTCGGCTTCGTGGACCATCGAGATCAGCGTGCCGTCGACGGGGGTGACGTTCTCGAAGGTGCGGGGGCCCGAGAGGAATTCGCCGCCGATATAGTTCCCGAGCTCGCGGATATTGGCCTTGGGCGCGGCCGTCACGGCGCATCTCCTCGTCGCTTCGCTCTCCGCCCACAATAGGGGGAATTCCGCGGCCCCGAAACCGCAGCGGCGCCGCTGCGGCGCGATCTCGACATGTCGCGATCTCCGGGGATGTGACCTTACAAGCCGGCGCCGCGCGGGCCGGTTCGGCGCAGCGACCGCGACAACCGGTCGGGGTGATTCGGTCAACTCCCGCGCGCCGACAGGCCAACGGCCTGTCGGCGCGTGTCCACCGACCGACTATGATGTCGCGGAGCGTGGCGGCGGCCGTCGCGCGGGGTCCGGCGGGCCGTTGACACGGAGGCGAAGATGGCGGGAACGGCGGGGGCGCTCGGCGGGGTTCGCGTGATCGATCTTACCCGCGTGCTCGCCGGCCCGTACTGTACCCAGCTTCTCGGCGATCTCGGAGCCGACGTGATCAAGATCGAGCGCCCGGGGGTCGGCGACGACACGCGGAAATTCGCACCGCCCTTCGTCAAGGACGCAAACGGCGCCGACACCGGCGAGAGCGCCTACTTCATGTCCGCCAACCGCAACAAGCGGTCGGTCGCACTCGATATCTCCAAGCCGGACGGACAGCGGCTCGCCAGGCGCCTCATTCTCGAAGCCGACGCCGTGGTCGAGAATTTCAAGGCCGGCAATCTGGCGCGCTACGGGCTCGGTTACGACGACGTCAAGGCCGAGCATCCGAAACTCGTCTATTGTTCGATCACGGGTTTCGGCCAGACCGGACCCTATGCGCACCGCCCCGGCTACGATTTCCTGATACAGGCGATGGGCGGGATCATGTCGATCACCGGCTCGATCGACGGCGAGCCCCAAAAGGTCGGCGTGCCGATCGCCGACATCATGTCGGGCATGTTCGCGGCGGTCGCGGTCTGCGCCGCGCTCCGCCACGCGGCCCAGACGGGACAGGGGCAATATATCGATATCGGCATGCTCGACGCCCAGGTCGCCTGGCTGGTCAACGCCGGCATGAACTATCTCCACGGCGGCGATCTCGGGCGGCTGGGCAACGCCCATCCCAACATCGTGCCCTATCAGGTCTTCCGCACGGCCGACGGGTATATGGTCGTGGCGATCGGAAACGACGGACAGTTCCGCCGCTTCTGCGACTCCGTCGCGCGCCCGGATCTGTACAGGGACACGCGCTTCGCCACCAACGACGCGCGGGTGCGCAACCGCGCCGCCTGTATCGAGGCGCTGCGGCCGATCTTCGAGGGGCGGCACACCGCCGACTGGCTGGCCGAGCTGGAACGGCAGGGGATCGGCTGCGGACCCATCAACGATCTCCGGCAGGTGTTCGACGACCCGCAGGTCGCCGCGCGCGGCATGGTCGCCGAGGTGCCCCATCCCGCGCTCGACGGCCATCCGGCGAGGCTGATCGCGAGCCCGCTGCGCCTGACCGGGACCCCGGTCGAGATTCGCCGCCCACCGCCGCTGCTCGGCGAGCACAGCGACGAGGTGCTGAGAGAGGTTCTCGGCTGCGGCGCAGCCGAGCTCGCCCGGCTGCGCGAGGCTGGGATCGTCGGCGCCGCCCTGTCATAGTCCGTCCGAGCCGAACGCCGGGAGCAGAAGATGACGGAAATCGGACATATCGACTACGACGATATCGAGGTCGATCGGTCGGCGACCTATCACAGCCTCGAGGACCGGGTGGTGATCATCACCGGGGGCGGGCAGGGAATCGGCCGTGGCTACGCGCATTATTTCGCTGCGCAGGGCGCCATCCCGGTGATCGCCGAGATCGACGGCGAGGCGGGGGAGCGTGTCGCCGACGAGGTCCGGGCGAAGCAGGGCCGGGCGTTGGCGGTCCGGACCGATGTCTCCGACCTCGATTCTGCGACCCGGATGGCCGAGACGGTGCTGGCCGCGTTCGGCCGCATCGACTGCCTCATCAACAACGCGGCGGTGTTCTCCCGGATAACCATGGCGCCGTTCTGGGAGCTGCCGATCGAGGAATGGAAGGCGGCGGTCGACGTCAACATCACCGGCTCGTTCTTCTGCGCCCGTGCCGTCGTGCCGGCCATGCAGGAGGCGAAATGGGGCCGGATCGTCAACGTGTCGTCCGCGACTTTCGTCATGGGGCTGCCGAACTATCTGCACTACATCACGACCAAATCGGCGATGGTCGGCATGACCCGGTCGATGGCGCGCGAGCTGGGCCCGTGGAACGTCACCGTCAACACGTTCTGGCCGGGGGTCATGCAGACGGAGATCGATCGGCCCTCGGTGCCCCGAGAGCGCTTCAAGGACTACACCGAGCGCCAGTCGATCAAGCGTCAGGGGACGATTCACGACCTCGCCAAGGCGATGCTGTTCCTATGCTCGGAGGAGGCGAGCTACATCTCCGGCCAGAACCTTCAGCCGGACGGCGGGTTGACCTTCATTTAGCGTCTCGGTTCGTGAGTTCGGACGCTTCCGAGGATAGGCATTCGAAATCGCCGGAAGCAGGCGGAGAGGAGAGATGCAGAACATCGAGGCGGCGCCTGCGGAGAGCAGATGGAGTAATGGCGGCATCGCGAAGATCGTCTATATCGCCTACCTTTGCAGTGTCTTTATCGGCTGGCCGGCAATCGTCGGCGTAATCGTTTCCCATGTCGGCCAAGGAAATAGCGGCGGGTGGGTCGCCGAGCATTATCGGTTTCAGATCCGCACGTTCTGGATCGGGCTTCTCTACTTCGCGGTGGGCTTTCTTGCCACCGTCATCGTAATCGGCTGGTTCGTCTTGCTGGCGGCCCTGGTATGGTGGATCGTTCGCAGCGTCAAGGGACTCCGCTGCGCGCTGCGGTCCGAACCGTATCCGAATGTGACGACATGGCTGTGGTAAGGCCGCCGCCCGGCATCCGGGAGAGGATCTTGCGCCGGCTCCGGTCCGCCGAAGGTCGGAAAAGGAAGCGCGGCGCGGCCAAGCTCGCCGACCGCCGCCGGGTGCCCGTCTACTGCTACCAATGCGTGGCCGGGCCGGATCTGCTCAAGGTCGAGGTGGAAGACGGCGTCGCCACCCGCGTCGAATCCAACTACGACATCGCCGAGAGCCATCCCGGCGGCGGGCGGATCTGCGTCAAGGCCTTCGGGCTGATCCAGAAGACCTACAACCCCAACCGCATCGCGCAGCCGATGAAGCGCACCAACCCGCGCAAGGGGCGCGGCGAGGATCCGGGCTTCGTGCCGATCTCATGGGACGAGGCTCTCGATATCGTCGCCGCCAGGATGGCGGAGATCCGCGCCCGGGGTCTGAAGGACGAGGAAGGCTATCCGCGGCTCGCGGTCAGCTTCGGCGGCGGCGGGACGCCCACCCAATATATGGGCACATTCCCGGCGTTCCTGTCGGCCTGGGGGCCGGTCGATCTCGGCTTCGGCGGCGGGCAGGGGGTCAAGTGCTACCACTCCGAGCATCTTTACGGCGAGCTGTGGCACCGGGCGTTCATCGTCTCGCCGGACACCCCTTACTGCAACTATGTGATCAATTGCGGCAACAATGTCGAGGCCTCGGGCGGCGTTGCCGGGATCTGGCGCCAGGCGGACGCCAGGGTGCGCGGCTTGAAGCGGGTCCAGGTCGAACCCCATCTGTCGATCACCGGCGCGGTCTCCGCCGAATGGGTGCCGATCAAGCCCAAGACCGATGCGGCGTTTCTGTTCGCCCTCATTCACCGGATCCTGATCGAACGCGACTGGCGCGACGTCTGCGATGTCCCGTTCATCGCCAACGACACGACATCGCCCTATCTGGTGGGCCCCAACGGCTACTATCTGCGCGATCGCGAGACCCGGAAGCCGCTGATCCTGGACCTGGCCGACGGATGTGCCAAGCCTTTCGATACGGACATCGCGGAGCCGGCTCTCGAGGGCCGGCACCGGGTCGCCGGCATCGAGATCGGTCCGGACGACAGCGTCTGGACCCACGAGGAGTCGGCGGATGCGGTTCCCGCCTTCCAGCTCCTGCGCGATCGCGTCGCGGCGTGGACTCCCGAATGGGCCGAGGCGCAATGCGACGTCCCGGCCGGTCGGATCCGCAGGATCGCCGACGAGTATCTCGCCCATGCGATGGTCGGCGAGACCATCGAGATCGAAGGAAGAACGCTTCCGTTCCGGCCCGTGGGAGTCATGCTCGGCAAGGGCGTCAACAACGGCTGGGGCGGTTATCAGACCTGCTGGGCGCGCACTCTGCTCGCGGTTCTGGTCGGCGCGCTCGAAGTGCCGGGCGGAACCTTGGGAACCGCGGTCAAGCTGAACCGCCCCGCCGACAACCGCCACAAGACCGTCAGGTCCGCCGCCGACGGCATCATGGACTATCCGTTCAACCCGACCAGCCGGGAGGAATGGGCCGCCGCGCCGCATATCCGCAACGGCTACAAGACGCTGGTTCCGCTCGCCGCTGACTCCGCCTGGTCGCCGGCGCTCGGGCCGGCGCACCTGCCCTGGCTGTTTCAGAAGGACCCGCCCCGGCCGTGGCGCAAGCAGACGCTGCCCGAGATGTGGATCAACTACCGCACGAACCCGGCGATCTCGTCCTGGAACGCGCCGGAGGTGGCCGAGCGAATCGCCGAGTTTCCGTTCACCGTCTCGTTCGCCTACACGCGGGACGAGACCAATCACATGGCCGACATCCTTCTGCCCGAGGCGACCGATCTGGAGAGCCTGCAGCTGATTCAGATCGGCTCGACCAAGTTCACCGAGCAGTATTGGAAACATCAGGGCTGGGCGATCCGTCAGCCGGTCGTCGAGCCGGTCGTCGATGCGATGGACATCTCGGATGTGGCCACGCGACTCGCCGAGCGGGTCGGGCTGCTCGATGCGTATAACGCCGCCATCAACCGCGGCGCGGCGGGATGCCGGCTGGTCGACGGCGCGGCCGGCTACGACTACGGGCTCGACCCGAATGTCGCGCATTCCAGCGAGGAGGTGTGGGGCGCCGTCGCCCGGGCGGCGAGCCATAGCCTGTCGGGCGGCCGCGAGGTCCACGATCTCGCCTGGTTCAAGGAGCATGGTTTCATGCTCGTGCCCTTTCCGCAGCTCGACTGGTATCTCTACCCGACCCTCAAGGACCACGGGCTGCGCTTCGAGATGCCCTATCAGGAGCGTCTGATGCGCCGCGGCGCCGAGCTCGCCCGGCGGCTTCACGAGATCGGCGTCGGCTGGTGGGATCGTCAGCTCGAGGAATACGAGCCGCTGCCCGGCTACCACCCGTTCCCGGACATCTGGATCGCCGCCGCGGCCGAACACGGCCGAGACCCGGACGAGTTCCCGCTCTGGGCGCTGACCGCGCGCAGCATGCAGTATTCCTGGGGCGCGAATGTGGGAATACCGCTGATCAACGAGGTGGCCGGCAACATCGCCGGACATGAGGGTATCATCGTCAACCGCAAGACGGCCGGTGCGCACGGGATCGCGGACGGCGATCCGATCGTCCTCGAATCGGCGACCGGGACCACGCGGGGCCGGGCCGTCCTGCGCGAGGGAATCCGACCCGACACCGTGCTCCTGATCGGCCAGTTCGACCACTGGGCGACCCCTTACGCCAAGGATCTCGGGCTCGGAAGCCTCAACTCGCTCACGTCGCTGTCTCTGTCGCTGACCGATTCGACGGGGAGCGGGGCCGACCTCGTCCGCGTTCGATTGAAGCGCGGCGACCGGCCGGGGAGCGCGTCTTGAGCGCCCCCCGCTACGGCATGGTGGTCGATCTCAACCGCTGTGTCGGCTGCCAGACCTGCACCATCGCCTGCAAGCATGCCAACGACACGCCGCCCGGCGTCCAGTGGCGTCGCGTGCTCGATGTCGAGCAGGGCGTCTACCCCGATGTCCAGCGTCTGTTCCTGGTCACCGGATGTCAGCATTGCGCCGAGCCGCCCTGCGTCCCGGTCTGCCCGACCGGCGCGACCCGGCAGCGCAGCGACGGGCTTGTGACGATGGATTACGACACCTGTATCGGCTGCGGCTATTGCGCGGTCGCCTGCCCCTACCAGGCGCGGACCATCGTTCACGACAGGAGCTGGTATTTCGGCGGAGCGCCGACCAGGCAGGAGATCCAGACCGCGCATGACGAAAGGCTCGGCGTCGCCAACAAGTGTACGTTCTGCGTCGAGCGTATCGACGAGGCGAAAGAGCGCGGCCTGACGCCGGGCGTCGATCTCGCCTACACGCCGGCTTGCGCCGCATCCTGCATCGCTCAGGCGATCCATTTCGGCGATTTCGCGGACCCCGAGAGCGGCGTCAGCCGGCTGGCCGAGGAGCATGAGAGCTTTCAGATGCATGCGGATCTCGGTACGGACCCGCAGATCCGCTATCTCTACGAGATTCCGGATACCACCCCGGGCCGGTCGGGGGAGCAGGACCCCGCCGGCGTCTCCGACGCGGATCTCTCCGCCGGCCCGCTGGTCGGGCGCCGACAGACTTTCTGGGACGCGCGCGCCGCGATGAATTTCACGTTCGGCGGCATGGCGTCGGGGCTCATCGTCGCGGCGTTCGTCGCCTGGCTGGCCGGCCTGCTGCCCGAGCGGTCGGCGTTGTCCGCCGCCTTCGTCGCCGGCGCCGTCTTCATGGCGTTCGGCCTGTTCTGCGTCTTTCTCGAGATCGGCCGCAAGCTTCGGTTCCTCCACGCGCTGCGGCGGCCGGGCTCCTCCTGGATGACGCGCGAGATCTATGCGGCCGCCCTGCTGTATCCGGCGATCCTGGCCGACGTCTTCCTCGGCGGCGCGGCGCTGCCCGTTCTGGTTGCGGCGGCCGCGGCGGCGTTCCTCTACTGCCAAGCCCGCATCCTCCATGCCGCGAAGGGGATTCCGTCCTGGCGCGTTCCGCTGATTCCGCCGATGCTCGTCGCCTCCGGCCTGCTCGAAGGCTGCGCCCTTCTCGCCGCGGGGGCGGCGATCGGCGGTCTCGCCGCGGCCGTCGCGCCGCTGGCCGGGGCGGTGGTTCTGCTCGCGGCCGGCAACGCCGCGCTCTGGTATCTGTACCGTGCGCGCGCCGTCGATTACGGGATCGGCGCGCTCGCCCGCCGGGATCTCGCATCGGCGAGCCCCTTCGTGGTCGGGCTCGGGCATGCGGCGCCGATCGTCCTCTGTCTGGCCAGTCTCGCCGTCGATCCGCCGGCCGCCGCCTGGCTCGCGGCCGCAGGCGGGATTTCGGCGTTTCTCGGCGGTGTATTGTGGAAATTCGCGGTCATCACCCGGGCCTGCCACGAGCAGGGGTTTGCGTTGCCGGCTGTACCGCAGCGCGGCTCGGGCGCGCGCGCCGCCCCGCCACGGCTGACGCCGAGGCTCGGCAAGCCCGAGAGCGCCGGAATGGCGACCCCAACGGGAGTCGAACCCGTGTCTTCAGCGTGAAAGGCTGATGTCCTAGGCCTCTAGACGATGGGGTCGCGGCGCCATTGGTAACCGGCGGCGCTGCCGCGATCAACCGGTTCGACAATCTGCGGTCGTCGATCCTCTGTCGCCGCGCCGCCTCGACGAGGGGTTGGCCGACCGCCGCCGCGTCAGACGCCGCCGATGCGCGACGACGAGCCTGAGCGACCAAGCATGGCCGATCCATGCGCCGAGGATCGCATAAGGCCAGAACCCGACGAACATCGCGAGCCCCCACCCCTCGACGATGGCCTCGAAATAGGTCCAGATCGCGCCGATCTCGTCGGACAGATAGTCGCCCGTCGTCTGGTCCGGGAAGCTCGCGTCCCAGAGCCGGGCGAAAGAATCGTAACCGCTGAGGTCATCCCAGCGGCCGAGCGCGAGCTGGCCGGTGACATAGAAGGTGTAATAGGCCGGGATCACGGTCGCGAAATTCGTCAACCAGGTCCATGCCATCGCATGGAGAGCATTGAAATCCCAGCGGCGATCGATCTGTCGGAAAGCGACCCAGTTCAGGAGCACCAACGCCATCTGGACGCCGAATGTCGGGGTGAGCGCCCAGAACACGCCGACGGCGACGCCGCGCGCCGTGTAATCCGGAGGATGGCGGCTGCGGACGATGGGGACCACGAATCGGTAGCGCAGCCAGCGCTGCAACCCCACCAGCCGCTTTCGGCTCCACCGCACCCCGCCTCCATTGCCGGACGCGACGACCCCGGCACCCGATGCGGGCACGGCGGCCCCATCGCCCGACGATCCCGCAGCCTGCCCATATCACAGCCGCGCGGCGTCCTCAATGACGACCTCGACGGCGTTGGGTCCCCGGCGGCGATCCAGCCTGACGTGACCGGCGAGGTGCAGCGGCCCGTTGCGTTCGAGCAGCGCATTGCCGAGGGGAGTGCCGGCGGCGCGGAAGGCGATGCCCTTGACCGAAGATCCGTCGTCCCCGCGACCGAAGGCGCAGCGGACATGGCTGCCGCCGATGACGACCGCGTGATGGACGCGGACCCCGGGGAAGCCGAACCGGGGCCGCGGATTGCCGGATCCGAACGGGCCGAGCGGCTCCAACGCCGTCGCCATCTCCACGGTCGCGCCGGCGGGGGACAGAACCCCGTCGATCCCGAGGGCGACCAGCGGAGGGCGATGGCCGAGCTGGTCCGCGACATGCGCATTCAGAAACTCGCTCGCTGCGTCCAGCCGGCGCGCGGCGACGGTGAAGCCGGCGGCCATCTCGTGACCTCCGCCATCGATGAGCAGCCCGGCCTGCAGGGCGGCGGTCACCGCGGAACCCAGCGCGACCCCGCGCACCGAACGCCCGGACCCCTTGCCCAGCGTTCCGTCCAGCGCGACGACGCAGACGGGCAGGCTGTAGGCCTCCTTGAGACGCGACGCGACGATGCCGATGACGCCGACATGCCAGCCGCGCCCGGCGACCAGCAGCAGCGGCCTCACGGCGGGATCGACGTTCTCGAGACTCCGCTCGGCAAGGGCGCGCGCGTCCTCCAGCACCGCCGCCTCGATCCGCCGCCGTTCCCGGTTGCAGGCGTCGAGCCGTCCGGCGATCTCGGCCGCCTCCTCCGGCGATCCCGTGGTCAGCAGACGAACGCCGAGCCCCGGCTCGCCGATCCGTCCTCCGGCGTTGATCGGGGGACCGAGGACGAAGCCCGCGTGATAGCTGTCCGGTCGTTCATCGAGATCGGCCATATCGGCCAACGCGGCGATTCCGAGATTGCGCCGCCGCGCCATGACCTTGAGCCCTTGCGCGACGAAGGCGCGGTTGACGCCGCCGAGCGGCACGACGTCGCAGACCGTCCCGAGAGCGACCATATCTAGCCAGTCGAGCAGGTTCGGCTCGGCGTGGCCCTGGCCGTACCAGCCGCCGTCGCGCAGCGCCCGGTTGAGGGCGACCAGGAACAGGAACGTAACGCCCACGGCCGCGAGGCGGCCGCAGCCGCTGTCGTCGTCGAGACGGTTCGGATTGACGACGGCCGCGGCGGGCGGCAGCGCCGGCTGCGCGACATGGTGATCGAGGACGACGATGTCGAGCCCCTCGTCCCTCGCCTTGGCCAGCACGCCATGGGCGCTCGTGCCGCAATCCACGGTGAAGATCAGGGTAGCGCCGGCCCTGGCCAAGGCCGCGAGCCCGCCGCTGTTTGGACCGTAGCCTTCGCGCAGCCGGTCGGGGACATAGACCTCGACCTCCCTGCCGAGATGCGCGAAGAAGCGGACCAGGAGGGCGGCGGAGGTCGCGCCGTCGACATCGTAATCGGCAAAGATCCCGATATGTTCCCCGTCCTGGATGGCCGCGACGGCGCGCGCCACCGCAACATCCATTCCCGCGAGGCCGGACGGGTCGGGAAGCATGTCCCTGAGCGTCGGGTTGAGAAAGGTCCCGATGTCGTCCGGCCCGACCCCGCGCGCGGCGAGGACGCGGGCGACGGGCTCCGCCATACCGGCGCGTTGAGCGAGTTCGAGCGCCCGCCGCTCGTCGCCGAGCCGGGTCCGCCATGCGCGCTCGGTCACCGACCGGGACACGCCGAGCACGTCGCCGCGGGCCGCCGTGCCCTCGTTCATCGCGCCGGATCCCGGCGACGCGCCGCGCGCGTCAGCGGTCGAGGGGATCGAACCCCGTCTTGCGGTTGAAATTATGGTGCGCCTCGATATAGCGAATCGTCCCCGATTTCGACCGCATGACCATGGAATGGGTGAAGGCGCCGGCGGCAAAGCGCCGGACTCCCCGGAGCATCGTGCCGTCGGTCACGCCGGTCGCGGCGAACATGACGTCGCCGTTGGTGAGGTCGAAGAGACCGTATTTGCGGTCGAAATCGACGATGCCGCATCTGGCGGCGCGCACCCGCTCCTCGTCGTTGCGGAACAGCAGCCGCCCCTGCATCTGGCCGCCGATGCAGCGCAGCGCCGCCGCCGCCAGGACCCCCTCCGGCGCGCCCCCGGACCCGAGATAGATGTCGACCCCGCTGTCCGCTTGCGAGGTGGCGATCACGCCCGAAACGTCGCCGTCGGTGATCAGCATGATGCGTGCGCCGGCCTCGCGGACCTGCGCGATGAGCCGCTCGTGCCGCGGGCGGTCGAGAATGCAGGCGACCAGATCGGCCACCTGCACGCCCTTCGCTTCGGCCAAGCGAGAGAGATTCTCCGCCGGCGGCAGGTCGAGATCGACGACGCCGTCGGGAAGACTGCCGCCTATGGCAATCTTGTCCATATAGACATCGGGCGAGTTGAGGAACCCGCCTTCCTCGGCCATCGCGACCACGGTCAGGGCGTTGGTCAGCCCCTTCGCGGTGATGGTCGTGCCTTCCAGCGGGTCCAACGCCACGTCGAGCTTCGGTCCGCGGCCGGTGCCGACCCTCTCGCCGATGAACAGCATCGGCGCCTCGTCGCGTTCGCCTTCGCCGATCACTACCGTGCCATCGATGTCGAGGCTGTTGAGCGCCGCGCGCATGGCGTCGACGGCGACCTGGTCGGCGGCCTTCTCGTCGCCGCGCCCCATGAGCCGGGAGGCCGCCAACGCGGCAGCTTCCGTGACCCGGACGACCTCGAGGGCCAGGTTCCGATCCATTCCCTTGCCGATATCGGCCATGCGCGACCCTCCTGTCGAAGCGGTCAGCCTACAGGGATTCTATGCGAATCGTTCGCGGAGGTCTTACGACGCTCTCGAGATCGGCGATCCTGTCGAGGGCGCGCGCCATCGCGGCTTCCCGTGTCTCGTGAGTCGTTATCACCACGGGCACCGGCTCGCCGGGCGCGCGCGCGCGTTGGATCATCGATTCCATCGAGATGTCGTTGTCCCGGAGCGCGGCGGCGACATCGGCGATCACCCCGGGGCGGTCGACCACCATAAGCCGCAGATAATAGGCGCCGCTGTGGAGGTCCATCGGCAGGGTGGCCGCCGGTCTCAACTTCTCGGCGGCGACGGCGAAGACGGGGAGGCGGCTGCCGCGCGCGATGTCCGCGATGTCGGCGACCACTGCCGAGGCCGTCGGCCCGGCTCCGGCGCCGCGCCCGACGAACACGGCCGATCCGACCGAATCTCCGAACGCGACGACCGCATTGTAGACGCCGTCCACCTGCGCGATGGGCTGGCGCTCGGCGATCATGCAGGGATGGACGCGCTGTTCGATTCCGTCCGAAGTGGCGCGCGCGATCCCGAGCAGCTTGATGCGATAGCCGAGCTCATCCGCGAAGGCGATGTCGTCGGCCGAGACATGGCGGATGCCCTCGACATGGACCCCGTCGAAATCGACCTCGCGGCCGAAGGCGAGCGCCGTCAGGATCGCCAGCTTGTGCGCGGTATCGATCCCGTCGACGTCGAAGGCGGGGTCGGCCTCGGCATATCCCAAGGATTGCGCATCGGCGAGCACCGCATCGAAGGGGCGGCCGCTCGCCCCCATCCGGGTCAGGATATAGTTGCAAGTTCCGTTCAGGATTCCGTAGATCGCCGAGACCCGGTTCGCCGCCAGCCCTTCGCGCAGCGCTTTGACGATCGGGATTCCGCCCGCCACGGCGGCCTCGTAGGCCAGCGTCCGGGACGCGCCGTCCGCTGCGCGCGCGAGACGGGCGCCGTGCCGGGCGATCAGCGCCTTGTTCGCCGTCACCACGTCGCGGCCGGCGGCGAGCGCAGCCTCGCACGCCGCCTTGGCGACGCCGCCCTCGCCGCCGATCAGCTCAACGAGCAGGTCGGCATCTGCGGTACTCGCCATGCGCACGGGATCGTCGAACCAGGCCGCCCCGTCGAGATCCAACCCGCGGTCCCGCCCGCGGTCCCGCGCCGATACCGCGGTGATCACGATGGGCCGGCCGCAGCGCGCGGCCAGCAGCCCCGCCCGCGCCGTGAGGATGCCGACGACGCCGGCGCCGACCGTTCCCAGCCCGGCGACGGCGATCCGGAACGGTTCAGTCACCGGGCCGCCGCCCGCGCCCGCCGGTCCTCGGGCTCGGCGGAGAGGAACCGCCTCAGGCCGCGCGCCGCCTGACGGATCCGGTGCCTGTTCTCGACCAGGGCGATCCGGACATGGCCCTCGCCATACTCGCCGAACCCGACTCCGGGGGAGACAGCGATACCGGCGTCGCGCAAAAGCAGCTTGGAGAACTCGAGAGAGCCGAGGTTCGAGAAACGGGCCGGGATTCGCGCCCATGCGAACATCGTCGCCGCCGGGGGCGGAATGCTCCAACCCGCGGCCGCGAAGCTCTCCACGAGCACGTCGCGCCGATCCCGATAGAGCGCGCGCACCCCGTCGACGCAGTCCTGGGGACCGTTCAAGGCCGCGGTCGCCGCGACCTGGACGGGCGTGAAGGCGCCGTAATCGAGATAGGACTTGACCCGGGCGAGCGCCGCGATCAGGCGCGCGTTCCCGGCCGCGAAGCCGATCCGCCAGCCGGGCATCGAATAGGTCTTGCTGAGCGAGGTGAACTCGACGGCGATGTCTCTTGCCCCCGCGACCTGGAGGATCGAAGGGGGTGGCCGGCCATCGAAATAGATCTCGGCATAGGCCAGGTCCGAAATGACGAAGATGTTCTTGCGCCGGCAGAAATCGACGATCTGCTCGTAGAAATCTAGGTCGACGACATGCGCCGTGGGGTTTGCCGGAAAGTTCAGAATCACCGCGAGCGGCGAGGGGACCGAATATTGCGCCGCGCGCTCCAGCTCGGCGAAGAAATCGACCCCCGGCCCCGCCGGCACGTGACGAAGCGCGCCGCCGGCGATGATGAACCCGTAGGCATGGATCGGATAGGACGGGTTGGGGACGATGACGACATCGCCGGGGCTTGTGATCGCCATGGCCAGGTTCGCGAAGCCCTCCTTCGAACCCAGGGTGACGATTATCTCGCGTTCGGGATCGAGCGCGACGCCGAAGCGGCGCTCGTAATAGGCGGCATGCGCCCGCCTCAGCCCGGGAATGCCGCGCGAGTTGGAATAGCGATGCGTTCGAGGATTCCGAACGGCCTCGACGAGCTTCTCGACGACATGCGGCGGCGATCGGCGATCCGGGTTCCCCATCCCGAAATCGATCACGTCCCGACCGGCGGCGCGCTCCGCCGCCTTCATCGCGTTGACCTCGGAGAACACGTAGGGCGGCAGACGCTGGACGCGGTAGAACTCCTGCCGGCCGTCGACGGGCCCGATCATCGGCTTGCTCGCTTCCGGGGTCCGTGCGCGGCGGCCGCAGCGGGGGAGCCCGCGCGCGGCGCCGTCACTCGTTCCCCTTCGGGCGTTCGAGAAACACCTCGGCCCGCTGGTCTCCGGCCGGCCCGCGCGCGTTCGGTCGGCGCGGCTGGGAATCCGACAGCGCGCTCACGGCGATAGACCGGTCCGGCACGCCCAACATCATCAATTCCCGCGCCACCGACAGGGCGCGGTCCAGCGAGACCGCCAGGTTGGCGGCCGCGCCCCGCACGGGGTCTCGTCCAAGAGACAAGCGGCTGGCGTGACCGACGACCCGGATCCTTCCGCCGTCTCCGGTCCGAAGCGCGCCCGCAACCTCGCGCAGCGCGCGCCGGCCGGCGTCGTCGAGCGCCGATCCGCCGCGGGCGAAGTCGATAGTGACCAGCGGACCATCCGCCGGAAGCGTCAGGCCGGGGCCGCGGTCCGTTGGGCCGCCGCTGCGGGCGGCCGGGGGATCGAGGACCGGCCGCGGGCTATCGCCGGAGCGGGACGGGCTCTCCGAGACGGCGGGAGTCGCGGCTTCGACGGACGCGCTCCCGACCCTCTCGGCGTTCGGTCGCGCCCCCCGGACCGACGAGGCATCGGCGGTTCCCGGCGGTGTCGGGCCGAGCTCCGCGGCGGACGTCCGGCCGTCGCCTGTCGGTTCGGGCAGCACCGTCGTCGGCTTCCAGGTCGGATAGGGAGGGGCGGCGGCGGCATCCGCGCGCTCCTGCGGGCGGTAATCCTTCCAGGAGGCCGCTGGATCGAGAAGCTCGTGCAGCGTCGTGCATGCGCCGAGCAGAACGGCCAAGGGCAGCACCGCCCAAAGCAGCGGCGGCCGGTGACGAAACGGGCCTTCGGACGATGGACGATTGTCGGCGGGCGTCATGTCGATTCGCTGTACGAGCTGCGGCCTGCCGAGCGCGGCGAGGCACTGCGCCTCCGAATTCCGCGGAACCGGCTTCGATCGGGCGCATGATAGGATCGCCACGGACGGCGATCAACCGCCTGTCATGGTGCGTAACGCTGCGCGCTACGGACGCTTCAGGAGATTTCCGCGCAATATCAGGTCCATCCGAACCGGGTTGGCGCCTGGAAGCGCCAGGCGGTCGAACGCTTGGAGGCTTCTACGATTCATCGTCTTCTCTGGAAGAAAGGTAACGAGGCAGGTCAATCGAATCGTGCAGCAAGCGCAGCACATCGATCACGGGCGGGTCGCCCGGCGAGCCAACTCGATACAACACCAGATGGCGACCTCTTCGCCCCATTCGCGCGACGTGAAGCGCCATGAGGCCATCGGCGATTTCATTGCGTTCCCTGGTCCCGGCGACGCGCGGTCCGGCCGCGAGCGCCTGAATGGCCTGGGTCAGGGTCTCGGCGGTTCGAGGGGCTGCGGCTGTCGGAGCCGCCGCCCGACGAGACGACGATCCTGCGCTTCCACCATCTCCTGGATGAGCACGGGTTGGGAAAGAAGCCGTTCGCGGAGATGGACGCGCATCCGGCCTCGCTCGGACACCGCTCGAGCACAGGGACGATCGTGGACGCGAGCCTCATCGCCGCGCCGTCGTCGACGAAGAACCGCACGGGCGAGCAGGACCCGGAGATGCGCCGGCGGTGGCGCCGGTGACCGAGCAGCTTGGAAATGTCCGAACAAGCCTGGTTTCCGGGCAACGGGTTGGCAGCGCCGATGCGCCCGGCTTCCGATCGCATCCGCTGAAAGGCGTGCGCGGGTCGATGGCGCGTCCGCGTCTCCGGCAACCCGCGTGCGGCGTTCCGTTTCGGGGACCGCGAGGCGGTGGATGCGGACCCGATCGGCTATCGCCGACCGGGAGGGGCGGCAACCGCGAACGACACCGCAAGCGATCGCGTCGAGCCGATGCGGAACCCGCGCATCCGGCCGAACAGGTGCTTGCAACCGGGGCTTGGCTCGGTCACAACAGGACCGATGATGGGAACGAACACGAAACTTGCGGCGGCGGTCGAGGCCTATTTCGCCGATCTCCGGCGGGTGCGCGCCTCGGGCGGGGCGACCGGGGAACGGTCGAGCTACGGGCCGCTCGCCAATCTTCTGAACGCCGTCGGCACGGCGCTCAAGCCCAAGGTGTTCTGTGTCGGCGAACTCGCCGACCAGGGCGCGGGCCATCCCGACTTCGGCCTCTACGCGGCGAAGCAGGTGCAGCGGGGCCGCCCGCGCGAGGGCCAGACGCCGGAGTGCGGCGTGGTCGAGGTGAAGGCGGCGGACGACGATGCCTGGCTCACGGCTTCGAGCGATCAGGTCAGCCGCTATCGGGGCCTCTACCGGCTGGTGCTGGTGACCAACACGCGGGACTTCGTTCTGGTGGGCGAGGACGAGGCGGGCCGCCCGGCGAAACTGGAGACGTTCCGGCTGGCCGACAACGCCGAAGCGTTCACCCGCCAGTTGGCAAAGCCGCGCGCCTTCGCCCGCGAGGCCGGCGCGGGTCTTGGCGAGTATCTTGCCCGCGCGCTGTCGCACCGCGCGGCGCTGGCCGAGCCGAAGGACCTGGCCTGGCTGCTCGCCTCCTATGCACGTGACGGTCTCGCGCGTGTCGAGGCGGCGGGCGAGGCGCCGGCGCTTGCGATGGTCCGCGCTGCTCTGGAAGAGGCGCTCGGCGTACGTTTCGAAGACGAGAAGGGCGCGCGCTTCTTCCGCTCGACGCTGGTACAGACGCTGTTCTACGGCGTCTTCTCCGCCTGGGTGCTGTGGGCGCGGCAGCTTCCGCCGCCCACGGGTCGGTTCAACTGGCACGAAGCGGTCTGGCATCTGCGCGCCCCGGTGCTGCGGGCGCTGTTCCAGCAGCTTTCCGATCCCGGACGGCTGCAACCGCTCGGTCTGGTCGAGGTGCTGGACTGGACCGCCGCCGCGCTCGACCGGGTGGACCGCGCCGCCTTCTTCGCCCGCTTCGCCGAAGGCGAGGCGGTGCCATATTTCTACGAGCCGTTCCTGGAGGCCTTCGACCCCGATCTGCGCAAGCAGCTGGGCGTCTGGTACACGCCTTCCGAAGTGGTCCGCTACATGGTCGCCCGCGTCGACCGGGCGTTGAAGGACGATCTCGGCATCGCCGACGGTCTCGCGGCGGAGAACGTCTATGTGCTCGACCCCTGCTGCGGGACGGGGGCCTATCTGGCGGAGGCGCTGCGCCGCATCGCCGCCAACCTCGAAGGACGCGGCCTCGGCGCGCTCGCCGGCGCGCGGGTGAAACAGGCGGCGACGAAGCGCGTGTTCGGTTTCGAGATCATGCCCGCGCCCTTCGTGGTGGCGCACTTGCAAGTCGGCCTGACCATGCAGGATCTGGATGCGTCCTAGGCCGATGACGGCAACGAACGCGCCGGCGTCTTCCTCACCAACGCGCTCACCGGCTGGGAACCCCACACGACCAAGCCGCTGCCCTTTCCCGAACTCGAAGAAGAACGCGACCGGGCGGAGCGGGTGAAGCAGGAGAGGCCGATCCTCGTGATTCTCGGCAACCCGCCCTATAACGGCTTCGCCGGCATGGCGGTGGACGAAGAGCGGGAACTGTCGGAAGCCTACCGGACGACGAAGCGCGTGCGCCGGCCCGAGGGGCAGGGGCTGAACGACCTCTATGTCCGCTTCTTCCGCATGGCGGAACGGCGCATCGCCGAGAAGACGGGGCGCGGCGTGGTCTGCTTCATCTCCAACTATTCGTGGCTCGACGGGCTGTCGTTCACGGGGATGCGGGAACGCTATCTCGAAGCATTCGACGCGGTTCGTATCGATTGCCTGAACGGCGACAAATACAAGACCGGCAAGGTCGCGCCGGACGGGATGCCCGACCCGAGCATCTTCTCGACCGAGGGCGACCCGGTCGGCATCCAGGTCGGGACTGCCATCGCGACTCTGGTGCGCAAGATCGATCACGCGCCCGCCGAAGCGATCGGCTTCCGGCATCTGTGGGGGCAGGCCAAGCGGGCAGAACTGCTGGCGACGGCGGAGGCGAAGCCGGACGCGCTCTATGACGACATCGAGCCGGTGCTCCCGCTCGGCCTGCCCTTCGTGCGGACGGCGGTCAGCGAGGGCTGGTTCGGCTGGCCTTCGCTGCCCGACCTGTTCCCGGTGTCGTTTCCCGGCGTGAAGACCAGCCGCGACGGGTTCCTCGTCGATATCGATCCCGATCGGCTCCGGGCACGCGTCGGCGACTATTTCGACGCAAGCCTGAGTCACGACGAGATCGCCCGGCGCTATCCGGCGGTCATGAAGACCACTGCGCGGTTCGACGCCCGCGCCGTGCGCGACGCGCTGCTGAAGTGCGGCGGGCCGGACGAAGCGGGCTTTGTCCGCTTCGCCTACCGCCCTTTCGATAAACGTTGGCTCTACTGGGAAGCGGAGGGCGGTCTGCTCGACCGTCCGCGCACCGACTACCGACCCCATGTGTTCGAGGGGAATATGTGGCTATCCGCCACGCAACATCTGCGGAAGGATGCGGCAGAGCCCCAAGCCTTTTTCACAGGGCATATGGCTTCGCTGCACCTTGTCGAGCGTGGCGCCAACATGTTCCCCGTATGGCTTCGCAATGACGATCTCGGGGGCAATGGCGACGGCGGACGCCGCCCCAACCTGTCGGGCGCAGCGCAACGCTATCTCGACAGCCTCGGCTTGAGCGCCGAAAACCTGTTCCACCATGTCCTCGCCGTGCTGCACGATCCCGCCTACCGCGAGGCCAACGCCGGAGCGCTGCGCATGGAGTGGCCGCGCATCCCGCTCCCCGGCTGGCCGGACGGCGCGGCCGAAGGCGTGGCGGAAACGCTCGCCCGGTCGGCGACGAGGGGCCGCGAACTCGCCGCGCTGCTCAATCCCGACACGCCGGTCCCCGGCGTCACGACCGGGACCTTGCGCCCGGACATCGCCGCCGTCGCCATTCCCGCCACCGTCGGCGGGCGCAACATGGCGGGCAGCGATTTTGCGGTCACCGCCGGCTGGGGGCATTCCGGCGTGGGCGACGCCGTGATGCCGGGCCAGGGCCGCGCCGTCGACCGCGCCTTCACGCCGGAGGAACGCGAAGCCCTTGGGGATGCGACGGATGTGCTCGGTCAGACCACGTTCGACATCTACCTGAACGGCAGCGCCTTCTGGCGCAACGTCCCCGCCGCCGTCTGGCGCTACAGGCTCGGCGGCTACCAGGTCCTCAAGAAATGGCTCTCCTACCGCGAACGCGCCATCCTCGACCGCCCGCTGCACCCCGAGGAAGTCCAGCACTTCACCGATACGGCGCGGCGGATCGCCGTAATTCTGATCGCAATGACCAAGACGACCCGATGAGTCCGACAATGCGGCCTCCCGATTGGATCGGACGTCTCCAAAAAACCATTCTGAATAAAGCCTGGAGTATCCGTTCCCGGTTTAGGCGCACCAAATTGCGACTTGGCCCGCTCAGTTCTCTTGCCCTGCTTGTCGCGATAGCGGCTGCCCTGCTTGTCGCGATAGTGGCGACTGTCGACTGCTACTGGGATTGGCTGCAAAGCGCCGGAGAATCCAACAGCGCCACGCTGCGCAATATAGGCTTGATCATTGCGGCCGTAATCGCTTTGCCGCTGGCGTTATGGCGCAGTTGGGTAGCTCAGCGTCAGGCGGATACGGCGCAGCAAGGTGTGTCGAACGAGCGCTACCAGCGGGCCGCCGAGATGCTCGGCAATAGCAAGCTTTCGATTCGCCTGGGCGGCATCTACGCACTGCAAGCCTTGGCCGAGGAATATCCCAAGCAATACCACGTCCAGATCATGAAGCTCTTCTGCGCGTTCGCACGCCGTCCGACCCACGACGGAGAAGATGGTGCCGAGGAAGGCAAACAATCTGATGCCCCGGATGAATCCGGCGCCGGGATCGAACGGTCTCGTGAGGATGTCCGGGCTGTTATGCAGGCCATTGGCTTCCGCAGTGAATCGGACATTGGGCTGGAAAGGAAAGACGACTTCGACTTGGACCTGACAGGTGTCGATGTCAGGGATGCAAATCTGCGAAGCGCGAATCTGTCTTATATTCTGCTCAGGAACGCGAATCTATCCGGGGCTAACCTCAACATCGCGGTTCTCTCCGGTGCTGGCCTCGACGGGGCGGATCTGTCAAAAGCGAATCTCACGGGTGCAAACTTGTCCGTGGCGACCCTCACGGATGCGAAGTTATGCTCGGTCCGGCTTGAGCATGCGAATTTGTTCTATGCCAAACTCTATGGTGCGGATCTGTCCCACGCGAGCTTCGGGGGAGCGAAGCTATGCAACGCACAGCTTAATAACGCAAACCTGTCTGGCGCGCTACTGTATTACGATCGCAGTGAGATTTCCGACCCCACTGAGACCAAGATACCAGCGACTGGCTTGACCCAGGCTCAACTTGACGCAGCCTGTGCCGATCCCCGGTATCCCCCCCAACTGGACGATGTTGTCCTGGATGCAGAGACCGGCAAGCCGCTGGTCTGGCGCGGCGGTCGATGTTGATCGCGTCATGGCATGGAAGGCGCTCGGGTCGCAGCATCAAGTCCTGGAAGATGGGACTAGCGTTGCGTCATCCATCGCCTTGGCGGCCAGGCGACGGCAAGAAAGATCGCCGTGCTTCCGAGGACGGCGGCGGGGTTCCGTCCGATGAATATCCGCGACAAGCCGGGGCGCGCTTTCAGGATCGCGGACGGTCGCACTGGCCGGTTGGCGCTTCGGACAATTCCGTCGATGCTCGTTCCGCGCGGCCTCGTTCTGGCAATCCTGGATCCGGCCGCCAAATCTCGCGACCGGATCACTCCCCGGACGTGCCGAGGGCAGCGGCGATGACCCGGTCCCCGCGCGCGATGCCCAGCCGTGCGGCCGTGCCGGCGTTGAGCTCGAGGACCGCGATCGCATTCTTTCCCGACGAGACGATCTCGGCGGACAAGGGGCGGGTGCGTTCGACGATGCGGACGATCCTTCCGCCCGCGCCGACGAACAGCATGTCCAGAGGGATATAGGTGTTGCGCATCCACATCGAGATGATTTGCGGAAACCGATAGACGAACAGCATCCCGGCGTCCGGGGCGAGGCGCCGTCGAAACATCAGCCCCTGCTTCTGCTGGTCGGCGCTCAGCGCGAGTTCGACGGTGAAGCGGTGGAGCCCCGATGCCGATGCGATCGCGAGCGGTGCATGTTCGAACCGGACAAGACCCGCCCGCCCGGACGCGCCGATCGGAGGCGCCAGGGCGGCACAGGCTCCCAGGGACAGGAGGAATGCGCCCCGCAAGAGGCTCCGACGCTTCACCGTCGAGCCTCGGCACCCGGCGCGGCGCGTCGAGAGACGTCGGAGTCCGACCCGGAACTCGCGATAGGCGCTCTTTCGCCGCCGGTGCGCACGAGCCGGCCGCGCAGGGCGGCGCTCCGGGCGACGATCCGCCTTCCGGTACGGCGTCCGGCACGGCAGAGAACCGTGAAGATTGCGCAAACCATCGAGAACAAGGCGTCTTGCTTCGGTCTCCGGGGAAGACCCCTCACCCCGGCTCTCCCCCTCGAAAGGCAGGGGGCTTCCGGCGTTGGCGGCACCGCTACGAGGCGGCATGTCGAGACCGCTCGCGAGTTTCGGGTCGGGCCCTCAGTCCGGCTCCGCCGGGTCCGCGCGGATATCCGTCGCCTGCAGACCCTTCGGCCCCTGCGTGATCCTGACCATCACCCTCTGCCCGTTCATCAGGCCGCTGAGGCCGGCCCGCCGCAGAGTGACCATGTGAATGAAGATGTCGGTCTCGCCGCCTTCGGGCCGGACGAAACCGTAGCCCTTATGCGGATTGAACCATTTGACCGTCGCCGGCTCGAAGCTTCCGCCGCCCGGTTGCCTGTCCCCGGCCCCCGCCGTATAACCTTCCGCTTGAAGACGTTCCTCCTCGGCCGCGGTGGACAGATCGACCGAAAGGATCGTGTGGACCTGGAGGCCCTTCCCCCCTTGGATCGCGAGACAATCGACGGTGGACCCCGGCGGCAGTTTCTCGAAACCGGCCTGGCGAAGGACGGTCATGTGGACGAACACGTCGGCGCCGCCGTTTTCCGGTGTGAGAAAGCCGTACCCCTTGACAGCGTTGACCCACTTGACGGCACCGCGGATCTGGATAGTCGGTGCCGACCCGCCACCGCCGCTGGACTCGGACACGACCGACGCGCTCCTTCGAACCCTTTGGCCGATCCTACCATCACTCGGGAGCGCGTCATCATGTTTTTTGCACGCGCGCCCTTGATGACGAGCGGGTTCGCCACGCGCCTGCGGCCGCCGCCCCGCCGCGCCGACAGGACTCGCCCGGACCATGCGCGGATCGGCGGCCGCGGGCGGGCGGGCGCCATGTCCGAACGACGTTCGGGGCGGCCGTGATCCATACGCTTTCGCTCGGCGGCGCGCTGTTCGCGGCCTGGCTGCTCCTCTCCGGTCATTACACCCCGCTGCTGATCGGTCTCGGCATCGTCTCCTGCGCGCTGGTCCTGTACGTGACGCGCCGCATGGACGTGGTCGACCATGAAGGGCATCCCGTTCATCTGAGCTGGCGTTTCGCGCTCTACCTGCCCTGGCTGGCGGTCGAGATCGCGAAGGCCAATCTGGACGTGGCCCGGCGCATTCTGTCGCGCGGCCCGGCCATCGACCCGACCCTGCTGCGGGTGCCGGCGACCCAGAGGACCGATCTCGGAAGAGTGATCTTCGCCAACTCGATCACCCTCACCCCCGGCACGGTGTCGGTGGAGGTCGATCGGGAGTCGATCCTGGTGCATGCTTTGTCCCGCGCCGCCGCGGAGGGGCTCGCGGAGGGCCAGATGGACCGCAGAGTCTCGCGCATGTCGGATTGGCCGGAGACCTGATGTTTACCGGGGCGGCACTGGCGCTGCTGGTGGCGATGGCGCTGGCTTTGGGCCGCGCCATCGTCGGCCCGACCCTCTACGACCGGATACTCGCGGCGAACACTTTCGGGACGAAGACGGTGCTGATCCTCGCCGTGGTCGGGTTCCTGGCGGGCCGGCCGGACTTCCTCGACATCGCCCTCGCCTATGCGTTGATCAACTTCATCGGCACCATCGCCATACTCAAATTCTTCAAGTACGGCGATCTCGGCGGTACCGGGCCGATCGGCGGGAGCGCCCGCGGACGCAACGGTCGGGGATGAGCATGGCGGATGTCCTCGATATCGCCGGTTGGATACTGCTCTCGGGCGGCGGCGCGCTGATCGTGATCGGCAGCGTCGGCGTGGTCCGATTCCCGGATGTCTTCACGCGAAGCCACGCCGCGGGGGTGACCGATACAGGGGGAGCGGCGCTGATCCTGCTCGGGCTGATGACGCAGATCGCGCCCGGCCTCGTCACGGCGAAACTGCTCTTGATCCTGGTGTTCATATTCTTTACCAGCCCCACCGCGACCTTCGCCTTGATCCACAGCGCCTTCATCGGCGGCGAGAAACCCCTTCTCGCACACGATCTCGTCGACCGGCCGGCGGCGGACGAAGAAGAGGAGCAAGAGCGATAGCCGAAGCGATCAACTTCGTGATCCTGTTTCTCATGGCGACGACGGCGCTGGCCATCGCGCGCATCCGCAACCTGTTCGCGGTGGTGATGCTGGCCGGCGTGTACAGCCTCCTGGCCGCGGTGGTCTTCGTGATGCTGGACGCGGTCGATGTCGCGTTCACCGAGGCTGCCGTCGGCGCCGGAATTTCGACCGTCCTGTTCCTGGGAACTCTGGCCCTTACCACGCGGCGCGAAAAGAAGCCGGTGCACAAGGCCTGGATCTCGATCGCCGTGGTGAGCGTCACCGGCGCCGTGCTGATCTACGGGACTCTGGACATGCCCCGCTTCGGCGATCCCTCGGCGCCGGCCAACCGGCATGTCGCTCCGACCTATCTGGAGGAAGGGGCGGCCAGGACGGGAGTCCCGAACATCGTGACCGCGGTGCTGGCGAGCTACCGCGGCTATGACACGTTGGGCGAGGTCACGGTCATCTTCACCGCCGGGATCGGCGTCCTCGTGCTGCTCGGACGCTGGCGGGAGCGGCGCGAGGAGACCGGCGAGGAGGAAGCGTGAGCGATTTTCTGGTCCTCCGCGTCGTCTCGAAGCTCTTGCTGCCGTTCATCCTCCTGTTCGCGCTCTACGTCCAGTTCCACGGCGATTACGGTCCGGGCGGCGGCTTTCAGGCGGGCGTGATCTTCGGGGCCGGATTCATTCTCTACGGCCTCGTCTTCGGGCTGGAGGCCCTGCGGTCGATCCTTCCTTCGGACGCGTTGCGGATCGGCTTCGCCAGCGGCGTGCTGATCTTCGCGCTCACCGGGGTCGCGAGCATGTTGGCGGGCGGCGCCTATCTCGATTACGGCGTGCTCGCCGCCGATCCGGTGCACGGCCAGCATATGGGCATATTGGTGATCGAATTCGGCGTCGGGCTCACCGTCGCGTCGGTCATGATTTCGATCTTCTACTATTTCGCCGGGCGGGGCCGCTGAGGCCATGGGCTTCTTCGGCCTCTACAACTACTGGATCGTCGTGTTTCTGATGATGGTCGGGCTCTATATCGTCGTCGAGCACGGCAATCTCATCAAGAAGCTGGTCGGGCTGACGATCTTTCAGGCGGCCGTGTTCGTGCTCTACATTTCCCTGGGAAAGGTGCGGGGCGGGACTGCGCCGATCATCGTCGAGGGCGTCGAGGTCTACAGCAACCCGCTGCCCCATGTCCTGATCCTGACCGCGATCGTCGTCGGGATCGCAACCACGGCGCTCGGCCTCGCTCTGGTCGTACGCATTCGCGAGGCCTTCGGCACCATCGAAGAGGACGAGATCGAGGATCAGGACGGGCCGGTGATATGATCGCGCATCTGCCGGCCCTCCAGGTGGTGATCACGCTCATCGCCGCGCCCGCCTGCATCCTGGTTCGCGGGCGCGATTTCGCCGTCGCGCTGACCGCGAGCTGGGCCGCGTTCGCGGTCTCCTGCCTGCTGCTCGACCGCGTGCTGGCGGAAGGCGTCATCAGCTACGAGCTCGGCGGCTGGGCCGCGCCGCTCGGCATCGAATACCGGGTCGATTCGCTCAACGCCTTCGTGCTGCTGATTGTGACCGGGATCGCGTCGGTGGTGCTGCCCTATACCCGTTCGAGCCTACCGCTCGAAATGATGCGCGAGAAGACCTACCTCTTCTATTGCGCGTTTCTCCTATGCCTGACGGGGCTGCTCGGCGTCGCGATTACTGGAGACGCGTTCAACCTGTTCGTGTTTCTGGAAATTTCCTCTCTGTCCTCCTACATCCTGATCAGCCTGGGGCCGCACCGCCGGGCGTTGACGGCGGCCTACCAATATCTCGTCGTCGGTACGATCGCCGCGACCTTCATCGTCATCGGAATCGGCCTGCTCTACGGCGCAACCGGCTCGCTCAACATGGACGACATCGCCGCGCGGTTGCCGGCGACCGGTTACGACCGCACGGTGATCGCGGCATTCGCGTTCCTGACGGTCGGCGCCGCCGTCAAGCTCGCGCTCTTCCCGCTCCATTTCTGGCTGCCCAAGGCGTACAGCTATGCGCCTTCGTCGGTGAGCGCGTTTCTGGCCGCCACCGCGACCAAGGTCGCAGTCTACGTCCTGATACGCTTTCTGTTCACCGTCTTCGGCATCGAGTTCTCCTTCGAGACTCTGCCGACTGCCGCGCCGTTGATGCTGCTCGCCCTGCTCGCGATGTTCGTGGCGTCGACGGTCGCGATCTTTCAGGACAGCGTAAAGCGCATCCTCGCCTACTCCTCGGTCGCGCAGATCGGCTACATGGTCCTCGGCATCAGCATGGTCTCGGCGCCCGGTCTCACCGCCTCGATCCTGCATCTGTTCAACCACGCCCTCATGAAAGGGGCGCTGTTCCTGGTCGTCGGCTGCATCGCCTTTCGGCAGAGCTCGTTTCGCATCGACGACCTCGCCGGAATCGGCCGGCGAATGCCGTGGACGATGGCGGCCTTCGTGGTCGCCGGGTTGAGCCTGATCGGCATTCCGCTGACGGCGGGCTTCATTTCGAAATGGTACCTGATACTGGCCGCGTTCGCGCATGGCGCCTGGTGGCTCGCAGTCCTCATCGTCGCCAGCTCGCTGCTCACGGTGATCTATGTCTGGCGCGTGGTCGAGGTCGCCTATTTCCGTTCGCCAACGAGCGGGTCGGTCGCCGCCGAGCCCGGGGAGGCGCCGGCGTCGCTCCTGGTCCCGACCTGGGTGCTGGCCGGGCTGAACGTGTATTTCGGCCTCGATACCACGCTCCCGGTCGGGATCGCCCAGCACGCGGCGCGCGCCCTCGTCGGGGCGGTCCCGTGAGCCCGGAAGCCGCGATCGCGGCCGCCCTCCTCGCGCCGCTCGCCGGAGCGTTGGCGATCGGCCTGCTTCACCGCCGCCCCAACCTGCGGGAGACGGCGACGATCGCCGCGGCGGCGGTGACGTTCCTCGCGGCGTACCGCGTCTTCGAAGCGGTGGAGGCCGGGCAGCGGCCCGAGCTTCCGCTGTTCGATCTCGTCCCCGGCCTCGCGCTGCACTTCGTCGTCGAGCCGCTCGGAATGCTGTTCGCGCTGGTCGCCTCGTTCCTGTGGATCATCACCTCGTTCTATTCGATCGGCTATATGCGCGGCCATCGCGAAGACAACCAGACCCGGTTCTATGTCTGCTTCGCCATCGCCATCTCGGCGGCGCTCGGGGTCGCGATGGCGGGGAACATGCTGACGCTGTTCATCGCCTACGAGGTGCTGACGCTATCGACCTATCCGCTGGTGACCCATCACCGCTCGCCGGAATCCATGCGGGCCGGGCGCACCTATCTCGGGATATTGCTCGCCACCTCGATCGGCCTGCAGCTGGTCGCCATCCTGTGGACATGGGCCGCCGCCGGCACGCTCGAGTTCACCCCCGGCGGCGTTCTCGCGGGAAAAGTCGAGGGCGTCCAGCTCGCCGTTCTCCTCTTCCTCTACATGTACGGGATCGGAAAGGCGGCCCTGATGCCGCTCCATCGCTGGCTGCCGGCGGCGATGGTGGCGCCGACGCCGGTCAGCGCGCTGCTCCACGCCGTGGCCGTCGTCAAGGCCGGCGTCTTCACGGTCCTCAAAGTCACGGTCTACATCTTCGGCATCGATCATCTGCGGGAGACCGGGGCGAGCGACTGGCTGATGTATGCTGCCGGGTTCACGATCGTCGCGGCGTCGGTGGTCGCGCTCACCAAGGACAACCTGAAGGCGCGGCTCGCCTATTCCACGGTGAGCCAGCTCGCCTACGTCGTTCTCGGCGCGGCGCTCGCGACCAGCTGGGGCGTGATCGGCGGAGCGATGCATATCGCGATGCACGCCTTCGGCAAGATCACCCTGTTCTTCTGCGCCGGCGCGATCATGGTAGCGAGCCACAAGACCGAGATCAGCGACATGGTGGGGCTCGGCCGCCGAATGCCGCTGACGTTCGCAGCCTTCGCGGTCGGGGCGCTCAGCGTGACCGGGCTTCCCCCCTTCGGCGGCGCATGGAGCAAGTGGTATCTGGGGCTGGGTGCGGCCGACGCGGCGGAGATCGCGTTCATCGCCGTCCTGATGGCGAGTTCTCTCCTCAATGTCGCCTATCTGCTTCCGGTCGCGGCGCGCGCGTTCGTTCCCGAAGACCCGGTCGACGATGCGCCCGCGGCCCGGTCGGTCGACGCCCGGCGACCGACCGTTCGCGAAGCGCCGATGTTCTGCGTGGTGCCGCTCTGTCTGACCGCTCTCGGCTGCCTCCTGTTGTTCTTTGCCGCCGACGACATCGCCGCGTTTCTCGCCCCGATCGTGGAACGGTGAGGCTGCAAGATGACCGAAACGCCCGATTCCGCCCCCACGAGGCGCCGCTGGCTCGACCGGCCGGGCAGCGTCGACAAGATCTACTGGTCCGTGGTGGCGGTCTGCGCGGGGCTCCTGCCGCTCGACTTCTTCTATCACAAGCATACCGAGCTCGAGATTGAACGATATTTCGGGTTCTACGGCATCTACGGCTTCGTATGCTGCGTCTTTCTCGTCCTGGCGGCGAAGGAGCTCCGCAAGCTGCTGATGCGGGGTGAGGACTATTATGATCGCTAGCCTGCCGCCCGGGCTGCCGCTGATCGTCGGGGCGCTTCTGATCCCGCTGATTCCGGGAGCCGCGCGGCGCGTCTGGACGGTCCTGTTGCCGGCGATCGGGTTGTGGGGCCTGGTCGCGCTCGCGCCCGGAAGCCATCCGGGCTTCTCGTTTCTCGGCGCGGAGATCGTCCCGGTTCGGGTCGACGGGCTGAGTCTGATCTTCGGCTACATCTTCCACATCGTGGCGATTCTGGGCGCGATCTATGCGCTCCATGTCCGCGATCCCGCGCAGCAGGCGGCCGGGATGATCTATGCGGGCAGCGGCATCGGGGCCGTGTTCGCCGGGGACCTCATCACGCTGTTCGTCTACTGGGAGGCGATGGCGGTCAGCTCGGTAATCCTGATCTGGGCACGGGGCGGCGCGCGGGCGTACCGCGCGGGTATGCGCTATCTGATCATCCAGATCGGCTCCGGCGTGCTGCTTCTGTCGGGAGCGATCCTTCAGCTGCGGGCGACAGGCTCCATCGCCTTCGAAGCGATGGCCCTCGACTCTCTCTTCTCCTGGCTCGTCTTTCTCGCCTTCGGCATCAAATGCGCCTTTCCATTCCTACACAACTGGCTGCAGGACGCCTATCCGGAGGCCACGGTGACGGGAACGGTGTTTCTGAGCGCCTTTACGACCAAGGCCGCGGTCTACGCGCTCGCCCGCGGTTTTCCGGGGACGGAGCTGCTGATCTATATCGGCGCGGCGATGACGGCGTTCCCGATCTTCTATGCGGTGATCGAGAACGACCTGCGCCGCGTGCTCGCCTACAGTCTCAACAACCAGCTCGGCTTCATGGTGGTCGGGGTGGGAATCGGCACGCCGCTCGCGATCAACGGTGCCGCCGGGCACGCCTTCGCCCATATCCTCTACAAGGCGCTTCTGTTCATGTCGATGGGCGCAGTGCTCTACCGGGTCGGCACGATCAAGGGCTCGGAACTCGGCGGGCTCTACAAGTCGATGCCGCTGACCACCGTCTTCTGTATCGTCGGCGCGGCCTCGATCTCGGCGTTCCCGCTCTTCTCCGGCTTCGTCGCCAAGTCGCTCACGCTGTCGGCGGTGGCGTATGAGGGATACGCCGTCATATGGCTGATCCTGATGTTCGCCTCGGCCGGCGTGTTTCACCATTCCGGCATCAAGATCCCCTATTTCGCCTTTTTCGCGCACGATTCGGGCAAGCGTTGCCGAGAGGCCCCGTGGAACATGCTGGTGGCGATGGGCGCGACGGCCGTTCTCTGCATCGCGCTCGGCATGCATGCGCCGCTGCTCTACGCGATCCTGCCCAACCCGGAGACCTACGAACCCTATACGCCGACCCATGTCATCGGCCAGCTCCAGCTCCTGATGTTCTCCGCGCTCGCGTTCTCCGTGCTCATCCGCTACCGCATCTACCCGCCGGAGCTGCGCTCGACCAATCTGGACGTCGATTGGCTCTACCGACGCGGCCTGCCCCGTCTGGTCGGCCGCGGCGCGCATGCGCTGGCGATCGGCTGGCGCTCCTTGCTGGACCTCTCTCTCGACGGTCTCGCGGCCGCGGTCGGCTCGGTGACCCGCCATCACAGGCCGGGAGGCTTTCTCGCAAGGACATGGCCGCTCGGCTCGACGACGCTCTGGATCGCCGTCCTGCTCGGGGGCGTGCTCCTGATCTCCTACCTGTAGCCCGACCCGCGCATCCGCCCGGGCGGCCGTCGCAATTCTCGTTTTGGCGTCTCGGCGGCCGGCCTCCGTCGGCATCGCGACCCGCTTCTCGAGGAAGGTCCCGGCCCGGACCCTTCCCCCTCAAGAGGAAAGGGGCAGGAGAGAGTGTGCGCGAACCTCCCCCCGCGAAGGAGGGGGCAGAGGGCGGGGTCGTCGTCCAGCCAGTCGCGGTCTCCGAAATTCGACCCGCTGCGCCATGTCATAGTGAATTGATTTCTTTGATATCGCCATTATATCCTCGATTTCCGCCGCGACTCCCCTACTATCCGACAGCAGGCTGACGCGGCCGAAAAACGGAGGCCGCGGGCCGACCGGCGGAGGGCGGGACGGGATGGCGATCTACGAGAACGAGCATGACGTCACCGGCGAGGGCTTCCTCGAGAACACCTATCTTCTCTGGTGCGCGAAGGAGGGTCCGCCGACGGTCGAGGAGTTCTGTATCGATCTGTTCGATGTCGCGACCGCCCCCTGGCCCCGCTACGGCTGCAATGCCGCCTTCGTCCATCTGAAAGGCCGCGGCGACTTCATGTCGGTGTTCCTGTTGGAGCTCTTGCCGGGCCGGACGACCGAGCCGCAGCAACATCTGTTCGAGGAGGTCGTCTACGTGCTGTCCGGGCGGGGCAGCACCATGATCGAGACCGCGGACGGTCGCACCCACAGCTTCGAATGGGGTCCGAAGAGCGTCTTCGCCCTGCCTCTGAACTGCAAGTACCGCCATTTCAACGGATCCGGCGTCGAGAACGCCAAGCTCGCCTGCTCGACCTCGGCACCGCTGATGATGAACTGCTTCCACAACGAAAGGTTCGTCTTCGACAACCCGTTCCGCTTCCCCGAGCGGGAAGGCCGCGCCGACCATTTTTCGGGAGAGGGCGATTTCGTCCCCAAGCGGCCGGGCAAGCATATGTGGGAGACCAATTTCGTGCCCGACGTCTCCCGGTTCGAGCTGCGCGAGTGGCCGGAGCGCGGCGAGGGGAGCTCGAACATCATGTTCATTCTCGCCGAAGGCACCATGCACGCCCATTGCTCCGAGATGCCGGTCGGCACCTATAAGAAGGCGCATCGGCACGGCCCCGATTTCCACGTCTACTGGGTTACCGGCGAGGGCTACTCGCTCTGCTGGTTCGAGGGCGACGGGGAGATGATGCACTATCCCTGGAAGCACGGGGTGGTATTCGCGCCGGCCGACATGATGTTCCATCAGCATTTCAACGCGTCCGCCGGGCCGGCGCGCTATTTCCCGGTCGCCTTCGGCTCGCTGCGCTATCCGCTGACCGAATCCAAGCGGCGGCTGTTCGCCGGCGGCGATGTCGACGTGAAGAAGGGCGGCGACCAGATCGAGTATCGAGACCAGGACCCCCGGGTGCACAGGATGTTTCTCGACGCGCTGGCGCGGAACGGCGTCCGGTCGCGCATGGGCGGGCTGATCGACGAAACGCGGTATCGGGCCGCCGAATAGCCGCTGCGCCGGGGTCGGACGCCATGCACGAGCTCGACTACGCCCATTTTCACCCGGCGTCGGAGCGGGAGGCGGCGTTCATCCGGGACACGATCTGGTGCGCCGACAATGTCGAGCTCACCACCGTCGGGGTCGATGTCGGCTCGTCCACCTCGCATCTGATGTTCGCCAAGGTGCATCTGCAACGGCTTTCGGAAGCGTTGTCCAGCCGCTTCGTGGTGGTCGACCGGCAGACGCTCCATCGGTCTCCGATCATGCTCACCCCCTATCGGGGGGACTACACGATCGACGCCGAAGCGTTGAAGCGCTTCTTCGCCGATGCCTTCGAGGCGGCCGGGCTGACGCCGGCGGGAATCGACAGCGGCGCCGTGATCCTGACCGGCGAGGCGCTCAAGCGGGTCAACGCCCGCCGCATCGCCGATCTCTTCGCCGAGGAGAGCGGCAAGTTCGTCTGCGCCTCGGCCGGCCACAATCTCGAGGCCGTCATGGCCGCCCACGGCTCGGGCGCCGTCGCCCTGTCGCGGTCGGAGGGCAAGGCGTTCCTGAACGTCGACATCGGAGGCGGCACCACCAAGCTCGCCCTCTGCCAAGCGGGGGAGATCGTCTCGACGGCGGCCTTCGCGGTGGGCGGCCGGCTGGTCGCATTCGACGATGCGGGCGCGCTCGCCCGCATCGAGGGACCGGCGCTCGCGGTCGCCGAAGCGGAGGGTCTGGACCTCGCGCCGGGGCGCGTGCTCCCCGCCGAGGCGCGCCGGCGCTTGGTCCGGCGCATGGTCGACGTGATCGTGCGCAACGTCCGCCAGGAGGCCCCCGACGATCTCGCGCGGACGCTCGCGGTGACCCCTATGCTGGAGCGCGGGATCCGCCCCGAAGTGATCTCCTTCTCCGGCGGCGTCTCGGAATATGTCTACGAACGAGAGGCCGAGGCCTATGGCGATCTCGGGAAGTCCATCGCCCATCATCTGCATCACGCTTTGACCGAAGGCCGCATCCCCTATCCCGTCTACGATCCGGGCCAGGGCATCCGAGCGACGGTGATCGGCGCGTCCCAGTTCTCGGTCCAGGTCTCGGGCAACACGATCATGGTCTCCTCCGAAGGCGCGCTGCCGCTGCGCAACGTTCCGGTCGTGCGGCTGCGCGCCGACCTGTCGCATGAGATGGACCCGGCGGCGGTGGCCCGAGAGATCGGCAACGCGCTCGCGCGCAACGATATCGACCTCGGCGAGAGCGACGCCGCGCTCGCCTTCGAATGGAAGGGGCCGCCGCTGCACGCGCGGATCCACGCCTTGGCGGCCGGAGTCAGCGCCGGGTTCGCCCGACTCCGCGCCCGCGGGCGGCCGATCGTCCTCGTGATGGAGGGCGATGTCGGGCAGACGCTCGGCCATGTCCTCAAGGACGAGCTCGATGTCGGCGTCGAGGTCGTCTCGATCGACGGCGTCCGGCTCCACGATCTCGATTACGTGGACATCGGCGCGATGATCCACCCGACGGAGGTGGTCCCGCTGATCATCAAGTCGCTTCTGTTCTCTACCCCCGACGCCAACACGCAGGCGCATCACGCCGCCTATCTGGACGGGTAGCGGCGGCGCTGATCCGCGCCCTCGGAGACGGAGCCGCCCATCATGCGTCCGACCGCCCGCAACCCGTTCTCCGCAAGTGTCCCAGCCCCGGCCTCCATGCCCGAACGGGCGCGCGGCGCGTAGGCCGGCCGGATGGCCGCCGCCGCCGAAGAGCGAATCAGCGATCTTCGAATCCTGGGGCTGATCTGCCCGGGCCACTTCCTGAGCCATTATTACCAGCTCGCGCTGCCGCCCTTGTTCGCGGCCATACGCGCCGACATCGATATCGGCTTCGTCGCGCTGGGCGCGGCGATCAGCCTCTATCACATCGCGACGGCCGTGCTTCAGACCCCGGTCGGGTTCCTGGTCGACCGCATCGGCGCGCGCTGGGTGCTGATCGGCGGGCTGTTGCTCAACGGGCTCGCGATCGCGGCGGTGGGCTTCGCCGACGGCTATTGGCATATCCTCCTCGCCGTCACCCTGGCGGGGATCGGCAACAGCGTCTTCCACCCGGCCGACTTCGCGATCATGTCGTCGTCCATCGACGAGCGGCGGATGGGGCGGGCGTTCAGCGCCCATTCCCTCGGCGGCATGCTGGGGTTCGCGGCGGCGCCGGTCACGATCCAGTTTTTGGCGGGGCTGTGGGGCTGGCGGGCGGCGCTGATCGCCGTCGGGCTCGCAGGGGCGGCGTTCGCGGTCGTGATGATTCCAGGCTTGGTCGCCGCCCAGGGCGGCCGGCCGCGGGCCGCCGCGCGGCCCACGCTCGACTACCGTTCCCTGCTGGATGCGAAGATCCTCTCCTTCTTCGCCTTCTTCGTGCTCATGGCGGCAGCCGGGTCGGGGTTGAGTACCTTCTCGATCGTCGCCTTCGTCGAGGTCTACGGCGCCGACGACGCGCTCGCCGGCGGAGTGCTGAGCGCGTTCTATCTGCTGACCGGGGTGGGCATCGCCGCCGGCGGCATCGTCGCCGACCGCTGGGGCCGACCCGACGCGGTGCTCGGCATCAGCTTCGCCGCCGCCGCGGTCATGTTGGCCGGTATCGCGACCGAATGGTTCCCGTTCTGGCTCGTAATCGCCGCCTTCGGGCTGGCCGGCTTCTTCCGGGGCGTGGTCAACCCGAGCCGCGACGTGATGGTGCGCGCCCATACGCCGCGCGGCGCGGACGGCACCGTCTACGGCTTCGTCACGACCGGGTTCAATGTCGGGCTCGGCACCGCGCCGATCCTCTACGGCTGGATCCTCGATCTGGGCTCGGCGTCGAGCGTATTCTGGATCGCGGCCCTGTTCACCCTGCTGACGATCGGCATCGCGGCCCCTGCCGCGCGCGGGGGCCGCGCGGCCGGACCGACGCTTAGGCCGCGGCCTCGTCATGTCGGCGCCATAGCCTGATACGGCGAGGGCGGGCAGCGAAACATTTCCTGGTCGCACGGATATGTCGCCGATACGCGTCGACCCGTTCGGCGTGCCCGGATGACGCGTTCGGCGAGCTGCGGCATGCGTCGCCCGGGCAAGGAGTAGACGAGGTTCGACGGCTCTGGGCGACCCGGTCGCGTACGAACCCGGCGTTCAGATGCGCTATCGCGCTTCGAGATATTCGCGGGCGCGCGCGGCGTAGGTCTCGACCGTGACCCGCATGCCCTCGATGTCGGCTTGCGCGAGCCGCCGCGCGAAGCGCGCCGGACGGCCGACCCAGAGCTCGCCCGCCGGGAGCCGCTTTCCGGGCGTCAGCATCGCGCCCGCGCCCAGCATCCCGGTCCCCTCGATCCGCGCCTCGTCGAGGACAACCGCCCCCATCCCGACGAACGCGCCGTCCTCCAGCGTGCAGGCATGGAGAAGCGCCATATGGCCCACGGTCACGCCCGCCCCGACGAAGGTTCCCTGCTTGCGGCTGTGGACATGGATGACGGTGCCGTCCTGGATATTGCTGCGGGGTCCGATCCGCACCTCCTGCTCATCGCCGCGCAGGACGCAGTTGAACCAGACGCTCGCGCCCTCGGCGATCTCGACATCCCCGATCACCGTGCTGCCGTCGGCGACATAGGCCTCCGGCGAGATGCGGGGCCAAACCCCTCGATAGGCCAGCAGCCTCGGCCCGGCCGCGGTCGTGACGGCCGCGCTCACGGATAGAGGGGTTCCTGCTCGAGCGCCGTCGTCTCGGCGAAACCGCAGATCACATTCATGTTCTGAACCGCTTGTCCGGACGCACCCTTGACCAGGTTGTCGAGCACCGAGACGATGATCGCCCGGCCAGGCAGCCGGTCGGCCGCGACGCCGATCAGGCAGCTATTCGACCCGCGAACATGGCGGGTGGCGGGCAGGGCGCCGTCGGGCAGGACGCCGACGAAGGGCTCGCCGGCGTAGCGCTCGGCGAGGAGTTCGCGCAACCCGTCGGGCGCGGCCCCGCCGTCCAGCCGAACATAGATCGTCGACAGGATCCCCCGGTTCATGGGCATGAGGTGGGGCGTGAAGTTCACCAGGACATCCGTCCCTGCCGCCTCGCTCAGTGCCTGCTCGATCTCCGGCGCATGGCGGTGGTTGGCGACGCCGTAGGCGTGGATGCCTTCCGAGACCTCGGCGAAGAGACTCGCCTCCCTGGCGGCCCGCCCCGCCCCGGAAACCCCGGATTTGGAATCTACGATGAGTCCCGCGTCGAGATCCACCGCGCCGGCGGCGAGCAACGGGGCGAGCGGCAGGATCGCCGAGGTCGGATAGCATCCCGGACATGCGACCAGCCGGGCGCGCCTGACCCCCTCGCGCGCGAGCTCGGTCAGCCCGTACACGGCCTCGCGCTGGAGAGCGGGCGCGCGATGCTCCTTGCCGTACCATCGGGCATAGGCCGCGCAATCGGCGAGGCGGAAGTCGGCGGAGAGGTCGATGACCCGCAGCCGTTGGGGCAGACCGGCGATGACAGTCTGGGTGGTTCCGTGCGGCAGACAACAGAACGCCAGGTCGATCCCGTCCCAATCGACGTCCTCGATGCGCAGCAGTACGGGCAGCGTCCGCCTGCCGAACTGGGGAAAGACGGCGGCGTAGGGCCTGCCGGCATGCCGGTCCGCCGTCAACGCGCGGATCTCGACCTCGGGATGGTGCAGCAGGAGCCGCACGAGCTCGGCACCGGTATAGCCGCTGGCCCCGAGAATCGCCACGCGCACGGCGCTTGCGGAGCTGGTCATGGGGTCGTCTCCGGGGCCGGACCGAGATCCGGCAGGCATGAGGCTCCGGTCAGCGCTTGGAGAACTGGAAGCTGCGGCGTGCCTTCGCCTTGCCGTACTTCTTGCGCTCGACCACCCGGGCGTCGCGGGTCAGGAACCCGCCGCGCTTGAGGATCGGCCGCAAGGCCGGCTCGGCATGGGTCAACGCGCGAGAGATGCCGTGGCGGACCGCCCCTGCCTGGCCCGAAAGGCCGCCGCCCTTGACCGTGCACCAGACGTCGTACTGGCCGTTCCGGTCGGCGACCAGGAAGGGCTGGCTGAGGAGCATCCTGAGAACCGGGCGCGCGAAATAGACTTCGACCCCGCGATCGTTCACGGTGATGCGGCCGGCCCCGGGCTTGATCCAGACCCGGGCAACAGCGTTCTTGCGCCGGCCGGTGGCATAGGATCGGCCCCGGTCGTCGACCTTGCGCTCGTAGACGACGGGCGCCTCGACGGGCGCCTCGGCATCCCTGCGGAGCTCCTCGGGCATCACGTCGCCAAGCGTCGCGCCGTCACCGTCCGTGGTCATGCCCGGCTTCTCCTGGAGTTCTTGCGGTTGAGGGCGGCGAGGTCGAGCGGCTCCGGCAGCTGCGCCCCATGCGGATGCGCGGCCCCGCCATAGACCCTGAGCTTGCGGAACTGCTTGCGGCCCAGCGGACCCTTCGGCAGCATCCGACGCACCGCCAGCTCGATCACCTGGCCCGGCCTGGAGCCATCGAGAATGTCGGCGGGGCTCCGGCTCTTGATGCCCCCCGGATAGCCGGTATGGCGGTAATAGATCTTGCGGTCGCGCTTCCGCCCGGTGAAGCGGACCTTGGCGGCGTTGATCACCACAACATTGTCGCCGCAATCGATATGCGGGGTGAAGGTCGCCTTGTGCTTGCCGCGCAGCATCCGCGCGGCGACAGCGGCCAAGCGTCCGACAACGGCACCCTCGGCATCGATGAGATGCCATTTCGCCTGGATGTCGGACGGCTTGGCGGAATAGGTTCTCATCGCCGAGCCCGAGCCTCTATGCTGCTGTTCGATCGATCCTGGAACTGATACAGCCGAACCGGGGCGCTGTCAACATGGTTTCGAGCTTATCTTTTGCCTTTCAGAGGCTTACCCCTTCGTAAGGGGTTATGAGGAGGGGGACAGGAATGACCATCGGCACGGCCTCCGAAACGTCGCGCGAGGCGCCCGACGCCCCGGTGCTGCTGCGCAGCGACCGAGACCATATCGCGACGCTGATCCTCAACCGACCGGCCGCCCGCAACGCCCTGTCGACCTCGCTGATGGCGGCCATGCAGGCGGAGATCGACCGCATCGCCGAGGATCCGGAGATGCGGGTCGTGATCGTCGGCGCCAACGGGCCGGTCTATTGCGCCGGACACGATCTCCGCGAAATGCGCGTCCATTCGCACCGGAAGGCCCATGAGGCGCTCTTCGCGCAGTGCAGCGCGCTGATGCTCTCGCTGATGCGGCTCCCCAAGCCGGTCATCGCCCGGGTCCAGGGCACCGCGACCGCCGCGGGCTGCCAGCTCGTCGCGACCTGCGACCTCGCCGTCGCCGCGGAAACGGCGAAATTCGCCACCCCGGGCGTCGACATCGGCCTCTTCTGCTCGACGCCGATGGTCGCGATCAGCCGTAACCTGCCGCGCAAGCGGATGATGGAAATGCTGCTGACCGGGATGCCAATCGACGCCGCGACCGCCGCGAGCTGGGGGCTGGTCAACCGCGTCGTCGCGCCGAACGCGCTGGACACGGAGACCCGGGCGTTGGCGGCCGGGCTCGCGGACAAATCGGCGCTGACGCTGGCGACCGGCAAGACGGCCTTCTACCGCCAACTCGAACAGCCCATCGTGGACGCCTACGCGCAGGCAAGCCGAGCGATGACCGCCAACATGCTCGCCGAGGACGCCAGGGAAGGAATCGATTCCTTCCTGGAGAAACGCCTGCCTAGCTGGCAGCACCGTTGAGTGCCTGGTCCAGGTCGCGGATCAGGTCCTCGACCGCCTCGATCCCCACCGAGACCCGGATGACGTCGGGGCCAGCCCCGGCCGCGATCTGCTGCCCTTCGTCGAGCTGTCGGTGCGTGGTCGATGCGGGATGGATGATCAGGCTGCGCGTATCGCCGATATTGGCGAGATGGGAGAACAGCTCGACCCGATCGACCATCGCCACCCCGGCGTCGTAGCCGCCGGCCAGTCCGAAGGTGAACACCGCCCCTGCCCCGCGTGGGAGATATTTCCTGGCCAGCACGCGGTAGGGGCTCGATTCCAGCCCGGCATAGGACACCCAGGACACGCGGGGGTCCGTCTCCAGCCACTCGGCGATCGCCTGCGCGTTGGTGCATTGCCGCTCGATGCGGAGCGGCAGCGTCTCCACCCCCTGGAGCAGGTTCCACGCGGCCTGCGCCGACAGGCAGGGCCCGTAATCGCGGAGCGCGACGGTCCGGGCCTTCATCGTGAAAGCGAAATCGCCGAATGTCTCCGCGAAGGTCAGCCCGTGATAGGCCGGATCCGGCCGGGCCAGGCTCGGGAACTTGTCGTTCTGCCGCCAGTCGAAACGCCCGGACTCGACCACCACGCCCCCCATCGTGTTGCCGTGGCCGCCGATGAACTTGGTCGTCGAGTGAACCACGAGGTCGGCGCCCCAGTCGAACGGCCGCGCCAGACAGGGGGTCGCCATGGTGTTGTCGACGACGAGGGGTACGCCGAACTCCCGCCCGATCGCGGCAATCGGCTCGAGGTCGATGACGACGCCGCCCGGATTGGCCAGATTCTCGCAGAAGATGAACTTGACCTTGTCGCTCATCGCCGCGCGCACATTGTCCGGATCCGTCATGTCGACGAAGCGGCAGGTCCAGCCGAGCTTGGGAAAGCTCTGTCCGAACTGGGTGATCGAGCCGCCGTAGAGATGACGCGACGCGACGAATTCGTCGCCGGCCTGCAACAGCACCGCCGACAACAGGAACTGGGCCGCGTGCCCGCTCGCCGCCGCGACCGCGGCGCGGCCGTTCTCCAGGGCCGCGATCCGCTCCTCCAGCACAGAGACGGTGGGGTTCGTGATGCGGGAATAGATGTGGCCGAACGTCTGCAGGTTGAACAGCTCGGCCGCGTGCGCGACGTCGTCGAACACGAACGATGTGGTCTGGAAGATCGGCGTCCCGCGCGCGCCCGTGATCGGGTCGGGCCGCGCACCGGCATGGACTGCGAGGGTCTCGATGCCGTGGGACGGCGGCGGCGCGCCGGTCGTCCCCCAATCGGGCGAAGCGGGCGCGCCTGGGGTTTCGACGCTCATCGCCCGGGCGGCCTCAAGCTCCTGGAGGTCACGATCCGGCTGTTGACGCCGCACCATCCGAGCTCTCCCGAGAGCCGTGCATACTCGATCTTGGGGCAGCGGTCCATCACCACGACCAGCCCCGCCGCCTCGGCGAGGGCCGCGGCGCGGTCGTCGCGCACCGAGATCTGCATCCAGAGGACCTTGATCTCCTTTTCCGCCCTGTTGGCGACGGCGTCCTCGGCGATCGCGAGCGCCTCCTCGGACGGGCGGAAGACATCGACCATGTCGATCGGACCCGGCACATCCGAGAGCCGCGCGTGGACGGTCTCGCCGCGCAGGACCGCCCCTTCCCGGGTCGGATTGACCGGAATGACGCGGTAGCCCCGCTTCTGAAGATAGGCCATCGCGTAATAGCTCGGCCGGCGCCAGAGGGTGCTCGCGCCGACCATGGCGATGCGGCGAACGCCGCCCAGGACATCCCGCAGATAGCGGTCGGAATAATGATCGTGATGCGCGAGACGGACGGCGTCCGAGCCCGCGCCGGCATCGCGCCGCCCGCCGCTCATATCACCGCATCCAGGCGGAGGCGCGCGCGCCTCCGACCGTCATAGCCGAGCTCGTCGAGAATCTCGTCGGTATGCTCGCCCAGGGTCGGCGGGGCGCGGGCGGGTTGATCGTCGCGCGAACCGTCGTAGCGGACGGGCCGGCGAAGCAAGGTCATCTCCCCCTCTTCGGGGTGGGTCACCGTGAAGAACGTCTCTAGATGGCGGACCTGCGGGTCGTCGACCACCTCGGGCAGGCTGTGGATCGGCGCGAACGGGACGTCCTCTTCCTCGAGACGGGTCATCCAGTGGGAACGAGGCGCGGTCAGCGCGGTTTTCTGCAGCTCCGCCTTGAGGTCCGGATAGTTCTCGATCCGCAACTCCCGCGTAGCGAAGCGCGGATCGGTTCCGAGATCCGGCCGCCCGAAGGCGTCGCGGACGCCCTGCCAGAATTGCGGCGGCGAGGACAAATGCAGCGCGAGCGGCTTCCCGTCGCCGCAGCGCAGCGCGTAGGACTGCGAGGTTCGGACACGCGAGAGCGGCCCCTGCCGGAAGCCCTCCTGGAGCAGGCTCGACCAGGGGTCCGGCATGAACGCGATGGTCGATTCAAGCATGTTGAAATCGATGCGCCGCGCCGCACCGGTCCGCTCGCGTTCCAACAGAACGCCGAGAATGCCATAGCAGGCATTGATGCCGGTCATGTTATCGGCGATCGTCGGGCCCGTGATCTGCGGGTCTTCGGGATCGATGAACAGCGAGGTCACGCCGCCGATCGACTGGGCGACGGCGTCGTAGGCCGGGCGGTCCCGATAGGGCCCGTCCTCGCCGAACCCGGTGATCGAGCAGTAGATCAGTGCCGGGTTGCGCGCCCTGAGGAAGGGGACTCCCAGCCCCAGCCGGTCCATCACACCGGGGCGGTAGTTCTCGAGGAGCACGTCGGCGGTCTCGACGAGCCGCAGCAATATCTCCCGCCCCTCGTCTCTTCGCAGGTTGAGACCGAGGCTGCGCTTGTTGCGGTTACAGGCGAGGAAATGCGCCGAGTATCTGCCCCCCCGCCAGGATCGGAACATGTCGCCGCCCTCGGGATTCTCGACCTTGATGACGTCGGCGCCGAGATCGCCGAGCATCTGGCCGCCGAGGGGGCCGGTGATCATCGTGCTCAGTTCGAGCACGCGAATCCCGGCGAGCGCGCTCATCCCCGGTTCGCCTGCGTCCGTGCGGCGTCGGCAGGCGCGCCCTGCTCCGCCGCCACCAGATCGCGGAGAAGCCTGCGAACCTGGAGGCCGGGCGCGTCGGCGTTGATATCGACCGTCAGCGCCGTCGGAGCACGGCTCATCTCCGCCTGCTGGGCTTCCAATATGTCCTTGTCCTCATGGAACACCGCAGTGAAGTCGGATCGGAACACCGCGTCGACCTCGGGGTCATCGAGGCCGAAATTGCGGGCATGGGCATAGAAGTAATGGGTCGTCGTCCCGGTTTCCGGGGTCGGCGCGTTGCAGACCTTCATCTCGACGCCATGCGTCCGACGGCCTTCCCGCATATCCGTCCCGCTATCGACGCAGCCCGCGTGGTTGACGATATGGCAGGGCATGTCGATGGTCGAGATCAACCAGCGGTCGACATTGCCCGCGAATTTGCCGGCCCACTGATAGAACGGCGCCGCGGGCCGGTCGATCACCAGCCGGGTCATGCGCACCGACCGGTCCAGACGCTCGGTCTTGCAGGGGAAATCGACGATCGAATCGGCACCGATCGTCGTCGCGTGAACATAGGTGAGATGGGTAATGTCGAAGAGATTGTCGCTGATCAACTCGTAATTGCAGGCGACATGCAAAGGTGCGCCGCCGTTGCCCTCCACGCTCCGCCATGCCTCGGCCGCGAGCCAGGGCCAGTCGGGCAGCAGCGCCGCATCCGCCCGCGCGGGGTCTCCCATCCAGATCCAGACCCAACCGTAGCGCTCGACCAGCGGATAGGTCCGGACCTCGGCACCCGGGGGGATCGTCGACTGGCCGGGAACCGAGACGCAGGCGCCCGTCGGCTCGAAGACCAGCCCGTGATAGCCGCATTGCAGGTTGTCGCCGACGACCTTCCCCATCGACAGCGGCAGCGCCCGATGGCAGCAGGCGTCCTCGAACGCGACCGCGGCCCCGCCGGCGGTCCGATAGAGCACCACCGGCTCGTCCAGCAGGGTCCGCGCGAGCGGCGTCCGTCCCACCTCGTGGTCGAACGCGGCAACATACCAGCAGTTGCGCAGGAACATCCGTCTTTCTCCGTCACGCGGCGCGCTCGACAGGCCCGGAGCATAGCCGATAATGCGCCCGCGTGCGCATTGGCTCTCCCCCGCCGGCGCCAGACGGAACCGACATGACGGCCGATCCCACCCTCCCCTTCCGCCCGCTCGCGGCCCTGCTCGCGGACCATGCCGCCATGCGCGGGGAGAAGACGGCGATCTACGAGATCGACAGCGGCCGCCGCCTGGATTTCGCCGCGCTGGCTTTCTGGGTGGACCGGCTCGCCGCGCTGCTCGAGGACCGCGGGGTTCGGCCCGGCGATCGGGTGGCGGTGCTGAGCCCGGAGCGGCTCGAGAAGCTCCTCCTGTTTCTCGCGATCTGGCGGACGGGCGCGACGGCGTGCCCGTTTCATGTCGAGACGAGCGTCCCCCATGTTCGCGAGATCGTCGCCTCGGTCTCGCCGAGCCTGCTGATCCTGGATTGCTCGCTGGACGGTTCGGAGGTCCTGGGCGGGCCCGACGTCCCGGCGATTCGCTTTGCGCGCTGGCCCGACGGCGAGCCGTTCGCCGCGGCCGGCAGGCTGCCCCGGCACGCGCGGCCGCGCGGCGGCTACGGCCCCGAGGACACCGCCTGCATCTTCTCGACTTCGGGGACCACGGACCGGCCCAAATGCGTCGAATGGGATCATCTGGGCCTATGGCTATGCGGTCTCTCCAGCATCGACTTCGCCGGGCTGTCGGAGGACGACCGGCTGCTCGAATACCGCACGTTCAGCTGGTTGTCCCCGCAGATCCTGTCGCTGATGCCCCATCTCCAGACCGGGCTCAGCCTCTATGTCGCCCGGAGATTCTCTCGCGGCGGATTCTTCGATTGGATCGCCCGACACGGGATCACGGTGGCCGTCGGTGTACCCGCGGTCATCAACATGCTGCTGGCCGAGCCGGTCGCCGTCGAACACGAGGCGCTCGGCAGGCTGCGCCTCATGACGTCGAGCTCGGCGCCGCTGGACGAGGCGCAATGGCGTCGCTTCGAAGACGCTTACGGGATCCGGCTGATCCAGTTCTACGGCGCATCGGAGGGCGGCTGGCTCTGCGGGAATCGCGTGTCCGACCGCAGGATCGGCACCGTCGGCCGCCCCGCCCGCCATATGGAGTTCTCCATATTGGACACGGCCGGCGCAGCTTGCCCACCGGGTGCCGAAGGCGAGATCGCCATTCGCGGACCGCAGACGGCCGCCGCGACGTTCGACCCGGACGGGACCTATCGGGATCATCGCCCGTATCGGCTAGCTACGTGGATGCGGACTGGCGACCTCGGGACCGTCGACGCGGACGGTTTCGTCACCGTGACCGGGCGCATCAAGGACCTCATCATCCGCGGCGGGGTCAATATCGCGCCGCTCGAGATCGATGCGGTCCTGAACGCGCACCCGGCGCTTCGGGAGGGTGCGGCGTTCGGGATTCCGGATCCGGTCTATGGCGAGGAGGTCGCCGCCTTCGTCGTGCCGCGCGACGGCGCGCGCATCGGCCCCGATCGCATCATCGCCCACTGCGCCAACAGGCTTCCCGACTTCAAGGTTCCCAGATTCATCCGTTCGATCGACACCCTGCCCCGTTCCGGACGCGGCAAGATCCGCCGCGACGCCCTGAAAGCGGTCTGGCTGGGCGAAGACACGGATTGAGCGGCCGCCCGAGGCTTGGCGCGGCACAGAAAAGAAAGCAGAATACGCGTCGTCGAACGCCGCCCGAGGGGCTTTCTCATGCGCAGATTTCTTCACATCGACCTCAGAGATCGCTCGATCACATCCGAGACGCTGGAGGGCGAGGCCATCATCCGCTCCGGGCGCTATCTGATCTCAAGGACCCTGCTCGACTGCGGGGCGGCGACCGCGGATCCGCTGGGGCCGGACAATCCGCTGATCTTCTCCGCCGGTCCCTTTGCCGGCTCCAACTTCTCGAACGCCAACCGGATCAGCATCGGCTGCAAGAGCCCGCTGACCGGCGGGATCAAGGAAGCCAACTCGGGCGGGACCTTTGGCTTCGCGCTGGGCCAGCTCGCCATCGCCGGCATCACCCTGCACGGCATGTCCGACGACTGGGTGGTGATCCGCATCCCCAAGGACGGCGACATCGCCTTCGAGGACGCGGCCCCCTATCTCGGCAAGGGCAATATCGAAGCGGCCGCGCTGCTGCATGAACGCTATGGCAGCAAGGTCAGCGTCGGCCTCTGCGGCCCCGTCGGGGAATATATGGGGTTGATGGCGGGAATCTCCTTCACCGACCCGGAGGGCCGCCCGGTCCGCATCGCGGCCCGCGGCGGAGTCGGCGCGGTGATGGGCAGCAAGAGAGTCAAGGCGATCGTCGTCGACCGGGACAGGATGCCGAGCTTTCACGACCGCAAGCGCCTGATGCTCAAGGTCCGGGAGTACAACAAGCTTCTCGATGTCGACGCGGCGATCAACACGCTGCGCGATCTCGGGACGGCGATGGTCGGCGACATCACCAACACGGTCGGCGGGATGCCGGTCAACAACTTCTCCGCCGGCCAGCAGATCGATACCTCCGAGGGGGTGTTCGAGCTCGGCGGCGAGCATATCCGCGAACGCAACCTCGCGCGCGGCGGCGAGCCGACGCATGCCTGCATGCCAGGCTGCATGATCCGCTGCTCGAACATCTATGCCGGCGAGGAAGGGGAAGAGATCGTCTCGCCGCTCGAATACGAGACCCTCGGCCTCATCGGCACCAATTGCGGGCTGACGGACCCCGACGACGTCGCCCGGCTCAACCATATCGCCAACGATCTGGGCATCGACACGATCGAGCTCGGGGCTACGCTCGGCGTCCTGATGGAGGCGGGCGAAGGCGCGTTCGGGGACCCGGCGTTCATGGCCAACGCCCTGCAGGACATCCGGGCGGGAAACGCGCGCGGCAAGCTGCTCGCCCAGGGCACCGCCAGGGTCGGAGCGCATTACGGAGTCGCCCGGGTTCCGGTGGTCAAGAAACAGGGGATCAGCGCCTACGACCCGCGGGTGATCGAGGTGACCGGGATCTCGATGATGGTCACCGCGCAGGGCGCGGATCACACGACGGGCAATCTCCCGACCTTCGTCTGCGACGGCAAGTCGACCGAGGAGCTGACCGCGGCGAGCCTCGACGTGCAGGCCTTGTGCGCCGCCGCCGATTCTCTCGGGCTGTGCGTCTTCGGCCGGTCGGTAACCAACCAGAATCTGGGCTTCATGATCGCGGCCCTCAACGAGGCCCACGGCACCGGGCTCGACGAGTCGTTCTACCGCAGGCTGGGCTACGAGACGCTGCGGAACGAGTGGGAGTTCAACCGCCGGGCCGGCTTCACGGAAGAGGACGACGAGCTTCCGCGCTTCTTCTACGACGAACCGCTGATGCCGACCGGCAAGAAGGCACGGCACCATAGCGGCACGGTGAACGGCGAGATCCGCAAGCTGCTCGCCGAAGCCCTCGCCTGAGAGCGATGCGATCGCGGGAGCGAAACCCATGGCCGGAATCGCAGGGTTGGTAAACCAGGTGTCCGACGCCGAATGGTCGGCGCGCGTCGACCTCGCAGCGGCCTACAGGCTCGTCGACCTCTATGGTTGGTCCGACCTGCTGGGAACGCATCTGTCGGCGCGGGTGCCCGATGCCGGCGATCAGTTTCTCATCAACCCCTACGGCATGTTGTTCGAGGAAATCACCGCGTCCTGCCTGGTGAAGGTGGACGAGCGCGGCAACGAGCTCACCGAGTCCGCCTACGGGATCAACCCGGCGGGCTTCACCGTGCACAGCGCCGTCCACATGGCGCGCCCCGAGGTGGGCTGCGTGATCCACACCCATACCGCGGCGGGGGTCGGGGTCGCCACCCAGGAGGAGGGCCTGTTGCCGCTCACCCAGCACGCACTCGCCGTCATCGCCCAGACCGGCTATCACGCCTATGAAGGCATCGCTTTCGACCATGGCGAGCGAGAGCGTCTGGCCGCCGATCTGGCATCGAACAAAGTCCTGTTCCTGCGCAACCACGGGCTGCTCACCGTCGGACGGACGGTGGGCGAGGCGTTCATGTGGATGTACCGGGCCGAACGCGCATGCCGGTTTCAGCTCGCCTTCCAGCAGGCCGGCGCCGCACCGCGCGGGATTCCCGACGATGTTCAGCGCATCACGATCGCGCGCAACGCGCGGGCCATCTCGAAGGACGGCTACCGGCCGATCGGCGAACGGGAATGGCCGGCGCTGCGCCGCAGGCTGGACCGCGAGAACCCCGGCTACGCCGCCTGACCGAGACCAGCAGCGCGCGTCTCAGTAGTCCGCCCAGCCGGGCCTCCGCACCGCGAGGCCGGCGCCGCCCGCCTCCAGAGCCTGCGGCGAGGCGATCGCCTCCAAACGCAGCAGTGCCAGCCCGATCTCCCCGATGCTGCTGCGAATCTCGCCGACGACCGCCCCGCCGCTGCGGACGGGCGTTCCGGGGCTCGGCGCGGCACCATCGAACGCCACCGGAACGAGACGCCTGCGAACGAGATTTCGGTGCTTCATCCGCGCCGTCACCTCCTGACCGACATAGCAGCCCTTCTCGAAATCGACGCCGTTCAAGGCATCGAAGCCGTTCTCGAGCAGCAGCGAGCGCGACTCGATCAGATCGCGGGAGCCGTCGGGCACGCCGAGCCCGATGCGCAGCATGTCATAGGCCGACCGCGCGGCCGGACGGAGACCCGCCGCCGCCAGGGCCGAAGCGCTGCGGCGCCCGACGATCGCCCGCATGCCGAGCGCGCTCAGCCGGGGGTCGGCGAACGAAACGCCGCCCTCGATGCGCGTCGCGCCTTCCGCGGCGCCGCGGCCGATCACGGCATAGACATCTTCATCCGGGATTTCGTCGATGGCGACCCTGGCCCGCATTCGGTACATGGCGAGCCGCTTGCGCAGCGCCGCCCGGCGCGCCGCCTCGCAGTCGAGCCACAGCGCATCGCCGCGGGCGACCACGAAGAAATCGAAGAGATACCTGCCCTGGGGGGTGAGCAGCGCGGCATGGACCGCATCACCGCCGCCGATCCTGCGAACGTCGTTGGACAGGAGGCCCTGCAGGAACGGGCGCGCGTCCTCGCCGGAGACGGCGAGGACGGCGCGGTCTTCGAGTCTGATATGGTTCGCCATCGTTACGCCCGCCTTCATCGAGATACCCGGGCTCGAATAAAATACCCGAGCAGGTTCGTCCCTTGCCGCGACATGTTATCCGAAACTGCGGTCCGAAGTAGCCGTGTCCGCCGGACGACAGGGGTCCTCCGCCCCGGTTCATCAAGGAGGGAGGGAGAGGAAGCAGATTGCACCCCCTTGAGGGAGGAGGCAAAGGGAGGGATACCTTCCGGTTGCGCCAACGGCCCCGGCATCGCGGATATCCCGAACAAGTCGGCGCTTATGGCGAGATTGCGACCGAGGCGGATGTGACAAGCTCGAGGCGCTTCTGGCCGCCGACATGAACCAGATCGAGACTCGCCTCGTCGAATGGCAGGTCGGCGTGGCGCCGGGAACTGCGGCTCCCGTCGTCGCAATGCTGCGTTTCTCCGGCATGGCGGGGTCCGGACGGCACGGTCGCCCCCGGTAGGGCATCGCGGAGTCGCGCCCGAAACACCTGTTTCCAACCTGCCCCTCCGGGAGGGAGGGCGTCCCGGACGAAGCCCGCCGGTCTCGTATGTCCCGAACCGGGACACGCGCTTGACGATCGATGCGTCATCCGCCTATTCGTCTGGGCGGAAATTCAACAGGTGGACGGCATGAGGGATCGATTCAGGGCTCTCGTCCTGGACAAGGGCGAGGACGGCCTCACGGCTTCGGTGACCATGATGGACGAGGCCGCGCTGCCCGACGGCGAGGTCACCATCGCCGTCCAATATTCGGACCTGAACTACAAGGACGGCATGATTCTGAAGGGGATCGGCAGGTTGGTCCGAACCTATCCGCATGTCCCGGGCATCGACCTCGCCGGCACCGTCCTCGCCTCTACGTCTCCCGACATCGCTCCGGGCCAGAGGGTGCTTGTGACAGGCTATCGCATGGGGGAGCTTCGTTGGGGCGGCTACGCCCAGCGCGCCCGCGTGCCGGCCGATTGGATCGTGCCGCTCCCGCCGGGGCTGGACGCGCGCGCGGCGATGGCGCTGGGGACCGCCGGCCTGACCGCGATGATCTGCGTGACCGAGCTCGAATGGGCCGGGCTCGAGCCGGGGAACGGCCCGGTTCTGGTGACCGGGGCCAATGGCGGCGTCGGCAGCGTCGCGGTTAGCCTGCTAGCGGCGCTGGGCCATGAAGTGACCGCCTCGACCGGGCGGCTCGAACTGGCAGACGGGTTGAAGGCGCTCGGGGCCGCGGAGGTGATCGACCGGTCCGAGCTCGCCGTTCCGCCCGCCCGCCCGCTCCTCGGCGAGCGCTGGGCGGGCGCCGTAGATACCGTCGGAGGGGCGACGCTCGCATCCATTCTCGCCGGGCTGCGATACGGGGCGGCGGCGGCATCCTGCGGTCTGGCGGGCGGCAGCGCCCTTGAGACCACGGTCATTCCGTTTCTGCTGCGGGGGGTCCGCCTTCTCGGAATCGATTCGGTGATGCTCCCGACGGAGCGCCGCAGGGAGGCCTGGACCCGGCTCGCCCGCGATCTGCCCATATCCCTTCTCAACCCGATCGTGCGCGTCGTCTCCCTTGATGATCTGCCGACACTCGGGGAGGAGATCCTTCGGGGCCGTGTGCAGGGGCGCGTCGTCGTGGACGTCAACGCGTGACCTCGAACGGCCGAGAGCGATCGCCCGCGTTTCGGCTCGTCGGAACGGCGGCTTCGGCCGCGCTCGCCGTCCTGTACGGAGTCCCCGTCCAGGGCGAGGTCCCGATCCCGCGTAGCTATGGCGACAGCATGCGCTGGTACGCGGATGCGGCCGAGGCCGGGTACCCGCACGCCCAGTTCATGCTGGCCATGCAATACGAGGCGGGGATCTATCGACGGGCCGATCACCGGAAGGCAATCCGCTGGTACCGCACCGCCGCCGAGAACGGGCATGGGCTCGCCCAGTACAAGCTGGCGACAGCGTTGCATCACGGGCGGGGCGTCTCGGCCGACTTGCCGGAAGCGGCGCGGTGGTACGCGCGCGCGGCGGAGAACGGGATCGTCGAGGCCGCATTCAACCTGGGCCATCTCCTGGAGCACGGCCTCGGGAGCGCGGCCGACCCTGCCGCTGCGGCGCGCTGGTATGGATGGGCGGCCGAGGCCGGGCTTCCGGCCGCGCAACTCAATCTCGGCCTTCTCCATGCCGAGGGCGAGGGCGTCCCGCGCGATCCGATCCGGGCCTGGATATGGATCGACCGCGCGGCTCGCGTATCGGAGGAGGCCGCTGCGCAGCGCCACCTTCTGGAAGGTCGAATGGCGGAGGACGATCTCGCCGAGGCGCGGCGGCGTGCCCAAGCCGCGGAGTGACCCGGGGGCCCCGCTACCAGGCGGTCCAGCCGCCATCGACGACCAACGCCGCGCCCGTAACCAGACGGGCGGCGGGGGAGGCCAGGAAAACGACCGCACCCATCACGTCCTCCAACTCGCCGAGCGCGCCCAGCGGGATCCGCGACAGGGTATCGTCCCGAAACGCCCGGTCTTCGAAGAACGGCCGGGTCATCGGCGTCAGAATGAAGGTCGGCCCCAGCGAGTTGACCCGGATCCCGTGCGGTGCGAGCTCGACCGCCATCGCCTTCGTCAGCCCCTCGACCGCGTGTTTGGACGCGCAGTAGACGGTGCGCCCCGGCGCGCCGACATGGCCCATCTGCGAAGAGACGTTGATGATGGCGCCGCCGCGCCCGTCCGCGATCATTCTGCGGACGGCGGCTTGGCTGGACAGGAACAACGCACGGACATTGAGCGACATGATGGCGTCGAAATGGGCTTCGCTGACCTCGGGGAACGGCTCGGGGATGTTCGTGCCGGCATTGTTGACCAGGATGTCGATGCGCTCCGGTGCCGCGAACGCGGCATCCCGCTCCGAGACGTCGGTGATGTCGCAGACGATGGCCCGCGCGCGCGACCCGCGCTCCGCGATCTCGCCAGCGACCTCGTCGAGCTCGGTCCGGGTGCGGCTGATCAGCACGAGCTCGGCGCCGGCCTCCGCCAAGGCCAGCGCAGCCGCACGCCCGATACCGCGCCCGGCACCGGTTACGACAGCGCAGAGACCGTCCAGCCGCATCGACGGCGTCCTCGGCGTCTCCATCGTCTGCTGATCCATCGCGGCTTCCCGTTCTCAACTATTCTCATTCCGGCGATTTGCCGTGAAAACGACTAAACGCAAGCGCGGGCGTCCGTCTCGATCTCCGAACCGCGTTCGGGGACCACGCGGATCCCCACCGGCGGGCGCCCAATCCACCCGTCCCCTTCACATGTCCTGGATCAACACGACGAGGACGGCTCAAGCGATTGGAAAACTTCCTCTTCCGAAGACCCCCGCTCCTCAATGCCGGGATCGGTCGTCGAACACGTCGGAGAGGGACGGGGCGTCGATGGCGGCGTCGAACCAGGCCTCGATCCGGTCGAGCGGCGCGCCCTCGATCCGGTCGAGAACCCGCGCCTGCAGCGGACCGAACCGGCGCTCCAACAGTCGCACCAGCCCCGCGACTCTTCCTTCGGCCATCCCCTCGGCGATCCCTGCAGCCCTTCCCTCGGCTCTGCCCCGCCCGATCAGCTCCTGCGCAAGCTCTCCCATCACCGCCTCCCATCGCTCCGGCTTCGCCGCCCGCGCCGCCGTCTCCAGATCCCGATACGCGACATCCCACACCTGGACAATATACCCCAACGCCTGGCGCTCGAACGTCGAACCGTCCCGAAGACCGCGCAGAATCCGCTCCAGAACCGCAGCCCCCGAACGCCCGCGAAACGCGTAGCGCAGCGCCGCCAGACCCGACCACAGCTCGTCGTTCCGCGACAGCCCGTCCAGAGGCAGCGCCCCCAGATCCTGCAGCAGATAGTCGAAGCCCTGCGCGAAGCTCCGCAGCGCCGCGTCCCCCGACACCATCTCCGCGACCGACGGCGCCACCGTCCATCGCCCCCGACCGTGGTAGAACACCATCGGCACGATCGGCGGCAACGCCCGCAGCCGCGCCGGATCGTCTTCCGCGTATCGCCGCCAGATGCGTATCTGATAGCCCGCGAGCTGCAGCGGGGTGGCCCGGGTCGGGGTAGGACTTGTGCTCGATCAGGGCGTAGACGAAGGCGTTGCCGCCCGCCTCGAGGGCGACCCGGAACAGCCGGTCGCTCTGGCTGGTGCGCAGCGCCGGGTCGACGAAGCTGCCGTCGATGGCGACCGGGGGCTCGTCGGCGAGCAGGGCGGCGATCCGCACCGGAAGTATGGTCGCGGAGCAGGGCGGCGGCACGACCCGCATCGGAGAGGATGGCGCGGAAGAAGGCGTCGTGCGGCTTGGAAACATCGTTCGCCATGACACCCCGCGCCTCCTCTCATGCCGGCGATGCGCCCCCACCTCCCCGCAACGATAGCCGGACACGGGCGCAGACACCCCTCCCCGCCTCCGAAGCGGGTCGGGGGCCGCGGGGCGACCGCGGCGCGACCGATCGGACCCTTCCCGATCGCACGTACTGCATCGAGACGGCGGGAGCGGTTCGAGAGGCCGCTCCTCAATGCCGGGACCGGTCGTCCCGCTTCCCGGCATGTTGACAGCCTTCCGTCCTTCGATCGTAATCGATGCTGGCTTGACCGAGAGGAGGCTTCCATGCCGCGGCGGCACGACGAAGGCGAATTGGACATGACCGCCCTCCGCAAAACCGCGGAGCGCTGTAAGAATTGGGGGAAATGGGGTCCCGGCGACGAGGCGGGAACGCTCAACTACATAACCCCGGAGACGATCGTCGCCGCCGCCGGGCTGATTCGAAAGGGTAAGGTGTTCTCGCTCGCGCTGAATTTCGACCGCAACGGACCCCAGAAGGGACTGTGGGGAAACCGGTTCAATCCGATCCATACGATGCTGGCGACCGGCACCGACGCCGTCGCCGGAAACCAGGACGACGGCAAGCTCCGCTACGCCGACGACATGGTCTCTCTGCCGCTGCAATGCGGGACGCAATGGGACGCGCTCGGGCACATCTTCTACGACGACAAGATGTGGAACGGCTATGACGCGCGGCTGGTCGATTCGGACGGTGCCCAGAAGAACGGCATCGAGAAGGTGAAGGACAAGATGGTCGGGCGCGGCGTGCTCCTCGACGTCGCGCGTCATTGCGGGGTCGACAGCTTTGAGGACGGCATGGCGATCACCAATGCCGACCTCGACACGACCGCCGCGGCGCAAGATGTCGAGATACGCACCGGCGACTTCGTGATCGTCCGCACCGGCCATATGGGCCGCTGCCTCCGCGACGGCGAATGGGGCGGCTATGCGGGCGGCGATGCGCCCGGCCTCGCCTTCGAGACCGCAGAATGGATCCATGCCAAGGAGATCGCGGCGATCTGCACCGACACCTGGGGCTGCGAGGTCCGCCCGAACGAAACCGACGAGGCGAGTCAGCCCTGGCACTGGGTCGTGATTCCGATGATCGGGATCAGCATGGGCGAGATATTCTACCTGGAAGAGCTCGCCGAGGATTGCGCCGGGGACGGGGTCTACGAGTTCTTCTTCTGCGCCCCTCCTTTGCCGATCACCAGGGCGGTCGGCTCGCCCCTCAACCCGATCGCGGTGAAGTGACGGCGATGGCCATAGTTCTCAAATACGCCAGGAACCTCGAAGAGACCCGCGCCGAGGAGACTCGGGTACGCCGCACCGTCGAGGAAATCCTCGGCGAGATCGCGGCGCGGGGCGACGATGCGGTGCGTGCACTCTCCGAGAAATTCGACGACTGGTCACCCGAGAGTTTCCGGCTGACCCAGGCGGAAATCGACACGCTCGTCGGCCGGGTCCCGGCGGAAACCATCTCCGATATCGAGTTCGCCCAGGCGCAGATTCGCAATTTCGCCCAGATCCAGCGCCAATCGATCACCGATGTCGAGGTCGAGACGATCCCTGGGGTGACGCTGGGGCACCGCAACATCCCCGTCGACAGCGTCGGCTGCTACGTGCCGGGCGGCCGCTATCCGATGGTCGCATCGGCCCATATGAGCGTCGTGACCGCTAAGGCGGCGGGCGTCTCCCGGATCGTCGCCTGCACGCCGCCGACCGGCGGCGCGCCCCATGCGGAGACCATCGCGGCGATGGCGATCGGCGGCGCCGACGAGATCCATGTCCTCGGCGGCGTCCAGGCGGTCGGCGCGATGGCGATCGGGACGGAGTCGATCGTGCCGGTCGACATGCTGGTGGGACCCGGCAACGCCTATGTCGCGGAGGCGAAACGGCAGCTCTTCGGCCGCGTCGGGATCGATCTCTTCGCCGGCCCGACGGAGATTCTGATCGTGGCCGACGAGACGGCGGACGTCGAAATGGTCGCGACAGATCTGCTCGGACAGGCCGAGCACGGCCCGACCTCGCCGGCGACGCTGATCACCACCGATGCGGGCCTCGCCGAGGCGCTTCCCGGGGAGATCGGCCGACAGCTCGCCCTGCTGCCGACCGCGGAGATCGCGGGCGCGGCCTGGCGCGATTTCGGCCGCATCGTCCTCGTCGACAGCGAGGAGGAAGCGGCCGCGGAGGCCGACCGGATCGCCTGCGAGCATGTCGAGATACTGACCCGAGACCCTCGCTGGTTCCTCGACCACATGCGGAATTACGGTTCGATGTTCCTTGGGCCGGAGACCAACGTGTCCTACGGCGACAAGGTGATCGGGACCAACCACACCCTTCCGACGATGGGCGCCGCGCGCTATACGGGCGGGCTCTGGGTAGGCAAGTTCCTCAAGACCGTCACCTATCAGGAGTGCACGGAGAGCGCGAGCGTGACGATCGGCGAATATTGCTCGCGGCTCTGCGCCGTCGAGAAGTTCTGGGGCCACAAGGAACAGGCAGATCTGCGGCTTCGCCGTTACGGCGGGCAGAATATCGGCATCGGCGCCGGGAACTGACGCGGTCGCGAAAACGGAGACGCGCCCGACATTCTCGCCGAACAGACCGTAAACGACCGGAAATGGAGGCAGATCAAATGGCAAATCGTCAAGTCTCTCGCGAGGAGATGGAGTCCCGCACGGCGCGGTTCGACGACCTCAAACCGAGTGCCGTCGCCTTCGTAGACACCCGCTTGCCCGGCCATGAGCGCGACATCTACAACGTCATCGGCGCGGGCGTGACCGAGGACGCCTCTCTCAAGCCGGCGATCGCGGCGGCCGAAGGCTTCAACGTGACCTATTCCTCGGCCGACCCTGGCAAGGGCGCCGCACTCCATGCCCACCCGACCGTCGAGGTCTTCATCCCGATGACGGGCACCTGGTCGGTCTATTGGGGCGACGAGGGCGAGAACGAGGTCATTCTCGGGCCGTGGGACGTGGTATCGGTCCCGGTCGGCGTGATGCGCGGATTCAAGAATGTCGGAACTGAGCATGCCCATCTGATGGCGATTATCGGCGGCACCGATTCGGGCAAGGTCTCCTGGGCGAAGAGCGTGCTCGACCGCGCGCAAAAGACCGGTCTTGCCCTCGACGACGCGGGCAACCTGGTGGAAGCCGCGGAATAGCCGCGTCGACCAAGCGCCTGCCGAGGCGGGACACGAAACGAGACCGCGGACCGCCCCTGCATGCGCCCTGCCGGAGGACGGCCTCGCCGGCTCGCGGGGACGACCAGGCACGGGCTCGGACGCCAACGGTCGGCATGCCGGTTCAAAGAGCCAGCGTCACCAAGCCGATGGCGAGAAGGACGCTGAGCGCGACCCGGCGGAATATCTTCTCGTTCGCCAACCCGAACAGCCTGCTGCCGATCCAGGCTCCGAGAACCAGAACCGGGGTTATGAGCAATGCCGCGACCAGGGAATCCGACGTCAGCAGCCCACTGAACCCGTAGAGAACCAACCCCGTCACCTGAGTCACGGCGAAGTAGTAGACGACATTGGCCCGGAACTCGGCCGGGCTCCCCTGCCCCGCCAGCAGATAGGCGACGACCGGCGGGCCGCCGATCGACGCCGCTCCCGACAGGAACCCACCGATCGAGCCGATCGCCGCGGCCGCCGACAGCGAATGCCCGCCCGTATAGCGCCATCCGGTCATGAGAAGCAGGGCGGAGGCGGCAGTGACCGCCGAGATGGCGCGGCGCAGCAGATCCGGGTCCATCCAGATCAGGAGGAGCACGCCCAGCGGCACGCCGAGGCAGCCCGCTGCCGACAGCGCCCAGTGCAACCGCCAGCGGACATGCGGCCAGGTGCTGGGGACGAGCTGTAGGGTGGTTACGAGCAGCGCCATCGCGACCGCCGGCACGGCGACCTGCGGGCCGACAAGGATGCTGAGTGCCGGGACGACGACCAGCGCCGAGCCGAAACCGCTGAAACCGCGCACCAGACCGCCGACCAGCGCCACCGCGGCGATCGCCAGATATTGAACGACCGTGAAGTCGGGTGCGGAAAGCATGCGCTCCCGATCAACCGGGAAAGGAGGGCTCGTCGAGATCGATCTCGATGCCGCGGCCGGTCTCGCGCGCGCGCCGATAGGCGAGCATCGCCAGGGCCATTTCGGAAGCCCCTGTGCCGTTATTGTTCTTGTGGTAGGTGATCTGGTCGTCGGAGGTCCTGCTCGGCGCCGCGCCGCGGACGACATCGCCGAGTTCGACGATATCGTCCGCCGAGATCAGGCCGCGTTCGATCGGCTCGTACAGATCGCCCTGCTGCTCCGACAGCACGGACTCGCGGAGATTGGCGACGATCAGATCGGCGCGCGCCGCCGTCTTGTCGTCGATCTCCCGGCGGCGCCTCTCAAGGAAGCCGCCCTGGACGAGCTGGATGTTGGAGCCGACGATCCCAGTCACATGCTGGCCCGGTCGCAGCCAATCGCCGTCGAACAGCGGCACGTTGGTATTGCTGGCCCCGATGACGACATCGACCCCGTCCACGGCGGCGCGCGGACTGTCTACCGGCTCGATCTCGATGTCGAACCGCGGTCCGTAGGCGGCGGCGAAGCGCTTCCGGTTCTCGGGGTCGCGGCTGTAGATGCGCACCCGATCGACGGGCCGCGCGTTGCGCAGAGCCAGGAGCTGGTTCGCGGCTTGACCGCCGGAACCGAACAGGCCGCAGACCCGCGCGTCCGCGCGGACCAGATGACGGAACCCGACGCCGCTCGCCGCCGCCGTCCGAAACGCCATCAGGCTCGTGGGGCCGAGGGTCTTCTCGTCGATCTCGCCGATGAGGATCGCCAGCAGTGCGCCGGTCGTCGAGCTGCTCAGGACATGGACCGGCGGTCCGCGAAACCCGTAGCGCTGATTGGTGTCGGTCTGCAGCACCCGCTCGGCGCGCGTCTGGGCGCCGATCGCCCCGAGGCCGTGCACCCCGCCCGGAAAGTTCGAGACCCTAACCCCGTCCGGGGAATGGACCCTGCGGCGCGGCGCGTTGATCACGGGATAGGCCGCCGCCTCGGCGTAGCCCTGGGCGATCACGTCGATCGCCTCTTCCATGGAGATGAGGCCCTGCAGGTCGCCGGGACGCAGCAACAGCACTCTCATTACGAACGGTCCGCCGATCGCCGGAGCCGGGTCGATCGAGGACGACCGACCGTGGCCGGCGTCAGGACGCCCCCTCGGGCTTCTCGAGAATGTCTTCGATCCTGGTCGTGAGCTTCTCGCCCTCGCCAGCCGAAAGCTCGTAGATCCAGCCGTCGGTCCGGCGATTGATCTCCTCGGCCTTTTTCGCGACGGCGGCGTCCCCGCCCTGGGCCGAGGCGCTGAAGCGCCCCCAGACCACATCGTCGACCACCGTCATCTCGACGCGGACCGCGAGCCCGTCGAAGGTCTCGTACTCGGCGGTATTGAACGCTTCGGGAAACGCGACATCGCCGGCCGGCTTCACGTCCTCGAAGGTCAGGCGCCAGAGGCCGCCGGCAAGGTTCTTGCCCTCCACGGAATCCTTGAGCGCGCGCCCTTCGGGCACCCCGTCCAGCAGGAACTCCCCTTCGTCTTTCTTCTCCTTGCGCACCACGATCTCGGCGCCGTCGGGCTGTCGGATGACGGCGCGCCGGACCTCCTCGGCGTCGATATCGACGATGTCCCGGATCAACCAGTCGTTCCGGGTCTTCCCGAGATCGACCTCACCCTCGGCGAGCCAGGCCTGCGCATCCTCGCCTCGCCGCAGATAAGTTCCTCCGCCGCCCTCGCCGAACAGCTTCGGGTTCTGTTTGCCGATCACGCCGCCGGCGATCACACCGCCCGCGCCGTCCCTGATCTCGAACCGTACCGATCGGGCGCCCTCCTCGTCGGGATCCTGGACCTGCAGCCTCTCGTAGCGCACGGGGTCCGAGGTCTTGCCTTCGAGCAGCGTAAGCTCCGACAGACCGACGATGGCCCGCTTGATCCTGTCGTAATGGATCGGATAGTCGGCACGGCCGCGAAGCCCCCAGCCGTCGCCGGTTCTCGCCAGAGTGATCCGCGCGTCGTTGGAGATGACGGTCATTTCGGCCGCATCGTTGATCCGCCCGGCCAGATCCGGAAACGCGCGCTCGCGGTCCGTCGGAACCGTGGTCAGAGATCGGCGGTCGAGAACGGTGACGACGGCCGCGACGACGACAACCGCCGTCAGCGTTGCCAAGGCCAGGAAGGACCCGGGTTTCATCGACGCAACTCCCAATCTCCCGCTATGCGACCCGGCCGGCGGCGTGCGCGCCGCGCCGGCGCATCCGCCGAGAGCGGGCGACCAGGAAGATGATCGCGAACAGCGCGACCAGCACAGGCACCGCTGCGATGTTGAGGACCTTGATCCAAGCGTCCAACCGATCAATGTCTTCCCGGAGGCGGCTGCGAACATCGCGCAGCTCGCGGCGAATCTTGCGGATTTGGAGGTCGAAGTCGGCGATCGCCGCCTCTTGCTCATCCGAGAGGATCTCGCCGCCGCCTGCCTTCTCCGTCTCCCGCAATTCCTTGAGCTTGGCCTTGATGTCCTGCAGCTCCTTGACGAGCGCCCTCTCCCGATCGCGGAACTTCAACTCCGCCTGCTTCTGGATGTCCAGGACATGGTCGAACGGGCGTTCCGACACGCCCCGGCTGCGGAGGCCGATCAGCGCGTTCGTCCCGGAGAGATTGTCGAGCGCGTTGATGACGAAGCTCGCATTGCTGGCCCTCGGGACCGCCAGCGTCTGGCCGAAGAAATCCTGAATGTGGAGCCAGGACGAGTTGGCGAGGATGTCGCTGTCGGCTACCACGATCAGGTTGGCGGGGCCCTCGGACCTGGCCAGATGCGGGCGGCGGGGCTTCTCGGCGCCCTCGTTCGCCTCTGGGGGCTTCGGCGGCCCCTCGGGAAAGGCGCTCTCGATCTGGCCGGTGATCCGGGCGGCGAGGGTCAGAGACCTGTCCTCGGGCACGAAGCTCTTGAGGATCTCGGCCGGGCTGGGTTGAAAGCGCACCTTCTGGGCGTCGACCGGCGCCGATGCCTCGGTCGAGGTTATCAAGGGCTCGAACGTCACCGTCGCGTCCTTCGCCTTGGCGACGAACCCGGGGGTTCTGACGCTGACCACCTCGAGCTCGCCGGTGACGACATCCTCTCGCTTCAGACCGTCGGCGCGGAAGTTCAACCAAGCGACGTAGTCGGTGATGACCGGCCGCCCGTAGGCGTCTGCCCCCGTGCTGACCCGTTCCGCCGAACCGAGATCGCCGAGCACCTTGTCGCGGCTGTACGCGATTCCCCAGGCCTCGAAGAGCTTGTCGAGGTCCGAACCCTGATCGGGTGGCAGCCGCATCGCGGCGTTCGACTGCGTACCCGCTTCCGCGAAGGGATCGACGAAGACCATGATCTTGCCGCCGGCCATGACATACTGATCGATCGCGTAGAGCGTCTCGTCGCCGAGGCCGAACGGGTGGACGACCATGAGCACGTCGACATCGTCGATCGATTTGGGGTCCAGACCGAGGCTCTCGACCTCGAAAAACTGCTTGATCCGCTCGACGATCTGCCAAGGCTTGTACTGGAGCACCGGGTCGGCGTCGATCGGAATTCCGGAAATCAGCCCGACGACCTTCTTCCTGGGGTTGGCAAGGTTGTAGATCAACCGCGTCAGGTCGTATTCGAGAAACGGTTCGCGCTGCGGCTGCAGAAAGGCGATGACGTCCTGATCGTCGGTCGTGTTGGTCCCGACGAGACCCAGAAACCCGAGCTCGCCCGCGTCGTCGAGCGGCACGCCCTGCAGGCCGAACCCGACCGCGCGGTCCTCCTCGGGGGTGAATGGCCTGGGGTCGATCACCTCGAGCCTGATCCGGCCGTTCGAACGCGCGACATACCGCTCCGCCAGCTCGAGCACCCGGTCGGCATAGGTCCCAAGCGCCGGCGCGGTCTCGGTCAGGCGGCGCGAGACGAAGAGGCGGAGCGTGATCGGCTCGTCAAGGTCCGCGACGATCTGCTCCGTGCCTTCCGAGATCGTGTAGAGTCCGTCCTCGGTCAGATCCAGGCGCAAGTTCTTGAACGCCCCGTCCGAAAAGACGTTGAGCGCGATGAACAGAACGACCGCCAGCGCCAGGCCGACGCCGCCGAGTTTCCTCTGGTTCCACTCCTTCCAGCCGGACATCTCAAACCCCTCTCTTGAGGTCGATCGTCAGCCTGTTGGCGAACAGGAAGATCACGATCGCCGACAGCAGATAGACCACGTCGCGCAGATCAAGCACCCCCCTGGTGATCCCCTCGAAATGGGTCAGGAAGCTGAGCGAGGCGATGATGTCGACGACGAAATCCGGCGCCCAGCCCCTGAATGCGGACAGCACCAGATCGAGCCCGCTCATCATGAAGACGAAGCAGACCGCGGCGGCGATCACGAAGGCGATGACTTGGTTGCGGGTGAGGGCGGAGACGAAGCAGCCGATCGCCAGAAACGCGCCGGCCATCAGCAGGCTCCCGATATAGCCGGCAACGATCACCCCGTTATCGGGCGATCCCAGGAAACCGACCGTGATCCAGATCGGGAAGGTCAGCGCCAGCGCGGCCGCGGCGAACATCCAGGACGCGAGAAACTTCCCGATCACGGCGTTGGTCGTGGAGACCGGGAGCGTCATCAGCAGCTCGATCGTGCCGGTCTTTCGTTCTTCCGCCCAGAGCCGCATGCCGATCGCGGGGATCAGGAATAGATAGAGCCAGGGATGGAACGCGAAGAAGACCTGGAGATCGGCCTGTCCGCGGCTGAAGAAGCCGCCGAAATAGAACGTCACCGCGCCGGTCAGGGCGAGAAAGATGACGATGAACACATAGGCGAGCGGAGTCGAGAAATAAGCGATCAGCTCGCGCTTGCAGATTGCTGCCGTTGCTTTCATCGGGGGCCCAATCAACCGACCGTGTATCGTCGGAACACCTCGTCGAGGCGACCCTGCTCGGCCGTTACCTGCTCGACGGCCAACTCGCCCGAGCGGATCCGCACGCCGAGCTCGGGAAGGATGACCGCGCCGTTTCTCGGCCTGACCAGCAGAAGCGCCTCGGAGTCGTCCGCGCTGACGAGGTCGACGCCGTCCACCCCGTCGATCGCGCTCAGCGCTTCGCGGGACGCCGCCGCCTCGCCGGCGGCCACGCGGATGCTGACCGCGTTGTGATAGCGGGACCGTGCGCGCAGATCGTCCGGCGTGCCGTCGAGGACGATCTTGCCACGCGAGATGATCGCGGCGCGGGTACAGACGGTCTCCACCTCTTCGAGGAGATGCGTCGAGATCACGATCGCCTTGTCGTCGGCCATCCTGGAAATCAGATCCCTGACCTCCCTCTTCTGGTTGGGATCCAGCCCGTCGGTCGGTTCGTCGAGGATGAGGACTTCGGGATCGTGAACGATGGCCTGCGCCAGCCCGACCCGGCGTTTGTAGCCCTTCGAGAGCGTGCCGATCGGCTGATACAGGACATCGGAGATATTGATCATGCCCGCCGCCCGGTCGATCGCCTCTCGCCGCGCCGCCGCCGGGATGCCCCGGACCCCGCAGACGAAGTTCAGGAACGCGAGCGGCGTCATGTCCTCGTAGAGCGGCGCCCCCTCGGGCAGGTAGCCGATCCGGCGCTTGACCTCCAATGGATCGCGCATGACATCGAAGCCGCAGACCAGCGCGGTGCCGGCGGTCGGCGGCAAGAAGCCGGTGACGATCCTCATCGTGGTCGACTTACCGGCGCCGTTTGGCCCGAGAAACCCCAGCACCTCGCCGCGATCCACGCTCAGATCGATCCCGTCGACGGCGGTGAGAACACCGAAACGCTTTGTCAGTCCGCGGATCTCAAGCATCGCGCTCATCCGCATTCACCTCCTGCATCGCTGCCGCCCGCACCGGGGTCGATATCGGCCAAGAGCCGCGAATGCCTGTTCGAGGCCGTTCCTGTCAAGTTCGGCGCGGCTCCCGCCGGGGCCGGGCGGCCCCGGCGGGAGAGAGTTCGATCTCGCGGGAAAGATTTCAGTCCCGGCGTCAAGCAGCCATCTTGCCTTCGATCACCGTGGATTTGCCCGCGCCGATCTCGATCCGGCGCGGCTTCAACGCCTCGGGCAGCTCGCGAACGATATCGATCGTCAGAAGCCCGTTGACCAGGGACGCGCTGCGCACCTCGACATGCTCGGCGAGCTGGAAGCGGCGCTCGAACGAGCGGCCGGCGATCCCACGATGGAGGAAGGCGCTCGCCTCGGCGGGCTCGCGCTGGCCGCAAACCAACAGCATGCCGTCGCGCATCTCGACCGAGAGCTCGGAGCGGTCGAACCCGGCGACCGCGAGAGTCACCCGATAGGCGTCATCGCTGAGCTTCTCGATATTGTAGGGCGGATAAGCGTCGACCCCGACATTGCTGCGCATGGCGCTCTCGATGACACCCGGCAGCCGATCGAAGCCGATCGCGGTGCGGAACAGCGGGGAAAAGTCGAATTCACGCATTGCTACAGTCCTCCTTGAGCGTGAGCGATCCGTAGGTTCGGGAACCACCCCGGAGGGTCGGTCCGATCGTCGAACCCGGTATCCGGCGTCCGACAGACTTCCAGATGGGGTGCAGCGTCCGCATTTCAACCCCCGATCCGCAGGATCTCCGCGACTCGATCGGCGATCGCCAGCGATGCCGTGAGGCCGGGGGACTCGATGCCGTACAGCATGACCAGCCCGTCGACGCCATGGGTGTCCGGCCCCTGGATGACGAAGTCGGCCGCCGGCTCGCCCGGTGCCTGCAGCTTGGGGCGGATGCCGGAATAGCCCGGATGGATCGCCCCGTCGGCCAAGCCGGGATAGTAGCGGCGGACGGCCTCGTAGAAGGCCGACGCCCGGCCAGGGTCGACATCGTAGGAGATCTCGTCGATCCATTCGACATCGGGGCCGAACCGCACCTGGCCGGCGAGGTCGACGGTCGCATGGACGCCGAGCCCCGCCGGCTCGGGTACCGGGTAGACGGGCCGCCTGAAGGGCGGCGGCCCGCTCAACGTGTAGTAGTTCCCCTTGCACAGATAGGCTCTCGGGATCGTCTCGCGCGGCAGCCCTGCCAGTTTCCGGGCGACCTCCTGCGCCCACAGGCCGGCGGCGTTGACGACCCGTTCGGCGGCGAGGGCGGCCGGCTCCTCCCCGCCGATCTCGAGAACGATCCCGTCATCCTCCAGCCGCGCGCCCACCACCGGCGACCTGAAGGCGATCATGGCCCCTGCCGTCTCCGCGTCGCCCTGCAGCGCGAGCATCAGCCGGTGCGAATCGACGATCCCCGTCGAGGGCGACAACAGAGCGCCGACGCAGAACAGCTCCGGCTCCAGCCCGGCAGCTTCGGCGGGGCCGAGCCATTCGAGATCCGCCACCCCGTTTGCTGCCGCCCGCTGTTCAAGCGCTGCGAGCTCGTCCATCTGCGCCTCTTCCGTCGCCACGATGATCTTGCCGCAGCGCCGATAGGGAACCGCGCGGGCCTCGCAATAGGGGTAGAGCGCCGTCTTGCCGGCGACGCAGAAGCGCGCCTTCAGGCTGTCCTTCGGATAGTAGATCCCGGCATGGATCACCTCGGAGTTCCGGGAGCTGGTCTCGGTGCCGATCGCCTCTGCCGCTTCTAGTACCAGCACCTCGCGGCCGGCCAGCGCCAGCCGCCGCGCGACGGCGAGCCCGATGACCCCGGCTCCGATCACCGCGCATTCGACCCGACCGACGACAGACATTCCCCGACCTCATGCAGCCCGGCGCGCGACGATCCTGGGCGAACGGCGCCGACCCCGGCAAGACGCAAGCCTTTCGGCCGCGCCGTCTGCGCCCGCGCATCTCGGCCGAATCGATCCCGCCGGGATTGGCGATCCCGAGAGCTTGACCTAAAACTTGCGAGCGGTCTCGATATGACGCGATAGAAGCTGGGGAACCGGCCGTACGCGCTATGCGTGGCGCCGTTCCGGGAACAGGCGCGCGCATCGTCGGCCGATGGCGGGTTTCGGATCGGGCTCTGAGAAGATCGGGAGAGGAGACGGCGATGGCCCAGCAGCGTCTCGGGGTGGCGATGAACGGCGTGACCGGCCGGATGGGGACCAACCAGCACCTCGTCCGGTCGATCCTCAAGATCCGCGAAGAGGGCGGGGTGGCGCTCCGGGACGGACGGCGGATCATACCGGAGCCCCTGCTCGTCGGGCGCAGCGCCGACAAGCTCGCGAAGCTCGCCGCCGCGCATGGCGTGGAACGCTGGACCACCGATCTCGACGCGGCGATCGCCGATCCCGACTACCCGCTGTTCTTCGATGCGGCCAGCACGCATCTCCGCGCGGGGATCCTTCGCAAGGCGATCGCCGCCGGCAAGCACGTCTATTGCGAGAAGCCGGTCGCCGCCACCCTCGCGGACGCGCTCGACGTCTGGCGCCGCGCGGAGAATGCGAGGGTCCGGCACGGGGTCGTGCAGGACAAGATATTCCTGCCCGGCCTGCTGAAGATGAAGCGGTTGATCGACGCGGGCGCGCTCGGCCGGCTGCTCTCGGTCAAGATCGATTTCGGCTATTGGGTCTTCGAAGGCGACTGGCGACCCGCGCAGCGGCCGAGCTGGAACTATCGCAAGGCGGACGGCGGCGGCATCATCCTCGACATGATGCCCCATTGGCGCTACGTGCTGGATACCGTCTTCGGCAAGGTGCGGCGCGTGGTCTGCCGGGGCGCGGTCAATTTCGACCGGCGATGGGACGAGGACGGCAACCCCTATGACGCGGATGCTGACGATTCCTGCTGCGCGCTCGTCGAGCTGGAGAACGGCGCCGTCGCCCAGATATTCGCGAGCTGGTGCACACGCGTGCGCAAGGACGATCTCGTGACCTTCCACGCCGACGGGGTGCTCGGGGCGGCGGTCTCCGGCCTGACCCGCTGCTTCTTCCAGGATCGCGAGGCCACCCCGTCGCCGGTCTGGAACCCGGACGAGCCCCAGACTATCGACTTTTTCGGCACGTGGCGGGAATACGCCGCCGGAGAGCGGTTCGACAACGGCTTCAAGATGGAGTGGGAGGCCTTCATCCGATCGCTCCATGACGATGCGCCCTTCGGCTGGACGCTGCTCGAAGGCGCCAAGGGGGTGCAGCTCGCCGAATGCGCGATGAAGAGCTGGGCCGAAGGGCGCTGGATCGACGTTCCGTCGCTGGAGGGCGCGTGAGTCCGATCCTCGACCTGCCGGCGGCCGACGGCCGGCTCGAACCCTATCGCCTGGCCCCGCCCGGCGCGTTCGCGCCGCCGACCGGCCGGCCGTTCGACCGGATCGCCTTCGCGGCCGCCCATGTCGTCGCCGATCCCCGCGCCGATACCGACCCCTGGCTCGACGCGGCGATCGACTGGGAGGCGACCCTCGCCTTCCGCCGCCATCTCTGGGGGCTGGGTCTCGGAGTCGCGGAGGCAATGGACACCGCCCAGCGCGGCATGGGGCTCGATTGGAGGGCGTCACGGGAGCTGATCCGGCGTTCGGCGGCGGAGAGCCGCGCAATTCCGGGAGCGCTGCTCGCCTCGGGTGCGGGCACCGACCATCTGCCTCCCGACCCCGGCATCGGGCTCGACGAGATCGCCGCCGCCTACGAACGGCAGTGCGGCGACATCGAAGCGCTGGGAGGCCGCATCATCCTGATGGCGTCCCGCGCGCTGGCGGCCGCGGCCAGGTCGCCGGAGGATTACGCGGATGTCTACGGCCGCATCCTCTCGCAGACCGCCGAACCGGTGATCCTCCACTGGCTGGGCGAGATGTTCGACCCCGCCCTCGCCGGCTATTGGGGTCATGACGACCATTGGCTCGCGATGGAGACCTTTCTCGAGGTGATCGCCGCGCATGCGGACCGAATCGACGGAATCAAGATCTCGCTGCTCGACAAGGAGAAGGAGATCGCGATGCGCCGGCGGCTGCCGGCCGGCGTACGGATGTATACCGGCGACGACTTCAACTATCCCGAGCTCATCGCCGGCGACGGGACAACCCACAGCGACGCGCTGCTCGGCATCTTCGATGCGATCGCGCCGGCCGCCGTGGCGGCGCTGGCGGCCCGGACAGACGGCCGGATGGAGGAGTTCGACCGCATCCTGGCGCCGACGGTGCCGCTCTCGCGGCACATCTTCAAGGCGCCGACCAGGTTCTACAAGACCGGCGTCGTGTTCATGGCATGGCTCAACGGGCTGCAGAACCATTTCGTGATGATCGGCGGCCAGCAGAGCGCCCGGTCCGCCCGCCATCTGGCGGAACTCTTTCGACTGGCCGACCACGCCGGGCTGCTGCCCGACCCGGATCTTGCGGTGTCGCGCATGCGCACCGTCATGGCCCTGCACGGAATCGACGCGTGATGCCCGGCATCGAGAAGCTCGCGATCAACCAGATCACCACCCGCGACCAATGGGACCTGAGACAGGCCGTCGAAGGCTACGCCCGCCACGGCGTGCGCGGCATATCGGTGTGGCGGGACAAGCTCGAAGCCCTCGGCGCGGCCGAGGCGGCGCGGATCCTCGACGATCATGGCATGACGGTCACCGGGCTCTGCCGCGCCGGCATGTTCCCGGCGGCCGACAGATCAGGCTTCCTGGCAACCCTCGACGACAACCGCAAGGCGGTCGACCAGGCCGCCGAGATCGGAGCGGCCTGCCTGATCGTCGTCGCCGGCGGCTTGCCCGACGGCTCCAAGGACCTGGCGGGCGCCCGCCGGCAGGTGCGCGACGGCTTGGCGGCCCTGCTGCCGGAAGCCCGGGCGGCCGGGGTTCCGCTCGCGATCGAGCCGCTGCACCCGATGACCTGCGCCGATCGCGGCTGCGTGTCCACCCTCGCCCAGGCCAACGACCTCTGCGACGCCCTCGGGCCGGGGGTGGGCGTCGCTGTGGATGTCTATCACGTCTGGTGGGATCCGGCGATCGAGGCCGAGATCGCGCGGGCCGGCCCCCGGATACTCGCCTTCCACGTCAACGACTGGCTGCGCGACACCCGCGATCTCGTGTTCGACCGCGGCATGATGGGCGACGGCGTCATAGACATCACGCGGATCCGCGGCTGGGTAGCACGCACCGGCTATGCGGGCTTCAACGAGGTCGAGATCTTCTCCAGCCGCGACTGGTGGCGCCGCGACCCGGACGAGGTCGTCGCCACCTGCATCGAACGGCACGGCTGGGCCGTCTGAGCCCGCCGGCGCGGGCGGGCCGATGCGTCAGCCCGCGGCCGCCGCCCGCCCGGCATCGAGGGCCGCCAGCATATCCTCCGAGGTGACGAATTTGCGCCGGGGCGCGCCCGGCGCCGCGGCCTCGGTCTCCAGACGGTCGATCGCCTGCCAGTCGGGGTAGCTCACCACCCTCAGCCCGCGCTCGGCGGCGAGCCGGTCGAACATGCCGGGGCCGTCCCGTCCGGGACCAGCGAGCTCGCCGATCAGCAGGTCCACGACCGCGAGCGAATCGTTCTTGTTGGTGCCGATCGTTCCGACGGCCCCGCGCTTGACCCAGCCGACGGCGTAGAGGCCGGGACGCACCCGCCCGTCCTCATGCAGGACGACCCCCGCGCGGGCATCGAACGGCACCCCGGCGAGCTGTTCTGCGCGGCTGCCGATGCAGGTGACGACCAGCCCGCAAGCGATGTCGAAGACTTCGCCGGTGGGGATGCAGCGGCCATCCTCGACCCGCGTCCGCTCCAGTCTGACGCCTTCGACCCGGTCCCTTCCGAGAATCTCGACCGGGCTCGCGAAGAAGCGGAAATGGACCCGCTTGGCCTTGCCGTCCCCCGAGACGCCGGCGAAACCCCGCATGGTCGTGACGTTGCGCGCCCGCAGGCGGAGATCGCGGGCGCTCATATGCGGCGCCTCGACCGTCTCGGGAAGCTGATCGAGATCGACGACCGGCTGCGCGTTCTCGAGCCGGCCCATTTCGCGCAGCTCGACATTGGTGAATGCGGCCTCGACGGGGCCGCGCCGCCCGAACATGTAGATGTCGCGGATCGGCGCCGCGTCGATCGCCTCCCCCGCATATGCAGGCAGATCGGTCACCGCCATCTCCACCGGCGTCTTGGCGAGCACCCGCGCGACATCCACCGCGACATTGCCCACCCCGATCACCGCCACCGCATCGACCTCGAGATCGGGATCGAGGTCCACGAAATCGGGATGGCAGTTGTACCAGCCGACGAAAGCGTTGGATCCGAAGACGTTGATCTTGTCCTCGCCTGGGATGCCGAGCCGGTTATCGTAGGGCGCACCATATGCGAGGATCACCGCGTCGTAGATGTCCTCCAGCGTTCCGATCTCGACATGGTGGCCGATCTGTACGTTGCCGAGGAAGCGCACCCCGTCCGAGAGCATCGTCTTCTCGAAGGCGCGGCCGACCCTCTTGGTCGTCTGATGGTCCGGCGCGACGCCGCCCCGGATCAGCCCGAACGGGCTCGGCAGACGGTCAAAGACATCCACGCGGCAGCCCGGAAGCTTGTCGACGAGGCCCTGCGCGGCGTACATGCCGCCCGGACCGGAGCCGACGACGGCGAAGCTGTGAGGCATCAAAGGCTCCTGATTCCCGCCACGCCGCGCCCGGCGGCCGCGGCTGGGCCGGGCGGTCAGCCCGGCGCGACGGTCCAGGTGCGCCCTCGGCGGAGCATGGCGTTGAGGCCGCCGGCCGGGGTCTTGTCCCTGACCGCGGCGAGCTGCGCATGGACCGCACGGTCGTAGGTCTCCGCCGGGTTGCAGTAGAGCACGCCGACGGCGACCGGAAACTCCGGATGCGCCATCGCGCCCAGCAGGCCCGCCAAAGTCCGGTCGGTCTCGTCGTGAACCAGGATATCGTTTTCGGTGACCCCGTCCCGGCCGATCTCGACGACATCCAGGGCGAGCCGTCCCGGTGCGAAGCGGAGACCCTTGCCGCGGTCCTTGCCGAAAATCAGCTTCTCGCCGTGCATGACGGCGATCTGGGCCTCGGCGACGGCGGCCCGATCGGTCCAGCCGGAGAAAGCGCCATCGTTGTAGACGATACAGTTTTGGACGATCTCGACGAAGGAGGCGCCTCTATGGCCATGCGCCCGCTTGAGGGTCTCGGGCAGATGCTTCTGATTGGTGTCGACCGACCGCGCGACGAACCGCGCCCCGGCGCCCAGCGCGAAGACGGCGGCGTTGACCGGCGAATCCAGCGAGCCCTGCGGCGTGGAAGGCGAGCGAGTCCCGAGCCGCGATGTCGGCGAGTACTGGCCCTTGGTCAAGCCGTAGATCTCGTTGTTGAACAGCAGCATCTGCAGATCGACGTTGCGCCGGAGCGCGTGCAGCGTGTGGTTGCCGCCGATCGACAGGCAGTCGCCATCCCCCATCACGACCCACACGTCGAGATCTGGATTGGCCAGCTTCACGCCGGTCGCGACCGCGGGCGCCCGGCCGTGGATCGTGTGAAAGCCGTAGGTGGCCATGTAGTAGGGGAACCGTGCCGCGCAGCCGATCCCGGAGATGAAGACCGCCTGCTCGGGCGGAATACGGAGGTCGGCCATGGTGCGCTGAACCGACTTGAGGATCGCGTAATCGCCGCAGCCGGGGCACCAGCGAACCTCCTGGTCGGAGGCATAGTCTGCCGGTCTGAGCTGCTCGACCGGAGTCTGGACGTTCATCTCACCTCTCCACGCGCGCGGATCGCCGCTTCCAGGTCGGAAACCTTGAACGGCAACCCGGAGATCTGATTGAGGCCCTCGGCGTCGACGAGATATTCGGCGCGGAGCACCTTGACGAGCTGGCCGTTGTTCATCTCGGGCACCAGAACGCGGTCGTATCCGCGCAGAAGCCCCCCGAGATTCGCGGGCAGCGGCCAGATATGCCGGATGTGGATATGCGCGACGGCGAGCCCGGCCGCGTTCGCGCGCCGGACCGCCTGGCTGATCGCGCCGTGGGTCGAGCCCCAGCCCACCACCGCGAGCCGCCCGGACTCGGGGCCAGCCTCGACGGTCTGGGCCGGGATGTCGCGGGCGATACCGTCCACCTTGGCGGCGCGAACCTTGGTCATCCGGTGATGGTTCTCCGGATCGTAGGAGATATGGCCCGTCTCGTAGCTCTTCTCGATACCGCCGATCCGGTGCATCAGCCCCGGCGTGCCCGGTATCACCCAGCTCCGCGCCAGCGTCCGTTCGTCCCGCTTGAACGCGTGGACGCTCTCGGGATCCGTGCCCAGCGCCACCTTGAACTCGGGGATGTCGTCGGCGTCGGGAATCTCCCAGGGCTCGGCCGCATTGGCGAGATAGCCGTCGGTCAGCAGCATGACCGGCGTCATATAGGTGACCGCGAGCCGCACCGCTTCCACGGCGGCGAAGAAGCAGTCGCCGGCGCTGCGGGATGCGACCACCGGAAGCGGGGAATCGGCGTTGCGCCCGTAGACCGCCTGGAACAGATCCGACTGTTCGGTCTTCGTCGGCAGCCCGGTCGACGGCCCGCCGCGCTGGCTGTTGACGACGATCAGCGGCAGCTCCGCGGCGAAGGCAAGGCCGACCGCCTCGGTCTTGAGCGCGATCCCCGGGCCCGAGCTCGACGTGACGCCGATCGCGCCCGCATAGGACGCGCCGATCGCCGAGCACACGGCGGCGATCTCGTCCTCGGCCTGGAACGTGGTGACGCCGTACTCCTTGAGATTGGACAGGGTGTGCAGCAGCGCCGAGGCCGGCGTGATCGGATAGGATCCCAGGAACAGCGGCAGCCCCGCCTTCCGCGCTCCGGTGACCAGCCCCCAAGCGATCGCCTCCGTCCCGGTAACGGCGCGGTAGACGCCGGGCTTCACGTCGGCCTTGGGCACGACATAGGCGCCGAGCCCGCTCGGCAGCTCGGCGGTCTCGCCGTAGGCATGGCCGGCGTTGAGCGCCGCGACGTTCGCTTGGGCCAGGGCCGGCGCGCGCGCGCCGAAGCGCTGGTTGAGCCAGTCGATGGTCGGCTGACGGTCGCGATCGTACATCCAGCACATCAGCCCCAGCGCCCACATGTTCTTGCAGCGGACCGCTTCCTTGTTGCTGAGCCCCAGCCCCTTCACGGCGGCGAGGGTCATCTTCTGGATGTCGATCGGGATGACCACATAATTGTCGAGCGTGCCGTCCTCCAGCGGGTTGGCGTCGTAGCCCGCCTTGGCGACGTTGCGCGCGCTGAACGCGTCCGCGTTAAGGATGATCGTTCCGCCCTTGGGCACGTCGCGGAGATGGACCTTGAGCGCCGCCGGGTTCATCGCCACCAGTACGTCCGGCGCGTCGCCCGGCGTCATGATGTCGTAGGACGCGAAATTGATCTGGAACGCCGACACGCCGTAGGTCGTGCCGATAGGCGCCCGGATCTCCGCCGGGAAGTCGGGGAAGGTGGCCAGATCGTTGCCCATCAACGCGGTCGACTGGGTGAACTGGGTCCCGGTCAGCTGCATCCCGTCGCCCGAGTCGCCCGCGAAGCGGATCACCACCGAGTCGAGCGTCTTGCGGGGAACGTCCTCAGCCGCCCCACCGGTCGCAGCTGTGGTCGCGAGTCTGGTCGCCATCGGCCTATCCAATCAACGGAAGTCGCGCGCTTGTCAATCTATCAGCTATGCGGCGCGGAAAATGTCAAGCGGTTCCGGGCGGGGAGAGGGCGGCGCCCCGGGCCGCGACGCATCCGACCGTCTCCCTCGTTCCGGGACGGCCGCCAGCCATTCTCGTTTCGGCGTCCCGGCAGGCGGCTTCCGCCGGCATCCCGGCCCGCATCGCCGCCCGGTTCTCGGGGAAGGCCGCCATCCCGGCCCTTCCCTCGAGGGGGAGGACGGCCGCCCGGCAGCTTGACATGCCGGGCGGCGGCGACGTCTAATTTGCCGATACGCTGACGATGTTGTCGGCAGCAAGCGTGATCCTGCCGTCTTCTTTCCTGCGGACCGAACCAATGCCGCGCTATCTGCGCCCCGGCGAGCTGGACGATGCCCTGGCAGCGCTGAGCGGAGCCCCGTTGACGGTCGTCGCCGGCGGCACCGACCATTATCCTGCGCGGGTCGGGAAGCCGCTCGACGAGGATGTTCTCGACATCACCGCGATCGACGCCCTGCAAGGCATCTCCGACCGGGGGGACGGCTATCGGCTCGGCGCCCTGGTCACCTGGACGGAGCTGCTGGAGACGCCCCTCCCCGCCTGTTTCGACGGTCTCAAGCGCGCGGCCCGCGAGGTCGGCGGCGTCCAGGTGCAGAACGCCGGCACCATCGTCGGCAATGTCTGCAACGCCTCGCCAGCGGCCGACAGCATGCCCAACCTCCTCGCCCTCGACGCCGCCGTGGAGATCGCCTCGGCGGCCGGGAGCCGCACGCTGCCGGTCGCCGATTTCGTGACCGGCAACCGCGCGACGGCCCGCGCGCCTTCCGAACTGGTGACGGCGATCATCGTTCCCAAGCCCGCCGAAGAAGCGCGGAGCGTCTTCCTCAAGCTCGGCGCGCGGCGCTATCTGGTGATCTCCATCGTCATGGTCGGCGCGGTCCTCGAGCCGACCGCGGAGGGAACCGTCGGCCGCGCGCGGATCGCCGTGGGCTCCTGCTCGACGGTGGCGCGGCGGTTGCCGGCCCTGGAGGATTCGCTCGTCGGGCTGCCGACGGAACCCGATCTCGCCGGGGCCGTCCGGCCCGACCACCTCGCTCCGCTGTCGCCCATAGACGACGTGCGCGGCACTGCCGCCTACCGCATGGAGTCCGCCTTGACCCTGGTCCGCCGCGCGTTGACCGAGCTCGGGAGCCCTTGATGTCCGGATCCGCAATGATCTCCTTCACGCTCAACGGCAGGCAGGCGGAGACCGAGGCCCCGCCGATCCGGAGACTGGCCGATGTGCTGCGCGAGGATCTGGCGCTCACCGGCACCAAGGTGGGCTGCGATGCCGGCGACTGCGGCGCCTGCACGGTGCTCCTGGACGGCCGGCAGATCTGCGCCTGCATGACCCCCGTGGGTCAGGCGGCCGGCCGGTCGGTCACCACCGTCGAGGGGTTGGCCGCCGCGGGCGGCCGGCTCGCCGCGCTCCAGGACTCGTTCCATCTCCACGGTGCCGCGCAGTGCGGCATCTGCACGCCGGGCATGCTGATGGCGGCCGCCGACCTGTTGCGCCGCAACGACGACCCGGACGAAGGCGCGATCCGCGACGCGCTGGGCGGCGTGCTCTGCCGTTGTACGGGCTACAAGAAGATCGTCGAGGCAGTGCGCCATGTCGTCGCGCCCGGCGGGGCGACCCTCGACAGCCCCGCGGCCGGCGAAGCGGTGGGCGCGCGGGTCGCGAAAACGGACGGGCGGCGCAAGGTCGACGGCACCGAGATTTTCGGTGCCGACCAGGCGCCGGCCGACGCGCTGTGGCTGCGCGCCGTCCGGTCGTCGTATTGGAGCGCCACGTTCACCGTCGGCGATCTCGCGCCGCTGTTCGCGCGCCACCCCGGGCTGGTCCGGGTGATCGGCCCCGCGGACGTGCCGGGGGTCAACGGGTTCGGCGTGTATCCGACGGTCAAGGACCAGCCCGTCTTCGCCGACGGGGAAGTCCGCTTCCGCGGCGAAACAGTCCTCGCTTTGGTCGGCGATTACGAATCCGTGCACGGCATCCGCGACGAGGAGCTGCCGATCGTCTACCGGACGCGGCCGCACGTCCACGGGCTCGACGAGGCGCTGGCCGATGGCGCGCCGCGCGTGCACGCCGACAAGCCGGGCAACGTCATGGCGCATGGCCGCGTCGTGAAGGGCGATGCGGCGGTGGCGTTGGCCGGCGCCGACATCGTGGTCGAGGGGAGCTTCGAGACCGCCTTCGTGGAACACGCCTATATCGAGCCGGAGGCGGGCTGGGCGCGCCGCGTCGGCGACCGGCTGGAGATCGCCGCCGCCACCCAGGCGCCGCATATGGACCGCGACGAGCTGGCCAACATCCTCGGCCTGCCGATAGATGCGGTCAGGGTGCTGCCGAGCGCCTGCGGCGGCGGCTTCGGCGGCAAGATCGACGTATCGATCCAGCCCTTGCTCGCCGTCGCCGCCTGGCATCTCGACCGCCCCGTGCGCGCGGTCTACAACCGGATCGAGTCGATGGCGTGCTCGACCAAGCGCCACCCGTCCCGGACCCGGGCGCGCGCCGGCTGCACCGCCGACGGCCGGCTCGTCGGCTACAGCTTCCACGGCGATTTCGACACCGGCGCCTACGTGTCCTTCGGACTAACCGTCAAGGACCGGGTGCCGGTCCATGCCACCGGCCCCTACCGGGTGCCCCATGTCGCCGCGACCTCGCGGGGGGTCTACACCAACGCGCCGCCGGCGGGCGCCTTCCGCGGGTTCGGCGTCCCGCAATCGGCGCTGCTGCACGACATGCTGATGGACATGATGGCCGAGCGATGCGGCATCGACCCGCTCGAGTTCCGCTTGCGGAACGCGCTCCGCGCCGGCGACGAGACGGCGACCGGCCAGGTCCTGCGGGCGAGCTGCGGGCTGGCCGAGTGCCTGGACCGGCTGCGCCCCCGCTGGCGGGAGATGAGGGTCGCCGCCGAGGCCTGGAACGCGGCGGCCTCGGGCGTGCTGCGGCGCGGCGTCGGCATCGGCTGCATGTGGTACGGCTGCGGCAACACTTCGATGGCCAACCCCTCGACGATGCATGTCGGCATCGCCCGCGACGGCACCGTGACCCTCTATTCGGGCGCCCAGGACATCGGCCAGGGGACCAACACCACCATGGTCCAATGCGCCGCCGACGGCCTCGGGATCGAAATGGACCGGATGGCGCTGGTCTGGGGCGATACCGACCTCACGGCCGATGCGGGCAAGACTTCTGCATCGCGCCAGGCCTACGTGTCGGGGAACGCGGCGAAGCTCGCCGGCGAGGACCTGCGGCGCCGGATTCTGCGGCTCGGCAATGTCGGCGACGGCGCCGAAATCGTCTTCGGCGAAAGCGTGTTGACCCTCCGCGACGGTGATGCGACCCGGCGAATAGATCTCGCCGCCCTCGCCCCGGTGCGCGGCGCCGACGTGCTGGTCGGCGAGGGGACGTTCGATCCGCCGACCGGGCCGTGCGACGAGAACGGCCAGGGCGTTCCTTACGCAACCTATGCCTTCGCCGCCCATATCGCCGAGGCGGAAATCGACGCGGCGCTCGGCACGGTCCGGATCCGCCGCATGGTCGCCGCCCACGATGTCGGGCGGTCGCTCAACCCCCAGCAGGTCGAAGGGCAGATCGACGGCGGCCTCGCCCAGGGGCTCGGCCTCGCGCTGATGGAGGAATACGTGCCGGGACGAACGGAGAACCTGCACGATTATCTGATTCCGACCGTCGGCGACATGCCGGAGATCGACTATATCCTCGTCGAGGATCCCGAACCGACCGGACCATGGGGAGCGAAGGGCATCGGCGAACCGACCCTGATCGCCACGCCGCCGGCGATCTTCGGCGCGATCCACCATGCGACCGGCGTCCGGCTGACGCGGGCGCCGGCGACTCCCGACCGGGTCCGCGCGGCCATTCTCGCCCAGGGCCTGAAGGCGCCCGGCTGAGGCGATGAGCACGGAAATCGTCACCTGCGACGCCTGTCCGGTCCTCTGCCGGATACGCCCCGGCCGCACCGGGGCCTGCGACCGCTACGGCAATGTCGACGGCGCGCTCGCCCGGATGGATCCGCTGCTGGTGACCCGTAAGACGGCCGAGGTGGACGGCGCGCTGGTGCCGTTTCTCTCCGCCGCGGAGGGCTGGGACGGCGCGCTGGTGCGCGGCGGCGAGCCCGTCTTCGTCACCGGCATCGGCGCCACCACGACCTATCCCGACTACAAACCGGCACCGTTCATCGTCTCCTCGGCGCATGACGGCATCGACATGGTGACGGTCGTCAGCGAAGGCGTGTTCTCCTATTGCGGGGTCAAGATCAAGATCGACACCGACCGCTATATCGGCCCCGAGCCGGCGCCCGTCCGGTTAGGCGGCGAGCAGATCGGCCATGTGACGACGGCGGAATACGGCTCGCAGATGCTGGCGATCGGCGGGGTTCGCCATCTGACCGGCGGCTCCAAGAAGGAAGGCAACGCCACCTGCCAGGCGATGCTGACGCTGTGCAACAAGGAGCCGCTGGAGATGACCGTCGACGGCGGCGCGGCCCTCGTCGTCGAGGCCGGCGCGCCGCCGGTGATCGACGGCGTCCGGGAGGAGCGCATGCGGGTCGGCTGCGGCTCCGCGACGATCGGCATCTTCGCGCCGCAATGGCACGGCCATGTCGACGAGGTGATCGTCGTCGACGACCACATCACCGGCGTGCTGACCGAGCATCAGTCCGGGAAGTTCCTCGACATGCCGGCCGCCGGGATCCGGGTGCGCGGGCGCAGATCGACCCCCGGCCGCTATTTCCAGGTCGCCGAGCACGGCAGCGGGTGGGGCGGGACCGACGTGACCGATCCGTTGTCGATCATCGAGCGGATCGACGGCAAGACCGCCTGGCCCGGGCTCAAGCTGCTGATGGTCTCGACTACCGGGCAGGACGCGGCCTTTTTCACCCTCGACGACGACCTCCGTCCGGTGGAAAGCGAGATGCCGGCCGCGCTCCGGGTCGTCGTCGACAGGATCGGCGAGAATTGCGAGCCGGCGCTTTGCAGCGTGCTGTTCATGGCGGGGGCGGGCGGCAGCCTGCGCGCCGGCGTGACGATCAACCCGGTCCGCCTGACGCGCTCGATCAAGCGCCGCGCCACCCGCGTGACCTGCGGCGGCGCGCCGGTCTATGTCTGGCCCGGCGGCGGGATCACGGTCATGCTCGACGTGACCACCATGCCCGACAACGCCTTCGGCTATGTGCCGACCCCGGCTCTGGTCGCGCCGATCGAGTTCGTGATGCCGCACGACGAGTTCCTGGCCTTCGGCGGCTATGCCGGGTCGATCGTCTCCCTCGAGGACGCGATCGCCCGAGGCCCGATCCGCGCCGAGCCCCAGCGTCCCGACAACCCCTGGCCGATGGACGGGTAGCGGGAATCATCGGGGCGGTCCGGCCGATTCGGAAGATCGGCGCGCATCGCGATGCCGATGGCGATCCGCCCGACATGAACTCCCGCGCCGCTCCGTCCCCAAAGCTCCCTTGCGGCACCAGCTCGCCGGAGCTTGCGTGACTCGGTGCAAGACATCCGCTGCCTGGTCATATTTTATCCAGGAGACGGCCTCCCCATGGGAACAGAAATTGTCATGGTACAAGGCCCGATCGGCAGGAAGCCCGCGCGACGTTTCCCCGAGAAAGGTCGAATGGAAGCAGGACAGATACGAGATCCTGCGGCGAAGACGGAGATACGGATCCTAGACTACAGGCTGACCCACCGAGCCGCAGAGCGCCCGACACCGAAAAGGAGCGAGACGCGGCGCCCGCCACAGCCGATATCGCATGTCGTATGGCCCAGACGGGCGGCGACGATGGGACCGTCACCGTCGGACGGCTCAAACCTTCCAAGACCGGCGGGTCCGCCTCCCCCGATCATGGCTGCATCTCGCGTCGTCCGGGAACGGACGGGAGTCAGCACCGGGCCAGCCGTGAGATCGCGAGATAGACGGCAGAATTATCCAGCTCGGCTTCGCCCGCCTCGAGGGACTCGGCCATCAATTCCAGATAGCGCCCCGCCATCGGCAGGCGCTTCAGCCCGTTTCGGACGGCTACCTCTTCGATAAGGCGAAAATCCTTGTGCGACTGGGCGATCCGGCCGACCGGCGCGAAGTCCCGCGCTGCCATCGACGGCCCCTTGGACGCCATCGCCTCGGACCGGGCCGCCGAACGCTGGGCGATGTCGAGAAACTGCGTCGCATCCAGACCGGCCGCCTCGGCGAAGACCAGCCCCTCCGCCACCGCCGCCCGGTTGAGCCCGAGCACGAGGTTGATCACGAGCTTGATGCGGTTGCCGTTGCCGATTGCCCCCACGCGGTCCCGGTTGGGCGAGATCGCGTCGGCGATGTCCTCGAACCGGTCGAGCCCCGCCGGCGCCCCGGCCAGCAGCAGCAGCGCGGTTCCCTCGGCCACCTGTCGGCTGGTGCCGGAAATCGGCGCCTCGACCAGCGTCACCGACTTCTTCGCCGCCGCCGCCGCCAGCTGCGCCATGCCGTCGGGGTCGCAGGTGCTCATCGACACGCAGGTCGCCCCGTCGAGGATCGGCGCGGCGCCGATCAGATCGGCAAGCTGATCGGTGCTGAACACGGCGGAAAGGACGATGTCGGACCGCCAGACCTCTTCGCCCGTGCCGACCGCGCCGCCCGCCTCGACCAGCATGGCCTCGCGCGCCGAATCGGGGTCCAGCCCGATCACCCGGTGTCCTGCCGACATGAGCCGCCGCGCCAGCGCCATGCCGATCAGCCCCAGGCCGAAAATGCCGACCGTCCTGCTCATCCGAACCCGTTCTCCGATACCGGCCGGCCGGCCTCCCGCGCGGGCCGCTGCGAACCCGAACCGCAGCCTATCCCGCCGCCCGCGCCGATGCACGGCCGGTCGAGGGCGCCGGGGCTTCGCGCGCGCTCGAAATACGCCGCCTGCGGATCGATCGCCGCCGCCGCCCGCGCCAGGGCGCTGCTCGAGATCGCGGGAAAGCGCGACCGGCCGGACCGGGCGGGGGACGCCGCCGATGCCGGCGCGATCATGCTCGACAACATGGACGCAGCGGCGATCGCGGCGCGCGTCAGCTTACGCCGGGGGCCCGCCGCCGTCGGGCGTCCTGCGGTGCGCAGCGCCGCCGACCGGGTTCCGCGCCGCCCTCCGCACCGGCGGCCATAGCGTCGCGGAAGTCGCGACGTATCGAATCCAGATGGCTGGATATCGCGGCTCTGGTCCGACCGCCGTCGCGCCTCGAGACCGCATCGATGATCCGTCCATGCTCGTCATAGGTCTTGTCGCCACGCGGGCCGATATTCCAGCTGGCGTAACGGATGATCTGCACCTGTTCGTTGAGTCGGGTGTACCAGGTCGACAGTGCGCCGTGACCTGACGCACCGACGAGAATGTCGTGGAACCGCCGGTCCTGCTCGAAGGCGGCGGGCTGGTCGGAGAACCCGCCGTCTCTCCTCAGCGCACCGATGCGCTCGTTGCACGCGGTCAGCTCCGCGATCAATCGATCGTCCAGCGCCCCGGCGGCTTCGGCCCTGTGCAGGGCTTCGATCTCGATCAGCTCCCGCAGATCGTACAGCTCCTCCATCTCCGTCCTGCCGAACAGACGGATGACGGACCCCCGGCGCGGGATGTTGGTGATGAAGTTCTCGGCTTGGAGGACGAGCAGCGCTTCCTTCACCGGTATGATGCTGGTACCGAACTCCTCGGCCAGGTCCGCCGCCCAGACGCGGTCTCCGGAAACCAGTTTCCCGTCGAGAATGCGCTTCTTCAGCAGATCAACGATCTGCGTCGTCAGGGTCGCCCGCTGAATCCGGGGGCCGGCCGGCCCCCCGCCCGCCTTCCTGGCTGGTCCGTTCATACTGCCATACCGCGCGGTTTCCCTGGCGCCGGTGTCTGCATCGTTGCCGACAATAGAATCGAAACCATCGAATCATGATAAAAAATAATAGATTTTTTATTTGCTCTGCGAGAACCGGCATGCTATCAGGCGGAGCCCTCGGCGCCGTCAGGGACAGCGCACTCTGCTGATCCGGCGAGCGAGGCGGCACCCGGGCGGGTCCACATAGCGATGGGAGGAATGGATGTCCCCGATTCTGAAGCAGGCATTGCGCGGCGCAGCGGCGCTGGGCGTCGTCCTTGCCGGCAGCGGCGCGGCGGCCGCTGCCACCACATTGCAGTTCGCCCATGTCTACGAAGTCGGTCACCCGCTGCACAAGGCGGCCTTGATGGCGTCGGCGCAGATCGCGAAGGATACGGCCGGCCGGATCGAGGTGAAGGTCTTCCCGGCTTCGTCCCTGGGCAAGGAGAAGGCGCTCAACGAGAGCCTGAGCCTGGGCACCGTCGACATCATCTATACCGGCGCCGGTTTCGCCGGCTCCATCTACGGGCCGATTTCGATCACCGACTTTCCGTTCACGCTGCGCGGGCTGGCCCACTGGCGGGCCTATGGCGAAAGCGACCTGTTCAAGGAACTGGCTGACGGGTTCGCCAAGGCGACCGGCGGCAACCGGATCACGGCGATCAGCTATTACGGCACCCGCCACGTGACCTCGAATAAGCCGATTCTGACGCCGGCGGATATGAAGGGGCTGAAGATCCGGGTGCCAAACGCACCCGCCTACGTACTGTTTCCGAAAGCGGTCGGCGCCAACCCGACTCCTATGGCGTTTTCCGAAGTCTATCTGGCACTGCAGCAGGGCGTGGTCGACGCGCAGGAGAACCCTCTGCCGACCATCCAGGCCAAGAAGTTCTACGAGGTGCAGTCGAACATCAATCTGACCGGTCATATCACCAACTCGACCTTCACCGTGGTTGCGGCGTCGGCGCTCAGAAAAATGAGCGATGCCGATCGCGAGGCGGTCGCCAAGGTGCTCGTCGAAACGGCGGATTGGGTGACGGCCGAAATCGTCAAGTCAGAACAGGAGCTGGTCGGCTGGTTCCGCGACAAGGGGGTCAAGGTCAACGACATCGACCGGACGCCGTTCATGGCGGTCGTCGCCCCGGCTCTCCAGGACGAGAGCCTGCCGTTCAGCGGCGATATCTACAAGAGGCTCCAGGCGATCAGTGACGCGAAATAAGCGAACGGGCGACCTCCCCGGCCTCGTTGCGCCGGGGAGGTCGGGATCTCCGACCCCCAGACCGATGCGCGGTCGGTTCGCGAGAAGACGGGAAACGGCGGACGCGCCATGAACGGCGACCCGGGCATCGGGGACGCACGGCCGGCCGCCGTCGATCTCGAGAACATGTCCGACGACATCTCGGACATCCGCCTTCACGACATCCCGGCTCTGACCGTTTTCGTCGCCCTGCTGATCATCGTCGGTCTTCAGTTCTTCACGCGCTACGTTCTGAACGACAGCCTTGGTTGGACCGAAGAGATCGCCCGATACCTTCTGATTCTCCTCGGCTTCATCGGCTCGGTCATCTGCGTCCGAAAGGATACACATATCAGTCTCAAATTTTTGTATCGCTATCTGCCGAAACCTTCGATCAAGCCCCTTGCAGTCTTCGTCGACGCTCTCGTGACCGGATTCTTCGCCTATGCCGGTCTTCTGGCGATCGAGCTCGCCGAACGAACCAGCGCGCAGATGATGGTATCGATCCGTATTCCCAAGGGCGTCATCTACTACACCGTCGTGGGCGCCTGTTTCGCCATGGCGCTATTCGCCGCTCTCCGGCTCCTTCGCACCCTTCGGTCGCCACCGGATCTGGTGGCCGCGCGAAAGTTCGAAACATCTTCCTAGGTGGCGGCCATGGGTCTGATGGTGCTGTTCGTCCTCCTCGGCATTCTCCTCGTCGCCGGCGTTCCGGTCGCAATTTCTCTGGCGGTCTCCTCGCTGGCCTATATCGTGATCGCCGGCCTGCCCGAGGTGGTTCTGATCCACAACATGATCAACGGCATCGACAGCTTTCCGCTGCTTGCCATTCCCTTCTTCATCCTCGCCGGACATCTGATGAACACGGCCGGGATCACGACGAGAATATTCGCCTTCGCCCGGGCTTTCGTCGGCTGGATGCACGGAGGGCTGGGCCATGTGAACATCAGCGCCAGCGTCATCTTCGCCGGCATGTCGGGGGCCGCCGTCGCCGATGCCGGCGGTCTCGGCAATGTCGAGATCAAGGCGATGCGCGATGCCGGCTACGATACGGATTTCTCGGTCGGCATCACGGCGGCGTCCTCGACGATCGGGCCGATCATTCCGCCTTCCCTGCCGCTGGTGATCTTCGGCGTCATGGCATCCGCCTCGATCGGCGAGCTGTTCGCCGCCGGCTTGATTCCGGGCCTCCTGATGGCGGTCTCGTTGATGGTCATGGTGGCCTTCAATGCCCGCCGCCGAGGCTATCCGCGCGACTCGATGTTCGACCCGTGCCGTCTCTGGACAACCTTCAAGGACGCTTTTCTTCCCCTGCTGACCCCCATCATCGTCGTCGGCGGCATCGTCACCGGCGCCTTCACCCCGACGGAAGCGGCGGTGGCCGCGGTCGCCTATGCCCTGTTTCTGGGTCTGGCGGTCTACCGGAGCCTGAACTGGCGGCATCTCGTCAGAGTGTCGATGGACACGATCGAGACCTCGGCCGCCATTCTGATGATCGTTGCGGCGGCGACCATCTTCGCCTGGATCCTGACCGCCAACCAGGTCGCCACGCTCCTCGGCGATGCGCTGTTGGACCTGACCGACAACAGGTACTTCCTGCTACTTATCATCATGGCGATCGTGCTTCTGATCGGCATGTTCATGGAGACGATCGCCGCGATCACCGTCCTCGTGCCCGTCCTGTCGCCGATCGCCGCCAAGGCGGGCATCGATCCGGTCCATCTCGGAATCCTGGTCATTCTCAACCTGATGATCGGCTTGCTGACGCCGCCTGTCGGCATGGTGCTCTATGTCCTTTCGGATGTCGCGGGGGTGCCGTTCGAGCGGTGCGTCAGGGCGACGATGCCGTTCCTGGCGCCGTTGCTGGTCGTGCTCCTGTTGATCGCGTTCTTTCCGCAGCTGGCTTTGTGGCTGCCGTCGGCAGTCTACAGATAGGGGGGCGAGTCGTGGCGCGAATCGCAGCCGTCCGCACGCAGCTTTTCAGGGTGCCTCTCGAGGAAACGTTAACCGACGCCAAACATGGGGATCACACCCATTTCGAGCTGGTGACCGCCACGGTCGAGTTGCGGAACGGGCTATCGGGCACCGGTTACACCTATACCGGCGGCCGGGGCGGCCGGGCGATAAAGGCCATGATCGACCACGACCTGACCCCGTTCGCGATCGGTCGGGACGGCAGCGATATCGATCGCCTGAACGACGAGATGTGGTGGCACATCCACTATGTCGGCCGGGGCGGAGTCGCCTCCTTCGCCATCTCCGCCGTCGATATCGCGTTATGGGACATCCGCGGCAAGGCCGACGGTACACCTCTCCACGCCATGGCCGGCGATGCCGGAAGAACCGCGGCCGCATATTGCGGCGGCATCGACCTCGGCTTTCCGCTCGAAAGATTGCTGGACAATGTCCGAGGCTATATGAGCCGCGGTTTCGGTGCGGTGAAGATCAAGGTCGGCCGCGACTCCCTCGACGAAGATGTCACCCGTGTTCGCGCGGTACGCGACCTGATCGGCCCCGACGCCGCGTTCATGGTCGACGCCAACTATTCCATGACGTGCGACCGGGCGATAAGAGCCGCTCTGGCGTTTCGGGACTTCGGAATCCTGTGGTTCGAGGAACCGATCGTGCCCGACGACTATTCGGGTTATGCCGCCATCTCCGAAGCGACCGGTGTCCCGCTGGCCATGGGCGAGAACCTGCACACCATCCACGAATTCGAGCAGGCCTTCGACCGTGCCTCGCTGTCCTATATTCAGCCCGACGCCTCCAATTGCGGAGGGATAACCGGCTGGCTCCGGGTCGCCGCACTGGCACGGCGGAACGGTATCCCGGTGTGCAGCCACGGCATGCAGGAACTGCATGTCAGCCTGCTCGCCGGACAGCCGCGCGCGGGCTGGCTCGAAGTCCACAGTTTCCCGATCGACGACTACACCCACCGTCCCCTGAAGATGGAGGGCGGTCGGGCCGTGGCCCCGGACGAGCCCGGCATTGGCGTGTCGTTCGACTGGAACAAGCTTGCAGCCTACGAAGTGGAGACATGACGACATGAAGCGTCTGGCAGGCAAGGTCTGCGTCGTGACCGCCGCGGGCCGAGGCATCGGGCGGGCGACGGCGGAACGCCTCACCGCCGAAGGCGGGCATGTGATCGCGACCGATATCGATTCGGAAGCGCTCGAGACGCTGGACTGCGCATCGACCGCCGTCCTCGACGTCACCGACGGCGCCGCGATCGGCGAATTCTCGGAACGCATCGGAACCGTCGATATCCTGTTCAACTGCGCCGGCTTCGTCCATGTCGGTACTATTCTGGACAGCGAGGAGTCGGAATGGGACTTCGCCTTCGACCTCAATGCGAAAGCCATGTACCGCATGATCCGCGCATTCCTGCCCGCCATGCTGGACGCCGGCGGAGGTTCGATCGTCAACATGTCGTCGGTGGCTTCCTGCGTAAAGGGGGTGCCGGACCGGTTCATCTATTCGGCATCCAAGGCCGCCGTGGTCGGCCTTACCAAATCGGTGGCCGCGGACTTTGCCGGCCGGGGCATTCGCTGCAACGCCATCTGCCCGGGAACCATCGATACGTCTTCGCTGCGCGAAAGGTTGAGGGAGACGGGCGACCATGAAAGCGCCAGGGTGGCGATGATCGCGCGCCATCCGCTGGGCCGGGTGGGCGAGGCCGGCGAAGTCGCGGCGCTGGCAGCCTATCTGGCGAGCGACGAGGCGGGATTCACCACCGGCCAGATTCACGTTATCGACGGCGGCTGGGCCAACTGAACCGGTCGACGCGCCGCGAGCGGCGACCGGCAGCCTGCCCGGCCTCGAGATCGCTACGCCCGGCGGCGCACCGCCCGCCTGGGCCGGCATGGTTCACAGGTTGCGCCCGGGATCGGCCCGATCGGGCGGTGCGCCGCCGGGCCAGCGCCACGCCGACCAAACCCGGGCCGAAGATGCCGATCGTCTACCCGTCGGCGGCCTTACTCCGATACCGGGCGGTCGCGAACCCGAGCCGCAGCCTATTCCGCCGCCCTCATGTCGGCTAGCCGCGCCATCGACATGTTGGACAGGGGCAGCGACACCGGCTCGCCCGTTTCCGCCGACAGGTCCGCCGCCGAATAGGCCTCCATCACCATCCGCGCATGGACCGGGTCCACCATCACCGGCCGATCCAGCAGCACCGATTCCAGGAAATGGATCGTCTCCGGCCCCATCTGCCCGGCGAAGACGTGATCGACATGCTCGCCCGGCATGGTCGACATCGGATACCGGGTGCCGCCCGAGACAGTGTTCAGCCAGTTGTCGCGCGACGTGTCGTCGAGGATCAGCGCGCCCTCGGTCCCCGTGATCTCGATCCAGGTGCCGCAATAGTTGGGGTAGCTCGGCGGCAGGTTCCAGCCGCCCCCGATCACCACCAGCGTCCCGTCGTCCATCGTCACCGTCGACCACATGCAGTCATAGGAGCCGTTCAGCTCCCGCATGCAGCCATAGGCGCCCTGCGCATAGATCGTCGCCGGCCTCGCGGGTTCCAGAAGCCAGAAGACGAAATCCAGATCATGGGTGGATTCCATCGCCGCAGGCGACAGCTTCACCCGGTTCGCGATCTTCTTGCCCAGGTTCCGCGACACGTGACGCGAGACCATGACGTTTACGACCTTGCCCAGCCGGCCTTCGACGATCGACTTCCTGGCATAGGCGATCTTGGGGTTGAACCGCTGCGAATAGCCGATGGTGAATTTGATGCCGTTCGACCGCGCCAGCGCGATCAGCTCGTCGGCCTCCCAGAACTCCATCGCGATGGGCTTTTCCAACAGCACATGCTTGCCCGCCTTCAGACAGTCGCGAGCGATCGGGTAATGCGTTTCCTCGGGCGTCGTCGAGATGTAGACCACGCCGATCGCAGGATTCTCCACGATCTCCCGATGGTCGAGCGTGGCCGAGGCGGAATCGGTAAGCCGGCGAACTTCTTCCAGCCGGTCCGGCCTGATCTCGCAGATATGGAGAGCATCGACCAACGCGGATGCGGCCAGGGTTTCAGCCCGGATCCCGCCGCACCACCCGGCTCCGATGACCGCGACCTCGGTTTTCTGCATCCGATCGTCCTCCCGCCCGCGCCTCGCCCGCCCCGCCATGCTATCCGCCGGGCCGGACCGTCGCCAGGGAAGCGTTCTTCGAGCCCTGCGCGGTCGGAAACCGGGCCGCCCCTCCGACGAACGACCGAGCCGCGCAGGCCTCCCGACCGGGAAAAACGCCTGGGATCGGTGCGGTGCCGGACGGATGCTCAAGGCGCGCAGCCAGTCCTTCGACTTCCCTAGCCGCTTCGGCGGCGGCGCCGCCGACAACCCGGCAAGCTGCGCCTGCCGTGCCCGATCCTCCTCCATACCCGCATCTCCGACATCGCATCGACGGGAACCGCCCCGGCACGAGACACAACCCATGCCATGAGAGTCGACGCATATGGGGGCAGGGGAAGGGGTCGTCTTCCGGTCGGTCGTGGTCCCCGAATTGAAAACCGCTGCGGCCGCGAACGAGATGTACACGGTACCGTCATCGGAGAATATGATGGAGCGTCCGCTCCTCGGCTCCCGCTGTCGGGTTGGACCGGAGAGCTCGGGGTCGAGAGAGGGTCATGGCCAACGACATCTGGGACAGCCTCTGGATCAATGCCAATATCGCGACCATGGTGCCGGGTGGCGCGCCCTACGGGGCGGTCACCGATGCCGCCTTCGCGGTCAAAAGCGGCCGCATCGCCTGGATCGGCCGGCCCGCGGACTTGCAGGCATCGCCCGAGGCCTGCGCGGCCGAGGTCCACCGCATCGGGGGCAGATGGGTGACCCCTGGCCTGATCGACTGCCATACCCATCTGGTCTTCGGCGGCAACCGCGCCGGCGAGTTCGAGATGCGGCTCAACGGGGCCGGCTACGCGGAAATCGCAAAGGCCGGCGGCGGCATCGCCTCGACTATGCGGGCGACTCGGGAGACCGGCGAGGACGCGCTGTTCGAGGCGGCCCAGCGATGGGCGTGGCATCTGATCCACGAAGGCGTCACCACGATCGAGATCAAGTCCGGCTACGGGCTGAACACCGCGACCGAGCTCAAGCAGCTCCGCGTCGCCCGGCGGCTGGGAGGGGCGTTGCCGGTCGATGTCGTCACGACCTTCCTCGGCGCGCACGCCCTGCCGCCCGAATATGCGGGACGACGGGACGCCTATATCGATCTCGTCGTCGAGGAGATGCTGCCCGCGGCCGCCGGTGCGGGGCTCGTCGATGCGGTGGACGCCTTCTGCGAGACGATCGGCTTCACGCCGGAGCAGACCCGGCGCGTCCTCGCCGCCGCACGCGACCACGATATCCCGGTGAAGCTGCACGCCGATCAGCTCTCGGATCTCGGCGGCGCAGCCCTGGCCGCCGATTTCGGGGCGCTCTCCGCCGATCACCTGGAATATAGCTCGGAGGACGGCATCGCCGCGATGGCCGACGCCGGGACGGTGGCGGTCCTTCTGCCGGGCGCGTTCTATACGTTGCGCGAGACCAGGCTGCCACCGGTGGACGCGCTCCGCCGAGCGGGGATCGAGATCGCCATCGCGACCGACTTCAACCCCGGATCCTCCCCGACGCCATCCTTGCTGTTGGCGCTCAACATGGCCACGACGCTGTTCCGACTGACCCCCGAGGAGGCGCTGTCCGGCATCACCTGGGTCGCGGCGCGCGCCCTGGGTCTTGATGGAGACCGCGGCACGATCGAAGTCGGCAAGCGGGCAGATCTGGCCTTCTGGGATATCGAGCAGCCGGCGGAACTGAGCTACTGGTTCGGCGTCAACCCCTGCGCCGGGATCATGCGGCTCGGGAATTTCGAGGGTCTGGACGGCTCGGCATGACGGGTCGGGCCTGTCCCTCAGGCGAGATCCCGCGACCGCCGCGCCGCTGCCGCGACCGCCTTGTCGATTAGCGCCGCCAACCCGTCCGGTCCCATCAGGACGCGGAGGGCGGCCTCGGTGGTACCGCCGGGACTGGTCACGTTGACGCGGAGCGCCGCCGCGCCCTCGCCGGATCGGCGGGCGAGCGCGCCGGCCCCGGCGACCGTCTCCCGCGCGAGCCGCGCCGCAATCTGCGGCGGCAGCCCCTGCGCGGCGCCGGCCTCGGCGAGGCACTCGATCAACAGGAAGACATAGGCCGGCCCGCTGCCCGACACCGCCGTGACGGCATCCATCAACCCTTCATCGTCGAGCCAGACGACCTCGCCGACCGCTTCGAGCAATTCCTGGCAAAGGCGCCGCTGGCCGTCTTCGACCCGGCCATTCGCATAGGCCGCAGTGATCCCGCGACCGACCGCCGCCGGGGTGTTGGGCATGCAGCGCACCACCGCGGCACGGTCGCCCAGGACGGCCTCGAAGAACCCCGAGGGCCGCCCGGCCGCGATCGAAAGAAAAACCGTTCCCCGACCCGCGAATCGGGCATAGGCGGGCGCGATCTCGGGGAGAACCTGCGGTTTCACCGCAAACACCACCACAGACGGCGGCGGGCCGGAGAGATCCGCCGGGTCGGTCAGCATCCGCGGCTCCGGATGTGCGGCAGATGCGGTCGGGGCGGGCTCGATCACCGCGATGTCTTCGCCCGCCCACCCGTTCGCCAGCCAGCCCGACAGCATCGCTCCGCCCATCTTGCCGCAGCCGACGAGCACCAGCCGTTCGCCCATCGCATCCTCCAAGCTCAGGCCTCGCCTAGAGGCTTGAGAATAGCAGCGTCGAACGCTTCCCGGGGCGTCTTGCCGCCCCAGACGACGAACTGGAACGACGGGTAGAAGCGCTCGCACTCTCGGACGCAGATGTCGACCAGGTCTTCGAGCTGCCCGAAGCTCGCCGAATTCTGGCCGCGCAGCAGCAGGGAATGGCGGTAGACGATCAGCCCGTTCTCGATCCAGAGATCGAAATGGCCGACGATCAGCCACTCGTTGATCCGCGCGACCAGCTCGGCGATCTGCGACCGCAAGGGCTCCGGCGCCCGCAGCTCGTAGGCGCAGGCGAAGAGCAGCGCCGAGATCTCCGGCTGCCAGGTCAGGAACATCTGGTAGCCGCACCACTCCCCTTCGACGCGAAGGGACAGATCGCCCGGACCCGACCGGACGACGTCCCACGCGTTTTCGGCCGCCATATCCTCGACCAGATCGAGCGGGTTCGCCTCGTCGGCTTCCAACGTCCCGATGTCGATAACCATGCGGTCACCCTCGGCGGCATCGCGCATCCCGGCCCATATCTAGAAGCCGAACCTTCAATTGCCGCTAAATCTAGGGTGACAGACCGATAACAACGGCGCAAGGATCCACAGAGCGCTGTGGAATTACCCAGGAAAAAGCTGTGGATAATCAGCCGCGGGACTCTTCCCCGGCGCGAGTCCGCGCCTCGATCGCGGCGAGCCGGGCCGCCAGCCGTTCCTGCTCGGCACGGGCGTTCGCCGCCATCTCGCGCACGGCCTCGAACTCGTCGCGCCGGACGAGATCCATCCCTGCCAGCAGCCGCTCCAACTGGGCGCGGATCATCGCTTCGATCTCGCGCCGCAGCCCGACCAAGGTGCCGAAGGCGCCCTCGGCGACGCGCGCCGCATCTTCGTAGATACGGTTCCTCGACTGCATCGGTCCATTATGGGGCGGGCATAGCGGGGCGGCAAACCCGGGCACCGGTTACGTCGGGGGCCCGCGCCGGTATCGTCGACGAGTCCATGCTCATATAAGGTCGGCTGCCCGCGCCCAGGGAGACCAATGGATGCACGCGCTCGCTTTCCCGGCCATCGATCCGGTCGCCGTCGCGATCGGGCCGCTGCAGATCCGCTGGTACGCGCTCGCCTATGTCGTGGGAATTCTGCTTGCCTGGCGCTACGCGATCGTCCTCGCCGGGCGGCAGCCCGCCGGAGTCGCGCGGCGGGACATCGACGATTTCGTGGTCTGGGCGACCGTCGGCGTGATCCTCGGCGGCCGGCTCGGCTACGTGCTGTTCTACAAGCCCGCATACTATTTGGCGCATCCGCTGGAGAGCCTCGCCATGTGGCAAGGCGGGATGTCTTTCCATGGCGGGCTCTGCGGCGTCCTGCTGGCGACGCTGGCGTTCGCGGCCAAACGCCGGATTCCGTGGGTGGCGCTGGGCGACCTGATCGGCGCCGCTGCGCCGATCGGCCTTTTCCTGGGTCGATGCGCGAACTTCGTCAACGGCGAGCTGTACGGCCGCTCGACCTCCGCGCCCTGGGGGATGGTCTTCCCTGGCGGCGGCCCGGAACCGCGCCATCCCAGCCAGATCTACGAAGCGCTGCTCGAGGGCGCGGTTCTGTTCCTGATCCTCGCCTGGCTCGTCTTCCGCGCCCGGGCACTGGAGCGCCAGGGGCTGGTCGGCGGCGCCTTTCTCGTCGGCTACGCAGTCGCGCGCGGGTCCACGGAACTCTTCCGGGAGCCCGATGCCCATCTCGGCCTGCTTCTCCTCGGCATGTCCATGGGCCAACTCCTGTCAATTCCCCTTCTCCTCGCAGGACTCTTTCTGATCCTGCGCGCGCCGCGCCGATGACGCCGCTGGAGGAGAGACTCTGCGACCGGATTCGCCGCTTCGGGCCGATCCCGGTCTCGGCCTTCATGGAGGCGGCGAACAACGACCCGGAACACGGCTACTATCGGGGCCGCGACCCGCTGGGCCGCGCGGGGGACTTCACCACCGCGCCCGAGATCAGCCAAGTCTTCGGCGAGCTCCTCGGCGCCTGGTGCGCGGTCTGCTGGCGGGCGATGGGAGCGCCGGAGCGCTTGGTCCTGGCAGAGCTCGGTCCCGGGCGGGGGACGCTTCTCGCCGATGCCCTGCGCGCCGGGGGACGAGTTCCCGGTTTCGTCGAGGCGGCCGCGCTGCATCTGGTCGAGACCAGTCCGGTTCTCGCGGCGCGCCAGGCGGCCCTACTGCGCCCATACGCGCCCCGCTGGCACGATCGCTTCGAGGACCTGCCCGACGGCCCGTTGATCCTGGTCGCCAACGAGTTCTTTGACGCCCTGCCGGCGGCGCAATATGTCCGCCGGGGCGGCGGCTGGCGCGAGCGCCGCGTCGGCATCGACCAAGCGGCCGGCAGGCTGCGTTTTGTCGACGGACCGACAGCGCCGTTGACACGCCCGGCCCCGGAGGGCGCGGTCTGGGAGACCAGCCCCACCGGCCTCGCCCTCGCCGAGGCGATCGCCCGCCGCCTGGCGCGCCGGGGCGGCGTCGCGCTGATCGTAGATTACGGCCATTCGGGCTGCCAGCTCGGAGAGAGCCTGCAGGCGGTGCGCCGCCATCGGCCCGTCGCGCTCCTCTCCTCTCCGGGCGAGGCGGACCTTTCCGCCCATGTCGATTTCGGCGCCCTGGCCTGCGCCGCGCGCCGCGCCGGGGCGGCCGTCTACGGACCGATACCGCAGGGGGCATTCCTGCAGAGGCTGGGCGCCGACATGCGGTTCGAGGTGCTGCGGGCGAGCGCCGACGCAGCGCGGCGCGGGGAGCTGCGCGCGGCCCATCGGCGGTTGACGGCCCGCGACCAGATGGGGCTTCTGTTCAAGGCCCTGTCGCTGGCCGCCCCCCATTTGCCCATTCCTGCCGGCTTCGAAGGCTGAGGCGCGGCCGCGCGTCATGGTCGCCGCGATGCTCACGGACGACGGCCTCGCCCGCCTTCCCGGCGTGAGGCACGGGTTCTTCACGCGCCGCGGCGGCGTGTCGACGGGTATCTACGCCTCGCTCAACTGCAGTCCGGGTTCCGGCGACGATCCGGCGGCGGTGTCCGAAAATCGCGCCCGAGCGATGCGGGCGCTGGGCCTGCCGGCGGAGGCGCTGCGGACGCTCGCCCAGCGCCATTCGGCCCGGGCGGTTCGGATCGGCGGCCCGGCGGGCGCGGGGGGGACCGAAGGCGATGCGCTGGTCACCGTCGAACCGGGCCGCGCCCTCGGCGTTCTCACCGCCGATTGCGCGGCCGTGCTGCTCGCCGATCCGGCCGCCGGCGTGATCGGCGCCGCCCATGCAGGTTGGCGCGGCGCGCGCGCCGGGGTGTTGGCGGAGACGGTGGCGGCCATGGAAGCGCTGGGCGCGATCCCTGCCCGCATCGTCGCCGCGGTCGGGCCCTGCATCGGCCAGCCGTCCTACGAGGTCGGACCGGAATTTCCGGCGCTGTTCGCGGCGGAGGACGCGGACAACCGGCGCTGGTTTACCGCACCCGATCCCGCGGGGCGCAGCCGCTTCGACCTCGCCGGCTATGTGGCGGCCAGACTCGCGGCGCTCGGCCTGACCGCGGTCTCGACGGTCGGCATCGACAGCTTCGCCGCCCCGGCGCGTTTCTTCAGCTATCGGCGGTCTCGTCTTCTGGACGACCCGGACTACGGTCGCGCCCTCTCTTGTATCGCCCTCGCGCCGTGACCGGCGGTGCCGCATCTGATCGTCTTCGCCGGTCTCCTGCTGCTCGGGCTGCTGGCGACCTGCGCGCTCTGACGAACGGCCCCGAGAAGCGCCCCCGACGCCGGTCCGGGATGTTCCGCGGGACCCTGACCGCGGCGGTCTTTTTCGCGGCGGTCGGCGCTTGCCAGCCGCTTCCGAGGCCCTTCGTGCCGCTTGGTGGCGCGCCTGCGGACGAGCTTCTCCTGCCCCGTCAAGTCGACGGGGTCGCATTGCTGGATCTCGGTGGGGCGCCCGCGCGGGTCGTCGAAGGGCTCCGCGGCGCGCTGGTCGCAGCCCTAATCCGGCGCGGGATCCCGGCGGGTTTTTCCTCGGGCGGTCGGCGGAGCATGTTCGTCTACGGCGAGGCGGTCGTCCGGCCGGCGCGCGGCCAGCGGGTCGAGGTCGCGCTCGACTGGAAACTGGTCGATCCCGAGGGGCGCGCCCGCGGCATGCGCCGATTCGCGATTCATGCTGACGACGAGGCATGGCGGTCGGGCGCGGCGCCGCTCATCGCGTCGCTCGCCCATTTGTCGGCCGACGCCGTCGCGGCGATGCTGCGGGACGGTTCCACCACCTCGCCCGAGCGCATCGCGGCCGACCCGCGCCTGTTCCTCGCGCCCGTTCGGGCGCCGCCGCCGCTCGACGGCGCACCGCTGCGCGCCGCGGCCGCGCGGGTGTTGCGCGCGACCGGCCTGCGGATGGCGGTCGACCGCCAAGCCGCGGATCTGCTCCTCGAATGCCGGGTAACGCTGGAGCCGGTCGGCGAAGCCCGACGGCTCATGCTCTCCTGGCGCCTCGCCGATAGCGGCGGGGACGAGATCGTGCGAATCCGGCAGGAAGAGCGGCTGGAAGCGGCGGGCCTCGCGGCGCGTTGGCCGGCGCTGGCCGGCGCGATCGCCCGCGCTCTGGCGCCTGAGCTCCGCGCGGCGATCGCGGCGGGGCGCCCGGGATGATGCGGGAGCGAGAGTCCGCGCGTTCGGCGCCGGGGCGGTCTGCGGCCGTGTCGCCGGACATCCGGCCCCGGCCGGTCGTCGGGTGCTGCCGACCGCCTGCAGCGCGCGGCGCGGCGGTCCGCGAGGCCCACGGGCCGCCGATCAGTCGTGATCGCCGCCGATGGCCACGAGGGTGCCGGCGCCGGCCTCGATCGCGCGCGCCTCGATATGTTGCGCGGTGACGAGGTCCTGGATGGGCACGCCGAGCGACTTGTAATAGATGATCTCGGCGGCGCTCTCCCGGCCCGGCCGGGTGCCGGCGACGATCTCGGCGATCTCGGCGACGTCACAGCGGTCGATCACCCCCTCGGCGATCGGGATCACATAGTCCCCGACGGCGTCGAGACTGTCCCGCCGGCTATCGACGACCCGCTTGGCGGCCCGGGCGACGACCTCCGAATCCACTTCGCGCGCCGTCGGGGCGTGGGCGCCGGCGCTGACCACGAACGTTCCCGGCCGGAGGTCGACCCCGGCGACGACCGGCGTCGCGGCGGTGGTCGCGGCAACCACGATATCAGCCTCGGCGACCGCCTCGGCGGGGGTCGCCGCGAGCGCGACATCCTCGGGAATGCCGGCGCCGTGGGTCCGCGCCCAACGGGCGAACGCACGGCCGCGCTCCGCGTTCCGGGCAGCGAGGACGACTCGCCTGAGCGGCCGGACCCGCGCGAGCCCCTGGAGCTGATTGCGCGCGACGCGGCCGGCCCCGATCATCGCCACCGTCGCCGAATCGGGCCGCGCGAGATGGCGTGCGGCGAGCCCGGTCCCGGCCCCCGTCCTGAGATCGGTCAGATGACCGCCCTCCATCACCGTGCGCGGATGGCCGCTCGCCCCGTCGAACAGCACGGCCAGAGAGGACATGCGGGCGAGCCCCCTCTCGCGGTTGCCGTAGAAGTCGGCGACGATCTTGATGCCGAACCCGCCGCCGCCGACGAGGAATGCCGGGTTGAAGATCGCGGCCCCCGGCGGCGAGTCGGAGAGCACGAAGCTGCGCAGCCCCTCGACCGACTCGCCGGCCGCCAGCCGGGCGAAGGCCTCGGCCTGGAGCTCGATCGCCCTGTCCATGTCGATCAGGCCGCGTATATCGGCCTCGCTCAGGATACGGAGTTCCATCCGTGCTCTCTCCGCCGACCGAAACGATTGTCCCCAGTCGGGTCCCGGCGGTCCATCGGAGCGAGACAACGGCGCGGATCGTCACGGGATCCGATCCCGAAACGCGTCCTCCCCTGCCCTCTCCCTCGAAGGATCGGGATAATCCGCATCCTACTCCTCCTTTCTCTGAAGAGACGACGGGGGTGGGGGTCCCGCTCTCCAGGGAGATGGCGACGGCCCGAGCGCGGCGCGCCGCCTCCGTACCGGGCATGTAATATGGGCACGGCGGGCCGAAGAGCGGGCGCTGGACGGAAACGATGGCATTGCTCGCAGTGCATGACGCGATACTGGTCGACGAATCGGGCGAGCGCCCCGGCGGGGTGGTGATCGCCGACGACGGCCGGATCGAGGCCGTCATCGGCGCCGTCGACCGGGCAACGGCCGAGACCGTGATCGACGCCGGCGGCAGGCTCCTGTTCCCGGGCTTCGTCGACGCGCATGTCCATATGCGCGATCCCGGCTATCCCGAGAAGGAGACCTTCGCGAGCGGCACGGCCGGGGCGGCGTGCGGCGGGGTGACCACGGTCATGTGCATGCCGAATACCGATCCGCCGGTAGACGATCTCGAAGGGCTCGCCGCCATGCGAGCCGCCGGAGAGGGTGCGAGCCGGGTCGATTTCACCGCCCAGGCGGCGGCGGTCCCCGACAATCTCGACCGCCTGGATTCGCTGTGGAACGCCGGCGTCACCTCCTTCGAGGGATTGCTGTCGGATGCGCCGGACGGGATACGGCTCGATTCCGATGCTCTGGTCGAGGCGGCGCGCCGGACCGCGGCGTGCGGCGGTGTGCTCGGCGTCTATACCGGCAGCCAGACCATGGTGGCGGCGGCGCTCGATCGCCTCGCCGGCCGCGGCGATCACATGGCGTTCGTCGAGGCGCGAGACCCGGCCGGCGAGGCGCGCGGCCTCGCGGAGATGATCGAGGCCGCACGGCGGACCGGTGCCCGCATCGTCGCCCGCCAAGTTTCCACGGCGCGCGGCTTCGCGCTGGTCGCCGCGGCGCGAAACGACGACCCGAAACCCGCTCTCGCCGTCGAGGTCACCCCGCATCATCTCCGCCTGGACGTCACCGCCGTCGCCCGGCACGGACCGCATGCCCTGATGGTGCCACCGCTCCGCAGCCCGGCGGACCGCGCCGCCGCCGAACGCGCCGTCATTGCCGGCGATGTCGACTTCGTCGCCTCCGATCACGCCCCGCACGCGCCCCACCAGAAGGAGCGCGCCGACCCGTGGCGGGTACCGGGCGGAATCCCCGGGCTCGCGACGCTCGCGGCGGCGGTGCTGGATCTCGCGGCGCGAGGCTGCTTGTCCTGGCCCGCCGTCGCCCGCCTCCTGTGCGGCACGCCGGCCCGGCTGTTCGGACTCGGGGACCGCAAGGGGCGCCTCTCGGTCGGGATGGACGGTGACCTCACTTTGGTAGATCCGGGGCGGGCGCGGGTCGTCGCCGCGGCGGATGTGCACTCGTACGCGCGGCATACCCCGTTCGAGGGGGAACGGCTGACCGGATGGCCGGTGCTCACGGTGCTGCGCGGCAGGGTGATCGCGGAGATGGGCCGACCCGTCGCAGGGCCGGCGCGGGGGCGCTGGGTGCCGCGCGGCGAGCCCGACTGGAGCTGAGGCGGGATGTTTGGCGCGCGCGGCAGGATCGGCGTGATCGTCCCGGCCAATAACGGGGTGATCGAGCCGGAACTCTGGCCCCGCCTGCCAGAGGGCATGGCCTTGTACGCGACCCGCATACTCGCCCGCGGCGCGCTGACCCCCGAGGCCGTCCGCGCGATGGAGGCCCATGTCGACCGCGCGGTCGAGGAGCTGGCCGCTACCGGGGTCGACGTAATCGCCTATGCCGACATGGTGACGGGCTTCGTCATGGAGCCCGGCTGGAACGAGGCCCGCACGGCGGCGATCGCCGCGCGTACCGGCGCGGTCTGCATCTCGGCCTGGACGGCGCTCCGCGACGCGTTGCGAGCGCTCGGCGTGGCCCGGATCGCGCTCGGAACGCCCTATCCGGCAGCCCTGCACGCGCGCGCTGCCCTGTTCTTTTCGACGCGCGGCCTCGGAGTCACCGGGCAGGCCACGCTCGACATCGCCGCTATGGCAGAGGTGCCGCGGGTCCCGCCCGAACGCCTCGCCGCTTTGGTCGACGGCATCGACAAGCGCGGCGCCGACGCAGTGGTGCTGCTCGCGACCGACCTTCCGACGCTCGCCTCCATCGAGGCGCTGGAGCGGGCGGCGGGCCTCCCGGTGCTGACATCGAACCAGACGCTGCTGTGGTCGGCGCTGCGCACGCTCGGCAACGACTCGCGGCTCCCCGGACTCGGCCGGCTGTTCGACCGGGCATGATCCCGGACCGCGCCGCCTGCGCTCGGTCGCGGGTCGGCGCGTAGACTGCGGGATCGGCGCGAATTCGGTCGTGGCGATCATGGGTCCGCCCTTGCCTCCCGGCCAGCTGTCAGGCGAAAGGAAGCATCGTCCCGACCCCGACGCGCACGGCCTTGTCCGGCATCGTCGCGCCGAGCGCGATGGTCGCCCAGGCTGAGGCCGGCTCGGCGCTGCCGGCTCCTAGGCTGGCCCCCCGGCGGCTTTGCTGATAGCGTCCGCCGCCGCCGCGCGAACACCCAGCCAGGAGTGCAGCTCGTGTCCACCCCCCCTCCGGCGACCCTGTTCGACGGTCCGAACAGCTATGTCGGACGCATCCTGCCACGCGCCGGAGCGCGCCGCGCCGCGGCCGGCCGCGGGCACTATACCGACGACATCCAGCTCCCCCGGATGGTCCACGCCGCCTTCGTCCGCAGCCCCTACGCCCATGCGGAGATCGCCGCGATCGACTGCGCGGCAGCGCGCGCGGCGCCCGGCGTGGTCGCGGTGGTGGACGGCGCCGATCTCGCGGCGGACTGCCCGCCTTGGAGCGGGCTGCTGACCAGCTTCGAGGGCATGAAGGCCGCGAGCCAGAACGCGTTGGCCGTCGCACGCGCGGCTTGGCAGGGCGACCCCGTGGCAATCGTGGTGGCGGAGACGCGCGCCCAGGCGGAGGATGCGGCGGAGCTGGTCGAGATCGACTGGCGCGAGCTTCCCGCCGTGATCGACAAGACCGCGGCGCTGGAGAGCGGCGCGGCGGCGATCCACCCCGAGCTCGGCGACAATCTCGCCTGGCAGCGGCGGATCGAGACCGGCGATGTCGACCGCGCCTTCGCCGAGGCCGCACTGATCGTCGAGGAGACCTACGAGTTCGGCCGGCACACCGCGGTCAGCCTCGAGCCGCGCGCCCTCATCGCCGATTTCGATCCCGGCGCCCGGATGTTGACGCTCTATACGTCGAGCCAGGTCCCCCACATGGTCAGGACGATCTTTGCCCGGCATCTGCCGGTCGAAGAACATGCGATCCGGGTGGTCGCGCCCGATGTCGGCGGTTCCTTCGGGCTCAAGATCCACACCTATGGCGACGAGGTCGCCACCGCCGCGCTGGCGATCAGGCTCCGCCGGCCGGTGAAATTCATCGCCGACCGCCTCGAATCCTTCATCTCGGATATCCACGCGCGCGAGCATCGGATCCGGGCGCGGATGGCGCTCAACGGCGCGGGCGAGATGACGGCGCTGGAAATCGACGATCTCAGTGCCGCCGGCGCCTATTCGCAATACCCGCGCACCAGCGTGTTCGAGGCGAACCAGGTGCTCAACGTCACCGGCGGACCCTACCGGCACCCGGCCTACCGCGCCGAGGCACGGATCGTCTATCTGAATGCGGTCCCGACATCGCAGTATCGCGGGGTCGGCCATCCGATCGGCATCAGCGTCGGCGAGGCTCTGCTCGATCTCGCGGCCGAGCGGGCGGGTCTCGATCCGGTCGAGATCCGGCGGCGCAACCTGATGCCCGACGACGGCTATCCGCGGCGCACGGCGTCGGGCGTCCATGTCCAGGATCTCTCTCACCAGGCGTGTCTTGAGCAGCTGGTCGCGCGCATGAACTATGCCGGGCTCCGGGCCGCCCAGGCGCAGCTGCGCGGCCGCGGCGTGTTTCGCGGGATCGGACTGGCCGCGTTCATCAAGGGAACGGCGCCGGGCCCTGAGGGGTATTACGGGGCCGGCCGGGCGCCGATCGCCTCGCAGGACGCCTGCACGATGAGCCTCGAGCCCTCGGGTGGCGTGCTCTGCGCGGTCGGCGTGACCGAACAGGGCCAGGGCGCGGACACGGTGATGCGCCAGATCGCGGCCACCGCCGTCGGGGTGCCGGCGGAGAGCGTGCGGGTCATCTCGGGCGACACCGATGCGACACCCTATGGCGGCGGCACCTATGCGAGCCGGGCGACGGCGATCGGCGGCGAGGCCACCCTTCTCGCCGGCCGGGCGCTCCGCGCCGAGATCCTGCGCATCGCCGGGGCGCTGCTCCAGGCCGGGCCGGAGACGCTCGACATCGCCGTCGGGGATGTCGTCGATGCCGGCACCGGCCGGGTACGGCTCTCGCTCACCGAGATCGGACGGATCGGCCATTTCCAGTTGGGCGAACTGCCCGACGACGTGCAGCCGGAACTCGCCCAGACCCGGCATTTCCGCCTCCGCGATCGCATCTACATCTTCGCCAACGGCGTTCACGGCGCCCATGTCGAGGTCGATGTCGAGACCGGCTTCCTGCGACTTCTCGACCATTGGGTGGTCGAGGATTGCGGCCGGGTCGTCAACCCGCTCCTGGCGGATGAGCAGGTGCGCGGCGGCGTCGTCCAGGGCCTTGGCGGCGGCCTCTACGAACACTGCCTCTACAGCCCCGACGGCCAGCTTATGAACGGGACGATGGTCGACTATCTGACCCCGATGGCGGGCGAGATGCCCGACATCGACGTGGCGCATGTCGAGACGCCGACCACCGAGACCACGCTCGGCGCCAAGGGGGTCGGCGAGTCCGGCGTGGGCGGCGCGCCGGCGGCGGTAATGAACGCGGTCAACGACGCGCTGAGGCCCTTCGGCGCCCGGGTCACGGCCCACCCGATAACCCCGGAGGCGGTCCTCTCGGCCGTCGGCAGGCTCTCCTGAACCGCGCCGCCGTCAGGCGATGGCGGCGGCCGCGCGCGTTGCGTGCGGCCTTCGGCATCGACGATGTCGACCGCGACCCCCGCATCGTCCTGGCGCAGCCCCGTGACCGTGCTGGAGAAATGCACCGTCGCGGGGGTAGGGCGTCGAGCGACGGTACGCGGCCTGCTCGAGCTTGTTCCGCTCGCATTGGAGAACCCAGGGATGGCGCGTCTCGCCGGCAAGGACGGCGTGATCGAAAGCGGCGATCAACCGATTCTCGGCGCGGTCCCGGTAATGGACGACGGGCGCCGCGAGACCGAGCGGCGAGACCCGGTCATAGAGGCCGCAATCGTCGAGCATGTCGAGGGTCGATCGTCGCCGCGCGCGGCTCCTGATGCTGGTCGGCGCGGCTCTCGAACAGCGTCACCGAATCGCCCTTCCGCGGGACGCGCGAGCCCGAGGGCCAGGATCAGACCCACGGGACCGGCCCCGGCGATCAGGACCGGCGGCTCACTCATGCGCGCGGGGAAACAGGAACGAGCCGGCGAGCACGGCCGAGGCCGCGGTCCGGCGGGCGGGCGGTGCCGAGCCGATCCCGGCCGATGGGCGAGCCGGCACCGCACGGACGCGACGGATCGGGACGACATCGGGCGCCGGCCGGACCCCCTCGCCCCCGACCGGCCCGCGTCCGCCGACCTCGTGACCGTTCATGTTCGGGCGACGAGTTCGGCGATCAGCGCCGCAACGCGGCGGGGATGCTCGACCTGGAGGCTGTGTCCCGCCCCGGCGACGATCTCCAGCTGCCCCGCGCCGAGCCCGTCCGCATAAGCGTGTCCGTGGCTCAGCGGCACCATGCGGTCGCGCGCGCCCCAGACCGCCAGCGCCGGACCGCGATAGCGGCCGAGCCGGTCTATCAGCCTCCGATTGTAGAAATAGGGCGGGTTGAAGCCGATGCGCGAGGCGAATCTGAACAGCTTGTAGCGCAGCAATTCCTGGTCGATCACGCCCCGCGGGTCGGGAAACATCGCCCGCGCCGCCGCGCCCTCAGGGTCTCCGAACAGCAGTCGGCGGACCGGCGCGAGCGAGACGCCGTCCTTGGGGTGTGTCTCCCAGAAGACGTCGGCGATCGGCGCACCCGAGACGAACAGGCCCGCGGCGCCGATCAGCCCGAGGGCGGTCACCCGCTCGGGGTGGCGGACGGCGATCTCGGCCGCGATCCAGCCGCCGATGCAGGCGCCGGCGAGGGCGAACCGCCCGATCTCCAGCGCATCGAGCAGTTCGAGATAGTGGAAGACCAAATCGTCGATCGACTCGATGGTCTCCTCGGCGCCGCTGTTCGCGCAGCCGGGATGGGCCGGCGCAATGACGGAAACCCGCTCGGCGAGGAGCCGGTGGACCGGCAGCAGGTCGAAGGACGCGCCGTGGACATCGGCGATCCCGTGCAGATAGAGGAGGGGCGCGCCGCCGCCGGCCTCCGCGATCCAGACAGTACGCCCGCCGGTAAGCGCGACGGCGCGCTCGGTCACGCGGCCGCTCCGGCGCCCGGCAGATCCGCGAGCATCGGATAGTCGCGGCCGAACAGGGCCGCCGACCGCGCCCGAAGCTCGGGCGCGACCTCGGTCGCGAACAACCGCATGCTCTTGCGGGCGAGGGCGTCGTCCATATTGCCGAAGTGGAACTGGATCAGGAGGTTGCCCACCCGCGCCTCTTCGATCAGCGACCAGAGCTTCTCGGTAACCACGACCGGGCTGCCGACGATGATCGAGGCCTTGGAGTCGAGCTCGTCCCAGTCCTCCGCATCGCCCAGCATCGGCGCGCTGGGGCTGGAATTGCGGAGATAAGCCTCCCAGGATGCGACCGATTGAGAGGGGACGCCGGGGCCGAAGGTCAGCGTCCGCCCGACGCGGCGAAGATGGCCCTTCAGGCAGAATTTGAGAAAGTACCAGATTCCTTCCTGCGCTTCCGCCCGTGCCTGCTCGTCGGTCTCCGCGACATAGACGGAGAGCAGAACGCCCATCCTGAAGGGGTGGTAGCGGTCGCCATGGCGTTCCAGCACCGACGCGAAGCGCTCGCGCGCCATGCGGGTCGCCGCGCCGTGGGTGCGCGACGACAGGAAATAGTTGAAGCCGCGCGCGGCCACCCGGTCCATGGTCTCGGCGCTCAGGCTTCCCGGTACCCAGACGGGCGGATGCGGCATCTGCCGCGGGCGCGGCCAGACGTTGACGTAGCGCAGCGGGTAGGCCGGGCCTTCGTGATCGAACGGGCCGTCCTCGGTCCAGCTTCGGACGATCAGGTCGACCGCTTCCCAGAACCGCTCGCGGGATTGCGGGGATGGGACATTGTAGTTGTAGGCCTCCGGGCCGCCCCCGACCGCGAAACCGGCGATCAGCCGGCCGCCGCTGATCGAGTCGATCATCGCGTACTCCTCGGAGACTCGCAGCGGGTTGAGGTGCAGCGGCAGCAGATTGCCGAGCACGACCAGCTTCGCCCGCCGCGTCCGTTGGGTCAGGGCCGAAGCGATGATGTTGGGCGAGGGCATCAGCCCGTAGATGTTCTGGTGGTGCTCGTTGAGCACCAGCCCGTCGAACCCCAGCTCCTCGCCGTAGACGAGCTGGTCGATATAGTCCTGGAACAACCCGTCGGCCCGTTCCCGGTCCCAGAGATTGTTGGGCACCGTGACCCAGCCGGTTTCGAACCTGTCGTCGAAGTCCGGCGGCAGATAGGGGTAGGCCATGAAATGCCAGCAGAACAGCTGGACGGGTCGCATCGACGACGCTCCGGTGGGCCGCACTACGGCGCGAGTCTCGGTGAACGCCGGCAACCGCGCAAGGATAAGGTTTCGGCCGTCATCGGAGGCCCGCCTGCACGAGGAGCGGGTAGGTCTCTACGGCGAACTTCTCCATCCCCTCCCGGTAGCGGGCCCAGGAGGTGAGCACGCCGCCGATCCCGAACAGCGTGAATTCGGTCCCATACCAGCCGGTCACCACATCGAGCGTGAACCGGCTGGCCGAAATATGGTCGATCGTGGTCGCCTGCTTGGCCGCCATGACCGGGTGCACCGTCGGTACGTGCGAGGTAGCGAAGATCGCCGCATTGTGGTTGACGCCGGCGCTTCCGGCCGCCCAGGAATAGCATTCGAAGCCGGCGCCGTTGAAGTTGGTCTTGCCGCCGAACCCAAGCCAGCGCCCGCCCGGCACCAGAGCCTCATAGTCCATCCTATCGGCGAGTTCGGCGAGCGCCACGGTCTCCGGCCAGAGCGCCCGGAGCACGCCGTCGATATCCGACGCCGCGCAGCCGTGGGACAGGTTCGTGCAGAATGTGCCCATCTTCAGCCTGCGATTCCCGAAGAGCGGGTTCGAGGTAGAGGGATCGAAGGCCAAGCTGAGCATTGCGGTCATGATCGCAGTCCGCCGGTCTCGATCGGATCCCGGCGAAATTAGCACGAACCGGCGCGTCGGCGCGTGCCGCCTGCGGCAGTCGAGACCGTGACCCGGCGGCCGCATGCCGTATAATTCGCGCGGTGTCGAGTGCGGATCGAACGGGTGGCCGTCAGGTGAGAGACCGGATCCATTTCCTCCTGAACGGCGAGCGCCGGTCGCCGGCCGGGGCCGCGCCGCTAACCACCGTGCTCGACTGGCTGCGAGAGGTCGAGGGCCTGACCGGGACCAAGGAGGGCTGCGCCGAGGGCGATTGCGGCGCCTGCACGATCGTGACGGCGCGGCGCGAGGAGGGCGGTGTCCGCTACGAGGCGGTCAACAGCTGCCTGATGACCCTCGCCCAGCTCGACGGCTGCGCCGCGCTGACCGTCGAAGGGCTGGACCGCGACGGCGCGCTGCACCCGGTGCAGGCGGCGCTGGTCGCCACCCATGGCAGCCAGTGCGGCTTCTGTACGCCGGGGATCGTGATGGCGCTCCATGCGTTCCATCTCGGTGGCGAGCCGGCGGACGAACATCTCGTCCACGAGGCGCTCGCCGGCAATCTCTGCCGCTGCACGGGTTATCGGTCGATCGTCGAAGCGGCGAGGACGGCCGCCGCCACGCCGCGCACGGCCCCCGACTTCGCGCCCGCGGCCGGCACGCCGGCCGACGACGCCCGCTTCGAGACGAACGGGCAGATCGTTCACGCGCCGCGAACGCTCGCGGCCGCCTGCGATATACGGGCGCGTCGCCCGGCCGCCCGGCTGCTCGCCGGCGGCACCGACGCCGGCCTGGAGTTCAGCAAGGACCGCGCGCCCTGGGAAGAGACGATCCTGCTCTCCCGGATCGCCGGGCTCGACCGCGTCGCGGCAGACCGCGATCACATCCTGATCGGCGCCGCCGCCACCTATGCCCGCGCACTTCCGGTCCTGGAGGCGGACTATCCCGCCTTCGGAGCGCTGATCCGCCGCATCGGTTCGCGCCAGATCCGCAGCCTCGGCACGATCGGCGGCAATATCGCGACCGCCTCGCCAATCGGCGACACGCTGCCCTGCCTGATCGCCCTCGACGCAACGCTTGTCCTGCGGCGCGCGGGCGGGGTTCGCGAACTGCCCATGGAGGCGTTCTTCCAGGACTATCGACGGACCGCCCTCGCCGGCGACGAGATCATCGAAGCGGTGCGCATTCCCCGCCCGGCCGCCGGCCGGAGCTTCCATGTCTACAAGATCTCCCGGCGCTACGATCAGGATATTTCGGCGGTGGTCGGCGCCTATTCCGTCGCCATCGCCGACGGCGCGGTGGCGTCCGCCCGTATCGCCTATGGCGGGATGGCCGCAGTCCCGAAGCGCGCGCCGGCGGCCGAGGCGGCGCTCCGCGGCCGGCCCTGGAACGCGGAGACGCTGGGCGCGGCCAAGCGGGCGCTCGAAGACGATTTCGCCCCGATCGACGATGTCCGGGCCAGGGCATCCTATCGGCGGGCGGTCGCCGCCAACCTGCTGGACCGGCTCCATATCGAAAGCATGGGCGACGCGGTGCCGACCGAGGTCCACGCGCTGTGACGGCAGCGGCGCTCCGCGGCGGCGTCCATCGGACGTGGCGCCATGACAGCGCGGAGAAGCACGTCACCGGCAAGGCGGTCTATATCGACGACATGCGCGCTCCGGCGGGCACGCTCGAGGGGTGGCTCGTCGTCAGCCCGCACGCCCATGCGCGGATCGATTCGATCGACGCCGCCCGCGCCGTGGCCATGCCGGGAGTCCACGCCGTGGTCACGGCGTCCGACATTCCGGGCCGAAACAACGTGGCGCCGATCCTCTCCGGCGAGCCGATCCTCGCCGAGGATGCCGCGGAATATCACGGCCACCCGGTCGCCGCGGTCGCCGCGGCAACCCGCGATCTGGCGCGCGTCGCCGCGCGCGCGGTCGCGGTCGCCTACACCCCGCTGCCCGCCCTGCTGTCGATCGAGGAGGCGCTGGCCCGCGAGTCCTTCGTCGCGGAACCGCAGATCCTCCGCCGGGGCGACGCAGCTGCCGCGATCGACGCCGCGCCGCGCCGCGTCAGCGGCGGCCTGTCCTGCGGCGGGCAGGACCACTTCTATCTCGAGACCCAGATCGCGCTCGCCGTGCCGTCCGAGGACGGCAACATGCTGGTCCATTCCTCGACCCAGCATCCGACGGAGGTCCAGCATGGCGTCGCCCATGTCCTCGGCCTGCCGGCCAACGCGGTGACGGTCGAAGTCCGGAGGATGGGGGGCGCCTTCGGCGGGAAGGAGAGCCAGGCGACGATCGTCGCCGCGCTCGCCGCGCTCCTCGCCCGCCGGTCCGGCCGTCCGGTCAAGCTCCGGCTCGGCCGCGACGACGACATGATCGTCACCGGCAAGCGCCACGACTTCCTGTTTCGCTACGAGGTCGGATTCACCGACCAAGGCCGCATCCAGGGGCTCGACATCCTGTTCGCGGCCCGCGCGGGCAACGTCGCGGACCTGTCGCCCTCGGTGATGACCCGCGCCCTCTGCCATGCCGACAACTGCTACGACATTCCGAACGCGTCGTTCCGGGGCTATTGCTGCAAGACCAACACCGTGTCGAACACCGCGTTTCGCGGGTTCGGCGGCCCCCAGGGCATGCTCGTCATCGAGGCGGTGATCGAGCATATCGCGCGCGCGATCGGCGCCGATGTCGAGGCCGTCCGACGAGCGAACTATTACGGGCCGGCACCGCGCAACGTCACCCCCTACGGCCAGACGGTCGAGGACGATCCGATCCGCCCGATCGTCGATCGGCTCCGCACCGAGGCGGATTACGAGGGAAGGCGGGCCGCGGTCGCCGCGTTCAACCGACGGAGCCCCGTCATCCGCAAGGGCATCGCGCTGATGCCGGTCAAGTTCGGCATCTCCTTCAACGTCCCGACCCTCAACCAGGCCGGCGCGCTAGTCCATGTCTATACGGACGGAAGCGTGCATCTGAACCACGGCGGCACCGAGATGGGCCAGGGCCTCTACGTGAAGGTGGCCCAGGTCGTGTCCGAGGTCTTTCAGATCGATCTCGACCGAATCGGGATCTCCCCGGCGAACACCGGGAAGGTGCCCAACACCTCGGCCACGGCCGCCTCCTCGGGTTCGGACCTGAACGGCATGGCTGCGCTCGACGCGGCGTCGCGGATCAAGACGCGCATGAGCGAGGTGGCGGCGGGGCATTTCGACATCCCGGCGGGCGAGATCCGCTTCGCCGACAACCGCGTCTATGCCGGCAATCGCTCGCTCGCCTTCGCCGAGCTCGCCGAGCTCGCCTGGCGCGCGCGCGTGTCTCTGTCGGCGGCCGGCTTCTACCGTACCCCTGACATCCATTGGGATCCCGACGGCTTTCGCGGCAGCCCGTTCTACTATTTCGCCTACGGCGCCTGCATTTCCGAGGTGGCGGTCGATCTGTTGACCGGCGAGAGCCGGGTGCTGCGCGCGGATATTCTCGAGGACTGCGGGATCTCGTTGAACCCCGGGATCGACCTGGGGCAGATCGAGGGCGGGTTCGTCCAGGGGATGGGCTGGCTGACCATGGAGGAGCTGTGGTGGGACGGGGAGGGCCGGCTCCGCACGCATGGACCGTCGACCTACAAGATCCCGGGCAGCCGCGATGTCCCCGCCGAGTTCAACGTGCATCTCCTCGACAACGTGCCCAACCCCCGGCCTACCGTCTTCCGTTCCAAGGCGGTCGGCGAGCCGCCGCTGATGCTGGCGATCTCGGTCTGGCTCGCCATCCGCGATGCGGTCTCCTCGCTCGCCGGGCATCGCGAGGTCGTCGCCCTCGACGCGCCGGCGACGCCGGAACGGGTGCTGGCGGCGATCGAGTCGGTTCGCGCCCGCGGGGAAGCTGCGTGAGGCTTGCCGCCCTCAACCGGGCCTCGCAGGAGGCGTTCGTCGCGGCCCTCGGCGGTGTCTTCGAGAACGCAGCCTGGGTCGCCGCGGCGGCGGCCGGCGGCCGCCCCCATGCGAGCCTAGCCGCGCTCCACGAGGCCATGCTTGCGGCGATCGCCGCGGGCGGCGAGGAGGCGCAGCTCGCGTTGATCCGCGGCCATCCCGACCTCGCCGGGAGAGCGGCGCGGGCCGGGGCGCTGACCGCGGACTCCCGAAGGGAGCAGTCGGGGGCGGGGCTGGACCGGCTGTCGGACGCCGAGTTCGACCGGTTCCACGCGCTCAACCGCGCCTATCGCGACCGCTTCGGCTTTCCGTTCGTCATCGCGGTGCGCGGGCTGACGAAGGAGGCGATCCTCGATGCCTTCGAAGCCCGGCTCGCCAACGACCCGGCCGGCGAACGGACGGAAGCGCTGCGCAATATCGGAATGATCGGCCGTTTCAGGCTGATCGATCTGGTCGAGGAATAGAGGCCCATGGAAGCGGTCCTGAGCGAATGGCTGAACCTGGTCCTGCGATGGCTCCACATTATCGCCGGCATCGCCTGGATCGGCGCCTCCTTCTTGTTCATGTGGCTGGACAGCCATCTGGAGCCACCCGATCCGCCGAAGAAGGGGGTAGAGGGCGAACTTTGGATGACCCATAGCGGCGGATTCTACATCGTCGAAAAGATGGACCTGGCGCCCGATGAGGTTCCGAAGACCCTGCATTGGTTCAAGTGGGAAGCGGGGTTCACCTGGATCAGCGGGATGCTGCTGCTCGCCCTGATCTACTATGCCGGGGCCGAGATCTATCTGATCGACACGTCGGTGGCGGCGCTGAGCCAGGGCGAGGCGGTGGCGATCGGCGTCGGCGTCCTGATCGCCGGCTGGTTCGTCTATGACGGGCTCTATCGCTCCCCGCTCCGCCATCGGAGCCTTCTGGTGGAGACGATCGGCTTCGCGCTGCTGATCGCGCTCGCCTACGGCCTCGCCCAGCTGTTCAGCGCCCGCGGCGCCTATATGCATGTCGGCGCGATGCTGGGGACCGTCATGGTCGCCAACGTGTGGATGATCATCATCCCGGCGCAGCGGAAGCTGGTCGCGGCGACGCGGGCGGGGACGACGCTCGATCCCCGGCTCGCCTTCAACGCCAAGCAGCGCTCGGTCCACAACAACTACATGACGCTGCCGGTGGTGTTCATCATGATGAGCGCCCACTATCCGAGCACGTTCGGCCACGCCCACGCCTGGGCGATCCTGATCGGGTTGTTCGTGGTCGGCGCCCTGGTCCGCCACTGGTTCAATCTCAGAAACGCGGGAACGCCGAAGCTCTGGCCGGTCCCTGCCGCCGTCGCCGTGATGGCGGCGCTGATTGCCGCGACGCTGCCGGACGATACGCAAATGGCGGGCGACGAAGACGAGTTCGTGTCCTTCGCCGCGGCCTACGAGGTGATCTCGCGTCATTGCGTGTCCTGCCACGCCGCCCGGCCGGCCAATACGGATTTCGAAACCCCGCCGAATGACGTGGCCTTCGACACCGCCGCCGAGATCCGACGCCACGCCCTCAAGATCAGGGCGGTTGCGGTGTTGACCAAAACGATGCCGCTCGGCGACGAGACCGAGATGACCCAGGCGGAACGCCGCATCCTCGGGGCTTGGATCGCCCAGGGCGCGGAGATCGAATGACGGTCGGCGGCGCGCGGGGAGAACGGCGATGGGCCGACTGACGACGCATGTGCTCGATACCGCGCACGGCCGCCCGGCCGCCGGAATGCGGATCGAGCTCTTCGCCGCGGGCCGGGAGCGCGGGCCGCTCGTCTCGATGCGCACCGATGCGGACGGTCGCTGTCCGGGACCGCTACTGGAAGGAGCGGGGCTGGAGGCCGGCGTCTACGAGCTCGTCTTCCATATCGGTACCTATTTCCGCGACGCCGGGGCGGCGCTCTCCGACCCGCCCTTCCTCGACGTGGTGACCGTCCGTTTCGGCGTCGCCGACGCGGACGGCCACTATCACGTCCCGCTCCTGGTCTCGCCCTTCGGCTATACCACCTATCGGGGCAGTTGAGCGCGCCGCCTCAGCGCCCGCTGCGCGCCAGGCTGTGCACCCAGCCCTTCATCCTGGACCGCGCGTTGGCGAGCTGGTCCGCGCTGAAGAACCGCGCCGGATCGACCTTGTCCACAGGGTAGACCGGACGCATGAAGTCGTTCTCGTAACCGAACGGCACCGTGCAGTCGATCCCCATGCCGCCCTCGAACCGGGTGTTGGACGCGGTCCATTCCTTTTCGCCGGCGGTCATGCGCTCGGCCGGCATGAAGGTCTGGCCGCGCCCACCCGGGATCGGGTTGAGGATGTCGGTATGCGGGTTGACGCGGGTGGTCATGCACCACATCACGTCGTCCATGTCGTAGGGGTCGGTATCCTCGCTGACCGCAATGCATAGCCGCGCGCCCTGCGACGTCGAGAGGATCGCCGACATGAAGTTGCGCTGCCAGCCCTCGTCGATCCGGTTGCGCTTCTTCACCTGGATGATCGCCCCGCCCCAGTCGGTCATGCAATAAGGGATGACGACATCCTGGACGATGCCCGGTTGCAGGCGCTCGCAGAGCTCGAACATCGCCGCCTCGCGGACCGTGGTGTCGATATTGTGGTCGTCCAGCATATGGACGCCGAGCGCGAAGATGATGGGCTTGGTCGCCGGGTCGCGCATGGTCACGGCGGTGACGTGGAAGGTCGGCGCCTTGTAGGATTTCCCCATATAGCCGGCCCATTCGGGGTGGAAATGGAAGCGTCCCTGGACGCCGGCATCCTCGGCTTCCGCCGTCTCGTAACGCCGGTCGCGCGGGTTGACGTAGCCCTCCAGCACCACCTCGCAATCGGCGAGCGCCATGGCATCGACCGTCCGCGCCTTGACGAGGCGGACCGGCGAGCCCTGGACCGCGCCGGCGACGCCGATCTCGTCGCAGCCCTGCGGCAGGATCACGTAGTCGAAACCGGCCCCAGCGAGCAGCGTGCAGGACGGGGGCACGCCGAAGCACATGGTGATCGGCACCGGCCTGTCGTCCTTGTAGTGCTTGGAGACGACCTGCCACATATGCGAGCCGGGGGAGATCTGGAACGTGCCGACATTTCCCCAGCGGAAGTTCATCCGGTTGTAGCCCAGATCCGAGCCGCCGCCAAAATACTCCCCGGTGACGACGCGGTTGCCCGAGCCCACGGTCAGCTCGGGCTCGTATTCGGTGTGCCGGATCGGCACCATGTATTCGTTGACGTCGATCGGGTTCTCGACGACATGCTGCTGGGCGGGCGCCTCCTGCCGGGAAACGACGACCGGCTTGATCGGGTTCGAGAGCGCGTGCGCGAGCTTGCGCGTGCGGTCGGTATCGTCCGCCCAGCCGAACATCTTGTTGATGACGTTCATGTCGCCAAACAGGTTGGTCACAACCCGGTGGTTGGGCTTGTTCCTGACGTTCTCAAACAGCATCGGGCAGCCGCCGTCGAGATGTTTCTGGACCCCCGTCAGCTCGAGATCGGGGTCGATCTCGACGTTCGACGCGACCAGGTCGCCTTCGGCCTCTAGCCATTCCAGAGAGTTGCGGAGGTCGAAGATGGCCTCGGCAGGCGCGCCGAGCGCCTCTTTCCTTGCGGTGCTCATGGCGTCTCCTTTCTGCGTCCCCGAAAACCGCGTTTGTCGGCGGCCGGGGCGCTTCGATGCCGCGTTTGTCGGCGGCTGAAACGAGCGGCGGCAGAGCGCCGCCACAACGCGCGCCGAACGGCGGAACCGGCCCGGCGGCCGGCGGACACTACCCCCGCAGCCGTCTCGTTGCAAAGCGCGGACGGGACGGCTGCGGCCGGCCTCAGCCCCCCGTCTCGCCCGGCGCGCGCGCGGCGATCGACAGCGCGTGGATCGGACCGGCAAGCTCCTCGGCGAGACAGCGATGGATCATGCGCTCGCGGTCGATGCGGCTCGCACCCTCGAAGGCCTCGGCGACGATCTCCAGCCTGAAATGGCTCTCGCCGCCCTCGCGGGCGCCGGCATGACCGATATGGAAATGCGACTGATCCTCGATCACCAGCCGTTCGGGGGCGAGCGCACGCTCGAGCTTTCGACGGATGTCTTGGGAAACGCTCATCGCTCGGATCCGGCGCGGTCTGTACGGAAGCGTCCGTTTACCATATCCGGGTCCGGCGGGTGTCAACCTTGACTCCCTGCGGCGGGGCTGCATGAATATACGGACCGACATCAAGGAAGGACAGAGCACCATGAGTTTGCGATTTGCATCTCTGGCCGCCGCAGCCGCGCTCGCGGCGGCGAGCATGAGCTTCCCCCAAACCGGCGCGGCGCAGAGCAAGCGGGTCTTCATCGCCATCGGCACCGGCGGCCCAACCGGCGTGTACTTCGTCACCGGCAACGCGATCTGCCGGATGCTGCACAAGGAGGCCGCCGAAGGGCGCAAGAAGGGCCGCAAGCACGGCATTCGCTGCTCGGCGCCCTCGACCAACGGCTCGACCTACAATATCGCCCAGATCAAGGCGGGCGAGCTCGATTTCGGCGTCGCGCAGTCCGACTGGCAGTATCACGCCTATCACGGCTCGTCGGATCGCGTGACCAAGTTCCCCAAGCTGCGGTCGGTATTCTCCGTACACCCCGAGGCCTATCAGCTCGTCGTTCGCAAGGGCTCCGGGATCGAGTCCTGGAAGGACCTCAAGGGCAAGCGGCTCAACATCGGCAATCCCGGCTCGGGGCAGCGCCAGACGACCGAGCTGCTGATGGAGAAATACGGCACGGCGCGCGACTATTTCTCGCTCACCACCGAGCTCACCTCGACCGAGCACTCGACCGCGCTCTGCGACGGCAAGATCGACGCCTTTGGATATGTCGTCGGCATCCCCAATTCCGGCGTCGCGGTCGCCACGGACGGCTGCCTCGCGCGGATCGTCTCGCTGAACACCGATGTCGAGAAGAAGCTCATCGCCGACCGGCCCTACTATGCGCGCGCCGTGGTGCCGAAGGGCACCTACAAGTCCACCACGGAAGACGTCGAGACCTTCGGCGTGATGGCGACGGTCGTAACCTCCGCGGACGTGGCGGACAGCACCGTCTACGAGCTGACCCGCGCGGTCATGGAGAATATGAACGACTTCCGGCGCCTGCATCCGGCCTACGCCAAGCTGCAGCCGGCGGGCATGATCAAGGACGGCCTGTCGGCGCCTCACCATCCCGGCGCCGCCAAATATTACCGTGAGAAGGGCTGGATCCAGTAGACCGCCGCCAGCGTCCGTCCGGTCTTGACCGCAAGACCCAACGAACTGATCGAACGACTCGAGCCCACCGGCGGTGGGCTCGTTTCGCTTTGGGCGCGAATCCTCGCGGGGGCGGCCCTGACCTGGTCGCTCTTCCAGCTCTGGATCGCCTCGCCCCTCCCCTTCATGACCGGAGTCGGCCTCTTCACCGACATACCGGCGCGCGGGCTGCATCTGGCTTTCGGCCTGTCGCTGTGCTTCCTCGCATTTCCCTTCCGGCGCGGCGCGGCGCGGACCCGGGTACCGGTCCACGACGTGGTGCTGGCGATCGTCGCCTTCCTCTGCGCCGCCTATCTGTGGCTCGGATATGAGGGGATCACGAGCCGGGACGGCATTCTCCTGGAGGTCGCGCTCGGCGGCGTGACCATCCCCTTCGAAGCGATCCTGGGCGGGGTCGGGATCCTCCTGCTGCTCGAAGCCACCCGCCGGTCGGTCGGCTGGCCGCTGGTGATCGTCTGCACATTGTTCATCCTCTATTCGCTCGCCGGGCAGGAGATGCCCCGGCTCATCTCCCACAAGGGCGTCTCGCTCGAACGGCTGATCGGCTATCAGTGGCTGACCGGCGAGGCGATCTTCGGCATCCCGATCAACGTCTCGGTCAGCTACGTGTTCCTGTTCGTGCTGTTCGGCGCGTTCATGGACCGCGCCGGCGCCGGCCGCTACTTCCTCGATCTCGCCTTCGCGCTCGTCGGCAAGTATCGCGGCGGGCCCGCCAAGGGGGCGATCCTGGCCTCGGGAATGACCGGGATGGTCTCCGGATCTTCGATCGCGAACACCGTGACTACCGGCGCCTTCACCATCCCGATGATGAAGCGGATGGGGTTCTCGTCGGTGAAGGCCGGCGCGATCGAGGTCTCCGCCTCGACCAACGGGCAGATCATGCCGCCGATCATGGGCGCCGCCGCGTTCATCATCGCCGAGTTCATCGGTATCTCCTATTACGACGTCATCGTCCACGCCGCCCTCCCGGCCTTCATCAGCTATTGCGCGCTGTTCTACATCTCGCATCTCGAAGCGCTGAAGCTCGGCCTGTCGGGGCTGCCCAGGGACAGGCTGCCTCTGCTCAAGGCGACGTTCCTGTCGGGCCTGCACTATCTGATTCCGATCGTCGCGTTGATCTATCTGCTGGTGGTCGAGCGCTGGTCTCCGGCGAGCGCCATCTTCTACTCGATCCTGCTGATGATGGGGATCATCTTGGCCAAGGCCGTCCGCGACGCGAGCGATCCGGCGACCGGGTTGAAGAACGGCCTGGCCCTGATCCGCATCGCGCTCATCGCCGGCGCCCGCAACATGATCTCTGTCACCGCAGCGACGGGTGCGGCGGGGCTGATCGTGGGCGTGGTGTCGGCGACCGGGCTCAACAACGCGATGCTCGGCCTCGTCGAGGCGATCAGCCAAGGCAATGTCTATATCCTGCTGCTGCTGACCGCGCTGGTCTGCATCGTCCTCGGCATGGGTCTGCCGACGACCGCGAACTATATCGTGGTCGCCTCGCTGATGGCCGGAGTTATCGTCGAGCTCGGCAACGCCTCCGGTCTGGTGCTGCCGCTGATCGGCGTCCATCTCTTCGTCTTCTATTTCGGGCTGATGGCGGACTCCACGCCGCCGGTATGTCTCGCCGCCTTCGCGGCATCGGCGATCTCGGGCGCAGACCCCCTCAAGACCGGGGTGCAGTCCTTTCTGTACGACATCCGGACGGCGATCCTGCCTCTGGTCTTCATCTTCAACCCGGCCCTGCTGCTGATCGGGGTCGACACCCTCGCCGAAGGCGTCATGGTCTTCGCGGTCTCGCTGATCGCGATCCTGGCCTTCAGCGCTCTCACCCAGTGGTGGCTGCTGGTGCGCCTGCGGATATGGGAGGGCATCGCCCTGGCGCTCGCGATCCTCTGCCTGTTTCGGCCGGACTTCGTGCTCAACCAGGTCTCGCCGGACTTCAGACCGGTCGCGCCCGGGCTGTTGGAGACGGTTCCGCCGGCCGTCGAGCCGGATGTCCACCTGCGCATCCGCGTTACCCGGCCGACCGAATACGGCGACAGGTTCAAGATGTTCGTCATTCCGGCCCCGGAGAGCCGCGCCGACCGGTCGGTCGCCGTCGGGCTGGGCCTCGCGCTCGCCACGGCGGCCGACGGACGGATCGAGGTCGCCGATACCGCCTTCATGGGGCCGGCGGAAAAGGCCGGGCTGGCATTCGGCGACATCGTCACCGGCGTCGATATCGAGCAGTTCGGGCGGCCGCCCAAGGAGATCGTCTACCCGGTGGGCCTGGCGGCGATCGCCCTGGTGCTGATCAGCCAGATCCGGCGCAGGCGCCGGGCGGCATGAGCGGCGCGAATGTCCGGGCGCGGCTCTCGGCGCGGCTCGCGGAGTCGCGCGACCGGTTGTTCGCGACCGCCGCCCGGCTAGTGCGGACGCCGAGCGCGACCCCGCCGGGAGATACCGGGGAGATCGCGAACGTTTGCGCAGAGCTGTTGTCGGAGATCGACGGCATCGAGATCTCGCGCCACAGCAAGACCCGGCCGATCGACAATCTCGTCGCAGTGCTGCGCGGCACCCGACCGGGCCGCCGGCTGGTGTTCAACGGCCATCTCGACACCTACCCGATCGGCGACCCGCGCGGTTGGACGGACGCCCCCCTGTCTGGCGCGATCCGCGGCGGCCGCCTCTACGGCCGGGGCGTTTCCGACATGAAGGGCGGGATCGCCTGTTCCATCCTCGCCACCGCGCTGTTGGCCGAATGCCGCGGCGACTGGGCGGGCGAGGTCTCGATCACTCTCGCCGGCGACGAGGAGACCATGGGCCGGGCCGGCACCCAATATCTGATCGAGACCGTTCCCGAGGCGCGAGGCGACGCCGTGATCTGCGGCGACGTGGGCTCACCGCGGGTCTTGCGGTTCGGCGAGAAAGGGTTGCTCTGGCTCACGCTCTCCGCGACCGGGAAAGCCGCGCACGGCGCGCATGTCCATCTCGGCGACAACGCGGTCGAGACGCTGATCGCAGCCCTGGAACGGCTCCGCGCGCTGACCGGGCTCGCGGTTCCCGCCCCGCCCGAGATCGCGCGTGCGATCGACCGGGCGGCCGCGGTCTCCGAGGAGATATCCGGCGCGGGAGAGACCGATATCCTGGGTGCGGTGACGGTCAATATCGGCCTCATAAAGGGCGGGCGGATGCAGAATCTGGTCGCCGACCGCGCTTCGGCCAAGCTGGACATCCGCATCCCCGCCGGGCTGACCGCAGCGGCCATCGAGACGGAGATCGCGGCCTCGCTCGCCGGGCTGGACAGGATCGACGTTCGGATCGAGCGCCGCTACGATCCGACCTGGACAGATCCAGACCATGAGATCGTCCGCCTCGCGGCCGCCAACGCGGTAGAGATTCTCGGCAGCCCGCCTGCCGTCACCATGCGGATCGGCGCATCCGATTGCCGGCTCTACCGCTTGGCAGGGATGCCGGCGGTGGTGTGCGGGCCGACGCCCTTCAATATGGGCGCCGACGACGAGCATGTGCTGTTGTCCGACCTAGAATCGGTCGCGGCCATCCACTGCCTGACCGCCTTCGACTATCTGTCGGGAGATCGGGGCCGGTTCGCGCCGACCAGCGGGCGCATCTCCTCTACATAGGCGGCGAACCCCGATTCGAGGTCGTATTCGGGCTCCCAGCCGAGCATGTCTCGGGCATGGCCGACATCCATATGGTCGGTCCGCGAAACCGGCGGCCGGCCGGGCAGGACCTCGACCTCGAGATCGGGGAGGCTCGCACGGACGGCGGCGACGAGATCGTCGAACGTCGTGACGGCACCGATCCCGATATTGAAGACCGAGTAGGGAGGCAGGTCTGCGGTCGCGCAGAGATCCAGCGCCCGGCCGATGTCCCTGGAATAGACATATTCGAAGGCCATCGTCTGTTCCTCGGGAATGCGGGCCGGCACGCCGCGAATCCCGCATTCGACAAGCGCATGGCATTTCTCGCCGCCGCCCGAACCGCCCCAGAAATGGCCGACGCCGAACACGTTGGCCGGGCGAACGATCGCCGCCTCGAAACCGTATCGATGCTGATAGGCCTCGATGATCAGCTCCTGCGCGGCTTTGCTGTTGGAGTAGGGCATGCCGCTGCCGCGCGCGAAATCCTCGCGAATGACCCCCTCCGGAGCAGGTCTTCGCCAGTCATAGGCGCCGAAGGTGGAGACGCTCAACATGCGGCGAACCCCCGTCAGCCGAACCGCCTCGCAGACCGCGAGCGCACCGTTGATATTGAGGTCCATGCCGTTATGCAGCGGCTGCTCCACCTTGCGGCCGATGAGCCCGGCGGTGTGCAGAACGGTGTCCGCCCCGCAATACCGGATCGCGTCGACGAGACCGGCGAGATGCCGAACATCCTCGGGGAGGACGCCGTAGCCGCCCTCCCCGAGGCGGGTCCGCAAATAGTCGGCGCGCGGCAGCGGGTCAAGGAAGACGACCCGCTCGCCGCGCGCCCGCGCGCACAGCGCATAGCTCGTCCCGACGAGACCCGCCCCGGTTATCAGCGTCGTCATGACTTCTCCCTCGGAGCTCGACCTGAACCCTGCGAACAGTCTCGACACGATGCGATCTCCGGAGACGGAAGGCGCAGATGCGGAGGCCGAACAGGGCTCGAGACGAGACCGCTCGGCAGCAATATACGCGCCGCGCCGCGCGCTGCGAAAGCGATCCGCCGGCGCGTGTTCGCCGGTGGCGTCGACAGCGGCTCGAAACCGCCGCCGCCGCCGGGCGGTCGCGCGCAGCTTCGCTCCCGACCTTTCCCGGCAGGCCGGAAGACGCCAGGAGCGACGGACGAGGATCGGGACGCGCCGAGGTCGTTTCTATCCTTCGGGCGGCGGGGGTCGGCGCGCGAGACCGGGGTGCTTGCCAGCCGCGGGGCCGCCGACTATGAGTCGCGCGGCCAGACGGTCGGATGTCTCGATGCCGCGCAGGGTTCATCTGCACACGCTTCGCCAACGGATCGAATTCGGCCACTGCGATCCGGCGGGGATCGTGTTCTTCGTCGAATTCTTTCGCATGTGCAACGCCTTGTTCGAGGACTGGTTCAACGATCGTCTGAAGCTGTCCTTCGCGGACGAGTTCTTCGTTCACGATCACATGTTTCCGCTGGTGCACACGGAGGCGGATTTTCAATCGGCGCTCAGAATGGGAGACGAGATCGAGATCTCGCTGATCCTGACCGGGATCGGCCGCTCTTCCATCCGCTACACATGCCTTGGGCGAAGCGGCGGTCGGGACATCTTCCGAATCCGTTTCGTCAACGCGCTGGGGCGGCGCTCGGCCGGGCATTCGATCGAGATTCCCGCCTATATGCGCACGCCGATGGACACCTATCTGAAAGAGAGCCGGGCGGTCTCCCAGGCGCCGTGATCGGGACCGTTCGGGGACGACGGAGGGAAGCATGGGAGATCTGCCCCGCCTCAACGGCGTGATCCGCGCCTTGGAAGGAGGGCGCGCGGCGTTCACGTCGTTTGCGACCGCCGACGCCGGGACTGCCCTGGCGTTCTCGCGCGCCCGCTATGACGGGGTCGTGTTCGAGATGGAGCACAACCCCTGGGATGTCGCGGCGCTGCGCGATTCCCTGCAATATCTCCTCGACCGCGCGCAGATCGCAACGTCCGGCTCGATCGTTCCGGCGGTCGCCCCGATGGTCCGGATCCCGCCCAATGGCGGGGAAATGGGCCAATGGCACGCCAAGCAAGCGCTCGACGTCGGGGTCTACGGCATCGTCTGGCCCCATATCAGCACGGCCGATCAAGCCCACAACGCCGTCGCGGCCTGCCGCTATCCCCGGCTCTCCGCCGCCGATCGCTATGCGCCGGCCGGATTGCGCGGCGACGGCCCGACCGCCGCCGCGCGCTATTGGGGTGTCGGGCAGCAGGACTATTACCGCAAGGCCGATGTCTGGCCTCTCGATCCGGACGGGGAGATCCTCGTCGTTCTGATGATCGAGGACATGGCGGGTATCGCGAACCTCGACGAGATGCTCGCCAAGGTTCCGGGGATCGGCGCGGTGCTGATCGGCGAGGGCGACCTGAGCCAGGAGATGGGCTTTCCCCGCCAGTACGACCACCCCGCGGTCCGCGAGGCGATGGCCGAGATCGTCGGCATCTGCAAGGCGCGCGGCGTCGCCGTCGGACACCCGCATGTCGACGCCGGCAATGTCGAACGGGTCCTCGCCGAGGGCTATCGGTTCCTGATGGCCGCGCCGACGCGCAGCTATGCGGGGCTCGACAAGGGGCTCGAACTCACGGGAAGAGCGTCATGATCATCGATTGCCACGGCCATTACACGACCGCGCCGCCGGCGCTCAAGGCCTATCGCGACGCCCAGGTCGCGGGGCGCGGCGCGCTCGGCTACAGGCCGTTGCCGTTCGATCGGAAGGTCGGCGACGACGAGATCCGCGAGAGCGTGGAAGGCGCACAGCTCAAGCTCCAGCGCGAGCGCGGCACCGATCTGACGATCTTTTCGCCGCGCGCCGCCGGGATGGCGCATCAGGACGGCGACGAGACCGCGAACCGCTTCTGGTCGGAAATCTGCAACGACATGATCCATCGGGTGTGCACGCTCTACCCGGACAATTTCGTCGGGGTGTGCCAGCTTCCCCAGACGCCCGGCGTTCCGCCCGCCAACTGCATTCCCGAGCTCGAGCGCTGCGTGAACGAGCTCGGCTTCATCGGCCTCAACCTCAACCCGGATCCGACCGGGGGATACTGGACGGATCCGCCGCTCTTCGACCGCTGGTGGTATCCGCTCTACGAGAAGATGGCGGAGCTCGACGTGCCCGCGATGATCCATGTCTCCTCGTCCTGCAACCCGCACTTCCATTTCACCGGCGCCCACTACATAAACGGCGACACGGCCGCCTTCATGCAGCTTCTCACGTCCGACCTGTTCAGGGACTTTCCGAGCCTGAAGCTGATCATCCCGCATGGCGGCGGGGCGGCGCCCTATCACTGGGGGCGCTATCGCGGGCTGGCTCAGGACATGGGGCGGCCGCCCCTCGACGAGCTTCTTCTCGACAACCTGTTCTTCGACACCTGCGTCTACCATCAGGCGGGCGTCGATCTCCTCACCCGGGTCATTCCGGTTCGAAACATCCTGTTCGCTTCGGAGATGGTCGGGGCGGTGCGCGGCGTGGACCCCGAGACGGGCTTCCCCTTCGACGACACCAGGCGCTATATCGAGAATGCGCCTTCCCTTGATGCCGAGGCGCGCCGCGCGATCTTCGAAGACAATGCCCGAGCGGTCTTTTCCCGGCTCGGGCCGCGAGGCGACGGCTGACGATCGACGGTTGCGCCCCGCCTCGACCGCCGTGCTAGCATTCGCCGGAACGCCGGAGAGGCGGGCCGGTTGCGCCTCGGCCGCGGTCGGGCCGACTCTTCGGCGAACCGACACAGGGGGAGAGAGACCATGAGCTTCGATTCTCGCCGTTGCCGCCGGCTTCCGACGCTGCTCGCGGGTCTGGCCGTTGTCGCCACCGGCGGCGCCGCCTTGGCGCAGAGCTACGAGATGAAGATCGGCTTCGTGACGATCAACGACTCCCAGCACATCTCGTCCAAATGGCTCAAGGAGCGGGTCGAGAAGGCGACACAGGGCCGGATCAAGGTCCGGATATTCCCGGCGGCCCAGCTCGGCAAGATTCCGCGCCAGATCGAGGGCATACAGCTCGGCACGCAGGAGGTCTTCGTGTCTCCGCCGGCCTTCTTCCAGGGCATCAACGCCGCCTTCCAGGCGCCCGACGCGCCCGGGCTGTTCGAGTCCCAATGGCACCAGCATATGGCGATCAACCATGCCACCGTTCGGGACAGGTTCGCGCGGCTCGGCGAGAGTGCAGGGTTCGTCGCCCTCTATATGTGGTCGGCCGGCCAGAGCGCGGTCGCATCCCGCGACCCGGTTCGCACGCTCGACGACCTGAAGGGCAAGAAGCTGCGGGTCCTCGCATCGAAGATGGAGGTCGAGCTGATGAAGGAGTTCGGCGTCACCGGGGTGCCCATCCCGTATTCCGAGGTGCTGCCCGCCATCCAGCGCCGCGTGGTCGACGGCGCGAGGAGCGCGGTCATCGTGATGGGACCGTCCAAGTTCTACACGGTCGCCAAATTTCTGACGGTGACCGCAGGGTCCTATATCCCGTCGGGCGCGTGGGCGAGCAAGGCGTTCCTCAACAAGCTGCCGGTGGAGCTTCGGGACACGCTTTTCGCCCTGGGCAGAGGCCTCGAAGACGAGACAACCGCCCTCGCGATCAAGCTGACCCGGGACTGGGAAAAGAAATGGAGCGAGAACGGCGGCACCGTGATCCCGCTCCCGGCCGCCGACCGCGCCGAGTTCTTCCGGCGGGCGCAGCCGCTCGGCGACAGGTTCCTGGGCGGCGATCCGAAGGTCAAGAAAATGTACGCTCTGCTGAAGGCCGCGGCCGAAGAAACCCGGGCCGCGGCGGCCGAGAAGGCGGCGATGGCCGAGTAGCCGCGCATCGGGGCGAGACGCCCCGCCCACTCCGCGCACCGTCGGCTACGGGGCGGGCAATGCGGTCCCCGCGCCGTCCGTCGAGGAGAATTCGATACAGAGCTTGTTCGTGTCTTCGGAAGGCAGGGTCGTTTCGTTGAGGGCGCAGTAACAATCCTCGTCGTCGGACGGCGGCGGCCGGAAATGGGTGCAATTCAGACAGGGGCCGAATTCCGGAAGCCCCCTCGCCCTCTGAACGGCGCGCACCAGGTCTTCGAGACCATCGGCGAGGAGGCCCTGCCGTTCGCAGCTCAGGGCCCCCGCGGCGCGCAGAACGATGCATAGCGGATCGGCCTCGCACAAGGCGAGGCCGGTCTCGGTCAACTCGATCGACACCGACCGGCGATCCTCCGGGCAGCGCCGGCGCGCAATATAGCCCTTGCCCTCGAGCGCGATCAGGGTCTGGGACACGGTGCCCCGCGTCGTTCCCATATAGCGCGCGATGGCTCCGGGCGAGCGCGAGAAACGGTTGGCCCGGGCGATGTAGCGCAACGCCTCCCATTGAGCGGGATTCAAGCCTGCCGAAAACTGCAAGCCGTGCGCGATCCTGCCCAGCCGATCGACCAGTTCGGCGATACGCAGGCATTCAGACATGGAAAGAGCAATTAGAACATGGCACGCGTGCGGGCCAGCCCTTCGAAACGGAATTTTTTCTTCGGACCGATTTTCGTAATTTTGTTTCGACCCGATATCGTGATTGCGCCATCCGGTTCGAGTCGATACATTAGCGAGTCGCTAATACCTCGATGAGGAGGCTGCCCATGCCGCCGACGCTCGCCGCGTCTCCCGAACAGGGGGACCGCCGCTATATCTCCACCGTCATGGACGCGCCGATCCTGGAGCGCGAATACGAAGCCGAGCTCGCCCTGCGCTGGCGCGAGAAGACCGACCAGAAGGCGCTGGATGTCCTGATCACCAGCCATATCCGCCTGGTCGTGCGGATGGCCGCCAAGTTCCGCGGGTACGGCCTCCCGATGGCCGATCTGATTCAGGAAGGCAATACGGGGCTGCTCGAGGCCGCCAACCGGTTCGACGTCGAACGCAAGGTGCGCTTCTCCACCTATGCGTCATGGTGGATACTGGCGGCGATCCAGGACTATGTCGTGCGCAACGCGTCGATCGTCCGGATCGGGACCACCCCCGCCCAGAAGAGCCTCTTCTTCAACCTTCGTCGGATGCGGGCGCAGCTCTCGGGCAGCACGGCCGCATCGATGACCGACGCGGACCGACGCGCGATCGCCGAACGGCTCGGGGTTCCGCTCGCCGCGGTCGAGCGGATGGAAGCCCATCTCTCCTTTCCGGACCGTTCGCTGAACGCGAGCGTCCTCGGCGACGACGGCGACGAGGCGCAGGACTTCCTGCCGGACCTCGGGCCGTCGCCGGAGCGGATCGTTCAGGAACGCCACGACGATGCGGTGCTTGCGGACTGGCTGCGCGCGGCGATCGGCGACCTCACGCCGCGCGAGCAGCAGGTCATCGCGCGGCGCTTCCTGAACGAGGACAAGACCACGCTGGCGGAGATCGGCGAGACCTTCGGCGTCACCAAGGAGCGCATACGCCAGATCGAGAGCAAGGCGTTGGCGAAACTTCGCCGCAGCCTCTCCGAGAGGACCGAGATCGCCGAGATGAGCGGTGCGGGTTGCGGCGGCGCATCCATGCCGATACAAGCGGCGCGACGGTAGCGGCCGTTGGCGGGTCGCGAGAGAGGGCACGAGTTGGCGGGTCGGGGCGCTTGGGCGGGCGGTCGCTTTCCGTCGCGCCGCATGCGGCGCAATCGGGCGAACGGCTGGACCCGACGGCTGGTCGCCGAGACCCGCCTCGGAGTGGACGATCTCATCTGGCCGGTCTTCGTCCATGACGGCGACGGGGCGCGCGAGGCGGTCGGCACGTTCCCGGGCGTCTACAGATATTCGATCGGCCGCCTGGTCGACGAGGCCGGGGCCGCCGCGGCGCTCGGTATCCCGCTGATCGCGGTTTTCCCGGCGGTTGGCCCGGGGCTCAAGGACGCAGACGGCACCGAGGCGATCAACCCCGAGAACACCGTCTGCCGCGCCGTCGCGGCGGTCAAGCGCGCGCTGCCGGACATCGGGGTCATGTGCGACGTGGCCCTCGACCCGTACACCAGCCATGGCCATGACGGCCTCCTCCGCGGCGGCGAGATCGTGAACGACGAAACCCTCGACGTTCTGTGCCGGCAGGCCGTCGTCCAGGCCGAGGCGGGGTGCGACGTGATCGCCCCGTCCGATATGATGGACGGCCGGGTGGGCGCGATTCGCAACGCCTTGGACGGGGCCGGCCACGGCTCGGTCAAGATATTGTCCTATGCAGCGAAATATGCCTCGGCGCTCTACGGCCCGTTCCGCAACGCGGTCGGTTCGGCGGACAGTCTCGGGGCGGGCGACAAGAAGACCTATCAGATGGATCCGGCGAACACCGACGAGGCCCTGCGCGAAGTCGCGCTGGATGCCGCCGAGGGCGCCGACATGGTGATGGTCAAGCCGGGCCTCTTCTATCTCGACATCGTCTGGCGGGTGAAGCAGGCCTTCGGCATGCCGACCTGCGCCTACCAGGTGAGCGGTGAATACGCCATGCTGTGCGCGGCCGCGGATGCGGGTTGGGTCGCCCGCGAGCGGATATTCCTGGAGTCCCTGACCGCCTTCAAGCGAGCCGGCGCCGACGCCGTCTTGACCTATGCCGCGCGTGACGTCGCGGAACGGCTCAAGGCCGGCTGAACCCGCTCTCCGGCCCCGTTCGAGCGAGACGATGACGCCGCCCGAAAACGCGATCTTCTCCATGAAGCGACGGACGCGGCGGCGGACGGGCGGGTGGGGCTGGCTCGGATGGGGCGTCTGCGGCCTGCTGGTCGTCGGCGCGCTGACGCTTGGCGGCGGCTATATGTGGCTGCGGTCGTCGCTGCCCATGCGCGCGGGCACGCTCCAGCTCTCCGCCATCGCCGCGCCGGTCGACATCGTCCGCGACCGGCACGGCGTCCCCCATATCCGCGCGCGGAACGATGCGGACGCGTATTTCGCGCTTGGCTTCGTCCACGCGCAAGACCGCCTGTTCCAGATGGAGCTCATGCGCCGTCTGGGCGCCGGGCGACTTTCGGAGATCGCGGGCTCCGCGACCGTCGACATCGACCGCAGGATGCGCCTCTTCGGCCTCTATCGCCTCGCGGAGGCTGCGTTCGACCATCTGAGCCCCCGCCCCCGCGCAGCGCTGGAGGCGTATGCCGCAGGGGTCAACGCGCATCTCGCCGCCCATTCCGGCATCCTCGCCCCGGAGTTCGCGGCATTCGGGCTGGAACCGGAACCATGGCGACCGGCCGATTCGCTGGTCTGGGGGCGAATCATGGGGATGCGCCTGTCGGGAAACCCTCGGACCGAGCTGCTGCGCGCGGGGCTCTCGGCACGGCTGAGCCGGCAGCAGATAGACGCGCTCTGGCCCGGTCCGACAGGCGCCGCGCCGCCGACGCTCGACAACGCTGCGGCCGGCGCCGGCGAAACGCGCAGCGCCGGGCGGCGGCGAGACCGCGGCGGGACGGCACCGCGGCACGGATGGAACCAGGCGCTCTCCGATGCTCTCCTCCGCGCCTGGCCGGCGCCGCTCAGACCGGTCACCGCATCGAATTCCTGGGTCGTCTCCGGCCGACACACGGAGACCGGCCGCCCGATTCTCGTCAACGATCCCCATCTCCGTTTTTCGGCGCCCATTCTATGGTACCTGGCCCGGATCGAGACGCCCGAACTGACGGTGACCGGCGCGACGGTACCCGGCGTGCCCTTCACGATCCTGGGTCATAACGGAACGATCGCCTGGGCGTTCACGACCGCGGACAGCGACACTCAGGACCTGTTCGTCGAGGAGCTGGATCCGGCCGACCCCGACCGCTATCTCACCCTGGACGGGGCGCGGCCGTTCGGCGTTCGAACCGAACGAATCGAGGTGCGCGGCGGGCCGCCGGTCGACATGACGATCCGGGAGACCCGGCATGGGCCCGTCGTTTCGGATCTCGACGCGGAGGCCCGGCAGCTCGTCGGCGACACGCAGGTAGTGGCGCTGGCGGCGACGGCGCTGCGTCCCGCCGACCGCACCGCCGAGGCGATCTGGATGTTCAATCGCGCCGCGTCCTGGGAGGCGTTCCTCGAGGCGGCCAGGCATTTCCATGCCCCGCATCAGAACATCACCTATGCCGATATCCACGGCAATATCGGCTTCATCGCGCCCGGACGCGTTCCCATAAGGCGATCGGGCGACGGGTCGTCGCCGAGTGCGGGCCTCACGGGAACCGAGGACTGGATCGGCGACATCCCGTTCAACGCGCTGCCGCGCATCTTCAACCCGGCGAGCGGACGCATCGTCAATGCCAACCATCCCACCGTCGGGCGCGACTACCCCTATCATCTCGGCTTCGGCGGCGCGCCGCCCTATCGTGCCCTTCGGATCCACGAGATGATCGACGAGGGCCGGGCGGCGACACCCGACAAGGCGGCGGCCATGCTGCTCGACGACCTGTCTCTGGCGGCGCGGGAGCTGGTACCGTTGATGACGCATATCCCGGCGCGGGAGGAATTGGCCGCGCGGGCGCTCGCGCTGCTGCGGGGCTGGAACGGGCGAATGGATGCGGACCGGCCCGAGCCGCTGTTATTCTCGGCGTGGCTTCGGACGTTCAACCGGCTGGTCTATGCGGACGAGACCGGGCCGCTGTTCGCGCGAGTCTGGGGGATGCGCCCCGTCTTCATCGCCAACGTGCTGCGCAACGGGGGCGAATGGTGCGACGATATCGGAACGGAGCGCCGGGAGAGCTGCGCGGAACGCCTTTCCAGCGCACTCGACCAGACCCTGCGGGAACTGGTGGAAGCGCATGGCGACGATATCGAACGCTGGCGCTGGGGCGCAGAGCATTACGCGCATTTCCGACACCCGATGCTGGGCCGCATACCGGTGTTGAAGCATGTTGGAGACATCCGCTTCCCGAGTTCCGGCGGAGCGTTCACCGTGAACCGCGGGCAGTATCTCGGTTCCGATCGAAGCGCGCCGTTCGCCAATGTCCACGGGCCGGGCTTCCGCGCCGTCTACGATCTGAGCCGGCTGGACGACTCGCTGTTTGTCATCGCGACCGGCCAGTCCGGGAACCCGCTCTCCGGCCATTACCGGGACCTGGCGCCGCTATGGGCGGAGGGGCGCTATATCAGGATCGGGGGGCTGGCGGCGGCCTCGGACGACTCGGACGCGAAGCTGCTCCGCCTGACGCCGGAACCGGGTCAGACCGACAAGGCGTTGTAGCCGCCCTTGTAATAGAGCAGCGGCTGGCAGTCTCCATCGCGATAGGCCATGTCGCGGATCCGGCCGACGATGATCACATGATCTCCACCCTCGTGCATCGCCTCGGTGTCGCATTCGAGATTCGCGATACAGCCGGGGAGAATCGGCGCGCCCGTCGCCCATGTCTCGTAGGCGACCCCATCCCATTTGTCGGTATTCGAACGAGCGAAGTTGGAAGAGAGATGTTCCTGGTCCTGAGCCAGAACGTTGACCGCGAAATGCTCGGCCCGTTGAAAGGCCGAGAAGCTGAGCGTGCTGGAATCGAGGCAGAAGAGACAGAGCGGCGGCTCGAGGGAAAGCGACGTGAAGGAGTTCGCCGTCACGCCGTATTTTTCTCCGTCCCTGTCGACGGTCGTAATGACGGTTATGCCTGTCGCGAAACAACCGAACGCGTCGCGCAGCGCCCTGCTATCGAACACCATATGCGATCCGTCTCCCCGAGATCCGCCAGCCCCGGATCGACGACAGTCTAACCGACCTCCGCGCCGCCGCAACGCGGGGGAGATGCCCCGCCGCTCACGATTTGGCGGCCGCGGTGAAATAGACGCCGCGCCCGCTGGCGATCAGGGTCCCTTCCATGTCGTGGACGCGCGCTTCGGCGACCGAGTTCGTGCCGCCGAGTCGGACCACCTTCGCGGTGGCCGCGAGATCGCCCGGCCGGGCCGCGCGGTGGAAGTCGATCCGCATGTCCACGGTGGGAACCGGCGTTCCGACCTTGGCGGCGATCGCAAAATCGGCGGCCACGTCGATCAGAGCGGCCAGAATGCCGCCATGGGTGACCCGCGCATGCGGGTTCGAGATCATCTCCTCGCGCCATCTGAGTCCGAGCGTGAGTCCTTCCTCGTCCAACGAGACGAGATGCAGACCCATCCAGGCATTGAACGGGTTGGCGACGAGCCGCGCTTCGAGCCTGTTCGCGTCGACCATATTGTCGGGCATCGGCACTTCCCTCGCTTCGTCGGGTCCGCCGCGCGCGGGTGGCTGTTGCCGCTGCGCCGCGCCGGATAGTATATGCCAAGCTTGAGGGGCCGATGGCCCCGTGACGGCGCTTTCCCGCGATGACACCGTTGTTGCACCGACCAGATCCATTCTTCTTTCTGACCCGCATCCTGCCCTGCCCCTATATCCCCGGCCGTCAGGAGCGGAAGGTCGTCACCGGGCTCGATCGTCCCGATGCCGAGACGTTCTACGAACGGATATCGCTTGCCGGGTTCCGCCGCAGCCACGGCCTCGCCTATCGGCCGGCCTGCCCGCGCTGCGCGGCCTGCGTTCCGATCCGTGTCCGAACCCGCGGGTTCGAGATGACGCGTTCGTTTCGCCGCATCGCGCGCGCCAATGCCGATCTTGCGGCCGAAGACCTCGACGCGGCCGCGACCGCGGAGCAGTACCGCCTCTTCGCGCGCTATCAGCGGTCCCGGCATGGCGGCGGCGACATGTCGGCGATGACGTTCCACGACTACCGGTCCATGGTCGAGGACACGCCCGTCGACACCCGGATCGTCGAGTTCCGGGGACCCTGCGGGACGCTGCTCGGCGCGATGCTGGCCGACCGGATGGGCGACGCGATGTCGGCGGTCTATAGCTTCTTCGCCCCCCAACCGGTGCGGCGGAGCCTCGGGACCTTCATGGTGCTGTGGCTCGTACAGACGGCCCGAGCGGAGGGGCTTTCCCATGTCTATCTCGGCTACTGGATAGCGGACAGCCCCAAGATGTCCTACAAGGCGCGCTTCCGCCCCGCCGAGATACTGGGCCCCGACGGCTGGATGCCGCTGCCGAGCCGAGACGGATCGTCCGGGAACGGCCCGCCGCGACCGGCTCAGAAGCTCAACGAAATGTCGCGGTGGACCGCCTGACAGCCCGCGATCTCCTCCGCCTGGTCGCTGGTCAGGCGATCGCGTTGGCGGAGCCCGATCGTCCCGGCGATCGCGGCATCGAACGACGCGAGTTCCGGCAGCAATGCGGCGGCGGCCCGACCGCGCCATCGCATCTCGGCCTCGAAGCGTCGAAGAGCGAGGCCGATCTCCCGTTCCGCCTTCGCCATGTCGGGCGTCTTCCCTCTGAGCGCGCGCCGCGCCGCGGACAGCTTGGACCGGATATGGTTTGCTCCCGCGACTCCGCCCACCTCCGACTGAACGCCGCGCAAATGCTGCATCGCCTCCTTGGGGAGCAGTGACCGAACGACCCGAGGCAGATCCCGCAACATCCCCTCGAGCGCCGCCAGCGCGCCGGCGTCGGCGATCACCTCGCGCAGCGCGGCCACGCCTTCATAGGCGTCATCGACATTGCGTCGATAGGCGCGCCGCGCCTTCTGTTCGGCGGCGTCGAGGGCGCGGTAGCGCTTCTGCGCTTCGGCGAAATTCTGCGGCAGCCGCGCATCGATGCTCCTGACGGCACCCTCGATCGAATCGATCCGCGCAGCCAGCTCGAGACGGCGCGACACCGCATCGTCCGGAAGACGGCGGAGCGCGGTTCGCAGTCGATCCATCTCGGTCCGCAGGCGGCGCGCCTCGACCCGGAGCGCGCGGATCTCGCGGTGCAGCGGGCGATAGGCCTCCGCTACCGTGACACGCGCCGCTTCCGCTTCGCGCACGCGCGCGATCATATCGAACGTGGCGGCGGCCGCGTCGATGCTCTCGGCCAACGCCCGTCGATGCCGGTCGGGGAGATAGCTCGTATCGATCGTCCGCGCGCGGGCGATCGCCGCGGTCAAGCGCGGCCGCTCGCGCTCATACTCCTCGAACAGATAGAGCTCCAGGCAGGCCTGCAGCCGCGGGTTCTTCGGCGGCGGCGAAGTCTCGGACGTGAGATACACCCGGTTGGGCAGATAGTTCACGAGACTCGGGAACAGGCCGACGATCGCCAAGGCGGCGAGCTGCAGCAGAATGAACGGAACCACGCCGAGATACATCTGGGTGGTCTTGACCTCGGGCGGCGCGACGCCCCGGAGATAGAACAGGGCGAAGCCGAACGGCGGCGTCAGAAACGACGTCTGCATGTTGAGCCCGATCATGACCCCCAACCAGACCGCAGTCACGTTGGCGGTTGTGTCGGCAAGCAGAATCGGGGCGATGATCGGGACGACGACGACGGCGATCTCGATGAAATCGAGGAAGAAGCCGAGAATGAAAATGACCGTCATCACCACGACGAATTTCGTGATGAAGCCGCCGGGCAATCCGGTCAGGAAATCGCGCACCAGCTCCTCGCCACCGAAGGCCCGGAACGCGGCGGTCAGCATCGCCGCCCCCAACAGGATGATGAACACCAAAGAGCTGGTCTTCGCGGTCTCGATCATCACGCCTTCCAGCGTGCGGTCGATCCGGTGGGCGCGCCAAGCGCTCCAACAGACCGCGAAGAGCAGGACCGCGACGGCGGCCGAGGCGATCAGCAGCGCAACCACGTCGTCCCGGCCGTCGATGTTCTTCACGTTGATCTCGTGCACGCTCAACAGGACCGCCAGGACGACCATCGCGCCGATGGCGAGCACGGCCGGGACATAGGCTCCCCGTCGTCCGGCGGCGAGCCGGTAGCCGGCCATCACCAGGGCTCCCACGGCGCCGATCGCACCCGCCTGGTTGACGGTGGCGATGCCCACGATGATCGAGCCCAGCACCAGGAAGATCAGGGTCAGCGGCGGCACCAGGGCCAGGGCGACCTTGCCCGCGAACCGGTAGTCGAAGGCGCCGGAAAACGGAACGGGGGGCGCGGTGCGCGGCCGGATCAACGACAGCGTGAGGATATAGGCCATATAGAGACCCACCAGAACGGCCCCCGGCAGCAGCGCTCCGAGAAACATGTCGCCGGCGCTGGTGGACGTGATGTCGAACTCGCTCGGCATCGTCGACCGGCCCGTCGCCTCGCGATATTCGGCTTGGCGCAGCGTGCTCGCCTGGTCGGTGGCGTTGGAGAGCTGGTCGGCGAGGATGATCAGGACGATCGACGGCGGAATGATCTGTCCCAGCGTGCCCGAGGCGCTGATGGTCCCGGTCGCCAGGGATCGGGAATAGTTGGCGCGCAGCATCACCGGCAGCGAGATCAGCCCCATGGCAATCACCGTCGCCCCGACGATGCCGGTCGTCGCCGCGAGCAGCGCACCGACGAAGACGACCGCGATCCCGAGTCCGCCCGGCACCGGTCCGAAGAGCTGGGCCATGGTCACCAGCAGGTCCTCGGCGACCTTCGACCGCTCGAGCATGATGCCCATGAACACGAACAGCGGAATCGCGATCAAAGTGTCGCGCTCGACCTCCCAGTAGATTCCCCGGAAATTGGTGACGCCCGCGTTGAGCCATTGAACCGGGCCGCCATGACTGAAATAAGCGTCCGGATCGGCCTCGATCAACTGGCCCGCGAGCGCCGCCAGCCCGATAGTCAGAATCGCCGAACCGGGCAGTGCGAAGGCCACCGGATACCCCGAGGCGAGCGCGAACGCCATGGTCAGGATCAGGATGACGAGAAACAGAGATTCCATCATCTGGACTCGCCGCCTTCGTCCGGCTCGACGAACAGAACGGCCGCCGCGCTCAAGAACTGACTCAGAAACTGCATCAGCATCGAGATCGCATAGACTATAAGAAAGCCGGCCATGAGATATTTCACATACATCCCATAGCCCGCCTGTGTGACCTCGAAACTCAGAAGCGGTGCATTGATCAGGTTCGCCTTGTTCCACATGCCGAGCGCGAGAACGATCCAGCAGAGCGGCACGCCGAGGATCAGCGCTCCCACCGCGTTGGTCCACGCCTTACCTCGGGAGCTGAACCCGGTATAGAGCACATCGACCCTGACATGGCCCTCGTGCAACAGGGTGTAGGCGCTCGCGAAGAGAAACAGCGCCGCATACCAGAAGCGGACGAGATCCCCCATTAACGCCTGTTCGTAGGAAAACACGAAGCGGGCGAGGACGATCTGGAGCTCGGCGAGAACGATCAGAAACGCAAGCCAGGCAAAGCCGATCGCGCGCGTCAGCATGGCGATCAGGAAAGCGATCCAGATGAGCGGATAGTGCACGTAGAGGCCACGGTAGCGCGACCGCCCAAGAGACTCGGCCAACTCCGGACCGACCAGGTCGACCAGGAGGCCCTCGACCCGCAAGAACGAGATCGTCATGTCGGCGAGGCCGACCAGAAGCACCGCCCAGAACGCCGCCCGGGCCACGTAGGCCGCGACCGCCGACAGCATGTCGGCGTCGGCCGTCAACCGCCGCGCCGGGCTCCCGACGACGAAGGCCGCGGCCAGCGCGACTGCGGCGAGATAGAAGCCGAGCTGCAACCAGCTCAATAGGGGCGCACGGCCGTCGAGCAGCGGAACCACGCCGGGCCATCCGCGCCAGAAAATCAGGTAGTTGTTGATCGGGAACAGAATGCCGACCGCGGCGGTCGATAGGGCAAAGGCCCTCAGCGCTTGCGTTCCCGGCCTCGGGACGCTCACGAGCCCGCCCAATCGGGGCTAAACCGCCTCCTCGCCCGAGCGATCATCCCAAAGAACGGCCGGCGCGGGCAAGGCGGCGCCCGCGCCGGCGCATCGTCCATAGGCCGCCGGTCAACCCTCCAGAACGCGGTTCCGCTGCGCGACATAGGCCTGATCGGATATCTTGGACCAGGCACCGAGATCCTTCCGTGCCCGGAGGAAGCTCTCGTGGATCCGCTTGGCGAGATCGCTATGCGCCTGCGTCGCGGCGAAGACCTCGTCAGCCGCCTCGCCGAAACTGTCGTAGACGTCGTCGTTGAACTTGCGGAGCCTCACGCCGTGATCGCTGATCAGCTTGACGAGCGCCGCACCGTTCTTCGCGTTGAATTCCGACATCATCACGTCGTTCTCCATGGCCGCCGCGGCCTCGATGGCGATCTGGTCGGACTTGGTGAGCTTGCCCCACCAGGACGCGTTGAGTCCGAACGACAACATCGAGCCCGGCTCGTGCATGCCCGGGTAATAGTAATATTTCGCCGCTTCGTAGAACTTCATGAAGCTGTCGTTCCACGGGCCGACCCATTCGGTCGCGTCGATCGCGCCGGACACCAGATTCTCGTAAATTTGTCCGCCGGGCAGCGAAACTGGCGATGCGCCCAGCTTGGCCATGACGTCGCCGCCGAGGCCGGGGATGCGCATCTTCAGACCCTTCAGATCGTCGGACGAATTGATTTCCTTGTTGAACCAACCGCCCATCTGAACGCCGGTGTTGCCCGCCATCATGCATTTGAGCCCATAGCTATCGGCGAGCTCGTCCCACAGATCCTGGCCGCCTCCGAAGCGGATCCAGGCGTTGATCTCGGTGTAGGTCAGGCCGAATGGAACCGAGGCGAAGTAAGCCCAGCCGGGATGCTTTCCCTTCCAGTAATAGTCCGCCGCGTGATAGGCTTGGGCGTTCCCCGAGGCGACCTCATCGAAGGAATCGAATGCGCCGACACGTTCCTTGGCCGCGAAGTACTGGACCTGAATGCGGCCATCCGTCATGTCGCTTATCCGCTTCGCGAGCCTCTGGGCACCCGTACCGAGACCCGGGAAGTCGCGCGGCCAGGTCGTGACCATGACCATGTCGACGCGCTTCTGCGCCACCGCCGGGGCGGCGAGAGTCGCGGCGGTAGCGCCTGCGGCGCCTGCGGCGCCAGCATTGGTGAGGAACTGACGGCGTTTCATGATTTCGCTCCCTTCTGATTTGTCCTACTGCGGTCGATTTATATCAGAAAGCGATGCGAGTCTCAATCCGCGCCGATGTCAGCGAAACCGATTCGCGCGCGGAAAACCGCGCGGAACGGGGCGGCCGACGCCGCCGCGCTTGCCGCGCCACGGCTCGAACGCGGTCAGGGTCCGCTTTCGACCGCCGGACTGCCAGACAAGGCCCCGCCCGCTATCGAAGACCGCGGCATCCGCGAAACCGCCGTCGGCGTAGCGCTGCAGAATCACCCCGCGCCCCCGCGCCATCTCCGGGAGCTCGCCGATCGGAAAGACGATCATCTTCCGATTCGTGCCGACGACAGCGACGGCATCGCCCTCCGCGCGCACGCAGAGCCGGGCCCCGTTGCCTTCGGACGGGTTGAGGACCTGGCGCCCGGCGCGGGTCTGGGCCAGCACGGCGTTCTCGGAAACCAGAAACCCCCGCCCGTCGGTCGAGGCCAGCAGGAGTTTCGCGTCCGGCCGATGGACGAAGAGCGCGACCAGATCTTCGTCGTTGCCGAGATCGATCATCAGCCGGATCGGCTCGCCATGGCCCCGCCCACCAGGCAGTTTGCCGCAGGCGAGGGTGTAGAAGCGGCCGTTGGTGCCGAACGCCAGCACCCTGTCGGTGGTCTCGGCATGCACCAGGAATCGCTGGCAGTCGCCGTCCTTGAACTTCAGCTCTCCGCTATCGTCGAGATGACCGCGAACGGACCTGATCCACCCTTTCTCCGAACAGACGATCGTGATCGATTCGCGCGCGACGGCGGCTTCGAGACAGGCATCCGCCTTCACCGGTGCATCCTCGATGGCCGTCCGACGCGCGCCGGACGGAGTCTTCGCGCCGAAGCGCTCGCGGACCGCCTCGATTTCTTCGGCGATGCGCGACCAGCGTCGGTCGGAACGGGAAAGCAGATCTTCAAGATCCGCGCGTAGCGCGCCGAGCTTCCCATGCTCGGATTCGATCGCGACCGCTTCGAGGCGATGCAGCGCGCGGAGCCGCATGTTGAGGATCGATTCGGCCTGGCGGTCGGACATCGACCAGCGCCGCATCAACTCCGCTTTCGGGTCGTTGGTCTCCCGGATGACCCGGATGATCTCGTCCAGGTCGGCATAGGCGATCAGGTAGCCGGCGAGCACCTCCAAGCGTTGCGCGATCTTCCCGAGACGGTGCCGGGTCCGGCGGACCAGAACATCGTGGCGGTGGTCCAAAAAAGCCTGCAGGACCTGCCGCAGGTTCATCACCCTCGGCACGAGGCCGCCGTCGAGCACATTCAGATTGACCGGCACCCGGTTCTCGAGCTCGGTATGGCGGAATAGCTGCGCCATCAGGAGGGCGAGTTCCACCGACCGGCTGCGCGGCTCGAGCAGGATGCGCACGTCCTCGGCCGATTCGTCGCGCACATCGGCCAGCATGGGCACTCTGCGCTGCACGATCAGATCGGCGATCCGCTCGATGAGCCGGCTCTTCTGGACCTGATAGGGAATCTCGGTGACGACGATGCGGCGCTTGCCGCCCTTCACCGTCTCGACCGACCAGCGGGCGCGGAGACGAAAGACGCCGCGCCCGATCGCATAGGCTTCCTCAATCGTCGCGCGGGACTCCGCGAGGACGCCGCCCGTCGGGAAATCCGGACCCGGCATCAGATCGACGAGCGCCGCGATCGACGCGTCGGGATGGCGCAGCAGATGCAGCGCCGCCGCGCAGACCTCGTCCAGATTATGCGGCGGGATGTTCGTCGCCATGCCGACGGCGATGCCGGCGGCGCCGTTGCACAGCAGGTTGGGCACGCTCGCCGGCAGGACCGAGGGTTCGGCCTCGCTGCCGTCATAGCTCGGCCGGAAATCGACGGCGTCCTCGTCGATTCCCTCGAGGAGAGCGAACGCATACGGGGTCAGGCGCGCTTCGGTGTAGCGCATCGCCGCGGGGTTGTCCCCGTCGACATTGCCGAAATTCCCCTGCCCCTCGACCGTCGGGTACCGCACCGAGAAGTCCTGCGCCAAGCGAACCATCGCGTCATAGATCGCCTGGTCGCCATGCGGGTGATACCGGCCCATAACGTCGCCGACGATCCGCGCGCACTTCTTGAAACCGGCTCCCGGGTCGAGCCCGAGCTCGCGCATCGCGTGCAACAGCCGACGCTGAACCGGCTTCAGCCCGTCGCGCACGTCCGGCAGCGAGCGCGCCTTGATCGTGGCCAGCGCATAGGACAGATAGCGCTCGCTCAGCGCCTGGGCCAGCGGAACGTCCCGGACTTCCGATGCGAAGAGATCGGTCTGATCATCCATCGCGGTCCCCCACATCTTCATCCGTCGATGTTCGGACCCGGCGCAGAAACATATCATAGAGGATATCGCGCGCCTGCGGCATCCGCCGGTCCGCCGGGCGAAGCACCCGGTGCTCGAAGAAGTGCCCGGTGAGCCGGAGACCGGCGAGGAACTCCGCCGCGTCCGGCAGCGTCCGAGGATCGATCAGGAAGCGGGGGAGCGCGAGCAGGCGCCCTTTGTAGGGCGCGGCGGCGACCCGCGAGACCGCCCGCCCGGTTCTCGGCGACACGAAGACCAGCCCTTCCGACACCCCGGTGACCGCGCAGGTCTCGAGGTCGAGGCCATAGCCGAGCCTGGCGAGCAGCTCCGCCTCGAATCTGCCGTAGGCCGCGCGCCAGCCGGCGCCCGGAAGCGCTTCGAGAAGGGCGGCGAAGGCATGGAAAATCCCGGCATTGGGCTCGCGTTCGGGGAGCGTCGCGGCAACGAGGCCGGCCGCGGCGCCGAGCGCCATCAGCGGTTGCGGCCGGTTCAACAGCACCGCGGCATGGGGCTTCTCGATCTCGCCGCGCCAGATCCCGAGATGCTCGGCCAGCCGGGCACGCCAGACGACGCGAAGTCGGTTGCCGATCTCGTAGCTCGCGCGCATGCGGCGGCCGGCCCCGCCGCGCGCCAGACCGCGGTGAAGCCCGTGCTCCCTGGTCAACAGCGAACAGATCAACGACGACTCGCCATGCTTGCGCCGCGCGACGACGATCCCGTCGTCCTGCCATTCCATCGGCGCGGCCGCTCCTCAGACGCGGTAGTCGAGGCCGAGATCTCGGTAGCGTTCCGGATCCTCGCTCCATTTCCGGCGGACCTTGACGAACAGAGCCAGATGTATCCTGCGGCCGAACAGGCGCGCCATCTCGTCGGCCGCGATCTCCCGGATCGTGCGGACGCCGCGGCCGCGGCGGCCGAGAACGATCGCCTTCTGGCTGTCGCGCTCCACGAAGATCGTCTGCCCGATTCTCAAGCTGCCGTCGGCGAAGGGCTGCCAGTCCTCGGTCTGGACGGCCAGCGCATAGGGCAGCTCTTGATGGAGCCGCCCGAACAGCGTCTCGCGGGTGATCTCGGCGGCGAACAATCGGTCGTTCATGTCGGAGAGCTGGTCCTCCGGGAACAGCCAAGGCCCCTCCGGAGCCGCTGCGGCGAGATATCCGATCAAATCGTCCACGCCGTCGCCCGACCGCGCGGAGATCATGAATGTCGCATCGAACGCCGCACGCGCGGCGAGCCGGGCGGCGAGCGGCAGCAGCCGCGCCCGTGCCAGCAGGTCGATCTTGTTCAGGACCAGAACCGACTGACGCTTTTCGAGCGCGAAATTGGAGAGGATGCCATCGGTGTCGGCATCGATGCCCCGCGGCGCGTCGACGACCAGCATCACGATGTCGGCGTCGGCCGCGCCGCTGCTGGCGGCGGCGACCATCGCCCGGTCGAGGCGCCGGCGCGGCGCGAAGACCCCGGGGGTGTCGACATAGACCAGCTGCACCGATCCTGCGGCCGCGACCCCCATGACGCGGCAGCGCGTCGTCTGCGCCTTGGACGAAACGATCGTCACCTTCGCCCCGACGAGACGGTTCGTGAGAGTCGACTTGCCGACATTGGGCGCGCCGATCACGGCGACGACGACACAGCGCCTCACCGGCGCCGGATCAGAGTCGGCCACCGCCATCGACGATCGCCAGCAATGCCTCGGCGGCCGCGAACTCCGCGGCGCGCTTGGAGGCGCCCCGCGACTCCACGGCGGGGAACCCCTCCACGGCGACCTCGACCGCGAATGTCGGTTCGTGATCCGGGCCCTCGCAGCCAGTGACCCGGTAGACGGGCAACGGCAGGCCCCGGCCCTGTGCCCATTCCTGCAACGCCGACTTGGCGTCGCGCGGCGGCGCGCCGGCGGCGAGCGGCGCCAAGAACCGTTCGACCACAGCGGTCGCGGCGTCGTGACCGGCGTCGAGATAGACCGCCCCTATCACCGCCTCGAGCGCGTCCTCGACCATCGAGCTCGGAAGATCGTCCGGCCTGGCGAAGGCGCGGGGATCGGTCTTCAGATGACGATGCAGGCCGATCGACCTGCCCACGCGGTCGAGCGTCCGGCCTCCGGCGAGCGCTGCATGGCGCCGGGCAAGGTCACCCGGCGCCTCCGCCGGAAAGCGGCGATAGAGCATCCCGGCAAGCGCCAGGCCGAGGACCCGGTCGCCGAGAAACTCCAACCGTTCCAGCGATGCCGCGCCTGTTCCGCTCGCGGGATGCGTCAATGCCTGCTGCAGCAATGAGACATCGGCGAACGCGAAGCCCAGAGCCGCCTCGATTTCGTCCAATTCGTCCGATCCGCCCCGGTCTGCCACGTTTCTCCTGGACCATCTCCGGTTTACCCTCCGGCCCGGCGCGCCGGGTCCGCCCCCGGACGCTCTAGCCGACGAGTCGAAAGAGCCTCTCGAAACGAATGGCGGACGGCCATCTCCAGAACTCCCAGATACTGGCCGACCCGTTGGTCGAAAAAAACAGGATCTCCGCACGGCCCACCAGATTATCGGCAGGCACGAAGCCCACGCCATTGAGAACACGGCTGTCGAGCGAATTGTCCCGGTTGTCTCCCATCGCGAAGAAATGGCCCTCGGGCACCGTATAGACCGGCGTGTTGTCGAGATCCGCGGCGTCACTCCGCTCGAGAATCCGATGCCGGCGGCCGTCGGGCAGAATCTCGACGAACTGGGCGATGCGACGGATGCGCCCTCCCCCGTCAACGAAGACATGATCCTCCACCCGCTCGCGGGCGAGCATCGCGCCGTTGAGGAACAAGCGGCCGTTTCTGACCTGGATGCGGTCGCCGGGCAACCCGATGATCCGCTTGATATAGTCGGTGCGGTCGTCGCGCGGCAGCTTGAAGACCGCGACGTCGCCTCGTTCGGGCGAGGACATCAGCAAGCGGCCCGAAAACAGAGGCGGGCTCAACGGCAGAGAATGCCTGCTATAGCCGTAGGAATACTTGGAGACGAACAGATAATCGCCAACCAGAAGCGTCGGGATCATCGAGCCGGAGGGAATGTTGAACGGCTCGAACGCGACGGTGCGGATTGCAAGCGCGATCGCCACCGCATAGATCACTGTCTTGAGAGTTTCCCATGCGCCCTTCAACTTGCTCATGATCATCAAGCTTGGTCTACGACCATCCTGGAACCCTGCGCAGGGGAGTTCGCGACGCGAGATCGCCGGCAACGATCAAGCATGGCGGGCGCAAACCTGTCAAGCGGACGGACGCTCGGCGCAGCGCTTCTTGTCTTGGCGTTGTGAAAGCATCTGTTTCAGTACCGTGAGGCGGCCGGTCTGCCGCAGACATCGCCCGGTCGAAATCCCGGTTCTCCGGCGTCCCGGGAGCGCATCCTCCTCCGGATCCCGATACGCGACATCCCAAAGATGACAATATACCCCAACGCCTGACGCTCGAACGTCGCGCCGTCCCGCAGCGGATGGTCGAAGCCTCGCAACGCCGCGTCCCGCGCCTCCTCTCCGGATGTCATGCCGTCGATGCGCTCCGATATCGGTGTGAGGACGGCCGGGCGCATGCACCCGAGCGACCGAGTTTGCAAGCCCGATCGCCTATGCTATCTTCCGCTCATGCTCGAAGAGCAGAGCGTAACATATTTCTTGAATTGGCAGATCGACGCCGGAGCGGACGAGGTGGTCGGGACCGCTCCCGTCAACCGTTTCGCCTCGCCCGAGGCGCGGCCGCGCGGCGCCCCCGAACCGGCGCCGAGGTCCGCCGTCGATGCGGGCGCCATCGACGCGCTCCGGGCGGAGTTCGAGGCTTTCGACGGCTGTCCTCTCAAGGAGACGGCGACCAGCTTCGTGTTCGCCGACGGAGTCCCCGGGGCGCCGCTGATGTTCATCGGCGAGGCACCGGGTGCCGAGGAAGATCGCCGCGGGCGACCCTTCGTCGGTCCGGCCGGCCGCCTGCTCGATCGGATGCTAGCGGCGATCAGGATGACGCGGGAGCAGAGCTATATCACCAATATCCTGCCCTGGCGGCCGCCGGGCAACCGGAACCCGACTGACTCCGAGATCGCGGCCTGTCTACCGTTCCTGGTGCGGCATATCGCGCTCGCCAACCCCCGGATCGTCGTCGCGGTGGGCGGAATTGCGGCGAAAGCTCTGCTGGGGAGGCGCGAGGGGATCATGCGGCTGCGCGGCCGCTGGTACGACATCACCGTTCCCGGGCGGTCCGGGCCGAGGCCGCTGCGCGCGATCTTTCATCCGGCCTACCTTCTGCGGCAACCGGGGCACAAGCGGGAAGCCTGGCACGATCTCCTCGCGATCCGGGCGCGCCTGCATGAGCCCGGTTGAGCGCTTCGCGCCCGGGCGGCTCCTCCCCGCCGCATTGCGGGCGTTGTCCCTCGCTGCGATCGTCGCGACGCCCCCGGCGGCAGCGCTGGCAATGGACCGTCATGCCGTCATCCAGGAGAGCGCGGCCGACCGGGGCGCGGCGCTTCTCCCGCAGGTCCTCGGCGCCGGGGACGCCGCACGGTACAAGCGCATCTTCGCGCTGCAGAAGGACGGCCGCTGGCGCGAGGCCGATGCGGCGATCCGCAAGCTCCGCAGCCGTCTGCTGCTCGGCCATATCAAGGCGCAGCGCTATTTGCATCCCGAGAAATACCGCTCGCGCTACGGCGAGCTCCGGGGCTGGCTTCGGCGCTATGCCGACCACCCCGATGCCCGGCGGATCTACAAGCTCGCGGTTAAGCGCAGGCCGAAGGGCGCGGCCGGACCGCGACGCCCCCAATCGCTCCCCAGGGGTCTGCCGACCGGGCCGGCCGCCGAGAGAAGCACGCGCGTCGATGGCTATGTCTCGGACCGCCAGCGCAGCGCCAATACCCGGCGCCGTGTGGACGGAAGGCTGCTGGCGATCCGCCGCGCCGCCCAGAGGGGGCAGCTCGACAAGGCGCGCCGCTTGCTGTCATCGCCCAGCACGAGGGCGCTGCTCGACCCGACGGAGACGGCGATCGCGCGCAGCCATCTCGCCATCGGCCATTACTTTCGCGGCTCGAACGAGGAGGCGCACCGTCTGTTCGGCCTGTGGGTGGAGGGCGCCGGCCGCCACATGCCTATGGCGTACTGGGTCGCCGGTCTGTCGGCCTATCGGATGGGGCGCCACGAGGAGGCCGCCGCACGCTTCGAAGCGATGATCGAGAGCGGTCGGCTGTCGGACTGGACATATTCGGCGGGCGCGTTCTGGGCCGCACGGTCTTACCTGCACGCGCGAAAGCCCGACCGTTTCACGCGCCTTATGACGAAGGCGGCGGCGCGCAAGCATACATTCTACGGGCTCCTCGCCACCCGCGTCCTCGACATGGAGGGCGGCTTCGACTGGAGACCGCCCCGGAGGCTCACGGCCGACAGGATCGATTCGATACGGCGCCACAAGGCGGGCCGACGTGCGCTCGCGCTCCTCCAGGTCGAGAATTACGAGCGCGCCGAGCGCGAACTCGTGCTTCTGACATCCCGCGCCGACGAGGCGCTGAGAGACGCTCTGCGTTCCCTCGCCGAACGGACGGGCCTCGCCAACTTGGCGCTGCGCCTTGCCGCTACGGGGGACCGCGCCGGAAGCGCCCGGCGCATCGAGGCGCTCTACCCGATTCCGCGATGGCAGCCCGAGGGGAGTTTCACGATCGACAGGGCCATGATCTACGCCCTGATGCGCCAGGAATCGCGGTTCCAAGTCCGCGCCCGGAGCTACGCCGGCGCCCGCGGGCTGATGCAGCTCATGCCGGCGACGGCGGCCTATGTCGCGCGGCGACCGTTCCGCGGCGCGGCGCGCGCGCGGCTCTACGATCCCGAGCTCAATCTCTCGATCGCCCAGCGCTATCTGCGCTACCTGATCGACCATGAGACCGTCGAGAACGACATCCTGCTCATGGCCGTCGCCTACAATGCGGGGCCGGGCAACCTCGCCAAATGGCGGAGGCAGGCGGACAGGCGAAACCTGCGGGATCCTCTGCTGTTCATCGAGAGCATCCCTTCTCGGGAGACTCGCATCTTCGTCGAACGCATCCTGGCGAATCTGTGGATCTACCGTGATCGACTCGGCCAGAGCGCACCGTCGCTCGACGACCTGGCGTCCGGCAGGGCGCCGCGCTACAAGGCGCTCGACCCCAGCGGCTTCTTGGTTGCCCGGAATGCACGGAATTGATGAATCGGTTCCCTTCGCGTCCGTGAATATCGCGGTCCTGACCGTCTCGGACACCCGGACGGAAGCCGACGATCGGTCCGGCGACACGTTGGCCGAACGGATCGCCAGGGCCGGCCACAGGGTCGCGGCCAGGGCCATCGTCCGGGACGATCGGGCGGCGATCGAGGCGAGGCTCCGCGCCTGGATCGCGGATCCGGAGATTGATGTCGTCATCGCCACCGGCGGTACCGGCGTTACCGGCCGGGACGTCACGCCCGAGGCCTTCCAGGCGGTCTACGACAAGGAGATCGCCGGGTTCGGAGAGACCTTCCGGATGGTGAGCTTCGCCAAGATCGGGACATCGACGATCCAATCGCGCGCGACTGCGGGCGTCGCCGGAGGGACCTATCTCTTCGCGCTGCCCGGCTCGACCGGCGCCTGCCGCGACGCCTGGGACGAGATCCTCGTCCATCAGCTCGACGTCAGGCACAAGCCATGCAATTTCGTCGAGCTCATGCCGAGGCTCGACGAGCGCACCGCCCAGGGCTGACGGATGGGCGGCGGGCGGATGCCGCATTGCGGCTCCGCCAGCGACCGAAGGTCGCCACATCGTCGATATCCTCAAGCGTGTCGAGAAATGCGCAGCGTCGATGCCGCGGGATGTTGGCCAGCGTGTCGGCGAGCGCACGGGGCCCGGACCAGCGCACATCGGCGAAGAGCCCCCGTACCGGTACCCCGGCGGCGCGCCCGACCAGCCAGTATCCGCCATCCGAAGCCGGGCCGAACACGAAATCGGACGACCCCAGGGCGCGCAGCGCGGCGGCGAGATGCACGGCCGTGAGGTCGGGGATATCGCTGCCGACGATCAAGGCCGGAGCGTCGGCGAGCGCATCGAGGACCCGCTCCATACGCCGGCCGAGGCTGCCCGTGCCTTGGGCGGCGCGCGGCAGGCCGGGCGGCCAGACGCCGCGCGCGCGGGCCTTGTCCGGGGTAACGGCGAGCACGGTGCGCCACCTGCCGTCACCGCCGATCCGATGCAGGAGCCGGCGGCAGCAGCACCGATAGAAGGCAAGCGCTCCGAGGTCGCCGATTCCGGCGGCGAGCCGCCGCTTGACCGCGCCCAGCACCGGTTGGCGGGCGAAGACGTAGACGACCGGCCGGCGGGCGCGACTCACCCGTAGATCCTCGCGATGACCCTCGGCGGAACCCCGAGAAAATAGAGCGCCAGACAGGCGAGGTTCCGCGCCGACCGGCGCAGATAGCCGGTCTGCGCATAGCGGGCTGCGGAGGTCAGCGCCGGCACCGGCAGGACCGCCAGCCGCCGCCGGCCGATCCGGCGGACGATGTCGACATCCTCCATCAGAAGCAGCGGCCGATACCCGCCGATCTCGTCATAGAGACGCCGCGAGATCAACAGGCCCTGATCCCCGTAGGGCAGCCCGATGCGGCGAGTCCGCCAGGCGACGATCCGTTCGAGGCGGCGGGCCGCGGGACCCTCGGCGGCGAGAGCGAAGCGAAACACGGCCGCTCGACGCCACCCGCCCGGCGCCCCCGCATGGACGCGAACCGCCTCCGCCCAGCCCTCGGCCGGCACCGTGTCCGCGTGCAGGAACAGGAGCCAGTCCCCGCCGGCGGCCCGGGCGCCGGCGGCGACCTGGCGGCCCCTGCCCCGCCGGGCCGGGATCACCCTGGCACCGCGCCGCCGAGCGAGGTCGGCCGTACCGTCCGTCGAGCCGCCGTCGACGACGACGATCTCGACCCGCAGCCCGTGGCAGGACCGGAGCGCCTCGAGCACGGAGTCCAGGGTCGCCGCCGCCTCGAGTGCCGGTATTACGACGCTGAGATGGATCGCTCGTTCCCCGAGGTCCGATGGAGACATCCGTTCTGCCGCCTACCTCGTCTCCTGTCCATCCTCGCGATCCGGACCGCATACGCGAGGATGCGCGCTCGCGCGGGTGGCGGCGCGAATTTCGTCAAGAAAGCGCGCACCGTAGCGCTCGAGCTTGCGGGGACCGACACCGTGGCATTCCGCCAAGGCATCGGGCGTGTGCGGCAACAGGACCGTCATTTCCATCAAGGTACGGTCCGGAAACACCGCAAGGGGTGACATCCCCTCCGTTTGGGAGATTTCAAGCCGAAGGGACTTGAGCTTGGCAAACAGTGCCGGATCGTGTCTGTCAGAAAGATCGGATTCCGAGAACGGGTCTTGCCTTTCCGGATCGTGCGTATCGTCGGAAGTCGCTGGAACACTCTTGGCCGCGTTGAGCACCGCCAAAAAGCGCTCGCCGTAGCGCTCAAGCTTCTCTGCGTCGACGCCGTAGCATTCTGCGAGCGCCTCAAGAGTTTGCGGTTGATTCACTGCCATCTCCTGCAGGCTAAACTTATGGAACACCGCATATGGCGGTAAATTTTTCGCTTGAGCGATATCGTGCCGCAACGCCTTGAGCCGATGGAACAGCCTCGCATAGAAGTCGCCCGCAAGAACCGGTTCCGCTGCCGGTCTTCCCTGTTCCGCATCAAGGGCGACGCCCACTGATGGCTTGATGTCAGCGGCATCTTTGATCGCCGCCAGAAACCGCTCGCCATAGCGCTCCAGTTTCAAGGCGCCCACTCCGTGGCAGCCGGCAAGCTGTTCGAGATTTTGAGGCCGGTCAGCGGCCATGTCGAGAAGGCTGCGATCGTGGAGTACAACGAAAGCTGGCACACCCTCTGCCTTTGCGATCTCAAGCCTGACTTGCTTCAACCGCGCAAACAGCGCCGGGTCGACATTTTCCGGTTGGCGTTCCGTTGCCTTTCTACGCTCCTTGGGCGGCCTGGCGGCCTCCCCGTGCAACGCCACGCTCTCGGCTCCTTTCAGCACGGCGCGCCCCCGGCCGCCGAGTCGCAGAGCGCCGTAGCCGCCGACATCGATCTTCAGCACGTCCGCCGCCACGAGCTGGCGCAGATAGGAGCGCCAGAGCAGCTTGCCGATATCGGCACCAACGCCAAAGGTCGGCAGCCGGTCGTGGCGGAACTGGAGCACTTTCTTGGTCTCCTCGCCGCGCAGCACATCGACCAGATGCTGGGCACCGAAGCGCTCGCCGGTGCGCAGAGCGGCGGACAGCGCCTTCTGAGCAATCACCGTGCCGTCGATCGTCTCGACGGGCGCGAGGCAGCGGTCGCAGTTTCCGCAGGGGTCGCAGGATTCATCGAAATAGCCAAGCAGCGCCTGGCGCCGGCAGCCGGCAGCCTCGCACAGAGTCAACAGTGCGTTGAGCCGCTGATGCTCGACCCGCTTCTCCTCCTCAGGCCGGTCGGAATCGTCGATCATCAAGCGGCGGATCCGGATATCGTCCATGCCGTAGAGCATGAGGGTTTCCGCCAGCAGCCCGTCACGCCCGGCTCGACCGATCTCTTGATAGTAGGCCTCGACGGTAGACGGGATGTTGGCGTGGACGACAAAGCGGACGTCCGGCTTGTCGATGCCCATGCCGAAGGCAATGGTTGCCACCATGACAATGCCGTCTTCGGTAAGAAATCGGTCCTGGTTCCGGTCGCGGACGGCCTGGTCCAATCCGGCGTGATAGGGCAGTGCTGTGCGCTCGCGCGACGACAGGCGCTGCGCCGTGCGCTCGGCCTCCTTGCGCGAGAGGGTGTAGACGATGCCTGACCGCCCAGGGTGTCGGTCCAGCAGAGCGTCGATCTGCCGTGCCGCGGAATTCCTGGGGGCTATGCCGATTTGCAGGTTTGGACGGTCGAATCCGGCGACGAAAATCTTCGCCCGACCGCCGAACAGCCGCTCGACGATGTCCTGCCGCGTAACGGTGTCGGCCGTTGCCGTGAACGCACTGAGCCGGGCGTCCGGAAAATGCTCCCGCAGTTCCGCGAGGCGACGGTAGTCCGGCCGGAAGTCGTGGCCCCATTGCGAGATGCAGTGCGCCTCGTCGATGGCGAACCTCGCCGGCCCATGCCGGGCGAGGCCATCCAGTACGTTCGGCTGCATGAGCCGTTCCGGTGAGATGTAGAGCAGGCGCAATCGACCGTCGCGCAGTTGGCGGTGAGTCTCGGCAGCATCGGCCCGAGGCGTCGCAGAATTGAGCGCGCTGGCCGCCACACCGCTGAGGCGCAACGCGGCTACCTGATCGCGCATCAAGGCGATGAGCGGTGATACCACCACGGTCAGGCTTTCGGTCGCGAGAGCCGGAAGCTGGTAGCACATAGACTTGCCGGAGCCGGTTGGCATCACCGCCAGCACATTCTCGCCTGCCAGCAGTGCCCGGACTACATCCGCCTGTCCGGGCCGGAACCGGTCGTAGCCAAAGGTGCTGTTCAACAGCGCAAGGGCAACGTCGAGAGTCGGCAATTGTATCGCTCCGATGGGCTGCGTTTCGCGATAGCCTGAAAACCCAGGTTCAACCGGCAGAGCCAGTATGGGGCTTGTCCATCGTCGGAGATCGCTCACGCGACAGCAAGAGTTGCGGCACGACCACCTCCCAGGTCTCCGAGCGAAGCCTCTTCTTGAGTTCTTCGTCGTCGGCCCGGCGGATGAAGATTCCCTGCACCGACGCGCGAGCGATGGCCATTCCGTGCAGCAGGGTCCAACTCTTCGCCATGCGGCCGACCTGGCGTCCCGCATGATCGAGGAGTTTCCACTGGCCGTCCTCACGCGACAAGGACAATGTGCAGCTGTTCTACAACTTGAGCGACCCCGGGATGGAGGACCTGCTCTATGAGGTGGAGCGGGTCGCGGCGGCTCGCGGGGCTGCGCCTGTCGGGTGCGCTGCCCGACGAGACGACGATCCTGCACTTCCGCCACTTGCTGGAGAGGCGCGGTCCGGGCGAGACGCTGCTCGAGGAGATCGACGCGCATCCGGATGCGCTCGGGCAGGGGGACGATCGTGGACGCGGGCCTCATCGCCGCGCCGTCGTCGACGAAGAACCGCACCGGCGAGCGGGACCCGGAGATGCGCCGGACGAAGAAGGGCAATCAGTGGCATTTCGGGATGAAGGCGCATATCGGCGTGGATGCGCAGTCGGGGTTGACGCACAGCCTGGAGACGACGACGGCGAACATATCGGACGTGGCGACGGCACACGCGCCGGTGCACGGGAGCGAGGAGCGGGTGTGGGGCGACGCAGGCTATCAGGGGGTGGGCAAGCGCGAAGAGAACCGGGACACGGACGTGGACCGGCAGGTGGCGATGAAGGCCGGCAAGCGCCGGGTGCCGGACAAGGCGGGCGCGGAGGCGGCGGCGGAGAAGCGCAAGGCCTCGGCGCGGGCCAAGGCGGCGCATCCGCTCCTGTACGTGAAGCGCCACTTCGGCTACGCCAAGATGCGCTATCGGGGGCTGGCGAAGAACACCCAGCGCATCGCCGTGCCGCTCGGGCTCGCCAATCCGCTCATCGCCGGGCGCTACGCCGTCGCCCGATGCGGGGTCTTCCCGTCCGCAACCGCCGCAAGGCGGGGGAGACGGTCGGCTCGGGCATCCGGATCTCCATCTCTCGATACAAAAACACAACTCCACTCTGGTCTCCGGCGCTCCGCACACGCGCCAGATGACCCGAATGCCCGACAAAACCCAGGCTGTTCAGACATTCCTTGGGGAAGGTCTGAACTCGCACCTCCGTGCCCCGACCGCTCCGCCAATTACGACAGAACCAACTCGTTCGGATATTCCCGGAGGGGAGCCGCGCGCCGCCTCCGCCGTCCCGATCGAGCGGGCCGACCTTCACCCCTTTTCGAAGCGGTCCTCGAAGGCGATCACCTCGTCGAACCCCATCAGCCGGTTGAAGTCGCCGAAGGGGTGAAGCGCCACCCCGTCCGAGGCGCCCCGTTCCCGCAGCGCCCGGTAGACGCGCGTCAGCGCTTCCGCTGCGGCGAGGAACCCCGAGGCCGGGAAGATCGCGACCCGGACACCGATCTCCGCGAGCCGTGCCGGGGTCAGGACCGGCGTCGCCCCGCCCTCGACCATGTTGGCCATCAGCGGCGCGTCGAACATCCGGGCGGCCTCAGCCATCTCCGCGACCGTCGCCGGCGCCTCGTAGAACAATATGTCGGCCCCGGCCTCCTGGAAGGCGCCAAGCCGGCGCAGCGCCTCGTCTCGCCCGGCCGCTTTGCGCGCGTCGGTCCGGGCGACGACCAGGAAATCGGCGCTCTCGCGCGTGTCCAGCGCGACCTTGATCTTGCGGAGCATATCTTCGAGCGGCGCCAGTTTCTGGCCGACCGCATGGCCGCATTTCTTGGGGAAGGCCTGGTCCTCGATCTGGATCGCGGCGACGCCGGCAGCCTCGTAGCCGCGCACGGTGTGGCGCATGTTGACCGTCCCGCCATAGCCGGTATCGGCGTCGGCGATCAGCGGCGTCTCGGTGCCCTGGGCGATCCGGGCGGCGCGCGAGACCATGTCGCTATAGGTCGCGATCCCGGCGTCGGGAAGGCCGAGATGCGAGGCGACCGTTCCCGAGCCGGTCATGTAGAGCGCGGGGAAGCCGAGCGTGTCGGCGATCTTCGCCGAGATCATGTCGTAGACGCCAGGCGCGGCGATGAACTCGCCCGCCCTGAGACGGGCGGCGAGCGCGGCGGGGTCGCCCATTGCGGAAAGCCTCCTCGAGTTGCGACGGCGCCATTATGCCCGCCCGCTCGCGCCGGTTCGACCGGCGTCCGCCCGGCTGCTATTGATCGGCCCGATCGCCCCGGCGCCAGGAGGAGAAGGCCCCATGTCGAGAAGGCTATCGCTCGTGCTCGCCTGCGGCGATTACGAAAGCGTCCGCGCCCTCAAGGAGGGGGCGGTCGCGGTGGACGGCGCCGCACTCAACCTGCTGACCGACATGGACTCTTCGACCCGCCACTGGCGGATGCTGCGGAACCGAGAGTTCGATGTCTGCGAGCTGTCGCTCTCCTCCTATCTGGCGGCGCGCGACCAGGGCTATGCGCTGGAGGCGATCCCGGTCTTCCTGCACCGCCGCTTCCGCCACGGCTTCATCTTCGTCAACACCGCAGCCGGCATCGCCGAGCCGGGCGATCTGGCCGGCAAGCGGATCGGGGTCAAGACCTTCCAGACGACCGCGATCCTGTGGATGCGGGGCATTCTGGAGCATGAGTACGGCGTGCCCCACACCGCGGTCGAATGGGTCTCCGAGCTCGCCGAGGATGTCGCTTTTACCCCGCGGCCCGGTCTTCGCTTCACCCGCGCGCCCGCCGGCAAGACGGTCGAGGGAATGCTGGCCGAGGGCGAGATCGACGCCTGCATGCATGCCGACCTGATCGACCCGATCGTCGATGGCGACCCGCGAGTGGGCCGGCTGTTCGAGAACTATGCCGAGGTCGAGCGCGACTACTACGCGCGGACCGGCATCTTCCCGATCATGCATGTGACGGCGATCAAGGCCGAGCTGGTCGCGGCCCATCCCTGGCTACCGCAGAACCTGATGAACGCCTTCGATGCCGCCAAGCGGGCCGCCTACGACCGGCTGCGGAACCCGCGCGTGGTCCCGCTCGCCTGGTATCGCAGCTATTGGGACGAGGAACGGGCGTTCTTCGGCGGCGATCCCTGGGAGTACGGGCTCGGCGCGGCCAACCGCCGCAACATCGAGACGGCGATCGGCTACTCCCACGAATGCGGCCTGATCGGCAGCCGGCTCGCCGTCGACGACATCTTCCTGCAACCAGAGATCGACCCCGGCCGCGCCCTGCGCAAGCGGGTGTGACGCGGGAGGGCGGCGCTTCGCGGAGTCCCGATCGGACGGACGGGTGGCGTGCCCGCGGCCGGGCCGGATCAGGCCGCCCGCGGCCGTTCGGCTGCCGCCGCCCGTTCGGCGCCGGCCGAGAGCAGCGCCAGCCAGTAGCGGTAGAAGCCGATATATTCCGCCTCATGGTCCCAGCTCGGGCAGGACAATAGCGGCCTCATGCCGAGCGCGCGGGCGCGGTCGTCGGGGCCGGCGATGGCCCGGTCGAGGCCCCGCGCATATTCGTTCCACCCGGCGGCGCTGCCGCGGCAGCCCGCCTGGGCGGTGTCCAGCGAAACCACATCGTCCGAGGTCGCGAGCCCGGTGACCAGGAAGAAGTCCTCGAACTTGCGGAGCCGCGCATAGCGCGCCTCGGGCGGCTCGCCCTTGGGCGCGATACACCAGATCGTGACCTCGGTGCGCTCGGGGGCGAGCGGGCGGTGGGTGCGCAGATGGGTCGAGGCGAGATCGTTGAGGACCATGTTGGGGAAGACCAGCACGTTACGGCCGCGCCTGAGCATCCAATCCGCCATCGCGCCGCCCGGCGCCCGGTCGATGCGCGCGGTCGCCGGGGCGAGCGGCGCCGCCTCGGGGCTCGCCCGGTCGGCCCACAACGCCGTATGACCGCCGCCGAGATAGTAGCAACCGTTGGCGACCTCGCCGCTGATCCGCCCGGTCTCGGTCTTCAACAGGCCGCCGGTGCGATCGCGCGCCTCTCGGGCGGAGACCGTGGCCGCGAAGTTCCGGTGCACCGTCCCGACATGGTAGCCGTCGGTGACGTTTTCGGCTTGGTACTTCCAGTTATGGTCGCAGACATAGGTCTGCGAGCCCGGCAGCACCTCGAGCCCGTCGGGCGATTGGTCGGCGAACATGTCGATGAAGAAGCGCGCCTCGCCCAGATGGTCGCGCAGCGCGCCGGCGGCGGGGTCGAGGCAGCCGAACACGAAGCCGCGATAATCGTCCACCAGCGGCACCGGCTTGAGGTCGAATCGCGACCGGTCGAACCCCGGATCCCGGAACCCGCCCTTCTGCTTCTTGATGCCGATGCAGCGGCCGCCGCCGTCATAGGACCAGCCGTGAAACCGGCAGGTCAGCACGCGCGCCCGGCCGCTGCCGGCCGGCGTGAGCAGCGCCCCGCGATGGGCGCAGGCGTTGAGGAAGGCGCCGATGCCGCCGTCCTCGCGGCGGACGGCGAACACCGGCTGGCGCCCGATATGCGTCGCGAAATAGTCGCCCGGCCCGGCGATCTGGCTCTCGTGGCAGAGAAAGTTCCATCGGCGCTCGAAAATGAGCGCCATCTCCGCCTCGTGGAGATCGGCATCGCGAAACGCGCGCCGGTCGATCCGGAACACGCCCTCGCAGAGCCTGTCGTCGACAAGAGATTCTGCATCGAAGCCAGGATGCATCGCCGCCCCCGATCCGGTGAACGGGGAGTCTGACCCGGGGCGGGGAAACTGTCCATGCCCGCCCGATCGACCTATGATGAGGGCGAGGGAGAACCGGATGACAGGCGACAATCTTCGCTGCCGACTGCCTTATGACGACCTCCGCCAGTGGATCGCCGAGGCCGAGAGGCTGGGAGAGCTGCGCATCGTGCGCGGCGCGTCCTGGGAGGAGGACATCGGCCTCGCCGCCGAGGCGGTCGTCAAACGCGACGACGGCCCGGCGGTGCTGTTCGAGGATGTGCCCGGCTGCGCCCCGGGCCACCGGCTGATCATGAACATCTTCGCCGGGCGGCGGCGCAACATGACCCTCGGCTTTCCCGACGATCTCACCAAGGTCGAGCTGAGCGACGCCTGCTATGACGGGTTCGTCAAGGACCGGCCGCTGATCCCCCACCGGATCGTCGACGACGGCCCGGTACTGGAGAACGTGCTGACCGGCGGCGATATCGATCTGACCAGATTCCCGACGCCGATCTGGCATGCCGAGGACGGCGGCCGCTATATCGGCACCGGCTGCTACTCGGTCACCCGCGACCCCGACGACGGCTGGCTGAATGTCGGGACCTACCGGGCGATGATCCACGACCGGACATCGGTCGGGGTCCTGATGGTCCCGGGCAAGCACGGCCACATCCATCGGGAAAAATATTTCGACCGCGGGGAACGCTGCCCGATCGTCATGGTGCTGGGCTCGGAGCCGCTGTCCTTCTACGCCGCCTGCACCGAGACGCCGGCGGGGATCTGCGAGTTCGACGTGGTGGGCGGCATCCGCGGCACCGCGCTCGACTGCGTCGCCGGGCGGGCGACGGGCCTTCCCTTTCCGGCCAACGCCGAGCTGGTGATCGAAGGCCATCTCACCCGCGGGAACGAGAAGTCGGAGGGACCGTTCGGCGAGTGGACCGGCTACTATGCCAGCGGCGCCCACGCCGAGCCGGTGCTCGAGGTCGAGACGCTCTATCACCGCCACGACCCGATCCTGCTCGGCGTGCCGCCAATGGGCGGCGGCTCGGACGAGATGGGCCGTTACCGGGCGGTGCTGCGCTCGGCGATGGTCAAACAGGCTCTCGCCGCAGCGGGCGTGCCCGACGTGACGGGCGTGTGGTGCTACGAGATCGGCTCCTCGCGGCTCATGCACGGCGTCTCGATCCGTCAGCGCTACCCGGGCCACGCCCGGCAGGCAGGCCATGTCGCCGCCTGCTGCCACGCCGCCAACTACGCCAACCGCTACGTCGTGGTAGTGGACGACGATGTCGACGTGACCGATCTCGAGGAGCTGTGGTGGGCACTGCTCACCCGGTCGGATCCGGCCGAGTCGATCGACATCATCCGCGGCGCGCGCACCTCTCCGGCCGACCCGCTGCTCCCGCCCGGACGGCGCGAGAGCGGCGACCTCAGCATGTCGCGCGCGGTCATCGACGCCTGCCGACCCTTCCATTGGCGGGACCGGTTTCCCGCCGTCAATGCGCCGCGCCCCGAAGAGGCCAGGCGGGCGCGGCAGAGATTCGGTCACCTGCTCGCCCCGTCGAACGGCCGATGAACACCCGCCGCGCGCCGCCGGAACCGTCCGGGCGGCCGAGGCGCGCATCGATGGCGACGGCGGAGCGGGAACCGGGCCGTGACGTCTGGCGGCTGATCCGGGATCACGCCGCGGAAGCGCCCGACAAACCGTTCCTGGTCTCGATCGACGAAGGCCGGTCGCGCAGCTTCGCCGAGCTGCGGCGGCTCGCCGGACGGTTCGCCTCCTTCCTCGCCATGCGAGAGATCGGGCGCGGCGCGCGCATCCTGGTCCTCGCCGAGAACTCGCTCGATCAGCTCACGCTCTATTTCGCGGCGCTCGCCAGCGGTGCCGTCTACTGCGCGGTAAATGTCGAGGTGAACGCCGCCCATATCGCCGAGATGACCGCCCGAATCGGCCCGCAGCTCATCGTGCGCGGCGACGGCGATGCCGCGCGGCAGGGCGGCGAGATTCCGGAGATCGGGCTGGCGGCGCTGTTCGAGGAGCTGGCCGGCCTGGACGAGACGGACCCCGCCCCGGACCCGGTCGACCCCGCCTCGCCGGCGGTGATCAGCTTTACCTCGGGGACGGCGGCCGCCCCCAAGGGGGTGATCCATCAGATCGGCAACTATTTCCGTATCGCCGAGCAGACGATCGACATGTGGAAGCTCGGCCCCTCCGATCGGCTGCTGGAATACCGGTCCTTCAGCTGGGCGTCCTCGCACATGCTGACCCTGATGCCCTGCCTCGTGACCGGGGCCGCGATCCTGTTTGCGCGCCGCTTCTCGAGTACCCGCTTCTTCGATTGGCTGGCCGAGCACCGGCCGAGCGTGGTGATCGGCGTGCCGACGGTGGTCAACATGCTACTCGACCGCCCCGCCCCGCCGCCGGAGGGCTGTTTCGCCGGCGTCCGCTTCATGAGCTGCTCGACCGCGCCGCTGCTGAAGCAACGGCATCGCAGATTCGAGGAGACCTACGGGGTCGAGCTGGTCCAGCTCTACGGGATGAGCGAGGGCGGAGTGATCGCCGGCAACCATGCGGGCGCCCGGCGGATCGGCAGCGTCGGGCGGCCCGGCCTCCATTTGACCGTCGCTATCCTCGGCCCGGACGGCCGGGCGCTGCCCGACGGGGAGACCGGCGAGATCGAGATCGGCGGCGCGCAGACCGCGTTCGGCTATCTGCATCGGGGCGGTCGGATCGAGCGCATCCGGGGCCGGCGCATCAAGACCGGCGATCTCGGCTATCTCGATGCCGAGGGGTTCCTGCATGTCGTCGGGCGGGCCAGGGATGTCGTCATCCGCGGCGGCGTCAACATCTCGCCGCTGGAGATCGACGACGCCATCGCGCGCCACCCCGGCGTCGCCGAGACCGCGACCATCGGCGTCTCGGACCCGGTCTACGGCGAGGCGCTGGTGAGCTTCGTCGCGGTCCGGCCGGGAGCCAGGCTCGACCGCGGCGGGCTCGCGGCCCATTGCGCGGGGACGCTGCCGGCGTTCAAGCGGCCGAGCGAGATCGTCCTTCGCGAGGCCATCCCCAAGAACGCGCGGGGCAAGATCGACCGAGAGGCGCTGCGCCGCGACTGGGACCGCCGCGGCGGGTTCTGATGGCCTCGGCCCCACCGCCTCGCAGCGCCGGCCCGGGCGGGTCGGCGCGCACCCTCAAAGGCGCGCTCTGGGCGGTGGCGGCGATGGCGATGTTCTCCTTCACCCCGGTCGTGGTGCGCGAGATCGCGACCGACATGACCCCTCCCGAGATCATCTTCCACCGCTCGGCGATCGGCGCCGCCGGGCTCGGCGGGTTCTTTCTCTGGCGGGGTCTCTCCGCGCTGAGGACGGGCGTGCTGGGGGCGCATGTCGCCCGATCCTTCCTCAATTTCATCGCGATGACGATGTGGTTCGAGGGGATACTCGCGATGAAGCTCGCCGACGCGACGGCGCTTCACTTCACCCTTCCTCTCTTCACCGCGATTCTGGCGGCGCTGTTCCTCGGAGAGAGCGTCGACCGGCGGCGCTGGGCGGCGACCGTCATCGGCTTCCTGGGCGTGCTGATCGTGCTGCGTCCGGGAGTCGCGGCGGTCGAGCTGCCGGCGTTTCTGGTGCTCGGCTCGGCGCTGTTCTACGCCGGCGCGGTCGTCGTCATAAAGCTGCTGACCCGCACCGACGCCGCTCTGGCCATCGCCTTCTACTCGAATCTCCTGATGGGGATCATGGCGGCGGTGCCGACGGCGTTCCTCTGGGTCGGTCCTCGGCTCGACGAGGTCCCGCTGCTGCTGCTGTTGGCGGCGATCGGTACCGCCGCGCCCTACTGCCTGACCCGGTCGCTCCATCTGCTCGATGCCAGCCTGGTCGCGCCGATGGACTTCCTGCGTCTGCCCTTCACCGCGCTCGCCGCGTGGCTGATCTTCGCCGAGGTCCCGACCCCCTGGACATGGGTCGGCGCGGCGGTGATCTTCGGCGCGACCAGCTATGTCGCGCGCCGCGAGGCGAGGGGCGACCGGCAGAGGCGGCGCGACGCTTGGTGATCCGGGCAGCGGGGCGCACGAACCGGTTTGACGGCGGCGGCCCTCGCCGGCGCACGTTCAGTTTCAACCGGGGGCCGGAGGAGGACCCGGAGGCGGCGTCGGCTCCGTTCCCACCGTCAGCGAATCGGCCTTCTCGCGCAGCTCCCGCATCCGTCGCTTCAGCCATCCGGATTATGTGGTCGGCAGCGCCAGGAACTATCTCGTCATACTGCCGGAGATGACCGGGATGGGGAAGCGGTCCCAGGAAGATCTCGGCCCGTTCGACCAGAGCTTCCTGTTCGTATTTTTCGATATCGTATCGATGGACGGGCCGTGACTCGTCCGTGAGGAGATCGGGACTGCCTTTCGTCCGGACATCTGTGGACGTCCCGGGAGCGCCACGGTTGTCGGCGGCGGCCGGTTTGCCGCCGGTCATGGCGGAGCGTCGAACGACCGATTACGCTCCAGGGCAGCCTTCAGATCATCGCCCACCGCTTTCCAGTCGCTACGCCTCGCCAACGCATCGACGCGGTCGTCGCTCATGGTCGACCGGTGATCGTCGATGGTTCCCATGAAGTCGAACGTCCGCGCCATCCCTGCGGCGAAAGACGGCATGGGAAAGAGAAGCGAAGCACAGGGATTGCCGGACCCCGATCGCGAAATAACGCTGTTGACCCCCATCTCCGGATAATGCCGATAAATCGCGGACAGCAACTGCCTGAAGGTGAGGGAACGCACCCATCGAGCAGCGTCGATCATGTAGCGAGATACCGGCTCCGGAAAGGCGTCCAGAATTGCCGAACCCTTCGCATAACCGTTCTCCGTCAGCAGGTACCGGCGATAGGGTTCATCCTGACGAATGCATACGTCATGTTCCACGGCCAAGGCATCGAGATCGTCATACACCGCCTCGTCATATGGGCCATAGCGATATGGCCGGAAGCTGAAACGAGGACCGCCGACGAATTCCGAAACTTCTCTGTCGACAAGAAAAAGGAGTTTCTGCGCTTGAACCGGGTCGAACCACGCTCGCCGGCCACCTGCGGCCAGCGCGGCCAGCACCATGTCCGAACGCCGCATGGTCGTTCTCTTCGCCCCCTGCCGGATCTCTCCGGATTTCCGATGGCCCTCGCTGCGCCGCGTCCGGGTCTCGTTCGCTTGCGGAGCGGCGGATCCGACATGGAAGCCCCGGTCGGCCTTCCCCGTTGCCGTAATTCGCTGTCCAGCCGATCCGATCGTAGCACGGAGATATGCCTCGAACGATGCAACGGCGGCCGATCCGGAAATTCTCGTTTCGGCATCCCGGGAGCCGGCCTTCGTCGGCATCGCGGCCCGCACCACCCCCGTTTCTCGAGGCAGGACCCCCTCGCCTTGGGGGAGGGGTCGTCGTCCGGCCGGTCGCGGTCGCGAAAATGCGAACCGCTGCGGACGATCAGCGGCCGGGCAGCCCGCTTCCGAAGAGGATCTCGCGGGCCTCGGGGGTCAGATCGCGGCGGCCGCGATACTCGGCGAGGAGCCCCATCCCGCGCGCAACGCCGGGCCGGCCGCGGATTTCCGCGAACCAGCGGGAGAGCGCCGGGAAATCGGCCAGGTCCTGGCCCTGCCGGCGATGCGGGCGTATCCAGGGCCAGCAGGCGATGTCGGCGACCGAATAGGCGTCCCCTGCCAGATAGGCGCAACCCGCCAGCCTCCGGTCCATGACGCCGTAGAGGCGCGCGACCTCGCGAGTGTAGCGGTCGATCCCGTAGGGGATGTCCTCCCCGCCCATGCGCTGGCGGAAGTGATGGGCCTGACCGCACATCGGACCGAGCCCGGACATCTGGAACATCAGCCATTCCATCGTCCGAAAGCGACCCTCCCCGCCGCCGGGCATGAAGCGGCCGGTCTTCTCGGCGAGGTAGAGCAGGATCGCGCCCGATTCGAACAGCGCCATCGGCGCCCCTCCGGGGCCCTCGGAATCCACGATGGCGGGGATGCGGTTGTTGGGCGCGATGGCGAGAAAGGCCGGGTCGAACTGCTCCCCCCGGTTGATGTCCACGGCCGCCGTCTCATAGGCCAGCCCGCACTCCTCAAGCATGATCGAGACCTTCTGGCCGTTGGGGGTGGGCCAGGCGTAGAGGGTGATCACCGGCGGCGGAGCTCCTCGGCGAGGGCGCGGCCGACATCCCCGGTCCCGGCGCTGCCGCCGAGATCGGGAGTCCTGGGTCCGTCGGCGGCCAGCAGCCCGGCGATCGCATCGACGATCGCCGTCTCGGCCTCGGGATGGCCCAGATGGCCGAGCATCATCGCGCCCGACCAGATCTGGGCGATCGGGTTGGCGATCCCACGCCCGTGGATGTCGGGCGCCGATCCGTGCACTGGCTCGAACATCGAGGGGTGGGCGCCCTCCGGGTTGAGGTTGGCCGAGGCGGCGAGGCCGATCGAGCCGGCCACCGCCGGGCCGAGGTCGGACAGGATGTCGCCGAACAGGTTCGAGGCCACGACCACGTCGAACCAGTCCGGATGGGCGACGAAATGCGCGGCCAGGATGTCGATGTGATACCGGTCGGCGGCGATCGCGGGGAACTCGGCTGCGACGGCCGCGAAGCGCTCGTCCCAGAAGGGCATCGAATGGATGATCCCGTTGGACTTGGTCGCCGAGGTCACCTTCCGCGCCGGGCGCGTCTCGGCGAGGCGGAAGGCGAAGCGCATGATGCGGTCGCAGCCGCGCCGGGTGAAGATCGCCTGCTGGACGGCGAGCTCCCGGTCGGTGCCGGGATGGAACCTCCCACCGATCTGCGAATATTCGCCCTCGACATTCTCTCGCACGATCATCATGTCGATGTCGTCGGGCCGGCGATCGGCGAGCGGCGAGCGTACCCCCTCGAACAGGCGCACCGGGCGCAGGTTGACATATTGATCGAAGCGCCGCCGGATGGGGATCAGCATATCCCAGAGCGAGACATGGTCGGGCACGCCCGGCATGCCGACCGCGCCCAGATAGATCGCGTCGAATTCTGCCAGAATGTCGAGCCCGTCCTCGGGCATGATACGGCCGGTCCGGCCGTAGTCGGCGCAGTCCCAGCCGAACTCGGTCCAGGAAAGCGCGATGTCGAAGCGGCCCGCCGCCGCCTCGATCACCCGCAGACCCTCGGGGACGACCTCCTTGCCGATACCGTCGCCGGGGACGACCGCGATGCGATGCGGGCTCATCGCCTTTCGCCCTCCGGCGCGCGGACCGGCTGGTTGGGAAGCACATCGCTCCGACGCATCCGGGCGGCGCGCGCGGCGGTCTCCCGATATGCCCCGGAGACCGCGCGCAGCGCGTCGGCCTCCCATTTCTCCGACCAGTCGCCGAGCGAATAGCCGTGCCAGGGCGGCTCGGGCGCGAGCGCCGGAAGCCCCAGCTCCTCCCACAGCCGGCGCGCCCGCGCCATATGGCCGCGCCCCGGCAGCGCGACCGGCGGCAGCTTCCCCCGCAGGGTCGCATCGATCAGCAACGAGGACTCCTCCTCCGCGCCGCCCTTCGGCCCGTGGCCACGGGCGCGATGCGCGAGGACCGCGGTGTCGCGGCCGGGATCGGCGCGGTAGGCCATCGCCCAGAACACGGCGTCGGCGTTGCCGGGGTCGATATCCTCGTCGACCGCGATCACGTATTTGCCGCAGGGTTTCTGGAAGGAGGCCACCGCGTGCAGCGCGCGCCAGACCTCGGTCCGCGGCGTTTCGCGGGCGAGCTGGACGAAGATCACGGGGCGGAGATTGGTCAGCGGTTCGTGCATCGCCACCCTGCGGACGCCCGAGATGCCGAGATGGTCGCGGAGATGTTCGAGGAACAGCGGCTCGTAGGCGACCCGCTTGACGACGCTCGACTCGCTCGGGGTGACCTGGCTGATCATCGAGGCGAAGACCGCGTCGCGGCGATGGGTGATGGCGCTCGCCTCGAACAGGAAATTATATTCCTCGAGGTTGACATGGCCGTGACTTTCGCCGAACGGGCCCTCGGGCTCGAACCGCCGACGGTCGACATGGCCCTCGATCACGAACTCGGCCTCGGCCGGGACCAGGAGGTCGATGCTCTCGGCGGGCACCGCGTTTATCGGCGCGCCGACGACGCCGCCCGCAACCGCCAGCTCGTCGATGCCCGGCGGCGCCTTCTGCGGCCCGCAATAGGCGACCGCCGGCGGGCAGCCGACGACGATCGCCATCGGCATGTCGCGGCCGCGGTCGCGCCAGGCGAGCCAGTGGGCATGACCGCCCTGGCCGAGATCGACGAACATCTTGAGACCGAGCCTGCGTGGCCCCTTCAACTGGCCGCGATAGGTGCCCATGTTCTGCCGCCCTGTCTCGGGATCGGCGGTGATGCAGCAGGTCGCGGTCAGATAGGGCGCCGAGTCGTAGCCCGGCGTCGAGATCGGCACCGGCAGCGCATCGAGCCCACGGCCCGGCCCGTCGAGCGCGGACCCGTCGAGCACCACCTCCCGGCAGGGAGCGTCCTCCACCCGGCGCGGCGGTATCGGCGCCGCCAATGCGCGCCGCCAGACGGCGCCGATCTCGGCTTCGGGGACGCCCATCCCGATCGCGTAGATGCGGGCGCTCGCCGCGAGCGCGCCGACCGCCACGGGGAAGTCGAAGCGCCGCCCGGCGCCGTCGACGACATTGGTGAACAGGAAGGCGCGCCGCGCCGCCTCGGGGATGCCGCCGCGGAACTGCCAGCGCACCAGCGGATGCAGTTCGGAGTCCTTGTCGACGGCACGGTCGATCCGGTGGAGCAGCCCGGCCGCCTCCAGCGCCGCCAGATGGTCGTGGAAATCCGGATATGGCCGGGAGGGCGCCCGCGTCCCTGCGCCGCGCGTCTCGGTGGTGACCGCCATGCCCCCCTCATCCGCATGCTGGACCGCCCGCATCATGGAGAGCCCGCGAAGAGGGAACAAGCGGCCGCCGGCGGCGTTTCGATACCCGGCGCGAACGCTGTAGACTGGTCGCCGGAAACGCGGAGAAGGGGCGCGATGTCGGATTCGGCGGCAGCACGAGACCTGGTCGACGCCGCTCGGCCGTTCTGGGAGGCCGAGGCGGAGATCGCCCGCTGCTTCTTCGCCGGCCGGCCGAGCCGCGAGGCCTATATCCGCTTTCTGCGCTCGGCGGTCTACAAGGAGCTCAACCCGACCATCGGCTACGGGCCAACCGACGGCTACGCCAACGCGCTGCACATGGCGTTTGCGGAGCTTGTCGAGGGCTTCCGCACGCTCGGCCGCGGCGGCGACCGGAGGGAGATGCTGGCCGGGCTCAAGATGATGACCGAGGAGTTCGAGCATTACGTGGTCCTCGCCGAGGTGCTGGAGTTCCTTCTCGACCGGCCGCTCGCCGCCGACGATATCCGCCAGCTCCCCGAGGACCGCAAGCTCAACGAGATGCGCCGCGGCTATGTGACATCGGGGGACCCATGCCTGGCGGCGGCGATGGGGCTGACCGAGGGCGGCGGCGCCAGCGCCTTCCGAGAGGCCGCGGCGCTGTCCGGGAGCGAGGTCGAGAACCGGCTCGCGGCGGCGATGCGGGTCATCCACGACGACGAGAAGGACCATTACGAGAGCGCCGCCGCGGCCGCTGCGGAGCGCGTCGCCGGCCCCGCGGACCTGACGCGGATGAAGCGGGCGATCCGCGAGGTCAGCATCCAGCGGGTGCGCATGCGCAACGAGCAGTTCGCGTTCCCGATGACCGACGGCGAGATCGCTGCGCTGATCGCCGCGAACCCGCTCGAGGAAGCACCGGCGGGGTGATCCGCGCCGCCCCCGCCGGGTCCCATAGCCCATTCCGGGGCGGCCCTTCTCGTGCCGGTCGACCGGATCGACGACATCGAGCGCGGAGCCGTCGCGCCGGCTCCGGACGCCCGGCAAAGAGGGAACTTGTCCATCCACGGGAACGGATGCCTCGAAGGAAGCAAGGCGAGGTCGATCGCGCGAACGGACGCGGCGATCGGCTCATCCGGCATCCGTTACGGCGCGGACATGGCGGAGGGGGTGGGATTCGAACCCACGGTACGCTCAGCGTACAACGGTTTTCGAGACCGCCCCGTTCGACCGCTCCGGCACCCCTCCACGAGCATGGCCCGGCCCGCCGGGCGCGGAACCTAACCCATCGACGGACGCCGCCGCAACCGAGCGGCTCCCGTCGATACGCCAGGAGAGCGGCCGGCGGACTCCGCCCGGCAGCCGGCGCCGCCGCGCCCGCCGCCTATTCGGGCAGGTAAGCGGCGAATTCGCGTTCGACCGCCTCGGGATCTTCTCGCAGGCGCCTCCGGATGTTCTGCGCCATCGGTCCCGGCCAGATCTCGCGTCGCTCCTCGGCGACGGCCCGCAGGATGTCGGCCGCGATATCGGCCGGGCGCGACTCGCCGCCCGGCGTCATGTCGGTGTCGATCGGACCCGGCAGCACCGCCATCACCCGGGTGCCCTGGCCCGCGAGCTCCGCCCGGACGCCGTTGGACATCAGCAGCAGCGCCGCCTTGGACCCGCAGACCGAGCCGATGGCGGGGATCGAGACCCGCGCCAGCAGCGAGACGATGTTGACGATCATGCCGCCGCCGTTCGCCCCGAGGATCGGCGCGAAGGCGCGGCACATTTGGAGCGTTCCGAGATAGTTGGTCTCGACCTCGGCCCGCGTCTGCGCGATGCCGTCCGAGGCGATCAGCGGCCGGTTGAAATTGACCCCGGCATTGTTGATCAGCAGGTCGACATCGCCGCACCTTCGAACCGCGGCCGCGACCTGGGCGGGGTCGGTGATGTCGAGCGCGACGATGGAAACGCGGCCGTCCTTCGCCAGATCCGCCGCCGCCGCCGGGTTCCGCGCCGCCGCGTAGATCTTGCGGGCGCCACCGGCGTCGAGCGCCGCGACCAGGGCGCGGCCGAGCCCGCGGTTGGCCCCGGTCACCAATACGGTCGCGGCCCCGATATCCATGCGCCCCTCCCTCCGGGTCTGCCGGTCCGCTATTCGGCCGCGCCCGGCGCGGACTCCGCCCAGCGCGCCATCAGCCCGTTCGAAGGCAGGCTCGCCGGGTCCATCATCTTGCGGGCCGCATCCCGGCCGGCGGCCGGCAGGTCGGACGTATCGAGGAGCCCGATCTGGGCCAGCACCGAAGCCTGATCCCAGTAGATATGCTCGTGATAGAGCTTGCCACCCCGGAAGTTGACGATGGCGACCACCGGGATCTCGACATATTTGCCGGTGGGCGGGACGCCCGGCAGCATCCAGTCGATCTCGCGGGTATGGGTGAAGCAGAACAGCATCTCGTCCACCACCCGGTCGGCGCCCACGGTGCGCGAGACGGGGACGAGCCTCGTATCCTCGGGGTTGGCGTGGACGAAATGGTTCAGATAGAAGCGGTGCAGCTCCTCGCGGCCGACGCCGCCGGTGAGGGTCGGTACGTGGTTGACATAGGGTTGGTCCACCATCGTCGCCATGGTGGCGTCCACGTCGCGGGTCACGAACTCGTGCTCGCAATGCTTGTCCCACAGCGCCGAGAGGTCGAAGCATGGGCCCAGCGCCTCGCGAAGCGCGGCGATGGTCCTGCTATGCGCCATCGAGGCGGACGGCTTGTCGAACACGACGCGGTCGCGGTTGTAGAACCCGTGATCGGCGCCCGGATAAGTGTAGACGGCGACATCGCTGCGGTCGCCGAACGCGTCGCGCAGCGCCGCGACGCCGTCCGGCGGCAGCCACCGGTCGAGCTCGGGGCAGTGGAAGATCATCGGGCAGCTGATGGACCCGGCCTCGCCCAGGAGATCGGGGAGCCCGACCCCGTAGAACGAGACAGCGACGGCCGGGTCGAGCCGGGCGGCCGTCAGGAAGGCGAGCTTGCCGCCGAGGCAGAACCCCATATAGCCGACGCCGCCCCGGCACTCGTCGAGACCGACGAGCGTCTCCATCGCCGCCCCGATATCCTCGACCGCCAGGTCGATGTCGAAGCGCTCCAAATAGCCGAACGCCTTCGCGAATTCGTCCTCCGAATAGCCCAGCTCGACGCCGGGCTCGAGACGCCAGAACATGTCGGGAACGAGAACCGCATAGCCCTCTTCGGCGAAATGGTCGGCCACGGCCCGCATGGTCGGGTTCACGCCGAAAATCTCCTGGCCGACGATCAGCCCAGGCCCCGCGCCGCTCTCCGGCACCGCCAGATAGCCGCGGAAAGTCCTGCCGTCGCGAGCGGTAATCTCGATCATGCGGCCAGCCATGTCATCGCCTCGTTCGTCGGCGGGGAGCGCCGGCGACAATAACCGCCGGCGGCGGCGAATGTAACCGCAAATGCCGACACGTGCGCCGTTCAGCAGGGCCGGGAGAGCGCGATCGGAGCCCGGAGGCGGCGGGCGAACGCCGCCTTGTGGAGGCGCTGCCAAGTCTCGATGTCCCAGGCGCGGTCGGTCGGACGGGCGCAGCGGCCGGCAAGGAAGACCCGGGCGCCCGGCACCGCGCCGGTGGCGAGCGTCACCGGCCGGACCGCCTCGACATATTCGTCGCTCTCGAAGTCGCGGAGCCGCGCCGCCGCCGCGCGGTCGAGCCCGTCGACCAGCAGCCCCGCGACCGAGGCGGCGCGGGCCGGAACCGCTACCGGGTAGACGCGCCCCCGCAGATAGACGCGCCGGTAGGCCGCAAGCCGCGCCGGGATCGAGGCGGCCCGGCGGCCCAGGATCCAGGCGCGCACCTCCGCGTCCAGCAGCGTTCCGTAGAAGAAATAGCGCATGTTCGGCCGCGCCGGGGTCACCCGCTCAACCGTCCGGGGCCGCGATCCCGGAGGCTTCGAGCGCCTCGGCGAGCGCGGCCGTCATCCGGGCCAGCCCCGCCTCGTCGGCGGCTTCGCAGCGCGCGGCCAGCGCGGCCTGCGTGTTGGAGGCGCGGAGCAGCCACCAGCCTTCGACGGTACGCACGCGCACGCCGTCGATGTCGTCGACCTCGATGCCGGCCGCGCGGAGCCGGTCGCGGACTTCCGCGACGACGGCGAACTTGCGATCTTCGGGGCAGGGGATGCGAAGCTCGGGCGTGCTCGCGAGCCTCGGCAGGCCGTCGTAGATCTCCGCCAGGGTCTCGGTTCCGCGCGACAGCCAGCCGAGCAGGCGCACCGCCGCATAGAGCGCGTCGTCATAGCCGTAATAGCGGTCGCCGAAGAAGATGTGGCCGCTCATCTCGCCGGCGAGCGGCGCGCCGGTCTCCTCCATCTTGGCCTTGATCAGGGAATGCCCCGTCCGCCACATCAGCGGTTCGCCGCCGAGCCGGACGATCTCGTCGAACAGGACCTGGCTCGCCTTGACGTCGGCGATGATCGTCGCGCCCGGCCGGTCGGCCAGCACCTCGCGAGCGAGCAGGATCATGATCTGGTCGCCCCACAGGATCCGCCCCGCCGCGTCGACGACGCCGATCCGGTCGCCGTCCCCGTCCAGGGCGATACCGATCTCGCAGGATTCGGTGCGCACCGCCCGCCGGAGCTGGGCCAGGTTCTCGGGCACGGTCGGATCGGGGTGATGGGCGGGAAAGGTCCCGTCGATCTCGGCGTTGAGCAGGACATGCGCGCCCGGAAGGCGCGCACAGAGCAGCGCCATCGCCCGGCCCGCCGCCCCGTTGCCGGCGTCCCAGGCCACCCGGAGCGGCCGGTCGCCGGCGAAATCCGCCGCCAGACGGTCGACATAGGCGTCGAGCATCTCCCGCCGGTCGCTACTCCCGGCGCCCGCGGCGAAGCGGCCCTCGGCCGCGATGCGGCCGAGGGCGAGGATGCCGTCGCCGAACAGCGCGCCGCCGCGGGTGACGAGCTTGAAGCCGTTATGGCCGGGCGGGTTGTGCGAGCCCGACACCATCACCCCACCGTCGGCGTCGAGGAGCTTGGCCGCGAAATACAGCATCGGAGTCGGCCCCAGCCCGATGCGGACGACATGCATCCCCGTCCGGACGAGCCCGTCCACCAGCGCCTCCTCGAGGGCGGGGGAGGAGAGCCTGCCGTCCCGGCCGACGCAGACCAGGCGCCCGCCCTGCCCGGCGAGCACGGTCCCGAAGGCCCGGCCGATCGCGCGCGCATCGTCGGTCGACAGCGTCTCGCCGACCACCCCGCGGATGTCGTAGGCGCGGAGGATCGTCGGATCGAGCGCGGTCCCGGCGGAGGTCATCCGCCCTCCACCGCGGCACGGCCGATGCCGTGATACGCGAAGCCGGCCGCGCGCATCTCATCCGGCGGGTAGATGTTGCGCAGATCGACGATCACCGGCGTCCGCATGAGCGATTTGACGCGGGCGAGATCAAGGGTGCGGAACTCGTTCCATTCGGTGACGATCACGAGACAGTCGGCGCCGGTCATGGCGTCGAAGGCGTTCCCGCACCAGTCCACGCCGTTCAGCAGGCGCTTCGCTTCGTCCATGCCCTTGGGGTCGAACGCGCGCACGGCCGCGCCGCGCTCGATCAGGCCTGGCAGGATGTCGAGGCTCGGGCTCTCGCGCATGTCGTCGGTGTTGGGCTTGAAGGTCAGCCCGAGCACCGCGACCGCCTTGCCGTCGACGGCGCCGCCGCAGGCGCGGACGATGCGCGCGACCATGCCCTGCTTGCGGGCATCGTTGACCGCGATCACGGTCTCGACGAGGCGGGTCGGCGCGCCGGCATCGCGGGCGGTCGACACCAGAGCCATCGTGTCCTTCGGGAAGCAGGAGCCGCCATAGCCCGGCCCGGCATGCAGGAACTTGTCGCCGATCCGGCCGTCGAGCCCGATCCCGCGGGCGACGCCCTGGACATCGGCGCCGACCTTCTCGCAGAGATCGGCCATCTCGTTGATGAAGGTGATCTTGGTCGCGAGAAATGCGTTGGTCGCGTATTTGATCAGCTCGGCCGTCTCGAGATCGGTGAAGACCATCGGGGTATCGCGCAGCGACAGCGGCCGGTAGAGCGCCCGCAGCCGCTCCGCCGCGCGCGGGGCGTCGATGCCGACGATCACGCGGTCCGGCCGCATGAAGTCCTCGATCGCCGAACCCTCGCGCAGGAATTCGGGGTTGGCGGCGACATCGAACGACCCGGCCGGCCGGCGGCGGGCGATGATCCGCCGAATCTCCCGGCCGGTGCCGACCGGCACCGTCGACTTGGTGACTATCAGGGTGTAGCGGTCGCCGATCGCACGGGCGATCTCGTCGGCCACCTCGTAGACATAGCGGAGATCGGCATGGCCGTCGCCGCGCCGGGACGGGGTGCCGACGGCGATGAACACGATGTCGGCGGCGGCGGCGGCGGCGGCGGGATCGTCGGTGAAGGCGAGCCGCCCGGTCGCGACATTGGCCGCGACCAGCGGCTCGAGACCGGGTTCGTAGATCGGGATGTCGCCGGCTTCGAGCCGCGCGATCCTGGCCGCGTCGGTATCGGCGACGACCACATCGATGCCGAACTCCGAGAAACACGCCCCGGAGACCAGGCCGACATAGCCGGCGCCGAGCATCGCTAGACGCATGACGGCCCGTCGCGGTCCAGGAAGCCCCGGAGCATCGCGCGGACATCGTCCGCGAGCTCCTTGCGGGCGAGCGCATAAGCGATATTGGCCTCGAGAAACCCGAGCCGGTCGCCGCAGTCGTAGCGCCGCCCGGAGAAGCGGAACCCACGGAAGGGGGTGACACCGATGGTCTCCGCCATCGCGTCGGTGAGCTGGATCTCGCCGCCGGCGCCGCGCCTGCCGGCGGCGAGGCGGTCGAAAATCCCGGGCATCAGGATGTAGCGGCCGATGATCGCCAGGTTGGACGGCGCGTCCTCGGGGCGCGGCTTCTCGACCATTCCGACGATTTCGGCGAGCCTGCCGTCGTCGGTCCCGGTCTCGATAATGCCGTAGCGGCCGGTCCGGTCGCGGGGTACCTCCATGACGGCGACCATGTTGCCGCCGACCTCGCGATGGACCTCGACCATCTGCCGGAGACAGGGCGTCTCGGAGAGGATGAGATCGTCGGGGAGGATGACCGCGAAGGGTTCTGCGCCGACGACGGCGCGCGCGCACCACACCGCATGGCCGAGCCCGAGCGGCGCCTGCTGGCGGGTGACGAGCAACCGGCCCGGGGCCGGCATCGCCGCGCCGACCCGGTCGAGCGCGACCCGGTCGCCGCGCTCGGCGAGGGTCGTCTCGAGCGCGGCCGCGCGGTCGAAATGGTCCTCGATCGCGCCCTTGCCGCGCGCAGTGACCAGCAGGATCGTCTCGACGCCGGCGGCGCGGGCCTCCTCGACCGCATAGGCGATCAGCGGCGCGTCGACGACCGGCAGCATCTCCTTCGGCACCGCCTTGGTCGCCGGCAGAAACCGGGTCCCCAGCCCGCCGACCGGGATCACCGCGATACGCGGGGATGACGCCACCGAGGGTCCTTCCGCTCATGGGGAGATCGTGCGTGGGCGGATCGCGGCCCGCCCCGTCCAAGGTGCCGCTTATTGCCATAGCCGGGGGTCGTTCGGCAATCGCGCCGGTCAACCGCCCAGCAGAAGCTCCTTGGCCTGGTTGATCTTGGCCGCGAGATAGGTCGAGCCGCCCTGGTCCGGGTGGATCTTGAGCATCAGCCGGCGATGGGCGTCGCGGATCTCTCCGGGGCCGGCCCCCGGGGCGAGACCGAGGATTTCGTAGGCCTCCTCGCGGCTCATCGTCTGCTCGCGCGGCGGGGTGCCCGGCCCGCGCGCCTCCTCGCCCGAGCCGCCCCCGCCTGGCGCGGCCCCGTCATCGGCGTCGCGCCAGGCCGTATCGTGGACGCGGTCGAGATAGGTCTCCAGCACCGCCGCCGACCGGGCGTCGTCGATTCGACACTCGCGGAGCAGGGCCATCAACTCCTCGAGCCCGAGCTCGTCGAGATGGCGGCCGCGATAGGCGCCCGCGAGCACCGTGCCGTGCAGCACACCGGTGTCGTGATCGAGCCGCATGCGGAGATAGGCCGTCTCGACGTCGGAGGACTGGCCGGGCGACGGGCCGCGCCAGCTTCGGGCGAGGCGGCCGATCCGGCCGGCCCGCAGCAGGATCGGCAACAGCCCGGCGGCGATCATCGCGGCGATCCCGATCCGTCCGGTCACCGTCAGATAGGCGGCGAGCGCGGCGCCGAGGATCGACGCGGTCCATTTGAAGATTCTGAGCGCGGCGGCCGGATCGATACCGGCGAGGCCGCGCGCCACCAGCACCAGACCGACCAACAGCGCTATTGCCAGAATCAGATAGGGCATCGCGGCAGAAGCTTCTCCGATCGGGGCTGGGCCGGCCGGGCGCGCGTCAGGAGCTAGCCCATCTGCTTGGTGATCTGCAGGACCGCGCCGCCGGCCTGCCGGCCGTAATCGGCGAGCGCGATCCGGCCGCCGGCGGCGAACACCGCGACCGCGCTCAACAGCTCGCGGAGCTGGCGCGCCGAGGCGGCGTCGAAGCTGCAATAGGCGCCGCCGGTGAGCCGGGCGATCTGCTGGAAGGCGCGCCGCGCGATCGGCTCCATCCCCTCCTGGAACATGAAGGCGGGGACGCCCTGAACGCCGAGCAGCCCGGCCTGATGGCACAGCCGATCGACCTCCTCTTCCATGCAGTCGCCGACATAGACGAGGGCGTTGACCTTCTTCCTGCCGGTCTCCTTGAGGGCGTGGCGGAGGACCTTCTCGATCTGGGTTTGGCCGCCTCGACAGCGCACCGCGGTCATGCGGCGGACCAGCTCGCCCGAGGATTCGACCCAGGGGCTCGCCTTGCACTCGCGGAAGCCGCGGAAGAAGACGAGCTGGACCTCGAGCCCGCCCAGCCCGTCGGTGGCAGTGAACATCTCGGCTTGCAGATGGCAGGCACGGTCCCAGCTCGGCTCGCGGCTGGCGGTGGCGTCCATGGCGAAGATCAGCCGACCGCGCCTCCCGGCTGACCTTGCCGTCGGCGTGGCCGCGACCTTGGCGAGGAAGTCGGCGATGCCGTCGTCGGAGGATCCGGCGACCGGCGTTCCCCGGCCGCGGGTCACGTCTCTGGGCATGTTTCGACCGACCATCACCTGCGTGAGATAATGCCTCCGCCCGTCGAATTCCAGACCCGCCGCGCCGCCCTCAGCCCGGCCTGAGCCAGACCGCGGTGTCGTGGAAGACGGCGCCGCCGAGCGGCGGCCCCGGATCGGCGCTGGTCAGGAGGTTGATGCCGATGCCCTCCGCATAGGCCTCGCCCGGCCAGATGCCCTCGACGATCACCACCCCGCGCTGCAGCCCGTCGAACGGGGCGGCGTGGACGGTGACCGCGCCGCGGTCGTTGCCGACGACCACCGGGTCGCCGGCCGCGAGACCCAGCTCGGCGCAGTCGTCGGGATGGATCATCGCCGTCGGCCGCCCCTCTCGCTCCCGCGAGGTCGGGGTCTCGGTGAAGCTCGAGTTGAGGAACTGCCGCGCCGGCGCGGTGACCATACGGAACGGCTTGTCCCCGTCGGCTTCGTCCACGATCGCGAGATGGTCGGGGAGCGCCGGCATCCGCGCGTGCATCGGCCCCAGCGCCGCCCAGTCCGGCGCAAAGCGGAACCTGCCCTCGGGCTGCGGGAAGCCGTCCAGGAAATGCGCTTTCTCGAACGGCGCTGCGCAGTCGATCCAGCGCTTCTCGGCCAGCGCGTCGGCGCCGCAATAGCCCGAGGCCCTGAGCGTGCGGTCGATCAGCTCCCAGGCCGATATCTCGAACCCTTCGTGGCGCGCCCCGAGCCGCGCGGCGAGCCCCGCGAGCACATCGTGGTTGCAGCGCGCCTCGCCCAGCGGTTCGATCGCCCGCGGCGCGATCTGGAGATGGGTGTGGCCGAGCGCGAGATAGAGATCGTCATGCTCGAGGAAGGTCGTCGCCGGCAATACGATATCGGCCATCCGCGCGGTCTCGGTCAGGAACTGCTCGTGCACGCAGACGAACAGGTCCGGCCGCGCGAATCCCTTGCGCACAAGGCCGAGCTCGGGCGCGACCGACATCGGGTTGGTGTTCTGGATCAGCATTGCGGCGACCGGCGGGCCGTCGCCGAGGTCGCGGCGGTCGCCCGTCAGCACCGGCCCGATTCGCGACATGTCGAGCACCCGGGTGCGCGGGTCGAGGACATCCAGCCCCTCGATCAGCGTCATGTCGAGGCCGAACAGGTCGCCATTGGAATAGATCGCCCCGCCGCCCTCATGCGCCCAGGCGCCGGTCACCGTCGGCAGGCAGCTCACGGCGTGAAAGGCGGCCGCTCCGTTGCGCGAGCGCGAGAAGCCGTAGCCGCAGCGGATCATCGCCCGGCGATTGGCGCCGTAGAGCCTGGCGAACGCCTCGATCTCGTCCGCCGCCAGACCGGTGATCTCCGCCGCCCAGCGCGGGCCGCGGGCCGCCAGATGCGCCTCCAGTCGATCGGGACAGTCGGCGTAGCGCGCCATATACGCCCGGTCCGCGAGGCCGTCGCGGAACAGCACATGCATGACCGCGCAGGCGAGCGCCCCGTCGGTGCCCGGGCGGAGCGCGAGATGGAAATCGGCGGTCTTCGCGGTCGGCGTCCTGTAGGGATCGACGACGACGAGCCGCGCGCCCCGCGTCTTCCGCGCCGCCGCGATATGGTGCATCAGATTGACCTGGGTATGGACCGGGTTCGAGCCCCAGACGACGATCAGGTCGCTCTGCCGGATCTCGCAGGAGTCGGGGCCGTACTTGGCGCCGACTCCGGCGCGCCAGCCGGCATCGGTGAGCGAGGAGCAGATGGTCCTCAGCTGGCGCGCATAGCCCTTGGCATGGCGCAGCCGGTTGATGCCGTCGCGCTGCACGAGCCCCATCGTGCCGGCATAGTAGTAGGGCCAGACCGCCTCGACGCCATGGCGCGCCTCGGCGTCGAGAAACGCCTCCGCGACGCGGTCGAGCGCCTCGTCCCAACCGATTTCGACGAACCGGCCCGACCCCTTGGCGCCCGTGCGCGCGAGCGGACGGACGAGCCGGTCGGGATGGTGCACCCGCTCGGCATAGCGCGCGACCTTGGCGCAGACGACGCCGGCGGTATAGCGGTTGCCCTCGGCGCCGCGCACCGCGCCGATCCGGTCGGGGCCAAGCCGCTCGACATCGAGCGCGCAGGCGCTCGGGCAATCGTGCGGGCAGACGGAATAGGCGACATCCAAGGGCATGGCTGCGCCCTCATCGTTCCGGGAAACCGATCCTGCGGCGTCTCCCGAGTATAGCCCGCCCGCCGCCGGCGCTCCATATGGGGCCCGCCATCGGGCCATTGAGCGGCCGCGCGCGATGGCCTCGGGCACATCGCCATCTCCGCCTTCGGCGGGACCGGGCGGTTGCTGTATGCTGGCTGCCGGCGGTCGGGCCGCGGAGGACGGGCGGGCATGAGACGGAAACAAGCGGCCGCAGCCCTGCTGGTCTGCGCCGTCCTGGCGGGGATCGGCGGGCGGGCCGCCGCCGAGGCGCGCGCGGCCGAACGCGCCGAAATGATCGCGACCGTCGTCGCCCATGCCCGCAGCACGGCGCACCACACCGGCAGACCGACCCTCGATCCGAGGATCCTTCGGGCGATGGCGGCGCTGCCCCGCGACGCCTTCCTGCCCGCCCCGCTCGCCCCTCTGGCCTATCTCGACCGGCCGCTGCCGGTGGGCCACGGCCAGACGGTCTCGCAGCCCTTCATCGTCGGGCTGATGACCGATTGCGCGGAGGTCGGGCCGGGCGACGATGTGCTGCTGCTCGGGATCGGGGGCGGCTACCACGCGGCACTGCTCGCCGAGCTGGCGGCGACCGTCAGGGCGGTCGACATCCAGCCGGAGGTCGCCGCCGCCGCGATGAACCGGCTGATCCATCTCGGTTACGACAATGTCTTCATCGCCAACCACGATCCCTATTTCGGCTGGCGGGTCGACCTGCGCCGCTTCGACGCAATCATCGTTCGCCAGGCGATCGATTTCATGCCCGACGGGTTGGTCGGACAGCTCGCGCCGGGCGGCCGCATCGTCGCCCCGATCGGCGGGGCGGAAGCGGGGCAGACCCTGGTTCTCGGCCGCAAGACACGAGACGGCCGGCTCGTGGAGCAGTCCATCCTGCCGGTCCGCTTCACCCGCCTGCCCGGCGGGCGGCGGCTCTAGGCGGCGGGCGGTGGCGCGGATCGGCGGAGCGCGCATGGGCGGGCCGACGGGCCGGGGCGCGGGGGCGAAACCCCATCCCGCGTTCCTCGCGGTCCTGCTCGGGATGCTGCTCGCGACGCTGTCGCTCTCGATCGACCTCACCCTGCCCTCGGCGACCAGGACCGCCGACTCGCTGGGCGTGGGCGATGCGGCGGTCCAGTTCAGCCTCACCGCGTTCATGACCGGCCTCGCCGCCGGGCAGCTCGTCTACGGCCCGGTGTCCGACCGGTTCGGCCGGCGGCCCGTTCTGATCTTCGGGCTCGGGCTCTATCTGGCCGCGTCGGTCGGCTGCGCCTTCGCCCCCTCGATCGAGGCGCTGATCGGGTTTCGGGCGCTGCACGGCTTCGCAGCCTGCGCCATGTCGGTCGTCGCCCGCGCGCTGGTCCGCGATCTCTACCGCGACGAGGCCGCCGCCCGGATGTACGCCTATGTGATGATGGTCCACAGCGTGGCGCCGATCGCCGCACCGATCGTCGGCGCCTATCTCGCCGACGGGTTCGGATGGCGGTCCGTCTTCTGGCTGATCGCCGCCTATGCCGCGGTCCTGCTGGTCACGGTGTGGTTCGGTCTGGCCGAGTCTCTCCCGGCACGCAACCCGCGGGCGACCCGGCCGGGCGACCTTCTGCGCACCTACGGCCGGGTGCTGGCGCACCGCCTCTTCCTCGGATATCTCCTCTGCATGGGGGCCTGCTATGCCGGGCTGTTCGGGTTTCTCAGCGGCTCTCCGGCCGTGCTCATGCGCCAGTTCGGGCTCGCGGAGACCGATTACGGCCTCGTCTTCGCGGCGACCATGGCAACCCATCTGGCGGGGACCGTGGCGAGCGCGCGGCTCCTCCGCCGGCGCGGGATTCGCACCGTCATCGTTCCGGGCGCCCTGGGGATGGCGGCCTGCGGGCTGGCCATGGGCGGCCTCGGCCTGGCGCGGGTGGACCATGCGGCGGCGGTGATCCTGCCGATGGCAGGCTTCATGTTCGCCTTCTCCTTCATCGTTCCGCCGGCGCAAGCGGCGGCGATGTCGCTGTTCGACGCGAATACCGGCGCGGCGGCCTCGATGATGGGCTTCTTTCAGCTCGCGGTCAGCGCCGCGACCGGCGCCCTGATCGGTCATTTCGCCGACGGCACCCAGATCCCGATGACTACCGCGATCGCCGTCGCCGGGCTGATCCCGATCGTCGCCCTTACGCTGATGGTGCGCCCCGGCCGCGCCGGATAGACCGGGAGCGCCGCCGCCGAAGACCGCATCGAAGCGTCGCGGATGCTCCCGTTTTCGCTCATGAACATCGATTTTTTGTCAAGAGGCGTCGGCGACTTGCGTTCTGATAGATATGGACGCGGCGAATAAAGTCCGCCACCGCCTGCATACAACCCGGAATCGTGATTTTGCCGCTGCTGTTCTCGCCTACGAGAAAGGTGAGAGAGCGAATTCGAAGAGTATGTTCCCCGGAAAAAACGCACATCTTTCACGACGAATTCGGTGATCGGCATGATTTACAGCTTCGAGTTTGCGAGAATAGTCGAGTCGCTTTCGCAGGCGGCAAAAGATCAGGAGGCTCCGGCCGCCCCCTTCGGCATACGGATGATGGGCAGGTCGATCCGGTCGTCATCCGCATGAGGTCCTACGAGGCGCACGCACCCGCTTCGGTATAACCCTTTACGGGAAATTCAACCCTCCTCGTCGAGGATATCCTTCAGCGTCTTTCCCGGCAGCGGTTCGTCGCTGGCGGAGATCGCCTCCGGTGGCGCGAATAGCGGGTTTCCGGGCGACCATAGCTCGACGCTGTCGGCGTTCTCCTCGTAATAGGCGGGGTCGGTCGTCACCCGCAGACGCTCCGCCATTCCGGGCGCGAGCAGGCCGTATTCGCGGGGTCCCAACGGCCCGATGTCGGTGCCGGGCGGCATCAGGTCGGGCGACGCGATCACCCGGTCGAGATCGTCGAGGGTGAGCGGCGCCGGCGCGCGTTCCGGCATGGCGAGATCCTCGGCAAGCACGGTGTCGAGGTCGAAACCGCCCGCCTCGTCGGTACGTCTTTCGATCTCGCCGGCCAGGTCGGCGCGGCCCGCCTTGTCGCGCGTGTCACCCGAAAGCACCGCGTCGGATATCGCCCCGGGCAGCCGCGCCAGGATCGGTTGAAGGCGGCCCACCACCGTCTCGAACAGGCCGATACGGGTCCTGAGCGCGCGGTAGACATCGGTCTCGACCGTGCCCTCATAATGCAGGTTGACGATGCGAACCGCCGGGTGCTCCTGGCCGAGACGGTCGATGCGCCCGATGCGCTGCTCGACCCGCATCGGATTCCACGGCATGTCGTAATTGATCAGGGCGCCGCAGAACTGGAAGTTGAGACCCTCGGCCGCGGCGTCGGTACAGAGGAGCAGGTCGGCTTCGCCGTCGCGAAACCGGCTTTTGGCGTCGTCCCTGCCGATCGCGCGCCAGCCGCCGTCGGCGGAGGGGATCTCTCCGCCCCGGCCCGAGAAGCACATCAAGCGCCGGTCGCCATCCTCGCGCAGCGCATCGCGCAGGAAGTCCATGCTGTCGGTGTACTGCGTGAAGACCATCGCCTGGCCGTAGCCATCACCGCGCAGTTCGTGGAGCGCGCTCTTCAGGCCCTCGAGTTTGCTGTCCGGCGGCAGCACGCGGATACGGTCGAGGAGGCTTTCGATATCGGCTTCCTCCTCGGCGGCGAGGGCCTCGCGCTCCAGCTTCCCGACCTCATCGGCATCCAGGAATTCACCGGCGGTCTCGTCGTCGGGCGAATCCTCGTCGAGGCCGATCGGCTGCGTACCCGCCCCGCCTCCGATGGCGTCGCGGTGCTTCTCCAGCGTGGTGCGAAGCGCGCGGAAGCTGCTCGCGAGCCGTCGGCGATAGATCGTCATCACGAACCCGACCGCCGAACGCTCGCCGGCCGCCGCCCGGTTGTAGCTGTTCGCGATATAGGCCTCGACGGCTCGATAGAGGTCCCGCTCGGCGCGCGTCATGTCGATGAAGCGATCCTCCACGCGCCGCGCCGCGATCGGGGTGGAAAGCATCCCGGCCTGGAAATAGCGGCGCAGCAACTCCCGCGTATGGCGCGAGACCAGATGACGGACCGGCGTGTGGGTCCGCATGAGCCGCAGCGCTGCTTTGCGCTCGGGGGTCTCCAATTGCCGGCGCGGAATGCCGGCGCTGTCGCGGAGGGCGCGCAACAGCTTGCCGCTCTTCATCGGCGACAGCCCGGTCAGACGCCGGACCGCGTCTTTCGCGACCTCCCCATGGTCGCGTTCGACCGCCCGGAAGAGCACCGCCATGCGGTCGAGCGCCGCCGGCGACGGGTTCGGATGTTCGATGTCCTCGAAGAATGTCAGGAACGCGTCTTCCGTCCATTCCGGCGGCAGACCGAGCAGGTTCAACAGATCCCAGACCTCGACGGGATGAACCTGCATCGGCGTCGCGGTCAGCAGGACCAGCCCTTGGGTGCGGTCCTTCAGTCCATGCATCAGGCGGAGCAGCGCGTTCGGCCCGCTTTCCTGCTGGCTTCCGGCGCCGCGCCGTCGGGCGTGGTGGGCTTCGTCGAGCACCACCAGATCCCACGGTTCGGCATCCTCCAGAAGCGCCGCCGAGCGGTCCCGCCGGCGCATCAGGTGGCTCGACGCGATCACCGCGGGTTCGCGATGCCAGTCGTCGCGGCTCGCATCGCGTTCGTTTCGCCCGCGCCACGCGGGGGAAGGATACCGGATGAGTTTGCCGTCATCGTAGATCGGCCAGTTGAGGTTGAACTTCTCGCGCAGCTCGATCTGCCACTGCTTGAGAACGGCCTTGGGCGCCAGGATCAGGATCCGTTCGGCGCGCTTGGCGAGCCATGCTTGGCGCAGCAGCATGCCCGCCTGGACGGTCTTGCCGAGGCCGACCTCATCGGCGATCAGAAGCTTGGGCGGCCAATCGCGGTAGAGGCGGTCGAAGGCTCGCACCTGGTGCGGCCACGGCGTGACCGCCGCGGTCGCCTCGCCGATCCGCTCGCCGCCATTCGGCAGGGAAGGCGCATGCCCGATAAACGACCAGACGCGGCTTCGCAAATCGCCTGTACGGGGCGCGACCGGCTTCCCGGGGTCCGTCGTTCCCGACGTCGGCTTTTCCGGTGGCGCCTTCGAAGGCTCTTTCCCGGTCCTCTCCTTGAGGCGGGCGGGTTTGTCGCTCGCCGGCATGAAGCGCATCAAATCCCGCCGCGCAGCATCGGGCACGTCGAGGACAATCACGCGCTGCGCCTTGTCGGCCCAGATGCGCGCGAAGTTGGCCTCCTCGTCGGCGACCCGCCGGGGTTCCGGCCCCCAGCTCGTATAGACGCTGATGCTCTCCCAGTTGTGCCGCCAGCCGGCGGCGGTCTCGTTGAGGCTGCCGGTCCAGGCGATCCGGTCGCCGCCGCGATCTTCGACGATCCCGGCCTTCTCGTGAAAGATGCCGTCGGCCGGGATCGGCCTGCCGTCCGCGCCGCAGGGAACGGCGACCTTCACGTCGAGAAAGCCCCGCGCCACCATCCAAGCCAGCAGTTCCAGCGCGTCGGCGGATGCCGGGTCCGGCGGCGCCAGGGGCAGGCTCGCCAGACGCCGTTCGACGAGGTCGCGGAGCCGCTCGCCCTTCTCGATGGCCTCGATCTCGGGCGGCTCCAGGGTGCAGCCGGCGACAAGCCTCATGCGCCCGCCGTTGCGCACCAGCCCTTCGATGCCACGCGCCGCCAGGGCCAGGGCGCGGGCGTTGAAGTATCCGGTCAGCCGGTCGTAGCGCTCGGCGTCCTCCAGCGCGGGGATGTAGAACAGCTTGACCAGATCGCCGTCATCAGGCGTGTATTTGAGCTTCCACGCGCGGTCGCGGAGCATGGTCACGACCCGTCATCCCGCCACAGGTCGAGTTGCCTGGGCTCGTCGATCTCATCCTGGTAAGCGAGGCGGGAAAGATTGTAGAGCGCCTCGAAATCGCTTGCCGCGGCCGCCATCTCGCCGTCGAGATCGATTCCGGTGAAGTTCCGGGAGACCGGCAGGATCTCGAGCACCGCCTCGAGGGCCGCGAAGAAGCGCGGGTTCCGATCCGCCTGCGCCGCCGCCAGCGTCTCGCGGGCGGCGGCGAGCGTGCGCGCCCGCGCCATGTTGGCGGCATGGTGGATGGCGTCGATCATGGCGCGCGAGCCGTCCGCCGGCCCGAGCGCGCCCTTGGCCGCCCGGCGCGCGCTGTCCCACAGGCGGATGTCGCTGCCCTTCTTTTCCGCGAGTCGCCCGACTATCCCGCCGTCGAGATCGGCGCCCACCGCACGGGCGAGCCTGAGCGCCTCGTCATAGGCGAATACCGGCGCCCGAAAGGCATCCCAGGCAAGCACGAAGAACGCCGTGACGGGGTCGAGATCGGCATTGGCCTCGAGATGCGTCAGTTGCTCCAGACGCCAGCGCTTGACCTCGCGACGGGCGGCGTCGAGCGCGTCTTCCGGCGTCACGGCATAGGCGTCCTGCCCCTCTTCGGACGCGCTTCTCCGGCGCATCTCGCGCGGCGTGCCGCGTTGGAGCGGCCAGTGGCGCGAGAACTCCTCCAGCGCCGGGCCGAAACAGGCGAGATAGAGATCGACGCCCGACACGCCGGAGTCCTGGAACTTACTCACCCGTTTCCGCACCGCGCCCGCGACCAGCGGCTCGACATCCTCCCAGTAGCGGCCGGTCTCGCCCTGCGCCGCGTCGGGGCGGGGGCGGCAGGCCAGGAAGACGGTGCTGTTGGCCGCCGCCTTGTCCTTGATGTGCAGGCTGCCCTCCGCCTCGGTATTGACCGGCCAGGAGGCGGTGATGACGAAGCCGGCCTCGATCAGCCCGGTGGCGAGCGCGTCCCAGGCGCCCGCCGCCTTGTGGGTGAACATGCATGTCATGATGCCGTCGGGCTTCAGGACGCGGCGGCATTCGGCGAAGATCGACGCCATGCGGTCCTGATAGTCGCGGCCCGCGAGCGCTTTCGCGCCCTTCCCGCCCCGGAACCGTGCGACATTCGCGACGGCCTCGTTCTCCTTGTCGGTCAGATTGCGCCGGAACAGCTCGGGGAAGACATGTCCCGCCGTACGCTTCAGCCACACATAGAAGAAGTCCGAGAGCTCCGCATACATCACGTTGTCGTAATAGGGCGGGTCCATCACCACCGCGTCGATGCTGGCGTCCTCGATATGGTCGAGACCGTCGCCGGGCTTGCAGGTGATGGTGACCGGCGGCGGGGCGCCTCGCGTCTCGCCGGCGAAGATATTCCCGTCCCCGGCTTCGGGGCGGACCAACGCGACCAATTCCTTGATGCATTTGGCGGTCTTTTCGATCGCCCAGTCATAGCCCAGGCCGGTGATCAGCGGCGCCATCTCGGCGTAGGACCAGACGAACGCGAAATCGTGTCGGTCGAAAATGGAGCGCACCCGACTGGTCGATTGGTCCCAGCGTCCAGCCCTGTTATTGTAGTTCAGCAAGGTATCTATCGAGAGCGCCAGATAGCCATACGCTGCCTTGCGAAGTTCGGTCAGCCTGCCCGCTTGCCGATCCGCCTCCAGCATCTCGCGAAAGATTTCGACCGATGTGCCGTGGCAGAGAAGCTGGCGCAGCGAGAACAGGTCGCGCCAATATTCCATGCCGTACCGTTGCGGTTCGGTCGTCTTGTTGCCGTCGGGGATACGCTCGCTTGGCACGATGTCGAACGCCTCCCATTCGGGCAGCTTCGCTTCCAGCCGCGCGGCGATGTCGGCGCCATTGTCGTCCTCGGCGCGCGGCGCGCGGTAGCCGCGCACCCATCGGTCCTTGCCGCGCTTGCCGGATTTGAGACGCTTGCCCGGCACGCGCTTCTTGAAGACCACGGCGTAAAGCTGCTCGCCCATGTCGCCAGCCTGAGCCTGGCGCTTGATCTCGGCGCCGTCGATGACCCGCCCGCAATCCGGGTAGGGGCAGGCCCCGGCGCCCCGCGCCACCGTGCCCGGCGAATGGTCCCGCGCGGCTTCCACGATCTCGAAAGAACAGGTCCGACCTTCTGAACCCGGCCCCGAAGCGAGATCGGGCTTCAACCGCACGCCGGTCCCGTCCGGCGCCAGACGCCAGTTGGGCGACAGCGGCGCCAAACCATCGCAATACGGACAGGCAACCGTACGTGCCCAGAGGTAGCCGTCAACCCGGTTGCCTCCTGGTTCCGCCGGGAATACGTCTCGATACTTATCCTCGGCTCGGCGCACGAACGCACCGGTCAAAGTCTTGAACTCGTCAAGCAATTGACGACGATGCTCCTCAGGCCATTCCAGGGTCGCGCGCAGGATCAGGACAGACACTGAATTCAGATCGTTTGCGCAGGATGCGAAGCCAAGACGGCCGATTTCGAAAGGAATGTTGCCGCCTCCAGCCGTTGGATCAAGAACTCTCGGCACTTCCAACTCGGAGCTCGTTACAGATCCGAGCCACTCGAGATCATTCGCGCTTGGCGTATATGTGAACGCCCGTTTGTATCCATACGGATTGGGTCCTAAGTTCCGTCCTGTTCTCTTGGCCGCATCGATTCTTCTCTTCGCCGCCACCGGGTCGCCGTGAATTCCGAGCACATGCAGGAATTTCTCCCGGTCGGCATCAGCCGGCAGCAGCGAGGCAAGAACCGCCGCGCGCGACGCCACCAGCGGCCGCCGCGCCCACCAGACGTGGAGGTAGTACGTTGGCGGCAACGCTGTCATGGAACGGCGCTCGCGAATGCTCTCCTCCCCAAGCGCCGCGATCGGTAGCCAGCGCTCGATCAGCCGAGTGTCGGACATCCGCTCTCCAATGTTCTGCGGCCGGCGTTCACGGGATTACATTCCTGCTTGCTGGCCACCGGCCGCAGGCCACCAGCCATCATCGCCGACCTCACATCCGAAGACTCTCAAGAAAATTTCTGAGCGGCTCCAGATCGGGCGAGTCGAGATTCCAGTATAACGTATCATCATAGCACCGTTTGACCTCGCGAGGCTCGATTCCGTTCGCTTCGCAATAAGCGTAGATGCGCCCCTTGGGTTGTGGGCCGAGATACGACTCGCAGTGCGCCGTGAGACATTTTTCGTAGGCGTCAAGACATCCATAGATCGCACGATGCCCGGACACGGCCACCGCCTCCAGCAATGTCTCCAGATGTCCGGGCTCCTTGTCATTCGGGACGAGAAACAGGCGCTCGACGGGCAAGTCGTTCTTTTCCTTGACACAATTGAACTGCTCGCGCCGTGTTACCGAATCCGAATTCGCGTCCAGAATGACCGCTATACGCTGACCCGAATCATGCGCTTTACGAATCTGCGGGCTGGCGTGGCACAAATAAGACACGCCGCCGCCGATGCGTTCTACTTGGACGCCGGACAGCTCGATATGCCGCAGGAAACATTTCAAAAATCTTTTGTCGTCCTTTCCCTCGACAAACACCGTCCATGAGATATCCGACTGGGCGCCGCCCATCATCGGGTCTCCAGCCCTTGCGCGATACAATGGTCCAACTGTTCATACGCATATCTGTATGCGCGCACGCGCCCAGCCTTGTCCCGCTGAAGCGCGTAGCAATTGACGTCCGCCCGGTAATCGGCGAAGGGTTCCTCCAGAAGAACGCGCCGCAGATTGTCAAGAAACTCCACGCTGTGCGTGGTGACGAAAAACTGAATTCCTTCCTTGCGAGACAGTGCAAACAGCGCGCGCAGAAGCGAAGCAACAGCGCTATGGTGAAGCCCGTTCTCGATCTCGTCGATCAACATGATGCGCTGACCGCCGGCAATACATGAAGAAAGAATGGACATGGCCCGAACCATGCCGCCGCCAAACATGTTCAGCGGCAACATGCTGTTCAATCCGACATCCAGATAGGCAATGTTTCCGCTGACTGCGACATCGGTAATGCGGGGATTCACGGCCTGAAGATATTCGATCAACCTGTCGCTCTTCTTGTCCACGATCGTGTCGGCGATCAGGCCTGCTTCATATGGGTTGCCGGGCTGGAGAAAAACTGAGGGAATCATGTACGCTTCCGCGTCTTCTGTAAGAGCGGCAGATCTCATTTCGCCGTTCTGAACTTTTGCCCTGACGGTGCATGACCAAATTCTTTTGCCGTCTGATTCCACGTTTGTCTCGAACTGCAAAGTCCGGAACCGGGATGGAAACGACATGGAGAACTGGTCACTCTGGGGTGCTTTTCCCCGCGAAAGAGAAACGGCGGTTGCATCCCCGTCCGGGGGTACTGTCTGCGTATCTATTGTCGTTTCGTCCCATTCCTCCGATATTTTCTGTCTGCGGCAGACATCGCCGGAAAAAGCGGTAAATTCTATCTGTTCCCGGAGATCAAGTCCGTGAAAAAGTGACGACAGATCGTTGTGGTCCCGAACAAGGAAGTTACGAAAGTTCTGTACCCTCATGGCGAGCCCGGGGGCTGCAGACCCGGAAAGCAGGAAGATCGATTCGAGAACAGAGGTTTTTCCGACATCGTTCGCGCCCAGAAGAACATTGAACAGCCCGATATCGTCGAGTTCGAGTTCGGCAAGGCCGCGAAAACGGCGAATGGAAATTCGATCGAAACGCTGCATATCTGTCATTCGCGAGATTCCCGTTGCACTCGCAGGGCACGGCTTTGAAGCCGACCGCGCACCGTTTCCCCCGCCATCGAGCGTCGTTCCCGCACGCTCTCCACACCAAGCACCGCGATCGGAAGCCAGTCCTAGATCAGACGGGTGACAGGCATTCGCTCATATCCATTTCTGAGGCTCGTCCTTCAGAACATCTTCGCCAAGCGGACCGAACCATGATCGGCTTGTCGTAAAGAACCTATGCAGATCGTTGCCATCGGTCGGCGATAGCTCCATACGGGCGGCTTCCTTCATCATCACGGGGTCGTGGTGGTGCTCTTGCCAACTGTCGTTCAGAGCGCGCCAGAGATTTTCCCGAGCCCGTTGCAAGCGCTCGACATTCAAACCCAGGATGACGATGGTCCTGTTTACCTTGTCGGCATCAAAACCGGCGTTCGAGCAAGCCGCTTCATCGGCCGTGATCTCGCCATCGAAACGCACCCGCGTCAGAGACGGAAGAGCGGGCAGCGTCCTGGGATCGACGAAATCCGGATCCACAAGATTTTCCTTGGCTTCGCCGCAACTGCGGTTGCCCCTTACCGAATCAAGTCGCCGTGTCTCGTCCGCAGTCGATAATGTTCCGCCCTTGCAGCAGACGATCATATTGGCATGGTCAAGGACATGTTCGGCGTCATGCTGCGGGGCGCTCTGCGGAACGACATGCTCGACCTGCCTGTCCCTCTTCTCGATGTCGATGTCGATCTCGCAGTAGCCGCAGAGCCCGTGCTGGATCGTCTGGAGAGTCTCGACGAGTTCCCGGTAAGCGGCGCCTGCCCGGTGGTTCCGGAATCCCTCCCAACTTGCAATATCACCTTCGCAATCCAGATAATCGGCAAGACCGGGAGTGGGTGCGTTCAACGCCAGTATACGCTTCACCGGAATTTTCTCTTGAGCAGTTTGTGGCGCCTGATCTCGACATCTGCTCTGTCGAGAGCGGGATCGCGCGGCGAGAGTTCGTCGAGATTCTGCCGCAATCTCAGCGCCGTGGAAGATTCGCCCTCGCCGTCGCCCACAAGCGTCATGTAACGCTTCAGCTTCTTTGCGAACTCGTTGCAGTCTGGCCGCTCGCCCACCCCCATCACGGTCGAGAGCACCTCGCCGGCTTCCGCGCCATAGGTCGGCGTCAAGGCCTGTTCGGCGACGATTCCGCGATTCTCCCGCCGGAGTTCGACGATATGTTCCGGCTTGACGGTCGTCAGCACCTGCGGGCTGTGGGTGGATATGATGAGCTGGGTATTCGGGAAGGTCCGCGCGAGATCGGCGAGAATCCGTTGCTGCCACGACGGATGCAAATGCAGTTCGATTTCGTCGATCAGCACGACCGCTTCGGATTCGAGCGGATCGTCGAGGTGGGGATTTCCCTGGGCCATCCGACGCGCGAGATCGGCAGCGAGGGCGAGCATGATGCGGTAACCGCCGCTCAACTGGTCCACGGAGAGTTCTTCCGGCGTGCCATCTCCTCGCTTGATAGAGACGACGAAACGAAGCGGGCGGAGTTCGATCCGAGGGTCGGATGCCCCGGGGACCATGGTTTCGATCGCCTTGCACACGGCATTCAAATCTTTGAGCCGATGGCCGAAGTCTTTCCGTTCCTTTTGCGACCTCAGCTCCTCGTTTTCCTTGGCGTAGAACCACTTGAAAAAATCCCGAAAGTCGGTACGGGCGGAAAGCGCGCCTTCCAGCGCTGCGTAGCGCTGGAACTCGGTCTTGAAGCCCCTCCGGCGTTGCGGTTGGTCGAACATCGCACGATCTGTGTCGTAGAAGGCGACGATGGGCAGGTCGATCGGTCCGGTTTTTATTCGGTCCGCCTCGACGACATCATCCATTGCCTTCCTCAAATCGCGCTGGGTTGCCCTTCTTCGCAGCCCGCCCACCTGCGCCGGTCCCACTCGACCCCGCCGACGGTGGCCAGGCCGACTCGCATTGGCCGCGAACCGCGCCGATCCGTCTTGCGGAAACCGATGCCCGAAACCTCGGGCAGAAGCATAGGGATGCTGCCGAGGCCTATGGCGATGGCGCTCAGGACGCTGGTCTTGCCATGCGCATTGTTGCCATGAAGTATTGTCAAGCTCGGGTCGAGCGGTAGATCGAGTTTCTCGATCGCCCGATAATTTTCGATCTCCACGCGCTCCAGCTTCATGACCGCGGCCCCGCCGCTTTCGGCGCGGTCAGCATGACCCGCAATGCGCTCAGCACCCGGCGCGGGTTCTTTCGGTGCATCGCCATGCCGAGCCAGTAGGCGGCCTCTTCGCGCTCCATGGCCTCGATCCCTTCGGCGACCGCCCGCATATTGTCGCGGTTGCGCATCGGCGCGAGCGTGCGGAACAGGAGGCCGAGGATCAACGCAAGGTCTTCGTCGAGCGCGTAACCGCGCCTGCCGCCGTCCGCGCCATGGCCGAGCCGGATGCCCGTTCGCCGAAGCCGCTCGAGCACGAGATGCTCGACCAGTTCGAGGTTGCGCCCGCGAAGCCCCGCGATACGGCGTGCCGACGCGAGTTGCGGCGTCGCGGGCGCGGGCAGCTGCCAGATCTCGTATTCCGCATCGGCCGGCCCGCGACGGCGCGTCCGCAGCTGGTATCGCGGCGCGGAGTCCGGTGTCTCTATCCGGTCGATTCGTTCCAGCCGCGCCATCAGCCCTTGGCCTCCGCCGTCGCCGACACATGGGCGGCACCACTGGCGAACCGGGCGAGGCGCTCGGTCAACTTCTCCGCCGCGTCGCCCTGCATGGATAGCCCGTCCGCGAAGGTCAGGACGAACCCCGCCTGCAGATCGCTGGAACGGGCGTCCCGAAGCTGCGGTTCGAGAAACTCCCTGACCGGTTTCGCGTCCTCCACCGGACCCTCGAATTCGAATGCGAGTGATCCGCCGTCGCGGGTCTCGTAGCCGCCCTCGATGGTGACGGTCTTCTTTGCTGTCGATATGGCGCCGACCGCGCCGAGGAGGCGAAACGCGTCGCCCGCCTCGAACATGCGGACGGTCAGTTTCGCGATGGCCGCCACCTTTCCCGCCCGGGCCTGTTCCCACAATCGAACGAGCGCGTCCCGGAGGATGCCTTCGGCGGAGAGCGATGGCGGCTCCGCCCCGCCGCCCGGCGGATCGATACGCCTGGACCCGGTATTCGTCCCCCCGGTCGGACCGTCGTCGAGGCCGCCGCCGGTGTCCGGCTCCCCCCTGCCGTATTCCTGTCGCCGGGGCCAGATGCCGGCATTCCGGGCGTATTCCATCGTGAACAGCAGGGACTGCTCGTCGATCGCGATCTCCGCCGGCGGGTCGCCGGGACCGCACAAGAGGTCGCCGCGCCGGTAGACATACTCGCCCTGTTCGATGCCGCGCCTGACGCCGCGCACGAAGACGTCGTCGCCGACCAGCACGGGCAGGCCGGGGTCCTTGCGGAACTCGTCGCGCAGCGCGAGCATCGTGATCTGCCCCTTCTTGAGCGGGGTGCGGTCGCGGATATAGGCAGGCGAATCCGGCTCGTCCTCGGGAAGCCGAAGCGTCCTCAGATCCCGGAGCGCCCGAACGACCTGCCGCTGGCCCTCGCCGGGTCGATCCGACGTCGAATGCATATCGATGGCCGAATGGGCGAGATCGCCCCAGCCGTCGCCGACGCGATCGCGGGAGGGGTAGAAGACATGCCGGTAGCAGTGCTGGATCGCCAGGGCGAGCTCCTGTTCCGACCGGGTCTCCCACTCGCGTATCCGCGCCTGCTGATGCTCGGCCAGCTCGGCGAGGCGCTCGGGCCTCTTGAGCGCTTGCAAGGCGAGGCGTCGGTGGGCCTTCTGCCGCATCTCCTCCTTGCGGGCCTCGTCGGCGACCACGAACGCCAGATTGTTGCGCCATTTCCGCAACTCCGAGCCTTCCGCGCCCTTGCGGCCATGGATGCGGGCGATCGGCTCGGGCACCTCCTCGACGGCGGCGCCGACCGTGACGCCGTCATAGGCCAGCACGGCCAGCTTCGGCCGCCCGCCGCCCGGCTCGTCCGGCACGTCGAACGGCCCGCCCGGGAAGGCGATCGTCTCGAATGTCGGCCCTTCGAATATCCGCCTTATCCTGTCGTTCAGCTGGGCACGCGCCTCGCCGGCATCGACATGGCCTTCCTCGCGGCGGACGATCTGGCCCAGATTGGCTTCCGCGAGAAACCGCATCGGCGCGCCGGGCCGGTCGTCGAGATAGGCCGAATCGGCGATGAATCTCTTGCGCGCCGCCTCGATGAAGCTGATATCGGTCGCCGGTCCCAGCATCGAATAGCGCAGCCGCTCCGGCGGCAGCCCCTTGAGCGGTTCGTTGAAGGCGAGCGTATGCATGAAGATCGTCCGCGCGACGTAAGACGCGTAGGGCGCCATGCCGCCGTGATGCGCGGCGTCGATCTCCTCGGCAAGGGCCTTCTTGTCCCCTTCTGCCGCCGCCACATCGTTGGCGATCGCCGGCAGAAAGGCGCCCTGTCCGAGCCGGGTGACGATCTCCTGGCGGATCGGCTCATGGCCCGGATCGATATGGTGGAGATGGATCGCCGTCGCGTCGGCGGGGCGCGCGTCCCACAGATGCGAGAGGGTGCGCGCCAGCAGCCGCAACATGCCCCGCACGCGCTGAAAGTTGCCGAGCGTCGCCGTCTTGCCGGTCAGGGTCTCCAGCACTTCCGGGTGCAGCGGATAGCTCGAACGGAAGGCCTCTGCGGTCTCCGGGCGGGCGGCATCGTCGGACAGCGATCCCCGTTGCGCCGCCCACAGATTCCGATAGGCCTCGACCACCGGGGAGAGCCTCGATTCGTCGATGGATTCGAACAGCCGGCGGCGGAGCACATGGATCGTCTCGTCCTCCTCGGTCGGGTTCAACAGCGTCGCCTTGCGCGCGGAGACGCTTTCGACCTCCGCCATGCTGTCGGCGATGAACTGGTTCTCCTGCGAATAGGCGTCGGCGGCCCGGCCGTCCTTGCCGATCGCCAGGGTGTAGACCAGCACGGCGTCGGGCGCGCTCTCCACCGCCTTGAACAGAGAGGTCAGAAACGCGGTCAGCTGGCCGCGGGCCTCCGCGAAACGATGCACTTTGCGCAGATAGATCGACAACTCGTCGAGCAGAATCAGAACCGGAGCGTCGCCGAACAGCGCGCGCAGGGTCTCGGCGCCGGGGGCGATGCGGCTCTCGTCGCTGTTGCGGACCCGCTCGTAGCCCGCCGCCCCGGCGAGCGCGTAGGCGATCTCGCCCCAGGGCGTATGCGCCAGCACCCCCTCGCCCATCTCCCGCCCGTTGGCCGGATCGGCGTTCTCGCCGTCGAAGACGGCGATGCGGACGCCCCGCGGAAGCAGCGAAGGATCGACGAACTCGGCGATATCGGCGACGCCCGCCACGCCGCGGGCGGCATGGGCCAGAGCGATCAACCCGTGCGTCTTGCCGCCGCCATAGGACGTGTCGAGCCGAAAGATCGCTGCGACCTCGCCGCCCCTCCCGGTCAGCCGCCGGCACACATTGGCGAGCAGGCTCTTGAGGCCCCGCGTCGGATAGCTGTTGGCGAAGAAGGCGACCGGGTCGGAATACGCGCCGCCCCCCGCGCCGGCGACGACACGGGCCAGATCGGCCGCGAAGTCGGCCTCGGCGATGCGCCCCTCGACGACGTCCGCGCGCGGCCGGCACGTCTCGAATATGGTCGGGAGCGTCGTCATCGCGCCCGCGCCGGGCGCCCGACCGGGATATCGCCTGCGGCTCGTTCGACATGTCGCGTCGACGGTCTCGTTCGAATGGGCATGGCCTATTCCAAGCTCGTTTGCGCGGACGCGACCGGTTTCGCATGTCCGAACCCGCTGCCGACGGGGAGCGCCGCCCGGTCGGCCGCGACCGGCCGAGACGGGAGCCGGACACGCCGGTTCCGCCGCCCGCCGTGCAAAGCCGTATCGTAGCCAGCGCGCGGCGGACCGAAACCCACGGCTCCCGCATCCCGGAACGCCGTCCGCGGCAATATGCCACGGACGGCACGCCGAACGAGTCGGCGCTTATGGGGGCGGCTCTCGGCGAACCGGCGCGACGGGCTTTCCGGGCCGGACGACGCGGAGCCCCGGGGGCGATACAGGGGTCCCCGTGGCCGCCGCATCCGGGCTTTCCCTCGGGGGCGGGGCCGCGCGTCTGCTATAGAGGCGGGGTCCGTCCCCATGACGCGGAGCCGAGGGCGATGATCCCGCGCTATTCGCGGCCCGAGATGGCCGCCCTCTGGGAGCCGGAGGCAAAATTCCGCATCTGGCTCGAGATCGAGGCCCATGCCTGCGACGCGCAGGCGGCGCTCGGCGTCATCCCCGAGGCGGCGGCGCGGGCGGTCCGGGAGCGCGGCGGCTTCGAGGCCGGCCGCATCGCCGAGATCGAGCGGGAGACCCGCCACGACGTGATCGCGTTCCTGACCAACCTCGCTGAGCATGTCGGCCCCGAGGCGCGGTTCGTCCATCGGGGGATGACCTCCTCGGACGTGCTGGACACCTGTCTCGCGGTGCAGCTCTCCCGCGCCGCCGACCTGCTGATCGAGGATGTCGAACGGGTGATGGCGGCGCTCGAACGGCGCGCCCGCGAGCACAGGCGCACGCCCTGCGTGGGGCGGAGCCACGGCATCCATGCCGAGCCGACGACGTTCGGCCTCAAGCTCGCCGGCCATTACGCCGAGTTCGCGCGCGGCCGCGACCGGCTCCGCGCGGCGCGGCGCGAGATCGCGACCTGCGCCGTCTCGGGCGCCGTCGGGACCTTCGCCGATATCGACCCACGGGTGGAGGCGCATGTCGCCCGACGGATGGGGCTGGCGGTGGAGCCGATCTCCACCCAGGTGATCCCGCGCGACCGGCACGCGATGTATTTCGCCACGCTCGGGGTCGTCGCCGGGTCGATCGAGCGTCTCGCGGTGGAGATCCGCCATCTCCAGCGCAGCGAGGTCCGCGAGGCGGAGGAGTTCTTCGCCGCCGGCCAGAAGGGCTCCTCGGCGATGCCGCACAAGCGCAACCCGGTGCTGAGCGAGAACCTGACCGGGCTCGCGCGGCTGGTACGCGCGCAAGTCGCGCCAGCGCTCGAGAACATCGCGCTCTGGCATGAGCGCGACATCTCGCACTCGTCGGTCGAACGCGTCATCGGCCCCGACGCCACCATCGCCCTCGACTTCGCCCTCGACCGGCTGGCCCGGCTGGTCGAGGCGCTCGTCGTCCATCCCGAACGGATGCGCGCCAATCTGGACGCGGCGGGCGGGCTGGTCCATTCGCAGCGGGTCCTGCTCGGTCTCGTCGAGACCGGGCTCTCCCGCGAGGCGGCCTATGCGATCGTCCAGCGCCACGCGATGCGGAGCTGGCGGGACGGCGCCGATTTCCGCGCCGCGCTGGCCGACGATCCCGAAGTCGGGGAACGGCTGGACGCGGCAGCCCTCGATCGTCTGTTCGATCTCGACTACCACCTCGAGAACGTCGATCTGCTGTTCGCCCGGGTGTTCTCGCCGGGCGGCTGACGCGATCCCTGCGTCAGGCCTCGTCGGCGATCTGGCGGCCCGCCTCGTCGATCAGCTGCGCCATCCGGCGGCGGATATCTCCCTCCGAGACCCCCTTGTCCCCGAGGTCGGCGGCAACCGCGCGATAGACATCCTCCTCGCCCGGTTCCTCGAAGTCGGAGATCACGATCTTCCGCGCATAGGCCTCCGCCTCCGCCCCGGCGAGGCCCAGCTTTCCAGCCGCCCAGAGCCCGAGAAGCTTGTTGCGCCGCGCGATGATCTTGAATCGGGTCTCCTGGTCGTGCCTGTACTTGGCCTCGAAGCCCTGCTCGCGTTCCGTGAAGGTCGTCATATGCCCCTCTCCTCCCTGATGCGCCGGGACAGCCGGCGGCCGCGCGTCGATGACGCCAGATACAGCCTCGCCCTGCCGGTCGCAACGGCCCGTCCCGGTTCGGGACATATGAAGCGGCGGCGGGGTTTCCTGCCGGGGTCGAAGTCGGCCGCACGGCGGAAGACCGCGTTCGCCGGGCGAGCGTGTCGGCAACGAAGGACGGCGCCCGACACCTCCGGTGCGCAATCCTTGCGAGTCGGACGACAAGGAAATATTTTTCCTTGCTTCGGGCCCAGCGCAGTGCAGACGATCATGCTCGCCAAGCTCATCTCCAAGAACCAGCTGATCCTGCCCAAGGCCGTCACCACCGCCGTCGAGGCCACGGACTATTTCGACACGACCGCGGGGAACGGGCGCATCGTGCTGACGCCGGTTCGCGTCAACCGCGCCGATGGCGTGCGCGCGAAGCTCGCCTCGCCCGGGCTCGCGGAGACCGACATATCCGACGCGATCGCCTGGGCCCGGTCGGGCGAATGACCCCGGTGCGCCCGGTTCTCGATACAAACGCAAGTATATGATTTCCTACTGACCTAACCTATCGTAATTTTGGCAACTTTCATTTCTCTCACCTGCCCGGCAAGCAATTCGGAAGCGAATTGGAGTGAATGTCCGCGCGTTGCGGCGCGGCGCTGTCAACCGATTCGAACGGTGCGGGAGCCGGGGACGCGCCTGCCCACCCGGCCGAGCCCTGCACCGGAGAGAGCGGCGAGGCGCATCGCTCAGTGCGTATGGACAACCGAAATCAGCCCCAGGCGATCGACCATCGGCAGGAAGTCCCGGTCGGAGAACAGCAACGGAATCCCTTCATCGATGCAGAAGGAGCCGATGACGACATCGATGGTCTTGCGTACCGTGACGCCGGCCTTGCGCAGCTCACGATACCGGCCGACGGCTCGGTGCGCCCGCTCGCGCCCGAGGAGATCGAAATACGGCAGATTCGACATGGCGCGTCTCGCTACCGCAAGATCCGCATCGGCTCGAAAGCCCTGAAGAACTTCCAGCAGGATCAGGTCGCCCGTTGCGACAGCCTCGTTGCCCAGCAAGGCGTGCAGACGATCCGTCTCCAGAGCGCGAATCCCGTTGAAGTAGTCGATCCAGACGCTGGAGTCGACCAGGATCATCCGTCCCGTCTCATCTTCTCCAGATCGCCCGTCCACCGCAGCTTGCCGCGCAAACCGCGAATGTCTTCCTGCTCCTTCAACCGAATCAGCGATGCCAGCCCCAGCTCGACGGCCTCGCGCTTGGTCTTCGCGCCCGTAGCGCGCATGGCGCCTTCCAGGAGGTCGTCGTCAATGACGATGTTCGTGCGCAATGGAGGACTCTTTTCGGAATATGTATGAATTGGAAAGAATATACACATAGCCGAAGAACAGTCAATCGAGCCGGCCAGCCTTGTCGCTGCGCTGCGGCCCGCCTCGGCGAGCGACGCAAGCATGGAGGTGGTACGGATCGGGACCACCGGCAGCGGCTTCCCGGTGTACCAGGACAGGCTTTCCCATGACGCGGACAGCGTGCTCGTGGTCAACCGGGTCAAGCCGCATACCGGCTTCACCGAGCGGGTGGAGAGCGGCATCCGCCAAGATGCCGGTGATCGGCATGGGAAAGCAGGCCGGTGCCTCGAAGATCCACCAGCATGGGCGGCGTCTGGGCATAGGCAGGCTCGCGCTCGAAGGGAGCCGCATCATCGTCGACAAGATCGGCAAGAACGTGAGCGGCTCGGGCTTCGATACCAACGCCGTCGCGTCGGCGCTGTTGTTCCATGCCGGCAGATTGTCGTGGCTGCGCGGGGCCTGGCGCGCCGGCCGCAGCCGGCCGGCGGTCCCCGAGTGCCGCGACCCTTTCGACCGGCCGTTTCTCGAGTTGGCGATCGTCGGCCGCGCCGACGCGCTCGTGACCGGCGATGCCGAGATCCTGGCGCTCGCGGACGCCTTCCCGGTGCGGATACCGTCTCCCGCCGCGTTCCGGCGGCGAGTCTTCCCCGGGGAAGGAGCCGACGGGTGATCCGCCGCGGGCGGGCGACAACAGGCGCATGCCGTCCACCCCGGGCCGCGGCCGATCCGGCGGGAGAAACGCCATCTGCACGCTGATCCTCCTGCGCCGCCCGGGGCATGGCTGGCCGGTTCTGATCGCGGCCAACCGCGACGAGATGGGCGACCGGCCGTGGCGCCCGCCGGGGCGGCACTGGTCCGACCGGCCCGAGACCGTCGCCGGCATGGACGCGCTCGCCGGGGGGAGCTGGCTCGGGATCAACGATCACGGGGTAGCGGCCGGCCTCCTCAACCGACGCGACACGCTCGGCCCTGACTCCCGGCTGCGGAGCCGGGGCGAGCTGGTATTGGAGGCGCTCGACCATGCCGATGCGCGCGAGGCGGCGCGCGCGCTCTCGGCGCTCGATGCGCGGAGCTATCGCGGGTTCAACCTCGTGATCGCCGACAGTCGGGATGCCTATTGGCTCTGCGGGGCCGGGGCGCAGAGCGACGGGAGAGTCCGGGCGCGGCCGCTGCCGCCCGGGCTTCGCATGGCGACCTCGGTCGATATCGACGACGCGCGGGCCTCCCCCCGCATCCGGCTGTACAGGCCGAGATTCGCCGCCGCCCCCGCCCCCGATCCGGAGCGCGCCGACTGGGAGGGCTGGACGGCGCTGCTGGCGTCGCGCGAGAGCCTGCCCGGCGCCGGGCCGGGCGAGGCGATGACCATCGTCACCGACACGCCCTTCGCCACCCTGTCGAGCTCGCTGATCGCCCTCCCCGCGCCGCGCCGCGCCGGGATGCGGCCGGTCTGGCGGTTCTGCGCCGGGCGGCCGGGCGAAGCGCCATACCTGCCCGTCGCGCTCTGAGCCGCGGCCGCGCCGATCGGGAACAGGTTGACGCCGCGTCGGGCGATCGCCGATAAGAGCGCAGGTCGAGCCGCTCTATCGGCGCGGTCGAACGGCGGGCGGAGAGACGGAGCGGCGGCTTCAACGATGCGTGTCGCGGCGGTCATCGGCGGGTCGGGCTTTCTCGGCCGCTATGTCGTGCGGGCGCTGTGCCGAGCCGGCGTCCGAGTGCGCATCGGCGTCCGCAACCCGGAACGGGCGCTGTTTCTCAAGCCGATGGGCGAACTCGGCCAGGTGGCCCCGGTCCGCATGAGGCTCGTCGACCCCGCATCGATCGAGGCCGTGGTCGAAGGCGCCGATATCGTCGTCAATCTGGCGGGAATCCTCTACGAGCGCGGCCGCCAGACCTTCCAGGCGGTGCATGTCGAAGGCGCGCGGCGAATCGCCGAGGCCGCCGCCGCGTCCGGGGTCGACCGCTTCGTCCATGTCTCGGCGCTCGGCGCCGACGCGGCCTCGCCCGCGCGCTACGCCCGCAGCAAGGCCGCGGGGGAGGCCGCCGTCTCGGCTGCTTTCCCCGGCGCGACCATCGTCCGCCCGAGCATCGTCTTCGGAGTCGAGGACGACTTCTACAACCGCTTCGCCTGGCTCGCCCGTCTGAGCCCGATCCTGCCGCTGATCGGCGGCGGCGGCACCCGATTCCAGCCGGTCCATGCCGCCGATGTCGCGGCCGGGATCATGCGGATTCTGGACAAGGACGAGACGCGGGGCCGGCTCTACGAGTTCGGCGGCCCCACCACCTACAGCTTCGCCGAGATTCTGGCCTATATCCTCGAGCAGACCGAACGACGCCGGCTGCTGGTCCCGGTCCCGGCGCCGCTCGCCCTCGTCAAGGCGTTCTTTCTCGAACTGTCCCCCTTCCCGCCGCTGTTGACCCGCGACCAGGTGCGGATGCTCGCCGTCGACAACGTCACCGGCGCCGCGCCGGGCCTCTCCGAACTCGGCGTCGCGCCTGTCGCCGTCGAGGCGATCGCCCCCTCCTATCTCGGCCGCTACCGGCGCGGCGGGCGGCAGAAGCGGGCACTCCAGGGCTGAAGCTTCCGACACCGAGCGAGCGGCGGTCACAGATAGACGATCGCGAGCAACCCGGCGCCCAGGACCACGCGGTAGACGACGAAGGGGGTGAAGCTCGCCCGCGACAACCATTTCATCATCAGCGAGATCGCCGCCAGGGCCGTGACGAAGGCGATGGCTGCGGCCAGCAGCGCGCCGCGCTGGAGGACGGCATCGCCGGTCGCGATCAGCTCGGCGGCGGCCAACGCCCCGGCAGCGGCGATCGTCGGGATCGAGAGGAGAAGCGAGAAGCGCGCCGCCTCCCGCCGTTCGTAACCAAGCGCCCGCGCCGCGGTCATCACCACCCCGGCGCGGCTCGCCCCGGGGATCAGGGCCAGCACCTGCGCGAACCCGATCGCCAGCCCGCCGGCGACCGACATGGTCTCGAGCCGGCGGTCCGCCGCGCCGAACCGGTCGGCGAGATGCAGAACGATCGCGAAGCCGAGCGTCGACCAGGCGATCAAGGCGAGCGAACTGCGCCACGCGCCGCCGGCCAGCAGGGTCGCCAGCCCGCCGGCGACGACGACCGGCACCGTGGCCGCGGCGAGCAGCACCAACATCCGGAAGCCCGGCTCCGCCATCCCGGCGCGGCAGCGCAGAAGCCCCCCCGCCATCGCCGCGCAGTCGCGCCAGAGATAGGCGATCACCGCGCAAAGCGTCCCCACATGGACCGCGATATCGACGGCCAGGCCCTGATCCGGCCATATGCCGGCGAGGGCGATCAGCCGGAGATGCGCGGACGAGCTGATCGGCAGGAACTCGGTGACGCCCTGAACGCAAGCGATCACGAAGATCTGCAGCAGAGTCACCTGGCTTCCCCCCGCCGGCCGCGGCCGCCGCGGCGAGGCGACCCATGGTCGCCGTCCGCCAAGGACAGGCTCAGTCCCATCCCGGGACTATATGCGAAATCGTCTTGCATCAAATTTATTCCGTTGCACCGTCCAATCTGTTCAGCCCGACTAATTAGTCAGTATTACTGTCCTATATGATTTGCCTTTAGCCGACCGCCGCCCTATCATCTCGGTCGGGAACGATGCTGGGCACCGCCGCCGCAACCGACGGCCGGTTTCCCGGGCGGAAGGGGATCGGGTCAACGATGGCCGGCGAGATGCTGAAATTCGTCGATCTCGATCAGGAGACTCCGGAGAAGCGGGCCGCCGACACCCGTCGCGCCGATTTCGCGGAAATCTACCGGGACTACACGCCCGCCGCCGCCGCCGCCCAAGCGAGCCGCTGCTCGCAATGTGGCGTGCCTTTCTGCCAGGTGCATTGCCCGCTGCACAACAACATTCCCGACTGGCTCATGCTTACCGCCGCGGGTCGTCTTCGGGAAGCCTATGAGGTGGCATCGGCGACCAACAGCTTCCCGGAGATATGCGGGCGCATCTGTCCGCAGGATCGGCTGTGCGAGGGCAATTGCGTCATCGAGCAGTCGGGGCATGGCACGGTGACGATCGGTGCGGTCGAACGCTACATCACCGACACGGCCTGGGAGCGGGGATGGGTCGCGCCGCTGCGGGCGGCGCGGCGCCGCGGCGGCTCCGCCGGGATCGTCGGCGCGGGGCCGGCCGGGCTCGCCGCCGCGGAGCGCCTGTCGCGTCTGGGATACCGGGTCGACGTCTATGACCGCCACGACCGCGCGGGCGGGCTGCTGACCTACGGGATTCCCAACTTCAAGCTCGAGAAGCGCATCGTGAAGCGGCGCGTCGCGCATCTCGAAGAGGCGGGAATCGTCTTCCACCGCGATTTCGAGGTCGGGCGGGATGCCGGGCTCGACGAGATCCGGGACCGGCACGATGCGGTGCTGATCGCCACCGGCGTCTACAAGGCGCGCGACATCAAGGTCCCCGGGTCCGGGCTGGGCGGCGTCGTGCCGGCCCTCGACTATCTGATCGCCTCCAACCGCAAGGGCCTCGGCGACGCCGTGCCGGCGTTCGACGACGGCAGGTTGAACGCGGCCGGCAAGAACGTCGTCGTCATCGGCGGCGGCGATACGGCCATGGATTGCGTCCGCACCGCCGTGCGCCAAGGGGCGCGTTCGGTGAGCTGTCTCTATCGCCGCAACCGGGAGAACATGCCGGGTTCGCGCAGCGAGGTGCGCTATGCCGAGGAAGAGGGCGTCCGTTTCGTCTGGCTGGCCGCGCCGCTGGCCTTCCTCGGCGACCGCGATGTCGTCGCGGTGCGCGCCGGCCGCATGCATCTCGGGGTCCCCGACGCCTCGGGCCGCCAGACGCCAGAGATCGTGGACGGCGAGACATGCGACATCGCCGCCGACCTCGTCATCAAGGCCTTGGGCTTCGACCCCGAGGATATTCCGCTGCTGTTCGAAGCGCCGGGGCTGGAGGTAAGCCGCTGGGGGACCATTCGCATCGATCACCGCAGCATGATGACCCGGCTCGACGGCGTCTTCGCCGCCGGCGACATCGTGCGGGGCGCATCGCTGGTGGTGTGGGGCATCCGCGACGGGCGCGATGCCGCGGACGCGATTCACCGCCATATTTCGGGCGGCGCGGCGGCGGCATCCAGAGAGGATTCGACATGACGGCAGCAGATGGCGGGGCCGGCTTCGCGGCGCATTGGCGGCGCGAAGCGGAACGTCTGGCGACGAGGGGGCTCTACGATCCCGCCCATGAGCATGACGCCTGCGGCGTCGGCCTCGTCGCCGCCATCGACGGCGCGCCGCGGCGCGCGGTGGTCGAGGCGGGGATCGAGGCTCTCAAGGCGGTCTGGCACCGGGGCGCGGTGGACGCGGACGGCAAGACCGGCGACGGCGCCGGCATCCATGTCGAGATCCCGCAGGACTTCTTCAAGGAGCATATCGAACGCACCGGCCACAGCCCCGGCGAGGGCCCCATCGCCGTCGGCATGGCGTTCCTGCCGCGCACCCATCTCGCCGGGCAGGAGCGCTGCCGCTGCATCGTCGAGTCGGAAATCCTCAAATTCGGCTACCAGATCTATGGCTGGCGGCAGGTGCCGATCGATGTCGACGTGATCGGCGAGAAGGCGAACGCGACCCGCCCGGAGATCGAGCAGATCATGATCGCGGGGCGGCCGGACAGCAAAGCGGTCCGTTTCGAGACCGACCTGTACGTCATTCGGCGGCTGATCGAGAATCAGGTTCGGGCCGAGAACATCAACGGCTTCTACCTGTGCTCCCTGTCGTCGCGGTCGGTGATCTACAAGGGGATGTTTCTGGCCGAGCAGTTGACGGCCTTTTACCCCGACCTGCTCGACGAGCGGTTCGTTTCGCGCTTCGCGATCTATCACCAGCGCTACTCCACTAACACCTTCCCCACTTGGGAACTCGCCCAGCCGTTCCGCATGCTCGCCCATAACGGCGAGATCAACACGCTCTCCGGCAACATAAACTGGATGAAGAGCCACGAGACCCGGATGGAAGCCGAGGTCTTCGGCCGGCATGTCGAGGCGCTGCGACCGGTGATCGAGCCGGGCGCCTCCGATTCGGCCTCGCTGGACAACGTCTTCGAGCTGCTGTGCCGCGCCGGCAGCACGGCGCCCTTCGCGAGCTGCATGATGATTCCCGCCGCCTGGTCGAAAAAGGCGGACGTGGAGCCGGAGATCAGGGCCTTCTTCAGCTATCTCAACTGCGTCATGGAGCCCTGGGACGGGCCGGCCGCGGTCGCGGCGACCGACGGGCGCTGGGTGGTGGCGGCGATGGACCGCAACGGACTGAGGCCGATGCGCTACGCCATCCTCGAGAACGGGCTGCTGATCGTGGGCTCCGAGACCGGGATGGTTCACGCGTCGGAAACCCGGATCGTCCGCAAGGGCCGGCTCGGCCCGGGACAGCGTCTGGCCCTGGATCTCGACAGCGGCGCGCTCTATCACGACGACGAGATCAAACGGCGGCTGGCCGGCGAGCGCCCCTACACCGCGTGGCTGCGGAACCTCATCCAGCTCGACGGCATCATCCGGACCGGAGCGCCCCCCAGGGTCACCGAGACCGGGGACGCGCTGCGCCGCCGCCAGGTCGCCTCAGGTTACACGATGGAGGAGATCGAGCTCCTGCTCCACCCGATGGCCGCGGACGCCAAGGAACCGGTCGGCTCGATGGGCGACGACACGCCGCTCGCCGTGCTGTCGGAACAGTATCGCGGCTTGCATCACTATTTCCGGCAGTCCTTCAGCCAGGTCACCAACCCGCCGATCGACTCCTTGCGCGAGTACCGGGTGATGAGCCTGCGCACGCGGCTGGGCAGCCTCGGCAACATCCTCGACCGGAACGAGAGCCAGATGCGGCTCCTGCAGCTCGAGTCGCCGGTGCTCACCAACGCCGAGTTCGCGGCGCTCAGGGACTATCTCGGAGACGGCGCCGCGGTCGTCGACTGCACGTTCCGCAACGACGACGACGACCTGTCGCTGCGCCGCGCGATGTACCGCATCCAGCGCCAGGCCGAGGACGCCGTGCGCGGTGGCGCCGTCCATCTGATCCTCAGCGACCGCAACATCCGGCCGGAACGCGCCGCGGTACCGCCGATCCTCGCCGTCGGCGCCGTGCACAGCCATCTGATCGCGCAGTCCCTGCGGACGTTCACGTCGCTCAACGTCGAATGTGCCGAGTGCCTCGACGTCCATTCCTTCGCGGTGTTGATCGGCGTCGGCGCGACCACCGTCAACGCCTATCTGGCTCAGGATACGATCGCCGACCGTCACCGCCGCGGGTTGTTCGACCCCTTGCCGCTCGAGGCCTGTCTCGAGCGCTACCGGACCGCGATCGACCAGGGGCTGCTCAAGGTGATGTCCAAGATGGGCATCTCGATCCTTTCCTCCTATCGCGGCGCCTACAAGTTCGAGGCCGTGGGCCTCAGCCGCTGGCTGGTGTCGAGCTATTTCCCGGGCCTGCCGTCGCGGATTTCCGGCGTCGGGCTGCACGGGATCCGGCGCAAGGTGCTCGATCTTCACAACCGCGCCTTCGACGAGGAGGTCGCGGCGCTTCCGGTCGGCGGCCTCTACCGCTTTCGCCAGAGCGGCGAGAGCCACGCCTTCGAAGGACGCCGAATACATGTTCTGCAGAGAGCGATCGCCGAGGACTCGTTCGCGACCTATCGCAGCTATCTCGACAAGGTGCGGGACGCGCCGCCGATCGGTTTGCGCGATCTCATGGAGTTCTCGCCCAAGGCCGCGCCGGTGCCGATCGAAGAGGTCGAGTCGATCACCGAGATCCGCAAGCGGCTGGTCGCCCCGGGGATCTCGCTGGGCGCGTTGAGCCCCGAGGCGCACGAGACCCTGTCGATCGCGATGAACCGCATCGGCGCCAAATCTGACTCGGGCGAAGGCGGCGAAGACCCCGATCGCTATCGGCCGCGCGCCAACGGCGACAATGCGAGCTCGGCGATCAAGCAGGTCGCCTCGGGGCGCTTCGGCGTGACCGCCGAGTACCTCAACAATTGCCGCGAGATCGAGATCAAGATCGCCCAGGGCGCGAAGCCCGGCGAGGGCGGGCAGCTCCCCGGCATCAAGGTCTCGGAGATGATCGCCCGGCTCCGCCATTCGACCCCGGGCGTGACCCTGATCTCGCCGCCGCCCCATCACGACATCTACTCGATCGAGGATCTGGCCCAGCTCATCTACGACCTCAAGCAGATCAACCCCGACGCCAAGGTCTGCGTCAAGCTCGTCGCCCAGGCCGGGATCGGGACCATCGCCGCCGGGGTCGCCAAGGCCAGGGCCGACGTGATCCTGATCTCGGGCCATTCCGGCGGCACCGGCGCGAGCCCGCAATCGTCGATCAAATATGCCGGCCTGCCCTGGGAGATGGGGCTGTCGGAGGTCAACCAGGTCCTGACGCTGAACCGGCTCAGGCACCGGGTGGTGTTGCGTACCGACGGCGGGCTGAAGACCGGCCGCGACGTGGTGATCGCGGCGATCCTGGGCGCCGAGGAGTTCGGCATCGGCACGGCGTCCCTGGTCGCGATGGGCTGCATCATGGTTCGCCAATGCCATTCCAACACCTGTCCGGTGGGGGTGTGCACCCAGGATCCGCGGCTCCGCGACAGGTTCGCCGGAACGCCGGAGAAGGTGGTCAATCTGTTCAGCTTCATCGCCGAGGAGATCCGTGAGATCCTGGCGTCGCTGGGCGCCCGGCGGCTCACCGACGTCATCGGTCGGACCGAGCTGCTGCGCCAGGTCGGGCGCGGCAGCGCCCATCTCGACGATCTCGATTTCAACCCGCTCCTGGTCCAGGCCGACCCGGGCGGCCACCCGCATTTCTGCACGGTCGAGGGGCGCAACGAGGTTCCCGACACCCTCGACGCCCAGATGATCAAGGACGCCGCCCCCGCCCTGGAGCTCGGCGAGAAGATGCAGCTCGCCTACAACATCCGCAACACGCAGCGGGCGATCGGGACGATGCTCAGCGCGATGATCACCCGTCGCTACGGCATGACGGGGCTGCAGCCGGGCCATATCGCCGTCAGGCTGCGCGGCTCCGCCGGGCAGAGCCTCGGCGCCTTCGCCGTCCAGGGCCTCAAGCTCGAAGTCTTCGGAGACGCCAACGACTATGTCGGCAAGGGGCTGTCGGGGGGCACGATCGTCGTCAGGCTGGCGACCGCGAGCCCGCTGAACTCGAACGAGAACACGATCATCGGCAACACCGTGCTCTACGGCGCCACGGCGGGCCGCCTGTTCGCCGCGGGCCAGGCCGGGGAGCGTTTCGCGGTGCGCAACTCCGGCGCCGTCGCGGTGATCGAGGGCTGCGGCTCCAACGGCTGCGAATACATGACCAACGGGACCGCGGTCATCCTCGGCGCGGTCGGGGACAATTTCGCCGCCGGCATGACCGGCGGCATGGCCTTCGTCTACGACTCGGACGGGACCTTCGGCGCCCGCGTCAACGAGGACACCGTCTTCTACCAGCGGATCCGGCTTTCCCATTGGGAGGACGCGCTGAGATCGCTGATCGAGGAACATGTCCGGGAGACCCGGTCGCGCTTCGCCGAACGACTGCTGATCGACTGGAAGCGCGAGTTCCCGCGCTTCTGGCAGGTCGTTCCCCACGAGATGGTTGATCGCTACGATCACCCGGTGCGCATCGAGGAGACCGGGGCTGCGGCGATCGCCTGAACGGCGGCGGCGGTCCGCGCCTCCGCAGGGCATCGGTTCTCGCACCGGTCCGGCAGATGCGGAGAGCGCGGCGGTCGGCCCGGACTGTCCTGCGGATCCGCTCGACAGAGAAACGCGATGGTTCGACTAGAGAGATTCACGGCCGTTCGCTACCGCGGCATCGACGGCCTCGATCTTCCCCTTCTGACGAGGGCCAATCTGATCACCGGCGCGAACGGCGTCGGCAAGACGGCTCTGATCGAGGCGATGTGGCTGTTCGTCGGGCGATACAATCCAAGTCTGTTGTGGAACGCGAACGTGCAGCGCTCCCGCGTTCCGCCCCTGGATCCAATATCCCGGCTGACGGGCGGCGCGTTGACCCTTCGCGGAAAAGAATGTGGAACGAAACAGGAGGTCGGATTCATTTTCGAGAAGATCAACGATGTTTCCTCCGAAGGAGCTATCGTCCGATCTCTGCAAGGAAATACAGAGAAACTATCTCCGGTGATGGGATTAATCCGCACCTATCTCGACGGAAACCCGTAGGAGACGAGGTAAATGCGATCCAGGTTACACCCTCGGGGACGGTGCTCCTCCCATATCAAAAACCGCCATCTGAACATCGGAACTGCATCATAGAAAGCACGAGATTTTAGCAGGAGACCCCCGACGAATATTTTCAGAGATATTCGAGCCTGGTCAGAGACGGTCGCAAGAAGGAGCTGGTGAAGGCCCTCAACCTGGTCGTCGATGGAAGCGACGATGTGGAGATTCTGACCGACGGTAGCGGGGAGTCCTATCTCTCGGTCACAGTGGCGGGCGGAAAGCCCAGGCCGCTTCACGATCTCGGAGGCGGTGCCGTGAGACTGGTGCGATTGCTGCTCAGTTTCTCGGCCTGTCGAGAATCCGTTCTGCTGGTGGACGAGCTGGAAAACGGTATCCATTGTTCCGCGCAACGCGACATATGGAGCAAGGTGCGCCAGTGGATGAAGCAATGGAACGTGCAATTCATCGCAACGACCCATAGCGGCGAATTCATCGACGCGGCGATAGACGCCTTCGCCGACGCCCCCGCGGATCTCGCCATCCACAAGCTTTTCCGTAACGAAAATACGGGACGAACGGAAGCCGCGACATTCACTGGAGAGGCGCTGGCGGGAGCCCGCGAACTTGACCTCGAGGTCAGATGAATGCCGCAAGAGAATCCGGAGGAAGGCCGGAAGGAGAAGCTGAGCATCGATTCCGACCGACTCTTGCTCGTCGAGGGGCGGGACGAGGTCAATCTGTTCCGTGCCCTGATCCGGTATTGCCTTGGCGGCGTGTCGGATATTCAGGTGATCGATGCCGGGGGAAAAGACCGGTTTCCCGGAAGACTGAAAGCGATACGCGCCGCAGTACGAACACGGCCCACGCTCCAATCCATCGGTGTCGTCCGAGACGCCGACAACAACCCGGACGGTGCATTTCAAAGCATCAGAAGCCATCTCTTGCAGTCTGGATACGAACCGCTCGACTTCCCCGGACTATTCTCGGGTTCGGTTCCCTCCGTTGGCGTGTTCATCGTGCCGGATCGCGATGAGTTCGGCAGTCTGGAAACCCTGTGCCGACAGTCTTTCGAGGGGACAGTTATCGCTCGATGCGTTGAGAAGTATATGGAATGCCTCACAGCAGAAGGCGCGATAATGTCGGCCAATATGGACAAGAGTTTCGCGCATGCCTATCTCGCCGCGATGCCGGATCCGATGGCACGAGTCGGGGAAGCCGCGCAGCAGAACATCTGGAATTTTATGTCTCCGGCATTCGAGAAACTTTGCGGTTTCGTCAGCGGTCTCTCGCAGTGAACATTCGCATATCCGGCAACGGCATCTGGTTGACGGCTTTTGTAGGGAAAGCGGGCGAGGGCAATTCGGACGCCCCGGGGCCGAGACAGATGACGCCCGGCGAAGCGTATGGTCGCACCCATGGGCCGGGGCACGAAAGCGGACGCCGGTTTGTCCGGATGGCCGCCATCCGCTAGCCTGCCGAGGCTGGCCCATGGCGCCGGCGGGATGGCGGGGTCAATGGCGGGAATCGAGCACGCCAACGGGTATCGGCCGCAGGGGGTGCCGGGTGGCGTCCACCCCGCCCTGCTGCGCGCGCCGCGGCCCGACCGCGCGGCCATCGGCTACGATCTCGACCGCGTGCTGGACGCCGTCTTCCGGCTCCATGCCGAGGTGCCGCGAACGGCCTTCACCGCCTCTATCCTCGGCACCGAACGCGAGGGCAACGGGGTCGCGATCGATGCGGACGGCCTCGTGCTGACGATCGGCTATCTGATGAGCGAGGCGAGCGCCGTGACCCTCCTCGGCCGCGACGGCAGGAAGGTCGAGGCCGACCCCGTTGCCTACGATCACGAGACCGGTTTCGGCATGGTGCGGGCGCGCGCGCCGCTCGGGGTCGCGCCCGTGCCGATCGGCCGTTCGGCGCGGCTCGCCGAATCCGATCCCGTCATCGTCGCCTCCTGCGGCGGCGAGGATCATGCGATCGCCGCCAATGTCGTCTCGATCCACGAATTCGCCGGCTCCTGGGAGTACATGCTCGATCGGGCGGTCTACACGGCGCCGATGCATCCCTATTGGGGCGGGGCGGCGCTGATCGATCGCAGGGGCGAGCTGGTCGGGATCGGCTCGCTCTATATCGAGCACGCCATCGAAGGCGACGCGCCGGCGCCCGGCAACATGTTCGTCCCGATCGATCTGCTGGAGCCGATCGGGCCGGCGATGATCCGGACCGGGCGGGCGGCCCGGCCGCCGCGCCCATGGCTCGGGATGTATGTCGGCGAGTCCGAACGGCGGCTGATCGTCACCGGGGTCGCCCCCAACGCGCCCGCCGATCAGGCCGGGCTCCAGCCGGGCGATGTCCTGCTGTCGCTCGAAGGCGTCGCCGTGAGCGGGCTGGGCCATTACTACAGGACATTATGGGCAGCCGGCCCGCCGGGCGCCAAGCTGCGCTTCACTCTGCTGCGCGACGACGATGTGCTTTCGCTGCGGGTCGAGGCGGGCGACCGTTACGACTATATGAAGCTCCCGCGCCGGCATTGACCGGCGGCACCGACCGCTTCAGCGCGGCTCGACGACGACATGCTTCTTGCGCCCGGCCGAGAGCTTGATGACCCCGTCGGCGGAGAGGTCGCCCAGGGTTACCGTCCGGGTCTCGCTCGCGATCGCGCGATCGTTGAGCCGCCCGCCGCCGCCGCGGATCAGCCGGCGCGCGTCGCTCCGCGACCGGGCAAGATCGGCGCGGCACAACAGCTCGAACGCCGGGATGCCGGCTTCGAGTTCGGCGCGGGGAAGCGCGATGCGCGGCAGGCCGCGCCCGAGCGCCCCGGCCTCGAACGTCGCCGCCGCGGTTTCCGCCGCCGCGTCCGCCACCTCGGCGCCGTGACAGAGCGCGGTGCAGGCATGGGCGAGCGCCTTTTTCGCCTCGTTCAGCTCCGCCTCCTTCAGCGCCTCGAGGGCGGCGATCCGGCCCTCTGGCAGCATCGTGAACAGACGCAGGAAACGACCCACGTCGGCGTCGGCCGCGTTGCGCCAGAACTGGTAGTAGTCGTAGGGAGAAACGCGCTCGGCGTTAAGCCACACCGCGCCGGCGGCGGTCTTGCCCATCTTCGCGCCGGATGCGGTCGTGATGAGCGGCGTCGTCAGCCCGAGGAGCCGCGCGCCCTCCAGACGGCGGCCGAGCTCGATCCCGGAGACGATGTTGCCCCACTGGTCGGAGCCACCCATCTGGACCAGACAGCCCGTGCGACGGTGGAGCTCGAGGAAGTCGTAGGCCTGGAGCACCATGTAGTTGAACTCCAGGAAGGTCAGCGGCTGCGCGCGGTCGAGCCGCAGCTTGACCGAATCGAAGCCGAGCATCCGGTTGACCGAGAAATGGCTCCCGTATTCGCGCAGGAAGGGTATGTAGGCGAGCCCGTCGAGCCAGTCGGCATTGTCGATCATCACCGCGTCCGCGGGGCCGTCGCCGAAGGTCAGGAACTGCGAGAAGACCTTCTTGATCCCGGCCATGTTGGCCGCGATCTGCGCGCCGTCGAGCAGGCGTCGGGTCTCGTCCCGACCGGACGGATCCCCGACCTTGGTCGTTCCGCCACCCATGAGCACGATCGGCTTGTGGCCGGCTTCCTGCCACCAGCGCAGCAGCATGATCGGCACCAACGATCCGACATGCAGGCTGTCGGCCGTGCAGTCGAACCCGATATAGCAGACCCTCGGAGGCCCTTCGGCGAGCAGCGCGTCGAGCGCGGCGGCATCGGTGCATTGATGGACGAAGCCGCGCCCGGCGACGGCGCGCAGGAAGCCGGAACGATATTCGGTCATGGCGGGCTCTTATAGCATGGCGGCCGAGTCCGACCGATCCGCAGACGGAGACAGGCGATGGAACCGCGGCGCTACGGCCCCTTCCCCTATGTGCCCATCAACCGACGGCCCAGGCTGGAATGGCCAGGCGGCGCGCGCCTCGCCCTCTGGGTGATCCCCAATATCGAGGTCTTCCCGCTCGACGAGCCGGTTCCCGGCGGTACCGGCAAGCCGCACGACATCATCAACTGGGCGGCGCGGGACTACGGGGCGCGGGTCGGCATCTTCCGGATCATGGAGGTGATGGCCAGGCACGGCGTGCGCGGCACCGCGGCCCTCAACAGCGAGGTCTGCGACGACTATCCGCAGATCGTCGAGGACGCCAGGGCGCTGGGCTGGGAGTTCATGGGCCATAACGAGAGCAACAGCCGCTATCTCCATCTGATGACCCCGGAGGAGGAGCGGGCGGCGGTGATGCGCGTCTTCGACCGTATCGAGGCGGCGACGGGGACGCGGCCGCGCGGCTGGCTGTCATCGGGCCTCCAGGAGAGCCGGCAGACGCTGGAGAATCTGATCGACGCGGGGGCGGACTATGTCGCCGACTGGATCAACGACGATCAGCCCTACGCGATGGAGGTGGGCGACAGACGCATCTGCTCGATCCCCTATTCGGGCGAGATCAACGACCTACCCCAGATTCTGAGAATGGGCCGAAGCTCCGAGGAGTTCGCGGCGATGGCTCGCCGCCAGTTCGACACGCTCTACCGCGAGGGCGCGGAGTCCGGCCGGGTGATGGCGATCTGCCTCCACCCCTTCGTGATCGGGGTCCCCCATCGGATCCACGCTCTGGATTCGGTTCTCGACCATATCTGCGCGCATGAAGGCGTCTGGCGGGCAACCGGATCCGAGATCATCGACCACTATCTCGCGACCGGACCGCATATCTGATGGCGGGCGGCCCGGCCGCCCTCTGGGCGCTCGGCCTGATGAGCGGAACCTCGCTCGACGGCATCGACGCGGCGCTGATTCGGACGGACGGAGAGACCGTCGCAGCGTTCGGACCCCATATGACGGTCCCCTACCCGGCGTCGTTTCGCCGTAGGCTCGCGGCGACGCTGGGCAGGACGACCGGCTACGAGGCAGTGGAGGCGGAGCTCACCCGGCTCCACGCGGGGGCCGCCCACCGCCTCGTCGCCGGCCATCCGGGCGTCGGTCTGGTCGGCTTCCACGGCCATACGATCGATCACGCCCGCGGGCCGGGCGGACGCTCCAGATCGGCGACGGCGCGCTCCTCGCGGAGGAGCTCGGCATCCCGGTGGTCTGCGATTTCCGGAGCGCCGATGTCGCTGCCGGCGGCGAGGGCGCGCCGCTCGCGCCCCTCTATCATCAGGCGCTCGCCGCGCGGCTGAAGGGCCCGGTCGCCCTGCTCAATATCGGCGGAATCGCCAACCTGACCTGGATCCGCGCCGGCGCGCCGCCGATCGCCTTCGACACCGGCCCCGGCAACGCGCTGATCGACCGCTGGGTCGAGGATCGGACCGGCCGCCCGTTCGACGAGGACGGGCGGATCGCCGCCGCAGGTGCGGCGGACCCGGCGGCGGTGGCGCGCTATCTCGCCGCCCCCTATTTCGCCCGCCTCCCGCCGAAGTCGCTGGATCGGTTGGCGTTCGACCTCGATCCGCTCGGCGACATGGCGCTCGCCGACGGGGCCGCCACGCTGGTCGAGGTGACGGTCCAGGCGATCCGGCGGTCGGCCGCCTGCCTGCCGGCGCCGCCCAGGCTGTGGCTGGCAACCGGCGGCGGGCGACGCAACCCGGCGATCATGTCCCGGCTGCGCCGCGTCCTCGGCGTTCCCTGCCTACCGGTCGAGCGCGAGGGCTGGGCGGGCGACGCGCTCGAGGCGCAGGCCTTCGCCTTCCTCGCGGTACGGAGCCTGCGCGGCCTGCCGTTGAGCCTGCCGACGACGACGGGCGTCGCCCGGCCGATCACCGGCGGGCGGCTGTTCCGGCCCCGATGCGCGCTCCGCCCGTCGCCCGGGCGATCTACTACCGGAACCGGATCTCCGGAAACCTCCGCGAACCGCCCCGGCGACGGATCCTAGGGACGGTCCGAACAAGCCTGGTTTCCGGTCATACGGGTTGTTTGGCGCATGGGTGGGAGGGGAGAGGCCATCGGGATCGTCTTTCCGCGTCGAGAGAACGGAGATTTCGGCGCCGACAGACGGCAATCCTTGCGTCATTACCGAAGGACCGGGCGAACAGCTACCGCAGGTCCTGCCTATCGAGCTTCGCTCCCGTTCCGCTGCGATCGACGCGGACATCAAGCTGCGGTCACCCCGACAGGAAGATCCTTGGCAGTCTCGATAAACCGGCGGTCGAAGGTCAGCATGGCCTCGCGACGTCCGGCAGCGCCGAGATGGAGTGCGTCGGCGAAGTCCATGCCCTCGTCGGCCAGTCGAGTGCGTCGGCGAGTACGGCAGGGCTCTCCACCAAGACGCCGGGCAGTCCTGCGAAGGCGCGAAGCGCCGCCGCAACCTCGATTCCGCCGAAACCGTAGACGCTACGCAGCACCCGTTCGCTTTCCAGCAGAACCGTGGTGCCGACGAAGACATGCCCGGCCTCGATCACGGCTCTGGCCTTGGCGGCCTGCACCGGCTCGTCGCCGGTCAGGTATCGAACAACGACATTGGTATCAACCGCCCGCATGGCGCCGCTTCGCCTCCGCCAGGACCCCCGCCTCCATCTCCGCCATGAATCTGGGTGGGCCATCGCAGGCAAGGCAGCCGAATACATCCTCGGGCCGGGTCTCGGCAAACACGCGCGCGGGTTTCAGCAGCACGCCCTCGGGCGTGTTCTCCACCGCCAGCCGCATTCCCGACTCCCAGCGCAGCGTTCGACGGATCGCTCTGGGCAGAACCACCTGGCCCTTGGTCAAGATCGTGGTGGTGAGCCGTTCAGTTGCCGGCATCGCGAGGCCTCCAAGTAAACCAGAGGTGAGATAATTCATACGGTACCGCAAACCAAGAGGCGATTTGACGGGAGCCGTGGAACGGTCACCATGGCGGAACGGTCGTGCCTCCACGAGGCTGCCTCGCCCCGAGATCGAGGAGGTCGAAGACTGCATGACGGTGCGCTTCTCGCGGACCCGCGAGGTGCCGCTTCGTCAAGCTGAGGTTGGCCTGACAGATCATCAGACGACAATTCTCCCATTTTGCGAGGTTCCGGCCGTACACTCCCTTCATGGAGCTTCGATTCCTGTCGGGATAGCTAATGACTGAGTGTCTGGCCCGAAATGAATTGAGTGATCTCAGTATGTTGTGCTTCACTTGCTTGTGTTGGACGAGCACGGAGGCACAACATGTGGACCGAAATCACTCGACCGAAGTATGACCGCGAGAAGTTGCGCTATGCGAGCGATCTTACCGACGATGAGTGGAAGTCGATCGAACCCCATATGCCGGCGGCGCAAGCTCTGGGCCGACCGCGGACGACAGACTTGCGGGACGTAGTGAACGCGGTTCTGTACATCTTGCGCTCGGGCTGCCCGTGGCGACTGCTGCCGGTCGCCCCCTTTGCCCATTCAGCGCGTTCGCGCTTGCACAGGATGCGGTAGCCGATCTCCCAAGTCCGGAGAAGTGGCGAGGACCAGGACCACGAGCGGGAGGACCGCCATCGGCAGGCGCGGTTCCACGCGCGAATCTCGATCGTGTTCCATACATCGTTAGCGATCTGGCGCCGAAGGCGGTCGGGCCTTGAGGGAATCCCGAATTTCGGCCAACAGCAGGTTCTGCTCTCTGATCGTGGTGACCATGAAGTAGATCGGATAGATGAACAGGGTGATGATCGTCAGTATGAGGAACAGCAGGAAGTGGCCAAACTTCTCGGCAAAGCTCATTGAAGGTCTCCTCCGGTGGGTATGCTGGATGTGAGGGTGAGGGTGCAGGCGGTCCAGATCACCTCGCCCTCGACCTCGGCATCGCGCCACGGGGCGGGCGGCCAGTCGGGGAGACCGGCCGGGTGCGGTCGAGGGCCTGGATCCGGCTCTTCTCGTCGACACAGAGCACCAACGCGCGGTCGGGAGGCGACAGATAGAGGCCGATGATGTCGCGGACCTTGTCCACGAAGTGCGGGATCGCTGGAGAGCTTGAAGGTCTCCGACCGGTTCGGCTGCAGGCCGAACGCACCCCGGATGCGCCAGATCGAGCTATGCGACAACCCCGCCTCCTTCGCCATCGAGCGCAGCGACCGGTGGGTGGCGTCCGCCGGTGTCGTCTCCAGCGTCCGCTCGATCACTTCGGCCACCTGCTCGTCCGCGATGGTGCGCTGGATGGCGGCCTGAACTTCAACCAAGATACACTTCAAGATCGCCGCCAGGCTGTCCGAAAAGGCGAGCCCACCTCACTTCACACGCTACGACAAGCTCGACGTCATCTTCCTCGGCTTCATCACCTTCGCGCTCATCGTCGAGGCACTGCGTTAGTGTGAACACGCCCTAGCTCGCGGCATCTTCCGCCGTGCCGTAACTCCCGTCGAGATGGTGCTCGATCTCCTCCGTCAGCGCCTCCAGATGCTGGTTGAAGAAGTGATTGGCTCCCCGGATCACCCGGTAGTCGATGGCGACCCCGCGCTGGGCCGAGAGCTTCTCGGCGAGCGCCGAGACGGACTCGAGCGGCACCACATCGTCGGCGTCGCCGTGGACGAAGAGCCCCGACGACGGACAAGGGGCGAGAAAGGTGAAGTCGTACCTGTCGGCCGGCGGCGCGACCGAGATGAAGCTCGTGATCTCCGGCCGACGCATCAGGAGCTGCATGCCGATCCACGCCCCGAACGAGAAACCCCCGACCCAGCATTGGGGCGCGTCGGGGTTGCAGGACTGCAGCCAGTCGAGCGCGGCCGCAGCGTCGCTCAGCTCGCCGACGCCGTCGTCTTCGCCGTAGACGCAGCGCGCACCCTGCGACCGGCCGACACCGCGGAAATTGAACCGCAACGTCGAGAAGCCGCGCCGCATGAACGCTCGATATATCTGGAAGACGACCTTGTTGTTCATCGTCCCGCCGAATTGCGGGTGCGGATGAAGCACGACCGCGATCGGAACTCCGGGCGCTCCGCCGTGGCGATAGCGGCCTTCCAACCGTCCCTCCGGACCGTTGAATATGACCTCGGACATTGCCGCTCGAATCCTCCTCGCCGTGGTCCGCGCGGCATCTCGGGGCGTTGACAGCCCGCTCCGCGACCCTAGAGTCCCGCCCCGGCCGCTGGAAATGCGGCCCGGACGCGGCCGCCGCGCCGTTGGGCCACCTTATATCATGACCGCGGGATGTCGGTTCAAGGTCGCGAACGATCCGTGCGGCCCGGCCGCAACGACCCGCAAGGATGCGCGACGCCCATGGACAGTGGCAGAATCTATCTCGACTACAACGCCACCGCGCCGGTCTGGCCGGAGGTCGTCCAAACCGTCGCCGAGGCGCTCGCGGCGACCGGAAACGCGTCCTCCGTCCACGCCGAAGGCCGCGCCGCCCGCGCGCGGATCGAGGAAGCGCGACGGGCGGTCGCCGGTCTGGTCGCCGCCGACCCAGACATGATCGTCTTCACCGGCGGCGGCACCGAGGCCAACAACCAGGCGATCAGGGCGCGCGGGCGGACCCCGCTCCTGGTTTCCGCGATCGAGCACGAATCGGTTCTGCTGGCCGATTCCGGGGCCGAATGGATTCCCGCCCGCCCCGACGGCATCGTCGATCTCGCCGCGCTGGACCGCATGCTCGCCGCCCTGGCCGCGCCCGCGCTGGTCTCGGTCATGCTGGCCAACAACGAGACCGGCGTCATCCAGCCGGTCGCGGAGATCGCCCGGCTGGTCCGTACCCATGGCGGCCGGCTCCACTGCGACGCGATCCAAGCCGCCGGCAAGATCCCCGTCGATGTCGCCGCCCTCGGCGCCGACAGCTACGCCCTGTCGGCCCACAAGATCGGCGGCCCACAAGGCGTGGGGGCGCTCGTCATCCGCGACCCGGGTGGAGTCGGCCGCTTCATCCACGGAGGCTCGCAGGAACGCCGCCTGCGCGCCGGGACCGAGAATGTCGCCGGGATTGCCGGTTTCGGCGCCGCATCCGGCATCGCCGCCACCAAGCTCGACGACTTCCGCCGCCTCGCCCGGCTGCGCGACGCGCTCGAAGCGCGGCTCGCGGCGATCGCCCCCGGCACGACCGTGTTCGGCGCCGCCGCACCCCGTCTGCCCAACACCTCCAAACACGCGATGCCCGGGGTCGCACGCGACCTCCAGGTCATCGCGATGGACCTGGAAGGAATCGCGATCAGCGCCGGGTCGGCCTGCGCCTCGGGCAGGGCCGACTTGCCCCATGTGCTCGAAGCCATGGGAGCGCCGGAGGCCGAGGCCCGGGCGGCGGTCCGGGTGAGCCTCGGCTGGCACAGCCGCGAGGACGAGACCGCCCGCTATGCCGCGGCCTGGGCGGCGCTCTGGAACCGGGCGCAGGCCCGCGCGGCCTGAGCCGGACGTCTCTCTTGGCACGCGTCACCTTCATCCTCCCCGACGGCGCCCGGCGCGTCCTCGACGCCGCGCCGGGGAAGACGGTGCTCGAGATCGCATGGGAGAACGACATCGGGATCGAGGGCGCTTGCGAGGGCGCGATGGCCTGCTCGACCTGCCATGTGATCCTGTCGGCAGAGGACTTCGACCGTCTGCCCGCGCCATCCGAGGACGAGGAGGACATGCTCGACCTCGCCTGGGGGGTGACGCCGACCTCCCGGCTCGGCTGCCAGATCGCGGTCACGGCGGCCGAGGACGGCATCGTGCTCCGCCTCCCGGCGGAGACCGTGAACCATATGGACGGCTGACGCCGCGCCGGCTCCGCGCGCGCCCTACGACGCTTCGGCGAGCTTGAGCAAAGTCTTCGCGTTGCCGCCGAGGATACGGGCCGCCGCCGCCTCGTCGATCGCCGGATGGCCGGTCACCACCTCGACCGGACGCTCGTAACCCATGTCGAAACAGTAATCGCTTCCCAACATCACTCGATCCGCGCCGACGAGGTCGACGAGGAAGGCGAGCGTCTCCGGGGAGTGGCTCACGGTGTCGTAGTGAAACCGCCGGATATACCGGCTCACGCCGGGTTCGCGATGCGCCATTTCCGGCCTGACCCTGCTCCCGTGATCGAGCCGGCCGGAGATGTAGGGAAAGATCCCTCCGGCATGGGGCAGGCAGACATCGAGCCCGGGGAACCTGTCCAGCGTGCCGGAAAATATGAGATGGGCGGCGGCGATCCCCGATTCGGTCGGGTTTCCGATCAGGTTGGTCAGATAGTAGCGGGCGAGCCGGGCCGGCTCGACGACATGCACCGGGTGCAGGAACAAGGCGAGGCCCAGATCCGCCATCATCTCGTAGACGGGCTGGAACGCATCGTCGCCCAGCTCGCGATCGAGCACATGGGTCGGCGCGTAGACCCCTCGGATACCGGGAAGCCCCGCCGCGCGGGACAGTTCCTCGACCGCGAGATCGGGCGCATGCCAGGGTAGCGCCGCCAGCCCCGCAAGGCGGTCGGGATGCGCCTCGTGTGCCTCGGCGCAGCCGTCGTTGAACGCCGCCGCCAGCTTGCGCGCGAAGGGGCCGTCGGCGAAGTCGACCATCGGGGTGGTGAGGGACAAAGCGTGGATGTCCACCCCGATCTGGTCCATTTCGGCAACGCGCAGATCGACATCGGTGAACCGCCGCGGCAGGGGGCCGATGGAGAGCCGGCCGGTCGTGATCCGCACCCCCTCAGCCATGGTCTCGCAGCCGGCATCGAATCGCGAGCCCTGCGACTCGATCAGCCGGATATAGGCTTCGGGGTAGAAATGGGCGTGGATGTCGATGGATGCGTGATGTGACATGTCTCGCTCTTTCAGCCTCATACGTTCGAGTGGCGCCGGGGGCGGCACGGCCGGTCGAGCCGACGGTCGACGAGGCGGCGCGAGCACCGGGTGCCCAGCATCCACATCTCGAGCCCGTCGGGAAAGGCCCCCGCGATGGCCCGAATTTTCGCCCCGGCGCTCCGACACATGCACCGCGTCCGGCCGGTCCGCCCATCCGGGGCTCGGCGGCGTCGCGTCGGCGCGGCATCCGGCGCGTATACTGGCCATGGCAGCGCGAGGCGCAGGGCGCGGCACGACGTTAGGGAGGTCCGCATGAGCGGGTCGCAGCGGCGTTTCATGGTCGTCCACGCACACCCCCTCCACGCCAGTCTCGGGGCGGCGCTCCGCGATGCGGTCCTCGACGGGCTCGCGGCGGCGGGGCACGAGGCGGACCTGGTCGACCTGTACCGGGAGGACTTCGATCCGCGCCTCCGCGCCGAGGAGCGCGAGGCCTATTTCGAACCTGGCTACGCGCCGCCCCAGGATGTCGCGCGCTACTGCGCGAGGCTGCGCGAGGCGGACGGGATCGTTCTGGTCTTCCCGCAATGGTGGTTCGGCCCGCCGGCGATCCTCAAGGGCTTCATCGACCGGGTCTTCGTGCCCGGAATCGCCTTCGCCCCGGCCCCGGAGGGCCAGGGGCCGGCCGACCTGTTCCGTGCGCTCCGCTCGGAAGCCAGGTCGCGATGGTGGATGCTGGCGCTACGGTTGCGGCCGCGTCTCGGCAAGCTCCGCAGCGTCCATGTCGTGACCACGACCGGATCGCCCCGCTGGATCGCCGAGGGCTATATGCGCAACCCGGTCCGCCGTCAGATCGGCAACGGCGTCTTCGGGCTCTGCGCCGGCAGGGCGTCGTTCCGCATGCTCTCGCTCTACGGCGTCGACACCGCGCCGCACAAGCGCTGCGCGCGCTTCATCGCTCGGGTCCGCCGGGAGTTCACCCGGCTGTAGCGCATCCGCGGCCGCGCGTTTCGAGCCGGTCGCATCTCCCCTAAGATGGCCGCGGCCCGATGCGGGGAGAGCGGCGATGAACACCCATGTACTGGGCGGCGCCTTCGTGCCGCATGCACCGCAATTCTTCACCATGCCCGAAACCGAGGATGCGGCGACCGTCGCACGCGTGCGCGCGGCGGCGGCCCGGATCGGCCGCGCGCTCGACCGGCTCGCGCCCGACGTCTGGATCATCGTCGCCAACGATCACGTCAACCAGTTCTTTCTCCATTGCACCCCGCCCTTCACCATCCACACGGGCGGCCGCGCGCGCGGCTCCTTCGCCGGACGGGATTTCTCCTACGAGGTCGCGAGCGACGCGGCCTACGCCCTGCTTCGCCATCTCCAGGCCGAGGGATTCGACCCGGCCTTCACGTCGAGCGCGGAGATCGACTACGCCTTCGGCATTCCCCTCACCCATCTCGGGGTGACGGCACCGATCATTCCCATCTACGCCAATGCCTATGTGCCGCCTCAGCCGAGCGTAGAGCGCTGCTATCTCTTCGGGCAGGCGCTGGCACGCGGGCTGGCGGCGACCGGGATTCGCGCCGTGGTCGTCGCGAGCGGCGGCATGTCGCACTTCCCCGGCACGGAGCGCTACGCCGACCCCGACCTCGCGTTCGACGAGGCACTGCTCGAACCGTTGCGGCAGGGCCGGCTGAAGACGCTGCTCTCGCTCGACGAAAAGAGGCTCGACGAAACGGGCAATGTCGAGCTGCGCTGCTGGGCGGTCGGCGCCGGCGCGCTCGGCGATCGGGTGCCCGACATGGTGCGGCTCGACCCGAGCTGGCATCACGTCTACGGTACGCTGGGTTGGTATACTCCGCCGACCGAGACGCCGCACAGGCCGCATTACCCGCCCGTCCGCGCCGACCGGGTGGCGCTGACCCGACGGCTGCACGTCCTGTCGAACGACCCGGCGGAGCGCGCGAAATACGCTGCCGATCCCGAAGCCTACGCTAGGGCCGCAGGGCTGTCGGAGGACGAGACCGAGGCGCTGGCGAGCCTCGACATGGACCGGATGCGCGCTCTCGGTGTCCATCCGATGGTGCCGTTCCTGACCCGGCTGCAGATCGACCACGAACGCACCCAGCGCCGGGAGTGATCGGTATCCGCCCTCTCTCCAACCGCCGGATGATGCGGTGCCAAGCTTTGTCGGGCCTCGACGCAAGCGATGGCAGGAGCAGACCGGAAGCGACGGCGATCGCGTCGCCCGGGCGCCTCGGGCAGGGCGACCGGGGAGCGGTCGCGCTACGGGCCACCCGCCGACCCGCCGTCGGCGCGACGCCGAAGCCCGATATGTACGGCCGTTTCCGTCCGTTCGTGCGACCGCAAGCGCCGGCAAGACGGGCACCCTCGGCGCATACGACCTGTGCGGCGGCCGGTCAGGCCGACTCTCGCAGTCGGTCGGCGGTCTGCAGATCGACCGAGACGATTCGCGAGACGCCCGGCTCGGTCATCGTGACCCCGTAGAGCCTTTCCATCCGCGCCATCGTCAGGCGGTGATGGGTGACGATCGCGAAGCGCATGCCGGTCTCGGCCGCGGTCTCTGACAGCAGGTCGCAGAACCGCTCCACGTTCTGGTCGTCGAGGGCGGCATCGACCTCGTCGAGCACGCAGATCGGGGCCGGGTTGGTGCGGGCGATAGCGAACAGCAACGATAACGCCGACAGGACCTTCTCGCCGCCCGACATCAGCGACATCGCGCGCAGCCGCTTGCCCGGCGGGCTCGCCATGACCTCGAGGCCGCAAGCGAAGGGGTCCTCGTCCTCGGTGAGGACCAGCCGTGCCTGACCGCCGCCGAACAGCCGGGTGAAGATCGCCCGATAGTTGCCGTCGACGGTCTCGAAAGCGGTCAGCAGCCGCGCCCGCCCCTCCCGGTTGAGCTCGGCGATGGCGCGGCGCAGGCGGGAGATGGCGCCGAGCAGATCCGCGCGCTCGTCGTGAATTTCCGAAATCCTCTTGCCGAGCGCGTCGGCCTCCATGTCGGCGCGCAGATTGACCGGACCCATGTTCTCGCGAGCCCGGAGAAGGCGTGCGAGCCGCGACTCCAGAGACGGGATGTCGGGGATATCGGCCGCCGCATCCGGCCCCGCCGCCGCGAGCGCTTCGTCGGGCGCGCAGCCAAGCCGCTCGCGGGCGGTGTCGGACAGGGCGCGCGCTTCGGCCTCCGCCCGTTCGCGCGCGGCGTCGCGTCGGACCCGTTCCTCCCGCCGGTCGGCCAGCTCCGTCTCGGCAGCGCGAACGGCGCGGCCGCCGGCGGCGATCTCGGCTTCCGCGTCGGCGAGCGCGGCGACGGCCCGGTCATGACCCGCGCCGGCATCGGCGATCTGGCGGTCGAGCGCCGCCATCTCGCGCTTCAGCGCGGCCGGCCGTCCGTCCAGCGCCTGCAACTGGATTCGCGCTTCCTCGCGCCGGGCCTCGAGAATCCCGTCATGCCGCAGATAATCGGCGGCGCGCGCGCGCCAGGATGCGGTCTCGGTTTCGATCGCCCCGATCCTCCGCCGCCGCGCCTCCATCTCGGCCAAAGAGCGCTGATGGTCGCGCCGCGCATGCTCCGCCTCGCCGCGGACGCGGGCGAGTCCCCGCCGCGCGTCCTCGGCCGCGGCCCGCGCCGCCGCGAGGTCGGGAAGCATGTCCCTCTCTCGGCGGGCCTCGGCGAGCTGGGAGTCGGTCTCGGCGAGCTCGACCGTGAGCGCCGCGCGCGCGTCCTCGTTGGCGCGACATCGGAGCCGCGCCGCGGCGAGGCGCGCCGCCTTCCCGGCCTTGGCCTCGGTCGCGACATTCATCGCCGCTTCGGCCGAGCGCCGGGCCGCGCGGGCGGCGCGGGTCTCGGCGGCGGCCGCAGCGAGGCCGGCCCGCGCCTCGGCTTCGCGCCGCGCGGCCGCGGCCTGCGCCGCCCGCGCGGCCGCCAGCCCGCGCTCCAACTCCGCCAGCCGGTTCCGCTGCGCCAGGCGGACGGCGCTCGGCGTCTCGGTGCCGGCAGCGATGCGATAGCCGTCCCAACGCCAGAGCGCCCCCGAGCCGGTAACAAGGCGCTGGCCCTGGACGATGTCGCCGACGCGGCTCTCGGCGGCGGCTTCGTCCTCCACCAGCCCGATCTGATCGAGCCGCCGTCGCAGAGCGGCCGGGGCCGAGACCAGATCGGATAGGGGGCGCGCGCCGGCGGGCAGAGGCGGGGCGCCGGGGTCGGGACCGAGCGCGCGCCAATGCCTCGGCGCGGCCTCGTCGTCGGGGGCCAGCAGATCGTCGCCCAATGCCGCGCCGAGCGCCGCCTCGTAGCCCGGCACGACGGAGACCGCATCCATCACGGCCGGCCGGCCCCCCGGCGCTTCGGCCTTCATCAGCGACGCCAGGGCGCCGCTCTCGGTCTCGAGCCCATCCGTCTCGATGCGTGTGGCGCGGAGCGCCTCGTGCGATGCCGCACGCGCCTCTTCCGCGCAAGCTTGCGCGTTCTCCGCCGCTTCGAGCCGGTTCCCCGCGGCGGCGAACGCCGCGACCGCCAGAGCAGCGGCCGCCTCGGCCGCTTCTAGCGCCGCCTCGAGCGCGGCTTCGCCGTCCCGATCGGCCTGCTCGCGGCCGAGACCGCGACGGCGGTCCTCGATTCGCCCGCGTTGCGCGGCGAGCCCCCGGAGCCGGTCCTCGATCGCATGCCGCCGCGATTCGGCGGCGGTCAGAACGCGCTGGGCATCGTCCCGCTTCGCCTCCGAAGCGGCGACCGCGCGGTCCGTGTCCGCCAACCGCGCGGCGAGCGCTTCCGCCGACGCCGCGAGCCCCGCCTCGACCTCGCGCAACGCCGCGCGCTCCCCGTCGAGACGCTCCAGGGCCTGGCGCGCGTCGGCGCTGCGGCCCCGCTCCAGCGCGAGATCGCCGTCGATCTGATCGAGACGCGCGTCCAGCGTGCGCCGGGCGCTCTCGATCCGGCTCTCCTCGGCGGCCAACGCGTCGCGCCGCTTCTGCGCGCCCTGCACGAGCTGGGCGGCGTCGCGCTCGGCCGCGCGCAGCCCGGGGAGCGCGCCGGCCGCCCGCTCGTAGTCGGCGGCAGCCCGGGCGGCGACGCGGCTCTGCTCCGCGACCCGGTCTTCGGCCTCGCGAAGCGCGTCCAGCGCCGCTGTCGTGGCGGCGTTCGCGGAAGTCCAGCGCCGATGCAGCAGCATCGCCTCGGTGCGCCGCAGCTGGGCGCCGAGACCGCGATACCGATTGGCCTGCCGGGCCTGCCGTTTGAGCGCGCGATGCTGCTCGTCCAGCGTTTCGATCATGTCTTCGAGCCGAGCGAGATTCGCCTCTGCGGCATGGAGTCGCAACTCGGTCTCGTGGCGTCGGGCATGCAGCCCGGCGATGCCCGCCGCCTCCTCGAGCACGGCGCGCCGTTCCGTCGGCTTCGCGTTGATGACGTCGGCGATCCGGCCCTGACCGACGATCGCCGTCGCGCGGGCACCCGACGAGCCGTCGGCGAACAGCGTCTGTACGTCGCGAGCGCGCGCCTCGCGGCCGTTGATGCGGTAGAGCGAGCCGCGCCCGCGCTCGACGCGCCGGGTCACGTCGATCTCCGCGCTCCGAACCCCGGAAACGGCGACCGACTGATCGGCGTTGTCGAGATTGAGTAGCACCTCGGCGATGTTCCGCGCCGGCCGCGCCGACGTTCCCGCGAAGATCACGTCGTCCATCTCGCCGCCGCGCATCTGCTTGGGGGCCGCCTCTCCCATGACCCAGCGCAGCGCGTCGACGATATTGGACTTGCCGCAGCCGTTCGGGCCGACGATTCCCGTGAGCCCCGGCACGAAATGGACCTCGGTCGGGTCGACGAAGGACTTGAACCCGCTGAGGCGCAGCCGCGTGACGTGCACTTTAGCCCGACGCCCGTTACGACTCCGACAGGAGCGCCTCGATCACCGCGCCGAGCTGGTCGAAGGCGAGGCCCCCGGAATATTTGCGGCCATTCACCAGCAGAGTCGGCGTCGCGCTGATGCCGAACCGACGGCTCGCCGTCTGTCTCTGTTCGAGCACGATCCGCTGCTTCGCTTCGTCCTGGATGCAGGAGGCGGCCCGCGCCGCCGAGACGCCGCTCAGCCGGGCGAGGCGGATCAGCACCGCCAGCCCCTCCCTGCCGCGGGCCCAGCGGGCCTGCTCTCGGAACAGCAGGTCGATGAAGTCGAGAGAACGCTTGCCGTCGAAGCAGCGCGCGAGGGTCGCCGCCGCGAGAGCGAGCCCGTCGAGCGGGAAGTCGCGGTAGACTAACCTGACCTTGCCGGTCTCGACATAGGGCTTCATGAGTCGAGGAAGCACGTTCGCGCGGAACTCCGCGCAAGCGGGACAGGTCAACGACGCGTATTCGACGATGGTCACCGGGGCGCCGGCCTCGCCCACCACCAGATCCGTCTCGGCGACGGCCACATTGTCGAAGGTCTCCTCGGGCGCGGGCGCCTGGGCCTGAGCGAGCTGGAGCCGATCGGGCGCGCTCGCCAGGGTTTCGGCCCGGTCGGCCGCCGGCAGGAAAGCGGTCAAAAGGGCGGCAGCGGCGACCCGCCGGCAGATATCGAGCCATTTCGGCCGGTCGCCTGACCTCAATATGCGAGCCACCGCACCCTCCCATACGACAACATGTTGAGTATGGCACGGACGGCTTCGTTCCTGCAACCGCGGCCGCGCCGGGCTCCGGTCAGCCGCCGCCGCGCTCCGTCGGCGGGGCGACGGGCGCCTGGTGCAGCGCCAGCCGATCGAGCGCCGCATAGCCGTAGAACCCGTTCAGGCGCTCGACGACCTGCGGAGCGATGTGCTGGAGCTCGACGGCGAACGGACCCTCGACCCGTATGTGCAGGACGCCGCCGGTGCGTTTGCGGGCGGGAAAGGCGACGCGCAGCGGCGATGTCCGATCGGCGAGCTCGGGACCCACGATACTCCGCCACTGCAGGACCAGCGCCGGTTCGGTGAAGCCCCGGCGCCGGAGCGCGCCCTCGATCATCCCCGGTACCAACCCGCCAAGTGCAACAGCCATGACCCGCTCCGCCCGGCCGCCATATTACAGCACCCGCCACCAGGGGACCCCGAGGATGCGGTCGGACAGCCACTGCGCTTCTCGGCCGCCGCAGAGCAGCAGGCCGCCGGTGAACCGCTCCGGATGCTCCTCTCGGAAGGCCCGCAGGCCGCGCGTATCGGCGTGCCCCGGTCGCGCGGCGGCCTTGACCTGGATCGGCAGGAGCCGGCGGCCGGACTCGATCACGAAATCGACATCGAGGTCGGTCGTCGTGCGCCAGAAGAGCAACTCCGGGGCCGGGGCCTGCTCATCCCACCATGCCAGAAGATCGGCCAGAACGAGATTCTTCAGATCCGCTCCGGCGGCCGCCTCGGCTCCGCAGAGCCACAAAGCGAGCCCGGGATCGCTCCGGTAGAGCTTCGGGCTCTTGATGAGTTGCCTGCTGCGGTTGACGGAGAAAGATTCCAGCCGGACGAGTTGATAGGAGGCTTCGAGCAGGTTGAGATAGCGCTGTACGGTCGAGCGCGGGATACCGGTATCGCGGGCGAGCTCAGCCTGGTTGAGCAAAGCTCCGAGACGGAGGCTCGCGGCCCGCATGAGCCGCCGGAAATCGACCGGATTGCCGATCGCCGCCAGGGTCCGAACGTCACGTTCGAGACAGGTGCGCAGATAGCCGTCGAACCAGAGCGAGCGGGCCTCGCCGTCGTCCAGCTCTATCGCCGGCGTCGGGTAGCCACCCGCGCGGACCTCGCCCCGCCAGTCGGCGGGGACGGTCTGCCGGGCTTCCAGCAGATCCGGCCATTCGACAGCGGGCGTCGCCAGCAGCTTGGTCCAAAGACCCGGCGCCCCACACCCCAGGCGCTCCCGGCGGGTCAGCGGCCAGAGATTCACGTAGGTCGCCCGCCCCGCGAGCGTCTCGGAGACACGCCGCATGAGCGACAGATTCGCGGAGCCGGTGAGGACAAAGCGGCCGTTCCGGCGCGGCCGATCCTCGTCGACGGCGCGCTTGACCGCGAGCAGCAGATCGGGCCCGCGCTGCACCTCGTCGAGGGTGAGCCGGGGTGGGCTGCGCACCAGGTTGCGGGCCGCCATGCGAGCCCGCTCGCGAACATCTGGATCGTCGAGCGCAAGATAGAGCCGGTTCCCGCAGAAAGGGTTCCGACTGCGCCAGAGTGCTCTTGCCGCTCTGGCGCGCGCCCATCAGCACGACGACGGGAAAGGCGTCCATGGCGCGCGCGATCAGGTTCGAGGCGACTCTGGGCAGATAATGCATATCGACCATCCGATGGTCTGTTTTCAAGCACGGCATGGCGGCCAGGCATCGCGCCGCCGTCTTCCCGCTTCCGCGAAGTCGGGACCGGACCTGGAACTCGCGAGCGGTCTCGACATGCCGCCGCGTGGCGGTCCCGCCGGTGCCGGAAACCCCTCCCCTGCCCGTCCCCCTCCCGCAGGGAGGCGGATTCTCGAGCATCCCGATGGCTCTCCCCGCCGCACTTTTGCGGACCGGGTGCCGCGCGCGCCGCCGAGCTGCGGCACGACGATCGCGCGGCCTGTCGATGTGCTACAGATGCCGGCCGATGCCGCCTGCCCGCGCCGCGGAGCGATATCGACGATGGTTCAAAAACGCGCCGAGGAGGCCGCCATCGCCGCCCAGGCCGGGCGGCTGCTCGCCTGGTACGACGAGAACCGCCGCGACCTACCCTGGCGCGCGCCGCCCAATACCGCGCCGGACCCCTACCATGTCTGGCTCAGCGAGATCATGCTGCAACAGACGACCGTCGCAACGGTGAAAGGCTATTATCCGCGCTTCCTCGCGCGCTGGCCGACCGTTGGCGATCTCGCAGCGGCGACGATCGACGATGTGCTGCATGGCTGGCAGGGGCTCGGATATTACGCGCGGGCGCGCAATTTGCATCTTTGCGCCCGCATCGTCGCCGAGCAGCATGGCGGCCGTTTCCCGGCGACCGAGCCCGCGCTCAGGGCACTGCCCGGGATCGGTCCGTACACCGCGGCGGCGATCGCCGCGATCGCTTTCGACCGGCCCTCGGCGGTTCTCGACGCCAATGTCGAGCGCGTGGTGGCACGGCTGTTCGCGGTCGAGACGCCGCTTCCCGCCGCCCGGCCGGCGCTCCGCCGGCTCGCCGGTCTGCTGACCCCCGAGGCGCGGCCGGGAGACCATGCCCAGGCGATGATGGATCTGGGGGCGCTGCTATGCACCCTGCGCACCCCGTCATGCGGTTGCTGCCCCTGGCGGGAGACCTGCCGCGCCCGGCTTTCCGGCGCCCCGGAACGCCTGCCGAGGCGGACGCCGCGCGCGATGCGGCCGAGGCGTCACGGGGTCGCGTTCTGGGCCGTGCGGGACGACGGCGCGGTGTTGCTGCGCCGGCGGCCGCCGTCCGGGCTGCTGGGTGGAATGGTGGAGATCCCCTCGACCGATTGGCGCGACCGGCCCTGGCCGCCGGACTCGGCGGTCGCGCGCGCGCCGGCCGCCGCCGACTGGCGTCTGCTGCCGGGCCGGGTGCGGCACGCGTTCACCCATTTCAGCCTTGAACTGACCGTCGCCCGCGCCCGCATCGGGGCCTGCCGGCGCGAGATCGACGGCTTCTGGTGGCCGGTCGCGCGGCTCGATGAGCAGGCGCTGCCCACCCTGATGAAGAAGGTGGTCCGCCATGCCCTCGGGACGGACGGCGGGGCATCTGGGCGTAAGCGCTGACTTGTTCGGGATATCTGCGATGGGGCGGCGGATCGCCGAACGCATCATCCGAACACGGCGAACAAATCAGCGCTTACGGGGCGGCGGGGAAGATCGGCTATCGACCGCGGTCAGACACGCCCGGACGGGGGCAAAGGTCCGGCGATGGTGGCGGGTGATCCCGAGGCTCCGCAGCGCGGATCTGTGGGCTGCGGTCCCGTAGCCGGAATTGCGCTCCCAGCCGAAGCCGGGATAGCGGACCGCGAGGCGGGCCATGATCCGATCGCGGGTGACCTTGGCGACGATCGACGCCGCGGCGATCGACAGCGACCTGGCGTCGCCGCCGACGAGGGTCTCGACCCGGCAGGGCAGGTCGGGGGCGCGGTTGCCGTCGACCAGGGCGACCGAGGGCCGCAGCGGCAGCGCCGCGACGGCGCGAGCCATCGCCCGCATGGTCGCGGCGAGGATGTTGACGGTCTCGATCTCGGCGACGCTGGCCGCGCCGACGCCGATCGCCGCATGCCGGCGAATGGCCGGGTACAGCGCCCGGCGCCGCGCGGGAGCGAGCTGTTTGGAGTCCCTGATCTCCGCGGCGAGGGCGGGGGGCAGCCCGTCCAGCGGCAAGACGGCGGCGGCGGCGACCACCGGTCCCGCCAACGGTCCGCGACCCGCTTCGTCGACTCCGGCGACGAGGCCGCGAAGGCCGCGTTCGATCGCGTCGTCGGGTCGTTGTCGGGCGCGCTGCTCCATCCGGGAGCCAACATAGCGCGCCATGACGCGCGGCGATCACAAAAGCGGGAGCTGGTCCCCCTGGCGAACGGGCGGCACGAAGGAAGAGCCGTCGAGCGCCGGGCCTCGCGGCGCATAGCCGAGGCGCCGGCAGGCGCGGGCGAAGCGGGTCTTCAGCATCTCGGCATAGGGGCCAGATCCGCGCATACGCAGGCCGAAGCCCGTCTGATAGAGGCCGCCGTCGCGTGTCTGCCGGATCAGGCTCAGCACACGCGCCGCCCGCGCCGGATAATGGGCCTCGAGCCATTCGACGAAGAGGTCGGCGATCTCGAGCGGCAGCCGGAGCAGGACATGTCCGGCGGTCCCGGCCCCGGCCGCGCGCGCCGCCTCCAGGATCTCCTCGATCTCCATGTCCGTCAGCCCCGGAACGATCGGCGCGACCATCACGCCGGTCGGGATGCCGGCGTCGCTCAGGCCGCGCAGCGCAGCGAGCCGCCGCGGCGGGGTCGGGGCGCGCGGCTCCAGCCTGCGCGCGAGCCGCCGATCGAGGGTCGTCACCGACACGCACACCCGCGCGAGCCCACGCGCGGCCATTCGCCCCAAAATATCGGCATCGCGCAGGACCAGCGTCGATTTGGTGACAATGCCGACCGGGTGGTTGCAGCGGTCCAGCACCTCCAGGACCGCCCGGGTCAGACCGAGCTCTCTCTCGATCGGCTGGTAGGGATCCGTGTTGGTGCCCATCGCGATCGGCGCGCAGCGGTAGTCGGGCTTGCGCAGCGCCTCCTCGAGAAGCCGGGGCGCATCCGGCTTGTAGAAAAGTCTGGACTCGAAATCGAGCCCCGGAGACAGGCCGAGAAAGGCATGGGTCGGCCGGGCGAAGCAATAGACGCAGCCATGCTCGCAGCCGCGATAGGGGTTGATCGACCGGTCGAACGGCAGGTCTGGCGAGGAGTTGCGCGTGAGGATGCTGCGCGCGCGGTCGGCCGTGACGGTGGTGCGGAGCGGCGGTGGATCTTCGTCCGTCGGCAGCCATCCGTCGTCGACCGCATGGCGCTGGTGCGGCTCGAAGCGTCCGGCGCGGTTGCTGACCGCGCCCCGCCCCTTGCGAGGACATTCCGGCAGAGGAGCCTCCATGGGGGGCATACTGCCGGATCTTTCGGAATAAATCAAGAACATGCCCTATCAGTCTGTCGGACTTTGGGCTCGGTTTCCTTCACCGCTGTCCCGGCCCCGCTCGGGCGGAACTCGTGCCTCCTGCTCTTGCGCATCAGCCGGCTGTCAGGGTCGCTCAGGTTGCTCTGCTCGTCCCCGCGCGGCGTCCCCCCAGGCGGCTTCGGCCGCTTGCCCTTGGCCCGGCCCTTGCGCCCGGCGCGCGCCGCTACCTTGGCCTCGTAGGCCGCCAGCGGACGGCCAACGCCACGAGCCATCGGGGGAAACCTCCCAAATCCAATCCCGATGGACATCCTATAATGACACTTACTTCAGCTCCAGATGACTAGTCGTCATACAAGACCTGACATACTGTCGGGCCACAATAGCCAAGTGCAATAGAAACGCCACCCACAGGTTCAAAGCCATCATCGGTCATCTCGTTGATCGTCGAGACAAATAAATGGCTAATGCTATCTATCATAGAGCCAATTAAATCTTCTCCTTCATTTTCAATAACTTTCTCCCCATCCGACGTAATCACTAGCACCTTCTGTCTCTTAACTTCGGCACGTTAGGATGCTTAACGCTGCAAAATAAAACTTACTCGCCTGCCCAAACCGGATACGGCAAGGACTGGCAGAAAGCCAAGGCCGAGAGTGTGGCCAAACGGGACATTTCCATCTCTTTTCCTCCTGGTTCGACTGTTGCCGATAGCTCTTCGATAATCTCCGCAGCGGGAAGGAATCAAGAACCTGGATCGATCTCTTCTGTCTTGCGATCGACTTCGGCCCACGAAGAACGGATGTGAGACGCGGGCCTTGAATCGGGGTTGGGGGTCTCCGAGGCTGTCGGTGTGAACAAGCAGCCGAAGGAGGACCCCCATGCGGGTACGAAGCCTGCACGCCAGCTTACACGAGGGGCTGCCCTGGCGTCGTGTCTGCGGGACGCTTCGCGGCGCGCAGACACGACGCCCTCGAGCGTTGACACCGGGCCAGATCGAACGGCCCGGCCGCAGCCGCCGACGCGGTCAGCGTGTCCCGCGCCACCCCCCGCGCGGGCGGCGAGGGCGGGTTCGCGCCCGGACGATGCGCCCATGGCGATCCGGGTCCGGTCCGGCTACGAAGGCGCGGTAGTCGGCGCGCCCCGCGCCGGTCATCTCTCCCCCCTCCCGGTCACCGCCCGGTCAGGGGGTGCGTGAACGGCCAGGGAGAGGCCTCGCTTCCCCGCTCGATCGGCACCTCGATCAGGACCGGTCCGTCCTCCTTGAACCCGTCCTCGATCGCCGCACGCAATGCCTCCGGCGTCGATGCCCGCACGCCCTTGGCACCGAAGCTCTCGGCCATGGCGGCAAAGTCCGGGTTGACGAGTTCGGCGCCAAGCAGCCGCCCGTCGAAAACAGTCATCTGATCGCGCCGGACATTGCCGAAGCTCGCATTGTTGAACACGACCGCCACCAGATTGATGCCGTGCTGGACGGCAGTCGCCAGTTCCTGGACCCCGAACATGAAGCCGCCGTCGCCGGAGATCGAGACCACGCAGCGGCCGGGGTTGGCGATCTTGACCCCGAGGCCGGTTTGGAACCCGAAGCCCAGACTGTCCTGATAGCCGCAGGTCACGTATTGCCGGGGGCCGTAGACGGGGAAGCCAAAACGGGCGGCGAAGCCGATCTGGGTGATCTCCTCGACGAAAAAGCCGTCCGGGGGCAGGGCGGACCGAAGCGCATCGAGAAAGGCCATCTGGGGCTGCACGACCGAAATCTTCTCCGTCGCGATCGCGCTGTAGCCGAGAAACTCCTCGGCCCTGGATCGGCGCTTGTCGAGGCTCTTCTCGAGCGCATCGATCAGGGCCGAGGTTCCGAGCTTCGCATCGGTCACGATGCCGACATCCGGCCTGATGCGGACGAACTCGGTGGGGTCGATATCGATACGGACGGTCTTCATGCCCTCGGGCGACCAGCGCCAGCGGAAATGGATCAGCTCGAGTCGGCTGCCGATGCCGATCAGGAGATCGCATTTGGGCCAGTACTCGTAGGCGGCCGCGGATAGAAGGCCGTAGGGGTCGTCGTTGGAGACGACGCCCTTGCCGCTGCGGAAGCTGGTCGCCGGGGCCTGAACGAGCCTGGCCAGCGCGGTGACTTCCTCCGCGGCATGCTGAGCGCCGGCGCCGACGACGATCAACGGGTTCTTCGCCTCGCGGATCAGCCGCGCGGCGGCGGCGACCGCGTCGGTATCGGGCGGCGGCGGCGGGGGGGTGCTGCGGTCGACCGCGAGATCGACCTGGGCGGCGAGACCGAAGACGTCCCAGGGCGCCTCGATCGCCGCCGGCCTGATGCGGCCAGCGAACATACTGCGGAAGGCCTCGGCGACAAGGCGGGGCGCCGCCGTCGGATGGTCGATGCGCTGCGCCCAACCCGTGAAGCCGCGCAGCGTGGCGAGCTGATCCGGCAGTTCGTGGAGCTGGCCGCGGCCGCGCCCGATCAGATCCGCCATGATGTTCCCGGTCACGCACAGAACCGGGGTGTTGGCGCCGTAGGCGATGCTGAGCGCCGCCGCCGAGTTGAGCACGCCCGGCCCGGGCACCACCGTGTAGACGCCCGCGCGACCGGTCGACTTGGCGTAGCCGAACGCCATATGCGCCGCGCCCTGCTCGTGGCGCGTGGTGATGAAGGCGATCCGGTCGCGCTCCCGCGCCAGCGCGTCGTTGAAATGGTACATGTGCGCGCCCGGGATCCCGAACACCGTGTCGACCCCGTGTAGGACGAGCGATCTGGCGATCGCCTCGCCGGTGGTAAGCGTGGGGAGCCTGTTCGCCGTTTCCGTCATCCTGCCACGTCCTTTCCTGTCCGACCCCGTCCGCCCGAGATCAGACGGTGACGATCCGGTCGACGAGGAGACGCCAGTCGCCACGCCGGGCCGTCCTGTCGCCGGACAGCCACTCGCCGGTCACCCGGCCCACCCATTCGGCCGGCAGCACCATGCCGCGCAGGAACCGCGCATGCATCGTCCGCGATCCCCAGGCGACGACGATGTCCTCGCCGGTCTCCCACCACGGGTCGCCCGGCGCACATGCCCGTATCGATTCCGCATTCTGCTGAACGTTGAACGTTCCTTCCAGCAGGCAACGGATGCCGGGGCCGGAATGCCGATGCCGGTCCGCGACGCGCCCCGGCGGCGAGGTGATCCGGTCGAGGCGGAACAGCCAACTGCTGCCGGGCGGCATATCAAGGCTGGTGATCACCCGCGACATGCGGCGCATCGACAACAGGCCGTCCCCGTCGAGCAGCACCGGGTCGTGGTTGGGTGGCGCGATCTCCCAGCGCCAGACCTGGGACCAATCGGCGATCCCGGACATCTCCACATTCCCGCTTGCGAAAAGCGCCGAATCGGGTCCGTGCGCCGTGCCGTCGATCCGCACCTCGCCATGGCGGACATAGAGTATCCGGTTGGCAGGCGGCAGGGGCCGCGCGACGGCGCCGTTCCTCGTAAACTGGTCGTGATAGAGGTCGAGGCCATAGGGCATGTTCGGTCGTCCCGGTCGAGATGGCGGGGCGGGGTGTCAGACCCGGTTGCGGATTTCGGGCGAGTCAGCGGCATAGCGCCTGGCGCGGAACAGGAAGTTGATCTCGCCCAGATGCGGGTGGGCGCCCCAGAACGGGCAGACATATTCCCACACCACGTCGCGATCGGGCGTCACTTCGAAGACGGCGCCCTTGGCTCCCTCGCAGATCAAGGTGTTCCCGCTCGGAAGACGCTGGCAGCCGCTGATATGCGGGCTGTAGAAGGAGCAGGCGTTTCGCTTCGCCTTGTACTGCCAGACGACCTCCCTGGTCGCCGGCGCGATCTCCCAGACGGTCGAGAACTGGATGTCGGAGGCGTAGGCGCCGTTGGCGAAGACCAGGATGTTGCCGTTGTCGATCATCTGGGAATCATGCTGCCCGCCGAGCGCGTCGTCCTGGAACTCCCATGTCACCCTGCCGGTCCGCCGGTCGATGATGGCGAGCAGGTTGAGCGTCTTGAAGCTGACCAGATAGTTCCCGTCGGGCAGTGCGTCGATCGCGTTGGCGTGGCCGTAGATCGCCCGCGGCGCGTTGCGGTGGATCGGATAGCGATCCAGCCCGCACTCGGCGAGCCGCCACTCCCAGACCGGGTCGCCACGGGCGTCGACCTCGCGGACCACCTCGCCGAGCATTCCGTCGGCGGGTTCGGTGCCGGGTACGCCGCCGCGGACCTGTCTCGCCTGGTCCGCGTCGAGCCGCTCCCAGGCGATATAGACCGCACCGCCGTTCGCCAGCCTCCGGGCGTCGTGATGCTGCATCCGGTCGAGATGCTCCCAGACGATTCTGCCGTCCCAGCCATATTCCCGGATGCGCCCGCCGGGGCCGGCCATGATCGAGGGTGCATCGTCCGCGCGTTCGCAGACCCATAGATTGCCGTTGGGGAGAAGACAGATAAAATGGGTCGAGCCGCCGCCGGTCTCCCAGCGATGGACGACATCGCCCTCCATGTCGATCAGATAGACGTCCCGAGTCTGCGTCCGAGAGAACAGGGTGTAGCCCGGGGTGGCTCGCCGGCGGTCGTGGCAGGTGACACCGGTCTGTTGGACGAGCATCGCCCGCTCCCTCGCGGTCCGGGCGTCGGGAACCCGGCAGCCTCCGAGTTTGGTAGCTGCTGAGGGCGTCGATGTCCACGGCGCTTTCGTGCCTGCGGGCAGAGGGGGACCGGGAAACCGCTTTGCGCCCCGGCCTCGGTTTAAATATCATCTGCGCCGGAGGTCGCCAGCATGATCAACGGACAGGACTCGACGCTCGTTCGCCGCCGCTCGGGCGGCGGGCGCGACGACGAGGGGGGCCGGGGGCCCGCCACCGGCGTCGTCGTCAAGCCCAAGGCCGGGGTCAAGAAGCCTTCGATGTACAAGGTGCTCATGCTCAACGACGATTACACCCCGATGGAGTTCGTCGTGATGGTCCTCGAGCGTTTCTTCAACAAGTCCCATGAAGAGGCCACCCATATCATGCTGCATGTCCACCAGAAGGGGGTGGGGGTGTGCGGGGTCTTCACCTACGAGATCGCGGAGACCAAGGTCGCGCGGGTGATGGACATGGCGCGGCAGCACCAGCATCCGCTGCAATGCACGCTCGAGAAGGCGTGACCGACGATGCTGTCGCGCAATCTCGAGAAGAGCCTCCACCGCGCGCTGGCGCTCGCCAACGACCGCAATCACGAATACGCCACTCTCGAACATCTGCTGATGGCGCTGACCGAGGATCAGGATGCGGTGGCGGTTCTGCGCGCCTGCGGCGTCGATGTTGCGCGGTTGGGTAACGACCTGCAGGGCTATCTGGACAACGAGCTCTCGAACCTCGCGGTCGACGGCGGCGAGGACCCGAAGCCGACGGCGAGCTTCCAGCGTGTGGTCCAGCGGGCGGCGATCCATGTCCAGTCGTCGGGCCGCCAGGAGGTCACCGGCGCCAACGTCCTGGTCGCGATGTTCTCCGAAGCCGAGTCGCACGCGGTCTTCTATCTGCACGAGCAGGACATGTCGCGCTTCGACGCAGTGAACTATATCTCGCATGGCATCGCCAAGGTGCCCGGCCGGTCCGAGAGCCAGACCGTGCAGGGGGCCGAACGCCGGGGCGGCGACGAGAACGCCGCCGAAAAGCCCGAAAAATCGGCCAACGAGGCGCTCGCCGCCTACTGCGTCGATCTCAATCGCAAGGCCGAGGCGGGGAAGGTGGATCCCCTGATCGGCCGCGAGGCCGAGATCGAGCGCACGATCCAGGTGCTGTGCCGGCGGACCAAGAACAACCCGCTTTTCGTCGGCGATTCGGGGGTCGGCAAGACCGCCCTCGCCGAGGGCCTCGCGCGGCGCATCGTCAAGAACGAGGTGCCCGACATCCTCCGGGACGCGACGATCTTCGCCCTCGACATGGGCGCCCTGCTCGCCGGAACCCGCTACCGGGGCGATTTCGAGGAGCGGTTGAAGGCTGTGGTCGCCGAGCTCGAGGCCCATGACGGGGCGATCCTGTTCATCGACGAGATCCACACGGTGATCGGAGCCGGCGCGACCAGCGGCGGCTCGATGGACGCGTCCAACCTGCTCAAGCCGGCCTTGCAGGCCGGGACGCTGCGCTGCATTGGCTCGACGACCTACAAGGAGTTCCGGTCCTATTTCGAGAAGGACCGGGCGCTGGTCCGGCGCTTCCAGAAAATCGATATCGTCGAGCCGACCGTCGATGACGCGGTCAAGATTCTGCGTGGGCTGAAGCCCTATTATGAGCAGCATCACCGGGTCCGCTACACCGCCGAGGCGATCCGCACGGCGGTCGAGCTCGCCGCGCGCTATATCAACGACCGGAAGCTTCCCGACAAGGCAATCGACGTCATCGACGAGGTCGGCGCCGCACAGAAACTTCTCCCCGAGCGCCGGCGCAAGAAGCTGATCACCGTCAAGGATGTCGAGGCGGTGGTCGCGAAGATCGCCCGCATCCCGCCCAAATCGGTTTCGCGGAACGATCAGGAGACGCTCAAGACGCTCGAGCGAAACCTGAAGACGGTCGTCTTCGGGCAGGACGATGCAATCGCGGCGCTGGCCGCGGCGATCAAGCTCGCCCGCGCCGGCCTGCGCGAGCCCGAGAAGCCGATCGGCTGCTATCTCTTCTCCGGGCCGACCGGGGTCGGCAAGACCGAGGTCGCCCGCCAGCTCGCGCTGACGATGGGAATCGAGCTGATCCGTTTCGACATGTCGGAATATATGGAACGGCATTCGGTCTCCCGGCTGATCGGCGCGCCGCCGGGCTATGTGGGGTTCGACCAGGGCGGGCTTCTGACGGACGCCATCGACCAACACCCGCACGCGGTTCTCCTGCTCGACGAGATCGAGAAGGCGCACCCGGATCTGTTCAATATCCTGCTCCAGATCATGGATCACGGGCGACTCACCGATCACAACGGCAAGAGCGTGGATTTCCGCAACGCCATTCTGATCATGACGACCAACGCCGGAGCCGCGGAGTTGGCGAAGCCCGCGATCGGCTTCGAGCGGGAAGTGCGCGTCGGCGAGGACGAAGAAGCCATCAAGCGCATGTTCTCGCCCGAGTTCCGCAACCGGCTCGACAAGACGATCCGGTTCGCCGCACTGCCGGCCGAGATCGTCGCCCGCGTGGTCGACAAGTTCGTGATCCAGCTCGAGGCCCAGCTCCAGGACCGCAACGTCGCCATCGAACTGACCCCCGAGGCGCGCGACTGGCTGGTCAAGACCGGCTATGACGTGACCTACGGCGCCCGCCCGCTCGCCCGAGTGATCCAGGACCATATCAAGACGCCGCTGGCCGACGAGCTCCTGTTCGGGAAGCTCGCCAAGGGCGGCATCGTCCGCATCGGCCTGGACGGCGGGCGGCTGAAGTTCAAATTTCTCCCCCCGCGCGGCGGCAAGCGCAAGAAGCTCGAGCGCGGCTCGCCCGCCAAGCTTGCCGAGCCCGTAAGCTGAGCGTTTCGCCGGTCGAGCCGCCGCTCGATAGCGGCCCGATATCCCGACCGCCGCCCGCGGCTTGAAACCCGAGGGGCTTCGGCGTAAGGTCGGGTATCGGACTACCGGCATGATCGGCAGATGGACAGGGGAGGCTTCAGATGACCAAGCATATCGGATTCGCCTATACGGCCGCGGTTGCGGCGGTCTGCGGTCTTGCGGCGCCGGCGTCCGCCGCGACGACGCTGACCGCCGCGAGCTGCTTCCCGATCGGCAGCCCGCCGGGCCGTTCCTTCGAGGCGTTGGTCAAGAAGATAAACGCCGAGGCCGGCGACGCGGTCGAGATCGACCTCAGGGGCGGCGCGCCGGCGATCGGCAGCCCCTTCACCCTGACCCAGAAGACGGCCAAGGGCGCCTATGACTTGGTCGGCTGCACGGAAGCCTATTTCGGCAATGTCCTGCCCGAGGCACCGGTGTTGCGGCTGAGCAACACAACCTACGCCAAGCTGCGCGAAAACGGGGCGATCGACTATATGCAGCGCCTGATGGGCGCGAAGAATCTCCACTTCATCGCCCGTCACGACGATAACGGCCCGTTCTATCTTTGGCTGTCGAAGCCGATCACCAAGCCGGATCTGACCGGCCTCCATCTCCGCGTGTCGCCGGTCTACACCTCGTTCTTCAAGGCGCTCGGCGCGACTACCCAACTCTCGAACATCGCGCAGGTCTATACCTACATGGAGAACGGAACCGTCCAGGGCTTCGGCTGGCCTGCGGTAGGCTGGGTGCCGGCTTGGATCAAGGTCGCCAAGTTCCGGGTCGAACCCGGCTTCTACAACGCCACGCTGCATACATTGGCGAACCTGAAGGCATGGAAGAAGGCGTCCGAGGCGGCACGCGCGGCGATCGGCAGAATCGGCCTCGAATTCGAAGTCGACGCCGAACAGGCCGGACCGGCTTTCCAGGCCCGATACAAGAAGCAGATCGCCTGGATGGCCGGCGAGGGAATGAAGACCGTCGCTTTCACCGGGGCCGAGGGCGAGAAATGGTCGAAGACGGCTCAGGATGCGGCCTGGGCCCAGGTGTTGAAGCGGAGCCCCGAACATGGGGCGAAGCTCCGCAAGCTGTTCGTCGTGGAGTAGCCGCGCCGGGGCGGCCCGGCCGACGGAACCGGCGCCGCGCGCCGGTTCTCGCTCGGGCTCCGGTTTTCCGTATCGGTTGAGCGCGGGCCGCGGGATGCGACGCCGGATCGACGCCGCGTTCGCCCGTTTCGTCGGGTGGTTGGCCGCGTCCGTCGCCGTCTCCATCGGCCTGTTCGCGATTCTGATCCCGCTCAACCTGTTCCTGGTCTTCGTCGGATGGGGCAGTTTGGCCTGGCTCTACGAGGCGGTCGAGTATGCGCTCTATGTCGGCGTCTTCATCGGCGCGCCCTGGGTGCTCCGCCAGGGCGCGCATATCCGCGTCGACGTGGTCATCGCGGCGCTTCCGGGGAGCGCGGCAGCCAGGCTCGAGAAGATCCTGGATGCCGCAGGGTTTCTGCTCTGCCTGCTGCTGTCGGTCTACGGCCTGCGCGCGACGCTTCTCGAGTTCGAGGACGGCACGCTGCCCGACAAGGACCTTCGGATAGAGAACGGTTACATGATGGCCGTCTTCGCGCTCTCGTTCCTGCTGCTCGCGGTCGAGTTCATGCTCCGCTTCCGCCGGGCTGCGGACGGTGCCGCAGAGGACGAGGGCGCCCCCGCCGGGTCCGGGTTCTGAGCCATGGAATGGTACTACGCCTTGATTCTGCTGCTCGGGACGGTGTGCACCGCGATGTTCCTCGGCATGCCGGTCGCGTTCGCCTTCTTCGCCGCGAACGTGCTCGGCACGGCGCTTTTCATCAACGGCGATATCGGGCTGGTGTTCATGCCGGCCGAGTTCCACAACGCGATCAAGTTCACGCTGGCGCCGATCCCGCTGTTCCTGCTGATGGGCGAGATACTTCTCCAGACCGGGGTGGCATTCAAGGCGATCGGGGCGATCGACCGGATGATCGCGCGCGTACCCGGCCGGCTCTCGGTGGTCTCCATCGTCGGCGGGACGATCTTCTCCTCGCTGTCGGGCTCGACCATCGCCAACACCGCGATTCTCGGTTCGGTGCTGCTGCCCGACATGGTCAAGCGCGGCTACCGGCCGTCGATCGCCATGGGGCCGATCATGGCGGTCGGCGGCATCGCGATGCTGATCCCGCCCTCGGCGCTCGCGGTCCTGCTGGCAAGCCTCGCCGAGCAGTCGGTGGCGCTGTTGCTGATCGCCGGCATCGTCCCCGGCATCCTGATGGCCGTGCTGTTCTTCGCCTATGTCGTCGGGCGCTGCCTGATCGAACCGGCGCTTGCGCCCGCCTACGCGCCGGATACCGGCGAGATCGACAAGCCGGTGACGGTGGCGCTCAACCTTGCCGGGGCGACCCGCTGGTCGTGGACCTATGGCGGCCGCTACCGCCAGGCGGTCAACCGGGTGCTCCCGTTCCTGCTCTACATCCTGCCTCTGATGATCATCTTCGTGGTGGTCGTCGGCAGCATCTTCTTCAAGATCGCGGCGCCGACGGAGGCCGCAGCGCTCGGCTGTCTCGCCGCACTGGCCGCCTGCTACTTCTTCAAGCTGTTCCGCCGCATCGTGACTGTCACCGGCATCGACGGCGCCGACTTCGACTGGCGGGCGATCGCCAAGTCGCTGATGGAAACCGCAAAGATCAACGTGATGATCCTGTTCATCATCGCGGGATCGCTCGTGTTCAGCCAGGCGCTGTCCAATTCCGGCGCGACCGACGGGTTGCTGCGGGCGGTGACCGCGATGGATCTGACCCCCCTCGCGGTGGTGATCATCATGATGGCGGTGCTGCTGTTCCTCGGCGCCTTCATGGACCAGGTGAGCATGCTTCTGCTCACCCTGCCGTTCTTCCTGCTCGGCGCGCAATCGCTCCAGGCGGTGTTCCAGATCGACGTGATCTGGCTGATGGTGCTGATGCTGATCACCATGGAGATCAGCCTTCTCACGCCGCCGTTCGGTCTCCTGCTCTATGTGATGAAGGGGGTGGCGCCGTTCAACGTCACCCTCGGACAGGTCGTGATGTCCGCCATGCCTTTCATTCTGATCGAGCTCGCGGTGCTGATCCTCCTGATCGTCGTGCCCGAGGTCGCGACCTGGCTCCCCGGCAAGCTCAGATGATGCCGTCCGGGCGGTCCCTGCGGTAGGGGCCGCGTTCGCCCAGCATGTCCATCTCGTGGCCGATCATCGCGCGTTCGCGACCGAGGAAATCGCCGACCGCCTTGCGAAACCGGGGCTCCCGGATCCAGTGGGCGCTGTAGGTCGGGCTGGGGAGATAGCCGCGTTGAATCTTGTGCGGCCCCTGGGCGCCGGCCTCGACCCGCGCCAGGCCCCGGGCGATCGCGAAATCGATCGCCCGGTAGAAGCAGGCCTCGAAATAGAGCATCCGGTAGCGCGCCTCGCAGCCCCAGTTGCGCCCGTACAGCGTGTCGCCGCCCAGCAGGTTCAGAGCGCCGCCCACATAGCGCCCGCCATCCGACGCCATCACCAGCACGAGGCTGTCGGCCAGCCGTTCGCGGAGCAGCTGAAAGAACGCGGCGTTGAGATAGGCGTGCGCCCATTTGCGTTCGACGGTATTGAGATAGAAGCCGTAGAAGGCGTCCATATGGCGTTCCTGCAGCGCAGCGCCGGTCAGCGTCTCGATGACGAGCCCGCCCTCGTTGGCCACGCGGCGCTCCCTGCGGATGGCCTTGCGCTTGCGCGAGGACAGCGCGGCAAGAAAATCGTCGAAGGTCTCATAGCCCCGGTTGTGCCAGTGGAACTGCTGTCCCATCCGTTGCAGCAGACCGGCATCGCCGAGCTCGCGCCATTCGTCCTCCGCGCAGAAGGTGATATGGAGCGACGAGACGCCGTGACGCTTGGCGATCTCGACCAGCCCCGCGGTCAGCATTTCGCGGATTCGCGGGGCGTCCTCTCCGGGCCGTACCAGCAACCGCGGACCGGCGACCGGGGTGAAGGGGACGGAGGCCTGGAGCTTGGGGTAGTACCGCCCGCCTGCGCGCTCGAACGCCTCGGCCCAACCCCAGTCGAACACGTACTCGCCGTAGGAGTGACCCTTCAGATAGCAGGGGACCGCGCCGATGAGCCGTCCGTCCGCCCCTTCGATCCCGACATGGCAGGGAAGCCAACCGGTTTCGGGGCAGGCGGAACCGCTGCGCTCGGCCACGTCGAGGAACGCGTGCGAGACGAAGGGGTTGTCGGCCCCGGCGCAGACATCCCATTCCTGGGCCGCGATCTCAGATATCCCGCCATAGACCTTGACGGTGATCGCGGAGCCGCCGTCCGGCATCGCGCCCGCCTAGCCGATCTCGAGAACCGCGTCGATCTCCACCGCCGAATCCAGCGGCAAGCAGGCGACCGCGACAGCGAAGCGGGCGTGCTTGCCGGCCTCTCCGAACAGCTCGACCAGCAGATCCGAGGCGCCGTTGACGACCCGAGGGGCGTCCGTGAAATCGGGCGTTCCCTGTACGAACCCGCCGAGCTTCACCCAGCGGACGACCCGGTCGAGGTCGCCGCCGCAGGCGGTCCTGGCATGGGCGATCAGGCTGAGCGCGCAGGCCCGCGCCGCCTCCCGACCGGCCGAAACGTCGAGCCCGGCGCCCAGCTTGCCGGTGACGATCCGGCCGTCGATCACCGGGATCTGGCCGGCGATGAACAGCTGGTTGCCGGTCCTGACGAACGGGACGTAGTTGGCTTGCGGCAGGGAAGGCGCCGGAAGCTCGATGCCGATCTCGCGGAGCCGAGCCTCGATTCGTCCAGACATCGCGTTCTCCCGTTCGTCCGATCCGTCGCGCTCCACGCATTCAATGCCGTCGGACGAAGCATGGCAAGCCAAACCGGGACGGGTTGGCGAAACACCGTCTGGACGGCGCCGGCCGCTGCTGCGATAGTCGCGGCCGCAGGAGAGGCGGACGAGTTCGGGTCGGGAGGTCCGATGACGATCGGGACGCGGATCTTCACCTGGTGGACTGGCGATCCGGTCGGCCGCGACGATGCGGGCAACCGCTACTACCGCCAGAAATCCAGACCCGCCAGCGGCCGGGAGCGCCGTTGGGTGATCTATGAGGGGACAGTCGAGGCCTCGCGCGTGCCGCCGGAATGGCATGCTTGGCTCCACCACACCACCGACCGGGTGCCGGCGGCGGACGGCGGCCCGAGGCGCGGATGGCAGAAGCCCCATCGCCCCAACGCCACCGGCACGGTGGCGGCCTATCGTCCTTCGGGCCATCTTCTGATGGGCGCGCGGCGCGCGCGGGCGCGCAGCGAATACCAGCCCTGGCAGCCGCCGTGATACGGTAGCGGGCCGGAGAGCCTGACCCCCCGCGCACCGGAAGGACCCTCGCCGCATGCAACGAAGCTCGATCGAGACGGTGGCCGGCGCCGTCGTGGTCGCGGTCGCCGTCCTCTTTCTCGTATTCGCCTATGACAGCGCGGATGTGGACGCCGTGGACGGCTACCGCGTGACCGCGAAATTCGACCGGATCGACGGCATTCGCCGCGGGAGCGACGTGCAGATGAGCGGCATCAAGATCGGCACCGTGGTCGCGCAGGCGCTCGATCCGGTTTCCTATCTGGCGGTCCTGACGCTGGCCATCGACGATTCCATCGAACTGCCCGAGGACACGTCGGCGGCGATCTCGACGGACGGGCTGCTCGGCGACAAATATGTGACCCTCTCCCCGGGCGGCGCGGAGGAGATGATCGCCGCCGGAGGAGAGATCGAGACCACCCAGGGCGCCGTCGACCTCTACTCCCTGCTCGGCCGCGCGTTTTTCGGGCAGGCGGACGACGACGCGGGCGGCGGGATCGCCGGCCGATGAGTCGGAACGGCGGGGTCGATGACGAGACATGAACGAGCTTCCGATCAGTCCTGGGACCCCGACCGCTATGCGCGGAATGCACGCTTCGTCGCCGAGCTCGGCGCACCGCTGATCGATCTGCTGGAACCGCGCCCGCATGAGGAGATCCTCGATCTGGGATGCGGGGACGGCGCGCTCACCGCGGAGCTCGCCGGGCGGTGCAAGGCGGTCGTCGGCGTGGACGCGAGCCCGGAGCAGGTCGCCGCGGCCCGCGCGCGCAGCCTCGATGCTCGTGTCGTCGATGGGCACGATCTGCGCTTCGAGGCGGCCTTCGACGCGGTCTTCACCAACGCCGCCCTCCACTGGATGGCCCGGCCCGACGCGGTGATCGAGGGCATCTGGCGCGCTCTGCGCCCGGGCGGCAGGGTGGTGGGAGAGATGGGCGGCGAGGGCAATGTCCGGCGCATCCGCGAGGCGCTGGAGACCGCCGCGGCGCCCTGCGGAGTCGACGCGGCGGCGCTGTTCCGCTGGTACTTCCCCTCCGTCGAGGAGTATCGCGACCGCCTCGAGGCCCGAGGCTTCGCGGTCGCGTCGATCGAGCTGATCGAGAGGCCGACCAGGCTGCCGGGCGACATCGCCGCTTGGCTGGAGACCTTTGCCGAACGGGTGCTGCTGGCGCTGGACGCCGCGGACCGCCCGGCGGTGGTCGACCGGGTGCGGGAGATCCTGCGCCCGCAGATCTACGATCCGGCGGCGGGCTGGGTCGCGGACTATGTGCGGCTGCGGTTCCGCGCCTTCAAGCCCAGCTGTGGCGAAGGCGGATGAACGGCGGGGGGATCGTCCTTTCCGTTCTGGCGGCGCTGGCCTGTTGGCCGGTTGCGGCCGAGACCCGCGTCGCGGTCTTGCGAGGTCTGGACAAGGTGACGGCCCGGATCTTCACCATCGAGGCGCCGTCGAGGGTGTCGTCGACTTCGGCACGCTCAGGATCGCCGCCCGCTACTGCCGCGAAAGACCGCCCGAGCAGCCTCCGGAGACGACCGCCTTTCTGGAAATCGACGAGCTGCGCCAGCGCCGGCCGCCGAAGCGCGTCTTCAGCGGCTGGATGTTCGCGTCGAGCCCGGCGCTGTCCAGTCTGGAACACCCCGTCTACGACGTCTGGGTCGTCGGCTGCAGGACCGCGGCGAGTGCCGAGGAGGGAAGCTCCCGGTAGAAGGTCGCGCTGCGGTCGAGGGCGTCGGCGAGGATCTGACGGTAGCCCGACCGGTGCAGCTCCACGGCGCCGAACCGGCCGAGATGCGGGGTCACGAACTGGACATCGAGCAGTCTGAAACCGCCCAGGCGCAACCTCGCGACCAGATGGACGAGTGCGACCTTGCTCGCGTCGCGGACCCGCGAGAACATACTCTCGCCGAAGAACGCGGCCCCGAGCGACACGCCGTACAACCCGCCTGCCAGACCGCCGTCCCGCCAGCATTCGACGGAATGGGCGCGCCCCATCCGGTGCAGCGCACCGTAGAGCTCAATGATCTCGTCGTTGATCCAGGTCTCGCCGCGGTTCACCCCGGGCGCGGCGCAGGCGGCGATGACTCGATCGAAGGCCGTGTCGCAGCGGACTTCGAAGACACCGCCGCGCACGGTGCGGCTCAGCCGGCGGGGGATGTGGACGGCATCGAGAGGAAGAATGCCGCGCTTCTCGGGGTCGATCCAGTAGAGGGTCGGGTCGTCGCGCCGCTCCGCCATCGGGAACAGGCCGACCGCGTATGCCTGTAGCAGGATCTCGGGGGTCAGCCGCGACATTCTTCGACCCCGCCGGCGGGGCGTAGGGCGCCGGACATCGTCGCCATCAGGGCCGTCGAGAGACAAAGGCTTCGAGCCATTTGATGTCGTAATCGCCGTTGACGAAGTCGGGCGCGGCGGTGATCCGCTCGAGCAACGGCAGCGTCGTCTCGATCCCCTCGATCACGTATTCCTCGATCGCGCGGCGGAGCCGCAACAGGCATTCGTTGCGGCTGCTCCCGTGGACCACCAGCTTGGCGACGAGGCTGTCATAGTTGGGGGGGACGGAATAGCCGGCATAGAGAGCAGAATCGACCCGGACCCCGAGTCCGCCGGGCGGGTGGTACTCGGTGATCCGGCCGGGCGACGGCGCGAAGTTCACCGGCGACTCGGCGTTGACCCGGCATTCGATGGCGTGACCGCCGAAGCTCACGTCGGATTGTCCGATGCCGAGCGGCAGGCCCGCCGCCAGCCGAATCTGCTCGCGGACGATGTCGATCCCGGTGATCATCTCGGTGACGGGATGCTCGACCTGCAAACGGGTATTCATCTCGATGAAGTAGAACCTGCCGTCCTGATAGAGGAATTCCAGCGTGCCGGCGCTCCTGTATCCGAGCCGTTCGACGGCGCCGCGCGCGATGCGGCCGATCTCGTCCCGCTGGGCGTCGTTGAGAGCTGGAGACCCCGCCTCCTCGAGGATCTTCTGATGGCGCCGCTGGAGGGAACAGTCGCGCTCCCCGAGATGGACGACCCCGCCTTCTCCGTCCGCGAGGATCTGCACCTCGATATGGCGGGGCCTGTCGAGGAACTTCTCGAGATAGACCGCATCGTTCCGGAACGCGGCCATCGCCTCGCGCTGCGCCATGTCGAAGGCGGTCTCGAGGGCGGGCGGGTCTTCCGCGACCTTCATGCCGCGCCCGCCGCCGCCGCCCGCGGCCTTGATCAGTACCGGATAACCGATCTCCTCGGCGTGGGAGACCGCCTCGGCGGCGTCGGCGACCGGGCCATCGGAGCCCGGCACCACCGGCACCCCATGCGCCGCCATGACCTTCTTTGCGGCGACCTTGTCGCCCATGGTCGCGATATGCCGGGGTGCGGGACCGATGAAGCACAACCCGTGCTCCTCGACGATCGAGGCGAAGTTCGCATCCTCCGACAGGAAACCGTATCCGGGGTGGATCGCGTTGGCGTTCACGATCGTCGCCGCCGACACGATCGCCGGGACATTCAGATAGCTCTGCGACGCCGGAGGCGGACCGATGCAGACGCTTTCGTCGGCGAGGCGGACATGCATCGCGTCCCGATCCACGGTCGAATGGACCGCGACGGTCTGGATTCCCATCTCCTTGCAGGCACGGTGGATGCGCAGCGCCACCTCGCCGCGGTTCGCGATGAGGATTTTCTCGAACATTCGATCAGAAGGTTTTCTGGATTACAATCTACTGATTTCATTGGACTAATTCGCAATATATGCTTCTGTCGGGGAGCTTGTCAACGGCTCTTGGCGACCCGGCTGCGCGCGTCGTGCGTGGCGCGCTCCGGGAAGCGGAGGATCGCGCTCGCGGCCGATGGTGGGTTCCAGGCCAAGCCCTTGCATCCGGTCCAACCGGTCCTTCGTCGCCGGCCGCGGCACGGCGGCGTTGGCCTAGCGCGGCGCTTCGCCATAATGACCGGTGTCGACGGCTATTCGGGACGGTGTCATGGATGAACGGCAACGACTCATCTCGGATATCGAGGCCTTCTGCCGGGACCGCGGTCTCGACGCGCGGGCCTTCGGCAAGCAGGCGCTCGACGACGACGCGTTCCTGAGCCGGCTGCGCGGCGGCACAGCGGCCGCCGCCGAAGAAATCTCGCAGGTCCGGCGCTATCTCGCCGACAACAGCGCGGCGCCCGACGGAGATGCGCCGACCGCTCCCACCGCCGAGCCGACGCCGCGCGAGGGCCAGACGCGGGGCGCCGACCGGACCGCCTTTCGCTTCTACGACAACCGTCAGAAATATCTGATGTTCGTCAACACCTGCAGCGAAAAATGGGTGGTTGCCGAGCGCGCCGGCATGGAGCTCGGCCAGGTGCAGCCCCACCCCCCCGCGCTCAAGCTCTTCGATGCCGGAATGGGCGACGGCACGGTGCTGACCGGCGTCATGCGGCGGATGCACCGGCGGTTCCCGACCCTGCCCTTCTATATCGTCGGCAAGGAGATCTCTCTCGAGGACGTGAGGCTCAGCCTCGAGAAGATGTCCGACCGCTTCTTCGAGCATCCGGCGACGGTCCTCGTGGTCACCAATCTCCACTACACCGAAGCGCCCGGTCTGACGCCGCGCACGATGCGGGCGGCGGCGGCGCTGAACTGGATGGACACCCCGCTGTCGGGGAACACCGCGCACGAGTTCCACGAACAGATCTCGTCGCTCCAGCCGCTGCTGTCCGAGAGTTGGCGTGTCCGATCGAGCCCCAGGACGGGCAATCCGCTCTATGTCCGCCCCTCGGTCCTGGTCCTCTACCGGGAGGATCACAAATTCCTGCTCGACGGGGTCATCCCGAGACCCGGCCGGGCGATGGCCGACTACGACCTGATCATCGCCTCCCAGCCCTACCGCGCGCGGATGCCGGCTGAGTTCAAGGTGCGGCGGGTTCTCACGCCGTTGGCCAGGAGCCTCGCCCCGGGCGGCAGGTTGCTCTGCATCCAGTCCTGCGGCGGCGATCCCGGCATGGAGATCATTCGCCGGATCTGGCCGGAGGAGCAGCCCTTCCGGACCGACCGTCATCTGCTGTTGAAGACATTAAAGGCGGAGATCGGCAAAACGCGGCGCGACCTCAAATACAACGCCTATTCGGATCGACGGGCGATCTTCCGCTACGACATGCACACCCTGCCGACCGAGATCGAGGGGTCGAATATCGGAACCTCGACCTTGTTCGCGGCATGGAACGCTGCCATCTATGTCGCCCAGATCGAGGACGAGCGCCTCGACGAGGCGGTCTCTGACAGCTTCTACCTGAAAGCTACCCGCGACGTACTGAGCGCCAACGGAGGACTCTGGTTCCATGACGAATCCTTCGTCGTCTCGCGGCGGCGCGATTGAAACCGCGCGGCCGCAGGCGGCGCTTCCGACAGAGAGCGCGCTGGCCCGGAGGCTGGCCGGCGGCGGGTTCGCCCTCACCGCCGAGGTCGCGCCCCCGGTCACCGGGGGCAAGAACGCCCTCCTCGCCCGGGCCCGCCCCCTTGTCGGCCGCGTCGATGCAATCAACGTAACCGACGGGGCGAGCGCCCGGGTCCATCTTTCGAGCCTCGCTGCCGCCGCGCTTCTCAGGGCGGACGGCATCGAGCCCGTCCTGCAGTTCACCTGCCGCGACCGCAACAGGATCGCGCTCCAGGCGGATCTCCTGGGCGCCTCGGCGCTCGGCATCCACAACCTGCTGATCCTGCGCGGCGACGATCCGGCCGCCGGCGACCAGCCGAACGCCAAGCCGGTCTTCGATCTCGAAAGCGTCGATCTCGCGCGCATCGCGGCCGGGATGCGCGACGAGGGGGTCCTGCCCGGCGGCAGGAAGATCGACAGTCCGCCCCGCTTCTTCATCGGCGCCGCCGATACACCGATCGACCCGCCGCCCGATTGGCGGCCCGACTCGCTCCGTCGCAAGTTGGACGCCGGTGCCCGATTCGTCCAGACTCAGCTCTGCTTCGATATCGGCCTGATTGGGCGCTATGTCGGACGCCTCGCCGATTTCGGTCTCGCGGAACGGCTGTTCATTCTGATCGGGCTCGGCCCGCTCGCCTCGGCGCGCTCGGCGCGCTGGATGCGCGACAGGCTCTGGGGGGTGACGATCCCGGACGCGTTGATCGATCGGATGGAGGGCGCCGCGGATCCCGAGGCCGAGGGAATCGCGATCTGCGCCGAACTGATCCAGCGGCTCGCGGAGATCCCGGGCGTCGCCGGCGCGCATCTCATGGCGCCGGTCAATCCGTCGGCCATCGCGCCGGCCATCGAGAACGCAGGGCTCGGACGGAGCGCCGACGCCGGCGTGCGCTGACCTCCGGCCGATTGGACCCGTCCGTCCGCGCGCGGCAGAATCGGCGCCCTACCCGTCGGCGAGGGAGACCCGGCCATGCATCTCGACGTGTTCAATCACGTATTTCCGAAGAGCGTCATCGACACGCTGGAGCGGCGAATGCCCAAGAAGGCGGTCGCGCGCTGGCTCTCGATCCCGACGCTCTACGACATGGACGCGCGGAAACGCCTGCTCGATGAGTTCGGCGACCTGCAGCAGATCATCTCGATGTCGCAACCCCCCATCGATATTCTCGGCGGACCCGACGAAACCCCCGCGCTCGCCCGCGCCGCAAATGACGGGATGGCGGCGATGTGTCGCGCCGATCCGGATCGGTTCCCGAGCTTCCTCGCGAGCCCACCGATGAACAACCCCGACGCCGCGGTCGCGGAGATCGACCGCGCGGTCGGCGAACTCGGCGCCTGCGGCCTCCAGGTCCACTCCAACGTGAACGGCCGCGCGCTCGACGATCCGGCCTTCTTCCCGGTGTTCGAGCGGATGGCGCAGCGCGACCGGCCGATCTTCCTCCATCCCGCGCGGCCGATGTCGCATCCCGACTATCTGGGCGAGGATGTCTCCAAATTCGAGATTTTCTGGGGTCTCGGCTGGGCCTACGAGACCAGCGCGGCGATGGCTCGAATCGTGTTCTCGGGCCTGTTCGACAAGCTCCCCAATCTCAAGGTCCTCGCCCATCACTGGGGCGCCTATATCCCGCATGCCGGCGGCCGCATCACCCCGCACTGGGACGGTCGGTCCTCGCAGTCGGACGAGGCCAGCTACGGCCCGCTGCGCGAGGCGCTCGCCCGGCCCGCCATCGAATACTTCAAGGAATTCTACGTCGACACCGCGATGTTCGGCGCCAGGGAAGCCAGCCAGTGCGGCCTCGATTTCTTCGGTGCCGGCCGCTCGCTGTTCGCCACCGACTGCCCGTTCGATATGGAGGGCGGCCGGATCCTGATCCGGGACACGATCTCGGTCATCGACGGCCTGCGCTGCAGCGAGGCCGAACGCGCGGACATCTACGGCAACAACGCCCGCGCTCTGCTGGCCCTGTGAAGCGCCCGAAGCGATGACCCAACCTCGCGACGTGACGATCGTCGGGGCCGGGATCGTCGGCCTCGCCGCAGGCCTTTCGCTGTTGCGCGACGGTCACCGGGTTACGCTGATCGACCGCGGGCCGCCCGGGGAGAGCACATCCTACGGCAATGCCGGGATGATCCAGGTCGACGCCTGCGTACCGCTCGCCACGCCCGGTATTCTCCGCAAGGCGCCGGCGATGCTGCTCGACCCGGAGGGGCCGCTGGTCGTCCGCTGGCACCATCTGGCGCGACTCGCGCCTTGGCTGATCCGCTTCGCGGCGGCATCGCGGCCCGGCCGTGTCGAGGAGATCTCCTTCGCCCTCGCCGGCCTGCTCGACCACGCCTGGGACGCCTACGCGCCGCTGCTGCGCGCCGCCGGTGCGGAGGATCTGTTCCGGCCCACCGGTATCCTCTACGCCTATCGCAGATTGGAAACGTTCGAAGCCGCCCGGTCCGAACACGCGCTGAGGCGCAGGCGGGGCATTCCCCTCGAGGAGCTCGGCCCGTCGGAAATGCGTCAGCTCGAGCCCGCGCTGACGCGCGAGGTCGTTCGCGGGGTGTTTTCCCCGGACTGCCTGATGGTCAGGGACCCGCTCGCGCTGTCGCGGCGTTTCGCGGACGCCATCTTCCGGGGCGGCGGAGCGATCCTTCGCGAGGAGGTGCGCGATATCGAAATCGGCCCGGACGGGCCGGCCGCGATCGTCACTTCCGCCGGGCGGCGGGAGGTCGACCGCCTGGTCCTGGCGGCCGGGGCGTTCGGGAAGCGTCTCGCCGCGCGGCTCGGCGCGCGCGTGCCCCTCGAAACCGAGCGCGGCTACCATCTGATGCTGCCGTCGCCCGGTGTCGCGCTCCGGCTTCCCGTGATGGCCGGCGACCATCGCTTCGGTATCGTGCCGATGACGCAGGGCGTCCGTCTCGCCGGCACTGCCGAGATGGCCTCGCTGGACGCGCCGCCCGACTACCGCCGCGCCCGCATGCTCGGGGCGATGGCGCGAAGGCTCGTCCCCGATCTCGACATCCAGGACGGCGCGGAATGGATGGGGCACCGCCCGTCGATGCCCGACAGCATGCCGGTGATCGGCATCGCCCCTGGGACGGACCGTGCGGTCCTCGCTTTCGGGCATGGCCATCTAGGGCTGACCATGGCGGCGGTCACCGGCCGGCTGGTCGCCGATCTGATCGCCGGGCGCGACGGCGACATCGACCCGTCCCCTTACGCGCCCGGCCGCTTCCGCCGACCGGCCGCGCTCATGCGAAGGACACGCCGCCGTTCACGTTCACGATCTCGCCGGTGACGTAGCGGGCCCGATCGGAGATCAGGAACCGCGCAACATCGGCGATATCCTCGGCATCCCCCTCCCGGCCGAGGGCAGCACTGGAGCGGACATGCGCCCAGTGCGCCTCCGTATAGCCGGCGGTCATCGGCGTCACGGTGGCACCGGGCGCCACCGCGCAGACGCGTACTCCCTGCGGCCCGAGGGCCCGCGCCAACGACCGGGTGAGAGCGATGATCGCCGCCTTCGAACACGCATAGGCAGGGCCGCCGCGCCCGCTGCCGCCGACGCCCCCCGCATGGACGATGGACGAAGCGGTGAACAGGATCACTCCTCTGCCAGCGGCGACCATCGGGCGAGCCGCGGCCTGGGCCATGAGGAACGACCCGGTGACGTTGACCTCGAGAACGCGGTTGAACTCTTCGGCAGTCGCCTCCTCCCAGACCCGGGTCGTGTGGATCCCGGCGAAATGGAGCAAGGCGTCCACGGCACCGAAGCGTTCGAGCGCCGCCGCGACCGCCGCCGCGCAGTCCTCGGCACGGCTCACGTCGCAGGCCTCGAAGACGAGGTTGCCGCCGGCGTCCGGATGGGCGGCCCTCGTCGCCCGTTCGTCGAGGTCGACGGCGAGAACCTTGTTGCCATCCGCCGCCATGTCGCGCGCGCAGGCGCGCCCGATCCCGTTCGCGGCGCCGGTGACGATCACGCGAGCCATGTCTCTCCTCCTCGCTCCATCGCGGCCCTCGGCCGCCGCGCATCGTCGAAGCCCGCCGCGCCGGCTGTCAAGTTCCGCGCCGGTTCCGCCGCGATCGGCGATGACCTAATCTCCCGGCATGGTGGAAGACAGGTTCAACGCCTTCCTGCACGATCGCGACTATCGGCGCGGGGGCGCTCCGTCCGGTCCCTTGACCGGTCTCGGCTTCGCCGCGAAGGATGTGTTCGACCTCGCCGGCCGCGTCACCGGGGTCGGCCAGCCGACATGGCGGGCACATGCGCGGCCGGCCGAAACCGACGCGCCGGCGGTCCGGGCGCTGCTCGCTTCCGGTGCCCGGCTGGTCGGCAGGACCGTCTGCGACGAGCTCTGTTACAGCCTGAACGGCACCAACCGCCATGATGGGGACCCGATCAACCCGCGGGCGCCGGATCGGCTGCCCGGCGGCTCCTCCTGCGGTTCGGCGGTCGCCGTGGCCGCGGGCGACGCCGATATCGCGCTCGGCACAGATTGCGCGGGCTCGGTCCGCATTCCCGCCGCGTTCTGCGGGCTCTACGGCGCCCGGCCGAGCCATGGGCGGCTCACCACCGCCGGGGTCTTCGCCCTCGCCCCGAGCTTCGATGTCGTGGGCTGGTTCGCCGCCGATCCATCGGCGTTCGCCCGCGCCGGCCGCGCCCTGATCGCCGGCTGGCACCCGCCGGCGCCGACGAGGCGCCTGCTTATCGCCGAGGATGCCCTCGACGCCGCGCCGGCCCCGGTCGCGCGGGAGGTGCGCGTCCTCACGGACAGAATCGCCGACGCGCTGGGCTGCCCCGGCCCCGAGCCCGTCGTCCTGGCGCCGCAGGGGCTGGCGCGATGGGCCGACATCTTCCGGATCGTCCAAGCGAGCGAGATCAAGGCGGCCCTCGTCCCCTGGGTGGAGGCCCATCGGCCGGATCTGAGCCCGGCCATCGCCGACCGGCTTGCCTGGGCCGCCGGCGTCGACGAGGCCGCCGCCGCGGCGATGCGGCGGTCGCGCCGGGAGGCGGCGGCGCATGTGGAGGCGCTGCTCGACGACGGGACACTTCTGTGCCTGCCGACCGCGGTCCTGCCGCCGCGGCGGGATGCGGAGTCCGAGGAGCTTGAGGCCTTCCGCGCGGCCGCGCTCCGCCTGACCGCGCCGGCCGGGCTGACCGGCGTCCCCCAGGTCCATCTTCCCTTGGGCGAGGCCGATGGGCTGCCAACCGGAGTCTCGATCATGGCCGGGCGAATGCGGGACGAGGCGCTGATCGAGGTCGCGGCGCATGCCGGGCTTCAGCCGCGCCCCGGTCCGGCGTTCGACCGCGCATAGACGGCGTCGGTCGGCGGGCTGTACGGTTTGGAGAGGTGGCGCTCGGCGGCCAGCGCGGCCACGAGCTCCGACCGCCCGGCGCGCCCCGCCGCATGGAGGAGCATGCGCGCGAACAGGTCGCGCTGCGCGTTGCTGCCGCCGATCTTCCGGATCGCCTTGCGGCGTGGATACAGGAGCGCGACCGCTTTGCCCCAGCTGCCGGCGCGAGCGGCCGCAGCGGCCCGGCAGAGCGCGAGCCCGACCTCCGCCATGATCCCGGCCGCGATGTCCTCGGAGCCGCCGGCGAAGGCGTCGGCCTCGGCAAGCAGGCGGTCCAGCTCCTCCGTCCGTCCGGCGGCGGCGAGCGCCATCGCGTAATGGACATCGGCGAAGACGAGCTGGAAGTCGCCGGCCCTCGCCGCGGCGAGGTCGGCCAGCGCGGACCAGCGAGCGCCGACATCGACCCCCTCCTCCTCCAGCCGCCACAGCAGTGAGACCGCGTTGCAGATGTCGAGATACTCGACTGCGTTTTCGGGTTCGATCTCCGCGTCATGGAGCGCGAGCGCCTCTTCGAAGCGGCCGAGATCGAACCAGAACAGGGCACGGTGCCACCACAGATGGTTGGCCATCGCGTTGCAGTCGCGGAAGTTGGGGCCGAGCCCGGAGATCCAGTCGATCCCCTCCCGACGCCGGCCAGTCATCTCGAACACATGCGCGACCGCATGGCAGGACCACAGATCCGTCGGGTCGATGTCCACCGCCCGGCGCCCGCGCCGTTCCGCCTCGGCATAGGCGCCGGCCTCCTCGAGGGCGAAGGCCGACATGCCGAGCAGCTTGCCGAACTCCGGTACGCCCTCGTCCCAGGCCGGCGCGACCCGGTCCTGGACCGCGCACATGCCGGCACTGTCGCCGAGATAGAAGTTCCAGTATTCGGAGAGCTTGATCGCGACGATATCGCGCGGATCCCGGTCCAGAATCTGCGTCCAGCAAGCGAGAGCCTGCCGCGGCTGCCCGTCGAGCCAGGCGTCGAGCGCCATCAGATGCCCGCGTTCCCTTTCGGTCGCGCCATGCGCCGCGCGAGCGCTTTCGGCGGCAGCGAGCGAGGCACGCGCCCGGCCGATCAGGGTGCGGTTGGCGAACAGCAGCATGAAATAGCCGCGCAGCACGTGCGCGAGCAGGAATCCGCCATCGGCCGCGAGCGCGGCCTTTAGATGATCGCCGGTGTCCCGCCGCAACCCGAGAAAGGACCGGACCGTCGCATCGAAGCTTCGCAGCGCGCCCTCGCCCGCCACGGTGACCGCGAGCCCGCGGCAATCCCGGTAAACCGCCACGTCAACCTTCTAGAACCGACGAAGATGCGCCAACGAAGACGGAGTTAACCGGCCGCGCCTCGAAATACCGAAAAATCCATTACCGTGTGCATGAGCATGGAATACCGGAAAATCTCCACAGGATTCCGAATTATTCGAACATATTTCATATACACGTAGTCCCGGTTCGACCGAGATGTAATAAGAGTGAGGCAAGGTGCGTAGAGCTTGTCGGAACAGAGGCAGGAATACGGCGTGTCGGGATCGAATCCCCATGACGCACTGCTCACAAGTGGATGGCTTCAGGGCATGCGTGTCAAGTCGGCGACGATGCCGATGCCGGCCCGGCGGCTCGATTCGTGGTACAAACCGGAGCGAATATGCTGGCGCCGTACCGAGGACGAGAGATGGATTTCGAACTGAATGCGCGACAGCGCGACCTTCAGCAGCGTGCCCGCACCCTCGCGCGCGGCGCGATCGCCGCCCGGGCCGCCAAGATCGACGAGAGCCGCGACTATCCGTGGGAGACCGTGGCGCTACTCCGCGACGCCGGGTTCATGGGGATGACGGTCCCCGAGACCTATGGCGGGCGGGGGCTCTCCTATCTCGACGCGGTGCTGGTGATCGAGGAGATGGCCAAGGCCTGCGCGGTGACGGCGCGGATCGTCGTGGAATCCAATATGGGCGCGCTATCCACGGTTCTTGCCTACGGAACCGAGGCGCAGAAGCGGCTCTGGGCGGAGGCCGTGCTCGGCGGCGACAAGCCGGCGATCTGCATCACCGAGCCGGAGGCTGGAAGCGCAGCCTCGGAGATGACGATGCGCGCCGACCGGCGGGGCGGCACCTACGTCCTCAACGGCACCAAGCACTGGATCACCGGCGGCGGCGTCTCCAGGCTGCATCTCGTTTTCGCCAGGGTCTTCGACGAGCGCGGCGCGGAGGAGGGAATCGCCGGCTTCATCGCGCTGCGCGGCGAGACCCCGGGGCTGATCATCGGCGCCCGCGAACGAACGATGGGGCTGCGCGGCATCCCGGAGGCGGAAATCCACTGCCGCGATATGGCGCTGCCGGCCTCGGCCATGCTGGTCCCGCCGCGCGGGCTGCGGAAAGGCTTCGCCGACCTGATGAACGCCTATAACAGCCAGCGCGTCGGTGCCGCGACCGCGGCGCTGGGTATCGCCACCGGCGCCTACGACGAGGCGATCGCCTATACCAGGTCGCGCAACCAGTTCGGCCGGCCGATCTGCGAATTCCAGGGTCTGCAATGGATGCTCGCCGACATGTCGATCCAGATCGAAGCCGCCCGGACGATGATCTGGCGGGCGGCGTCGAGCGCGGGCGGCGGTTTCCCCGACAGCCTGCTCGCCGCCCAGGCCAAGGTCTTCGCATCCGAGATGGCCATCAAGGTGACGAATGACGCATTGCAGCTCTTCGGCGCCGCCGGCTATTCGCAGTCGCGCCCGCTGGAGCGCATGGTGCGCGACGCCCGCATGTTCGCCATCGGCGGCGGCACCGCCCAGATTCTGCGCAACGTGGTCGCGAGCCGTCTCCTCGACCGCCGCCTGCCGCAGACCAGGGACGGATATAGCCGGTCGGCGGCGGACGTAGGAGGCGCCGGCAGGACGGACGATCGGCGGCGGCGCGAGGCCGCGGCGCTCCGCGAGAATCTCCGCCGACGCAAGTCGCAGGCGCGTGCCCGGTCCGACCGACCGACCGCCGCCGAGGCCCCGATCGTCTGAGTCCGGGCGGTTCGGCGCCTGCAGGGCGTATGCGGCGAATGCTCGACGCCCGCCGAAGGCCCGATTCCGGCGACGACGGTACATGGACGTAATCCGACTCTGTGGTGGCGCGCCGCTTCGCGGCACGATCCGGATCGGCGGTGCGAAGAACGCAGCCCTTCCCCTGATGGCGGCGACGCTGCTGAGCGGCCGGCGGGTACGGCTGACGAATCTGCCGGCCGTCGCCGACATCCGTTCGATGTCGGGGCTGCTTGAAACCCTCGGCGTGCGCATCGAGGCCGGAGAGGAGCCGGGCGCCGCCGTCTTCGACGCCTCGCATCTCGCCAGCGCGACGGCGCCCTACGATCTGGTGCGCCGAATGCGCGCCTCGGTGCTGGTTCTAGCGCCGCTGCTCTCCCGGCTCGGCGAGGCGCGGGTCTCGCTGCCGGGCGGCTGCGCGATCGGCACCCGGCCGATCGACCTTCATCTGGACGGGCTCCGTCGGCTCGGTGCCGAGATCGCGCTCAGAGACGGCTATGTCGAAGCCCGGGCGCCGCGCGGGTTGACCGGTGCCGAGATCACCTTCCCCTTCGTTTCGGTCGGCGCGAGCGAGAACCTGCTCATGGCCGCCTGCCTGGCGGGCGGTCGAACCGTGCTCCGCAACGCCGCGCGCGAGCCCGAAGTCGCCGATCTCGCCCGCTGCCTGACCGGGATGGGTGCCCGAATCGAGGGGATCGGTACCGACACGCTCGACATCGAGGGCGTCGAAGTGCTCGACGGCGTCGCGCACCGCGTCATGGCCGACCGCATCGAGACCGGGACCTACGCCATCGCCGCTGCGGTCACCGGCGGCGACGTGCTGCTGAGCGGTGCCCAAACGACCTGTCTGAACAGCCTGATCGCGGTGCTCGCGTCGGCCGGGATCGAGGTCGGGGAGACCCCCGACGGCATCCGCATCGGGGCGGCGCGCCGCCGCGCCCGCGCGATGGATCTGGTCACCCAGCCCTATCCCGGCTTCCCGACCGACCTGCAGGCTCAGATCATGGCGCTCGCCTGCGTCGCGGAAGGCGCGTCGCGCATTACCGAGACGATTTTCGAGAACAGGTTCATGCATGTGCCCGAGCTCGTCCGCATGGGCGCCGACATCCGGGTGCGCGGCGCCTCGGCGCTGATCCGCGGGGTCGAACGTCTGACCGCGGCCTCGGTGATGGCGACCGATCTCCGAGCCTCGGTGTCGCTGATCCTGGCCGGGCTGGTCGCTGAAGGCGAGACCGTGATCCACCGCGTCTATCATCTGGACCGCGGATACGAGACCATCGAGGCCAAGCTCGCCGCCTGCGGCGCCCGCATCGAGCGGCAGAAGGTGCCCGGATGAGCAACCCGCTCAGACTCGCCGCGACGGACGCGGAAGATCTCGCGATCGTCTCCTCCTGCCTCCAGGACGCCGCCGTTCCGATCGGCGAGATGTCCTATCTGGCCGGCGAAGGCGTGTTCGCCTTCGTGTGCAGCCGGTTCGCCTGGGAAGGCGCCTCGGACGGCTTAGCGGCGGGCGTTCCCTATGAGCGGATCAACTGCGCCGTCTCCTTCCATAACGTCGCCGGCGTGAAGCGGCGGGGCTTCGACCCCAGGCGGCGGGACAGTGTCCTCGCCTTGCTCGCCATCCGGGCCGGCGACGGCTATATCGACCTGATATTCTCCGGCAGCGCCGATATCCGGTTGGAGGCTTCCGGAATCGCCTGTCGCATGGACGATCTCGACCATCGCTGGCCGACGCGCTGGCGGCCGAACCACGACCGGGGTTGAACGCGCATGGCTGGGAAGACGGCCCGCAAGAGGCTGGTCATGGCGGTTCCGAGGGGTCGGATCCTGGAGGAGTTGCGGCCACTTCTCGCCGCCGCCGGGATCGTGCCCGAACCCGCCTTCAACGACGACCGCGCGCGGCAGCTTCGCTTCGAGACCAATATCGACGGGTTGACGATCATCCGCGTCCGCAGCTTCGACGTCGCGACCTTCGTCGCCTTCGGGGCCGCGCATATGGGCGTCGCGGGGAACGACGTGCTGATGGAGTTCGATTATTCCGAGCTCTACGCACCGCTCGATCTCGGGATCGGCCGCTGCCGCATGGCGGTGGCGGCGACCGCGGGGCTGCTGGCCGCGGAGGACCCCTCGCGCTGGAGCCATGTGCGGGTCGCTACCAAGTATCCGGCCATCACCCGGCGCCATTTCGCGCGGCGCGGCGTTCAGGCCGAATGCATCAAGCTCAACGGGGCGCTGGAGCTCGCCCCCAGGCTCGGCCTCTGCCGCCGGATCGTCGACCTGGTCTCGACCGGCGACACGCTCCGCGCCAACGGCCTCGTCGAGGTCGAGACGATCGCGGAGATCAGCGCGCGGCTCGCGATCAACCGGGCCGCTCTCAAGACCCGTCCGGACGAGATCGGGGCCTGGATCGACCGCTTCCGGGACGGTGTCGATGCCGGCTAGGCTGGACATGGGCGCTGCCGGGTTCGAGGAACGGTTCGCGGCGCTTCTCGCGCGCCGTCTGGCGGCGGAAGCGGATGTGGGCGAGGACGTCTCGCGCATCCTCCGCGAGGTCCGCGCGCGCGGCGATGACGCGCTGGTCGAACTCACGGCCCGCTACGACCGCTTCCGGGTCGCCGACGCCGCGTCCCTCGCCGTCACCGCGGCGGAGCGCCGCGCCGCGCGGACCGCCTGCCCGGCCAGGCTGATCGCCGCGATCGAGGAGGCTGCCGCCCGGATCGCGGCGTTCCACCGCCGCCAGATCCCCGCGCCGATCTCGTTCCGGGACCGGGCGGGCGTCCGGCTGGGCGAGCGCTGGACGCCGATCGACTCCGTCTGCATCTACACCCCCGGCGGCACCGCGGCCTATCCGAGCTCGGTGCTGATGAACGCGGTGCCCGCCCGCATCGCGGGGGTCGCGCGGATCGCCATGGCCGTGCCGGCGCCCGACGGCCGCCTCGCCCCGGCGGTCCTCGCCGCGGCCGACATCGCGGGAATCGACGAGATCTGGCGGGTGGGCGGCGCGCAGGCGATCGGCGCCTTCGCCTACGGCACCCGGACCATCGCCCCGGTCGACAAGATCACCGGCCCCGGCAACGCCTATGTCGCGACGGCCAAGCGCCGGGTCTTCGGCACGGTCGGAATCGACCTGATCGCCGGCCCGTCCGAGATCCTGGTCGTCTCCGACGCCGCCAGCGACCCCGAATGGATCGCCGCCGACCTGCTTTCGCAGGCCGAGCACGACCCGCAGGCGCAACCGATCCTGATCGCCGACGACGCGACCTTCGCGGATGCGGTCGAGGCGGCGGCGGAGACGCTGCTGGCGCGGTTGCCGCGCGCCGACATCGCGCGGCGAAGCTGGACGACCCAGGGCGCGGTCATCGTCGCCGAGAGCCTGGACGACGCGCCGCCGCTGATCGACCGCCTCGCGCCCGAACATCTGGAGCTCGCCTGCGAGTGCGCCGAAGCGCTGGCCGAGCGGGTGCGCCACGCCGGCGCGATCTTCTTCGGGCGGTACACCCCCGAGGCGGTGGGCGACTACATAGCCGGTCCCAACCATGTCTTGCCGACATCACGCAGCGCCCGTTTCTCCTCGGGTCTGGGCGTGCTGGACTTCATGAAGCGGACCACGATGATCGGCTGTGACGCGGAGGCGCTGGCCGCAATCGGACCGAGCGCCGCCATCCTCGCCGAGGCGGAGGGGCTCGACGCCCATGCCCTCTCCCTGCGGCTGCGGCTGGACCGCGTCGGCAATGTCGATCGAGGCGAAACCGGACGCGCGCCTCGCTGAATCTCGGGAGTTTCCGATGCCGCATCTGCCAGCCTCCGACGCGCTCCGCCGAATCCGTGTCCTCGACCTTTCCCGCGTGCGGTCGGGCCCGAACTGCGTCCGCCAGATGGCCGATTGGGGCGCCGACGTGATCCGCATCGAGCCGCCGGTCTCGCGCGGGGCCGACGGCGCCCTCGGGGCGCCCAACGCCTCCTCGGACTTCCAAAGCCTCAACCGGAACAAGCGATCGCTGACGCTCGACCTCAAGGACGCGGACGGCCATGCCATCTTCATGCGGCTGGTCGAGACCGCCGATGTCGTGGTGGAGAATTTCCGGCCGGACGTGAAGACGCGGCTCGGGATCGACTACGAGGCCCTGGCGGCGGTCAACCCGCGCATCGTGCTCGGTAGCATCTCCGGCTTCGGCCAGGACGGCCCCCTGGCCGGGCGGGGCGGCTTCGACCAGATCGCCCAGGGGATGGGCGGGCTGATGTCGATCACCGGCGCGCCCGGCGACGGCCCGATGCGCGCGGGCATCCCCATCGCCGACCTGACGGCGGGTCTCTACTGCGCACTCGGGATCCTGGTCGCCCTCCTCGAACGCGAGGCCTCGGGGCGGGGGCAGTGGGTGCAGACATCCCTGCTCCAGGCCCAGGTCTTCATGCTCGACTTCCAGGCGGCGCGCTATCTCATCGACGGCACAATCCCCGGCCAGGCCGGCAACGACCATCCGACGACGATCCCGACCGGGGTGTTCCGCACCGCCGACGGCCACATCAATATCGGCGTCTCGGGGCAGAGGATGTGGGACAGGTTCTGCCGCGCGATGGAGCGGCCGGAATGGATCGAGGACGAGCGGTTCGCGGCCGAACCGGACCGGTCGACCAACCGGCAGGCGCTCAACGCCATGATCGAGGCGATCACCCGGACACGCCCGTCCGGGCACTGGATCGCGCTGTTCGCCGAAGCGGGCGTCCCGGCCGGGCCGATCTACGACATCGGACAAGTCTTCGAGGACCCGCAGGTCGCCCATCTCGGCATGGCGCAGCCGATCGAGACGCTGCCCTTCGGGCGAACGCGCATGCTGGGCCAGCCGGTTGCGCTCGGCCGCACGCCGAGCAGGTTGGCGGCGCCGGCGCCGGCGCCGGGCGCGCATACCGACGAGATCCTTTCTGCCGCCGGCCTCGATGTCGACGAGATCGCTCGGCTACGCAATCGCGGCGTGATCTAACCTCCGGGGACGAAGGTAATGACGACCGACAAGATGCTCTCGCGCAAGACCGGCCCGATCGGGCAGATGATCTTCAACAACCCGGAACGGCGCAACGCGGTCTCACTGGCGATGTGGGAGGCGGCGGAGACGATCCTGGCCGATTTCGCCCGCGACCCGGAGATCCGCGTCGTCATCCTGTCGGGCGCCGGCGGCAAATCCTTCGTCTCGGGGGCGGACATCTCGCGCTTCGGGGAGGAGCGCGACAGCGCGGAGGCGATCCGCCGTTACAACGACCGCGTCGCCGCCGCCAACGAGAGACTCGAGACGCTGCCAAAGCCAACCATCGCCGAAATCGACGGCTACTGCATAGGCGGCGGGCTCGCGCTCGCGGTCTGCTGTGATCTCCGGTTCTGCTCGGCGAAGTCCCAATTCGGCCTGCCGGCGGCGCGGCTCGGGCTCGGTTACGGATTCGCCGGGATCAAGCGGCTGGTCGACACCGTAGGGCCCGGCGCCGCGCGGGACATCACCTTCTCGGCCCGCCGGCTCGACGCCGACGAAGCGCTGCGGATCGGCCTGGTCCAGAAGGTCGTTCCCGACGGGACGCTCCACGACTTCGTCGCCAGCTATGCGGATATGGTGGCCGCGAACGCGCCGCTGACCGTCAAGGGAATGAAGCTGATCATCGGCGAGGTCCTCAAGCCCGACGCCGACCGCGATCTCGAGGCGTGCCGCGTGTTGATCGACGACTGCTACCGCAGCGCCGACTATGTCGAGGGCCGGACGGCTTTCATGGAGAAGCGCCCACCGCGGTTCCAGGGCAGATAGGCGTCGGGTCGCGGCCGTGGCCCGACAGATCGATCTCTTCGGAGCCGCCGATAGCGGCGGAACACCGGCCCGGCGCGCGTCCGCGCTATCGGTCGCATCGCTGCCAGACGAGGCGTTGACGACGTTGGTCGGGGACGCGATCCGACGACCGTTCGCACGGTCCGCGCGGCGATCGTCGCACACGGGCTGGAAACGGCAGTTCCCGCGCTGCAGGCATTGTGGCGCCGCTTCACCGGCTTCGGCATCGATGCGCCGATGACCGAGCAGCGCGGTCCTATCGGATCGCTTGGCCTCGGTCCGGCGCGCCGCCGCGGAACGGCTGCCGACCGGCGCCCGTCTGCGTAGAATAGCCTCGCCCGGGGGGAACGAAGCGCGAGGCGATGCGAGCCATGCCGGATACCGAGTTCAAGGACGGGGGCAGCGTCGATTACGTCATCGTCGGAGGCGGATCCGCGGGATGCGTGCTCGCCGGACGGCTGAGCGAGGATCCCGCCTGCCGCGTCTGCCTGGTCGAAGCCGGGCCGCGTGACCGCAACCCGCTCATCCACATCCCCGCCGCCCTGTTCGCGCTGATGCGCCATCGGAACCTGAACTGGCGGTTCGAGACAGTGCCCCAGCACCGGATGGACGGCGCTTCGGTCTATATCCCGCGCGGGCGCGCGCTGGGCGGCTCGAGCGCGATCAACGGCATGGTCTATGTCCGCGGCCATCGCGACGATTACGAGGAGTGGGCCGCCACCGGCCTCGCCGGTTGGGGCTGGGACGGGGTGTTGCCCTACTTCCTCAAGTCCGAGCGCAACGAATGCTTCGGCGACGACGCCCTGCACGGCCAGGGGGGACCGCTGACGGTGACCTTCATCGACCGGCCCAACCCGCTCGGCGATGTCTTCGTCGCCGCCGCCGAGAGCCTGCAATTCCGACATAACCGCGACTTCAACGGCGCCGAGCAGGAAGGATTCGGGGTCCACCAGGTCACCCAGAAGAACGGGCGGCGCTGCTCGGCGGCGACAGCCTTCCTGACGCCGGCCCTCCGGCGCCGCAATCTCGAGGTGCTGACCGGCCGCCGGGTCACCCGCGTGATCGTCGAGAAGCGGCGCGCCGTCGGGATCGCGCTTACCGGCCCCGCCGGCACGGAGGAGATTCGCGTACGGCACGAGATCATCCTGTCGGCCGGCGCAATCGCCTCGCCGCATCTCCTGATGCTGTCCGGCATCGGCAGCGGAGAGACGCTCGCCCGGCTCGGGATTCCGGTCGTCCACGACCTGCCGGAGGTCGGGCGCAACCTGCAGGATCACGCCGCCGCGCGGAGCGATTTCGACAACTCGACCACTGCCGCCTACGGCCTGTCACTCCGCAGCCTTCCGCGCATGGCCTGGAGCGTCGCCGAGTACGCGCTCGCCCGGCGCGGCTTCTGGGCGAGCAACCTGATCGAGAGCGGCGGCTTCGTTCGCACCGACCCGACATGCTCCCGCCCCGACATCCAGCTCGTCTTCGTCCCCGGACAGCGCGGCAAGAACGGTAGACCGTTCGGCTGGGGGCATGGCTTCAGCATCACCGCGGTGCTGCTGCGTCCGAAGAGCCGGGGGAGCGTCACCCCCGCCAGCCCGGACCCGGAGGCGGCGCCCGCGATCGATCCCGCCTTCTTCTCCGGAGAAGGCGACCTGGAGACCTTGACGGCCGGGTTCCGGTTGGCGCGCCGGCTGATCCGCGCTCCCGCCTTCGACGCACATCGCGGGCGCGAACGGCTGCCGGGTCCCGAGATAGGCGACGGCGCAGACCTCGCCGACTGGGTGCGCCGGAACTCGGCGACGATCTTCCACCCGGTCGGGACCTGTCGGATGGGGGTCGACCCCGCCTCGGTCGTCGATCCGGAACTCCGGGTCCGCGGGGTAGACGGATTACGGGTGGTCGACGCCTCGGTGATGCCAACGATCGTCGGCGGCAACACCAACGCGCCGACCATCATGATCGGCGAGAAGGCGGCCGATATGATCAAGGCCTCCGCGCGCGCCGGCGGGATGCGCTCGGTCGCCTGAACGGCGTCTCGCGAAGCGGGCGGAAGCGGCGGCGCCCCCACCGGTGGGGTAGCCTCGGCTTGTCGGACAGCTTACGGACGGACGGACGGTATTGCCGGGCGCGCGGACGGCGGTCCGAAACGGGCCGGCAGATGGCGCGAAACGATGGTCGGAGGCCGGAAGCGGCTATACGGCGCTCCGGCGGCCGGAGATAGCCTCGCGGAGACCCTCGAGAAGTCCTTCGAGCTTCGCCATGCGTTCCCCCAGATCGCCGATCTCGTCGCGGATCCCGACGGTCTCGGTGCGGTTGGCGCGCTGGCCGTTGAGCACGAGATCGGCGACGCCGACGGCCAGGATCGCGATGAGTTCGGCGCTCATCGATCGGAACGCTTAGGACCGACGCTCAATGTCACGATCGGCCTCATGACGCGAATGTAGGCGGGAAGGGCGATCGAGTCCAAGGGAGCCGCCGTACCAGGACGCGCAAGCGGCCCGAACGAGGAAGCATGATTTTCGTACCGCCGCCCGGTCGCGCTCCCAGAAGGCGTTGCGGCGATCGGAGGTGGGGCGCGAGGATCGCCGACGGCGTCGAGCTCGGCAGGCCGGCAACGGGGCCCTATCGAAGGGTTCGGAAGACGGACGAGCGGCCTTCATCGCGTTGCATTGCAAGGACGCAGCATGTATACGGCGCAGCCATGCGCGGATAGCTTCGCAAGCTTCGGCGACCGGCCGCCTCGGCCCGACGGATGCGGTGCCAATGACACGCGGCCCACGGATACGGATAGCGATGAAAAAGATCGAAGCCATCATCAAGCCGTTCAAGCTCGACGAGGTGAAGGACGCCTTGCACGAGGTCGGAGTCATGGGCCTGACGGTTATCGAGGCCAAGGGGTTCGGCCGGCAGAAGGGCCATACGGAGCTCTACAGGGGTGCGGAATATGTCGTCGACTTCCTGCCCAAGGTGAAGATCGAGATCGTTCTCGAGGACGGCATGGTCGAGCGCGCCGTCGAAGCGATCCAGCAGGCCGCGAGGACGGACCGCATCGGCGATGGCAAGATCTTCATCGTCGGCGTCGAGGAAGCCATTCGGATCCGCACCGGGGAAACGGGCGCCGAAGCCCTCTGAGCCCTCCTGCAGCCGGCCCGGCCTCCCACTCACGAACGCATAGAGGAGCTCAGATATGTCCGACGCCTCCAGGATTCTCGAGATGATCGAGGAGCACGACGTCAAATACGTCGACTTCCGCTTCACCGACCCGCGCGGCAAATGGCAGCACACCGCCCAGGCCGTGCGCACGATCGATGAAGACGCGCTGGCGAGCGGGGTGATGTTCGATGGGTCGTCGATTGCCGGGTGGAAGGACATCTCGGAATCCGACATGTGCCTGATGCCCGACCTGGGTACCGCGACGCTCGACCCGTTCTCCGCCCAGACCTCGCTGATCCTCTTCTGCGATGTGCTCGAGCCGACCACCGGACAGCCCTATTCCCGCGACCCCCGCTCGACGGCGCGGCTCGCCCACGCCTATCTCAACCAGAGCGGGATCGGAGACACCGCCATGTTCGGCCCAGAGCTCGAATTCTTCGTCTTCGACGATGTCCGCTTCAATGTGTCGATGAACAAGAGCTTCTATGCGATCGACGAGGAAGAAGGACCGTATAACAGCGGGCGCGAGTTCGACGGCGGCAATGTCGGCCATCGGCCGGCGATCAAGGGTGGATACTTCCCGGTGCCGCCGGTGGATTCGATGGCTGATCTGCGGGCGGAGATGCTTACCGTGATGGGCGAGATGGGGATCGACATCGAGAAGCACCATCACGAGGTGGCACCGAGCCAGAACGAGCTCGGAATGCGCGGCACCGATCTGCTCCGGATAGCCGATCAGGTGCAGATATATAAATACGTCGTCCATTCGGTCGCCCATTCCTACGGTAAGACGGCGACCTTCATGCCGAAGCCCGTGATCGACGACAACGGCTCCGGAATGCATGTGCATCAGTCGATCTGGAAGAACGGCGAGCCGATCTTCGCGGGGCCGGGCTATGCCGACCTCTCCGAGACGGCGCTCCACTATATCGGCGGCATCATCCGGCACGCCAAGGCAATCAACGCCTTCTCCAACCCAACCACCAACAGCTACAAGCGTCTCGTGCCCGGCTTCGAGGCGCCGGTCCTGCTCGCCTATTCCGGGCGCAACCGCTCCGCCGCCTGCCGCATCCCGTTCGCATCGAGCCCCAACGGCAAGCGGGTCGAGGTCCGTTTCCCGGACCCGGCGGCCAACCCCTATCTCACCTTCGCCGCGATGCTTATGGCCGGCATCGACGGGATCGAGAACAGGATCCATCCGGGCGACCCGATGGACAAGAACCTCTACGATCTGCCGCCCGAGGAGCTCGAGGACGTGCCGACCGTCTGCGGGTCGCTCCGCGAGGCCGTCGATGCTCTGGATACCGACCGGGCGTTCCTCAAGCGGGGCGACGTGTTTTCGGACGATCTGATCGACGGCTATCTGGACCTCAGGCGCGAAGAAATACAGGCTTTCGAGTACACGCCGCACCCGATCGAGTTCGCGATGTATTACAGCGTCTGACCGGGTTTGCGGCCGGTCGGGGGGACCGTCAGCGCGGTATCCGAACCTGTTCGAGGAGCGCGGCGAGCGCCGGGTCGCCCTTGCCGCTGGGGTCGACCCGTTTGAACCGCGCGCGCTCCGCCGCCCTCCAGGTCGGCGGCTTGGTCGCGTCGATGGCGAGCTTGCCGCCGATCCGCATCACCGTATATTCGTCGCCGATCTCGGGGATCGAGATGTCGAGCGGGTGGAGCCGCGACCCTGGCATGACATGCACATGCTCCGCCGGGTTGGTACGGCAGGACAGCGCCCACATCACGTCCTGGGCATCGTAGATGTCGACGTCCTCGTCGACGGCGATCGCCACCTTGACGTGAAGGTTGGGACCGGTCAGCGCCGACATCAGCACGTCGCGCGCCTGGCCGTCCCACTTCGCCTCCATCTGGACGATCATCATGAACTGCGACGCCCAGGGCGGCACGAACACGTCCAGGATGCGGCTGTTGCCGTGGGTGTCGCGCAGGCGGTTGAAATAGGTCGCCTCCATCGGCAGCGTGATCAGAGGCTGGTGGTCGGTGAACCAGGTCGCCTGCATGTGGCGGAAGATCGGGTCCCGACGATGGGTGACGCCGGTGACCTGGAAAACCGGCGCCGGCCCCTCGGCGCCCGAACCGAAGGTCGTGAACTCGCCGAACGGCCCCTCGGGGATGCGGTCGCGCGGGTGAACCAGCCCCTCGATGACGATCTCGGCGTGCGCCGGCACCTCGAGGTCGATGGTCTCGCAGCGGATCATCTCGATATCTTCGCCGAGCACGCCGGCACCGTATTCCAACTCGTCGAAGTCCTCGTGCCGCCCCGACCAGTTGGACATGATCTCGTAGACCGGATGCAACCCGATGGCGAAGGCCATCGGCATCGGCGCATCCTTTGCGACATATTTGAGATAGTGGGCGTAGTTGTGCCGCGCCGCCATCCAGAACGTGCATTTCCGCGGGTCGTCGGTGAGCATCATGCGGATGATCGACTCGTTGCGGATGCCGGTCTCGGGGTCCCTGGTGATGGTGATTCCGGAGCCGAGATAGCGCCCCCCGTCGCCGACCGAATGCTGCGGGATCGGCAGCCGGTGCAGATCGACATCCTTGCCGAGCCGCTTGACCTCCTTGACCGGACCGTCGTCGACCAAGACCGACCGGCCGCGACCGGCCGCCATGCGCCCGGCGAGATACGGGCAGACCTCCTTCACGTCGTCGAGGCCGAGCGCCGCGGCCTGACCGTGGCGGTCCTTGATGAGGATGTCCGTCAGGCGCCAGCCAGGAAAGCCGGTCAGGTTGTGAAACGTCAACGGACCTCGGCTCTCGGAGCACAGATAGCCGATCTGGCTCACGGGATCCACCGGTTCGCGGACATGCAGCATCCGATTGTCGATCGATTCCAGAAATGTCCTGAGGGTATGCGGCACGTCCACCTCCAGCGCCTGTCTCCGCCCAAGGTTTGACCGGAGCGCGTCGCGCGCGTCAATACACAGCACCGTCCTTTTCGCCTATAGTCGCGCGGCCGACGGCGCAATCCACCATGCAAGAGGGAACATCGACCATGGCGACGACTGTCGACGCGGGAATCGTCCACGCACCGCGTAAATGGGGCAAAATCGACTGGGAGGATCCGCTCCTCCTGGATGCGCAGCTCACCGAGGACGAGCGGTTGGTGCGCGACACCGCGCGCGACTATGCGCGGGAGAAGCTCCTGCCGCGAATCGTCGAGGCCTATAATCTCGAGCGCTTCGACCGCGAGATCATCGCCGAGATGGGCGCGCTCGGCCTGCACGGCTCGACGCTCCACGGCTATGGTTGCGCCGGCGCTTCCTATGTCGCCTACGGGCTGGTCGCACGCGAGATCGAGGCCGTGGATTCCTCCTATCGATCGAGCCTCTCGGTCCAGTCCTCTCTGGTCATGTGGCCGATCTACAATTACGGTACCGAGGCGCAGCGGCGGACATATCTGCCTAAGCTCGCGACCGGCGAATGGATCGGCGCGTTCGGGCTGACCGAGCCCGATCACGGCTCCGATCCGGGCGGCATGAAGACGCGCGCGCGATCGGTCGACGGCGGCTATCTCCTCCAGGGCTCCAAATCCTGGATCTCCCACGCGCCGGTCGCCGACCTGTTCGTCGTATGGGCGAAGAACGACGAGGGGACGATCAACGGCTTCATCCTGGAGCGGGGCGCCGAGGGTCTGACCACGCCCTGGTCGAAGGGCAAGCTTTCGCTCCGGGCCTCCGCCACCGGCGAGATCGTGATGGACGATGTCTTCGTGCCCGAGGAAAACCGGCTTCCCCACGCGCGCGGGCTCGGCGGGCCGTTCGGCTGCCTCAACAACGCGCGCTACGGCATCGCCTGGGGGGCGCTGGGCGCGGCCGAGTTCTGCTGGCATGCGGCGCGGCGCTACACGCTGGAGCGAACCCAGTTCGGCCGGCCGCTCGCCGCCAACCAGCTCGTCCAGAAGAAACTCGCCGACATGCAGACCGAGATCGCGATCGGCTTGCAGGCCTGCCTCCGGCTCGGTCGGATCATGGACGAGGGGAACTGCTCGCCGGAGGCGATCTCCATGCTCAAGCGCAACTCGACCGGCAAGGCGCGCGACCTGATCCGCGACGCCCGCGACATGCATGGCGGCAACGGCATCGTCGACGAATACCATGTCATGCGCCACCACATGAACATGGAGACCGTCTACACCTATGAGGGCACCCACGACATTCACGCCCTCATTCTAGGCCGCGCCCAGACCGGCATTCAGGCCTTCGCATAGGCGCAGGCGATGGGCGGGCCGCTCTCCGGGCTCCGCGTCCTCGATCTCAGCCGCATCCTGGCCGGCCCCTGGGCAGCCCAGACAATGGCCGATCTCGGGGCCGAGGTCATCAAGGTCGAACGTCCGGGAACCGGCGACGACACGCGGGGATGGGGTCCGCCCTTCATCGCCGGCGAGAACGGCGGCGAGACCGCGGAGGCCGCCTATTTCCACTGCGCCAACCGGGGCAAGAAGTCGATTACCCTCAACCTCGCCGACCCGCGCGGCCAGCGCATCGTGCGGGCGCTCGCCCGGAAGTCCGATATCCTGATCGAGAACTACAAGGTCGGCGGGCTGGCGCAGTACGGGCTCGGCTATGACGATCTCGCGGCGGTCAACCCGGGGCTGATCTATTGCTCGATCACCGGATTCGGTCAGACCGGACCCTACCGCCACCGCGCAGGCTACGATTTCATGATCCAGGCGATGGGCGGCTTCATGTCGATCACCGGCGAGCCGGACGGCACCCCCGGCGGCGGCCCGCAGAAAATCGGCGTCGCTCTGTCGGACGTGCTGACCGGTCTGTACACGACCGTCGCCGCCCTCGCCGCGGTTCGCGAACGCGCGCGCAGCGGGCGGGGTCGCCATATCGACATGGCGCTGTTCGACGTGACCGTCGCCGCAACCGCGAACCAGGCGATGAACTATCTCGCGACCGGCGAGGCGCCGCAGCGCATGGGCAACGCGCATCCCAACGTGGTGCCGTATCAGGCCTTCAAGACAGCCGACGACCATGTGATTCTCGCCATCGGCAACGACCGGCAGTTCGCACGCTTCTGCCGGGTCGCCGACCGGCCCCAGCTCTCGCGAGACCCGCGCTTTGCCAGCAATGCCCGGCGGGTCGCCAATCGCGGCGCGCTCATCCCCCGGATCGCCGAGATCATGGCCGAACGGTCTCGCGCGGACTGGCTTGCCGCCTTGGAACCCGAAGGCGTTCCCTGCGGGCCGATCAACGATCTTGCCCAGGTCTTCGCCGACCCGCAGACCGGGCAGCGCGGGACCAGGATCGAACTTCCCCACCCGACCGCCGGGCGCGTGCCGGGCGTCGCCAACCCCATCCGTTTCGTCGACCACCCGCACGAATACGGCGCGGCAGCGCCGCTGCTCGGCCAACATACCGAAGATGTCCTGGCCGACCTCCTGGGATTCGGCAGCACCAAGATCGCCGCGCTCCGCGACGGCGGGGTGATCTAACCGGCGCATCTTGGGGCCTGACCCGAAACGCGCGAGCGGTCTCGCCATATGGCGGGCGCTACCGAAGATGTTTCCGCCCTTCGCTACGGTTCGGAACGACCATTGCGGTCGGGTGCGGGGGTTCCGTACCGAATGTTCGCGACATCGGGCGATGCCGCGCGGGTCCCGGCGGGGCGTTCGGTGGGGCCGTCGCCGACAGACCGGCCGAAGATTTCGAACGGGCGGTGGCGCGTGGCTGGGTATTGCAGGCGATGGTCCGCCATCCGGCCCGGCAGAAAACCGATGACAATACGCAAGATATTGAAAATAACAATTATAAATCAGTATCTTATTCCGGCTGCGTTTCCCATTCCGAGAGCGCAGGCCATGACGCTCGAACGGAGCGTCGGCGCGGGCGGCCCAGCGCATGGACCGGAACGTTGGCGTCGACCGCGATCACGGCCGGTCGATCGTATCGTAGAGCGCGTCCCGATCCGCGATATCGACAACGGGCCGCCCGTTTCCGGTCACGGTCTCCAGCCTCAACCGGAATTGAGTCTTGGGGTGTCAGCAAGGGCGGCGAGCACGGCCCCGACGACCGCGCGGGCGCGCTCCTCGCCCGCCGCCCAGCCGCTGGCGCGGGGGCCGGCCACGTTGAGCACGCGGATACCCTCGGCGCGGACCCAGGAAACGATGCGGGCGGCGGCCTCTTCGTCCTCCGTCGCGCACATGTCGACGACGAGATGCGGGCGCCCGAGGCGGAGGGCGCAGGCGAGCGTCGCTGCGGTCCCGCCCTCGGGCGCGCCGGGACCGAGCAGCAGCGTCCCGTCGGAGTCGCGGACGTTGCGGCGGGTGCGCTCGATATAGCGGCTGGTCGACGTCTCCTTGAGCGGGTAGCGGGCGGGGATCGCCCCGTCCTCGGCGCGGCGGCCGCGCGGGCACCAACCGCCGCAGCCGGCACCGGCGGCGAGCGCGGCCTCCAGCGCGCCGCGGTCAACCCCCGTCTGTCCACCCGAGACGACGCGTTCGATCATGCCGGTCTCACCTTCTGGAACATCCGCCACCCCGACTCGCCGCGCCGCCGAACGGACGCGCGGGCGGGACGTCCGCCCACAGCATAGCAGGAACGCCAGGGGAACGCTTCGATGTCGGGAGCCGCGGCATCTCCGCCTTCTCCCGGCGCGGCGTTGCGGATACTCTCGGAGCCATGCCCTACCGGCAGGATCTGACGGGCTGTTTCGCCGAGGCGGTCGGCGCGCAGGGGCTTGCGCGGCCCCTCTTCGAGGAAATGCTGGCGGCGACGCGCCCGGCACTGGTCGAGCTCGCCGAAGCGCATCGCGCGGGCGGCCTACCGCTCCTGCGTCTCCCCGAACGCCGCGACGATCTGACGGCGCTCGCCGCTCTCGCCGAACGCTGGCGAGCGCGTTTCGACGATGTGCTGCTGATCGGTATCGGTGGGGCAAGCCTCGGGGCCAAGGCACTCTGCGCGCTCGCCGAGCGCGGGTTCGGGCCGGCGCCCGGCGCCCCGCGCCTCCGCATCCTCGACAATATCGACCCCGACACGCTGGCGGCGGCCCTGGAGGCGCTCGATCCGGCACGCAGCGGGATACTCGCGGTCTCCAAGTCCGGGGCGACCGCCGAGACGCTGGCCCAGCTCTTGGTCTGCATCGCCTGGCTCGGCGAAAGCGGGTGCCGCGCCGCCGACCACGCGATCGCGGTCACCCAGCCCGGCGATTCGCCGCTCCGCCGCGTCGCCGCCGCCCAGGGCATGACCGTGCTCGACCATCCGCCGGCGGTCGGCGGGCGCTATTCGGCGCTCTCCCTGGTCGGGCTGCTGCCGGCGGCGGTCGCCGGGCTCGACATCGCCGCGCTCCGCGCCGGGGCAGCGGAAGCGCTGGCACCGATCCTCGCCAGGGCGGTGCCGGAGGAGACGGCCCCGGCGCGAGGCGCGGCGGTCGCGGTAGCGCTCGCGCGGCACCGCGGCACGGCGGTCGCGGTTCTCATGCCCTATGCCGACCGGCTCGCCCCCTTCGCCGACTGGCACCGCCAGCTCTGGGCCGAGAGCCTCGGCAAGGACGGGCGCGGCACCACCCCGGCGCCGGCGCTCGGGGTCACCGATCAGCACAGCCAGCTGCAACTCTATCTCGACGGCCCGGCGGACAAGGCCTACACGATCCTCACCCTCGATCGTCGGGATGCGGGGCCGGAGATTCCGGCCGGCCTCGCCGCAGATCCCGAACTCGCCTATCTCGCCGGGCGGCGCATCGGCGCCCTCATGGAGGCCGAGCAGCGGGCGACGATCGAAACGCTGGTCCGCCGCGGCCGGCCGGTCCGAGTCATCGCCCTCCGCCGGCTCGACGAACGGACGATGGGGGCGCTGATGATGCATTTCATGCTGGAGACGATATTGGCGGCGCGGCTGTTCGGGGTCGATCCCTTCGACCAGCCCGCGGTCGAGGAAGGAAAGCGGCTCGCCCGCAGCCATCTCGCCGCCGCTCCGGCCGGGCGATGATCCGCCGTCTGCCGCCGGTCCTGGTCGACCGGATCGCCGCCGGCGAGGTGGTCGAGCGGCCGGCCTCGGTGGTCAAGGAGTTGGTGGAGAACGCGATCGACGCCGATGCCCGCCGAATCGATGTCGTGCTCCGCGACGGAGGCCGGAGGCTGATCGCTGTCGCCGACGACGGCGACGGCATGGACGCCGCGTCGCTGCCGCTCGCGGTCGAGCGTCACGCGACATCCAAGCTCCCCGACGACGACCTCGCCGCGATCACCTGCCTCGGTTTCCGCGGGGAGGCGCTGCCCTCGATCGGATCGGTAAGCCGGCTGACGTTGACCAGCCGCGCCCGCGGCACCGACTCCGCCCATGCGATCACGGTCGAGGCGGGCCGGGCGGGGTCGGTGCGCCCGACCGCGCGCGCCGACGGCACCCGGGTGGAGGTCCACGATCTGTTCTTCGCGACGCCGGCACGGCTCAAATTTCTCAAGGCGCCCCGCACCGAGCTCCACCGCTGCGTCGACACGGTACGCCGGCTCGCGCTGGCCCGCCCCGACATCGCGTTCTCGGTCGCCGCCGAGGACCGCGTCCATCTGCGCTGCGAGGCCGCGCCCGGGGACATGCTCGGCGGCGTGGGCGCGCGGCTCCGCCGGATCATGGGAGAGGTGTTCGCCGACAATGCGGTCGACATCTCCGTCGAGCGCGAGGGTTTCCGCCTGACCGGCTGCGCCGGGCTGCCGACCCTCAACCGGGGCAACGCCCAGATGCAGTTCGCCTTCGTCAACGGCCGCCCGGTGCAGGACCGGCTGTTCGCCGGCGCGATCCGGGCCGCCTATGCCGACCTGCTGGCGCGCAACCGCCACCCCCTCGCGCTGCTCTACCTGGAAGCGCCGCCGGCCCTGATCGACGTCAACGTCCACCCGGCCAAGGCCGAGGTCCGGTTCCGCGACTCCGGGCTGGTCCGCGCCCTGATCGTCGGCGCGCTCAAGACCGCGCTCGCCGGCGCCGGGCACCGCGCCGCGACCACCGTCGGCCAGGCCGCGCTCGGCGCCTTCCGGCCGAGCGCGCCGCCCCGCAGGGCCGCCGCGCCACCGCCCGGTCTCGCAGATACCGCCGCCCGGTTCCAGGCGCCGGACGGCTTCGTGCCGGCGGCCGCCGGGACGGGCGAGACCGCAGGCGCGGCGGCGGATCCGGAGGCGGGCTACCCGCTCGGCGCCGCCCGCGCCCAGCTCCACGAGACCTATATCCTGGCGCAGACCGGCGACGGGGTGGTGATCGTCGACCAGCATGCTGCCCATGAGCGCATCGTCTACGAGCGCGTCAAGGCCGCGCTCGCCGGCGGCGCGGTCGCCCGCCAGACCCTGCTGATCCCGGAGGTGGTCGAGCTCGCGCCGGTCGCAGCCGAGGGGATCGCCGCCCGCGCCGGCGAGCTCGCCGAGCTCGGGCTGGTGGTCGAGCAGTTCGGCCCTGCCGCCGTCATCGTCCGCGAGGTTCCGGCCATCCTCGGCGGGACCGACGCCGCCGGGCTGATCCGCGACCTCGCCGACGCGCTCGACGACTACGGCGCCGACCGCGCGCTCAAGGAGCGGCTCGACGCGTTCTGCTCGACCATGGCCTGTCACGGCTCGGTGCGGGCGGGGCGACGGCTCGGTGCGGCCGAGATGAACGCCCTCCTGCGCCAGATGGAGGAAACTCCCGGCTCCGGCCAGTGCAATCACGGACGCCCCACCTATGTCGAGCTCAAGCTCGCCGATATCGAGCGCCTGTTCGGTCGGCGCTAACCCGGCGCGATATCGAGGGGGCCGGGCGCGGCGGCGCCTCGCCGCTATGCGCTGCCGGCGGGAGTCGCGGCGACCGACAGGGATTCGAGACCGCGCAGCACGATGGCGCTGCGAAACTTGGGTTGCGCGTCGCGCAGGCGTATCTCGCTGAACCGCTCCAGCAGCGTCTCGAACACCACGCGGCCCTCCAGAAGCGCGAGGGACGCCCCGAGGCAGTAATGCACGCCGCGCCCGAAGGCGATGTGGTTCGCGTCGTCGCGGCGGATGTCGAACCGCTCCGGGTCGGAGAACGCCTCCGGGTCGCGGTTCGCCGCGCCGAGCAGCAGCACCGCGCTCTGAAACTTTCGCAGCCGGGTACCGCGCACCTCGCAGTCCTGGAGCGCGAAGCGGAAATCCGTCTGGACCGGGGCGTCGTAGCGGAGCAACTCGTGGACCGCGCCCGGGATCAGACCAGGATCGTCACGCAGCGCCTGGAGCTGGTCGGGATGGCGAAGCAGCGCCAGCATGCCGTTGCCGATCAGGTTGGTCGTGGTCTCGTGGCCGGCGATCAGAATCATCCGCAGCATGGTCAGCAGCTCCTGCTCGGAGAGCCTGTCGCCCTGCTCCTCGGCCTGGACCAGACCCGAGAGGATATCGTCGCGGGGCTCGGTGCGCCGGACCTCGATGATCGGCCGGAAATAGGCGTCAAACGCCTTTTGCGCATCCAGAGCGATCTGCCTCTCCCGCTCGCTGACCGTCGGTTCCAGGAGCCGTGCGCGCTGGTTCGACCAGATCCCAAACTCGCGGCGGTCCTCGGGCGGCACCCCCAGCATTTCGGCGATGACGATGACGGGGAGCTGCTTGGCGAGCGCCTCCATCAGATCGAAGCGCGACGGGTCGTCGACCGCATCCAGCAGCGCATGCGTATGCGTGCGTATCCGCGGCTCCAGGGCGTTGACCGCCCGCGAGGTGAAGGCCTTGTTGACGAGGGTCCGCAGCCGGGTGTGGTCGGGCGGATCGTGGAACAGCATCGTATAGTCCCCCGTATCCGGCATGCGGGCCTGCTCCTTGCGCGTCAGGGGCCGCTTGCGCGGATCGGAGGAGAAGTTGCGGTTGTCGCGGAGGATCGCGTCGACATCGGCGTAGCGCGTGAACACCAGCGCGTTGATCAGCCGGCTGCGGTGCACCGGATCGCGGCGACGCAGCCGCGCATAGGTCGGGTAGGGATCGCGAGCCAAGCTGCGCGAGAACGGGTTGTAGCCGACGCTGCTCTCGAGCCGCTCGCGCAGCAGCAGAGCCTCGATCACCGCAGAACGGACCAGCCACTTCATCGAGAGCGTCATCGCGAATCCCCTTCGGCTGTCGCCCTACCCCGACAGTCTATCCCCGAGCGCCGCACCCGGCCAGAGCGACAACGGTGTCGCCCGTCCGCTGCGGGAACCGGGTCGTCTCGCCAGAACTGCGCCCGGCGCGACGATCGCATACCCCAACGGGGAAGTTCTCCATCGCAAAATGCGAGAATCTTTCGGTCCCGATCGACATGTCGGAGTTGCCGCCCATCACTGCCGCTCGCGCATTTCCGTCAGGGTCCCGCATCCGACAGGCTCTACGCGCTCCGGTGCGGCGTCCGCGAGGAAGCCGGGTCGCCTGGCGTCCGTATCCACGACTGCCGCCACATCCGGGCCCCCCGAAGCGTCACGCATGGTGTCGGGCTTGACCACGGTCGAGCGGCCGCTCGGACAGCGCCAACGCGAGACCATTTCAGCCCTCGAATGCCGGCAACGCATCACCGCCAACTTCCGCAGGGCCGATGGGTGGAATGGTTCCGGTCATGAGACGGTCCGGGAAGCGAACGCAACGAACCTCGTATCCTCGAAGCCCCGAACCCGGACGCGGGCTGGAACGGCCGGGCGGTGCGGGCTACGGTTCCGGGCCGCCATCGAGCGTGGGCGGCGCGGCAGCCTTCGGCGAGGGCAGATGTACCCCTTTCGCTATCACCGTCCCGAGACCATCGAGGAGGCCCAGGCCGCGCTGACCGGCGCCGGCGGAGACGCGCGGCCGCTGGCCGGGGGCATGAGCCTGGTCCCGGTGATGAAGCACCGTCTCGCCGCCCCCGGCGATCTGGTCGATCTGAACGATGTCGCGGGGCTCGCACACATCGACATCGCGCCCGACCGGGTAGTCGTCGGGGCGATGACGCGCCATGCCGAAGTCGCCGCATCGGCCGCGCTCGCCGCGGCGATTCCGGCGCTCGCCGATCTCGCCGGGGGAATCGGCGACCCCCTGGTCCGCAACCGCGGCACCATCGGGGGCTCTCTCGCCAACAACGATCCGGCGGCCTGCTATCCGGCGGCGGCGCTCGGGCTCGGGGCCGAGATCGTCACCGACCGCCGGGCGATCGCGGCGGACGCATTCTTCGAGGGGCTGTTCGAGACGGCGCTCGCCGAGGGCGAGCTGATCACCGAAGTCCGCTTTCCCTTTCCCGAACGCGCGGCCTATCGGAAGTTTCCCAACCCGGCCTCGCGCTTCTCCATCGTCGGGGTCTTCGTCGCCCGGCACGCCGGCGGCGAGGTTCGGGTGGCGGTGACCGGCGCGGCGCGCTCGGTGTTCCGCGTCCGCGCCTTCGAACGGGCGCTGATGCGCGATTTCGGCCCGGCGGCGATCGCCGGTCTCGCGCTGCCGGCGGACGGGCTCACGACCGATCTGCATGGCAGCGCGGCCTACCGCGCCCATCTGATCGGGGTCCTGACGGAGGATGCGGTCCGCGGCTGCGCCTGACCGGCGCGTGTCCGGGCTGTAGCGCCGGCGTTACAGCGCGAGCCAGCCGCCGTCGATTGCCAGCGTATGGCCGGTGACCATCGCCGACGCCCTGCTCGCCAGATAGAGAATCCCGCCGGCCAGCTCCTCGGGCTCTCCGAAGCGGCCGAGCGGGGTGCGCGCTTCGATCTGCGCCACCACCTCCGGTCGGCGCCGGCGCATGTCGGCGCCGAGATTGGTGTAGAAGAAGGTCGGCGCGACCGCGTTGACCCGGATCCCGTGCGGCGCCCACTCGACCGCGAGCGCGCGCGTCATGTTGACGATCGCGCCCTTGGTCGCCTGATAGGGCAGATGGGGGAAGATCGGGTTGCCGCGGTAGCCCATGATCGAAGCGAGCGAGATGATCCGGCCGTCGCGCCGGGGCAGCATGTGGCGGGCGGCGGCGCGGGCGCAGACGAAGGGCGCGGTCATGTTGACCTCGACGACCGCGTCCCAGTCCGCGTCGGGCAGGGTCTCGGTCGGCCCGCGCCGGGCGATCCCGGCATTGTTGACGAGGATCTGCAGCCCGCCGAACCGCTCGGCCGCCCGGTCGATCACCTCGTCGATCCGTTTGCGGTCGGCGACATCGAGCCGGAACGGCTCGGCAACGCCCCCGGCCTCGCGGATCTCCGCCGCAACCCGCGCAGCTGCCGCCTCGTCGATATCGGTCACCGCGACATGGGCGCCCGCTCCGGCGAGCGCGATCGCCGCGATCCGCCCCAGCCCGGCGCCGCCGCCGGTAACGAACGCACCGTCGCCATCGATCCGGAAGAGCCTCTCGATCGAGACCGCGTCGAAGACCGCCATCGCCCACTCCCGCTCTGCGCCGCCGATCGCCGCATCTTGCGCCGGCGGCCCGGCGATTTCCAGCCGCGAGGTCAGCCCCGTCCGTCCGCCGCGAGGAAGCCGCGGGTCCGAGCGACCGCCTCGGCGAGGCCGACGCGCGCTGCCGGCACCTCGGACGGGAAGGCGCCGAGCAGCCGCGAGGGCATGGACCGGTCGAGCAGGACGAAGACGCCGCGGTCGTCGGCACGGCGCACCAGCCGGCCGAAGGCCTGTTTGAGACGCAGCCTGGCCAGCATGTCGTCATGCCCGCCCTGCCCCGCTTGCGCCCGGCGGGCGCGGTGGAGGATCGACGGTCGCGGCCAGGGCACCCGGTCGAAGACGATGAGTCTCAGCGAGCGCCCGGGCACATCGACGCCGTCGCGCACCGCGTCGGTTCCCAGCAGGCACCAGTCCTCCTCCGCCCGGAAGATGTCGACCAGGCTCGCGGTGTCGAGATTGTCGACATGCTGGGCGAGTAGCGTGAGTCCGTCGGCTTCCAGCTTCGCAGCGATGCGCTCATGCACATCGCGGAGCCGCGAGATCGCCGTGAAAAGTCCCAGCGCGCCGCCGCCGGCGGCGGTCATCAGCGCCCGATAGGCGCCCGCCACTTGGTCCGGATCGTCCCTTCGGACATCGGTGACCAGCAGCACCCGGGCGAGGCGCGCATAGTCGAAGGGGGAGGGGGTCGCGACGCGGACCGCCGGCGCGGCGAGATGCACCATGCCGGTTCGTGCCTCGGCGGCCCGCCAGTCGCGCTCGGCATCGCCGGTGCCGTCGCGGAGCGTCGCCGAGGTGACAACCATACCGTGCGCCGCGCTCGCGACATGGGCAGCGAAGGGCAGCGACGGGTCCACCCAATGGCGGTGCATGCCGACATCGGCGTCGCGCCCGTCGCCGCGACCCACCGAGAGCCAGTCGACGACGCTCTCGGGCGGCTCCTCGGGCAGTCCCCGCAGCATCGCTTGCCAGGGCAGGAGCTGGCCATCCAGCCGCCGGGCGAGCCCGCGCGCGACGGCCTCGACGCGGTTGCGGGTCGGCGTGTCGAACGTCTCCGCGCGCTCGGCGAGCAGCGCAGCGAGTCGCGCCGCCAGCGCCCGGGTCGGCGCGATCAGCGCGCCGAGCGCCGTCTCGAATGCCGACGCCGCCTCGAGCAGCCCGTCCGCCGGCGGTCGCGGCTCGGTCTCCAGTTCGTAGCGGCCGCGCCCGTCGGCGCGCGCCAGCACCTGGCGACGGACGACGGCGAGAAACGCCTCCGCAGGCCCGCGCGGCCGACCGTCGGCCAGCCGCTGCCGCCAGCCGCCGCCGGGTAGGACCGCCGCCGCCGACAGCAGCTCGCCGAGACGGCTCACCGCCTCGTCGCCGACGGCGATGTCCACGATCCGCCGCGCCAGCCCGCGCGCCCGGCGCCGCCCCGCAGTCTCGGAGCCGAGCAGCCAGAGCCGCAGGTCGGCGGTCTCCTGACCCGACAGCCGGGCCGAGAAGGCGCCGTCGGCGGCGTCGAACAGATGATGCCCCTCGTCGAAGACGAGCCGGCTCGGGACGAACCCGTCATCGAGCCCGCCGAGCGCGGCCTGGGTCATCACCAGGGCATGGTTGGCGACCACGATATCGGCGCGCCGCGCGCGGCGGACCGTGCGCTCGATGAAGCATTTCCGGTAATGCGCGCAGGCCGAGTAGATGCACTCGCCGCGCCGGTCGGCCAGGCCGAGCGTGCGCCGGTATCCCAGCAGGTCGGCCAGCCAGGCCGGGAAGTCGCCGCCGACCATGTCCCCGTCGCGGGTCCGCGCGGCCCAGCGCGCCATGAGGCCGAGCGAGACCGCGTCGCCGGAGAACATGTCCAGCCGATCGACCGCGTCCTCCAGGTTGAGCAGGCAGAGATAGTTCTCCCGTCCTTTGCGGATCACAACCTTGCGCCGCTTGAGGACCGGATCCGCGTGGAGCCGGTCGAGCTCGGCGTCGATCTGCCGCTGCAGATTGCGCGTATAGGTGCTGATCCAGACGGGACCGCCGTTGCGCTCGGCCCACAGGCTGGCAGGAGCGATATAGCCGAGCGTCTTACCGACCCCGGTCCCGGCCTCGGCGATCACCGCGGCCGGGGCCTCTCCGGAATCACGCGGCGCGAAGGCGGCGGTCAGCGCCGCGGCGAAATCGGCCTGGCCCGGCCGGTCCTCGGCCGCCGCCCCGAGCAGCCGCGCGAGCCGTTGCCGCGCATCGCCCGGCGCGACCGCCCGCGACCCTGCCGGCGGTTCCGGTGCGTGCTCGGATATCTCGGAGAGACGGTTCCAGACCCGGAGGCCGGCCGCATCGCGCACCGGGCCCCCGTCCGCGCCGAGCGCGGCGCGGACGGCGCGCGCCCAGGGCCATCCGCCGCCGGCCATTGCTGTCGCGACGACGGTCGCCTCGGCGCGGTCCTCGGCATCGGTCTCGGCGAGATCCGACAGCAGGCGGCGCGCGGCCGCGGCGAGGGTCCCGGCGCCCTCGGCGAGCGACGCCGGACGCGGAAGCTCCAGCGCGTCGGCAACACCGCCGACGGTGGGCAGGCAGGGTTCCGCGGGCCGGACGAAGGCGAACAGCTCAAGCAGATCGCGGGCCGGAAAGACTTCCAGCCCGAGCCGCCGCGCGACCGCCCGGCGGTGGCACAGAACCGGAACCAGCCCGCCCCGAACCGCCGCCGCAGCGGCGGCAAGCGGCAGTTCCCGAGGCGCGCCGCCGGTCTCCAGCAATACGGCCGTCGCATGTCCGACGGCCAGCACCGTGTCGGATGCGCCCTCCGTGAACGGGTCGGCGGCGGGCATGGCCGGATCATAATGGAGCCGCGCCGCCGAACCGATTCCCCGGAGCGGCTGCGGAATTCGCCGGACGGAAGGCATGGGCCGTAGCGGGTGTCCGGCCCAGAGGGGTCCTCTCCCCCCCCCCCCGCCCCTGCCCTCTCCCTCAAGGGGTAGGACGGAACCCGCACGACGGCAGGAAGCCCGCTCTCACAGGCTGCATCGCCCCTCGGCTTCCCCCTCGCGCTATGGGCGAACGACGCTGCCGCGACCCGAACCCTGGTGTGGAAGAGCCATCGTCCAACTCCATCGCCGAGGATGCATGATGAAGGGTGCAGGGAGCGAGAGAGGGCGCGCGCGTCCCCCTCCGCTCGAGGGACGGGCAGTGACGGGGGGAGGGGCGTCTTCGCCGCGGGAAGCGCGGCGGTCGGCTCAGCGGTTCATGCGATTCTCGACGAGGTCGTCGACCACCGCCGGTTCGGCCAGCGTCGTCGTGTCGCCGAGCGACTCCTGCTCGTTGGCCGCGATCTTGCGCAGGATCCGGCGCATGATCTTGCCAGACCGGGTCTTCGGCAGCCCCGGCGCCCATTGGATCAGGTCCGGCGTGGCGATCGGACCGATCTCCTTGCGGACCCATCGGACGAGATCTCTCCGCAGCCCGTCGGTCGGTTCCTCGCCGGCGATCAGCGTCACATAGGCGTAGATGCCCTGACCCTTGACGTCGTGCGGGTAGCCCACGACCGCCGCTTCGGCGACCTTGTCGTGGGCGACAAGGGCGCTCTCCACCTCGGCGGTGCCCATCCGATGGCCCGACACGTTGATCACATCGTCGACCCGCCCGGTGATCCAGTAATACCCGTCCTCGTCGCGGCGGCAGCCGTCGCCGGTGAAGTAATAGCCCTCATAGTTCGAGAAATAGGTCTGAACGAACCGGTCGTGGTCGCGGAAGACGGTGCGCATCTGTCCGGGCCAGGAGCCGTCGAGGCAAAGATTGCCGCTGCACGCGCCCTCGAGCAGCCGCCCGTCATTGTCGACGACCACCGGCTTGACGCCGAAGAACGGTCTCGTCGCCGAGCCCGGCTTGAGCGGCGTCGCGCCGGGAAGCGGCGCGATCAGGATCCCGCCGGTCTCGGTCTGCCACCATGTGTCGACGATCCGGCAGCGGCCGCCGCCGACGACATTGTAGTACCAGAGCCAGGCCTCCGGGTTGATCGGCTCGCCGACCGTACCGAGGAGCCGGATCGACGAGCGGTCGGTGGCCTCTACCGGCCCGTCGCCTTCGCGCATCAGCGCCCGGATCGCGGTCGGCGCCGTGTAGAAGATGTTGACCGAATGCTTGTCGCAGATCTCCCAGAACCGGGAAGGGCCGGGATGGTTGGGCAGCCCCTCGAACATCAGGGTCGTTGCCCCATTGGCGAGGGGGCCGTAGACGGTGTAGCTGTGACCGGTGATCCAGCCGACATCCGCGGTGCACCAATAGACATCGCCGTCATGATAGTCGAACACGTATTGGTGGGTCATGGAGGCGTAGACCAGATAGCCACCGATGCTGTGCAGCACGCCCTTGGGCTTTCCCGTGGACCCCGACGTGTAGAGGATGAACAGCGGGTCCTCGGCGTTCATCGGTTCGGCGGGGCAGTCGTCCGAGGCCGCCGCGGCCGCCTCGTGATACCAGACGTCGCGGCCTGCGACCCAGTCGACCGCGCCGCCCGTCCGCCGGACGACCACGCAGGTGTCCACGGTCGGACATTGCCGGAGCGCCGCGTCGATATTGGCCTTCAGCGGGACGAGACGGCCGCCTCGCACCCCTTCGTCGGCGGTGATGACCAGGCTGGAGTCGCAGTCCTGGATGCGTCCCGCGATCGAGTCGGGCGAGAAACCGCCGAAGACCACCGAATGGACCGCGCCGATCCTCGCGCAGGCCAGAAGCGAGACCGCGAGCTCGGGGATCATCGGCAAATAGATCGTCACCCGGTCGCCCTTGCCGACACCCAACGCCTTGAGCGCATTGGCGAGCCGACAGACCTGGCGGTGCAGCTCCGCATAGGTGATGCGCTTCGAATCGGCCGGGTCGTCGCCCTCCCAGATGATCGCGGTCTGTTCCCCCCGCGCCGACAGATGGCGGTCCAGGCAGTTCGCCGAGGCGTTCAGGACGCCGTCGTAGAACCAGCGGATATGGACATTCTCGCGCGCGAAGCTGGTGTCGCGTACCTTGGTGAAGGGCACGATCCAGTGGAGCCTCTGGGCCTGTTCGGCCCAGAACCGCTCGGGCTCCTCGACCGAACGCCGATACATGTCCTCATAGCCGGCCGCGTCGACATGTGCCCGGCGGGCCGCCGCCTCCGGCACGGAAAAGATCTCGTCGTCCGCCACGTCTCGTCCCCCCGTCGGATCTCCCGAAACCCGATCGCCGGATTATGTGGGCGGAACCGATGCGAAACAAGAACGCGGCGGCCTCAGTTTAGGATCACCATGCCGTCGGCGAGACGCAGCGGAACCGGCGTCAGCGATCTTCCCGGGCAGGGTCCGGCGATGCAGCGCCCGGTCTCGATGACGAATCTCGCGCCATGCGTGGCGCATTGGATGAGGTCCTTTTCGGGGCTCAGAAAGCTGTCCGGCTTCCAATCGAGGGTGACGCCTTGATGGGGGCAGGAATTGACATAGCCCCAGACTCGTCCACCACGCCGAACGACGAAGAACGGCGGCCGGTCCGGCGGGACGAAACCCCTGCCTCCGGGATCGGGGATTTCGTCGAGCCGGCAGAGCTGCGCGGCCGCCGCGGTCACGCGCGAATCCCCGCCATGCGGCAGAGGATGGACCATTCTTCGGCGCCCACCGGCAAGACCGAAAGGCGCGACTGACGGATAAGCGCCATCCCGGCGAGCGCCGGCTCGGCCTTGATGGCGGCCAGCGATACCGGGGCCGCGACGGGCATCAACGCCTTCAGGTCGACCATGCCGAAACGGCCCTTGGGATCCGTCGAGTCGGGATAGTGTTCGCGGACGATTTCCACGATGCCGACGATCTCGCGCGGGTTGACCGAATGGTAGAAGAAGCCGCGGTCGCCCACGCGCATCGCCTTCATGTTGTTATCGGCCTGATAGTTTCGCACCCCGTCCCATTCGGCGGTCCCGGCGCGGACATGGTCCTCCCACGACCAGGCGCCGGGCTCGGACTTGAACAGCCAGTAGCGCATCCCCTTCCCCTCGTTGCCGCGCTCAGGTCTCCGCCCGCAGAGGCCGGGCGAGAAGCCCGGCGACCACCGCGTCGATATCGGCATCCCGGTTCAGGATCGCATCGACCGCCTCCGCGATCGGCATCTCGACACCGTGGCGGCGCGCGAGGGCCGGCAGCGCAGCGCTGGTCGGCACGCCCTCGACCAGTATCCCCGCCGCGGCGGCGTCGCCGCGGCCGACCGCCACGCCCGCCGCATAGTTGCGCGAGGTCCCGCTCGTGCAGGTCAGGACGAGATCGCCGAGCCCGGCGAGACCCGTCATCGTCTCCGCCCGGCCGCCCTTGGCGACTGCGAGCCTGGTCATCTCGGCCAGCCCGCGGGTGATCAGAGCGGCGCGCGCGTTCTCGCCGAGCCCGCGCCCCTCGGTAATCCCGCAGGCGATGGCGAGGACGTTCTTGACCGCGCCGCCGAGCTCCGCCCCCGCCACGTCGGTGCCGTGATAGGGCCGGAATGCGGGCGTCCGCAGCGCTGCGGCCAGCCGCGCCGCCAGACCCGCGTCCGCCGCCGCGAGCGTCGCCGCGCTCGGCCTCGCGCGGGCGATCTCGTCGGCGAAGGTGGGGCCGGAAAGCACGGAGATCGGCCGGCCGGGCAGGGCTTCCGACGCGACCTCGCTCACGGTCATCAGCGTGTTCCGCTCGATTCCCTTGGCGCAGACGACCACGGGGACGGCGGCGCCGAGCACGGGCGCGAGGCGGCGCGCGACCTCCCGCAGCGCCTGGGCCGGCACCGCCAGAAGCGCCGCGTCGAGCCCGGCCGCCGCCTCCGCCAGATTCGAGGTTCGGGCGCCGGCGCGCGGCGTCTCCCGGTCTCCCGGGCAAGGCGGGCGGCGTCCCCAGAGCACGGTCTCCCGGCCGGCTTCAGCGGCGACGATGGCGAGAGCCGATCCCCAGGCGCCGGCACCGAAGACCCCGATCCGCCTCATCGCCCGGCACCGCGCGGGCGGATCGCGTTCAGCCGCCGGTCCGGGCGAGCAGGAAGTCCAGCACCGGTTCGTTATAGTCCTCGGCGACGATGACGGGGGCGTAGTGGCCGCCGCGCTCCAGCAGGCAGTAGCGCGCGCCGGGGATGCCGCTTGCCAGCTCCTCCGACATGTAGGCCGGGGTGACCGCATCGTCGCGGGCGACGATGACGAGGCACGGAACCGAGATGTCGGCCATGCGGGCGCGCCGGTCGAACGCCATGATGGCGTCGATGCGGCTCGCCAGGACCTCGACCGGCGGATGGTCGTCGGCCTGCGCCTGGTTCTGCCGATCGAGCTCTGCATCGTTCTCGAATATCCACCACGGGGGCAGCAGGGCGAGCGAGGAGGTCCTGGCGTATTCGAGCACCCCGCAGGTCTGAAGCACCAGCTTGCGCATCTCGAAGCAGCGCCTGAAATACGCGTCCTGCCCCGCCCAGGTCGCCGAGAGCACGAGGGATTTGAGCCGGTGTCCGGCGTCCTGGGCGATGATCTGACCCATCGCACCGCCGGTGGAATGGCCGGCGTAATGCGCCGATTCGATGCCGAGCGCGTCCATCAGCTTGAGCGCGTCGGCGGCCATCTGATCGACGGAATAGGCGATCCGGGAGTGAGTGCTGAGCCCGGTGCCGCGATGGTCGTGGGTGACGACCCGGAAATGGGCGGCGAACGCATCGACCTGCCCCCGCCAGAACGTGCCGCTGCCGCCGAGGCCCGGGACCAGCATCAAGGGCGGGCCGTCGCCGTGCGACTCGTAGTGGATCTCGGCGTCGCCGATATCGATCTTCGGCATCCTGCTGCTCCTTGCCGCGCCTCAAGCGGGGTCGGCGACCGTGTCGTTCATGCCCATGCTGCGCTCGAGCCCGACGACATTCCCGGGTCTGGCGAACGGGGCCGGGGCCGGCCGGCCCGCATCGCGCGGACGGCCGATCTCGGCGAAGAAATCCTCGAGCCCGGCAGGAGCGATCACCCACATCAGCACCAGCTCGTCTTCTGTCTGGTTTACGATCTCGTGCTTCACGTCATATCCGAGAAAACATGCCGTCCCCGGCGTCATCGGATGCGGCTCGCGGTCGATATTGACCGAGCCTGTGCCGCGGAAGCAGATCAGCAACTCGATCTGGTCCGGGTGGGAATGCTCTCGCACCCGGCATCCGGGCGCGATGGTCTGAAAGCCCATCGACAGCGCTTCGTAGCCGGTGTCCGCGGGCACCAGCTTCGGGTCCGCGTGGCCGCTCGCCGGCACCGGCTGCCAGTAGGAGGGTCCCTCAGCGGGCTGGCGGACCACGTACCGGCCTCGCACTTCATCCCTTGCGCGCATCGTTGCCTCGTTCTTTGATTTCCTCGACGATGCCGGACTGTAGCCCGGCCGTGCAATACCGGACAACTCGACTCGCGCGATCGCTGCCGGCGGCGGCGGGGCCGTGTATACTCACGAGAGATGCGGCCGCGCCGCGGCGACGCGCAGGCCTCGTGGCGGCCGCCGACCTGACATGGTGATCCTGTTGGCCGTGGGATATGTCTGCTGGCTGATAGCTCCGTCACGGCCGAAGCATGCCCGCGCGGCAGCGATGCTGCTTCTCGGGGTGACAGGTGCCGTGCTGGCATCCGGACCCGACTCGGCCCTGCTGCCCGGGGCCGCTGCCGACTCCGCCCGCCCGGCGGCAGGCAAAGCAGCCGTTCCCTCGGCGGCGGGCAACTATCTGGCGGGAAGGTTCGCCGCCGGGCAGGGAGATTTCGGCAGCGCCGCGGCGCTGATGTCGGCGGCGCTGGAAACCGCCCCCGGCGACCGGGCCCTGGTCGGCGAGGCGTTCGTCGCCCATCTCTTGAGCGGCCGGATGGACGCCGCCCGGAAGCTCGCGCCGCGCCTGGCGCGCACCGAACCCCGCGGCGCGCTCTCGGATGCGGACACGCTGGCGCATATGGTGCTGCTGCTCGACGAGGCCGGGAGCGGCGCGTTCGACCGGGCCGAGACACGAATCGCCGCCCTGTACGGGCGCGCAAGGGGGGTGTTCATACTGCCCCTCCTGCGCGCCTGGTCGCAGGTGGGGCAGGGCCGGATCGACGCGGCGCTCGAGACGGTCGCGAGCCTGGGGACGGTCTCCAAGATACTGAACTCGCAGACCGAGTATCATGCCGGGCTGATCCTCGATCTGGCCGGCCGGACCGACGAGGCGGAGCGGCGCTACCGTGCGGCCATGGATCGTTGGCGCTTGCCGCGGCTGGTCCAGGCGATCGGCTCGCTGTACGAGCGCAGCGGCCGCCCGGGGGAGGCCGAGACGCTCTACCGGGAGCGGGTCGCGCGCCACGGCGCCTCGCCGGCGTGGGAAAGCGCCCTGGATCGCCTCGCCTCGGGTGCGCCGCCGGCGGGGCCGGCCGTCGAGAACGCGCGCGACGGCATGGCGGAGGTCTTCTTCTCCACGGCCGTGATGTTGTTCAACGATGCGAGGTCCCAGTTCGCGCTGGGCTGCGGTCGGCTGGCGCTGGCGCTGAGACCGGACTTCGATCTCGGCAAGATGAACCTCGGCATGATGCTCGAGAGGATCGGACGCGCCGAGGACGCGATCGCGGTCTATGATCGGATAGGCTCGCGATCGCCCTTCCACTGGTCGGCGCAGCTTCGGCGGGCGGTGCTCATGGCGGAGAGCGCGCGGCGGGAGGATGCGGTCGCCGAGTTCCGTCGGATGGCGGAAGAGCGCGGCGACCGCATCGACGCCTTGATTGCGCTCGGAGACCTGCTGCGGAGAGGGGAGAGATTCGCCGAAGCGGCGGCGGCCTACGATTCGGCGGTCACGCGACTCGATTCTGTCGAGCAGCGCCATTGGCGGCTGTTCTATTACCGTGGCGTCGCCCTCGAACGATCCGGTCGGTGGAAGCTGGCGGAGAAGGACCTGCTCCGCGCCCTCGAGCTAAACCCCGACGACCCCTACGTGATGAACTATCTCGGCTATTCCTGGGTCGATCAGGGCGTGAATCTCGAGCGCGGGCTGGAGCTCATCAACCGCGCCCTCGCCCTCCGACGGAATGACGGCAATATCGTCGACAGCCTCGGCTGGGCCTATTACCGCATAGGCCGGTACGAAGAAGCCGTCACCTGGCTCGAGCGCGCCGCCGAGCTTCGGCCCCAGGACCCGACGATCAACGATCATCTGGGCGACGCCTATTGGCGGGTCGGTCGGCGCGTCGAGGCGCGGGCGCAATGGTCGCGCGCCCTCGGCTTCGATCCGGAGCCCGGACAGGTCGAGGACATTCGCGGAAAGGTCGCCGACGGCCTCGACCCCGCCGAGGCGAAGACCGTGCCCGCCGGCGCGGCGCGTTGAGGGCAGAGGGCGCGCGACCGCCATCGGCGGGTCTCCGCGTCGCGGCTGCCGCGAAGATCAACCTGACCCTCGGGATCGTCGGACGGCGCGGCGACGGCTACCATCTCATCGAGAGCTTCGTGGTTTTCGCCGACCTCGCCGATCTCGTCGGGCTTGCCCCGGCCGAGCGTTTCGCTCTCCGGGTCGCCGGCACCTTCGCCGGTGCGGCGGGGCCGGCGGCTTCCAATCTGGCCGCCATCGCCGCCCATCGGCTCGCCGCCCTGGTCGGCCGGGAGCCCGCGCTGCGCCTCACGCTCACCAAATCGCTGCCGGTGGCCGCCGGCCTCGGCGGCGGTTCCTCCGACGCGGCGGCGGTGTTGACCGGGATGGAACGGCTCTGGCGTCTCGATCTCGAACCCGAACGGCGGGACCGCCTGGCCTTGGGCCTCGGAGCTGACGTCCCGGTGTGCCTGTTCGGACGTCCGGCCTTCGTCTCTGGCATCGGCGAGCGGGTCGCCGCGGCGCCGCCCTTGCCGGACCTGCACCTCGTGCTGGCGAACCCCGGGATGCGGCTCGCCGCGGGCGATGTCTACGCACGGCGCCGCGGGCCGTTTTCGCCGCCGCGCGGACGCCCCCCCGCCGTGCCCCGAGATGCGGCGGGCTTCGCCGCCTGGCTCGGAGCACTGCCCAACGACCTGACGGCGGCAGCAGCAGCGGCGGCGCCCGCCGTCGAACGGGTCCTGACGGCGACCGCCGCCCAGGAAGGCTGTCTTCTGGCGCGGATGACGGGAAGCGGCCCGACCTGCTTCGGCATGTTCGCGCAGGCCGAGGCGGCGGCACGGGCGGCCCGGCGCATCGGCGCGGCGGAGCCGTCCTGGTGGGTGCGAGCGGCGGCGGTCCGCGCGGCCTGTCCCGTGGGCCGTTCTTCGGCCGATCCGGCGCTTGCCGAGCGCTCGCGCCGAACCTAATTTTGCCCGCGCCGGTCGCTGGGGCGTAGCCAAGCGGTAAGGCAACGGGTTTTGATCCCGTGATCCCAGGTTCGAATCCTGGCGCCCCAGCCAGCCGGAGGCCGCCCTCCGAAGGAGCGCGATAATGGCTGCGACGCTGGACGCGACGGGCTTGAAATGCCCGCTGCCGGTGCTGCGCGCGCGCAAAGCGCTGCGGGCGCTGGCGGCCGGGGAGACGCTCCTGGTCCTCGCCACCGACACGGCCGCCGTCGGCGATTTCCAGGCGTTCTGCGCGGAAACGGCGCATGGCTTCGTCGACTGGTCGCAGGACGGCGGCGTCTATCGGATTGCCATACGCAAGGGCGGATAGGGACCCCGACGAAGACCGGCGGGCGCGCCCTGTCCCGGCGCGACATCGGCGCCGACCTGCGGGATATCCGGGACGGGTCCGTCGGGTCGCTGCGCGATGCGGGCGCCGTTGCCGCATCCGGCCTGCAGGCACGCGCCACGCCAGACCGGTCGGCGCTCGTGGGGCACCGCATGGACGGGGACGGCCGGGCTGCGTAAGGTCGCCGGCGCCGCGCCGCCCTTCCCCTCCGCCGCGGCCGGCGAGTCCTTCCGAAGAGTCCCCCACAACCGCCACGGTCGTTCCATGGAGAGATTGACACTCGGCGTCAACGGCGAGGCCCGCGAGGTGACATGCGATCCCGCCGTTCCGCTGATCTATGTGCTACGCAACGAGCTCGGCCTCAAGGGCGCCAAGCTCGGCTGCGCGCTCGAACAATGCGGCGCCTGCACGGTTCTGGTCGACGGGGAGAGCGTCCAGAGCTGCGTCCGGGCAGCGTCGGAATTTGTCGACAGCGAGATCGTCACCGTCGAAGCGCTCGAGCGCGACCGGGTCGGCGCGGCCGTGCAGCGGGCCTTCGTCGCCGAGGGGGCGGCCCAGTGCGGCTACTGCACCACCGGCATGGTCGTGGCCGCGACGGCGCTCCTGAAGAAGACCCCGGCCCCGGCGAGGAACGCCCTCGCGGAGGCGCTGCACGGCCATCTTTGCCGCTGCGGCTCGCAGGCGCGCGTCCTCGCAGCCGTCGACCGGGCCTGCCGGGAGATCCGCGATGCCGTCTAGCTCCAGCCTCGCGAGACATCCGGGCCTCGACGAGTGGCTTTCGATCGGCGCGGACGGACGCATTCTCCTCCGCACCGGCAAGGTCGATATCGGACAACGCGTGTCCACCGCGTTGGCGATGATCGCCGCAGAGGAGCTCGACGTGGACCCCGAACGGATCGAGGTGAGCCGAACGCGGACCGGCATCGACCCGAACGAGGGCGTCACCGCGAGCAGCCTCTCCATGGAAGACTCCGGAAACGCCGCGCGCGCGGCAGCCGCGACGGCCCGACGCCACATGATCGCGCGCGCGGCATCGGAACTCGGCGTCGATATCGACAGCCTCGAGGTCGACGACGGAACGGTCGGATCGCGCGCGACCAATCGCAGCGTCACCTATTGGGACATCCAGGGCGGCCGGCCGTTCGATATCCCGGTCGACACGGAAGCCCCCGCCAAACCGCCGCGGGATCACCGGATCGTCGGCACGGCGGCGACGCCGCGTGCGATGGCCGAGATCGTGACCGGCCGCTACGAATTCCTCCACGACATGGCGCGGCCGGGAATGCTGCACGCGCGCGTCGTTCGTCCGCCCCATTACGGGGCACGCCTGGAGGCGCTCGACGAGGCGCTGAACCAACGGCTGGCCGAGCGCGGGATCTCGGTCGTGAGAGACGGCAGCTTCGTAGCGGTCGCCGGCGCCGACGAATATGGGACCGCGCGCGCCGCCGAGCAGATCTACGACGCCGCGCGGTGGAACATCGGGACCGGGATACCGCCGCAGGACATCTATGAGCGGCTGACGGCGAACGAGCGGGAGAGCCTGCCCGTCATCGAGGGAACTCCCGTAGAGGAACCCGTGCCGCCGCTCGGAAGGCCGCCACGAGGCGCGGCGACGATGCTGGAGGCGCGCTACGAAAAGCCCTATCTCATGCATGGCTCGATCGGGCCGTCGGCGGCGCTTGCCCACTGGCAGAACGGCCGGCTGCGCATCTGGTCTCACACGCAAGGGGTCTATCTGCTGCGCGACGCGATCGCCGAGGCCCTCGGTATGGACCCGCAGGATATCGAGGTCGCGCACGCGCCGGGACCCGGCTGCTACGGTCATAACGGCGCCGACGACGCGGCGTTCGACGCGGCGCTGGTCGCGCGGGCGCTGCCGGGGACCCCGATTCTGCTCAAGTGGAGCCGCGAGCAGGAACATGCGTGGGAGCCATACGGAAGCTGCATGGCGATGATGCTGCGCGCGAGCCTCTCCGAGGAGGGCGAGGTTCTCGAATGGTCGCATGAGAGCTACTCCGACACCTTCAACATGCGGCCGCGCGCGGGTCCCGAGAAGGCCGGCGCGGCGCGGCTGCTGGCGAGTCGATACCGCGCGGATCCGCCGCCCAGGTTCGTCCCGGTGCCCGCTCTGGTCCGTCATATGGGGATCCACCGCAATCTCGACCCCCTTTACGACTTCCCCAACCGCCGCCTGGTCAAGAACCTTGTGCGCGGTCTACCGCTTCGGACATCGGCGCTGCGCACGCTCGGCGCCTACGGCAACATATTCGCGATCGAGTGCTTCCTGGACGAGCTCGCCGCGGCGGCGGGGATCGACCCGGTGGCGTTCCGCCTCGCCCATCTGAAGGACGTTCGGGCGCGCGAGACACTGGAGGCGGCGTCGCATCGCATGAACGCCTGGCCGGCCGTCGAGGGGCGGGGCCGCGGCCTCGGCTTCGCCCGCTACAAGAATCTCCAGGCCTATGCGGCGGTGGGCGTGGAGCTGGAGGTCACCGACGCGGCCGACCTGCGGCTGCACCGGATGGTGGTCGCCGCCGATGCGGGCGAGATCGTCGACCGCGCTGGGCTCGTCGCGCAGATGGAGGGGGGCGTCCTGCAGGCTGCGAGCTGGACCCTTTACGAAGAGGTGACCTTCGACCGGGACGGCGTCACGAGCCGCGACTGGGACGGCTATCCCGTTCTTCGTTTCGACAACGTGCCCGAGGTCGAGACCGTCCTGATGGAACGGCCCGGCGAAGCGTTCCTCGGCGCAGGAGAAGCGGCGGCCGGGCCAACGGCGGCGGCGATCGGCAACGCCGTCCACGATGCCACCGGCCTCCGGCTGCGCCGTCTTCCGTTCACCCCCGAGGCGGTTCGCCGGGCGGCCATGGCGGACTGACTGAGGGCGCCGCGAAGAACGGCGGGGGAAGCCGCTTCATGACGGTCGATCGGATCGCGGTCTTCGGCGCCGGTGGGGGCGGCACATCGGCGGCCGCGCATCTGGCGACCCTGGGCTTCGAAATACGGCTCTACAGCCAGGACCGGGATGCGTTGGCGCCGCTCCGGGACATCGGCGGCATCCGTTACGCCGCGCCGTTCGGCGAGGGCTTCGCGCCGCTCGCGCTGATAACCGAGGACGCCGAAGCGGCGATGGACGGTGCGGATCTGGTGATGATCGTAAGCCCCGCCCATCTTCACGAGAAATGGGTCTCGGCCGCCGCGCCGCATCTGACCGAGGAACAGGTTCTCTTCGTATCGCCGGGCCATACGCTCCTGCTGATCCCGCACGTGCTCCGGGAACACGGCGTCGCGCGTCCGGTCTTCTGCGAGACGGCGACGCTCCCCTATCTCTGCCGCCGCGTGGAACCGACAAAATGCCGGATCTCGCGGGTGTCGAACTTCATGGTGTTCGGCGGCTTCCCCGGACGAGAAACGCCGCGTCTCTACGAAATCGTGAGAACCGTCTATCCGACGATACGGCCGTTTTCCAACGTTCTCGAGACCGTTTTCCCCTACGGCAACGCCATCCATCATCCCCCTGCCGTGCTCTGCAACGCGGGTCGAATCGAAGCGACGGGCGGCGACTTCCGTCACTATTACGATGGGATCACGCCTGCGGTCGGCAGATTGATCGATGCCGTCGACCGCGAACGCCTCGCCGTCGCCGATGCGCTCGATGCGCGCAGCATGCCGTTCGTCGAGCTCTTCTGGCGTATGGGCTACACGACCGACGAGGCGGGCGCCTCCGGACGCGCATACGAAGCCTTCCACCAGAGCGAGCCGGACCGATGGATCATGGCGCCGACGAGCCTGAACCATCGCTATCTGCTCGAGGACGTGCCCTACGGCCATCTGATCTATTCGGAGCTCGGCCGCCTCGCCGACGTTCCGACGCCGACGATCGATCACGTCATCCATCTGGCGTCGGTGATCCTGGAGCGGGATTTCCGCGCGGAGGGGTTGACTCTCGCCAGGATGGGGCTCGCCGGAATCACCCGCGATGCCTTCCTCGATCTGCTCGAGAACGGGTTTCCCGACCGAGGCGGGACCTGACGGCGGCCGTGCCGGGCGGGCGCCGGGTCAGCCGACTCTCCGGACGCTTCTCAACCGGCGGAGGATGCGTTCCGGCGTCGCCGGCATGTCGAGACCCTCGCCCGCCTCGGGGCCGAGCGCATCGACGACGGCGCACATCACCGCCGGCAGGGCGCAGACCGTGCCGGCCTCCCCGGCCCCCTTCGCGCCGAGAGGGTTGAGCGCGGTCGGCACCGGGTTGTATCCGGTCCGGAAGGAGCAGAGATCGTCGGCCCGCGGCATGGCGTAGTCCATGAACGAACCGGTCAGGTTCTGGCCGCTCTCGCCGTCGAAGACGACGCGTTCGAAGAGCGCTTGACCGATCCCCTGGGCCGCACCGCCGTGGATCTGCCCGTCGAGCAGAAGCGGGTTGAAGACAGCGCCCACATCGTCGACCGCGACATAGCGGGCGATCGAGACCTCGCCGGTCTCCGGGTCGATCTCGACCTCGCAGACATGGCAGCCGGCGGGAAAGGTCGCCGAGTCGGGCGTGTAGCGCGCCGCACCGGCGAGGCGGCCGCCTGCCATCGCCGCGACCTCGACCAGGGAGACCGACTGATCCGTTCCGGCGACGATGTAGCGGCCGGCGGCGAACGCGATATCGGCCTTCGACGCCTCGAGCCGCTCCGAGGCGGCCTCTCTTCCCGAGTCGACCAGCTCCTCGGCGGCCCGTGCGACCGCCGTCCCCCCGCAGACCAGAGAGCGCGAGTTGAAAGGTGCCGCCGCCGGTCGAGACCGCATCGGTGTCGCCCGTCCGCACCCGTATCCCGGCCGGATCGATGCCCAGCGCGGCGCTCAGGATCCGGCGGTAGACGGTTTCGTGCCCCTGGCCCTGGGGCGCGCTGCCGACACACGCCGTCGCGACGCCGTCGCTGTCCAGCCCGACCGCCGCCGCCTCGCCACCCGACCGGGCCGTCTGTCCCAGACCGTTGCAGATGCCTGCGCCCCGCAGACGGCCGCGGCGGCGAGAGGCGAGGCGGCGGGCGCCGTATCCCGCGAGGTCCGCGCGCCTTGCCGCCTCGTCCATCGTCCGTTCGAAGGCGCCGCCATCATAGACCCAGCCGAGGCGGGTATCGTAGGGCATGTCGCGCTCCGCGATCAAGTTGCGTCGGCGCAGCGCGACGCGGTCGGCTCCGAGGGTCCGGGCCGCCTTGTCCAGGATCCGCTCGAGAACATAGGCCGCTTCGGGGGCACCGGCGCCGCGATAGGGAGAGGTGGCGTTGGTATGGGTATGGACGCCGGCCGCTTCGAGGTCGAAAACCGGAATGCGGTAGACGCCGGACAACAGGGTCAGGGCATTCAGGGCCGAGCGCGGCCCCTTGAATGCCGGGTAGGCGCCGAGATTGACCGTCAGCGCCGCGCGCAGGCCGAGAATGCGGCCCTCCCCGTCGAGTGCCAGACGGGCGTCGCTGATCATGTCCCGCCCGTGATCGTCGCCGATCAGGCCCTCGCCGCGCGACGCGATCCACTTGACCGGCCGCGCCAGCCGGCGCGCCGCCCAGGGGACGAGGACGAGCTCCGGATAGTTCGCGCCGCGCATGCCGAAGCTGCCCCCGACATCGCCGGTCACGACCCGAAAACGGCTCGGCGGCAGCCGGAAGATGTCGTGCGCCAAGATGTCCCGCAACGCGTGGGGGCTGTGAACCCCGGCGTGAAGCGTGAGGCGGTCGCAGGCGCCGGGAACGGCGAGCGCGCCGCGCGGCTCGATCGTGTTCGCGGCCACGCGTTGGTTGACCAGCCGCTGGTCGACCAGATACGCGGCCGCCGCCTGCACCCGGGCGAACTCCTCCGGGTCCCCGGCTTTGGCGACGAAGGCCTCGTTGTCGAGGCAGTCGTCCCAGACCGGCGGGGCGGCACCGGATCGGGCGTCGGCCGTGCGCGTGACCGCCGCCATCGGCTCATACTCCACCCGCACGAGCTCGGCCGCGTCCCGGGCGACGGCTTCGGTCTCGGCGACGACCATGGCAACGGCCTCGCCGACATGGCGCACCCGTTCGGTCGGCAGGGCGGGACGGGGCGGCACGCGCATCGGCGAACCGTCGCGTCTGGCCGCCCGTTCGCCGCATGTCAGCCCGCCGAGGCCGTCGGCCGCGTAGTCCTCCCCGGTGAGGACGGCGCGCACGCCCGACAGCCCGCGGGCCGCTGCCGCATCGACGACCGAGAGCCGGGCATGGGCGTGGGGCGAGCGCAGGAACGCGGCGTGCGCGGTGTCGGGCGGGGCGAGGTCGTCGAGGAACCGTCCGCCGCCCGTGAGCAGCCGCCGATCCTCGCTGCGCCGTACCGGGACGCCCGGTCGCAGCGTGCCCGCCGGCCATCGGCCCGCCATCATCCCGCGGCGAATTCCCGGAGGACGGCGAGCGCGAGGTTCCGGCTCTCGGGCGGTCCGCTGATCTGGATCACGGGCTCCGTCACACCGGTATCGAGATAGGCTCGGAGCCGGTCGCGGCAGTCGCGCGGCGTGCCGCCCACGGCGAACGCATCGACCGCATCGTCGGGAACGAGCCGCTTGGCGCGCTCCATGTCGCGCCGTGCGACCGCGTCGATGATCGCCTCATGATCGATGGGGAGCCCGGACGAGCGGATATTCTCCGCCATCGCGCGGTTGCGGAACAGGAAGGCGAGTCGGCCCCGCAAATAGTCCACCGCGTCCCGCCCGTCCTTCGAAACCGAGAAATAGAGGAAAGCGGCGCTGCGGAACTCGGCCGGGTCGCGGTCGGCGGCGCGCGCGCCCTCGGCGACCCGCCCGAGGCTGTACCGGACATGGGCGACCGACAGCCCGCCGGACAGCACCACCCCGTCGGCGATCCGCCCGCTCAAGCGCAGCATCCGTTGCCCGGTCGCCGCGATGTAGATCGGAATCGGATGGGCGGGGGTGAAGGCCATGCGCGCGCCGGAGAGACGGAAGAACGTTCCGTCGCGGGTCACCGGCGCGCCGGTCCATAGCGCGCGCAGGCATTCGACGAACTCGCGAACCGCCCGAACCGGTTTGACCGGCTCGATACCCGCTTCGCCGAGAAACAGCGGATTGCCCACGCCGACCGCGACGGCGACCCGACCGGGCGCGATATCGCAGAGAGTCGCGAGCGACATCGCCGTCGGCATCGGATGCCAGAGATACGGGCTGATCGCCGTCGGAATCACGGTCGCTGACTCGGTCGACATCGCATACGCCATGCAGGCGGCGACGGCCTCGCGATAGCCCATATGCTCGGCCATCCAGATCTGGGCCGCGCCCGCCCGCTCCGCCTTGCGGGCGATGTCCAGGCTGTCCGGGACGGAATCGAAGCCGTCGAAGCGAATTCCGAGTCCGGTGCCCATCCTCTCCGATGCTCCTCGTCATGCCGGCCGCCGCCTCGGATGGAAGCAGGACCGGCCGGCTTCCGCAAGGCCGCGGGATCCGCCGAGCGGCCCGACACCCGGACTCCCCGGAGAGGGCCGGAACGAGATCGTCGCGGCCGATGACGAGAATTGCCGCGCCGCCGGCGACGCGCTGGACCAATCCTCCGCCTCCGGGGCAGAATGAGGGCAGGGCGGCAGGCGAAACCGGGCTCGATGCGCGCCGGGGCACGGTTACGCACCGCGGATGAACCGGGATCGGGGGAAAGGATCATGACGATCGTTCGCACGCTAATCTGTCTTGCGGCCCTTGCGCCGACATTGATTTCGGCCGTGGCCGGCGAGGCCCGGGCGCAGAAGCCGACCAAGGTCAAATACGCCGAAGTCGTGCGCTCCGTGTTCTACCTGCCCAAATATGTCGCGATCGCGAACGGCTATTTCCGCGACCAGGGGATCGAGGTCGACATGACCACCGCCTGGGGCGGCGACAAGGGAACCGCGATGCTGCTGTCGGGCAATGTCGATATCGTCCTGCAGGGTCCCGAGACGGCGATCTATGTCGAGAACGGCGCCTCGCCCGAGAAGACCAAGATGTTCGCCGCGATCACCGCGACCGACGGCCTGTTCCTGATGTCCCGCGAGAAGATGACCATGGAGCGGTTCGAATGGACCATGATCCGGGGCAAGACGGTGATGGGTTGGCGGCCCGGCTCGACTCCCGGGCTGTTCCTCGAATACGCCATGAAGAAGCACGGGATCAGTCCCAAGCGGGACATCGACCATGTCACCAACATCGCTATTCCCGCCCGAGTCGGCGCCTGGATGGTCAACAAGGCGGACTTCTCCGTGTTCTTCGAGCCCGATGTCAGCAGGCTCTCGCGTCAGGACATCGCCTATCCGGTGGCCTCCGTCGGCAAGGAGGTGGGTCCGGTCGATTACACGGTGTTCATGGCGACTGACAGCTATATCGAGAAGAACCCCGAGATCGTCCAGGGCTGGGCCAATGCCGTCCACAAGGCGCAGAAATGGATCCAGAACGCCGATGCCGACACCGCGGCCAAGGCCATCGCCAAATGGTTCCCCAAGGTGGAGCTGGGCGATATCGCGGCGTCGGTCTCGCGCTATCGTCGGTTCGGCATCTGGAAGACCGATCCGACCACCCGTCCCGAAGCGATTTCGGCATTGCAGGACATCCTGGTCGAGGGCGGCGTGCTGAAGGCCGACAAGCGGGTCGCCTATGAGCGGGTGGTAACGACCCGGTTCTCGGAGGCCGCCAAGAAATCGGTGCGGTAGGCGTCGCGGCAGTGGCGCCCGTTCCCAAGGTCGAACTGCGCGGCATCCATCTCCGCTATTTCACCCTGGAGGGCGAGACGGAGGCGGTCCGCGGCCTGTCGCTAAGCATCCTGCCGGGCGAGTTCGTCGGCATCGTCGGCCAGAGCGGGTGCGGCAAATCCACCCTGCTGTCGCTCATCGCGGGGATTCTCGAGCCCAACGCCGGCGAGGTGCTGGTCGACGGGAAGCCGGTCCGCGGACCCTCGCGGCTCTGCGGCTACATGCTGCAGCAGGACTATCTCTTCGAGTGGCGCTCGATCCTCCAGAACGTCCTGATCGGACCCGAGATCCAGGGCCTCGACATGAACCGCGCGCGGGACCGGGCGCTGGAATTGCTGCGCCGCTACGGCCTCGGAGAGTTCGTCGCCCACTATCCGCACCAGCTCTCGGGAGGGATGCGCCAGCGCGCCGCGCTGGCCCGAACGCTGTGCACGGAGCCCGAGATCCTGCTGCTCGACGAACCGTTCTCGGCGCTGGACTTCCAGACCCGCCTGGCCCTCGCCGACGAGGTGGGCGAGATACTGCGCCGCGAAGGCAAGACGGTGATCCTGGTCACGCACGATATCTCCGAAGCCGTGAGCATGGCCGATCGGGTGGTGGTGATGGGCAAACGGCCGGGCTTCGTGAAGGCGGAGCACGAGATCCGCTTCGGGAACGCCGGGTCGGCGCGGCCGACCCCGTTCGAGGCGCGCGACCGGCCGGAGTTCCGCGACTATTTCAACCGGATATGGGGAGAGCTCGAGATCCATGTCGGCGGTTGACCGCGAAGCCCGGCCCGTTCCGTCGGGCTCCGCCTCGGGGGAGGCGAGAGGACCGAGCGAGATGTACGCGGCCTTTCTGCGCCGGGTGCGCCTGCGGCGGCGGCTGATTCTCGCCTGCCAGGCGCTCATCCTGCTCGCCTTCCTCGTGATCTGGGAGGTCGCGCCCCGCGCGCATTGGGTAAACCCGATGCTGACCAGCTATCCGTCGGCGATCTGGCCCGCCTTCGTCGAGATGGTCGGGGCGGAGGACAACGACATCCTCCACCATAGCTGGGTCACGTTGGTGGAGACCATCGTCGGCTTCGTTATCTCGATGGTCCTCGGCGTGGCGGTCGCCATGGCGCTCTGGTGGTGGGAATTCCTCTACCGCGTCGTCGACCCGTTCATGGTGGTGGCGAACGCGCTGCCCAAGATCGCGCTGGTCCCCATCTTCTATATCTGGCTCGGCGACGAGGCCTCGATCTACGCGATGGCAATCGCCATCGCGCTGTTCATCACCATCCTGATGGTATATTCGGGCTTCCGCGAATCCGATCCGAACAAGATCAAGCTGATCCGCACGTTCGGCGCCAGCAAGGCGCAGATCCTGCGCAAGGTGGTGCTGCCCGGCAACGTGCCGGTGATTATCGCCGCGCTGAAGATCAATGTCGGGCTCGCCCTTGTCGGCGTGATCGTCGGCGAGTTCCAGGCGGCCAAGGCGGGGCTCGGCCATCTGATCATCTACGGCAGCCAGATTTTCGCGATGGACCTGGTGATGACCGCCATCACCATTCTCGCGCTCATCTCGACGGTGATGTATCTGATCATCCTCTATGTCGAGCACCGGGTCATGCAGCACCGTCGATAGCGCGACCGACGGCCCTGCCGCTCCTCTTCTCCGCCGCCCCCGCAGCAGGTCGTCCGCCGAAACGCCCCGTTTCGCGTACCCACGACCGGACACGACCTCGAGAACCCGACAACATGTCGGCGCATATGCCCGTCGGGGAGAGCGGCTTCGGATTCCGGTTGACCGGCCTGTTCCCAGGCGGGTATCGTCTGATATCGGCCGTCATGGTCGGTGCTGCGTTACACAGATGAACCCTGCGGGAGAGGCCGGCCCCTGGCCGGCGCCGAAGGAGCAAGGGTCCCGGAAACTCTCAGGCATCAGGGACCGCAGGGGGATGTGTCTCTGGAGAGCAGGCCGCGCCATCTTCGGATGCGGTGCGGCCTCACCGAAGGGGTAAGCCGGATCGGCTCGGCGCCGGTCGGGCGATTCTCTCAGGTTCAGCGACAGAGGGGGCGCGCGGCACGAACGCTTCGTGCCGTCTGCCGGAGTCGCCCGTGTCCGCAGCCAAGGACGCCGTCTCGCTTTCCAGCCCGTTGAGCGCCCTCCATCGCGCGCTCGGCGCGAGGATGGTCCCGTTCGCCGGTTTCTCGCTGCCGCTTCATTACGGGACCGGGATCGTCGCCGAGCATCTGCACTGTAGAAGCGCGGCCTCGCTCTTCGATGTCTCCCATATGGGGCAGCTCGTCGTGACGGGCGCGGCACGCGCGCGGGCGTTCGAAGCGCTCGTACCCGCCGACATCTCCGGCCTGGCGCCCGGCCGCATGCGCTACACGATGTTGACCGCAGAAACCGGGGGCATCGTCGACGACCTGATCGTCGTCAATGTGGGCGCCTATCTGTTTCTCGTCGTCAACGCCGCATGCAAGGCGGGCGATCTCGCCCATATCGCGGGCGCCCTTCCCTCGGGATGCCGGGTGGCCGAGATCGAAGGCCGCGCGCTGCTCGCCCTCCAGGGCCCGGGCGCGGCCGCGGCGATCGGCGCGATCGCGCCCGAGGCCGCGGCGCTCGACTTCATGACCGCGGCGCCCTTCGTCGTGGACGGCGTCCGGCTCGCCGTCATGCGCTCGGGCTATACCGGGGAGGATGGCTTCGAGATTTCGATCCCCGGCGAGGACGCCGAGCGGATCGCCCGCCGCCTGCTCGATGCGCCGGGCGTCGCGCCCGCCGGGCTGGGCGCGCGCGATACGCTGCGGCTGGAGGCCGGGCTCTGCCTCTACGGGCGGGATATCGGCCGCGAGACCACCCCGGTCGAAGCGGGGCTCACCTGGACGATAGCGAAGCGCCGGCGCGCCGAGGGAGGGTTTCCCGGCGACACGATCATCCGCGACCAGCTCTCGTCGGGGCCGCCGCGCCGGCGCATCGGGGTCGCGCCCGAGGGGCGGGCGCCGGCGCGTGCCGGCGCAGAGCTGAGGGATGGCGCGGGCGCGGTCATCGGGGCGGTGACCAGCGGCGGTTATGCGCCGAGCCTCGCCGCGCCGGTGGCGATGGGCTATGTCGGGAGCGCCGCCGCTGCGGCAGGCGCGCCGATCGAGGTCGCGATCCGCGGCATGGCGCGGCCCGCGCGGATCGCGGCGCTGCCCTTCGTCCCGCACCGCTACGCCAAGCGTCGAGGAAGGGAGACCGTTCATGGCTGAACTTCGATTCAGCGAGGATCACGAATGGGTTCGAGTCGAGGGGGGCGGTATCGCCGTCGTCGGCATCAGCGATTACGCCCAGGAGCAGCTCGGAGATGTCGTGTTCGTCGAGCTCCCGGAACCCGGCCGGAGCTTCGCCCGCGGAGACGAGGCGGCCGTGGTCGAGTCGGTGAAGGCGGCCAGTGAGGTCTATGCGCCCGTCACCGGCGAAATCGTCGCCGTCAACGGGCCGCTCGACGAGGAACCGGGGCTGGTCAACAGCGCGCCGACGGGCGAAGGCTGGTTCTTCTCGATCCGGATGTCCGATCCGTCCGAGCTCGACGGGCTGATGGATGCGGCCGCCTACGAGTCCTATCTGGGCAGGTTCTGACGGCGGCGGGCGACCGAGGCGATGCGCTATCTTCCCCTCACCGACGCCGACCGTCGGCTCATGCTGTCGGAGATCGGCGTCTCCGATGTCGAGGCTCTGTTCGGGGACGTGCCCGAGTCGGCGAGGGCGCCCGAGATCGACCTTCCGGCCCATGCCGGGGAGATCGAGGTCGAACGCAGCCTGGCGGCGCTCGCCTCCCGCAACATGGCGGCCGGCTCGGTGCCGTTTTTCGTCGGGGCCGGCCGCTACCGCCACCATGTCCCGGCGAGCGTCGATGCGCTGATCCAGCGCGGCGAGTTCCTGACGTCCTATACGCCCTACCAACCCGAAATCTCCCAGGGCACGCTGCAGAGCCTGTTCGAGTTCCAGACCCAGGTGGCGCTGCTCACCGGGCTCGATATCGCCAACGCCTCCATGTATGACGGTGCGACCGCCTGTCTCGAGGGGGTGCGCATGGCGACGCGCGTCACCGGGCGCCGGCGGGTCGTGGTCTCCGGCGCCCTCCATCCGCAATATCGGCGGGTCGTCGAGACCGGGGTCGCCTTCCAGCCGATCGAGATCGACGCGCTCGCCGTCGACTATGACGGCGGCGAAGACCCGGCCGAGGCGGTCGACGACAGAACCGCCTGCGTCGTGGTGCAATATCCGGACTTCTTCGGCCGGCTCCGCGATCTCGGCGGTCTCGCCGCGGCCTGCCGCCGCGCCGGCGCGCTGCTGGCGGTGGCGGTCACCGAGGTGGTTGCCCTCGGCCTCCTGCGCACGCCGGGGGAGATGGGGGCGGACATCGTCACCGGGGAGGGGGGATCGCTCGGCAATCCGTTGAGCTTCGGCGGCCCCTCGGTCGGTCTGTTCTCCTGCCGCGACCGCCATGTCCGGCAGATGCCGGGACGCCTCGTCGGCGAAGCGCGGGACGCGGACGGGCAACGAGGCTGGGTCCTTACCCTCGTCGCCCGCGAGCAGCATATCCGGCGCGAGAAGGCGACCAGCAATATCTGTACCAGCGCCGGTCTCTGCGCTCTCGCGTTCTCGATCCATCTGAGCCTCCTCGGAGCGGTCGGTCTGCGGCGGCTCGCGCGTCTCAATCACGGCCTCGCGGTCAGCCTGGCGGAACGGCTCGACGCCGTTCCGGGCGTCTCGGTCCGCAACACCGACTTCTTCAACGAATTCACGGTCGCGCTGGACCGTCCGGCGGCCCCGGTGATCGACGCCCTGGCCCAGCGCCGGATCCTCGGCGGCGTACCGGTCTCGCGGCTGCTGCCGGGCGAGGCGGCAGCCGAGCCGCTGGTCCTGGTCGCGGCGACCGAGACGGCGACCGAGGCCGGGATCGAGACCTACGCCGCCGCGCTCGCGGAGGCGATGCGATGACCGGGACCGACCGCCCTGCGCTGCGGTTCGAGGAGCCGCTGATCTTCGAGCTCGGCGCGGCGGACCGCTCGGGCGTGGACCTTGCCGAGCCGCCCGCTTGCGAAGAGCGGCTGGGCGGGCTGGCGCGGGCGGCCCCGCTCGATCTCCCTGGTCTGTCCGAGCCGGAGGCCGTGCGTCACTACACGCGGCTCAGCCAGAAGAACTACGGAATCGACAGCGGCTTCTATCCGCTCGGCTCCTGCACCATGAAGCACAACCCGCGGCTCAACGAGAAGCTCGCCAGGCTTTCCGGTTTCGCGGACATCCACCCGCTCCAGCCCGTCGACACCGTGCAGGGCGCGCTTGCGCTGATGGCCATCCTCTCCCGGTGGTTGACGCGCTTGACCGGTCTTCCGGCGATATGCCTCTCGCCCGCCGCCGGAGCGCATGGCGAGGCGACCGGGCTGATGACCATCCGGGCGGCGCTGGAGGCGGCCGGCGGCGCCCGCCGCCGCGTGCTGGTGCCCGATTCGGCGCACGGCACCAACCCCGCGAGCGCGGCGATGTGCGGCTACGAGGTCGTCTCGGTCCCTCTCGGCCGGCGCGGGCGCGTCGATCTGGCGGCGCTGCGCCGCGCGCTAGACGAGGATGTCGCCGCCTTCATGCTGACCAACCCCAATACCTGCGGGCTGTTCGAGGACGAGATCCTCGCCCAGGCAGAGGCGGTGCACGATGTCGGCGCCCATTTCTACTGCGACGGCGCAAACTTCAACGCCATCGTCGGCCGCGTCCGGCCGGGCGATCTCGGCATCGACTGCATGCATCTCAACCTGCACAAGACGTTCTCGACCCCGCATGGCGGCGGCGGACCGGGAAGCGGCCCGGTCGCCCTGTCGGCGGCGCTCGCGCCCCATGCCCCGGTCCCCTTCCTGGTCGACGGGCCGGACGGTGTCGCCCTGGTGGAAACGGAGGAAGAGGCGGCCGCGGGAGGTGCGGCGCCGTTCGGCCGCATCAAGGGCTTCCATGGCCAGTTCGGCATGTTCGTCCGAGCGCTCGCCTTCATGATGAGCCACGGGGCGGACGGCCTGCGCCAGGCCTCCACCGACGCGGTGCTCGGCGCCAACTATGTCGCCGCCCGGCTGGCCGACAGGATGCCCCCCGCTTATGACGGGCCGCATATGCACGAGGTGCTGTTCGACGACCGGTTCCTCGAGGGCAGCGGGGTGAGCACGCTCGATTTCGCGAAGGCGATGATCGATGCCGGCTATCATCCGCCGACGATCTATTTCCCGCTGGTCGTGCACGGCGCCATTCTGATCGAGCCGACCGAGAGCGAGGGCAAGCCGGGGCTCGACGCGTTCGTCGCGACGCTCAGGGATTTGGCGCAGCGGGCAGGGCAGGGCAAGGCGGAGGACTTCGCCGCGGCACCGAGAACGGCGCCGCGGCGGCGTTTCGACGAGACGGGCGCCGCCCGCCGCCCGAGGCTGCGCTGGCAGGCCGAACCCGCGACGGGCCGCGCCGACGAATAGGGCGCGGCCGGCCGGGAAAGGGCCGCCGCTGCGCTACGATATCTGGCCGGGAAGCTCGGCGATCGCCGAGTCGATCAACGACCGCGCCTGCTCCGGCGCCAGGCGCTCGGCGATCACCCGTTCGGTCGCGGCGATGGCGATATCGATGGCGAGGGCGCGAATCCCGCGCAGGGCTTCCACCTCCGCGCGGGCGATCTTCTCCCGGGCCACGGCCTCGCGGCGTTCGAGCGCCCGTTCGAGATCGGCGCGGGCGGCGGCGGCGATGCGTTCGGCGTCGATCCGTGCCTGCTCGACGATCTGCCGTGACTCGCGCGCCGCGTCCCGCTGCTTGCGCTGATACTCGGTGAGCAGGTGCTGGGCTTCCTCGCGCAGCTTGCGCGCCTCGTCGAGAGAGGCCTCGATGCGGGCGCTTCGCGCGTCGAGCGCCGTCGTGATCGACCGCGCCGCCGGGCGGGCGATCCCGGCGACGAGAAGGACGAAGCCGACCGCGACCCAGAATTCGGGACTCTCCAGCATCAGCGCCCCTCGGCCGTCAGCGCCGCGACCTCGGCCTCGACCGCCGAGCGTTCCGGCGCCCCGCCCAGCAGGCGCGCCGCGGCGGCCGCGGCGGTCTCGACGGCGATCTCGCGGATGTCGGCCAGCGCCTCGCCGCGCTCGGCCTCGATTCTGGCCTCGGCCGCCGATATCTCGCCGGCGATCCTCCGGCTCACCGCTTCATGGCGTTCGGCCGCGAAAGCGGCGAGGGCGTCGCTGCTGTCGCGCAGGATCGCTTGCCCCTCGGCGCGCGCCTTGGCGGTGGTCTCCTCGTAGGACCGATGGACCGCCCGGGCCTCTTCCCGCAGCGTCTCCGCCTTCCGGATGTCGTCGTTGATCCTGTCCTGCCGCTCGGTCAGCACCCGGGCGATCCGCGGCAGGGCCGACCGCCACAGCAGCAGATAGAGCAGCACGAAGGTCACGGCCAGCCAGAAGACCTGGCTGAGATAGGTGTCGATCTGTTCGAGTTGCGGCATGGCGCGCGTCGGGTCCCGAGCGTGCGGCGGCCTAACCGAACAGGATGACCAGCGCGACGACCAGCGCGAACAGGGCGATCGCCTCGACCAGCGCGAAGCCGAGCATGGTCATCGGGAACACGTCCCCACGCGCAGCCGGGTTGCGCGCGACGGCGGAAATGAAGGACGAGAAGATCGATCCGATCCCGATACCGGAGCCGACGACGCCGATGACGGCGAGGCCCGCGCCGATGACCTTGGCTGCTTCCAAATCCATGTTGTCCCCTCTTTCGGCAGGATGATGCGGTCTTGGGTAGGGCGCGACGCGCGCCGTCAATGCAGATGCAGCGCGTCGTTGATATAGAGGCAGGTCAGAATCGCGAACACATAGGCCTGCAGGAACGCGATCACCAGCTCGAGGCCGCTGAGCGCGGCGACGAAGGCGAGCGGGAGCACGCCGAGCGCGCCCAGGACAGGCACGAAACCGGCGAACACCTTCAGCAGGGTATGGCCCGCCAGCATGTTGGCGAACAGCCGCACCGACAGGCTGATCGGCCGAGACAGATAGGAGATGATCTCGATCGGGATCAGGAGCGGCCACAGCGCGACCGAGACCCCGGGCGGCACGAAGAAGGAAAAGAAACGCATGCCGTGCTTGACGAAGCCGAGAACGGTCACGCCGACGAAGACGACGATCGCCAGGGCGAAGGTGACGACGATATGGCTCGTGAAGGTGAAGCTGTAGGGAACCATCCCCAGCAGATTGCCGAAGAGCACGAACATGAACAGCGTGAAGACGAAGGGGAAATAGCCGCGCCCCTCGGCGCCGACGGTATCGCGGATCAGATTCACGACGAACTCGTAGCTGAGCTCGGCCATCGATTGCCAGCGTCCGGGCACCAGCGCGGCGCGGCGCATGCCGAGGACAAGAAACAGCGCGATCAGGACCAGCGCGACGACCATCATCAGCGACGCGTTGGTGAAGGAGATGTCCGCCTCGCCGAGCCGGATCGGCACCAGCGTCTTGATCTCGAACTGCGACAGCGGACCGTGATGCTCAGCGCTCGCCACGACTGCCTGCCTCTCGATCCTTCCGCCGTTCCGAGGCGTATCCCACGCTGTGGCTCATACCCGCCATCGCGCGATAGACGTTCAGCATCCCGGCCGCCGCCCCGAGCATGAAGAAGACGACCAGCATCCAGGGCGCGCTGCCCAGCCAACCGTCGAGCAGCAGACCGATCCCGACTCCGATCGCCAGCGAGGCGACGAGCTCGACGCCGATCTTGAGCGCCAAGCTCAGCCCCTTGCCCCGCTCGCGAGCGTCGGCGTCCCTGACGCGCCCGGGCGCCGCACCGCGCGCCCTCTTCAGACGCGCATCCAGATCCCTCAGCGGGGGCGGTGAATCGCTCTCGACCATCGGCTTGCCGCGCTGGACGATCAGCGCCGGGATGCCCGCGTCGCCGCACGGAAGCGCGGCCGGCGCGGACGAAAGGCACGATAGAAACCGCCCGCATCGCTGTCAAGATCCGTCCGCGCTCTCCTCCCGATCCCTTTCGCGGGTCTTGCGAATTGCCGGATGCGCGGCTTCGTCGGCCCATGGCGCGACGGGGGCTTGCCACCAGTGCGATCGGTCGGTCCGAGATGCCGTCCGGGCCGTCGCATCGGACCGTCTTTGACCGGCGGCGGGACGGGGGCTAACGTCGGCGCCGTCCGGATCGGAGACGGGAGGGGAGATGGAACGCCGACGAATGCTGCCGGCGGTCGAGGCGTTCATCGACGATCTGCGCGCGGTCTGCCGAGAGGAGCCGGAGGGCGAAGCTCGCTGGCGGCGCTGCGCGGCGCTGCTCGGCCGGCTCCTTCGCGACCCCGATCTCCGGGACCACGCCCGATCCTGGCCGGTCGGCGGCTTCGACGGCAGGGCGGCGGACAACCTGCTGTTCTATGTCGACCCCGATCACGGTTTCGCCCTCAACGGGTTGATCAAGAAGCCGGGGGGCAGGGCGATGATCCACGACCATGGGCCGTCCTGGACCGTCTACGGGTTGCTCGAGGGTGCGGAGCGGATCGTCCGCTTCTCGGTCGTCGACGACCCCGCCGGGACGCGAAGGCTGGAGGAAACGCGTGCCGTCGAATGCGGGCCGGGCGCAGTCGACCTTGTCGCGCCTTACGAGATCCACTCCGAATATGCCGGGGACCGCAAGTCGATCGCGGTCATCGTCCGCAGCCGCAAGACCGGCACCTTTCGCCAGCTCGGCTACGAGGACGGCCCGGAAGGCCGGCCGATCCCCGGCCCCAACCAGGTCCCCTACCCCCTCACCCCCAGAAGCGCCGACTTGTGTGGCGTGTCCGGATGACGCGTTCGGCGATCTGCGGCATGCGCCGCCAGGGCGATTCGGGGAGGTTCCCGGAGATCCGGTCCCTTCGCCGTCGTCGCGCCGAACACCCCGGCCGCGCCCTGACGGCGGCGCGGGGTCAGGCCGCTCGGCGTCCGCCTTGGCGGTCGACGAACTCCATGTAGAGCCGGCGGGCGAGCCGCGCCATGGGGCCGATCTCGTAGCCGCGATCCTCGATCCGGGTGACCGGCAGGACCTTGGAATAGTTGCCCGTGAGGAACGCCTCGTCGGCGGCGAGCACATCCGCGATCGTCAGCGTCGCCGCCTCGACCCGGACCCCCGCGCCCGACAGCAGCGCCATCACCCGCGACCGGGTGATGCCGGCGAGGAAGGTGCCGTTGGCCGCGGGCGTCCGCACCGTCCCGCCGGCGGCAATGAACAGGTTGTTGGTCGCGAACTCGGCGACATTGCCGAGCCCGTCGAGGACGATCGCCGTGTCGTAGCCCTTGGCGCGCGCAGCCTCCATCGACCGGATCACGTTGGGGTAGAGGCTCGACGCCTTGGCGTCGGTCAGCGCCATGTCGGGCACCGGGCGGCGGAACGGCACCCTGCAGGCGGTCACCCCGCGCCACTCCGGCAGCGGCGAGACGAACATCGTCAGGAGGAAGCGCGTGCCCGCCGCCTCCGGCCGCAGGAAGCCCTCGGTGAAATAGAACATGGGGCGGATATAGAGCTCGGCGTCCGGGGCGAAGCGCTCGATGCCCTCCCAGCATAGCGCCTCGATCCGTTCGGCCTCGATCGGCGGCCGCATGCCCATGACGCGCGCCGAGGCGACGACCCGTCGGCAGTGCAGATCGAGATCGGGCGCGCGGCTGGCGATCGAGCGGGCGCCGTCGAAGACCGTGGACGCCATCCACCAGGAATGGTCCATCGGCCCGAGCAAAGGCGGGTTGCCCTCCAGCCAGCGTCCGTCGTGCCAAGTCAGGGGACGGCTCGGCGGATCATGCATGGGCGACACTCACGGCGCTTCGCCGCTCTCCGCCCCCTCGGCCGAGGCCTCCGCTGCGAAGAGGTGGATCCGGCGGATCATGGCGTGCAGCCCGTTGGCCCGGCTGCCGCTGAGATGGGAGCCGAGGCCCAGGACGTCGAAGAAAGACGCCGGCGTGGCCAGGATCTCCTCGGGCCGGCGCGCGGAATAGACGCGGAGCAGCAAGGCGATCAAGCCGCGCACGATCAGCGCGTCGCTGTCGGCGCGGAAGCGGAGCCGCTCGCCGCGCCGCTCGGCGTGGAACCAGACCCGCGACTGGCAGCCGGGAACGAGATGGCGGTCCCGCTTGTCCGCTTCGGGAAGGCCTTCGAGCCTGCGGCCGAGATCGACGATATGCTCGTAGCGCTGCACCCAATCGCCGAGATATGCGAAATCGTCGATGAGGCGCCGCTTGGCGTCGTCGATAGTCTCGCCACCGGGCACCCGGCCACCTCTCGCAGTCTCGGGCACCGGTATAGCCCAGTGCGGCCGGCGCGTCGACAACGCCGCATCCGCCATCCAAGATGCGGCCCTCGCGCGGTATAACGATGCGGGCGCGGACCGCCGCGGACACGGGCCGTCCGCGTCGAAGCGGAGGGCCGCGGCCCCGCAACCGGTCGAGACGGAGCGAGAACATGATCTTCTACAAATACAACTCGGCCGACAACCATCTCGATCAACGATGGATCCCGGCCCGGCTCTGGCAGGACCGCGTCGCCCAGCGGTTCCGCGATCGGGCACCGAGGGTCGTCGAGGCGGACGGAGGGCTCTACTGGAGCTGGGAGGGGCGCATCAAACGCGGCCGCGACGGCGGCACTGCCGACGGCCCCGACAACCGCAAGCTGCTCGATCGGTTCTTCGGGCGGTCGGGCGCCCGCATCCCCGACGGCGCGCTGCCGCCGTCCGATCCGGCGCTGCTGCTCGAACATATGGATCACGGCAGCGTCTACGGCTATGTCGGCTTCGGCGCGACCCGCAAATGGGACATCGAAGATCCGGCGCTCCGCCACGAGGTCCACCGCGTCTACAACGACTGGGTGATGGAGCTCAACGCGCGGGCCCCCGACCGGCTGATGATTCTCCCGATCCTCCCGGTCTTCGACGCCGCCTCGGTGCCGGGCGAGATTCGGCGCCTCGCCGCGCGCGGCTGCAAGGCGGCCGAGTTCGTACCGTTCGACGGCGAGGAGGCGATGTTCCATCCCTGCTGGGACGCGGCCTGGGAGGCCTTCGCCGAGACCGGCATGGTCTGCGCGGCCCATATCGGCGGCGGCGCCGATACCGCCATCCCGCCGACCGAGAGGGGCGAACGAATGGCCTATTTCTCCTGTGCGCCCTTCTCGCTCGCGCGGCCGATCGCCGATGTCGTCTATTGCGGCGCCCTGCAGCGCCATCCCGGGCTGAAGCTGTTGTTCGCGGAGTGCCGAGCCGGCTGGGTGCCGTTTCTGATCTACTGGATGGACCGCCAGGCCGAGGAGCGCCCGGGTCTGTTCAGGGAGACCGGACTCGACGAGCTGCCGAGCGCCTATGTCCGGCGCCAGATGCTGGTCACCTTCGAGGAAGATGCGATCGCCGCCCAAGGCATCCGGCACCCGGACAACATCCTGCGCGACATCCTCGTCTTCGGCGCCGACTACCCGCACCCGCAAGGCACTTGGCCCGACCCCTCGCCGATCCTCTACGAGATGTTCGAAGGCCTCGACCCGGCGCTCCGCCACGAGATCGTCTACGAACGGATGCGGCGCTTCTTCGGCCTCGAGGGGCCACCTGCCGCGCAGACCGTCACCCCCGATCGGATCGCCCGCGACGGCGCCGGCAAGCGCCGCGCCCATGCCGATTTCGAGTAGGGCCTCGGGGACCTTGTTGGAGGCCGACCTTCCTCCCGAGGTCGAGCTGATCTTGGGCAGAAGCCGTGCCCTCGCCCCTGGCCCGTCGATCGGCTCACATGCTGGTCCAGCGCTGCAACAAACCGGGCAGAGCAAGGGGCCGGTGCACAGCCTCCCGCACTCCTCGAAGACCCGGCGACCACCGCCGGAAACCGCGTTCAGCCGGGACTTCCCTGAGCAGCTCCCTTCGACCCGATCACCGAACCGACAAAGCCGCAGCGCCAAGCGCTCAACCCGACCGAGGCGAGCCTGTAGCGTGCCCAAACGCGAGCCCGCAAAATGGAGCTTTCCGAAGCAGCCGCAACGGCTTGGATCGATGTCTGTCGGGGGCCTTCGTCTAGCGGCCGATCTCGCATTCGATGCGCCAGGAGACCGCGCCGGCGCGGTCCCGGTCGTCGTAGTCCACCGGGGCGAGCTTGCGGCGCGCCGCCTCGACCAGCGACCGGCGCGCTTCCTCGGGAAGCTCGTCGAGCGCCATGCCGACGCGGATCGGCGCGCTTCCGTCCGACCCGCCGCCGGCCGCATCCTTGGCGCCCCAGATCGCATCCCAACCCGACTTGTACTCGCGCGACCGAACGCTGCTGAAATAGCCGTAATGGACATCCTTCGCCCCGCCGATCGACTCCCGGCTCGACTTGCCGGGCCGGCTTTCGCCGCCGACGGAGGAGGAGGATGCGGCATCGGACGATTTCGGCTCCGGGGAGGAGGCCGATGCGGCGGATGAAGAAGGGGATTTCGACTCGTCGCTCATCGCTGGCGGAATATTCACGGTTGCAACGGGGCGCCGTTGTTACACCCGGCGGGCTGGAGACGCAACGGCCCGCGGGCCGGGCCTCTGCCTCCCGGCGAGCAGGAAACGCAGCACGATCCGGTTGAAGGCCTCGGGCCGCTCGAGATTGACGAGATGGCCGGCCCCCGCGACGATCTCCAGACTGGCGTCGGGGATATTCTCCTGCATGTACGCGCCGACCGCCGGGGGCGTCAACGGGTCCCGATCGCCAAAGACCAGCAGCACGGGGACGGCGATGCGCGGCAGGTCGGCGACCCGGTCGTAATCGGCCGAGGCGCGCACGGTCTTGACGTAGGATTCGACATGGATCGCGGCATGGGCCGCGACCGCGTTGCGGAACGCCTCTTCCGACCGGTCCGGCGCCATCAGCCAGGAAACCCCGTCCGGCGCGCGCTCGGCCGGGTCGGCGCCGTCCAGATAGGGCTGGATGCGCGAGGCGACGAAGGCATCTGAGGACTGGGTCCGGCCGGAGCGCGGATCCGCCGGATCCACGCCGGCGAAGGTACCGCAGAGCACCATCGAGGCGACCCGGTCGGGGTAGCGCGGGTAGAAGTCCTGGGCGATGCGCCCGCCCATCGACAGCCCGCAGAGATGGGCGCGCTCGGCGCCGAAATGGTCGAGAACGCGGAGCAGATCGCGGCTGAAGTCGGCGAAGTCGAGCGGCCCCGCGTAATCCTCCGAGTCGCCGTAGCCGCGGGCATCCCAGGCGACCGCCGTGAAATGCGGGGCGAAGGCGGGAAGTTGGGAATCCCAATTGGTCCTGTTGCCGCCGATCCCGTGCAAGAAGACCAGCAGCGGCCCCTCCCCCGCCACGCCGACGGCGAGCCTGGGGGTACCGGGAATATGCTCGTTGCGGATCATGGAAAACGTCCTCCCGCCCGGTGAGGATCGGGCCGGGCCCGGCCGCGGCGATCGGCAGGCGCCGACGGACGACCGCCGCCCGACATGCCGGGCCACCCTATCCGCACAGCGCGGTCAGGGTGGCGCGGATCTCGTCGGAAAAGCCGACCAGAGAGCGGCCGCGGAGACAGATCACCGGCCGCCGGAGGAGCCTCGGATGGGCCTCCAGCAGCGCCGCCGCGTCGGCCGGTCCGTCCACCGCGCGCACCGCTTCCGGCAGCGCCCGCCAGGTCGCGCTACGCCGGTTGAGGAGCGCGTCCCAGCCATGCTCGGCGATCCAGGCCTCGACGACCGACCTGTCGAGCCCGTCGGTATCGTAATCGCGGTAGCGGTGGCCGATTCCCTGGTCGGCGAGCCAGCGGCGCGCCGCCCGGCAGCGGTCGCAATTGGAGATGCCGTAGACCGTGACCGCCGCCGCCGCGTCCAGCGCCTCCCCGAACAGGGCGAGCGCCGCATCGGCGAAGGCCCACATATTGTCCTCGCGCCCGGAGCTGCCGGTCTCGATGGTGCGGCTGCGATCGACCGGCCCCGCGACGGCGACGCAGACATGGCCGGCCGCATCGCCGTAACGGTTGGCCCCGGGTCCGGCTGCGCCACTCTCGGCGAGCCCCCAGACCGCGCCGAGCCGGGCGCGGATCTCGCGGGCGCAGAGCAGCGCATACTCCTCCGTCGCACCGCGCCGGCGCGACTGGACGGCGGTGAAGCCGAGCAGCCCGCGCCGCGCCGCGCGGGTGTAGATCACGCCGCCGCCCGCGAACCAGCCCGAGGCCCCGGGGAGCGAGAGCAGCGCCGCCGAAATCAGACCGCCGGCCGCCGATTCGGAGACCGCGACCGTCTCCCCGCGTTCGCTCAGCAGCGCCGCGGCCGGCGCGCCGCGCTCGGTCAACGAGATCACGGGCCGTCCTCCGCGGCAGGCATCGTCCGGTCAGCCCGCGGCCGCCGCGGCGATGCGGAACAGGCGCGTCGCCGTGCCGCCCAGGATCGACGCGCGCGCGTCGGCGTCGAGCCCCGCCTCCGCGACCACCCGCGCGGGTTCCAGGTCGCCGATGCCGAACGGATAGTCCGAGCCGAGCACGATCCGGTCGGCCCCGACCGTGTCGATCAGGAAGCGCAGCGCCATGGGCGTATAGACGATGCTGTCGAAATAGAGCCGGCGCAACCCCTCGCGCGGATCGTAGGCGAGGCTGTCGTCCGCCTCGTAGTTCCTGACCAGCCGCCCGATGATGTAGGGCAGGGCCGCGCCGCCCAGCGACAGGATCGCCCGCGCGCCGGGATAGCGCTGGAAATGGCCGGAGAACAGCAGGCGCGCGACCGCGACGCTCTCGTCATTGACCCGCCCGACCGTGTTCATCATGCCGTAATCGTGGAGCCGCGCGTCGTCGCCGCCGAACATCGGGTGGATGTAGAGCACGGCTTCGAGCTCCGAGGCACGCGCCCAGAACGGGTCGAGGTCGGGATCGTCGAGGGCGCCGGTCGAGTCCTTGGGCCGGGTGCCGATCATCGCGCCCGCGTACCCTTCGGCCATCGCCTCCTCGAGGGCGCGCGCGGCCGTCTCGCCGTCCTGCAGGGGCACCGTCGCGAGCGGCACGAAGCCCCCGCCGCCGGCGGCGAACCGCTTGAGATGCTCGTTGACGAACCGGCTCCAGGCCAGCCCCTCCTCGGCCGGGATGCCGTAGCCGAAGGAGTCGAGCCAGCCCGCGCAGACCTGACGGTCGACGGACTGCGCCTCCATCCAGGCGAGTCTCGGCTCCACCGACCGCAGGCCCGGCATGACCGGGCGGGTGGGCGCGCCGCCGGCGAAGGCGAGCCGATACCCGCCGTCGTCGCGGAGGAGCTCGATCGAGGGGAACCTGGCGGAGCCGCGAACAAGCCCCTCGAGCATCGGCTCCGGAACATGGTGGGAATGGGTGTCGACGATCATCTCGCGGGCTCCGTTCGCCGAGAATGGATTGCGGCCTCGATATCGGTCATGCGCATCGGCAGCTCGGCGAGCTCGGCGCCGAGCGGTTCGAGCGCGTCGTTGACCGCGGACGCGACCGCCGCCGGCGCGCCGAGATAGCCGCCCTCGCCCGAGCCCTTCTGGCCCAGCGACGTCAGGGGCGAGGGTGTGCAATGCGCGACGTCCCTTACCATCGGGATCTCCATCGACGACGGCAGCAGGTAATCGACGAAGGAGCCGGCGAGGAGCTGGCCCGTCTCGTCATAGGCGAACTTCTCGAACAGTGCGGCGCCGATGCCGTGCGCCGCGCCGCCGATGATCATGCCGCGCACGATATCGGGGTTGATGACCGTCCCGCAGTCATGCGCGATCGCGTATTCGAGCAGCGTGACCCGGCCGGTGCCGGGATCGATCTCGACGAGCGGGACATGGGCCTGGAAGGAGAAGCAGGGGTAGAGCTGGATCTCGCCGCGCTCGTCGGGAAGCTGGCCGGTCGTCCCCGGGACCTGCAGGACCGCCATCTCCTGCAGGCCGGGCGCCATCCCCGGCGGCATCCGGTGAAGCTGGCGATGGGCGATCCCGGCGACCTCCTCCCAGGACAGGCGCCGCGACGGGTCGCCGACGACGAAGAACTCCCCCGACTGGTACTCGACGCGTTCGAGCGCGGCGCCGAGATCATGTGCGGCGATGCGGATCATCCTGGCCTTGATCGCCCGCGCCGCCTGCGAGACCGCGCCGCCGAGCACGATCGCCATCCGGCTTGCGACCGGGCTCCGGGTCGGCAGCGCCTCGAGCGAGTCCGCGTGCACGACCCGGATCCCGTCGGGGTCGCGCTCGAGCTCCTCGCCCGCGACGGTCGCGATCAGCGTCTCGTGCCCCTGGCCGGAGGTGGTCGTCGACATCACCGCGACGATCCCGCCATGCGGATCGACCCGGAGCAGGCAGGACTCGACGAAGGTCGTGACCGTCAGCCGTTCGTTGAGGAGCTGTTCGAAGACGTTGTTGCCGCCGCCCGGCTCCAGACAGGTCGCGATCCCGATCCCGGCGAGCCGCCCCTCGGCGCGCAGCCGGTCGCGCCGGGCGCGCAACGCCGGATAGTCGGCCAGCGCCAGCGCCTTGTCGAGCACGGCATGGTAGTCGCCGCTGTCATATTCGGTGCCGGTGGGGATCCGCCAGGGGAACTCGTCGCGGCCGATCAGGTTGCGGCGGCGGATTTCGATGCGGTCGATCCCGAGACGGCGGGCGACCAGATCGATGCCGGTCTCGATCATGAAGTTGGTCGGCGACTGGCCGAAGCCCCGCACCGGCACTTGGCCGGTCTTGTTGGAGGCCGCCGCGATCGCCTCGTAGGCGACGGCGGCGATCCGGTAGGGTCCGACCAGCGCGGTGATCGGCTTGCCGAGCTGGAGCGGCCCGCGCCCGGGATAGGCGCCGACATCGTCGAGCGCACGCAGCTTCATCGCGCGCACCGTCCCGTCGTCCTCGAAGGCGAGGGTCACGTCGAACAGACGGTCGGGGCCATGCGCGTCGCCGCCCGACATGTTGTCGATCCGGTCCTCGATCAGCCGCACCGGCGCCCCCAGACGGCGCGCGAGATAGCCGACCAGCACGGTGTGCTTGATGCCGCGCTTGACGCCGTAGCTGCCGCCGACATCGACATCGTTATGCACGCGCACCCCGTTCAACGGGATGTCGAGCGCGTCCGCGATCTGCTCCTGATAGTTGGGCATCTGGATCGAGGCCCAGACATCCAGAACCTCCGCCGCCGGGTCCCAGCGGGCGACGACGCCGAAGGTCTCGATGGGCACGGTCGCGCTCCGCCCCCAGCGGGCCCGGTAGTCGAGCCTGTGCCGGGCGGCGGCGAACTCCTCCTCGACCGGCCCCCATTCAAAGGACTTCCGCAGCAGCAGATTGCTGCCGTGGTCCGGGTGGACCGGCGGCGAGTCGGGCTCGAGCAGCGACTCGATCTCGACCGCTGCCGGCAGGACCTCGTAATCGACGGCGACGAGCTCGGCCGCATCCTCGGCGACATGGCGCGACTCGGCGACCACCGCCGCCACCCATTCGCCGGCGTAGCGGGCCGTCCCGACCGCCAGCGGATGCCATCGGACCTCGGGCAGATGCAGGCCGTGATAGAGCGGCGCCGTGTGCCGGGCGAGCTCCTCCCCGGTCAGCACCGCGCTCACGCCGGGGAGGGCGCAGGCCGCCTCGGCGTCGATCGAGAGGATGCGCGCGCTGGCATGCGGGCTGGCGACCAGCGCGACATGCCGCATTCCGGGGAGGGCGATATCGGCGACGAATTTCCCCCTGCCCGCGACGAAGCGCCGATTCTCGCGCGGCGGGCGCTTGCGCGAAACGTAGCGATAGTTGGCGCCGGATGCGCCCGCCGCGCTCACCCGTCCCGCTCCCCACCGCCGCGGCGGAGCTGGGCGGCATGCGCGACGGCCTCGACGATCTGCGTATAGCCCGTGCAGCGGCAGAGATTGCCCGAGATCGCCTCGCGGATCTCAGCCACCGTCGGGTCCGGATTCTCCTCCAGCAACGCCTCGGCAGCGATCATCATGCCCGGGGTGCAGTAGCCGCATTGCAGCCCGTGGCAGTCCCGAAAGGCCCGCTGGACCGGTCCGAGCGTGCCGTCCGGGCCGCCCAGCCCCTCGACCGTGACCACCGCGCGCGCGTCGGCCTGGACCGCGAATATCAGGCAGGAACGGACCGCGGCGCCGTCGAAGATCACCGAGCAGGCGCCGCACACCCCGTGCTCGCAGCCGACATGGGTCCCGGTCTGGCGCAGCACGTCTCGCAGGAAGTCGACCAGGGTGAGACGCGGCGGCACGCTGGCGCGGTGACGCCTGCCGTTGACGGTGACGGCGATCTCGCGCGCGCTCACCGCGCCGCCTCGCGCCGGGCCTCGGCGACCGCGCGGCCGAGCAGCACGGGCGCCACCCGGCGTCGATACTCGGCGCTCGCATGGAGGTCGCCGTCGGGGGCGATCACCGCGCCGATCTCGGCCGCCGCCCGGGCCACGGTCTTCTCGTCGAGCGCGCTGCCGCGCAGCAGGTTTTCGACCCCGGAGAGCCGCACCGGCGTCGGCGCCGCCCCGCCGAGCCCGGCGGCGATCCGGACGCAGCGCCCGTCGCCGTCGAGCTGGAGCTGGACGCAGGCCGCGACGAGGGCGAAATCGCCCTTGCGGGGGGCGATCTCCTGGAAGCCGGTTCCGATGCGGCCGCCCGGCCAGATCGGGAAACAGGCCCGGACCAGACATTCCCCGGCAGCGAGCGCGGTCATCATCGGCCCCTCGAAGAAGTCGGCGGCGGGACAGGTCCGCGCGCCGCGCGCGCTGCGGATCTCGAGCCGGGCGTCCAGCGTCAGCGCCGCCAGCGGGATCTCCGCCGACGGGTCGCCATGCGCCAGGCTGCCGCCGACCGTTCCGCGGTTGCGGATCTGCTGGTGGCCGACATGGGCCAGCGCCTTGCCGAGCAGCGGCAGCGCGCGCGCCGCCTCCGCCGAGCGCTCGACGGCGCGCTGGCGGGTCGCGGCGCCGATCGAGAGGGCGCCCTCCGCGACCTCGATGCCGCACAGCTCGTCGAGATCGTTGATATCGACCAGGAGGCTCGGCCTGGCGAAGCGCATCGCCATCAACGGCACCAGGGTCTGCCCGCCGGCGATGATCTTGGGCTCCCCGCCGGCCGCGGCCAGGATGCGGCAGGCGTCCTCCAGGCTCTCGGCCCTTGCATAGTCGAACGCGGCCGCCTTCATCCCTCCTCCGATGCTCGCGCGGCGGCAACTTCGCCGCCCGACGGCGGCGGGTCAAGCGAATACCCGACGCTTCCCGCATATGTTACTCTCAACAGAGTCATCGCTCCCCGCACATTATTCGTGCGGTTCCGGTTTCTCGGTCATGGGAGAAAGACGATGAAGCGGCTTCTCGTGACGGCGGCGGCCGTCATCCTCGCGGCGTCGGCGGCGCGCGCCGACATGAAGATCGGCGTCCTGCTCGGTTTCACCGGGCCGATCGAGTCGCTGATACCGGCCATCGCCGACGGCGCGGAGCTCGCGATGAAGGAAGCGACCGTGTCGGGCGGATTCCTCGGCGGCAGGAAGGTCGTCCCGGTTCGCGGGGATTCGACCTGCACGGACGCCGCGGCGGCGACCGCCGCCGCCGAACGCATGATCACCGCGAGCGGCGTGGCGGCGATCCTGGGCGCCGACTGCTCGGGCGTGACCATGGCGGTGGCCAACAACGTGGCGGTGCCGAAGGGCGTGGTCATGATCTCGCCGACGGCGACCTCTCCGGCGATCACCGCGCTCAAGGACAAGGGCTACGTGTTCCGGACCACCCCATCCGATTCGCGGCAGGCCGAGGTGCTCGCCGCGGTCGCCAAGGCGCGCGGCATCGCGAGCATCGCCGTTACCTACACCAACAACGACTACGGCAAGGGCCTCGCCCAGTCCTTCGCGGCCGCGTTCGAGGCCGGCGGGGGGGAGGTTGTGCTGTCCGCCGCCCATGAGGACGGCAAGGCCGACTATTCCGCCGAGGTCGGCGCGCTCGCCGCGTCGGGGGCCACCTATCTGGCCGTGTTCGGCTATATCGACAAGGGCGGCAAGGGGATCATCCAGGCCTCGCTCGACACCGGCGCGTTCGACAAGTTCCTCCTGGCAGACGGGATGGTCGGCAAGGCCCTGCCGAAGGACATCGGCGCACCGTTGAACGGCGCCGTCGCCACCGCGCCCGGATCCGATTCCCCCAACCGCAAGCGCTTCGAGGCCGCCGCCGAAGCCGTCGGGCTGGACGGCTCCGCCCCGTTCGTCGCGGAAGCCTACGACGCAGCGGCGCTTCTCGTCCTCGCGGCGCAGGCGGCCGGTTCCACCGACCGCGCGGCGATCCAGTCCAAAGTCGTCGCGGTTGCCAACGCGCCGGGGGAGGAGATCGGACCGGGCGAGATCGGGAAGGCGCTCGCGCTCCTCGCCGCGGGCAAGGCGGTCGACTACGAGGGCGCGACGAACGTCCAGCTCGATGCGGCCGGCGACTCCTCCGGCTCCTACAAGGAGTACGAGGTGAAGGACGGCAAGTTCACGTCCGTCAGGGTCCACTGACGGGGCGACATGTTCGACCGTTCCGGCCCGCGCAGCCGGTCCGGTTCGCGCTTCCCTCCGAAGCGCGCCGGGCCTGCGGCGCCACGGCAGAGCGCACACGGGTGATCCGCGTCGAGAACCTGTCGAAACGTTTCGGCGGTATCCGGGCCGTCGACGGCGCCAACCTGGAGATCGCCGAGGGCAGCATTACCGGGCTTATCGGCCCCAACGGTGCCGGCAAGACGACCCTGTTCAACGTCATCGGCGGGGTCTATCCGCCGACCTCCGGCCGGGTCTATCTACGCGGCGAGGACGTGACCGGCCTCCGCCCCCACCAGCTCTTCCACAAGGGCCTGGTGCGCACCTTCCAGATCGCCCGAGAATTCGCCGGCCTGACGGTGCTGGAGAATCTGATGGCCGCCGCTGGCGGCCAGGCCGGAGAAAGCCTGGTCTGGACATGGTTGCGGCCGGGGCGGGTTCGCGTCGAGGAGGCGGAGCTCCGCCGCAAGGCCGAGGAGGTCATCGCCTTCCTCGATCTCGAGTCGGTTGCCGGCGAGATCGCCGGCAACCTGTCGGGCGGGCAGAAGAAGCTGGTCGAGATCGCCCGCGTGATGATGACCGACGCCCGGACGGTGCTGCTCGACGAGATCGGCGCAGGGGTCAACCGAACCCTGCTGCGCGCGATCTCCGGCGCCATCCTGCGGCTCAACCTCCATCGCGGCTACACGTTCTGCCTGATCGAGCACGATATGGACCTCGTCTCGCTGCTCTGCGACCCGGTGATCGTGATGGCCGACGGCGCGGTGCTCTCGGAGGGTCCGGCTCCCCGCGTCCAATCCGACGAACGCGTCATCGAGGCCTATTTCGGCACCGGGCGCGGGAACGCGCGGCAGGCCGGCCCCGGATGAGCTTCCTCGCCGGCGAAAACATGCATGGCGGCTATGGCGGGGCCGATATCCTGCGCGGTTGCACGATCGCCGCCGCCAAGGGAGAGATCGCGGTCGTCGCCGGTCCGAACGGCGCCGGCAAATCGACCGCCATGAAGGCCCTGTTCGGCATGATCGACTTGCGGGAGGGGCGGGTGACGCTGGGCGGCAGCGATATCGGCCGTCTGACGCCGCAGGGCCGGGTGAAGGCGGGGATGGCCTTCGTCCCGCAGACCGGGAACGTGTTCACGACCATGACGGTACAGGAAAATCTGGAGATGGGGGCGTTTCTCCGCCGCGGCGACATCTCCGGCAGCATGGGGCAGGTCTTCGACCTCTTCCCCGTGCTCGCCGAGAAACGCCGCCAGGCGGCGGGAGAGCTGTCGGGCGGGCAGCGCCAGCAGCTGGCCATCGGCCGGGCGTTGATGACCCGGCCCGGCGTGCTGATGCTCGACGAGCCGACCGCCGGGATGTCGCCCATCGTGATGGACGAGCTGTTCGACCGGATCCTCGCGATCCGGCAGGCCGGGGTCGCGGTCATGATGGTGGAGCAGAACGCGCGCCAGGCGCTCGCCGTCGCGGACCGCGGCTTCGTCCTTGTCGCCGGGGCATGCCGCCATACGGGCACGGGCGAGACCCTCCTCGGCGATCCCGAGGTACGGCGCGCGTTCCTCGGGGGTTGACCGGCCGATGCTGACGGATATCGCCAATGCGTTCGTATTGTTGGCGAACTTCGTCCTGATTCCGGCCGCCGCCTATGGCGCGCAGCTCGCGCTCGGCGCGCTCGGCATCACGCTTCTGTTCGGCATCCTGCGATTCGCCAACGTCGCCCATGGCGATCTGATGGCGTTCGGGGCGATGGCGACGATCCTGGCGACATGGCAGCTCCAGGCCTGGGGCATCGGTATCGCGCCGCTGCCGACGGCGCTGCTGGCGCTGCCGATCGGCGTGCTGGCCGCCATCGCCGCGAGCCTCGCCGTCGACCGCAGCGTGTTCCGCTATTATCGGCGCCGGCGCAGCAGCCCGATCGCGATGGCTATCGCCTCGGTCGGCGTGATGTTCGTGATGAACGGCCTGATCCGGATGGTCATCGGGCCCGACGATCGGGCGTTCGGCGACGGCGCCCGCTTTCTGGTGAGCGCGGGGGCGTTCAAGCGCGCGACCGGGCTCGGGGAAGGCCTCTCGATCCGCGTCTCGCAGGTCCTGACCCTTGCGGCCGCGGCCGTCGCCGTCGCGGCGCTGTTCTGGCTCCTGCAGCGCACCCGAGTCGGCAAGTCGATGCGCGCCTATTCGGACAACGAAGATCTGGCGCGGCTGTCGGGAGTCGATCCGGAGCGGACGGTCCTGGTGACCTGGGTCATCGCCGCAGGGCTCGCCGCCATCGCCGGCACACTGTACGGGCTCGACAAGAGCTTTCAGCCCTTCACCTATTTCCAGCTTCTGCTACCGATGTTCGCGGCTGCCATCGTCGGCGGTATCGGCCAGCCCGTGGGCGCGATCGCGGGCGCGTTCCTGGTCGCCTTCTCCGAGGTCGCGCTGACCTATCCGTACAGGAAGTTCCTGCGCTACCTGCTTCCCGAAGAGCTGCAGCCCGACGGGCTGGTACAGCTCCTGTCCACCGACTACAAGTTCGCCGTGTCCTTCGTCATCCTGGTCGCGGTGCTGATCTGGCGTCCGACCGGGCTGTTCCGGGGCCGTCTGCTGTGAGCGCGCGGCCCCGCGCGGCCGTCTGCTTCGCCGCGGTCGCCGCGCTGCTGGTCGCGATCGGGTTCGGCCAGTCCTGGTCGGTCAGCCTCGCGATTCTCAACCTCTGCCTGATCTCGGCGGTGATGGCGCTCGGCGTCAACATCCAGTGGGGTTACGCCGGCCTGTTCAATATCGGGACGATGGGCTTCGCCGCGCTCGGCGGGCTCGCCTGCGTGCTGATCTCCCAGCCGCCGGTCCCGGAGGCGGTAGCGGCGGGCGGCGCGGACCTCCTGCTGGCCGCCGGGGCGGCCGTCCTCGCGACCGGCCTGATCTGGGGCGCCCTCCGGCTCGTACCGCGCGGCCGATGGCGGGCGGCGGCGGTCGCCGGCGCGGCCGCCGCCGGCTACCTCCTGGTCGGCGCCTTCTTCGATCTGGCTGTCGAGGCGATCGAGGCGGTCGACCCGTCGCGGACCGGCTATCTCGGCGGTTTCGGCCTACCCATCATCCTGGCCTGGGCGGCCGGCGGTCTGTTGGCCGCTGCCGCCGCCTATGTCGTCGGCCGCGTGGCCCTGGGTCTCCGGGCGGACTATCTGGCGATCGCGACCCTCGGCATCTCCGAGATCGTGATCGCCGTGCTGAAGAACGAGGACTGGATCGCGCGCGGCGTCAAGAACGTGACCGGGCTCCCGCGCCCGGTGCCCTACGAGCTCGACCTGCAGGAGGCCGTCTGGTTTCGGGGCGTCGTCGGCTGGCTGCACGAGGGGGCACTGTCAGGGCTGGCCGGGGCGGAGCGCACGGCAGCGCTCCGACAGCTTGTGACCGACGCGTCCGGCATCTTCGTGAAGCTCTGCTATGCCGGCCTGTTCGCCGCCGTTCTGCTGGTCGTGCTGCTGCTCGCCGAACGCGCGCTCGCTTCGCCCTGGGGGCGCATGATGCGGGCGATCCGGGACGACGAGGTCGCGGCCGAAGCGCTGGGGAAAGATGTGGTCCGCCGCCACCGTCAGGTCTTCGTTCTGGGTTCCGCCGTGGTCGGGATCGGCGGCGCGATGCTCGTCACCCTCGACGGCCAGTTCACGCCATCGGGCTACAACCCGCTAAGGTTCACGTTCCTGATCTGGGTGATGGTAATCGTCGGCGGATCGGGGAACAATCTCGGCGCGGTGCTCGGCGGCTTCCTGATCTGGCTGGTCTGGATCGAGGCCGAACCGGCGGGGCTGTGGCTGGTGGAGGCGGCGACCGCGGGGATGGCGGACGGCGATCCCGTCCGCGCCCATCTGCAGGACGCGGCCGCGCATATGCGCCCCATCCTCATGGGCACGATCCTTCTCCTGGTGATGCGGTTCGCCCCGCGCGGCATCCTCCCCGAGATCGTCCGCCGCTGACCGCGCGGCAGGGCCGCGTGCTATGGTCGACCCGCGTCCCGCCCGCAACGGACGGCGCGCGGAATCGGGGGGAGGATATGCGGTTCACCAGGGCGCCGGTCGTTTCCGCCAACCCCAACCCGGAAGCGCCGCTCGCGGCATCGGTCTCCTTCGCCACCGACGCCCCCGCGCGCGTCGCCTTGACCGTTTCCGAGGGCGGGCAAAGCTGGGCGGTCGACTGCGGGGCGGCCTTCGCGACGCGGCACCGGCTGCCGCTGGTCGGGCTACGCCCCGGACGCTGCCATCGGATATCCCTGACTGCGGCGGGGGTCGGGGACGATGGCACGGCCAAGGCGGCGCTGGATGTCACGCCGCCGCCGCTGCCGGCCGATTTCCCGCCGGTTCGGGTGATCGCCTGCGATCCGGCGAGGCGCGATCCCGGGGTAACGGTGTTCAACCTCCGCCACGCCCCCTCGTCGGAAGACCGCCCGCCGCTCGGCCTCCTGGTCGCGGTCGACCGCTGGGGCGAGATCGTCTGGACGTACCGGATCGGCGAGGCCATCGGCGATGTGCGCCGGCGCGCCGGGGACCGGCTGCTCTATGTCGCGGACGGGCGCATCTGCGAGATCGACCTCATGGGGAACAAAAGGGCCGAATGGTATGCGCGCGGGCGCTGGCGGGGCAGGACGCCGCCCGACGGGGCGGTCGAGGTCCCCGCAGAGATGTTCCACCACGCCGTCATCGAGCTCCCCTCGGGCAATTTCGTCGCCTGCAGCATTGAAATCCGCGAGATCGGCGGCTTTCCGGTGGCGGAGGACGATCCGGAGGGGACCGTCGAGACGGCCCGCCTTGTCGGCGACGTGATCGTCGAGTTCACGCGGGAGGGTGCGGTCGTCAACGAATACCGCCTGCTCGACCTGCTCGATCCGCGCCGCGTCTGCTACGGCAGCCGCAGCAGCTACTGGGTGCGGCGGGGCTATCCCGACAGCTGCGACTGGAGCCACGCCAACGGGCTCGCCCACGATCCCGCCGACGACGGCATCGTCGTCTCGCTGCGCCACCAGGACTGTCTGATCAAGATCGACCGGGCGACCGGCGCTCTGGTCTGGATCCTCGGCGATCATGCGGGTTGGCGGGCGCCCTGGTCGAACAAGCTGCTCGCCCCGGCGCCGGGGCTCGAATGGCCCTATCACCAGCACGACTGCTCGATCGGCCCGACCGGCACCCTGCTCTGCTTCGACAACGGCAACCATCGGGCGGTCCCGCCGGTGCGGGCGGCCCCGCCGGCCGACTGCTACAGCCGGGCGGTCGAATTCGCGGTCGACCGCGACCGCCGCACGGTGCGCCAGATCTGGGCGCGCGGCCGCGCCGAGGACGGGACCTTCTCCTGCTTCCAGAGCGGCGTCTGCCGTCTGCCCGCCACCGGCAACCTCCTCGTCAACTATGGCGGGGTCTGCACCGAGAACGGTCTGCCCTCCGACCGGGTCGATGACGGGCGCTGCGCGGTGCGGCAGATCGAGATCGACGCGGCATCGGGGGATGTGGTCTTCGAGCTGGTCGTCGAGGACGCTTCGCCGGTGGATGCGGCCGCCTATGCCAGCTTCCGGGTCGAACATTTTCCGGACTTCGGCGGTCGGCGGGGATAGGGCGGCATATGCGTCGATCTGTTTTCGGGTTCCGGATGTGGCGTCCGATCGTGGCGACGCGATGCAGAGAGGTGTGAGGTGGACCCGGAAAATCGGACAGGTCGCTAAGGTGTATTCCACCATCTGACTGAGGGATACAGACGAGCAGCAAGCGACGCAGGTTTTCGGGGGAGCTGATGGCGAAGGTGGCGCTGCAATCAAGAGCCCTATATTAGCGGCGGACGTAGGTTGTGCGGCAAATCCTGAAGTGCAGCACGGTCCGAACCACAAAATATAGTCTGTGAAACCGGCGTTTGCCGTCAGGCCGCCTGCGATCCGGGCTGCGTGCCGTCTCCGCGTCCCGACAACAGGCCTTCCACCGAGATATCCTCGTTGAGGTCGTCCCAGTGCAGGCCGTTGCCGGACCAGTCGACAGAGGCAGATCACCGTCGGGCTGTTGGCGGTCTACATCGCGGCGGTCTCGGCCGGGCTGGGCGACGAGCCCTATCTCATCGGCGTCCTGACCACGGCCTCGGCCCTGAGCGTGATCAGCGCCGGGGTCTGGCTGACCTTCTATATCGGGCGGATACATATCGACCAGGGCGCCGTCGCGCTGATCGGCGGCTATGTCGCGGCGATCGCGATGACCCGGCTCGGCCTCTCCTTCTGGATCGCGAGGCCGCTCGCCGGGCTGGCCGCAGCGCCGCGGATAGCCGAAATTGAAACACGCCGGGATTCTTCGCAGCCGCCACGGCCGATGACGCGGCGGCCTGTCTGGCCGCCGGCTCGGACCCGAATGCGCGCGGCCAATTCGACTTTGCCCGACTTCATATATCGGCTTTCGGGCTGGCGCCTTACCCGTGGGCTGTCGGGAACGAGAACCCGGCCATTGTCGAGGCGCTGGTCGGCCTCGGGCTCGGCACCAGCAAGATCGGCGGCGACGCGCGGCCGCGCGTCAAGGACCATGGCGGCGACTTCGCCCGCTTCGCGCCGACCGATCGGGCGCCGCGCGCCGGGCCGGATGCCGCAAATGCGACGTGCCCATGGGTTCCAGGCCAACCGCGACGATCGGTTCGCAGATGCGCGCGCCCCGCGCTCGCATGTCGAGCGGTAGAGCGCGAAGCTCCCTGTCCACGACATCGTTCAAGGTTCCCACGGCCCGGATCATCGAGCTTCCGCATATAACGTTCTTGCCGCTTCTCCAGCTCGCGCGCTTCCCCTGTATTCGATGTCATGCCGTCGCGTCGTCCGCCCGTCTATGGAGCCATCCGGCGAGGGCGAGCAGCGGGGTGTCGGCGCCCCGCCTACCGATGAGCTGGACGCCGATCGGCAGCCCCCGCGGGCCGGTAGTCCAGGGCAGCGTCACGCAGGGCAGATGCAGCGCGGTCCAGGTCGTCTGGAAGATCGGATCGCCGGTCGAGTCGAGCCCTTCCGGCGCTTCGCCGGGGGCGCTCGGGCTCAACAGCGCGTCGCAGCGCGCGAACAGGCCGTCGGCCTCCGCCCGGCAGGCATCGACGTGGCGACGCGCTTCCGCGCGTGTCGCCACGTCATAGCCGAGGCCTTCCTCGATCATGCCGCGCAGCCGCGCGCTGAAGGCGTCGCGGCTCTCCGCATACCGCCCGGCGAGGCTCCGGGTGAGCCCGTCGTTGAGGATCACCCTGTGGCTGTCGGGAATGGCGGCGAAGGCCTCGGGCAGGTCGAGATCCAAGATCTCGGCCCCGAGCGCCGACAGCCGGGCCGCGGCCCGCATCACCGCTTCCTGCGCCGCCGGTTCGGCCCGCGCCCAATGGTGGGTCCGGCACAGCCCGATACGCGGCGCGCGGCCCAGCCCGTCGGCGAGCAATGCCGGCGGATCGCCGCCCACGATGCCGTAGAAGGCCGCCACATCCTCCACCGACCGCCCCATATAACCCAGCGTGTCGAAGCTCGGCTCGAGGGCGAGGATACCGGTCGGATCGACCGTTCCGTGGGTCGGCTTGAGGCCTACGACGCCACAGAACGCGGCCGGGCGTATCAGCGAGCCGGCGGTCTGGTTGCCGAAGGCGATCGGCACCATCCCGGCGGCGACGGCCGCGGCGGAGCCGCTCGAGGAGCCTCCCGGCGTGTGCGCCGGGTCGTGCGGGTTCCGCGTCCGGCCGGGGGTGAAGGTGGCGAACTCGGTCGAGACCGTCTTGCCGAGCATCACCGCGCCCGAGGCCCGCATCGCCGCCACGCAGGCGGCGTCGCGGGCCGGACGATGGCCGCCATGGATCGCCGGGCTGCCGTATTCGGTCGGCAGGCCGGCGCTGTCGATCACGTCCTTGACGCCGAACGGCACGCCGTGGAACGGCCCCCGGGGCGTCGACGCGTCCGCCCGGCGCGCCTGATCGACCGCGAAGTCGGGGTCGAGATGCGCCCATGCCCGGACCGCACCCTCGCGCTCCTCTATCCGCTCGAGACAGGCGCGCACGAGCGCCTCCGAGGTGATCCGGCCGGCCGCGATGCGCGCCGCCGCCTCGGTCGCCGTAAGTCGCCAAAGCTCGGCCATCCTGTCCTCCCCGTCCGGACGGTCTCGCCGCGCGCGGCGGCAGCGGGATGCGTGGTGGGCCCGGCAGGACTCGAACCTGCGACAACGCCGTTATGAGCGGCGCGTTCTAACCAGCTGAACTACGGGCCCGGCGGTCCGAAGGCTGCCACGACCGGCGCCGCGTTACAAGCCGCCGCGCACCGCCGACCCCCGGCCAACCTGGTAGATGCCGGCCAGGATGCAGGCCATCGCGGCCCAGACCCAGAGGCTCGGCCGCTCGCCGAGCAGCAGCATCCCGAAGACGATCGCAGCGATGGTCGAGACGTAGGAAACCTGTCCGCCGAAGGTCGCGTCGGTGCGCCGCACGACCTCGTAGAGGCACAGGAACGCGCAGGCCATGGACAACGAATGGCCGAACATCGCGGCCTCGGGGAGGGCGGCCCCGCCGCGCCAGAGCGGGTGGAACTGGCCCATCGCGAGGGCCAGCGGGCCGGCGATGCAAGCGACGGTGACCAGCATTCCGGCGGTCAACGATATGGAATCGGCGCCCGCCGGGCGCAGCCGCTCGATCGTCAGGTTGGAGAGCGTGTAGAGCACCGGCACCGCGAAGCCGAGCGCCAGCCACGGGATCGCCGACGGGTCGGGAAGCGCGGTCTCGGGTCCGAAGAGGAAGCCCACCCCGGCAAGACCGAGACAGACGCCCGGCGCGCGTCCGCCGCCGCGTTCGTGACCCAGAACCAGCCGCGCGAAATAGGTCGTCAGCGGCGCCGTCGCCAGCACGATCGCGAACGCGCTCGCCGGCACCCGGCCGAGCACCGTGTACATGACGAAGCCGCCGGCGATGATCCGGGTGCAGCCCGAGCAGAGATAGTAGACGAGATGACCGCGGTCGAAGCGGGGCCGCCGCCCACGCAGCAGCGCCACTGCGAGGCTCGCCAGCGCGGCGCCGCCGCCCATCCAGAACACGTAGCCCATCGGCGGGACGCCGCCGGTGACCGCGGTCCGGGCGAGCGACGGGGCGAGACCGAACGCCGCGCCCGAGACCAGCAGCAGGGCGACCGCCGCGAGGGACTTCAGGCCGCGCCCCCCGGCCGGGCGAAATGCAGCGGCATCTCCGCTCTCCTCCTGTTCGGCCGGTCGCGAGACGCCGGCCGCGCGGGCGGAGTCTACCCTTCGCCGCATCCGATGGAAGCGCGCCCGGGTTCGGGAGGAGCGACGCGACGACGGCGGAGGAACCGGCCCGCGGGTTCATGCGCCCCGTTTCGCGTTCGCCGCGAATGCTCTAAGCTGGGCGGGCGGCAGGGAGCGGGGAGGGACGTGGACGCCGTCGCGCGAGTGCATCTCTGGATACTCAACGCGCTCAAGATCGGCTCGGGCGTGGTGATTTTCGGCGTGTTCGTGGTGATCGTGGTCGACGTCGCGCTGACGATCCTTTCCAGATGGGATATCGGCGTCGTGCCCTGGGACCGCACGCACGGCCTCGTCGAGTACGGCCTCCTCTGGTTCACCATGCTGGCGGCGCCCTGGCTCGCTCGGATCAAGGGGCATGTCTTCATCGACGCGGTAACCCAGCTGCTGTCGGTCTCGGTGCGGAGGGTGACCTCGAAGATCGCCTATGTCGTGGTGATCGCCGGCTGCGCCGCGTTCACCTGGTACTCGATCGAGCTGCTCGTCGAGTCGTACGAGTTCGAGGAGCTCGACGACCGGGGTGCCGACTTCCACCTGTGGACGCTCTACTTGCCGATGCCGTTCGGCTTCGGGCTGGTGGGGATCGAGTTCCTGCGGTTCCTGCTGGGGGCCGACGACATGTACGGCGACCGCACCGAGTTCCGGGAAAGCATGTAGCCGTGGAATGGTACTGGGCCTTCGCCCTGCTGCTCGGCATGGTGATGTTCTTCATGGCCCTCGGGGTGCCGGTCGCCTTTTCCTTCGTCGCCACCAACTTCCTCGCGATCATTATCTTCGCCGGCACTTCGGGACTGATCCAGGTCGCCGACAACTCGACCGAGCTGGTCAGCCGGTTCACGCTCGGGCCGGTCCCGATGTTCATCATGATGGGCGCGCTGTTCTTTCACACCGGGCTCGCGATCCGGGTCTTCGACGGGCTGGACGCGATCTTCGGCCGGCTGCCGGGGCGGCTCTGCTATCTGACGGTCGCCGGCGGGGCGATCTTCTCGACGCTGACCGGCTCTTCGATGGCCAATACCGCGATGCTGGGCTCGCTCATGGTCCCCGAGATGAACCGGCGCGGCTACAGCCAGAAGATGTCGATGGGGCCGATCCTCGGGACCGGCGGGCTCGCCATGATCATCCCGCCCTCCGCCCTCGGCGTGCTGCTGGCGGCGATCGCCGAGATCGATGTAGGCCGCCTCCTGGTCGCGGGGTTCCTGCCGGGCTTCGTGCTGGCGTCGCTCTACGCCGCGATGATCACCCTGCAGCTCGTCACGAATCCGGGATCGGCCCCGGCCTACGACGTGCCCCGCATGAGCGCGGCGAGCAGGATCAGGCTAGTCTGCACCAACATCCTGCCGATGGGGCTGATCGTCTTCATGGTGATCGGGTTCATCATCCTCGGCATCGCGACGCCGACCGAGGCGGCCGCCTGCGGGGTGCTGGGCGTGATGATTCTCGCCTTCCTGTTCCGGTCCCTGACCTTCGCGTCGATGACCACCTCGGTCGAGGCGACCATCAAGGTCGGGGCGATGGTCTTCCTGATCATCATGAATTCGACCGTGTTCAGCCAGATGCTGTCCTTCTCCGGCGCGAGCAAGGGGCTGATCGAATGGGTGACCAGCTACGAGCTGCATCGGTTCATGATCCTGTTCCTGATGTTCTGCGTCCTGATCCTGCTCGGCATGTTCATGGACGCGACATCGATGATGCTGATCACGGTGCCGATCTTCTTCCCGCTGGCGGAGGCGCTCGGCTTCGACCTGATCTGGTACGGGCTGTTCGTCCTGATCACCATCGAGATGGCCGGGACCACCCCGCCCTTCGGGTTGCTGCTCTATGTCATGCTCGGAGTCGCGCCCAAGGGCACGACCCTGATCCAGGTCGCCAAGGCCGCGTTTCCCTTCCTGGTCTGCGACGCGATCCTGATCCTGATCCTGGTGGCGTTCCCGGGCCTGGCGCTGTGGCTGCCCGGCCTGATGTGAGGGGCGGGCAGCTCCGCCGCGAAAAAAGGCGCCGCCCGAAGGCGGCGCCTTCCGGTCCGGGCTCTGTCGGCGCCGCTAGCTCGTGGGCTCCTTGTACATTTTGGACTTCAGCACCTCGAAGGGAACGGTGTATTTCCGCTTCGCGGCGTCGTCCCAGGCGGCACCGAGGATCGTCTTGATATAGGCCTCGGCATATTCGCCCTCGAGGTGGTAGTCCTTCACGCCGTCATTTCTGATCTTCTCGTTGTCGATCCGGGCCTTCTCCTCGAGGATGGCGCCCGAGGCGTTCTCGTAGTGCAGGCCGGCGGCGAGTATCTGGGCCTGGGCCGCCTCCGACAGGCTCTCGAACTTGTCCTTGTTCATGGTCGCCATGGTCGTCGATCGGAAGAAGCCGGGGTAGATCCGGTACTTGATGAAGCGCTGCCAACCCCGGAAGGCGACGCCGCCCTCGGGCCAGGCGAGGCCCGAGACCACGCCGCGCTCGAGCGCGGTATAGACTTCGCTCGGCGAGATGGTCTTGGGAACCGCGCCCAGCGCCTTGAAGAACGCCTTGTAGAGCGAGGTGCTCCGCATCTTCTTGCCGACAAGGTCGATGCCGGTCTTCTTGCTGAGCTTGGGTTCGTCGATCAGCCAGATGGCGAACTGCTCGGTCGTGTAGAAATTGCCCCAGCCGAGGATGACGGCGTTCATCCGCTCGGCCCACGCCTTCGCCATGAGATCGTAGCCGCCGTTCCTCCGCCATTCCTGCGGCGGAACGTTGGAGATGCCGGTGAGCTGCGCCTCCGGCTGACTCGTGGAGTAGTAGGTCGTCGGCGACATGATGATGTCGATGAGGCCGCGCCTCATCGCCGCGCCCTGCTTTCGGTTCGGCGTGACCTCGGGGCCGCCGATATATTTGAGCCTAACCTTGCTTTCGTCTTCGGCCATCTTCGCCATGAAGGTCTCGAAGAAGGCCTCGGACTGATCGTGCTTGCGATCGAGCGCGGTGGAGACCTTGAGCTCGGTAACGGCGAAAGCCGGGGCCGCGATCGCCGCGGCGGTCACCGCCGCGGCGGCGCCGACGGCCAGCCGCCCTGTTGAAATCCGCATATCGCTCAACCTCCCTATTCTGTGAGTCGGCGGCCCGACGCCCGCGCGACGCCCCGGAACGCAGGGTCCCGATCAGGCGGCGCCGAACCGGGGCTTCGCCGATCGCCATCTTAGCAGCGCGCGGCGCCCCTGCAATCCGGCGCCCGCGCGAAATCCGGGCGCGCCGCTCAGCTGTCGAGAAAGCTCCGCAATATCCGCGACCGGCCGCGCTGCTTGAGCTTGCGCAGCGCCTTGGCCTCGATCTGACGGATGCGTTCGCGGGTGACCGAGAACTGCTGGCCGACCTCTTCCAGCGTGTGGTCGGTGTTCATGCCGATCCCGAACCGCATCCGCAGCACCCGCTCCTCGCGGGCGGTCAGCCCGGCCAGGATCCGGGTCGTGGTCTCGCGCAGATTGCCCTGGATCGCCGCGTCCACCGGCTGGACGGCATTCTTGTCCTCGATGAAATCGCCGAGATGGCTGTCTTCCTCGTCGCCTACCGGGGATTCGAGGCTGACTGGCTCCTTGGCGATCTTGAGCACCTTTCGAACCTTCTCCAGCGGCATCACCAGGCGCTCGGCTAGCTCCTCGGGCGTGGGCTCGCGGCCGATCTCGTGGAGAATCTGCCGCGAGGTACGGACGAGCTTGTTGATGGTCTCGATCATGTGGACCGGGATACGGATCGTGCGCGCCTGATCGGCGATCGAGCGGGTGATGGCCTGGCGGATCCACCAGGTGGCGTAGGTCGAGAATTTGTAGCCGCGGCGGTACTCGAACTTGTCGACCGCCTTCATCAGCCCGATATTCCCCTCCTGGATGAGGTCGAGGAACTGCAGCCCGCGATTGGTGTATTTCTTGGCGATCGAGATCACCAGCCGCAGGTTCGCCTCGACCATCTCCTTCTTGGCCCGGCTCGCCTCGCGCTCGCCGCGCTGAACCTCGTGAACGATCCTTCGGAACTGCGAGATCGACATCCCGATCTCGTCGGAAATCCGCCGGATGTCCTTGCGAATCCGGCGCACCTCGTCCTTGTGCCGGGCGACGAACTGCTTCCAGCCCGACGCCGAGAGACGCGAGACCCTGTTGAGCCAGCGCGGGTCGGTTTCCCTGCCCAGATAGTTTTCGAGAAAGGCCTCGCGGCCAATCTTCGCGCGCTCGGCGAGTCGCATCAGCCGGCCCTCGAGGGCAACCAGAGCCCGGTTGTGCCCGTAGAGTTCCTGAACCAGTTCGTCGACCCGGGCGGGGTGGAGCTGCACGGAGCGCACGAGCTCCGTCTGCCGGGCCTCGTATTTGGCGAGCCGCCGCTCGGAGGACTTGCTGAACGTCGTCTCGCCCTTCTCCGCCTGCGCGCGCCTGTCGCGCAGGCGCTGCGCCCTGGTCCGGGCGAGCGAGATCTCGTCGAGCGTCTCGAGGATCTTCGGGCGGAGACTCGCCTCCATGGCCGAGAGCGACACGTTTGCATACTCGCCCTCGCCGTTGGCGCCGCCCTGGTCGGTCTCGCCGGCGTTCCGCCCCCGGTCGGCGCCGTCCTCGGACGCGGCATTGCCGGCGGATGCCCGGCCGTAGCTGGCGTCGAGATCGATGACGTCGCGCAGAAGCACCCCGCCCTCGGCGAGGGAGTCCCGCCAGGCGAACATGGCGCGCAGCGTCAGCGGGCTCTGGCCGATGGCGGCGATCATCCGGTCGTGCCCGGCCTCGATCCGTTTGGCGATGGCGATCTCGCCCTCGCGGGACAGCAGCTCCACCCCGCCCATCTCGCGCAGATACATGCGCACCGGGTCGTCCGTCCGCCCGAGCTCCTCGGTGTCGTCCGCGCTGGGAAGGACCGGGCCGGCCGCGGGCCGGTTGTTGTCTCCGCCGTCCTCGCTCTCCTCGTCCTCGACGACGTTGACGCCGAGCTCCGACAGCGTGGTCATCGTGTCCTCGATCTGCTCGGAAGACACCTGGTCCGGGGGCATCGCGGCGTTCAGATCGTCATAGGTGACGTAGCCGCGCTCCTTGCCGCGGGCGATCAGCTTCTTGATCGAGGCGCCGAGCGCGTCGATGAGCGGCGCATCGGCTGCGTCCTCGGTGGCCGCCGCCGCATCTTCGACGCTGGTGGTCTTGGTCGCCATGTCCTCTCCCCGATCCTGCCTGCGGCCGTCGCGCTCCGGCTATGCGTACCCGCCGTCTTCGTCCACGGCGTCGATCGCGGCCGCCTCAGCCGCCTCGCCGTCCTGTCTGATCGCCATCAGCCTCAGAAGCTGGTCCGTGTTCTCTTCGCTCGGGTCGTCGGCGAGCGCGCGCTCCGCCGCGGCGATGTCCGCGTTCAACGCCGATCCCGAGATCCTCCTCAATATCTGCCCGAGACGCGCCCGCGCAGCGTCCCTGGGCGAGTCCGGCCGCGCAAACGGCCATTGCGCATAGGTCCCTCCGCGAAGAAGCGTGTCCGCCTCCCGCGCGTCCACGCCGGTCAATTGGTGCCTCAGCGCCGAGGCGTCAAGCTCCGGGTTGCCGGCCGCGAGGATTAGGATTTCCTTGAAAAGCTTGTCAAGCCTCCGATCGGGGAGGGTAAGCCCGGCGAGGGGCTTCGAAAACTCGTCGGCGAGGCCGGGATGGCCGAGCAAGGTGGCCACGACCGCGCGCGGCCCGTGCTCGCGCAGCCGTTCCGGCGCCGTTCCGGGCGACAGAGCCGCCGGCCGGCGGCGGGCGGGGACGCCGTGGGTCTCCCGGACCCTGTTCCGCAGCGCGCCGCGATACATGAAGCGGATGTTGCGGTCATCGATCCGGTCGGTCAGCCGGTTCAGGGACTGTTCGAGCCCGGCGACGCGCTCGGGCGTGTCGAACCGCATCCCGGCCGTGCACATTTCCCAGACGATCCCGATCAGGCTCTCCGTCCCGGTCAGCAACCTCTCGAACGCCGCGCGCCCGCCTTCGGCGATCAGGCTGTCCGGGTCCTCGCCCGTCGGCAGGCGGACGAACTGCAGCGACTTGCCCGGCCGCAGCAGCGGCAGCGCGCGTTCCGCCGCCCGCCAGGCGGCGCGGCGTCCGGCCTCGTCGCCGTCGAAGCAGAGGATCGGCTCGTCCGCCATCCGCCAGAGGGTGGCGAGGTGGCTCTCGGTCAGCGCCGTGCCGAGCGGCGCGACGGCTTCGGCGATCCCCGCACCGGCGAGCGCGATGACGTCGGTATACCCCTCGGCGACCAGGATGCGGCCGGTCTCGCGCGCCGCCCGGCGCGCCGCGGCCATGCCGTAGAGCACGCGGCCCTTGTTGAACAGCGGCGTATCCGGGGAGTTGAGATATTTGGGGCCGCCCGCGCCCAGCGTCCGCCCACCGAAGGCGACCACGCGGCCACGCCGGTCGCCGATCGGGAATATCACCCGCCCGCGAAACCGGTCGTAGGGTGCACCCTCGTCGGGCCGGATCAGCATCCCCGCCTCGACCAGCGTCGTCTCCGTGACCGCCGGCGACATGACCGCGCCGCGCAGCGCGGTCCGGGCGTTGGGGGCGAAACCGAGCCGGAAGCGCGCCGCGGTCCCGGCGTCGATGCCCCGTTCGGCGAGATAGGCGCGCGCCGCGCCGCCGCGGGGCCCGGCCAGCTCCCGCTCGAAATACCGGCAGCACGCCTCCATCACCGCGTGCAGGTCGGCCTCGCGCCGCGCCGCCTCCCGCTCGGCCGAGCTCGACCGGGGCGGTTCGAGACCGGCCTCCCGCGCCAGGCGCTCGACCGCCTCGGGGAAGGACAGGCCCTCGATGCGCATCACGAAGCCGATCGCGTCGCCATGCGCGCCGCAGCCGAAGCAATGGAAGAACCCCTTGTCCTCGCTAACTGTGAAGGAGGGGGTCTTCTCGTCGTGAAACGGGCAGAGCCCGACAGGCTCGCGGCCGCCGCGCCGGAGCGGGACATGGCGCGCGACGATATCGGTCAGCCCGCACTGCGCGCGAAGCCGGTCCAGGAAGTCCGCCGGGAACGCCATCCGCGCGTCCGTCTGCGGAATCAACCGCCGGCCAGCGCCCCCCGCACCATGGCCGACGCCCTGGCGAAATCCATCCGCCCGGCGTAGCGCTTCTTCAGTTCGGCCATCGTCGGGCCCATATCCTTGAGCGTGGATGCGCCGATCTCGCCGACCACGGATCGGACGGCTTGGGCCAGCTCGCCGTCGTCGAGCTGGCGGGGCAGGAAACCGAGGATCACCGCGATCTCTTCCGCCTCCTGGTGGGCCAGCTCCTCGCGGCCGCCCTGTCGGTAGAGCTGGATCGCCTCCTCGCGTTGGCGGACCATGGTCCGCAGCACGCCGTGGATGTCCTCGTCGCTGATGCCGTCCACATTGCCCTTGCCGCGTGCGGCGATGTCGCGGTCCCTGACCGCGGTCAGGATGAGACGGACCGTGGACAGGGTCCGGCCGTCCTTCCCCTTCATCGCCGATCTGAGCCGATCGTTGAGCCGCGCGCGCAGCATACTGCCTCCCGAAGCTTGTGCGGATCGCCAAGGATAGCCCGGCTCCGCCGCGTCATCAACCCGCAACATCTGATCAATACATTGATATATAAATATATTTCCCCGTGTTCCCGGCGTCCCTCCGAGCCCTGGGTCGCGCCGCCGCTTGAAGTCGCCGGACCGAGCGGGTACATATCGTTGCTTCGCGATGAACGCAAACGAGCGATGGATCCGGGCTAGTGATCGATAAGGTGCCGATGACCGCGGAAGGCTATGCCAGCCTCGACTCCGAGCTGCGCCGCCTCAAGACCGTCGCCCGGCCGGAGATCATCCGGTCGATCGCCGCCGCGCGCGAGCATGGCGACCTGTCGGAGAATGCCGAGTATCACGCCGCGCGCGAGCGCCAGGCCTTCGTCGAGGGCCGCGTCGCCGACATCGAGGACATCATCCGCCGCGCCGAGGTCATCGACGTCGGAAAGCTGTCCGGCAGCACAGCGAAGTTCGGCGCGACGGTGACCATCTCCGACGAGGCCACCGAGGAGGAGCGGACATTCCAGATCGTCGGCGAGCACGAGTCAGACGTCGCCGCCGGCAGGCTGTCAGTGACCTCGCCGCTGGCACGCGCGGTCATCGGCCGCAGCGTCGGCGACTTCGTCGAGGTCACGACGCCCAAGGGGACGCGCGTCTACGAGATATTCCAGGTGCGCTTCGGCTGAATGGCGGGGTCAGGAAACGCCGCCGTCGACCTCGATCGGCACCCCCGGGCGGTTCTTGGAGTTTCGGACCGCGAGCGCCGATTTGACCACGCTCACATTCGGCGCCGCGGTCAGCCGCGTCGTCAGAAAACGCTGATAGGCGTCCCAGTCGGGGGCGACGATCTTCAGCAGGAAATCCGTCTCGCCGGCGAGCATGTGGCATTCGCGGACCTCCGGCCAGGACTCGACCAGGGCCTCGAAGGCGTTGAGGTCCGCCTCCGCCTGGCTGTGCAGGCCGACCTGGGCAAACACCGTGACCCCGAAGCCGAGCGCGGCGGGGTCGATGTCGGCGTGGTAGCCGCGGATGCAGCCGCTCCGTTCCAGGGCGCGAACCCGGCGCAGGCAGGGCGGCGGCGAGATGCCGGCGCGGCGGGCGAGCGCGACATTCGTCATCCGCCCGTAGTCCTGCAGATCTCGGAGAATGCGCAGATCGATCCGGTCGAGCCCCGCCCGCGCCATCGCATTCTCCCTTCCAGAGCCGCCGCCGGCCATGCGAGAAATATAATTACCACAAACTGCAACTATATTTCAATAACCTGCGACGGTGCCGGCCGGTTCCGCCCCGGCGGGATTTACCCTAGTCTCGGCGCCGATCGTCGGGGCCGCGACGCCCGAGGGGGAGCATGTCCGAGAGCCGTTACGCGAAAGTCCTGATCATCGGGTCGGGGCCGGCGGGCTACACCGCCGCGGTCTACGCCGCGCGCGCCGCGCTCCAGCCGATCCTGGTCACCGGGATCGCGGTCGGCGGCCAGCTCAGCATCACCACCGATGTCGAGAACTATCCCGGTTTCGCCGAGGCGATCCAGGGCCCCTGGCTCATGGAGCAGATGGCGGCCCAGGCCGCGAACGTGGGCGCCCGGCTGATCAACGACCTGATCGCCGAGGTGGATCTGTCGCGGCGCCCCTTCCGCTGCAGGGGCGACGGGGGCGATGTCTACACCGCCGAGGCCATCATCGTCGCGACCGGCGCGCAGGCGCGCTGGCTCGGCCTCGACAGCGAGCGGGTGTTCCGGGGGTTCGGCGTTTCCGCCTGCGCGACCTGCGACGGGTTCTTCTTCCGGGGCAAGGAGATCGCCGTGGTGGGCGGCGGCAACACCGCGGCGGAGGAGGCGCTGTATCTGACCAACCACGCGCGCAAGGTCACGCTGATCCACCGGCGCGACCGGCTTCGCGCCGAGAAGATCCTTCAGGAGCGCGTGTTCCGGAACGACGGGATCGAGATCGTCTGGGACACGGTGGTCGAGGATATCCTGGGCATCGAGGAGCCGCCCGAGGTGACCGGTCTCAGGCTGCGCAACGTCGCCACCGGCGCCGCATCGGAGCTGTCCGTCGCGGGCCTGTTCGTGGCGATCGGCCACGACCCCGCGACCAGGCTGTTCCGCGGCCAGCTCGACATGGACGCGGAGGGCTATATCGCGACGGCGCCCGACAGCACGGCGACCTGCCTGCCGGGGGTGTTCGCGGCGGGCGATGTCCAGGACAAGATCTACCGCCAGGCGGTGACCGCGGCCGGCACCGGCTGCATGGCCGCGCTCGAGGCGGAGAAATTCCTCGCCGAGCGGGAGGCCGCCGCGGTCGGCTGAACGCGCCCGCCCGGGCGAACCCGCCGGAGCCGGCGATGCGTTCCTGCAATCTTTCGCCGGTCTGATTCGGGCGCTTTCGTCCGCATCGGCCCGTGCCGGCCTCGCGCCCCGGACCGCGTCATCGGGGGCGCGGCCGCGGAGTCCGACCCCGGTCGCCGCGTCTACAGCCCGAGGATGGTCTCTGCGTTGCCGTGGAAGAATTTCTCAAGGAATTCGTCGCTATAGCCCACCTGGCCCCATTCCTCGAACAGCCGCGAATGGGGAATCGAGGGATAATCGCTGCCGAACATCACCTTGTCCCGGAGACGCGAGCGCATGTCGCGGAGCAGCGGCGCCGGAATGTATTTGGGCGCCCAGCCGGACATTTCCCAGAACACGTTACCCTTGTGCAGGGCCACGGCGGTCATCTCTTCGACCCACGGCCAGCCTGGATGGGCGGCCACGATCCTGAGCGTCGGGAAGTCCGCCGCGATGTCGTCTATCGCCGATGGATGGGCGTGGCGAATCCTGGCGCCGAGGCCGCCCGGCATACCGGCGCCCATGCCCGTGGTGCCGACATCGATCATCACCGGCACCCCCAGCGCGGCGATGGCCTCCCATAGCGGGTAGAAGCGGCGTTCGTTGACCGCGAAGCGACCCATGATGGGGTGGAAATGGAAGCCGAGCATTCCGAGATCCCCGACCGCGCGCTCGGCCTCGGCGATGGCGGCCTCTCCCATCAGGGGATCGACCGCTCCCCACGCCTGGATGATCCGCTCCGGATGGCGCTTCCACATGCCGGCCACGTAGTCGTTGGAGCAGGGCGGCGTGCCCGCCGTCGCCTGCAGATCAAGCGCGACGAGCACGGCCTCGACGCCGGCGTCGGCGAAGTCCCGGACGACCTCGTCTTCCTCCTTTGCCGACCAGTCGCGCTTCCAATACTCGGCCAGCGCCGCGACATACGGTCCTTGGCAATCGATCCAGGGCTGGGTGTTGGGATAACAGTGCAGATCGATGATACGCATGGGATGCCGCTACCGTGGTCGCCCCGCCGCTTCTTCCGCTTCTTCCGCGAGTCTCGCGGAGACCATCTCGACGAGAGTCTTCTTCGAGACCTTGCCGAAGGCGGAAACCGGAAAGCTGTCGACGATCTCGATCCGTTCGGGGAGCTTGAAGCGGGCGATCTCCCTGGCCTCCAGAAACCGCACCAGCTCGTCCAGCCCGATGCTTCGGCCCGAACGCAGGATCAGACAGGCGCACATGCGTTCGCCGAGGCGAGGGTCCGGCATCGGCACGCAGGCCGCATTCCGCACCGCCGGGTGCGTGAGGATCAGGTTCTCGATCTCCTCGGCCGAAATCTTCTCGCCGCCCCGGTTGATGAGATCCTTGATCCGCCCCTCGACCACGTAGTTGCCGGACGGGTGCTGACGCAAGAGATCGCCCGACCGGTAGAAGCCGTCATTGGTGAAAGCGCGCGCGTTATGCTCTTCCGCCGCGAAATACCCTCGCAAGGTATAGGGGCCGCGCGCGCAAAACTCGCCGACCTCGCCGACCGGCACGATATTGTCGTCCTCGTCGAGGAGCATCACCTCGTCGTCCGGACACATCGGCCGCCCCACGGTCTCGAGCTGCGCATCCTCGCTGTCGGTGCGCTTGACGAACATCAGCGTTCCTTCGGCCATCCCGAAATTCTCCTGCACGAAGGCGCCGGGATAGATCTCGCGTATCCTGCGCTTCACCTCGGGCTGCAGGCGCTGGCCTCCGCTACCGACCATCCGCACCGACGACAGGTCGTAATCGGCGACCGCGGGATGGTCGATCCAGCCGATATGGAGCGCCGGCACGCCGATGACATGGGTCACGCGATGTTTCTCGATCATCGCGAAGGCATCCGCGGGGCGCGCGCTGGTCGACAGGACCACGGCGGCACCGTTGAACAGATAGCCCTGCAGACCCGGACAGGCGAGCGGCAGGTTGTGCGCGATGGGCAGCACGATCAACATGCGCGAGTCGGGCGTTACCTCGGTTTCCCGCGCCGCCTGTTTCGAGTTGTAGGCGTAGTCGTTGTGACTGCGCGGGATCAGCTTCGGGACCCCGGTGGTGCCGCCGGAAAGCTGGAACACCGCGGGATCCGTCGGATCGATCTCGATCGCGGCAAGGGCGCCGGCATCGAGCGACGCCGGGCGTTCGATCAGATCGTGCAGCGACAGCGCATCCCCGGCCGGCTCCCCCATGACGATCAGATGCTTCGGGCGGCCTGTCTCCGCCCGCACCCGCATGGCCATGTCGCGATAGTCGAAGCCGCGGATCGCGTCGGGAAAGACGCCGACGGTCGCACCCGACAGCGCGACGAATTGGCTGATCTCGGCGAAGCGGTGGGCGACCAGCGCGGCGATGGGGATACAGCCCGCCTTCTGCAACGCCACGTAGAGGACGGCGAACTCTCTGACGTTGGGCAGCTGGACGATCGCCCGATCAAGCGGTCGCAGACCCAGCTCCACGAGGTTGAGCGCCAAGTTGGTCGACAGCCGGTCGAGCTCGCCATAGCTGTATCGGCCGGTCTCGTCGATCACCGCGAGCCGGTCGGCGAAGCGCTCCAGGCAGGGCCGCAACTCGTCGCGCAGCGCGCGGTCCTCCCAATAGCCCTTGTCGCGATAAGCCTTCTGGAATTCCGGGGGGAAAGGAACGACACCTTCCAGCATGGCGAAATCCGGGGCCGCTCAGGTTACGGCGGTGAAGCCGCCGTCGATCACGACGATGTGACCGGTGACGAACTTGTTGCTCTCGATGAGGCTGAGCATGGTCTCGGCCACATCCGAGGCCGTGGCGACCCGCTTCAGGGGCGTGTACCGCGCGCGCCGCGCCATCAGGCCCGCGTAATTCTTCGCCAGCGTGCGCGCCATCCATTCGCCCTCCATCCAGCCGGGCGCCACCGCGTTGACCCGAATCTCCGGGCCGAGCGCACCCGCCAGCGTCTGCGTCAGGTTGGCGACGGCGGCCTTGCTGGCGGCATAGGGCAACGGCTGCGGTCCGGGCCGCAGGCCGGCGATCGAGCAGCTGTTGACGATGCAGGGGTCCGGCGACCTGCGCAGCAAGGGCAAGGCGGCGCGGGTGACCTGGAACAGGCCGCGCACATTGACGGCGAAGACGCGATCCCAGGCGTCGAGATCGACCCCGTCCATGTCCCCGGGCCCGGTCTCGATCGTGGTGCCCGCGTTGTTGACCAGGACATCGAGGCGGCCGAAGGCGTCCTCGCAGGCGGCGAGCATGGCCTCGACATCTCCGTCGTCGGCGACATCGCACTTGACCGCGAAGGCGCTCGCACCCAGGGCCGCGCAGGCCGCCGCGGTCTCTTCCGCGCGCGTCCTGGAGGACGCGTAGTTCACGGCGACGTCATAGCCTGCGCGGGCGAGCGCGACGGCCACGGCCGCGCCGATGCCGCTGGACGCGCCGGTCACCAATGCGGTCCGCCGTTCGCCGTTCATGCGGAACCCCCCCGGACGGGCAAGGAAGACGAAGTCGAATCGAAATATTGTCGTCGAGTATCGTGCCGGTATCGTGCCAGTATCGTGAATGTGCGGTTCGCGTTCAACTTCACCGCGGCCGTTCGGAGCCTCGGCGACGGCGCGGCGAGAACCCGCGCTTCCAGGGCGCGAGGGCGCCGAAACCGCGCGCGGCCTCGCGCTTACGGCCCGTCGGTCCGGCGCGGGGCCGTTCCGGCGGCGCGCCGTCCCGGCCCACGGGCCGCGATCATCTCGGCCAGGGCCGAGATATGCGAGACGCCGAGTCCGCAGCAGCCGCCGACGATCCGGACCCCCTGCTCGTCGATCCATGTCTTCGCCGCGGCGGCGAACTCTCCCGGCGGGACGATATCCGAGAACCTCCAGTTCGGCATTTCGAAATAGCCGCTGTCCGGGTATGCCAGGGTGGGGCCGTCGAACAGCCCGCGCAGGACGGCGAGGGCAGGACCGGTGAGATCTACATTGGTGTGCATGATCCCGGCGACCGGCGCCCATGCCGGATCGACGGAGCGGATCATCCCCGCCAGGCCGAGCTCGGGGCGCATGGTCGGGACCGGCTCGCCCCGCGCGCCGCGCCGCGCGCTGAAGCCGATCCAGACCGGCAGACCGGTCGCGGCAGCAGCAGCAGCAGCCGGGCAGGCGAGGTCGGGGTTCGACATCATCTCGAGGACGATCAGGTCGACCCCCGCGGCCGCCAGCGTCTCGGCCATCTCGGCGAAGCAGTCGGCGGCCCACCCGCTCGACGGCATGACCGGGGCGTTCCCGCGTATCGGCAACCTGTGGGACATCGATCCCGCGACCGCCACCGAGGCGGCGCCCGCCGCCCGCTCCCGGGCTTCCAGCGCCGCCTCCACCGCGCCGCGATTGATCGCCTCGAACGCCGCGCCGAGCCCGGCCGGCTCCAGCATGATCCGGTTCGACGCGAAGGTGTTGGCGATGATCACGCCGGCTCCGGCGCGGATATAGTCTTCGTGGATGCCGCGCAGGAGACCGGGGTGGGAGCGGGTCGCCGCCGCGCACCAGACCGCGTCGTGCATCGGCGCGCCCCGCCGCTCGAGTTCGGTGCCCACGCCGCCGTCGAGCAGAACGATCTCGCCGCCGGCAAGCCGGCTCTCGATCGCCCGCATCGCCGCGCCGCTCACCCGGCAGCACCCCGGCCGCGACCGCTGTGATCCCCCGCACGATCGCGCGCACGGCGGGGATCGCCTATCATCGGGCAGGGTTGCGGCATCGCTCGTCGGGAGAAGGCGGATGATCGAGAACAAGGGCGTCGTTCACTTCACGATCCCCGTTGCCGACCCCGAACGCAGCGAGGCCTTCTACCGGGACATCGTCGGGCTGAAGACGGTCCAACGGGTGCCGGCGGCCGGCATGATATTCATGACGGCCGGCCCCGACCATGTCATCCTGACCCGATCGAAGACCCCCATCGATCCCAACCCCGGCGATGAGTTCCTGATCCACCATGCCTTCCGCGTGGACGTCGACGCCTACGACTCGGCGATCGCCCATCTGCGCAGCCGCGGGGTGGAGATTCTCTTCGAGGAAGATCGGCGCGACGGACTGTTCATCGGTCGCCAGGCCTATTTCCACGACCCCGACCGCAACGTGCTGGAGATCAGCGCGCTGGAGCGGGTGGGCGACGGCTACGGGATCGATCCCGGCGAGGAGCCGGTCCCGCATGGCGGTCCGTCGCCGTCCTGAGGACCGGCGTCGACCGCCCGCGCCAGCGCGCAGAAGGCCTCGACGGGCAGCGTCTCGGCGCGGGCGGCAGGCGGGATGCCGAGCCCGGCCAGCAACGTCTCGGGGGATCGGACAAGGCCCTTGAGCGCCGAACGCATCATCTTGCGACGCCGCCCGAAGGCGTGGGCGGTCACCCGTTCCAGGGTCGCGAAGCGAGCGGGGGCCAGCGGCCGGCGGCGGCGGTCCAGGCCGATCAGGGTCGAGGTCACGCGCGGTCTGGGCACGAAGGCGGCCGGATCGACATCGAAGCACCGCCGGGCCTCGCACAGCCATTGGACGATCACCGACAGCCGGCCGTAGGCCGGCTCCCCGGGGCGGGCGAGCGCACGGTCCGCGACCTCCTTCTGGAGCATGAGCGTCATCGACGAGACCGCCGCGATGCGGCGAAGCCAACCGATCAGTAGCGGCGTCGCGACATTGTAGGGAAGGTTGGCGACGATCGCGAGATCCGTGCCCAGCCGGTCGAGCGCGACCCGGCGGGCGTCCGCCTCGATGAGATCGAGCCTGCCGGGATGCGCTTCGACGAGCGCGGCGAGCGCCGCTACGCAGCGCGCATCGCGCTCGATCGCGATCACCCGCGCGGCCCTCGTTTCCAGCAGCGCTCGGGTCAGTCCGCCCGGCCCCGGGCCGATCTCGACCACGGTCCTGCCGTCGAGCGCGCCCGCACTCCGCGCGATCCGCCGGACGATGTTGGCGTCGAGCAGGAAATGCTGCCCGAGCCTCCTCCTCGCGCCCAGCCCGTGCCGGGCGATGACCTCGCGGAGCGGCGGCGGCGTGTCAGCCAAAGGCGGGGGCACCGCGCGCCGCGGCCATCTCGCCGGCCAGGCGCAACGCCGAGATCAGGCTGTCCGGCCGCGCGGTGCCCTTTCCGGCGATGTCGAAGGCGGTGCCGTGGTCGGGCGAGGTGCGCAGGATGGGCAGGCCCAGCGTCACGTTGACCCCGCCGTCGAAGTCGAGAGTCTTCAGGGGAATCAAGGCTTGGTCGTGATACATGCAGAGAACCGCGTCATAGCCCGCCCGGGCGCGCGCGTGGAACAGCGTGTCCGCGGGGGCCGGATCGCCGACCGCGACCCCTTCGGCGCGGAGCGCGCGGACCGCGGGGGCGACTATCTCGATCTCCTCGCGCCCGAGATGACCGCTCTCGCCGGCATGGGGGTTGAGCGCGGCGACGGCGATGCGCGGCCGCGCGACCCCGAAATCCCGCGCGAGCGCGGCGGCGGCGACCCGTCCGCAATGGACGATCGCCGCGCTGTCGAGACTCCGAACCGCGTCGCGCAGCGCGAGGTGAATCGTGACCGGCACGACCCGGAGCCGCTCGGAGACCAGCATCATCACCGGCGCGTCGCCGGCGCCGCAGAGCGCGGCGAGATATTCCGTATGCCCCGGATGCCGGAACCCGGCGGCATAGAGGACGACCTTGGCGATCGGGTTGGTCACGACGCCCGCCGCCTCGCCGCGCCGGGCGAGCTCCACCGCGAGGTCGATCGCCTCGATCGTCGCGCGGGCGTTTCGCGGGTCGGGCTCGCCGGGGCGGACGGGGGCGGCGAGCGGCACCGGCAGGACCGGCAGCGCATGGGGGAACATGCGGGCGCCCTCGGCGATGCGCGACACAACGGCGATCGGCGCCGCCAGGCCGAGCCCGGCTGCGACCGCCCGCAGATGCTCCGCCGAACCGAGATACACGAAGGCGGGCACGCCGCGGGCGTTGCGGGCGCGCCAGGCGCCAAGCGCGGTCTCGGCGCCGATGCCGGCGGGTTCGCCCATCGTCAGCGCCAGGGCGCGCGGGGCGGTCATCGGGCCGCGCCAGCCGCGCGAATCTCGACGATCGCCGCGCGGCGCAGGTCGCGCATATAGCGCTGCGCCAGCAGGTCGAGCCTCTGCGCCCGGATCCTCTCGCGGATCTGGGCGGGGTCGGGCAGGACGATCTCGGGATCCCGGCGGTCGCAGACCAGCAGCAGGATCACGCCGTCCGATGCGCGTATGGGCGCCGAGACGCCGCCGGTCGGGATATCGGCCACGGCGTCGCGGACCCGGGGCGCCAGATCGCCGATCGCGATGCTGCCGAGATCCAGCGGGGGAGGCAGACCGATCGACCGAGCGAAGACCGCCGCTTCGGCGCAGCGCGCCGGTGCGGCGGGTCGGGTGCCCACCGTCCGCAGCCGCGCCGCGATGGCGTCGGCGGCATCGGCGCCGCCGGCCGGCTGGAACATCTGTAGAAGCCGGATCGTGGAGTCCCGCCCGTCGGCGACCCCCACCCGGCGCCTGTCGATCAGGGAGAGGATGCGATAGCCCGCCGGCGTTCGCACGGGATCGAGGACCGCCCCCTTCGCCATGTCGACGACCGCCTCGACGATATCGGGATCGATCTCGGAGCGCAGCGTCCAACCCAGATCGCCGCCGACGGCCGCGGTGGCGCTGCGGGAGAACTGCCGCGCCAGCGCTCCGAACGCGGCGCCGCCGCGGATCTGTTCGGCGATCCGCCGGGCGCTCTCGCGAACGCCGGCCTCGTCCTTGGGAGAGTCGACCGCGAGCAGTATCTCGGCCAGACGATACTCCTCCCTGCCCTGGTTCTTCCGCAGACGCTCCAGCGCCTCGGCCACCTCGTCGTCGCCGACCGAGACCCGAGAGCTCAAGCGCCGCAGAACGAGGTTCTGCCACCCGAGCGTCGCCCGGATCCGCTCCTCCATCACCCGGAAGGCGATGCCGGCCCCCTCGAGCATCCGACGAAGCCGGCCGGCGGCCATCCGGTTTCGCCTCTCGATCTCGGCGACGGCCGCGGCGACGGCCTCCTCGCCGACCGAGACATCGTGCCTCCGGGCTTCCAACGACTGAAGCCTCTCGTCGATAAGGCTGCGCAGCACCTGGCCGGACATCCGCTGCCGGTTCCGCTCGGTGTCGGGGATTCCGCTGCTGAGGAGGGCAAGGCGGGTGCGCTGCTCCAGATCGCGGACCGAGATGATGTCGTCGTCGACCAAAGCGACGATCGCATGGACCGCCTCGGCCGGCGCGCTCGACAGCATGACCGCCGCCGCCAGGGCTGCGGCCCGCCACAGTCGGCGCATGGCTCCCGGTTGCGGGTCCGACGTCATGAAACGAGGCGCTGCATTATCGTGGGCCGGACTATATCGTCGCCGGCGTCCGGGGTCCACGCGCCGCCGGGAGGCGCGGCCCGCCGCGGCCCGCGAACCCGGTATCCCATAAGCGCCAACTCGTTATCGGGTTCCGGATGTCGTGTCGGGCTGTCGCTGCACGGTTCGGAAGGCGGGGAACCGAGAAGGATCGGCACGCACCGATGTCGTTTCCGCCCTCCGGATGGCGGGAGTCTGCGCGCGAGCAGGCGGGCGGCGCTCAGCCGTCGGCCGCGCCCAGCCGTTCGGCGAGGAACCGGCCCCCGATTTCGAGGCCCGCTTCGTCGATCGAGTGGCCGAGACCCGGACGGATATGGGCCGAGACCCGAAACCCGTTCGCTTCCAAGCCGCGCCGCGCGTGCTCCAGCCGGTCGATCGGCAGCAGCGGATCCGCATCGCCATGGATCAGGACCACGGGCGGGCGGACCCGCGCCTCGGCGGCGAGCAGGCCGGCCCCCTCGAGCCGCCCGGAATAGCCGAGGACGCCGGCGCAGGGCGCGGTGCGCCTCGGCGCGGCGAACAGCGCCATCATCGTCCCTTGGCTGAATCCGACCAGGGCCAACCGGTCCTCGGTCAGCCCGTGCGCGGAGAGCGCGTCGTCGAGGAACCGGTCGAGCAGGCGGCCGCTCCGCCGGATCGCCGCGAGCCGGCGCGTTTCGTCGGCGAGCTGGAGGCTGAACCACTGGTAGCCCATCGGCGCCATGTCGCAGGGTTCCGGCGCGTTCGGGGCGATGAAGGCTGCGTCGGGCAGCGCCCTGGCGAAATGGGGGGCGAGGCCGATCAGATCGTTGCCGTCGGCGCCCAACCCGTGGAGCAGTACCACCAGCGTGGTCGCCGGCCCACCCGACGCGGGTCCGTATGCGGGTCCGGAAAGCCTTGCCCCGTCACCCGTCATCCGACCCTCGGCGCCGCTCCATCCTGGCCGCAAGGTAATAATGCCAGAGGAGCTGCGCCGCAACCGAGCGCCAGGGCCGCCAGCGGGCGCCGATCTCGGTCAGCGCCCGCTCGCCGGGCCGTTCTTCCAGCGCGAGCAGGTCCCGCGCGGCGCTGGCGAGCGCGAGATCGCCGGCGGGCCAGATGTCCGGTCTCCCGAGCGCGCTCAACAAATAGAGGTCGGCCGTCCAGCGCCCGATCCCGGTCAGCGCGACCAGCGCCGCCCGCACCGCGTCGTCGTCGCCGTCCGCGAAGTCCCGGATGGCGAGCCGGCCGGTGGAGACCTCGGCGGCGAGCCCCCGCACATAGCGCAGCTTCTGGCGCGACAGCCCGGCGGCGCGCAGATCGTCGTCGCCGAGGGCGAGGATGCGCTCGGGCGCGACTCCGCCGGCCGCCGCCGCCAGCCGGTCGAAGCTGGCCTTGGCCGAGGCGAGCGAGACCTGCTGCTCCAGGATCAGCAGCACCAGTGTCGCGAACCCCTCGTCGCGCCGCCACCGGGGCGGGCGGCCATGCGCCGACGTGATCCGGGCAAGCACCGGATCGGCGGCTTCGAGCGCGGTCAGCGCGGCCTCGTAATCGGCGTCGCTCATCGCCCTCGGAGCCCTCTCCGCCGGGACGGGACGTCGTCGGGGCGCGGGGGTCATCGCCGCAGGACAGCGCCCGCGCGAAGGGCGGTCACGGATCGCAGAGCCGCGCCCGGAGCCCGGCGGCGATATCGACGAAATCCGGATCCTCCGGATCCGTCAGGCCGTGACGGACGAAGAAATCGATGCATACCAGGTTGCAGTTGAACTTGAACTCGCGGGTCTCGGCGACCGTCTCCATCACGCGCGCGATCGGCCAGAGATGGAAGGCTTCGATCTCGCCGTCGCGGTTCCGCGGCGCGAAGTCGAGCGGAAGCTCGAGATCGTAACAGAAGATGGTGTCGCGCCGCAGCCTCTCCTCGACCTCCTGGCAGTAGGTGACGGCGCCCACGGGGCGGGCGGTCCGGGCGAGCGCTTCCGGGATCCCGGCTTCCTCGCCGGCCTCCTTGACCACGTTCTCGATGAGGCCGAGTCCGGCCGGCTGGCCGCCGGCGACCATGTTGTCGAGCATGCCGGGCCAGGTCGGGCGGCCGCGCGACCGACGCGCGATCCACATCCGCAGCCCGTCACGGCCGCGGACATAACCGTTGACATGGGCGCCGTAGGCACGCACCCCGAACGCCGGGGCCGCACCCCGGTCGAGATGCATCAGCGCCTCGGCCCCGAAGCGGCGGCCGACAGCATAGGCCTCGCCGCGCCAGGGGCCGATCGCCCCTTCCGCCGCGAGCGCCCGCAGGATCGGCGCGACCGCCCGGGTGCGCGCCGCCGGGTCGGCCAGCCCCGGCGACAGCAGGAGCCCGTCCGGGCCTACCGTGAAGACGTCGTCATAGGCCGCGAGGCGCCGGGCCAGGCGTGCGCGCACGCGACCGACTCGCACGCCGGCGATCGCGAAGGGCAGGAAATCGGCGAGGTCGTGCGTGTTGCACTCTGCGATACGGTCGAGAAAGCTCATCGTTCCTCTTCGGCCCGCGGCGGGCGCGGGGCGATCATAGACCAGGCTCGTCCGAGCGCGCCCGCCCTGGCCCGCCACGGGCCCGCCCGCTATAAGGTGGCGATGGGCGCCCTTCCCGATGTCGTCCTGGTTCTGGCCCTTCTGGCGGTGTTCGGCGCGCTCGCCCTCGGCCTGTTCGGCATGGCGCGCGGGGGGAGCTTCAACGCCAAGTACGGCAACAAGCTCATGCGGCTCCGCGTCGTCCTGCAATTCGTCGCGGTCGGTCTGATCGCGCTCGCGTTTCTGCTCGGGCAGGGGGGCGCGCGGTCGTGAGGCGCCGCGTCGCCGCGAGGGTGCTGCTCGCCGCGGCCGCGGCGGCGTCCGCAAGCGGCCCGGCGCGCGGCGACGGCCATGCCGTCGCCATGCACGGCGCCCCCCGATACGGTCCCGACTTCGCCCATCTCGACTATGTGAACCCGGCGGCGCCGAAAGGCGGCACCCTGCGGCGCGCGGTCGCGGGCAGCTTCGACAGCCTCAACCCATTCATCGTCAAGGGCGTGCCGGCGGCCGGCCGCGCCCTGGTCTTCGAATCCCTGCTCAAGCGCAGCTGGGACGAGCCGTTCACCCTCTACGGGCTGATCGCCGAGTCGGTGACGGTGCCGGACGACAGGTCTTCGGTTACGTTCGCGCTGCGGCCCGAGGCGCGCTTCCATGACGGGCGCCCGATCACCGTCGAGGACGTCGTCTTCTCCTGGCGGACGCTGAAGGAGCAGGGCCGCCCCAATCACCGCCTCTACTATCGGAAGGTCCGCGCCATCGAGCGGCCCGGCCCGTCGAGCCTGCGCTTCGTCTTCGACGCGGCGTCGCCGGACCGCGAGCTGCCGCTGATCCTGGGCCTGATGCCGATCCTGTCGAAGCGCTACTACGACTCGGCGCGGTTCGCGGAAACGACCCTCGCGCCGCCGACGGGCAGCGGCCCATACCGCGTCGCCAGCGTCGATCCGGGCCGCAGCATCGTCTACCGCCGCGACCCGTCCTATTGGGGGCGCCGGCTGCCGATCAACCGCGGCCAGCATAATTTCGACCGCATCCGGTTCGACTATTACCGCGACGGTACGGCGATGCTGGAGGCGTTCCGGGCGGGCGAACACGACCTGCGTATCGAGAATTCGTCGGTGCGCTGGGCAACCGCTTACGACTTTCCCGCCGCCGCCGACGGGCGGGTCAAGCGCGAGGCGTTGGCGCATGGCCGTCCGTCCGGCGTGTTCGCCCTGGTCTTCAACGCGCGGCGCGCGATCTTCGCCGACCGCGCCGTCCGCCGCGCGCTCGCGCACGCGTTCGACTTCGATTGGGTCAACCGGGTCCTGCTGCACGGCGCCTATACCCGCACGAGGAGTCTGTTCGACAATTCCGAGCTCGCCGCGCGCGGCGTTCCCGAGGGGCGCGAACTGGCGCTTCTGGAACCCTTCCGCGCGCGGCTGCCGGATGCCCTCTTTACCAGGCCCTACCGCCCGCCCGGGGAGGCCCGCGGCCTCCGCGCGAACCTGGTGGCCGCGCGGCGGCTCCTCGCAAAGGCGGGCTGGCGAGTGCGGGACGGGGCGCTGCGTTCGCCGGCAGGCCGGCCGATGAGGTTCGAGATCCTGCTCGCGAATCCCGAGACCGAGAAGATCGCGCTCGCCTTCGCGCGAAATCTCGACCGGCTCGGCGTCGAGGCCCGGGTCCGGACGGTCGATACGGCGCAGCATCGGTACCGCCTCGGCGTCTACGATTTCGACATGACGGTCCATCGCTGGGGGGTGTCGCTCTCGCCGGGAAACGAGCAGGCCTATTATTGGGGGAGCACGGCGGCCGCACGGGAGGGGACCCGAAACTATCCGGGGGTCCGGGAGCCTGCCGTCGACGCGCTGATCGCGCGGATGACCCGGGCGCGGCGCCGCGACACCCTGGTCGCCGCCGCCCGGGCAATGGATCGGATCCTCATGTGGGAACATTATTTCATCCCGCTCTACCATCTGGCCGAAGATCGGCTCGCCTATTGGGACGGGCTCCGCCGACCCGCGGTGACGCCGCTCTACGGCGCCGTCCTGGAGACGTGGTGGCGGGCGCCGCCCGAGACCGGACGGCGGCCGCGATGAGCGCCGGGCGGGCGCGTCCGGGGTCAACAGGGAGGGCGGCATGACCTTGCGGCGCCGTTGTCCGGGTTGCAGGGCGGATAACGCCGAGGCCGCGCCGCTGACCTATTCATGGCGTCAATGGGCGCTCAAGCGATGCGTTCGCTGCGGATTCGTGTATCTCGAGAACCCTCCCGACTATGCCGGCCTGAAGGTCGAGTTCGCCTGGGAGAAGAATCACCGCGACCGCGGTCGACGGATGCAGGCCGAGCATCCGATCGCATTCGCGGTTTCCGGTGTTTGGCGCGGGCTCCGGCGCTGTCTTCCGCAGCCGCCGGACAGGCTCGCGCGGCGCGTGCGGCGCTGGTTTCCCTCGGGCTCCGTCCTCGATATCGGTTGCGGCGTCGGCAGGCATCTGGAGCGGCTGCCGGACCGCTTTCTGCCCGTCGGAATCGACGTCTCGGAGCAGGCGGTTCGCGCCGCCCGCGCCCGTCTGGCGCATCGCGGCGTAACCGTGATCTGCGAGGCTGCCGTCGAGGGGATGCGGCGCATCCCCGACGACAGCCTGAGCGGCGTCATCATGCTTTCGTTTCTCGAGCACGAGACACGGCCCGTCGACCTGCTCGCCGAGGTTGCGCGCGCGCTTGCGAAGCGGGGCCGCGTCATCGTCAAGGTCCCCAACTACGCCTGTTTGAACCGTCGGCTCCTCGGGAGGCGATGGTGCGGCTTCCACTTTCCCGGCCATGTCAATTACTTCACCCCTGCCAGCCTCGCCGCGATGGTGCGGAGCGCCGGCTTCGATGTCGTCGACTTCGGCTGGCTGGATCGTTTCTGGCTGAGCGACACGATGTGGCTGGTCGCCGAACGCCGAACGGTCGGCGGAGACGCGGTGCCCGGGGAGCGTCGGTGAGGCCGAAGGATTTTCGACCGTGCAATGAATGGACGAGTTGTCTTTTACAATCGATGCGTTTTTGTGCTTTCCGGCCATGTCGTAACGCCGATCTCACCGCGTATCAGCTTGCGGAACATTACGCGTTTGCGGATCGCGCGCCGAATACCGGCGACCGTTCTACGGCAAACGACAATGATGCGGCGATTTGTCGAATAGAATTCTCTCCGCCGGGCGGCGCGGCCATCCTCTATTTGAGAATCATGTTCTCCTTCACAATAAACAATCGGCGGGTCCACATAAAAGACATTTAATCCGCTATCCCAGAAACGCGACAGAGATTGATCGATACCCCATACCATCTTCGGGATGGTTCCCAGAAAGTGGCGCGCGGCTTCCCGGGTGATGACATATCCTTCCGATCCATAATCCGCATAGCGAAGTCGCCCGATCGTATGTCCGGCGCCGATGGGGATACAAGGAACGAACGCACGGCGCGGATTCCGTCTGTGAAGGATGACGACATCAAATGCAAAACGACGCTTTTCCAGTACTTCAAGAACCGCCGGAAGCGTCGGTGAAAACCGTGCATCGTCTTCGAAGATCGCGATCATCTCGGACCCCGACTCGACGAGATCTCGCATGACGCGACGCTGAGTCAACCAGTTGGCGATGGAGCCGTTCGGCAAGGGGTATAGGCCGAGTCGCCGGCGGGAGTCTTGATCGACCTGGGCATAATGACTCGCGTTGAGCCGCCGGCCGTCGATGGCCTTCTGTATTTCGAAAGACAGACCCAACGACTGGAATTCTTTCTCCATCCTGGCCCTGCGTTCTACCGCGCGATCAAGATTTATGAGTGCCAGACGCATCTTTATCACAACCGAGTTTTATGTTGCAGAAACATGCCTGAATTCTATATTCCCTTTCCTGTCCATTGACCGATTCCGCATCCGAATAATTTTCTTCCAACAGGATCATTGGCATGCCGGCCATCGCCGATGTGACAGCATACACCGGCACTCTCTGTAACGATGATGCGCCCTTCTTTCCTCAGATAACGCACAATTGACCCTTCGGTCACAAGTTTTTCCATGGACCATGACTTTTCGACAAATCCAAAATCTGAAGATTGGATGTAGATAAAAAAGAATTGCCTTTACTTTTTTGCTTTTTAGAACAACGAAAAAGCGACTCTCTCAAACCGAATTCTTCGAATATATATCGGCAGGAAATATCCCTATATGAACTATCGTAGGACGCAGGAATACATCTCGAAAGATGATTCTGGGGTTGTAACATAGATCATCTGAATTGGATAAGGGAAGGTCGTCTATCGTGATCTCCTATGATGGGAAATCATGTCGACGTCGGTCGTCTTCCGTAAAGTGGAACCGAGACCGATCTGTAGTTGAAGTGATGACATGGTTGTCAATAGGAGTCGCGGAGAAGCATAACGCGGCGCCGAAACATGAGACGCTTTCGGAGCTCTTCCGACACGATGCTCACAATGCGCCGCATGACGATAGTCGGCGATCTCGATGTCGACATTAGGGGCGCATCCTGAAGAAACGAATGAGTGTTCTCTTTATTTTGAAATATGACAGGCGGATCGAGATAATAACTACCCAATTCATGGAGCCAGTAGGCATGTAAAGAGTGGTCGATCTGATGAACTATTCTGGGATAGAAATAGAGTAGCTTCTTGACAGCTCGTTTGGTAATCACATAGGCTTGCGTTCCCCAATCTCCAGAACGGAGAAGTCCCAAGCTGTAGCGATGGTTCAAAGACGCAACCGACAAGAATTTGTTTTGCCATCTATATTTGTTTCTGTGAAGAAATATGATGTCAAAATCAAAATCGGAATCCTCGATGCGCGTGAGTACGGTTTTCGTGTCCGGCCCAAGAACGACATCGTCCTCGAAAACGGCCGCCATCCGGTCGCCGCCCTCGATTATGATCTCGAACGCTCTTCTGTGGCTGAGCCAGCAGGCGATCATGCCGTCTGTCAACAGCCGGCGTCCCTCCCGGCAGCGCTCACGCCTGTCGACCATGGCGCGTTCCTTCGCGCCCAGGTCGCGCCAGTCGGTCGCCGGGAGTATCTCGAAATCCACGCCTGCGGACCGAAACTGTTCGACCATTGCCGCTCGGCGGGCCTCGGCTCTTTCAAGATTGATGAGAACGGATCGCATCGCCCTACGGGCTCATGCGGCGGGCATGCGGGGGGGGGGGGGGGGGGGGGGGGGGTCGGAAGCCGCCGCCCCGCGCCTTCGCACGGTCTCCGCGATCAACGCATCGTATGCGTCCGCCGATCTGTCGATGGAAAAGAACGCGGCTCTGCCGGTCAGGCTGGGCGTTTCCGGCGGGTCGTCAAGCGTGCGATGCATTGCCTCGGCCAAGGCGCCGACATCGCCGACCGGCACCAGCGGGCCGATCCGACCGCCTTCGAGAATCTCCGCCGGACCCGAGGGGCAATCGGTGCTCACGCAGGGGCAGCCGCAGGCCAGCGCTTCGATGAGAACGTTGCCGAGCCCTTCCCATCTGGACGACAGGACGAACAGCGATGCCCGCGACATGAAGGCATAGACGTTGTCCGTCCACCCCGGCAAGGAGACGCTGTCCTGCAGGTTCAGGTCGTCAATCAAGCGAAGAAGGGATCGCCTCCGCCGTCCCTCGCCCAGAATAACCAAACGGACGGGTCTCCTGTCTACGAGTCGTCGGAAGGCTTTCACGAGCGTCGCATGGTCCTTGACTCTCGCCAGCCTTCCGGCCGCCAGGACGATGGGCGGCCCGCCGTCGGAAAACCAGGGGTGAGGCGGGGCTTCCCGTCTCAGAGGATGCATATCGGGAATGACCGCCGGGTTGTAGATGGCCGTGATCTTGTCGAGAGGAAGTCCTGTATTGGCGGATATGCTTCGGCGAACCCCTTCCGATACGGCAACGACATGTTCGCCTCGACCCATAAGACACCGGTATCTGACTCTTTCCCAACTTCTTCTGTTTTCCAGGACGCTATGCACGATCGGAATGATCGGCGGACAATCCGGAACAAGGGATTTTGCCAACAGAGTCGCCGTTTTGGCTTTCGGAAGCGCGGGAAGGATGCAGTCGGGGCGCTCGGTGCGAATGTATTCCGCGATGACAAGGGTCCTGAGGAACAGCTTGTCCGGCTTCAAAGCCAGCGGATGACCCTTCAAGGCAGCGACGAGCTTCACCCAGCCGCGCAAGGGCAATGATCGACGATCCTTCACGGGCAAAGATATGCGCCGCTTCAGGATATCGGACGCCATCCTTATCGTCATCGCGTCCGGTTCGCCGTTCCAAACAAACAGGCGCGCGGCGGCAGGAAACTCCCGATCGAAATGTATCCTGGGACGAAAGAGAACCAGATCGACCGCGTAACCCCGTTCGATCAGGGCGCCGGCCAGCCGCAGGGTGGAACGCTCGGCGCCATTGCCGATCAGATCGGGAATCACGAACGCGACGCGGGGCATCTCTGCATCTCTGGCCTGGCTGCGATCTCGTCGACCCGAACCTTCGGATAGTTTATCATATATTGGCCGCTGTAGACCGACAAGCGCATGCCGTGCGGTCGGGCGGGTGCGATGGGAATTTCATCTCCCGGCTCAGCGAATGCCCCCAACGCCGTGGTGGATACGGGGAGATTCGGGTACAAGCCCGCCCATGGTGCGGGGCATCCATCGCTCGGGTGGAGGCCTTCCGCCCGGCTCGCCGGCGATTCGCGCCGTTACGGGCGCGGTCTCGACACGAGAAGCTGGGCCGGGCAGGAATGACCGTCAACGTCCTCACCCTCAAATGGGGGTCGAAATACGGACCCGAATACGTCAACCGGCTCCATTCGGCGGTACGGCGGCACCTCGCCCTCGACGCCCGTTTCCTCTGCTTCACCGACGAGAGGCGCGGGCTGAACCCCGGGATCGAAACCCATGATCTGCCGGAACTTGACGTCCCGCCGGCCTGGCAGCGCACGCCGTGGCTCAAGCTGGCTCTGTTCCGGGACGGGCTCGCCGACCTTTCCGGCCCGAGCCTGTTCCTCGATCTCGACATCCTGGTGATCGGATCGCTCGACGACTTCTTCGCCTTCGCCCCCGGCCGCCCCTGCATCATCCGGGAATGGGAGACCTCCTGGCAGCGGCTCGTGCGCCGCCGGGGCGCGCCCGGCAACTCCTCGGTGTTCCGCTTCGAGGCCGGCGGATCGGGCGAGATCCTCGACCGCTTCATGGCCGAGCGCGACCGCGCCCTCGCGTCCTACCGGGTGCAGGTCGACCAGCGCTATCTCGCCGAGGCGCTCGGCCCGGCCCGCGCCTGGTGGCCGGGGGGCTGGGTGGCGAGCTTCAAGCGCCATTGCCTGCCGCGCTTCCCGCGCAACCTCGTCGAGGTGGCGACGACCCCGGCGGCGGCGCGAATCGTCGCCTTCCATGGCCGCCCCAACCCGCACGAGGCGCTCGCCGGATACCGCGCCGGACGCCCGCACCGCATCTGCCGACCGACTCCCTGGATCGCCGACCATTGGCGGTAGGAGCCTGCGGGCGCTTCAGGGTCGATATGTCGTCGCATGCACGGCTCGGTGCGCGGCCGCTGGCGCTGCGACGAGATCCGGATTAGGTTGCGGCAATCGAGGAGAGACGGATCATGGCCCAACCGGCATAGGACTCGCCGACCATCGCTGGCGAGTCCGAGCGGGGGGCGGGCTCGAAGCGCTGCGGGCCGACCGGCTGAATCGCGTGCGCGGAGGAGAGAATTTCTTTCGAAACCGCCCGCCTCGGTAGATGCCGATCATGCCGGCCATGGATGTCGGTCTCGCGACGGTGCCGGCGAAACTTCTACTCCGAGAGCCCGACCCTCCCCCTCGAGGGGGGAGAGAGAGGCGGCGGATCGCCCCTCCCCTCGAGGGCAAGGGCGGGGAGAATGACTTCCCGCGCCGTTGGGGCCTCTATGAGGCGGCATGTCGGCACCGCTCGCAAGTTTCGAGTCGAACTCTGAGACCGCGCCCGGCGATATAGGGGGCGGCGGCGGGCAGCGCCGGGCCGCGATCGCATGAACGAGCTCCTGCTCGGTTTCGTGGAAGCGGCGCGGCTGATCGCCGCGCTGGACCGCGACCTGACCGAGATCGCGCTCCGGTCGCTCCGCGTCACCGTGACGGCGGTGGCGGTCGGCTCGGCGCTCGGGATGCCGCTCGGCGCCTGGCTCGCGGTGAGCCGCTTCCGCTGGCGCCGCCATGCGATCGCCGTCCTCAACGCGCTGATGGGGCTGCCGCCGGTCGTGGTCGGGCTGATCGTCTACCTGGCTTTGAGCCGGTCGGGGCCGTTCGGCGTCCTCGGGCTCCTGTTCACCCCGACCGCGATGATCATCGCCCAGGTCGTCATCGTCACCCCTCTGATCGCCTCGATCGCCCATCAGGCCATCCGGGAGCTCTGGGCCGAGTATCACGACCTGCTGATCTCGCTGAACACCAGCAGGCTTCAACGGGTTCGCGCCCTCCTCTGGGACGGCCGGCGCACGCTGCTGACCGCGGCGCTGGCCGGGTTCGGGCGCGCCATCGGCGAGGTCGGCGCTATCATGATCGTCGGGGGCAATATCGACCATGCGACCCGGGTGCTGACCACAGCGATCGCGCTGGAGACGGGGAAGGGGAATCTGGCGCTGGCGCTGGGGCTCGGCTTCGTGCTGATCGCGCTCGCGATCGCCGTGAACCTTCTCGTCCATTCGCTGTCGCGAACGGAGCGGGGCAGCCGATGGTAGAGGCGATCCTGCCGTTGCGGCTGGAGTCGGCCGAGCTGCGGCGCGGCGCGGCGCGCCTCGTCGGCCCGATCGATCTCGAGATCGGCGCCGAGGGCACGACCATCGTGATCGGACCCAACGGATCGGGGAAGACATCGCTGCTGCGGCTGATGCACGGGCTGGAGCGCGCCGCCGCCGGGCGCGTCGCCTGGGCGGTTCCGGAAACCGAGGCGCGGACGCGCCAAGCCTATGTCTTCCAGAATCCTATTCTGATGCGCCGCCGTGTCGTGGACAATATCGCCTACCCGCTGACGGTCCACGGGGTCGGGCGGTCGGAGGCGCGCCGGCGAGCGGCCGGCTGGGCCGCGCAGGTGGGGCTCGGCAGCGCCCTCGACCGGCCGGCCGCCTCGCTGTCCGGCGGCGAGAAACAGAAGCTCGCCCTCGCACGGGCGCTGATACGCCGGCCCGATATCCTGTTCCTGGACGAGCCCTGCGCCAATCTCGACGGCCGCGCCACCCGCGAGATCGAGACGATCCTGACCGATGCAGGAACGGCCGGTACGCGCATCGTGATGGCGACCCACGACATGGGCCAGGCGCGGCGTCTGGCCAGCGAAGTCCTGTTTCTCCTCCATGGCCGGCTGCACGAAGCCCGCAGCGGGCCCGGCGCGCTCGACAAGCTGGCCAGCCGCGAAGCGCGCGCGTTCCTGAAGGGAGACATACTCGAATGAGACGGACGCGCCTCGCCCTCTCCGCCGCGCTGCTGATCGCCGCCGCGGCCGGCGCCCACGCCGAAACGATGCGGATGGCGGTCACGACCTCGTTTCACAATTCCGGCCTGTCCGATGTCCTGCTGCCGGCGATCGCGCGGGACCTCGGGCTCCGGGTGCAGCTCCTGGCGGTGGGGACCGGACAGGCGCTGCAGCTCGGCCGCGCCGGAGACGTGGATGCGGTCCTCGTCCATGCCCGCACCGCCGAGGAGGGCTTCGTCGCCGCCGGGTTCGCCACCCACAGGCGCGAGGTGATGCACAACGATTTCCTGCTGATCGGCCCTCGCGGCGACCCCGCGCGGATCGCCGGCGCCGCCACCGCGAGCGAGGCGTTGACCCGGATCGCCGCGGCGCGGGCGCCCTTCGTCAGCCGGGGCGACGACAGCGGGACGCACGACCGGGAACGGGCGCTGTGGCGCGCCACAAGGCGCGACCCCGACCGCTTCTCCGGCTGGTACCGGTCGGTGGGGGCCGGCATGGGGGCGGCCCTCAACACCGCGCGGGCGATGGACGCCTATCTCCTCTCCGACCGCGCGAGCTGGCTGAAGTTCGGCAACAAGGGCGGCCTCGCGCCGCTCTTCGCCGGCGACCCCGCTTTGTTCAACCAGTACGCCTATCTCCCGGTGAACCCGGAACGGCACCCGCATGTGAAACACGAGGCGGCGGCCCGACTCGAGGCCTGGCTCGCGGGCGGCCGCGCGAAGGGCCTGATCGACGGCTACGAGGTCGATGGAGAACGGCTTTTCACCCACAACGCCCGGCCGCGGTAGCCCGGCGTCGAGCGCCTTTTCGACCGCCGTTGCCGGGACTAAAATGGCGTCATGGCGCCATCGGACACGATCGTCTTCGACACGCTCGCCGCCGCCGGGCGGCTGCGGACGGCCGGCATGCCCGAGGCGCAGGCCGCCGCGGTGGTCACCATCCAGGCCGAGCTGGTCGAGGAGAACTTCGCCACCAAGGCCGATCTCGAGCGGATGCAGCTGGCGCTCGACGCCCGCTTCGCCGAGACCAGGACCGAGATCGCCGAGCTCAGGACCGAGGTCAAAACCGAGATCGCCGAGCTCAGGACCGAAATCGCCGAGCTCAGGGCCGAGGTCAAGACCGAAATCGCCGAGCTCAGGGCCGAGGTCAAGACCGAAATCGCCGGCCTCCGGGCCGAGCTCAGGATCGAAATCGCCGGCCTCCGGGCCGAGATCGCCGACATCCGGACCGACATCATCAAGTGGATCCTCGGCATGCAGATCGCCATCGCGGCGGTGGTCGTCGCCGCGGTCAAGGTCCTGTAGCCCGCCCGCCGACGCCGGGCGCCCCAGACGGCCCACAAGCGTCGACCTGTTTTGGAGTTCTGGACGTTCTGTCCGGTCGCGGCTACGCGATTCGGGAGAAATGGCCGAGAATCGGGACAATTCGATGTCGTTTCTACCCGCCGGGTGGCGGGGTCGGCGCGAGACGGAAGCGTTTCGGTGGAGAAGCTGCTGCGGGCGCTGCCGCTTCATGCCGGGCTGGGCCGAAGGCATCCCCCGCCCCGCCCTTCTCCCTCGAGAGGCGGGAGCACGCGCGCCCTCTCCTACTCCCTCCCCCGTTGAGGAAGAGGGCCGGGGGGGCGGAGGGACCCTTGTCGTCCGACGTCGGGTTCCGGGACGGCACTGCCCGCCCGGCGTTCAGCCGATGGCGTCGATATCGCCGTGGATCGCGAACTGCTCAAGCCCCGCGTCCTGCGCCTGGATGACCCGGAAGCTCTCCCGGACCCCGGCCTCGGCGAGCTCGCGCGAGACGGTCAGCAGCGTGTTCGTCCGGTGGTCATCGCAGAGCGCGGCCATCTGACCCATCTCCTCGCGCGCGACGCCAAGCGCGGCCTCGATCTCGGGCGCGCCGTAGACGTCCACGAAGTGCTCCGCGAGACGCCGAGCGAGGGCGTCTAGCTCCTGCGGCTCGATCGGCGTGACCGCGACAAAGGTGACGCGCCCGAAGGTCTCGACGCCCAGCCAGGCGTTCGCGAACGCCTGGCGGGCCTTGCCAGTCAGGTCGGCCGCGGTCCAATTGGAGAACTCGAAGCCGCCGGAGATGCACCACTCGCCGGTGCGTGCGGGGCTGTAGAAGACGCGCATGTCGCTTTCGTCGAAATGGATCGCCCGCGCGAGCTTCACGATTCGTGCTCCCGGTCCAGCAGGGCGCTCAACGGCACCAGCCTGGTGCCGCCGGCGCCGCGCAGAAGCAGGCCGAAGCGTTCGTCGATGCCGACGAAGGTACCGGCGAGGCGCTCGCCCCGGCAGGTCAGCGCGATCTCCTCGCCCATGTCGTGCGCGAGCCCGCGCCATTCCGCATGCAGCGGCCCGGCGCCCTCCTCGGACCAGCGGTTGATCCAGACCAGGGTATGGCGCGACCAGCTCTCCAGCAGACGGAGCGGCGAGACGTCGACGCAGCCTTCCTCGAACAGCGACGTCCGGTCGGGCGCGGCCCCGGGCGCATCCGGATCTTCCGGGGCGAGCGCCAGATCGAGGCCGACGACCAGCCAGTCGGGCCGGGCCTCCGGGTCGGCCGTGGCGGCGGCTGCGCGTAGCCGCCCGCAGGCCGCCTCGTTGACGAGAATGCCGCCGTCCCAGGTCAGATGGACCGCGACCTCCGGCGGGGCGAGCGCGCCCAGCGCGTTCTGGAAGCCGATTCCGCAGGCCGGCAGCATGACCATCGCCTCCTCGAGGGAGACCTCGGGGGCGAAGACGATCGCCGCCGCCAGCCTGTCGACGGCCTCGGCATGGACGATCAACCCGGCATCGCAGCCGAGCGCCGCACGGGCGCGGGCCTTGGCGTAGGGGTCGATGCCGTTCGCGACCCGCAACCCCGTGAAGAGGGGCGGGAAGCGGAGGATCGTCTCGTCCCGGGTCACGCCTTCCCGTCCGCGATAAGGGTCCGCGCGAGGCGGCGGAACACCTCGGCGCGCGGCGAGGACGGCTTGGAGACGACGATCGGCGCGCCGCCGTCGGCGGTCACCCGGATGTCCGGATCCAGCGGGATTTCGGCTAGCAGCGGCACCCCCAACCGTTCCGCGGCCGCGCGAACGCCGCCGCTGCCGAACAAGGGCTCTTCATGCCCGCAATTCCGGCACGCATAGGTCGACATGTTCTCGATCATGCCGAGGATCGGCGTCGACATCTTGCGGAACATGTCGACCCCCTTGCAGGCATCTATCAGCGCCACGTCCTGGGGGGTCGAGACGATGACGGCGCCGGTCACCTCGGCCGTCTGGGTCAGGGTCATCTGCACATCGCCCGTCCCCGGCGGCAGATCGACCACCAATATGTCGAGCGCGCCCCATTGCACCTGGCGCATCATCTGCTGCAGCGCGCCCATCAGCATCGGGCCGCGCCAGACGACGGCTTCGTCATCTCGGGTCATCAGGCCGATCGACATCATGGTGACGCCGTGATTGCGCATCGGCAGGATGGTCTTTCCGTCGGGCGATGCGGGGCGCCCCGAGACGCCGAGCATGCGCGGCTGCGAGGGGCCGTAGACGTCGGCGTCGAGCAGGCCGGTGCGTCGACCTTCGGCGGCGAACGCGGCGGCGAGATTGGCGGCGACGGTGGATTTGCCGACCCCGCCCTTGCCCGAGGCGATGGCGATGATCCGGTCGATGCCGGGGATCTTCGCCGGACCCTGCGCCGCGGCCTGGCGTCCGGCCCCCAACTCCGGCAGCGGCGGCGGCGCCCGCTGCGCGGTCATGACGGCGGAGACCGTCTCGACCCCGGCGAGCGCCTTGACGGCGGCCTCGGCCGCCGCGCGGGCCGGTTCCATCGCCTTCGCCCGGGACGCGTCGATCTCGAGGACGAAGCGCACCGCGCCGTCCTCGACCGTCAGCGCCCGCACCAGCCCGGCGGCGACGAGGTCCTGGCCGCTCGCCGGGTCGACGACGCCCTTCAGCGCGGCCAGGACATCCGCGCGCGCCGCGGTCATGCGCCCTTTCCGCCGATCCGGCCCTCCACCGTATGGGTCAGCCCGAGCTCGTCGATCGTCAACACCGCCCGAACGGCGAAGGCGCGGCCCGCAGTCCTGCCCGACCCCGCCTCGCGCACCGCCCGCTCGATCGCCTGCTGCGAGGTCACCCCCAGCTGCTTCAGGAACTTGCGCATGCTCATGTTGAAGTCGTCGATATCGTCGCTCATGGTCCTGCCCTCGCTGCCGCCACGCGCCGCTTGCCGGCGCGTCAATTCTAACCCAGACTCGCGGCCGAGTCCGATGGGGGCAGGCGGCGAGGGGAGGCCTTGGATGCCTGTTCGGCGCGCAGCGGCGGCGTTCTGCGTTCTCTTCGCGGTGCAGACGGCGGCGGCCGAGGAACGCCGGATCACCCTCGCGGCCAGCCCCGACCTCGCCGCGAGCGGGTTCCTGAAATATCTGCTGCCGCGCTTCTCTCTCAAGACCGGCGTACGGATCGCGACGATCGGGCTGACCGAGGCGAGCGCGGCCGATGTGCTCCTCGGGCCGCAGACGGCTCTCGGAACCGGCCGTGCGGTGTTCGAAGCGGACGGTCTGCTCTATCTGTGCCGCGTCAGCGAGGGGGAGGCGGGCGCGCCGCGCGGCGATGACGCCCGGCGCTTCCGGGACTGGCTCGCCTCCGATGTCGGCCGGCGGACGATCGAGGCCTTCGCGCCGGGCGGCGACCGGCGCTACGCCGCGGTCGCCGGGCGGGAGGCGGAGGCGGCCCCGCCCAGCTTCTCCGGCGATCGGACGCACGGCGCCCGGCTGGCCCGGCTTCATTGCGGCCGCTGCCATGTGATCGGCGCCGCCAACCGGATGGGCGGGCTGGGCTCGACGCCGTCCTTCCGGATGCTCCGGACGCTGGAGGACTGGGAGCTCCGGTTCCGCGGCTTCTATCTGCTCAACCCGCACCCATCTTTCACCCAGGTCGCCGGCGTCACCGAGCCGTTCGACGACGCCCGGCCACCGCCGATCGTGCCGATGCGGATCACCCTCGAGGAGCTGGACGCGATCCTCGCCTTCGCGGCGGCGGTGCGGCCGGCGGATCTCGGCGCCCCGATTCGGAATCAGTGAAGCTTGCGATCCCGGAAATAGTCCTCGCTGGTCCGCACGCGCGGCCGCTCGCCGGCGGCGAACGGGCTGCCTTCGGAATGGTGTTGGGCGCGGACCCGGCAGTCGTCGCACATGCGGATCATCCGCGCCGCCTCCGGGCTGGCGAACATCGAATGTTTGCCGGCGAGCTGCGCGGCGATTCGCTCGACGGTGGACTTGACCCCGAACGGCTTGCCGCAGGAGATGCACGCGAAGGGCTCCTCCTCGTTGAGCACCCGCTGGGCGAACGCCGCGTCCGACAGGTCCAGGCGCGGCAGGAGGGTGACCGCATCCTCCGGGCAGATCCGCCGGCAGAGGCCGCATTGCAGGCAGGCGTCCTCCTGGAAGCGGAGCTGCGGCTTGTCGGGGTTGTCGGTGAGTGCCCCGGACGGGCAGAGCGAGGCGCAGGCGAGGCAGAGCGTGCAGGCCTCGCCGTCCACCGATACGGCCCCGTAGGGCGCGGCCTCGGGCAGCGGGAGCGGCGCGTCCGCATCCGGGTTGAGCGCTTTCGCCGCAAGCCGCGCCGCCTGGCGGCGCGCGCCCAGCGGCAGCACCGGTTCGGCGGCGCACCGCCCGCCATCGTCGCCGACATCGTAGAGCGCGTCGGTCAGCGCGTCCGGGTCGCCCGGCTCGAGCAGCCGCAGCCGCGCCGCACCGCCCATCGCCAAGGCCAGTGCAGCCTCGCGCTCGAACACGCCGCGCAACTCACCCGCCGGGCGCGGCGGCAGCAGAATGTCGACCGCGGCGAAGCCGACGGCAAGGGCGGTCAGCATCTCGGCATGACCGAAATGGCCGAGCGAGGCAAGCTCGAACGGGATGACGTCGGCGGGCAGACCACGGCCGAAGCGGGCCGACAGCGCCACCATCTCGGCGCCGAAACCGGTGTCGACGACCAACAGCCGGGGCGCCCCGCCGCCGGCCCTGCGATAGGCGGCGGCCAGGGTCTCCAGCCTGCGGAACAGCGCCCCGGACGACGGCGCGTCATAGGCGATCGCGCCCGACGGGCAGAGCGCCGCGCAGGCGCCGCAGCCGGCGCAGACCATCGGGTCGATCGCCACATGATCCCCGGCGGGGGCGATGGCGCTCGTCGGGCAGGCGTCCAGGCATTTGGTACAGCCCGTCTGTCCGGCCCTGGAATGCGCGCAGAGCGCCTCTTCGAGGCGGACATAGAGCGGCTTCTCGAACGTGCCCACCGACTGTCCGGCCTCGAACACCGCGGCGGCGACGGCGTCGGAACGCCCCGGATCGGCCCGCAGATAGCCCTCGCGCGCCGCGTGCGCGGGGAACAGCGGCGGCGCCCCGGTCAGATCCAGGATCAGGTCGCATTCGGTCTCCGCCCCGTCGCGCGGCGCCGAGAGCGCGAACGCGCCCCGCCCCCCGGGTTCGAGCCGGCGCAGGCGGTCGATGCACAGCCGAAAGCCGCCGAGCGCCCCCTGCGCGGCGGCGACGACGCCCGCGGTCACCTCGAAGCGGCGGTCGACCGGGAGATCGTCGGGAATGTCGGAGAGCAGCACCGTGACCGCCAGCGGATCGGCCAGCGCGGCCGCCGCCGGCAACGCCACGGCCCCCCTGCCCAGGATCAGGCAGCGTCCCTCGGAGACCACATCGACGGTCCGCGTCTCGGCGGCGGGCAACAGCGCCTCGGCGGCGAGCGCGGCCTGTTTCGCGCCGGCCGTGCCGGCCTCGTCCGACCAGCCGGCCCGGTCGCGGAGATCGACGAAGCCGGGGGTAGGGGCACCCATCTCGTCGGCGAGCGCCGCGAAACGGGCGCTCTCCTGGCGACAGGCGACGATCGGAGCGCCCTCGGCGATGGCCCGGGCGGCGGCGTCGATCTCGGTCGTGCAGAGCGCGCTATGGACGCGCGAGCAGACGACCCCGGCGCCGGCCTCGATCCGCGCTCGATCGATCGCCTGGCTGTTCGCGCAGTCGCATAGGAGCAAAGTCCTGGCCAAAACTCCTCCTTCCCGCCGCCGGGCACCGGAGGGGCAGCGTACCGCATTCGTCGGCGGCGCGGAACCGGGCGTCCGGGTTCGGCGCATGCCCAACGGAACGGCTCGCGCCCCGGTGTCGCCCGACGGCGGGTTCCGGGTCGGAGCGTTCGACGCGACGACGGCGATGGGGCCGGGCTTCGGGTTCATGCGCGACCGGGTCGCCCGGAGACGCATCGCAACGCCGGTCGCCGAACGCTTTATCCAGACATGCCAAACAAGTCGACGCTTATGGATCTCCTGGCTTACCCGGCTGCGGTCCCGATCCGAAGGACCGCGCGGAGACCGGGATGGTTGTCCTGGAGCAGAAGCTCCCCCCCGTGCCGCCGCGCGATCGCCGCGGCGAGGCTCAGCCCCAGCCCCGACCCGGGCCGGTTGCGGGCGGCCTCGATACGGTAGAAGCGTTCGAAGACCCGCGGCTTGAGCGCGTCGGGGATCCCCGGCCCGCGGTCCCCGACGACGACATCGACCTGCCCGCTCTCGGCGTCGATCTCACGCGCCAGCGCGATGTCGCCGCCGGCGGGCGAGAACTTGACGGCGTTGTCCACCAGATTGGCCACGCATTGAAAAACAAGATCGCGGTCGCCTTCGATGACGGTGCCACTCTGCGGCGCACGGGTCAGGGTCGCACCGGCGGAGTCGGCGAGCGGGGCGTAGAGCTCGGCCACGTCGTCGAGCAGGGCGTCGAGATCGAAGCGGGCGCTGCGCGGCGCTTCCGCGCCGGCCTCGATCCGGGCGATGCCGAGCAGCGAGTTGAACGTGGCGAGCAGCGCATCGGTTTCGGCGATCGCGCGCTCGATCGCCTCGCGGTACGCGCCGAGGTCGCGCGGTCCGTCGAGCGCAAGCTCGAGCCGGCCGCGCAGCCGCGCGAGCGGGCTGCGCAGGTCATGGGCGATGTTGTCGGAGACTTCGCGCATCCCCGTGACAAGGAGGGCGATGCGGTCGAGCATCACATTCAGATTGGCCGCCAGCCGGTCCATCTCGTCGCCGGTGCCGCGCAGCGGAATCCGCCGTTCGAGCGCCCCGGCCATGATCTCGCCGCTCGCCGCGCCGATCGCATCGATCCGGCTCAGCATCGAGCGGCTGACGAGGACGCCGCCGGCGAGGCCGAGAGCCACGGTCAGCGCCAGCCCCCAGCCCAGCGAGTCGCGCAGCCGCCGGACGATCTCCTGTCGGTCGCGGATGTCGCGCCCCACCAGAAGCCGCAGCCCGCCGCCGAGGGCGAAGGTCCGCGCCCGGCCGAAATCGACCCCACCGGGCGAATCGGCGTATTCGAGGCGAAAGGTGAGCCAGCCGCCGGCGTCGGGGCGCTCGCGCGGCCAAGCGTCGAGATTGCCGACGATGGGCCGGTCGGCGGCGTCCGCGAGGAGGTACAGCCCGCGATTGGTCCGCGCCCGCGCGCTGCGCCGTTCCAGCGCCCGGATCAGGCCCAACGTGCCATGCTCGCCATATTGCTCCTCGAGGCCGCGGATCTCGGCTTCGATCGCGGCATCCGTCTGGCGCGCCATGAACCCGGCGGTCGACCAGTAGAGAAAACCGAGTAGAACCGCGACCGAGGCCCCGAACAACCCGACATAGATCAACACCCCGCGAAAGGTCGTCGTGCGGAGCAGACGAACGAAATGACCGGCCGCGGCGGCCGGCCTAGCGCGGTTCCCGGATGACATAGCCCGCCTTGCGCGCGGTCTCGATCAACGGGGGCGAGAAACCATGGTCGATCTTGCGCCGGAGCCGGGAAACATGGACATCGATGACGTTGGTCTGCGGATCGAAGTGATAGTCCCAGACCTGTTCCAACAGCATCGTCCGCGTCACCACCCGACCCGAGTTGCGCATCAGGACCTCGAGCAGCTTGAATTCGCGGGGCTGGAGGTCGATGTCGCTGGCGCCCCGACGAACCCGGCGCGCGAGCAGATCCATCTCGAGATCGGCGACCTTGAGCCTCACCGCCGCAACTCCGGCTCCGGCGCTGCGGCGGATCAGCGCATCGATCCGCGCGCGCAACTCGGAGAAGGCGAAGGGCTTGACGAGGTAATCGTCGCCGCCCGCTTCGAGCCCGGCGACCCGGTCAGCGACCTCGCCCTTGGCGCTGAGGAACAGGACCGGGGTGCGCCGTCCGGCCTTGCGCATCGCATCGACGATCGCGAGCCCGTCGAGCTCGGGAAGCATACGGTCGATGACGGCGACGTCATACTCGCCGCCCAGCGCCCGAACGAGCCCGTCCCTGCCGCCGGTCGCGGCGTCGATGGAGAACCCGCTTTCCGCGAGACCCTTGGCGATGAAGCCCGCGGTCTCGGCGTCGTCTTCGATGATCAGCGCGCGCATACCCGAACTCGGTCGACGGCACCCGTCGATCCTTGTGGCCGCGATCGCGGCGCGAAGCAAGACCGGGGCCGCGAGATGCGGCCCCGGAAGATGCCCGTCCGGCGAGCGGCCGCCTCAGACATCCGCGAAGCGGATCGCGACGAAGCGGCTCTCGCCCCCGCGATCGACCAACAGGGTGACCGCCTTGCGGCCCTCGGCGCGCACCGCCGCGACCGCATCGACGGCGTCCCGGACGCCACGGATCTCGGTCGCCGCGACCCGGGTGATCACGTCGCCGGGCCGGAGCGCCGCTGCCGCCGGGCCGTCGGGGGCGACCGAGCGGACCAGCGCGCCGGCGAGCGCCGCGTCGAGGCGGTAGCGCGCACGCGCCCGGTCGTCCAGATCGGCCACGGTGACGCCGGTTCCAGGCAGCGTACCGGGTGCGTCGCCGCCCTTCGTCGCCGCGGCGGCCCTCATGGCGGCCGGCATCCGCCCGGTCTCGACGATCAGTTTGCGCCGCTCGCCGTTGCGGACGATTTCGACCTCCACCGACCTGCCGACCGGCGTAGCGGCGACCAGCCGGGGAAGCTCGCGGAGCTCGTCGATCTCGTCGCCCGCCCACATGGCGATCACGTCGCCGGCCCGCAGACCGGCTTCCTCGGCGGGCGCGCCGTCCTCGATCGAGGCGACGAGCGCTCCGGCGGCCGACTCGAGGCCGAGCCCCTCCGCCATATCGGGCGTAATGGCCTGGATCTTGACGCCGAGCCATCCGCGTTCGACCGTCCCGTGCGTCCTGAGGTTCGCGATCACGCCTCTTGCGGTGTTCGACGGGATCGCGAAACCGATGCCGACATTGCCCCCGGTGGGGGAGAAGATGGCGGTGTTGACTCCGATCACGTCGCCGTCGGCGTTGAAGCTGGGCCCGCCCGAGCTGCCGCGATTGATCGGGGCGTCGATCTGCAGGAAGTCAACCAGCGTACCGCCCGGAAGGTCGCGGCCGCGCGCCGAGACGATCCCGGCCGTGACCGTGCCGCCAAGTCCGAACGGATTACCGACCGTCATGACCCAGTCGCCGGTGCGGATGCGGTCCGAATCGCCGAAACGGAGGAACGGCAGCCGCTTGCCGGCGTCGATCTTCATCAGCGCGAGATCGGTTCGCGGGTCGCTCCCGATCAGCCTGGCGTCGTGGCGGCTACCGTCCTGCAGGCGGACGCGAATCTCCTTGGCATCGCCGACCACATGGTCGTTGGTCACGATATGGCCGTCGGCGTCGATGAGAAAACCGGATCCCAGCCCGGTCGCGCGGCCCTGGGGGGGGATCGGCGGCGCGCCGAAATCCGGCAGGTCGCGGCCGAAAAAGCGCTCCATGAAATCGCGGAACGGACCCTCCGAGAAGGGAACGCCGGTCCCCGCCGGCCCGGTCTTTCCGTGGACCGAGATATTGACTACCGCCGGGCTGACCCTGGCCGCGAGGTCGGCGAATCCGGACGGCGCGGAATGGGCGTGAGCGATCGTCGTGGCGGCGATCGCCGCGGCCAGGGCGACGGCGCCGGGCAAGACCACCCGCCGGACCGCCCTGGAATCGATGAGCGCGAGCGTAGACATGATGATACCTCCTGATTGATCTCGCCAGGAGAGATGGTGTCGCAGCCTGAAGAGCGCCTTGCCGCAACGTTAAACTTTCGTAATGACAATAATCTCGTCCGGGCCGGGAAGGCATTCTCCCCCGCCCTGCCCTTCCCCCAAAGAGCCCTGATGATGTTCCTCTTTCCCGTCGCCTGAACGATCGATCCGGGCTTGCCGGACGCTGGATCCTTATCCGTGCGGAAGAAACGGACGAAGCCGGGCCGGTTCGACCCGATGGCTTTGAGAACCGGTCGGTGGCTGCCGCCGACGGTACACGATAGGACAGCGCGTTCAGTCGGAATCGGTTCGCGCCGCATCCGCGTATTCGTCGTAGATCTTCCTGGCCGCTTTGGCTGCGCGCCCGGGCGACGAACCGTCCCACCAGCCCTTCTGCCGCCAGCGCGCCCGGACATCCTCGAATGCTTCCTTTTTCGACGCCGAGTCATCGAGCGCACGGAACGCTTCGGCCAGGCCTTTGCCACGCAGGATGTCGTCTTGCTTGGCGTTGTTCTTCTTCACGAGACGGTCGATCGTCTCATCCACCCATGCCGAGCGACGGGCGGCGTGGGGGTCCGGCTTCCGGAAACGGCCGTAGCCGCTTCGGGTTTTGGCGCCGAGGCCGTGATCGACCAGGGCGTCCGCCAGCATGTTTTCGGCCAGATCCAACCACTCGGCCGGTCCTTCGATCACGAACAGGAATTCTCCTTGCGCGGCGACCTGCGCGTTCGGAACCGGGCTGTCGTAATCTGTAGCGGGCGTCGCACCATCCCTGCCATAATAGTCCGGATGGTGACTTGTCACGACATCCTGCGCCAAGGGAGTTTTGGCCGGGTTGGGCGCCCACCAAGCGTCATGAAAGATGATGAGACCGGACAATCCTGTCGGATTTTCTTCCGAAGCCGGTGCTCCGAACAATTCCACGCAGATGGCTTTTCCGTCATTTTGTTCATCGAGCCGTTCCCTTGCAAAGGCCGCGACCGCGCCCTTGATGCTGGAGCCGGGGATGGACGGCGCGCCGTAGCTGCGAGCGATCGCGCAGCCGGTCTCCAGCATCCCGCCGCCGGTCAAGCCGACGAACAGGCGGCTTTCGAGTTGCAGCGACACCTGACGAAAGCGCTGCTTGTCGGAAGTGGCTGCCCGCCAGCGTCGATAGGCGTTGCCATAGAATTCGCCGGGCGCGGTCTTGCAGACCCGCGCGATATGCTCGGTCTTGGCTCTGCTGCCGTCTTCGCCGGTCCGATGCTCGGGAAAGCCACGTTGCAGCAGCAGGCCCGGATGCGCGTTCTCCGCCTTCTCGTAGAGCGGCTGTAGCGCTTCGCGAATCAATCGGGTCGCCGTCAAGAGGCCGCCTCCGTCTTGTCGTCGCGCGACTCGTCGCTGTCGCCGATGGCGTCGATGCGCAACACGCCCTGCACGTAGCGCTTGATCCAGCCGCCGGCTTCCAGCGCCCGACGCGTCAGCACCATTATTCGCCCGAGGTCGCTCTGGATGACGTGTTGATGAAGGTCCTCACCGCTCTTGCAGACGCTGGCCCCCGCGACACCGAGCACGGCGTTCAGGTCGTCCAGCAGCGCCGCGTGCTCCTTGCTGCCCTTGGCGAGCAGAAAGCCGGTGGCCTGGGCGAGGCCGTTGCCCAGAATCATGCTCGGCAGCCTGTGCGCCAACGCGCCGTATTCCTTCTTTTTCGGGCAATCGCGCCGGGCAGCGACACGGACATAGGCCTCGCGGGCGACGGTATGGGTGCGCAATTCGATCATATCTCCTCCCCGATAGGCCGGGTCGTGAAGCGCACGAGGCCATGGCCGATTCCGGCATTGCCGCCGAGTTGCAGCAGGGCGCCGTTTGCCGGAAGCGTCCGGGCCAGTTCATCCGCGTTGCGCGGATCGTCTCGACGGTTGGAAGCCGAGAGCGCATACAGGCCCCACAGCACGGTCTCGGCCGGCAGATGCTCCTCGTACCAGAGCGCGCCTTTGGCGACCGTCCCGGTCTTCTCGTCGATGCGGATGCGGGCGCGCAATTCGGTGGCGGTTTCGGCAAGGAAGTCCATGACGTCGTCGGGCAGCAGCGCGAAGCGACGTATGAAATCTGTCCGCGATGCGGAGTCGTCGGGATGAACGGATATTGCGATTCGTTTCCCCCACCTCCGCAACGACTCTTCCTGTTGCGCCGTCAAGTCGAGGTCTTCGAGAACCAGCTTGCCGCCGACGAGGTTGACCGAATCCGGCGTCACCTTCGCCTTCCCGTCGGCGGGGTGGGGCGGCACTGGCAGCGCCTCGCCCCCGGCGCGGGCGAGGTCGCGGGCGTAGCGGCGCAGGATGAACGGCGATGTGGCGTAGCTCACGATGCCGGCCAGACAGCGCACCGGCAGCGCCAGCAGGTGAGCGTCGCCGACGGACAGGGCGCCGGCGAAGCTGTCGTCGTTGCCGGCGATCGACCGCGGGCCGAACAAAGCCTCGGCATTCCTCGCCCCCTCGTCGCCGCCCGTTCGTTCGACGGAATCGCGCAGCACGCCGCGCAGCGAAGAGCCGGGCGCTATGGGCAGCCTCGTGGCGCGCGCGCGGGCGATGGGCAGGTCCACCACATCGGCGGACTGGCCGGTACCGCAATGCAGCGCGGACAGGGCATGAAGGTGAAAAAGTCTCGGTTGCATAGGCGTCGCCCTTATCGATAAAGCCGTTACGCGCCGCGCTCCGGCGGCGTCCACGGGGCCGGCAGCGCCAACCCGAAGCCGTCGCGCCGGTCCTGCTCGTCGTCGCAGATGCCGGCCAGCCACAGGGCGTCGAGAGCGGCCGCGTCGAGACCGTCGATCACTTGGAACCAGTAGGTCGCGCCCGCGCCCGCCAGCTTGCGGGTGGGCCTGGGCTTGTTCCCGGCAAGGTCCCAGCCGGAATGCGGCTGCCAGCGCGACACCGCCGCGGCGCGGAGTCGGAGCTTCAGATTCGGCGCAACGGGCGGGCTGCCGCTCGGCCCCCCAGCGTCCACCCAGCCGGGACGCCAGCCAGCGGAGAATATGCCCGGCGTCAGCAGGGTCAGGGACAGACCGCCGGCTTCGCGGATGCGTTCGAGCCAGTCCTCCGGCGCCTTGGGCCAGATCGACTCCGCTTCCGGCTGTAGCGCCGCCAGACGCCGCTTGCCGCCGAGATGGACCAGGCTCTTGCCCATCGGCTCGGCGAAACGCGCCAACAGGCGCAAGCCGCCAGGCCCCGAACGGCGCTTCCGGTCTTGCGAAGATTCATCGTAGCGCGCCGGACCGACATCGAAATCCAGCCCCTCGGTCTGGAACAATTGACCGTCGCGGGCAGCCCGGGTGCCCGGTTCGATGGTGACATGCGTGCGCCGGTCGCCCGGCGGCTGCAACCAGCCGTTCTCTGACAGGCGTGAATGTTCGACGTCATCTCCGCGACGAAAGGCCAGAAGGTCTTTCCAGTCCCACCAGGAGGGACCCTCGCCCGGCTTTCCCTTCACGTCTTCGGTCAGGCGCACGGGCAGCAAGCCGTCCGGCAGATCCGTGCCGACCCCGGGGTCGAAGGCGCGCGGTTCGCTGCGAATGCAACACGCTTCTTCGCCGGAACCGAAATAGAGCGCATCGGCCGGCCTGGGGGCCAGAACCCGGCGGTCGGCCGTGAGCAGTAGCGGCCCTGCCACTGCCCGTTCGGCAAGCTCCCGCCCGAAGGGCCGGCGCTCGGCGCGCGCCCAGGCGGTGCGCAGGCAGCCAGCGACGGTGGACGGCGGCGGAAAGCGCGCCGGATCGGCGTCCGACTTGCCCTCCATCGGTCGGGCGGAGCGCACGATGACGGGCATCAGCGGCTCCAGGCTGACCACCCGGCCGGACTTGGGTCGTTCGGTCCGGCGAAGCGTCGGGGCGGCAGCGACAACCCGCGCGGCGGCCGGGCGTTGTCGCTGCGGCTTCTTGCGTTGCTTGCCGCGGGCCGCCGGATTGCCGCCTCTCCCCTTCTTCTTCTGCTTTTTCACGCAGCCTTTCCCACATCGCCGGCGGTGCGGGCGGACAACCAGCGCGCAATGATCATGCTGTCCGCCAATCGGCGCAGCGATTGTTTTCCGGCTCGCGTCTCGATTGTCTGCTGCAAGTCGCTCGGAATCCGTCTTTCGCCGCCGGGCAAACGGGCTTTCTCCAGCAATCGGTGCAGTTCGGCCTCGCGCATCCCGCGAGCGTGGTCGTTGCCGTCATCCCTCAGCCAGGCCAGCCGCCGGTCGATGGTGCGCAGATCATAGGCGGCGCGGCTGGGCAGTTGCTGCGCGCGATAGGCTTCGGTGAAGCGGTGCAGCGCGCCGAAGGCATCGTAATCGCTCCACTGCGCGCGCCATTCGAGTTCTGCCCCGGAGCGAATCCTGAGTAGAATGGCGAGTGCGTTGCGTGAGGCCGGCTTGTCAGCGCCTTTGGCCAGCTTCTCCGCCCGTTCGGCGCGGTCGCGCAGCGCGCCCATCGGCTCCATCACATGGCCGATGCCGAGACCGACGGACAATGTGGGGCGATCTTCGGCCGGCGTCGTCAACTCGCTTGCGACGCCGCCCAGCCCGGTCTCGAAAGCCTTGGACAGCTCCTCGGCGCAAGCCACGGCGGTAGCCAATGGCAGCAGGGCAAGCACATCGTCGCCGCCTGCATAGACGGCGTGGCCGCGATGGTTGCGAACAATCTCGCGAACGCTGGAAGCAAAGCCGTGCAGGGAGCGGGAAATCCTGCGGGACTCATGCGCATTTGTGGCGCATTCCAACAACTTCCCCATGTGGTCGCCGTCGGCCTTCAGGATGACCGCGTAGGGGACGGGGCCGCCGACCGCTTCGCCGTCGGTGGCTTTCTCCCGCGCGATCTCCTTGATGCAGCGATCAAGTCGCTTCAGAGCCGCGCGCTCGTCTTCGGACAGGCCCTTGCGGTCCAACGCGTTGCGCAGCCGGAAATCGTAGAGCAGCGAGCCGTCATAGGGCAGCGCCCGATAGGCGCCCTGATTACCGAGGGTGCGAGTGGAGAGGTCCGATCCGACGAGCGGCTCCCAAGCGGCGCGTAATCGCTGCTGCTGATCGGCGGTGAGACGCCGCACCCAAGGATCGGCGGCGATGCGCATGATGGAAGTGAATTGCTCCGCCTCACCGGCCATCCGTTTGATCACCCCGAGGGCATCCAGCTGTTCGCCTGCGGACAATTGAAGCCGGCGTTGCGGGCCGTTGCCGAGCGATCGGGGCAGCACCGTCTCCAGGGCGCCGTCCAGCGAGGATTTGGGCAGGCCGGAAGCCGCCGCCGAGAGCGGTGGGCAGGCCCTGAAGTCGCGGGTCGCCTTTCGCGCCGCCAGCGCCTCGCCGAGCCGCTTGCCGGCCGCCCCATAGTCGTCGCCGCAACCCGCAAGCGACACCCAAGCGGAGAAAGTCTCCAGCATGTCGTCGATCTGCGCCTGCCAGACATCCTCGCGCAGCGGAGCATCCAATTTCTTCCGCGCCTTCTCGCCCAGCTCGACCAGACGGGCAGCGGCTGCATTCTTCGCCCGCTCGCAGAGCAGGCGGGCATCTTCCGGCGTTTCCAGAGTCACCACCGCACGCAGGATGTTGGCCATATTGGCGGCGTCTCCCGGTCGGTCTTGTGGGAGCAAATCGGTGTCCGGGTTTTCCGGGCAGGGGAAGATCAGGCAACCCGGCGGCGCGTCGTACAGCGCCCGGGCCGCGGCGCGCGCCGCCTCCGACAACAGCCAGGACCCGCACCAGAGATCGCGGGTGCGCCGGGCGGCGCCGATAAGGCTCTGCACCGGCCCCAGGGACACCGTGACGAGAAAGCGCTCCGTCAATATCCGCGCCTCGGTCTCCTGCCGTGCGGCCTCTGGTCGGGGGGCCGGAGCGGTCGGTCCATCTGCTCCTGGAAAAAGCGCATGAAGGCGGCCAGCGCATCCTCGCCACGACTCCTCATGGGCGGAATCCGCGCCGCCGATCGCTTGCGTTCATCGGCGTCATTCGGCCAAGCGGGCTTTCCCTCCGATACGGGCTTTCCCTTCGAGTCGAGGCCAACCGGGACGCTCACCCGATCTTCCCAGCCGGGCAGCAGCAGCGCCGCCGGTCGCCATCGCCGGCCGTCAAACCACGGACGCAGGATCAGCGGGCTGGCCATACGGTCCTGCTTCTTGTCGGTTTCGGACATCCGGGGAACGAGCGTGTGGTAAGGTGGGTCGCCTCTCTTTTCATCCTTGAAGTGGAACACGATCGGCAGACCGAAGGCGGCGCGGGGGTATTCGCCGTCCATCGGATGCTCGGGTTCATGACCCGATGCATGCTTGCCGGCAAGGCGTCGGATGGCGTCGGCCTCCGGCCAGCGGCTGCGGCCAGGACGGTTGCCCTGCCCCCGGTTGCGACCCACATCCGGGCCTTGCCGAAACTTTTGCAATGCATCAACTGCGCGGCGCCATGCGGCAAAAGGATCCGTTTCCGGCCGCCCTGTCAAAAGCCAGCCGCCGCGCTGTTCGACTTCCTGCGCCGAGACCGGCTTCAGTTCGGGATTGTCGCCGGAAACCCGGACGGCGCCCAGACCACGCCGCGTTCGCGCGCCCACGCCACCGAAGCTCGCCCACCAGCGCAGGGCTTCGATGACCTGATGGCGCTGTTCGTCCGTCACTTTCGTTGTGAAACGGAGGGTCAACCGGAAGGCGTGCCTCTCTTTCAGCAGTTGCGGATTGTCATCCGGTTTCAGAATCAGCGCATAGGCGGGGAAGTTGCCGTCGACCCCGTTACCCGACTTCCACGCAACCAGATCTCCCGGTTCTACCCGCGCGGCGTGAACCCGCACCGCCACCCTACTCGCTTGCGGTCCCTTGCCGGAAATGCCGCCCCATAGTTTCGTCTCCGCGCGGAACAACTTCTGCGCATCATCCCGGAACGCCTTGCCGTCGCTACCCGTGCATCGGAGCAGACGCCACCAGAAGCGCAGATTGCCGCGCAACGCGGCGGCGCGTATCGGCATGGCGCGGTCGACTTCGCCGGGCGTGACGCCGCCGCCATATACCGGCGTGACCAGTTCGCAACGCAGCGTTACCCCGCATGGGTCGTCGGAAGGCGCCGCTGCGGCATCCCATGCGCGTCGCGCCGTTTCCGGCCGGATAGCGGGGTCCGGTCGTCTCATGTCGAAGGATCTCCGCGTGGCATGCGAAGCGGCATCGTCGAACCGCTCCGGGGCGGCGCAGCGCGGCGCCGCCCCGGAGCGGGATCCTCAGCTCTCGGCGGCGACCGGGTTGGAGAGCGTCCCGATGCGCGCGATTTCGATCTCGCAGACATCGCCGGGCCTCATGAAGATCGGCGGCTTGCGCACGAAGCCGACGCCGGCCGGGGTGCCGGTCACGAAGATGTCGCCGGGATCGAGGGCGAAGACGGTGCTCGCCTCGCTCAGCAGCGTCGCCACATCGAAGATCATCGCGGCGGTGGTCGAGGATTGCAAGACCTCGCCGTTGAGCCGCGCCTCGATCTTCAGCCCCTTGGCGCCCGCCGGCAGCTCGTCCGGCGTGACGAGGTCGGGTCCGAGCGACCCGCTGCGGTCGAAATTCTTGCCGATCGTCCATTGCGAGGTCCGCATCTGGTAGTCGCGGATCGATCCCTCATTGGCGATCGTGTAGCCGGCGACATGGTCGAGCGCTCGCGATTTCGGGATCCGCCGTCCGCCCTTGCCGACGACCACGACCAGCTCCGCCTCGTAGTCGAAACGATCCGAGGCCATCGGCCGGATCAGCGCCTGGCCATGGCCGACGAAGGACGCGGGCGTTCGCATGAACAGCACCGGATAGTCCGGCGGCTTCAGATTGGCCTCGGCCGCGTGGTCGCTGTAGTTGAGGCCGACGCAGATGATCTTTCCCGGACGGGCGATCGGCGGAAGATAGGTGACCGGCTCGGCGACGATAGCGCCATCCGGCGGGGCCGCGGCCAGGCGGGCCGCCTCGGCCAGGGCATCCTCGCCGGCGTTCAACAGGGCGACGATGTCCCCGGGCAGCGACGGGGCGGCCCGCGCGAGATCGACGAGCCCGGGCTCCCCGCGGACTCCGATCGCGATCTCCTGGCCTCGTTTGAATCGGGTTAGACGCATGTTTCCTCTCCTCGGCTGGGGTGGCGGGTCGACGCGACGCCGCTCGGGCGGCATGTGAGTCAGTCTTCCGGGTCGCCGTCGGTCAGATAGTCCCACATGCGTTCATAGATGCGGCCGCTCCCGGTGGCTCGGCGCGCGGCCTGTTCGGGCGTCAGCTCGACCGATTCCGCGTTGCCGCCAACGGCCAGCACCGCGAGCTCGGTGCGCGCGGCCTCTTCGAGGTAAAACGCCATCACCACGCTCTCCTCCACGGTCGCTCCGGTCAGGATCGCGCCGTTGCCGCGCATGACAATCGCGCGTGCGTCGCCGAGCGCCTCGGCCAGACGCCGCGCCGCATCGTCGGAGCGCAGCAATGCCGGGTCGTCCCAGAGCGGCGGCGCCGGCGCGAAATAGGAGCCGAACCCGTGCCGGGCGCGCGGAGTCCTCCGAAACGTGGACAGGGTCATCGTCTCGCGCAGGAAGGTGCGGCAGATGCCGTTCACGTCCGGGCGACGGCGGTAGATCTGCTGATGGCAGCGCACCTCGCCGAGCACGCTGTCGGGGAGCGGGTCGTCGACGCAGACGACGGTCCCCGCGTCTCCGGGGGCGATCAGCCCCATGGGCTTGGCCGCCGAGACCAGAAAGCGCGCCGTGTCCAGCCTGGCGCTGACATGGCCGTAGGCATGTCCGAGGTCGTTGCGGGCGAGCGCGCGCGCCGCCTTCCTGACGCGCTTTCGCGTCTCCTCCAGCGGCTCTCCGAGCACGCCGAAGGCCGAACCGGTCACCCTCCCGTGCCCGCCGAATCGACCGCGCTAGGCGGGCTAGGTACGGAACTCCCGGACATCGGGCTTGGCGCCCCACATGCAAAACGACCAGGTCTCGAACGGGAACTGGCGCGGTCGGTAGTCGGGATCCTCGATCAGGCGAACGCCTTGGGAATACTCGTACACCATGCCGTCGGGACCCTCGAAATAGAGAAAGCGGGCGCCCGAGCTCGGATGGCGGCCGGGACCGAAGACGATGCGCACCTGGCGCTCGCTCAGAAAGTAGTGGGAGCGCATGATGTCGTCGACGCTCTCGACCTGGAAGTTGATGTGCTGGACACCCGGTTCGGCGGCCGGGAACAGCGCCAGCCGATGATGCACCTTGTCGAAGGAGAGCAACGGCGCCGGACCGATCCAGTCGTTGGCCCTGATATTGAAACGGGATGTCCAGAACGCTTCGTCGCGCGTCGCGTCGGTGGTTCGCAGCCCGACATGGGAGAATTCGAGGACGCCCGCGTCGCGGCTCGGAAAGTAGCGTCGGCCCGAGTGGTGGGGGCGCCAGACGAGGTCTATGCTGTTGCCGGTGGGGTCCTTGAAATTTATGTAGTCGGCGACCCGCCGCGCCGCGCCGCCCTCGGCGGTTCCCCGCGAGACCGCGACGCCCGCCGCCTCGAGCTCGCCTGCCGCGGCCTCGAGCGATGTATCCGGGTCGATCTCCAGCCCCAGGGTTTGGTCGGTGGGCTCGCCGTCGAAATAGCAGATATTGTGATCGCGATCGTCGCCCCGAAGATAGGCGGCGCCGCCGCCCCGGCGCACCAGCTCGAGCCCCAGGATCTCGCGCGCATAGTCGACCGCGGCGCCGAGGTCTCCAGTTCCCATGCGCACATAGCGGATGTCGACGAGCCTGATCATGCCCCTCTCCCGGTTGCGGCGGCCGCGCGGTCATTCGGACGATGCCAGCATGATACCCCGTGGCCGGCAGGGATCAAACGGCGACGGCGTGGCCCGCATCATTACCCGTTTCTCAAGGAAGGGTCCCCCGCCCCTCCCCTTGAAGGTGCAGGGGGGCGGCTTGCCGGAAAGCGTTCGCGCCTCCGGTTCCGGGTGCGGCGCCGAGCCGACGGTACCGCCGGCGGATTGCTTTCGTCGCGCGCCGACGGGCGCGTATACTGCTGCCGGGCGGTCTCGTCCCGAGCCATGTTCGGCCTCCGCATCCGGGCCTCGCATCCCCGGAGATCGCATCCTTTCGAGACCGCAGGCGAGTTTCGGGTCGGGCTCCGACGGCGCCGCACGGCCCATGCGGGACGCGAAGGAGGTCCGAATGAAAGCGCTCGTCCTCCACGGACCCGACAGCGAATTCGTGCTCGAAGATGTCCCCGATCCCGTCCCGGGGCCGGGCGAGGCCGTGGCGCGGGTGATCTCCTGCGGCGCCGGCCTCACGATCCAGCATGTGAAGGCCGGGCGGGCGCCGGTCGACTATCCGCGCATCATCGGCCACGAGATAACCGCCGTCGTCGAGGAGATCGGGGCGGGCGTGACCGACATCGCCGTCGGCGATCCGGTGACGGCCTATTTCTATCTGACCTGTGGCCGATGCAGATGGTGCCGGATCGACAGAGAAACGCTGTGCGCCGCGTTCGGCGGGTATGTCGGGCGCGCCTGCGACGGCGGCTATGCGGAGTTCGTCCGCCTTCCGGCGCGGAATTTCGTCCCCCTTCCGGACGGGCTCGACTGGCGCGCGCGCCCGGCCGAGGCCGGGGTGATCACCGATGCGGTGGCGACGCCGGTCAAGGTGATCCGCCGCGCGGGCGTCGGGCCCGGCGAGACGGTGGCGGTGTTCGGGGCCGGCGGCGGGCTCGGCATCCATATGGTCATGGTCGCGCGCTGGGCGCATGCCCGGGTCGTCGCCGTCGACGTGCGCGAGGACAAATTCGCCGCCTGCCGCGCGGCCGGGGCGGAATGGTGTCTGAACCCGCGGGCGGCCGACGCGGTTTCCGCCCTCCGCGATCTCGGCGGGGGCGGCATCGATGTCGCCATCGATTTCGTCTCCTCCAGGGAAACCCTGGAGACGGCGACCGGCGCGCTCGGCCGCGGCGGCCGCATGGTGACGCTCGGCGGTGCCGGCGAGGCCTTCCCGGCCCCGAGCCGCGACATGCTGGAGAAGGAGCTCGTCCTGATGGGCAGCCGCTACGCGACGCGCCAGGAAGTCATCGACTCGCTCGCGCTCTGCGCGCGCGGCGAGATCACGCCGCTGGTCTCCGAGACGGCCGACATGGCGGGCGCCGAGGCGCTCCATGCCCGCGTCGAGGCGGGGCTGGTGACCGGGCGGGCCGCCCTTCGCATCGCGGACCCGGTTCGATAGGCCGGCGGGCGGCTCGACCGGCCCTGCCGCCCCGGTCTATGGTTTGCGGACAAACGGCGGGAGGCGGACGGCGGAGATGCGCATAGCCCTGATCGGACAGCAGGCCTTCGGCAAGGCGGTGCTGGAGGCGCTGATCGAACGCGGAGAAGAGGTAATCGCCGTCTATTGCGCGCCCGACAGGACGGGCGCCCGCCCCGATCCGCTCAAGCAGGCGGCGCTGGACCGTGGGATCCGGCTGCTGCAGCCGCCGTCCTACAAGGAGCCGACGGTCTGGGAGGAATACCGGGCGATAGCGCCGGGTCTCGGGATCATGGCCTTCGTGACGCTCTTCGTTCCCGAGGACTTCCTGAACGTCCCGGGCAAGGGGACGATCCAGTATCATCCCTCGCTGCTGCCGCGCCATCGCGGGCCCAGCTCCATCAACTGGCCGATTATCCAGGGCGCAGACCGGACCGGGCTCACGATCTTCTGGCCGGATAACGGCCTCGATACCGGTCCGATCCTGATGCAGAAGGAGGTCGAGATCGGCGAGAACGACACGCTGGGCACGGTCTATTTCGACAAGCTCTTCCCGCTCGGCGTCGAGGCGATGATGGAGAGCGTCGATCTCGTGCGAGAAGGCAAAGCGCCCAGGATCGTCCAGGACGAGAGCCTGAAGACCTATGAGAGCTGGTGCCGAAAGGGCGATGTCGGTATCGACTGGTCGCGCGGCGCGGCGGACATTCACAATCTGATCCGCGGCGCGGACCCCTCGCCGGGCGCCTGGACGACCATCGCCGGCAGAACCGTCCAGCTCTTCGATTCCCGCAGGGCGGGGCGCCCCCCGCCGGGGCGCGCCCCCGGAGAGATCGCCGCGATCGGCGAGGACGGCGTGACGGTCGCCACCGCCGACGGCCTTGTCCGGGTCGGACGGGTGCGGCCCGACGGCGGCGGCAAGGTCGCCGCCGCCGACTATGCAGCGGAGGCGGGCCTCGCGGTCGGGCAGCGCTGCGGCTGACTGAGCGGCGCCGCTCAGTCGAGCATGCCGCGAAGAGCGGTCTTGAGCACCTTGCCGTAATTGTTCTTCGGCAGCGCATCGACGAATCGGTAGCTTCTGGGCCGCTTGAATCGCGCGATCCGCTCGAGGCACAGACGGTCAAGCGCGGCCTCGTCCGGTGCGGCGCCCCGGCGGGGGACGACGAAGGCCGCGACCGTCTCCCCCCAGTCGCGGTCGGGCCGGCCGATCACCGAGACCTCGAGCACGCCCGGATGGCGGAGCAGCACCTCTTCGACCTCGCGCGGATAGACGTTGCTGCCGCCGGAGATGATGACGTCCTTCGACCGGTCCTTGAGGGTCAGATACCCGTCCCCATCGAACGCGCCCATGTCGCCGGTATGAAGCCAGCCGCCGCGCAGCGCCTCGGCGCTGGCCTCCGGGTCACGCCAATAGCCGGACATCACGACATCGCCGCGCACGATCACCTCGCCGATCTCGCCGGCGTCAACGTCCCGATCCTCGTCGTCGACGACCCGAACCTCGACATCGGTGCGCGGCAGACCCGCCGAGGCCAGCCGGTCCAGGAAGCGCGGGTGGCCGCGGTCCTCGAAGGCGCCGCGCGGGAGCCCGGTGATGGTCATCGGCGCTTCGCCCTGGCCATAGATCTGCGCCAGCCGGGGGCCGAACGCGTCGAGCGCGCGCAGGCAGTCCTCGGCATACATCGGGGCGCCGCCATAGACGATGGTCCGCAGATTGCCGAGATCGGCCGCGGCGATCCCCGTCGCGTTGATCAGCCGGGTGATCATGGTCGGGGCGAAGAAGGCCGAAACGCCCGGCCAGCGGGGCAGGAGGGACAGGAACTCCTCGGCGTCGAACCCGCCCGACTCCGGGATGACATGGCAACCGCCCTTCGCCATGAAGGGCAGCATGTAGAGCCCGGAGCCGTGGCTGATCGGCGCCGCGTGGACGATCGCGTCCCTCTCCGAGACGGGGTCGATGTCGGCGAAGTAGCTGAGCGTCATCATCATCAGGTTTCGATGGGTCAGCATCGCGCCCTTGGGCCGACCCGTGGTGCCGCTGGTGTAGAACAGCCAGGCGAGGCTGTCCGGGGCGGCATGGACCATCGCCATCGGCTCCATCCGCGATAGCGCCCGGTAGTCCGGACCGTCGGCGTCGACGAGCATCTCGAGCGTCGGCGCCGCGTCTGCGGCCCCGGCGATGCCCGGGATGAGGTCGGGGGTCGCGATGCAGATCCGCGCCGCCGCGTTCTCCAGGATATAGGCATGCTCCTTCGGGTGAAGCCTGGCGTTCATCGGCACGGCCGCGAGACCGGCATGCCAGGTCGCGAACAGGGTCTCGATGAAGGCCGGGCAGTTCCGCATCGCGAGCGCGACGCGGTCCCCCGGCCGCAGGAACGGGAGGGCGCGGAGGCCGGCGGCGAGGCGGGCCACCCGGTCGGCCAGCTCGCGATAGGTCGCGACGGTCTCGGCCCCGACCGCGACCGCCGGCCGGTCGGCCCGCGAGACCCCGCATCTGACCAGATGGCTCGCGAGATTCATGCGGCTTCCCTTCCATATCCAGGAACTGGTCGTCAAGACCCACCGCCCGCTTGCGCGATCGCGCGGCCCCGGCGAGACTCCATCGAATCGCAATGACCGAGGCGCGCGATGACCGATCCCGGAGAACCGAACGGCATCGATCGGCCCGAGCTGCTCCGCGAAAGCCTCGGGCGGCCGATACCCGCCGTGGCTGGCAAGGAAATGCCCGCGCTCGACAGGCACGCCCGTCGCTTCATCGGGTTGTCGCCGATCCTGTTCATCTCGACGGTGGGCGCCGACGGCAGGGCCGACGTGAGCCCGCGCGGCGATCCGCCGGGTTTCGTCAAGATCGTGGACGACAGGACGCTGCTGATCCCGGAGCGTCCGGGTAACCGCCGCGCCGACACGATGATGAACATCATCGAGAACCCGTGCCGGTCCGTCGGCCTGCTGTTTCTGGTTCCAGGCGTCGAGGAGGTGCTGCGCGCTTCGGGCCGGGCGCGGGTGATCGACGATCGGGCGGCGCTCGCCGACATGCGGGTGCGCGGGAAGGCGCCGCTCTACGGGATCCTGATCGGTCTCGACGAGCTGTTCTTCCACTGTGCGAAGGCGCTCAAGCGGTCGCGGCTCTGGAACCCGGAGACGCGGATTCCGCGCGGCGATTTCCCGTCGCTCGCGCAGATCACCAAAGACCAGCGGGACACCGGCGAGTCGCTGGAGGAGATCGAGTCGCGGATCCGCGACTCCTACGAGAACCGCCTCTACTGACGGGGCTCAGCGCAGCGGCTCGAGAACGCTCGCATAGTTGGCGACCGCGGCCCCGCCCATGTTGAACACTCCGGCGAGCGCCGCGCCGGGCACCTGAATACCGCTCGCCTCTCCCCGGAGCTGCATGGCGGCCATCACATGCATCGAGACTCCGGTCGCGCCGATCGGATGCCCCTTCGATTTCAGCCCGCCCGACGGGTTGATCGGGAGCCTGCCGTCCGCCTCGGTCCAGCCCTCCTCGACGGCGCGGGCGCCCCGGCCGGGCGGAGTCAGGCCGATCGCCTCGTAGATCAGCAATTCGGCGATGGTGAAGCAGTCGTGCACCTCGATCATGTCGAGGTCTTCGAGTGTCAGCCCGCTGTCGGAGAACGCCTGCTGCCAGACGCGCTCGACCCCCTCGAACCGGGCCGGGTCGCGCCGGCTCATCGGCAGATATTCGTTCACCTGGCGCGCGGCGCGGAAGACGACGGCCTTGTCGCGGCGTAGCGCGGTGTCGAGGTCGGCCAGGACCAGAGCGGCCGCGCCGTCGGTCACCGGCGAGCAGTCCGTGCGCTTCAGCGGGCCCGCGACCAGCGGGTTCCTGTCCGACGGGGTCCGGCAGAAATCGTAACCGAGATCCTTCTGGAAATGGGCCAGCGGGTTGCGGGCGCCGTTGGCATGGTTCTTGGCGGCGATCCTGGCCAGGGCGTCCGAATGATCGCCGTAGCGCTGGAAGTAGCGTTCGGCGATCCGCCCGAAAATGTCCGCGAAGCTGCCGTTCTCGCCGCCCTCTTCCTTGAGATAGGACGCCTTGGTCAGCACCTCGCCGACGGCGGCGCCGGCGAGCTCGGTCATCTTCTCGACGCCGACCACCAGCACAATGCGGGCGGCGCCGGCGGCGATCGATTTCAGCCCCTGATGGATCGCCGCCGAGCCGGTCGCGCAGGCGTTCTCGACCCGCGTCGCCGGCTTGAAGCGCAGCGCCGCGTCCGCCTGCAGGACGAGAGAGGCGGGGAAGTCCTGTTTGACGAACCCGCCGTTGAACAGCCCGATATAGATCTCGTCGATGTCCTCGGGGTCGATGCCGGCGTCGGCGACGGCGCCCGAGGCGACCTCGCAGATCAGCGACTCGATGTCGCGGCCTTCATGCTTTCCGAACCGGGTATGGGACCATCCGACGATGCAGGCGTTCATGGCGGGGGGTTCTCCGGGCCGAGGAGTCGAGACGCGCGCAACATAGCCCGTCCGCGGCGGGAGGCCACTGCTTCCGAGATTCGGAGACCTTGCGCCCGCCATGGTGGCGCGGGGGCGGACGCGGCGGTGCGGGGCGGCCCGCGGTCCCCGCCGCGACGGCCGAATCCGCTCCATCTCTCCGACGAATCGCGATTCTCCTGGAAGAGGCTCGCCCGCGACCGACCGCCGTCATCGCGCTGTCTTTCCGTCGTCTCCATCGGCGCCAGGCGGGTCCCAGCGCGCGCCCCAGCGATCGAGATACACCACTTCCTCCAGCGGTCCGCGCCGAACCGGGCCGAAATTTCCCATCGGCCAGCCGATGGGCAGGATGGCATAGGAACGCACGCCCGGCGGCAGGCCGAGCGCGCGCTCGCTTTCCTCGGCGAAGAGGAGAATGACGGGTGGTGAGCGTCGCCCCGAGGCCGAGCCCGCGCGCCGCCAGGAGCATGTTCTGCACCGCCGGATAGATCGACGCGCCCGACCAGCGGGTCGGCGCCCCGTCTTCCTCGAGGCAGGCGACGATCCAGACCGGCGCCTCGTCGAAATGCTCCGTCAGATGCGCGACCGCATTATGCTGGCGGCGGTATTTCTCGATCGAGACGCCGGGCGGCGGCGCGCTCTCCCGATAATGCGGTCCGATGATCTCGTCGAAGGCGCGCCGGTAATGAACCTTCACGGCTCGCTTGACCGCGCGGTCCTTGACGACCAGGAAGCGCCAGCGCTGCGCGTTGGCGGCATTGGCAGCCGAGACGCCGGCCTGCAGGATCTTGCGGATCGCCGCATCGGGCACAGGGTCCGGCTTCAGCCGGCGCATGGCGCGAGTGCTGCGCAGGATATCGAAGAGTTCGGGCATGGGGTCTCGCACTCCGTCCGTGTCCCGGGGGTGGCAGGCCGGCGCCTGTGATCATCGGTTCCTCAACGCCGGCTCGGTCACGATGGGACGGACGGATCGCCGCCGCAAGGGCCTCGACCCGGACAGCCGCGCCAGCAGTTCACCATTTGGGAACCACGACCGGCGGGACGACACCCCCTCCCCCGGGCCTCCTCAAGGGGCGGGGGTTCACGCAGTGCCCTCCCTCACTCCCCTCCCCTCCCCCTATTGAGGGGGAAGGCCGGGGTGGAGGAGCCCCTTCTTGGGAAACGGGTGGTGGTGTGGGCCGCGATGCCGACGAAGGCCGGCGGCGGGGACGCCAAGATCAGAATTGCTACGGCCGCGCGGGGGCTTGCCACGGCGGCGGCGATCGGGTGCACTGCGCGCGGGCGGCGGCGACAGCCGTGGAATTGCCGGAGGAACAGCGATGTCCCTGAGCCCCTACCTCACCTTCGACGGCAACTGCCGGGAGGCGTTCGAGTTCTACCGTTCGGTGCTCGGCGGCGAGTTCTCCCAGATGATGACCTTCGCCGACGGACCCGAAGACCTGCCCGTAGCGAAGGACGAGCGGGACCGCATCCTGCATGTCGCGCTGCCGTTCGGGTCGGGCGTCCTGATGGGGAGCGACAGCTGTGCCGGCATGGGGGGTGGACCGCTGGTGCGGGGCAACAATCTCGGGATCGCCCTGGCCGCCGAGAGCAGGGAGCATTGCGAGGCCCTCTTCGAGGGTCTGTCCGCGGGCGGAACCGTGGAGATGCCGCTCGAGGAGGCGTTCTGGGGCGCTCTGTTCGGCAAGTGGACCGACAGGTTCGGGGTGGACTGGATGGTGAACTACGATCTGCCGAGGCCTTAGCCGGTCCCCGGACCGGCAATACCGCAAACGAGGGGAAGACGGGCCATGGCGCGGCGCATCGTCGATATCTCGGTTCCGCTCGAAGCGGGCATCCGATCCGATCCTCCCTTCATGCTGCCCGAGATCGAGTACCGGACCCATCGGGAGACCGCGGAGGAGCTCTGCGCATTCTTTCCGGGATTGACGCCCGACATGCTTCCCGACCGCGAGGGGTGGGCGATCGAGCGGCTTAGACTGACGACCCATAACGGCACCCATGTCGACGCGCCGTGGCATTACCACGCGACGATGAACGGCGGCGAGCGGGCGATCGCCATCGACGAGATACCGCTGGAATGGTGCCTGCAGCCGGGCGTCAAACTCGACTTCCGGCATTTCGAGGACGGCTACGTGGTCTCGCCCGCCGATATCGACGCCGAGCTCGCGCGGATCGGCCACGAGATCGCCCCGCTCGAGATCGTGCTCGTCAACACCTCGGCCGGCGCGCGTTACGGCGAGGACGACTATGTCTCGCGCGGCTGCGGCATGGGCCGCGCGGCGACCCTCCATCTCACCGGGCGGGGGGTGCGGGTCTGCGGCACCGACGGGTGGAGCTGGGATGCGCCCTTCGTCCACACCCGGGCGCGCTGGGAGGAGACGCGCGACCCGTCGATCATCTGGGAAGGCCACAAGGCGGGGCGCGATGTCGGCTATTGCCAGATCGAGAAGCTCGGCAATCTGGAAGCGCTGCCGAGCAGCGGGTTCCTGGTCTCCTGCTTCCCGGTCAAGATCAAGGGTGCGTCGGCGGGCTGGACCCGCGCGGTGGCGATAATCGACGCATAGACGGAAGGGGCCGACGGATGGCAGCCAGCGACAAGGTCATTATCACCTGCGCCGTGACCGGCGCGATCCACACGCCGACGATGTCGGACCATCTGCCCCTGACCCCGGATCAGATCGCCGAACAGGCGATCGGCGCGGCCGAGGCGGGCGCTTCGATCCTGCATCTCCACGCCCGCGACCCGGCCGACGGCCGGCCGACCCCCGACCCTGCGGTGTTCATGCGGTTTCTTCCGAGAATCAAACAGAACACGGACGCGGTGATCAACATCACCACCGGGGGCGGCCTCGGCATGACCGTCGAGGAGCGCATGGCCGCCGCCCTCGTCGCCAAGCCCGAGGTCGCCTCCCTCAACATGGGGTCGATGAATTTTGGGATATTTCCCGCCGCCGAACGGTTCCGGAGCTGGAAACATGACTGGGAGGAGCCCTATCTGAGAGGGACGGACGATTTCATCTTCCGCAACACCTTCAAGGATATCGAACGGATACTCAGGGATCTGGGAGAAGCGCACGGCACCCGGTTCGAGTTCGAATGCTACGATGTCGGCCATCTCTACAATCTGGCACATTTCCTCGATCGTGGGCTGGTCCGCCCGCCGCTGTTCGTCCAGACCATCTTCGGCATCCTCGGCGGGATCGGCCCCGACAAGGAGAACCTTGCGTTCATGAAGCAGACCGCGGACCGGCTGTTCGGCGACTCCTACGAATGGTCGATCCTGGGTGCCGGGCGCCACCAGATGAGTCTGTGCACGATGGGCGCGATGATGGGCGGCAATGTCCGCGTCGGGCTCGAGGACAGCCTCTATGCCGAACGCGGCCGGCTCGCCCGGTCCAATGCCGAACAGGTCGCCAAGATCCGCCGCATCGTCGAGGAGCTGTCCCTCGAGGTGGCGACGCCGGAGGAAGCCCGGGCGAGGCTGTCCCTCAAGGGCGGCGATCGGGTCGATTTCTAGCGGCGCGCGGTCGCGATCCAGACGCCGCCGCCGACCTCCACGCCATTCGGTCCCAGAAACCGCGACATACGCGCCGCGATCGCCTCCCTGATTCGCTGGCGCAGCCCGCGTTCGAGTTCCGAAAGCGGGACGGAGAGTGGCGAGTTTTCGGAGAAGTAGCGGATCGCCGCATCGACCGTGTCGCCGAGCAGCAGCGGTCCGTCGAAGGGCTCTACCCGTATGTCGTGAAACCCGCCGCCTTCCAGGAGCGCGATCAACCCCGCCCGGTCGGCGAGCGAGAACGGGCCCGACCGCCGCGGGGCGTCCAGCTGCGGCATGTCGGCGAGGGCGGAGGCGGCGGCGAGCGGGATGCGGATCCAGTCGTTCTCCTCGACGCGGCGCCAGCAGACGAAGGCGAGCCGACCGCCGGAGCGGACCGCGCGGCCGATATTGGCGAACGCCTCTTCAGGGTCGGCGAAGAACATCGTCCCGAAACGGGAGACGACGATGTCGGCCTCGCCCTCCGCGAAGGGATGACGCGACGCATCGCCTTCGACGAATTCCACCCGGAGCTCCGGCATCGACCGGGCGCGCTCCCGCGCCAAGGCGAGCATCGGCCGGGAGATATCGAGCCCCGTCACCCGGCCGGCGGGGCCGACCGCCCTGGCCGCCTCGAAGCTCGACGAGCCGCAGCCGCAGCCGATATCGATCACCCGTTCGCCGGCCCGGAACCCGGCCGCCGCCGCCGCCCGCGCCGCCGGAGCGGCGATCATCCTGTCGTGATGGACCCGATTGGCCGTCCACTTCTCGCCGGCCTTGCCGTTCCAGAAGGCGATCTGGGAGTCGTTCGGATGTGCGTTCGCCATCGCATCCGCCTATGACAGTCGGCCCCGATCTATAGACCGCCCCGGCCGCCGGGTCATTCGCCGCTTACTCGGGAACGCGGGAACGCGTACCGGGTCGTGTGTGAGGGCGCGGCCCGCGTCTCATATCGGTCCGAACCCGATCAGGGGGAGAGGCCTTCGGCGCCGGCGGGACCGCTCGCGGGTTTCGGATCGAGATCCGAGGGGCGGGGTCGATCCGCTTCGGCGGCCCAGTCCGTTCCTTCCAGGATCTCGCGCAGCCGGCCCAGAAAGCCCGCCGAATAGGCGCCGTCGAAGGCGCGATGATCGAAGGACTGGGCGAGCACGCCCACCGGACGGATCGCGATCGCATCGCCCGCCGGGCCCGAGACCACGACGGGGCGCTTGCGTACCCCGTCGGTCGACAGGATCGCGACCTGGGGCTGGTTGATGATCGGCGCGGTAATCAGGGTACCGAACGTCCCGGAGTTGGAGATCGTATAGGTGCCGCCAGCGAGATCATCCGGGGCGAGCGCGCCCGCGCGCGCCCTGGCAGCGACCGCGGCGATGGCCTCGGCGAGCGCCGTCACGCCCATCGTCTCGGCGCCGCGCACCACCGGTGCCACCAGCCCGCCCGGCCCGAGATCGACCGCAATACCGAGATGAACGCGGTGATGGACGATCAGGTCCTCGCCCGCGATCGAAGCGTTCACATGGGGGAAGTCGGCGATCGCCCGGCATAGCGCGCGCGCGACGAAAGGCAGATAGCTGTGCCCGCCGCGCGCCGCCTCGACCGCGTGAAAATCGACCTCGACGGCCTGGAGGACATGCGGGCTCGTCGCCTTGGACCGCAGCATATGGGCGGCGATTCGCTTCCGCATCGCGCTCAGCGGGATCACGCTGGCGGCGTCGGCGCTCTCCGGCGTCGGCGCCGCGTCCGCCCTTGCATCCGCGATGTGGCGCTCGACGTCGCGCCGGGTGACGCGCCCGTCCGCGCCGCCGCCCGAGATCGCGGCCGCATCGAGCCCGTGCTCGGCGATCAGCCGGCGCACCGCCGGCGAGAGCGGCCGGCCGGCCGCGTCGCGCCGAGGCGGTCCCGGCCGGCCGCGCTGCTTGCCGGGCGCAGCCCCGCCGCCGATCACCGCGAGTCGGGTGCCGACCGGCACCGTCTCGCCGACCGCGACCAGAATCTCCGACAGGATACCCGAGGACGCCGCCGGGACCTCGCTGTCCACCTTGTCGGTCGAGACCTCGAACAGCGGCTCTCCGGCCGCGACCGACTCGCCGACCGATTTGTGCCAGACGGTCACCGTCCCCTCGCCGACCGTCTCGCCGAGCTGCGGCATCAGCACGTCCATCGCCGCCTCACCCCATATTGGCGCGCACCGTCTCGACGATGCGCGCGACCGACGGCAGCGCCAGCGATTCGAGAGTCTCGGCGGCGGGGAGCGGAATATGGGGGGTGGTGATGCGGACGATCGGCCCGTCGAGGTCGTGGAAGCATTCCTCGGCGGCGATCGAGGCGATCTCGGCCCCCCAGCCGCAGAGCCGCGGGTTCTCCTCGACCGTGAACAGCCGCCCGGTCTCGGAGACCGAGCCGAGGATGGCCGCGGTATCCAGCGGCACCAGCGAGCGCGGGTCGATCACCGAGGCGGAGATTCCGTCCTCGGCCTCGATCCGTTCGGCCGCCTCGACGGCGCGCGGCACCATCGCCGCGAGGGCGACGATCGTCGCATCCCCCCCGGCACGGACGACGCGGGCGGTGCCGAGACGGTCGACATGCTCGCCGTCGGGAACCGCGCCGCCGGTCGCGAACAGCGCCTTGTGCTCGAAGAACACGACCGGGTCCGGATCCCGGATCGCCGCCGCCAGCAGCCCCATCGCGTCGGCGGGCGTCGACGGCGCGACCACCTTGAGCCCGGGGATCATCATCGACCAGTTCTCGATCGACTGCGAATGCTGGGCGCCGAAGCCGAGCCCGCCGCCGTTGGCGGTGCGCACCACCAGTGGGAAGGAGACCTGCCCGTTGGTCATGTAGCGCGACTTGGCGATCTCGTTGGCGATCAGGTCCCAGCAGACGGCGAAGAAGTCCGAGAACATTATCTCGGCGACCGGCCTGAGCCCGGTCATCGCCGCGCCCATGGCCGCGCCCAAAATGGCCTGCTCGGAGATCGGGGTGTCGCGCACCCGGCGGGGGCCGAACTCGTCGAGCAGCCCGACGGTGGTCTTGAAAACGCCGCCGGCGGCGGCGATGTCCTCGCCAAGGCAGACCACACTCTCGTCGCGCCGCATCTCCTGGGCAATCGCCGCAGCGACCGCCTCGCGATAGGTCAGTTGCGCCATGCCGCACCTCCGTCGGCGAAGACCTCGGTCTCCAGTATCCCGGCCGGCGGTGGGGGAGCCGCCTTGGCGGTCTCGGTCGCCCGCTCGACCGCCGCCAACACCTCCGCTTCGATGCCTTCGACCACCGCCTCGGCGATCCCGAACTCGCCGAGGCGCAGGCGGTAGAGCGGGATCGGGTCCCGCTCCAGCCAGGCCGCGACCTCCTCCTTGGGGCGGTAGGCGCCGGGGTCGGCGCGCGAATGGCCGCCATGTCGGTAGGTCTTGGCCTCGATCAGCGACGGGCCGCCGCCAGCCCGCGCCCGGGCGTAGGCGGCCCTGGCGACGCGGAGCACCGCATCGGCGTCGTTGCCGTCGACGATCGTCGCTTCCATTCCGTAGGCCGGGGCGCGGTCGGCCGCCGGATGGGTGACCGGGATCACGTCGGCGATGGGGGTATATTCCATGTAGAGGTTGTTCTCGCACACGAACACCACCGGCAGCGTCCAGATCTGCGCCATGTTGAGCGCCTCGTGGAACGCGCCGATATTGGTGGTGCCGTCGCCGAAGAAGCAGACCGCGACCGCGCCGCTGCCGCGGTACTGGGCCGACCAGGCGGCGCCGAGGGCGATCGGCAGATGGGCGCCGATGATGGCGTAGGAGCCCATCGCGCCATGCTCGACGCTGGTCAGATGCATCGAGCCGCCCTTGCCGTTGAGCAGCCCGCAGTCGCGCTCCATCAGCTCGCCGAGAACCCCCGTCATCGATGCGCCGCGGGCGAGGGTATGGGCGTGGCCGCGATAGGTGCAGAATGTGTAGTCGCCCTCCTCCATCGCCACCGCGAAACCGGCCGCAACCGCCTCCTGGCCGATCGACAGATGGACTGTCCCGCGAATCAGGTTCTGCAGAAACAGGTCATGGGCGCGCGTCTCGACATGGCGGATCTCGAGCTGGGTCCGCCAGAGGGCGAGCCGGTCCGCCTCGCCGATATCGTCGTTGCCGGGTCGCGGCTCCTTCGCCTCCGGTGTCGCCACCTCCCCCTCCCTCGCTTCCGGGTCAGTACTTGGCGGAGATCGGCAGTTCCTCGGCCGGGTAGAGACTGATCTGGCGCGGCCCCTTGTCGGTCACCACGACCTCCTCCTCGATACGCGCCGCCGAATAGCCGTCCTTGGCCGGGCAGTAGGTCTCGAGCGCGAAGACCATGCCCTCCCTGATCTCCTTGGGATCCTCCATCGAGATCAGCCGCGAAATGATCGGCCGCTCATGGATCGAGACGCCGAGCCCGTGGCCGAACTGGAGCCCGAACGCCTCCATCTCGCCGGCGAAGCCGAACGCCTCGGCCTCGGGCCAGACCGCGGCGATCTCGTCGGTCGAGACGCCGGGGCGCACAAGGTCGATCGCCGCGTCGAGCCATTCCCGGCACTGCTTGTAGGCGTCGCGCTGGGCCTCGGTCGCGCGGCCCACGTTGAACGTGCGATAGTAGCAGGTGCGGTAGCCCATATAGGAATGCAGCACGTCGAAGAAGGCCTGGTCGCCGGGCCGGACCATGCGGTCGGTGAAGTTGTGCGGATGCGGGCTGCAGCGTTCGCCCGAGATCGCGTTGATCGCCTCGACATCGTCGGAGCCCATCTCGTAGAGCAGCTTGTTGGCGCGGGCGACGATGTCGTTCTCGCGTGTGCCCGGCTTCAGCTCCTCGCCGATCATGTGATAGACTGCATCGACCATCCCCGCGGCCTGGTTGAGCAGCACGATCTCGTCGATGCTCTTGACCTCGCGCGCGTCGAGCATCACCTGCTGGCCGTCGCGCACCTCGATATTGCGCTTCTGCAGCTCGAACAGCATCGGCGGCTCGCAGACGTCGACCCCGACCGGCTGATCGCCCAGCCCGGCCTCGTCGAGCAGCGACTTGATCTCCTCGGCGGCGCGGGTCATCAGCCCGGCTGCCGGCGGCACGGTGCCGCGCAGCCCCAGCATGCCAGCATGGATATGGTCGTCGGCGAGCCAGGGCGCGTTGATCCGGTGATGGGTCGCGGCCGAGCCGAAATCCCAGACATGCGGCTCGCGACCGCGCATCAGCAGCGCGTAGCGCGACAGCTTGTCCCTCGACCACTCGCCGACCGTGGTGCCGGTGACATAGCGGATGTTGTTGTTGTCGAAGCAGAGCAGCGCGCCGAGCGCCGAGCTCTCCAGCGCCTGCCGGGCGCGCCCGAGGCGATAGTCGCGGAGGCGGGCGAAATTGACCCGCTCCTCGCTGTCCACCCCGTTATGGCCCGGCGCCGGAATGGCGCGGTTCCAGTCGTAGCGCGGATCGAGGGCGTTCGGATCGACGGCCATGGGCATTCCTCCAGAGCTCCCGCCCGACGCGCCGGCGGGCGCCGCGGGGCGACGGTCAGCCTAGCACGACGGGCAGCGGCGGTCACTCGATCCCGCTCGCCCGCGCCTGTTCGAGGGCGACGACCGACCAGTCGCGCGCGCCGTGGCCATGGGCGATCGCGCCCAGCAGCCGGTCGCGCCACGCATTGCCCGAGGGCAGCGGCATGTTCACGGCCTCCGCCGCCGCCAGCGCCAGATTCGCGTCCTTGAGCCCGAGCCGAGCGGTGAGGCCGACGCGGTCATAATCCTCCCGGGAGATGATGTCGCCGTAGATTCGATGGGCGGGGGCATCGAACAGCCGATCGGTCAGCACCTCGTAGAACATCGCCGGGTCGACGCCGTGGCGGCGGATCAGGGCGAAACCCTCGCCCATCGCCTCGATGGCGCAGCCGAGGACGAAGTTGAACGCGATCTTGATCGCGGCCGCGGTCTCGGGGGCTGGGCCGGCGGAGAAGGAGACCCGCCCCATGATGTCGAAGAGCGGGCGCAGCCGCGCCGCCGCATCCTCCGGCCCGCCGACCAGGATTGCGATCTCGCCGGCGGCGGCAGCGTCGGGGCGGCCGAGCACCGGCGCGGCGACGAAAGCGCCGCCCGCCGCGTCATGCGCGGCCGCCAACGCCCGGCATGCCTCGATGCCGTGGGTTCCCATCGCGGCATGGACGGCGCCGGGGGGCATCGCCGCGGCGATGCCGTCCCCGCCCAGCGCGACCGCGCGCAGCGCCTCGTCGGTGCCCAGCATGGTGATCGCGATCTCGGCGCCCGCCGCGGCCTCGGCCGGGGTTTCGGCGACGCGCGCGCCCGCCGCGGCGAGCGCCGTCGTCTTCTCGCGGGTTCGGTTGTAGCAGACCATTTCGTGACCGGCGGCGCAGAGCCGCCCGGCCATCGCGCTTCCCATCAGCCCGAGCCCGATGAACCCGATCCTCATTGCCCGTTCTCCTCTCGCCGTTGCGCGTACGTCCGATGATAGCCGGTCAGTCCGAGGGCTTCGCCGCCGGCCTGCGGCGGGCGCCGCGAAGCACCACGGCGCCGCAGGTGCCGGTCAGCGCGGCGAGCGCGAAGAAGGCGCCGTCATAGGATCCGGTCGCGGCGACGAAGGCGCCGAACAGCGGCGGCGCCGCGACCACGCCGAAGAAGGTGACGAACAGCGCCCCGCCGGTGGCGCGGCTCGCCTGGTCGGTGGGCGCGATGCGCGCGACCTCCGAGAGGTAGAGGCCGTTCCAGCCCACGGCGGTGAGGCCGAGCAGGACGCAGACCGCGGAGATGGCGGCGTAGGACCAGCCGGGCGCGATCAGCGCCGCCGCGGTGCCGCCCGCGGCCATCCCCACCCCGAGACCGCCGAGCAGGAGCTGGGGCCGGCCGAGAGCGTCCGCCAACCCGCCCCAGAGGATGCGCCCTACCACCCCGGAAATCTGGCAGATCGCGAGCGTCAGCCCGGCCTGGATGAAGGGCATGCCGAGCGCGCCGACCAGGAAGGTGACCAGGAAGACCGCGATACATTGCTGCATGGCCGCGAAGAAGAAGGAGGCCAGGCACAGCCTCCGCAGCACCGGATGGCCGAGCACCAACCGGAGCGGCTCCAGGATGCCGCCGCCGCGCCCGGCCGGCCGGCGGCCGAGCCCGGTGTCGAAATGCCTGCGAGTCGGCTGGACCGCGACCAGCGTCGCCAGGCAGATCGCCGCCATCGCGAACGACGCCCCGCGCCAGCCGAACTCGACGACGAAGAGCGGCACCAGCGCCCCCGCCAGGAAACCGCCCAGCGGCACCCCCGTCTGCTTGATCGAGAACACCAGCGAGATCAGATGGTTCGGGGTGTGGCGGGCGAGGATGTGCGAACTCGCCGGCGTCGCCGGACCGAGCCCGAATCCCAGCGCCACCGCGCAAACCGCCATCACCGGCCAGAGACCGGTCGCCGTCAGCGCGGCCCCGACCGCCGAGATCGCGAGCCCGATCTGGCTCATCCGGATCGCGCCGCAGCGCGGCACCAGCCCGCCGCTCACCAGCGAGGCGGTCATCGCCCCGGCATAGACCAGGGCCGCGAATATGCCCACGGCGCTGGCGTCGACCCCGACATCGCCGGCGGCCTCGGGCGCGAACACCGGGACGGTGAGCGTCGCCATGGTGACGATCGACTGCACCAACACCGTCGCGGCGAGCGCGCGCAGGACTTGAACCGTCGCGGGGGACATGGGCCTGGGTCGGATCCGGCTGTCGACGCCGGCGCCGACCGGGCGCCGGCGCGCCGATCATAGCGCCCCCGCCCGCATTCCCATAACGCGCCGCCCTCGTTCGGGGCATACGGGTTTCCGCCCCTTGGGCGTCGACTCGTTCGGCGGGTCCGGATAACGCGCTCGGCGATCTCTCGAAACCGGGCGCTTCGACATGCCCGCTATGCCGCCGGGATCGAGCCGTCGGCCATCTGGCAGCGCCGCAGCAGGCGGCGTTCCCCGGCGGGGAAATCGGTACGGGCATGCGCCGAGCAAAGATTGTCCCAGACCAGCAGGTCGCCGGGTCTCCAGACATGCTCGTAGACCAGATCCTCGCGTTCGGCGATATCGAACATCTCGGCGAGCAGCCTGTCCGACTCGGCTTCGTCCAGCCCGTCGATCCGCGTGGTCATCAACCGGTCGACATAGAGCGCCCTGCGCCCGCTCGCCGGGTGGGTGATGACGACCGGATGGGCGCAGCCCTCGACATGGGCGCCGCCCGCGCCCTTGCCCTCGCGGCCGGCATAGACGCGGTAGTCATAGGCGTGAGAGGCGGTCCGCCCGCGGATCCGCGACCTGATCCGCGCCGGCAGGGCGTCATAGGCGGCGTACATGTTGGCGAACAGCGTGTTGCCGCCCCGGCGCGGCACCTCGATCGCGTACAGCATGGTCCCGCGGTTGGGCTTCGGGGTGAAGATCGTGTCGTGGTGGAAATACATCTCGCCGTCGGGGAGCGAGCCGATCGGCTTGCCGTCGACGCGGATGTTGGACACCAGCATCACCGCGGGATCAACGCTGCCGGCGTCCTCGGGCCGATCGGCGGCCGGGCGCGGCCTGCGGCCGACGCGGCCGAAACATTCGGCGAAGCGGAGCTGGGCCTCCTGGGTCAGCCCCTCGGCGCGGAACAGGAGCAGGATGTGGCGGGTCCAGGCATCGCGCAGCGCCGCCGCGGTCTCCGCGTCGACCGGGCGGGCCACATCGATCCCGGCGATCTCGGCCCCGAGCGCGCGGGACAAGGGGCTTTCCTCGAATGCCGTCATGGTCCGCGCCTCCGGTTCGCCTCAGGTCAGCCGGCCGTCGAACCTGTCGACCGCATCGACCACCCGCTTGCGCGGTTCGTCATCGACCCGGCGGTTCCTTACCGAGCGGTCGAAGGCGACGACCTGGAGCAGCTCCAGCGGTTCGTCTCCGACGGACTCGAACCGGTAGCGCGCGCCGCGCGGCATCACGATCCCCTCATGGACGCCGAACTCGCCGAGCCGCTCCCCGTCGGGGCCGTGCCAACGCGCGCGGCCCTTGAGCACCATCCAGAACCCGTCCATCCCGGTATGCGCGTGGAGGTTGTTGTCGCCGCCCTCGCGCACCACCTGGACGGCGCCGCGCAGGATGTCGGTCCGGCAGAGCGAAACGATCGCCTTGGCGGCCGTTCTGCCCTCGGGTCTGGCATAGCGGAAGGTCTGCGGCGCGCGTGGGCGCGCGGCGGCGGTCTCGGCCATGGCGGTCCTCTCCTCAGCTTGTGCCGGCGCGCGCCGCAGCCCATGCGGCGGCGAGCGCGCCGCGATCCATCTTGCCACGCCGGGTCTTGGGCAGCGCGTCGCGGAAGATCACCTCCTTGGGCATCTTGGCTTCGGGCAGCACCCGGCTGCAATGGTCGAGCACCGCCGCGCCGGTGAGCGCGCCCGGCCGGCGCGGGACGACGAAGACCGCCACCTCCTCGCCGTAGATGGGGTCGGGGACGCCGACGGCAGCGGCCTCGGCGACCTCCGCCATGCCGAGCACCAGGTTGTCGATCTCGGCCGGCGCGATGTTGACCCCGCCGCGGATGATGAGGTCCTTGGCCCGCCCGGTGACGTGGAGATAGCCGTCGCGGTCGAGATAGCCGAGATCGCCGGTCCGCATCCGCCCGACGGCGTTGACGCGGATGCCGCCGTCCTCGGCCAGATAGCGAAAGGCGTTGTCGGGCGCCCGGCCGAGCTCGACGGCGCCGATCTTGCCCGGCGGAAGCGGCCGGCCGGCCGCATCGACGATGGCGAGGTTCTGATAGGCGAACGGCCGGCCCACGCTCCCCATACGCCGCGTCCGCTCGTTCGAGCCGGCGATCCAGCCGGTCTCGGAGGAGCCGTAGCCCTGGGCGACGGGAATGCCGTACATCTCCTCGAAGGCGCGCCAGTCGGCGACCATCAGCGCCGCGGAGCTCGAGGTCATGAAGCGGAGATGCGGCAGGTCGGCCCCGCGCACCGGCACCGGGCGGTTGACGAACATGTTGATCGCGGTCGGGTTGCAGACGCCGATGGTGACCTCGTAGTCCCGGACCCAGTCGAAATAGCGGCTGCGCGAGAACCTGCGCGCCATGCAGAGCGTGGCCCCCTTGGCGAGCACGCCGAGGAAGCTCAGCACCTGGGCCGACATCCAGCTATAGGACCGGAAGTCGAGCACCCGGTCGGCCTCGGCGATCCCGAAGGCGTCGGCGGTCGGAGTCACGTTGTCGACGAGCTCGGCGAAGCTGCAAACTACCCCCTTGGGCTTGGAGGCGGTGCCGGAAGTGTAGAAGATCGAAGCGATATCGCCCGGACCGTTCTCCGGATCGACCGGCCCGTCCTCTCCCGCGTCGAGCCCGGCGAAGAAGCCGTCGGCGCCGCCGAGCGCCAGCCACTCGCCGTCGGCCTCGCCCGCCATGGCTTCGAGGCCGAGCCCCTCCTCGTAGAGCGCCAGCGGCGCCCGAAGCGCGCCCACGATCTCGGCGAGATGGCGGGCGTTCATCTCGACATGGACAGTGCAGACCGCCGCGCCCCGGACCATCACCCCGAGATAGGTCATGAGCTGCGCGATCGAGTTGTTGGCGAGCAGCGCCACCCGCCCGCCCGGGCCGAGACCGCGCGCCGCCAGCGCCCGACCGATACGCCCAGCCGCCGTCCAGGCCTCGCCATAGGTCAGCGCCGCCCGCTGGTCGATCGCGTGGACGAAGACCTTGTCCGGGTTGCGCCGCGCCTGGCGCTCCAGCCAGGCGATCAAGGCATGCGCGGCCGGTCTCTCCCGGATGGCGGGCGCCGCCGTCTCCGCTTGCGGCATCGTCATCGAAAACCCCGCGGCTCCGAGGGCGCTCAGAGTACATCCTGCCCCGTAACGGGGTCAATGTCGGTCTGGCAGGCAGGTGACGTGCGCGCGGTCGGGAACGGCCGAAGACGCGCCATGGTCGTTCGCGCGACCGGTTCGCGCAAACCGGGTCGGGTACCGTCCGTCGCGCGTCGGGGCCATAGTCGGTTCTGCGTCCGAAGACACGGGCGCCGACGCCCTTGACGCCGGGGACGTCGCCTTGCGCCGGTCCGACCGGGGACATCGCCGGCCTGGCCGCGATCGCCCGTCGAGCCGGTCGAACCATCTCGCATATGGGCTGCGACCGTCCCGATCGAGACATTCCCGAGCTTGAACGGATCATTTCCGTCGAGCGAAGCGAATGCCAACTTGGGCAGCGAAGGCTTCGACGGATGTCCGGACAGCGATGTGCCAGTCGTTCCGCCGCGTCGGCGATACGGCTTGCGATGCGGTTCGCTGCCGCCTCGACGGGATCGTCGGTGTGGCCGGCGGCGCTCGGCCGCGACATGTACCGATATTTATTGTTGACTCCAAAACATTATAAACTTCGAATGATCGCGGATCGGGAACATCGGTCCGCCGCGGTTGCGGGGTATCGGTCTGGGAGGCGGCAGATGGCGGAAACGGTGGCGTTGTCGAGCGCGACAGGGGCGGAGACGGGGCGGATCGACATCCAAACCCATCCCGGCCGCTACCGCCACTGGAAGCTCACGATCGAGGGGAGGGTCGCGCGGCTGGCGATGGATGTCGACGAGGACGGGGGGCTGATGCCGGGCTACGCGCTCAAGCTCAACTCCTACGATCTCGGCGTCGATATCGAGCTCTACGATGCAGTCCAGCGGCTCCGCTTCGAGCATCCCGAGGTCGGCTGCGTGGTCATCGCCTCGGACAAGCCGCGGGTGTTCTGCGCGGGCGCCAACATCAACATGCTCGGCCGGTCGACCCACGCCCACAAGGTGAATTTCTGCAAGTTCACCAACGAGACCCGGAACGGCATCGAGGACGCGACCGAGAACTCGCGCCAGACCTATCTCTGCGCCATCAACGGCACCGCGGCGGGCGGCGGCTACGAGCTGGCGCTGGCCTGCGAGCATATCATGCTGGTCGACGACGGCTCCTCGACGGTGTCGTTGCCCGAGCTGCCGCTGCTCGCGGTGCTGCCGGGCACCGGCGGGCTGACCCGGCTGGTGGACAAGCGCCGGGTGCGCCACGACCATGCCGACTTCTTCTGCACCACCGTCGAGGGTCTGCGCGGCCAGCGCGCCGTCGACTGGCGGCTGATCGACGAGCTGGTGTCGAGATCGCGCTTCGCCGAGACCGTCGCCGAGCGGGCGCGCGATTTCGCCGCCCGCTCCGACCGACCGGCCGATGCGGCGGGGATCGCGCTGCCCCCGCTGGAGCGGCGGATCGAGACCGACCGCATCCGCTACCCCCATGTCGAGGTCGAGATCGACCGCGCCGTCTCGGCGGCGACGATCGTCGTCCGCGGGCCCGAGACGGCGCCGCCCGTGGACCGCGCGGCCATCCATGCCGAGGGCGCCCGGTTCTGGCCGCTGGCGATCGCCCGCGAGCTCGACGACGCGGTCATGGAGCTGCGGCTCAACGAGCAGGAGATCGGCTGCTGGATATTCCGGTCGACCGGCGATGCGGCACTGGTCGCCGCCGCCGACCGGGCGCTCCACGGCCATGCGGACGACTGGCTGGTGCGCGAGATCGTGCTCTATCTCAAGCGGGTGCTCAAGCGGATCGACGTCTCCTCGCGGAGTCTGATCGCCCTGGTCGAGCCTGGTAGCTGCTTCGCCGGCACTCTGCTCGAGCTCGTATTGGCGGCCGATCGCGCCTACATGCTGGACGGCGGCTTCGAGGGCGGCAACGAGACCGCGGCGGTGACGCCGACCGAAATGAATTTCGGCCCGCTAACCATGCCGAGCAGCCTCACCCGGCTCGCCTGCCGTCATCTCGGGGACCCGGCGCGCGTGGAGGCGGTGCGGGCGCGGATCGGCGAGGCCCTCCCGGCCCGCGAGGCCGAGGCGCTCGGCCTGGTGACCTTCATCCCCGACGAAATCGACTGGGAGGACGAGGTGCGGATCGCCGTCGAGGAGCGGGCGAGCTTCTCCCCCGACGCGCTGACCGGCATGGAGGCGAGCCTCCGCTTCGGCGGCCCCGAGACGCTCGAGACCAAGATTTTCGGCCGGCTCAGCGCCTGGCAGAACTGGATCTTCCAACGGCCCAACGCGGCGGGGGACGAGGGGGCGCTCAAGCTCTACGGCTCCGGGCGCAAGGGCCGCTTCGACAAGCGGAGGGTATAGCGATGGCGATCGACTACAACACGCGCATCCCCAACAATGTCGGTCTCGACGGCAACCGCCGGCTTCAGCGCGCGCTGGAGAACTGGCAGCCGCGCTTCCTCGACTGGTGGGGCGATCTGGGGCCCGAGGGCAGCAGGAATTTCGACATCTATCTGCGCACCGCGATCAGCGTCGAGCCCGAAGGCTGGGCGCATTACGACTTCGTCAAGATGCCGGAATACCGCTGGGGGATTTTCGTCAACCCCGAGATCCCCGACAAGAAGATCGCCTTCGGCGAGCATAAGGGCGAGAACGTATGGCAGGAGGTGCCGGGCGAATACCGCTCGACGCTGCGCCGCCTCATCGTCACCCAAGGCGACACCGAGCCCGCCTCGGTCGAGCAGCAGCGCCGCCTCGGGCTGACCGCGCCCTCGCTCTACGACCTGCGCAACATCTTCCAGGTCAACGTCGAGGAGGGCCGCCATCTGTGGGCGATGGTCTATCTGCTCCACGCCTTCTTCGGCCGCGACGGGCGCGAGGAGGCCGAGGCCATGCTCGAGCGCCATTCGGGCGACCCCGACCGGCCGCGCATCCTCGGCGCCTTCAACGAGAAGACGCCGGACTGGCTGAGCTTCTTCATGTTCACCTATTTCACCGACCGCGACGGCAAGTACCAGCTTGCCTCGCTCGCCGAGTCCGGGTTCGATCCGCTGGCCCGCACCTGTCAGTTCATGCTGACCGAGGAGGGCCACCACATGTTCATCGGCGAGACCGGGGTTGGCCGCGTCATCGAGCGCACCTGCCAGGTGATGAACGAGCTCCGGACCGACGATCCCGAGCGGCTGCGCGGCGCCGGGGTGGTCGATCTGCCGACGCTCCAGAAATTCATGAACTTCCATTTCAGCGTGTCGCTGGACCTGTTCGGCCAGGAGCTCTCGACCAACGCCGCCAACTACTTCACCCAGAGCCTCAAGGGACGGTTCCAGGAGGAGATGATCGAGGACGACCACCGGCTGCATTCGGATAGCTGGCCGGTCGAGGCGGTCGCGGGCGACGAGATCGTTACCCACGACCGGCCGGCGCTCAACGCCGTCAACGAGCGGCTGCGCGACGACTACATCAAGGACTGCCAACGCGGCATGAGCCGGTGGAACCGCGATATCAAGCGCGCCGGCATCGACTTCCGGTTCAAGCTGCCCCATCGCGGCTTCAACCGCCGGATCGGCCAATTCGCCGACTACAAGGTCTCGCCCGCGGGCAAGATCGTCTCCGAGGCCGAATGGACCCGCAGCGTCGGCAACTGGATGCCGAACGAGGAGGACCGCGCCTATGTGCAGAGCCTGATGCGGCGGGTGGTCGAGCCGGGCAGGATCGCGGGCTGGGTGGCGCCGCCGGCGCGCGGCATCAATCACGAGGACCCGGGCAGCTTCGAATATGTACGCTTCAACTGAGGGCCGCGGGGGATGAGCGTCGGGCGTATCCGGGTCGACCGGGGCGACGCCCCGGCACGCCTCGCTTTCCCCGACCGCTTCAACCTCGCGGTCGAGATGGTCGACCGCCATCTCGACGAGGGACGCGCCGGGAAGATCGTCCTGGTCGGCCCCAAGCGTTCGCTCACCTATGACGGGCTCGCCGAGGAGGCGAACCGCGCCGGCAACGCGCTGCGCGGGCTCGGGCTCGGATCGGGCGACCGGCTGATCATGGTCGTCAAGGACTGCCCCGACTTCGTGAGCCTGTTCTACGGGGCGGTCAAGGCGGGCATCCTGCCGGTGCCGGTCAACACCCTGCTCCGGGCCGGCGACTACCGGTACATGTTCGAGGATTCGGGCGCCGCCGCGGTCGTCTACTCGCCCGAATACGCGGCCGAGGTCGCGCCGGCGCTGGCCGCCGCCCGGCCGGGGCCGCGAGCCGCCCTGACCACCGAGGGCGACGGCGGGTTCCAGGCGCTCCGGGATGCCGCCGCGCCGGCGCTCGAGGCGGTCCCCTCCACCCCCGAGAGCCCCTGCTTCTGGCTCTATTCCTCGGGCTCGACCGGCAGGCCCAAGGGGGTCGTGCACCGCCAGCGCGATATCCCGATCAATGCCGAGCATTACGCGGCGGGCGCGATCGGGCTCCGCGAGGACGATGTCTGCTTCTCGGCAGCCAAGCTGTTCTTCGCCTACGGGCTCGGCAATTCGATGAACTTCCCGCTCTGGGTCGGCGGCTCGGCGGTGCTCAGCGACCGGGTGCCATCGCCCGAGATGACCTTCGACGTGATCGAGGCGCACCGCCCGAGCGTCTATTTCGGCGTGCCGACGCTCTACGCGGCGCAGCTTCGCGCGCTCGAGGCGACGCCGCGCGACCTGTCCTCGCTCCGCATGTGCATCTCCGCCGGCGAAACGCTGCCGCCCGATATCTTCCGGCGCTGGCAGGAGAGGACCGGGATACCGCCGCTGGACGGCATCGGCTCGACCGAGGCGACCCATATCTTCATCAGCAACACGCCCGAAGCGCACCGGCCGGGCAGCTCGGGCCGGGTGGTGCCGGGCTACCGGACGCGGATCGCCGGTGAGGACGGCGCCGACGTCGCGGACGGCACAGCCGGCCGGCTAATGGTCGCGGGGCTCTCGAACGCCGCGATGTACTGGAACCAGCCCGAGAAGACGGCCCGGACCATGAAGGGCGACTGGCTCGACACCGGCGACACCTACATCCGGGACGAGGACGGCTGGTTCGTCTTCTGCGGCCGGTCCGACGACATGATCAAGGTCGGCGGCATCTGGTGCTCGCCGGCGGAGATCGAGGCGCGGCTAATCGAGCACCCCCGGGTGCTCGAGGCCGCGGTGGTCGGCCGGGCCGACGCCGACGGGCTGATGAAGCCCGAGGCCTTCGTGGTTCTCAACGACGCCGCCGATGCCGGGGAGACGCTGGCCGGCGCGCTGCTCGATCACTGCAAGACCGGGCTCGCCCGCTACAAATATCCGCGCTGGATCAATTTCGTCGACGGTCTGCCCAAGACCGCGACCGGCAAGATCCAGCGCTTCCGCCTCCGCCGGCCGGCGTCTTGACGGGGGCGCTCCACCTCCTCGACGCGGCGGAAGCGGCGGCGGCGATCGCCGCCGGCGAGATCACCTCGGAGACGCTGGTCGCCGACTGCCTGGCGCGGATCGAAGCGCGCGACCCGGAGATCGGCGCCTGGGCGCATGTGGACCCCGCGTGCGCCCTCGCCCAGGCGCGGGCGGCCGACGCCAGCGGCGCCGGGCCGCTGCGCGGCGTTCCGGTCGGCGTCAAGGACATCTTCGACACCCGCGACATGCCAACCGAATACGGCTCGGCCATCCATCGCGGCCACCGCCCCGACGCCGATTCGGCCTGCGTCGCGGCGCTGCGCGCGGCCGGCGCGGTGATCCTCGGCAAGACCGTCACCACCGAGTTCGCGAGCCCGGTTCCAGTCGGCGTCGTCAACCCGCGGGCGCCCGACCGGTCGCCGGGGGTCTCGTCCTCGGGCTCGGCAGCGGCGGTCGCCGACCATATGGTGCCGCTCGCGCTCGGCAGCCAGACCGGCGGCTCGACGATCGTTCCGGCCGCCTTTTGCGGGGTGTTCGGCTACAAGGCAAGCTTGGACGGCATCGACCGTGCGGGGCTGCGCCATCTGCGGCCGAGCCTGGACACGATCGGCGTCTTCGCCCGCTCGGTCGCCGACCTCGTTCTCGTGCGCGCGGCGTATGGCGGCGCGGCGCGGGCGGATCCGGACGCCGCCCGACCGGCGCCCCGCATCGGACTCTGCCGGACGCCGCGCTGGGAGGCTGCCGAGCCCGCGACTCGGGCCGCGCTCGCCGACGCGGAGCGTGCGCTCGAGGCCGCCGGGGCCGGTCTGATCGACATCGACCTCCCCGACGGGTTCGACGAGATCGAGGAGGCGTTCCGGGTGGTCTCCACCGTCGAGGGCGCGGAAGCGCTCGCCTTCGAGGCGGCCCATCACCGCGGCGCGCTCAACCGCTGGATCCGAGACACGATCGAGGCCGCCGCCGGCTGCGACGCGGCGCGCTACCGCGAGGCCGGCGCGTTCGCCGACGCCTATCGGCGGGCGCTGATGCGGATTTTCACCGAGATCGACCTGATCCTGACCCCGAGCACGCCTGGGGAGCCGTCGCGGGACCTTGTGGGTGTCCAGATCTCCGACTTCAACCGGGTGTGGACGCTGATGCACACGCCCTGTCTCAACCTGCCGGCCTTCCGCGGACCCGGCGGCACGCCGGTCGGCATCCAGCTCGTCGCCCCGGTCGGGGCCGACGACGCGCTGCTGGACCACGCCGCCTGGGTCTGGGCGCGGCTGCCAACGGGGTGACGTCGTTTCTGTCGGACGGGCGGCGGGAGTCGACGCGCGGGACGGGGGCGTCGAAGGCCCCGCGCAAGGACAAGGGGTTGCGCGGGGCCTGTGCAGAGGCTCAAATGTCCGGGCGGCGCCGATATCGGGCCGAGAGGCGGGCGCTTCCCGCTATGGGTGCGGGCGCACCGCCCTCGTCCGCCGCCGACCGCTCATCCATCACCGACGGGAACGGAAGAATGCACGCATACCGCACGCATGTCTGCGGCGAGTTGCGGGGTGCGCATGAGGGGCGGACCGTTCGCCTCTCCGGCTGGATCCACCGCAAGCGCGACCACGGCAACCTGCTCTTCATCGACCTCCGCGACCGCTTCGGCATCACTCAATGCGTGATCGAATCGTCCAGCCCGGCCTTCGCCGCGGTCGATGCGGCGCGCATCGAGACGGTCGCGACGGTGACCGGCCCGGTCGTCGCGCGCAGCGCCGAGACCGTCAACCCCGACCTGCCCACCGGGGCGGTCGAGGTGGCGATCGAGGGCTTCGAGGTCCAGGGCCCGGCCGACTCCCTGCCGCTCGAGGTCAACAGCGAGCGCGACTATGGCGAGGAGGTCCGGCTCCGCTACCGTTTCCTCGATCTCCGGCGCGAGAGAATGCGGCGTAACATCCTGCTCCGCGCAGCGGTCGTGCAGTCGATCCGCCGGCGCATGATCGACGCTGGGTTCACCGAGTTCCAGACGCCCATTCTCACCGCCTCCAGCCCGGAGGGCGCGCGCGACTTTCTGGTCCCGAGCCGCCTCCACCCGGGCGAGTTCTATGCGCTTCCCCAGGCGCCCCAGCAGTTCAAGCAGCTCCTCATGGTCGCCGGCTTCGACCGCTATTTCCAGATCGCGCCCTGCTTCCGCGACGAGGACGCCCGCGCCGACCGCTCGCCGGGCGAGTTCTATCAGCTCGACTTCGAGATGTCCTTCGTCACCCAGGAGGATGTCTTCGACACGATCGAGCCGGTCCTCGGCGGGCTGTTCGAGGAGTTCGCCGGCGGCCGCGCGGTCACCCCCGCCCCGTTTCCGCGCATCCCCTACGCCGAGGCCATGCTGCGTTTCGGCAGCGACAAGCCGGACCTCAGGAACCCGCTGCGGATCGCCGACGCGACCGAGGCGTGGCGCGGTACCGGGTTCAAGCTGTTCGCGCGGCCGATCGAAACCGGGGCGGTGGTCCGGGCGATCCCAGCGCCCGGCGCCGCGGCGCGGCCGCGCAGCTTCTTCGACAGGCTCAACGACTGGGCGAGAAGCGAGGGCGCGGGCGGGCTCGGCTATATCGTCCTCGAGGAGGGGCGGGCCAAGGGGCCGATCGCGCGCTTCCTCGACGAGGACCGGCAGGCGCAGCTCCGCGCGGTGGCCGGGGTGGGCGACGGAGACGCGCTGTTCTTCGCCTGCGGCGCAGCCGCCTCGGCCGCCCGGCTGGCCGGGCTCGCGCGGACGCGGATCGCCGGGGCGCTCGACCTGATCACCGCGGATCGATTCGAGTTCTGCTGGATCACCGACTACCCCATGTACGAACGCGACCCGAAGAGCGGCCAGATCGCGTTCAGCCACAACCCGTTCTCGATGCCCCAGGGCGGGCTGGAGGCGCTCGAGACCCGCGACCCGCTGGAGATCCTCGCCTATCAGTACGACATCGTCTGCAACGGAGTGGAGCTGTCGAGCGGCGCGATCCGCAACCACCGACCCGACATCATGTACAAGGCCTTCGAGATCGCCGGCTACGATCGCGGCGAGGTCGAGCGGCGCTTCGGCGGGATGCTGAACGCGCTCAGGTTCGGCGCGCCGCCGCATGGCGGATCGGCGCCCGGTATCGACCGCATCGTGATGCTGCTGGCCGACGAGCCCAATATCCGGGAGATCGTCCCGTTCCCGATGAACCAGCGCGCCCAGGACCCGATGATGCAAGCACCCGCGCCGGTACCGGAGGAGCGTCTGCGCGAGCTGTCGCTCCGCCTCGCCGTCCCGCCGGCCGCCGCGCCAGGCGGCGCTACTTGATCCGGGTCTCCTTGAAGACCACGTGCTTGCGCGCGATCGGATCGTATTTGCGGAATGCGAGCTTTCCGGTGGTCGTCCGGCTGTTCTTCTTGGCGACATAGAAGTAGCCGGTATCGGCGCTGCTCTCGAGCTTGATCAGTGTCGTGGTCGGCTTGGCCATCGCGCTCGGTCCCTCTCCGCGTCGGCGCGAAGGATCGACGCGGCAGGCCGAGCTGTCAAGCCGCCGCCCTCGGTCCCGACCATGAGAGGCGCATCCGCGCCACTAGCAGCGCGACGATGACGACATTGGCCGCATTGCAAGCGACGCCGAGCAGAAACGCCGAGAGATAGGAGCCTGTCAGGTCGAACAGCACGCCGCCGATCCAGCTTCCGAAGGCCATCGCCAGGGCGCCGAACAGAAACACCGCCCCGGTGCGGCGCCCGACCTCGGCGACCGGCATATGCTCGCGGATCGCGACCGCGTAGACCGGGAATATCCCGCCATAGCCGAGCCCGAACAGAATCGAGACAGCATAGAGCGCCGCGCGCCCCTCGACGAGGGTGAGCGCCGCCAGCATCGCCCCCTGGACGGCGGAGAAGACCAGCAGCGCCGCCAGCCCGCCGATGCGGTCGGCGAGCAGCCCGACCATCACCGCGCGCGAGAAGAACGCCGCCATGAGCATGAAGGAGAGCGCCTCGACCGCGGACTCGACCGGATGGCCGAGATCGGTGATATGGGATACCAGATGGCCGAGTGGCAGGGCCATGGCGACGCAGCAGCCGATGATCGCCGCGCACAGCACCGCATGGAGCCGCGGCGCGGGCATGACCGCTCCCGGACGCCGGCGCGGCCGGGCGGCGCCGGACGCCGGCGCGGCAGGTGGCGGCGCGCGGCGGCGCATCACGAGGCAGAGCGGCAACATGGCGGCGAGAGCGAACGCGCCGTAGGCCATCGCGGTCTGCCGCCAGCCGTGGAGCTGCATGAAATGACCGAAGATCGGCGGCCAGAGAATTCCGGCGAGCGCCTGGCCGCCGGCGACCATCCCCACCGCCATGCCGCGCCGCCGGTTGTACCAGCGGGCGATGTTAGCCATCGAGGGCGCGGCGAGCGCGCCGCTGCCGAGGAAACCGAACAGCGCCCCGTAGATCAGATAGAGATGCCAGTCGGCGGCGATCCTGCCCATCAGCAGCGCTCCGGTGCCGATCGACAGGGCCGCGCACAAGGCCGGCTTCCCCATCCCGTGGCGGTCGAGCACCCAACCCATCGTCATGCCGCCCAGGCCGGCGCCGACGAACTGGAGCGAGAACGCGAGGGACGGGACGGCGCGCGGCCAGCCGAACTCGGCGGCGATCGGCTTCAGCGCGACGACGACGAGGAACATCGCGCCCGAGCCGACCAGCAGCGACAGGACCGATGCCGCCAAGATGTAGAACTGACCCTCCGGCTCGCCCGCCCGCCCGCCGCCCCGCGCTCCGGCGGCGGCGTCAGACACGGCGATAGCGCGTCTCGGCGGTGACCGGCCCGTCGGCGGCGGCCCGGCCGCCGGCGACCAGATGTTCGAGATGGGCCAGCACCGAACGGCCGGCCGCCCAGTGCATCCTCTCCGGCAGATGGGCGTAGAGCCGGGCGACGATCTCGGGGACTCCGTGCAGCCCGTCCTCCAGCGCCCGCAGGATCTGGCCCTCGCGCATGCGCCGGTGGCCGAGATAGGCGCGGACGAAGGGGCGCGGGCGGGCGATCGGCGGCCCATGCCCGGGCAGGTAGAGCGAATCGCTGCGGGCGATGCAGATCTCGAGGCTTCGCAGATAGTCGGTCATGTTGCCGTCGGGCGGCGATACGATTGTCGTGTTCCACCCCATCACATGGTCGCCGCTGAACAGGATGTCGCCCTCCGCCAGGGCGAGGCAGAAATGGTTGGACATGTGGCCCGGGGTGAAGACCGCAGTCAGGGTCCAGCCCGGCCCGGCGAGGACATCGCCGTCGCCGAGCGGGATATCGGGAGAGAACGCGTGGTCCGCCGCCTCGATCGGCGACGCGCCGGCCGCGGGCGGTACCGGCAGGGCGCCGACGATCGGCGCGCCGAACGCCTCGGCCACGGCCCGACTCCCCGGCGAATGGTCGATATGGGTATGGGTGACGACGACATGGCTCACCCGCTCGCCGACGAGGGCGCGCCGGATCGCCTCGAGATGCTCCGCGTCCTCGGGGCCGGGGTCGATGATCGCCGCCTCGCCCCGCCCGACGATATAGGTGTTGGTGCCGTGGAAGGTGAACGGGCTCGGGTTGTTCGCGACGATGCGGCGCACGCCGGGCGCCACGTCCGCGGCCGCTCCGTAGGAGAAGCGCATGTCCTTCGCGAACGGGATCCCCGCTTCGCTCATGCCGCCGCTCCCCGTTTCGGCCGACGACCGTTCAGCCGACGACGATACGCGGTGGCCGGCGCGCCGCCTCGCCGGAGAGCCGCGCCCACACCGCCCCGGCGATCGCCCGATAGGCGGCGGCGTGAGCCCCGTCCGGGTCGGCGGCGACGACCGGCCTGCCGCCGTCGGAGCCGGCGCGGATTTCCATGTCGAGCGGGATCTCACCCAGGAAGTCGACGCCCATCGCCGCGGCCGCACGGGCCGCCCCGCCATGGGTGAACACGTCGGACCTGCCGCCGCAATGCGGGCAGAGAAAGTAGCTCATGTTCTCGACGATGCCGAGGATCGGGACGTCGACCTTGCGGAACATGTTGAGTCCCTTCCGGGCGTCGATAAGCGCGAGATCCTGCGGCGTCGAGACGATCAGCGCGCCGGCGAGCGGGACCCGCTGCGCCATGGTGAGCTGGACGTCGCCGGTGCCCGGCGGCATGTCGACGACCAGCACGTCGAGAACGCCCCAGGCGACGTCACGCATGAGCTGTTCGAGGGCGCCCATCACCATCGGGCCGCGCCAGATCGTCGGCGTGTCCACCGGGACCAGGAAGCCGATGGACATCGCCTTGACGCCCCAGGCCTCCATCGGCTCGAGGACCTTGCCGTCCGGAGAGCGCGGACGCCCGTCGATGCCCAGCATCGTCGGCAGCGACGGGCCGTAGATGTCGGCGTCGAGGATGCCGACGCTGCGCCCGGACAGCGCGAGCCCGAGGGCGAGATTCACGGCCGTGGTCGACTTTCCGACCCCGCCCTTGCCGGAGGCCACCGCGACGATCGCCCCGACGTCGGGCAGCATCGCCGATTGAGCCGGCCGCGGCTGGGTCCGGCGCGGCGCCGCCGGGCTCGGCTCGGCGCTGTGCGCGGTCAGCACGGCGGTCACCGACAGGACGCCGGGGAGCGCGGCCACCGCGCCCTCGGCCGCCTTGCGCATCGGCTCCAGGGCCGCACCGCGCTGCTGGTCGACCTCGATGGAGAACCCGACATTGCCCTGCTTGACGACAAGGCCCGCCACCATGCCGAGCGAGACGATGTCGGCGCCGCTGTCGGGGTCGCGCACGCCGGCGAGCGCCTCGAGGACGGCCGCTTCGGTAACCTTGGCCATGACGGTCCTCGACGATTCTTCCGGTCCGCGCCCGCCGCCCCGACCGGACCCGGCGTTGCGCGGCGAAGCGCGGTATCCTATAAGATCGACAGCGCGTCGGCAAAACGGCCGCGGCCGCCCGAGACGGGGCGGGCGGTGCCTCCGGCAGATGCGCGTCCCACCTCGGCTAGGAACGGTGATCCGATATGCCATGGAAACAACAGGGCGGCGGCGGATCGGGCGGTGGCCAGGGACCCTGGGGCCGCCCCGGCGGCGGCGCGACGGGGCCTCAGCCTCCCGATTTCGACGAGATGCTGCAACGCGGCCGGGACAGGCTCCGACGCTTGGTTCCGGGCGGGTTGAGCAGCCGCCGCGGCATCATGGTCCTGGTCGCCGGTGTCGTGGGGCTGTGGCTGCTGAGCGGCTTCTACCGGGTTCAGCCGGAGGAGCAGGGCGTCGTGCTTCGGTTCGGCGAATGGGTGGGCACCACGCTCCCCGGCCTCAACTACCACCTTCCCGGCCCGATCGAGTCGGTGCTGACGCCCAAGGTGACGCGGGTCAACCGGATCGAGATCGGGCTGCGCAGCGGCGCCGAGGAATTGCGCGCGCTGCAGACCCGCGACATCCCCGAGGAAAGCCTGATGCTGACCGGGGACGAGAACATCATCGATGTCGACTTCACCGTCTTCTGGGTGGTCAAGGACGCCGGTGAGTACCTGTTCAACATCCGCGACCCCGAGGCCACCGTGAAGCTCACGGCGGAGAGCGTGATGCGCGAGGTGATCGGTCGCACGCCGATCCAGTCGGCGCTGACCGAGGGGCGCAACGAGATCGAGCAGGCGACGCTGATCCGGGTGCAGGAGCTGCTCGACAGCTACGGCGCCGGGATCGAGATGCGGCGCGTCCAGCTCCTGAAGGTCGATCCGCCGGGGCCGGTCATCGACGCCTTCATCGACGTCCAGCGCGCCCGCGCGGATCTTGAGCGTCTGCGCAACGAGGCGGAAGCCTACCGCAACGACATCCTGCCGCGCGCCCGCGGCGAAGCGGAGAAGATGATCCAGGGCGCCCACGCCTATCGCGAGCAGATCATCAACGAGGCCGAGGGCGAAGCCCAACGCTTCCTCAAGGTCCTCCAATCCTACAGCCTCGCCAAGGAGGTCACGACCCAGCGGATCTATCTCGAGACGCTCGAGCATGTGTTCCGCGGGATGAACAAGGTGATCATCGATTCTTCCGCCAGGGGACAGGGCGGGGTCGTGCCCTATCTTCCGCTCCCCGAGATACAGAAGCGCCAACGGCAGAACGCCGAGCAAGAGGAAGCCGCGCAATGAACCGCAAGCGTCTGACCATTCTCGGCATCGTCGTCATCGCGCTGGGCGTCCTGGTGTTCAGCTCCCTGTACACCGTGCATCAGACCCGCCAGGTTCTGGTCCTTCAGTTCGGGGAGCCCAAGCGGGCCATCCAGGATCCCGGGCTCCACCTCAAATGGCCGTTCGTCCAGAACGTGGTGGAGTACGACCGGCGGGTGCTCGACTTCGATCCGCCCGCCGAGCAGGTCATCCTGTCGGATCAGAAGCGTATTGTCGCCGACGCCTATCTGCGCTACCGCATCTCCGACCCGCTGAGATTCTTCCAGACGGTGCAGGCCGAGACGGTGGCGAGGTCTCGGCTGTCCTCGGTCGTCAACTCGGCGCTCAGGAGGGTGCTCGGCAACGTGACGCTGCTCGCCGTCCTGTCCGACGAACGCAGCGAGATCATGGCCAACATCCAGACCGACGTGAACGCCGTTGCCGAGCGTTTCGGCATCGAGGTCGTCGATGTTCGGCTGCGGCGCGCCGACCTCCCGCAGGAAGCCGCCCAGGCGATCTATGCGAGAATGCGCTCGGAGCGCGAGCGCGAGGCGCGGGAGGCACGCGCCCAGGGCTTCGAGAAGGGCCAGCAGATCCGTGCCGCCGCCGACCGCGAGCGCACGGTGCTGATCGCCGAAGCGAAACGGACATCGGAGACCACGCGCGGCGACGGCGACCAGGAGGCGACCCTCATCTGGGCCGACGCGTTTGGCCAGGATCCGGAATTTTTCCACTTCTACCGCTCGATGCAGGCCTATCGCGAGGCCCTGCAGGGCGACGACACGACGATGGTGCTCTCGCCCGATAGCGACTTCTTCCGATTCTTCGGCACCTACGGCCGCGCCGCCGGGGCCGACGGGGCCGACGGACGGGACTGACCGGGGCGATGTCCGGCGACCTGATCGCCGCAGTCGGTCTGGCCCTGGCGATCGAGGGCGCGCTCTACGCAGTCTTCCCCGAAGCGATGAGGCGCTTCCTCGCCCGTGTTCTCGAGCGGCCGGTGGCGGCGCTCCGGACGGCGGGGATGTTGACGACCGCGCTTGGCGTCGGGATCGTCTGGGCGGTCCGAGGGTAGGCGGGCGTACGGATGGGCGTTTTTTTCGCGCCGGGGGGCTGAACTCGGGCCGGCAGCGGCCATATTTTCGGCAGACTGTCGGTCCAGGTGGAAGGGGAGACCAGACTTTGCCGAGAACCAGCCACCCTCGGGCGCGGTGGGGCGGTGCCCGGGCGGCTCTGTCCCCGCTCGCCCTCGCAGCAGCCGTCGCTGCCGCCGCGTCGACCGGGGCGGCGGCGCGGACCCCGACGGGTTTCGCGGACCTCGCCGAACGCCTGCTGCCCGCCGTCGTCAACATCTCGACCACACAGACGGCGGCGCCGCAACAGCTCCCGGACGGCGACCCGCCCGCGCCGGGCGGCCCCCCGTCCGACTCGCCCTTCGAGGACTTCTTTCGCGAGTTCTTCGAACGCCAGCGGCCCCGCGCCCCGACGCAGCCGAGGACCTCTTCCCTCGGCTCGGGCTTCGTGGTCGACCCGGCGGGGATGATCGTCACCAACAACCATGTCGTCGCCAAGGCCGACGAGATCACCGTCACCTTCTCGGACGACAGCAAGCTGTCGGCGACCGTGGTCGGGCGGGACGCCAAGACCGATCTGGCACTGCTGCAAGTCGAGCCCGATCGGAAGCTGACGGCCGTTTCCTTCGGCGATTCCGACCGCACCCGCATCGGCGACTGGGTGATCGCGATCGGCAACCCGTTCGGGCTCGGCGGCAGCGTCACCGCCGGCATCGTCTCGGCCCGCGGCCGCGACATCCGTGCCGGACCCTATGACGATTTCATTCAGACCGACGCGTCGATCAACAAGGGCAATTCCGGCGGCCCCATGTTCAACCTCAGGGGCGAGGTGATCGGGGTCAACACCGCCATCTTCTCGCCGACCGGAGCGAATGTGGGGATCGGCTTCGCGATTCCGTCCAATCTTGCCCGGCCGATCGTCGCGCAGCTTCGCGAGCACGGCCGCGCCCGACGCGGCTGGCTCGGGGTGCGAATTCAGACCGTGACCGACGAGATCGCCCAAGGACTCGGGCTGGACGAGGCCGGCGGCGCGCTCGTCGCCGGCGTTTCCGACGGCAGCCCGGCCGCCGAGGCGGGAATTCTGGTCGGCGACGTCATCCTGCGATTCGACGGGCGGCAGATCGATGAGATGCGCCGCCTGCCGCGCCTCGTCGCCGACGAGTCGGTGGGAAAAACCGTCCGGGTCGTGCTGTGGCGCAAGGGCACGCGGAAGACCGTCCGGGTCGTGCTCGGCGAATTTCCGGAGGACGAAGCTCTGCTCGCCGCCCGCTCGCCCGCTGCGCCAGCGGAGACGTCGGAGACGTCGGAGACGGTCGTGCTAGGGCTCAAGCTCGCGACTGTGACCCCGGAATTGCGCGAGCGCTTCGATCTCGAGGAAGAAGACGGCGGCGTCGTCGTCACCGAGGTCGTTCCGGGGAGCCCGGGCGCCGAGAAGCGGATCATGCCGGGGGACATCGTCGCCAGGATCGGCTCCGACCAGGCAGCCGTGACCAGCCCGGAACAGGTCAGGACGGCGATCGAGGAAGCGAAGAAGAAGCGCGCCAAGCATGTCCTGGTCCTGCTGCAGCGTGGCGGCGACCGCCGCTTCGCGGCGGTCAGACTGCCCGAAGGCTGAGGCGGGCGCGCCCGACCCCGAGGAGAACGACGGCGGCCCCGGTCGTGGTGATCGCCGGTCCGACCGCCAGCGGCAAATCGGCGCTGGCGGTCGCGCTGGCCGAGCGCGTCGGCGGGGTGGTCGTCAACGCCGACGCGATCCAGCTCTACGATACGCTCGAGATCGTCTCCGCGCGGCCCGGACCCGAGGCGCGGGGGCGGGCACCGCACCGCCTCTACGGCGTGCTCGCGGGCGAGGACCGCTGCTCGGCCGGGCGATGGCGCGCCATGGCCGAGGCGGAAATCGCGCGGGCGCAGGGCGCCGGCCGGCTGCCGATCCTGGTCGGCGGCACCGGGCTCTATCTCAAGACGTTGACCGAGGGCATCGCCCCGGTCCCGCCGATCGATCCCGCGCTGCGCGCCGGGCTCCGCCGGGCGCTCGCCGCCGAGGGCGCCCGGGCGCTGCACGCGCGGCTTCGCGACAGCGATCCGAAAGGCGCCGGCACCATCGCGCCCAGCGACTCCCAGCGCACCCTGCGCGCTTTGGAAGTGGTGGAACAGACCGGCCGGCCGCTGCACGCCTGGCAGGCGGCGGGGAACGCGGCGAAAGACGCGCGGCACCGTTTCCTGCAACTCCTGCTGATGCCCGACCGCGACCGCATCTACGCCGCCTGCGAGAGGCGGTTCAAGGAGATGCTCGCCGCCGGCGCGGTCGCTGAAGCCGGGCGCGCCGGCCGGCTCGGCCTCGCCCCGGACCTGCCGGTCATGAAGGCGGTCGGGCTCGCCCCCCTCATCGCCCTGACGGAAGGCCGCCTCGGCCGCGGCGAAGCGGTCCTTCGCGCCATGCGCGACACCCGGCGCTACGCCCGCCGGCAGATGACCTGGTTCCGCCACCAGATGACTGCGGACCGGGTCATTGCCGAGACATATTCAGAGACATATTCGGAAAGAATCAAAGAAGAAATCTTGTCACTCGTTAGCTCTAACCGGTTGACGACCTCTGGTTGAGCGACTAGGACTCGGGGTGCCGAGAATGGTTTTCCGCCGCCATGCGCCATCGGCGGCGGCCCATGCGCCGAAGGGAAGCACCGGGACCGTCCGGGGGGTTGCGCCGGACGCCCCCGCGGCGGATGAGCCACAGGGCGAATCGTCGACCGGACCGGCCCCGCCGGGCCGGTTTCGTTTTGCGGCGGCGGGCGCAGACGAATCGGGTCGAAGGAGCCTGGTCATGGACGGCCAACGGATGACCGGATCGGAAATCGTCATCAAGGCGCTGGTCGATAACGGCGTCGACACCGTGTTCGGCTATCCCGGCGGCGCCGTACTGCCGATCTATGACGCGTTGTTCGCGCAGAACGCGCTGCGCCACGTGCTGGTGCGCCAGGAGGGCGGTGCGGTGCACATGGCCGAGGGCTACGCGCGCTCGACGGGCCGGGTCGGCGTGGTGCTGGTCACCTCGGGTCCCGGCGCGACCAACGCGGTGACCGGCCTCACCGATGCGTTGATGGACAGCGTCCCGGTCCTCTGCCTCACCGGCCAGGTGCCGACGCATCTGATCGGCAACGACGCCTTCCAGGAGGCCGACACGACCGGCATCACCCGGCCGTGCACCAAGCACAACTATCTCGTCAAGCGGATGGAAGATCTCCCCCGGATCATGCACGAGGCGCTCTATGTCGCGCGCAGCGGGCGCCCGGGCCCGGTGGTGGTCGACCTGCCCAAGGACATCCTGATGGGCGGCGGCGCATACCGCGCGCCCGACGGCAGCGGGCATCGGAGCTATCGGCCGCAGCTCCGCGCCGACCGCGACCGCGTGATCGAGGCGGTCGAGATGATCGCCGGGGCTCAACGACCGCTGTTCTATGTCGGCGGCGGGGTGATCAACTCGGGGCCGAAGGCGGCGCGGCTCCTGACCCGTTTCATCCGTCTGACCGGCGCGCCGGCGACGCTGACCCTGATGGGGCTCGGCGCCTTTCCGGCCTCGGACCCGCAATGCCTCGGGATGCTCGGCATGCACGGCATGTACGAGGCGAATCTCGCGATGCATGACTGCGACGTGATGATCAATGTCGGGGCGCGGTTCGACGACCGGGTGACCGGCAAGCTGTCGGCGTTCTCGCCCGGGTCGCGCAAGATCCATATCGACATCGACCCCTCCTCGATCAACAAGAACGTCGCGGTGGACCTGCCGCTGGTCGGCGACGCCGCGACCGTTATCAACCAGCTTCTCCGCGCCTGGAAGGCCCGGAAGACCGTGGTCGACCCCACGGGGCTCGCCGCCTGGTGGGCACGGATCGAGGGTTGGCGGGCGCGCGACTGCCTCCGCTACAGCGCATCCGACACCGTCATCAAGCCGCAATACGCGATCCAGCGCCTCTACGAGAAGACCCGCGGGCGCGATGTCTACATCACCACCGAGGTCGGCCAGCACCAGATGTGGGCCGCCCAGTTCTTCAAGTTCGACGAGCCGAACCGCTGGATGACGTCGGGCGGGCTCGGCACGATGGGCTACGGCCTGCCGGCAGCGATCGGCGTCCAGGCCGCCCATCCGGACGCGCTGGTCGTCGATATCGCCGGCGAGGCGTCGTTCCTGATGAACATCCAGGAGCTTTCGACCGCGGTCCAGTACCACCTGCCCGTCAAGGCCTTCGTCATCAACAATCAGTGGATGGGCATGGTGCGACAATGGCAGGAGCTGCTGCATGGCGGCCGCTACTCGGAGAGCTACACCGCGGCGCTCCCGGATTTCGTGAAGCTGGCGGAGGCCTGTCAATGGACCGGGTTGCGCGCTACCCGCCCCGCCGAGGTCGACGACGTGATCGACACGATGATCAAGACCGACGGGCCGGTGATCGCCGACATCGTCGTCGATCAGGCCGAGAACTGCTTCCCGATGATCCCCTCGGGCGCCGCGCATAACGAGATGCTGCTGGGACCGGACGACAAGACGGAAGCGCCGGTCTCGGAAGACGGCATGGTGCTGGTCTGATCGCGCGCCGACCGAAGCCGCCGCATGACCGAAAACGCCCGCCACACGATCTGCGTCCTCGTCGACAACGAGGCCGGCGTTCTCGCCCGGGTGATCGGGCTGTTCGCGGGGCGCGGCTACAATATAGAGAGTCTGACGGTCGCCGAGGTCGACGCCAGAAACGCGCTGTCGCGGATCACCATCGTCACCTCGGGGACGCCGATGGTGATCGAGCAGATAAAGGCGCAGCTCGATCGGCTGGTCCCGATCCGCAAGGTCGTCGATCTCACCGGCGAAGGCCCCTTCGTCGAGCGCGAGCTGGCGCTGGTGAAGGTCGCCTGCAAGGGCGAGCGACGGGTCGAATCGCTGCGCGTCGCCGACATCTTCCGGGCGCGCGCCATCGACAGCACCGGCGAGTCCTTCGTCTTCGAAATCTCCGGCTCGACCCAGAAGGTCGACGCCTTCATCGGCCTGATGGAGCCGCTCGGCCTGATCGACGTGTCGCGCACCGGCGTCGCCGCCATCGCTCGCGGCGCGGCGCGTTTCTGACATCCTGCCGGATCGGTCAACGGGAACGCGAAAGGAAACCGCGATGCGCGTATTCTACGACAGGGATGCCGACGTCAACCTGATCAAAGCCAAGAAGGTGGGAATCCTGGGCTATGGCAGCCAGGGGCACGCCCACGCCAACAATCTCAAGGACAGCGGCGTGGCCGATCTCGCCGTCGGGCTCCGCCCCGGCTCCGCCTCGATCGCCAAGGCTCGGCAGGCGGGTCTCGAGGTCAAGTCGGCCGCCGAGACGGCGGCCTGGGCCGACATCCTGATGGTGCTGACCCCGGACGAGCTTCAGGCCGATCTCTATGCACGCGATATCAGGGACAATCTGGGTCAGGGGGCCGCCCTCGCCTTCGCGCACGGTCTGGCCATCCATTTCCGCCTGATCGAGCCGCGCGAAGATCTGGATGTCTTCATGGTCGCGCCCAAGGGGCCGGGGCACACCGTGCGCAGCGAATATCTGGGCGGCGGCGGCGTCCCCTGCCTGCTGGCGGTCCATCGGGACGCCTCGGGCAACGCGTCCGAGATCGCGCTGTCCTATGCGTCGGCGATCGGCGGCGGCCGCGCCGGGATATTGGAGACCAGCTTCCGCGAGGAGTGCGAGACCGATCTGTTCGGAGAGCAGTCGGTGCTGTGCGGCGGCCTGACGGCGCTGATCACCGCCGGCTACGAGACCCTGGTCGAGGCCGGCTACGCCCCCGAGATGGCCTATTTCGAATGCCTGCACGAGGTCAAGCTCATCGTCGATCTGATCTACGAAGGCGGTATCGCCAACATGCGCTACTCGATATCCAACACCGCGGAGTACGGCGATCTCACGCGCGGGCCGCGGCTGATCGACGCGCATGTCAGGGCCGAGATGAAGCGCATCCTCGACGATATCCAGTCAGGCCGGTTCGCCCGCGAATGGGTGCTCGAGAACCAGGCGAGCCAGACCAGCTTCAAGGCGCAGCGCCGCCGCAGCGCCGAGCACCCGATCGAGGAGGTCGGCCGCAAGCTGCGCGGCATGATGCCATGGATCCGGGAGCGCGCTCTGGTCGACCGAACTCGGAACTGAACGCGAAGCGGGTTCGCGCCGCATGTCCGGGAGATCAAGAATCGCGTTGCTATTTCAGACGGTTTTGACGTAAACAGAGCGTGGCTCCGCGATCCGCGCCGCAGTGGGGATTCAAGGGTGGGCGGCCATTCCGGGCGGTGACGCTGTACGGTGACGATTGTGGTGCATGAAATGGGGAAACGAAGGCTCGCCGCGCCTTTCAGCTGTCACGCGTTCGCGCCGCCGGCCGCCCTCGAGGTGCATCGACTTAGGCGCCCCTGAGCAGGGGCCGCGATCGACGGTCGTTCGCTCAGGGGATGGCAGCGCGCCGCGCCGGACGCCACGACACCGCCCGAGAGGAGCTCCCCGATGAGCCAGACAGCCGAACCCGAACGAATAGTCTTTTTCGACACGACGCTGCGCGACGGCGAGCAATCGCCCGGCGCGTCGATGACCCTGCACGAGAAAATCCGTATCGCCGAGCTGCTCGAAGAGCTCGGGGTCGACGTCATCGAGGCCGGCTTCCCGATCGCCTCCAGCGGCGATTTCGAGGCGGTCAACGAGATCTCCAGGATCGTCCGGGAGCCGATCATCTGCGCCCTCGCCCGCGCCGGACGGGCGGACATCGAGCGCGCCGCCGCCGCGCTCGCGCCGGCGCGGCGGCGGCGTATCCACACTTTCATCGCGACCAGCCCGCTGCATATGAAGCACAAGCTTCAGATGAAGCCCGACGAGGTGCACGATGCGGTGATCGACAGCGTGAGCCATGCGCGGCGGTTCACCGACGATGTCGACTGGTCGCCCGAGGACGGCTCGCGCTCCGATCCCGATTTCCTCTGCCGCTGCGTCGAGGCGGCGATCCGTGCGGGCGCGACCTGCATCAACCTGCCCGACACCGTGGGCTACGCGATCCCGGAGGAATTCGGCGGCATGATCCGCATGTTGCGCGAGCGCGTTCCCAACAGCGACAAGGCCGTCTTCTCGGCGCATTGCCACAACGATCTCGGTCTCGCGGTGGCGAACTCCCTGGCCGCGATCGAGGCGGGCGCGCGCCAGGTCGAATGCACGATCAACGGGCTGGGCGAGCGCGCGGGCAACGCCGCCCTGGAGGAGATCGTTATGGCGCTCCGAACGCGCCAGGATCTCATACCCTATGGCTGCGGCATCAACACCGAGGTCATCACCCGCATATCGCGTCTGGTCTCCAACGTCACCGGCTTCGCGATTCAACCCAACAAGGCGATCGTCGGCGCCAACGCCTTCGCCCACGAGGCAGGCATCCACCAGCATGGCGTGATGAGGCATGCCGGCACCTACGAAATCATGACGCCCGATTCGATCGGCCTCGCCCGTTCGACTCTGGTGATGGGCAAACATTCGGGGCGGCATGCCTTCCGCGAGAAGATCCGGGAGCTCGGCTACCAGCTCGGCGAGAACGCCGTGCAGGACGCCTTCCGCCGTTTCAAGGATCTCGCCGACAGGAAGAAGACCGTCTACGACGAGGACATCATCGCCCTGATAGACGACGCGGCGAGCGGCGACGCCCAGCACGTCAAATTCGTCTCGCTGCGAGTCGTCTGCGGTTCCGTGGGACCGCAGACCGCCGAACTCGAGCTCGAGGTGGCGGGGTCCCGGCGCCGCACGACATCGGAGGGTGACGGGCCGGTGGACGCCATCTTCAACGCGGTCGGCGCGCTCTACCCGCACGAAGCGAGGCTCAAGCTCTATCAGGTGCATGCGGTGACCGAGGGGACCGACGCGCAAGCCGAGGTGACGGTGCGGCTGGAGGATGCGGGCCACACCGCCAACGGCCACGGCACCGACACAGATACCCTGGTCGCATCGACGCTGGCCTATGTCAACGCGCTCAACAAGCTGCCGATACCGCGGCGGGCCGCCGGCGCAACGGCGGCGGCGGCAGCAGCAGGTTCGTGACGCGGAACGTCCCCGCGGGCCGCAGAACAAGGAGCGCATAGTCGGCGATGTTGTCGAGAATACTTGGCTGGTTGTCCGCCGACATGGCGATCGACCTCGGCACGGCGAACACGCTGGTCTACGTCAAGTCGCGCGGCGTCGTTCTGAACGAGCCGTCAGTCGTCGCCACCGTCGCTTCGAAGGGCCGGCAGCGGGTGCTGGCAGTCGGCAACGAGGCGAAGATGATGCTCGGCCGGACGCCGGGCGGGATCGAAGCCATCCGGCCGCTTCGCGACGGCGTCATCGCCGACTTCGAGGTCGCCGAGGAGATGATCAAGCACTTCATCCGCAAGGTGCATAATCGGCGGAGCTTCGTCAGCCCGCAGGTGATCATCTGCGTACCCTTGGGCTCGACTCCGGTCGAGCGGCGCGCGATTCAGGAGTCGGCCGAGAGCGCCGGAGCGCGGCGCGTCTTCTTGATTCCCGAGCCGCTCGCCGCGGCGATCGGGGCAGGGCTTCCGGTCACCGAGCCGACCGGCTCCATGGTGGTCGACATCGGCGGCGGCACGACCGAAGTGGCGATCCTGTCGCTCGGCGGGATCGTCTTCTCGCGCTCGGTGCGCGTCGGCGGCGACAAGATGGACGAGGCGATCATCGGCTATATCCGCCGCAACCATAACCTGCTCGTCGGCGAGGGCAGCGCCGAAGGGATCAAGAAGCATATCGGCTCGGCTTGCGTGCCGGCGGATGGCGAAGGCGAGATGATGGAAATCAAGGGCCGCGATCTGCTGAACGGCGTGCCGAAGGAGCTCGTGCTGTCCGAAAGACAGGTCGCCGAGAGCCTGTCCGAGCCGATCGGTTCGATCGTCGACACCGTGAAGGTGGCGCTCGAGCACACCGCGCCGGAACTGTCGGCGGACATCGTCGAGCAGGGCATCGTGCTCACCGGCGGCGGCGCGCTGCTGCGCAATTTCGATCTGGTCCTCCGCCATGCGACCGGCCTGCCGGTGACGGTCGCCGAGGATCCGCTGACCTGCGTGGTTCTGGGAACAGGCCGGTGTCTCGAGGAAATAAAGCGGTTGAAGGACTCCCTTACCCTGACCTACTGAGCGCGGCGTGCCCCAAGCTGGGGCGCGGGCGCCGCGCGGAGGCGGATCGGGGCATATCTTCGGCGGCGGAGCGGCGGAGCGCGGACGCGTCGCCCGCCGGGAGAGCGACCGGGCCATGAGGCACCGGACGCGCGCGCTGGCGCGGTTGGCGCCCCCCTTTCGCGGGCCGATTCACTGGCTCACCTATTTTCTGCTGATCGGCATCGCCTGCGGGCTGCTGCTTCTCGGCCGGGCGGAGCAGGCGGTGATGGAACGCCTGCGGGCCGGGATCGTCGACTTCGTGGCGCCGATCATGACCGCGATCGCGCGGCCGATGGCGGAGATCGACGATGCGGTGTCGCGCGTCGTCGAGCTCGGCCGGCTGCGCCGGGAGAACGCCGAGCTCAGGGAACAGAACGCGCGACTGCTGCGATGGCAGGCCGCCGCCCGCGCGCTGTCGAGCGAGAACGAGCGCTTCCGCGCCCTGCTGCGCTTCGTCCCCGAGCCGTCGGCGCATCTCACCGCGGCGCGCGTCATCGCCGACCCCGGCAGAGTCTTCGTTCGATCCGTCATCGTCGCCGCCGGGGCGCGGGCCGGGCTGCGGAAAGGCCATGCCGCGGTCACCGGCGACGGGCTCGCCGGGCGGGTGGTCAGCGTCGGCGCCCGGTCGGCGCGGGTCCTGCTGCTGACCGATCTCAACTCGCGCATTCCGGTCGTCGTCGAGAGATCCCGCGAACGGGCGATCCTGGCGGGCGACAACGCCCCGCGCCCCGGCCTCCTGTTCCTCCGGGAGCATGCGGCGGTGAAGGAAGGCGACCGGATCGTGACGTCGGGCCATGGCGGCGTGCTCCCCCCCGGCCTGCCGGTCGGGGTCGTGTCGGCTGTCGGCGGCGGCCGCTTCCGCGTGCGCCTGAACGCCGATCTGAGCCGTCTCGAGTTCTTACGCATCCTCCACCGACGCGAAGTCGCCGTCGACGAAGCCCGGCGCGGAGCCGGCCCGGAACCGACCGCCCGGCGATGAACGACGCGCTCGAACGGCTCGACCGCTTGGCCGCCCATCTGGTGCCGTTCGTCCTGACGGCGCTGCTCGTCATGATCGCGGCCGCGCCCGTCCACCTGCCGGGCCTCGGCGCAACCGCCCCGAACTTCGCCTTGATCGCGGTGTTCTACTGGACTCTGTACCGCCCCAGGACCATGCCGGCCGCAGCCGCACTATGCCTCGGATTGTGGCAGGATGTCCTGAGCGGCGGGCCGCCCGGAGCGAGCGCGGTGATCCTGCTGGTCGTCCACGGCACGGCCGTCCTTCAGCGGCGGGTCTTCCTCACCCTCTCGTTTTCCGTCGGGTGGCTGGCGTTCGGCCTGATCGCGGCAGCGGCGGCCGTCATGCATTGGCCGATCGCCGCGGCCTACTATGCGGCCTTGATCGACCCGCTGCCGCTCGCCTGCCAGACGGCGCTCACGGTCGCCGCCTATCCCTTGCTGGCCTGGTTCTTCTCCAAGCTCGACGCCGCCGTCGCGGCGCGGCGCTGAGTCCGGCGATGTACAGGGACGCCGAGACGCGGCGGATGCTGACGCGCCGAGCGCTGCTGCTGACCGGCGGCAAGCTGCTGGTCGCCTCGGTGCTGGCGGGCCGCATGTATCAGCTCCAGGTGATCCGATCCGAGCGCTACAAGATGCTGGCCGAAGACAACCGGGTCGGTTTCCGCCTGCTGCCGCCGCTGCGCGGCCGCATTCTCGACCGATTCGGCGAGGCGCTGGCGATCAACCGCGAACATTTCCGCGTGCTGATCGTCGCCGAGCGGGCGGAGAACGTCGCGGCGACATTGGACAGGCTCGACCAGTTGATCGGCCTCGACGACGACGAGCGCGCCGATGCGCTCGCCGAAATATCCAGGCGGCAGCCCTTCCTGCCGATCGTCGTTCGGGAGGGCCTAGACTGGAATCAGGTTGCGCGCATCCAGATCAACGCGCCCGACCTTCCGGGGGTGATCGTCGATGTCGGCCAGATGCGCGAGTACCCGTATTCCGTCAAGACCGCGCATGTTCTCGGCCATGTTGGCGCGGTCGGCGAGGACGAGGCGGGCGGCGACCCGCTGCTCATGCTGCCGGGGTTCCGCATCGGCAAGATCGGTGCCGAGAAGGCCGGCGACATCGCGCTGCGCGGCAGGCCGGGTACGAGCCAGATCGAGGTCGACGCGACCGGCCGGGTGATCCGCGAGCTCAACGTCACCCCGGCCACCCCCGGATCGGATGTCCGGCTCACGCTCGATCTTCCGTTGCAGATGTTCGCCCAGAACCGGCTGGCGCTCTACCCGGCAGCGGCGGCGGTCGTGCTCGGCATCGACGGCGGAGATGTCCTGGCGATGGCCTCGACGCCGGGCTACGAGCCCAACCAGTTCGTATCGGGTCTGGACGCGGCGACCTGGAGAGCGATCGACGGCGACCCACTTTCGCCGATGACCAACAGGGCGATCTCCGGCAACTATCCCCCCGGATCGACCTTCAAGATGGTGGTCGCGCTGGCTGGGCTGGAGGGGGGAATATTCGCGCCGGGACACCGCGTGACCTGCAGCGGGTTCGTCGAGATGGGCGACAGCCGTTTTCATTGCTGGCGGCGCGGCGGGCACGGCCGGATCGGGTTGATCCAAGCCCTCGCGCGCTCCTGCGACGTCTATTTCTACGATGTCGCCGAGCGGATCGGCGTCGACCGAATCGCCGCGATGGCGCGGAAGCTCGGCTTCGGGGAACGGCTCCTGAGCTCGCTTCCGGGCGAACGGGCGGGCCTCGTGCCGACGCGCGCGTGGAAGCGGGCGGCGCGCGACGAGCCCTGGTATGGCGGCGAGACCCTCATCACCGGGATCGGGCAGGGATATCTGCTCGCCACGCCGCTTCAGCTCGCCGTGATGACCGCGCGGCTCGCCTCGGGTCGTGCGGTGCGGCCGCGTCTGACCATGGAGACGCCGGAGGCGCCCGGGGACCGGCCGGCAGATCCCGGGACGCCGGTGCTCGGCGTCCCGGAGCGCTGGCTGGAGATCGTCCGCAAAGGGATGCACGCCGTGGCCAACAGGAGCTACGGCACGGCCTTCAAATACATCCCTCGCAGGCAGGGTTTCGAGCTTGCCGGCAAGACCGGCACCTCGCAGGTTCGCCGGACCAGCAAGCGGGAGCGTTCCGCGGGCATCCGCAGAAATCTCGACCGCCCCTGGACGGAGCGGGACCACGCCTTGTTCGTCGCCTATGCGCCGGCCGCCGCGCCGCGCTACGCGGTCGCCGTGGTGGTCGAGCATGGCGGCGGCGGCTCGAAGGTCGCGGCGCCCATCGCCAACGACATCATGGCCAGGACCCTCGAACGCGACCCCCTCGCCCGGGGCGTCGACCGCCCCCTGGCCGACGGCGACGGCGACCGCGCAAAGAGTTGGAACACAGCGCGCGCGCGCCTCACATTGGCGGAGGCCCGGCGGTGAGATCCGGACTCGCGGCCGCCGGCAGCATCCCGCTCGGCCGCAAGCTCCTGCTGCTGAACTGGCCCCTGGTGCTGCTGCTCTGCGCCATCTGCGGAGTCGGCGTGGTGATGCTCTACTCGGCGGGCCACGGGAGCTGGGAACCCTGGGCGGCGCGCCACCTCGCGCGCTTCGGTGCGGCGCTCGCGTTGATGTTCGCCGTCGCCCTGGTCGACATCCGATTCTGGCTGCGCCACGCTTATACGGTCTACGGAACGACGCTGCTGCTCCTGATCGCGGTCGAGGTCGCCGGCTTCGCCGGCATGGGCGCCCGACGCTGGCTCGATCTGGGCATGCTGCAACTCCAGCCGTCGGAACTCATGAAGATCGCCCTGGTGTTGGCGCTCGCGCGCCATTTTTGCGATGCGAGCATCGAGAGAATACGGCGCTCGTCGGCGCTGATCGCGCCGCTGCTCCTGGCCGGCGCGCCGGCGGCGCTGGTGCTGCGCCAGCCCGATCTCGGGACGGCGATCATGCTGCTGATGGGGGCCGCGGCGGTGCTGTTCGTCGTCGGCGTCCCGCTCTGGAAATTCGCCGCCGCCGGGCTTCTCCTGGGGGCGGCATTGCCGGCGCTGTGGTTCCTGCTCGAAGCCTATCAGCGCCGGCGCATCCTGATCTTCTTCCATCCCGAGAGCGACCCGCTCGGGGCCGGCTACCACATCCTCCAGGCGATGATCGCGCTCGGTTCGGGCGGTGTCTCGGGCAAGGGCTACCTGCACGGTACCCAGTCCCATCTCAACTTCCTGCCCGAGCGTCAGACCGATTTCATCTTCACCATGCTGGCCGAGGAGTTCGGGCTGATCGGCGGGCTCGGCCTCCTCCTCCTGTTCTGCATCCTGTTCGTCTACAGCGCCGCCATCTCGCTGCGCATCCGCAACCAGTTCGGCCGCGTGCTGGGGCTCGGTATCGCGGTGACCGTCGCGCTCTACGGCTTCATCAACATCGCCATGGTGATGGGGCTCGTCCCGGTGGTCGGCGTGCCGCTGCCGCTGATCTCCTATGGCGGCACCGTGATGTTGTCGGTGATGGCCGGCTTCGGGCTGCTGCTCTCGGCGAGCATCCACCGCGATGTGGAGGTCGGGAGGGCCGCCGATCTGGGGGCGTTCTGACGGCGCCGGACGCGCCGATGGTGGCGGAGCTGCCCTCATCCTGCTATAGTTCGAGGCCTCGGTGGGCGCATAGCTCAGTTGGTAGAGCAGCTGACTCTTAATCAGCGGGTCCAAGGTTCGAGTCCTTGTGCGCCCACCAACGGTTTTGATGGCTCGTTCGGGGCTCGCGGCGCGTTCGCATGCTTGCGTCCCGGCGGCGGGCATGTATAGTGCGCATCCGATGGCGCTGCCGGTTGACTTGCGCGCAGGGCGGACTACAAGGCAACCCCGCCGACGCATGCAGGCAAGCCGATGCGTCAGTAACCGTCGGCCGCCGGCCGGGAAAGCGAAGGAGCGTAGCCACGTGCCGTTCTACGAGAGCGTCTATATCGCCCGGCCCGACATATCGGCGAGCCAGGTCGAGGCGCTGACCCAGCAGTTCACCGAGACCGTCGAAGCCAAGGGCGGCAAGGTGACGAAAAACGAATACTGGGGTCTCAGAACCCTCGCCTACCGGATCAAGAAGAACCGGAAGGGGCATTTTTCCCTGTTGAATCTCGATGCGCCGGGCGAAGCGCTCGGCGAGCTCGATCGCGTGATGCGGCTGAACGAGGATGTGCTGCGCTATTTGACGGTGCGGGTCGATGCGCTGGAGGAGGGTCCCTCGGTGATGATGACCCGCGGACGGGACGGACGCGGACGCGGGCGCGGCTTCGGCGGGCGCGACCGGGATCGGGGCCGCGGCGGGCCGCCGCGCGGCGGCCCGCCGAAAGGCGAGGCCAGGCCGGCGGCGGAAACCGGCCCCGCGCCGGCCGACAGGCGGGCCGCGCAATGAGCCGGCGGCCGTTTCTCAGACGCCAGAAGAGCTGCCCCTTCTCGGGTCCCCACGCTCCCAAGATCGATTACAAGGATGTCCGGCTGTTGCAGCGCTTCGTTTCCGAGCGCGGTAAGATCGTTCCCCGTCGGATCACCGCCGTCTCGACCAAGAAACAGCGCGAACTCGCCCGGGCGATCAAGCGCGCGCGCAACCTCGCCCTCCTGCCATTCCTGATCCGCTGACGCGGCCGCCGAGACGGGGCAGTGTCCGGACGGGTTCTCCTGCTGGCGGCGCTGGCGGGTGCGGCGAGCGCCGCGTTCCATCTTGCGGTCGGGCTCGGATCCTTCGGGGCGCTGATCCTCGCCTATCTGGCGCAGCTCCCCTTGTTCGCCGTCGGGCTCGGCGCCGGGCGCGGCGCGGCGCTGGCGGCGAGCGCCGTCGGGCTGATCGTCGTCGCGGTCGCGCTACCGCTGCCGATCGCGGGGCTGTACGCCGTTGTCACGGTGCTGCCGGTCCTGGTGCTGACCAGCTGGGCGCTGCTGTCGCGCCAGGACGCGGACGGCGCCACGGCCTGGTATCCGATCGGCTATCTGGTCGCGGTTCTGAACGCGGTCGCTCTCGCGCTGCTCGGCGCCGCGGCCCTGTATTTTTCCGGGACCGAGGGGGGGCTGTCGGGCGCGGGGCGCGCGTTCCTCGATGAGATGACACGCGGTCTCGCCGAGGATGCCGGCCTGCCCGGGGCGCCGGCCCTACCCGGCGCCGGCGCGATCGTGCGGTTCCTGCCGGCGCTGGTGCTCGTCTCCTGGCAGATGATGGTGGCTGTCAACGGGCTGCTCGCTCAGGGAGCGCTGGCCCGGTTCAACGCCAATATCAGGCCGGGCGAGAGGTTCGCGGAGCTGATCCTCCCATCCTGGTCGATCCTGGTTCTCGCCGCCGCCGCGGCGGCGTCGATGCTGCCGGGCCAGATTGGCGATTTCGGAGGCAACGCGGCCATCGTCGCCCTGCTTCCCTTTTTCTTTCTTGGGCTGTCGGTTATACATGCTGTCTCGACTCGCTGGCCGGCGCGGGCGTTCCTGCTCGCTGCGGTGTACCTGATCCTGGTCATCTCCGGGTGGCCGGCGCTGATCGTCGCGGCGTTGGGCGTCGTCGAGCCCTGGCTGCGGCTGCGCGAGCGGATGTCGCGCAGCCGCAGCGCCGACGGGGAGGAGGAATAGCGATGGACGTGATCCTGCTGGAGAGGGTCGAGAAGCTCGGCCAGATGGGCGAGGTGGTGACGGTCAAGCCGGGCTACGCCCGCAACTATCTCCTGCCCAGAAAGATCGCGCTGCGCGCGACCCGGGAGAACATCGCTTCGTTCGAGACCCTGCGCACCCATCTCGAAGCCGAAAATCTCGAGCGCCGCGGCGACGCCGAGTCGGTCGCGGCTCGCATGGACGGGCTCGCAGTCGTCCTGACGCGGCAGGCCGCCGACAACGCCCAGCTCTACGGCTCCGTCAACCGGCGCGACATCGCTGCCGCGGTCGCCGCGGAGGGCTTCACCATCGCCGCGAGCCAGGTCGCGCTCGACCGGCCGATCAAGACCGTCGGGCTCCACCCGGTCCGCGTGCGCCTGCACCCCGAAGTGTTCTCCGAGATCACCGTCAATGTCGCCCGCAGCAGGGAGGAGGCCGAGGCGCAAGCGCTCGGCCGGACCATCGGCGAAGACGACGAGGACGAGCCCGACTTTGCCGGGTACGACACCGACCCGGGCGGCGGCGAGCAGCCCTATCTGCCGCCCGAGGCGTTCCCGCAGGACGGCGCCGAGATCGACGACGTATAGGGAAGCCCGGCGACCGGTCCGCCTCCGGCATGGGCTTCCAGCGCGTCGCCTTCGTCGCCGGCGCGACCCTCCAGGCGCAGCGGGCCCTGAAGACACTCCGAAACCGCTACGCCCATGTCGAGCCCGAGCAGGCGGAGGTGATCGTCGCGCTCGGCGGCGACGGGCTGATGCTCGAGACCCTGCACCGCTTCATGGACCGCAAGATGCCGATCTACGGCATGAACCGGGGCACGGTGGGCTTCCTGCTCAACGCCTATGACGACCGTAATCTCCGCGACCGGCTCGATGCGGCGCAACAGGTCGCGCTCTACCCGCTGATCATGCGGGCGCGCACGGTAGAGGGCGAGACCGTCGCGGCGCACGCGGTCAACGAGGTCTCGCTGCTGCGCCAGACGCGCCAGGCGGCGAAGCTTCGCATCCGCATCGACGGCACGGTGCGCCTGCCCGAGATGATCTGCGACGGCGCCATCGTCGCCACCCCGGCCGGCAGCACCGCCTACAACCTGTCGGCGCACGGCCCGATCATCCCGCTCGGCGCCAAGCTGCTGGCGTTGACCCCGATCAACGCGTTCCGGCCGCGCCGTTGGCGGGGCGCACTGCTGCCGGCTTCGGCGCGACTGCGCATCGAGATGCTCGAGCCGGCGAAGCGCCCGGTGAGCGCCGTCGCCGACTATACCGAAGTGCGCGACGTGCGCTCGCTGGCGGTTCGGGAGGACCGGCGCAAGACGCTGACGCTGTTGTTCGACCCGGAGCAAAATCTCGAGGACCGGATCCTCAACGAGCAGTTCACCCCCTGATCCCCGCCGTCCCGACGCGGCGCAGCCGGCGACCGGGCTTGCGGCACAGCTGCGGCCGCGCCATACAGACGCGATGACGCATGATGGCACCGTCGCCGGAGCGCTAGCCCGACGGCTCGCCGCTTGGGGGGTGGAGCGGCTGTTCGGCATTCCCGGCGGCGGTTCCCTCCATCTGATCGATGCGGCGGACCGCATCGGCATCCCCTTCGTCCTCACCCGGACCGAGACCGCGGCCGCGCTGATGGCGGCGACGACGGCCGAGCTGACCGGGCGACCGGGGGCGGTGGTCACCGGGCTCGGGCCCGGCATCGCCAGCGCGGTCAACGGCATTGCCCATGCGGCGCTCGACCGGGTGCCCGTGCTGCTGATCGCCGACGCCCTCGACGAGACGCAGAGCGGCTTCGTCAGCCATCAGGCCATCGACCAGACCGGCATCCTCGATCCGCTGACCAAGGCCACCGTCCGGCTCGAGGGAGCCGCGGTCGGACCGCCGGTCGATGCGGCGATCGAGGCTGCCCTCGCCCCGCCGCGCGGCCCGGTGCTGATCGAGCTGCCCGGCAGCGCCGCCGGCCGCCCGGCGGGGCGCGAGGAGGAGCGGGGCCGGCGTCCGGTCCGCCCGGCGACCCGCGCCTTCGATACGGACGCCGCCTCGGCGCTGCTGCACGCGGCGCGGCGTCCAGCGATCCTCCTCGGTCTCGGCGCCCGCGGCGAGGCCGCGGCCGGGCGCCGGCTCGCTCGGGCGCTCGCCGCGCCGGTACTGACGACCTACAAGGCCAAGGGGGCGGTCGCCGAGGACGATCCGCTCCATGCCGGGCTGTTCACCGGCACAACAGCGGAAGCGCCCTGGCTCTCCCGTGCCGACCTGATCGTCCGGATCGGGCTCGACCCCGTCGAGCTGCAGCCGCGGCCCTGGGGTTGGACGGCTCCGGTCCTCGAGATCGCCGAGACCCCTGCCACCCTCCCCTGTTCGGCGCCGCAGGCGGCGATGATCGGGCCGATCGGCGAGGCGGTCGGGCTCCTGATCGACAACGCCGGCCGGAGCGGCTGGTCTCACGACGAGATCGCGGCGCTGCGCCGGGAGGCGCGCCTCGCCCTCGCTTCGCCGCAGGGCGGGCCGATCACCCCGCAGACGCTGGTCGAGGCGGTACGACGGGCGGCGCCGGCGGACACGCGGATCGCCGTCGACGCCGGCGCGCATATGGTCTCGGCGATGACCTTCTTCCCGGCGCGCGCTCCGGGCGACGTGCTCATCTCCAACGGGCTGTCGACGATGGGCCTCGCGCTTCCCGCGGCGATCGCCGCTGCCCTGGCCGAACCCGAGCGGCGGGCGATCGCTTTCACCGGAGACGGCGGGCTGATGATGTGTGCGGGCGAGCTCGCCACCGCTGCCGAGCTCGGCGTGCCCATCGTTGTCGTGGTGTTCAATGATGCCGCGCTGTCGCTGATCGCGCTCAAGCAGCAGGCGCTCGGCCATCCGCCGCGCGGCGTGAGCACCCGTCGGGTCGACTTCGCCCGGATGGCGGAGAGCATGGGCTGCGCGGCCCGCCGGATCGAGGCGCCGGAGGCGCTTGCGGGCGCCATCGCCGAGGCGTTCGCGGCCGACGGCCCCTGCCTCGTCGACGCGCGGATCGACCCGGACGGCTATCCGGCGCAGTTCAAGGCGCTCAGAGGCTGAACGCCGCCCACCCTCCACGGGAGCATGGACGATGATGCGCACCGCCCCGCCCTTCCGCGCCGACCATGTGGGGAGCCTGCTGCGTTCGCCCGCGATCAAGGAGGCGCGCGCCCGCCGTCATCGGGGGGAGATCGACGATGCGGCGCTTGGCGCGGTCGAGGACCGCGAGATCGCGGCGATCGTCCGCAGACAGGAGGAGATCGGCCTCGGCGCGGTCACCGACGGCGAGTACCGCAGGTCCTGGTGGCATTTCGACTTCTACGGAGCGCTCGACGGCGTCGAGATCTACACGCCGCCGCAGGGCATACGGTTCCGGGGGACGCAGACGCCGGCGCGCGGCGTCCGGGTCGTGGGGCCGCTCGGCTTCCCCGCCGACCATCCGATGCTCGGCCATTTCCGCTTTCTCCGAGAGCGCAGCAGCCGACTGCCCAAGATGACCATCCCGAGCCCGAGCGTGCTCCATTTCCGCGGCCACGAAGCGGCGAGGCGGCGCGTCTATCCCGATCCGGAAGCCTTCTTCGACGCGCTCGGGGAGACCTATGCCGCGGCCGTCCGGGCGTTCTATGACGCGGGCTGCCGCTATCTCCAGCTCGACGACACGGTCTGGGCCTTTCTGTGCTCTGAGGAGGAACGCGCCCGGGCGCGGGCGCGCGGCCATGACACCGATCAGCTTCCGGAACTCTATGCGCGGGCGATCAACCGCGCGCTCGCCGGCCGGCCCGCCGGCATGACGGTCACGATGCATGTCTGCCGCGGCAATTTCCGCTCGCGTTGGATTTCCGAGGGCGGCTACGAGCCGGTCGCCGAGCTGCTGCTGGGCGGGCTGGAGATCGACGGCTACTTCCTGGAATACGACAGCGCGCGGGCCGGCGGGTTCGCGCCGCTGCGCTTCCTGCCGCCGGGCCCCAAGGTCGTCGTCCTCGGCCTGGTGACCTCGAAGAGCGGGGCGCTCGAGAGCGCCGACGACATCAAGCGGCGGATCGACGAGGCGGCCGTGCAGGTCGATCTCGACCGGCTCTGCCTCAGCCCGCAATGCGGCTTCGCCTCGACCGAGGACGGCAATGTCCTGGAGGAAGAGGAGCAGTGGACGAAGCTCCGGCGGATCGTCGCGCTCGCCGAGGATGTCTGGGGCTGAGCCCGCAGACCGGAGAAGTCGGGCCGCGTCTTCGCCGGGAGGGCCTTGGAGCCCGACCCGAAACTCGCGAGCGGTCTCGACGGGCCGCCGCGTGGCGGTCCCGCCGGTGCCGGAGGACTCCTCCCCTTCGGCCAAGGGGAGGAGCCGCCGGGGATTGATGACCCGGGCCGCGTCGATATGGTAGCGGATCGACGCACGGCCGCAGCTCACGGGAGACAGGAATGCCCGAGCCAGTTCTCGTCGCGCGCCAGGACGCGATCGCGACGGTCACGCTCAACCGCCCGGAGAAGCGGAACGCGCTCGACGCTACGGCCTGGGATGCGCTCGCCGACGCCTTCGACACGCTGTCGGAGGACGGGGCGCTGCGCTGTATCGTGCTGCGCGGGGCGGGGCCGGACGCGTTCGCCGCCGGTGCCGACATCTCGGGCTTCGCGACGGATCATTCGACGCCCGTGCTCGCCCGATCCTACAAGGCCAGGACTGACCGCGCGGTCGAGTCGATCGCTGGGGGCACCCACCCGGTGGTCGCCATGATCCACGGCTATTGCCTCGGCGGCGGGTTCGAGATCGCCACCGCCTGCGACATCAGGATCGCCGCCGAGTCGAGCCGACTCGGCGTCCCGGCGCGGCTGATGGGCCTCTATCTCGGCTACGGGCTGGTCGACACCCTGACCGCGACGGTCGGCCGGGCGACGGCGCTCGAGATCGCCCTAGAGGGCCGAGTCTATGGCGCCCGCGAGGCCTATGAGAAGGGGATGATCACCCGGCTGGTCCCCGACGCCAACCTGGAGGAGGAGGCCTATGCCTCGGCGCGGCGGATCGCCGAGGGGGCGCCGCTCGCCGCGCGCTGGCACCGCAGGGCGATCCGTCGCCACGCCGACCCCCGCCCGCTGACCGAAGAGGAGATCGCCGAGTCCTTCGCCTATGCCGCGACCGAGGACTATCACGAGGGCTACCGCGCCTTCCTCGCCAAGAAGAAACCGGTCTTCAAGGGACGCTGAACGATGGCCGAGGCCGCGACCGGCCCGCTCGCCGGGCTCAGGGTCGTCGAATGCGCCCAGGTCGTCGCCGGGCCGACCTGCGGATATATGCTCGCCGATCTCGGCGCCGACGTCGTCAAGGTCGAGCGCGCACCGCTCGGCGACGATGTCCGGCGGATGACGCCGCCCTCCATCGAGGGCGAGTCCGCCGCCTTCCTGATGCTCAACCGCAACAAGCGGGCGATCGCGCTCGATCTCAAGCAGGAAGTGGCCAGGAATGCGTTCCTGCGGCTGGCGCGCGGCAGCGATGTCGTGATCGAGAACTACCGCGCCGGGGCGATGGAGCGGTTGGGGTTGGGCTATGCGCGGCTGCGCGCGGAGAACCCGGCGCTGATCTACGCCGCGATCTCGGGCTTCGGGCGCAGCGGCCCCTACGCGCCGCGCGGCGGCTACGACCTGATCGCACAAGCGATGTCGGGGCTGATGAGCATCACCGGCGAAGGCCCGGGCCGTCCGCCGGTCAAGATCGGCGCGCCGATCGCCGATTTCGCGGCCGGGCTGCTGGCGGCGCTCGGGATCGCCGCGGCCTATGCCCATCGGCTCAAGACCGGCGAAGGCCAGTTCCTCGACACCTCGCTCTACGAGGCTGCGATATCGGCCACGTTCCACCAGACCGCGATGTATCTCGCGACCGGCGAGCCGCCCGCTCCGCTCGGCTCCGCGCATCCGTTGAGCGCCCCGTATCAGGCCTATGAGACCGCCGACGGCTGGATCGCGGTCGGCGCCGGCAACCGCGCCAACTGGCCGCGGCTGCTCGCCGCGCTCGGCGCGCCCGAGCTCGCCCGCGACCCGCGTTTCGAGACCAATGATCGCAGGATGGAGAATCTCGAAGCTCTCAACGCGGCGCTGGCGCCGCTCTTCAAGGCGCGGACCACCGACCGGCTGATGGCGGAGCTCGAGGAAGCCGGGGTGCCGGCGGGCCCGGTTCTCGACATCGCCCGGATGGTCGCCGACCCCCAGACCGCGGCGCGCGAGATGGTCGTCGAGGTGCCGCACGGCCGCCTCGGCCGGGTGCGCACCCTGGGGGCGCCGATCAAGCTCGCCGCGACCCCGGCGAACCTCCGCCGCGGCGCGCCCTGCCTCGGCGAGCACTCGGAGGAGATTCTAAGCGGCTGCGGCTACGACTCCGCGGAGATCGCGGCGATGGCCGCGACCGGAGCCGTCATCCTGGCCGAAGACCCAGGTTGAGCGGATCCGCGCCCAGCCACTCGGCGCGGATGCGGGCGATGGTGTCGGGGGCGAAGAAGCCGTCGATTCGCCGCTTGACGTCGGCCACCAGCTCCGGCGCCCCGGCCGCAGCGCGCCACCAGATGCTGCCGCCCGCGCCCCTGCCGTCCGCCCAGGCCTCCGCCTCGACCCGCCATTTGGCGAACCAGGTCGTGGTACGCAGCCAGGTCAGCCGGCGCATCGGCAGCAGCCAGGGCGCGAGCGCGCGGAACAGCGCCGCCGGCGCGTGGTCCCGATAGGCGGCGTAGAAACCGGCGATGTCGGCGCGCGCGAGCGCCGCCTCGCAGTCGGGATCCCACATGGTCGAGGTGTAGAGGCTGGCATGGGCGAGGTCGATCGCCGGCGAGCCGTAGAGCGCCTTCTCGAGATCGACGAAGACCGCGCGCGGCGCTCCGTCCCGGACGATCAGGAAGTTGCCCGGATGGGTGTCGGTGGCGCAAAGCGCGACCGGCTGGGCGGCGCCCTCGCTCCGTCGGGCGAAACCGCGTGCCCAGGCGAGCTCGGCGCGGATCTGCGTCTCGGACTCGGCCGCGATCCCGGCCCGTGCGAGATAGGCGGCCTGTTCCTCGATGAAGGCGAGGATGCCGGCGACCGGGTCGGCATGGACGGCGAGCGGCGCCCGTTTCTCCGCCGGCGGCAGGTCCAGACGGTGGATGGCAGCGAGACAGGCGGCGATGGCCGGCATATCCTCGGGCAGGCGCGCCGGGCCGCCGTCGACATGGTCGACCACCAGCCCGCCATGGTCGAGCCCGCGCTGCGGCGGGAGCACCGCGATCAGCGCCGGGGTGCAGCCGCTGGGCTGGGCGCGCCGGAAGCAGGCGCGCTGATAGGCGAGGTTCGCGGCAGGACCCAGCCCGAACTGGCTGGCGCGCGGCAAGCGCAGCAGGCAGCCGGTGCCGGCGATGCGTACATGGTCGTGGAACAGCCCCTTGACCCGCAGATGCCGGAGCGCGCCGTCGGGCAGGTCGGCAAAACCCTCGACCCGGCGGAGGGCCTCGCCGAGGGCGTCGAGATCCAGGCCTCCGGCGGCGGCTCCCGTCTTGGACATGATCCCGTCCGGGTCACGGAATCGGCGCGCGGCCGGCCGCGGCATCGGTCCGGACGGAAGCGCCGGAGCCGCGCGCCGTCAGGCGGAAGCGGCCTTGCCCGCGACCAGCGCGTCGATCTCCGCATCGGTCGGAAAGCGGCCGGTCCCGAGCTTCGAGAACAGCAGCGCACCGTCGCGGAATATCTCGAACGCACCGAGCGCGCCGGGCGCGATCCCGGCCTCCGCGCCCCTGGCCTCGAGCCTCTTCCTCGCACGGAGGGCGCGCGGCTCGTAGTTTCAGGCCACGCAATATTCGATACGGAACGTCACGACCCTTCCTCGCCCGCAGCCTGTGCGGTGGAGACGAGCCTAGCCTAGCCGAGTCGAGCGTCCTTGGCCAGCGCCCGTCCCGGTTCGGGAGCTCCGCCCCATGGGCGACTTGGTGCCCCAGGAAACAGCCTTGAAACCGACGGTTCGACCGAATGGGAACTCGCTGCCGACGACCGGGACCGAATTGGCCGCGCGCGGTCGCCGGGCGCGCCGATCAGCATCTCCCGGTTCGCGAACATGGCGGGCGGCGAAATGTCGCAAGCGAACGGCCGCTGCTGCTATGATCGTCGCGGCGGGCGGCGCAGACCGCTCCCGGCGGACTGTTGACGCATGTCGGAAGAAGCCGACGGTTGGGGGAGACCATGATGAAGAAGATGAGATCGACGGCGATTCTCGCCGGTATCCTGTGCGGGGCCGTTCTGATCGGCGCCACCGCGCCGGCGGAAGCGAAGCTCAAGCGGATCACGATCGGCAGCAACCCGGCGGGATCGACCTATTTCCTGCTGGCGGGCGGTTTCGCCAAGCTGTTCCAGACAAAGCTGAATATCCGCTCGACCGCCCAGCCCCATGCCGGCTCGTCGGTCTATCTGCCCTTGCTGGACAAGGGGGAGATCGTGCTCGGCCTCAACTCCAGCCTGGATTCGGGCATGGCGGTGGCGGGGCGGGCGCCGTTCAGGAGCAAGATCAGGAATGTCCGCATGATCGCGCGGATCTGGATCCTGCCCTACGCCTACATGGTCAAGGAGAGGTCGGGCGTAAAGACGATGGCCGACCTCAAGGGCAAGCGCGTGCTGGTCAACGTAAAGACCAACGTCTCGCTGGCCCAGGCCAACCGCACGCTGCTGTCCACGGCGGAGCTCACCGAGGCCGACGTGACGGCGATCGATTCCGGCGGCGTCGTCGCCGGAATCAACAGCGTCGTCGAGGGCCGCGCCGATGCGGCCACCGTCGCGCTGGCGATGCCGGCGATGCGCAAGGCGCACGCCACCGTACCGGGCGGGCTGCGCATCGTGAGCCTCGGCCCCAAGGCGACCGACGCGTTCATGGCCGAAGGCATGGCCGGCCTCTACACGCTGAAGGTCGGGCCGTCCAAACGCTTTCCCTTCGTACGCCAGGATACGCTGATCGCCGGGTTCGACAGCTATCTCAACGCCAGCCCCAAGGTCGGCGACGACGACGCCTATCTGCTCGCCAAGACTCTGCACATCAACTGGCAGAAGCTCCAGAAGGACTACGCGCCGCTCCGCGGGACCCCGCAGGCGGCGCTGGCGCCCGCCGGCAACGCGATGCCCTACCACCCCGGTGCCATCCGCTACTGGAAGGAGGTCGGCATGTGGACGGCGGCCAACGTGGCCGATCAGGAGAAGGCGATGGCCCGCGTCGAGTAACTCGCCATCGAAACGGGCCGGGCGGCCTGCGGCGCGGCGCCGATGACGCGGTTCGCCGGGCTGCTGCTGCGCGCCTGCCTGGCGCTCGTTCCGATCGTCGGGGTGTTGTGGATATTCTCGGTCAGCGACCGGATCGGCTTCACCCTGACGTTCCAGCAGATCGTCGGCACCATCCTCGGCATCTCCGTCGCCGCCGCCTATCTGAAATATCCCTACGCCGTCCGGGCCGGACCGCTGGAGATCACGCTGGCGCTGATCTCCTTCGCGGCCTGGCTCTGGATGTCGATCAATTTCGAAGACTGGATCGTCGGCATGGCCGACCGGACGCTCGACAAATGGGTGCCCGGGGCGGTCGCCATCCTGGCGATGATGGAGGCGCTGCGGAAGGCTTGCGGCGGGGTCATCACGGGTCTGGTCTGGATCATGATCGCCTACGCCTTCTTCGGCGGCCATCTGCCGGGCGTGCTGGAGGCCGAGACCTTCCCGCCGACGAAGGTCGTCCTATATCTCTACGCCGACAATAACGGCATCCCGGGCCTCGTCCTGCGGGTGGTGACCGAGCTCGTTCTCGCCTTCATCATCTTGGGCAAGCTGCTGGAGGTGTCGGGCGCGACGAAGTTCTTCACCGATCTCGCCATGGCGGTGATGGGCCATCGGCGCGGCGGACCGGCGAAGGTCGCGGTGGTCGCCTCCAGCGCCTTCGGCACGATTTCGGGCTCCGCGGTCGGCAACATCATGTCGACCGGCGTCGTCACCATCCCGATGATGAAGCGGACCGGTTTCGCGCCGCGCTACGCTGCCGGGATCGAGGCGGTCGCGTCCAACGGCGGCCAGATCGCGCCGCCGGTGATGGGGGCGACCGCCTTCATCATCGCCGAGTTCCTCGAAGTACCCTATATCGATGTGGTGATCGCCGCGGCGATCCCGGCCTGTCTCTACTATCTGGTGCTGTTCCTCCAGGTCGACGCGATCGCCGCGCGTTTCGGGCTGCTCGGCCTGCCCCGGAACACCCTGCCGCGGGCGCTGCCGGTGCTGCTTTCCGGCTGGGTGTTCGTCCTGCCGCTCGCCGTGCTGATCTATTTCCTGTTCGGGCTAGGATACAATCCCGGCTTGTCGGCGATGTATGCGGGCGTGACACTGCTGTTCCTGATGATCGTCCGCAACCGGCGACTGCCGACGCGCGCGGAATGGGCCGACTATCTGCTGGGCTCGGGCGAGAACCTGCTACCGCTGATCCTGATCGCCGCCGGGGCGGGGGTCGTGATGGGCGTGCTCAACGCGACTGGGCTCGCCTTCCAGCTGTCGATCATCCTCACCGAGCTCGGCGCGAGCGCCGGCATGTTCGCGATGCTTCTGGTGACCGCGCTGGTCTCGATCGTCCTCGGCATGGGGATGCCGACGGCGGCGGTCTACATCATCCTCGCGACCGTCGTCGCGCCGGCCCTCGTCGAGATGGGCATCCAGCCCATGGCGGCGCATCTCTTCCTGTTCTATTTCGGTCTGCTGAGCATGCTGACCCCGCCGGTGGCGGTCGCCAGCATGGTCGCCGCCGGGATTGCCGGTTCGGACATGTGGCGGACCGGGCTGGTCGGCGTCCAGCTCGCCGCCGCCGCCTATCTGCTCCCGTTCCTGTGGGCGTTCAACCCGGCCTTGGTGATGGAGGGGTCCTGGCAGGCGGTGGTCCTCGTCTCGCTGACGGCGCTCGCCGCGGGGTTCCTGATCGCCGAGGCGCTGATCCGGTTCGGAGAGCCCGGCGCAGTCTCCAAATTCCTGGGCCTCCTGTTTCTCGCGGCGACCGGCGCGGTCGGCACGGCGACGCTGTGGATCGGCGCCGAGTCGCCGCTCGCCCTCGTCGCCGCGCTGGCGGGGGTCGGGCTGATCGCGGCCGTGCGCCGCGGCCTCCCCGTCGCGCGGGCGCGCGGGCCGGTGCCGCCTTGATCTGGGCGGTTCCGAGTCGGCTTCGCGCGTCCGCCGGCGTAGAATTGCGCCAGTCACGCTGCGGCTGCGGACGGAGCCCGAGATGACCGATTACTGGCTGAACAAGCTGATGTTCGACCTTCAGGGGCCGGGCGGCAAGGAACGATGGCGGGACGAGCGCAAGGCGGTGATCGACGAATACCCGCTGGCGCCGGAACTGCGCCAGGCGCTGCTCGACGACGATCTCGCCGTGCTCCAGCGCCTGGCCAACCCCTATCTGCTACGCTTTCACCTGCTGATCAGCGGCTATGACGACGCGCAGTCGATCGCCAAGCTGTCGGCGCTGGCGGACGACAAGGAGACGGTCGATGGCTAGGCTTGTCGGCAGCTTCGCCTGCTCGCACGGACCCAATATCGCGCGCGAGTGGAGCCGGCTGAAACCCGAGACACGCGGCTGGATCGAGACCCGGTTCGGCGAGATGGGCCGCCGCCTGAAGGCGCTGGCGCCCGATGTCCTCGTCGTCCACTGCACCGATCATTGGATCAACTTCTTCCTCGACAACATGCCGACCTTCTGCGTCGGCATCGGCGAAGAGCATGACGGCCCACCCGAGCCGTTCATGAAGCCGGTCTTCCCGCACGCCGTGCTGCCCGGCCACGAAGGGCTCGGCCGACATCTGCTGCGAACCGCGCTCGCCGCCGATTTCGATCCCGCATGGTCGCGGCGACTGAAGCTCGATCACGGCATCTGCGTGCCCGTCTGGCGCTTCGACCTCGACCCGATCCCGCCGATCGTCCCGGTACTGATGAACCTGGTCGAGGAGCCGTTCCCGAGCCCGCGGCGCTGCATCGCCTGGGGGCGAATGGTCCGCGAGGCCGTGGAGAGCTATCCGGAGGACCTCCGGGTGGTGGTGATGGGCACCGGCGGACTCAGCCACTCGATCGGCGAGATCACGATGGGCTGGATCGACGAGCCGTTCGACGACGCCTGCATCGAGCTCTTCCGGTCGGCCCCCGACGACGAGATCGCGGCCAAGCTCGAGGAGATGCTGGCGACGACCGGCAACGGCGGTGCCGAGATGCGCTGCTGGGCGATCGCGCATGCCGCTGCCGGCAGCGGCGGATTCGATCTCATCGACTATATCCCGATGCCCGAGGCCCTGATCGGCTGCGGTCTGGCCGAGTGGCGGATCCCCGTATGACCGGGGCCTACGATCCGCATAGCTGGCGGCCGCTCACCTTCCACGACCTGATCGACGGCTTTCGCGGCGGCGACAGCCCGCGCGCGCTGCTCGAACGCTGCCTCGAATCGATCGCCGCCCGCGAGGACGCGGTCATGGCCTGGGAAATACTGGATACGGCGCGCGCCCGCGAGCAGGCCGACGCGGCGGCCGCGCGATACGAGGCGGGGCGGCCGCTCTCTCCGGTCGACGGCCTTCCGATCGGGATCAAGGATCTGATCGAGACCGCCGACATGCCGACCTCCTTCGGCAGCGCGCTCTATGCCGGTCACCGCCCGCTGCAGGACGCCGCCTGCGTCGATGCGCTGCGGCGCGGCGGCGCGGTGATCGTCGGCAAGACCGTGACCGTCGCCTTCGGCGGCGGCGACCCGGCACGCACCCGGAACCCCCACGACCTCCGCCGCACCCCCGGCGGCTCATCGAGCGGCTCGGCAGCGGCCGTCGGCGGCGCCACCATTCCGGCCGCGCTCGGGACCCATGCGCGCGGTTCGACGATCCGCCCGGCGAGCTTCTGCGGCGCGTTCGCCCTCAAGCCGAGCTTCGGCGCGATCAACCGGCAGGGCGTCTTCTCGGCCGCCGCCAGCATGGACCATCTCGGCACCTTCGCGGGCTCGCTCTCCGACGTCTGGATCGTCGCGCGGCACATGTCGCGGCTCGCCGGCGGCGACCCCGGCCATCCGGGCCTCTATGGCGGGGCCGCGCCGCCCGCGCCGCGCCGGCCGGCCCGGCTGATCCGGCTCGAAACCGCGGGCTGGGCGCAGACGGATGCCGCGACCCGGGAGGCGTTCGAACGCGCCATCGAGGCGCTCCTGGCGGCGGGGGTCGAGCTCTACGCCCGCGGCGACGACCCGGCGATCGAAAGCCTCGAACGGGCGCTGGCCGGCGTCCCGGATCTCTGGCGCAACCTCTACCGGTTCGAGATGCGCTGGCCGATGATGCAGCTGCTCGCCCGCTACCCGGATCGAATCCCGCCCCGGCTCAAGCGCGGACTCGAGGAGGGCGAGGGAATGACCCAGGAGACCTACCGCGAGGCGCTCGTGCGGCGCGCGCATCTGCGTCGGCTGCACCGCGAGCTCGCATCTCGCGCCGACGGCTTCGTCACCCTGGCCTCGCCGGGGCCGGGGCCGGTCGGCGAGGATCAGGGAAGCGCCGTCTTCAACGAGGGCTCCTCGGTCCTCGGCGCGCCGGCGATCTCGTTGCCGCTGCTCGCCGTCGACGGCGCACCGGTCGGCGTGCAGCTTCTCGGGCAGTTCGACGGCGACGAGGCGCTGGTCGCCTGCGGGCGCTGGATCGCAGAGTATATCCTCGCCCGCCCGGCGTGACCGCGGGCCGGGCGCACCGGCCGGGCTCCGGCCCGGCCTTCCAAAGGGGGTGGAGACCCTCCGAGGGCCGCGCAGGCGGCCGCGTTGCGCCGCAAAATTCAAGTTGTTACGGTCCGCGGCATCGACTCCCACCAACGACGGCGCATCGGCGATGAAGGTGAATGCGAACACCATCCGGCCCGGCCATGTGATCGAGCATGACGGCCGGCAGTGGAGCATCCTCAAGATCCAGATTCTGCAGCCCGGAAAGGGCGGCGCCTTCGTCCAGGTGGAGATGCGGGACGTCAAGACGGGGATCAAGTCGAACGAGCGGTTTCGTACCCAGGAATCGGTCGAGAAGCTCATGGTCGACGAGAAGATCTGCACCTATCTGTACGGCAGCGAGGCCTCGGTGACGCTGATGGATTCGGAGACCTACGAGCAGTTCGAGCTCGGCCTCGACCTGCTGGGCAGCGCCGCGCCGTTCCTCCAGGACGGCATGGAGCTGACGGTCGATCTGATCGAAGGCAACCCGGTGGCCGTGCGGCTTCCGGCGACGGCGGTCATGGAGGTGACCGAGGCGGAGCCGGTGGTCAAGGGACAGACCGCGTCTTCCTCCTACAAGCCGGCGATTCTCGAGAACGGAGAGCGAGTCATGGTGCCGCCGCATATCGAGGCCGGCGCCCGGATCGTCGTCAACATCGAGGACAAGGCCTATGTCGAGCGGGCGAAGAACTGACGGGTCGCGCCGCCGCAAGCCGATCGGAGCGTCATGCCGTCCGCGATCGTCAACGTCATGGCCTCCGCGGCCCGCAAAGCGGCGCGCGGGCTGATCCGGGATTTCGGCGAAGCGGAGAACCTCCAGGTCTCGCCCGGCGGCCCGAGCCGATTGGTCGCCGAGGCGGTGCGGCGGGCCGAGCGCATCCTGGGAGAGTATCTGCATCGGGCGCGCCCCGATTTCGGCTTCGTCATGGCAAAGGCGGGCGCTGCCCCGGCCGGCGCATCCGAGCGGTCCTGGATCGTCGCACCGGTCGACGGGGTGACGAACTTTCTCCACGGGATTCCCCATTTCGCGATCTCGATCGCGCTCCGCGAGTCGGGATCCCTGACCGCGGGGGTCGTCTACGAGCCGCTGCGCGACGAGCTTTTCTGGGCCGAGCACGGGGCGGGAAGCTATCTGAACCGCCGCCGCCTCCGCGTATCGTCGCGGCGAGACCTGACGGAGGCGGTGCTGGCGACCGAGCTCCCGCCGCGCGGCCACCCGAACCGCGCCGCCGCCCTCGGTCCGATCGAGGCGGCGCTCGACCGGACCGCAGCCATCCGCCGTCTCGGATCCCTGGCGCTCGATCTCGCCTATGTCGCGGCCGGGCGCTATGACGCACTCTGGGCGTTCGCACCCTCCCCCTGGCAGATCGCTGCCGGGATCGTGCTCGTTCGCGAGGCGGGCGGGTTCGCGACCGACGGGAGCGGCGCCAGCCGTCTGCATGATGACCCGACACTAGTCGCCGCCAACGACCGGCTGCATGCGGCGGTTCTGCGGCTGTTCAGCGACGGTCGTCGCGCCGCGGTCGGACGGGCAGACGGATGACCGCCAAGGCACCATTCCCCGATGCGGCGGGAAGGACCGGGAGGAGACCCGACATGCAGTCGAGACGGGCGGCGCTTCGCGGCTGGTTGCTGACCGGGGTCGTGCTGGCACTGGTTGCTGCGGGCGGTTCCCTGCCGTCGACCGCGACCCGTGCCGCCGGCGCGGTGGACGCGCTCGCCCAGGGTCCGCGGCCAAGCACGGCGCTCGGCGCGTTCGTGCGGGCGAAGGACCATGGCGGCAACGACCGCGACTTCCGGTCCCTGCGCGGCAAGCGCGGATTGATCCTGATATTCTCGCGATCCTTCGACTGGTGACCCGGCTGCAAGCTCCAGGCGGTCGCCTGGAACCGCAGGGTCGACGCGATCGCCGCGCTCGGCTACAGCGTGGCCGGGGTCACCTTCGATCCGGTGGCGCCGCTCGCGCGGTTCGCCGCCGCGAGCGGGATCGCCTTCCCCCTGCTCGCCGATCGGGAGTCGCGCATCATCCGGAAATTCGACCTCGCCGACGGCGGGGTGGCCGGGGACGCGCCCTGGTACGGGGTAGCCGTGCCGATGCTCGTCGTCCTCGACGCCGACGGGGTGGTTACGCACCGCTTCTCGACCCGCGACCGCGACGACCGCCCGGATCCGGATGCCGTCATGAACGTCCTCCGGAGGGCCGCCGGCGCGTCCCGATGAGTTCCTTCAGTGCCTCGCCCGAAACTCGCAAGCGGTCTCGCCATATCGTGATCTCCGGAGATGCGAAGCCCGGATGTGGGGATCGGACACGGTTTGGGCCGAGACCGCTCGGCGGCGATACGCGCGCCGGTCGGCGCGCCGCGGGGCGGCGAACGCGATCCGGCATTTGCCGGTCACGGGCTGCCGGTAGCGCGCGGATCGCGGCGCGGGGCGTTCGTGGAACTTCGATCTAGCGAATTTCCTGCATTTCGTGCCGAAATATCACCATAATTACAATGGGTTACAAGGTAATAGGATTTCAGCTGGTTCTTTCCAACCAACAATCAACACCATTGCAACACCGCGACCCGATCGCAGTTCCGGGGGTTATTGGCGCTCTCTGGCGGCGTCCGGCGTCTCCTGTCGGCTTCCCAAACGCTGTCCGACCGGGACGGTGATGACTCGCCGCCGTCCGCGTCGATTCCTTCCCTCGATCGGCATCGGGCGCGATTTGATCGAGGCGTCGCCGCCGCGCATTGCCTACAGCATCGGTGCCGATATCCTCCACCGCAAGCGCCTGACGGCGGCGGCGGTCCAAGCTCGCGGCATGCGCGTCATCGGCCCGTGCCGCCGGCCGGCGCGCGATTTCACCGATGCGCCGGCGCGGCCGGGCCGGAAGCGGGCGCTACTTCGGCGCGCAGCTTCAAACCCAGAGCGGAGACGACCCTGAGAACCGTGTCCAATGTGGGATTGCGTTCTCCCGAGAGCGCCTTGTAGAGGCTCTCGCGCGACAGGCCGGCGTCGCATGCGACCTGCGACATGCCCCTGGCGCGGGCGATGTCGCCCAGCGCCCTGGCAACGAACGCAGCGTCGGCGCCGGCCTCCTCGATGGCGGCTTCCAGATACGCCGCCATGTCCTCCGCCGTGCGAAGGTGCTCGGCCACGTCGTAGGGTGAAGTCACGGTTCTGGTCATGTCGCCCACCTACAGGTTTCGTGCGAGGCGCATGGCCGTCGCGATGTCGTCGTCCTGGGAACGCTTGTCCCCGCCGGCCAGCAGGACGACGACCGTGCGGCCCTGCTGCTTGTAGTACACCGGTAGCCCGGTCCGTAGTCGATCCGCAGTTCCGATACGCCTTCGCCGACGGGTCTGACGTCTCCGGGGTTGCCGGCCGCCAGACGCTCGACCCGGACGAGGACGCGCGCCCGGGCACGGGTATCCCGCAGTCCGTCAAGCCACCTGGCATAGACCTCGCTCTTGCGGACATCGACCATGCGCACGCCGTAGCCGTCAGGCTACAGTCCGTCAACTCCCGCCCCGCGTTCCGCGACGCATCGTCGGCCTGCCGCCGTCCCGGCCCCGGTCCGGCGGTAACGCCGTAAACGCGCGACCATGCCCGATCGCGCCCGGCGCCATCGAGAGGGGAGTCTGGCCGGAAGCGGGGCGGCGGTCGGCCTCCCGGAGGGAGGCGTTGCTGCCGTTCCCCACCGACGGCAAGACGGAGAGGCACGATGAGCGCAGCGATGGCGATACCCGGCAACACGGCGGACACATTCCTGGTCCACATCTTCGGCACCGGCCTCGAAGACGACAGATACGTTGTCGAGCGTTTCAAGGCCCACGCCGACGGCGACATCCGCCCCTGGCCCGGCGAGGCGCCGGCGAAGGGCAAGGGCCGGCAGGCGAAGCGCGTCACCGCCACGCTGAAGGCGGTGAGGGAGATGCGGTCCGCCTGCACCGAGATCATCATCTGCACGGGCCTGCGCACGCGCGGCGGTCAACAGCTCTGGGGCTCGGTGGGGCCCCCCGCGGGGCTCCTGTGCGACCGCAAGCAGCGGGGCTGAGCGGCGCTTCTGGAGGACGGCCGGGTTTACCCCGCTTCGGTGGACGGTTGAGGGCTGTCGCCACCAGCACTGAGGTGGGCAATAGCCTGTTGAAGGGAATCTCTCTGGGAGACCGGGGTTGGGGGTTCCCCCAGAGGGTGGTTGTGGATCGCCGGCCGGCCGACCGGGCAGGGTTCGATGCCGGTTTGGTCGCGGCCGCGAGCTGCCGGTCGAACTGCTTGCGCAGTGCCCCCGCGACGCGCTCGCCCTCGCGGTACACCTTTGCGATCCGCGAGCGCCCTCGGTCGATGTCCTGCTTCAGCCAGTTGATCTCGTCCTGATGGTGCGCCTCGAGCTGCTCCTGGTGCTCGTGAGACCTGCGCAACGAGAGGCGAAGACCGGAGATCCCGGCGTCCTGGGACGCGACCCTGCGTTCCAACGTCTTCACAGCCCGCGACGCGGTCTTCGGTGCGGCTGCCTAGAGCTTGAACCGGCAAACGTCGAGCTGCCTCGTCAGCGAGTTCGCAAGCGATCAGGCCTCACGCTCCGACCGGCGCAACTCCGCCACATTGGCGCGGCTCCGTTCTTCCTTGACGCGCGCCTCTGCCTCTTCGAGCAGAGCCCCCCAATCGAGTGACTCGCACGCCGGCGCCACGACGGGAAGCGGCCACAGGATGTCGCCGCTCTCGGCCGCCGTAAGGTCGGTGCAGAAATCCTCGTCGAGAACCACCATGGGCGAAACGGTAGCGCAGGCGCGAAATAGTTACTAGTCAGAAAATCCGTGGAAGCCTACGATCCCCCGGAACCCGAACGGTTACGTCGATGGTCCATTACCGTCAGCGGCACACGCGCTGCCCGGTCGGGGAACCGCGAGCACCATCTGGGCGCCGCTCCAGCCCTGCGCCGAGCCGCCGCCCGTGCGCGGGAGCTCGGTGAGGATGCGCTTCGTCGCCAGCACTTCGAACACCAGCCCGAAGCCGCCGCGTTCGGTCGCAGCCGTCCCGTCCCGCGCGACTTCGAGATGTCACTTCGAGCTTGACCGGCGAGCGATAAGCTGGGACCATTCTCTCCGCTCGGTTGATGATGCCCCTCGGGGCGGGTTGATGATGCAACCCATTGTAACCAATGGTCCAGCCGGGCACTAACCCTCCTTCTGTTCGCCGATCAAAGTGGAAACACTCCGCGGTGTCGGTGTGACCTTCTATATTGGCGTTATCTTCCGAATCGCTTTATCGAAACAGGCTCTAAGACTTACCGATTGCGTTTCTCCGCAGCCACGCTGAAGTCAACGATCACGGTGTCTGATCGCTCATCGTCGTCGGCATCCAACATCTCCTCTACGTAAGAATAATGTCGTTTTAAGATTTTAAGTAGCCTTAATCCAACCCCGGTTCTGAGGCGCTGTAGATCGAAGAATGCAAGTATTTGTTTCAAATGAGCATCAGAGCCGCGCTCAAGACCACTTGGGTCGTTCTCAAGCAACCGGCGTGCAACAAGCTGAAGCTCGCTCGGCGGAATTTCATTGAAACTCCGAGGACCTCGTTCCCGAACAACAACCGGCGTTACGCTCCGCAATCGGACGATGCCATCAACCAAGTCGCTAGTACCTGACTCATCTTCTTGAACAACCAATTCCTGCCGAATCGATTTTAGAAGGGACCGATCCAGTGCGCGCTTTAGTTTGCCTCCCATCCTCGCAATGCCGCAGCCACGCAAGTAGATGTCATAGGCGCGCTTTACGAGCATCGGCCCCTCAGTCTGAATGATCCGAATCAGCCCTTGAGTCACTTGATCATAATCCGTACTACGTGGGTCGGGACCAGCCACCCCTTCAAATGGGGTATAGGGTGCACGAAGAAGGCCAAATGTGGCCTCTTGTGTTGACACCGTGGCTGACACCGTGACCGGTGCCGTTGGCTCTGTTTGATGCGCCCTCTCGAGTACAGTGCCGGACACCTTCGGCTCTACCGGGCGGATATCTGTAGAAACATCTATGTCTTCGGCGGATGTGCGGTCTTGCTGTCCAAACTCGGATATCTCATCAGTAGCCGTTTGGAGATTGTTCCTTTCAGTCTTATCGCTTCGGAAAATGCCTGGAGATCGGGACACGGCAGGTTCAATCGGCAATGGCGGCTCCGCCGCAGCCTGATCAATGCCTCCCGCTTTTATGCCTAATCGATCGAGTTCCGCCCACACTGGCTCCAGGGCTTTGGATCTGTCGCGGTAGAAATCACCGCCCCGGATGCGGACGAACTGCCATCCCGCTCGTTCGAGATCCCGCTGGCGGGCCATATCGCTTTCGTAGCGTTCGGGTCCATGCCAGCGATCCCCGTCGCATTCGACCGCAAGCCGTCCTTGCATTCCTTCGACGACGAGATCGATCCGATAGCGATGTCCCGTGGTGTCCCCGACACCTACCTGAGTCCGCACGTGAAAGTTTCTTTCCGTAATGCAGCGGACGACATCGCGTTCGAAATCACTGTCGAAATGCTGCTCGTCCTCTTCGAGAGGCTGGCGTTTGGGATTGAGCATATAGCTCAGCAGACGATGACGCATGCACTTGTCGCTCAACGCATCGAGAGATGTCGTATGGAAGAGCCAGAGCTGATCCCGGGCGCGGCTCGCAGCCACGTTGAAGCGCTGGTGAGCTGAGGCATCGGCAAGCGTTCCGATTCGTTGGCGCTTTCCGTTCCCATCTCGCTCCGCCGCCACCATGCTGAGGAATATAATATCGCGCTCGTCACCCTGGAAGGCATAGGCATCTCCGCAAATCAGACGCCTTTTTTCGATCTCCTCATGGTCGTCTATCTGATCCAGAAGCCTTCGTTCTATCAGCTTGGACTGCGCCGTGCCTTGGAGGCTGATAATGCCCATTGTCGCCCCGGCGTAACGAGAGTCGGCGATGCAAGCGGCGACCTGTGTGACTATAGCATCTGCCTCGGGTGGATTTTGAACATTCTGATGGCAGCCGTTCCGATAGCCGTCCGACACGTGGCGCAAGACCAGCGGCGGCAGTCGACTCGCCGGATAGGTGCGCAATGGATCGAGAGGCGTTCCCCTAGGCGCGTAGCAGAGACCATTCGAGAACTGTATGATCTCAGGCATACAACGGAAGTGCTCTCGTAGCACAATGTTTTGTCCGCCAAAACGAATATTCGCGTTGTCATAAAGGCTGCTTTGAGGAGAGAAAGCGTGGTGATGAGGAATCGTGTCGAGCCAGCGCCGTTGCAAATCCGCGATCGTGCTATCGAGGATCCCGATGCCGGCAGGGCTTATCTGCTGGTCATCACCAACTACCACCATTTTCTTCGAGATGTAGAACAGGAAGGCGCTATCAATTCCGAGCTGGCTTGCCTCATCGACGATTACGCAATCGTAAAGTTCCGGCTGGATGTTCACCATATCGGCGACAAGATAACGCGGCATGACCCAGACCGGGATCGCGTCGCGACATTTATCCATGTAGTCTCGAGCTTCGCGACGCAGGCGGGCCAGTCTGGCAGACTTTCCAGTCCCTTTCCCCATGGCCTGCACAGCTCCGCGCCAACCCTTCAGGGCTGCTTTTTGGTTCTCCGTCAGTCGCGCAAAGAAGCGACTCCACGCTTGCAATTCCGCGATGTTGGCCAGCAGAGTGCGGATCCGCTCCTCCATCTTACCGCGCCGCTGCCAGACATTTTTTTGATAGGAGAGGTCGGAGCGCTTCGCCAGCCAGCTGTCGGCGATTGCCCATTGCCACGCCTTCTCCCATGCGCCGAACCGATCAGTCCAAGCTGCGTTCTCGATAGTCGAGGCAACACACTGCACTAAGTAAGGCACCGTCTTGGAAAGGGTATCCTCGACTTTCTCCCGTTGTCGTTGGTCTTCTCGCAACGTCTCGATGGAGACAACTTCCGCGTGGCGTTCGCTGTAGGCGCTAACGTCTCGCCGTTCCACTGCGTCCGCAAGCGCAGCACATACGGGATGGGCGTCATGCAGGTCGAGCAACCCCGAGAGCGCCTCGGCGGTGGCATCGACTGCCCGACGCGCCTGCAGGTAGCGACCCTCGACTGCAGCCGCATCGATCAACTCCAGCCACTGTCCTGCGTCGTTGCTCAACCAGTTCGGTTGCGGAATGGCAGGTGAGGCCTTGACCATAATGCCGGAAAGAGTGCTGCACTTGTCGGCATAATCGCGCCCATCCTGCAGGACCGACAGGCGATCCTTGACCACTGCATGAGCTTGATGTGGGTCATCTGGAAGCGGCTGCGCGTCGACTTCACTCCAGGTCGTTCGCAGTTTTTCTCGCGCAAACTCGATTGCCAGGTAATTGCAAACCGACTGTAATCGCTTCTTGTCCGAAGCGCCAACCCCATCCACCAGGGCCTCATGCTTGAGATATTCCAATCCCCGCAGCTTCCGTGGCGTGAAAAGACCGAAGCGCTTCCATTTTCCGCCTGCGTTGAGATGGCCGAGAGCCGCTTTTGCGTGAGCGAATACTTGCCTTTGATCTCGGTTGTTCGGTAGCGTTACTCCAAGGTTTTCTAGACGGTCGAACAGATCCGTCATCTCGTCGACCCGTTCCTGGCTCGACGAGATGACGATTTCCCACCGCCGGTGCTGCCCCGTGAGGAAATCCCGAACCATCGCAGACAGCCACCCATTGGGCTCAAGGGCGAGCTTGCGGCGTTGCTCCTCAAGGTCGCAGAGACGGTGGCGGATCGCCGCTCGTAACTCAGGATCGAGCGCACACAATGCTGAATAGGCGACCTGACACCGCATTGTCTCGTTCCGGGCGACCGCCGCCGCTTCCTTGCTTTCCGACTCCACGGCGCTTTCCGACGCCACGGCCGCGGCAAACTCTTCCGATGCGACAAGATCGACGGACGAAGGGATTCTCAGTTTGGTCTCCGTAATTTGTTCGTCGCTGTAACGGCGTAGAATATGAAGCCAATCTATCATTTCCTCGCTGGATAGGGGAGGCCGTTCGTTCGCTTCATTGGGCAGCCGCAGCCACCCATATTGTCCTTTCTCCGAAGCAACGCACCGCGCTATTTCTGTTGGGGTTCCATGGTAAGCCCCGTTGGCTACCGAATACGCAATCGTTTCATCCGCGCGGAGACTCTGAAGCTCTGAATCCGCTCGAGCTAGACGGCGGCGCACCTCCTCAAGCTCATGCTCGATCTCCACAGTTTGATTGTCGTCGTATACATACGCATAGGAGTCTTGCCGTATCGTGATCTCCTGCACGGCCTTGTTGAGTTCAGCGAAGGCATCACCGCCCTGACCCAGAAGACTGACACAAAGCGGCCAAAGCTGCTCAGGGAGGTTGTTCTTGATCACACGGAGAGCCTGCGGCGTCTCGGCGGTAACAAGAACCCGCTGACCAGTGGCCAGAAAATGACAGATCAAATTGGCGATCGCGTGGCTCTTGCCCGTGCCGGGCGGTCCTTGCACCAGTACGCTGCGTTGGCTTCTGATCGTTTCGACAATTCGTCGCTGTTCCCGGTTCGTGGGCAGTGGAAAATAGAGTTCGGATGGCGTACGCCCCTCTTCTTGTGAAGATGCATCAGTTTCTTTGTCGACGCTCTTGCCGAATACCCCGTCCGTAATCAGCCCGCGCCAACCGTTGGGAACTTGCGACGAATCGTTTGAAATCTGTTCGATAAGCGCATCATAGATACGCAACATTCCGGTCTGTGGTCGTTTTCGCAAGATCAGAGCAGGTGCGAAACTCACCACCAGACCCTCGGCGTTGAGGCGCGGGACTTGTGGATCGAGTTCGGGAAACCACTGCACGTTCGGATGGAGCGCAAGAGCCCAAGCATGAAGTGCATTATGCATGCGTGCTTCGTCCCAGACTCCGTCGTCGGCTTCCTCCAGATGTTCCTTGACAGTGTCGTAATCTCTGTGATCCGGGCGGGAATCGCCATCCAGAAATTCGTCTTCGATCTTGAATCGGACTCCTTCTTCTGGAGGTTTGACACGGATCACGCCTTTATCCGCATCGAAACTCAACTCAACGTTCCCAACGACCGCGTGACGCCGGACTGGGATCGGAACCCCGTTCCTCCAATCGAGCAAGCCCAGGCCGAGCACGACTTCGACGATCTCACCCTGCTTGAGCACCTGCGTGCGCAGACGGAACAAATCCGCGTAGACTTTCTGAATGCCCTTACGCCGGCGGTGTTCTTCGGACCAGTTTTCCCAATGTGGTCGATACTCGTCGAATGCGGCTCGTATCTCCGGATGATCCGCGATCACTCGCTCGACAAGAGGCGGTGTTTCACCTTCCGCGATTTCCGCTTCTTCGTCGGGAAGAAATATGCTTGGCCGAAGCTGTGGAATTTCCCGTGATGCGCGCTCGAAATCCTGTATATCCACTACCCAGGGGCGCACGATCTCAGGCAACTCCGGGACCGGTTTGAAACTCTGCTTCCTGACCTCCAACCACGCATCGCCAAGCTTCCCGCCGTCGGTCCAGGCGACGCTTCGGCAATCCGTCGTCTGAGGCATGTCGGAGAACCAGAGCAACTCCTCATACTTGCTGACGTCCCTGACGACCGTCGTCCGGCAACCGACAAGCTCCTTCAGATATCGCGCAAGCCGCAGTTCCGGGGGTTCCGTTTCAACCACGTTCGGCATCAACGATTCAGCCTCTGGCAAGATACGGCGGTCGCGGACATGTCACGCGGCCTCGACATCGGTGTGGGCAAAGTCGTCGCCCTTGTACAGCAGCGGTTCGCCGGTCACCTCCGCGAGCGCGCAGGCGAAGCAGTCGCCGAAGTTCAACGCGCCGGATGATTGCCCTTGCCGAAGCGGCGCCATGCATGGCGGGCCGTTGAAGGTATTCGACCGTGACCGGAACCATCTCCACCTCCGCAGTTTCCAGAAGCATGTCGAGATCGTGCACCGTCGCGCCACCGCCCCAGCTCTCCGCGACGGCGGATGCTTCCAGCACGTTGGCGACCGGCATGCGGCAGGGCGAGGCTACCATAATCGCTCGGGCATGGCGTCTCGCATCCGGCTCACTGAACAGGATCGCCAGCACCGCCGAGCTGTCGACAATCACTTGGGCAGGCCCCGGTCGTCATAGAGCAGATCGCCATGTTCTCGACCCTTCGCTATCGAGGGCGCTGCCGAAGAACATAGTCGACCTGAAGCGCATGGCCGCGACGAGGATCGGGATCCCGAATATGGGGTCGAACTATCTGCTGCCCGCGTCGGGGTCGGGGCGGGCGAGACCCAGCAGATCCTCGATCGCTGCGAGTTGGATCAGTGCGGCGGGTGCCAGCGCGTCGAGCGGGACCGATTCGTTGGCGGCATGGCCGTCCGCCGCCGCCCCCGGCCCGAAGGTCAGGATCTCGATCCCCATATCGGCGAAATAGCGTCCGTCGCTCGCGCCGACGGCGATGGGGTCGCAGGGCGGCGCGCCCGTCACGCGCGCGACCGCACGGCGGAAGGCGGCGATGGCCCGCCCGTCCGCCGGCGAGGCGAAGCCTTCGGTCCCGGTGATAAGGTCGACGCGGTAGCTGCCCTCGGGTTCGCCCGCGGTTTCCAGGAACGCCGCGATCTCCGCAAACCCGTCGGCCACCGCCTCCTCCGGCAATATGCGCCGGTCGATCTCGACCACGCAGGACGAGGGCACCGCGTTGACGTTATGCCCGCCCGCGATGGTGCCGAGATTCATGGTGGCGTGGAGGCGGCCGCGGCGACGCAGCGCGAGGCGCGGGCGGAGCTCGCGTTCCAGCGCGGCGACGAGTCGCATCATCCGCAGGATCGCGTTGTCGCCCAGGCAGGGCGCTCCGGCATGCGCGGCCCTGCCATGGGCGGTAAGCCGGACCCAGAACACGCCCCGCTCCTCGGCGATGACCTGGTTCCCGGTCTGCGCGCCCACCACCAGGATGTCGGGGGCGACCCGGCCCGTCTCGCGCAGGAAGGCCAGCCCGTCGGGGCCGAGCCTCTCCTCGTCGCCGACGAAGGTGAAGACGAGTCGGCCCCTCCGGGGACCGCCGCGCCGCGCCGCATGCTCGGCGAGCCAGAGCTGGACCGCCATCGACGCCTTGCAGTTGCCCGCGCCGAGGCCGAACAGGCGACCTTTCTCGACCGTCGCCGCGAAGGGATCGGTCCGCCACGCCGCACGGTCGCCGACGCCTACGGTGTCGGCATGCGCGTTGAAGACCAGGGCCGGCCGGCCGGCGCCGAGCTCGGCGACGACATTGTCGATACCGGGCGACCGCGCCGCCGTTTCGACATCGTAGCCGGCGCGGCGGAGACGGTCGGCCGCATAGGCGCAGATCGCCCGCGTGTCTCCTGGCGGATAGGCGGAAGGAATCCCGACCAGGTCGCCGAGGATCGCCTGGATCTCCCGGCCGATCGCCTGCTGCCGCACGGTCTCTCCCTCCCGCCTCGCCCTTGCTATAGTCCGAACGTCCCGAAGGAGCGGATCAAGAGATGCCCGAAGAACGGCCCGCCGACAAGCAGGAGGACTGGACGGTCATTCGCGGCGGGACTCTGCTCTGCTTCGACGCCGAGGATCGCCTGATCGAGAACGGCGAGCTCTGGTTCTCGGGCGGCGAGATCCGCCGGGTCGGCGACCGGGGCGGGTTCGATCCACCGGCGGGCGCCCGCGTCACCGTCGTCGACGCCGCCGGCCGGCTGGTGCTGCCCGGCCTGATCAACGCGCACACCCACTCCTATTCCGCGCTGCTCAAGGGGACGGTGGATGCGGTCCCGCTCGATGTCTACATGATCGGGGCGATCGCCGGCGGCAGCGGCCGGACGCCCCGCGAGATCAGGATCAGCGCCGAGGTCGACTGCATCACGATGCTCAAGACCGGAACGACGTCGGTGATCGACCATTATTCGGAGCGTCCGGCCCTGTCGGCGGCGGGGCTGGAAGCGGTCGCCGCCGCCTATCGCGGCGCCGGTCTCCGGGCGCGGATCGCGCCGATGATCGCCGATCTTCCCTATCCGGAGACCGTGCCGATCAATCCGGCGACGCTGCCCGACGCGCTGCACGACCACTACGCATCCTTCGAGCCGCCGTCGATCGACGCCTATCTCGACATCGTCGAGCACGCCGCCACCGCGTTGGACACCGCCTCGGGCCGGATCGGGCTGCTCTACGGCGTCGACGGGCCGCAGCGCTGCAGCCGGAGACTGCTCGAGCGGACGGCGGAGGCGAAGGCGCGCACCGGGCTCGGCCTCCACACCCATATGCTGGAGACCAAGACGCAGGCGGTCATGCGGCCCGGCGGCTTCGTCGAGATGCTCGCGGGAATGGGGCTGATCGACGACAAGAGCTCGTTCGCCCATTTCGTCTGGAGCTACGGAATCGACATCCTGGCAGCGCGCAAGGCGGGGGTCACGGTCGTCCACCCGGCGCCGTCCAACATGATGCTGGGCAGCGGCATCTGTCCGACGCTGCGGCTCGTCCGCGAAGGCATTCCCGTGGCTTTCGGTTCCGACGGCGCGAATTGCGGCCCGTCCGGCCTGCTCGAGACGGTCCGTGCCGCGACCTGGCTGTCGCGCATCACCGAGCCCGATCCGGACAGATGGATCGACGCCCGCGGCATGCTCCGCCACGCGATGACCGGCGGCGCCCGCGCGATGGGCGAGCCGGGCCGGATCGGCATCCTCGCCCCCGACGCCCGCGCCGACATCGCGGTAATCGATATGCGCAGCCATTGGCACCGGCCGATGGGCGATCCGTGGAACCATCTGCTCTATTACGAGCAGGGCGGCGGCGCCGAGCATGTCTGGGTCGACGGGGTTCAATGTCTGCGCGACGGCCGGCTGCTGACGCTCGACGAGGAAGCCGTTCTCGCGGAGGCCGAGGAGATCGCGCGCGGCCATGCGCGGAGGCAGCGCGAGAGCGAGCCCTTCATCGCCGCCCACCGCGAACCGTTTCACAGGATGATCACCAAGATCCACGGCCGGGACGACCTGGGGATCGAACGCCTGGCGCGGCTGGCGTGATCCGGATCCGATGCCGCCCGGCAAGGTGAACCCCTACGCATCGCTGCCGTCGGTCGACCGGCTGCTCGATACACCGACTCTGCGGGCGGCCGGCGGGCGGTTCGGCCGGATCCTGGTCCGCGACAGCGCCCGCGCCGTGCTCGACGAGCGCCGGCGGGAGCTGTCGCGGGGCCGCGCCCCGGCCCCGGTCGATATCGGCGACATCGCGGCGCGGGTGGAGGCCCATGCCGCGGCCGTCCTCGCGCCGCCTCTTCGCCCGGTCTTCAATCTCACCGGGACGGTGCTCCATACCAATCTCGGGCGGGCGCCGCTCGCAGCGGCGGCGGCCGAAGCGGCCGAAGCGGCCGCCCGCCGGCCGACCAATCTCGAATACGATCTGGACCGGGGGCGGCGCGGCGACCGGGACGGCCATCTCGAGCCACTGCTCCGCCGGCTGACCGGCGCCGAGGCGGCGACGGTCGTCAACAACAACGCCGCTGCGGTCCTGCTGGTGCTCAACTCGTTGGCCCTCGACCGGGAGGTCCCGGTCTCGCGCGGCGAGCTGGTCGAGATCGGCGGCTCGTTTCGCATGCCCGACGTCATGCGGAGCGCGGGCTGTCGGTTGCGCGAGGTCGGCACGACCAACCGCACCCGTCTGGAGGATTACGACGCGGCGATCGGGCCCGATACGGGGCTGGTAATGAAGGTGCATGCGAGCAACTACGCCATCACCGGGTTCACCGCCGAGGTTCCCGAGGCCGATCTCGGCCGGCTCTGCGCCGCGCGCGGCGTGCCGTTTGCGGTCGATCTCGGAAGCGGCTCCGTCGTCGATCTCGAGGCCTTCGGGCTGCCGCATGAACGAACGGCCCGCGAGGCGCTGGCCGCCGGCGCGGACCTTGTCACCTTCAGCGGCGACAAGCTCCTCGGCGGGCCGCAGGCGGGGATCGTGGTCGGCCGGCGCGCGGCGGTCGCCGGGCTCAAGCGCAACCCGCTCAAGCGTGCGCTCCGCGTCGACAAGATGGCGGTCGCCGCCCTCGCGGCGACCCTCGCGCTCTATCTCGATCCCGATCGGCTGGCAGCCCGGCTGCCCGCCCTCCGCCAGCTCGCCCGCGGCGAGCGGGAGATCGCCGCGCTCGCCGATCGGCTTCGCCCGGCCGTGGCGGCGGCGCTCTCCGGCGCCGCCGAGGTCGCGGCGGTGGCCTGCCGGAGCCAGATCGGGAGCGGCGCCCTGCCGGTCGACAGCCTTCCCAGCCGGGGGCTCGCGATCACGCCCGCGACCGAGGGCGGGAAGGGCACGGGCCGCGCGCTCGCGCGTCTGGCGGACGCCTTCCGGGCGCTCCCGGTGCCGGTGTTGGGCCGCATCCGCGCCGGCTCGCTGGTCCTCGATCTGCGCTGCCTGGAGGACGAGGCCGGCTTCGCCGCCCAGCTCGGCGGACTCGCCCCGTGATCGTCGCGACCGCCGGTCATGTCGATCACGGCAAGACGCTGCTGGTCAAGGCGCTGACGGGCGTCGACACTGATCGACTCCCCGAGGAGAAACGGCGCAAGCTCACGATCGATCTCGGCTTCGCCTATCTGCCCCTCGCCGATGGCGGCGTCCTCGGCTTCGTCGACGTGCCGGGCCACGAGCGGTTCATCCGCAACATGCTGTGCGGCGTCGCCGCCATCGATTACGCGCTGCTGATCGTCGCCGCCGATGACGGGGTGATGCCGCAGACCGCTGAGCATCTGGCGATCCTCGATCTGCTGGGCGTCCGGGCGGGGGCGGTGGCGGTCACCAAGATCGACCGGGTCGCGCCCGATCGGGTCGCCGAGGTCACCGCGGACATCCACCGGGCGGTCGCCGGCGGCGGGCTCGACGGCGTCGCGCTCTTCCCGGTCTCCTCGACGACCGGGGCGGGGATCGACGCGCTGCGGGACCATCTGACTGCGGTCGCGCGGCGGATGCGCGCGCGCGCGGCCGAGGGGTATTTCCGCCTCGCCGTCGACCGCGCCTTCACTGTCGCCGGGGCCGGGCTGGTGGTGACCGGCACCGCTTTCTCGGGCGCCGTCGCCGTCGGCGACCGCCTTCTCCTGTCGCCGGGCGGCGCGCCGGTCCGCGTGCGCGGAATCCATGTCCAGGACCGCAAGGCCGATCGCGGCGCCGCCGGCGACCGCTGCGCGCTCAACATCGTCGGCGGGTCGGTGGGCAAGGACGGGGTGGGGCGCGGCGACTGGGTGTTGGCCGAAGCGGCGCATCTCCCGGTCACGCGCGTCGATTGCGAGGTCCGTCTGCTCACCGCCGAGGAGCGCCCGGCCGCGCACTGGACGCCGGTCCATGTCCATCTCGCCGCCGCCGACGTCACCGGCCGCCTCGCGCTGCTCGACCGGCGGGCTCTGGCGCCGGGCGAGTCCGGCCTCGCCCAGCTCGTTCTCGACCGGCCGATTGGCGCGCTCAACGGGGACCGTTTCGTGCTGCGCGACCAGTCGGCGCGGCGGACGATCGGCGGCGGGAGAGTGCTCGACGTCCCCGGCGCGGCGCGGTTCCGGGCGCGCCCGGCCCGGCTCGACTATCTGCGGGCCATGCGGCGCGCCGATCACGCGGCCGCGCTCCGGGCGGCGGTCGACGCGTCGCCGGGGGTGGTCCCGCTCCACGGCTTCGCGCGGGCGCGCAACCTGGATCCTGCCGCCGCCGAACGGATCTTCTCGGCAGCGGCGATGGTCGCCATCGGCGCCGGGCCCCGGCGGTTCGGCCTGTCGGGTGCGTCCTGGGCGGGGCTCGCGGAGTCGTTCCGCCGCCTGCTCGCCGACTGGCACGCCGGCAACCCCGACGCGGTGGGCCCGACCGAAGCGAACATCCGGGGCATGGTCGAGCCGCGCCTGCCGGTCGGGGCGCTCGCGCTCGCCCTGCCCCGGCTGGAGGCGGAGGGCGTCCTGGTGCGCGAAGGCGCCCGGCTGCGTCTGCCCGACCACCGTCCCCGCATGACCCCCGAGGACGAGAAGCTGTGGGCGCGCCTCGCCCCGCTGCTGGATCGCGCGGGGCTGCGTCCGCCCCTGGTGCGCGAACTCGCCGAATCCGCCGGCGTCGAGCCGCGTCGGGCGGAGAGGTTTCTCGCCCGCGCGGCGCGCCTCGGGCTGGTGGTCGGCGCGACCCGGAACCGCTTCTACCGGCCCCAGGCGCTCCGCCGCCTCGCCGAGGCGGCGGAGGAAACGGCAGCGGCGGCAGGCGGCGTGCTGCGCCCGACGGATTTCCGCAACCGCACGGGAATCGGCCGGAATCTGACGATCGAGCTGCTCGAATATTTCGACAAGCTGCGCTTTACGAGGCGGGCGGGCGACGCGCGGCGAATCCTGCGCCCGTCCGGCGAGGTCTTCGGCGGCGGGTGACGGGCACGCCGCGCCATCGACAAACCGGTCGCCGGGCGGTTCAATGGCGGCAGATGCCCTGGGACTGCGGGAGCGGGCGATGAAGAACAACATGCTGGACGGCGGCGAGGCGGTGATTCAAGCCTTCCGATGCCTCGGCTGCGACCATGTGATGGCCTCGCCCGGCTCGGAGTGGGGCGCGGTGTGGGAGGCCTTCGCGCGCCAGAGCGTCGCCAATACGCCCGGCCCGCGCTATTTGAGCTGCGCACATGAGACGCTGGCGGTCGATCTCGCCATCGGCTACAGCGCCGTCACCGGTCGGATGCAGGGCGTGATGCTGCATACCGGGGTCGGGCTGCTCCAGGGCGCGATGGGGATCGACGCGGCGAAGCGGCTCGGCGTGCCGATGCTCGTCGTCGCCGGTGAGTCGATCACCTACGGCGCCGAGGAGAACATGCGGCCGGGCCCGCAATGGCTGGCGAGCCTGAGCGCCGTCGGCGGGCCGCATCGGCTGGCCGAACCGCTCGTGAAATGGTCCGCCCAGGTGTCGAGCCCGGCGACCCTGTTCGCCCAGCTCGTCCGCGCCGGCGAGCTCGCCCAGCGCGCGCCGACCGGACCCGTGTTCATGACCGTCCCGATCGAGACGCAGCTTCGGCAATGGACGCCGCCGGCCGGCATGCGGGATGCGCCGGCGGTGCCGCGCCTCCGGCCGTCGGATGCCGATATCGCGCGCGTCGCCGAGGCGTTGGTGACGGCCGAGACGCCGGTCGTCCTGACCGAGGCCTCCGGACGCGAGCCCGAGGGCTACCGGGCGCTGGTCGCCCTAGCCGAACTCCTTGCCGTCCCGGTGGTCGAGGGGAGCTGGGCCGACTACGCCAATTTCCCCGGCGATCACGACCTCTATCAGGGGGTCGGCCAGCCCGACTTCCTGGACCGGGCCGATCTGATCCTGCTGCTCCGCGCCCGCGCGCCCTGGGACCCGCCGGGCCGCCGCCCGGCCCGCGCGCGGATCGTCGCGATCGACGAGACTCCGCAGCACGGCGAGATGGTCTATCAGGACCTGCACGCCGACGACTATCTCGAGGGAGACTGCACGGCGACGCTGGAGCTCCTGGTCGAGGCGGTCGCCGCGGCGGCGCCCGACGCCGCGCGCATCGCCGAGCGAAGAGCGGAATGGGCGCGCGCCCATGCGGCGCACGCGGCGGCCTGCGCGGCCGAACGCGCCGCCGCGCGCGGCAAGCGGCGGATCGATCCCGTCGCCCTGTTCGAGGCGCTGGGCGCGACGATGCCGGCGGATGCGATCTATGCCGACGAGACCATCACCCACCGCCAGCGCCTCATGCGCCACCGCCCATACAAGGGGCCGCAGAGCTATTTCCGGGTCGCCGGCGGTCTCGGCCAGGGTCTCGGCGTGGCGCTCGGGCTGAAGCTCGCCGCCCCCGAACGCGTCGTCGTCTCGGTTCTCGGCGACGGCTCCTTCATGTACAACCCGATCACTCAGAGCCTCGCGCTCTCCCGCCACGAGGGGCTGCCGATCCTCATCGTCATCGTCAACAACGGCGGCTATACGGCGATGGCCCGCGAGCACCGGAACTTCTATCCCGACGGGGTGGCGGCGGCGCACGATCTGTTCTACGGCAGGACGATCACCGCGCTCGACTATTCCGAGCTGGTCCGCCCCTTCGAAGGCTACGGTGCGCGGGTCACGAACCCCGCGGCCCTGCCGGCGGCGCTGGAGGGCGCGCTGGCCGCGGTCCGGGACGGCCGGACGGCGATCCTCGACGTCGCGGCCGCGGATTAGCGGCGGCGGCCGCGCCGTCCTACCCTTTCGGGCGGGATCGACGGGAGACGAAGGGACAATGGTCGGATCGGGTCGCGGCGGCGGTCACGCCTATTCGGTCGGTCTCGACAAGACCGCCGCCAACCACGCCGCGCTGACTCCGCTCGGCTTTCTGGCACGGACGGCCTCCGTCCACCCCGACCGCACGGCCGTCATACACGGCGCGGTCCGAAGGACCTGGCGCGAGACCGACCGGCGCTGCCGGAGGCTCGCTGACGCGATCCGGAGCTGCGGCATCGGGAAGGGGGATACGGTCGCCGTGCTGGCGCCCAACGTGCCCGCGATCCTCGAGGCGCATTTCGGCGTGCCGATGGCGGGCGCGGTGCTCAACACGATCAATACCCGCCTGGATGCCGACAGCATCGCCTACATCCTCGACCATGGCGAAGCGAAGATGCTGATCGTCGACCGCGAGCTCTCGGAGGTGGCCGCGCGCGCCCTCGAAACGGCGCGCGCGGATCCGCGCGTGATCGATATCGACGACCCCGCGGCCGAGGCCGGCCGGCCGATCGGCGAGACCGACTACGAGTCGTTCCTCGAGGCCGGCGACCCCGACCGCCCGCGGCGCCCGCCCGATGACGAGTGGGACGCGATCTCCCTCAACTACACGTCCGGCACCACCGGCAACCCCAAGGGCGTGGTCTACCATCACCGCGGCGCCTATCTGAACGCCCTCGGCAACCTCGTCGCCCAGGCGATCCCGCCGCACCCCGTCTATCTCTGGACCCTGCCGATGTTCCACTGCAACGGCTGGTGCTTCCCCTGGACCGTCACCGCCCTCGCCGGCACCCATATTTGCTTGCGCAGGGTCGAGCCGGGAGCCGTCTACCGAGCGATCGCGGATCACGGCGTCACTCATTTCTGCGGCGCTCCGACGGTGCTCAACCTGCTCGCCAACGCGCGTCCGGAGGAGAAGCGGGCGCTACCCCGCCCGGTCGCGGTCATGACCGCCGGCGCGCCGCCGCCGGCGACGGTGATCGCGGCGATGGAGGCGGCGGGGTTCCGCATCACCCATGTCTACGGACTCACCGAGACCTACGGGCCCGATGTGGTCTGCGCCTGGCAGAGCGACTGGGACGATCTGCCGGCCGAAGCCCGCGCGGCGCTCAAGGCGCGCCAGGGCGTGTCCTACCCGGTGCAGGACGCCGTGATCGTCGCCGACCCGAAGACGCTGGCGCCGGTGCCGCGCGACGGCGAGACCCTCGGAGAGGTCCTCCACCGGGGCAACATCGTCATGAAGGGGTATCTGAAGAACCCCGAGGCGACGAAGGAGGCCTTCGCCGGCGGGTGGTTCCACTCCGGCGATCTCGGGGTCTGGCATCCCGACGGATATATCGAGCTCAAGGACCGCTCCAAGGACATCATCATCTCCGGCGGAGAGAACATCTCCAGCATCGAGATCGAGACCGTGCTCTACCGCCACCCGGCGGTGCTCGAGGCGGCGGTCACCGCGCGCCCCGACGACAAATGGGGCGAGACCCCCTGCGCCTTCGTGACCCTGAAGGAAGGCGCCGAGGCGGACGAGGCTGCCCTGATCGCGTTCTGCCGAGACAATATGGCGCATTTCAAGGCGCCGAAGACCGTCGTCTTCGGCGGACTGCCCAAGACGTCGACCGGCAAGATCCAGAAATTTCTCCTGCGCGAGCGGGCGCGGGCTCTCGGGCCGCTCTGACGAGGAGGACCGCGTCCCATGCCGGCCTCCGCCTTGCCGTTCCCGCGTTCCCGCGAGGACATCGCCCGGATCACCGCCGGCCGCCGCCGCGTCGCCGTCGAGCGGGCGCGACGGTCCGCGTTCTACAAGGGCCGACTCGACCATATCGATCTCGATCGGCTCGACCGCCCGGAGGAATGGTCGAAGATCCCGGTGACGACCAAGGACGAGCTCCGCGCCCTCGATCCGGCGACCTTTCACGAGGATTTCTGCATCGGGCCGCGCACAGCGACGGTCGAGTTCTGGCGTTCGGGCGGATCGACGGGGAAGCCCCTCTTCTATCCGCGCTCGGCCGAGGACATGCGCTACGGGATGGAGGGGTTCCGTCGCAACCTGCGCGCCGCCGGGCTCGGACCGGGAGACCTGCTGCATGTCTCGTTCCCGCTCGGCATCCATCCCGTCGGGATGCTCTATGTCCGCGCCGCCGGCGATCTCGGGATCGGTGTCGTCGCCTGCGGCGCCGGGAGCAACACGCCGTCCGAGCTGCAGCTCGAGTTGATCCGGACGCTCCGACCGACCGCGATGGCGGGGATGGCGAGCTACCTGCTTCAGCTCGGCCAGTCCGCCGAGCGGGCGGGGCGCGACCTCGCCGCGGGCTCGGTCGCCAGGCTGATCACCGCGGCCGAGCCGGTCTCGCCCGGGAAACGGGCGCGGCTCGAGCGTATCTGGGGGGCACGGCTGTTCGACCAGTTCGGCTGCACCGAGGGCAGCGCCATGGCAAGCGAGTCCGAATGCCATGACGGCATGCATCTCTGGACGGATCTCTTCGACATCGAGGTCGTCGACGACGGAACCCATGAGCCCGTGGCCGAAGGCGAGACCGGGCTGCTGGTCTTCACCCCGCTCTGGAACAACACGGTCACGCCCTTCCTGCGCTGGGAGTCGGGCGACTACGTCACCCGCATCGAGCGGGGCGCGACCGAGGGGCCGTTCGCGGTCTTTCCGATGATCCGCCATGCCGCGCGCACGGCCGGGTTCTTCAAGGTGCGCGGGATCAACATAAACCAGGCGGATATCGAGGACTTCATGTACCGCCGGGACGGGATCTCCGATTTCAAGATCGAGGCCGTCGAGACCGCGGCCCTCGACTCGCTGGTCATCTCGATCGAGCTCGCGGCCGGAAGCGCGCCCGGCATCGCGGCGGCGCTCGCCGGCGCGGTCAAGACGCGGTTCGAGCTCACCCCCGAAATCGCCGTCATCCCCGCCGGCACTCTCGAACGGGAATTCTCCGGCCAGGTCAAGCAGAACCGGTTCGTCGACCGCCGCGGCGGGTGACCGCGGCCAGCGCGAGGCAGCCATGCCGGAGCACGATCTCGTCCTCCATAACGGCCGGGTCCTCACGCTCGACGACGCCCGCCCCGTCGCGAGAGCGGTGGCGGTGCGCGCCGGAAGGATCGCCGCGGTGGGCGACGACGCCGAGGCGCTGGCCGGCGCCGGGCGGCGGACCCGCCGCCTCGATCTCGATGGCGCCACGGTGGTTCCGGGTCTCTTCGACGCGCATCCCCATATCGACCGCGAGGGGTTGAAGGCGCGCGGCGGCCTCCCGCTCGAGGGCCTCGGTTCGGTCGCGGAAATCTGCGAGACGATCCGCGCGGCCGCTTCCCGCTCCCCGCCGGGTGCGTGGATCGTGGCGATGCCGATGGAGGGCGCTTCGCAGCACGGCATGCCGCGCTATGTCAACGCGCCGGGCGACCTCGCCGAGGGGCGCTTCCCCGACCGTCGCGACCTGGACCGCGCCGCGCCCGACAATCCGGTTCTGATCCGCAGCCCCTGGGGTTGGTGGGGCGCCCCGCCCTTTCCCTGCGTCGCCAACAGCGCGGCGCTGGCGCGCGCCGGGATCGACAGGGACACGCCAGCGCCCCATGGCTGCGAGATCGTCAGGGATCGGGCAGGAGAGCCGACCGGGGTGATGCTGGAGACCAATCGGGCGCCCATCCTCGAATACACGCTGCTCCGCTGCGCCCCGCGCTTCACCGTCGAGGACCGGGTCGCCGCCGCCTGTGCGGCGCCGCACCTCTACAACCGGTTCGGCACCACCAGCGGATATGAAGGACACGGGCTCACCCCGGCGTTGATCGATGCCTGGCGCCGCGCCGACGCGGCGGGCGCGCTGACGGTCCGGCTGACGACGACCCTGAGCGTGCCGAGCGCGGCGAAGACCGGAGCCGGGCTGACCGCGTATCTCGAACGCTGGGCGGACAGGATCAAGACGCCGGGCGCCGCCGAAGGCCGTCTCGCCGTCGAGGGAATCTGTCTGGACTTCGGAGACCCCGCCCTGGCCCGGATCATCGCCGGCGGCTACCCCTACGAACAATGGGCCGGTCATTTCTACCAGTCGCTCGATCACGACCGGTTCGTGGAGATCGCGACCTTCGCGGCGCGGCGGGACATCCGCGTCGCCTGCATCTGTCAGGATGTCGAAGGGGTGCTGCGCGGCTTCGAGGCGGTGGACCGGGTGGTGCCGCTGCGCGGCCGACGCTGGGTGATGATGCATCTCACCCGGGCGACGGACGCCCAGCTCGCCCGCATCGCCGCGCTCGGCGCGGTGGTGACGATGACGCCGAACTTCATGTATCACGCGACGACGCGGCTGGGCCTCGCCGCTCTCGGCGCGGCGGGAACCCCGATCCGGCGCGTCCTCGACGCCGGGATTCCGCTCGCTCTGTCCTCCGACAACATACCGGTCTCGATGTTCTGGGCGATGTGGTCGGCGCTCACCCGCTATGCCGGCGATCTCGACCGGCGGCTCGGCGCGAGCGGTCTCGATCGAAGCGAGGCGCTGAGGCTGATCGCCGGTTCCGGGCACTATCTGACCTGGGACGAGGAGCGCCGCGGCGCCATCCGGCCCGGGATGGACGCCGACCTCGCCGTGCTCGACCGCGATCCGCTGCTCTGCCCCGAAGACGAGATCAGGGAGATCGCCGCACGGCGCACGTTCCTCGGCGGGCGCGAGATGCCGGGCCCGCGCGGTTGATCCCGGTCGGGGCAATCGGCTATTCCGGCGCATGCCGGAAGCGAGAGAAAGGCGATCGAGATCATGGCGAAGCAACCGAATTTTCTGTTCATAATCACCGACCAGCAGCGGCGGACTTCCTCGGCTGCGGCGGCCATCCCCGGCTCGCGACGCCGCATATCGATTCGATCGCAGCGCGCGGCCGGCGCTTCGACAGATTCTATGTCGCCACCCCGGTCTGCATGCCCAACCGGGCGACGCTGATGACCGGGCGGATGCCCTCGGTCCACGGCGCGCGGTCGAACGGCATCGCGCTTTCCTTCCGCGCCAACACCTTCGTCGATCTGATGCGCCGCCACGGCTACCGAACGGCGCTGCTGGGCAAGAGCCACCTGCAGAACATGACTGGGCTGCCGCCGCTCCACCGGCCGTCGGACCGGCCCGAGGGCTATCTGCCCACGCCGCCGGGCTTCGACGAGGCGCGGAAGATGTCGGACGAGGACGGCCCGGTCGATGCGGAGTCGCCCGGCGGCTGGCGCGACGACCCGGGCTGGGACCTGCCCTATCCGTTCTACGGCTTCGAGCGCGTCGATCTGTGCACGATGCACGGCGATGCCGTCGGCGGCCATTACTGGCGCTGGCTGTGCGAGCGCCATGACGACCCGGCGTCGCTGCGCGGACGGGCGAACGCCCTGCCGCACGACTATGTCTGCCCTCAGGCTTGGCGGACCGCGGTGCCGGAGGATCTCTATCCGACGACCTATGTCGCCGAACGCACCGTCGATTTCCTCGAGGGCCATGCGGCGGACGGCGGCGGGACGCCGTTCTTCGCGATGGCCTCCTTCCCCGACCCGCACCACCCATTCACGCCGCCAGGGCGCTATTGGGGTATGCACAGCCCCGACGACATGGCGCTGGATCCGTCCTTCGCCGGCAGCAACGATCCGCCGCCCCATGTCAGATCCGCCTATGAGCAGCGCGGCGCCGGAACCGCGGTCACTAACAGCCAGTCGCTGTTCGCGGTGAGCGAGCGCGAGGCGCGCGAGGCGCGCGCGCTCACCTGCGACACGATCGCGATGATCGACGACGCCGTCGGCCGCATGCTCGGCGCGCTCGACCGGCTGGGGCTGCGGGAGGACACGGTGGTCGTCTTCACCTCCGACCACGGCGACTATCTCGGCGATCACCGGCTCCTGCTCAAGGGGCCGATCCACTATCAGAGCCTGATCCGGGTGCCGTTCCTGTGGGCCGACACCGCCGACCGCGCAGCGCCGTCCGGCGGCGTCGGGACCGTCAGCGGCACGCTCGACATCGCCGCGACGATTCTCGACCGGGCGCGCATCGCTCCCTATAACGGCATCCAGGGCCGCAGCCTGATGCCGCTGATCGAGGGCGGTCCGGAGGATCCCGATTCGGACCTCCTGATCGAGGAGGAGCAGCAGCGCACCATCCTCGGTTTCCCCCGCCCGGTGCGCACCCGCACCCTGGTCACCGAGCGTTGGCGGATGACGCTCTACGACGCCGTGGAGTGGGGCGAGCTCTACGACCTTGCAGCGGATCCCTGGGAAATGGTCAATCTCTGGGACAACCCGACGGCGGCCGCGGTCAGGGCCGAGCTGATGGAGCGCCTGGCGCGGCGCCAGACGGGGTTGGTGGACCGGTCCCCGGCGGCGACCAACCAGGCGTGATACCGCTGGGCGGGCTACACGCCGACCGGGGGTTGCTCGCATTTCTTTTCTCGGAAGGCGACCCGCGGTCGTCGCGCTGCTCGCCGCCTACTGCCTGTTCCACTTCCTGCTTCGTCTGACCTTCGGAGACACGCTGGGCTTCGACGACGGCGAACAGGCGCTGTTCGCGCAACGCTTCGCGTGGAGCTACCGCCCCGCGCAGCCGCCGCTGTTCACCTGGCTACTGATCGGCCTCTCGCCGTTGATCGATGTTCAAGCGGTGGCGATCGCCGCGATCCGCTACGTCCTGCTGTTCGTCTGTTTTCTGTTTCTCTATCTCGCGGGATTGCGCTGGTTTCGCGACGGCGCCTATGCGGCGCTCGCGGTCTTCGGTTTTGCTCTGATCTATCTCTTCGGGTTCTACGTCCATCAGGACCTGACCCATACGCCGGCCATGGCCGCTGCCCTCGCCGGGTCGTTCTATGCCTTCACCCGACTCTCGGAGAAACCGAGCCTGGTTCGCTACGGGGCGCTCGGCCTGGTCTGCGGGCTCGGCGCGTTGGGGAAATGGAGCTTTCTGATCGCTGCCGCCGCGGCCATGCTCGCCTGTGTCGTCGACCGCCGTTTCCGGCCCTTGATCGCGACGCCGAAGGCCCTCGCCGGAATCGGGGTTGCGGCGCTCGTCATGCTGCCGACGCTGGCGTCGGTCCTGGGCCGGGATGGCCTCTCCCTCGACACGGGGATGCGCGATGCGTTGGGGGTCGGCGAGGACGGGCGCGATGCCGCGGGACTATTGCGGTCGACGGGAAATCTGCTCGCCGTCCTGTTTCTCTATCCGATGCCGTTCCTGGCGCTCTTCGGTCTCGTCTATGGCGCGCAGGCATGGAAGGGACGGCGGCGCGTCACCGTCCCCGTCCCCGAGCCGCGCATCGATACGTATTTCCTAATGCTCGTCATGTTGTTTGCCGCCCTGATCACATGGACCGCGATTCCCGTTCTCGGCGTGACCCAGTTTCGCGAACGCTGGATGCCCCCCGTGCTGATGGCACTTCCGCTGTTTCTTTTTCTCCTGGTGGAAACCGGCAATCCGGACGGGCCGACTCGCCGAGCCGCGGCCCTGTGGACGGGGTCGGTCGCTTCGGTCTCGGCCTTCGCCGCGTCCTGGCTGGTTGTGATGAATTTCCTCGGCCCGCCATTTTGCGGCGGATGCAGGATCCAGGCGCCGTTCCCGGCCCTCGGCGCCGCGCTGCGGCAGGCTGGGTTCGAACGAGGTACGATCGTCGCTCGACATTACCACAGCGCCGGCAATCTGCTGGTACGCTTCCCCACGAGCCGGGTCGTCAAGACGGGGCACCCGATCGATCTCTGGCCCGATACCCGAGGCGGCGAGCAATGCCTCATGGCCTGGCGGGTGCCGGCGCCCGGCGCGGCCGCGCCGCCGGAAGCTATGCTCCGCCATGCCGCCTCGCTGCTCCGGATCGACATCCGGTCGGGATATCGCAGCGGCGTCGCCTCGGCGCGCTTCCGCGGTCCGGGCGAGAGGTCCTACCATCTCGCGTGGCGAATCTGGGACGAAGGAAGCGGCGACTGCCGCTGAGGCCGGCGCGCCCGGGAGAGGAGAAAAGCCGGCCGGAGACCGAACCGCTTCCCGGTCAGTGCATCACCAGCCCGCCGTCGACGAGGATGGTCTGGCCGGTGATGAAGTCGCTCTCGGCGGAGGCGAGAAAGACCATCGTGCCGAGCAGGTCTTCCGGCATCTCGTCGCGCTTGAAGGCGCGCCCCGACAGGTTCATGTCGATGTTGAACTGGAGCGTCTCGCGCTGCGCCTCGATCTGTTCCGACATCGTGAAGCCGGGCGCGATCGAGTTCACGCGAATGCCGAAATCGCCGACCTCGCGGGCGGCGGCGCGTGTCATCGCGTCCACCGCGCCTTTCGACGAGACATAGTGCAGCATCCACGGCACGCCGGCCTGCACCGTCGCCGATGAGATATTGACGATCTTGCCGTAGCCCCGCCTCTTCATTTCGGGCACTACGGCCTTGATGCACAGGAACACGCCGCGAACGTTGACCGCCATCAGCCGGTCCCACTCCTCGACCCCGATATCCAGGAAGTTGCGCCGGTCGATGGTGGCGAAGACGGCGGCGTTGGGAACCATGACGTCGACCTTGCCGTAGGTCTCGACGGTGCGCGCGACCAGCGCGGCGACCTGCGCCTCGTCGCTCACGTCGACCTCCATGCCGAAGGCCGCGCCGCCCGACTGGGTGATGGTGTTGACGACATTGGTGCAATCCGCAAGATCGCAGATCGCGACACTGGCGCCCTCCTCGGCAAAGCGCTTCGCGTAAGCCGCGCCGATCCCCTGCGCCGCGCCGGTCACGATGGCGACCCGTCCATCCAGCCGTCCCATATCCGCTCCCCGATATCCCGCCGCGGCCCGCCGCGGCCCGTTCCGGTCAGGATAGCCGCATGGCGGTGCCACCGCGAGGGCAAAGCCGGCGGGCGCCGGGGACCGCTCCTCCTCCGTCGCATCGCTTTCGCAGCGCGTCGACCGACGCCTATACTGTTCCCCGACGGCCTCGTCCCGAGCCCCGTTCGGCCGCCGCGTCCGGGCCTCGCATCCCCGGAGATCACGACATGTCGAGACCGCCCGCAAGCCCCAGGCCGCGTTCCGAAGCGTGCCGTTTCGCGAAGCGCCGCCGCGAAAGCGACCGATGGCAGGCGCGGCGGGCTGCGTCGACCGTTCCCCCGTCCGCTTTCCCATGTGCGTCGCCACCGCGCCGCCCGAGGGCTGCGAGCGCGTCTTGAACCGCGATCCGCCGCCGGAATTCCTGACGCGCCCGGACGGGGCCGCGCTCGCCTATCGACGCTCGGCCGGGCGCGCGCCCGGCGTCCTGTTCCTGGGCGGCTTCCGGTCCGACATGACCGGTACCAAAGCGACCGCCCTCGAGGCCGCCTGCCGCGCCGACGGCCGCGCGTTCCTCAGGTTCGACTATTCCGGCCATGGCGAGTCTTCGGGCGACTTCCTGGACGGCTGCATCGGGAGCTGGCGGGACGATGCGCTGGCCGCCCTGGACACGCTGACCGAGGGTCCGCAGGTCCTGGTCGGCTCCTCGATGGGCGGCTGGATCATGCTGCTGGTCGCCTTGGCGCGCCCGGACCGGGTCGCCGGGCTGCTGGGCGTCGCCGCGGCGCCCGACTTCACCGAGGATCTGATCTGGGCCCGCTACGATCTCGCGCGGCGGCGTGCCCTCGCCGAGACGGGGGTGGTCCACGAGCCGTCCCGCCACGACGAGGCGCCGACGCCGATTACCCGTCGGCTGATCGAGGACGGCCGGCGCCATCTCCTGCTCGGCGGCCCGATCCCGATCCGCTGCCCCGTCCGGCTGCTCCACGGCAGGCGGGACGCGGACGTTCCCTGGCCCACGGCCCAGCGCATCGCCGCGCGGCTGACCGGGGCCGATGTCCGGGTGCGCCCGATCACCGACGGCGACCACCGGCTCTCGCGCCCCGAGGACATCGCCCTCCTGTGCGCGACCCTGCGGGAGATCTGCACCGCCGCCGAGCGCCGCGAACGGGGTCCGGGCGATCTCTGACGGCGCCGCCGCGCCACATCGGGGCCGATGGGCCGATCTCTTCCGCGGCGGGCAGGCGGCTTCGAGCCTGCTGGTGCTGTCGGGCACGCTGTTGCACGCCCTCCAGGTGCTCGTCATCGCCATCGTCATGCCGACCGTCGTCGGCGACCTCGGCGGCGCGGACTACTATGTCTGGACGACGGTGACCTACACCGTCGGAGCGGTCGTCGGCGCCGCGGGGGTGCCGCCGGTCACCCGCATCTTCGGCCGGCGCCGCAGTCATGCCGGGTTCGCACTCCTGTTCCTGGCGTCGACGGCCTGGTGCGGGCTCGCGCCCGACATGGCGCAGCTCATCGCCGCGCGCGGCCTTCAGGGCGTGACCGGCGGCCTCATCGTCGGCGGGAGCATGGCGCTGATCGGAGCGCTGTTCGCGCCGCGGCTCCGGCGGCGGATTCTCGCGGGATACCAGGCGGTGTGGATGCTGGCCCAGCTCCTCGGTCCGGCGGTCGGCGGCGTCTTCGCCGAGATCGGCTGGTGGCGTGGCGCGTTCTGGGCGGCGGTCCCGCTGATCGCCGCCTACGGCGTTCTCGCATGGACCAAACTCCCGGACGGCGGGGCGGGCGGAGGCGTGGCGCCGACGGGTTTCCCGGCGCGCCAACTCGGCCTGCTCAGCCTCGCCGTGACCGCCGCCGCCGCCGCCGGCCCGATCGCCGATCCGGCGGCCCGCACCGCGCTGATCGGCGCGGCGGCGCTGCTGCTCGGCACGGTCTTCCGGATCGATCGCAGGGCGTCCGTCCCGCTCTACCCGCGCGGCGCCGGGGGGCTCTCCACCGCGGTCGGGCTGGGGCTCTGGATCCATCTCCTGGTCGGCGGGGTGCAGACCTGCATCACCCTGTTCCTGCCGCTGCTCCTCGCCACGGTGCATGGCGTCTCTCCGCTCTTCGTGAGCTTCGTCAGCGTCGTCTTCTCGATCGGTTGGACGGTCGGGACGTTCCTGGTCGCCGGCTGGGACGGCGCGCGCGAGCGTCTGGCGCTCCGCGCCGGGCCGGTGCTGATGGTCCTCGGGCTCGCCGCGATGACGGCGGTGGCGGGGCGGCCGGGGCTCGCGCTCCTGACCGCGGCCGGTTTCACGGTGGGCTTCGGGATCGGCGTCCACAACGTCCATCTGGTGGCGCGGACCATCGCCGGCGCCCGGCGCGGCGAAGAGGAGCTCACGGCGGCCGCCATGCCGTCCTTCCGGGGGGTCGGCACCGCCTGCGGCGCGGCCCTCGCGGGCGTGCTGGCGACGACGGCGGGCCTGGGCGACGCCCTGGACGCCGCCTCGGTCGACGCGGCGGTTACCCTCGTCTTCGGCGCCAACCTGCTACCCGCGCTGCTGCTCGCCGCGATGATGTTCAGGCTGGTCGGGCGCCCGGCCGCGGGGTGACGGGGACGCGTTACCCCGCCTCCATGGCCATCACCCCACCGTCGGCGAAGATGTTCTCGCCACAGATGAAGCCGGCCCCTTCGGTGCACAGGAACAGCACGATCTGGGCGGTGTCGTCAGGCACGCCCGGGCGGTCGACCAGGTTCTTGAAATAGCGGTTCGGGTCGACCTCCTCCCGGCCCACCGGGGAGCCGGTGCGGTTGGGCGAGACCGAGTTGACCAGGATGCCGTGCGGGGCGAGCTGGAATGCGAGCGAACGGGTCAGGTTGGCGACCCCGCCCTTGGCCGCCGAATAGGCGACCGCGCTGCCGCGCCCGCGGTAGCCGGAGGTCGAACCGATATTGACGATCCTGCCGCCGCCGCCCTGCGCCACCATATGCCGGGCGACATGGCGGGCCATCAGGAACGGCGCCTTGAGCGTGACCCGGATCGTGTCGTCCCATTCCCGCTCGGTGATCTCCAATACGTGCCGGTTGTCCGAAACCGCGACGTTGTTGACCAGGATGTCGATCCGGCCGAAGCGCGCCGTGACCTCCTCGACGAGCCGCTCCGCCTCGGCGTCCAGCGAGACGTCGGCGACGAAGGCCGCCGCGTCCCGCCCGGCCGCGCGCAGCTGCGCCGCCGTCCGCTCGGCGCGCGTGCGGTCGATATCGACGACCGCCACCCGCGCACCTTCGCCGGCGAGGACTTCGGTGATCCGCTCGCCGATATTGCGCCCGGCGCCGGTGACGAGCGCGACCTGCCCTTCGAGTTTCACGCCAAGCCTCCCCGGATATGCTTATGCTATAGTCGCGATCGACCATTCTAACCGAGGGCGCCCGGCTGCCGCCATGCCGGTCGGGGCCCGCCCGCAGCGGGACGAAAGATGGGCCAATTCGATGTCGGGACGGCGGTCCCACGGACCGAGGACGCGCGGCTGCTGACCGGCGGCGGGCGCTTCGTCGACGATGTCGCGCTGCCGCGCCTCGCCCATGCCGCCATCCTCCGCTCACCCCATGCCCATGCGGTGATCCGCGCGATCGACACGGCGGCGGCGGCGCGCCGGCCCGGCGTGCTGGCGGTGCTGACCGGCGCCGACTACGCGGCGGCCGGCCATGGCACGATCCCGACCCAGACCGCGCTCTCGCGACGCGGCGGCGTCCCGATGGCGCGGCCGCCCTTCCGCCCGTTGGCGCTCGACCGGGTTCGCCATGTCGGGGAGGCGGTGGCCGTGGTCGTCGCGGAGTCCGCATCCGCCGCGGCGGATGCGGCGGAGGCCATCGGGGTCGACTACGAACCGCTGGCGGCGGTGATCGACACCGCGACCGCCGACGCTCCGGAGGCGGTGCTGGTCTGGGACGAGGTTCCCCGCAACGAGTGCTTCGTCCATGTCCTCGGCGACCGCGCGGCAGTCGACGCCGCCATCGCCGCCGCCGCACATGTCGTCACGCGGCGTTTCGTGATCACCCGCGCCGCCGCCAACACCATGGAGCCGCGCGCCTATATCGGCGACCACGACCCGCGCGAGCGCCGCCGGACGCTCCATGCCGGCGTGCACTACCCGCACCGGCTGCGCCGGACGATGGCCGAAGACATATTCGGCGTTCCGGAGACCGGCCTGCGCGTCCGCGTCCGCGATATCGGCGGCAGTTTCGGCCTGCGTGGCGGCACCTATCCCGAGCAGATCCTGCTGCTCTGGGCCTCCGAACGGGTGGGGCGGCCAGTCAAATGGACCTGCGGTCGCTCGGAAGCGCTGATCAGCGACCATCACGGGCGCGACAACGTCACCGATGCGGCGCTCGCCCTCGGCGCGGACGGCGGGTTCCTGGCGCTGAGGGTGCGCACCCGGGTCAATATCGGCGCCTATGTCGCGACCAACGCCGGCGGTCCGGCGACGTCCAACCTGGGCACGCTGGCGGGGACCTACGTGACGCCCGCAATCCATGTCGAGACATCGGGGCTGTTCACCAACACCAACCCGACCTGCCCCTACCGCGGCGCCGGCCGGCCCGAGGCCGCCTATGTCGTCGAACAGCTCATCGACGCCGCGGCGCGCGAGATAGACATGGACCCGGTCGCGCTCAGGCGCCGCAACACCATCGCCGAGAGCGCGATGCCGTTCCGCACCGGGCTGGTGTTCACCTATGACTGCGGCCGCTTCGAGGACAATCTCGACCGTGCGCTCGCCGCAGCGGACCATGCCGACTTCCCGGCGCGCCGAGCCGCAGCGGAGGCGCGCGGCCGGCTGCGCGGGATCGGCGTCTCCAACACCATCGAGCGCGCCGGCGCGCCGAGCCAGGAGCGCGCCGTCCTCCGCTTCGAACCCGACGGATCGGCGGCGCTCAAGGTCGGCACGATCAGCCAGGGCCAGGGACATGAGACGGTCTACAAGCAGATCGTCTGCGGGGCGCTCGGGCTCGCGCCCGAGGCCGTCCGCGTCGAGGAGGGCGACACCGACGCGCTGCCGATCGGCGGCGGCACCGGCGGCTCGCGCTCGGCGACGATGGGCGGGTCCGCCGTGCTGCGCGCCGCCGAGAAGGCCGCGGCGCAGGCGCGGCGCATCGCCGCCCATCTGCTGGAAGCGGCGGAATCGGATCTCGCGGCGGAGGACGGCGTCTTTCGCGTCGCCGGCACCGACCGCGCCGTCTCCTTCCGCGAGATCGTGCGCGCGGCCTACGACCCGCGGGCGCTGCCGGAGGGGTTCGAGCCGGGTTTCGAAGTCTCCGCCGGCTACGTGTCGAAGGTGGAGAACTTCCCCAACGGCTGCCATGTCTGCGAGGTCGAGATCGACCCGGAGACCGGCCGCGTCGACATCGTCGCCTACAGCGTGGTCGACGATGTCGGCACCGTGCTCAACCCGCTGCTGCTCGAGGGCCAGATCCAGGGCGGCGTCGCCCAAGGGCTCGGCCAAGCGCTGATGGAGCGGCTGGTCTTCGACGGGGAAAGCGGGCAGAACCTCTCTGGATCCTTCATGGACTATGCGATGCCGCGGGCCGACGATCTGTGCGCGATCGGGGTCGCCTCCAACCCGGTGCCGACGGCGACCAACCCGCTCGGAGTCAAGGGGGCGGGCGAGGCCGGGACGGTGGGCGCGCTGCCGGCGGTGACCAGCGCGGTCCTCGACGCGCTCGCCCCGCTCGGGATCGACCGGCTGCCCATGCCGGCCTCGCCCGAGACCGTATGGCGGGCGATCGCCGCGGCCGGGCGGGAGAGGGAGTCCGGGGCCGCGGACGCGTGAGAGCCTGACAGAGCCCGACCCGAAACTCGCGCGCGGCCTCGGGATAGACCGGCTCGATGCACGCCTCCCGCCGGCCCCGCGGGATCGGCCCGCCCATCTTCTCGGACCGTCTCCCGGGTCACGCAAGGATGCGCGCCGGCGCGGCGTCAACGCTGGATGGCGGCGACCATCTCGACCTCGACGAGGAATTCGGGCCGGGCGAGGCCGGCGACGATCAGCAATGTCGAGGCCGGGCGCTCCTCGCCGAGATATTTGGCGCGCACCTCGTTATAGGCCGGAAGATCGGCGGCGTCGGTCAGGAAATGGTTGATCTTGACCACATCCTTCATCCGCATGCCGTTGAAGGCGAGCACCTCCATGCAGTTGTGCCAGGCGAGATCGGCCTGGGCGGCGAAATCGGCCGGGACATCGCCGTCCTTGTCGATCCCCACCTGGCCGGCGACATAGGCGATCCTGGCGTCCCCGGCGATCTCGACCGCATGCGCGTAGGCGCCGATCGGCGGGTGGATGGTCTCGGGATACATCGCTCGGTTCTGCATGATGGCTTCCTTCTCGGGTCCGGCGGGTGCGGGGCCGCGTCCGCGTCCGCCGGACTATAGCCCGGAACCGGATCGAAATTGACATGCGCTCCCGGCTGTCGAATACTCCGTCTCGATCCATGTCCCCGGCACGGAAGGGAGCCCGCTCATGTTTCTGAGGAATTGCTGGTATGTGGCCGCCGAGCCGCAAGAGATCGGACGCGCCCCGTTCGCGCGCAAGATCTGCAACGAGAACATCGTCTTCTGGCGCAGCGAGGACGGTGCGCCGGTCGCCTTCGAGGACCGTTGCTGCCACCGCCGGATGCCGCTGCGCAAGGGCGCGGTCGACGGCAGCATCCTGCGCTGCCACTATCACGGCCTCGAATTCAACGTCGACGGGAAATGCGTGCGCGTCCCCGGCCAGACCACCATCCCGCCGGGGGCGGAGGTGCGCGCCTACCCGGTGGTCGAGCGCTATAACTGGATCTGGATATGGATGGGCGATCCGGCGCTCGCCGACGAAGCGCTGATCGTCCCCTACCCGTGGAAGAGCGCCGAGGACTGGGGCGACAAGGGCACCTATTTCCATGTCAACGGCGATTATCGACTGATCATCGACAACCTGCTCGACCTCTCCCATCTCGCCTTCGTCCACCGCTCGACCATCGGCAACGCCGCGGTCGCCGAACATGCCGCGATCAAGACCCTCAAGGACGCGGACTCCGTCACCGTGGCGCGCTGGACGATCGGCCAGAACCCGCCCCCGACCTATCAGAAGATGTGCGGTTGGCCCGAGGAGACGATCGTCGACCGCTGGCAGATCATCGAGTTCCGCATGCCGGGCGCGGTGCGGCTGTTCACCGGCGCAGCGCCCGACGCCGCCGAGGGCCGGGAGTTCGGCCATACCGAGCTCGACCGCGACGTGCCCGGGAACGGGTTCGGGTTCCACAATCTCAACTTCGTCACGCCGGAGACCGAGACCACGACCCATTATTTCTGGTCGAACGCCTATCAGGTGCCGGGCAAGGCGATCGATCCCGCCTTCACGGAGATGCAGTACAAGCAGATCTGGCAGGCCTTCCACCAGGACTGGGAGGTCTTCGATCTCCAGCAGGAGAACTGGGACGACCGGCCGGTCATCGACACCAACCAGGACGCCGCCGGAATCGCCGGCCGCGCCCTGATCGATCGAAAGATCGCCGAGGAGCGGGGTCGGGCCGCCGCCGCGGTCGCTGCGGAATAGCCGGGCCGGCGCGCGGGAGCGGCGGCCGGCCCTCCACGCCGCCGCCCCATCTTCCTTCGGAACGGAGGCGGGGATGTTCATTCGGAACGCCTGGTATGTCGGCGCCTGGGACCGCGAGGTCGGGCGTCAGAACCCCCTGAGGCGCACGCTGCTCGACCTGCCGCTGGTGTTCTACCGCCGCGAGGACGGCAGCCCGGTCGCGCTGGAGGATCGCTGCTGCCACCGCCACGCGCCCCTGTCCAGGGGAACGCTGGTCGGCGACCGGATCCAATGCCCCTATCACGGGCTGGTCTACGACCCGGACGGGCGCTGCGTACGCGTGCCGGGCCAGACCGCGGTGCCGCCGGGCGCCAGGGTCCGCAGCTTCCCCGTGGTCGAGCGCTACCGTTGGATCTGGGTGTGGATGGGCGACCCGGCGCTGGCCGATCCGGGGGAGATCGAGGATTTCCGCTGGATGGACCATCCCGACTACCGGGCGCGCGGCGAGAAGCTCGATCTCGATGCGAACTACATCCTATTGGTAGAAAACCTCCTCGATCTGTCGCATCTCTCCTATGTGCATCCGACCACGCTGGGGACCGACGCGGTCGCGGAGACGCCGATGAAGGCCGAGCGCGAGGGCGATCTCGTCCGCGTCACCCGCTGGGTGATCGACAGCCCGCCGCCGCCCTTCTTCCAGAAGGCGGGCGGGTTCCTCCCCGACACGCGGATCGACCGCTGGCAGATCATCGAATTCACCCCGCCGGCCTTCGTCCGCCTCGACGTGGGCGGCGCCCCGACCGGGACCGGCGCCCCGCAGGGCGACCGCAGCCGGGGCTTCTCGATGCGCAATCTCAATGCGATCACCCCGGAGACCGCCGAGACCACGCATTACTTCTGGGCGCAGGCGCACGACTTCCGGATAGACGAGCCGTGGATCACCGACCTGCTCTACGAGAACGTACATGCCGCCTTCCTCGAGGACCTCGAGATCGTCGGTCTCCAGCAGGCCAATATCCGCAGCCACCCCGATGCGCCGCGGGTCGACATCAACCATGACGGCGGCGGGCTCCAGGCGCGCCGCATCATCGAGCGGCTGGCGGCCTCGGAACGCGGCGCCCTCGGCGCCGAAGCCGCCGAATAGGCGGGCGGCGAGATGGCCGACAAGCTCGTCGTCCGGAATATCGGGCTGATGCTGTCCGGGGCGCTCGAGGCCCCGATCCTCGATGCCGATACGCTGGTCGCCGAGGACGGGCGGATCTCCGCGTTCGGCAAGGAGGCCGACTGCGACACCGGGAACCCAGCGACGGTCGTCGACGCGATGGGCGCGGCGCTCTGCCCCGGGCTGATCGACAGCCATGTGCACCCCGTCTTCGGCGACTGGACGCCGCGCCAGAGCCAGATCAACTGGATCGACAGCTCGATGAACGGCGGGGTGACCACGATGATCTCGGCCGGGGAGGTGCATCTGCCGGGCCGGCCGCGCGACCCCAAGGGGGTGGTGGCGCTCGCCATCACCGCGCAGCGCGCCTTCTCCTCCTTCCCGGTCGGCGGGGTGAAGGTCCGCGCCGGGGCGCCGATCCTCGAGACCGGGATGGTCGAGGAGGACTTCAAGGAGATGGCCGAGGCCGGGGTGACGCTGCTCGGCGAGATCGGCCTCGGCGGCGTCAAGGCCGGCGACGAGGCGCGGACCATGGTCGACTGGGCGCGCAAATACGGCATCCAGTCTACCATCCATACCGGCGGGCCGTCGATCCCGGGCTCCGGGCTGATCGACAAGGATGTCGTGCTCGAGGCCAGCCCCGACGTGATCGGCCATATCAACGGCGGGCACACGGCGCTGCCGCTCGACCAGATCGCCTGCCTGTGCGCGCAGTGCCGAGCCGGGATCGAGATCGTCCATAACGGCAACGAGAAGGCGGCCCTGTTCGCTCTCAGGACGGCGTCGGAACTCGATCAGCTCGACCGGGTGATCCTGGGAACCGACGGGCCGGCGGGCTCCGGCGTGCAGCCGCTCGGCATCCTGCGCATGGTCGCGATGCTGTCCGCCCTCGGCGACGTGCCTGCCGAGACCGCCTTCTGCTTCGCCACCGGCAACACCGCCCGGATGCGCGGCCTCGATTGCGGGCTGATCGAAATCGGCCGCGCCGCCGATTTCGTCCTGCTCGACCGCGCCCAGCACAGCGCCGGCGGGGACCTGCTCGAATCTGTCGGGCTCGGCGACCTCCCCGGCATCGGCATGGTGATCGTCGACGGCAGGATCGCCTGCGGGCGAAGCCGGAACACCCCCCCGGCCGACCGCCTGCCCGTGGCGGTCTGACCCCTCCCCTTTCCTCCCGATAAACGCCAAGAACGCCCCGGCCACAAACTTGCCGTCGGACGACGGCGTCGGGAATCTGATCGGAGCCGCCCTGCGGTTGGCGACGCCGATACGCGCGCACGATCTCGCGATCCCCTCCGGGTGCCGATCGCCGGCGTCGCCGGATGCGCGCGCATGACCGTCCATTGAGCCGGCGCGCCGCCCTGTGATACCAGGGGCGCGGCGGACCGGACGGAGGGCATGATGACGGCGGAGCTTGTCTTCTACACCAACCCGATGTCGCGCGGGCGGATCGTCCGCTGGATGCTCGAGGAGTTGGGCGCCCGCTACGAGACCCGGCTCGTCTCCTACGGCGCCGAGATAAAGTCGGAGCCCTATATCTCCATCAACCCGATGGGGAAGGTGCCGGCGATCCGCCATGGCGGGCAGGTCGTCACCGAGTGCGCGGCGATCTGCGCCTATCTTGCCGACGCCTTCCCGGCCGCCGGGCTGGCCCCGCCGCCGGCGCAACGGGGCGCCTATTACCGCTGGCTGTTCTTCGCCGCCGGCCCGCTGGAGGCGGCGGTGACCAACAACGCCTTCGATCTCGTGCCGCCGCCCGACAAGGAGAGCATGGTGGGCTATGGCAACTACGCGACCGTGATGGCGACGCTGGAGAGCGCGCTGGAGAGAGCGGTCGAGGGCGGCGGCCATGTCGCGGGCCAGGCGTTCACCGCGGCCGACATCTATGTCGGATCGCATATCGTCTGGGGCCTCGAATACGGGCTGATCGAGAAACGCCCGGCCTTCGAGGCCTATCGGGCACTGCTGTCCGCCCGCGACGCCTATCGCCGCGCCGCCGATCTCGACGATGCGGCCATGGGTCCGGCCGCGCCCTGAATCCCGCATCGGCCGCCGCGGGTTGCGGATCATGCGCGCGGACTACTCGATCTGGGCGTTCGCCTATACGCACTCCGACATGCCGCGCGACTTCTTCGGCGGAACGCTGGTCGAGAGCAATCGCGGGATGGTCCGCAACCCGATGGTCTATACCGCGCTCCACGGCGGCGGGCGGGAGCCCCGGCTCATCCTGGTCGATACCGGGATGAAGGGCGGCCGGTCGCCGTCGGGCAAGCGCTATGAGCGGGTGGAGCATCCGGACGCGATCCTCGCCAAGATCGGCTTCGCCCCCGAGGATGTGGCCGATGTCGTCCTCACCCATCTGCATTTCGACCATGCCGGCAATCTCGACCGATTTCCCAACGCGGTCTTCCATGTCCAGCGCCGCGAATATGACGGCTGGCGGCGGGTGCTCGACGAGGCCGGCGGCGCGCCGGACGGCGGCCCGTCCTGGCCGCTGTCCTCGATCAACCCGAACGATTTCGAGCGGCTCGACGCGCTGATCGGCGAACGGCGGGTGCGGTTCCTCGACGGAGATGCGGAAATCGCTCCCGGCGTCACCGCGCGGCTCGCCGCCGACTCGCACACCTTCGGGTCGCAATGGGTGGAGGTCGCGACATCGTCCGGCCCCCATGCGGTGGCCGGAGACTGCGTCTACTGGTACGCCAATATCGAGCGCATGTGGCCACCCGCCTATGTGCAGGGGAACGCGTGGAATCTCCTCGCCGCCTATCGGCGGATCAGCGCGGCCGTCGGCGGGACTCTCTCCCGCGTCGTCCCGGGCCACGACCCGCTCCTGTTCGATCGCCACCCGAGCTGGACCCGGGGGATCAACCCGAGCGCGGAAGTCCATCTCGCGGCCGGCAGCGCGTCGCGGATCGGCGCGGAATGCTGAGGGCCGCGCGCGCGTCGCGCGGCATGGTCGTCGCGCCCCACAACCTCGCCGCCCAGTCGGCGGTCGCGGTGCTGCGCGAGGGCGGGAACGCGATCGAGGCGACGATCGCCGGCGCCGCCGCGATCGCCGTGGTCTACCCCCATATGAACGGCGTCGGCGGGGACGGGTTCTGGTTGATCGCCGCGCCGGGGCGGCCGCCGCTGGCGATCGACGGGTGCGGGCCGACCGGGGCCGGCGTGACGCCCGCCCTCTACGCGGCGTCCGACGCCGTCGCGGCGCGCGGCCCGCGCGCCGCCAATACGGTCGCCGGCACGGTGGGCGGCTGGCAGGCGGCGCACGACATCGCCGTCTCCTGGGGCGGCCGGCTGCCGCTCTCCCGTCTGCTCGAAGACGCGGTCCACTACGCCGAGGCCGGCTTCCCGACATCCGAGAGCCAGTCGCGGACGACAGCCGAGAAGCGGGAAGAGCTCGCGGTCGTCTCCGGTTTCGGGGCGCTGTATCTGCCGGGCGGGGCGCCGCCGGCGCCCGGCGCGCGCTTCGCCAACCCGGCGCTTGCTCGCACCCTTCGCCGGCTCGCCGAGGACGGTCTCGACGGCTTCTACCGCGGCGCCCTCGCTCGCGACATCGCCGCCGGGCTGGCTGCGGCGGGGGCGCCGGTCTCGGCGGAGGACCTCGCGGCATATCGCCCCCGGCGCGTGACGCCGCTCGCCCTCGCCCTCGGCGGCGCGACCGTCTACAACACCCCGCCCCCGACTCAGGGAGTCTCCTCGCTGATGATCCTGGGCCTGCTCGACCGGCTCGATCTCGCGGCGTCGCCGGCGGACGGCTTCGCCCATGTCCACGCCGTCGTCGAGGCGACCAAGCAGGCGTTCCTCGAACGCGAGGGCCGGCTCGGAGACCCGGCGGCGATGCCGGTCGATGCCGCGGCCTGGCTCGCGCCCGATCTTCTCGACGAACGCGCGCGTCGCATCGACCCCGGCCATGCGCTCCCCTGGCCGCGGGCGGAGCCCGGCGGCGACACCGTGTGGCTCGGGGCGATCGACGCCGAAGGGCGCGCGGTGAGCTTCATCCAGAGCCTGTATTGGGAGTTCGGCTCCGGGCTGACGCTGCCGGAGACCGGCATCCTGTGGCAGAACCGGGGCATCGGCATGGCGCTCTCGGGTGCCGGCGCCAACCGGCTCGCGCCCCGCAAGCGGCCCTTTCACACGCTCAACCCGCCCATCGCCCGGCTCGCCGACGGCGCGGCGATGGTCTATGGCTGCATGGGCGGCGAGGGGCAGCCGCAAACCCAGGCGGCGCTGTTCAGCCGCATCGTGACCCATGGCCGAGATGTCCAGGAGGCGGTGACCGCGCCGCGCTGGCTACTCGGCAGGACCTGGGGCGAGGAGACGGCGTCCCTCAAGCTGGAGTCCCGCTTTCCGGCCGACGTCGTCGCGGCCCTGGAGGCGGCGGGTCACGCGGTCGAGCCGGTGCCGCCCTTCAGCGACCTGATGGGGCATGCGGGCGTCGTTCTACGCCGCGCCGACGGCGGGCTCGAAGGCGCCGCCGACCCGCGCGGCGACGGCGCCGCGGCCGGCTATTAGGCGATGCCGGAGGGTGCCGGCGCCGATCGACGGGGAGATGTCGGATCGATGACGGACGGGACCGGCGTTCGGCTGATCGACCCGGTCGCCCTCGGTGGCGGGCGCGTCCTCTACGCGCCGGGGGTGCGCGCGGGCGGCTGGGTGTTCGCCACCGGCCACATGGCCCAGGACTACGGCGCCGGCATCGCCGCCGAAGTGCTGCGGCCGGGCGCGCCGCACCGGACCGGCTCCAAGCGCGGGCGCGAGGCGGCCTACCTGTTCGACGCCGTCGAGCGGGTGCTCGCCGCCGCCGGATCGGTGCCCGCGCGGATCGTCAGGACCGACCAGTACTACAGCTCGGTCGCCATGGTGCCCCCCTTCCAGGCCGCGCGCAGACGGCGGTTGGGAGCGCTGATCCCGCCCAGCACCTCGATCGTCCAGCGGGGCCTTCTGCTGCCGGGCGCCGAGCTCGACTGGCAGGTCGTCGCGCTCGCCGGGGACGAGCCGGAGGTACGCCATCTCGACGATGCGGCGCTCCGGGCACGGCCGAGCTCGGGCTATTCGCCCGCCCTGACCGCCGGGTCCTTCGTCTTCCTTTCCGGCAACACGGCGATGGCGCAGGGGGACGAGCCCCGCCGCGGCGGCGTCGCCCTGGCGGCGCTGATCGAGGAGGGGCTGCAATGGGGCGGCGAGCCGCTCCGCCGCGAGGCCGAGTTCATCGTCGCCAAACGCCTGCTGCCTTCGCTGGCGATCGCCGGAGCCGGACCGGACGATGTCGTGAAGGCGCAGATATATCTGACCGAACCGGGCGATTACGGGGTCCTCGCCGAGGTCTGGCGGGAGCATTTCGGCGACGCGCGGGCGGCGCTCTCGATCATCCCCTGCGCGGCGCGCGGGCTCGCCCCGATCGGCGGCCGGATCGAGATCAACCTCATCGCCCATCCCGACGGCGCGTCCGTCGATGCGGGGGTGGCGATGCCGTTCGCCGGGCAGGCCCAGGCCGTCCGCGCCGGGGACCTCCTGTTCCTGTCGGCGCTGATGGCGGCGGATGCGGACGGGCTCAAGCCGGAAGCCGCGGTCGACCCGCGCCAGCCCTGGTTCCGCGACGGCGCCGAGGCTCAGGCGGACATCATACTCGACGCGGCGGAGGCGCTCTGCGCGGCCGCCGGCACGACGCTCGCCAACATCGTCCGCGCCCAGCATTTCCTCACCGATCTCGGGGCCTTCTACGCGGTTCATCGCGCCTGGCGGCAACGCCTGCCCGGCCGCCCCGTCCCCTTCTCCGCCGTCGAGGTTCCCGCGCCCCTTCCGGTGCCGGGCGCGACGGTGATGATGGACCTCTGGGTCTACGCTCCCGCACCGCAATGACGCCGGGGCATCGGTTCCGGCGCATGCCTGGAAGTTGTGGACGACGATCGGCCTTCCGGTGCGCCGTCCGACATAGGAGAGAACCGCCGGTCGGGTGGCGCCCCCTCCCGGCCGTTTCGCGACGACCGCGATGTCGGCTTGTCCAGAATCGCCCGTTCGCCTATCTTCCGCTCAAGAGGCCTCGTTTCAGGATATATGTCTCGTCATTGTGGCGATGGCTCTCGGGGAATGTCGGGGACCGGGGAGTGGGCTGTGCGCTCTTCTGGACCAGGCTCCCGAGGGGCGATTGCCGGTTCGAGGAGACATCGTGTCTCGCGTTGTTGATGGACAATGTGCCGAGACCGGAAGCGGCGCGCCGGACGCGGGCGCTTCCGAGCTCCCGCCGGTATCGGTGATCATCCCCGCACGCAACGCCGAAAGGACGATCTCGGCTACTCTCGATGCCGTTCTGGCGCAGGACTACCGGGGGCCGATCGAAGTCGTCGTCGCCGACGGTTCGGAGTCGCCCGAAACATCAGACCTTGTGCGGGAGCGCTATCCGGCGGTGCGGCTGGTCGCCAATCCGGGGCGCACGATGCCCAACGGCCTCAACGCCGCGCTCGCCACGGCGACCGGGCGGATCGTCGTCCGATGCGACGCCCATGCCGTGTTCCCTCCGGGATATGTGCGCCGGGCGGTCGCGACGCTGGCGAGAACGGGCGCCGCGAATGTCGGCGGACGGCAGCTTCCGGTCGGGACCACGATTTTCGAGCGCGCGGTGGCGATGGCGCTGGTCACGGCCCTCGGATCGGGCGGCGCGCGCTATCGGGTCGGCGGCGGCGAGGGTCCCACCGACGATATCGTCTATCTCGGCGTCTTTCGCCGCGAAACGCTGGATGCCGTAGGCGGATACGATGCCAGGCAGGTCCGCAATTCGGACGCCGAACTCAACTGGCGGCTGCAGAAGCGGGGGCTCACGGTGTGGTTCGACCCCGAGCTCGCGACCGCCTACCGCCCGCGCGGAACGCTGCGGAGCCTCGCCCGGCAATATCTGGATTACGGCCGATGGAAGCGGGTGATGGCGCGGCAGCACCCGTCGTCGATCCGCTTCCGGCACCTCGCCTCCCCGTTGCTGGTGCTGGGCCTGGCCGCGTCGGCGCTGTCGCTTCCGTTGGGGGCTTTCCGGCCGGTCGCGGCGGCGCTGCCTCTCGCCTACGTGCTCGCGCTGACGGCCGCGGCCGCGAACTCCGCCGTCCGGTGCCGGGACGCCGCCGCCGTCCTGCTTCCGATCGTCCTGGCGACGATGCATCTGAGCTGGGGCGTCGGCTTTCTCCTGCCGCCCCCGCGGGGCGGCTCCCGATGACGTCCGGCGGATCCGATTCTTTTAGGGTCTTGCTGGTCATCAGCGAATTGAGCTCGGGTGGGGCACCTCGGGACCTCGTGCGGCTGGCGGTCGGCCTCAAGAACAGAGGCCATCGCGTCGAAGTTCTCGTCTACTGGCCTGGAGACTTCTTCGCCGAGACGCTCGCAAAGGCCGGTATTTGCGTGACACGCCTCCGCGCCCGTAACCCGCTTCATCTCGTTCTCGCGATGAGAAGAGCCATAAGGAACGGGCGGCCGGATGTCGTCGCCGCCTTCACGCCCGGACCCAGCCTCCTGGCCGAGCTGGCGGGACTCCCAAGGCGCGACCATGCGGTCGTTTCGGTCGAGCTCGGTCTGGACAGCGCGTATAGGCGCCCTTGGCAATGGATCAAGTGCATGCTGCACCGTCTCGCCGACGCCGTCGTGTGCAATTCTCACGCCCAGCGCCAACGGATCGCGGAGCAGGCCCCCAAGCTGAAAGACAGAACCCATCTCATCGTCAACGGGATGGATCTGAAGCGATTTCCGGTCCGGGGCGCGATTGCGGCGCCGGGCCGGCACGACGAAGACATGACGGACCGGTCGGGCGGGCTTCGCATACTCGTGCTCGCGCGGTTCCATCCGGTAAAGAACCCGTTCGGCCTGCTGGAAGCGATGGAGATCCTCCGCGACAACCATCCGGCGGTGGACGTCGTCGTCGCCTGGCATGGCGAGCATATCGGGAGCGGCGATCCGCGGGCCTATAGATGGCGGGCGCGATTCCGGCGAAAGATGGACGATTTCTACAAGACTCTGGAAGAGGCCGTCGCCGAGCGGTCGTTGACGGAACGGTTCCTCATGCATCCCGAAAGGGAAGATGTGGTGCCGCTCTATCACGCGGCGGACGCGGTGTGCATGCCGTCCTTTTCCGAGGGCATGTCCAACGTGATCTGCGAAGCAATGGCATGCGGCGTCCCACTTCTCGCAAGCCGCGTAGGCGACAGCCCCCGGTTGGTTGTCGATGGGCGAAACGGCTTCCTTTTCGACCCGAACTCGCCGCGCGACATCGCGGAAACGATCCTACGCTTCGCGAACATGCCGTCCGAGGCGCGGCGTCGAATGGGTGCGGAAGGGCGCAGGATGGCGGAGGCGATGCCGACGCCGGACATGTTCGCGGACCGCTACATCGCGCTCTTCGAGACCGTCACGGCTCGAAGAGGCCGAACGGAACGTCCCGCATAGGAATCGCTCCGTCTCGCGCGATCCGGGAGGGCGCCCTAACCCGCGCCGCCGGTATCGAGACAGACGTCCGCGAGCGGCGGGGCGTGTCGCCAGCGCGGTTCCGCGGCGGCGATCCGGGGGAGCCGCAGCACCGGCGTCCCGGGCAGGAAATCCGCGAGCGTCGCGGCGGTCTCGGCGAGCCCGACGCTCTCGGACGAGTCGCTCACCACGAGCGCGCCGACCGGGATGCCCCGCCCCGCCAGCGCAGAGGCGGCGGTCAATGCGTGGCTCAACGCGCCGAGATAGCTACCGGCGACCAGCACCGCCGGGATCGACAGCGCCGCAATCCAGTCGCACACGGTATGCCGCCGGTCCAGAGGCACCATCGCGCCGCCGATCCCCTCGATGACCAGCACCGCCCCGGCGGCGGCGGCCGCCTGCATCTCACCCCGGCAGAACGCGCAGACCGCTCCGAAATCGACCGCCCGCCCCTCCCGGGCCGCGGCGATATTGGGCGACAGCGGCGCCGCGAAACGCCATGGCGCGATCCTCTCGACCGCCTCCGGCGACGCGTCCGCACCGCAGGCCTCGAGCAGGACCGCCGGATCCTGCCGCGCCGCCGGCACCGCCGACCAACCGGTCGCCACCGGCTTCAGGCCGCGCACATCCCGGCCGGCGGCGCGCGCCTGGTGGAGAATCGCGGCCGCGACCAGCGTCTTCCCGATCCCGGTGCCCGAAGCGGTGACGAAGACGGCGCCCACGGCCTCGCGACCCCGTCTCAGCGCCCGCGCGCGGCCTCGTAGGCCGCCATGAAACGGGGCGCGATCCGGCGCAGCCGCGAATCGCCGACCCTGCCGGTGCGGGTCATGTAGTCCCGGACGAACTCCCATGCGGGCTGGGCCATCGTCTCCGCCATCCGCTCGTACCAGGCGGCGCTGACATTCGCTGCGGCGACGATCTTCTCGACCGGCGGGCGGCGCGCCGCTTCGAAGAGCGGCAGGGCGGCGGCAACGTCCCCGCCCGTGTCAGCGAGCGCGCGGTCGAGCGCAAGCGCGTCCTCCATCGCAAGCCGGGTGCCCGAGCCGATCGAGAAGTGGCAGGTCCTGAGCGCGTCGCCCAGCAGCACCCGGTTCCCGTCGCTCCAGCGATCGTTCCAGACCACCGGAAACCGCCGCCAGACCGACTTGTTGGAGATCAGCGGCCGGCCGTCGAGGTCGGGGGCGAAGACGGCCTCGCAATGGGCACGGCTCTCGGCGTCGCTCATCCCGGCGAAGCCCGCCCGATCCCAGGTGGCCGCGTCGCATTCGACGATGAAGGTGCTCATCGTCGGGCTGTAGCGGTAATGGTGGGCGACATAGACGCCGTCGACGCCGTGCCGGAAAGTCAGGCTCAGCGTCTCGAAGGTCTTGCCGGTCCCGTACCAGACAAAGCGGTTCGACCGCTCGCTTATGGTCGTTGCGAAACGGCGCGTCTCGCGGACCGAGGAGTTGACCCCGTCGGCGCCGACCAGGAGATCCACCTCGGCGCCGAGACGGTCGGCCGGGACCCTTTGCGCGAACGCCGTCTCCACCCCGACCGACGCGCAGAGGCCCTGCAGGAGGTCGAGCAGTGCCAGCCGGCCGATGGCGGCGAAACCGTTGCCGTCGACCGGCAGCGCCGCGTCGTCGAGAACCACGGTGAGATCGGACCAGGCCTCCATATGCGGATCGAGACAGGCGAACGTCTCGGGGTCGCCTTCCCGCAGGAACTCGAGCGCGCGGTCGGAGAAGACGACGCCGAAGCCGAAGGTGGCGCCGGGCGGGTTCTGCTCGTAGACGCGCACGCGCGAGGCCGGGCTCCGGCGCTTGAGCAGATAGCCGAAATAGAGCCCCGCCGGGCCGCCCCCGATCACCGCCGCGTCAAGCCCCATGGCCGCGTGCCCTCCCCGGATACGAGACGATCAGAGCAGCCCCATCGCGCGGAAGCTCGAATGGCCGCCGCGCGCGACGACGACATGGTCGTGCAGGGTGACGCCCAGCCCTTTGCCCACCTCCCGGACCTCGTGCGTCATCGCGATGTCGGCCTGGGAAGGGGTCGGGTCTCCCGACGGGTGGTTATGCACGAGGATGACGGCGGTGGCGTTGAGCTCGAGCGCGCGCGCCACGATCTGGCGCGGATAGATCGGGGTGTGGTTGACCGTGCCCCGCTGCTGCTCTTCATCCTCGATCAGCCGGTTCCGCGTGTCGAGGAAGAGGACCCGGAAGCTCTCGGTCTTCTGGTGCGCCATCACGATGCGCAGATAGTCGATCACCCGCTCCCAGGAGCTCAGGATCTCCCCCTCGATGACCTCTTCGCGGGCAAGCCGGCGCGCCGCCTCGGCGGCCGCGAGCAGCGCCGCCGCGGCCGCATCGCCGATGCCGTCGACGGCCGCGAGCTCTTCGTGGCGGGCGCACAGAACCCCCGGCAGAGACCCGAAACGACGGATCAGTAGGTTCGCTAGCGGCTTGGTGTCCCGGCGCTGGATTGCGAACAGGATGAGCTCGAGCAGCTCGTAATCGGCCAGCGCGGGACCGCCGCCCTTCAAAAACCGGTCCCGCAGCCGTTTACGATGGCCCTCGCGGGTCGACATGTCGCTCATCGGCCGCTCCTCGCGCCGCCAGTCTCCCCGAGTCGCCGGCCGCGCGCAATCGCTTGACGCGCCCCGCCCGCTTGGCGGCAAAATAGCGCGGGCGGCCCGCTTGCGGCGCGCCGCCGTCGGGCACGGGAGACGGTCGATGCGGTCATGGATTGGCGAAGCCCTCCTGGGGCTGGGCGTCGCCGCCGGGCTGGCGAGCCTGGCGGGCGCCGCGGCGGCGGCCTGTTTCCCGATGGCGGAGGCGCCCGCGCGCGTGGTCCCGGCCTCCTTCCAGCCGGCCTCGGTCCGACCCCATCATCTGCGCATCGCCTATATCGGCCATTCGACGTTCGAGGTGGAGTCGCCGGACGGCGTGCTGGTCGCCACCGACTACAATGACTATGTGCGCCCGCCGCGCCCGCCGACCTTCGCGACGATGAACCGGGCGCACGACACGCATTTCAGCCATTTCCCCGACCCGGCGATCCCGCACGTGCTGCGCGGCTGGGACCCGCAGGGCGGGCTCGCCCGCCACAATGTCGCGGTGAAGGATCTGCGCGTCCGCAGCGTCCCGACCAACATCTCGGAGTTCGGCGGTAGGCTCTCCAACAACAACTCGATGTTCGTCATCGAATCCCAGGGTCTCTGCATCGCCCATATCTCGCATCTGCATCATGTGCTGTCGCAGGATCAGATCCGCGATCTCGGGCGGATCGACATCGCCTTCGCCCCGATCGACGGGATGTGGACGATGAGCCATGTCGAGCTGTTCGAGGTGCTGGGTCAGATCAAGCCGTCACTCGTCATTCCGATGCATTACGGCTCGATGGGCGGCGTCGAGGCGTTCGTCGAGGCGGCCAAGGCCAGATGGCCGATCCGACACCACGCGTCCGCGGCGATCGAGCTCAGCTATCAGGACCTGCCGCGCCGCACCGAGGTGCTGTTTCTGGCGGGGTCCTGAAGGCCGGAGAGGAGGTTCGATGTCGATGACGCCGAGACGGATCGCGCAGTTCCGAACGGACGGCTATGCGTTCCCCTTCCCGGTCCTGGACGCGAGCGAGGTAGCCCGTTTCAGACGGCGGCTCGAGGCCGCCGAGGCGGCGAATGGCGGCCGGCTCGGTCCGGCCCAACGCAACAAGTCGCATCTTCTCTTCAAATGGCTCGACGACCTGATCCGCGATCCGCGCGTCCTGGATCCTATCGCGCGGATCATCGGCCCGAACATCCTGTGCTGGAACACGATTTTCTGGATCAAGGAGGCCGGCTCGCGGAGCTTCGTCTCCTGGCACCAGGACACGCGCTATTGGGGCCTGTCGTCGGAGACCGTGGTCAGCGCCTGGCTGGCCCTGTCACCGGCGAGCATCGAGGCGGGCTGCATGCGGGTGATGCCGGGCAGCCACAGGGGAGAGGTCCTGCCCCACGACGACAGCTATCACGAGGACAACATGCTGACCCGCGGCCAGGAGATCGGCGCGGGGATCGACGAGGACGCGGCGGTCTTCATGCCGCTCGAGCCGGGCCAGATGTCGCTGCACAATTACCGCCTCGCCCACGCCTCGGGGCCCAACCGGGCGGCCGACCGGCGGATCGGGGTCTCGATGCATTTCATGCCGCCGGAAACGACGCAGACCGTCGGCGGCTGGGACAGCGCCGCCCTGGTGCGCGGCCGCGACGAATACGGCCATTTCGCGCCCACCCCGGTTCCGGCCCGCGATTTCGACCCGCCGGCGGCGGCCTTCCACGCCAGGGCCACGGCGGCGGTGCGCGATATCCTCTATGCCGACGCGGCGGCGAACACCGCGAAGCTCTGAGCCTCTCGGTCGTCGTCGCAAGCGGGGGCCGCCGATTTCTCTTCTCATCCGGAATTTCGCGTCGCGGTTTCGGGGCCCGCGGCCGCGAAGAGCCGCCGGCCCAGCATCTCTTGCGCGGTCGGCGGATGAAACGACGATCCCGCGGAGCCGGGACAAAGTCAGTTCTCCGACCTTGATACCCCCTCCCCTTGCGAAAATATGCGGGCATCCCGGTCGCGGCCGGCCGAGGCCCGGCGCGCCGACATCGCCGTGACACCTCCCGCGGCCGCTCTCCAACCCGCCGGCTCGCGGGAATATACTGGCCCCGCATACAGCACGGGAGGATCGTGATGGGCTACACGCTGGAAGAGTTCGCCGCGCACTGCCGCGCGGCCATCGCCGAGGATCCGGGCCCCGACGGGCGCGAGCGCGTGCGCCGTCATCTCGAGACGGCGCTCGAGGATCCCGACTTCGTCGCCGCCCATCTCGGCCCGGACAACGACGAGGGGCGCAAGATTCTCCATGAGGACCCCGATTTCGGCTTCTGCATCCTCGCCCATGTCTACAAGGGCGCCAGGAAGAGCGCGCCGCACGACCACGGTCCGTCCTGGGCGATCTACGGCCAGGCCGAGGGCGCGACCGAGATGACCGAGTGGCGCAAGCTCAAGGCGCCCGCCGGAGGCGAGCCGGGCGTGGTCGAGCCGGTCCGCGTCTACACGCTCGCCCCCGGCATGGCGGCGCTCTACAACGAGGGCGACCTGCACTCCCCGCGCCGGGAGAGCGATACCAGGCTGATCCGGATCGAAGGGGTGAATCTCGCCGGTGTCGCCCGAGACGCCTACGTCTCCGCCTGACCGCGGCGGCGGCGCTCAACGGCGCTCGAGGCGGAGCACGTAGAGCCCCGCGGCGAAGATCATCAGCGCCCCGGCCCAGGTCCACGGGTCGAGGCCCTCGCCGAAGACGATCCAGCCCAGCGCCGCGGCGAAGGGCAGTCGGGCGAAGTCGAACGGCTGAACGATTCGCGCGTCGGCCGCACCCACCGCCCGGGTAATCGCGAACTGAGCGGCGGTGCCGGTGACCCCGACGCTGCACAGCCAGCCCAGGTCCAACCAGCTCGGGGTCACCCAGACCGGCAGCGCCGGGATCAGCGACATCGGGATCAGCAGCAGATTGCCCCAGGTCACGATCACCCGGGCCGAGTCGGTCCGCGTCAGCACCCGCACCGTGCAGTTGGTCGCAGCGAAGAACAGCGCCGCCCCGAGCGCGGCCAGCGCGCCCGGCCCGACCGGGACCAGCCCCGGTCGCAGGACGACCCAGGCACCGGCCAGCCCGACAAGGGCCGCGAACCAGTGCCGGAGGCCCGCCCGCTCGCCGAGCAGGAGCACCGCCCCGGCCAAAGTGAACAGCGGGGTCAGGAACTGGAGCGCGTAATACTCGGCGAGCGGGATGCGCGAGACCGCGAAGAACCAGCACATGATGCCGACATAGGCGAGCGCCGTCCGCAGGAGATGCAGCGGCAGCCTGCGGGTCCGCAGCCCCCGCCAGCGGTCGCGCGGCCCCTCCTCGGCGCGGCGCGCGGGCCGCAGGGCGAGAGGCAGCAGGATCGCGACCGCGACGATGCTGCGGAAGAACCCGACCTCGAAGACCGAGTAGGCTTCCGCGAGCTGGCGCACGGTGGCACCGGTCACGGTGTACATCGCTGCCGCCAGCAGCATCCAGGCCGCGCCGGCTGCGGCGCCCGCATCGCGCGGTCCGGACGCCATCAGCGTTCGGCGAGCCGCACCAACGTCTCGACGAGAACCCGAGCGCCGGCGGCGAGATCCGCGGGCGCCGCGTTCTCGGCCTCGTTATGGCTGATCCCCTTCTCGCAGGGAACGAAGATCATTCCGGTCGGGCAGACGAAGCTGAGCTGACGGGCGTCGTGGCCGGCGCCCGAGAACAGACGAAGATGGCCGAGCCCGAGCGCGTCCGCCACCGCCTCGATGGTCGCGACGACGGCCTCGTCGAAGCGGATCGACGGCGCCGCGGCGATCGTCCAGGCCTCGGTCTCGCAAGCGACCGCCGCCGCCGCGCAGATCGGCGCCACCCTGGTCTCGAGATCCGCCAGGACATCGCTGTCGGGGTGGCGGATGTCGAGCGAGAACAGGACGTCGGCGGCGACGACCGAGGGCGCGTTCGGGCGGATCTCCATCATCCCGATGGTGAAGCGCGTCCGGTCGTCGACATGGATGCCGTCATGCAGGGCGGCGACAGCGCGCGCCGCCTCCCACAGCGCGTCGCGGCGCGCCGGGCGCGGCGTGGTCCCGGCATGCGCCTCCTCGCCGCGGACCCGCACCCGCATTCGCCGAACGCCCTGGATGCCGGTGACCACGCCTATGGTCTTCCCGCGCCGTTCGAGCTCCGGCCCCTGCTCGATATGCGCCTCGACGAAGGCGGCGGCGGGAAACCCGACCGGACGCCGCGCCGCCTCGGGGGTCGCCGCGATCGCCGCCGGCAGGCAGTCGGCCACTCGCACGCCGTCCCGGTCGGTTACCGCGGCGATCCGGTCGAGACCGCGGATGCCGGCGAAGGCTTCGGAGCCCATCATACCCGGAGCGAAGCGGGACCCCTCCTCGTTCGTCCAGGCCACTACCTCGATCGGCCTCAGGGTCCGCACGCCCGCCCCGTCGAGCGCTTCCAGCGCCTCGAGGCCTGCGAGCACGCCATAGGCGCCGTCGAATTTCCCGCCGGTCGGCTGGCTGTCGATATGGGACCCGGTGAGCACGGGGGCGAGCTCCGGCTTCTCTCCCTCGCGCCGGATGAACAGGTTGGCGGCGTCGTCGACCAAGACCGCGTAGCCGCACGCCGCCGCCCAGTCGGCGAGTTGCGCGCGAGCGGCGCATTCCTCGGCGGAGAGCGCCTGGCGGTCGACCCCGCCCTTCGCGGTCGCTCCGAAGCGGGCGAGGTCCATATGCCGCCGCCACAGCCGCGCCTCGTCGACGGCCGCCGCGGCACGCGTCATCGTCCGCTCCGCAGAGGGCCGAACGGACGCGCCGGCGCCGACATGGGCCGCAACCCGTTCTCCATGCGCCGAGGCGGCCGGTCGGGCTTCTCGATGCCGCGCATCTCTCCTGCCGCTCTCCCGCCATCGGTGCAGGGCGCATGATAGCCGCGCCGGGCGCGGAAGGCGACGCCCGCGGGTCGGCGGCGCGAAAGAAGGCCCCCCGCGCCTCCCCCGCGAAGGGGACAGCGCGCGAGACGGGGGCCGGGGCCGGGAAGGACCCCATCGCGACAGGGACGCCGGTCGCCCGGCGCCGCCCGTACGGATCCGGTCGTGCCCGCGACGGCTTCCGGCCACGCCCTCGACACCCTGTCGAAGAATTTGCGGATGTCGCGATCGACGCGACGGCAGCGAAACGGCAGCGACTCGCTCGATATTTCTCAAGAACCCCGAAAACGAGTCGACGCTTGTGCCCCCCTCAGATCGGGACGACCAGCAGCGTATCCACCCGCCGCGAATCGCAGATCGCGAGCCGTTCGGCGAAGCGGAGGCCAGTATCGGTCTCGACGATCCGGTCCCGATATTCGCCGCAGGCGAAGACCGTCATCTCGCCGGTCTCCATGATTCGGATCACGGTGAAGTTGCTCCGCACGCGATGGGCGCTCCCGCCGGTCTCGACCAGTTGGGCCGCCGCGGTCATGTGGCGATAGCAGTGGGGGGCGTAGATGTTGGCGGTCCTGAGCGCGGTCACCCGGTCGCGCAGCATCCCGGCGCCGTCGCACCGCATGACCGCGAGCGGCAGGCCGAGCCGGTGGTTCTCGCGGGTGAGGATGCGGTAGCGCCCGGCCTCAGTGAAGAAGCCGGGCCAATCCTCCAGCCGGTCATCGTCGATCGCGTGCACATAGGCCGCGTGCAGATGCGCGATCCGCGCCATGGGCCCGCCGCCGCTCATGCCTCCATCAGCTCCCGCCACGCCTTCCAGAAGCCGCGCACCGCGGCCTCGGTCACCCGCGACCGGCTCTCCGGCGGCATCCCCCGGCCGCCCATCCGCATGAAGCTGCGCGCACCCGGGTCTCCCGCCGTCGCCCGCTGGATGAAGCCGCCGATGCAGCCGTCCTCCATCGAGACATAGCCGGCGGGGCCAACGAGATTGTTGGTCCTGAGCCGAAGCGCCGTTATCTCCTCGTCGTCGTCGGCGAAGCCCAGCACAGTCCAGAGCAGCTCGCTCTTGTCCGGGCCACGCGGGACGAGTTGGCGGACGGCGAGGGCGTTGAGTATCTGCTGGATCACCAGCGTCGGGAAGACCGTCTGGATGGCGTTGGTGATGCGGTCGCCGAGCTCGCGCCGGTGCTCCATCAGCCCGGGGTCGGCGAGCCGGTAGCGCTGCTTGAGGGAGCGCACCGATTCCGCGCCCGCGCTCTCGCCGCCGTCGGCCGCGCGCTCGGTGAAGCTCAGATGGTGCCAGCCGTTCCCGCTCAACCTGATGCCGCCACCCATGGTGAAGCGGACAACGCCGAACGTATTGTGGAACACATGGAGAAGACTCGCATGATAGCTGTCCTTGGTGTTCTCCATGTAGAGCTTCCAGTTGTTGGGGAGTATCTGGCTGTGATAGCCGAGCACCCGGAGCGGCTTGATCAGGACGCGGTCCATCGCCGCCAGCATCGCCCGGCCGAGATAGGCGTCGAGCTCGGGCGTCTCCGCCGACAGCGTGCCGAAGATCAGCCCGCGGCGGACGGCGACCCGGAGCCGTTCCAGCCCGTGCTCGGCGAGGTCGAAGCCCGGCTCCATGCCGCCGTCGTCGCCGACGCCGCGCCGGAAGGCGACGCCGGTGAGGTTGCCGGCGAGATCGTAGGTCCAGTTGTGATAGACGCAGGTGAGCTCCCGGACATTGCCGCGCACGGCGAAGCAGATCAGCGCGCCCTTATGGGCGCAGCGGTTCACCAGCGCGTTGACGCCGCCGCCGGCGGCGCGGACGACGATGACCGGGGTGTCGCCGACATCGACGGTCTTGTAGTCACCGGCGTCGGGAATTTCGGCCTCCAGACACAGGAAATGCCAGACGGGGCCGCGGAATATCCGCTGCTGCTCGCGCGCGTGGATGTCGGGGTCCGCATAGACCCGATAGGGAACCCGCGAGACGTCGCCGTCCCGCCACTCGGTCAGGATCGTCATCGCGACCTCCCGGAGAGCCCGGCGGAGTCTAGCGCAGGGGCGTGCGCCGCGACATCGGGGCGCATCCGGCTTGCCCGCCGCGAGGGCGGTTGCTAGCTTGACGGACGCTCCCGACCGGGCAGCGAACGGAGCCCTGCCATGCCGGATACGATCCGCACCGAGGTAAACACCCTCGATCCCTATTTCATGCCGTTCACCATGAACCGGCAGTTCAAGTCGGCGCCGCGCCTCGTCGTCTCGGCCGAAGGCATGCATTACACGACCGAGGACGGACGCAGGCTGCTCGACGGCTCCGCCGGGATGTGGTGCGTCAACGCGGGGCACGGCCGGCGCAAGATCACCGAGGCGATCGCCGCCCAGGCGGCGCGGATGGACTACGCCCCGGCCTTCCAATGGGGCCATCCCGGCGCGTTCGAGATCTCGGCCCGGTTGGCGGCGATGCTGCCCGGCGATCTCGACTATGTGTTCTATGCCAACTCCGGCTCCGAAGCGGTCGACACCGCGCTCAAGATCGCGCTCGCCTACCATCGCCAGCGCGGCGAGGGCACGCGGACGCGGCTGATCGGCCGCGAGCGCGGTTATCACGGCGTCGGGTTCGGCGGCACCGCGGTCGGCGGCATTTCCAACAACCGCAAGCAGTTCGGCGCGCTGCTTGCCGGCGTCGACCATCTGCCCCACACCCTCGATCTCTCCGAGATGGCGTTCAGCCGCGGCCAGCCGCGCTGGGGCGCCCATCTCGCCGACGCGCTCGAACGGCTGGTCGCCCTCCACGACCCCTCGAGCGTCGCCGCGGTCATCGTCGAGCCGGTCGCCGGGTCGACCGGCGTGCTGGTCCCGCCCGTCGGCTATCTGGAGCGGTTGCGCGAGATCTGCGACCGGCACGGCATATTGCTGATCGTCGATGAGGTCATCACCGCCTTCGGGCGGGTCGGCGAAGCCTTCGCGAGCGAGCGCTTCGGGATCCGGCCCGACATGATCACCATGGCCAAGGGGCTGACCAACGCCTCCGTGCCGATGTCGGCGGTCGGGGTCGGCAAGCCCGTCTACGACACCCTTATGGAGGGGCCGCCGGGGGTTGAACTGTTCCACGGCTATACCTATTCGGCCCATCCGCTGGCCTGCGCGGCGGCGCTGGCGACGCTGGAAATCTACGCCGAGGAAGGTCTGTTCGCCCGCGCGGCCACGCTGTCTCCGGTCTTCGAACAGGCCGTGCACGACCTGGAGGGGCTGCCCAACGTCGTCGATGTCCGCAATTTCGGGCTGATGGGCGCGGTCGAACTCGCCCCGCGCGGCGGAGCGCCGGGAGCGCGCGGCTTCGACGTGTTCATGAAATGCTACGAGACCGGGCTGATGATCCGCCAGATCGGCGACATCATCGCCATGTCGCCGCCGCTGATCATCAGCGAGGCGCAGATCGGCGAGATGGTCGACATGCTCGGTGCGGCGATCCGCGCCGCGGCCTGAGCCGCCGCCGGCCAGAAGCCCGACAGGCCGGCCGGCCGAGGCGTCGCCTGCCGCCGCGCGCTCCCGCTATTGCAGTTCGGCCACGCGGTCGCGGGTGTAGATGTCGTTCCACTGGCGGAAGGAGTGCTCCCAGGGGTAGCGGCGTTCGGGCGGCGGCGGGGCGAGATCGACCGGGGCGCCGCCGAGATAGACCGCCTCCAGTGCCTCGCGGCGCTGCAGCACGCGGATGTCGCGCAGCGGATCGCCCCGCACCACCGTGATGTCGGCGAAGGCGCCCTCGGCGAGCCGGCCGACCGCGTCGCCTTCGCGGAGCAGACCGGCGTTGCCGCTGGTGGTCGCGATCAACGCCTCCGCCGGGGTGAAGCCCAGCCGGTCGACCATGATCTCGAGCTCGCGCGCGTGCCATTCCCCGTAGGGGGTGACCGCGAACCCGCTGTCGGTGCCGACCATGAATTTGACGCCTGCCGCGCGCGCCTTGACCAGCATCTCGCAGGCGTCGTCGACGAGTTGGCGGTTCATCCCCGGCCGCCAGCGGTGGCAGGGGTCGCTCGGCCGGGTGAACTCGATCGTGTTCAGCATGAAGGTGAAGGCCGGCGACAGCGCCGCTCCCGACTCGACGACCGCCTCGAGCGCCTCTTCGTCCATGTCGAAGGCGTGGAAGATGATGTCGACCCCGGCGCGGGCGGAGATCAGTACCGCCTCGCGGCCGCGCGCATGGGTGATGACCTTGCGTCCGAGACGGTGGCTCTCCGCGACCATCGCGTCCATCTCGCGCTGGTTGAAGCAGGCCATCAGCTCGCCGTCGGTCTCCCTGCGATACATGCCGTCGAGGGCGATCTTGATGATGTCCACCCGGTCCTTGACCTGGGTGCGGATCTCCTCGATCGCCTCGTCGGGGCTGCGGACCAGGACGCCGACAGAGCTCTCGGGCACCCCGATCCAGGTCGGGTACCAGTCGCCCAGCCCCTGGCGCGAGGTCACCTGGCGGCCCGAGGCGGTGATCCGCGGCCCCTCGAACAGCCCGCCGTTGATCGCGTCGCGCACCCCGGTCGCGCAGCGTCCGGTCGAGGCGGGGTCGGCGAGCGCGGTATAGCCCGCCCGGAGCACCGTCTGCGCCGCCCGGAGCGCCCGCAGCGCCCGGAACTCGGGCGTCGCGAACATGTCGATGTCCTCGTTGGCCTGGCCGTTGCCGTAGCTCAGATGGACATGGATGTCGATCAGCCCCGGCATGACGAAGGCCTGGCCGTGGTCGATCACCTGCTCGCCCGGCCGCTGTTCGGGGGCGCCGGCAGACGGCCCGACATAGGAGATCCGCTCGTCGTCCACGACGATCGTCCGGTCGGTCTGCGGCGTCTCCGCCAGCCCGTCGAACAGGGTCCCGCAGATCAGATGTTTGCGCATCGCTCCCTCCGCCTCGCGCGGCCGCTAAAGCGGCAGCGCGATCAGGTTGTCGATCATGCCGTGATCGCAGATCACGACCCGTTCGCGGAACCGCGCCGCGCCGCCGGCGAGCACGACCGCGTCCCGGTACGCACCCGTCGAGAAGAGCGACATGGTGCCGTCGCGCATGATCCGGGTCACCAGATAGTTCGACCATAGCCGATATTCGCCGTCGGCGGCATCCAGGAGACGCTGACAGCTCACCATGTGCCGGTAGCGGTGCGGCTCGAAGACGTTGGCGCGGCGCGCCGACACGACCCGGTCCATCAGCATCGCCCGGCTGTCGCAGACGATCAACGAGGCCGGCAGCCCCCGCTCCTCGTTCTCGCGGGTGGCGATCCGGTACAGGCACGGGTCGGTGAACAGGCCGGGCCAGTCCTCGAGCCGATCCTCGTCGATGCAGTGCGCATACTCGGCGAACAGGCGGAGGATCGCCTGGGGAATGCCGCCGGGCGGATCCTCGACGGGCATGTCAGAGCCCCATCAGGCCGCGATAGGCGGTCCAGAAGCCGCGCACCCCGGTCTCGGACGCGCGCGAATTCTCGATCGTCTCGACCGCATCCCCGGCCATCACCATCACCGAAGCCTTGTCCCTGTCCCCCAGGACGCCGCGCTGGATGAGCCCGCCGACCATCCCGTCCTCGAGCGAGATATAGCCGGCCGGGCCGATCAGGTTGCCCTGCTTGAGCCGGGCCGCGGTCTCCTCGGCGCCGTCGTCGGCATAGCCCAGGATCGTCCAGACCAGTTCCGAGCCGGCGGGGCCGCGCGGCACCAGATGGCGGGTGGCGATGGTGTTGTGGATCTGCTGGAGCACGAAGGTCGGAAAGACGGTCTGGATCGCGGTGGTGATGCCGTCGCCGAACTCGTCCCACTGGTCGATCACCGAGGCGTCGTTGAGTTCGAAGGCGTCGAACGCGGCCTGGCCGCTGCGGAACGCCGCGCCCTCGTAGATCTCGCCGCCCGCGTCGCTCGCCATCCTCGACCAGCTCAGATGGTGCCAGCCCTGCTCGCTCATCTCGATCGCCCCCTCCATGGTGAAGCGGTTGAGCTTCAACCGGGTCGCCCAGGCATGCAGGATGGTCGCGTGGTAGGGGTCCGAGGCGTTCTCGAAATAGAGCTTCCAGTTGGAGGCCAGATACTGGCTGTAATAGCCGAGGACGCGGAACCTCCGCGCAGTGATGCGCCGGTAGTTGGCCATCAGCCGCGGCCCGATATACTCGGCGAGCGGCGGGGTGTCGGGGTGGAAGGTCCCGAAGACGATTCCGCCCAGGCTCTCGACGCGGAGCCGGTCCAGCCCATGCTCCTCCATCCGGAAGCCGTCGGGCATCCCGCCCTTGCCGCCGATCCCCCTGGCGAAGGGGATGCTGCGGAGGCACCCGTCGAGATCGTACATCCAGTTGTGATAGACGCACATCAGCTCGTCGACCCGGCCGAAGGGTTCGTAGAGCAGCATCGTTCCCTTATGGGCGCAGCGGTTGACGAAGGCGCGGAGCGCGCCGGCCCCGTTGCGCAGCAGGACGACCGGAGTCTCGCCGATCTCGATCAGTCGATAGTTCCCCGGCTCGGGCAGCTCGACCTCGAGCCCGAGATAGTGCCAGACCGGGCCGCGGAAGATGCGCCGCATCTCCGCGTCGTGGACCGCCGGGTCGGAGAACAGGGCATAGGGCGCGCGGGTGACCCCGCCCTCGGGCCATGCGATCAGAGGTTCCCGTTCGGCCATCGCGGCTCTCCAGCTCGCCCCGGCGCAGCGGCGGAGAGCATAGGCCGAAGAACGGCCGGTCCGCTAGCCGCTGCCGCGACGACGATCGTGACCGTGATGGTCGTGCTGGTGATGGTGGGACGGGTCGAGCGCCGACCGCGGCAAAGCGCGTTCGATCTCGCGGTGGAGCGCCGCAAGCTGGGGGCGGGTAGCGGTGAAGGCGAGATCGAAGCCGAACAGCCGGGCCACCAGCAGGATCTCGCCCGTCTCGAGGCCGCGAACGAGCCCGATATCCGAGGACTCGATCGGCCGGGCGTCCACCCTGTCGGTATGTCCGAAGGTCGCGGGCGCGACCTCCTCGCGCGCCGCCGCGGCATGGCCGCCGAGCCCGGCCAGATAGGCTATCGCCGGGTGCAGATCGCGATGGTCCATCTCCAGCGTCACCGTCTCGCCCCCGGTGCCGACGACGCGGAAGAAGACCGACCGGCCGTCGGCGGAGACCGCGCCGGCCTCCAGCCGCTCCAGCCGCAGCCGGGGGCCGGTCACGGACGGCCCCGCGTTTTCGCCCACTCGGTGACGGCGACCAGTGCCCGGCAGATTCCGGGATCGAGCGCCGAATGGCCGGCGTCCGGTACGATCGTATAGCGCGCCTCGGGCCATGCCCGGTGCAGGGCGTCGGCGGTACGGATCGGGCAAATCATGTCATAGCGGCCCTGGACGATGGCGGCGGGCAGATGGCGGATGCGGCCGATATTGTCGAGCAGCGCGCCGTCCGGGAGGAACAGCCGGTTGACGAAGTAATGGGTCTCGATGCGCGCGAGCCCCAACGCGGTGGCATCGGCGCCGAAGGCGGCCACGGTCTCCGGGCTCGGCAGCAGCGTCGAGCAGGCACCCTCGTAGCGGCTCCAGCGGCGGGCGGCGGGGAGCGAGACCGCCGGGTCGGGGTCGGTCACCCGGCGGCGATAGGCAGCGAGGATGTCGCACCGCTCGCTTTCGTCGAGCGGCGCCGTCAGCGCCCGCCAGGCCTCCGGAAAGACTGCGCGCATCCCGTAGAGGAACCAGGAGATCTCCGCCTCCGAGCCGAGAAAGATGCCGCGCAGGATCAGCCCCGACACCCGCTCGGGATGTGCCTCCGCATAGGCAAGCGCCAGCGTGCTGCCCCAGGAGCCGCCGAACAGCAGCCAGGTCTCGACCCCGACCAGGGCACGCAGCCGTTCGATGTCGGCGATCAGATGCGCGGTCGTGTTCTCGCGCAGTTCGCCCGGCGGCGTCGAACGGCCGGCTCCGCGCTGATCGAAGATCACGATGCGGTAATGGGCCGGATCGAAGAAGCGGCGGTGGGCCGGGATCGCGCCGGCCCCGGGGCCGCCGTGCAGGAACAGGACCGGCCGCCCCGAAGGGTTGCCCGACATCTCCCAGTAGAGCCGGTGCAGGCTCCCGGTCTCCAGCATCCCGCTCGCATAGGGCTCGATCTGCGGGTAAAGCCGTTGGCGCATCGGCGGTGGGCGTCGACCGGGTTCGGGGCGCCCCGCGCGGTTCGATGGTGCCGGCCGGAGGGCGATGGCATGACGGCGGGCGGTTCCACGCCGTGAGAGCGCGACCATTCTACGCTTGGCTCCTGGCTTGGCAACTGGCGGCCTGGCCGGGCGCGGTGCCCGCCGCCCTCGCGCGCGAGCCCCCGCGCGACGGTATCGCCGTCTCCGTCGAGGACGGCGACACCATCGTCCTCGCCTCGGGGCGGAAGCTGCGCCTGGTCGGCATCCAGGCGCCCAAGCTCGCCGCGCGGCGGGCCGGATCGCGTCCCTGGCCGATGGCGGAGGAGGCCAAGGCCGGTCTCGAGGCCCTGGTCGTCGGCCGGCGTCTGGCGCTCGCCTATCACGAGCGGCGGATCGACCGGCATCGCCGGCTGCTCGCCCATGCGGAGGTCAGGGCGGCCGGGCGCGCGGTCTGGGTTCAGGGCGAGATGCTGCGGCGCGGCCTCGCCCGCGTCTACACCTTCGCCGACAACCGCGCCCTGGCGACGGAGATGCTGACGGCCGAACGGGAGGCGCGGGCAGCCGGGCGCGGCATCTGGGCGCTTCGCTACTACCGTATCCTGCCGCATGACCGGGCGGGCCGGTTCGTCGGGACCTTCCAGCTCGTCGAGGGCCGGGTTCGGGCCGCCGCCGTCGTGCGGAAGCGCGCCTTCCTCAATTTCGACGCCGACTGGCGGACCGACTTCACGATCACCGTCGCCCCGCGCGACATGCGGCGGTTCCGACGCGCCGGCATCGAACCGGAGGCGCTCGCCGGCTGCGTCGTTCGGGTGCGCGGCTGGCTCGCCTCGCGCAACGGCCCGTCGATCGCCGCCACCCATCCCGAGCAGTTGGAACTGCCGGAGGGGCCGGACGGTCGATGTCCGCAACCGCCTCCCCGCGGCGCTTCGCCCGATTGACCCGTCTTCGGGACCGTTCTGCCTGCCGCCGGCGCGAGTGGATTCGCCGGGTGCGCTGCGCTATATCCCCCGTCGAGGCAAACCCATGGAGACGGCGGGACAGATGGACGCGTACAAGCTCTATATCGGCGGGGAGTTCGTCGAGGCCGAAGGCGGGGCCAGCCGGCCGACCTTCAACCCCTCCAACAGCGAGGCGATCGCCGACATCCCGGTCGCCGGCCCCGACGACGCCCGCGCCGCCATCGCCGCCGCCCGCAAGGCCTTCGACGAGGGGCCGTGGCCGCGGATGAGCGGGGAGGCCCGTTCGGAGCTGATCGGCAAGATCGCCGCGATCATGAAGGATCGGCAGAAGGAGCTCGCGGCCAACGAGTCGCGGGACTCGGGCGGCACCATCGTCAAATGCGGGGCCGACGCCTATCTCGCGCAGCGCCAGATGGCCTGGTTCGCCGAGATGGCCAAGTCCTACAACGCCGAGGCGCGGGAGATCCCCGGCATGTCTCGGCCGGGCCGATCCTACAACTACACCATCCGCGAGCCGATCGGGGTCTGCGCCGCCATCATCCCGTGGAACTTCCCGCTGCTGATGGCGGTCTGGAAGCTCGGCCCGGCGCTCGCGACCGGAAACACGGTGGTTCTCAAGCCGGCATCCGACACCCCGCTCAACGCGATGGAGCTCGCCCGCATCGTCGACGAGGTCGGGCTGCCGCCGGGCGTCGTCAACGTCATCACCGGGCCCGGCGGCGTCATCGGCGAGGTCCTGACAACCAGCCCGGACGTCGACAAGGTCGCCTTCACCGGCTCGACCGAGGTCGGGCGCGACATCATGGCCAAGGCGTCGGGCACGCTGAAGAAGGTGACGCTCGAATGCGGCGGCAAGTCAGCCAACGTGGTCCTCGACGACGCCGACTGGGACATCGCGGTCGACGGCTCGATCTTCGCCTCCTTCTACCATCAGGGGCAGGTCTGCGAGTCGGGGACCCGCCTGCTGCTTCCCGGACGACAGCATGATGCGTTCGTCGCCCGCATGGTGGCCCGGCTCGAGACGCTGCCGATGGGCGATCCGCTGGATCCGGCGACCAAGGTCGGACCGGTGGTCTCCGAACGCCATATGCAGACGGTGCTCGACTATATCGAACTCGGCAAGAAGGAGGGCGCGACGCTCGCCTGCGGCGGGGCGCGAGCCACCGAGGGGGCGCTGGGCAAGGGCTTTTTCATCCGGCCGACGGTGTTCACCGGCGTCACCAACGACATGCGGATCGCGCGAGAGGAGATTTTCGGCCCGGTCCTCTGCGTGCTCGAATATGACGGCGAGGACCAGGCGGTCGCCATCGCCAACGACTCGATCTTCGGCCTCGGCGGCGGGGTGTGGAGTGCCGATATCGACCGCGCCGGTCGGTGGCCGCACGGCTGCGCACCGGCACGGTGTGGATCAACGACTGGCATCTTCTGAGCGAGCGGATGCCGTTCGGCGGCTACAAGCAGTCGGGGATCGGCCGCGAGTTCGGCGAAGAGGGGCTGAACGAGTACACCGAGGTCAAGGCGCTCCATGTCGACGACGCCAAGACCCGCGACCGGAAGCCCTGGTACGACATGCTCGTCCCGCGCGGCGAGGCCGCCGCCTGACCGTCCGACGCAGATGATCGACGCCGCCATCGTCGGGCTCGGCCGCTGGGGCCGCCTGCTGATCGACTCGCTCGACGGCGGGAGCGAGGTGCTGCGCTTCGTCCGGGCGGTCGCCCGGACCCCTGCGGCGGCCGCCGACTACGCCGCCGCCAAAGGGCTGGCGCTCGGCGACGACTATCGGGCGGCGCTCGACGACCCGGCGGTGCAGGCGGTCGTGCTGGCGACGCCGCACAGCCTCCATGTCCCGCAGATCGTCGCCGCCGCCGAGGCCGGCAAGCATGTGTTCTGCGAGAAGCCGCTGGCGCTCACCTCCGCCGAGGCGCGCCGCGCCGTCGCCGCCGTCGAGGCCGCCGGGGTCTGTCTCGGCATCGGGCATAACCGCCGCTTCGCCCCCAACGCGCGCGCCCTCGGGGAGGCGATCGCCGAGGGCCGGCTCGGCACGCCGCTCCATGTCGAGGGCAATTTCTCCGCCGACATGTCGGCGGCGGCCGACACCTGGCGCAGCGACGCGCGGGAGAGTCCGGGCGGCTTCCTGACCTCGCTCGGCATCCACGCCATCGACGCGATGATCGATTTCATCGGCCCCATCGCCTCGGTGACTGTCAAGAGCAAACGCCAGGCGCTCTCCTACGGGATCGACGATACGACGGCGATGCTGATGGAGTTCGCCGGCGGCTGCACCGGCTATCTCGGAATGGTCGGGGCAACCGCCCATCTCTACCGGATCTGCGTGATCGGGACCGGCGGTTGGGCGGAGATCGTCGAGCTCGACGGCTACCGGTCGGTGCTGACCGACGGCAGCCGTTCGGACCGGCGCTGGAAGGGCTACGACTATCCGGGCCTACGCTCGATGCGCGATGGTCTCGAGGCCTTCGCTGCCGCCGCGTCGGGCGGACCGGCCTTCCCGGTGACCGCAGGCGAGATGGTGCACGCGGTCGAAGTGCTCGAGGCGGTCGACGCATCGGCCACCGGCGGCGGCGAGCCGCGTCCTGTCTGATCGCGCCGCCCGGCTCGCGCCGCCGCGGCGTAGACGCCGACGAAGACCAGCGCGATCCCGACCAGATGGTACCAGTAGAGGGTCTCGCCGAGGACCCCGATCGCCATCGCGGTGCCGAAGACCGGCACGGTGTAGATGAAATAGCCCGCCGTGGTCGCGCCGATGCGCTTGATCCCGGCGACCCAGAGGATCTGGGCGAGCGCGGAGGGGAACAGGCCCAGAAAGCCGACCGCGAGCAGGGCGTCGAGGCTCCACGAGGTCGGCCGCGCGAACAGCCAGGCCTCGGCCGCGGCCATCGGCAGGCAGGCGAGCACCCCGACGAGGCAGAGGACGGTCATCAACTCGACCGGGGCGAGTTCCCCGGGCGCCTTCCGAAGCGTCGTCGAATAGACGGCATAGGCGAGCGTCGAGGCCCAGATCAACGGGTCGCCGACTCCGAACGACAGCCCGACCAGGGCCTCCGGGTCGCCGCGCGCCGCGATGATGACGATGCCGAGGAACCCGACGGCGACCCCGAGCGCCTGGACAGCCGAGATACGGACGCCGACCAGTAGCCAAGAGACGAGGACGATGTTGATGGTCATCGTCGCCAGCAGGATCGAGCCGTTGATCGCCTGGCTATGCTCCAGCCCGAGGAAGAACAGGCCGCCGAACGCGGTCATGTTGAGCCCGCCCAAGGTCAACAGGATGCGCAGGTTCGCGGCGATGACGCGGCGCTTGGCGTAGAGCGCCGCCCCGGTGAACGGCGCCATGACGGCGAAGGCGACCACCCAGCGCCAGAAATTGACCGCCATCGGCGGCATGTCGGGGGCCGCGATGCGGCCGGCGATGATCGTCCCCGCCCAGCACAGCGCGGTCAGCATGCAGAGGCCGTAGGCGAAGGGCCGCGCCGGCAGGGCGGCCTCGAAGCGTCGGAAGGGGGAACGGCGGAGCATGGGCCGGGGATAGTACGGGAGTTCGTGGCGCCGCGCCCGGGACCCGAGAGAGGCCGAGCGCTCCGGCCCGCTTGGCCGGAGACGCGGACGGTCCGCTATGCTCGCGGAAGCCGACCGGGAGGATCGCATGATGACGAAAACGCGCGGGGCGGCGGCGTTCGCGGCCCTCGTTCTTGCCGGCGCAGCGGCGGCGGAGCCGACGGTCTGGCGGCAGGAATGGCCGAAGACGGATTTCAGCAGGCACAGGGTCGATTACACGGAGATCAGATCGGGCGGGCCGCCCAAAGACGGCATCCCGGCGATCGACGCGCCGAAATTCGCGGCGCTTCCCGAGGACGGCGGCCTCGCCGGGACCGAGCCGGTCATCGCGCTGTCGATCGCAGGCGACCCCAGGGCCTATCCGCTGCGCATCCTGATCTGGCACGAGATCGTCAACGATGTCGTGGGCGGGGTGCCGGTCGCGGTCACCTACTGCCCGCTCTGCAACGCGGCGATCGTCTTCGACCGGCGGGTCGACGGCCGGCCGCTCGACTTCGGCACCACCGGCAAGCTGCGGCACAGCGACCTGGTGATGTACGACCGCCAGACCGAAAGCTGGTGGCAGCAGTTCACCGGGACCGCGATCGTCGGCGCAATGGCGGGGAAGATGCTCGAGCCGCTACCGGCCCGCGTCGAGTCGCTCGCCCGCTTCCGGGCGCGCCATCCGGACGGCCGCATCCTCGTGCCCGACGACGGCGGCTTCCGGCCCTACGGGATGAACCCCTATCGCGGCTATGACAGTGCCGCCCAGCCCTTTCTCTATGACGGCAGCATGCCCGAGGGCATTGCGCCGCTCGCCTATGTCGTCCGGGTGGGCGACGAGGCCTGGCCGCTGGCGCTGCTCCGGGAGAAGGGCCGACTCGTCGCCGGCGACCTGCGGCTGACCTGGACCGAGGGGCAGAACTCGGCGCTCGACGACGGGGTGATCGCGCGCGGCCGGGACATCGGCAACCTCGTCGTCGAACGTCGACGAGACGGCGGATGGGTCGACGAGGTCCACGACCTGACCTTCGCCTTCGCCTTCCACGCCTTTCTTCCCCATGGCAGGATTCATCTGGAGTGACCGCGCCGACCGGGCGCGGCGAGATTTCCCCCAATGGGCGCGTTCATCCGTTTTGCCCTGTAGCGGATCGGGGATCGAGGCGCACGGGAAGGTCGTGCGGCGGGGAGCCATCCGAGTCGGGATGTCGCGGTCGCGGTCGCGTCGAGGGACGGGCGCCGTCCGGGGCGCGGTGTTTGGCGGAAGGCCTGCGATCGTTCGCGCGGGACGGAGCGGCCGGGTTCGTCGCCCAGCACCCCATGCGCGAGCGGGGATGATGCGAGAGCGGGGCGAGGATGCGGGCCGGGACGTCTGCCGGGACGCCAAATGACAACCGCTGCCGGCGGGCGGCAGGTCGGATTCAGAAGAAGTCGAAATATTCGTTCTGCTCCCATTGGGTGACGCCATTGACCGGGGTCGAGTCGTCGGCCGCGCAGGCCTGCCGGAAACGGTCGATCTCGGCCTGCTTGAGGCGGATGAAGTAGTCCACGAACAGGCCGCCGAACGCCTCCCGGAAAACCGATTCGCCGGCGAGCAGGGCGATCGCCGCCGGAAGGCCGGCCGGCAGCATCCTTCGGTCGGCGGTATAGGGCTCGTCGTCGGGCGGCCCGGGATCGAGGCCGCGCACGATACCATCGAGGGCGGCGGCGATCTGCGAGGCGATGAAGAGATAGGGGTTGGCGGCGGGCTCGGCCACGCGGTTCTCCAGCCGCGTCGCAGGATCTCCTGCGCCGCCGAGGACGCGCAGCATGGCGCCGCGGTGGTCGTGGCCCCAGCCGGCGCGGTCCGGGGCCAGCGAGTTGGCCCGGAACCGCCGATAGCCGTTGACGGTCGGCGCAGCGAAAGCGGCGGCGGGCGCCGCATGGGCGAGCAGCCCGGCGAGGCAGGATCGGCCCAGGGCGGTCAAGCGCGCCTCCCCCTTCTCCGGCATGAAGAGGTTCCGGCCGGTTCGCGCATCGACAAGCGACTGGTGAAGATGCCAGCCGCTGGCATAGAACCCTTCGATCGCAGGCCGGCACATGAAGCTCGCGAGCAGCCCGTGCCGGCGGCAGATTTGACGGGTCGCACTGCGGAACAGCACATAGCCGTCGGCCGCCGCCAGCGCGTCGGCAGGGGCGAAGGTGCATTCGACCTGGCCCGGTCCGAACTCGTTCTCGATCGAGCGCAGGTCGAGCCCCAGCGCCCCGTAGGCGCGGGCGAGCTCGCTCAGGACCGGTTGCATCAGATCGAGGCCGGATTCGCCGTGATAGGAGAAGCCCGGCTCGATCGGCGCGGTCGGGATCGGCCGACCGGGCCGGCCCTGGCGCGCGGTCTCGCGGTCGCCGAGAACATCGTCGAGGACGCGGGCCAGATACCATTCGACCTCGATCCCGACGATCAGCCGCAGCCCCCGGTCGTCGAGCCGCTCGGTCTGGCGCTTGAGCACCGCGCGCGTCGAGAAGGGAAAGGGTCTGCCGTCGCGGAAATAGGAATCGCCCAGTACCCAGCCGACACCGGGCGCCCAGGGCAGGATCCGGAAGCTCGACGGATCCGGGACATGGACCAGGTTGGGCGAGCCCGTCATCTCGTCGAGGCCCATCCCGCCGCCGCGGGTGAAGGAGGCGAACACCCGCCCGCCCGAGGCGTCGAGAGTCGTCGTCGCGACGTTGATATTGTGGCCGTCGTGGAGCGCGGCGGCGAAGGCGGACGGGGTCAGGGCCTTGGCGCGGACGGCGCCGTGGGTGTCGGTCCAGGCGATCCGGATCAGGTCCAGCTTCTCGGCTTCGATCAGCCGCGGTAGCTCGCCGGCGCGGCGCGCCTGGTCGTCGGTCCACAGCGCATGGCGCTCGATGAACCCTGCCGCCCGCGCCATCGGCTCAGATGGCGCCCGCCCCGCCCGGCCTCTCCGCCGCCCCGGCGCGGCGGACGAGGGCTGCCAGAGTTTCATAGGGTTGGGCGCCGACGACGCCGTACCCGGCGGCCGCATAGGTGGGGACCCCGGTCACCCCCATGGCGCGGGAAAGCGCCCAGTCTTGGTCGACCGCGTCCCGGAAGCGCCGCTCCTCGAGCGCGCCGCGCGCGGCCGAACCGGAGAAGCCCGCATCTGCGGCGACATCGGCCAGGACCGCCAGATCGCCGATATTGCGCCCGGCGACGAAGTAGGCGGCGTAGAGCGCGTCGTGCAGGGCATCGCCGCCGTCCTGCGTCTCCGCCCATTTCCCCAGCTCCTGGGCGAGCCGGCTGTTATAGCTGTGCGTCCGCTTGGCGTAGGGCAGCCCCTCGGCGTCCATCAGCGCCTTCATGCGGGCATGGGAGGCGTCGAGATCGACATCGCGCCCGGCAAAGAGCTCGGCCAGCGACACGCCTTCCGGCGGCGTGTCGGGGTGCAGCGGGAAATGCACCAGCCTGACGTCGATGTCGAAGGACCGGCAGAGCCGCTCGATACGCCCGGTACCGAGATAGCACCAGGGTCAGATATAGTCGGTGAAGACTTCGAGAATGATCGGCTCGGCCATCGACGGCCTCCCGGTGGAGCGGGGACTTGGGCCAGTCTAGAGGGTTCGCACCTCCGGTTGAAGCCTGTCGGCGGCGCGCCGTCCGTCCCCGTCCTCGGCGATGGTGCAGACCAGACGCCCGGTGACGATGTCGACCTCGCGCAGCAGGGCGGTGACCTGCTGTCCGAGCGCATAGAGCGTCCGCCCGGCCCGGTCGAGCATGCGCAACCCGTTCGCGTCGGGGCGGATCGGGGAGATCGGCAGAAACGAAGCGGGCACCAGCGCGTTCGCCCCGCTCTCGTCGAATCTGAGGAACAGCCCAGCGCGTGTGATGCCGCCGATTCGCGCGGCGAAGCGGGCTCCGGCCCGTTTCGCCAGATATGCGGCCAGGAGCCGGTCCATCGCCTCGCGTTCTGCGTCGGCGGCCCTCCGCTCGGTTTCCGAGACATGTCGGGCGATGTCCTCCGGCGCGCCGTCCGCCCCGCCCGCGCCGAGGTTCAGCGCCGCGATCGCCGCGCGGTGGTTCACGAGGTCGGCATAGCGCCGGATCGGCGAGGTGAAATGGCAGTAGAGCGGGAGCCCGAGGCCGAAATGGCCGGGTGTGTCTGCGGCGTATGCAGCCTTCGCCTGCGTTCTCAGGACCGCTTCGTGCAGGATCTCCGCCGCGTCCTCGTCCGCCGCCCGCGCCAGCAGCCGCGCGAAGTCCCGCGCCCGGCGCGGCAGCGGCAGGCCGAACGAGTCGAGCAACGGGCGCAGGGCTTCGACGCGCGCCGGGTCCGGCGGCGCATGGACCCGGTGGATACAGGCGCGGCCGAGACGGGTCAGCGTCTCGGCCGCGGCCACGTTGGCGGCGATCATCAACTCTTCGATCAGCTTGTGCGCGGTCAGCGTCCGCCGCCTCTCGATCCGTTCGACGCCGCCTTCCGGCGCCATGACCGCGCGGTACTCGGGAAGGTCGAGCTCGAGCGTGCCGCGCCGCGCGCGCGCCCTGGCGAGTGCCCGATAGACGCCGTGGAGCGCGGCGATCGCGGCGCCGCGCGGGCCGGGAGACGGCGGGCCGCCATCGAGCACCGTCTGGACGGTCTCGTAGGTCTCGCGTGCGGCCGAGCGCATGACCGCCCGGGTTATGCGGTGGCCGCGGAGACTCCCGTCCGCAGCGATCTTCAGATGCACGGCGAGGCAGAGCCGGTCGACGCCCGGAGTCAGCGAACAGCGGCCTTCCGAGAGCGGCTCGGGCAGCATCGGCACCACCCGGTCGGGAAAATAGACCGAGTTGCCGCGCGCGCGGGCAGCACGGTCGAGCTCCGAGCCGGGGCGGACGTACCAGGCGACATCGGCGATCGCGACGATCGCCCGATGACCGCCGGGGTTGGTCTCCGGGTCGTCGGCCTCCGCCCAGACCGCGTCGTCGAAGTCCCGCGCCGTCGCGTCGTCGATGGTCATCAGCGGAAGGGCGCGCAGGTCCTCGCGCCCCTCCTGCGGTTCGGGCGGCAGGGCGGCCGCCTCGTCGAGCGCCCCTTGCGGGAAGCGGTCGGGGATCCCGTGCCCGGCGATGGCGACCAGACTCGCGATCCGCCAGGGCGGCCCGGCGCCCAACCGCTCGAGCACCCGCGCCGTCCCCGGACCCGGCCGCCGGGCCGGCTGGGCCTCCGCGCGAACCAGCTCGCCGGGCTCGGCGCCGCCGCTGTCGCGGCGCGCGACGCGGTAGGCGCGCGGGCGGCGCCCGTCGGTCGGGCGGAGCCGCCCGGCCCCACCGTCGGCATCGTAGATGCCGAGCAGCGTGCGCGGCCGCGGTTCGGCGAGCCGTCGGATGATCTCGGCCCGGTAGGGGCCGTCGGGAGTCCGGTCGAGCCTGGCCAGCACGCGCTCGCCGGCCGCCACCGCCTGCCCGGCGCTGGCGGACGGAGCGAGACGGATCTCCCGCCCGGCGGCCCCGGCCCTGCCGCCGACCGGTCGGGCCGTCGCGAAACCGTCGCTGTCGACGACGAGGATCTCGACGACGGCGACCGGGGGGAGACGTCCCGGGGCGGATCCGCGCCGACCGGGGCGACGTTCGCCGCTCACGCCTTTTTCGTCTTGGCGCGGGATTTGCGGGGCTTGGCGGGGCTGCGCTTGGCGGCGCCCTTGCGCGATGCCGTCCCGGTTCGCGCCGCGCGCGCGCCGAGCAGCGCAACCGCTTCGTCGCGTGTCACCGCGGCCGGATCCGCACCCTTCGGGATCGACGCGTTGATCTTTCCGTGACGCACATAGGGGCCGTAGCGGCCGTCCATCAGCGTGACCGGCGCCCCGTCCTCCGGGTGCGGGCCGAGCTCCCTGAGCGGGGTCGACGCACCCCTTCCCTTGCGCGCCGGCGCCTCCTCGAGCAGCGCGACGGCCCGGTTCACCCCGATCGAGAGGATGTCCTCGTCCGCGCCGAGATTCCTGCTCGCGCCGTCATGGCGGAGATAAGGGCCGTAGCGGCCAAGCCCCGCCCGTATCTCCTTGCCGGAGCCCGGGTGAATGCCGACGACGCGCGGCAGCGACAGCAGGCCGAGGGCCTGGTCGAGCGTGACCTCGCCCGGGTTCATCGCCTTCAGTAGGCCGGCGCGCTTGGGCTTGGCCTTGCCGATCGCCTCTCCGCGCTGGACATAGTAGCCGTAGGGACCCTTGCGCAGCGAGATCGCGTCGCCGCTCTCCGGATCGCGGCCGAGCTCTCTCGGGCCATCCTCCGTCGGCGCGTCGTCCGCACCGGGCGAGAGCGGCCGTGTGTATCGGCACTCGGGATAGTTGCCGCAGCCGATGAAGGCGCCGTGCCGGCTGAGCTTGAGGCCGAGCCGGCCGCCGCAGCCGGGGCAGGCGCGCGGAGTCGCCGCCTCTCCGTCGCCGGCCGGGAAGAAGTGAGCGCCGAGATCTTCGTCCAGCGCGTCGATCACGCCGCTGACGGTCAGCCCCTCGGTCGCTCGGACCGCGGCCGAGAAGTCGCGCCAGAACTCGTCCATCAGCGCGCGCCAATCGGCCTCCCCCTTGGCCACCAGATCGAGCCGGTCCTCGAGCTCGGCGGTAAAGTCGTACTCGACATAGCGCGAGAAGAAGCCCGACAGAAAGGCGGTCACGATGCGGCCGCGGTCCTCGGGGAGGAAGCGCCGGCTCTCCAGCCGGACATAGCCGCGCTCCTGGAGGACGCTCAGGATCGCGGCATAGGTGGAGGGGCGGCCGATCCCGAGCTCCTCGAGCCTGCGGACCAGCGACGCCTCGCCGAAGCGCGGCGGCGGTTTGGTGAAATGCTGCTCGGGTCGCGTGGCCGTGCGTTCCAGCGACTCGCCTTCGCCGAGCGGCGGCAGCATCCGGTCCCCGTCCTCTCCTCGGGCGTCCTTGTCCTCGTCGGAGTCGTCGCGGCCTTCCTGGTAGAGGCGGAGAAAGCCGTCGAACAGCACCACCGATCCGGTCGCGCGGAGGACGATCTCGCGGCCCGGCGAGGCGATGTCGACGGCGACCTGTTCGAGCGTCGCGCTCTGCATCGCCGACGCGACGGCGCGGCTCCAGATCAAGGCGTAGAGCCGCCCTTCGTCCCTGCCCAGCACCCCGGCCACCGAGCCCGGCGCCCGCTTGGGATCGGTCGGGCGGATCGCTTCATGCGCCTCCTGGGCGTTCCTCGTTCGCGATCGAAAGGCGTGCGGCCGCTTCGGCAGATAGTCCGGCCCGAACCGTTCCCCGACCAGCCGGCGCAGGCCGCGCAGGGCCTCGCCGGCGACCGTCACGCTGTCGGTCCGCATATAGGTGATCAGCCCGACGGTCTCGCCGTCGAGATCGACCCCTTCGTAGAGACGCTGGGCGGTGCGCATCGTCCGGGTGGCCGAGAAGCCGAGCTTGCGCGAGGCTTCCTGCTGGAGCGTCGAGGTCGTGAACGGGGGCTGCGGGCGGCGCCGGACGAGCTTGCGCTCGATCGCGGCCACCCGGTAGGCATGCGCGTCGATCGCCGCCGCCGCCGCCCTGGCGGAATCTTCGTCGCCGAGATCGAAGCGGTCGAGCTTCGCGCCGTCCAGATGGGTGAGCCGCGCGGCGACCGCGGCGCCGTTGGCGGTGCGGAAGTCGACCTCGATCGACCAGTATTCCCTCGGCCGGAAGGCCTCGATCTCGGCCTCGCGCTCGCAGACCAGCCGCAGCGCGACCGACTGCACGCGCCCGGCCGACCGGGCCCCCGGAAGCTTGCGCCACAGCACCGGGGACAGGGTGAACCCGACGAGATAGTCGAGCGCGCGGCGGGCGAGATAGGCGTCGATCAGGCGATGATCCAGATCGCGCGGGGTCGCGAGCGCGCGGGTGACGGCGTCCCTGGTAACCTCGTGGAAGACCACCCGCTTCACGTCGATGCCTTCGAGCGCCGCCCGCTCGGCCAGCACCTCCCGGACATGCCAGGAAATCGCCTCGCCCTCGCGGTCGGGGTCGGTCGCCAGATAGAGGCGTTCGGCCCCGGCCAGCGCCTTGGCGATCGCCGCGAGATGCCTCTCCGCCCTCCCGTCGACGGCCCAGCTCATGCCGAAATCCTCTTCCGGCCGAACCGAACGGTCCTTCGGCGGAAGGTCGCGGACATGGCCGTAGCTCGCGAGCACCTTGTAGCCGCGCCCGACATATTCGTTGATGGTCTTTGCCTTGGCCGGCGACTCGACGACGACGATGTCCATGATGTGGGCTACTCGATCACGATGGCGCAGGATGCCGGTCTTCCCATCCGGGGCGGCTACCGGGGCGGCATGCGCATTGCCGCCGCCGACAATTGGCACCCGCGAACGGGTTCGTCAACCGCCTGTCCCGGTTCAGGACGTATTGGATATCGGATGGCATGTATCCTCGGCCGTGTCGGGGTCGGGACGATCCCCGGTCGCCCGCCCGCAGACGGCCACGAGGACAAGGCGCCCTGGCGCTGCCGGACCGCGACCGGCCATCGCCTGGAGCCTGGTTCCGGGCGGCGGTCGCCGGATTGGCGCCGCCGCCTCGAGCGTCGAGCCACGATGCTTCCCACCGGGCGCTGACCGCGTTGCGGCGCATATGATATGTCGAGCCGGGGCAGGAAAGTGGGGAGTGCGGCATGAATAGCGAGCAGGGCGATCGGCCCGCAGAAGCCGGCACCGCGAGCGAAGAACCGGAAGGTCTCGACCAGGCGGGGGCTGCCTGGGGCGATTATCCGCTCGACGAACTGCTGATCCGCCAAGAGAGCCGGACGATCCAGGACGTCATCCGCCGTATCGACAATGCGAGATACATCATGGATCCGGACTTTCAGCGCGATTTCATCTGGTCGGAAGACAAGCAGAGCAAGCTCGTCGAATCGGTCGTAATGCGCATCCCCCTGCCTGTCTTCTATCTCGCGGAGGATGACGAAGGCCGCATGGTGGTGGTCGACGGTTTGCAGCGTCTTTCCACCTTCCAGCGCTTTTCCAAGGACGAGCTGAAGCTGAAGCTTCCCGATAGAAACGAGATCGACGGAAAATACTTCTCCGAGCTTTCGGTCAAGCTTCAAAACCGAATCGAGGACTGCAACCTCATCTTCTACATTATCGATTCGAAGGTGCCGGAACGCGCGCGCCTGGACATTTTCGAAAGAGTGAATAGCGGGGTTCCGCTCACCCGGCAGCAGATGCGCAACAGCCTGTTCATGGGCAAGGCGACGCGCTTCCTGAAGGACGAGGCCCAGACCGACACTTTTTTGCGCGCAACAGGGATGAGCCTGAACAAGAAAACGATGCGCGATCGCGAATTCGTCAATCGTTTTTGCGCTTTCCAACTCCTGAGCTTGGATAAGTATAATGGAGATATGGATACATTCCTTGCCGATTGTCTACGCCGAATGAACCGAATGAGCGAAACGGAATTGTCCGGTCTGTCTGCGGCGTTCCGACGAGGTCTCGACAATAACTTCCTGGTCTTCGATCGTCATGCGTTCCGAAAGCACTCGCCCGGTCAGGACTATCGTAGCATATTGAACGCCTCCTTCTGGGATGTGATGTCGACCGGTCTCTCCCGATATGGCGAGGCCCATGTCCGGAGCTTCGCCGATCCCCTGCTTCAAGCGGTCCATCGTCTATTGCGTCAGGAGGAATTCAATGCGGCGATCACCTACGGAACAAACGATACGAAACGCGTGAAGAGGCGATTCGCCATGGCCCGGGAAGCGCTGCGGGAGGTCCTCGGTGATCACGCGCCTTGACCTGCGGCACTTCAAATGTTTCGAGGCGCTGAAGCTGCCCTTGCGGCCGTTGACGCTGCTCTCGGGCACCAACGCATCGGGCAAGTCGTCCCTGTTGCAGGCGCTGGCGCTGCTCCATCAGACGATGCGCGAACATGAATGGTCCACGCGGCTGATGCTCGACGGCGCCACTCTCCGCCTCGGAACCGCGGCGGACGTGATCGACCAGATCCATGGGCGCGGCAGATGCGGGGTTGCGCTGCGCGACGGGGATGCGGATCGGTTCGAATGGGAATTCGAAGGCGCGCGCGACGAGATGTCGGTGGCGGTGCGCAGGACCAGGGGGAAGGCGGCGCCCGACGATGATTGGGATGTCGACGGGTCCGGGCCGCTTCATCGCCTGCTGCCGGCGCGGACGAGCCCGCATTCGGTGACCGAGCGGTTGCGCCGGCTCACCTATCTGACGGCGGAGAGATTGGGACCGCGCGAATATTACCGACACGACGACCCCCAGCTGACCCCCGTCGTCGGCGCGCGGGGCGAATATGCCGTCAGCATTCTTCATTCCGGCCGCGACAATCCGATATTGCCGGGGCTGGTCGACGCCGATGTCCCGCGCACCCGATTCCGGCAGGTGGAGGCGCGAATGGCGCAATTCTTCCCCGGTTGCGTCCTGGCGATCGACCGGGTTCCGCGCGCCAATGCGGTCACGCTCGGGATTCGGGTCTCGAACGACACCGATTTCCACCGCCCCGTGCATACAGGGTTCGGGCTGACCCAGGCTCTTCCGATCGTCGTGGCGGCATTGTCGGCCGAGAAGAACGACCTGTTGCTGATCGAGAACCCGGAAGTACATCTGCATCCCGCAGGGCAGAGCGCGATGGGCCGTTTTCTTGCGCAGGCGGCCGCGGCAGGGGTGCAGGTAATGATCGAAACCCACAGCGACCATGTGCTGAACGGAATACGCCGCGCCGTCAGAATGGGCGTATTTCCCGGCGACGCCGTGGCGCTTCATTTTTTCCGGCCGCGGCGAGAGAGAGAGGGCAGAGATGGCGGGATGCCCCAGGTCGAGAGTCCGGCAATCGACGCCGACGGCAATATCGATGCCTGGCCCGAAGGCTTTTTCGACCAGTTCGATCATGACATGAACGATCTGGCCGGCTGGAACTGACATGGATCTCCTCGTCAACGACCTGTCGGTCCATCGACAGTTCCATGACATGGCGTCCTTCCGCAACGCGCTCTCGCGGCTGATGACGATACGAAACGCGGCGAAGCGATCCGGCCGCCAGCTGCAATGCCACAGAGAATTCCTGAAGGCCATGCCGATGTCCGGCATATCGATGCCGCAGGCGATCGGGAATCTCGAATCGGACAGCGAGCGCCGGGCCGCGATGAGCTGGTTGACCAGGGCCGGTCCGTTCTGGGGCGATCGTCGCGGGCACGGCAAGGATGACTGGCTGGAATGCGAAGGGAACATCGCAACCGATACGGCCATAGGTGAGGCCGCCTTCAGAAATCTGCACGGGGTGGATTGCGGATTGGTCAGCCTCGTCCCATCCGGTTGGACTTTTGCGCCGATCGACGTGACCTGGCGCCGCTCGGAGGACGCGTGCGACGATCGACGGACCGCCATCCGGAACTGGTGATGCGCATCGGAACTCGAACGCGCATTGCAGGATCAAGCGCCGCCGATCCGATCGTGGCAGGATTTGGGCGCCGCTTCGATTGACCGCTTCTATCGGCTGGTCTTTTCCGAAGACTGTTTCGCGCCTCTCGCCGGGGTCCCCTTCGCAAGAAGTTCGGTAGATCGTTTTCTCTTCCTGCTCGGAATTCTCTACCGTTTCGCACGGGCCTTCGATGAGGGCGGCGGGCGCAACATGGAGGGCCACCGCTTGTATTGCGACTACTTCACGGGCGACCGGGCACTGTTTTCGGACTCCTCCGATCCGAGAAACGGGAATTCCGCCGGGATCTGCATTTCGTCCACCCGGAAGATTCGACGCGGTCCCTCTTCTGCACGTGGCACGGCAAAGTCTCGCACTTGACGCTGCGCCTGCACTTCTCCTGGCCGGTCGAGGCCGGGAAGCCGATCCATGTCGTCTATGCCGGCCCCAAGATCACGAAACGGTAGTCCGACGTTCCATCTCCACCTGTCGGCCATCCGGGGAGGTCCTGCGGCAGGCCGGCGGTCCCGGTCTTCCTCGAACCGCTTGTCGCGACCGGGAGCGCGGAAGGCCCTCGCCTCTTCTTCCATGCGCCCGGCCCGGCCCGCCATTCGGCCGAGGCAGGGCGTCGTTCTCGTCCCGTCACGGGCGAAGCGCGATGCGGTTGCCGGGGTGGCGGACGATTCGATCGGCGAGCTCGAGTTCGAGCAGGATCATCTGGGCCGCCGCCGCGGACAGGCCGCAGGCGCGGACGAGTTCGTCGACCGCGACCGGCGTCTGGCCGAGCGCGGCGGCGAGCCGGGCGCGGTCGTCCTCCGCGGGCTCGTCGCCCGGCGGCGCCTCGTCCTCGCGGCGCGGCTCCGGCGGAGGTGCCGCCGCCATGCCCCGGACCGCCTCGATCACGTCCTCCGCGCTCTCGACCAGCACTGCCCCCTGGCGAAGCAGGTCGTTGGCGCCCCGCGCCCGCGGGTCGAGCGGGGATCCCGGCACCGCCATGACGATGCGGCCCTGCTCGTTCGCGAACCGGGCGGTGATCAGCGAGCCCGACCGCAGCGTCGCCTCGACCACCACGACGCCGAGCGCGAGACCGGAGATCAGCCGGTTGCGGCTCGGGAAGAGGCGCGCCGTCGGAACGGTTCCGAGGCCGTTCTCCGCGACCACCGCTCCGTCCGCGACGAGCCGCCGGTAGAGCGGCGCGTGCTCCTTCGGATAGGGCGAGTCGACGCCGCCGGCGAGGACGGCGATCGTGCCCTCGGCGAGCGCCCCCTCATGGGCGGCGCCGTCGATGCCGCGCGCCATGCCCGACACGACGACCAGCCCCGCGCGGGCCAGCTCCTCGGCGAGGTCGCGGGCGAGCTTGCGCCCGGCCGCGGACGCGTTGCGTGCGCCCACCAGCGCCACCGCAGGCCGCGCGAGGAGCCCGGCGTTTCCCAGCACGGTCAGCACCGGCGGCGGATCGACGATGGCGCGGAGCGGCTCCGGATAGGAGTCCTCGCCGAGAACGACGAGCCGCCCGCCCAGCCGCGCGACCGCGGCGCGCTCGCGCTCGGCCCGCTCCGCCGGGGCGGGGTCGAGAGGGGCCGCGCGGCCGCCTCGCGCCGACAGGCGCGGCAGCGCATCGAGGGCCGCCAGGGCCGAGCCGCAATGCGCGATCAGCCGCCCGAAATTCCTCGGTCCGACGCCCTCGCTGCGGGCGAGGCGCAGCCGGGCCAGCCGCTCGACCTCGTTCACCCGCCGCCGATCCTGGGCTCGCTCCCGGTCATCAGGCGACGGATGTTGCCGGCATGGCGGAGCCAGATCAGCACCGCCAGCGCCCCGGCGAATTCCATGCGCTGGGTATCGGCCAGATGCCACATGATCGGCGGCGACGCGGCGAAGGCGATCAGCGCCGCCAGCGACGAGTAGCGAAAGAGCGCCGCCGTCCCCAGCCACACCGCGCAGACGAGCAAACCCGCCGGCCAGGCGAGGCCGATCAGGACGCCGAGCCCGGTGGCCACGCCCTTGCCGCCGCGCAGGCGCAGCCAGACGGGGAACAGATGCCCGAGAACCGCCCCGAGCGAGGCGACGATCGCTATGTCGGGTCCGCCCCAGCGCGCGCCCGCTGCCGCCGCCGCGACCCCCTTCGCGCCGTCCAGCAGCAGCGTCGCGGCGGCCAGCGCGCGGTTGCCCGTTCGCAGGACGTTGGTGGCCCCGATATTGCCGGAACCGAGGCGCCGGATGTCGCCGAGCCCGGCGAGACGGGTGAGCAGCAGGCCGAAGGGAACCGAACCCAGCAGGTAGCCGGCCGCGAGCGCGGCGGCGAGGTAGGGAAGGGCGAAGCCCCAGTCGATCGGGTAGATCACCGCCGCGCCACGCCGCCGGGCGGCGCGCTACTCCGCCGCCTGGCGGACCGGAACCCTGTCCTCCGACCTCAGCTTCGGCATGGAGAACGTTCTGTCGACCACCGCATAGTCCAGATAGCCCAGCCGGCCGATGGGGCGGATCGCCGCGATGTCGACCAGCCCGTCGGCGGTCAGCGCGCAATCCTCGATATGGACCCCGACCACCTCGCCGAACACCACCTGGTGCGCCGCGTCGGCCGCGTTGCCCGCGAGCTCGATCGTGCGGTGGTGCCGGCATTCGAAATGGACCGGCGCGCCGGCGACCCGGGGCGGCGCGACCAGCCGCGACGGCAGCGGTTCGAGCCCGGCCGCCGCCATCTCGTCGACCCCCCGCTCGACGATCGCCGCGGTCAGATTCATCTCCTCGCGCTGCGCCCAGGTCGCCATGTTGTAGACGAACTCGCCGGTGGCCTCGATGTTGACGACGGTATCCTTGCGGGCGGAATCCTCGCTGTGGACGCCCGACGAGAACATCACGTAGGGCGGGTTGTAGCTCAGCAGGTTGAAGAAGCTGAACGGGGCCAGATTGACGACCCCGCCGGCGCTCATGGTGGTGATCCAGCCGATCGGCCGCGGCGCGACGCAAGCCTTGAGCGGGTTGTAGCGGAAGCCGTGGTCGTTGTTCGCCGGTTCGTAAAACATCCGTCCTCACCGAGTCTCCAGGGGCGGCGGATTATCGGCCCTGCCGCGGCGGATTGGAAGCGGCCCCGGCTGTCCCGTATCCTGGCGCCTCGCGACGGGAAAGAGGGGGCGCGGCGGATGGAACCGGGGCAGGAGGTCATCGTCGGGACGTCCATCAACAACACGATGGGCATCACCGGCCGGTCCTACGACCTGCGACAACTCCTCGGCGCGGCGGGCGAGGCCGAGGCGATGGGGTTCGATGCGGTCTGGGTGCATGACGCGCTCGGCGGTCGGCGGACGACCGCGGCCTACTGCCCGATCGGGGCGTTGACCGCCATCGCCGGCCGGACGCGCCGCATCCGGCTCGCGACCGGGATCCTGATCCCGCAGATCCGCAACCCCGTCCATGTCGCTCAGCAATGGGCGACCCTTTGGGAGATCTCCGAAGGCCGGGCGATCATGGGGGTGGGTACGGGCGCCGGGAAGGCGGCGATCACCAAGAGGCAGTTCGACGCGGCGGCCTGCCTGCGCGGACCCGATGGATCGGCGCCCGATCCGGCGCGGCTCTTCCGCCGGCGCACGGCGCTGTTCAACGAATCCCTCGACGTGATCAACCGGCTCTGGACCGAGGACAAGTTCCTCTATGACGGCGAGTTCTTCAGGTTCGGCGAAATTACGCTCGGCGTCGCGCGGCCGGCGGCGAAACCGCCGATCCTCGTCGGCGGCGGCATCTACGTCCCACGCGACGGGGTGGGGGCGCATCACTATGTGTGGAACGAACGGGTCGCCGGCACGCTGATGATGGGGCCGAGAATCCGCCGCGTCGTCGCCGACCAGGGGGACGGCTGGCTCGCCGTGCACCCGACCCCCGACGAATATGCCGAGATCCGCGACGACATCCGCGCCATCGCCGCCGCCGCCGGGAAGGCGCCCGGCGGGGGGGCCGCCTATGGCGGCGCCGCGATCATGGGAATGAACTGGTTCGCCAATTGCGGCCCGGATCCGCGGGCGGCCTGGCGGGGGGTGCAGGACCAGCTCACCGAGTTCCACGGCCCGCCCGCCGGGCGCGACAGGGCGGCGCCCGACCTGGTGAACCGTTGGGCGCTTTCCGGAACCGGGCGCGAGATGGCCGAGAAGATCAACCGCTACATCGCGCTCGGGGTGCGGGTGTTCCAGCTCGTGATCGCATCGCCCGACCAGCTCGGCATGATGCGCCGGATCGCCGACGAGATGCTACCCCATGTCGACCGGACCCCGGCGGTAGCCGGCGTCTAGCCCGCATATCTCACGAGTAGGGGGGGCATCGGGCTGATCCTCGCCCATTGGATTGGTCCACCCTCAGGTTATGGAAAGAGGGGGACGGACGATGGCAAGGAAGCGTTACAAGCCTGAGGAGATCGTGAGCCTGCTGAGGCAGGCAGAAGTCCTGCACGGCCGGGGCATGTCGATGGCGGACGCGATCCGGCAGATCGGGATCAGCGAGGTCACGTTCTATCGATGGCGCAAGGAGTACGCCGGCATGAGCGGCGATCAGCTCCGCCGTTTGAAGGAGCTTGAGAAGGAGAACGAGCGGCTGCGCCGTGCGGTCTCCGATCTGACGCTGGACAAGCAGATCCTCAAGGAGGCTGCAGGGGGAAACTTCTTCTCTATTCGGGGCCCACAGGTCAATGCTCCTCTTGTCGCTTCTCCGTCCGGCGCAACGTCCGCGAGGCGCGTTCTTCTCTCCGAGGTCAGCGTCAGGCTGCCTCACGATGGGGTCAGGGGAGCGGTCGGATCCATCTAAGCCGCGCGTTCGGCGAGGTGCCTACGCACGAGTTTCCACGATCTCGCCAGCCCTCCGTTCCCGCGGTCGCTATCCTTCCCGACGGGGAAGTCCGGTGTTCAATCCTCCCGTGATGGTTCAGACGCCCTGCTCAAGCCGCAGCGGTCTCCTTGCCCCACCGGAAGTCGGTGCCGTCCACCCACATGCGGTGCAGGATCACGGCCAGGCGACGACCCACGGCGACGATCGCTTTCTGCTTGCCGCGGCGGCGCGCGGTGGCGATGCCCCAGGCCTTTAGCGAGGACCATCTGCCTGATCCCGTCATCAGGACCAGGGCGGCCTCGTACATGAGAGAACGCAGGTTGGCATCGCCGCTTCGCGATACGCGCCCCATTCGCGAGACTTCTCCCGATTGGAACATCCGCGGCGTCAGGCCGATATGAGCGCCGACGCTTCTCGACTTGGTGAATCGTGCCGGGTTGTCGATCACGGTGCGGTAGGTGAGGGCAACGACAGGGCCAACGCCTGGTGCCGTCATCAAGCGCCGGCAGATCGGGTCACGCCGCGCAAGGGCGAGCACCATCCGGTGAAGCGCGTCATATTGGGTCCGAAGTGCTGCGCGCGCTGTGAGGACCGGGAGCACGACCGCCTCCAGGATCGCGTCCCCGGCGACGAGCTTACGGACCCGTGCCTCGAAGCGGGACTTGCCGACCACGCCGACCTTGAGGCCGAAGGTCTTCAATATGCCACGCAGCTCGTTCTCCAGATCCTGAACCTTGCGTTGCAACAGCTTCCGGCTGGTCAGGAGAACACGGCGGCGCTGGCTCGCCGGCGTCTTCACATGAACCGCCTTGTACAACCCGACGCGCATCATCTGCCCAATGCCCAGCGCATCGTTCCGGTCGGTCTTGTTGATCTGCGCCGATAGCGCTGCGTGCATATGCCGGGTCTCGACACAGATGGCGGGCAAGCCCGCGTCGACGAGCCCGGCGTAGAGCCACTCCGACAGCGGGCCCGCTTCAAGCCCGATACGCTCTATGGCAAGGGACGGGATCGCAAGAACATCGACAATGGCCCGTGGTTCGCTCGGAACACTGGTCTGCAGGACGATGTCGCCGTCTCCGTCCACCACACAAATGCTGGTCTCCTTGATCGATACGTCCAGTCCGACGAAATGCTTCATGGTTGCTCGCTCCCATTGATCGACAGGCAACGCGCATGTCTTGCATCAAGGTTCAGTTTGAGGAGCAAACGCCTCACCGTCTCCGGCTTCGAAGCCCCGAATACCCCATCCAAGCCCCTCGCGCCGCCGCCAGTGCATCGATCATGTCTGCGACCGGCTCGGGATTTCGGAGCGCCGGGCCTGCCGAGTGCTGGGGCAGCATCGCTCGACCCAGCGCCGCAACCCGCGTGGCCATGCCGACGAGGACCGCCTGGTCGCGGACATGGTCGCGCTGGCCCGCCAGTACGGCCGCTACGGATACCGGCGGATCGCGGCCCTGCTGCGCGCCGCCGGCTGGCAGGTCAACGACAAGCGGGTCGAGCGCCTGTGGCGGCGCGAGGGGCTGAAAGTGCCCGGCAAACGACCGAAGCGGGGCCGTCTGTGGCTCGACGACGGCTCCTGCATCCGGCTGCGCGCCGAGCGGGCGGACCATGTCTGGTCCTATGACTTCGTCCATCACCGGACCTGTGACGGCAGGGCCTTCCGCATGCTCAATGTCCTGGACGAGTTCACCCGCGAGAGCCTGGCCATCCGGGTGCGCAGGAAGCTTTCCTCAACTGACGTCATCGACGTGCTGACCGACCTGTTCCTCCTGCGCGGCATCCCGGCCTGGATTCGTTCCGACAACGGCCCGGAGTTTGTCGCCAAGGCTGTCAGGCAATGGATCGCCGCAGTGGCGGCCCGGACCGCCTTCATCGAGCCGGGATCGCCCTGGGAGAACGGCTACATCGAGAGTTTCAACGCCCGACTACGCGACGAGCTCCTGAACGGGGATATCTTCTACACCCTCAAGGAAGCCTAGGTTCTCATCGAATCCTGGCGACACCATCACAACGCCGTGCGCCCGCACAGCAGCCTGGGATACCGGCCGCCGGCCCCGGAAACGATCGTCACGCCAAGCTGGCCGCCCGGCTCCGCTACGCTCCGCCGGCCATCCAGCTTGGCCGAGAAACCGTCAATGCACTAACATTCAAACCGGACCAGTCGACGGGGGCAGGTCAGTCTGAAATCGCGATAACCGCAGGTGCAGGAATGTAATATGCTTGCGCATTTTCAATAGTCTTGGGGCAATTGGAACCATGCCTGACCAGGTGATCAGGCTTCGTGAGCGCTTCGGCTTGCGGCGGTTGGCGCCGCTCGTCGCGTTCCTCTGTCTCATCTGGGCATTGCCGCAGCCAGCCGCCGCTGAGCAGGTATGGGAGACCTCCGAGGCCGGGGGAACGGACAGCTTCGAGGTGAAGATGCCGCCCCAGCAGCCGACGGCGGATGTGACCGTCGAGGTGTCGAGTTCGGACACCAGCGAGGGGACGGTGTCGCCGGCCTTTCTGTTATTCACGCCCGCGAACTGGGATAAGTTGCAGACGGTGACCGTGACCGGCGTTGACGACGACATGGACGACGGCGATCAGAGCTACACGATAAAGATCGTGTCGACGCCGCGCAGCTACGGCCACATCGATCTTCCGGTGATCAATAGGGACGACGATGAGCCGCCTGACGGCATTGCGCTGAGCGTGAACCCGAGCGCAATCGCCGAGACTGCGGGCGAGACCGAGGTGACGGTGACGGCGAGGGTTGATGGCTCGACCACCTACGGCTCGGATGTGACGGTGACGGTTTCGGTGACGGGTTCGGGGACGCCGGATGCGGTGGATTTCGGGGCGGTGACGGGCTTCAACATCGTCATTCCGGCGGGCGCCGAACGCGCGACGGAGACGTTCAAGCTGACGCCGATCGACGACGTCATCAAGGAGACGGACGAGACGGTGACAGTGTCCGGGTCGGCGGACAACGGCGCGACGGTGAAATCGGACACCCTGAGGCTGACCGACGACGAGGGGGCGCCGACGGTGACGCTGGCTCTCAGCCCGTCCTCGATATCCGAGAGCGGCAGCGGCAATGTCGCCACGGTGACGGCCAGGCTGAGCGCGGCGTCGAGCGCGGCGACCACAGTGACGGTGTCGGCGGTGGCGGTGAGCCCGGCGGTGTCGGGAGATTTCACGCTGAGCTCGAACAAGGTGCTGACGATCGCGGCGGGGGCGACGACGAGCACCGGGGTGGTGACGATCACCGCAGTGGACAACGCGGTGGACGCGCCGGACAAGACCGTCACCGTCTCGGGCGCCGCGAGCGGCGGCAACGGGGTGGCGAACCCGGCGGATACGACGCTGACCATCACCGACGACGAGGGGGCGCCGACGGTGACGCTGGCTCTCAGCCCGTCCTCGATATCCGAGAGCGGCAGCGGCAATGTCGCCACGGTGACGGCCAGGCTGAGCGCGGCGTCGAGCGCGGCGACCACAGTGACGGTGTCGGCGGTGGCGGTGAGCCCGGCGGTGTCGGGAGATTTCACGCTGAGCTCGAACAAGGTGCTGACGATCGCGGCGGGGGCGACGACGAGCACCGGGGTGGTGACGATCACCGCAGTGGACAACGCGGTGGACGCGCCGGACAAGACCGTCACCGTCTCGGGCGCCGCGAGCGGCGGCAACGGGGTGGCGAACCCGGCGGATACGACGCTGACCATCACCGACGACGAGGGGGCGCCGACGGTGACGCTGGCTCTCAGCCCGTCCTCGATATCCGAGAGCGGCAGCGGCAATGTCGCCACGGTGACGGCCAGGCTGAGCGCGGCGTCGAGCGCGGCGACCACAGTGACGGTGTCGGCGGTGGCGGTGAGCCCGGCGGTGTCGGGAGATTTCACGCTGAGCTCGAACAAGGTGCTGACGATCGCGGCGGGGGCGACGACGAGCACCGGGGTGGTGACGATCACCGCAGTGGACAACGCGGTGGACGCGCCGGACAAGACCGTCACCGTCTCGGGCGCCGCGAGCGGCGGCAACGGGGTGGCGAACCCGGCGGATACGACGCTGACCATCACCGACGACGAGGGGGCGCCGACGGTGACGCTGGCTCTCAGCCCGTCCTCGATATCCGAGAGCGGCAGCGGCAATGTCGCCACGGTGACGGCCAGGCTGAGCGCGGCGTCGAGCGCGGCGACCACAGTGACGGTGTCGGCGGTGGCGGTGAGCCCGGCGGTGTCGGGAGATTTCACGCTGAGCTCGAACAAGGTGCTGACGATCGCGGCGGGGGCGACGACGAGCACCGGGGTGGTGACGATCACCGCAGTGGACAACGCGGTGGACGCGCCGGACAAGACCGTCACCGTCTCGGGCGCCGCGAGCGGCGGCAACGGGGTGGCGAACCCGGCGGATACGACGCTGACCATCACCGACGACGAGGGGGCGCCGACGGTGACGCTGGCTCTCAGCCCGTCCTCGATATCCGAGAGCGGCAGCGGCAATGTCGCCACGGTGACGGCCAGGCTGAGCGCGGCGTCGAGCGCGGCGACCACAGTGACGGTGTCGGCGGTGGCGGTGAGCCCGGCGGTGTCGGGAGATTTCACGCTGAGCTCGAACAAGGTGCTGACGATCGCGGCGGGGGCGACGACGAGCACCGGGGTGGTGACGATCACCGCAGTGGACAACGCGGTGGACGCGCCGGACAAGACCGTCACCGTCTCGGGCGCCGCGAGCGGCGGCAACGGGGTGGCGAACCCGGCGGATACGACGCTGACCATCACCGACGACGAGGGGGCGCCGACGGTGACGCTGGCTCTCAGCCCGTCCTCGATATCCGAGAGCGGCAGCGGCAATGTCGCCACGGTGACGGCCAGGCTGAGCGCGGCGTCGAGCGCGGCGACCACAGTGACGGTGTCGGCGGTGGCGGTGAGCCCGGCGGTGTCGGGAGATTTCACGCTGAGCTCGAACAAGGTGCTGACGATCGCGGCGGGGGCGACGACGAGCACCGGGGTGGTGACGATCACCGCAGTGGACAACGCGGTGGACGCGCCGGACAAGACCGTCACCGTCTCGGGCGCCGCGAGCGGCGGCAACGGGGTGGCGAACCCGGCGGATACGACGCTGACCATCACCGACGACGAGGGGGCGCCGACGGTGACGCTGGCTCTCAGCCCGTCCTCGATATCCGAGAGCGGCAGCGGCAATGTCGCCACGGTGACGGCCAGGCTGAGCGCGGCGTCGAGCGCGGCGACCACAGTGACGGTGTCGGCGGTGGCGGTGAGCCCGGCGGTGTCGGGAGATTTCACGCTGAGCTCGAACAAGGTGCTGACGATCGCGGCGGGGGCGACGACGAGCACCGGGGTGGTGACGATCACCGCAGTGGACAACGCGGTGGACGCGCCGGACAAGACCGTCACCGTCTCGGGCGCCGCGAGCGGCGGCAACGGGGTGGCGAACCCGGCGGATACGACGCTGACCATCACCGACGACGAGGGGGCGCCGACGGTGACCGGGGGCGGCACGGCCGGCGTGACGGTGTCGCCAACGGCGGTGACGGTGGAGGAGAACGGCGGCACGGACAGCTTCACGGTGGTGCTGACGAGCGAGCCGACGGCGAATGTGACCATCGCGGTGTCGAGTTCGGACACCGATGCGGCAACGGTCTCACCGACGTCGCTGACCTTCATATCGTCGAACTGGTCGAGTCCGCGGGCGGTGACGGTCACCGGGGTGAATGACCCTCTCGGCAACGCCGACCGATCTGCCACCATCACCCTCGTGATATCGGACAGCGGCGGCTATGGCGGGGTGACGGCCGCCGACGTGGCGGTGACGGTGCTCGACGTGAACGAGCCGCCGGTGGCGGACGCCGGGGACGACTGGACGGTGGCCCAGAACGCGACGATCATGCTTGACGGCGGGGAGAGCAGCGATCCCGAGGGCGGGGAGCTGAGCTATTCCTGGCGTCTGGTCTCGGGCGGTACGACGCCGAAGGTCATGCTGCGCGACGCGGACACGGCAAGCCCGATCTTCGTCGCCCCGGGCGGCTTGACCGAGGACGTCATCCTGACCTTCGGCCTTACGGTGACGGACGAGTTGGGCCTGAGCTCGCCGGAGGGCAGTGTGGCGATGACGGTATCGGCGGCGGTCTCCGTGGTGGACGGCAAGGTTGCCTTCGCGCCGCCGGCTCCGGGCAGGTTCGTCGTGCATCTGAGGACGGCGCTCGACGCAGCCGTCCTGCCCGAGGCGAGCGAAGCGCCCGCCGGTATGGAGTTCGCCCTCCCCCTCGATCCGATCGGCGAGGACGGGATCGCCCGGGTTTCGTTCGATCTCGCCCCCGCCGATCCGCCCCCGCCGCCAGGGCGCCGGAGCGGCTCGGCGGCGGTCGTGGACATCGCTCTGAACGACGGCCGTCTGACATCGTTACCGGGGGGGGGCGCGACGCTGTGCGTGCCTACGAACGCGCCGGAGCGCGAAGAGATGACGGTGTACCGCTATGAAGCGGGTGTCTCCCGATGGCTCCCGTTACCGACATCGCGCGCCGAGACGCGCGCCGGCATCGCCGTCGTCTGCGCCGAAACCCGCACACTCGGGCTCTTCGCGCTGTTCTACCCGATCGTCAGCGACGCGGACCGCGCCTGCATCGCCGAGCACTGGCTGGCGCGCTTCGGACGCACGGTGGCGAGCCAGGCGGTGGATATGATCGGCGCACGCCTCGACGGCTCGCTATCGCCGACGGGACGCTCGCGGATGACGCTCGGCGGGCAGACCGTGGAATTCGGTGTACCGGTTTCGGCAAGCGGCGCGGATCGGGATGCTTTCGTCTTTCCCTCTGCCGGTATCGATGGCGATCCGGTCTTCCACCGCCGAGCGGAGACCCAGAGCATGTCGACCCGGGAGTTCCTGCTGGGAAGCGTGTTCCAGCTCTCGACGGCCGCCGCCGCCGACATGGCGGCCGGACCGGATGGCGTCTGGACCCTGTGGGGTCGGACCGCGGCTTCCGAGTTCGAGAGCGTGCCGAAGTGCGCCCTGTCCCTGAAGGGTGATATGGTTTCTGGCTGGATCGGTCTCGACTATGCCGGCGAGCGCAGCATGGCGGGGCTTGCGGTTTCGTATGTCGACGGCTGGGGCGACTTCGACCTCGGGATCGAGGACGGCCGGGGCGAGGTGGCGTCGTCGTTGACGGGCCTGTATCCCTATCTGCGCTGGTCGCCGCGCGAGGATCTGGAACTGTGGGGGCTGCTGGGTCTCGGCCGGGGCGATCTGTGGATCGAGGACGCCCGCGGCCGGGTCGAGACCGCGATCGGGATGCGGATGGCGGCAGCCGGCGCGCAGGCGGGCGTCGCCTCGGCCCACGGCGTGGACCTGTCTCTGAAGGCCGACGCCCTGGCCGTGCGGATGGACTCGGAAGGGGTGGTGGGCCTGCCTGCCGTGGATGTGGAGGCGCAGCGCGTGCGGCTCATGCTGGAGGGCCGGAGCGACTGGGCGCTGTCGGACGACGAATGGCTGCGGCCGAGCCTGGAGCTGGGCGCACGACTGGACACGGGCGACGCGGAGACGGGCCCGGGCCTGGAGCTGGGAGGCGGACTCGCCTATGAGAATACGCGTCTCGGCCTGTCGGTGGAGGCGCGCGGTCGGTGGCTGGCGAAGCATCGGGATGAGGGTTTCGAGGAGTGGGGGGCGAGCCTGGATGCGCGTCTCGATCCAGGCGCCTCGGGGCTCGGGCCGTCATTCTCGCTGATGCCGGTCTGGGGTCGGGCGTCGAGCGGGATCGACGCGCTGTGGAATGACGAAGCAAGTTCGTCTCCGGGCGGGGTCAGCACGAAAGAGGCAGCATCGACCACGCCGGACCGGCTGGATGTCGAGATCGGCTACGGGTTGAGAGCATTGGGTGGGCGCGGTGTGATGACGCCTTACGGAGAGCTGGGGCTGGAGGATGGGCGGGTTCGCCGCGTGCAGGAGGGCCTGCGGCTGAAGGCTCCGGATTTGGCCGATGGTTTGGGGCTGGAGTTCCACGCCGAGCAGGTGCTGCGCAATGGCGCGGGTTTGGAGCACCGCGTCGGGCTCACCGGCTCCCTCCGGTTCTGAGGCGGCCGGACGTGAACCGGCTCTCCCGGGGCATCGTCTCGAACGAGTCACGCGCCCGCGCGGCTGGAAGGCGGCCAGGTGTCGCCGTCCTTCGTGACCCTCTGTTTGCGGCCTTCGAGCGAGAGTTGAGGCGTGCCGGCCACATGGAAATGGGTGGCCAGATTGTCGATGCGACGCTGGTGTCGGCGCCGAAGCAGCGCAACGCACAGGACGAGAAGGCTGAGGTGGCCTCGGTTTGTCGGACAGCCTGGCGGCTTGGTCAAGGTGTATTCCGGTTGAAGTTCAGGCTGCCAGAATCCCCTTGAATCGATCTTCCTGTTGCTGCTGTTGCGCCTGTGGGGATGTGGGCAAGGCGCGAAGCGGCTTGTCCATCATATCCACAGGCGTGTCACCTCGGTATGCCTCGGCCGGCGTCCGCCCGCCCAGCGCCGAGTGCGGCCTGATGGTGTTGTAGAAGCCGATCCACGCGCCGATCACGCGCCGGGCGGTGAAGCCGTCGGCGATCTCGTGCAGGTAGACCGCCTCGTATTTGAGCGAGCGCCACAGCCGCTCGATGAAGATGTTGTCCATGCACCGGCCGCGGCCGTCCATCGAGCTCCGAATGCCGGCCTCGCGCAGGCACCCGGTGAAGGCCAAGCTGGTGAACTGGCTGCCCTGGTCGGTGTTGAAGATCTCCAGCGTGCCGTAGCGCGCCAGGGCCTCCTCCAGCGTGTCCGTACAGAAGCCCGCGTCCAGCGTGTTCGACAGCCGCCAGGCCAGCACATGGCGGCTCGCCCAGTCCATGATCGCCACCAGGTAGAGGAAGCCGCGCCGCACCGGGATATAGGTGATGTCGGCGCACCAGACGTGGTCCGGCCGCTCGATCCGCAAGCCCTTGAGCAGCCAGGGCCACACCCGGTGCGCAGGGTGCGGATCGCTGGTCCGCGGCGCCCGCCAGACCGCCTGAAGCCCCATCAGGCGCATCAGCCGTGCGGCCCGGCGGCGCCCGATGCATACCCCCTCGCGGCGCAGGTGAAGCGCCATCCGGCGGGCGCCGTAGAACGGATACTTCAGGAACAGCTCGTCGACCCGACGCATCAGCGCCAGCGTCTCGGCGCTCTCGCCCTTCGGCTCGTAGTAGAGCGACGAGCACCCGATCGACAGCAGCCGGCATTGCCGGCTCAGGCTCAGCGCCGGATGATCGCGCTCCACCATCGCCCGACGCTCGGCCCGGCTCATCGACCGGACCCGCGAGACAAAAAATCCCGCTCCACGAGCAACTCCCCGATCCTCGCGTGGAGCTCGCGCACCTCACTCTCGTGATCCCGGACCCGGCGTTCCACGCCCTTCGAGAACAGCTCCGCCAAGCCCTCGATCGCCTGACGCTTCCAGGCACCTACCTGGTTCGGATGAACCTGATGCTTCGAGACGATCTCCTGCAAGGTCCGGTCGCCACGAAGCGCCTCAAGCGCGATCTTCGACTTCTGCTCTCCCGAAAATCTCCGCCGCTGGCTGCTCATATGCATCCCTCCGTCTCTCGGTGGAATACACCTTACCTACCTGTCCGATTTCCCAGAGCCACCTCACCCCAAGGCTCCAAACCAAACCCACGCCAACCATCAAACACCCCAACCATAGGCACTCGTGAGATATGCGGGCTAGCCGTCGAAGCTGCCGTCGATCAGCACGAAGGCCATGAAGCAGGGCTTGTCGCTGCGGTTCGACCAGGCGTGGTTGGTGCCGCGCTGGACGCAGGTGTCGCCGGGCTTCATCAGGACCTCCGAGTCGTCGAGGACCAGCCAGATCTCGCCCTCGAGGCAGATCGCGTAGTCGATGGTCTCGGTCCGGTGCATCAGCGGGTGCGGCGGCGCGTCCGAGGAGTCGGCGGCGTGGGCGGCGCCGAACTGGGCGAAGGTCTCGCGCGCCGCGGCCCGGTCGACATCGCCGATCCAGCCCTTCTCGGGCGGGAACTCGATCACCCGAAAGACCGAGCCCTGCGGCGGCGGCTCGAGCGGGATCCGCCCGTCGGTGGTCTCCTCGTTGCCGGCGAGCCGCGCCGGCGACTCGCTCACCCGCCAGATATTGTTGATCTGCACGCCGGGCCGGTGCGGCGGCCGCAGCAGGTTGGAAGCGGGGCCGTCGATGACGACCACCGCCTTCCCGTCCTCGTCATGACCGGTCACGATCCGTCTGATGTCCCGTCCCAACTCAATCCTCCCGTTCGATGGGCGCCGCCGCGGGCATCGGGGCGGCGCAGGAAATCCAGTGCGCCTTGGAGAATATAGGCCGCGGCGAGCCTGTCGACCGCCGCCGCACGCCTGCGGCGCGAGATGTCCGCCGAGACCATCGCGCGGGTGACGGCGGCCGTGGACAGGCGCTCGTCCCAGAACGCGACCGGCATGTCGCGCCTGGCAAGCAGGTTTTCGGCGAAACGGCGGACCGACTGGCAGCGCGCGCCCTCGGTTCCGTCCATGTTGACCGGGAGCCCGATCACCAGCGCGTCGGCCGCCTCGCCGTCGACCAGACCGAACAGCCGCTCCGCATCGGCGACGAAGCGGGTCCGCCATATTGTCGTCAAGGGCGCCGCGATGCCGAGCGCCGGCTGCCCGCAGGCGAGCCCGATCGTCTTCCGCCCGACATCGAGCCCCATCAGACGCCAGCTCGGTTCGAACCGATCGAGGGACAGGACGGCCAAGGCGCGGCGGCCTCCACGAGGACGGGCACCCTTCTTACAGACCGCCGGCGCCGCTTGCCAGCCGCCCTCGCTCCGGACGGCGGATCTCGTTTCGGCGTTCCGGCGGCCCGCATCGTCACCCGATTCTCGAGGAAGGACCCCCATCCCGGCCCTCCCTCTCAAGGGGGGAGGCGCAGGAGAGGACGATCATGGGAGAGCTTGCGCAGAAGCCGATCGGGCGGGGCGGGGCCGCCGGTCCGCAAGCCGAGGTCAGTTCATGACAAACCCGCCATTGATCGGCAGGAGCTGGCCGGTCACGAAGTCGGCAGCGTCGGAGAGCAGGAACACCACCGCGCCGACCGCGTCTTCGGGGTGCTGGGCGCGGCGGAGAGCACGACCCTCGACATAGAGGCGGTGCCGCGCTTCGGGCACATACTCGGTCGCCTCGACGAGGGTCAGCCCGGGGGCGACCGCGTTGACCGCGATTCCGTCCTCGCCGAGTTCGCGAGCGAGCGCACGGGTCATGGCGATCACCGCACCCTTGCTCGCGACGTAATGCAACAGGCGGGGGGCGCCCCAGAGCGCGGTGTCGGAGGCGATGTTGACGACCTTGCCGTTGCCGCAGCGCCGGAGCGCCGGCAGGCAGGCCCTTGTCATCAGCCAGGTTCCGCGCACGTTGACCCGCATCACCCGGTCCCAGACCTCGATATCGATCTCCTCGCAGGTCCTGCCGCCGATCCCGGTGGCGATCGCGCCGTTGTTGACGAGCCCGTCCAGACCGCCGAGCAGGGTCTCGGCGTCGCCGGCCAGGGCCGCCACCGAGTCCGGGCGCCCGAGATCGAACGGGAGGAACGGCGCGTCGAGAGAGGCCGCCGCGGCGCGCCCTTCGTCGGCGCGAATGTCGGCAAGCGCGACCCGCGCCCCGGCCGCCGCCGCGGCCTCCGCGAACGCCCGGCCGAGGCCGCGCGCCGCGCCGGTGATCAGTATCCGCCGGCCCGCGAGCGCCGCCGCGCTCACGCGGTCGTCCAGGACGCCGCCATCCGCCCGGCGGCCTGATCCTCCGCCATCCCGTCCAGATAGCGGCGCACCCGCGCGAGCCCGGTATCGTGCTGATACAGGAATTCGCGATCCCGCGCATCGTCGGGCAGCCGTTCGAGCAGGACCCGATCCTGTTCGAGCACATGCCAGTGCAGCGCTTCCAGCTTGTGCTTGTACATGAAACGCCAGGCGGCCCGCTGCCAGCCGCCGCATTTGCGCGTCCGCCAGAAGAACACCCGGCAGTTGTCGCGGTCGATCGGGGTGACGAAGCCGACGATGCCGAACTCGCCGCCCGGTCCGGCGCTCTTCCGGTAGGGGATCGACAGCCGCATCCAGTGCGCGCCGGTATCGGCGAACTCGACCCAGTCGAAATTGATCCCGCGCTGACCGGTCTTCTCGAAAACGATCCCGGTTCCGGTGCCGCGCACCCGCATGCGCGCCGTCTTGTCGCCATCCGCCATGGAATGCGATTCCGCGTGGAGATAGGCGCCGTGCATGGGATCCATCACGTTGTCGATCGCATAGCGGTAGTTGCAGCGCCAATGCGCGGTGCACAGGATCGCGTCCCATTCGGGCGAATCGAGCTCTTCGGGCAGGGCGAGCGCCACCGGCTCTGCGCCGGGGCGCTCGCCGAACCAGGCGAAAATCCCGCCCATATGCTCGAAGCAGGGATAGGATTCGACGGCGGCGGTCCCCTCGAGCGGGCAGTTGCCGATCGCGGGAACGCCGAGGACCGTTCCGTCATGTCCGACCTCGACGCCGTGATAACGGCAGGCGAGGCGGTCGCCCAGATTCCAGCCCATCGAGAGTCGGGCGCCGCGGTGGGGGCAGCGGTCGGCGAGCGCCCGCACGTTTCCGTCGCGGTCGCGCCAGAGCACGATCGGCTCGCCGAGTCGCATCAGACCCAGCGGACGTTCTCCGACCATCCAGCTCGCGGCGATCGGGTACCAGCGGTTTCTCACGCCGAGATCGACCAGATCCGCGGCCCGGCGGCCGGCGCCGTTTCCGTCCGACATCATCGTCTCTCCGCGTTCGTCTCTCCGCGTTCGGGTCCCAGCCGCACCATCTCCGCTTCGAAGACCGACCGGGTCCATTCGGCCACACCCTCGGGCGGGGGACCGGATTCGTTCAGCCGGGCGACGACGACATCGAGGTCTTCGACGCCCTCGCCGAAGATGCGCTCGAGCGCGTCGGCAAGGGCGCGCGCATACTCGCTCGGCTCGGCCCCGACGCGGGTCTGCCAGCAGAGATTCTCCGGCTCGTCATAGGGAATGGACATCGCTTTCCGCCCGTCAGCGGCGCAGCCCGGCGGTCCCGGGCGCCCGCCGTCAGTTTCCCCCGAGCGCGAGAATTTGTCCAGCTCCCGTCCCCGGCCGGGGACGCGCCGCGGGCCGGGACCTCTACTCGAAAAGCCGGTATCCGCTGCCGTCGAGCCTGTCGCGCTGCCCTTCCGAGGTGAGACCGTAAAGCTTCGGGCCGACATCCAGCATCTGCCCGCCGTCGCTGGTCAGCGGCCTGAAGACGATGTTCGTCGAACGGCGCGTGGAATAGGGCAGCATAGCGTTCAGCGGGAAACGAAAGATCAACCCCTTGTCGAAGCCGCCTTCGCCGAAGTCCTCCGCCGAAACATTGGTCATGCTGAAGAAGCCGCCGATCTCGACGCCGCTCTCGAAACGCCGGGTCAGCATCAGGGTGCCGCCCCAATCCCCGGCGAGATAGCGTCCGGCGTGGACGGCAGCATTCAGCCCATGCCAAGGCAGCTGAAAATATGCCGACGCATGGCCGGTGGTGACGTTGTAATCCTGGAAGCCGAACCCTTGCTCGAACGCGCGCTGCCAGACATGGCCGATCTCCATCCCCAGGGCCCAGCGGGCGTTCTGGCGACGATACAGTATCTCGCCGCTCGCGCCGCCGAACATCCATTCCAGATAGCCGACGGCCGCACGCAGGAACCAGTCGGGCATAGGCGAGGATACATGGTCGGCCTGCGCCCTGGTCAGCAGGATGGGCCCCTCCTGGAGATATTTCTGCAGATCGGTACGGACATGGGGAAGCGTACCCTTGGATCCGCGAAGGGACCCGCCGAAATTGTTGTAGATGTCGTAGGCGACGACGGCACGCGCGTTCAGACCCGGATCGATCTCGACGGCGCCGGAGAGCTGCGCCATGACCCCGAAGAGAAACGGGTCTTCGGGCACGCCGAGATGGGGTTTCAATTTGGGTTCGAACGACCAGGAGAAGCGCGGATAGGCGCTCGCGTTCGCGACCACGGTCTCGTCGGATGCCGGAAGGCTTGGCCGCGCGGCCTCGGCGGCGAGAAGCAGCTCCTCGGGACTCGCAGCGCCGCGCCGCGCCTCTTCCAGACGGAAGCGGGACAGCGTGACGCGGGTCAGATCGATCCCGCCGACCCTGAGGACGACCGAGATTTCCTCGACGGCGTCGGGTGCATGAACGGCGACGACGAGGGCCGCGCGGCCGATATTCCGCGCGACAGCCGGGGACCGCCGGGGCGCTGCGACGACGGTCGCGGAGCGCCCGTCGCGGCGAAACGCAATTCCGGTCAGCCCCTGCGCGGGGAGATCCGCGAAAATCCTGCGGGCGACCGCCCGGGTCGAGTCCGGCGCCGGCCGGACCGGTGACGAGGCGGGGGCGGGGGCCGCCGCCCGCCGTGCCGACGGCGGGGGCGCATCGGCGGGCTTGTTCGGCGGCGCGCGCTGGTGGAGGCTCGCTTTGACGGCGAGGCGGGCCATCGGCGCGGTTCCGCGCTCGTAGGCGAGCCCGGTCTCCAACCAGTCGCCGAACCTGTAGGAAAGGCCGAAATTGAACGGCAGCTTCCGGGACAGCGCGCCGTGATATTCCTCCCTATAATCGTTGGGGTCGTATTCCAGTTTCAGCGACACGCCCTTGATCGGAGTCCGGTATTCCAATCCGGCGAAGACATCGATGTCCGGACCGGAAAACAGATCCTCGATCGTCGGGTCGCCCCGGGGATTGCCGCTTCGTTCGTCGAAGCGGTCGGACAGCAGTCTGAACGGGTTCCCGATCGGACCGCTGCCACCCACCCCATAGCCCCAAGCGAGCCCGAGGCTTGTATCGACGGCGCCGAACCGCTTGCTGGCGACGAGATATTCGCCACCGAACAGCCCGGTCCCGAGGACATCCTGCAGGGCGAGCGCGACCTGGGGTCGGAAGCGGCTCTCCTCGGCGAGCCGGATCTTCAGGTCGAAGGACTTGTCGAGATATTCGCGGTCCGGCCGGTCGTCGGTGGCGTAGCTGAACGTAGCTTCGAGCCAGGGCAGGGCCTGCCAGGACAGGAAATATCTGCCGTAAGGCCGGGAGAGGCTCGCGCCGAACCAGAAGCGCCCGTCTTCGGCAAAGCGCGCGGTGCGCGTCTGGAACAGCCCGATGCCGCCGAAATCGCTGGCGGTCGCATCACGCGCCGCGGGATCCCGTTCCCAGGGATCCCGCGCCTCCGCCGGTGCGAACGCAAGCGGAAAGAGCACAGCCGCCGCTGCAAAGCCGCCCCCCAGCAGCTGGTTCTTCAACGCTCCCAACGACAGACGCCGCTGCGCTCAACAAACCTGCCAGCCGTTCCGGCCGATAGTCCCGACCTATTTTGATGTGGTCGTACTGGCCATACCGGTCTCAGTGCTGTCGTCCCCCAGCGCGAGGGCCGCGACGCCGCCGGCGACAGCGACACCGGCCGCGATACCGGCAGCCCCGAGTCCGGCGGCACCCGCAGTGGCGGCACCCGCAGTGGCGGCAGACGCAGCGGCGGTGCTCGCAGCGGCGCCACCCGCAGCGGCGCCACCCGCAGCGCCGCCACCCGCAGCGGCGCCACCCGCAGCGGCGCCACCCTGAGCGACAGCCACCGTCGGCGATGCCATCAGGGCCAGCAACGCCGTCATTCCGATCATCCTCTTCATCGATTGGTTCTCCATCTTTCGTAACCGCTGCCGATTGTCGACAAGCACATGCATAACAAAGCGACGCGAGAGTATGGACGCTTCGCCGACAGTCGGTCAACACGCTTCGGCTCCAGGGCGCGAACGCGCCCGGCGGACTCGGTCATCGGCCGTCCAGGGTCTTCCTGAGCGCGGACGCAGCGACCGCGGTCGACCAGCTCGCGGCCGGGGCGAGCCCGCGTGGCACGGAATCGATTCCGTTCGGATCGCGCGGCGCGATTACCGCGCTCCCGGGCGGAATATGAATCGGCTGAAAGTTCCACAGCGAAGCGCCGATCCGACGCGCCTCGCCGTTGGCGAGGACGACGAAGACGCGGCCGTCGTCGGCGGTCGCGTGGAACCCGCCCGCTCTGTCGATATAGCTCTTCGCTGTTCCGCCCGACACGAATTGCAGGGCACCTGGCCGATGGACCGCGCCTGCCACGATGACATAGTTCGGGCGTATCGGCATGAAGAGACGGTCGCCCGGGGCGAGCAGGGTGTCGCGTCCGGGCCGCGCCCGCAGCTGAGTGGGATCGGCTTCGACGACGATGCGTCCGACTGCCTCAGCAGCTCGCAACCGCGCCGCGAGACGCGCGATCGCGGCGCGGCGAGACGCATCCCGGCCGCCGACGGCCAGCGCCGAGAGGGCGGCCTCCGCCTCGCCCGCCATCCGTCGCAGCGCCTCCTCCTCGTCGCGGCGGAGGCGCTCGCGGGTGAACACCGCACCGAACGGATAGGCCGCCGGTGTCAGCCCGCCGGCCCGCGCGATCGCCTGCGACAGATGTTCTCCGGCCAGGTAGGGATAGGCGCCAGGTCGCTGAAACGCGCCGGTCAGCGCGATGCGGCCTCCGGCGACCGCCGCGCCGCCGCCGGCCGGCGAATCACCCGCGGCAGCGGCGCCCATCCACCCGGCGGCCGAGATCAGCGCCGCCGCCGCCAGCCCCCGCGCGCGGCCGGCGAGCACGGCGCCGGCTAGAACGATGCGTGCGGGCCGGGGAACGAGGCGGTCAGATATCGGCGGCCGGCGGCATGAGCACGCTGATCCGCAGCGGCGGAAAGGACGAATCGACATGCTGGATCGATCGCCAGACCATGCCGTTCGCGGGATCGAACCAGTAGCGATTCTCGTATTCCCAGTCTTCGAGTTCGACATTGTTGACCTCGCGCATCAATCGCGTCCGATAGGTCCGGCCGACGATGGTGACGGGTGCGGGTCCGAGATCCTCGAAGCGCGACCGGACGACTCGAGCATGACGCGTCGGGTCGCTGAAATCGACGATGCGAGACGCCGTCGCCGCGTTCGAAATCCTGTGCAGCCCGACGGCCAGGGGATCTTCGGACGGGAACATGGTGGAAGCGATGTCGGTCGGCAGCGCCGCGGTCTTGACCAGCCGCCAGGACCGGGTGTGCAGATAGCGGCGATCGCTGCTTATCCACAGCAGATCCGGACCGACGCGCGCCTCCAGGACCAACACCGCGAAGACGCTCTTCCCGACCCGTGCCTCGATCAACGCATAGGGGAACGCGTCGATCTGCGCGCGGGTCATCTGGTTCGCGGGCTCGTCGCCGAAGGCGATGTCGTAGGCGGTGCGCAGCGCCCGCGTCATCGCGCCGTCGCCGCAACCGGACAGAAGCGCCGCGGCCCCGGAGACCAGCGCCGCGCGGCGCGAAACGACGTCGCAGCGCATCATCCCGCCATCCCGGCGCGTCATCCGAACTGGACGAGGTTGCCCGCCTCGCCCGCATCCTCGAGCCGGTTGGTGCCGGTCTCCGCCTCCGGCTTCAGCCGCGCCCACTCGTCGACATATGTCCGGGTATGGCCGCGGAAATGGGGAACGACATGGCGCGCGAAGAGCTCCATCGACCGCCGCAGGCGCGGGGCGTCGGTCCATTCATGGGTGGTGAGCATCACCCCCCCGAAGCCGCCGGTCTCTTCCTGCTTCCGCTCGATCCAGGCGATCGCGTCATCCGGGGTGCCGACGACCCAGTCGCGCCGGTCGATGCAGGATTCGGCGGTGAAGTCGCGGACCGCCTGGCCGGGATGGGTCTGATAGGCGGGTTTGAGGCCGACCGCGGAGAAATACTCGGCTTCGCGCAGGATCCCGTCCCTGACGTCGGCCAGCGCCTCGGCGCGGTTCTCGGCGAGATAGATGCAGGTCGCCAGCCGCCAGTCGTCGCGGGATGCGACCTTGCCCACCGCCGCCGCCGCCGTCTCCAGCCGGCGCCAACGCTCGTCGAGCCCGCCGTAAGGACCGGGGTTCTTGCCGGTCGGCATCAGCAGCATCGCGCCATGGCGGGCGGCGAGCGCGAGGCTGTCGGCGCTGCCCGACGAGGCGACCGCGACCGGCATGCGCGGCCGCTGATAGGAACGAAGCTGGAGCCGCATCTCCTCGAACGACCAGAAGCGGCCCCGATGGCTGATCGGCTCCGCCGACTCGAGGAGACGGACGATGACGTCCAGCGCCTCGACCATCATCGGATAGAGCTTGGCGTCGGGAAGCTTGAACAGGCGCTTGTCGGTGATCAGGTTGCAAGGGCCGACGCCGAGGATCGCGCGCCCTCTGGTCAGATGGTCGAGAAAGGTCATGCGCTCGGCGACATGGAAGGGATGGTGGAACGGCAGGCTGATCACCGAGGTCCCGAGCCTGATCCGCTTCGCGTCCGCCGCCGCCATCGCGAGCGCCATCTCGGGCGCCGGCATGGTCTCCCAGCCGCCCGAATGATGCTCGCCGATGAAGAACTCGTCATAGTCGAGCTCGTCGGCAAGGCGGATGAAGGAGATGTCGCGCTGGAAGGCGAGCGCCGGATTCTCCGACGGGTGGTGGATCGGCATCATAAAGAACGAAAACTTCAAGATTCTCCTCCGATCCGCCTTCCGGACGGCGCCGCGAGAGCGGCCGCGCGCAGCGGGCGCAGGCACTCACGGCGCAATCTGCGGCGCGCCCCGGCCGGCGTCAATCCCGTCTCCCCCTTCGGCGGGCGAGGCGATATGCTCCGACCCGCTTGGGGCAGCGGGTCCGCCGGGGAGGCAGCATGACCGACAAGGACGAGAGCGGGTTCGACGTCGTCGTGGTGGGCGCCGGCAACGCGGCGCTGTGCGCAGCGCTGGCCGCCGAGGAGAACGGCGCCCGGGTCGTGGTGCTGGAGCGCGCAGGCGAGGACGAATCGGGCGGCAACTCGCGCTTCACCGCCGGGGCGATGCGCGTCGTCTATGACGGGGTCGACGACCTCCGGACGCTGATGCCCGATCTCACCGACGAGGAGGCCGCCCAGACCGATTTCGGCACCTATACCGAAGCCCAGTTCTACGACGACATGGCGCGGGTGACCCAGTACCGCGCCGACCCCGACATGGTGGAGCTTCTGGTCACGCGCAGCCGCGAGACCCTGCGATGGATGCGCGCCAAGGGGGTGCGCTTCGCGCCGATCTGGGGGCGCCAGGCGTTCAAGGTGGAGGGCCGATTCAAGTTCTGGGGCGGCTTGACCGTCGAGGCCTGGGGCGGAGGGCCGGGCCTTGTCGAGGCGCTTCACGCGAGCGCGCGGAAGCGCGGCATCGAGATCCGCTACGGCAGCCGTGCGGTCGACCTGCTGTTCGACGGCGTCACCGTGGGCGGCGTCCGGGTCAAGCGCCGGGGCCGCATCGAGGACATCCCCGCCCGGTCTGTCGTGCTGGCCGCCGGCGGGTTCCAGGCCAACTACGCGTGGCGCACCCGCTATCTCGGGCCGGGCTGGGAGCTCGCCAAGGTGCGCGGAACCCGTTTCAACACCGGCGACGGCATCCGCATGGCGCTCGACGCGGGCGCGATGCCCTACGGCAACTGGTCCGGCTGCCATGCCGTGGGTTGGGAGCGCAACGCTCCCGAGTTCGGCGACCTCGCGGTCGGCGACCAGTTCCAGAAGCACAGCTATCCGTTCGCCGTCATGGTCAACGCCGAGGGGCGGCGCTTCGTCGACGAGGGGGCGGATTTCCGCAACTACACCTATGCAAAATACGGACGGGCGATCCTGGCGCAGCCGGGGCAGTTCGCCTGGCAGATCTTCGATGCCAAGGTCTCGCATCTGAAGCGCGACGAATACAATATCCGCCAGGTCACCAAGGCGTCCGCCGACACGCTGGAGGCGCTCGCCCCGAGGCTCGACGGGGTCGACCCCGAGGCCTTTCTGGCGACCGTCCGCGACTATAATGCCGCCGTCCGCACCGATATTCCGTTCGACCCCAACGTCAAGGACGGCCGGTGCACCGAGGGGCTCGCGATCCCCAAATCCAACTGGGCCAACAGGATCGACACGCCGCCCTTCGAAGCCTATGCGGTGACCTGCGGGATCACCTTCACCTTCGGCGGGCTGCGCATCGACGCCGAAGGGCGGGTGCTGGACACCGAATCAGTGCCGATCCCGGGGCTTTTCGCCGCCGGCGAGCTGGTCGGCGGCCTGTTCTACTTCAACTATCCGGGGGGCAGCGGGCTGACCGCCGGCGCCGTGTTCGGCAAGATCGCCGGCGCTTCGGCGACGCGCGGCTGAGGGGCCGCCATGCCGATCGTCGTTGCCGAGGACGACCCGATCATCCGCAACGTCCAGGTCGTTCTGGATCCGGACGCCCCGGCCGATCGCTGCGATGCGATCGCCGACTATTTCTCGGTCGACCTGCCCGACTTCTCCGCCTGGTGCGACGATCTGCGCGGCCGGCTGCCCAATGCCTGGCCGTCCGCCATGCGGATGGTCGGTTCGGAGGCGGACCTGGCCGAGGCCCTCGCCGAGGCGGATGCCGCGATCGTCGAGTCCTTCCGCATCGACGAAGCCGCGCTCGCCGCGGCGCCGCGGCTCAGGATCGTCCAGAAATTCGGCGTCGATCTGCGCAACATAGATCTGGCGGCCTGCGAACGCCGCGGGGTCGCCGTCAGGACGCTGCGCCGGCGCGTCAACGCCGCCGTGGCCGAGCACGGCTTCGCCCTGATGCTGGCGCTCGCCAAGCGGATCTGTCTGCTGAACGGCCGCATCGACCGCGCCAGCCTGGCCGAGGCCGGGTTCGCGCCGAGGCTCTATGACGGGCGTCACTGCGGCAAGTCCAACTGGGGCCGGATCGGCGGTCTCGGCACTCTCGAAGGCGCGACCCTGGGCGCGCTCGGGCTCGGCGAGATCGGCCGCGAGCTCGCGCGCCGCGCCGCCGCGTTCGGCATGGACGTGCTCTATTATCAACGGCGCCGGCTGCCCGAGGATGTGGAGCGGGCGCACGGCGCGACATATTGCGGCTTCGAGGAGATGCTCGAACGGTCCGACTATCTGAGCATCCAGATCCCGGAGACGCGCGAGACGCGCAACATGATAGACCGGGCGGCCTTGGCGCGGATGAAGCCGGGCGCCTGCATCGTCAACGTCTCGCGCGCCGCGATCGTCGACCGCGCCGCCCTGACCGAGGCGCTCGCCGACGGCCGGCTCGGCGGCGCAGGGCTCGACGTGTTCTGGGAAGAACCCGCCGCCCCGAACGATCCGCTGACGGCCTTCCCCAACGTCGTGACGACGCCGCACACGGCGGTCGCGGCGCGTTGGAACGGCGCCCGCGATGTCGAGGAGCTGGCGCTCGATCTCGACGCGGCGCTCGGCTGAGGGAACGGGGAGGAACGCGGCAGCTGCGCGCGAATCGGGTTGCGGCGGTCATGGAGACCTCGGCCGTCGTCTGCGGATGCGGCGCGGGCGTTTCGCGAACCGACCGTCAGAACCCGAACAGGACATCCGGCAGCCAGGTCGCCGTCGCCGGGTAGAGGGCGACCATCAGCAGCGTCAGGAGCTGGGCGACGACGAAGGGGGCTACCCCCTTGTACATGTCGGCGTAGGACATCTCGGGCGGGGCGATGGCCCGCAGATAGAAGATCGACGGCGCCATCGGCGGCGTGAGATAGGACGTCTGCAGCGCGATGCACACCATGACGCCGAACCAGATGGGGTCGATCTCGGCGGCGCGTACCAGCGGGTCGAAGATCGGCAACGCGATCAGGAGCACCGAGATCCAGTCGAGCACGAAGCCCAGAACGAAGACGATCGCCAGGAAGAAGATGATCACGCCGGCGCTCGACAGCTCCAGCCTGTCGACGACATGCCCGACCACCCCATCGCCGCCGTTGACGATGAAGACGCTGGCGAACATCACGCCGCCGACCACGATCAGCATCACCATCGAGGTGATGGTGATGGTCCGCCGCAGCGCTCCCCTGAGCACCGAGAGGGAGAACCGGCCGTAGCCGACGGTCAGCAGCACCGACCCGAAGGCGCCGACCGCGGCCGCCTCGGTCGGCGAGGCGACGCCGGCGAAGATGCTGCCGAGGACCGCCGTCACCAGCAGCGTCGCCGGCACCAGGGCGGTGAGCGCCACCCGGACCTTGCGGCCCAGCGTGACGTCGATGTCCGCCTTGGTCAGACCCGGCCCGGCGTCGGGCTGGACGATGCAGCGGCCGAGAATATAGACGACGAAGAACCCGACCATCGCCAGGGCCGGGATCAGAATGCCGGCGAAGAGATCGCCCACGGACTGTTCGGTGACCGAGGCGTAGACGATGATGACGACCGAGGGCGGGATGGTCGTCCCGAGCGATCCGCCGGCGCAGACGCAGCCGGCCGCGAGGTCCTTGCGGTAGCCGGCCGCGAGCATCGCCGGCACCGCCATCAGGCCGACGACGATCTCCACCGCGCCGACGACGCCCGAGGTCGCGGCGAAGATCGCGCACATCACGATCGTCGTCAGCGACAGCCCCCCCGGCAGCGGCCCCAGCCACAGCCGCACGGCCTCGAACAGCCGCCCGGCGATGCCGGACCGTTCGAGCATCGCGCCCATGAAGATGAATAGCGGGATCGCCGCCAGCACGAAGTTGGACGATACGTCGACGAAGCGGCTGTGGATCTGCGTCGCCAGCGCCTCGCCGAAGATGCCGATCCCGAACAGGAAGGCCGTGCACATCAGGCTCACGGCGACGGGGATGCCGAGAAACACCAGCGCGAACAAGGCGACGAACATGCCGAGCGCGATCGACCCCTCGACCATGGTTACATCCCCTCGCCCTTGCGCGCGAGCGGCGAGGGCCAGCGCCCGAGCGCCGCGCCGGCGTGACGGATAGCCTGGGCGAGGACCTGCAGGGTGAACACGCAGATGCCGAGGGCGATCGCCGCGTAGAACGGCCAGATCAGCGGTTTCCACGGGCTCGACGGCTCGAGCTCGTCGGTGGCGTAAGCGGTCCAGAACTCGGTCAGCGCACCGTTGCAGGCGAAATAGAGCGTCGGCACCAGGAGGCACAGATAGACCAGGGCGTTGGCCGCGTCCTGGTACGGGCGCCGCATGCGGGTGGCGAGGAAATCGATGCGGATATGCTCGTCGACCAGCAGCGTATAGCCGGCGGCGATCATGAAGATCGCCCCGTTCGACATATAGGCGATGTCATACGCCCAGAGCGTCGGCGAATCGAAGACCCGCCGGGAGACCACCTCGTAGAGCATGTCGGCGACCAGACCGACGAACACGATCATCGTCAGAGAGGCCAGAGCGGTCGACAGCCGGTCGACGAGGCCGAGGACACGGAGCATCGGAGGACGCGCCTGGCGGCCCGGCCCGGCGGCGGCCGAGAGCCGCCCCGAGCCGGGAGGACCCTAGTTCACGCGGTAGATGCCGTTCTCCGTCCAGTTGTCGAAGAACGACCAGTAGGAGGCCGAGACCTTCTTCATCCAGCCATTGCCCTTGGCCGACTGCTTCGCGGATTGTTCGGCGGTCCACGCGCGGGCGAGCTCGGTCACCCGGGCCTTGATCGACGGGTCGATCTCGATCCACTCGTTGCGCCCGGCCCGCAGCGTCTTCATCGCCGCGAGGTCCTGCATGCCGAGCCCGAGGAAGCTGTCCATCGCCGCCAGCTTGCCGGCATCGACCATCCGCGACCGCGTTTTCTCCGACAGCTTGTTCCAGTCCTCGATCCGCAGCACGACCTCGTTGGCATGGGTCGGCTGATGGACTCCGGGGAAGACGATGTATCTGGCGATCTTGTGGTAGCCGAGCTTGAGGTTCGTCGCCGGGGTGATGAACTCGGTCGCGTCGATCACCTTGCGCTCGAGCGCGGTGTAGATGTCGGCCGGCGCGAGCACCGTCGGCGAGGCGCCGAGCTTCTTGAGGATGTCGGCCCAGGCGCCTGTCGTGCGGATCTTCATCCCCTCGAGGTCGGCGAGGCCGGTGATCTTGCGATGCGAGTGCAGAAAGACCTCGGTCGGACCGATCCCGGTGATGATCGGATGCATCTCGGATGTCTCGCGCCGGAAGCCGCGCCAGAGATCGCCGCCTTCGCCATGATAGAGCCAGTGGAACCAGGCTTCGCTGCTCATCCCGCCGGCGAGGCCGGCGAAGACCGCGTTCACCGGATCCGCGTTGGCGGCGAAGGCGGTGAAGCAGTAGCACATGTCGGCGGTCCCCTTGGCGACCGCCTTCAGGCGTCGAACGGGCTGGCGAGGACACCGACGCTGAAGCCCTTGATCTCGACCGCGCCGTCGGTCAGGTCGTGGACCCGATCGATGAACGGCTTCTGATAGGTGTTCCACGTCCCGGAGCCCACCGCGACATAGGAGGTGAGCTTGAAGTTGGCCTGCGCGGCGGCGGGCGCCGAAGCGGCCGCCACGAACGCGGCGGCCGCGAGGCCGCCCGTCAAAGTCGAAGAAAGTTTTGACATGGTCTCCTGCCTTGCGTGGGGTCGATGAAGGGTGGCGTAGCGGGCGAAGCCGCCATCAGAACCTGACCCGAAACTTGCGAGCGGCCTCGACATGATGCGATCTCCGGGGATGCGAGGTCCAGATGCGGGGACCGAACAGAGTTTGGGGCGAAACCGCTCGGCAGCAATATACGCGCCGACCGACGCGCTGCGAAAGAGATCCGCCGGCGCGTGTTCGCCGATGGCGAGGACGACAGCCCCAAGCCGGCGGCGGCGCCGCGCGGTCGCGCGCAGCTTCGCCCCGAACGCTTTCCGGCGAGGAGGATCGGGACGCGGTCACGTCGTTTCCACCCTCCGGGTGGCGGGAGCCGTTGCGAAGGGAAGGGGCGGCCCCGCCACATAGCGCTCCATCCCGGCATCGGCCTCCCAGCTCCTCGACCAGGCCTCCATGAGGAAGGGGGCGATCTCGGCGTAGCGCCGCGCGACCGCCTGCTGGTCGGCCCGGAGCCCGCCGATCACGACCTCGACGGCATCGGCAAGCGTCCGGGAATCGATGGCGACGAGGGCACCGTTCTCGACGACGACCCGACCGTCGACCAGCACCGTGTCGACCGCGCTGCCGGCCTCGCTGTAGACGAGCTGGCGCGCCGCGCTGTTGAGCGGCAACAAGGTGGGCCGGTCGAGATCGTAGAGGCAGAGATCCGCCCGCATCCCCGGAGCGACCGCACCGACCGTGCCGCCGAGGCCGAGCGCGGCCGCGCCGCCGAGCGTCGCCGCCCGCACCGCCTCGCGGGCGGGCGGCGTCTCGATCCCGGGATCCGAGACCGCGGCCAGGCCGCAGAACAGCTTCATCGCCTGGAACATGTTCTGGACATCGCTGCACGCGCAGTTGTCGCAGCCGAGCGCGATCCCGACCCCCGCGCGGCGATAGGCCTGGATCGGCGCCACCCCGCTCTTGGACTTCAGGTTGCTGGCCGGATTGAGGACCACCCGCGCGCCCGCCTCGGCGATCGCGTCGATCTCGTCGGGCCGGATCCAGATGGCGTGGGCGAGCGCCAGCCGCGGCCCGAGCAGCCCGACCGACCGCAGATAGTCGACCTGCGAGCCCTCGAACGCGCTCAGATGGTGCCGCGACGACAGCAGTTCGGGCCGCGATTCGTAGAGATGGCAAAGCACCGGGAGATCGTGCCGCTCGGCAAGCGCGGCGATCCCCTCGAGGAGCTCGGGCGAGGACATGATCGCGCTGGTCGGACTCAGCGCCCAGCGGAAGCGCGGCCGGGCAAAGCCGATCCGGTCGATCTGGCGGGCCACCGCAGCCAGCGGGCCGGGGCCGACGCCGACGCCGACGGCCGAGCCCAGATGGCCGTGATAGGCCTCCGGCACCAGCTCGCGCCAGAACGGCACCCGGTCGATGGCCAGCCGGTCGCCGACCTGGAGCGAGAAGACGGTGCGGATGCCGATCTCCTCGTATGCGTCCAGGACGATGTCGAGCAGCGTCTCGTCGAAGGGGAACAGGGTCAGCATGTCCTGGACGGTGGTGATCCCGGCGAGCAGACACTCCGCCGCCCCCAGCAGCGTGCGGGCGCGCACCTCCTCCGCGCTCCGAATCGGATATTGCGGCGGCAGGGCGTTGACGAACCAGATCTGCAAGGGCAGCGGCTCGAACATCCCCTTCAGGAGCACGTCGTGAGAATGGTAGTGGGCGTTGACGAAGCCGGGCACGACCAGACGGCGCGACGCGTCGATGACGCGACCGGCCACGCCCTTTCGGCGAAACTCGGCGGCCAGACCCGGCGCGACCCCGACGATCCGCCCGCCTTCGATCAGAACGTCGCGGACGGCGGGGCGGTCGGTGTCGCCGTCATGGTCGTAGACGAGACCGCCGGCGATCAATGTCCGCGACTCCGCCATGCCCGTCCTCCGGATGCCCGACCCGCCGCGCCTCACCCGCGCATGATATAGTCCTCGAGGGCGTCGCGTCTGCGGGATGCGGAGCGTAGCGAAACGGCGCGCAGACGCGACGCCAGGGCAGCCCCTCGTGTAAGCTGACGCGGCAGGCCTCGTACCTGCATGGGGGTCCTTCGCGTCGAACGAGGCGCGGACGCGGCAGCGGGGGAAGCAGCGGAGATGACGCGCAACGACGCCGAGCGGGCGGCGCTCGAAAGGCTGCTGCGGGTCCGTCCGGCCTGGACCGGGATGCGCCGCGCCGCCGAGGCCCTCGCGCTCGAGCACGGGAGCCTGCTGCATGCGGGACCACCGATCGAGGGCGGCCCCTGCCGGCCGATCCGCAACGCCGCCGCCGTCGCCTGCGTCTTCGAGGGCTGGGCCGGCACCCTCGACGAGGCGGCGGCGCTGGTGGACGGGGGCGGCGTGCGTCTGGCGCCCGCGCAGGACCGGAACGCCGCGGTGCCGATGGCCGCCGTGGTGTCGCCCTCGATGCGGGTCATCGAGGTCTCGGACGTCGCGGGCGGCCCGGCCCGGCCCGGCTACGCGCCGATCAACGGCGGCGGCCATGGCGGCTTCCCGGCGGCGCGCTACGGACGGCTCGTGCCCGAGGCCGTGGACCATCTGCGCTGGATCAACGGCGAGGTCGCCGAGGCGCTCGATGCCGCCGCGGACGCACCGATCGCCCTGCTGCCCATCGTCGATGCGGCGCTGACCGAGGGCGACGACGGCCATCTTCGCCACGTCTCCGCGGCCGGGCGGCTCCGCGAGGCGCTGCGCGGCCGGCTGGACCCCGGTTTCGCCGGCGGCCGGGTCGACGAATTCATCGGCGAGTGGCCGATCTTCTTTCTCGGATTCTGGATGGCGGCGGTCCGCTGCCTGCTCGACGCGCCGCGCGGGGTGGCCGGCGCCGGCCTGTGCACGGCGTTCGGCGGCAACGGCGCCGCGTTCGGAATCGAGGTCGCGGGCCTGCCCGGACGCTGGTTCGCCGCGCCCGCCGCACCGCCGGCCGGCCGGCTCCGCCCGCCGCACCGCCCGGAGACCTGTCTCGGGGCGATCGGCGACTCGGCGCTGGTCGAGGCGTTGGGCCTCGGCGCGATGGCGCAGTCCTACTGTCCGGCGATGCAGGAGCTGCATGCCGGCTTCTCCCCGCCGGACCTGCACGAACTGCCGGGCCGGATGCTGTCGTCGCCGCATCCGGCAATGCCGGCCTCGGCCGCGCGGGTCGGCATCTCCGCGCGGCGGGTCGTGGCGCTCGACGCGGCCCCGGTCATCGAGCTCGGCATCATCGACGCGGCCGCCGAGTACGGCGGGCTCGGCGCCGGACTCTATCGACCGCCTCTGGCGCCGTTCCGCGAGGCCGTCGCCGCGCTGGGCTGAGCCCGGCCGAGCGCCCCCATGCCCGCCCCCTCGCCGCCCTCCGCCGGCTCGGCGCCCGAGCCCGCGGACCGGGGCGGATCGGCGGCGGGCTGGCTGGACCTGCTGCGCTCGGGCCGCGCGGTGTTTACCGTGCTGCTCAACCTCGCCGTGATCCTTCACGGGGTGAACATCTTCGTGCTGACCACCATCATGCCGTCGGTGGTCGACGATATCGGCGGCGCGGCCTATTACACTTGGCCCGCGACCTTCTATCTGATCGGGACCATCGTCGGCGCCGCCGGTGGCGCGCCAGTGCGCGCGGCCTTCGGCCGCCGCCGGGGCTACGTGTCGGCGGGGCTGATCTTCGTGGCCGGCAGCGCGCTCGGCGCAGCCGCGCCGTCGATGGCTCTGCTGCTCGCCGGCCAGCTCCTGCAGGGCTTCGGCGGCGGGTTGATGCTATCGCAATCCATGGCCCTGGTCCGCGAGATCTACGGCGAGGCGCTCCGCGGCCGAGTTCTGGCGCTGATCAACACCGCCTGGGTCGCCGCCGCGCTTGTCGGCCCGGCCGCGGCCGGGTTCTTCGCCGAGATCGACTGGTGGCGGGGCGCGCTATGGACGCTGATCCCGGTGGCCCTGCTGGTCTGCGCGCTCGGCGGGCGCTATGTCCCGGTCTCGGAGCGCCGCGCGGCGGGGCCGGGACTGCCGGTGCGGCGGCTGGCACTGCTCGCCGCCGGGGTCCTCTGCGTCGCCGCCGCGGGCCAGGCGGGCTCGGCCGCCGCCGGGGCCGCCCTGGTGGCGGGCGCCATGGTCCTGGTCGCGGTCACGCTGCGCTTCGACGCCCGCGCCGAGAACCCGATGTTCCCCAAGCGGGCGCTGTCGCTCTCCACCGCGGTCGGGGCGGCCTATTGGATATTCATCGCGCTCGCCTTCACCCAGACCGCGCCGAGCATCTTCCTGCCGCTGCTGCTCGGCGCGCTGCACGGCGTTCCCGATCTCTGGATCGGCTATTTCAACATGCTGATGTCGTTCGCCTGGTCGGCGAGCTCGATCGCGGTCGCCCATCTCGCCGGCCGGTCGGCGCGTCGGTTCGCGATGCTGTCCGGCTTCGCGCTCTCCATCTTCGGGCTCGGCGGCATCGCCGTCGGCGTCGACGGGGCGGGACTGGTCTGGCACGGGGCGATGGCCGTGGTCGTCGGGCTCGGCATCGGCCTCGCCAACGTGATCGCGATCACCTGGATCATGTCGATCTCCGCGCCGGGCGAGGAGAGCCTGACGGCATCCGCGGTCCCCGCGCTGCGCTCGCTGGGGCTCGCCTTCGGCGCCGCCTCGGTCGGACTGATCGCGAATGCCGGCGGGCTCGGCGCGACAGCGGGCCCGGCCGAGGTCTCGACGGCGCTGGTCTGGGTGTTCGGCTTGTCGGCGATCGCCCCGGCGGCGGGGCTGTTGCTGGTCTGGCGGACCTTCTCGCTCGTCGGGCGCCGGGCGGGCTGACGCGGCTCAGCGGTCTTCCCGCTTGCCGCGCCGCTCCTCGCGCATCGTATTGTACCAGGCGGCGCCGAAGATCACCGTCGCCCCGATTGCCGTCGTCGCGTGCAGCGGCTCGGCGAACAGCAGCACGCCTGCGCCGGCCGACATCGGCAGGCGCAGGAAATCGAACGGCACCACGAAGCTCGCATCTGCCGAGGCCATCGCCCGGGTCACGCAGTAATGGGTCGCGTAGCCGGTCGCGCCGAGCCCGACGATCGACGGAAGATCCGCAACATCCGGGGTGCGCCAGACGAACAGCGCCGGCACCGCGGCGAAGACCAGGATGAACACGCTCATGTAGAAGACGACGGCGTTCGCGGACTCGGTCGCGGACAGACGCTTGGTCGCGACGAAGGACGCCGCGTAGAAAAAGGCGGCGGCAAGCGCCATCAAAGGCCCGGCGCCCGGCCCGATCTGGTCGGGCCGCAGGATGATCAGCGTGCCCGCGAACCCTGCCGCGACCACCAGGAGGCGCGGCAGATCCACCGTCTCGCGCAGGAATAGCGCCGCCATGATCACCGTGAAGATCGGCATGGTGAACTGGAGCGCGGACAGCTCGGCGAGCGTGACCATGGTCACCGCGGCGAACCAGGCGAGGTTGCCCGCATAGTGCAGCCCGTTCCGCAACGCGTGCAGGCCCGGCCGGCGGGTTCCGAGATCGGCGAGGCCGACGCGCAGGATCCACGGCGCCATCAGGCACAGATTGACCACGTTGCGGAGAAAGATCAGCTCGAGGACATGGTATTCGGGGGTGAGAACGCGGACCAGCAGCGCCATCGCCACCAGCGAGGCGGCCGCGCCGATCATCCATAGCCCGCCCCGGACGGGCGCGCCGGGACCGAGACCCAAGACGGCTCAGCCGCCGCGCGGCTCCAGCACCCGGACCCGGTTGTTCTCCGGGTCGTAGCGGTAGCGCCGGGTCCGGTCGAGGTCGCAGCCGGCGACTCGGACCAGCCGCGTCTCGAGCGGCCTGTCGAGGGAGTGGATCGCGCCCTCGTTATAGACATGGGCCTCGCCGGGGTCGAGAACGTATCGCCGTTCGGGCGCGAGCTCCGCGTATCCCGCGCGGGTCCCGTCGTCGAGCCGCCGCCATTCGGTCATCACCGCATGGTTGCGCGCCATGCCGTAGACCACCCAGGAGGGTCCGTGGCAATGGGGCCCGTTGTTCGACGGGCCGCGGTTGGTATGGGCCAGAACCCGGAAGCCGCGCTCGGGATCGATATGGACGATCTCCGCGCCCGAGGGCTTGTCTGGGCCGAGATGGGCGGCGACGAAGTCGGGATCGACGAGCAGGCGCTCGAGATGTCGCGCCAGGACATCTCGGCCGGCCGGGCCGGGGTCCCGATCGAGCGCCGCCCGCGCGTCGGCGCAGAACATGTCCAGACCATACCCCATCCGTCCCGTCTCCCTCGCTCGCGACTTCGCCGTTCAGGAGGCGCCGCCGTCCCGCCCGCCGCCCGCGCGCGACAGCGTCCCCAGCCCCTCGGCGATCGACCCGGCGCCGGACAGCCCGATCTCCTCGAGCAGCGCATCGACGACCGGCGCATGCGCTCGGTAGCGCAGCGCGCTGGCGACGACCTGCTCGGCGAGGTTCTGCCCGCCCGCCGCGGCCTCGCCCGAGGCGGGCGCCCCGCCGCCGGGGGCGAGGCCTTCGACATTGATCACCCGGATGCCCTCGATCCGTTCCAGCGGCTTGACGGATTCGGCGATGATGTCGCGGATGCGCTCGATGACGGCGAGCTTGACCTTGAGGTCTATGAGCTCGGAGGTCAGCGCCTTGTCGGCCTCGTGCAGCGCGCGGCGGCCGACGGCGTCGACCTCGTATCTGCGAGCGGCGGCCTCCGACCGGCTCGCCTCGGCGGCGGCCTCAGCCTCGGCCATCTCCCGCACCCGCCGGGCGTCGGACTCGGTCTCGACCCGCCGGCTTTCGGCCGCCTCGACGCTCGCCTGCCGCCGGGCCTCGGCCGCGGCGACGAGGTCGATCGCCTTGGCCTCCGCCTGACGGCGCGCGTCCACCAGCTCGACCGCCTTGCCGCGCTCGGCGCGCGCGACGTCGCGGGCGGTGACGACCTCCTCCTCGGCCCGCACCCGCGCCGCCCGCGCCTCCTCCGCCCGCATCTGCGCCTCGGAATCCTCGCAGGATTTGTCGGCGACGGTGACGTTGCGGTCGAACCTGGCGATCTCGACCGCTGTGTCGCGCGCGATGTCCTGCTCGCGGACGCTCTGGTCGGTGACGATTCGCGCCTCCTCGACGATCCGCTCGGAGGCGAGTCGGGAAAGTTCGACGCGCTCGTTGGCGTCGATCTTCGCGGCCTCGATCTCGTGGTCGCGCTGGGCTTCCTCCCTGGCGATATCGCTCCGCTGGCGCGCCCGTTCGACGGCGATCTGCTGTTGCTGGGCGAGCCGTGCGGCCTCTTCCTGGCGCGCGATCTCGAGCTTCAGCTTCTCGGCCTCGAGGTTCTTCCTCTGAACGGCGACCTCCGCGTCCTGCTCGATCTCGTTGCGGCGGCGCCGGCGGTCCTCGATCTCGCCGGTCAGCTTGGTCAGCCCGGCGGCATCGAAGGCGTTGTGCGGGTCGAAATATTGCCGGTCGGTCTGATCGAGCCCGGTGAGCGAGGCCGCCTCGATCTCGAGCCCCGACTCCGCCAGACCCTCGGCGAGCAGCCCGCGCACCCCGCGCATGAAGTCGGCGCGCCTCTCGTGCATCTCCTCCATGCTCATCTCGGCGGCGGCGGCGCGCAGCGTGTCCACGAATCGGCCTTCGAGCAGCTCGCGCAGCGCGTCGCCGCGCAGCGTCCGGGCGCCGAGGGTCTGCGCCGCCCGGGCGATCGCCTCCGGCTCCGGCCGGACCCGCACGTAGAACTCGGCGTTCACATCGACCCGCATCCGGTCGCGGGTGATCAGCGACTGCTCGGCCGCGCGGACCACCGCGAACCGCATCGTGTTCATGTTGATCGGCGTGGTCGCATGCAGCACCGGCAGCACGAACGCGCCGCCGTTCATCACCACCTTCTGCCCGCCGAGACCGGTGCGAACGAAGGACCTCTCCTTGGAGGCGCGCTCGTAGAGCCACCATGCGAGGCACCATGCGACGACGACGACGACGACCGCCAGAACAACGGCCAGAAAGGTTCCCGCAGCGGTCATGCGGACGCTCCGTTCGGGTTCGGGCGCATATTCTCGCGCGGCCGGCGCCGCGCGCAACCGCCCCGTGCGGCCCGTCCGCTTGTCCACGGGGCGAACGCGACTCGTGGAGCGGTCGAATCGCTCGGCACATGGTTCGGGCGGCTCCGGATGCTCCATGGAACGCGAAGCCCGGCCCCTTCGCCGTCGTCGCGTCGAACGCCCCGTCCGGAGCCCGCCGTCGGACGACAAGGGTCCCCCCGCCTTGGCCTCCCCCCCTCGCGGGGGCGCCGGGTCGGGGGACGACCGGCCATGTTCCGCAGGGATCGCGATTGCTCTAGTTTCCGCCGCCATGAGCGGAGAGCGGGAGTCGGCTGGCGGGGCGCGGTCCTGGCCATTCGCGGAAGCGCGCCGGCTCGCGGCCCGGATCGGCGGCGGGGTTCCGGACAAGGGCCATGTCCTGTTCGCGACCGGGTACGGCCCCTCCGGCCTGCCCCATATCGGGACCTTCGGCGAAGTCGTCCGCACCCAGATGGTCCGCAACGCCTTCCGCCGGCTCTCCGACGCGCCGACCCGGCTGATCGCCTTCTCCGACGACATGGACGGGCTGCGCAAGGTGCCGGACAACATCCCCGACGCGGCCGCCATGGAGGCCCATCTCGGCAAGCCGCTGACTGCGGTCCCGGACCCGTTCGGCAGCCATGAGAGCTTCGGCGCGCATAACAATGCGCGGCTCCGGTCGTTTCTCGACGGCTTCGGCTTCGACTACGAGTTCATGAGCGCGACCGCCTGCTACAAGTCGGGGCGGTTCGATCCCGCCCTCCTCCGGGTGCTGGCCGAATATGACCGCATCGCCGCGGTCATCCTGCCGACGCTCGGGCCCGAGCGCCGCGCGACCTACAGCCCGTTCCTGCCGATCTGCCCGCGGACGGGTCGGGTGCTTCAGGTCCCGCTGATCGCGCGCGACGCCGAGGCCGGAACGATCGTCTATCGCGACGGCGACGGCAGGGCGGTCGAGGTCCCGGTGACGGGCGGGCATTGCAAGCTCCAGTGGAAAGCCGACTGGGCGATGCGCTGGGCCGCCCTCGGTGTCGATTACGAGATGTCGGGCAAGGACCTGATCGATTCGGTGCGCCTGTCGGGGCGGATCGCGGGATTGCTGGGCGCCCGTCCGCCCGAGGGGTTCACCTACGAGCTGTTCCTTGACGAGGCAGGCGAGAAGATATCGAAGTCGCGCGGCAACGGGATCTCGGTCGAGGAATGGCTGACCTATGCGCCGGCGGAGAGCCTCGCGATGTTCATGTACAACGCGCCGCGCAAGGCGCGGCGGCTCCATTTCGACGTGATCCCGCGCCAGGTCGACGACTATCTCGCGGCGCTTGCGAGGTTCGCCTCGGAGGACGCGGCGGCGCGGCTCGACAATCCGGTCTGGCACGTCCATGACGGGAGTCCGCCCGCCGCCGAAGGCCATGTCGGGTTCGGGCTGCTGCTGAATCTCGCAAGCGTCTGCAATACCGAGGACGCGGCGGTGCTGTGGGGCTTCATCAGCCGCTACGCGCCGGAGGCGAGCCCCGGGACGGCGCCGAACCTGGACCGCCTGGTCGGCCATGCGATCGCCTACTACCGGGATCGGGTCAAGCCCCGCAAGGCCTACCGGGCGGCGAGCGCCCAGGAGCGCACGGCGCTCGCCGATCTCGCCCGGGCGCTGCGGGCGCTGCCCGACGGGGCGGGCGCCGAGGCCATCCAGACGGAGATCTACGAGGTCGGCAAGCGCCATCCGTTCGACAGCCTGCGCGGCTGGTTCCGCGCGCTCTACGAGACCCTTCTCGGCCAGAGCGAGGGGCCGCGGCTCGGCTCCTTCTTCGCGCTCTACGGTCTCCGGGAATCGCTGACCCTGATCGAGCGCGCCGCCGCCGGCGAGGATCCGGCGGCATAGCGGGCCGGCGCTGGCGGGACGAACATATCGGATCGGTGCCGCGAAGACCGGGTACGGACAGCACCCGCCAGGCGCCGCCGACATGCGGTAGCATGGAAGACCACGAAACGGTACGGGATACCGTTGCGCTCCGCCCCGAAGAGGTCGGAGACCCGGCGCGCGGCACCGCGTGCGGATCCACTTCGAGAACCTGTTGCATCTCGCCCGCGCCGGCCGCCCCCTGGAAAGGGCCGTCGCGGCCGGATCGGTCCCGCCGGAGATGTGGAGATCCTGTCATGGGCGCGTTCCGCCAATCAGCGGATGCGGCGCTGGGCGGAAGAGAACGGGATATTCGTTCCCCTGGACGACTTCTACGAGTCGATCGCCTTCATCGACCCGTCGCGGCCAGGGTTCGAGTTTGCGACCGGGCGCGATGCCAGAGCGCTCGATCTGTCCCGCAGGCCGATCCGCTGATGCCGAGATCGCCGCGCGTGCCGTCGATGCCGGACATCGACCCCATCGCGATCGCGACTCCGGGAGGCGTGGATGGCGGAGGGAGAGGGATTCGAACCCTCGATAGAGGTACTACCCCTATAACGGTTTAGCAAACCGCCGCCTTCAGCCGCTCGGCCACCCCTCCGACCGCGCCGCCGACCTTACTAGCGGGGGACGAAAGCGGCTGTCAATCGGCCGCCGTCTGGCCCTGCCGTGCCTGCGACTTGCCGTAGAGCAGTTCCCAGGCCTTGTCGGAATAGCCGGGCCCGGCGCGGCGGTGCCCGGCGAGAGTCTCCAGCGCCTTGGCGACCGCCGGGCGCGCCCATATCCTGTCGCGCCACGCCTTGACCCGGGGATAGCCTTCGATGTCCACGCCCTGGTTCTCGGGGAAGCGCAGCCAGGGGAAGATGGCCATGTCGGCGATCGTGTAGTCGTCCGCCGCCACCCAGTCGCGGCCGTCCAGGCGCTTCTCGAGCACGCCGTAGAGCCGGTTGGCCTCGTTGACGTAGCGGTCGATGCCGTATTGCAGCGTCTCGCGCGGGAAGCGCTGGGGGGCATAGTTGTGGAAGTGATGGGCTTGGCCCAGCATCGGCCCGACGCCGCCCATCTGCCACATCAGCCATTGCAGCGCGTCATAGCGCCCGGCCGGCTCCTGCGGCAGGAAGCGCCCGGTCTTGTCGGCGAGATAGACGAGGATCGCCCCGGTCTCGAAGACCGCGATCTCCTCGCCGCCCGGCCCGTCGCGGTCGACGATCGCCGGCATCTTGTTGTTGGGGCTGATCTCGAGGAATTCGGGATCGAACTGGTCGCCCTCCTGGATGTTGATCGGGTGCACCGTCCAGTCCAGCCCGCATTCCTCGAGCATGATGTGCACCTTGTGCCCGTTGGGCGTGGGCCATGTGTAGCAGTCGATCATCCGTATCTTCCCCCGGTTCGGCTTCGATCGGTGGCTTGGAACGAAACTAGGGCGCGAGCGCCGGCGGAGCAATCCCGAGGCTCTACCCGTCGCATGACCGGCGGGGTGCGCGGGGTTCCCCGATCGGAGGGAGGGGGGATCCTCCTCGAAAAACCGTCGGCGATGCGGGGCAAGATTCCGGCAGAGGCCGGAGACCGGGACGCCGAAACGAAAACTGCCGCCGTCCCGCGCCCCCGCGGGCGGGCGCGCTACCCGAGATGGGATATCTCGACCCCGCCCCAACGGTCGTTCAGATACTCGGCCACCAGCCGGCGGTGGCAGCAATGAGGCCTGTCCTCGCTGCACAGGAGGCAGCCCTCGGCGATCGTCTCCCTCGGGACGGTGTCCTCGATCCGGCGTTCGCGCATGAGATCGAGGAACCGCGCCTCATAGGTCTTCCAGCCGCTGCTCCCCTTCCGGTATTCCCGCAGCATCGCCTTGGTCGGCGCGAGCTCGGGCAGGTGGACATAGGCCATGCCGCAGAGCTCGGCGAGGAAATATGCCAGATCGTCGCGCTTGGCGAAGCCGGCGAGCTGGGAGCGGTTGTTGAGCCGCACATCGACGACGCGTCTGGCCCCCGAATCGCGCAGCAGGCCGAAGAACCGGTCGGCCGACTTCCTGGTGAACCCGATGGTGAACAGCTTCAAGGGGCTCCGCCTCCGCCCCGGGCGGGGGGCGCGCCGTTCGCATGGGCGATCCGTCCCTCCTGTCGGGCGACGGCAGCGGCGATCAGCTCCTCGCGCGTGCGAAAGAGGTCATCGCGGGGCATCTTCAGCCTGTCGAGAAGCCGGTCCATCGCCGCGCCATGCGGCTCCAGGGCGCCGTCGGCATGAATATGGGCGACATCGACGCCCTTTCCGTCGAGCGCGCGGGCGACGAGCAGCGTTCGGTGGCAGTCGAGCGGCTCCTTCTCCGCGCACATCAGCGCGGTCCGATGGCCGGCCGCTTCACGAAGGACACGGGCGAGGCCGCGCCTGAACGGTTCGGTCGCGGCGACGCGTGCGTAGCGGATCCGCCCCTCCACATAGCAGGCCGGGTCGTCGGGTCGCCCGCCCAGCGCGCGGCCGAGCCAGAGATACCGAACGCCCTCCGCCGCCAGGGCGGCGGCCAGGGGCTCGCGGTCGAACCGGGGGTTGAACCGGCTATGGGGGGTCGAGCGGACATCGGCCACCGCCGTCACGCCGTGCCGCTTCAACAGCGCGACGAACGCCGCCGCGGCATGCGTCGAGTGGCCGATCGTGAGCAGGCCGAGACGGGCGGCGTTCATCGGGGCGGCCCGAGCTCTTCGTCCATGATGGCGGCGACCAGCTTGTAGCGGAAACCGCGATAGGGTTCGCCCAAACTCACCGTGAGATAGCAGGCGCCCAACCGGTAGCGTCCGTCCGGCTTCGCCAAGCAATACCGCTCCCAGCGGGGGTCGGTCACCCAGAGGGCATAGTCCCGGCCCGCATGCGGGAAGCGCGCCTGGACCCGCCGCTTGGCGTTGCCGAACGCCTCGCCGGGCCTGAAGACCGACAGTGCGAGATCATCGATCCGGAGCAGCCGCAGGGAGTCTCCGATCGAGTCCGCCGCATCCAGCGGAACCCGGTCGTTGCGGCCCTCATAGCTGCTGCAACCGTCCGCCCGGAGCGGTGCCGCCGGGTCGGCGAGCGCCGGCAGGTCGAACCATGACAGCCTGCCCGACTTCTCCCGATGATATTCGGGATCGAGCAACCAGTTCTCCGGCTGGCACGGCTGCGGCAGCGGCTCGCGCAGCGGAACGTCGATCACGTCGAGGATCCGCGGATCGCTGCCGTCTTCATACTGGCGCTCGTATTCCGATACGTCCCGGTTCTCGCGGTCGCTTACGGGCCGGACCCATCGGCCCGCGCGGCCGCCCCGCCATTCCCGACCGGCGATGCAGCGCCCGCCAAGCTTGCGGGAGTTGGCGAGGCAGACGATGCGTTTCACGTTCTGCATCGCCGTATCAGTTTTTCGATCGGGTCCATGTTCGAGATATTCCGCTCCGAATCCGGGGGGTGCGGGCGCGACCCGCCCGCCCTATTCGGAGAGATCGGCGAGCGCCAGGACCGTGTACTCCTCGATATGGCCCATCGCGTTGCCGGCAATCACCGCACGCAGCTCGTCATGGTTCTCGACATCGACCAGCGTCGCATAGCCCTTCAGGCCGGCGATCGGGTAGACCGTGGCTCGGTTGCGCGCCCCGAGGGTCGCGAAATGATCGACGCAGGCGCCGACCGGTGCGTCCTTGGTGCGGTGCGGCGGCGGGCGGTTGATGATCAGGAATTTGGCCATCGCAGGGCATGCCTCCTCGACCGCGGTCAGGGGATGATTCCGGCGTCGCGCATCGCCCGCGCCTCGCCCTCCAGCGTCCCCAGCGGATAGACCTGATATGCGCCCCAGCTCCCGAGCGGGTTGCGGAACAGGATCGCCATCAACTCGTCGTGATCCTCGACATCGAGAAACACCGCGAACCCGGCGCCGTTGTCCTCGACGATCTCGTAGACCTCGGCGCGCCCCGCGTCGCGCAGCGCGCGCCATTGGTCGCGGGCGGCGCCGACATTCGCCTTGGGCGGGAGCGGCTTCTTCGGGCGGGCGAGGATCAGGAATTTCGACATCGTTCCCTCCGCTCAGCCCCTGACGGCGCCGATGAGGTCGATCTCGATCAGGGCGTCCCTGACCAGCAGCCCCGTCGTGCCGACGGTGGTGCGCGCCGGCGGCGTCGGGAAATATTCCCGCCACACCCGATCGAAATCCGCGAAGTCGGCCAGATCCTCCAGAAACACCTGCGCCTTGACCACATGGTCGAGCGACGAGCCGGCAGCGGCGAAGGTCCGCGCCAGATTGTCGAGCACGTAGTGGGTGCGCTTCTCGATCGCCGAGCCGTAATAGGGAAAGGCCGGGTCGATCCGCGCCTCGGGCGGAATGCCGGTCCTGAAATCGGTCGGAAGCTGGCCCGCGGCGAATACCAGATCGCCGGCCCGAAAGGCTTCGGTATAGTTGGCGAGCGGCTGCGGGTTGTCGGATCTGACCGCCCGGCAGTCGAGCGTGCCCGGCACGTAGCCGATGAGGTCGATCTCGATCAGGGCGTCCCTGACCAGCAGCCCCGTCGTGCCGACGGTGGTGCGCGCCGGCGGCGTCGGGAAATATTCCCGCCACACCCGATCGAAATCCGCGAAGTCGGCCAGATCCTCCAGAAACACCTGCGCCTTGACCACATGGTCGAGCGACGAGCCGGCGGCGGCGAAGGTCCGCGCCAGATTGTCGAGCACGTAGCGGGTGCGCTTCTCGATCGCCGAGCCGTAATAGGGAAAGGCCGGATCGATCCGCGCCTCGGGCGGAATGCCGGTCCTGAAATCGGTCGGAAGCTGGCCCGCGGCGAATACCAGATCGCCGGCCCGAAAGGCTTCGGTATAGTTGGCGAGCGGCTGCGGGTTGTCGGATCTGACCGCCCGGCAGTCGAGCGTGCCCGGCACGTAGCCGATGAGGTCGATCTCGATCAGGGCGTCCCTGACCAGCAGCCCCGTCGTGCCGACGGTGGTGCGCGCCGGCGGCGTCGGGAAATATTCCCGCCACACCCGATCGAAATCCGCGAAGTCGGCCAGATCCTCCAGAAACACCTGCGCCTTGACCACATGGTCGAGCGACGAGCCGGCAGCGGCGAAGGTCCGCGCCAGATTGTCGAGCACGTAGTGGGTGCGCTTCTCGATCGCCGAGCCGTAATAGGGAAAGGCCGGGTCGATCCGCGCCTCGGGCGGAATGCCGGTCCTGAAATCGGTCGGAAGCTGGCCCGCGGCGAATACCAGATCGCCGGCCCGAAAGGCTTCGGTATAGTTGGCGAGCGGCTGCGGGTTGTCGGATCTGACCGCCTCGACCTGCATGCCGTTTCCCCGCCCCGGATGCGGGGCTTCTAGCGGGCGGCGGCGCCCGCTGTCAATCGCGGCCGCTGCGGTCTCCCCCGCCGCTCGCCGCGGTCGATCGCCCGCGATCGGCTCGACAGGCTGCCCGAACGGGGTAGGATCGCGCGATGGGGAATTTCGGGGCGGCCCGATGATCGACAAGCGCGTGGCCGACATCGCCGAGGCGGTGGCCGATATCGGCGACGGTGCCACGGTGCTGATCGGCGGGTTCGGCGAGGCGGGATCGCCGACCGAGCTCATACACGCGCTGATCGACCGGGGCGCCCGCGATCTGACCGTCGTCAACAACAACGGCGGCAACGGCCATATCGGGCTCGCCGCGCTGGTCGAGCAGGGTCGGGTGCGGCGCATGGTCTGCTCCTATCCGCGATCGTCCGATGCCGATGTCTTCCGGTCGTTCTACGAAGCCGGAAAGCTGGAGCTCGAGCTGGTGCCGCAGGGAACGCTGGCGGAGCGCCTCCGCGCCGCCGGGGCCGGCATCGGCGGTTTCTATACCCCGACCGCCGCCGGGACCGTGCTCGCCGAAGGCAAGGAATGCCGGGAAATCGACGGCGTCGACCATGTCCTGGAGCTGCCGATCCGCGGCGACTTCGCACTGATCAAGGCGGAGACGGCCGATCGCTGGGGGAATCTCGCATACCGGCTCGCCGCCCGCAATTTCGGCCCCGTGATGTGCACGGCCGCCCGGGTCACCATCGTCCAGGCGCGCCGTCTGGTGCCGCTCGGCGGCATTCCGCCCGAGACCGTGGTGACCCCGGGCATCCATGTCGATCGGATCGTCACCGTGCCCGACCCGATGAGCGAGCGCGACGCCATCCTGCGCGGAGACCGCTATCCATGAACGCCGCCCGCCCGGCCGGCCTGACCCGTAACCAGCTCGCCTGGCGCATCGCCCAGGACATCCCCGACGGCGCCTATGTCAATCTCGGCATCGGCCAGCCGGTCCTGGTGGGCAACTATCTCCCGGCGGGGCGGGAGATCGTCCTGCACAGCGAGAACGGCATCCTGGGCATGGGCCCCGAGCCGGCCCCGGAGGACGCCGACGAGGAGCTGATCAACGCCGGCAAGAAGCCGGTGACATTGCTGCCGGGCGCCGCCCTGTTCAACCAGGCCGAGTCGTTCGCCATCGTGCGCGGGCGTCACCTGGACATCTGCGTCCTCGGCGCCTTCCAGGTTGCGGCCAACGGAGACCTCGCCAACTGGTCGACCGGCGCCCCGGGCGCGGTCCCCGGCGTCGGCGGCGCGATGGATCTGGCGATCGGTGCGAGCCGGGTCTTCGTGATGACCGATCACTGCACCCGAGGCGGCGCGCCCAAGATCGTCGGGGAATGCAGCTATCCCCTGACCGGGCGCCGCGTCGTCACGACGATCTACACCGATCTCGCCGTGATCGACGTGACGGCGGGGAGGCTGACGGTTCGCGAGATGGCGGAGGCGGTCGACCGGGAGACCCTGCAGGGCCTGACCGGCGCCCCGCTCGGCTGGGCGCCGGCGCTCCGCCCGCTGACGGCGCCGCGGGTCTGACCGCCGCCGCGCGGGTTCGGCCGATCGGGCCGTCGTCGTCGCGTCTTGCGGCAACGACGCGGGCGTCGCGGCCGCGACGCCCGAGGCTTCCCTGCTCAGCTGCCACCGAGACGGGAGGCGAGCGCTGCGGTCATGAACGCGTCGAGGTCGCCGTCGAGCACCGCCTGCGGATTGGTGTTCTCGATGTCGGTGCGCAGATCCTTGACGATCTGATAGGGCTGCAGGACATAGGAGCGGATCTGCCGCCCCCAGCCGATCTCCGACTTGGCCTCGTGCTGGGCCTGCGCCTCGGCCTCCCGGCGCTGCAGCTCGCGCTCGTAGAGCCGGGCCCGCAGCATCGCATAGGCCGCCGCCCGGTTGCGGTGCTGTGATCGGTCGTTCTGGCACTGGACGACGATCCCGGAGGGCAGATGGGTGATGCGGACCGCGCTGTCGGTCCGGTTGACATGCTGCCCGCCGGCGCCGGACGCCCGATAGGTGTCGATGCGCAGGTCCTTCTCCGCGATCTCGATCGTGATGTCGTCCGCGATCACCGGGTAGGCCCAGACCGAGGCGAAGCTGGTGTGGCGTCGGGCGCTGGAATCGAAAGGCGAGATTCGCACCAGCCGATGCACCCCGCTCTCGGTCTTGAGCCAGCCATAGGCCTTTTCGCCGGAGATGCGGAGCGTCGCGGACTTGAGGCCGGCCTCCTCCCCCGGGCTCTCCTCGAGCCAGGCGGCGGCGTAGCCGTGCGTCTCGGCCCAGCGGGCATACATCCGCACCAGCATCTCGGCCCAGTCCTGCGATTCGGTGCCGCCGGCGCCGGCATGGATCTCGAGGAAGCTGTCGTTGCCGTCCGCCTCGCCCGAGAGCAGGCTCTCGGTCTCGAGCCGGCCGGCGCGGGCGCGCAGCGCGATCAGCGCCGCCTCGGCCTCGGCGACGATCTCCGCGTCGCCCTCGGCCTCGCCGAGCGCGATGAGCTCGCGGTTCTCCGCCACCCCCCGTTCGAGCTCCGCATGGCGGGCGAGCGCGGTCTCGATGCGGGTGCGCTCGCGCATCACCTCGCGCGCCCGATCGGGGGCGGCCCAGAGCGCCGGGTCTTCGGCCTCCTCGTTCAGCGCGGCGAGCCGCGCGCGTGCCGGATCGGGGTCAAAGATGCCTCCTCAGGAGCGCCAGCGAGCGAGCGATATCGGCGAGCACGGCTTCGATTTCCGCACGCATGGGCTGTAGCTCCGCGGCGAGAGGCGTCTGTCTCGGCCCGCGACGGGGCCGGCGCGACCCTGGAACATTTTCGATCCGCGCGCAACCGGACGCATCCTCCGGTGAACGGGCCGGCCCTATCGCTGTCGTCGACGCGCCTCGACCGGCGCCGGGCCGAAGAGCTGCGCGCTCCCGCAGACCATGGCGGCACTCTCCGGCGACGGCCTCGACCACGGAAAGGCGTTCGGCGGCGATGCCCGGATGTGGTATCGTCTTCGAATCGTTCACGAAACGAACCGAGCGGCGAAGTCGGCGGAGCGATGGACAGGCGGAGCCCGCGAGCATGACGGACAGTTTCTTCGACCGCCCGATCCTCAACTCGCCTTACAAATACCCGGCTCGCCATTGGGAGATCGACGACAACGGCCAGCCCACCGACCGGATCCTCCCGCATCGTCGCCGCGTCTCGTTCGTCACGCCGATCCCGAAACCGAAGAAGCGCAGGCGGAGTCAGTCGGAGCTGGTTTTCGACGAGGCAGCGCGGAAACTCGCCACCGGGGACCAGCAATACGATCTGACGGAGATCATCGGCAGCGTCCGCAACGCCGTTGATCGCTGGCGAGTTCTACCGAACCCGGCGCACTGGCGCGTGACGCCCGAAACGGCCCGGCTGCTCCGGCACTGGCGCCACCATGAGTTCGGCAGCTTTCGCCCCTTCTTCTGCCAGATCGAAGCCGTCGAGACGGTGATCTGGCTGACCGAGGTCGCGCCGAAGCTCGGAAACGCCGGCAAGCGGTTTCTCGATCATCTGGACGACGCCAGCGCAGAGGCGAACCCGGGACTCGCCCGGCTGGCGCTGAAGCTCGCCACGGGCGCCGGCAAGACCACCGTCATGGCCATGCTGATCGCCTGGCAGACCGTCAACGCGGTCCGCCGCCCGAACAGCCGGCGCTTCACCTGCGGTTTCCTGGTCGTCACCCCCGGCATCACCATCAGGGACCGGCTGCGCGTGCTCCAGCCCAACGATCCGGACAGCTATTACGGGAGCCGGGAGCTGGCCCCCGCCGACATGCTGGGCGATCTGGGCCGCGCCCGGATCGTCATCACCAACTTCCACGCCTTCAAGCTCAGGGAGACGACGGCCCTCTCCAGGGGCGGCCGCGCCCTCCTCCAGGGCCGGGGCCCGGAGTTGCGGTCGCTCGAGACCGAAGGGCAGATGCTCCAGCGGGTCATGCCGGAACTGATGGGCATGAAGAACGTTCTGGTACTGAACGACGAGGCGCACCACTGCTACCGGGAGAAACCCGGCGAAGTCGACGAAGGCGATCTCCAGGGGGACGACCGCAAGGAGGCCGAGAAGAACCGGGAAGCCGCCCGGCTCTGGATCACGGGGCTGGAGGCGGTCGAACGCAGGCTGGGTCTTTCCCGTGCGATCGACCTCTCCGCGACGCCGTTCTTCCTGCGCGGCTCGGGCTACGCCGAAGGAACGCTGTTTCCCTGGACGATGTGCGATTTCTCGCTGATGGACGCGATCGAGTGCGGCATCGTCAAGCTGCCCCGGGTGCCGGTGGCCGACAACATCCCCGGCGGAGAGATGCCCAAGTTCCGCAACCTGTGGGATCACATCGGCAAGGAGATGCCGAAGAGAGGCCGCGGCAAGTCACGCGCGGCTCTCGATCCGCTCAGGCTGCCCGTCGCGCTCCAGACGGCGTTGGAAGCCCTCTACGGACATTACGCCAAGACCTTCGAACTCTGGCAGACGGCGGGTATCGATGTCCCGCCCTGCTTCATCGTGGTTTGCAACAACACTTCGACCTCGAAGCTGGTGTACGACTACATCTCCGGCTTCCTGCGCGAAAACCCCGACGGTTCCACGGCACTGGAGAACGGCCGTCTCGCGCTGTTCAGAAACTTCGACGAGCATGGCAATCCGCTCGGCCGCCCTCGAACGCTGCTGATCGACAGCGAGCAGCTCGAGTCGGGACAGGCGCTCGACCGGAACTTCCGCGCCATGGCCGCCGACGAGATCGAGCGCTTCCGCCGCGAGATCGTCGAGCGCACCGGCGACCGCCGGCAGGTGGAGAGCCTTACCGACCAGGACCTGCTGCGCGAGGCGATGAACACCGTGGGCAAGGCGGGCCGGCTCGGAGGCGAGACACGTTGCGTGGTCTCGGTCTCGATGCTTACCGAGGGATGGGACGCCAGCACGGTGACCCACATTCTCGGCGTGCGCGCCTTCGGCACGCAACTGCTGTGCGAACAGGTCGTCGGTCGCGCGCTGCGCCGGCAGTCATACGAGCTGAACGAGGACGGGCTGTTCGACGTCGAATATGCCGACATCCTCGGTATCCCTTTCGATTTCGCCGCCGCACCGGTCGTTACGGCCCCGACCGAGCCGCGCGAGACGGTGCAGGTTCACGCGGTCAGTCCGGAGCGCGACGCCTGCGAGATCCGCTTCCCGCGCGTCGCCGGCTACCGCGTCGAACTGCCGGGCGAACGCCTCGAGGCGAGGTTCGACTCCGACTCGACTCTGGAACTGAACCCCGAGCTTGTCGGCCCTGGCACCACCCGCAACGAGGGCATAATCGGCGAGGGCGTCGATCTCGATCTGGTTCATACCGACCACCTGCGCCGCTCGACACTCCTGTTTCACCTGACCAAGCGCCTGCTGGAGACGAAGTGGCGCGACCCCGGCGAAGGGATCAAGCTCCACCTTTTCGGTCAGCTCAAGCGCATCGCGCGCCGGTGGCTCGACGATCACCTCGTCTGCAAGGGCGGCGCCTATCCGGCGCAACTCATGTATCCGAAACTGGCCGACATGGCGTGCGAGCGCATCACGAACGGTATCGTCGCGCGGCATATGGAAGAGCGCCCGGTCAAGGCCGTCCTAGACCCCTACAATCCGGCCGGCTCGACACGCCATGTCCGCTTCGCCACATCGAAAAAGACCCGCTGGGAGACCGACGCGCGCCGCTGTCACGTCAACTGGGCGGTGTGCGACAGCGATTGGGAGGCGGAGTTCTGCCGCGTCGCCGAAGCCCATCCCCGGGTTCGCGCCTATGTCAAGAACCAGGGGCTCGGTCTCGAGGTGCCGTACCGCCACGGTTCGGAAACACGGACCTACATCCCCGATTTCATCGTGCTGGCGGACGACGGACGAGGCGCCGACGACCCGTTGCGCCTGATCGTCGAGATCAAGGGCTATCGCGGCGAGGACGCGAGAGACAAGAAGCAGACCATGGATACCTACTGGGTGCCGGGGGTGAACACGCTCGGCGCCTTCGGCCGCTGGGCCTTCGCCGAATTCACGGATGTCCACACCATGCAGGATGACTTCGCTGCCGTACTGCAAGCGGCGTGCGACCGCGCCGTCCGCAATAATGGCGGCAAGGCGCCAGACACCCGGCGACGGCAAGGAACCGCGCACGGATGAATTACCGGAAGATCCGCTATCGTCCGCACATTCATCGCGCATCGGAACGCGCCATCGCAGCAGGCAGGAAAGTCGCTCTGCCCGTGGCGGCCGGTCGATCCGCGGCGCCGGACCGCCGGAAAGCGGCTTGATGGAGGATTGCGCAATTGCGTTGCTGTGCCGGGGCCGGATATAGTGCGCCATGACCGAGTCGCCGGAACCCGTTTTCTGCGTCCGTAATCTCGGCAGCGTGCGGCGCGGCAGCTTCGTCCACAAGCCGCTCACCATTTTCTGCGGCCCGAACAATACCGGAAAGACCTGGACTCTCTACTCCCTCTACCATTTCTGGTCGGAACTCATGACGAAGTCGGGGGAGATCGATCCGGAGACTTTCAACAACGCCCTGTCCGCCTCCCTCCCCGATCTGTTCAACAGCAACCCGGAGGCGTTCAAGGATGCGCGCTTCGATCTCGTCTCCGCCGCGGCCTCGGTGCGGTCGGCGCCGCCGGCGCCGACCGCCGATATCTTCCTGATGCCTGCCGAACGCAACGGCCTGCATCTTTTCTTTCGGGAATTGAGCACCCGCCGCACCGCCTTGCTGCATCACGCGTCCAGAGAGAATATCGACATTGCCGCGCTTCTGCGCGATGTCATCCGGTCGCGCTATGCCGTGCCCATCGCCCGCTATATCGACTGGCTGAACGAGATGACCGAGGCACAGAAGTCGAAATCGGGCGGCTTTCACCGCCACGCCGAACGACTCAAGAAGGACCTTGCCGGCGGCGTCTATCGAGTCGCGCCCCGCAGCGGCGACATCTCGTTCAAACCCTATCAGCGCAAGAGGGACGGGGTCGGCACGCCGGAACTCGGCCTGCACATGACCTCCAGCACGGTCAAGAGCCTGTTCGGCCTGTGGTTCTATCTGGAGCATCAGGCCTGTCCGGGCGCCCTGCTGATGATCGATGAACCGGAGCTGAATATTCATCCCGAGAATCAGCGCAAGATCGCCCGGCTGATGGCCCGTTTGGTCAATGGCGGTCTGCGAATCGTCATAAGCACCCACAGCGACTATATCATCCGGGAAATCAACTCGCTGCTCATGTTGAGCCGGAACGATGACGGCGCGCTGCGTCAGAAGCACGGATACAAGGACGAGGAAGTTCTGAAGCCGGAGACGGTCGGCGCATATCTGTTCGACGACCACAAGATCGCGCCATTCGATATCGACCCCGAAGACGGGATTCGCACCACGACTTTCGACGACGTCATCGAGAAGATCAACAAAGTGAATGACGATATTTTCTATAGCCTCAAGGAGAGAAGAGAAGCCATAGATGATTGACGATATCGAACGCACGATTGACTCGAAATATCATCTGAAACAAGACAACAATCTTTGGCTGGTAGAGGGTATAGAAATAAAGGCACTAGACCGGCATAGCTTCGGCTTCACTCTCGACAAGCAGGAGTCGCCGCCATTCGCGTTTCTGAGCGCTTGCCCGCCCGCACATGTCGCCAAGATGTGCGACGCCATCATTGCCGTATCGAACCGGAAAACCCTCTATATGTTCTCTATCGAAAAGAAAACCGCGAACAAGGACGATTATCGAAAGCAACTCACGAACGGGAAGCTATTCTGCGACTGGCTGTTTTCCCTGTATCGGGAGCACGGACACCATGGCGGAGAGCCCGTCCATATCGGGCTCTTGATTTGGGAGCCGCGCCCACAACCCCGCAAGGGAACGACGACGCATGGCGCCGACGGGCTGGAGACCCGCCAGCATCCCGATCCGTTCCACGCTGTTTTCTCGGCGCAGAACAGGAATCACCTGGTTTTGCAGGATATGATCCACCAACTCGGGAAGATGACGGGGTAACCCCATGGTCGGTCGGAAGAAGCGCAAGTCCGTCCAGACGCTCACGCATGGCGAGGCCTCGCGGCGCAACATCCCGACTGCCGAGCTCGACCCGGTGATGCCGGACGCGGACAAGGTGCCGGTTCGCGTGGCCTACCAGCGGCGCAACCGCGACCTCGACCCGCAGCTCGTCTGGCGCGGCAAGGACGAGCAGGACGCCGCCGATCTCGTTGTTCAGGCGCTGCCGCTCTATATTCAGGAGAAGCTGCACCCGAAGGTCCTGATCGACGATCTGCTGCACGAAACGAAGCGCCGCAAGGGTGATGCTGCGGAGGAGGCGCCCGACCTGTTCGCCGACTTCAACGGCCTGCCCGACGACGAGGCGCGCACCGAATTCTATCGCCACGACGCCAACTGGTCGAACCGCATGATCCTCGGCGACAGCCTCCAGGTCATGGCGTCGCTGGCCGAGCGCGAAGGGCTGCGCGGCAAGGTGCAGTGCATCTATATCGACCCGCCCTACGGCATCCGCTTCAACTCCAACTTCCAGTGGTCCACCACCAGCCGCGACGTCAAGGACGGCAAGGCCGAGCACATCACCCGCGAGCCCGAGCAGGTGAAGGCGTTCCGCGACACATGGCGGGACGGCATTCACTCATACCTCAGCTATCTGCGCAACCGCCTGACCGTGGCGCGCTACCTGCTGACCGAGAGTGGCAGCATCTTCGTGCAGATCGGCGACGAGAACGTGCATCGCGTGCGCGCGGTGATGGACGAGGTGTTCGGGGAAGAGAATTGTGTCGTTGCCATAAAATTTTCCAAGACCTCGGGCTTGGGAGGGAAGTTTCTCGATGAAACTTTTGATTACATAATCTGGTTCGCTAAAGATATTGAGAAGGCCAAATTCAGGCGACTGCTTCACCGAAGAATTTTAGGAGAATTCGGAGCCACACAATACAATTTCTCCAGACAAGATGACGGGTCATTTATTCCATTGAAAGATGATTGCGAAGGACGAGTATTTGCACATGACAATCTCACATCACAAACTGGAAACGATAGCACAATATTCGCATTCAATCTGAACGAATGTGTTATTTCCGCACCCAGGAAAGGCGGATGGAAATCGAACCTTCCCGGCATCGATAGATTGAAGAAGGCTGATCGAATCATACGGATAGGGAATACTCCGAGATATGTAAGATACTTTGACGATGCTCCATACTACCCTATTGGTTCGGGTTGGCTGGACACCGGAATAAGCGGCTTCGGATCTGAAAAATTGTATGTCGTGCAGACGTTGCCCAAGGTCATCCAGCGCTGCCTTCTCATGACCACCGACCCCGGCGATCTGGTGCTCGACCCGACCTGCGGCTCCGGTACTACGGCTTACGTCGCCGAACAATGGGGCCGGCGCTGGATTACCATCGACACATCGACACATCGCGCGTCGCGCTTGCGCTGGCTCGCGCGCGGATCATGGGCGCGCGCTATCCGTGGTACCTGCTCGCCGACAGCCCGGAAGGGCAACGCAAGGAAGCCGAAATCGCGCGGCGGGCGCCGAGCGAAGCGCCGACATACGGCAATATCCGCCACGGCTTCGTCTATGAGCGCGTGCCGCACATCACCCTCAAAGCCATCGCCAACAATGCCGAGATCGACGCGATCTGGGAGACATGGCAACAGATGCTGGAGCCCCTGCGCGCCAGGCTCAACGCCACGCTCGGCGAGGCCCGAGAGGAATGGGAGATTCCGCGCGAAGCGGGCGAAGGCTGGCCTGCCGAAGCGGTGGCGGCGCACCGCGACTGGTGGGCGGCGCGCATCGCCCGCCAGAAGGAGATCGACGCCTCCATCGCCGCAAATGCCGAAACCGAATATCTCTACGACAAGCCCTATGCCGACAAGTCCCGGGTTCGGGTGGCCGGGCCGTTCACGGTCGAGAGCGCAAGCCCCCACCGGATGCTCGCCGTGGACGAGAACGACGAGCTGTTCTCGACCCTCGCCGACGGCGGGGCCGGCTATGGCGAGGCGGCGAACTTCACCGAGACGATCCTGGAGACCCTGAAGACCGCCGGCGTGCAGCAGGCGCACAGGGCGGATCGGATCGCCTTCTCGGCGCTCGCGCCCTGGCCCGGCCACTATGTCTGCGCCGAGGGGCGCTACGAGGAAGCGGACGGCAAGCCGCGCCGCGCCGGCGTCTTCGTCGGCCCCGAATTCGGCACCGTCGCGCGGCCCGATCTGGCGGCCGCCGCGCGCGAGGCCGCCGATGCGGGCTTCGACCTGCTGATCGCCTGCGCCTTCAGCTACGACGCCCACGCCGCCGAGTTCGAGAAGCTCGGGCGCATCCCGGTGCTCAAGGCGCGCATGAATGCCGATTTGCACATGGCGGGCGACCTCAAGAACACCGGCAAGGGCAATTTGTTCGTCATCTTCGGCGAGCCCGATATCGACATTCTGGAGGAGGAGGGCGGCGACGCCGTCCGGGTGCGGATCAACGGCGTCGATGTCTTCCACCCCAATACCGGCGAGGTGCGCAGCGACGGACCGGACGGCATCGCCTGCTGGTTCGTCGACACCGACTATAACGAGGAGAGCTTCTTCGTCCGCCACGCCTATTTCCTCGGCGCCAACGATCCCTACAAGGCGCTGAAGACGACGCTCAAGGCGGAGATCGACGCCGAGGCCTGGCGGACGCTCAACAGCGACACCTCCCGCCCCTTCGCCCGGCCCGCCTCCGGCCGCATCGCCGTCAAGGTCATCAACCATCTCGGCGACGAGGCGATGAAGGTGTTCCGGGTATGAATCGGCTCCCGCAGCATCGCGAGGGCATCCGTGGCCAGGAGGCTGATTCCGAAGTTCGCATGGCCATGATCG
>OY730228.1:0-2575000 GCA_963422565.1 Alphaproteobacteria bacterium | reverse complement strand
GTCAGACGAGAGCCGAGTCCGTCAAACGTACGCATGTAGGATGCGCAACTTGCGGAGACGGCTCATTCCTTCGCGCCGCCGCCTGCGCATCCCTTCCGTAATTCACAATGTCAAACAACAGACCGCCGGCCACAAGGGCAAAGAGCGATCACGCGGCGCGTCGTTCAGCGCCGCAGAAATTCGCTTATACGCGACCCTGCCGATGCGCGTCAACAAATTTTTTCGCCCTTGCCGCGGAATTCCGCGGCAAGGCGGGCTCAGGCGGCAGTCGCGATCGCGCCGGCCTCGTTGTCGACGATGACCGGCGACTCGAAATACTCGATCGTCGGCTCGACACCCAGCCGCTCGCGCAGCCCCGCCCGCCAGGCGTCGTCATGGAGCCGGTCGGCGTCGGCGCGCGACTCGAACAGATAGACCCCGCCTCCGGTCCGGACATCCTCGGACAGCAGATAGTATTTGCGGACCAGCCCCTCGACGCCCCGATAGAGCGGCGCCGACCGCTCGAAGGCCGCGGCCATCTCCTCCCGGGTCTTTCCTTCGGGCAGCGTGAACCGAACGATAGCGGTGACCGCCATGGGCCGACCTCCTCCACAGGGTGAAACCGGAACGGAGTCTAGACCATTTCGGAACGGCGCGGAACGGGGCGAAGCGCCGACCGCCCATGCCTCGGCCGGCCTCCGCCCTACCCGTCCGCCTCCGGGCCGAGGAGCGCGCGGCGGAAGCGGCTGCGCAGCAGCGGCCCGTCGCGCGGCGGAAGCACGTTCCTGTGCGGCGCCCTCGACACCTTGAGGACGGCGAAGACCGGGCCGCCACGGTCGTAGACGATCGGGAGAGCGGCCGCCAGCCCGGCGTCGTCGTCCACCGTCATCGCCACCGGGAAACCCGCCGCCCGCGCCATCTCCGCGAGATCGACCCCGTGGGCGGTGTGGGTCTCCTGCATGCCGGTCTCGCCGTAGCGCTCGTTGTCGACGACCACGACGGCGAGGTTGGCGGGCGCCGCCACCGCGATCGTCGCCAGGCTGCCGAGCCCCATCAGCATCTCGCCGTCGCCGGTGATCACCACCACCCGGCACGCCGGCTGCGCCGCGGCAAGGCCGAGGCCGACCATCGCCGCGCCGCCCATGCCCCCCCACATGTAGAAGTTCTTCGGATCGTCGCCGGCCGCGGCGGCGTCCCAGCTCGGCGCGCCCAGCCCGGTGACCACCAGGGCGGCGCCGCGCCCGGCGAGGAGGCGCGCGACGGCATCGCGGCGGTCGAGCGCGCTCATTCGTTCCAGTCCTTGAAGCCGACCACGCGCTGGGCGATGAGCACGGCGACGGCGCGGCAGGAGTCGAAGGCGAGGCGTCCGGCGGCATGGACCGTCTCGGCCGCCCGGTCCGCCTCGTCGACCGTCTTGACGATGACGCCGGCGGCCTCGAGAACAGCGGCGGTCGACTGACCCATCGGCACCTGCCAGGGGTTGAACTCGCCCCAATCGCCGCGCATCGTCACCAGCATCAGCAGCGGGATGCGGCATTCCCGGACGAAGCCCAGCATGTTGATGCAGTTGCCGACCCCGCTCGACTGCATCAGCAGGACGCCCCGGTCGCCGCCGAGCCAAGCGCCGCCGAGCTGGGCGACGCCCTCCTGCTCGCCGGTCAGCCCGACCGCCAGCATCCGGTTGTCCGCCTGGCAGCGCGCGATCAGCCGCTGATGGCCGGCGTCCGGGACGAAGACGACCTGTCGGACGCCGAGGGTGTCGAGCACGCCATGGATCCGGTCCGGCCAATCCGGCGCGGCGCCGCCGGTCATCGCCGCCTCCGGGATCGGCGCAGCGCCGGGGATCCGGGCCCGGCCCGCATCAGGCGAGCATGCCCGATCGGCGCAGCGAGCCGATCATCGAGGTCTCGAGCAGATAGCGGTAGCAGCGTTCGCGATCGGCGGCCAGCGCGCGCCAGTCGGCAAGGTTGCGCGCGCGGACTTCCGGGTCGCGCTCTTCCATCAGCTTCTTGTTGCGTTCGGTGATCGCGTTGATCGCATCGACGGCTTCGGGCCGGCGCTGGGCCTCGTAGCCGTCGAGGGCGTCCTCGCCCGCCCGCCCGTGCCAGACATCGGCCAGCCGGCCGCACAGGCTCACCGCGTCGTGCAGCCCGCCGTTCAACCCCATGCCGCCCAGCGGATTGTTGATATGCGCCGCGTCGCCGGCCAGGAAGGCGCGGCCGCGGCGATAGCGCCGGGCGACCCGTTGGCTCACCCGGTAGATCGCGCGGACGACGATCTCGTAGGGCTCGGACCGCGGCAGGAGATTCTCGAGGCAGGACTGGACATAGCCGTCCGAAACGGCGTCGTCGGCCTCCACCGACGGGGGGACGGGGACGACCACGCGCCACATGTCGGGGATCTCGAGCAGCAGGAACCATTCCTCGGGGTCGGCCGTGTAGTTCACCGAGCAGATGCCCGGCATCGCCGATTTGAAGTCGAACCGCGTGCCGGCGACCAGGAAATGCTCGGGGTGGGTGTAGCCGTCGAAGGGGATATCGAGGAGCCGGCGCAGGGCCGACCGGCCGCCGTCGGCGGCGATCAGCCAGCGCCCGGCCCGCGAGGCCCGGCCGTCGGCGCCCTCCGCCGCGATCTCGATGCGCTCCCCGTCCTGGGAGACGCCGGTGACCCGATGGCCGAAGAGCAGCTCGGCCGTATCGAGCGCGGCCAGCCGCTCGTAGAGCCAGCCGACGAGCTTGAACTGCTCGCATTGGAGCCGGTAGGGATGGCGCGTGTCCCGATCCAGCAGCGACAGGTCGAACTCGGCGACCGCGCCCTCCCGGCGGTCGCGGAACTGCCATACCGGGCAGATCAGCCCCATTCCCAGCAACGCCTCGGTCGCCCCGCACGCCTCCAGCAGATCCAGCGTCGGCGGATGGAACGTCGATGCGCGGTAGTCGAAGACCGCGCCCCGTTCCTCCTCGACGAGCGTGACCGGAATCCCCCGGCGCGCCAGCAGATAGGCCGCGCAAGCCCCGACCGGCCCGCCGCCGGCGATCAGGATTCGCTCCGCCGAACCGGCCATGGCCCCGTCCTTGCCCGCTTCCCGCCCCGTCGTTCTGATACAGGCGGCGCCCCCTGCCCGCAAGGCGAGCGGCATCGGTCAGGACATCTGGGCGACCGGCCAGGCAACCAGGGCCGGGAAGGCGAGCACGACCAGAATCGCCAGCAGGTCGCAGATCAGGAAGGGCACCGCGGCGCGGTAGATCTCGCCCATCGTGGTGCCCTGGGGCGCGACGCCCTTCATCACGAACAGCCCTGCCCCGAAGGGCGGCGAGGTCGCTCCGGTCTCGAGGGCGATCAGATAGAGCACCGCGAACCAGATCGGGTCGTAGCCAAGCGTCTCGACCACCGGTACGAAGACCGGCAGGGTTACCAGCATGATCGGCACCGGCCCCATGACCATGCCGAGCAGGATCACGGTCAGGATCATCAGCCCGATCACCGTGATCGGGCCGGCCTCGGCGCTCAGCACCGTGTTCACCAGCCCTTCCGTCGCCCCGGTGAAGGCGAGCATCTGGGTGAAGGCGAGCGCGCCCGAGATGATCAGCAGCAGCATGACCGAAATCTCGAGGCTGCCGACGACCGCGCGGCGGAACACGTCCCGGCTCATGCGGCCACGCGCCAGCGCCAGCAGAAAGGTCGCGAGGGCGCCGGAGGCCGCCGACTCGCTCGGCGTGGCGAGGCCGACGAAGATCACGCCCACGACCATGAAGATGATGAAGCCGACGGGAAGGATGTGCAGCGCGCCCGCGCGCAGCTTCACCGGCCAGGGCGTCGGGGCGATGTCGAAGGCCGGCGCCGCGTCGGGGTCGATCGCGCAGCGGCCGAGGATATAGAGCGCGTAGAGGGCGGCCATGATGATGCCGGGGAGGATGATGGCGATCAGAATCCTGCCGATCGACAGCTCGGCGACGACGCCCAGCAGGACCGCGAGCCCGCTCGGCGGGATCATGATCGCGAGGCCGCCGCTGCCCAGGATCGGGCCGAGCGACATCGGCTTGCCGTAGCCCCGCCGCTCCATCTCCGGCACCAGCGTCGAGCCGAGGAGCGCGATGCTCCCCATGCTGTTGCCGGTGAGCGCCGAGAACAGCACCCCGCCGCCGACGGCCATCAGCGCCAGCCGGCCCTTGAGGCGGCCGAACCACTTGTCCAGCGTGTCGAGGAGATCGAAGCCGATCCCCGAGTGGAACATGATCTCGCCCATCAGCAGGAACAGCGCCACCGGCACCAGGGTGAAGGAGGTGAGCGACTCGGAGATCTGGATGACGAGCTGGAACATGCCCGGCAGGCCGCCGAAGAACAGATAGGCGCCGACGAGGTTGACGATCAGGAAGGCGAAGGCGACCGGAAGCCCGCTGAACATGAGCGCGAACAGCGCGCCCATGATGACCAGAAAGGCCTCCCACCACTCCATCCCCGCCGACCCGACCGGCTATCGCCGATCGATCGCGAGCGGCCGCCCCTTGGCCGCGCGCGCCCCCCGGCGCAGGAACTGGATACCCAGCAGCGTCAGACCGAAGGGGATGATCGCGGTGATCCAGAAGGTCAGGGGCGCCATCATCGTCGGCTCGCGGATATCGTTCTCGAACTGGTCGATCACGGTCAGCGCCCCGAACCAGGCGACGACGAAGCAGGCCGCGGCGGAGGCGAGGGCGAGCGCGCAATGCAGATACCGCGCGGCCTTCGCGTCGAGGCGGTCGATCAGCAGGTCGATCGCGACGTGCCGGTCCCTGCCCAGCACCCAGGCCGCGCCGAGAAAGGTGACGAACAGCAGCGTGATCTCGCTGAGCTCGACCAGCCAGGGGTTGGTCAGGTCGAAGGCCGCCCGACCGAAAATCTCGACGCAGATGGCGAGCGCGATCAGGACCAGAAGCGCGCAGGCAACGGCGGCGAGCAGACGGTTCAGCCGATCGAACCACCTGCCCGCGCGGGCGGCGAATCCGTCCACGATCCCCGCCCTTCCGCGCCGCCGCCGGCCCGCCCTGCCAGGCGGCGCGGCCTATTTCATCAGCATCGACTGGAGCCGCGCGCCCTCTTCCGGGGCCTTCTTGCGGACGGCGGCCCAGGCGGCGTCGAGGACCATCTTCTCGTACTTCGCCTCCTCCTCGGTCGGGAACCGCACCTCCTTCACGCCTGCCTCCGCGAGATCGCGGTAGCCGCCCTCGAGGCTCGCCGCCCAGCTCGCCTCGTAGGTCGGCGGGTCGACGTTGCGGACGAAGTCGACGATCCTGGCCCGGGTGGCCTCGGGCAGCTTGTTCCAGGACCGAGGGTTGGCGAGGAAGTGGAACGTCGCGCGGTAGAAGCCGGGCGAGACATAGGCCCCCAACAGCTCCTTGTACTGCTTCGCCGCGCCCGAGACGCCGGTCACGAAGCCGCCGACGATGCCGCGCTCCATCGCGGTGTAGATTTCGGGCATCGGCAGCACCAGCGGTGCGGCCCCGAGCGCCCCGACCGCCGCCGAGATCGCCGGGAAGACGCGGATCCTCAACCCCTGGAAATCGGCTAGCCGTTCGATCGGATCGCGTAGAAAGACGTGGAAGCGGAGCGCCGTGACCGGCAACTCGCCGATATAGACCAGCCCCTTGGTGGCGTGCAGCTCGGCCATATAGTCGAGATAGCCGGTCGCCTTGATCTCGTCATAGGTCTTGTTGGAGTAGTTGGCCGACCCGGAGACGGCGAGGATGCCGTTGGCGTAGCTCGGGCTGGTCAGCGTCATGTCCACCGAGCCGAGGCGGACGGCGTTGGGCTGCTTGAACTGGGGCACCACCTCCGGCCCGCCGCGCCAGTCGATCCGGAAGACGCCCGCGTGGGCCGCGTTGAGCCGGGTGATGAATCCGTCGAAGGTCTGGCCGATCGGCGTCTTCTTGGGCAGCATCGAGACGAGCTTGAGGCTCGCCTCGGCGGCGCCGGCCACGGGCGCCCAGAGCATGGCGGCGACCGCGGCGGCGATCGGCGTGAAGCGTGGCATGTTCATCGGGGCCTCCGAACCTCGGTGGTTTCAACGAGTCGAGAATAGCCGCCCGTTCCGAGCGGCGAAACCGTCTTCGTGCGATCCACCGCCCCCCGGAGGCCCCCGCCGGGCGGCATCCTCGGCGCTCACCGCCGTGGCGCGCCCAGCCCGTCCGCCAGAGCCGCGTGCAAGGCCAGCAACCTGGGCACCGCCTCGGGCGGGCGCCGGCCGAAGCCGCATTCGGCGGCGATGCCGAAGGAACGGTGGTATTTGGCTGCGGCCGCGATGCGGGCACGGTTGCCCTCGATCCCGCCGCAGTCATGGACCAGCCCCAGAAACAGCTCGGTCCCGCCGCCGAGCCGAAGGCCGCCGAGCGGCGCGTAATAGGCGTCGTCCGCCCGGTCGACCGGCACCGGCATGTGCAGGAACCGGATCGGCCGATCGAGCCGGCTCTCGATCGCGTCGGCGACCGCGACGCAGAGCGCGAGATCCTCCGGTTCCTTCCAATGGCGGTCGTTCATGCTGCCATAGCAAAGATGATAGCCGAGATCGACCGCCGCCGGCACGCACCGGCCGAGACCCGCCAGGCGGTCGATCAGCACCGCGCGCGGATTCTCGAACGGCGCCGGGTAGACCTCTTCGAGGATGCTCATCTCGGTCGCCACATCCCATTGGACGGCGAGCCGGTCATGCGGCACCTCCTCGCAGATCCGACCGAGCTCGGACAGCAACGCCGCCGCGTAGACCGGATAGACCGCCTCCTGGATCTCGTAGGCGGCGAAGGAATAGACCGGGGCGAACGGGGTGGGGAACGCGACCAGGAAGCGCGCCGCCTCGGGCAGAACGCCGGCCGCCTGCCGCTCGGCGAAAAGCCGCCAGGAGCGGAGCGCCGCCTCGGCAAAGCCGAGAGAGCCGAATTCGAGATCGGCGGCGCCCGCGCCCGCGGCGAAGACGAAGGGAGGATGAAGCTGATAGTCCCGCTCCCTCGCCTCGGTCCGGCGGAGCGCGGTCTGCACCGCGAAAGCGTCGCGCTGCCAGGCGATCCAGTTGCCGCGCGGTCCGGTCTCGCCGTCCGGAATCCGGGCGCAGCGCGTGCCGAGGCGGGACCCCACCATGTCGAACACCGCCTCGGCGGTGGCGAGCGGGACGCTGCCGACGAGATGGACCGTGCCGCGGCCCGGCGAACCCGAGCTCGGTTCGATATCCGCCATGCCAGCGGGGCACGGCGCAGCCTCCCTCATCGCCGGACGGGCGCGGCCCGGTCGACGCGCGGCCGGGTGAGCACCGGCCAATAGGCGACGAAGAAGACCGCGAACGCGGCCGGCCACAGGACGGCCGCGACGTCGGTGGCAAGCCCGCCCCATGCGGGGGCGAGCCAGGGGCCGAACACCCGGAGCGCCGCGCCGCCATGGAGCAGCAGGAACGCCGTCGTCTCGGCCCCGCCCGCGGCGAGGGGCCGCCCGGTATGGCCGAGGGCGCTCCGCGTCATCATCGCCAGCATCAGCCCGCCCATGGTGCCGAGGCCGAGGGCGTGGACCGGGCTGGGCGCCGGCAGATCGACGCCCGCGAGCCACAGCGCGCGCAGCGCCAGAGAGACCGGAAGCCACGCATAGGAGAGCGGCAGCGCCCAGAGCAGCGGCTCGCGGCGGGTCGCGGCGGGGTCCCAGAGCCAGAGGCGGACCGCGTGCGCGACCGCGCCGAGGGCCGCGACGATGGCGAACAGGCCGGAATCCATCGGCAGCCAGAACGCCGCCGCCCAACCCGACGCCAGCAGGCCAAGCGCCGCGAAGCAAACGGTCTCGACCAGCCAGTGGCGGCGCGGCCGCGCCCCGGCGACCGCGTTGGCGGTGAAGGCGGGAATCACCCGCCCGGCCATCAGCGCGACCAGCAGCGCGAACAGATCGAGGGCGGGGAGAAGCGCACCGTCGAGCGCCGGAGCCCGGACCGCGCCGCCATGGGCGAGGTGAAACAGCGGGTTGGCGGCCGCCAGCATGAGCAGAAGCGCGAGCACCGGCAGGTTGCGCCAGTTGCGCGCCCGAATCACCGGCACCGCTACCGCCAGGGCGGCGCAGGGCAGGAACAGGCAGTCGACGACGGCCGCCGTCGCGCCCGGCCCGGTGGCCACCAGGACTCGGCCGCCGACCCACAGCCCGGCCAGCGCCGCGAGAGGGGCACCGGCGAGGGTCGCAAGCCCGGTCCAGCTGCGCGCCGCCGTCAGCAGAAACCCGGTGAGAACCGCGGCGGCGAAGCCGAACACCATCTCGTGAGCGTGCCAGGCGACGCCCTGGAGATAGGAGCCGGCAAGGAGGGCATCCTCGGGGCCGAAACGCCAGAAGGGGACCGCGGCGGCGGCGAAGCCGGCGGCCAGCAGGTAGAAGGGGCGGAAGCCGACCTCCAGCAGCGCGGGGCGCATACCGGGCAGCGATGCGGGGCGCGGGCTCTACCCCCAGACCTCGTCGGCGACCTCGACGAGGCGGCCGAGCTTGGCGATCTGCCGGTCGATGGCGAGCTCGTTCCCCTCGACGGTCGAGGCGAAGCCGCATTGCGGGCTGACGGCGAGCTGGTCGACCGGCGCATAAGCCGCCGCCTCGTCGATCCGGCGCTTGAGTGCATCGGCCGTCTCGAGGTCGGAACGCTTGGAGGTCATGATCCCGAGCACCACGATCTTTCCCTTGGGCAGGAAGCGGAGCGGCGCGAAATCGCCGGAGCGCTCGTCGTCATACTCCATGAAGAACCCGTCCACATCGAGTTCGTTGAACAGGATCTCGGCGACCGGTTCGTAGCCGCCCCGCGCGACCCAGGCGCTCTTGAAGTTGCCGCGGCACATATGGACGGTGACCGCCAGCTCGTCGGGGCGCCCGGCGACCGCCGCGTTGAGCAGATCGCAATAGGTGCGGGGCAGGATGTCGGGGTCCTCGCCGAGGGCGCGCGTCGCCTCGCGGATGTCGTCGTCGCAGAGATAGGCGAAGTTGGTGTCGTCGAGCTGGAGATAGCGGAGCCCGCGTTCGGCCAGCGCGGTCACCTCCTCGTTGTAGACACGCGCGAGATCCGCATAGAACCCGTCCATGTCGGGATAGGCCGCGCGGCTGATCGCGTCGCGCCCGCCGCGGAAATGCAGCATCGAAGGCGACGGGATGCAGACCTTGGGCGTGTTGGCCGCAACCGATTGCAGGAACGCGAAGTCCCGCGCCTGGATGTCGCGGACATGGCGGAGCCGGTCGTTCACCTTCACGGTCGGCGGGACGAAGCCGACCTCGCTGCCGTCGTCCTTGCGGAAATGGGCCGCGAACCGGCCCTCGACGATTTCGACTCCGGCGATCTGGCGAAGAAAATCCAGATGCCAGAAGCTGCGCCGGTACTCGCCGTCCGTGACACCCTGGAGCCCGATGCCTTCCTGCATCGCGACGATGTCCCGGATGCAGCCGTCCTCGACCTCCCGGAGGGCCGCGTCATCGATCTCGCCGCGGGCATGGGCCTCCCGCGCCGCGATCAGGGCGGGCGGGCGCAGCAGGCTGCCCACATGGTCGGCGCGGTAGGGGGGTCTGTCTCGATATGCCATCGCGTGTCGCCTTCTCGTTCGGGCCGGAGGCCATAATGAACGGGCGGGCCGGCCGGCAACAGTCGCCGCCCCGCTTCGGCGTCCCACACCGAACGTCTGCCGCCCGGTTCGTCGGATTCTAGATCAGTATGTCGAGCACCGTACACCCGCCGAGCAGCGCCGCGGCCGTCAGGACAGCCACCAGATTTCTCGTTACGGCCACCAGATTTCTCATTACGGCCACCAGATTTCTCATTACGGCCACCAGATTTCTCATTACGGAAAGACGGTCATCGGCGGGGAACATGGGATATCTCCTCATCCGGAAATATCGATCCCGAGACGCCGGATCGCAAGGCGGCAGCCGGGCGGCTTCGGGATCGAAACCGATCGAGCCAGGTTAGAGCATATCGGCGACGCCGATCCATCGGCGTCGCCGTCTCCCGGCCCCCTCCGGGTATCGTTCCGTCACGGGACCCGTCCGACGGCGCCCATCGGTTGCCGCGCCGGGCGTGGAGCGACCGGTCGGCGCCCGCGCCATGCCGCTCGCCGTCCTCGGCATGATCGTCCTCGCCGCAGCGATCCGGAAATATGCCGACGCATCGTCCCGGTTCGGGAACTCTCCGGAGGTCGACCCGAAACTTGCGGGCAGTCTCGACATGCCGCCACGCGGCGGTCCCGCCGGCACCGGAAGCCTCCTCCCTCGAGGGAAGGGGGTTGCGGTCCCGTTCGGGGCGTGCGCGAGCCCGCATCGGACCCTCGGAACGAACACGGGGATTCATATGTCCTGAACCAGGACACACACTTTGCGCGGAACGGTGCGGGTTTCCTCGACGCATCTCCTGGGTCTTATGATAGGAGGAATGGTTTTATGGCAATAAATCCAACATCTTACCCCCCCCCCCCGCTTTTTTCCCGCGAGCGCCCGCCGCTTCGTGAACTAGAGACCGCGCCGCTTTCCGGCTCTTCCGCCCTTTCCCATGCCGACGAACAGGGCGAGCAGGCGGCGCAGCTGCGCCGCCTGCTCGATCTCGCCCGCCATGCCGGCGCCGATCGCGGCCTCGCCCGCGCGCTTCCCTTCCTGATCGCCCCGCTCCTGGCCGCCTGCGGCGGCGGAGGGTCCGATTCGCCCACCACCGACATCCGCACCGTCAGGCTCACCGCGGAAAATCCGAATTTTCGGGAGCCGGACGCCGCAGCGCCGGTCCGCGTCACGGGCCACGACGGCAGAAACTGGATCGAGACCGGACGCGGCGACGACGAAGTGAATGCCGGTGGGGGAAACGACAACGTCGACGGCGGCGCGGGCGCGGACACGCTCGACGGCGGCGGCGGCAGCGACTCGCTGAGCTATTGGAATTCGAATGCGGGCGTGACGGTGAACCTGAAGACCGGCCAAGCCTCCGGCGGCCATGCCCAGGGCGACAGCTTCTCCAACTTCGAGAGCCTCGCCGGCTCGCGACACGCCGACACGCTCACAGGCGACGACGGCGATAACCGGATAGCCGGCCAGGGCGGCGCGGATACGCTCGACGGCGGATACGACGGCGCCTTCGGCGACTGGCTGAGCTACGCCGATTCGAATGCGGGCGTGACGGTGAACCTGAAGACCGGCCAAGCCTCCGGCGGCCATGCCGAGGGCGACAGCTTCTCCAACTTCGAAAATCTCTTCGGCTCGCAACACGCCGACACGCTCACAGGCGACGACGGCGATAACTGGATAGCCGGCCAGGGCGGCGCGGACAGTCTGGAGGGCGGCGGCGGCGCGGACATCTTCAGCTTCTCCCATATCGAGAGAGGCGATCGGATTCTCGACTTCACGGCAGAGGACAAGATCGACCTCTCCTGGGTCGATCTCGATGAGGTCAATATCCATGCCTTCGTCTTCGTCGGGACGGCGGCGTTCACGAATAGCGCGGGCGAGCTCCGCTATCAGGACGACGGGAACGGCAACCTGTTGTTGCAGGGCGATGTCGACGGGGATGGGGACGCGGAGTTCGAGGTCGCTCTCGAAGGCGTTTCGTCGATCACCGCCGACGACCTCATCCTCGCCTGAACCTCTCCGGGACGCCGTCGGATAGGCAGGGTGCCGGAAACTCCGACGGGCCGCGACCGGTGGCGGCGCGCATGAACCCGGCCGGGCGGGAGGCGGACGGGCGCGCCGCCGCGCCGCTGCGCGCAATGCTGGCCCGGGGCTGGCGCGGCCTGATCTCGGTGGCGGTGTTCAGCGGTTTCGTGAACCTGCTGATGCTGGTCTCGCCTATCTACATGCTGCAGGTCTACGACCGGGTATTGAGCAGCGCGAGCTTCGAGACCCTGATCGCGCTGACCGCGGTGGCGGCGTTCCTGCTCGCCTGTTTCGGCGGGCTGGACTGGGTGCGCCAGCGGATGATGGCGCGGCTGTCGCTGTCGCTGGGCTCCGATGCGGTGGACCGGGTGCTGGCGAGCACGTTCCGGGGCGGCCTCGACCGGGCGCAGCGCAGCGCGGGGCAGCCGGTGCGGGACCTGTCGGCGATATGCCGGTTCATCGCGAGCCCGCCGGCGCTAGCCTTCTTCGACGCGCCATGGGCGCCGGTGTTCGCCGCCGCCATCTTCCTCATCCATCCCTGGCTGGGCCTGCTCGCGCTGTTCGGCGGGGCGGCGATCCTGGCGCTGGCGGTGTCGACCGAGTGGACGTCGCGGGGTCCGTACCGGAGGGCCTCCGAGCACGCCGTCGGCTCCCAGCGCTTCGTGGAGAACAGCCTCCGCCATGCCGACATCCTGGCGGCGATGGGGATGTTCGAGGGGTTTCGACGACGCTGGCGGGACCGGCACGACCGGGGCGTGGCGTTCCAGGCCCGCGGCGGGGCGCGCCTCGGCGGCTTTCTGTCGGCATCCCGCGCGGTCCGGCAGATGGTCCAGGTGGGGATATTGGGTCTGGGCGCGTTTCTGGTGCTTCGCCAGGAGATCACGCCGGGGATGATGATCGCGGCGGCGATCATTCTGGGCCGAGCGCTGGCGCCGATCGAGCAGGGGATCTCGGCCTGGCGGGGGTTCGTGATGGTCCGCGAGGCGTGGCGGCGCCTCGACGCCCTGATTCTCGCCGCGCCGCCCGATTCGGGGCCGCAGACCGCCCTTCCCCGGCCCGAGGGTCGGCTGGAGGTGGAGGCGGTGACCGCGGCGCCGCCCGGCGTGGAGCGGCCGGTCCTGCGCGGCGTGGGCTTCGTGCTGGAGCCGGGGACGGCGACGGCGCTGGTCGGGCCGAGCGGCAGCGGCAAGAGCACTCTGGCGCGGCTTCTGGTCGGGGTGTGGTCGCCCCAGGCCGGTTCGGTGCGACTCGACGGGGCGGCGGTGAGCGACTGGCCGGCGGCGAGCCGTTTTCGCCATGTCGGCTATCTGCCGCAGGAGGCGGAGCTGTTCGAGGCGAGCGTGGCGGACAACATCGCCCGGCTGGCGACGCCGGACGACGAGGCGGTGGTCGCGGCGGCGCGACTCGCCGGCTGCCACGACATGGTGATGCGGCTCCCCGGGCATTACGACACGGCGGTCGCCGCCGGCGGGGCCAACCTGTCGGCCGGCCAGCGCAGGCGCGTGGCGTTGGCGCGGGCGCTCTACGGCGACCCGGCGCTGGCGGTTCTGGACGAGCCGGACTCCAACCTGGACTCGGAGGGGCTGGCGGCGCTGATCGGGACGCTGGCGGCGCTGGCCGAGCGCAAGGTGACGGTGCTGCTGACGACCCACAACCTGCGGCTGTTGCAGATCGTCGACCGGGTGCTGGTGCTGCGGGGCGGGGTCCTGGCGGACGCGGGGCGGCGGGAGGAGGTGCTGCAGCGCTTTCTGCGCCCGGCGCGGGAGTCGGCGTGACGGAGGATGACGGGGAGCTGAAGGAGCTGCGGCGGCGGCTGTCGCGCGACGCCGCGATGCGGGCGGGGCTCGCGGTGCTGGCTGCGGCGCTGGGCGGGTTCGCGGCCTGGGCGTCGCTGGTGCCGCTGACCGAGGGCGTCGTGGCCTCGGGCGCCGTAGCGGTCGATACCGCGCACAAGACGGTTCAGCATCTGGAGGGGGGCATCGTCGCGGCGCTGCATGTCCGCGAGGGCAGCGAGGTGAAGGCGGGGGAGCTTCTGATCGCGCTCGACGACACCCGGATCCGGGCGCGTCTCGATCTCCTGGAGAGCCGCTATCACGGCCGGCTGGCGGAGCTGGACCGGCTGCGAGCGGAACGACGGGCGGACGAGACGATCGCCTTCTCCGAGGAGCTGCTGTCGCGCCGGGCCGCGCTGGCCGAGACGCTGGCGACGCAGGAGGATCTGTTCGAGGTGCGGCGGCGGCGGCATCGGGGCGAGATCGAGATTCTGCGCCACCGGATCGACCAGCTCCGGCAGAAGACGCGCGGCCTGGAGGCGAGCCTGGCCGCCCATCGGCGGGGCCAGGCGCTGCTGGGCCGGGACCTGAAGAAGCTGCGCGGGCTTTACCGGCGCAAGCTGGTCGAAGAGGGCGCGCTGCTGGCCCGCGAGCGCGAATACGAACAGGGCGCGGGCGAGATCGGCCGGCTGGAGGCCGAGATCGCCCAGGTGCGGGTCGCCGTCGGCGAGGCCCGCCAGGAGATCCTGCAGAGCGAGCACGCGCTGCGCAGCGATGTCGCCGACCGGATCACCGTGGTGCAGCAGGAATGGTTCGAGACCCGCGAGCAACTCGCCGCGGCCCGCGATGTCCTGCGGCGCAAACACATCCTGGCGCCGCAGGACGGCAAGGTGATCGGGCTCACCGCGCACACCGTGGGCGGCGTGATCCCGCCCGGCAGCCCGATCATGAACATCGTGCCGAGCGCGGACCGGCTGGTGATCGAGGCGCGCGTGCGGCCGACCGATATCGACAATGTCCGCCCGGGCCAGACCGCGCGGCTGCGCTTCCCGGCGTTCAGCCTGCGCAGCACGCCCGAATTGTCGGGGCGGGTGGATCGTATTTCGCCCGACGCCTTCCGCGACGAGGAGACGCGGCAGTCCTGGTACGCGGTGCGCATCCTGGTGTCGGAGGAGGAGCTCGCGAAGCTGGGCGGGGAGTCGATCGGCCCCGGAATGCCGGTGGACGCGATGCTGACCGGCGGAGAACGGACGGCGCTGGAATACCTGTCGGACCCGCTGGTCGATCTGGTGGGGAAGGCGCTGGTGGAGGAGTAGGCGGGTTGCGGGGATCGATTTCGCCGGCGGTCCTGATTACGGCCACGCTGGCGGCGGGGCCGGCCGGAGGCTACACGCTCGCCGAGGCGTTCCGGGACGCGCTGGCGCAAGACGCGCGCGTCGCGGCGGCGCAGAGCCGCGTCATGCACGCGCGGGACGGTCTGGACGAGGCGGCGGCGGGAGGCCGGCCGACGATATCGGCCACCGGCCGCCTGGGCTATGCCCGAAGCCGCAACGAGGCACGCACGGTCTCGGTCTATGACGGCTCGGCGCTGTCGGTCGGGCTGCGGGTCAGCCAGGACCTGGACCCGTTCGGCCGTCTCGCAGGGCGGATGCGAACGGCCGAGGCCCGGCTCCGCGAGGCCGGGCACGCGGCGGAGGGCGCGCGCCAGGAGGTCCTGGCGGAGACCGCGCTGAGCTTCGTGGAGCAGATCTTCCGCAAGCGGATACTGGACAGGCGGGAGGCCTTCGCGGCGCTGCTCGACACTCTCGCCGAGACCGCGGCGGAGCGCGTCGCGCAGGGCACGCTGGACCGGACCGAGCTACACGAGATTCTGCGCCGTAGCCACCGGGCGCGGGCGGAGCGCGTCGCCGCCGGCGCCCGCTACCGGATCGCGCGGGGGACGCTGGCGCGTCTGACCGGGGCCGCGCGTGACGGTCTCGCCGCCGCCTCTCTCGCCCGGCTGGCGGCGGCGGCGCCGGGCCGGTGGGAGGACGCGCTGGCGCGCCTCGACAGCGCCCCGGCCGTAGCGCAGGCGCGGCGGCGGCTGGAGGCGGCCGAGGGCGAGCTGGCCTTCCGCCGGGCCGACCGGATGCCGACGGTGGCGCTCGAGATCGAGGCCGAGCGCGGCGATGCGGGCGGCGTCGGCACCCTCGAAGTCCGGGGCGGGGCGCGTCTCGCCGCGCCGCTCTACGAGGGCGGGCTGCGGGCGGCCCGGCTTCGCCGCGCCCGGCGGGCGGTGGAGACGGCGGAGCGGGATCTGGCGGCGGAGCGGCACCGGGCCGGGACCGCGCTCCGCGCGCAGTGGGAGATGATCGAGAGCCTCGGCGCCTCGGCGCGGGATCTGGCGGCGGCGACCGCCGACGCGCGGACGGTGCTGGCGCTGGTCGAGAGCAAGCTGGCGACCGGCCGCGCCACCATCGTCCGGCAGATCGAGGCCCGCCAAGCGGTGCTCGGCTCCGAGTTCGACCGGCTCGACAACCGCCTCGACCTCGAGACCGCGCGCATCGAGATGCTCCGCATCCTCGCCGCCCTCGATGGCGGGTGACCCGGCCCGCGCGCATCCGCAACGGAAGCGGCGGCCGGAGCACCGTTCGACCGCTCCCGCGCCCCGATCGCCCGCTTCTCGAGGAAGGAGCCCCTACCCCTGCCCTCCCTCTCAAGGGGGGACGGAGGAGGAGAGGGCGATGCGGAATCCCCCTCTCCTCGTGTGAGGGACCGTCGTCCGGCCGGTCGCGGTCCCCGAACGAGGACCGTCGACAGGCGGGAGGCCGGCTTGCCCGGCCGCCGGGAGCCGGGCACACTGCGCCCTGCTCGACCCGATCGCAGCAGGAGCGGCGATGCCCAGGAGGCTCACAGAGGCGCAGCTCGAGACCGCGCGGACCGGCGGCTATGCCTTCCCGGTGCCGGTCCTCCCGCGCGCCGGCGCGCGGGCCTGTCTGGACAGGTTCGAGGAGTATGAGCGGCGGACCGGGGTCAGCGCGCCGCGCGACCTGCGGGTGAAGCCCCATCTCCTCTTCCGCTGGATGTGGGAGCTCGGCACGACGCCGGCGCTGCTGGATGCGGTCGAGGACCTTATCGGCCCCGACATCATGCTGGTCACCTCGGCGGTCTGGGCCAAGAACGCCCGCGACCCCGCCTTTGTGACCTGGCATCAGGACTCGGCCTATTTCGCCTACGAGCCGGTCGACGTGTGGAGCGCCTGGATCGCCCTCACCGACGCGCGGCTCGAACATGGCTGCATGCGCTACAAGCCGGGCAGCCATCTCGAGCCCGAGCGGTCCCATATCGAGACCCATGCCGCCGACAACCTGTTGCAGCGCGGGCAATACATCCCCGATTTCGACGACGGGGGCGCGGTCGCCGCCGAGGTCGGCGCGGGCGAGGCGACGTTCCATCACTTCCGTCTCGCCCATGCGTCCGAACCCAACATGTCCGGGCAGCGGCGCATCGGCGTTCTGTTCGTCTTCTGCCCGCCGAGGGTCCGATACGCGCTCGGCCGGTATCCGGCGCGGCTGGTGCGCGGGGCCGACCGCTACGGCCATTGGGACGAGGACCCGATCCCCGAGCGCGATCTCGACCCGGCGGCGGTCGCGCATTTCAAGGCGCTGGTCGCGCGCTACGAGGACCGCGCGGTACGCTCCGAGGCCGAGCGCGCGGGTCTCGCCCGAGGAGGCGCCGCCTCGCGATGAGTTCCTGGCGCACCCCTTTCGTCGTCCTGCTCTGCGGGACGACGGTGATGCTGCTCGCCTTCGGCGTGCGGATGACCTACGGGCTCTGGCTGCTGCCCGCGACCGACGATCTCGGCTGGGGGGTCGACACCCTCTCGTTCTCGATGGCGCTGCAGGCCCTGGTCTGGGGTTTCGCGACTCCGTTCGCCGGCGCGGTCGCCGACCGCTACGGGACGGGACGCGTCGTGGTCGCCTCCGGGCTGACCTTCGCCGCCGGACTCCTGGTGATGGCCGGCGCGACCACCGAGATCGAGGCGATCCTGGGCATCGGCATCCTGACCGGCATCGGCATGGGCGGGTCGATGGCCCCGGTTATCCTGACCGCGATCAGCCGCGTGGTCCCCGACGAGCGCAAGCGCGGCCTCTATGCCGGGATCGCCAGCGCCGGCGGCTCCTCGGGGCAGATATTCCTGGTGCCGCTGGCCGACCGCCTGCTCGACGCGGCCGACTGGCAGACGACGCTGATCGCGCTCGCCGGCCTCGTCGCCCTGATGGTCCCGCTGGCGCTCGGCATGATTTCCCGGCCGGCGGCGGCCCAGGGGGCGCCCCGGCAGAAGCTGTCGAGCGCGCTGATCGAGGCGGCGACCCATCGCGGCTATCTGCTGCTGACCGCCGGCTATTTCGTCTGCGGTTTCCAGACGCTGTTCATCGCCACCCATCTGCCGGCGATGCTCGATGGATTCGACGTCTCGCAGGAGATGGGCGCCTGGGCGCTCGCGTTGATCGGTCTCTTCAACGTCGTCGGCTGTCTGCTTTGGGGGGCGCTGGGCGGGCGCTGGCGCAAGAAATACCTGCTCGCCTGGATCTATATCCTGCGTGCGGCGGCGATGGCGGCCTTCGTGGTCCTGCCGGTCACCGATCTGAGCGTCGCGGTCTTCGCCGCGGCGATGGGTGTCCTCTGGCTCGGCACGGTGCCGCTGACCGGCGGGGTGGTGGCGCAGATATTCGGCACGGGCTACATGGCGACGCTGTTCGGCCTCGCCTTCGTCTCGCATCAGCTCGGGAGCTTCATCGGCGTGTGGGCCGGCGGCTGGCTGTTCGAGGCGACGGGCAGCTATATGACGATCTGGTGGGCCGCGGTGCTCCTCGGGCTTGTGGCCGCGGCCTGCAACCTGCCGGTCGACGACCGGCCGGCCAGCCGGCTCGCCGGCCAGGCCGGGTGACGGACCGCCGATCCGCCGACGCGACGCCCCAGCCCCGCCGGCCCGCCCCGGCGCCGGGATCGGGCGGCGCGATCCGCGACGCGGCGCCCGCCGATATCGGCGCAATCCGGGAAATCTACGCCCACGAGGTGCTGCACGGCCTCGCGACCTTCGAGGAAGTACCGCCGCCGGAGCGGGAGATGCGCGCGCGCTGGCAGGACATCGCCGCGCAGGGACTCCCCTATCTGGTCGCCGAGCAGGACCGCCGGATCGCCGGCTACAGCTACGCGACCGGCTACCGCGCGCGGTCGGGCTACCGCTACACGATCGAGGACTCGGTCTATGTCGCCGAAGGGATGCGGGGCCGCGGGATCGGCTCGGCGCTTCTCGCCGCCCTGATCGACCGCTGCGAGGCCGGGCCGTGGCGCCAGATGATCGCCGTCATCGGCAGCGGCGACAACGCGCGCTCCATCGCATTGCACACGCGGCTCGGCTTCCACCGCGTCGGCACCCTCGCCGCCTCGGGGTTCAAGTTCGGCCGCTGGGTGGACTCGGTCCTGATGCAGCGACCGCTGGGTGCGGGCGACCGGACACCGCCGGGGAGATAACGGGCGCGCCCCCGACCGAAGCCCCGCGTTTGGGCTTGCGGGTCCGCCGCCCGAGGCTTGCCGACCGGGGCGGCTGATGCGATCCTCGGGCGCGCGTCCGGTCGATTCGCCGCATCCCTGGACCAAGGCGGTCGGGCCGTCTTTCCCGGCCGGCCTTCCGACAGAGGCGGAGAGCCGGGCGGATCGCGCCGGAACGGGAAGCGTCGAGGGTTCCAGCGTTGCGCCCGACGGCCACGATCCTTCTTTGCCGAAGCCGCCCGCCGTCGATACGGAGACCGGCGCGGTGAAGATTTCGCTGAACAACGACATCGCGGAAATCCGCGATGCCGCGGCCCGGATCGACGCATATTGCGCGGCCCGCGACTTGGCTGCCGACATCGCCCATGCCGTCAACCTCGCGGTCGACGAACTGGTGACCAACACGATCAGCTACGGCTATGACGATGACGGAGCGCATGGCATCGACATCGCCCTGCGCATGGAGGGGAATGTCCTCGTGGTCGAGATCATCGACGACGCGAGGCGGTTCGACCCTTCCCGGATCACGGCGCCGGATACGGAGACCGGCATCGAAGAACGGGCGGTCGGCGGCCTCGGGATATTTCTGGTGCACGAGCTGATGGACGAAGTGCGATACCGCCGGGACGGCGGACGGAACATCGTCACCCTCCGCAAGCGGGCGGACGGCGCCGACGCGTGAAGCGGGCACGTGTTGACCCGTCGTCGCGTGCGGCCTACGTTGCTCTGCTGTGCTGGCGGGGGGGGGCCACAGGGAGCGAGCATGCGCGAAACGCGACCGGAGAAGGCAGGGTCTGCGCGCGGAGCCGGGTGGGCGGGCCGCGTCGACGGGGCTTCGGCGGCGGTTCTCGAACCGCGGCACGAGGCCATCCGGGTCGCCGCTTCGGCCATCGTCCGCCGCCGATCGGCGGCGGATCGGACATGACCGTGCGAAAGATGTTCGCCTCCCGACCCAACGCCCTCGTTTTGCTGGCGGCATCCACGATCGCGGTTCTCTTCCTGCTGCCGCCGCCCGCGCAGGCGGCCGTCGAGGCCGAAGCGAACTTCGTTCTGAACAGCTTCGCCTTCCTGATCTGGGGCGCGCTCGTCATGTGGATGTGCGCGGGCTTCACGATGCTCGAAGCCGGGTCGGTGCGCACCAAGAACGCATCGGTCATCTGCCTCAAGAATATCGGCCTCTATTCTCTCGCCGGCCTCATGTACTATCTCGTCGGCTACAACATCATGTATGTCGGCGTCGAAGACGGCGGCTGGTTCGGCTCTCTGTCGCTGTTCTACGGCGCTAGCGACGAAGAGATTTCCCTGCTCGACAACGACGCCACGGCCGCCGCGGCCGTCGTCGAGCGCGGCCATGCGAAGATGTCCGACTGGTTCTTCCAGATGGTCTTCGTCGCGACAACCGCTTCGATCGTGTCCGGAACCCTGGCCGAACGGGTCAAGCTGTGGTCGTTCTTCGTCTTCATCGTGGTTCTGACCGCGGCGATCTATCCGGTGGTCGGGGCCTGGACATGGGGAGGGGGCTGGCTTGACGCGCTCGGCTTCTCCGATTTCGCGGGATCGACCATCGTCCACTCCACCGGCGGTTGGGCGGCGCTGGCGGGGGCGCTCGTCGTGGGCGCGCGCAGGGGCAAGTTCCGACAGGACGGCGCGGTGAAACAGACGCCGCCGTCGAACGTTCCCGCCTTGACGCTCGGCATCTTCATTCTCTGGCTGGGATGGCTCGGGTTCAACGGCGGCTCCCAGCTGGCGATGGGCTCGGCGCTCGACGCGGTGGCGTTGAGCATCATCCTCACCAACACAAATCTCGCTGCGGCCGCCGGCGTCGTCGTGGCCATCGCCGTGTCGCGGCCGATCCTCGGCCGCGTCGACCTTCTCGCCAGCCTGAACGGGGCGATCGCCGGTCTGGTCTCGATCACCGCCGGCCCCGATCTGGTCGAGCACCAATGGGCCATCGCGATCGGCGGGGTCGGCGGTTTGATCGCCGTCGCCGGCTCGAAGCTGATGGACTCGCTGCGCATCGACGATGTCGTCGGCGCGGTTCCGGCGCATCTGTTCGCCGGCGTCTGGGGAACTCTCGCGGTGGGCCTCGCCGCCGGCGGCGATTTCCTGGCGCAACTCTACGGGATACTGGCCGTCGGCGCCTTCGTGTTCGTTGCGTCCGGCATCGTCTGGCTCGCGATCGAAAAGACCATAGGGGCCCGGGTTTCGGCGCATGTGGAGATTCTGGGCCAGGATGTAGCCGAACTCGGTATCGAGGCCTACCCCGAGTTCGTCGTCGTGCCGGATGACGATTACTGATCGCGGGATCGGCGCTGTCCGGTGGCGCCGGTCGGAACGTGACGCGGCCCGGCGCGGGCTGCAGAACGATCGATCTGGGAGACGAGCGCAATGAAAGTGACGACGGACCGGCAGGGCGGCGCTTTGTCCATCTGTGTCGACGGCCGCATCGACGGTTCCAATGTGGTCGAGTTCGAGGAAACGGTCAGAACGCTGATCGGGGACGAGGATCGCGCCGTGATCCTGGACCTCGAGAAGCTGCTCTACGTCAGCAGCGCCGGTCTTCGCGCCCTGCTCCTGACCGGCAAGACGCTGAAGGGCAGAAACTCGGAACTCGTGCTCTGCTCGCTCCCCGGACCCATCCGAAGGGTGTTCGAGATCAGCGGTTTCGACAAGCTCTTCGCGATCCATACGTCGCGTGGCGAGGCCCTTTCGTCGCTCGCGGATTAGGGGCCCGCTGCTTCCTGCCGACGCAGTCGGTTTCGTGCTCGCCACCGCGGTGCCGGTGCACGGTCCCACCTAACCATGTCGGGAGTAACCCATCGTGTCTTCGACCCATTCGACGCATGACGCCCCCGCGCAGGCCGTAGCCCTCCCGGCCGAGCTGGCGGAGATCAACCGGGACGTTCTGGACGACGCCGTTCTCAAGAAGCTGGTGGACCCGGAGGTCTACTATGCCTTCGCGCAGTGCCGCGCGACCGGCGTGCCGATGGACCGGCCTTTCGCCAACGCCCTGGCGCGGTCCGTCCGGGAATGGGCCCAGTCGAAGGGGTGCATCGGCTATTCGCACTGGTTTTCGCCGATGCGCGGCCCCGTCCATGGCGAGAAGCTCGAGACGTTCGTGGGCGTCGACTTCGATGCCGACCGCCTGGTCATCGCGCTGGCGGGCCGGGATCTCTTCCAGACCGAAACCGATGGGTCGTCCTTTCCCAATGGCGGGCTGCGCGAGACTCACGAGGCGGCGGCCTATATCGGATGGGACACGGGCTCGCCGCCCTTCGTCTACCGCAAGACGCTCTACATCCCCTCGGCCTTCGTGTCCTGGACCGGCGAAGCCCTGGACCAGAAGACCCCTCTGCTGCGGGCGAACATGGCCGTCAACGAGCAAGGCCTGCGGCTGTTGCGCCATCTCGGGGACGGCGAGACCTCCGAGGTCGTGTGCAATGTCGGCTGGGAGCAGGAGTTCTTCCTGATCGACAGGAACATGTATCTGGCGCGCCCGGATCTCGTCGCCGCGGGGCGCACCCTGCTCGGAGCGCCGCCGCTTCGCGGCCAGGAGCTGTCGGATCACTACTTCGCCAGGCTGACGCCGCGGGCGAACCGCTTCATGGCCGAGGCCCGCGAGAGGATGTGGCGCCTCGGCATCTCGATCCGCTGCACCCATAACGAAGTCGCGCCGGCCCAGCACGAGATCTCGCCGATCTTCAACTTGGCCAATCTCGCCGCCGATACGAACATCCTTGCGATGGACGTGCTGCGCGATTTGGCCGTCGACCACGATCTGGCGATCCTGTTCCACGAAAAGCCGTTCGCCGGCATCAACGGCAACGGCAAGCACAACAACTGGGGCCTCAACACGGACACCGGGGCCAACCTCTTCGTGCCCGGAGACACCGAGTTCGAAACCCGGCGCTTCGTGGCCTTCACCGCGGCGCTCCTGCGCGGCGTGTACCGGCATGGCGATCTGCTGCGCTGCGGCGTGTCGACCGCAGGCAACGATCACCGGCTGGGCGCCCAGGAGGCGCCGCCGGCGATCATCACGCTGCATCTGGGCGAGCATCTCGAACGGCAGCTCAAAAGCGTCGCCGACGGCGGGCCGTTCGCCGCCTATGAGGCGCAGCACAAGGAGATCCAGGTTACGGCGCCCGTGGCCGACATCAGGGCCAACCTCGAGGACCGCAACCGCACCGCGCCGTTCCCCTGGTGCGGCAATCGGTTCGAGTTTCGCGCCGTCGGCGGGAACCAGCATATCGGCCTGCCGCTGACGATGGTCAATGCGGCAATGGCGGACAGCCTCAAGGCGATGTGCGACGCGGCCGACGCCGGCAAAGACATCGACCAGGTCGTGCGCGATACGATCGCGGAGAACCAGGGCGCACTGTTCAGCGGGAACGGCTATTCCGAGGATCTCCATCGACACGCCGCGGCATGGAATCTGACGCATCTGAAGAGCAGCCCCGAGGCCTACGCGACACTGACCTCGGAGAAGAACGTCGCGCTCTTCGTCGGCCTCGGCATCTTCAACGAACGCGAGGTCGCCGCGCGCCAGAGCGTGCTCCAGGACGCCTACGCCAGCGAGATCCGGATCGAGGCCCGCGCGCTGCTGCGCATTCTCTCGACCATGGTCGCTCCGGCGGCGCTGCGGGATGTCGCTTCGGACCGCGGAAGCGGGTTCTCCTCCGCGCTCCTCGACGGCAAGAAGGGGCTGGTCGAGCAGTTGCTGACGCGGACCGACGCGCTGGCGAAGGCTATCGACGGCTGGCCGGAGGACGATCTGTCCCGCGCCGCGTCATACGCCCACGAGACCGTCAAGCCCGCGATGCAGTCGGCCCGCGACGCCGCCGACCGCCTCGAGGAACGGATCGACGCCGGCCTCTGGCCGCTGCCGGACTATTCGGATCTGATCTATCGGCAGTGAGCCGGCAGCAAGCGGCGGCGCTCAAAGCGGAGCGCGCATGGACGACCGCCCGCACCGCGCCCGACATCATCGCACCCAGATCGAGACGTTCGCCAGATAGTGGCGGGTTTCGCGGTCGAGCGGAAGATGCAGCAGGCCGGCGCGGCCGAACCAGCGGTCGTGAATGTCCTCGTAACGGCTCGTATGGCTGCCGATTCCGACGAGCAGGTCGGCAAGGACGCTGTTGACCATATCCCGCCACGGGCTGTCGTTCTGGGGAAGAACGCAGGCCAGAGGCTCGGTCTCCAGAACGCTCGTGCGCGGTAGCAGCACGACGCTCCGGTCCAGCCGCGCGCGCTCGGCCTCCGACAGCAGCGCGCTTCCGATGTTGGCGACGCCGTGCACATCGCCGTTGGCGAAGGCGTCCATGGCCGCGCCGATATCGGCGAAGACGCGGGTCCCGACCAAAGGGAGCCGGTTCTCGATCACCGAGACCGTCGTGGTGCCTTCGACCACGCCGATTTCCAGCCCGTTCACGTCGGCGATCCGGCTGGCGTGCGCGCGGTAGGTCACGATGCGCGTGCCGTCGCGGAAGAACGGCAGGGAGAAGTCGACCAACCGCTCTCGTTCCCGGGTCGGTGTCGTCAGCCCGCACACGATGTCGAGCTCGCCCTCGGCGACGCGGACGAGGCGATCGGCGGGCGTCACCGAGAACAGCTCGAGTGCGATGTCCCGGCCGAGCATGCGTTGCGCGCCGAGCCGGATTTCCTCGAGCAGGTCCACCGAGAAACCAGCGAAGCCGCCACCGGCCGTGGCATGCGCGAAAGCGCCTCCGCTGGCCCGGGTTCCGGCGCGCATGACGCCGTCTGCCGCGATTCGTTCGAGGACACCGCCGGCCGCCGCCGCCGCGCCGCTCGTCAGCGCCACGCACAGAAGCGCCAGGACGAACGGAAGGCGGCGGCGCGGTCTCGACACCGACGACGCAATGCGCGAGGTCTTCGGCCCCTTGCCCGTCGGACCCGAGGCGGCGGGCCTGTCCGCAAATCGCGCCCGGACACTGGCCGCCGAAGGTTCGGTCATCGTATAACGGCGTGGCACCAGACCGGTTCTCCCCGTTGAACGGATACGGGCTTGTGGAGAATTCTGGATGTCGGAGCGTCCGGGTGGTGAAGGTGGACCAGCTTCGAATCGTGGAGCGTCATGGTAGCCGATCCCCCGACCGAGCGCATCGGGCGCGACGATATTCCCGACATGGTCCGCAGCTATGAACGTTATCTCTCGTCGGGGCTCTACGACCGCCGATATCCGCAGGCGAACAGGCGCACGCTCGGAATGCTGCTGCGCCACCTTCCCCCCGCCGGTCGCTTTCTGGACTTCGGCGCCGGCACCGGCCGGTACTCGGAGCCGCTGTTGCGGCTGACCGATGCCGGCGGAGTCGCCTACGACATCTGCCCGACCGGAGGCCGGATCATGACGGAGCGCATGGACGGCTTCGTCCGGGACGGGCGACTCGCGATCCGCAACGGCCCCTGGGATTCGTTGTCCGGGGAGTTTCCCGCCGCGTTCGACCTCGTGTTTCTGGCTTTCGGCGTCCTCGGTCATATCAGGGGCCGGGAGAATCGTCGGGCCATGCTGTCGGTGCTGCGCCGAACGCTGAAACCCGATGGCGTCCTGATCGCGGGGCTGCCCAACAGCGCCCGGCGGTTTCGCACCGAACGGCGCGCCGCACGGCGCAGGATCGCCGACGGCCGGCTCGAGGAGCTCGAGGAAGGGGATGTCCTCTATCGGCGGGGCGGCGCCGCCGATGCGATCCCGATGTTCTATCATCTGTTCACGCCGGAAGAGGCGCACCGGGAGTTCGCCGCGGCCGGGTTTCGAGTCGACCTCCTTCGGGCCGAAAGCCTCCTGGCCGAGGAGAAGGTCGTCTCGACGCCGTTGGTCGGCTGGCTGGACGATCTCGTCTGCCGCTTCCTGCCGGCGATCTGCGGCTTCGGCTTTCTCGTCGTCGCCCGGCCGCGGACGCCCCGGGCGGCGTAACGGCGATGGTTGCGGCGAACGCCAGGCTTCGCGCGGCGCTGACCCTCGCGCCGATCGTCGCCGCGCTCTTCTCGGCGGTTCCGGCCGCCGCCGACGATCTCGATGCAATCGTCGAGCGCGGGCGTCTCGTGGTCGGCGTCAAGGAAGATTATGCGCCGTTCGGATTCCGCAATCCCGAGGGCGCCCTTGTCGGCTACGACGTCGATGTCGCCCGGGGCTTCGCCGAGGCGATCGGCGTCGCCGTGGACCTTGTGCCGGTGACCAGTGCCAACCGACTGCAGAAGCTCCAGCGCGGCGAGATCGATGTCGTCGTCGCCACCATGGGCGACACCAGGCGCCGCCGGGAGCTGGTCCATATGATCGAGCCGCAATATTACGGCGACGGCGTGAACGTGCTGATGGCGTCCGACTCGGGCGTTTCGGACTGGTCGGATCTGCGTGGAAAGACGCTATGCACTCTGCAGGGCGCGCTCTGGGGCCGGCTCGCCGAGGAACGCATGCTGATCGACACCGTGGCGCTTAACACGACGCGCGAGACGGCGCTGGCCCTGCGCGGGGGCCATTGCGTCGGCTGGCTCTACGACGAGGTGAACCTTCTGAACGAGCTGGCGAGCGGGGCGTGGGACGGCTACGAGGTGTCGCTGCCGACCCGCCTCATTCTCCCCTGGGCCACCGCCATTCGCAAGGACGAGGCCGGAGGCCGTCTGGACCGGCTCCTCGGCGACCTTCTCGCCAAGTGGCATCGCGACAGCTTTTTCCAGGATCTCGAGCGGCGCTGGGGCCTGCCGCCGTCGCCCTATCTCAAGCGTACACGGGAGAAGTGGGTCGAACGCGACGAGGCGGACCGGTTTGTCTGCCGTCGCGACGCCGCCGGCCGATGGCCGCTTTCCTGCCGCGAAGCGTCGCTGGTGACGAGCGAAGGCGTCGGCGACCTGTCCGGTATGGCCCTTCTGCTGCTCGAGGCGACCGGGCTGGATGTCAGCGTGCTCTACGATCCGACCGACCGAAGCGTCTTTCTCGTCGGCCTGGGCCTGACCGCGGCGCTCTCGATCGTCACCGTGGTCTTCGGCGTCGGGATGGGGATCGTGTTCGGCTGGCTGATGCATCGCCGGGTATTCGTCATCGGGCCGCTGCTGCGCGCCGTCTGCGCGGGCCTCCGCATGACTCCGCCGCTGCTCCAGCTCTATGTCGTGTTCTTCGGTCTGGGCGGCGTCGTGGTAGCGCTGGGCTTCACGCTCGACGCGTTCACGATCGCCGCGACCGTGCTGTCGCTCTACGCGGCGGCCAGCAACGCGGTGGCCTTCCACCATGCGCTGGATGTCGCCGCCGAGCGGAGCGGACCGCGGCGTTTCACGCCTGGCCACATCCGCAGCGCATTCGCGCTCTGTTTCGCCGCGGTCACGGGCAACTGCGTCAACGTCGTCAAGGCGACCGGGATGGCGAGCACGCTGGCGCTGCCCGAGCTGGTCTATGCCAGCACCTCGATCGTTGCGGAGAAGGGCAACGACGACATCATGATGAACCTTCTCCTGCTGGCCTATTTCGCCTTCGTCATCCTGACGGTGCGGGCCTTCCGCATTCTCGAGCGCCGGGTCTCCGCGTCGTGACCGCCGCCGAGATCGTCGATCATCTGACCGCGTGGACGCCCTATCTTCTGGTCGGCTTCGGCTGGAACATCGGGGTCTCGCTCCTGGCGATGGCGATCGGAACGGCGATCGGGCTGTTCCTCGCGATCATGAGGGACAGCAGCGTCCGGGGGATGAAGGGCGGGGGCGGCGCGCTCACGATGGTGATGCACGGGGCGCCGACATTCGTCATGCTGTTCTATCTCACCTATCTGGTCCCCGGGCATATCGAGCTGCTGGGGGCGAGCATCCATGTGCCGGTCTGGTCGAAGGCCTCGCTCGCGTTCGGCATCGCGGTGACGGGTTTCGTGTCCGACAACGCCCTGGTCGCGATCCGGCATCTCGCGAGAGGGCGGGTTCCGGAGGCGCTGTTGTTCCTGCCCTCCTGGACCAACTACTTCCTGATCATCGTCATGGCGTCCAGCACCGCGTCGGTGATCGGGGTGCCGGAGCTGGTGTATCGCGCAAGGACGGTCATCGGCGCCGTCGACCGACCCGATTTCTCCATCTGGATCTATCTCTACATCATGGTCTGGTTCCTGCTCTTCGGCATCGCGCTGACGGCGGCCATGCATGTACTGCGCGACTGGTTGACCCGACGGGCGGAGGCCGCTCCGGACGAAGCGGGGCGGGGCGGAGTTCCATGACCCTGTCCCTGCGCCTCCTGGCAACCGTACTGACATCGGTCGGTCTGGCCATCGTCGGCGTCGCGATCGTCATGGGTCTGCTGGCGCGGGACGCCCTGATCGATCAGGCCGAAGGACGCGCGCGGCTGATCGCGGGGCTGATCGCCGCCGAAGCCAACCGCGCCGAGACGTTCCTCCACGAGGTCGACGCTGCGTCGCTGCTGCAGATCGAGGCGCAGGCCATAGCCATCGGCCGTCTCGCGGACGCGTCCCGACCGGACGAGCTCGCCAGGCGGTTCGCCGAGATCACCGCCGCCAGCACGATCGACGACATCTGGCTCCTCGACGGTTCGGGACGCCCCATCGCCCGCGCTCTCGACGGCATCGGGCTCGTCGAGGACGCGGAGTTCGACGAGGCCGGGATCGACCGCCGCGAGCTGGCACCGCTTCTCGCCGGACGGCGCTTCTCCGTGTCGCTGCGGTCGACGTTGCAGGACGATTTCAATCGGACGCTGCGCTATGCGGGCGTGCGGCTTCGTCCCGACCGGTTCGTGCTGGTCGGCCGCATCGAGGCCGGGGGCGATGAGCCACTGCCGGCCGCCGGTCTTGTCGAGGCGCTCGCCGACCAGGAGGGCATCGAGGCGATCTGGGTGGTGGACGACCGCCTCCAGGTCACGGCCGCCGCCGTCGGCGGCGCGCGCGAGACCGCTCTCCCGGAGGCCGGCCGGAGGCTCGCCGGGCGCGCTCTCGACGCGACATCGATCGACCGCGCGTCCGACAGCGCGGCCTTCTCGACCATCGGCGAAGACGCGCTGCATGTCGCGGCGCCGATCCTCGGCCGCTGGAACATCGCCACCGGCTTGGTCGTCATGCGCCTGCCCCGCGACAGGTTGGACAGCCTGCTGGTGGACGTCACCACGTTGGGCGCGATCGCCGCCGCCCTGGCCTTCGCGATCGGCTCGATGATCGCCATCGTAGCGGCGCGGCACATCGTGCGGCCCGTGACCGCGCTGACCCGCGGCGCCGAGGAAATGGACCGGGGAAGCTTCGATCCGGCCTCGCTGGACGCCGTCGCCAGGCAGAAGGACGAGCTGGGCAATCTGGCTCGGGTGTTCCGGACGATGGCGCGCGAGGTGCAGAACCGCGAACAGCATCTGGAAGGCCTGGTACGCGATCGCACGGCGGATCTGCGGCGCAAGAACGAGCAGCTCGAGGCGGCGCGGCAGCGCGTCGACGAGGAGCTCCGTATCGCCCGCGCCCTGCAGGGCGCGATCCTGCCCCGCCCGATCCCCGAACATGATGCCTATATCGGCCACGCCCTGATGACGCCGGCGCAGGAGCTGGGCGGCGACTTCTACGACTGTTTCCGCCTGCCCGACGGAAGGCTCGGCGTCGTCATGGCCGACGTGTCCGGCAAGGGCGTGCCGGCGGCGTTCTTCATGGCGATCTCCAGAACCGTGACGCGCGCCGCCGCGCAGGAGCACAGCGCGGCCGGCCGCTGCCTGCACGACGTCAACGAGGCCATCTGCGCGCAGAACCCGCACGACCTCTTCGTGACCCTGTTCTACGGCATTCTCGATCCCGCCAGCGGCCGTTTCGACTATGCCAACGCCGGACATAACGCGCCGTTCGTAATCGGCGTCGACGGCGAGATCAGAGAGCTCCCTCCGACCGGCGGCATCGTGGTGGGCATCATGCCGGGCTTGGACTACGCCGAGCGGTCGACTTCGCTGGTTCCGGGCGACACGCTGTTTCTGTACACCGACGGCATCTCCGAGGCGATGAACGGCGATGGCGATGCGTTCGAAGAGGAACGCCTGAAGCGCGTTCTGGCACAGGCGTCCGCGGCGCCGCTTCCCGTGATGGTCGACAACGTGACGGAGGCGGTCGAGGCCTTTGTCGGCGATGCGCCTCAGTCCGACGACATCACATGTCTGGTCGTCAGATATCTCGGTTAGCAATTCTCGTTTCGCCGTCCCGGCAGCCCGCCCCCGTCGGCATCGCGGCCCGCGCCGCGGTCACTGATCGCCGCCCGGCGCCGCCGCCGGGACGGCGCCCGGCGGCCCGGTCCGCGTGAACCGGCGCGCCGGGACCGGCGCGGCCGCCGGCGCTTCGTCGTCTTCCACGGTCACCCGGACCTCCAGCCGCGAGCCGCCGCCGCCGAAGACCGTACCCCGGGTAGGCGCCGCATCGACATAGTCCCGGCCGACCGCGATCCGGACATGGCGGCGGTCGGCGATCGTGTCGTTGGTCGGGTCGATACCGACCCAGCCGAGATCGGGGAGCAGGAACTCGGCCCAGGCGTGGCTCGCCCCCGCCGGCGTCCGTTCGTCCTCCCGGCCCTCGAGATGGAGATAGCCCGATACGTAGCGGCTGGGGACGCCCCAGCGCCGACCGACGGCGATGATCGCATGGGCGTAGTCCTGGCAAACCCCCCGACCGGTCTCCAGAAAGCGCTCGATCGAGGTGTCGATATCGGTGCTTCCCGGCTCGTAGCACGAGACCCTGTGGAGGGTCGAGGCGACATCCAGCAGCGCCGACAGCGGGTCGTCGCCGCGTCCGACATCGTTGGTTGCCATGAAGGCCTCCAACGCCGGTCCGGGGCGGGTCAGACGGGTAGGGTTCAGCATCTCCCAATGGAGCGTCGGGTCGGCGATGGAGACGAGCGCGTCCCAGCTCCGCCGTCTCGAACGCATCCGGACATCGGCGGCGGGCGCCGTCTCGACCCGAAGCTCCGACCGGACCGACATATGCCGATGCCGACGATGGATATTGAGCAAGTGGCAGCGGTTGCCGAACGAGTCGGCGAACGGGGTCGGGGCGGCCGGCGGGTCGATCTCGACCCGGAAGTCGAGGGTCCGCTGCCCTCCGTCCTCGCGGGGCATCAGCCGCAGCAGCATCAGGCTGCCATGCGCCGGTTCGTCGTAATCGAACCTGGAGACGTGCGCGATCCTCAGGCGCCTGCCCGGAGACTCGGTCATGACCCCGGTGCGTCCTCGATCTCGTAATGGAAGTAGGTCGCGTCGATATCCTCATGCAGCCGGCGGCAGGAGTCGCGGACCTCCCGAAGCGCGCCGCGCGCGGCACCGGCATCGCGCTCCGGCCAGCCATAGTCGATATGCGCCACCATCCGGCCTGTCCGACGCTCCAGCGCGACGGCGAGCCGGCCGCGCGTCGAGATCGCTTCGAGGGCTTCGCGGATCTGCGCCAACGCATGGCGGATCGAGTGCGAGAGCAGCGGGTCCGACACCAGCAGATCGATGACCTTATCCGGCCTGTAGTCGAATCCGTGCAGACGGTTATGGGCGAGGCGCGCCTCGCAGATCCGCAGCAGCGCCCGCCAGTCGGCTTCGGCGTGCGGATCGTCGGCCGGACAGACCGCGAGCTGCGCTTCGAGCAGCGCGGCGAGGAGCTGGGCGCGCTCGACGAAGCGTCCGAGCCGGAGGAAATGCCAACCCTCGTCCCGGTACATCGCGCTCTCCGCGATCCCGAGAAAGGCCTGGATCGCGTCCTCGGTGCGGCGGTAGAACGCGCCCGGCCCGTCCGCCCAGATATCCGCGATGGCGGTATCACGGAGACCCAGATAGGCGACGTTTAGACCGAACCACATGTCGCCGCCGAGGACATGGCGGACCTTCCGCGCGTTCTCGCGCGCCAGCGCAAGGCAGTTGTGGATCGAATCGGGGTTCTTCGCCTCGAAGGTCAGGTCGTCGGCCAGCGTGTAGGCATCGGCGCGCATGAAGTTCTCGTCGCCCTCGCTCGACGACAGGCCGCCGCCGACCGGGGTCTGGCCGAGCCCGGAATAGAGCCGCCGCCAGCACCGGTCGATCTCCTCCACCGTCCGATCCTCCAGCGCCTCCATCTGATCGGCGAGCAGGCGGCAGCCATGCTGGGCGCGCTCGAGATAGCGGCCGATCCAGTAGAGCCCCTGGGCGCTTCGCGACAACATGTCCTAATCCGAGAGCACCCAGAAGTCCTTGCCGCCCCCGCCCTGGCTCGAGTTGACGACCAGCGATCCGGGGGTGAGCGCGACCCGGCAGAAGGCGCCGGGCACCAGCCGAGCCTTGCGCCCGCGCAGCACGAACGGGCGCAGATCGACATGGCGCGGCGCGGCTCCGTCCTCGGTCAGGCAAGGCGCGCAGGACAGCGCGAGGGTCGGCTGGGAAATGAAGTTGGCGGGGTCCCTGCGGATCCCCTCGGCATAGGCCGCGCGCTCGGCCGAGCTCGCATGCGGGCCCACCAGCATGCCGTACCCGCCCGAACCGCCCACCGTCTTGACGACCAGCCGGTCGAGATTGTCGAGCGTGTATTCGAGACCCTCGGGTTCGCGGCAGAGATGGGTCTCGACATTGGCGAGCAGCGGCTCCTCCCCCAGGAAATAGCGGATCACGTCGGGGATGTAGGCATAGACGCTCTTGTCGTCGGCGACCCCGGTTCCCGGCGCGTTGGCGATCACGACATTGCCCATCCGGTAGGCGTAGAAGAGCCCGGGCACCCCGAGCTGCGAATCGGAGCGGAAGGCGAGCGGGTCCAGATACTCGTCGTCGAGGCGGCGGTAGATCACGTCGACCCGCCTGAGCCCGCCCGTGGTCCGCATGTAGACAAGGCCGTCGCTGACCAGAAGGTCGTTCCCCTCCACGAGCTCGACCCCCATCTCGCGAGCGAGGAACATATGCTCGTAAAAGGCGGAGTTGTAGGCGCCCGGAGTCAACAGGACGATGCAGGGGTCGGAAACCCCGGGCGGGGCCAGCTCGCCCAGAGTCTCTCGCAGCATCCGGCCGTAATCGTCGATGCCGCGCACCCGGTTGTCCCGGAACAGGTTGCGCAGCCCCGTCTTCACCGCGCGACGGTTGGCCAGCATGTAGGAGACCCCCGACGGCACGCGGAGATTGTCCTCGAGCACCATGAAGCCGTCATGCGTCCGCACCAGATCCGTCCCGCACAGGGCGACATGCACGCCGCAGGGCGCCGCCACCCCGCGCATCTCGACACGGTATTGCGGGCAGCCGCGAACCAGATCCACCGGCACGACGCCGTCCGACAGGCAGCGGGCCGGGCCGTAGATATCCGCCAGAAACAGGTTCAGCGCTTCGAGCCGCTGGTGCAGCCCGCGTTCGAGGAGCGCCCATGAGGCGGCGTCGATGACCCGCGGCAGGACGTCGATCGGTATGATCCGTTCCTCCGCCCCCTCCTCGCCATAGACCGAGAACGTGATGCCCTCCTGCAGGAAGGACTTCTCGGCGCGCTCCTGCATGGCGGCGATCGCGTCGCGCGGGATCGCCGCGAGCGCGTCGTACAGCTTCCGGCAATGCGGGTGCGGCTCGCCGGCGGCGAACATCTCGTCGTAGAACTCGGGGTCGTGTGCGTAGCCCGCGAAGAGGCCCCCCATCTTCGCCGGGTCCCCGCCGTTCCCGGTAGAGCTCGGCATCGGCCGTCTTCCTCTCCCTCGCCCCGCAAGAGTGACACGGCCGGGTCGAGACGATAACCCCCGGCCGCCGACCGGTTCCCGGTCAGCCGGCGGCGGGGCGGGCCCTGTTCCGGGCGAGCCAGTCGTCCACGCGCGCGACCGTCCGGTCCACGGTCTCGAGACGCCGGCCCATGCCACGCGCGATGTCGCGAACCAGACGGTCCGCCCGTTCGATATTCCGGGCACCCGCCGCCAGCGCCCGGGCCGCCGAGGAGGGCCGGACCAGCCCTTGGGCGGCTCTCGCATATTTCTCGAACGGCACGAGGTCGGCCGCGTCCGCGCCGAGCGCGATGCAGAGATCGTTCACCCAGCCGTAGACGCTGCGCGACAGCGCGAGATCTCCGTGCACCGCATCGCGTATCGAGCGCATCCCGTCGGCGCCGACGCAGCGGTAATTGCCGGTCAGCAGCATGGCCCATTTCGCGAGCGGGACGAACGCCGACTCGTGGATCTTGAGCTTGACCGGCAGCTCGATCGCCACACCGCCGTCGTCGTAGCGAATCGCCTCGATATCGGCGGCGAGCGTCCGGAGGACCGCCGTATGCGCCTCGGAGTCGAAGCGCGCCGCCTTGAAGTTCGTGGGCAGGCTCACCTGGAGGACATTGGTCTTCTCGTCGGGCGGGCGGAACGCCTGCGGATCGGGACTGCAGAGCGTCACGAGGGCCGGATCGAAGCGGTCCCACACCGTCGGATCGGTATAGCAGCCCGCCAGCGCATCTGCGTCGAGACCCGGAATGCGGCGCAGGAAGGGCGGCGGCGGCATGTTCATGATCGACATGCAGGGCACCCGCGCGGCGGCGGCGGCCTCCAGAAGGTCGCGCACCCCGGGGGCGCGGTATTGCGGCTCCTGCATGGCGAGGGCGACGAGGTCGCAGGCCGCGGGCTCGGCCTCGTCCGTGGTCGCGGCGGTCAGCCGCCCCGGCAGGTCGCGCGAATCGATCTCGACCGGGGCGTTCCGGCCCCGGATCGGCAGCCGCACCCGCTGGCCCTCGCCGTTCACGAGCGCCGCCTCCGCGGGCAGGCAGACCAGGGTGGCGTCGTGCCCCGCCAGCGCGAGCTTGGTGCCGAGCAGCGCCCCGTAGGACGCGCCCAGGATCAGGACGTTGCAGCGGTCGCTCATCACGGCCTCCTCCTCCGCTTGTCGAATTCGGCTGCGCGGACCAGCCGCCGCCGGACCGGGAACAGCTCCAGCCCCGGTCGGCGGCCGATCAGGCCCCACAGGCCCTGCGGCGCGCGCAGCATGACCACGATCGCGATCGCGCCCAGCAGGATCAGATACCAGGCGCCGTAGGGGGCGAGCGGCTCGCGCAGCAGGAAATAGACCAGCGTCCCGAGGATCGGCCCCTCGATCGAGCCGATGCCGCCGATCACCACGATGAAGATGATCGTCGTGGTCCAGTTGATGTCGAAGGCGGCGCCCGGGCTGATGCGGAGCTTGGTCATGTAGATCAACGCGCCGATCGCCGAGGTCCCGAAGGCGGCCAGGATATACACCAGGAGCTTGGCGCGGAAATTGTCGACGCCGAGGCTGCGCGAGGCCTCCTCGGAATCGCGGATCGCGGTCAGCGCCAGCCCATGCCGCGAGCGCAGCAGCAGATAGACGGCCGCGACCACCAGGACCGCCAGGCCGAGGGCCAGCCAGTAGATGACCGCGTCCCGGTCGGCGCGGCTCGCGGCGATCGACTTGAGGGCGGAGATCGGGAGACTCATCCCCGAGCCGCCACCGAGCGTCTTGATCTGGGCGAAACCCAGCAGGAACATCTCGGCGATCACCCAGGTGCCGATGGCGAAATAGTGCCCGCGCAGGCGGAACACCAGGAAGGCGATGGGCAGCGAGGCCAGGGCGCCCAGCGCGCCGGCCAGCGGGACGGTCCACAGCGTCCCGACATCAGCGTAGATCACGAGAACGAACAGCATGTAGCCGCCGAGCCCGAGATAGGCCTGCTGGCCGATCGAGACCAGCCCGCCATACCCCGCCATCAGGTTCCAGAGCTGCGCCAAGGCGAGGATGTAGAAGACTTCGACGAGGAGGCGCATCGACGCCCGGTCGCCCCAGAACGGCAGCGATATCAGGACGAGCAGCAGCGGCAACCCGACGCCAGCGCCCAACCGGCTCGCCCGGGTCGACCGCGCGACCCGACTATTCATCGCGCGTCCTCGGAAACAGCCCGTTGGGCCGCACCACGAGGATCGCCAGGAACGCGAAATGGCCAGCGAGGATCTGCCAGCCGGGGTCGATCTTGGCGCCGATATTCTGGGCCACGCCGAGGATCACCCCGCCGGCGAGCGTGCCCCAGATCGAGCCGAGCCCGCCGATGATCACCGCCTCGAAGGCGAACAGCAACCGCGACGGTCCGAGCGCCGGATCGAAATTGGTGCGGATGCCCAGAAACACGCCGGCGATGCCGACCAGGACCAGCGAGACCGCCATCGCCAGCGCGAAGACATGGCGGTGGTCGACGCCCATGAGCTGGGCGGTCACCCGGTCGTCGGAGGTCGCCCGAAAAGCCCGCCCGAGCGCCGTGCGGCTGAAGGCGAGCTGGACGCCGGCGATCAGCAACACCGCCGCGGCGAACACGATCAGCGGCAGGACCCCGATCTCGAGCCCCTCGGCGAGGACGATGCCGGCGGTCTCGATCGGCCCGGCGGCGAGCCGGCGCGAATCCGCGCTGAACACTTCGAGGAGAAGGTTCTGGATCACGATCGAGATGCCGAACGTCACCAGCAGCGGCGGCAACAGGTCGCTGCCCAGCGTGAAGTTCAAGACCGCCCGCTGGAGCAGATAGCCGCAGAAGAACATCAACGGCAGCACCGCCGCCATGCTCAGAAAGGGATCGACGCCGGTCGTCTCGATCACGACCATGGCGACGAAGGCCGCGAGGACGATCAGGTCGCCATGGCTGATGTTCACCAGTCGCATGACCCCGAAGATGATCGCGAGCCCGGCGGCGAACAGCGCGTACAGCCCCCCGGTGAGGATGCCCTGGACGATCGAATTGACCCATTCGATCACGCTCACCCCCCGAAATAGGCGGCGGTGATCTGCGCAGGGGTGAGCGACGAGGGCGTCCCGGTGAGCGACACCCGGCCCTCCTGCAGGCAGTAGACCCGGTCGGCCGCGGCGAGCGCCCGGTGAATGTCCTGCTCGACGATCACCATCGTCATCCCGTCCGCCCCGATCCTCGGCAGCGCGTCGTAGATCTCCTTGACGACGATCGGCGCGAGGCCCAGCGACAGCTCGTCGAACAACAGCAGTTCGGGGTTGGTCATCAGCGCCCGCCCGATCGCCGCCATCTGCTGCTCGCCGCCGCTGAGCGCGGTACCGGGGACCGATCGCCGATCGTATAGGGCCGGGAACAGGTCGTAGACCCGCGCCAGATTCCACGGCCCCGGCCGGCGGCGATAGCCGCCCATGACCAGGTTCTCCTCGACCGACAGGCTCGGAAACAGACGCCGTCCCTCTGGGACCATCGCGATGCCGAGCGCGACGATGTCGCAGGGCGCGCGGCCGGCAATGCTGCGGCCGCGAAACCGCAGCCGGTCCGCCCGCGCCGCCGCGAGCCCGGTAATCGCGCGCAGCAGCGTCGACTTGCCGGCGCCGTTGGCGCCGATCGCGGCGACGGTCTCATGCTCCTCCAGCGTGACGTCGACGGCGAAGAGGGCCTGGAAGTCGCCGTAGAACGCATCCAGCCCGCCGATCTCCAGATAGCTCACTCGACGGGGATCCCCATATAGACCGCGCGCACCTCCGGGCTGTCGACGACCGTTCGGGGGTCGCCGTCGTCGAGCTTGCGGCCGAAATCGATGACGACGAGGCGGTCGACCAGGGAGAGAAGCGCATGGACGATATGCTCGACCCAGACGATCGACACGTCGCGCGCGCGAATGGCGCGGATCGTGTCCACCAGCGCCGCGATCTCGTGCTCGGTGAGCCCGCCGGCGATCTCGTCGAGCAGCAGGACGCGCGGCCGGGTCGCCAGCGCACGCGCCAGCTCGAGCCGCTTGCGCTCGAGTAGCGTCAGCGCCCCGGCGAGCGTGTTCGCCCGGTCGATCAGGTCGGTGCGCGCGAGGATGTCCTCGCAGAAGCCGTAGGCCTCGCGTTCCGAGCCGCGGCCGCCGAACACCGCCCCGACGAGCAGGTTCTCGAACACCGTCATGCCGCCGAACGGGTGCGGGATCTGATAGGAGCGCGCGATCCCGGCACGACATCGGATATGGGCCGGAGCCGCGGTGATGTCGCCGCCGTCGAAGACGATCCGCCCGGCATCGGGTCGGAGACTGCCGGTTATCAGGTTGAACAGCGTGCTCTTCCCGGCCCCGTTGGGACCGATGATCCCCAGCGCCTCCCCCCGGTCCAGATGGAGGTCGAAGGAGTCGATGACCCGCAGCGAACCGAAGCTCTTGCGCAGGCCCTCGACCGTCAGGATCGCCGTCAGCTCAGCGGATCCAGATCGCCGCCGACGGGGATGTTCTCGGCGCGCCGGTTGTCGACGATCACCAGATCGTATTTGAAGCTCTTGCCGGGTTTCCACTGGCCGCCGACGAGCGGCGTGCGGCAGGCGTTCTTGACCGGGTTGCGGCGGTCGCCGAACTTCCACGACACGGGGCCCACGATCGATTCGTAGTCGGTCGCCTCGATCGCCCGGAGGATGGCCTGGGGATCGCCCGGGTCGCCGCAGCGCTTCAGGACATCGATCGCGACCTCGATATTCGCGTGCTTGAAGCCGAGCGGCTGAGTCCATTGCTTGCCGGTGCCGACGGTATAGGCGGCGGCGAACTCGGCCGAGCTCTTGCCCGTCAGATTGGACCTGAACGGATGCGCCGGCGACCACCAGACCTCGGTGGTGAGCCCGGCCCCGCGCTCGCCGAGGGCCTCGATGGCCGAGGGGAAGAGGAGCGCCTTGGCCATGGTCGCAGCCTTGAGCTGCTTGACGAGCCCCTGCTGTGCCGCCTGGGTCCAGAATGTCGAGAAGTCGGGCGGCGTCGAGATGCCGGTCAGGATCGTCGCCCCCCACTTCTTGAACTGGGCGATCTGGGCGGTGAAGTCGCTGGTGCCGGGCTGGAACAGCGACGGCTGGTTGTAGGAGAAGCCGGCCGCCTCCATCGGCGGCCTGAAGCCCAACTTCGGATCGCCGCCGACGACCCCGTCGGAGTCGTTCACCATCAGGCTGCCGATCGTCTTGTTGGTCTCCAGCGCGTTCCACATGTCCATGAACACGCCCATCATGTCGTCGATGCCCCAGAAGAAGTGATAGGTCCAGGTGAACCCCCTGTCGGGCGTCGCGCCGCGTCCGAAATAGACGATCTGCCAGGGCGTGTCGGCGGTCACGCAGGGCACCTCGTTGGCCTCGCACTGATCCGAGACCGGGTTGACGGTGTCGCCGCTGGACGAGCCGATCATCAGATCGACCTCGTGCCTGAGGATCAGCTCCGCCGCGACCTCGGCCGCCCGGTTGGGGTTGGACTGCGAATCGCGCGCGAGAATCTCGATCGGGTAGCTGCGCTTGCCGATCCTGATGCTGTTGCCGATCGCGGCGCGGGCGTCGGCGAGAACGAACCGATCGGCCTCGCCGAACGCCGCGAGCGGCCCCGATTGCGGGCTGACGAAGCCGATCCTGACCGTCTTGGCGGCATGGACCGCGGGCGCCGGAAAGCTCGACACCGCGGCGGCCGCGAGCGCCCCGCCGCCGATCCTGAGCGCATCCCTGCGGTCGATCCCGGCCTTTCCGCCTCCCCTCGCGTTTTCGGTCGTCATCTCCGTTCCTCCCTCGATGCGGCACCCCCGCCGGCGCGCTCAGCGTCCGATGTCCCGAAGGTTATAGGCGATCTCCTCCGCGCTCAATTGATGGCCGATGAAGACGTTGAACGCGGCGCCCGAGCGCCCCTCGGGAAGCGGGATGCGGACCGCGATCCGGTCGCGGTAGAGAACCCGGTCCCGCCCCTCCGGGAAACGCAGCGCGACCGGGAAGCGCTTCTTGCCTTCCGGCCGCGGATGGAACTGCGGAACGGCGACGAAATATTCGAACGCGGCGCCGCCGTCCCGGTTGGCCGGGCCGCGCTCCAGCGCGAAGGTCAGGTCGAGCGCTGCCTCGACCGCGCCGTCCGCCATCTCGCAGTCACCGGCGATCGCCTCCAGGCTGGAGCGAAACACCACGTCCGCCGGCTCCGTTCCCGGCGCCGCCCGGAAGCGGACGAGATCGCCGACATATTCGGCGATGTCCACGCGCGGGCAGGCGACCCGCTCCCGGCTGCCGCCGCAGCCGGCCAGCAGGGCGGCGGCGAGCAGAGCCAGCCCTGCTCGGCGGGCGAACACGGCCCCCGCTTCAGAGGCCGTTATGCGTTCCGTCGCAGACCGGGGCGTTGGCGGTCCGCTTGCAGCCGCAGAACCAGACCTTGCGATCGGCTCCGGCCGCGTATTGCTGCGGTGCGAACCCGGTGCCCTTGTGGGAGCCGTCGCAGAAGGGCTGGCGCGCGCTCCGTCCGCAGGCGCACCACCAATATTCCCGGCCCGCCTCGACATCGACTCCATAGGGTTCCTTCCGCGCGATCGCGGGCTCTGCCATGATACTCTTCCTTCGTCCTCGCCGATGGGTTATCTGGAAGGCGCCGCCCGGCGCGGCCGGCCCCGAATCCGGAGCGATCCTAATTCAGGGGCCGGCACCGCTCAAGACGGGGACGGCAGAGCCGGAGCCGCGATGCCCAGACCGCCCTTGAAGATTCTTCTCGCCAGCCCGAGGGGGTTCTGCGCCGGCGTCGACCGGGCGATCGCGGTCGTCGAGACGACCCTGGAGAAGCACGGCCCGCCTGTCTATGTCCGCCACGAGATCGTCCACAACCGCCATGTGGTCGAGAGCCTGGAGGAGAAGGGCGCGGTATTCGTCGAGGAGCTCGACGAGATCCCCGACGGCGTGCCGGTCGTCTTCAGCGCCCACGGCGTCGCCCGGTCGGTGTTCGACGAGGCCGGCCGGCGCGGTCTGGACTATCTCGACGCGACCTGCCCGCTGGTGACCAAGGTCCATGTCGATGCGCGCCGCCGCGCGGCCGAGGGCCGCCATGTGCTCCTGATCGGCCATGCCGGCCACCCCGAGGTCGTCGGGACGATGGGCCATCTCCGGCCCGGCGGCATCACCCTGATCGAGACGGAGGCCGACGCCGAGCGGATCGCGCCGGCGGACCCCGAGGCGCTCTCCTATGTGACGCAGACGACGCTGTCGGTGGACGAGACGGCGCGAATCATCGACATCCTGACCCGCCGCTTCCCCAATATCAGGGGACCCGACAAGCAGGACATATGCTATGCGACGACCAACCGCCAGCGGGCGGTCAAGGAGATCGCCCGGGACTGCGACGCGCTGGTGGTGCTGGGCGCGCCCAACTCGTCCAACGCCAACAGGCTGGCCGAGACGGCGCGCGGCGTCGGCTGCCGGAAGACGATCCTGGTCCAGAGCGCCGAGGAGATGGACCCGGCCTGGCTCGACGGCGTCCGCCGGCTCGGGGTCAGCGCCGGCGCCTCGACGCCGGAGGTCCTGGTGCGCGGATTGATCGAAGCATGCGCCGCCCGTTTCTCGGTCACGGTCGACGAGGTCGCGGTCACCCGGGAGACGCTGTCCTTCTCCCTGCCCCGCGCGCTGACCAGCTGACCGGAGCGGTTCGATTCTTCCCGAAGTCGAGATTTTCACCGACGGCGCCTGCAGCGGCAATCCGGGCCCGGGCGGCTGGGGCGTGTTGGCGCGCTGCGGGCGAGACGAGCGCGAGGACTGCGGCGGCGTCGACCGGACCACCAACAACCGGATGGAGCTGACGGCCGCCATCGAGGCGCTCGAGGCGCTGCCCGAGCCCTCGGCCGTCCTCCTTCATACCGACAGCACCTATGTCATGAACGGCATCACGCGCTGGATCCACGGCTGGAAGAAAAACGGCTGGAAGACCGCCGCCAGGAAACCGGTCAAGAACGTCGATCTGTGGCGGCGCCTCGACCAGGCGCTGTCGCGGCACCGCGTCGAATGGCGCTGGGTCAAGGGCCATGCCGGCCATGACGGCAACGAGCGCGCCGACACGCTCGCCCGCCGCGGCCTGGCGGATCGCCGGGACGCCGACCGGTCGGGAAACCGCGCTCAGAGCTGACCCAGCAGCGTCGCGGCGTCGCTGACCTCGAACCCGCCCCCCTCTTCGAGATTGAGCCGAGTGACGACGCCGTCCTCGACGATCATCGAATAGCGCCGCGAGCGGACGCCCAGGCCTCGGCCCACGAGGTCGAGCTCGACATCGAGCGCCTTGGCGAACTGGCCGCTGCCGTCGGCCAGCATCAGCACCCTGTCGCCCACATCCTGGTCCTTGCCCCAGGCGTCCATCACGAAGACATCGTTGACCGAGACGCAGGCGACGGTATCGACGCCCTTGTCCCTGAGCGCGTCCGCCTGCGCGACGAAACCGGGGAGATGCTTGGCCGAGCAGGTCGGCGTGAACGCGCCCGGAACCGCGAAGACGGCGACCTTCTTGCCGGAGAACAGCTCGTCGGTCGTTACCTGCTTCGGACCGTCCGCACCCATCGCCGTCAGGCTCCCGGCGGGAATCCTGTCACCCACATTGATCGTCATGGCGCTTCCTTTCGATGCCGCACGTTCATGCCGTCCCCAAGATATCCAACGCGCGGCGTCGGGCAAGCGGGCCGCCGGGCAGCCCCTGCCGGATCAACGGCGGTCGTGCCCGGTGGCACGGCGGAGAGCGGCCTCGACCACGCTCCGGGTCAGGATCTCGGGGAGGGGCGCCCCGTCCGGAACCGCCGGTCCATAGACCGCATTGAACGGGATGCCGTAGCGGCCGAAGGACGCGAGATAGCCGGATATCGCGGGGTCGGGCCGGGTCCAGTCGGCGCGCATCGCAACCACACCCCGCCCCTCCAGACGCCGGCGCACGGGCGCCTTGTCCAGCACCAACGCCTTGTTGACCTGGCAGGTCAGACACCATTCGGCAGTCACATCCACGAAGACCAGCCTGCCGTCGGCGACCTCCTCGGCGATCCGGGCCCGGTCGAAGACCCGCCACGCGCCATCGCGTAGGCCCCCCGGCCCGGCCCCGGACGGCCAGAGAGTCAAAGCGAGCGCGGCCGCCGCTGCCGCCGCGGACAGGCCGAAACCGGCGCCGACCCGCCGCAGCCGCCGGACCGCCGCATCGCCCGTGCCGACCGCCAGGACCGCCAGCGCCGCGCCGACGGCGACCGCCCGCCAGACGCCGGTCTGGGCCGCGAGCACGCTCAGCAGCCAGACCGCGGTCGCGACCAGCGCGACCCCCAAGAGCCGCCGCAGGGTCGCCATCCACGGCCCCGGCCGCGGGAGAACGGTCACCAGCCGGGGAAACGCGGCGACCGCGAGATAGGGGAGGGCGAGACCAGTCCCGAGCGCGGCGAAGACTGCGTAGATCTCGCCGGTCCCGCGCGACAGCGCGACGCCGACGGCGGTGCCGACGAAGGGCGCCGAGCAGGGGGTCGCGAGCAGGGTCGCGAAGGCCCCGGTCGCGAAATGCCCGCCGAGCCCGGTCGACCCGCCGCCGCCGGCCGCCGCCGCGTCGACGAGGCGGCCGGGCAGACGGATCTCGAAGAGGCCGAACAGGTTGGCCGCGAACAGCGCCGCCACCGCCGCCATGAAGACCAGGAAGAGGGGCTGCTGGAACTGGATGCCCCAACCCACCGCGCCGCCGGCGAGACGGAGCGCGGCCACCCCCGTGGCGAGCAGCAGGAACGACGCCAGGATCCCCGCCGAAGAGGCGAGGAACCCCTTGCGCACCTCGCGCGCGCCGCTCCCGCCATGGCCCAGGACCGACAGGAGCTTGAGCGACAGGACCGGAAGGACGCAGGGCATGAAATTGAGGATCAGCCCGCCCGCAACCGCGAGGAGCAGGACGAAAGCGAGGCTCCGCGCGTCCGTGGCGGCGGAGGCCTGGGGCGCCGTGCGCGCCGTGCCCAGAACGACCTCCCGCTCCACGGCGCGGCCGCCGTCGCGGACGGTCAGCCTGAGCGTGCGTCCGACCAGCGAGGCCGGGGGTTCGGCCGCGGTCCGCGCGGCGATGCGGACCACGGCGCCGCGGCCGTCCGCATCGATGCGGACCACAGGCGCGGCGAAGGACCAGTCCTCAGCCCCCTCGACATAGACGTCCGGCGCGGCCAGCGCCGCATCGGCGCGGAGGCGGATCTCGATCGCCCGCGCGGACGGCACCTCGACCGCGGCGGCGGTGGCGATCCGCAGCGGCCCGCCCTCCCCGGTCGCCGGCACGCGCTTGCCGAACGCCGCGATCAGCCCCCGTTCGCGCGTGCCGGTCCCGCCGCCCGCCGGGATGTCGAGGGACAGCCGGGCTTCGTAGGGAACGCAGATATCCGCGCAGGTCAGATAGGAAACGCGGGCGCGCAGACCGATCGGCCGGCCGGCCTCGATCGGCGACAGCGCGACCGGAAGGACCACCTCGCCGGCATAACCCAGCGTCTCGAGCCCGAGGACGGAGAACCGTTCGGGAAGCGGCCAGGCCAGCCGGGCCTCGGCCAGGTTGCGGGAGCCGGTCCAATCGGGCCGCGGCGGAAACCCGGCGTCCCCCGGCGAGCGCCAATAGATCTTCCAGCCCGGCTTCATCCTGAAATGCAGCCCGGCCGCGACCTCGGCGTCCTCGCCGACGGCACCGGCGATCAGGCGGACCGCGCCATGCTCGGTCCGCCACCAGTCCGACGCTGCGGCGGCGACCGCTTCCGGGTCGAACGCCGCGGCGACCGCGCAGAGGAGGGCACCGCCCGCCGCGGCGCGCGGCCGGGTCGTCCGGCGGCAGCGTTTCGAAGCGTTACCCGATCCCGACATCCTGCGCTATACTTTCCGGCAACCTCGGCCGCACCGTGGGGCGCGGTCGCCCGTTACAATATCGGATGCCGAACAGGAAGCCGATGTCCGGGCATCCATCAACTCCGCGCGGCGCGCCCGTCTCGGCAGCGAGGGTCGCGCGCGATCGCGGAAGGAGCGCTCCCATGAGTTCCGGCGGCGGCATCGACGGCTATCTGACCGGCCAGCTCCTGGTCGCCATGCCCCAGATGGAGGATCCGCGCTTCGTAAGGACCGTGATCTACATGTGCGCCCATACCGCCGACGGCGCCATGGGGCTGGTGGTCAACAAGGTGATGGACAATGTCGATTTTCCCGACCTCCTCAAGCAGCTCGACATTCCAGCGGGCGCCGGCCGGGGCGTCGGCGTGCATTTCGGCGGACCCGTGGAAACCGGGCGCGGCTTCGTGCTGCATTCGGCCGAATTCGTCGAGGACGCGACTCTGGTCATCGACGAGGCCGTCGCGCTGACCGCGACGATCGACATTCTCAAGGCGATCGCGTCCGGCAAGGGGCCGAGGCGCTGCCTGCTCGCCCTCGGCTATGCCGGCTGGGGGCCGGGCCAGCTCGACGACGAGCTCCAGCGCAACGGCTGGCTCTCGGTTCCCGCCGACGACGCCCTGGTCTTCGGCGGCAGCCACGAGGACCGCTGGGAACGCGCGATGGCCAAGATCGGCATCAACGTCAACATGCTGTCCGGCGATGCGGGACATGCCTGACCGGGCGCGGCGCGCGCCCTAGCCGTTGACGTCCAGCGCGCCCGGATCGGGGAGGCCGCCGACGGGTCCGACCGCCGCGAGGGTGGGCCGGCCGGCGCGCAGCCTCTCCGAGACCCGCGCCAGCGCGCCGATATCGACCGCGTCGATCCGGGCGGCGATCTCGGCGGTCTCGATGGGTCGCCCGTAGATCAGCACCTGCCGCGCGAGCTGTTCGGACCGTGCGGCGGTGCCTTCGAGCGACATGACGGCCCCGGCCTTGAGCTGGGCGCGGGCGCGCCGCAGCTCCGCCTCCGTCACGCCGCGATCCATGCCGCGGATATGGCCGGCGATCCGCTCGAGCAGCTCGACCGCGTCCTCGGCTCCGGTTCCGGCATAGACGCCGAACGTGCCGCCGTCGATGAAGGTCGCGCCGAAGCTGTGGACATCGTAGGCCAGCCCCCGTTTCTCGCGGATGTCCTGGAACAGGCGCGAGGACATCCCGCCGCCGAGGATCGTCGAGAGGACCGAGGAGGCGTACTGGTCGGGATCGCGGTAGCCGCACCCCTCGAGGCCGACCACGATATGCGCCTGGGCGAGGCTCCGCTCCTCGCACCAGCGCCCGCCGGTGTAGCGGGCCGGGGCGGGCGCCGTCTCCTCCGCCGCGGAGAGGTCTTCGAAGGCGGCGCGGACATGGGCGGCGAACGCCCGATGGTCGATCTTGCCGGCCGCCGCCGCGACCATCCGGGGCGCTGTATAGTTCCGGCTCAGATAGTCGATCAACGCGGCGCGCGGCAGCCCGGCGATCCGTTCGGGCGTCCCCAGCACCGGCCGCCCCATGGGCTGGCCGCGATAGGCGGCCTCCTGGAAACGGTCGAACACCAGCTCGTCGGGCGCATCGTCGGCCTGGCCGATCTCCTGGAGAATCACCGCGCGCTCGCGCTCGATCTCCTCGCCGTCGAAGGCGGAGTGCTGGAGGATGTCGCCGATGATGTCGAGAGCAAGCGCCTCGTCGCCGGCGAGAACGGTCGCGTAATAGACCGTGAACTCGCGCGAGGTGTAGGCGTTCAGATAGCCGCCCACCGCTTCGATCTCCTCGGCGATGGCGCGGGCGGACCGACGCCGCGTCCCCTTGAAGGCCATATGTTCGAGAAAATGGGAGGCCCCGTTGATCGCCTCGGTCTCGTGGCGGGTACCGGCATTGACCCAGACGCCCAGCGAGACCGTCTCCACGGCGGGCATATGGGCGCTGACCACCCGCAGCCCGTTGGCCAGCTCCGAGACGAGAACCGTCATCCCGCGCCGTCCCCCCGAAGCCGTGCGCGGATATGAGACTTGAGGGCAGCCGCATCCCTGTCCAGAACGTCGCAGCGCTCCGCCCGCCCGGCGAGCCCGGCGAGGCGGTGCGGGACCGCCGGCGGCCGGCCGATCGCCGCCGAGACGGCGTCGGGGAACTTGGCCGGATGGGCGGTCGCCAGCGCCACGAGCGGTAGCGCCGGATCGCGCCGGAGCGCCCGGCCGACATCGAGCCCGATCGCGGTGTGCGGGTCCAGCGTCACGGCGCTGCGGGCGAAAGTCTCCGCGATGACGTCCATGGTCTCGGCGTCGCTGCGGCGGCCGGCGGCGAAGACGGTATCGAGCGCCGCCCCCTCGATTTCCGCGACGGCCATCCGGCCGGATGCGCGGAACGCCTCCATCCGGGCGCGCACCGCGTCGCCGCTGCGGTCGAGAAGATCGAACAGGAGGCGCTCGAAATTGCTTGCGATCTGGATGTCCATCGACGGGCTGATGGTGGGAACGACCGCCTCGATCGCCATCTCGCGGCTGTCGAGGAAGCGGGCGAGTATGTCGTTGCGGTTGGTGGCGAGGATCAGCTGGGCGATCGGCACGCCGATGCGCATGGCGACATAGCCGGCGTAGATATTGCCGAAATTCCCGGTCGGCACCGCGAAGGCGACCGGGCGGTCGGGGGCGCCGAGCGCGGCGGCGGCGGCCACATAGTAGACGGTCTGGGCGACGATCCGCGCCCAGTTGATGGAGTTGACCCCGCCGAGCCGCGTCTCCTCTCGGAACGCCGCATCGGCGAACAGCGCCTTCACGAGATCCTGGCAATCGTCGAAGCTTCCGCGCAGCGCGATATTGTGGACGTTGGATGCATCGACGGTGGTCATCTGGCGCCGCTGCGTCTCCGAGACCCGACCCTCGGGGTGGAGCACGAAGATGTCGATCGCCTCGCGGCCGCGGCAGGCCTCGATCGCCGCCGACCCAGTGTCCCCGGAGGTCGCGACCACGATCGTCGCGCGGTCGCCCCGGCGCCGCAGCGCGTCGTCGAGCAGCCGGCCGAGCGCCTGGAGCGCATAGTCCTTGAAGGCCAGCGTCGGGCCGTGGAACAGCTCGAGCAGCCAGTCGTTGCGGTCGAGCTGGATCAGCGGCGCCACCGCCGCGTGATCGAAGCCGCCATAGCTGTCGGCGAGGAGCGCGGCCAGCGCCTCCGCACCCGGCGACGGCGCGACGAAGGGCGCTATAACCCTGTGCGCGATTTCCGCATAGGAGAGGGAGGCGAACGCGCGGATCTCCTGCGCACCGAGCCTCGGCCAGCTCTCCGGGACGTAGAGGCCGCCGTCCGGCGCGAGTCCCGCCAACAGCACGTCCTCGAAGCGGCAAGGCGGCGCCGCGCCGCGCGTGCTCACATAGCGCATGAACCGCCTTGCGCCCGGTTCAACACGGCAGATAGCGCCGCGCGAGATGGGCCTTGAACGGCGCGGCGCTCAGCCTCTCGCCGGTCGCCGCTTCAAGCGCCGCATCGGTGCTCGGAAACAGGGACCCCTTGGAATGGACACTGTCGCGCAACCAGTCGACGAGCGGTGCGAACGCGCCCTCGGCGACCGCCTCCGGCAGCCCGGCGATCTCCGACCGGGCGGCCGCGTAGAGCTGCGCCGCCGCGGCCGCGCCCATCGTATAGGTGGGGAAATAGCCCCAGGCGCCGTCATACCAATGGATGTCCTGGAGGCAACCCTCGCGGTCCGTCTCCGGTCGGATTCCGAGCAGATCGTCCAGCCCGTCGGACCACGCCCCGGGCAGGTCGGCCGCCCGGAGGTCCCCCGCGATCATCGCCCTCTCCAGTCGGTAGCGGAGCAGCACATGCGACGGATAGGTGACCTCGTCGGAATCGACCCGGACGAGGCTGCGGCGGATCCGGAGACAATGGCGGCCGAGCGCTTCGGCGTCCCACCCTGCGCCCGCGCCGGAGAACGCGTCGCGGATCAGAGGGGCCAGATAGGCGGCGAATTCGCGCGACCGACAGACCTGCATCTCGATCAGCAACGACTGGGATTCGTGCATTGCCATGCCGCGCGCCCGGCCGACCGGCTGGCGCCGCCACCGCGTCGGCAGGCCGGCCTCGTAGAGCGCGTGGCCGGTCTCGTGCAGGACACCCATCAACGCCTGCGAGAAGTCGCCGGGATCGTAGCGGGTGGTGATGCGGATATCGTCCGGCACGCCGCCGCAAAAGGGATGGAGGCTGGTGTCGAGCCGCCCCCGGTCGAAATCGAAACCGAGCCGCTTCATCAGCCCGACGCAAAGCGCGCGCTGCGCCTCGACGGGGTAGCCCTCCGCCGGGGCGGCGGGCACCGGCGGATCGCGCCGGGCGTCGAGGGCGCGCTCCAGGAAACCGGGCAGGAACCCGGCGAGATCGTCGAACAGCTCGTCGACCCCCGCCGTCGTCGCGCCGGGCTCGAAGGCGTCCATCAGTGCCTCGTAGACCGATCCGCCGAGGACGGCGGCCATCGCCTCGCCGGTGCGGCGGACGAGATCGACAAGCTCCTCGAGGCGGGACCGGACGACGAGGAAGTCGTTCTCGGCGCGCGCCCGGCGCCACGCCATCTCGCAGGCCGATTCGGCGCGGGTGCGGGCGACCAGCAGATCGGCGTCCACCGCCGTCTCGCGCCGCCAGATCCTCCGCATCTCGCGCAGATTGGCGGCCCGCCAAGGATCCCCGGCGACCTCGGCAGCCGCTTCGTCGAGGCGGCCCGCCATACCGTCCTCCGCCAGCATGTCGCGGCGGACGAGCTTGAGCGCCGCGAGCTGCTCGGCCCGCGCGGCGGCACCGCCCGAAGGCATGTTGACAGCGCTGTCCCAGTGGAGGACGCGCGCCGCCTCGCCAAGCGCTCCGAGCCGCGCGAACCGCGCCTCGAGACCGGCATAGACGCTATCGGTCGGGCTCATCGGTCGGTCGTCCGCGCTGAACGGCGAGCAGCATGTAGATCGCCGCGAGCGCCGCCGCCAGCCCGTACCAGGTGAGCGCATATTCCAGATGTCGGTTGGGCAGCGGCGCAGCCCCGTCGAGGGGGATCGGGAGGCCGCCCGGGCGGGCGCGTCCCTCGGCGACCAGGAGCAGCGGCGCGACCCGCGGCAGACGCGCCCTGGCGGCCATCTCGACGATGTCGGGGTAATACCATAGGTCCTCGACCGGGTCGTTGTCCGGCAGCCAACGGCCGGTCTTGCCGGCGGGGCGCAGGAACCCGGAAAGCGCGACACGGCCGGCCGGCCGGCCGTGCCGCCTCCGCGCCGGGTCGGCACGCGCGATCGGGATCCAGCCCCGATTGACCAGGACATGGCCGCCATCGGCCAGACGCAGCGGGGTGACGACCTCGTAGCCCGGCCGGCCGCGATGCGTCCTGTGGATAACCAGCATCTCGCTCTCGTGCAGAAACCGCCCCTCGGCCACCGCCCGCCGGAAGGCGAGCCCCGGATCGTCCGGCAGGCCGGCCGCGACCGAAATCGGCGGGGCGGCGCGGCGGGTGGCGCGCTCGGCGATCACGGCCTCCTTCCATTCCAGTCGCTGGACCTGCCAGCTGCCGAGCCCGATCAGCACGGCGAGTACCAGCAGGACCGCGGCGGTGAGCCACGCGCCGGGCCGAAACCGCACGGCTCACCCGCCGCCGCCGCCGCCGCCGCGCGGCGCATGGCGGTAACGGAACGCGACGAGGATCGCCTCGATCGGCTGCGGCATCGCCACGGCAGGAAGCGGGATCGCCGGGGGCCGACGGGCCATGCGGGCCCGGAGCGGCGGCGAGGGCAGCGCCTCGACCGGGAGCGCGGCGGCAGCGAACGGCGGTGTCGGGGCGCCGCGCCGGGTCATCGGCGGGCGCCGGTCAATGCGCCCCGGCCGCCGCGCCCGCGCCCCACCAGTAGATGCAACAAAACAGGAACAGCCATACCACATCGACGAAATGCCAATACCAGGCCGCCGCCTCGAAGCCGAAATGGTGGTCCGGCTTGAAGTGGCCCGCCCGCGCGCGGAAGTAGCAGACGATCAGGAAGATCGTCCCCACCAGGACATGGAACCCATGGAAGCCGGTCGCCATGAAGAAGGTGCTCTCGTAGATGCCGCCGGAGAAGGCGAAAGCGGCGTGGCTGTACTCATAGGCCTGAACGCAGGTGAAGGTGATGCCGAGCAGGATCGTCAGCGCGAGCCCCTGGAGAAGCTGGTCGCGATGGCCTTCGCGCAGCGCGTGATGCGCCCAGGTGACGGTCACGCCGGACATCAGCAGGATCAGGGTGTTGAGAAACGGCAGGCCCCACGGATCGAAGGTCTCGACGCCGGGCGGCGGCCAGACGCTCTCGATCGCCTCGGTCGGGAATAGCGCGGCATTGAAATAGGCCCAGAACCAGGCGACGAAGAACATCACCTCCGAGGCGATGAACAGGGCCATTCCGTAGCGGAGCCCGATCTGGACGATCGGCGTGTGGTAGCCCTGAAAGGTCGCCTCGCGCACCACGTCGCGCCACCAGCCGACCATCGTCGCGGCAATGCCGAGGAAGCCGATGGCCATGAGCCACCAGCCCTCGTCGTGCATGTACATCACGGCCCCGACCGTCAGCGCGAGGGCGAAGGCGGCGCCGACCGCCGGCCAAACGCTCGGATCGACGAGATGGTAGGGATGTCTATGTCCGTGATGGCTGTACTCGGCCGCCGTATCCGCTGACGCCATGGCGTGCCCCTCGCTCAGTTCGCGTTTATGGTCGTCGCTCCGCCGCCCGCGCTCTGCCGGCCCAGCGCGGCGAAGAAAGTGTAGGAGAGCGTGATCGTCGTCACGTCGTCGAGATTGCGGTCCGCAGCGAGATCGGGATCAACATAGAAGGAGACCGGCATCAACACGCTCTCGCCTGCCGCGAGCCGCTGTTCGGTGAAGCAGAAACAGTCGAGCTTGCTGAAATAGGGTCCCGCCTTCGCCGGGGTAACGTTGAAGGTCGCGGTGCCGGTCACCGTCCGATCGGAGACATTGGTCGCCCGGTACTGCGCGAGCATAGGCTCGCCCAGCCGGACGACGACGCGGCGCTCCACCGGCGCGAAGCGCCAGGGCAGCCGCGCGTCGACATCGGCGTTGAAGCGGACGGTCACCTTGCGGTCGAGCAGCCGGTCGGGGCTGCGGGTCGCGACCTGCGTGGTGCCGCCGAATCCGGTGACCTGGCAGAACCAGCGATATAGCGGCACCGAGGCGTAGGCGAGCCCTGCCATACCGGCCACCACCGCGGCGAGCGCCGCCGCCGTCGCGACTCTCCGCCTCGCGCCGAGCGCCGCCACCTCAACCCCCGCCCATGCGAACGATGGACATCACGTAGAACAGGGCGACCAGCCCGAGCAGCACCGCCAGCAGGGCGATGTTGCGGGTCCGTTGGCGCCGGTGCCGCTCCGAATATTTCGCCATCGCCATATCTGCCGGTTCGACCGCTGCGCTCACGCCGCGCCGGCCGCGAGGCGCTCGACCAGAAGGACGGCGAAGAGAACGAACAGATAGAGGAGAGAGAAGCCGAACAGGCGGCGCGCCGCCGCCGTCCCGTCGGTACGCCGCAGCCGCCATGCGAGGACCAGGAACCACGTGCCCATCACCGCCGCGGCCGCCATGTAGACCGGACCGGCGATCCCGGCGAGGCAGGGTCCGAACGAGACCGGAACCATCAGAGCGCTGTAGAACAGGATCTGGCGTCCGGTGGCGTCGGGCCCGGCCGCCACCGGCAACGCGGGTATGCCGGCCCGCCGATAGTCGTCGCATTTGAGGAGCGCCAGCGCCCAGGAATGCGGCGGCGTCCAGACGAAGATCAGGGCGAACAGCGCGACCGCGCCGAGCCCGATCTCCCCGGTCGCGGCGGCCCAGCCGATCATCGGCGGGAGGGCACCGGCGGCGCCGCCGATGACGACGCTATGCGGCGTCCGCGGCTTGAGCCAAATCGTGTAGACGAAGACATAGTGGGCGATGGTCAGCGCGAGCAGCGCCGCCGCCGTCCAGTTGACGGCGAGCGCCATCACACTCGCCGAGCCGACCGCGAGCAGGACGCCGAAGCCGAGCGCGGCGCCCGGGTCCATCCGTCCGGCGGGCAGCGGGCGGTCCCGGGTTCGCGCCATCCGCGCGTCGCGGTCGCGCTCCCACCACATGTTGAGCGCACCCGCCGCCCCGGCCCCCAGCGCGATGCAGAGGATCGCGATCGCCGCGAGCACCGGATGCGGCGTGCCGGGGGCGAGGATCAGCCCGATCAGCGCCGAGAACACGACCAGCGACATCACCCGCGGCTTGAGCAGGGCGACGAAGTCGCCGATCGGCGGCCCGTCGGCGGCCGACGCCGCGGCGGTCAACTCTGCCGGACCGTCGGACAAGGCTTCAGCGGGCGCGCCCGCCCCTCAGCGGATCTGCGGCAGCTCGTCATAGCTGTGGAAGGGCGGCGGCGAGCTGACCGACCATTCGAGCGTGGTCGCGCCCTGCCCCCAAGGGTTCTGGCCGGCGCGCTCGCCGGCAGTGAACGTCCGGTAGCACATCCACAGGAACACCAGCACGCCGAGAATCGAGATATAGGCGCCGAACGAGGAGACGTAGTTCCATCCGGCGAAGGCGTCGGGATAGTCCGGGATCCGCCGCGGCATCCCGGCGAGCCCCAGGAAATGCTGCGGGAAGAAGGTCAGGTTGACGCCGACGAACATGAGCCAGAAATGCAGCTTTCCCAGCGCCTCGGAATAGCGCCGCCCGCACATCTTGGGCAGCCAGTAGTAGAAGCCGCCGAAGATCGAGAACACCGCGCCCATGGACAGCACATAGTGGAAATGGGCAACCACGTAATAGGTATCGTGGAGCGAATGGTCGACACCGGCATTGGCCAGCACGACGCCGGTCACGCCGCCGATGGTGAACAGAAAGATGAAGCCGATCGCCCACAGCATCGGCGTGTCGAAGCGGATCGAGCCGCCCCACATCGTCGCGATCCACGAGAAGATCTTCACCCCGGTGGGCACGGCGATCACCATCGTCGCCGCGGTGAAATAGGCCTTGGTGTCGACATCCATGCCCACCGTGTACATGTGATGGGCCCAGACGATGAAGCCGACGAAACCGATCGCCACCATGGCGTAAGCCATGCCGAGATAGCCGAAGACCGGCTTCCTGGAGAAGGTCGCGACGATCTGGCTGACGATCCCGAAGCCGGGGAGGATCAGGATATAGACCTCCGGATGGCCGAAGAACCAGAACAGATGCTGGAACAGAAGCGGATCGCCGCCACCGGCCGCCTCGAAGAAGGCGGTGCCGAAATTGCGGTCGGTCAGCAGCATCGTGATCGCGCCGGCGAGCACCGGGAGCGACAGGAGGAGCAGGAACGCCGTCACCAGAATCGACCAGACGAAGAGCGGCATCTTGTGCAGCGTCATCCCCGGGGCGCGCATGTTGAAGATGGTGGTGATGAAGTTCACCGCGCCGAGGATCGACGAGGCGCCGGCCAGATGGAGGCTGAAGATCGCCAGATCGACGGCCGGCTCCGGCTGGCCGAGCGCCGAGCTCAGCGGCGGGTAGATCGTCCAGCCGCCGCCGACGCCCCCGAAGAAGGGCGAAGCGAGCAGCAGGAGGAAGGACGGCACCAGCAGCCAGAAGCTGATATTGTTCATGCGTGGGAAGGCCATGTCCGGTGCGCCGATCATCAGCGGCACGATCCAGTTGCCGAATCCGCCGATCATCGCCGGCATGACCATGAAGAAGATCATGATCAGCCCGTGGGCGGTGATCAGCACGTTGAACAGATGATGGTCGCCGCCGAGGACCTGCTCGCCCGGGCTGCCGAGCTCCATCCGGAAAACCACCGACATGCCGCCGCCGATCAGCCCGGCGATGACCGCGAACACAAGATACATCGTGCCGATGTCCTTGTGGTTGGTGGAATAAACGAACCGGCGCCACCCCGTCGGGTGGTGATCGTCATGGGCGGTGACAGCTTCGCTCATTGCCGCGCCTCTTCCTGGCCCGGGCGGCGCACCTCCGCGAGCGCGATCTCGCGGCCTCCTCCGCTGCGGGCGGCGAATTCCTTCCTGGCCTCGGCGACCCACTCGTCGAACGCCTGCTCGGCGACGACATCGACGCGAATCGGCATGAAGCCGTGATTGATGCCGCAGAGCTCGGAGCACTGGCCGTAATAGGTCCCGGTGCGCTCGGCGTGGAACCACACCTCGTTCAGGCGTCCCGGCACCGCGTCGACCTTGACCCCGAAGGCGGGGACCGCCCAGGCGTGCAGCACATCGTCCGCGGTGACCTGCACCCGGACGGTCTTGCCGACCGGCACCACGACCCGGTTGTCGACCGCGAGCAGCCGCGGCTCGCCCGGCCCGAGATCGGCCTCGTCGACCATCGTGCTGTCGAAGCTGAAATTGCCGTGGTCGGGATATTCGTAGGTCCAGTACCACTGATGGCCGACCGCTTTGATGGTCATGTCGGCTTCGGGGATGCGATCGGCGTAGTAGAGCAGCCGGAAGGACGGGACCGCGATGACGACCAGGATCACGACCGGGATCACCGTCCACAGCACCTCGACGAACGTGTTGTGGGTGGTCTTGCTCGGCGTCGGGTTACGGGACTCGGAGAACCGCCAGACGACGTAAAGGAGAAGGGCCAGCACGAACAGGGTGATCAGGGTGATGATCACCAGCAGCAGGTCGTGGAAGTCGCTGACGGTCTTCATCAGCGGCGTCGCCGCCTCCTGGAAGCCCATCTGCCAGGGCGCGGGAGTCCCGGCCGACGCGCCGCCGCCGGCGAGCAGCGCCGCGGCCGCGGAGGCACAGCCGGCGATCGGGGTGAGAGATGGTCTGTTGACGGGCATGGACACCGACCTGCTGTCGCCCTCGACGAGGCGCGGCCGGGGGCTGGATTTGCCGCTCGGGTCACCCGAGATCCGCGCCGCCGCAGCCGAAGCCGCGCGATAGATACACAGCGCGCCCCGCGAATACAAGCGGCCGCCGTCGCGGCCGCGCGCGACCTTTCGACACGGCGGCTTCGCGCTCGGCGTCGTTCTCCGCGAAGACCGGCATGACGTCGTCGGTCGCACAGAACTCGGTGCGGAAGGCGCCCCACCCCATAGGCGTCGACTGTCGGGATGCCGCAACGGAAACCGTCGCCACAGGCTCCCGGCCGCAAGCGACGCGCTATCGCCAGATCGGCCGGCCGCTGCCCGGGAGGCCGAGCGCCGGCCAGCGTTCGGTGATCCGCGCGACGATCTCCTCGTCCATGCGGATGCGGCGGCCCCAGGGACGGCGGGTCTCCGGCGGGATCTTGGCGGTCGCGTCGATGCCAAGCTTGGCGCCGAGGCCCGGCTCGGGGGAGGCGAAGTCGAGCGTGTCGATCGGCGTGCCCTCGACCAGGGTCAGGTCCCGCCCGGGATCGACATTGGTGGAGACCGCCCAGACCACATCGGTCCAGCTCCGGGCATCGATGTCGCCGTCGACGACGATCACGATCTTGGTGTACATGAACTGTCGCAGATAGGACCAGACGGCCATCATCACCCGCTTGGCGTGGCCGGGATACTGCTTTTCGATGGCGACCACGGCGACGCGGTAGCTGCAGGCCTCCGGCGGCAGATAGAAGTCGACGATCTCCGGGAACTGTTGGACCAGCAGCGGCACGAAGACCTCGTTGAGCGCCGCCCCGAGGATCGACGGCTCGTCGGGCGGCCGGCCGGTGAAGGTGCTGAGATAGATCGGCCTCCGGCGCATGGTGACCGCGCTCAGCGTGAACAGCGGGAAGGGCTCCGCGGCGTTGTAGTAGCCCGTATGGTCGCCATAGGGTCCCTCGGTCTCGTACTCGGTGAGCGAGACATGGCCCTCGAGAACGATCTCGGCGGCGGCGGGGACCCGGAGCGGCACCGTCTTGCAATCCACCAGCTCGAGCGGCCGGCCGGCGAGCAGCCCCGCGAACTGATATTCGGAGAGCGTCTCGGGGACCGGGGCGACCGCGGCGATCAGGGTCGCGGGGTCGGCGCCGATCACCGCCGCCGCCGGCAGGGCCGCGCCGTCGCCGGCCGCGGCGCGGCGCGCATGGTGCCGCGCGCCGCCGCGATGCCGCAGCCAGCGCATCAGCGTGCGGTCCCGCCCGGCGACCTGCATCCGGTAGACGCCGAGATTGGACGGCCCGGTCTCGCCGGCGGTGACCACCAGCGGCCAGGTGATCAGCGGCGCCGGCTCACCCGGCCAGCAGCGCTGCACCGGGAGGCGGCCGAGATCGATCTCGGCGCCGGTCAGCACGACCTCCTGGCAGGGCGCCCGACGGACCGTGCGCGGCTTCATGGCAAGCGCGGTCCTGAGCAGCGGCAGCATCTCGACCGCCTCGCGCCAGCCGCCCGGCGGCGCCGGCTGGCGCAGAAAGGCGAGCCTTTCGCCGAGCCCGCGCAGCCCGTCGGCGGCGAGCCCCATCCCCCAGGCCACCCGCTCGACGGTGCCGAAGAGATTCGCGAGGACCGGGATGTCGGAGACCGCGCCGTCGTCGCGCAGGGGCGATTCGAACAGCACTGCCGGGCCGCCCTCGGCGAGCAGCCGAGTCTGGATCTCGGTCATCTCGAGCGCCGTCGCCACCGGCTCGCGAACCCGCACCAGCCGGTTCTCGGCTTCCAACCGGTCGATGAAGTCGCGGAGGCTGGTACAGGCCATGCGGCGCCCCGTTGGTTCGTCCGGCTGCTCTCTTGTCAGGGTGGCCGCGGCCGCGCAATGTCCTTCGCCTCGGCCCCACCCGGTTCGGCGGCGCGCATCCGATGATCGACGCGGTCCAGTTCGCACTCTCCTACCCCTTCGCCATCCCCGAGCGCAGCTATCTGTTCGAGGACGGCAGCGTCGCCGCGCGCCCGCCGACGCCCGCCGACCGGCACGGGCGGACCGCGCTGCTCGCGGTCGGCTCCAACCAGTCGCCGGCGCAGCTCGCCCGCAAATATGCCGGCGTCTCCGGGGCGGCGAGCCGCATCCCGGCCGAGCGCGCCATGCTCCGGGATTTCGACGTCGTCTACGCCGCCCATCTCGCGCGCTACGGCTCGCTGCCGGCGGCGCTGCAATCCTCGCCCGGGACCCGCATCGCCATCTTCGTGCTCTGGCTCGACCCGGCGCAGCTCGCCCGCATGCACGAGACCGAAGCGAGCTACAGCTTCGATCGGCTCGACGGGCTGGACCTGATCCTCGACGGCGGCGACCGGCTCGCGGAGGCCTGCTGCTACGCGCCCCGGGCCGGCTGCGCCAATTTCGGCGGACGCTGCGCCGCGCTCGCCGAGATCGCCGCCGAGGGCAGGCGGTTCCCGGCGCCCGACCAGCGCGCGGCGCAGGCGCGGCTGCGCGACCGCCTCGCGCCCGGCTGCGCGGTGGAGGCCTTCGTCGCCGCCCATATCGCCGATTCGACGCTCCGGCGCGCCCGCGCCCTGGCGCTGGCCGCAGACGCCCTGCCGCTCGCCTATCCGCGGACGACGATCGACCCGCTTTGCCGCTGACGGCGGCCCGAAGGACAGGGAGACTCGGAGATGTTTCGCCCGGACCGCGCCCGCATCGCCCTCGTCGCCGCCGGGCTCGCCGTCCTCGGTGCGGCACCTGCGGCGCCGGCGCCGCAGGTGCTGGCCCTCATCGGCACCGATCGTCCGGTGGCGCTGGACTGCCGCGGCGCGGACTGCATCGCCAGCCTGCCCGCGGTCTGTCTGCAGCCCGAGCGCCGCGCGCCGGAGCCCGGCCGGGAGTACCGCCTCGCCACCGGTCGGTCGCTCGCCCTGGTCGGCGACGGCGCACCGCGGGCGCTCGGCAGCGGCGTGCGGCTGCGCGCGCTCCGCACCCATGTCGCCGTCGTCTTAGAAGTCCCGCGCGCCCTGATCGGCGGTCTCCGCAACCCGGCCGTCCATGTCGGCCCGAACGTCAGCGCCGTGCCTGTCCCCGATGCGCGCGACGCCCGGCCGCTCGCGCCGACCGAGATCGCCGAGGCCGTCGGCCGGCGCCGCGCGATCGCCCGGCGGGTGGTCGAAGGGGACCCCCTCCGCATGCCGACGGTGCGGGCGGCCGGCTGGATGGTCAACCATCTCCGCGCCGGCGGCGATGTGGTCCGGGGCTGGTCGGAGAGTCTCGATGCCGCCGCGCGGGGCGGCGCTTCGCCGGAGGCGATTGACTTCGCCCGAGGGATGCGCGACCTCTGCGACCACAAGCTCGCGCACGGCCTGGCGGCCTCGCTGCCCGCCTGCCTCGAGGCGCTCGGCGACGAAGCGATGGAGTTTCTCAACACCGGTCTGGAGGCCGCGCTCAAGGCCGGAAGCTAGCGCCGGCGTCCGGCGGGCTCCGTCAACGGGCGAAGACGACGCCCTCACGGCGCGGGTCGGCGCCGCCGTGCAGGCGGCGGCCGTCCGGCGTATGGGTCACCGCGATGATGTTCAGCCCGCTCGTCATCCTGCGCATCGCCACCTCGTGGCCCAAAGCGCGGAGGCCGGGCGCGAGCGCCGCCAGCGGGGTTTCGGCCTCCAGCTCCGTGGGGCCGTTGCGGTTGCAGAGATGGGGCGCCGCCGCCGCCGCCTGCGGGTCGTACCCCCAATCGACGACCGCGATCACGGCGGTCGCCACATAGCAGATGATGCGCGAACCGCCGGGCGAGCCCAGAACCAGGGAGAGGCGGCCTTGCGGATCGAACACCAGGGTCGGCGCCATCGAGCTGCGCGGCCGCTTGCCGGGTTCGACCCGGTTGGCGACCGGCGCGCCGTCCCGCTCGGGTGCGAAGGAGAAATCGGTGAGCTGGTTATTGAGGAGGAAGCCGCGCGTCATCAGCCCCGAGCCGAAGGCGGACTCGATGCTGGCGGTGAGGGCGACCGCGTCGCCCGCGCGGTCGATGACGCTCAGATGGGTGGTGGACGGCGATTCGCCGCTCTTCCCGCCGCGAAGTGCCGAGCCGCCGCTCCCCGCCGGGGCGCCGGGGGCGCGGCGGCCGGCGGCGGCGGCCGGGTCGATCGTCGCCGCCCGTCGGGCGAGATAGACCGGATCGAGAAGGCCGTTCACCGGGACCGGCACGAAATCCGAATCGGCGACGTAGCGGGCCCTGTCGGCATAGGCGAGACGCATGGCTTCGGCGATGAGATGGACGGCCTCGACCGAGCCCGCGGGCGGCATGGCGCGTCCGGCGAGCAGACCGAGTATCTGCAGCACCGCGATGCCGCCCGAACTCGGCGGCCCCATGCCGCAGACGCGGTACCCGCGGTAGACGAGGCAGACCGGCGGGCGGCGCTTCGCCCGGTAGCCGGCCATGTCGTTCGGTTCCATATAACCGGGATTGCGCGGCGACTCGGCGACGGCGGCGACGATGTCCCGCGCGATGGGACCTCCGTAGAAGGCGCCGGCGCCGTTCTCCGCCACCAGGCGCAGGGTCTCGGCGAAGGCCGGGTTGCGCAGCCGCGCGCCGGGCGGCTTGCGGGCGCCCGCCTCCTGGAAATAGGCCGCCGCCGCCGGAAACGCGCGCGCGACCGGCACCCTCTCCAGCATCATGCCGAGCCGGGGGCTCACGACGAACCCCGCCTCCGCCAGCGCGATGGCCGGGGCGAACAGGTCGGCCCAGGGGAGTCTTCCGTGCTCGGCATGGGCGCGCTCAAGCATCCTGAGGAGGCCGGGCACGCCCACCGACCGGCCGCCGGCCCGCGCATTCGAGAACGCCATCCTGCCGCCGTCCGGTTTCAGGAACGATGCCTCGTCCGCGCCCATGGGCGCGGTCTCGCGCCCGTCATAGGCGACCACGGCGGCGCTCTCCGCCTCCAGATGCAACAGAAAGCCGCCGCCGCCGATGCCGGAGGATTGGGGCTCGACCAGGTTGAGCACCATCGACATGGCGACGGCCGCATCGACGGCGCTGCCGCCGCGGGCCAGCATCGCCGCCCCCGCCTCGACGGCGCGCGCATCCGCCGCGACGATCATTTCCCGCTCCGCCGCTGCGGCGCCCGACGGCGCGAGCGCGGCGAGCAGAAGCGCCAGGACGGCGCACGGCGCGCGGCCGGCAGGCCGGCCTTCGCGAGATTCGAGACCCGACGGATCCGGGATATGGCCTGCGAGCATCGAGGGACCTCTCCCGCCCGGTTCGCATCCTCGGCGACCACGATATCTCGGCAGATGCGAAGCGCCGACGCGGCCGCCGATCACGGCCGACCGCTTCCGTCCCGGTCGTCGCCGCTGTCGTCGAGATGCGCCGCCAGGCGTTCCCTGGGCGGAACGATGTCGGTGACCAGATCGCGGATCAGGGGCTTGTTGTCGAGCGGCTCGACCAGCGCGCCGGCGGCGTCGAGACGGGCGGTGCAGGCATAGCCGGCCCGGCCGTCGATGCGCATCGTGCATTCCTTGCAGGCGTTGGCGTTGATGCAGGCATAGCGGACGGCGAGCGTCGAATCGACATGGGTCCGCACCCAGATCAGCGCGTCCAGGGCCGACATGCCTTCGCGATAGGGCACGTCGAACGCCTCGATGCGGTCGGGCTCGCCGATGCCGCCGCGCCGGACGCGGATCGTGACCCGTTCCGGTCTCATTCGGCCGCGGCCGGCGGCGCCGGCGCGTGCGCCGCGCCGACCACCGGCGCCCAGCGGCAGACCAGCGCGCCGTCCTCTTCCTGGTGGACGATCTGGTTCCGCGCCAACGCCGGGTCGGTCTCGGGATAGTCCTCGCGCTGGTGGGCGCCCCGGCTCTCGCGGCGGCCGGCGGCGGCGAGCGCGACCGCCTCCGCGGCGGCGAGCGAGGCCCGGAGATCGAACCAGTCGCGCAAGGCGGGATCGAACCCGCGCCGCGCCGCGGGCGCGAGCGCCGGCAGGTCGCGGCGGCGCATCTCGCGGATGCGCGCGCGCCCGGCGGCGAGCCCGTCCCCGTTCCGCAGCAGCCCCACCCGGTCCCACATCAGCGCCTGCAGCTCCGCCCACAGCGCGCCGAGCCCGGCGCCGCCCCGGCGCCGCCCCGCCGCCGCGCCGAGAAAATCGGCCGCGCGGCCCGCATCGCCCACCCGCCAGGCGCTGCCGCCGCGGGCCGCTTCGGCGGCGAAGCGCCCGGCGCGTTCGCCGAACACGAAGGCTTCGGGGATGGCGTTGCCCGAGAGCCGGTTGGCGCCGTTGGCCCCGCCGACCGCCTCGCCGGCGGCGAAGAGCCCCTCGATCCGGGTCGCCATGCGCGCGTCCACCCTGATCCCGCCCATATGGTAATGGGCGATCGGCGCGACCTCGATCGGGCGTCGGGTGAGGTCGATGCCGTTGGCGGCGAGCCGGTCGATCACCGGGCCGAAGGCGGCGCGAAGCGCGGGTTCCGGGATGTGGGTGAAGCTCAGGAAAACGCCGCCCGCCGGGCTCGCGCGACCCGCCTCGCATTCCTTGACGATAGCGTAGGAGGTGATGTCGCGGGGCGCGGTATAGACCCCGGAATCGCGCGCCCCGTAATTCTCGACGAAATCCTCCATCCGGCCGTTCAGCAGCCGCCCGCCCAGTTTGTAGCGGAACGGGTCCCACATGATCGGGTCCATGCCGACCAGTCGCGGCGCCAGATGGCCGATCGGGAAGAATTGCGGGAACTCCATGTCGACCAGCTCGGCCCCGGCGGCGAGCGCCAGCGCATAGGCGTCGCCCCCCATGTTGGCCGAGGCGCTGTTGCGGCGGAACAGCCGCGTGAGGCCGCCGGCGGCGAGCACCACCGCGCCGGCGGCGATGGTCACCGGCGCCCCGTCCTCGAGGTCGATCCCGGCCGCCCCCGCGACCCGCCCGTCATGGACGACGAGATCGAGGACGGCGAGCCCGCTCACCCGGCGCACGCCGGCAGCCCGCGCGACCCGGCCGCGCAGCGTGCGGGCGACCGCCGGGCCGGTGTTGAGGAAGTCGACATAGACGCAGCGCGGCAGCCCGTGTCCCGGGGCGGCGACGGCGCGCATGCGGCCGTTCTCGCGCGCCCAGCCGACCTTCCAGCGGTCCATCTCGCGGATCCGCACCGGCGCTTCCTCGCAGAGGATCGCCGCCAGCTCCTCGTTGCACAGCCCGCGCCCGGCCGCGACCGTATCGGCGAAATGACGGGTCCAGTGATCGGGCCGCCACTCGCCGACGGCGGCGGCGACGGTCATCTGCGCCATGATCGTCGCGCCGCCGCGCCCGACGAGGCTCTTGTCGGCGAGCACCACCTGGGCCCCCGCCTCGGCGGCGGCGATCGCGGCGTACATGCCGGCGCCGCCGGCGCCGACCACGAGGACATCGGTGCGGAGATGGGCCATGACGGCATTTTCCCAGAGCCCGGAGGGCGCGGCAACGCGTTGACAGCCCGCGGGCGGCGTAAATACTGTGCGCCGCCCTGCCGGACCGTCCGGTCGTCTTCCGAACCGGGGACCCTTTCGAGATGAAAGCCTTCGTCGCCGTCAAGCGGGTCGTCGATTACAACGTCAAGATCCGCGTCAAGGCCGACGGGAGCGGCGTCGAGACGGCCAACGTCAAGATGTCGATGAACCCCTTCGACGAGATCGCCGTCGAGGAGGCGATCCGCATGAAGGAGGCCGGCCGGATCGCGGAGATCGTCGCCGTCTCGATGGGCGTCCGGCAGTGCCAGGAAACGATCCGCACCGCGCTGGCGATGGGCGCGGACCGCGGCATCCATGTGGTGACGGAGGCCGAGCTGCAACCGCTCGCCGTGGCCAAGCTCCTCGCGGCGCTCGTCGCGCGGGAGGGCCCGGAGATGGTGATCCTCGGCAAGCAGGCGATCGACGACGACAGCAACCAGACCGGCCAGATGCTCGCCGCCCTGCTGGGCTGGCCGCAGGGCACCTTCGCCTCCCGGATCCTGTTCACCGACGACGGAATCGAAGTCACCCGCGAGGTCGACGGCGGCCTGGAGACGCTCGCCCTCGGTCTGCCGGCGATCCTCACGACGGACCTCCGGCTCAACGAGCCGCGCTACGCCTCGCTCCCCAATATCATGCGCGCCAAGAAGAAGTCCATCGACAGGCTGACCGTCGAGGAGCTGGGGGTCGACGCGGCGCCGCGGCTGATCACGCTCAGGGTCGAGGATCCGCCGCAGCGCCAGTCCGGCACCCGGGTCGCCGATGTCGCCGAGCTGGTCGACCGCCTGAAGAACGAAGCGGGGGTGATCTGATGGCAACCCTGGTCATCGCCGACCATGACGGCGCGCGGTTGCAGCCGGCGACGCTGAACACGGTCGGCGCGGCGGCGGCGTTCGGCGGCGGGGTGGACGTTCTGGTCGTCGGCGACGGCTGCCGGGCGGTCGCCGAAGAGGCCGCGTCGGTCGCCGGAATCGCCCGCGTGCGGATCGCGGATTCGCCCGCCTATGCGCATCTCCTGGCCGAGGCCGCCGCCCCGCTGATCGTCGCGCTCGCCGCGGACTATGCCCAGATATTGTTCCCCTCCAACACCACCGGCAAGAACCTCGCCCCCCGCGTCGCCGCCCTGCTGGACGTCGCGCAGATCTCCGACATCACCGCGGTCGAGCCCCCCGACGTCTTCGTCCGGCCGATCTATGCCGGGAACGCGATGGCGACCGTCCGGTCGAGGGATCCGATCAAGGTCGCCACCGTTCGCGCCACGGCCTTTCCCGCGGCCGCGTCGAGCGGCGGCGGAGCGTCGATCGAGCCCGTCGCCGCGATGGAGGCACCCACCCTTTCGCGCTTCCTGCGCCAGGAGCTGTCGCGCTCGGAACGGCCGGAACTGACCGGCGCGCGGGTCGTCATCTCGGGCGGTCGGGGCATGCAGTCCTCGGAGAATTTCGCGCTGATCGAATCGATCGCCGACCGGCTCGGCGCCGCGGTCGGCGCCTCGCGGGCCGCCGTCGACGCCGGCTACCGCCCCAACGATTTCCAGGTCGGTCAGACTGGCAAGGTCGTCGCGCCCGAGCTCTATGTCGCGGTCGGCATTTCCGGCGCCATCCAGCATCTCGCCGGGATGAAGGACAGCAAGGTCATCGTCGCGATCAACAAGGACGAAGAGGCGCCGATGGTCCAGATCGCCGATTACGGCCTGGTGGACGACCTCTTCAAGACGCTGCCGGCGCTCGCCGAGGAGCTCGACAGGCAGGACGTCACGCCGCGTTAGCGCGACGCCGGCCCACGCCCCGTCGGCGTCGACCCGTTATCGGGTTCCGGATGTCGCGTTTCAAGGGGTGGGGGATGGACGAGGATCGGGAGGTGCCGGACTCGTTTCCGCCCTCCGGTCGCGCGGTCGCAGGGTTCGGGAGGTGTCGGGATGAATGAAGCGGTCGCGGCGAGCGGGCTGCGCAAGATCGGCGTCGTCGGCGCCGGACAGATGGGCGGCGGCATCGCCAATGTCTGCGCGGCCGCCGGCTACGCGGTGGCGATGGTCGACATCTCGGACGACCGGATCGCCGCCGCGCGCGCGGGCATCGCGCGCCATTACGACCGCCAGATCGCGCGGGGGCGGATGACCGAGGACGAAAGGCGCGGCGCGCTCGGCCGGCTCTCCGGCGGCACCGGGCCGGAGATTCTCTCCGACTGCGACCTCGTGATCGAGGCGGCGACCGAGGACGAATCGGTCAAACGGACGATTTTCGGCGAGCTCGTGGGCGCATTGCGCAAGGACGCGCTGCTCGCTTCCAACACGTCTTCCCTCTCGATCACCCGGCTGGCCGCGGCAACCGATCGGCCGGAGCGCTTCGTCGGGATGCATTTCATGAACCCGGTTCCCGCGATGCGGCTCGTCGAGTTGATCCGCGGGATCACGACGGGCGAGGAGGTCTTCGAAGCGGTGCGCAGCCTCGCCTTGGCGCTCGGCAAGAGCCCGGTCGCGGCCGAGGACTATCCCGCCTTCCTGGTCAACCGCATCCTGCTGCCGATGCTCAACGAGGCCGTCTACGCGCTCCATGAGGGGGTCGGTTCGGTCGAGGCGATCGATACCGCCATGAAGCTCGGCGCCAACCACCCGATGGGGCCGCTGGAGCTCGCCGACTTCATCGGTTTGGACACCTGTCTCGCGGTCATGCGCGTGCTGCATGACGGGTTCGCCGATTCCAAGTACCGGCCCTGCCCGCTGCTGGTGAAATATGTCGAGGCCGGCTGGCTCGGCCGCAAGACGGGGCGCGGCTTCTACGACTATTCGGGCCGCGACCCGGTGCCCACGCGGCCCGGGCGAGGGTGAACCGGACCGCGCGCGGCATCCTGTGGATGACCGGCGCCGCCCTCTTCTTCTCGCTCCTGATCGTCTCCGCGCGGCGGGTCGCACATCTCCCCGCTATCGAGATCGTCCTCCTCCAGTCGGCGATCACGACGCTGTGCATGACGCCCTGGCTGATCCGGGCGGGGACCGGCGCCCTCGCCGGCGGCCCGATGACGATCCATTGGCTGCGCAGCGCCGCGTCGGTCGCGGGCATGGTCACGATGTTCTACGCGCTGCGCCACATGAACGCCGCCGACGCGACGGCGCTCCTGTTCACGACGGTCCTGTTCACGGTGCTGCTCGCGGCGGCACTGCTGCGCGAACGGCTCGGCTGGCGCCGGGCGGCCGCGGTCGGCGTCGGTTTCCTCGGGGCGATGATCGTCATCCGCCCGGGCTTCCAGGAAAATTCCTGGCCGGCGCTGGCGATGTTGTTCGTCGGGCTCGCCTTCGCCGGCGTCAACGTGGCGACCCGGTTCTTCGCCGGGACCCAGAATCCCAACGCGGTCGTCCTCACCCTGTTCGGGTTGATGGCGGTCCTCGCCGCGCCGCCCGCCGCGCTGGTCTGGCGTATGCCGGGGACGGAGGACGTTCCCTGGCTGATCGCGCTCGGCGTCTCGAGCGCGCTGGCCCAGCAATGCATCACCCGGTCCTTCGCGCACGCCCCGACCGCGGCCGTGATGCCCGCCTACTTTCTTCAACTCCCCTTCGCGGCGGCGATCGGCTATGCCGGCTTCCGCGAGGCGCCCGATATCTGGGTCTGGCCCGGCGCGGCGATCATCTGCGCGGCGATCTTCCAGGCGCTGCGCACGGACGGCGCCCCGCGGCGCGGCGACGCGGCACGATGACGGCCGGCTGTCGATCGCTTATGATCGGCGCTCGGCAATATGGCGGTTCGGAGCGGCACGGGTGAGACGGAGCACGGAGCGGATACTCACCACCCATGTCGGCAGCCTGCCGCGGCCGGCCGCGCTGGTCGCGGCGATGGCCGCCGAGGACCGCGGCGTCGCCATCGACCGCGCCGCCTACGAGCGGTCGCTCCGGGACGCCGTCGTCGACATCGTCGCCGAGCAGGTCGCGCTCGGGATCGATATCGTCGACGACGGGGAGTTTTCCAAGCGCGGATTCCGGGCATATGCCGACGCGCGGCTCGCGGGCTACGAGAGCCGGCCGGCGGCCGGCGGCGCTCTCTGGGGCGACTCGCGGGAGGCGCTGGCCTTTCCCGAGTTCTACGCGCGGGCGCGGCCGCATGGCGACGGGGCGCTGGCCGCGGCCGCGGAGCTCGTCTGCGTCGGCCCGGTCGCCTATGCGGGGCAGGCGGCGCTCGCCCGCGACCTCGCCAATCTGCGGGCGGCGGTCGACGCCGCCGGGGCCGCGGAGGCGTTCGTGCCGGCGATATCCCCGATCGATGTCGCGGGCGCCCAGCGGAACGCGCACTACGCGTCCGAGGAGGCGTTTCTCGCCGCCGTCGCCGAGGCGATGCGCGTGGAATACCGGGCGATCGTCGACGCCGGGTTCGTCCTTCAGATCGACGACCCGCATCTGGTGACCTATTACGTCAAGTCTCCGGACCTCGCGGTCGCCGACTACCGGCGCTGGGTCGGCGGCATGATCGAGGCGATCAACCATGCGCTCGAGGGCATCCCCGAGGAGCGCGTGCGCTATCACACCTGCTACGGAATCAATATCGGGCCCCGGGTCCACGATGTCGAGCTGGGCTGGATTCTCGACCAGATCCTCCGCATCGACGCCGGCGCCTATTCCTTCGAGGCGGCCAATCCGCGCCACGAGCACGAATGGCGCCTCTGGGAGGAGACGCGGCTGCCCGACGGCAAGATATTGATCCCCGGCGTCGTCACCCACGCCTCGGTCCTCGTCGAGCATGAGGAGCTGGTCGCCCAGCGCATCCGTCGCTTCGCCGATCTGGTCGGCCGGGAGAACGTCATCGCCGGCGCCGATTGCGGCTTCGGCACCCAGGCGAGCGCGACGCCGGAGATCGAGCCGCGCATCGTCCGGGCCAAGCTCCGGGCGCTGGTCGAGGGGGCGCGGATCGCCTCCGATGCGCTGTGGGGCTGAGAGTCCTTCGCGCGTCCCGACCGGAGAACGACATGCCGCACGACAGCAGAATCCCCGACTACGTGATCCAGCGCATCATGGCCAAGCGCGGCCGCCTCCATGTCTTCGACCGTTTCGAGCCGGCGCGGACGGCGCTGGTCGTGATCGACATGCAGAACTTCTACGTCGCCGAGGTCGAGACGGCGCGGAGCATCTGCCCCAATATCAACCGGCTCGCCGCCGCGGTCCGGGCGCGCGGCGGCCTCGTCGCCTGGGTGCTGATGACGGTGACCGACCGCCCGGGCGGGGTGAGCAACTGGCCGATCTATCACGACTATTTCTTCACGCCCGAGAAGATGGCGGCGCATCGCGACGGGCTCGCCGAGGGAGCCGACGGGCACCGCCTCTACCCGACGCTGGAGGTCGCGGACAACGACCTGATCGTCCGCAAGTCGCGCTTCAGCGCCTTCATCCAGGGCGCGTCCGACCTCGACGAAAGGCTACATGCGCGCGGCATCGAGAACCTGATCGTCGCCGGGACCGCGACCAATTTCTGCTGCGAGACCAGCGCCCGCGACGCGATGATGATCGGATACCGGGTGGTCATGGCGGAGGACGCCAACGCCGCGCGCTATGACGAGGATCACCTTGCGGGCCTCACCAGCGTCTGGCAGAGCTTCGGCGATGTGCGCAGCGTCGATTCCTGTATCGACGAGTTGCTCGTCCCCGAAGCCCGCGCCACCGCCGCGCGCTAGGAAGCCGGCACGGCGGCCTGCTCGCCGCGCCCGGAGCCGCCGATCGGCATGAGGAACGCCGCGCCCCCGGTGGTCAGGGATCTGGTGCTGGCCGGGGGCGGCCACAGCCATGTCGCGGTCCTCAGGCGGTTCGGAATGGCGCCCCTTCCGGGCGTCCGGCTGACGCTGATCTGCCGCGATCCGTACACCCCCTATTCGGGGATGTTGCCGGGCCATATCGCCGGCCATTACGGTTTCGACGATATCCATATCGATCTCCGCAGGCTCGCCCGCTTCGCCGGGGCGCGGCTCTATTGTAGCGAGATCGTCGGGCTCGACCTCGCGGGCCGCCGGGTGCTGTGCGACAACCGCCCGCCGATCGCCTACGACCTGCTTTCGCTCAACACCGGCTCCGCCCCCGCCGACATGCCCGGCGCAGCCGATGCGGCGGTTCCGGTCAAGCCGATCGACCGTTTCCTGGTATCCTGGGAGGCGCTGGCGCGTCGCGTGGCAGCCCGTGACGGACCGGTGCGCATCGCCGTCGTCGGCGCCGGCGCCGGCGGCGTGGAACTGCTGCTCGCGGCCCGCCACCGGCTGACGCGGTTGCGTCGCGCGGCCGGCCGCCGCGGTGCGGTCGCCTGCCATCTGTTCGATGCGGCGCCGGACATCTTGCCGACCCACCCGCTCGCGCTGCGGCGGCGGCTCCGGCGCATCCTGGATGCACGCGGCGTCGTTCTCCATCTCGGGTCGCCGGTCGTCGAAGCGGCGCCGGGTCGGCTGCGGACCGGCGACGGCGGCGAGGTCCGGGTCGACGAGATCCTCTGGGTGATCCACGCCGGCGCCCCGTCATGGCCGCGCGAGGCGGGGCTCGCGGTCGATGCGGACGGGTTCGTCGAGGTCGGCGACACGCTGCGGTCGGTTTCCCATCCCGACGTGTTCGCGGCCGGCGACATCGCGCATATGGTCGACCACCCGCGCCCGAAATCGGGCGTGTTCGCGGTCCGCCAGGGGCGGCCCCTCGCGCGCAATCTCCGCCGCGCGCTGCTCGGCAGACCCCTTCGGCCGTTCCGGCCGCAGAAGCGCGCGCTCGGCCTCATCTCGACGGGCGACCGGCGCGCGGTCGCCTCGCGCGGCGGGCGGTCGATCGCGGGCGGGGCGGTCTGGCGTTGGAAGGACTGGATAGACCGGCGTTTCATGGCGCGCTATTCCGATCTCCCCCCGATGGAGGAGCCGCCCGGCCCCGCGCTCCCCGCCGGGCTCGCCGATGCGGGCGGAGACGCCGCCCCGACGACGGCGATGCGGTGCGGCGGCTGCGGCGCCAAGATCGGGGCCGGGGTGCTCGAACGGGCATTGGCCGGGGCGGCGCCCGAGCCGCGCGGCGACGTGTTGATCGGCCTCGATGCGCCCGACGACGCCGCCCTGGTCTCGGTGCCACCCGGAAAGGCGCTGGTCCACAGCGTCGACGCCTTCCCGGCGATGATCGACGACCCCTATGTCTTCGGCAAGATCGCCGCCAACCACAGCCTCGGGGACCTTCACGCCATGGGCGCCGCGCCGCAGACCGCGCTCGCTTTGGCGACCCTGCCGGTGGGCGGCGAGGCCAAGACCGCCGACACGCTGGGCCAGATGATCGCCGGCGCGCGGGAGATTCTCGATGAAGCCGGCGCGGCCCTTGTGGGCGGCCATACGAGCGAGGGGGCGGAGCTCGCTCTCGGTTTCGCCGTCAACGGTCTGGTCGAACCCGCGCGGGCGCTCCGCAAGTCCGGGCTGCGGCCCGGGGATCGGTTGATCCTCACCAAGCCGATCGGCACCGGGACGCTGTTCGCCGCCGACATGCGCTACCGCGCCGAGGGGCGCTGGATCGTCGCGGCGCTGGGCTCGATGACCCGGTCGAGCCGGGCGGCGGCCGACTGCCTGGCGGGCCACGGCGCCCGTGCCTGCACGGACGTGACCGGGTTCGGCCTTCTCGGCCATCTGCTGGAGATGGCCCGCGCGTCGGAAGTGGCGGCCGCGCTCGAACTCGATCGGGTCCCGCTGCTCGACGGCGCGGCGGAGACCGCGGCGGCGGGACTCCTGAGCTCGCTCCAGCCGCAGAACCGGCGGGCGGCGGCGGCGGCACAGGTCTCGGAGGCGGCCGCCGCGGACCCGCGCTTTCCGCTGCTGTTCGACCCGCAGACGGCCGGCGGGCTGCTCGCGGGCATCCCGGCCGACCGGGCGGAGAGCTGCGTCTCGGCCCTGCGCCGGTCGGGATATCCGGCGGCGGCGGTCATCGGCGCGGTGCGGGAGCCCGACGGCGGCACGGCGGCGGTGACGGTCTCCTTGTCGTGAGGCGGCAGCGGCTCAGGCCGTGCCCCACAGCTCCCCGGCGGTCTCGATGACGAGGCGGAGCTTGGCGATCTGGTCGTCGCGGGTGACCCGGTTGCCGAGATCGATGCTGGCGAACCCGCATTGCGGGCTGAGCGCCAGATGGTCCATCGGGACGATGCGCGCGGCCTGGTCGATCCGCCGCTTGAGGTCGTCCTTGCTTTCCATCTCGGGGAACTTGGAGGTGACGAGGCCCAGCACCACGTTGCGCCCCTCCGGCATGAGCCGCAGCGGCTCGAAGTCGCCCGACCGCTCGTCGTCGTATTCGAGGAAGAACGTGTCCACCGCGACCACCGGAAAGATCGCTTCCGCCAGGCGCCGATAGCCGCCGGAGACCATCCAGGCGCTCATCGCGTTGCCGCGGCAGAGATGCATCGCGAGATGGGTATCGGGGCGCCGGTCGCGGATACAGTCGTTGAGCAGCGCCGCGTAGCTATGGACCAACCGGTCGGGATCCTCGCCGATCGCCCGCAGATTGTCCCGCGTGCGGTCGTCCAGGAAATAGGTCAGGACCGGATCGTCGATCTGGATATAGCGGCAGCCCATCTCCTCGAGGGCGGCGATCTCGCTGCGGTAGAAGGCGGCGATGTCGGCCCAGAAGGCGTCCATCTCCGGATAGGCATCCCGGCTCACCTTGGCGCGCCCGCCGTGAAAGTGGATGCGCGTCGGCGAGGGGATGGTCACCTTGGGCGTGCGGTCCGTGCAGTCGGCGAGGAAGCCGTAGTCGCGCCCCATGACCGTGCGGCGATGGGCGATCGGCGCCACCGTCTCGACGACCATCGGCCAATAGCCGGTTCCCTGGCCGCTTCCGGTCCGGAACTCGGCCCCCGGATCGGGTTGGGTGATCTCGATCCCGTCGATCCGGCGGACGAAGTCGATCCACCAGTTCTCCCGGCGGAACTCGCCGTCGGTAATCGCCTGCAGGCCGATCTCCTCCTGCATTCGGACGGCCTCGCGGATCGAGGCGTCCTCGCGCGCGGTCAGCGCGTCGCGGTTCAGCGTCCCCTCCCGCCACTCCCTGCGCGCGGCGAGCAGCTCGGGAGGGCGCAGCAGGCTGCCGACATGGTCGGCGCGGAAGAACGGCTTGCCGGTCGCTGCTTCGGCCATTTCGTTGATCTCCCTGCAAGAGGCCGGAAACCGACCGTCAGCCGACCCATCGGGCCAACTCCACGACATCGTAACGAAGCGCGATCCGCCGTTCGAGGACCGGGTCCTCCAGGACGATCTCGTAGCCGGCGGCGCGCGACGCCGCGGCGACCGGCAGCCCGGTGCGGAGGAGCATCCGGCCCTGGGCGAAGTCCGTCTCGACGGCGAGCGCCGCCGGGCAGCCCTCCTGAACCGTCTCCGGGGGCCCTCGCTCCGCCCAGGCGATGCAGCGAAGGGTGAGCGCGTCCAGATGATCGTCGATGTCGGTGTAACGCCACGCCTCGCGGCAGATCGGCTTGGCGCAGGCGAGCCGGCCGCCATCGGGGTCCGGGCCGCGATGGTCGGAGGCAACGCCGACGAGCATCCCGCCGGCGGTGCCGACCAGCAGCAGCGCGGCGTCGGCCAGCGTCCCGCCGCCGACCACCTGGATCGCGCCGGCCGTCGTCAGGCGGTCCACCGGAAGCGGCCACCTGACGCCACCGGCGGCGAGGGCTGCGCCGTCGATCAGGATGTCGGGAGTCGCGACGATCCCGCGCTCGTGGACATGCGGACGATAGACGAAAAGGGCCGTCATCGGGCGGCGCGCCGCGGCTGCCAGGCGATCATGCGGAGCTCGCCCAGCTCGCGCTTCAGCTTGCGCCAGCTCTCGCCGCCATCCGTCGATCGCCAGATCTGGCCCATGATGGTGCAGCAGAAGATCAGGTTCGGGCCCGCCCGGTTGGTGCCGATCCACCAGATCGTGCTGTTGACATGGCCCGGAAGGTCGATGTTTTCCCAGCTTTCGCCTCGGTCGCGGCTGCGCAGCAGCATCCCGGTCTCGCCGGACGGCCGGTCTCCCACCGACAGAAACACGATCTCCGAGTCGTCGGCCCGGCGTTCCATACAGCGCATATAGACGAAGGGCGCCTGCGGGACGTCGATATGCCGCCAGGTCGCGGCGTTGTCGGTGCTCTTGTGCAGGCCTTCCTCGGTGGAGCAGAGTATCTCGCGCCCGCCGTCGGGATCGTCGAAGAACACCATGTTGTGGGTGTCGACGGAGACCAGCCCCTCGGTCAGTTTCTCCCAGGTCGCGCCGAGATCGCGCGTGCGGAAGATCCCCTCGATCTCGATCGAGACCCAGACGGTCTCCCGCTCCAGCGGATCGAAGGTGATCGAGGTCACGCGCGGCGTGTTGATGAACCAGCATTCGCTGCGGTTGTTCAGGCGGCAGCGGCGCCATGTCCGCCCGCCGTCGAAGCTCGCGAAGATCTCTGCCGGACGGGTGCCGGCGAAGATGATGTCGGGGTCGTGCGGCGCCTGCGCCATCTGGAGGATGTGCAGCCCGTCCATCGGCGACGGCAGGTGAGTCCAGCGCGACGCCCGCGGATCCCAGCGGTAGACGCCGAGATCGGTCCCCGCGAGAACCTCGCCGGGCCGGTCGGGATGGATCGACAGGCACCAGCATCGCGACTCGTTGTAGATGCCGCCCGAGGTCGTGTGCGCCCTGAGCCAGCTCTCGCCGGCGTCGTGGCTGAACCAGACCGAGTGCCCTACCGAGGCGGCGTAGGCGGTGACATCCATGGGCGCGACTCCTCAACCCGCGGCCGCGCCCGAGTATAGCCCGGCCGGTCCGAAGGCACGCATGGTCTCGTCGACGACCGGCGATTCCCGTCACGGGTCTTCCGCCATGTCGATGACATATGGAACGGGTCCGTTTACGTACCGGACGAATCGACCGCTTCGGTCGTCATGGTCGGCCTGTGGACAAGCGGTCGGACGGGTAGCGGCCGTCGACGCGGTAGCGTGCCGGGCGTAGAGATCCGTGGAAGACCGCCGACCTTTCCGATCGTTCGGCGACGCCGTCCGGCTCGGCCCGCCGAGGGGCGGGGCTTGACGCCCGCCGGGCCACCGCGCGAGATAGCGCACTGCTCGCGGAAGGACCCGCCGTGACAACGCCGCTCTGGACGCCCTCGCCCAAACGGGTCGCCGGGGCCAATCTCACCCGCTACCGCCGTTTCCTCGCCGAGCGCGTCGGCGCCGCGCCGCCCGACTTCGCGGCGCTGCACCGGTGGTCGGTCTCCGAGCCGGACGCGTTCTGGCGTTCGGTCTGGGACTTCTGCGGCGTCGTCGCCGAGCGTCGCGGCGAGACGGTGCTGGCCGACGGCGGGCGGATGCCGGGCGCGCGCTGGTTCCCCGAGGCGCGGCTCAACTTCGCCGAGAACCTGCTGCGCCGCCGCGACGACGGGCCGGCGCTCGTCTTTCGGGGCGAGGACGGGCGCGGCCGCACGCTGAGCCATGCCGGGCTCTACGATCTGGTCTCGCGCCTCGCGCAGGCGTTCGCCGAGGCGGGGGTCGGAGAGGGCGACCGGGTGGCCGGCTATCTGCCCAACATCCCCGAAGCCGTCGCGGCGATGTTGGCGGCGGCGAGCCTGGGCGCCGTCTGGTCCTCCTGCTCGCCCGATTTCGGGGCCACCGGCATGATCGACAGGTTCGGGCAGATCGCCCCCAAACTCCTGCTTACCGCCGACGGCTACAGCTATAATGGCCGGTCGATCGACTCGCTGGAGCGCGTCGCCGAGGCGCTGCCCGGCCTTCCCTCGGTCGAACGGGTGATCGTCGTGCCCTTTCTGGACCCGGCGCCGCTGCTCGGCGGGCTCGACCGGGCGGCGACACTGGCCGACGCGCTGGCCGGGCACGCGGCCGGCGACATCCCCTTCCGCCGGCTGCCCTTCGCGCACCCGCTCTACATTCTCTACTCGTCGGGGACGACCGGGCGCCCCAAATGCATCGTCCACGGCGCCGGCGGCACCCTGCTCCAGCATCTGAAGGAGCATGTGCTCCACACGGACGTGAAGCCGGGCGACCGCGTGTTCTACGCCACCACGCTGGGCTGGATGATGTGGAACTGGCTGGTCTCGAGCCTCGCCTCGGGGGCGACGGCGCTGCTCTATGACGGCGCCCCCTTCCACCCGGGGCCCGAGGCCCTGTTCGACTTCGCCGACGCCGCGGGGATGACCCATTTCGGCACCTCGGCCAAATATATCGACGCAGTCCGGAAGTCGGGGATCGTGCCGGCGCGGAGCCATTCGCTGGCGCCGCTGCGGACGATGATGTCGACCGGCTCGCCGCTGGCCCCCGAGAGCTTCGATTTCGTCCATGACGCGATCAAGTCGGATCTCTGCCTGTCCTCGATCTCGGGCGGCACCGACATCGTCTCCTGCTTCGTCCTCGGCAACCCGACGGCGCCGGTCTGGCGTGGCGAGATCCAGTGTCTGGGCCTCGGCATGGATGTCGCGGTGTTCGACGACCGGGGCCGCCGGGTGGTGGGCGAGAAGGGCGAGCTCGTCTGCGCCCGGCCGTTCCCGGCGATGCCGGTCGGATTCTGGAACGACCCGGACGGCCGCCGCTACCGGGCGGCCTATTTCGAGCGTTTCCCCGGCGTCTGGTATCATGGCGACTATGCCGAGCTGACCGAACGCGGCGGGGTGATCGTCCACGGCCGGTCGGACGCCGTGCTGAACCCCGGCGGCGTGCGCATCGGCACCGCCGAGATCTACCGGCAGGTCGAGCAGATGGACGAGGTCGCGGAGGGGCTCGCGGTCGGGCAGGACTGGAAGGGCGACGTTCGGGTGGTGCTGTTCGTCAAGCTCGCCGCCGGGGCCGCGCTCGACGACGATCTCGCCGCCCGCATCCGCGCGCGCATCCGCAGCGGCGCCTCGCCGCGCCATGTGCCGGCGCGGGTGATCGCGGTGCCGGACATCCCGCGGACCCGGTCGGGGAAGATCGTCGAGCTCGCCGTCCGCGCCGTCATCCACGGCGAGCCGGTCCGCAATATCGAAGCCCTGGCCAACCCCGAGGCGCTGGCGCATTTCCGCGATCGCCCGGAGCTGGCCGAGACGGAGCAGACGGAGGAATCGCGATGAGCGGGGACTACGAGGCGCTGGCCGGCGAGGTCGACGCCAGGACGGCGGCGCTGTTCCGGGCGGCGCCGAAACCGATGCGGGCGTTCCGCGGCCTGATGGAGGCGACGTCCGAGCCCGGCGCGCTCGACTCCGCGACCAAGGAGCTGATGGCGCTCGCGATCGCCGTCGCCACGCGCTGCCAGGGCTGCATCGTCCATCACGCACGGGCGGCGCACCGACTCGGCGCGAAGCGCGGGGAGGTCGCCGAGGCCATCGCCGTCGCCGTCGAGATGGGCGGAGGGCCGGCGGCGGTCTATGGCGGCGAGGCCCTGGCTGCGTTCGACGAGTTCGCGCGAGGATAGGCGGCCGCGGCAGGGCGAAAACGACGGGCCCGGACGTATCGAGCACGACAACATTGCATGGGAGGTCGAGAAATGGCGGAACGAAGGGCAATTCTCGGGCGCGCTCCGGAGCGGCCCGGGTCGAAGAAACTCCAGGAGGACGCCGAGTCGGTCGCGTCGACGGACGAGGCCCCGCGACGGCGGCAAGCAAGTTTCGTATACCGCAACATGCCGCAGGACTCGCGAATTGCGAGGGAGTCCGCCATCGCCTCCGTGGGCCGAATGCGCATCGGCTGAGAACGGCGCAGCGTTCCGGACATCGGCATGGACGGCACGGACGAAGATGTCGGACGGTTGCGGGCGGAGATCGCAGCGGCGCGCCGCGCGGTCGTGTTCACCGGGGCAGGCATCTCCACCGAGTCGGGGATCCCGGACTTCCGCAGCCCGGCCGGGATCTGGTCGCGGACGACGCCCATCTACTACCAGGACTTCGTCGCTTCGGAGGCGGCGCGGCGCGAGGCCTGGCGGCGCAAGTTCGTCATCGACCGCGACGTCGAGGCGGCCGCGCCCAACCGCGGCCACCGCGCGGTCGCCAGGCTGGTGCTGACCGGCAAGGCGGCCGGCGTCATCACCCAGAACATCGACAATCTGCACCAGGCCTCGGGCATCCCGGCGGAGCGGATCGTCGAGCTGCACGGCAACGGCAGCTACGCCCGCTGCCTGACCTGCGGCACCCGCCACGAGCTCGCGCCGATCCGCGCGGCCTTCGAGGAGGCCGGTACGCTGCCGACCTGCCGGTTCTGCGGCGGCCACGTGAAGACCGCGACGATCTCATTCGGCCAGCCCATGCCCGAACCCGAGATGGAACAGGCCCGCGAAGCGGCGCTGGCCTGCGATCTCCTGCTGGCAATCGGCTCCTCGCTGGTCGTCTATCCCGCCGCCGGCTTCCCGGCGATGGCAAAGGAGAACGGCGCGCGGCTGGTGATCCTGAACCGCGAGGCGACCGAGCTCGACGGCATCGCCGACATGGTGATCAACCGCGAGATCGGCCCGACCCTGGGCGAGGCTGTCGGGGTCGATTGAGCCGCCCCTCGGGGTCGCACGCGCGCAAGGGCCGCTCGGTCCGGGTTTTTGGAAGAGAGACGCTCGCCCGAACCGGTCGGCGCGGCGCGGGACGAGACCGCTCGCGCGTTTCGGACATGAATTCTCCGCACGACGTTCGACCGCTCGATCTACCGAAGACACGGTTTCCCGGCGCCATGGAAAGCGAACGCGCCATGAACGGCGGTCCCCGCCTCGGGGTCGGATTTGCGAAGCCGGGCGGGCCGGGGCACTCTCGCGTCGCTGCCCCCCCCTGCGACGGAGATCCGCATGGCGAAACCCATCCTCGGGCTGAGAACAACGATCTACAAGGTCGGCGATCTCGAGCGCGCGAAGGCGTGGTTCACGGAAGCTTTTGGAACCGCGCCCTATTTCGATGAACCGACCTATGTCGGCTTCAATGTGGGCGGCTACGAGCTGGGGCTGATGCCCGACGGCGGGCCGGCCGCCGGGAAAAGCGACAATGTGCTCAGCTACTGGGGCGTCGAGGAGATCGAGGCGGCGTTCGCGCGATTCGTCGGGCTCGGCGCGGAGGAGCACGAGCGGCCAGTGAATGTAGGCGGCGACATCGTGGTCGCCTCGGTCAAGGATCCCTGGGGCAACGTTATCGGGCTGATTTGCAATCCGGGGTTCGCGCCGGAATAGATCGGCCGCGGCGCAGGCCCCGAGAAGGGAGGCGGAGATGGCGAACGGGGCGAGGATGCGGCGCGGCGGCGGGGCAGCGCTGCTCGCGGTCGTCGCGGCGGCCGCCGTCGGCTGCGGGTCGCCGGCGCCGCCGACCCGGCAGGCCGACATCTGCGCTGTCTTCGAACAATATCCCGACTGGTACGACTATGCGCGGAAATCCGCGGACCGCTGGGGGACGCCGATCCACATCCAGATGTCCTTCGTCCGCCACGAATCCAGCTATAGGGGCGACGCCAGGACGCCGCGCAAATGGTTCCTCTGGATCATTCCCGCCGGCCGCGTCTCCTCGGCCAAAGGCTACGCCCAGGCGCAGGACCCGGTGTGGAGCGAGTATGAGGCGGAACGTGGATCGATGTTCCGAAGCCGCGGCGACATGGAGGACGCGCTCGACTTCATCGGCTGGTACAACCACAACACATGGCGCCGGCTCGGCATTCCGCGCACCGACGCCTATCGACTCTATCTCGCCTATCACGAGGGGCAGGGCGGCTATCGGCGCGGAAGCTGGAAACGCAAGCCCAAGCTGCAGCGCATCGCCCGGCGGGTGGCCGAAACCGCGCGCCGCTACCGGGGGCAGATCCAGCAATGCGAGGCGCGGTTCCGCTGCGACTCCTGGTATCAGGTCTGGCCGTTCTGCAGTTGATCCGCCAGCCCCCCGCACGCGCCCTCATGCGCGAGGAGTTGGCGTTTGGCGACCGTACCGCCTTGCCCAGAATATCCGCCGAGCGCGCCGCCGGCCGCGACGACGCGGTGGCAGGGGATGACGATCGGGATCGGGTTGCGTCCGCACGCACCGCCGGCCGCGCGCGGGCCGGTCCCGGCCGCCCGGGCGAGCGCGCCGTAGCTGACCGTCGCGCCGAAGGGAATCTCCCGCATCGCCCGCCAGACCGCCCGGTCATGCGCGCTCCCCTGCGGCGCGACCGGCAGGTCGAAGGCTCGGCGCACGCCGGCGAAATAGGCCGCGAGCTGGGCGGCGGCGCGAAGGAGCAGCGGATGCGCATCGGCCCGGACCGGGCCGCCCCAGCGGAGCGCGACGACCGCGCCGGCCTCGACCAGAACGGTCAACGCGCCGACCGGCGAGGCGACGGTCCGCGCCGGCATGGGGCCGCCCTCAATCGACGCCGGCGAGCCGCGCCGCCAGCGAGGCGGGGCCGGTCTCCGGCGGGGCGCAGACCGGCCCCGTGCAGACATAGGCCGCCGCCGCGCCGTCGACGAGCCCCTTGCCGGCCGCCGGGTGGCCCGGCGGCAGCGGCGCGCCGGGAGAGCGTCGGGTGATCACCCGCGCGGTCGGCGGAGCGCGCAGCGCCGCGCGGAACAGGCGCCGCGTCGCCGGATCCTCCGCCGCGCCGATGATGACGATCTGGATGCCGGCCTGCAGCATCTCGCTCGCATTGAGCAGGCTGGTCAGTGCGAAGACGTTCTGCGGCGCCTCGCCCGAGAAGGCCGCGATCACCGCCTCGGCGCGGTCGCGGTAGCGGACCTCGCCGGTGACGAGGAACAGCCGCGCCAGCGCGTCGGCGACCATCCCGTTGCCCGACGGGGTGGCGTTGTCGGCCGCCGACTTGGTGCGAACGATCAGCGCTTCGGCGTCGGCGGCGGTGAAGAAATAGCCGCCTTCGGGGTCCCGGTAACGACCGTCCAGGGTCTCGATCCAACGCCTCGCCGCGTCGAGATAGCGGTCGGCGGCGGTGGTCTCGTGGAGCGCCAGCGCCGCCTGCACCATCGCGGCGTAATCGTCGAGGGTGGCCGCGTGGCGCGCCTGGCCGCGGCGCCAGGAATGGACCAGCCGCCCCTCGGCATGCATCGCGCCGGCGACGAAGTCGAAGGCCCGGACCGCGGCCGCCAGCCAGCCCGGCTCGTCGAACACCGCCGCGGCGTTGGCGAGCGCGGCGATCGCAAGCCCGTTCCAGTCGGCCAGCACCTTGTCGTCCCAGCCGGGGCGGACGCGGGCGGCCCGAACCTCGAACAGCCGGGCGCGCGCGGCGGCGAGGCGGTCCTCCTCCTCGGCCGAGAAGGGGCCGGCATCGTGGTTGCGGTGGAGGATGCTCTTGCCCTCCCAATTGCCGCCGGGGCGGACATCGTAGGCGCGTTTGAACAGCGCTCCGTCCTCTCCCGCCAGAACCCGGTCGATCTCGGCCTCGGTCCAGACGTAGAATTTGCCCTCCACCCCTTCGCTGTCGGCATCGAGGGTGGCCGCGAACCCGCCGCCCTCGGCGATCATCTCGCGCAGCAGCCAGTCGATCGTCTCGCGGATCCGCGCTTCGTAGAGCGGCGTCGGATCGGTCTTCCAGGCGGCGGTGAGCAGGTCGAGGAGCTGGGCGTTGTCGTAGAGCATCTTCTCGAAATGCGGCACCAGCCAGCGGGCGTCGGTCGAATAGCGCGCATAGCCGCCGCCGAGATGGTCGTAGATGCCACCCTGGCTCATCTTGTCGAGGGTGAGCCGCACCGCGTCGCGCGCTTCGCCGTCGCCGCCGCGCAGCCAGGACCGCCACAGGAAGGCAAGCGCCGAGGGGTTGGGGAATTTGGGCGCGCCGCCGATGCCGCCCCAGACCGTGTCGAAGCGCTGGGCGAGCTGTCGCGCCGCCCGGTCGTTGAAAGCGAGCGGGATCTCGCCGCCGGCCCGCGATGTCGCCAGCCCGGCGATGCGCCCGCGCAGCGCCGCCGCCGCCTCGCGCGCCCGGTCGGGGGTCTCGCGCCAGACCCCCGCCAGCCCCTCCAGCACCTGGGGAAAGCCCGGTCGGCCGTAGCGGCTCTCCGGCGGGAAATAGGTGCCGCCCCAGAAGGGCTCGCCGTCAGGGGTCAGAAACATCGTCAGCGGCCAGCCGCCCTGCTGCCCCATCATGTGCAGGGCGTTCATGTAGATGGTGTCGATGTCGGGCCGTTCCTCGCGGTCCACCTTGACGTTGACGAAATGGCGGTTCATCAGCGCCGCGATGTCGGCGTTCTCGAAGCTCTCATGGGCCATGACGTGACACCAGTGGCAGGCCGCATATCCGATGGACAGCAGGATCGGTCTGTTCTCGGCCTTGGCAAGAGCCAGCGCCTCGGGCCCCCAGGGCTGCCAGTGCACCGGGTTGTCGGCATGCTGGAGCAGATAGGGGCTGATCTCGCGGGAGAGGGCGTTGCGGGTCATGGCGTCTGCCGAAGCGGGGCGGGGTCCGCGGCCGCGCTCAGCGGACGTCCGGCTTCCAGCCCGGCCCCGCCAGCTCGGTCGGCAGGTCGCCGCCATAGCTCGCGGCATTCTCGACCTGTTCGATCCAGTCGAGGCCCATCGCCTTGAATATCCGGTTGCTCATCAGGATCAGCCGCGCCTCGTTGTCGGGATCCGCGTTCACGTGCTGCTTGATGCAGTAGGCGGGGATGAACACGAAATCGCCCTTGACCCAGTCGTAGCGCTTGGGCTCCTCCGCCCAGCTCCACGCGAATTCGACATCGACCTCGAAATCGACGTCCCAGTGGAGATCGTAGCCCCGCCCTTCGACGACATAGAATATCTGCTCGGCGAGGCGGCGCGACCGGCCCGAGCTGCCGCCGGGCGGCAGGAACTGCATATAGACGTCGAGACAGCATTCCGTGCTGTTGAGCTTCTCATGGACCATGTGCTTGAGCAGGCCGTCGGGCGAGTCCTCGAACGGCATGTCCCGCGCCTTGATCACGGTGACGCGCCGGCGGTACTCGGCGCGGAAATCGGCCGAGTCCCGCAGCCATTCGGCGTAGATGTCGGCCTGCTTGCCGCCCTCGTGGGCGAGGTCTCTCTCGTCGGCCAAAAGCGGCACTCCCTATCCGGGCCCGGCCGGGGCGGACCCCGCGCTAGATGTCCTTCGGCGGGGTCCAGTTTTCCCAGCCCGGCACCGGCTCCTTGGGCGGAAACTTTGCGATCTTCTGGAACAGCATGTGCATGAACAGGAAAAGCGGCTTGGCCTTCATGACCAGCAGAACCAGATCCTCGTCGTCGGAGGCGTTGAAATGCTGGTGAACGCAACCGTTCTCCACCACCATGATATCGCCGGCCTCGTAGTCGAAGCGCTTGCCGTCATGGATGTCGAAGCCCTTGCCGCGCAGGCAGTAGAAGATGGCCGAGTTCATGTGGCCGTGGCGCTGGCCGGTGCCGCGCGGCGCGATCACCGAGATATGGGTCTCGATCGACTGGGCGATATCGGTCTTCATCGGGTTGATGATCGCCTTGTCGAAGAGCTGCGGTCCGCCACGCCATTCCTGGGCGAGCGCGCCGTAGACCCGGGGCTGGTCGTAGAGCTCCTTCTGAAGCTCGCCATAGGTGCCCTCGAGCGCCCGGACGAAGGTGCGCTTGCGCTGCCAGCGCTCCCAGACCACCTCCTTGGGCCGGTTATGGCCGATACCGGCGGCGGTGCCGGCAGGCGCGGTCGGACGGTCGTCCATCGGCATGGCTCTCCGCAGCGGTCGGGGGCGGCCCGGGTGGCCAAGCGCCATTATAGGGTCGGGCGAGGGGCTGTCCAACGAGGCGGCGAGCGCCATGATCGTCTTGGGAATGATGGAGCAACGGGGATGCGGATGGCCGACGATGCGCCGCACCATGCGCGAGTTCAACGATACCGAGCCGGAGCTCGTCGATAGCGATCGCGGCAAGTTCGTCCGCGTGACCTTCCGCCGGAACGCGCCCGGCGAGGATGCCCGGTGAATGGGGCGCTGGAACCGGCGGCGACGCCCGCGGCGCGCCGCGGACCGACGGAGACGGCCGGCGGGAACCGCCGGTCCCCGGTCTTGCGAAGGCGTAGGCGAAAAGCCCGCGGATTCCGGCCCGGGCCGCGGCACCGCGCAAGGCGGCAAGACCGGATGCGGCGACGGGAACGTCCGATGTGCTACAAGGGCCGGCCGAATCCGATCGCCGCCGACGCGGCGCAGCAGCTGACGGAATCGCGTGACGGGTATGGAGATCAGGCCGCTTTCCCTGGTTCTCGGGGCCGAAATCATCGGCGTCGATCTGGCCGGCGGGCTCGACCCGGCCGCCTTCGAGCGGGTCCTGGACGCGTTCCATCGCTACCATGTGCTGGTCTTCCGCGATCAGTTTCTGGCCCCGGCCGACCAGGTGGCGTTCTCGGCCCGGTTCGGTCCGCTCGAACTGCATGACAACGCCCGGTTCAAGCTTCCCTGCCACGACCATGTGCTGGTCCTGTCCAACGACCTCAGGGACGGCACGCCGGTGGGCGTGCCGGACGCCGGCGATTCCTGGCACAGCGACCTCTCGTTCAAGGAGCGGCCGAGTCTCTGCACCCTGCTGCAGGCGGTGCGCCTCCCGGAACGCGGCGGGGACACCGAATTCGCCTGCATGACCGCGGCCTATGATGCGCTCTCGGGGGAGGCGAAGACGCGGATCGCCGGGCTCAGAGCGGTCCACACCATCAACAAGCTGCGCAATCCGCGCATTCGCATCTCGCATCTCCGGCGCGATGCGGAGGCGTTCTACGCCGATCAGGGCGCCCGCTTCCCCGACCGGACCCATCCGATCGTGCGCACCCATCCGGTCACCGGGCGGAAATCGCTCTATGTCCAGCCGCGCTTCGCTATCGGCATCGCCGATATGGAGGACGGCGAGGCGCAGGCGCTGCTCGACGACCTCTTCGCCCATCAGACCCGGCCCGAGTTCGTCTATCGGAACCGGTGGCGGGACGGCGATCTCCTGATGTGGGACAACCGCTGCGTGAACCACCGCGCGGCCGGCGGCTACGCCTATCCCGACATCCGAACCATGCACCGCACGACGGTGCTCGGCGACCGGCCGGTCTGAGCGGTGCCGGCGGCGGTGGACGCGCCCGAGCGGCTGCCCGACGCCGCGGCCGCAGCGATCGGGCGCCGGACCGAGGCGGCCGACCTCGTCGCCGGGCCGCCGGTCGCGGCCCTGATGGCAACGCTCGGCCGGCCCGGCGCGCCGCCCGGCCCGGGCGAGGCGATCCCGCCCCTCTGGCACGGGCTGTTCTGCATCCCCGCGCTGCCGCCGGAGGCGCTCGGCGAGGACGGGATGGCGCGCGATCGGCCGCTGCTCCCCGCGCTGCCCGGCTTTCCGCGCCGCCGCTTCGGAGGGGCGCGGTTCCGGTTCCTGCGGCCGATCCGGGTCGGCGAACGCATTCGGCGGGTCTCGGAGATCGCCGGGATGGAGATCAAGACCGGCCGGGCCGGGCGCTTCCTGCGGATGGGGGTCCGCCATGTCGTCGAGGGACCGGCCGGCCCGGCGACGATCGAGGAGAACGACATCCTCCATCTGCCGCCCGCGGCCGGCGGGGCAGCGGAGGGCGCGTCTTCCGCACCGCCTCGCGCCGCCCTATGGTCGCGCCGGGTGCGGCCCGACCCGGTGCTGCTGTTCCGTCATTCGGCGCTCACCTTCAACGCCCATCGCATCCATTACGACCGCGCGTTCGCGCACGCCCAGGGCGAGCCGGGGCTGGTCGTCCATGCGATGCTGATCGCGCGTCTGATGCTCGAACTGCTCCACGCCGAACGGCGCGGGCGCGGGCTTGCAGGATTCGCGTTCCGAACCCGCACCCCGCTGCATGACGACGGGCCGTTTACCATCTGCGGCGCTCCGGATCCCGGGGAGGGCGGCGCGGCGCTGTGGGCGCTGCGCGCCGACGGCCGGCTCGCGATGACGGCGGAGGCCGCCTTCGCCGACTGACCCCGATCAGGCCGCTTCCCGGCCGCGCGCGGACGCCGAAGCCTCCCAGGCGATCATCGCACGCTTGCGCGCGCTCCCCCAGCGATAACCCTCGGCGAACCGGCCCGATGCGCGGATCACCCGGTGGCAGGGGATCAACAGGGCGATCGGGTTGCGCGCCGCCGCGCCGCCGACGGCGCGCGCCGCTCCGGCGCGGCCGACCGTCCGGGCGAGCCCGCCATAGGTGACGAGGCGGCCCGGCGGGATCCGGAGCAGCGCGTCCCAGACCTTGATCTGGAAGTTGCTGCCCTGCGCCCAGAGCCGCAACGGCCGCCCCGGCACCGCACCGCCGCGCGCGAGGGCCGGGCCGACCGCCTTGCGGACGCCCGCGGCATCCTCCCGCAGCGCCGCCTCCGGCCAGTGCGCGGCGAGCGCGTCCAGCGCCGCCCGCTCCTCGCCCGCGCCGTGAAAGGCGAGCCAGCAGATCCCGCGGTCGGTGAGCCCGGCCAGCGCGCGGCCGAACAGGCTGTCGAGGAAGCCGAAGCGGATGTCGAGACCCCGGCCACCCGCGCCGAACTCGCCCGGCGTCGCCGCCTCGAGCGTGACCATCAGGTCGTGCAGGCGGCCCGGCCCGGAGAGCCCGACCTCGTAGGCAGCGTCGAGGACCGAGGAGTCGCGGCCGAGGAGGGCGCGGGCGTGGTCGAGGGTGAGATGGCGCAGGAACTGCTTCGGGCTCACCCCCGCCCAAGCGGTGAACAGCCGCTGGAGATGATGCGGCGAGAGTCCCACCCCGTCGGCGATCTCCGCCAGGGACGGCTGCGCCAGCCGATGGCGTTCGATATAGGAGATCGCCTGCTCGATACTGTCGAATCGCGTCCCGTTCACCGCGTCCTCCCCGGCTGCCGCGTCGTGCCGGGTGGGAGGATAGGGCGCGCGGAGTCGGCCAACCACCCGGATCTTGCGGCGGCGCGGACCGCCGCCGGGCCCCGGGCCGCGGCGCTCAGGCCGTGCCGCGCGCCGGCTCTCTCAGCCCCGCCAGGGCGACGCGCAGCGCCAGCGCGACTTCCGTCCTCTCGGCCGGCGCGAGGAAGGCGCCGATCTCCAGCCGCCGGCCGTGCGAGGCCAGCGTCAACCGGCTGCGCCGGCCGGGCGGCTCTTCGATCTCGACCCGGAGCCAGTGGGGCTGGAAGCGCCACGCCCCCCGCCGCCTGCCCGGACCGATTCGTTCCACCGTCAGCCGCGCCGGCGTCAGATGCAGGGTCTCGTGCATCCGCCCGTTGCGGTAGCTGGCCTTGAAGGCGATCCAGATCAGCGCCACGTCGAGCCCGAAGAAGGCGAAGACCGGCCAGGCGCCGATCAGCACGAACCCCATACCGACGGCGAAGCCGACCGCGGCCACCGCCGTCATCAGGACCGCGAACCCGCGCCTGCCGAGGCTCCGATGGGGCTCCAGCAGCGCCGCGAAGGCGGGCTCCGACGGTTCGATCATGCGCCGATGATAGGTGCCCCCACGACTCCCGCCAAGCGCGATGCGGGCCGGCCGCCGATCGGATAGGTTGGCGAGATGCCGAGACCCATGAAGCTCGCCGATGTCCAGGCGTTCTACGCGCGGCTCGCCGCCGCCACCCCCGAGCCGCGGAGCGAGCTCGACTACCGGAACACCTACACCCTCCTGGTCGCGGTCGTGCTCTCCGCCCAGGCGACCGATGCGGGGGTGAACAGGGCGACCGGCCCCTTGTTCGCCGTCGCCGACACGCCGCAAGCGATGATCGCGCTGGGCGAGGCGCGGCTGCGCGGCCATATCCGGACGATCGGGCTCTACCGCAACAAGGCGAAGAACGTGATCGCGCTGTCCGAACGGCTGATCGCCGAGCATGGCGGCGCCGTCCCCGGCGATCTCGAGGCGCTGACGGCGTTACCGGGAGTGGGCCGCAAGACCGCGAACGTCGTGCTCAACATCGCGTTCGGCGAACCGACGATCGCGGTCGACACCCATGTCTTCCGGGTCGCGAACCGCACCGGGCTGGCGCCCGGCAAAGATGTCCACGCGGTCGAGGACGGGCTGGTACGCCGTACCCCGGCGCGGTGGAAGAGACACGCCCATCACTGGCTCATCCTCCACGGCCGCCATGTCTGCAAGGCGCGCAGGCCCGACTGTCCGGCATGTTCGGTCGCGGATCTCTGCCGCTACCGCGCCAAGACGCGCTGATCGTTCCGGTCGGCCGCGCGGAGCAGCGCTTCGAGGCAGGCACGAGTCGCATAGGGGCTCACCGCGTCGCGCCCGCGCGCCTCGACATGGGCAATACCGGTCCCGTCATAGAGGAACAGGTCGAGGAGACAGTTCTCGTGGCGGTAGCGCAGAAGCAGCGCGCTGCCGTCGCGGCGCTCGAAATCGGGCCGGCCGAGGAGCGACCGCAGCGCCGCCCGGTCGAGATGCCGCAGGCGCCGGGGATCGGCGTCGATCGGCGCCGGGGGAGCGCGCCCCGGGATGCCGACCGGGGCGGTGTCGGTCCTGGCTTGGATCGCGGGCCGCCGCTCCGGCGGCGATTCGCCACAGGAAGAGAGGAGCGCCGCGAGCGCACAGGCCGGCAGGAGCGTCCGGGCGCATCGCGCGAACGCGGCCGTCATCGGCCGGGCGCTACCCGGCCGGCGCATCCACGGCGCGGAGCGGCGCCCGGGCCGCCTCCGGATCCTCGAACTTGATCTCCCCGCAGATCCGGCCGCCCTGCTCGATCTCGAGGTCCCCGTAGGAGACGCTGCCGCTGACGCGCCCGGTGGCGCGTACGGCCAGCAGGCCCCGCACGCTCAAGGTCCCTTCGAAGGTCCCCGAGATGTCGGCCGTCTCGGCGTCGGCGATCCCCTTGAGATCGCCCGTCGCGGCGATCTCCATCGACCCGCAGCTGCAGGATTCGGCGTCGACCCGGCCCTCGACGACAAGCCGTTCGCAAGATGCGATATGGCCGCGCAACACGGTCTCGCGGCCGACGACGAGCCGGTTTTCGACATCCGTCGGGGCGGGTCCGCCGGGCGGAAGACCGTGGACGCGGCGGACCGCATCGGTGCGGCGCACCGGAACGCGGACGCGCGGCGGCGCGGGGCCGCGCTCACGGCCCCGAGGCTGCGCGTCGGCGGCGGCGTTCTGGGCGGCGTTCTGGGCGTCGGTCTCGGGCTGCCGGTCTTCCCTCTCGCCGTCCTCGCCTTCGCCCTTCTTGCGGCTGAACATGGCGGTGCTCCCCTCGTCCCCTCGTCCGACTACTGCCGGTCGGCCCGCGCGACCGCTGCGACCTCGTGTACCATGAAGGCCGCCGCGATGATCGGCATCGACCAACCGACGACGGGGATGCTCAGGAGGACCGTGATCAGACAGCCTGCCGCGAACACGCGCCAAGCGTTCTTCCTGCGCAGGCCCCGCGCCGCCGCCGTGCTCATCCTCCTGAGCGCGGCCAGCTCGAAATACTCCCGACCGAGAAGATAGCCGTTTATGGCGAAGAAGACAAAAACATTCGGGCCGGGCAGCAGATAGACAGGCAGCAGCAGCAGGTTGAGGGCGAGAGCGAGACCGGAAAGCCGTATGGCGGCCAGCACGGATGCGGCGCCCCCGCTCGCCGGCGGCAGATCCGGATAGTGGTGCGCCTCCACCGCATCGGCGACATCCTCGAGGAACAGCCCCACGGCGATTCCGGCGACCGCAGGGAACAGCAGAATCGCCAGAAGGAGCGCGCCGAGCCCGCCGACCAGCCCCACCAGCCAGTCGAGCCAGCCCACCCCGAGTACGGACAGGCACGGGAGCGCCCAGGCGGCGAGACCCGCGAGAGCGAGGAACAGACCCGCGGACAGGACCGCCGCCTTGACCGCGGCCCTGCGAAACCCCGGATCCAACCCCTGTCGAAACGACTTGACGAGAGAGTGCAGCATGACCCGGCCTGCAAGGCCGCGTTGAAGCGACATCGAGGCCCAGTATAGTGCGGCGTCCGCGCCTTGCAGCGGGCCGAGTCGGGAGACCGCGATGCCAGTCCCCTCGCCGGCAGCCGCCGAGTTCGATGTCGTCGGGCTCGGCAACGCGATCGTCGACGTCGTCTCGCGCATCGACGAGGCGGCGCTCGCCGCGCTCGCGCTTCGCAAGGGCGCGATGACCCTGATCGACAGCGACCGCGCGGAGGCGCTCTACGCAGCGATGGGGCCGGCGATCGAGGTCTCGGGCGGCTCGGCCGCCAACACACTCGCCGGGCTCGCCTCGCTCGGCGGCCGCGGCGCCTATATCGGCAAGGTCGCCGACGACCTGCTGGGCGGCGTCTTCGGCCACGACATCCGCGCCGCCGGCGTGACCTATCGCACCCCGCCCGCGGCCGGCGGATCGGCGACCGCGCGCTGTCTCATCTTCGTGACGCCCGACGCCGAGCGGACCATGCAGACATTCCTCGGCGCGTCCGCGGAGCTCGGCCCCCAGGACATCGACACGGCGCTGATCGAGGCGGCGGCGATCACCTATCTCGAGGGCTATCTGTTCGACCGCGGGCCCGCCAGGGACGCCTTCTTCAAGGCGGCCGAGCTCGCCCATGCGGCAGGGCGCAGGGTCGCGCTGTCCCTGTCGGACGAGCTCTGCGTGTTGCGCCATCGCGCCGCCTTCCGCGACCTCGTCGCCGGACATGTCGATATCCTGTTCGCCAACGCGGCGGAGATCGCCGCGCTCTACAAGGTCGAGGACTTCGCCGAGGCGGCGGCGCGGGCGGGCCGCGACTGCGCGTTCGCCGCACTGACCCGCGGCGCCGCCGGCTCGGTCATCGTCGAGGGCGCACGCCTTACCGAGATCGACAGCGTGGCTCCGGGGCCGGTCGTCGATACGACCGGGGCGGGAGATCTCTACGCGGCCGGCGTGCTGTTCGGGCTGACGCGCGGGCGCGACGCCGCCGATTGCGGGCGCATCGGCGCGCTCGCCGCCGCCGAGATCATCGGCCATCACGGCGCCCGGCCGGAGATGCGGCTCGCGGATCTGCTCGACGAAACCGTGTTCGCAGCGCCCTCGCCGGCCCAGAGAAGGCGGGCGGGACGTCCGACCGCATGAGCGCTCATCGGGTCGACATCGCCGGGCTCGATGCGGATGCGATCGTCGACGCCGCCAACGCGAGCCCGCTCGGCGTCGACGGGGCGATCCGCCGCGCCGCCGCTCACGAAGCCGCGCCGGCGGTCGAAGGGTCTTCGAGCGCGTAGCCCCAGGATCGGACCGTCCGGACCAGATCAGCCTCCCCCGCCGCGTTGAGCTCCTTGCGCAGCCGCCGGACATGGACGTCGACGGTCCGGGTGCCGATATGGATGTCGGGACCCCAGACCGCGTCGATGAGCCGGTCGCGAGAGAACACCCGCCCGGGATGTTCCATGAGATGGCGCAGAAGCCGGAACTCGGTCGGACCGAGCCGCAGGCGGCGCCCGTCGCGGGTCACGCGGTGGGCGGCGAGGTCCATGTGCAGGCCGCCATAGGTCAGCTCCTCGTCCGCGAGCAACGGGCGTATCCGGCGCAGCACGGCGCGCATCCGGGCGATCAGCTCGGACGTCGAGAAGGGCTTCGAGACATAGTCGTCGGCCCCGGTATCGAGCCCGCGCACGAGGTCCGCCTCCTCGGCACGGGCGGTCAGGATGATGATCGGAATATTGCGGGTGGCCCGGTTGCGGCGCAGCCGGCGGCAGACCTCGATGCCGCTCAGATAGGGCATCATCCAGTCGAGCAGGACCAGATCGACGCGGCGCGCGGCGAGGGTCTCCAGCGCTTCCTCGCCGTCGGGCGCGGTCAGCATCTCGAACCCGGCCCGCTCGAGATTGTAGCTCAACACCGAGACCAGCGCCGCCTCGTCGTCGACCAGCAGCACGACGGGAGGCACGCTCATCCCCTTATCCCCGGAGCCCGACCCGGAACCCGCCGGCGACCGACGGCACGATCCCCCGTCCCCCGGACGGCGCGGCGCACGGCCCATGAGGAAACGACGTCACCACCTCCCGATCCTCGTCTATCGCGCATCCGGTCTCGGATGCGGCGTTCGATTCGTCGCGCACCGCCCGGCGCGCGCAACGCCGCCGAGCGGTCTCGTCCCGGGCCATGTTCGGCCTCCGCTTCCGGACCTCGCATCATGTCGCGACCGCGCGCAAGTTCCGGGTCGAGCCCTCAGATCTGGTGATCGGCCGTTCGCCCGCGCGGACGGCTCTCGGTCATATGGACGCCGCGGACCAGGAAGTAGATCGTCTCCGCGATATTGGTGACATGATCGCCGATGCGCTCGATATGCTTGGCGACGAACAGGAGATGGATGCAGGGGGTGATGCTGCGCGGATCCTCCATCATGTAGGTCAGCAGCTCGCGAAACAGGCTGACATACATGTCGTCGACATCACGGTCGGAACGCCACACCGCCGTCGCCTTCTCCACATCGCGCTCGACATAGGCGTCGAGCACGTCCCGGATCATCTCCTGGGCGAAGCGGCTCATGCGCGGGACGACGCGGACCGGGCGGACCGGGGCGACATCCGACAGGGCGATCGAGCGGCGGGCGATGTTCGACGCGTAATCGGCGACGCGCTCCAGATCGGCGGCGATCTTCAGCGCCGCGACGACGTTGCGCAGGTCGAACGCCATGGGCTGGCGCAGGGCGAGAAGTCGGGTCGCCTTCTCGTCGACCTTCTGGGCGAGGCGGTCGACCTCTTCGTCCCGGTCGACGACGGACTCGGCCAAGTCCGGGTTCCGCTCGACCAGGGCCTGGATGGCATGGGCGATCTGCGTCTCCGTCAGCCCGCCCATCCGGACGATAGTGCTTTGAAGGTCCTCCAGCTCCTCGTCGTAGGAGCTGACGATATGCTCGGCGTCCATGGCCGGTCTTCCCTTCTGCGCTGCGCCGCGCCGCGCGCCCTCAACCGAAGCGTCCGGTGATATAGCCCTGGGTACGGTCGTCCGTCGGGTTGGTGAAGATGGTCTCGGTCGCGCCGACCTCGACGAGCCGCCCGAGATGGAAGAAGGCGGTCTTCTGCGAGACCCGCGCGGCCTGCTGCATCGAATGGGTGACGATCACGATCGTGAAATTCTCCCGAAGCTCGTCCATCAGCTCCTCGATCCGCGCGGTGGCGATGGGATCGAGCGCGGAACAGGGCTCGTCCATCAGGATCACCTCGGGGTTGATGGCGATCGCCCGCGCAATGCACAGACGCTGCTGCTGGCCGCCCGACAGCCCGGTGCCGGGTTCCTGAAGCCGGTCCCAGACCTCGCGGAGCAGCCCGGCACGCTCGAGGCTGTCGCGGACGATGTCTTCGAGCTCGCCGCGCGAGCCGGCGAGCCCGTGGATCCGCGGCCCGTAGGCGACATTGTCGAAGATCGACTTGGGGAACGGGTTGGGCTTCTGGAACACCATCCCGACCCGCGCCCGGAGCTGCACCACGTCGACCGACCGGTCATAGATGTCGGCACCGTCGATCCGCACCGTGCCGATCACGCGACAGCCCTCGATGACGTCGTTCATGCGGTTGATGCAGCGGAGAAAGGTCGATTTGCCGCAACCGGACGGGCCGATCAGCGCGGTGACCCGATATTGCGGAATCTCGATGGCGACATCGGCGAGCGCCTGCTTGCCGCCATAATGGACGTTGACTCCTTCGGCACAAATCTTGACCGGCGGCTCGGCGGGCCCGGCCGCGCGCGGTGCGACCGCCGCCGCCTCGATGGGCATCATCCCCCCGTCGCTCGCCATACCCGTTCCTCCCCGCTCACCAGCGCCGTTCGAACCGGCGCCTCAGAAAAATCGCCGCCGCGTTCATGACCGCCAGGAACCCCAGCAACACCATGATCGCGGCACTCGTCTTCTCGACGAAAGCCCGCTCGGGCATGTCGCTCCACAGATAGATCTGCACCGGCAGCACGGTCGCCGGGTCGACCGGGCCGGTCGGGATGTCGACGATGAAGGCGACCATGCCGATCATCAGAAGCGGCGCGGTCTCGCCCAGGGCCTGCGCCATGGCGATGATCGTCCCGGTCAGAATCCCCGGCAGCGCCAACGGCAGCACGTGATGGGAGACCACCTGGGTGTCGGAGGCGCCGATGCCGAGCGCGGCCTCGCGGATCGATGACGGCACCGCCTTGAGCGCCGCACGGGTCGCGATGATGATGGTGGGCAGGCTCATCAGTGCCAACACCATGCCGCCGGCGAGCGGCGCCGAACGCGGGACTCCGAATAGGTTCAGGAACACCGCGAGCCCCAGCAGCCCGAAAACGATCGAAGGCACCGCGGCCAGGTTGTTGATGTTGACCTCGATCAGATCGGTCCAACGGTTCTTCGGCGCGACCTCTTCGAGATAGACCGCGGCGGCGACGCCGACGGGGAAGGCAAGCAGCAGGGTGATCAGCATCGTGAAGGCCGAGCCGACGACCGCGCCCCAGACGCCGGCCAGCTCCGGCTCGCGCGAGGCGCCGGCGGAGAAGAAGCGCGTATTGAACTTCGACTCCACCGCCCCCGCCGCGTCGAGCCGGTCCAGCCAGGCGATCTGCCGGTTCTTGAGCGCACGCGCGTTCTCGGGCGTATCGCGGTCGATCGCCCCCTTGCGGAGCATGTCGACATGGTCCGAGGCGGTCAGCCATAGCGCGGCGCGCCGGTCGAGCAAGGCGGGGTCGTCGCGGAGCGCCTCCCTGAGATCGTCCGCGGCGCCCGGACTCAACAGGCGGTACAACGCGCGGCGGTCGCGGCGCTTCGTCACCTCGGGGAAGGCGCCGCGCAGGGCCGCCTTGTAGACGGCGCCGTAATCGGCCCTCGCCAGCGCCTCCGGCGTGGCCTCGGCGGAGATGCCGAGCAGCGCCGGGTCGAAATGCACGTCGAGCAGCAGATGCGTCTGGACGAACGCGCCGTAACCGCGGCCGACGATGCTGACCAGCAGCCAGAGCAGCGCCGAGGTGGCGATCGCCAGCGCGGCGATGCCGTAGAGCTGGAAGCGCCGTTCCGCCCGGTGGCGCCGGCGCAGCCGCGCCGGATCCAGCTTCGGGCGCCGCTTCGCCGGGCCGTGACCCGGAGCCTGCGCGGTCTCAGTCATACTGCTCCCGATATCTGCGCACCACATGCAGGGCGACCACGTTCATCACCAGGGTCATGCAGAACAGCACCAGGCCGAGCGCGAAGGCGGCCAGCGTCTTGGCGCTGTCGAATTCCTGGTCGCCGATCAGCAGCGCGACGATCTGCACGGTGACCGTGGTCACCGCCTCGAAGGGGTTGGCGGTCAGGTTCGCCGCGAGCCCGGCGGCCATCACGACGATCATGGTCTCGCCGATCGCGCGGCTGACCGCGAGCAGCGTGGCGGCGAAGATCCCGGGCAGCGCCGCCGGCAGGACGACCCGCTTCACGGTCTCCGCATTGGTCGCCCCGAGCGCATAGGAGCCGTGGCGGAGCGCCTGCGGCACCGCGTTCATCACGTCGTCGGAGAGCGAGGATATGAACGGGATGATCATGATGCCCATCACCGCGCCGGCGGCGAGCGCGCTCTCCGAGGCGACATCGAGGCCGATCGCCTCGCCGAGGCTGCGGAGCTGAGGGGCCACGGTCAACGCCGCGAAGAAGCCATAGACCACCGTCGGGATGCCGGCGAGGATCTCGACCGCCGGCTTGACCACGCCGCGCACCCATTCGCTCGCATAGTCCGACAGATAGATCGCCGACAACAGCCCGATCGGCACCGCGATCAGCATCGCGATCAGGGTGATCAGCAGCGTGCCGGCGAACAGCGGAACCGCCCCGAAGGCGCCGGTCGACCCCACCTGGTCGTCGCGGAGCGCGGTCTGCGGGCTCCATTCCAACCCGAACATGAAATCGAGAAACGCCACCTGGCCGAAGAAGCGGATCGACTCGAAGACCAGCGAGAGGACGATTCCGAGCGTCGTCAGGATCGCGATCGAGGAGCAGACGATCAGGGCCATGTTTATCGTGCGCTCGACCGCGTCGCGCGCGGCGAAATCGGGCGCGATCCGGAGGCGCGCCAAGCCGAGCCCCGCCACCGCGATAGCGAGCCCGACCGCAAACAGCGCAATATGGCCGATCCTGGTCAGTCGATCGAGATGGGCCGCCGCCGCCAGGATGTCGGGGTCGCGGGCGCCTCCCGCGATCACGCCCGAGGCGACGTTGCGGATGTCGTTGAGCAGCAGCGACATGCGGTCCGCCGGCAAGGCCCGCTTGGCCTCCGGCAGGCCGGCGACGACCAGCTCCTCGACGATCACGGGTTGGAGGGCCAGCCACAGGGCGCCGACGGCGGCGGCGGGGACGACGCACCACAGCGCCGCGTAGGCGCCGTAATAGTCGGGACGGGATCGCAACGCCCGATGGCGCCCACCCGCCACGGCGAACGCCCGCCGCCGCCCCAGATAGAAGCCGAACAGCGCCAGCGCGAAGATCGCGATGACCAGGGCCGTGGGTGACATGGCTGCGATGCCGTCCGCGTTCGGGTTGCGCGCCGTCCCCTGGCGGCCGGGCGACGATTACATCGACAATTTGGCGTCGGCCGCAGCGCCGCTCCGGATCATTTTCCTGTCCTCCTCGGAGAGCGGGATCAGCCCCTTCTCGACAAGATAGCCGTCCGGCCCCCAGGCGCGATCATTGGTGAATTCCGCGACATATTGCTTGATGCCGGGGATGATGCCGATATGCGCCTGCTTGACGTAGAAATACATCGACCGCGAGATCGGGTACCGGCCCGAGGAGATCGCCTCGAACTCCGGCGCGACCCCGTCCACGAGCGAGCCCTGGATGCGGTCGGCGTTGGAATCGAGAAAGCCGAAGCCGAACACGCCGAACGCGTCGGGGTTGGCGACCAGCTTCTGGACGATCAGCACATCGTTCTCGCCCGCCTCGATGAAGGCGCCGTCCTCGCGGATGCCGTGGCAGACGGCCTTGTACATCTTCTTGTCCGCCTTGCGCATCGCCTTTATGGCCGGGAACGCCTTGCAGCCCCCTTCCATGGCGAGCTCGACGAAGGCGTCTCGGGTCCCCGAGGTCGGCGGCGGTCCGAGGACCTCGATCTTCCTGTCCGGCAGGGACGAGTCGACATCGCTCCACTTCGTGTACGGGTTGTCCTGGAGCTTCGCGCCGGCCGCATCGGCCGGCACCACCTTGGCCAGGGCCAGGAAGAGCTGCTTGAGCGACAGCGTCATCTGCGGGACCGATTTGGCGTTGGCGATCACGATCCCGTCATAACCGATCTTGACCTCGGTGATGTCGGTGACGCCGTTCTTGGCGCAGCGGTCGACCTCGGACGTCTTGATCCGCCGCGAAGCGTTCGCGATATCCGGATGGCGGACGCCGACGCCGCCGCAGAACAGCTTCAGCCCGCCGCCCGAACCGGTGCTCTCGACCACCGGGGTCTTGAACTTGCTGCCCTTGCCGAAAGCCTCGGCCACGGCGGTGGAGAACGGAAAGACGGTCGAGGAGCCGACCACCCGAATCTGATCGCGCGCCTGAGCGCCCGCTGCGATCGCGAGAGTCGCCGCGCCGGCAACGGCGGCGGCTGCGTATCTGTTCATAGTTCCTCCGTATGACATGCCGGGTTTGCGCGGACGGGGCCGGATGGCGGCCGTCCGAGCCGGGGTCGGCATGCGACCCGCGGCCGACCGCCTCCTACGCCTCCAACGGGTCCGGTCCATGACCGTTCGGTTACGGTTTGATGACAGCGGCGTCCGCCGCCGGCAGATCGACCGAGAAGCTGCTGCCGACGCCGACGGCGCTCGCGATCCGCAGCCGGCCGCGGTGGCGCCCGACGACATGCTTGACGATCGCGAGCCCGAGCCCGGTGCCGCCGAGCTCTCGCGACCGCGCGGAATCGATCCTGTAGAAGCGTTCGGTCAGCCGTCCCAGATGCTCTTCGGCGATGCCCTCGCCCTGGTCGCGCACCGCGACCGTCACGGCCGCCGCGCCGTTCTCCAGCCTGCCGGGGGCGATCCCGATCTCGACCCGACCGCCGCTGCGGCTGTATTTGACGGCGTTGTCGATCAGGTTCTGGAACAGTTGCGTCAACTCGTCGCGGTCGCCGATCGCGTCCGGCGCGGACGGCGCGCCGGCCACCGCGATCTCGACATCCCGGGCGCGCGCAGCGAACTGCAACGCGTCGGCGACCCGCTCGACGACCGGCAGCAGCGCCACCCTGTCGGTCGGCGGCCGGTGCTCTCCGAGTTCGATCCGCGACAGCGACAGGAGGTCGCCGACCAGCCGGGTCATATGCCCGACCTGGCTCTCCATCATCGCCAGGAAGCGTTCGCGCGCCGCGCGATCGCCGCGGGCCGCGCCGCGCAGCGTCTCGATGCAGCCGAGCAGCACCGATAACGGGGTACGGAGTTCGTGGCTGGCATTGGCGACGAAGTCCACGCGGGCGCGTTCGGCGCGCCTGAGCGCGGTCACGTCGAAGACTTCGATGACCGCCCTGACGCCGTCGGGGGCCGGCGCGGCGAGACCGACGATCCGGGCCGCAAGGGCGGTCTGCGCGCCGGGGCCGGCGGTGAAGTCGATCTCCTCTCTGCCGCCGGTCTCGATCACCCGGTCGGCCGCCTCGAGGACGGCGGGATCCCGCAGCAGGGCCGCGAGATCGCCGCCCGCCCGCGCGCCGTCGAAGAGCGCCTCGGTACCGCCGCCGGTGTGCAGGATCCGCCGGTCGCCGTCGATGGCGACGACGGGGGTGGGCAGATGCGCGATCAGGCTCTCGAGCGAGCGCTGGCGCCGGCGCGCGGCCCGCAGGCGCTGTCGCAAGCCGTCCATGGCCGCCGCCAGCGCGGCGCCGATCCGCGGCCCGGTCAGCGGCGAGGCGATGCGCAGCCGGCCCGGCGGCGCGTCTTCGGCGTCTTCCGCGCCCAGCCGGTCGAGCGCGTCGACCAGCCGGACCAGCGAGCGGTGGTGGCGCGCGATCACCGCCCAATGCAGCAGGGCGGCCGCGACCGCCGCCGTCGCCGCGGCCAGCGGCGTCAGCTCCCCGCCGAGCACCAGCGCCGCCAGCACGGCGGCGGCCGGCCATGAGGCGGCGGCGATTCCCCGCAGCCTGGACCGCCTCGACAGCGACCGATGTCCCATCGCGTCACCCGGAGCCGCGGCCGCCGCGCCGGTCTGTCGTCCTCCCCGCCGCGCCCCCGCCCCGGTCGCCGGCGGCGGCGCCTTGCCGGCCGCGCATGTGGCGGCGCGGGTCGTCCTCGGCAGCCCGGTCGACGAGCGCCCACCCGTAGGCGAGCAGCGGGGCGGCACGCAGCGCGTGGGCGCGCACGGCCTCCACGAGGTCCGGCGTCTTGACCTCCGCGTCGGAGAGTTCCCGCGTCAACAGGAACGACGACCATTTGAGATGGTCGGCGATCGGCGAAGCGGCATGGGCGGAGAAACCGCGCGGCATCGTCTTGAGCGTCGAGATCGGCCGCATGAACGGCGCCGCGCCGGGCGTCGTCCCATAGGGCGCGGCGACCGCCAGCCAGTCCTCCGGCGCCTCGGCCATGCGCCGGCGCCACGCCGTCAGCAGCGCCCGGTCCGGGCGCCAGAACCCCGCCGACAGGAACGAGGCGCCGGGCTCGATATGGACGTAGACCGCCCCGGGATCGTCGCGCGCGCCGCTCCGCGACAGCACCGCCCCGGCATGAGTCTTGTAGGGCCGCTTGTCGCGGGAGAACCGGATGTCGCGGTGAATCCGGAACAGCCCCTTCGACGGATCGCCCCGCACCGGCAGCGCCGCGCCCGCCCCGTCGGCGCGAAACGCCGCGACCAGACATTCGAGCGGAAAGCGGAGCTCGGCCTCGTAGACATCCCGCCGGGCAGCGAACCAGGCGCGCGCGTTGTTCTCCGCAAGCTCGCGGAGAAAGGCGAGGGCCGCATCGCCGAAACCCGTGAAGTCCGGCCGCACATCGTCCGGGAAGACCAGCCTGGGACCCATGTCGGGACGATAGGCCGCGGCCGGCGGCGGTCAAGCGCGCCGGCGGCGCAACCGCCGTTCCGGTTTCGGGGACCGCGGCCGGCCGGACGACCGCCATCCCCTTGCACCGTCCCTCGAGGGGGAAAGAGGGTTCGCGCATAGCTTATTCCTACTCCGCACCCCCCCCCCTCGAGAGGATGGCCGGGGTGGGGGTTCCCTCCTCGAGAAACGGGTGGCGATGCCGGCGGAAGCCACCTGGCGGGATGCCGAGACGAGAACTGCTGCCGCTCAGCCGGCGACGATCGGAATCGGCCCGGTCGGACGGCCGTGGACGAACTGGTCGACATGGGGGTCGCCCGAGTCGTCGAGCGCCGCGGTCGCGCCCTGCCAGACGATCCGCCCCGCGAACATCATCGCCGCCCGGTCGGCGATCCGCCGCGCACCGGCCATGTCGCTCGTCACCGCCAGCACGGTCGCGCCGAGCCTGGCGACGATATCGAGGATCAGATCGTCGATCAGCCCGGCCGCGACCGGGTCCAGCCCGGCGGTGGGCTCGTCGAGCAGCAGCACCTCGGGGTCGTCGACGATCGCCCGGGCGAGGCCCGCCCGTCGCTGCATCCCGCCGGAGAGCGCCGCCGGAGGGAGCGTCGCCACCTCGGGCGGCAAGCCGACCCGTTCGATCTTGTCCGCGGCGAGCGCGAAGGCGCGCGCGCGGTCGAGCGCGCCTTCGAGGAGCGGCCTGAAGGCGATGTTCTCCCAGACCGGCAGGCTGTCGAACAGGGCCGATTGCTGGAACAGCATGCCCATCCGCGCGCGCCGGGGCCGGCCCTGCGCGGCGGCCCCGGCGCGGCCGATGGCGAGGCTGCCGGAATCGGGCGCGAGAAGCCCCATGACGGTCTTGAGCAGGACCGTCTTGCCGCAGCCCGAAGGGCCGATCAGAACCATCGCCTGTCCGGGGTCGACCCCGAGGTCGACGCGGTCGAGAACCGGTCGGCCGTCGAAACTCTTGCACAAGCCGGCGAGCGCGATGGCGGGCCCGATCGTCATCGCCGGCCCTGGCCGCGCGCGATCCAGCCGCGCTCGCGCAGGAACCTGGCGGCGCCGGGATGCAGCGGAATGCCCGCGCGGCGGGCCGACCAGCGGCCGCGCGGATCGTAGCCCCGGAAGGCCGGGTGGCTCTCCGCGAGGGCCTGTCTGCGGTCGACGAGCATGCGCGTCAGCGCGTAGACGAGCCGGCTGGGCACGCTGCGATGGACGATGACCATCATGCCGAGATCGGCGCTGGACACCGCCGCGCCCTGTCCTTCGAACCAGTGCGGCAGCGACCCGGGCGCGAGGCCCGCCGTCTTCAGCGCGGCGAGAGCGGCCTCCGGCAGATCGACGAGACGGGCGCTGCCGCCGAGCGCCGTCTCGCGCAGCGCCCGGTCGCCGCCCCCGCCGTCGGCGGCTTCGAAATAGAGGTCGGCGCGGCGCTGGCGCATCATCGCCGGGATCTGGTGGGGGGCGACCTGAAGGATGTCGCCGCCGCGCGCGCGCAGCAGATCGCGGCTCGTGCCCATCGCCGCCAGTATCATGTCGACGGCGATCGGCACGGTGCCGCCGGCGGGTGCGGTGACGATGCGCGGGCCGCCACGCTCGGCGGTCAGCGCCTGTTCGACGGAGCGGTGCCCGGTGCGGCGGATATAGGCGCGATGGAGCATCGCCGTCAGCCAGACCGGTCTGACGCCGCCCAGCACTGCCCGAAGATTGGCGTATCTGCGCCCGCCATAGGCCGTCTCGTCGCCGCGATAGGCCCAGCGCGCGCAAGCGGCATGGGCGAGCGCGAAATCGGCGCGCCGCGCGTTCACGACGATCGGGTTCCAATAGCCGTTGCCATCGCGGGCCACGCTGACCCGCGCCCCGGGAAGCGCCGCCTCCAGCTGTTTCGCGAGCACGAGCGCGAAGGCGCGCCAGGGGCCTCCCGGGCGGTCGGCGGCGATCTCTAGCGCGACCTTGGCGGAGACCGGCCCGACCGCCGCGGCGAGGGCGGCCACGGCGGCGATGAGGACGCGGCCGGCGCGGTTTCGCGGCCGGGCGGCGGGGGCTAGGATCGCGCCGCCCGGCGGGTGTTCCGCTCGCCGGCGCAGGAGCAGCCGCAGACCATGCCCGACGCCGCCACCTGCCAGCCGCCGATCCGCGAGACCGCGGCGCCGAGCCTGACCCTGCCGGCGGGGGCCTGCGACGCCCATTGCCATGTCTTCGGCCCCGCCGCGCGCTACCCCTATCACCCCGGCCGATCCTACACGCCGCCCGACGCGCCGGCCGCGGATCTCCGGCGCCTGCACGGCGTTCTCGGTCTCGACCGGGCGGTGATCGTTCAGGCGACCTGTCACGGGGCGGACAATAGCGCCATGCTCGATGCGATCGCCAGCGCGCCCGATCGCTACCGCGGCGTCGCGATGGTGGATGCGCGTTTCGACGAGCGCGACTATGCGGCGCTCCACGCCGGCGGCGTGCGCGGGGTCCGGTTGAGCTTCGCGCGCCATCTGAGCGGCCCGCCCGATTTCGCGCGCGTCCGCTCGGTCGCGGCTCTCATCCGCCCGCTCGGCTGGCATCTGGTACTGTATCTCGAAGCGGCGGATGTGGTCGCCCACGCAGCCGAGATCGCCGGGCTTGGCGTGCCGGTGGTGATCGATCACATGGCGCGGGTGCGAGTCGCCGACGGTCTCGGGCAGGCGGCGTTCCAGGAGCTGCTGCGGCTCCTGGCGGAGGCGGAGATCTGGGTGAAGGTCTCCGGCGCGGAACGGCTGTCGGCCCCCGGTCGGCCCTATGAGGATGTGGTGCCGTTCGCGCGGGCGTTGATCGACGCGGCGCCGGACCGGGTCCTGTGGGGCACCGACTGGCCGCATCCCAATATCGTGGGGACGATGCCCAATGACGGGGATCTGGTCGATCTGCTCGGGCGGTTCGCGCCGGACCCGGACGCGCGGCGCCGGATCCTGGTCGACAACCCGGCGCGGCTCTACGGCTTCGCCCTCGCCGCCGGTCACCGGCCCGGGGCGATTCGCCGATAGGACAGCGCCTCGGCGACATGCTCGCGGCGCACCGCCGCCGCGCCGTCGAGATCCGCGATGGTCCGGGCGACCCGCATCACCCGGTGATAGCCGCGCGCGGTCAGCGAGAGCCGCTCCGCCGCTTCGGTCAACAGGGTGCGGCCGCCCCGGTCCGGGGCGGCGACCGCCTCGAGCAGCTCACCGTCGGCGCCGGCGTTGAGGCGTGTCGCGGCGCTGCGGTAGCGCTCCGTCTGGACCGCCCGCGCACCGGCCACCCGCGCGGCGATATCGGTCGATCCTTCGGCCGGCGCCGGCAGGCTCAGATCGGCGGGGCTGACCGCGGGCACGTCGATATGCATGTCGATCCGGTCGAACAGCGGTCCGGAGATCCGGGCCTGGTACTCGCCGGCGCAGCGCGGCGCCCGGCTGCAGGCTTGGCCGGGATCGTCGAGCCAGCCGCAGCGGCAGGGGTTCATCGCCGCCACGAGCTGGAACCGGGCGGGATAGGCGACATGGGCGTTGGCGCGCGCGACCACCGTTCTTCCGGACTCGATCGGTTGGCGCAGCGCCTCGATCGCCTGGCGGCCGAACTCCGGCAGCTCGTCGAGGAACAGCACCCCGTTATGCGCGAGCGAGACCTCGCCCGGCCGGGCGCGCTGACCGCCGCCGACGAGCGCCGCTACCGAGGCGCTGTGATGCGGGTCGCGAAACGGTCGGGTCCGCGACAGCCTGCCGTCGGCGATCGTTCCCGCGACCGAGTGGATCATCGAGATCTCGAGCGTCTCGGCGGGATCGAGCGGCGGCAGGATGCCTGGCAGGCGCGCCGCCAGCATCGACTTGCCGGCGCCGGGCGGCCCGACCATCAGCAGGTTGTGGCCGCCCGAGGCGGCGATCTCCAGCGCCCGCTTGGCCGTCTCCTGGCCCTTGATATCGCGGAGGTCGGCCGCCGCGGGCGGGGTCTCCGCGAGCCGGGGCTCGGGCGGGGCGAGAACCTGGATGCCCTTGCAGTGGTTGACCAGGTCGAGCAGGCCTTCGGGGGCCAGCACCTCGATCTCGCCGGCGAAGGCCGCCTCGCCGCCGCTCGCGGCCGGACAGACGACGCTCCGCCCGCGCGCCGCCGCATCGATGGCAGCGAGGAGCACGCCGGCGACCGGCCGGATCGAGCCGTCGAGAGCGAGTTCGCCGAGCACCGAATAGCCGTCGGCCGCGTCCGAGGGCAGCACCTCCATCGCGATCAATATCCCGAGCGCGATGGGCAGGTCGTAATGGCTGCCTTCCTTGGGCATATCGGCCGGCGACAGGTTGACGGTGATGCGACGCGGCGGCAGGGCCAGCCCGACCGATGTCAGCGCCGCGCGCACCCGTTCGCGCGATTCCGCGACCGCCTTGTCGGCCAGCCCGACGATGGCGAACGCCGGCAGCCCGCTGGCGATCTGCACCTGGACCTCGATGTCGCGGACCTCGATCCCCTGGAAGGCGACGGTGTGGACGCGCGCGACCAATGCCGACCCCTAACGCGGCGGCGGCGCAGCGGCGGAGGCGCTATCGGCCATCGCCCCCGACCGCCTCGGCGGTCGCCGCGCGCCGGCGCTCGATCGCGTCCCAGATCTCGGCCTCGATCCGCACCCCGTCCAGCCGGTCGATCTCCTGGATACCCGTGGGCGAGGTCACGTTGATCTCGGTCAGACAGTCGCCGATCACGTCGATGCCGGCGAAGATCAACCCGCGCGCGCGCAGCACCGGTCCGATCGCCGCGCAGATCTCCTGCTCCCGGGCGGTAAGCGCGGTCTTCCGCGCGGTTCCGCCGGCGTGGAAATTGGCGCGCGCCTCGCCGTCGGGCGGCACGCGGCTCACGCTGCCTGCGGGCGCGCCGTCGACCAGGATGATGCGCTTGTCGCCGGCGCGGATCTCCGGCAGATAGCGCTGGACCATGATCGGCTCGCGGGACTGCGCCGCGAATGTCTCGAGGAGCGCGCCCAGATTCTCGTCTCCCGGCGCGAGATGGAACACCCCGGTCCCGCCGTTGCCGAACAACGGCTTGAGAACGATGTCGCGATGCGCCTCCCGGAACGCCCGGATCTCCGCCGGGTCACGGCTGATCAGCGTCGGCGGCATCAGGTCGGGGAAACGGGTCACGAGCAGTTTCTCGGGGGCGTTGCGGACATGGAACGGGTCGTTGACCACGAGAGTCCGCGGATGGACATGTTCGAGCAGATGGGTCGCGGTGATATAGGCCATGTCGAAGGGGGGGTCCTGGCGCATCAGCACCACATCCATCTCGGCGAGATCGATCGTCCGCATCGGCCCCTGGCGGAAATGATCGCCGCGCATCCGCCGGACCTCCAGCGGGCGGGCCTTGGCGTAGACCCGGCGGCCGGCCATCGAGAGCGCGTCGGGCGGATAGTGGAACAGGCTGTGGCCGCGCGCCTGCGCCTCGAGAGCGAGCACGAAGGTGCTGTCCGCATCGATGTCGATCGACTCGATCGGGTCCATCTGAACGGCGACGGCGAGACCCATCGCGCCGCCCTAATCGCGCCCGCGCGACGGGCTGCGCGGAAGCGCGTCGAACGCTGCGCGCGCGGCGCCGGGTCCGCAGGCGCGGCGCCGGCCGACCTCGTATCGATCCAGGACCGCCCTCACCCCGGAACCCCCCGCATCGAGCCAGTGTCCGCCAGGGACAGCTTGGTGTTGTTGGCGAGTTTCCCCTTGTTGTAATCGGAGGTCCGATGTTCGGCGAAATAGCTGTCGCGCACGGCCTCCTCGAAGCCCTTCCAGTCGGCACCGTGCCGGTGCGCCAGATCCAGAAGCACGGGGAGGTCGATCTGGGCGGGCGAAAACGCGCTACCAAAGGGAAGGTCGCTGCGTGGCATGAAGGGCTTCCGGGTCAGGCGTTGCATCGATCGGGGCGCGCAGCGGTCAGACGCAACGGGAGCTGCGAGTCTTCACTGCGATAGCCGTCGAGAAATTCTGTGATGGCGTGCCGGACAGGCCACGCAACGGAAACGCGGTACTTTTCAGCCATGGGGTGAGTTCGGCATATTCGTGCTCGTCCAGGGAAGCGGGGAAGCGAGTTTCGACGACCATGACCGTGGCGTCTGTGTAATGCTAAGCGCGTCATATATCTTTGGTTCATAGTGGTTTATTCCGGGCAGGATGTCAAACGAACGAACGACTTCAGGGGATCGTGCGCATTGCTTTGTTACCTCGCGTTTCCGATAGGGCCGCTTGGAGAAGCCGCACGGCGGTTCGGGGATTGTTTCCGCAAGCGCGTGGCGGGCGCTGCCGCTCAAGCGCCGCTTGGGCCAAGCGCCGGATGCACAACGGTGTTCATGGCCCGACAGTATGAGTGGCCAGGAAACAGGATCGGGACGCCCGTCGACGTCTGGTTCTCGCATAGCACCCATCCCCTTCCTTGAGGGGAGGGGTGATCCGCCTCCTTATCCCGCCCACTCGACGGGGCGTCAGAAGGTCGTCCAGTCTCCCGACCGCTCGAAGGCGTCGGCGGCGCGGTAGATCGTCGTCTCCTCCCAGTGCCGCCCGGTCAGCATCAGCCCGATCGGCCGCCCGTCCGCCATCCCGCAGGGGAGCGACATCGAGGGGTGACCGGTCAGGTTGAAGCCGCAGGTATTGGCGAGCATCTCCCAGGCGACCCTGGTGATCTCCTCCGGGGAGGCGCCGGCAGGCGGCAGCGGCGACGCCTTCATCGGGAGCGTCGGCATCAGCAGAAGGTCGTGGTCGGCCAGAGCCGCATCGTAGGCGGCGCGCAGCCGTCGGCGCAGGTTCATAGCCTTGGCGTAGTAGCGCCCGCGATAGGTCTTCAGCGAGTAATGGCCGAACAGGGCGATGATCTTGATCGTGTCGGCCATCTCGTCGGCGCAGCCCGGCCAGCCCGCCGCGCGCCGCAGCATCGAGCCGACATAGAGCCCCTCATGGTTCACGCCGCCGCCGTTCATGGTCATCATGGTGATGAACCCGCCGTCATGGCCGATCGGGATCCAGAGCGGCCGCGCCATCGCGTGCATCGGGACCGAGACCTCCTCGACCTCGGCGCCGAGCCGCGCCAGCCTGTCGGCAGCGGCGCGGACGCTGGCGTCGACGTCGGGCTCGGATTCGCGAAGCCCGAAGGACTCGGCGACGACGCCGATGCGGAGCCCCGCGACGCCGGCGCCGAGCGCGCGCCGGTAGCGCGCGACCCGGACGCCGTTCTGCCGCGAGTCGTAGCCGTCGGGGCCCGCCAGCACCTCCAGCAGCAGCGCGTTGTCGGCGACGGTCGCGGTCATCGGTCCGCAATGGTCGATCGTGGTCTCGAGCGACGCCGCCCCGCTATAGGGCACGAGACCGAATGTCGGCTTCATGCCGTAGATGCCGCAATAGCTGGCCGGGATGCGGATCGAGCCCGCCTGATCGCCGCCGAGCGCCATCGGCACGTCGCCCGCGGCGACGACCGCGGCGCTCCCCGACGAGGAGCCGCCCGCCGAATAGCCGCGCCGGCGCGGGTTGTGGACGGGGCCGCTGGCGCTGGTCGCGCTGGTTCCGGAAACGCAGAAATACTCGCAGACCGCCTTGCCGGCGATCTCCCCGCCGGCGTCGAGAATGCGCGTGACCACCGTCGCGTCGATGTCGGGCACATAGCCCTCCATCACGGAGGCGCCGTTCATCATCGGCACGCCGGCGACGCAGATATTGTCCTTGATCGCGACCCGCTTGCCGGCCAGCCGGCCGCGCCGCGCGCCCTTGATCGACGTCTTGACGTACCACGCCCCGTGGGGGTTCTCCTCGGGATTCGGGCGGTAGCCCGGCAACCTCGGATAGGTCACCGGCGGCAGCTCGTCCGGGACCGCTTCGAGCGCGCGGTAGGCCCCGGCCAGCGGCTCGACGATCCGCCGCGCCGCCTCCAGATAGTCGTCAGACGGCCGCATGCCGAGTTCGGACGCGCATTCTCTCAACTGCGCTATGGTCGGCGTCTTGAACATCTTCCCTCTCCTCGACGCGCGGTGGGCAGGGCTCAGCCGCCCGCCGCGCCCATGCCCACGAACTCCTCGACGAAGTCGGACCGGTGCAGCGCCTCCGGTTCGAGCGCGCGGACGATCTCGCCCTTCTGGATGATCAGGACCCGGCTGGAGAGCGCCGCGACAAAGTCGAGATTCTGCTCGACCAGCACCAGAGTGAGATTGCGCGACCGGCGAAGCGCGGCGAGCGTTTCGGCGATCCGGGCGACGATCGAGGGCTGGATGCCCTCGGTCGGCTCGTCGAGCAACAATAGATGCGGGCGCGTACACAGGCACCGCGCGATGGCGAGAATCTGCTGTTCGCCGCCGCTGAGCGCGCCGCCCGCGCGGTCGAGGAGCGGCGCGAGCGACGGGAAGTCCGCGAGCGCCTCCTCGACCGCGCTCTCGTCGCCGCCGGCGAGCGCCGCCATGCGGAGGTTCTCGCGGACCGAGAGTCGCGGGAAGATCTCGCGCCCTTGCGGCACGTAGCCGAGGCCGCGCCGCGCCCGGCGGTCGGCGGGCTCGCGGGTGACGTCGGCGCCAGCGAACGCGATTCTGCCGCCGCTCGCCGGCACCAGCCCGATCAGCGTCTTCATGAGCGTGGTCTTGCCCATGCCGTTATGACCGAGGATGCCGACGGCCTCGCCTTCGGCGATCTCGAGATCGATACCGGTGAGAATCGGGATGCGGCCGTAATTCGCGCGCAGGCCCGTCACGGCGAGCATCACGCGCCGCCCGCCGCGGTCTGCGCCCCGGCCTGCTTGCCGAGATAAACGTCGCGCACGCGCGGATCCGAGGAGATGACGGCCATGCTGTCCTCGACCAGGATCCTGCCCTGATGGAAGACGGTCACCTTGCCAGCGATCATCTGGATGAACTGCATGTCGTGCTCGACGACGATCAGCGCCCGGTCGCGGGCGATGTCGCGGATGATCCGGGCGGTGCGCGCGACCTCGGCATGGGTCATGCCGGCGGTCGGTTCGTCGAGCAGCATCAGCCGCGGGTCGCAGGCGAGGACCATGCCGAGTTCGAGCCATTGTCTCTGCCCGTGCGGCAAGCGGCCGGCGAGCCGGTCCGCCTCCGCCTCGAGGCCGATCTCGGCGAGGATGCGCGCGACGGTCTCCCGAGTCGCGGCGCGGTCGCGCCTGCGCCCGGCCGCCAGCCGCAGATTCTCGCGGACGCCGAGCCCGTCGAACAGGCTCGGCACCTGGGTCTTGATCGCGATCCCGCGCCGGGCGATCTCGTGCGGCTCGGCGCCGACGATGTCCTCCCCGTCGAAGACGATCCGCCCGGCGGTCGGGCGGAGCTGCCCGATCAGACATTTGAAGAAGGTCGACTTGCCGGCGCCGTTGGGTCCGATCAGGCAGCGGAGCTCGCCCTCCTCGAGCGCGAAGTCGGCGCCGTCCACGGCGGTCACCCCGCCGAAGCGCATGGTGAGCCCCTCGGTGCGGAGCAGCGGCGGGGCGCTCATCGCCCGCCGGCCCCGCCGCGCGTCGGGCGCGGCTCGGCGAGCGCGGCCAGCATCGGCACGATCCCGCGCGGCACGAAGAGCACGATGGCGACGAAGATCGCCCCGAGGACGAGATTGACGTCGGCGTATTTGGTCTCGCCCAGCCAGGTCGTGAGATATTGGATCAGCACGCAGCCGACGACCGCCCCGAGCAGGGATCCGAGGCCGCCGACCAGCAGCCACATGATGATCTGCGCGGTGAAGAAGAGCGAGAACACCGTCGGGCTGACATAGTTGTTCACCGCGGCGAACAGGGCCCCGGCGATGCCGGCGATGCCGGCGCCGACGATCAGCACGACGAGCTTGTGGCGCCGCGCGTCGTAGCCGAGGAGTTCGGTGCGCGTCTCGTTCTCGCGGATCGACACCACGATCCGGCCGAAACCGCTCGCGACCAGGAGGCGGAGCCCGCCATAGACCAGGATCAGCAGCGCCGCCGCAGGAGGGTAGAGATTCTCGAACTCGACCAGGGCCGCCGGGTCGCCCGGCAGGTTGATCGACGGGACCGAGGGGATGCCGTTATAGCCGCCGAGCGGCGCCTTGCCGATGCGGTACTCGCTGCCCGCCGAGGCGCCGATCAGATAGTAGAACACGAGCGACACCGCGAGGGTGATGACCGCCAGATAGACGTCGCTCACCCGGCCCCAGAACATGAAGTAGCCGAGCACGAGCGCGAGCAGCATCGGCAGAAAGACCGCGAGCAGGATCGCGCCGGTGCTCTCCCCGAAATTGATCGCCGCGACCGCGTAGGCGTAGGCGCCGAGGCCGAAGAAGGCGGACTGCCCGAAGCAGAGAATGCCGCCCGACCCCCAGACGAAAGCGAGGCTCAGAGCGAGGACGGCCATGGCGATGAACAGGGTCAGGTCGTTGAGCGCGAAGGGCTCGACGACAGCGGGGACCCCGAACAGCAGGACCAGCCCGAGGGCGGCGAGCGCGCAGGCCTCGACGGCCGCACCCGGCGCCCTCACAGGCTCCTCCGGAAGTAGCGCCCGGTGATGCCGAGCGGCAGCATGCGAAGCAGGACGATGGCGACCACCAGGAGCGCGACCTCGCCCACCACCGGCCGGCTGAGAAAGGTGACCGCCTGGCTCACCGTTCCGAACAGGGCTGCGGCCGAACCGGTCCCGGCGAGGACGACCGCGCCGCCGCCGATGACGTTGATGAAAGCCTTGACCACATAGGTCACGCCGATGTCCGGCAAGACGCCGGCGATCGGCGCCAGCACCGCGCCGGCGAGCCCGCTCAACGCGGCGCCGATGCCGAACGTCGCTGCATAGACGCGGTCGGTCGAGACGCCGAGCGCCCGGGCCATCGCGGCGTTCTGCATCGTGCCGCGGGCGATCAGGCCGAAGCGCGTGTATCGGAGGCCGCAATAGAGCGCGGCCAGCACGACCGCCGTCATGCCGATGACGAAGAAGGTGTAGCCGCCCTCCTGATAGGCGCCGATCGTGACCCGGCCGAGCGGCGGAGCGGGGGTCTTCTGGTGATAGCCGAGCACGGTGGCGGCGAGGCCGATCAGGAACAGGCTCAGCCCCCAGGTGGCGAGCACGGTCTCGATGGCCCTGCCGTAGAGATGGCGGATGATCAGCCGTTCGATCGCCACGCCGAGCACGCCGACGGCGAGCGGAGCGACGACCAGCATCGCGATCCAGAAATCGACGCCGGCGCCGACCGCGAGGACGAAGGCGTAGCCGCCCATCATCAGGAACTCGCCATGGGCGAAGTTGATCACCCCCATCATGCCGAAGATGATCGCGAGCCCGATGCTGATCAGCGCGAGATACGCGACGGCGTAGAGGATCTGGATGAGGACGACGGCCGCGAGATCCATGGCGGCAGGCTATCTCCCGGCGGCGACCCGTCCGGCCGCCGAGCGAGCCGCATAAGCCATTCCGCCCCCTTCCCGATCGCCGCCGGTCCCGCTCCCGACCGAACGGACGCTAACAGCGGCCGAATTTGCGGGCAAGGCGTCATCCTGGTTCGGGACATATGAGACGGGGGAGGGGGTCATCCTTGGCTGTCTGCTTGGCAAGGTATCGGGCGGGTGTCGGCCCGGCGAGTGCCTGCTGCGCTCCGAGGGTGTCGAATTCGTCGGCGAAGGCGTCGCTCCATGCGTCGAGGCTGCGGAGGTCGTCCCGGGGGAGGTCCCGGATCGCGTGGAATCCGTATCGCCATGCGCCGTCGTTTCGTTCGACATGTCGGTTGAGTTCGGGCGATCCGGGCGGGAATTCGAAGAGGGCGATGGCGCGTCTCCGGCATTCGGTTTCGAAGTCGGCCTTGAATTCGGAGCCTGCGTCGAACCGGACGATTTCGCCGGGTCTTGTGGGTCTGCGTCCTTTGGGCAGGCGTTCGGCGTGGGGTCGCTTGCGGCGCGGGGCGAGCGGGTGCGCAAATCGGTACGCGGACCAATCCGCACCCGGACGATGCGCCCAGGGCGACCCGCTTCCGCCGGCGATACGGCGCTTGCAGAACGAACGAGAGCATCGCCCCCGTCGATCTCGCCCGGGCGGCGACCGGCCGGACGACCACCCCGCTCCACCGATCCGGACAATGGCTAACGCAAGCGGCGCCGCGCGTGCACGCTGGCCTGCTCGAGCAGGATCACCATCGCCAACACCACCAGGGTCAATGTCGCGACCTTGTCGTAGTGGAAGGCGCGCGCATAGAGCTGGATGTAGAAGCCGATACCGCCCGCACCGACGAGGCCGAGGACCAGAGATTCGCGGAGGTTCAATTCGAAGCGGAACAGCGTGTCGCGCACCAGCTCGGGGGCAACCTGCGGGACGACGCCGAACCGCACGAGCTGGAGCCAGCCGGCGCCCGTCGTGCGGATCGCCTCGACCGGACCCGGCCTGGCCGACTCGAACGCCTCGGCATAGAACTTCCCGAGCATGCCAGCGGAATGCAGCGCGACCGCGAGGACGCCCGGCACCGGCCCGAGCCCGTAGGCGCTGACGAACATCAGCGCGAGGAGGATCACCGGAATGCCGCGCAGCCCCCCGAGGAGCCATTTGACCGGATGGTGGACATAGCCCGGCGTCAGGTTCGCCGCCCCGAGGAGCCCGAACGGGACCGACAGGGCGGCCCCGAAGACGGTTCCGAGGAGCGCGATCTGCACCGTCTCGACCATCGCTCGAAAGACCACCGTGGCGATGCCGAGATCGGGCGGCGCCATCCGGGAGAGAAATTCGCCGAGCCTCGGCAGCCCGCCGGCCAGGACGCCCGGATCGAACCCGGTGCCGGCCCAGGCCCAGGCGACGGCGAGCACTGCCGCGAGCGGCAGCACCGCCCGCCGCAGGCTCTCACGCCACGTCGCCAAGCCCGTGCGCGATGCCATCGGCCGGCTCGGCGGCGTTCCGGACGATGCGAGGCGGCAGCCTCCGCCCGTAGATGCGGCGCAGCGCATGCACGCCGACCGGCCCGTCGCGTTCGCTGTCGTGGACGATCCGCCCCTCGACGAGACCGAGCACGCGCTCGGCGCACCCCGCCGCCAGCCCGGCATCGTGGACGACGGCGAGCGCGGTGATCGCCCGCGTCCGCGCCGCGTCCATCACCAGGCCCAGAATCTCCCCGGCGAGAACGGGATCGAGGTTGCTCACCGGCTCGTCGGCCGTGATCATCTCCGGCCCCTGCGCCAGCGCGCGCGCCACCGCCACCCGCTGGCGCTGCCCGCCGGAGAGGGTGTCCACCCGCCGCCCGATGATCGGCGCCAGGCCGGTCGCGGCGACCGCCCGCCGCGCCGCCGCCAGATCGGCCTCGGAGAAGATGCCGAACAGGCTCGGGAGCACCGCCGCGTGCCCGAGGCGGCCGTGCAACACGTTGCCGAGCACGCTCGCGCGCTCGACGAGCTGGAATTCCTGAAACACGGCGGCCGAGCGGCGCCGGAACGCCCGCGAGCGCGACGCCGCGGTGCCGAGCGCGACGCCGCCCACGGCGATCTCGCCGGCATCGCACGGCGCCAGCCCGTGCAGGGCGCGCAGCAGCGTCGTCTTGCCGGCGCCGCTCGGCCCGATCAGCGCCACCCGCTGGCCGGCGGGAATGCGGAGATCGTCGACCGCGAGCACCGGCCGCCCGGCCGCGCCGTAGCAGACCCGAAGCCCGGCGACGCGAACCCCGCCGATCATCGCGCGATCAGCCCGTGGGCGCGCGCGAGCCGCGCGAGGCCCTCGTAGGCGGCGTGATCCGGTCGCACGAACCCGTCCGGCGCATAGACATGGGCGAGCAGATGCCGGTTGGCGGCGCGGTTGAGTGCCAGCATCGCGGCGACGAAGGCCTCGCGGGACGCATGATCCAGACCGGGCCGGGCGACCACGACATGCGAGGGGATCGGACCCGACTCCGCCAGGACCGCGACGTCCCGGCGCTCGGCCGACGGGAGCAGCAGCGGCGCGTAGATGCTCACCCCCGCCGCGTCCACAAAGCCGTGGGCGACCGACTGGATCGCCTGTTGATAGCCCCCGGCGAAATAGACCGTGCCGAAGAACTCGCCGGGATCCTGGCGGCGCGCCAGATGACCGGCGGCGGCGAAGATCTCGAGCGGGTAGAGATAGCCGGACTCGGAGATCGGGTCGGCGAAGGCGATCGTCCGCCCCCTCAGCTCGGACAGGTCGGAGAGACCGCTGTCCCGGCGGACGAACACCGCCGACGAATAGCTCGCCCGGCCGCGATAGACCTCCGACAGCAGCGCCGCGGCACCGATCCGCGCCCGCGCGATGACATAGGGTAGCGCGCCCATGAAGGAGATGTCGGCCATGCCCGCCGCCAGCGCCTCGACCGCCGCGGCGTGGTCATGGGTGACGCGGCCCTCGATCGGACGCCCGATCGCCGGAGCGAGATAGCCGGCGATCGCATCGATGTCGCCGAGCAGCTTCTCGGGGTTTTCCTGCGGCACGAAGGCGAGCACCAGAGGCGGCACGGCGGCGCGGGCGGGCAGCGCCGCCGCGACCGCGACCAGCGTCGCCAGCGCCCGGCGCCGATCAACGGATATCGCCCGCATGGCGCACCTCCGCTCGCTTGTACCCCGCCCACAGCCCGGACGCCGCCGACCAGTCTCCGCCGGCGATAGCGGCGGCGATCGCGTCGATCCGGGCGGCGAGCGCCATGACCGGCGCCCGCGAAGCCGGCCGCGCCAAGGCGAGCGCGTCGGCGCGGAGGTCGGCGCCCACGGTCTCGAGCAGCAGGAGCGCGTGCCGCCGGTCGCGCGCCGGAATCAGCCTGTCGAGGGTCGCGAGGAACGTCGACGCCTCGGCGAAGCCGAGCGCGAACCGCGTCGCCTCGGCATCGAAGGACTCGAAGGGCCGCTCGCCGCCGCCGACCGCCGCCAGATAGGCCGCCAGATCGGCGGCTTCGCCGGCGGTCAGCCCCATCGCGTAGCGTCGATCGAACCAGTCGACCACCGCCTCGAGGTCGGGCAGCGAGCCGTCATGGAAGTAGGGCGCGCTATAGGCGATGCCGAGCAAGGTCGGCGTGTCGAGGGCGCCGTCGCGCGCATGGGCGGAGGACGCAGCCACCGAGCCGATGTCGTGCCGTCTGCCGTCGAGGAAGTTGGCATCCGGGATATGGCAGCCCGCGCAGGACCGCCCGCCCATCAGGGCGAAGGGCCGGTTGAAGATCGCCTCGCCGCGCTTCGCAGCCGCGCTCGCGCGCGCGTTCAGCCGGCCGTCGCGGTAGAGCAGCGGCGCAGGCAGAAAGTCGAACTCGTTCATGTAGGCGACCAGGGCGTCGAGCATCAGCGGGCTCGGCTCGGGGCCGGCGAACTCGTTGACGATCGCGTTGCGGGTGAACTCCCGCAGGCTCGCCGTCCGGCCGTCGCGACCATAGGGTGCGGTGAACCGGACCCCGCGCAGACTCGGGATGTCGAGCGGGTCGAAGCGCAAATCGTTGGCGAGCGGGTTGAAGAACCCGTTGTCGACATCGACGCCGCCGGGGCGTCGGCTGAGCCCCGGAACATAGAACGCCCGATTGTTGTGGCCCCGGTTGTGACAGCTCGAGCAGGCCAGGCGCAGCGCCCGCGCCGGGGCGCCGAACAGGAGCGGCGAATCGAACAGCATGTCGCCGTAGGCGACCATGAACAGCCGCTTCTCGTCGATCCCCCGCTCCTCGAAATTGAGCACCAGACGCGGCAGCGGCGTCTGCTCACCGACGACCGCGTCCGGGGGCAGCCAGGCCTGCGGCGGCGGCAGGGCCGTATCGCCCGCCCCGAAACGCGCCGCCAGCGTCTCCGCGAGACGCCCGGCCGCGGCCGCGACGGCGACCTCGCCGGCGCCGATGCGCGTGGTCAGCGCCAGCCAGGCACGGCCGATCCGCCCGTGGGCCGCCGGATCCTGCCGGCGCAGCCCGATCTCGAGCCCGCGATAGGCGGCGCGGGCGGCGAGAACGCGACGCAGCGCGACCGCCGGCCGGTCGCCCGCCCGGCCCGCCTCGGCGAGCCGCGCCCCGACGGCGCGGGCGAGCGCCCTTTCGGAGGCCCGGCGCAGGGCGGCGGGATCCCGCCGCGCGATCGCCTCGCGGATCGCCAGGACCGGCGCGCCGCCCGCCAGCGCGGCCAGCCGGTCGAGCGCAGGCTCGGTTCCGGAATGGGGGAATATCGGCGAGACCGAGCCGTAGCGCGCCGCGATGCCCTCCCAGTCGATCGGCTCCAGACGGCTCGTGAAGACCGCGTAGAGATGCGCGGCCGCGAGCGGGTCCCAGCGCTCGGCGCTCGCGACGTCCGCCGTCGCGGGCGCCGTCGCCGCGCAGAGGACGACGACCACACCGGCGGCCGCGAGGAACCGGGAAGAACGGGAGCGCTTCGGCAAGATCCTGGCCTCGCCCGAATATGTTAGCCCAGCGCAATAAATTTGCGTCTGGCCAACATTTGTCAATGCGCCGCGGTTTGGGCATAGTCGCGCCGGTTGGCGATGCGGGACGAGGCGCGCTTGCCGGAGCCGAGCAAATCCAATGCCAGACGCAGCGCGCTCGCGGTCGGCGGTCCGGTTCCGGCGCCCGACATGGTCGCGCCGGCGACGCAGGCAGATCATCACAGGCTGACCCGCCTGGCGCGCCAGACCGAGATCGCCGAGGACTATGTGGAGCTGATCGCCGACCTCATCGATTCGACCGGCGAGGCGCGCGCCACCGACATATCCAGACGCCTGGGGGTAACGCCGGCAAGCGTCGCCAAGAACATCGCCCGGCTCCAACAGGCCGGGCTCGTCGTCACCATGCCCTATCGGGCGATCTTCCTGACCGACCGGGGGCGACGCCTCGCCGAGGCGTCGCGGCGGCGGCACCAGATCGTCGTCGCGTTCCTCTGCGCGATCGGAGTCGACGAGGAGGTGGCCAGGGTCGACGCCGAAGGCATCGAGCACCATGTCAGCGGCGAGACGCTCGCGGCCTTCGAGCGCGTCGTCGCCGAGAGGGGCGACCGGTCCTGAGCGGCGCCGGGACCGGTGTCGGGCGACCGCTCAAGCGGCTCGAAGACCCGGCGTTGCTGCGCGGCCGCGGGAGGTTCGTCGACGATATCCATCTGCCCGGGCTCCTGCATGCGGCGTTCCTGCGCAGCCCCGTCGCGCATGCCCGCATCCGCGGCCTCGATCTCCGCCGCGCCGCCGCGGCGCCCGGCGTGGCGGCGGTCTTCGGCCATGCCGAGATCGCGCCGCATCTGCGAACGCCCCGTCTCGAGACCGCGCTGCCCAGCGCCTCCTACCGCCAGACCCGCGACCGGCCCATCCTGGCGAAGGGCGAGACATGCCATGTCGGCGAGCCCATCGCCGTCGCCGTCGCGGAGTCCCGCTATGCCGCGGAGGACGCCGCGTCTCTGATCGAACTCGATCTCGAGCCGCTGCCGGCGGCCTCGGATTGCCGCGCGGCGCTGCTGCCGGGCGCCGCGCGGGTCCATGCCGGCGCGGAGGACAATCTGCTCGCCGCCTACGACATCGGCTACGGCGACGTCGAGGCCGCGTTCGCCGCGGCGGCCCACCATGTCTCCGCCTCGCTCCGCCAGCACAAGGGGCTCGGCCTCGCCGTCGAGTGCCGCGGGACGGTCGCCGCGCATGATCGCTTCTCCGACACGCTGTCGGTCTGGCTGTCGAGCCAGGCCCCCCACGGCGCCCTCCGGGTCCTGGTCGCCGCGCTCGGGCGGGACGAGAACCGGACCGTGGTCCGCGCGCCCGATGTGGGCGGCGGCTTCGGACCCAAGCTGGTCGTCTATCCCGAGGAGGTGGTCGTCGCCCTAGCGGCGCTGCTGATCGGCCGGCCGGTCAAGTGGATCGAGGATCGCCGCGAGCATTTCGTCGCCACGACCCAGGAGCGCGACCAGTACTGGGACCTCGAGGCCGCGGCCGATTCGGACGGGCGTCTGCTCGGCCTGCGCGGCCGCATGATCCACGATCACGGCGCCTATACGGCGCGCGGGCTCAACCTCTCGCACAACGCCGCCGCCGTGGTGCCCGGCCCCTATCGGCTGCCGGCCTATCGGCTGGAGGTGCGGGTCGCGCTCACCAACAAGGTCCCGGCGACGCCGGTGCGTGGGGCCGGCCACCCCCAGGGCACGTTCGCGATGGAGCGGGTGCTCGATCGGATCGCCGACCGCCTCGGCGTCCCGCCCGACGAGATACGCAGGCGGAACCTCATAGCGGCCGAGGACATGCCCTTCGAGCGCCGGCTGACGGCGCGCAGCGGGGCGGCGATCCGACTCGACTCGGGCGATTACCCGGCCTGTCAGGCGGCCGCCGCCGCGCGCGCCGACTATCCGGGCTTTCGCGCCCGGCAGCGCGCCGCGCGCGCCGCCGGGCGCCATCTAGGAATCGGGCTCGCCAACTATGTCAAGGGGACCGGGCGCGGGCCGTTCGAGGCGGTCACTGTGCGAATCGCCCCGTCGGGCCGGGTGAGCCTCTATAGCGGCGCGACGGCGATCGGCCAGGGGACGCGGACGATGCTGGCCCAGATCTGCGCCGACCGGCTCGGCGCGGCGCCCGACGACATCGCCGTGATCCTCGGCGACAGCGCCGCCGTGCCGACCGGAATCGGCGCCTCGGCCAGCCGCCAGGCGGTGAACGCGGGAAGCTCGGCCCATCTCGCGGCGGGCGTCCTCGCCGATCGGGTCAGGGCGCTCGCCGCCGACATGCTGGAGGCGGCCCCGGCCGATATCGAGCTCGCGGGCGGGCGCGCCCGGGTGCGCGGCGCGCCGCAGCTCGCGGTCGGCTTCGACGCGCTGGCGAGCGCCGTCTACGGCACACCCGGCTACGCCCTCCCGACCGGCGCGCAGCCCGGTCTCGAGGAGACCGCGGCCGTCCCCTTCACGGCGCTCGCCTACGCCAACGGCACCCATGTGTGCGAGGTCGAGGTCGATGTGGAGACAGGGCGAATCGAGGTGCTGCGCTATCTCGTGGTCCATGACTGCGGACGGATGATCAACCCGATGATCGTCGACGGCCAGATCGTCGGCGGGGTCGTCCACGGACTCGGCAACGCGCTGTTCGAGCGGATGGCCTTCGATTCGGAGGCCCAGCCCCAGACGACGACTCTCGCCGACTATCTCCTCGCGGGCGCCGCCGAGACGCCGAGAATCGCCATTCGTCATCTCGAATCCCCGACCGATCACAACCCGCTGGGGATCAAGGGAGTCGGCGAAAGCGGGACGGTACCGGCGACCTCCGTCGTCGCCCAGGCGGTCGAGAACGCGCTCGCCGGCTACGGCGTGCGGATCTCCGAGACGCCGATCGCGCCGCAGGAGATCCTCCGACAGATCGCTCGGGCGCGGCGCCCGGAACAAAAGGCGAGTCCACAGATTGCGAACAGAAAATTTTCATAAACCGAACAAGAACATAAGACGATTATCCTTCCTGGAAGCGGCGCGCGCCCGCCCCGGCCCGAAACCGGCCAACCACCAAATATTGGGTTCTCGGCTTGCCAGAGCGCTATTTGTTGGGCAAGCTGCGCCCCCCGCGCTGCCTCGATCCCGATTCGGCAGCCGCTCGTCCGCGCCGCCCCGGACGATGCGGTGCCGGCGCGGCGCGGTTCCGGTCCGGCGGGTATTGTCGTCGAGGCTCTGGGGGAAGAGATGGACAGCGTGTTGGACCTCGTCTCTGCGCAGCATGACCTGCTTCAGTCTCCGCGCGAGATCTCGGTCGGGATCGACCGCGGGCGCGATGCGCTGCTGACCGATTTCGGCAAGGCGGTGCTGCGCGACCGCTACCTGATGCCGGAGGAGGGCTACCAGGACCTGTTCGCGCGGGTCGCCTCGAGATACGGCGACGATTCGGCGCATGCGCAGCGGCTCTACGACTACATGTCGCGGCTCTGGTTCATGCCGTCCACCCCGGTGCTGTCGAACGGCGGCACGAATCGCGGCCTGCCGATCTCCTGCTTCCTCAACGAGGCGGAGGACAGCCTCGAGGGCATCGTCGACCTGTGGAACGAGAATGTCTGGCTGGCCGCGCGCGGCGGCGGCATCGGCAGCTATTGGGGCAATCTGCGCTCGATCGGCGAGAGGGTCAGCGCCAACGGCAAGACCTCGGGGATCATCCCGTTCATCCGGGTGATGGACTCGCTGACGCTGGCGATCTCGCAGGGTTCCCTCCGGCGCGGTTCGGCGGCGGTCTATATCGGCGTCGACCACCCCGAGATCGAGGAGTTCATCGAGATCCGGCGCCCGACCGGCGGCGACCCCAACCGCAAGGCGCTCAACCTGCATCACGGCGTGGTCATACCCGACGCCTTCATGCGCGCGGTGGAGACCGGCGAGGAATGGGCGCTGATCAGCCCCAAGGACCGGAGCGTGGTCCGCCAGGTGTCGGCGCGGGCGCTGTGGATCCGGCTGCTGACCAGCCGGATCGAGACCGGCGAGCCCTATTTCGTCTTCATCGACCACGTCAACCGGGCGGTGCCGGAGCATCACAAGCTCGCCGGGCTGTCGGTCAGGATGTCAAATCTGTGCAGCGAGATCACGTTGCCCACCGGCCGCGACCATCTCGGCCGCGACCGGACGGCGGTCTGCTGCCTGTCCTCGCTCAACCTCGAAACCTATCCGGCCTGGCGCGGCGACCGCCGCTTCATCGAGGACGTGATGCGTTTCCTCGACAACGTGCTCGAGGACTTCATCCGGGCGGCGCCCGCTTCGATGGCCCGCGCGAGCTACGCCGCCGCGCGCGAGCGTTCGGTCGGGCTCGGCGTGATGGGCTTCCACTCCTTTCTCCAGAGCCAGCGCGTGCCGATCGAATCGGCGCCCGCGCGGGGCTGGAACCGGTCGATCTTTCGGCATATCCGCGTCCAGGTCGACGCCGCATCGAGACGGCTCGCCGAGGAGCGCGGACCCTGCCCCGACGCGGACGATTACGGGTTCCAGGAGCGGTTTTCCTGCAAGACGGCGATCGCGCCCACCGCCTCGATCTCGATCATCTGCGGCGGCTGCTCGCCGGGGATCGAGCCCAACGCCGCCAACGCCTTCACCCACAAGACGCTGTCCGGCTCGTTCAGCGTGCGCAACAAGTATCTCAAGGCGCTGTTGGCCGAGAAGGGCCGCGACACCGACGAGGTCTGGACGGAGATCACCGTGAAGGGCGGCTCGGTGGCCGATCTCGACTTCCTGAGCGAGGACGAGAAGGCGGTCTTCAAGACCGCCTTCGAGATCGACCAGCGATGGCTCGTCGATCTCGCCGCCGACCGCGCCCCGAATATCTGCCAGTCGCAGTCGCTCAACGTCTTCCTCCCGGCCGATGTCCACAAGACGCTCCTGCACGACATTCACTTCCGGGCGTGGAAGAAGGGCGTGAAGTCGCTCTACTACTGCCGGTCGCGATCGCTCCAACGCGCCGATGTGGTTTCGACCAGGGTCGCGGTCGCCGGCACCGTGGCAACCGCCGCTGCGGACGATTACGAGGAGTGCCTGGCCTGCCAGTAGCGGCGACGGCCGCCGAGCGCGGCGCGGCGCGGCGCGCGATTGCCCCCAGGGCCGTTTCCCGTATACTCTCGACAGCCGTCGCTTTGCGGCGGAGCGAGGGGGGCCCGATGTCTCTGCTGGAGTCCGACGGGGTCTACAAGCCATTCCACTATCCTTGGGCCTATGACGCCTGGCTCATCCAGCAGCGCATCCACTGGCTACCCGAGGAGGTGCCGCTGGCCGACGACGTCAAGGACTGGCACAACAAGCTGAGCGGCGAGGAGCGGCACACGCTCACCCAGATCCTGCGCTTCTTCACCCAGTCGGACATCGAGGTGAACAATTGCTACATGCGCCACTACGCGCGCGTGTTCGCGCCGACCGAGGTGCAGATGATGCTGGCCGCCTTCTCCAATATGGAGACCGTCCACATCGCCGCCTATTCGCACCTGCTCGATACCATCGGCATGCCCGAGACCGAGTACCAAGCCTTCCGCCACTATAAGGAGATGCGGGACAAGTACGACTACATGCACCGCTTCGGCGTCGACACCAAGGCGGACATCGCCCGGACGCTCGCGATGTTCGGCGCCTTCACGGAGGGACTCCAGCTCTTCGCCTCCTTCGCGGTGCTGCTCAACTTTCCGCGCGTCAACAAGATGAAGGGGATGGGCCAGATCGTGACCTGGTCGGCGCGCGACGAATCCCTGCATACCGCGTCGATCATCCGGCTGTTCCACACCTTCATCGGGGAAAACCCCGAGATCTGGACCGAAGACTTCCAGGACTCGCTCTATGCGGCATGCCGCACGGTCGTCGAGCAGGAGGATTCCTTCATCGATCTCGCCTTCGGCCTCGGCGGCGTCGACGGCCTCGCCGGCGAGGAGGTCAAGCGCTATATCCGCTACATCGCCGACCGGCGGCTGTCGCAGCTCGGCCTCCAGCCGATCTTCCGCACCGCGCGGAACCCGCTCCCCTGGATGGACGAGGTCCTGAACGGCATGGAGCACACCAACTTCTTCGAGAACCGCTCAACCGAATACTCCAAGGCCGCGACCCAGGGAAGCTGGGAGGAGGTCTGGACCGCCTGACACGCGCGGCCCGGCCCGGCGAGCGTGGTCCCGCCTCCGGTCTCCAAGATCCGGGCGATGCTCGACGGTCGCTTGCGAAGGGCCGTTCCGACGGTGGTCGCCTCGCTGGCGCTGGAAATGGCAGCGAACCGTGCCTGACCTCGCCCATCCATCCCCAGGAGACGCAGAAAGCCCGACATGAAGCCGCGGGTCCGCGATCTCGGGCCGACCGCCGAGGGCGAGGCCACCTCACGCCGCAACGGCGTCTGGGCCGGAGGATGAACACCGAGTGAGCAACGGCGACCTGAACTGGATCGCGAACTATATCTGGGGCATCGCGGACGATGTTCTGCGCGATCTCTATGTGCGCGGCAAGTATCGCGACGCGATCCTGCCGATGACCGTGCTGCGCCGGCTCGATGCGGTGCTCGAGGACGGCAAGCAGGCGGTTCTCGACATGAAGGCCTCGCTCGACGCGGCGGGCGTGATCGAACAGGACGCAGCCCTGCGCCAGGCTGCGGGCCAGGCCTTCTACAACGCCTCGCCGTTCACCCTGCGCGACCTGCGCGCCCGCTCCAATCCGCAGCAGCTCAAGGCCGATTTCGAGGCGTGGCTCGACGGCTTCTCGCCCAACGTGCAGGACATTCTCGACAGTTTCGAGTTTCGCAACCAGATCCCGCGCCTCGCCCGGGCCGACGCGCTCGGCGCGCTGATCGAGAAGCTGACCTCCACCGACGTCAATCTGGGCCCCGATCCGGTGAAGAACACCGATGGCAGCGTGCGCCATCCCGGCCTCGACAATCACGGCATGGGCACGATCTTCGAGGAGCTGGTCCGCCGCTTCAACGAGGAGAACAACGAGGAGGCCGGCGAGCACTGGACCCCGCGCGACGCCGTGCGGCTGATGGCGAAGCTGGTCTTCCTGCCCGTCGCCGACCGGATCGAGTCCGGCACCTGGCTGCTCTATGACGGCGCCTGCGGCACCGGCGGCATGCTGACCGTCGCCGAGGAGACCCTGCAGGAACTCGCCGCCGCGCGTGGCAAGCAGGTCTCCACCCACCTCTACGGCCAGGAGATCAACGCCGAGACCTACGCCATCTGCAAGGCCGACCTGCTGCTCAAGGGCGAGGGCGAAGCCGCCGACAACATCGTGGGCGGCCCGGAGCATTCGACGCTGGCCAACGACGCCTTCCCGGCGCGCGAGTTCGACTTCATGCTGTCCAACCCGCCCTACGGCAAGAGCTGGAAGACGGACCTGGAGCGCATGGGCGGCCGGAGCGACATGCGCGACCCGCGCTTCCTGATCGAGCATGGCGACGACTCGGAATACTCCCTGGTCACCCGGGTGAGCGACGGGCAGATGCTGTTCCTCGCCAACAAGCTCTCCAAGATGAAGCGGCATACCCGGCTCGGCAGCCGCATCGCCGAGGTGCACAACGGCAGTTCGCTGTTCACCGGCGACGCCGGCCAGGGCGAGAGCAACATCCGCCGCTGGATAATCGAGAACGACTGGCTGGAGGCGATCGTCGCCCTGCCGCTCAACCTGTTCTACAACACCGGCATCGCCACCTATGTCTGGGTGCTGACCAACCGCAAGCCGGAACACCGCAAGGGCAAGGTGCAGCTGATCGACGCGACCGGCTGGCATCGGCCGCTGCGCAAGAATCTGGGCAAGAAGAACTGCGAGCTCGGTGAGGACGACATCGCCCGCATCTGCGACACCTTCCTCGCCTTCGAGGAGACCGAGCAGAGCAGGATCCTCGACAACGCCGCCTTCGGCTACCGGAAGGTGACGGTCGAGCGGCCGCTCCGCATCGCGGAGGCCGACCCGGGCCGCGCCTACAATGCCACCGGGATCAAGCTGCTCAAGGAGCACGGCACGCGGAGCGAGACCGCCCCGCCGGTCATCCGGCGGGTCCACGGGCGCGGCACCGAGGCCGATCCCCTGCGCGGCCTGTTCGCGGCCACCGTCGGCGGCAGGCCCGCCGCGGTCGAGTATGAGCCCGACACGGACCTGCGCGACACCGAGCAGATCCCGTTACAGGAGCACGACGGCATCGAGGCCTTTCTGCGCCGCGAGGTCCTGCCCTACGCCGGGGACGCCTGGTACCGGCCCGACAGCGTGAAGATCGGCTACGAGATCGGCTTCAACCGCTACTTCTACAAGCCGCAGCCGATGCGCACGCTGGACGAGATCCGCGCCGACATCCTCGCGCTGGAGCGGGAGAGCGAAGGGCTGCTGAGTGAAATACTCGGCATCGACGGACCGCAGGAGGCGACAGCATGACCGAAATCGTCTTCGGGGCCACCGAGGACGAGATCGACGGCGGCTATGCGGCCAGCGCGCCGGGCTGCGGCATCCACACCCAGGGAGGGTCGCTCGAAGACATCCGCCGCAACGTCAGGGAAGCCGTCGACTGCTACTTCGACGACAGCATGCCGCGACCCGAGGAAATCTGCCTGCGCCTCGGGCACTGAAGAGGGAAGCCGAAGAGCTTCTCGATGGCGCGCTCGCGGGACCAGGCTGCCGAGCGCCGCTGTCGGGCCGGTGCATGGCGCATGGCGTCCAACGACTGCCGATAGTGTCGTCAGCCGATAACATGGGCGCCGCCGCGACCCATGGTGTCACCAACCGATAATATGGACGGCGAGGCGTTCCATATATACGCCAGAGGACCATATGGAACGCACAGCGCCTCGGTGGAGGCAAGCCATGGACGACAGGGACAGATCGGACGGCCGCGCCGGTCGCCATGTGCTCCAGCCCGCCGGCTACCGCGCTTTCGTTCCGGCCCCGCTGCCGCCGCGGCCGCCGGTTCGCGTGACGGAGTCCATGCAAGCCCTCCTGTCGGCGGCCGACCGCGCCCTGGGCAGGCTGGACGGCGCTATCCATACACTGCCGGAATCCGATCTCTTCGTACTCATGTACATGCGCAAGGAGGCCGTGCTTTCCAGTCAGATCGAGGGGACGCAAAGCTCCCTTCAGGATGTGCTTGCGGCCGAGGCCCGGATCCTGTCGCCCCGCGATGCCGGAGACACGGGAGACGTCATCAACTATCTGGCGGCCATGGACCACGGACTCGAGCGGTTGCCCGACCTGCCGCTGTCGGTTCGCCTGATCCGCGAGATGCACGAAAGGCTGCTGCGCGGTGTGCGCGGCGGCCGTTCCATGCCGGGCGAGCTGCGCCGGACCCGGAACTGGATCGGCCCGTCCGGCGGCACGCTGCGCGATGCGGTCTTCGTGCCCCCTCCGTTCGAGGACGTGCCGCGCGCGCTGGGGGACCTGGAGACCTTTCTGCACCGAAACGACAATATCCCTCCCCTCATTCGCATCGGGCTGGCGCATGCCCAGTTCGAGACCATTCATCCCTTCCTCGACGGGAACGGCCGGATTGGCCGGCTGTTGATCGCGTTCTTTCTCTGCGAGAGAGGGCTTCTCGCCAAGCCGGTCCTCTATATATCGCATTATTTCAAACGGCATCGCGCCGAGTATTACGAGCGCCTGCAGGCCGTGCGCGACGCGGGCGACTGGGAAGGCTGGCTCGCCTTCTTTCTGCGTGGCGTGGCCGAGGTCGGCGACCAGGCCACGGCGACGGCCCGCCGGGTTCTCGACTTGCGGGAGGCGCACCGCGCCGCTGTCACCGCTCGCTTCGGGCGCGCCGCCGGCAACGGACACCGCGTGCTGGAGGCGCTGTACAGGCAGCCGGTCGTATCCGTCGCCGATGTGCGGGCAATCGCCGATCTCAGCTACCCGGCGGCGAACAACCTCGTCGCGCGCTTGGTTTCGGCCGGCATTCTGGAAGAGCTCAGCGGCCGCAAGCGCAACCGGGCATTCCTGTATGCCGACTATATCCGCGTCTTCGCGGACGGTCCCGAACCCGCGCCCGGCGGGGAGGAAGCAGCGTGACCGGCGCGCTTGAGCCGTATCCCGCGATGAAGGACTCCGGCGTGGAGTGGCTGGGGGAGGTGCCAGCGCATTGGGAGGTCAGACGACTACGCAACGCTTGCGAAATGCGAGTCAGCAACGTCGACAAGCATTCAAAGCAGGGGGAGACCCCGGTCCGCCTCTGCAATTACGTCGATGTTTATAAGAATGATCGCATCCATACCGGTATGCCGTTCATGCAGGCGACCGCCACAAAGGAGGAGGTGGAGCGCTTCGGATTGCAGCCACGCGACGTTCTGATCACGAAAGACTCCGAGGTATGGAACGACATTGCCGTTCCTGCTCTGGTTCAGGGTACCGAGGACAACATCGTAAGTGGCTACCACTTGGCCCTGCTTCGGTCAGACCCAAGAAACCTTGATGGGGAATTTCTGTTCCGCGCGTTGCAGAGCCCGAGTGTCGCGTACCAGCTTCATGTGCGGGCAAACGGCGTCACGCGATACGGCCTCTCGCATAGCGCAATCAAGTCCGTTCGACTGCCTCTGCCACCCCTCCCCGAGCAAGCCGCCATTGTCCGCTTCCTCGACCGGGCCGACCGGCGCATCCGGCGCTATATCCGCGCCAGGGAGAGGCTGATCGCGCTGCTGGAGGAGCAGAAGCAGGCGGTCGTCCACGAGGCCGTCACAGGCCGGATCGACGTCCGCACCGGCCAGCCCTACCCAACCTACAAGCCCTCCGGCGTCGAGTGGCTGGGCGAGGTCCCGGCGCATTGGGAAGTGCGGCGCGTCAAGCAGCTGTTTCGTCGGATCGTAGGCGGTTCAACGCCCTCAAGTAATGAGCGGAGATTTTGGGACGGCCCTCACGTTTGGGTGACACCAGCCGACGTCGGCAAGTCAACGTACATACACGGTTCGCAACGACGACTGACCCAAGAAGGGTTGGATAATTGCTCAGCCGAGCTTCTACCGATTGGAAGTATCGTAGTTACAACCCGGGCGCCAGTTGGGAACGTCGCCCTCGCTAGAGTACCGTTCTGCACCAATCAAGGTTGTAAAGCGCTCACTCCCCGCGAGAGAGAAATCGATTCTTCATTCGCTTTTTTTCTCCTTGGAAGCCTTCAAACCGAGCTACGAAGCTTGGCGAACGGAACAACCTTCACGGAGATTTCTGGCAACAAGCTTGGAGGCGTCCGATTGCCTGTGCCACCCCTCCCCGAGCAAGCCGCCATCGCCGCCTACATCGACCGCACAACTGCGAATATCGACACCGCCATTGTCCGCGCCAACCGCGAGATCGGCCTCCTCAACGAATACCGCACCCGCCTCATCGCCGATGTCGTCACCGGAAAGCTGGACGTGCGCGAGGCGGCGGCCGCGTTGCCCGAGGCCGATCCCCTGGCGGCCGACGACGAGGCGGGCGACGTTCCCGATGCAGGGGACGCGCCCTCGTTCGATCGCGAGACCCGACCGGCAATGGCCGCAGGCTGACCGTGCCGCCGCGCGCCGCGCCGAAGATCTATCACATCGTCCATGTGGACCGGCTGCCGTCGATCGTTGCGGACGGCGCTCTCTGGTGCGACGCAGAGGCGCAGCGCCGCGCATCTCCGGGGACGACCATCGGCATGTCCGACATCAAGCAGCGCCGCCTGACCAGTCCGCTGAACAGCCATCCCGGCCTCCGGGTCGGCGACTGCGTGCCTTTCTACTTCTGCCCGCGCTCGGTCATGCTCTATCTGATATGGAGGGCCAATCATCCCGGACTCGACTATCGTGGCGGCCAGGGCCCCATCGTGCATCTGGAAGCCGACCTGCACGAGGCGAGGAGTTGGGCCGAGCAGCACGAGCGCCGATGGGCCTTCACCCTTTCCAACGCGGGCTCATGCTATTTCCAGGACCGCTGCGACCTGGCTCAACTCGACGAGATCGACTGGGACGCGATCCGCGCCAGTCGCTGGCGCGACTGCAAGGAAGAGAAGCAGGCGGAGTTCCTGATGGAGCGATCGTTCCCGTGGGCGCTGGTGGAGCGCGTCGGTGTGCACTCCGGGCACGTTCGGCGCCAGGCGCGGGCCGCCATGCGGGCGGGCGGCGACCGCCCGGTCGTCGAACTCAGGCAGGAATGGTACTATTGACGCTGGAGAGGGCGCGCCGATGATTCGCTTCAAGACCGGCAATATCCTTGCCGAAGACGCCGAAGCCCTGGTCAACACCGTCAATTGCGACGGCATCATGGGGCGCGGGATCGCGCTTCAGTTCAAGAAGGCCTTCCCCGAGAACTTCCGCGCCTATGCCGAGGCCTGCGCGCGCGGCGAGGTGCGGCCCGGCCGCATGTTCGTGTTCGAGACCCGCGCGCTCATCAACCCGCGCTACATCGTCAACTTCCCGACCAAGCGGCATTGGCGCGGCAACAGCCGGATCGAGGACATCGAGACCGGGTTGCAAGACCTCGTGGAAGCGATCCGCACGCGCGGAATCCGATCGATCGCGCTGCCGCCCCTCGGCAGCGGGCTCGGCGGCCTCGAATGGAGCGATGTGCGTGCGCGCATCAAGGAAGTGTTGGGGGGCCTCAACGACCTGGAAGTCGTCGTCTTCGAGCCCAGGGGCGCGTCGGAGGCGGAGGAGATGGTGCGCAGCCGCAAAGCGCCGAAGATGACCAAGGGCCGGGCGGCGCTGGTCGGGTTGATGGACCGCTATCTGAACGGCCTGCTCGACCCGTTCGTCACCCTGCTGGAAGTCCACAAGCTCATGTATTTCATGCAGGTCGCAGGTCAGCCGCTGAAGCTGCGGTTCGCCAAGGCGCTCTACGGGCCATACGCCGAGAACCTGCGACACGTCCTCAATGCGGTGGAAGGGCATTTCATATCGGGATACGCCGATGGCGGCGACAGGCCCGACAAGATGCTCGAACTCGTCCCCGGCGCCGTCGAGGACGCCGCCGAGGTCTTGCATCGCTCGCACGCGACCCGAAAGCGCTTCGACAGGGTTGCGGACCTTGTGGACGGCTTCGAATCGGCCTTCGGTCTGGAACTGCTCTCCACGGTGCACTGGGTCCTCGAACACGATGCGCCGGCGTCGCGGGAACATCTCGTGGCGCTGACCCACGCCTGGAACGACCGCAAGAAGCGCTTCTCGCCCCGGCAGATCGGGTTGGCGGCGGACGTGCTGAAAGCGCATGACTGGATCGGGAGCGGCCGCGCCGGCGTTGATGAAGATGCTGCACTCCGGAGGGAGATGACTTCATGACCGATTGGAACACCTGCGCGGCGGTGGAATGCAACCCCCGCAAGATCAGCGGAGCCTGGGCCTTCACCGGAACAAGGGTGCCGGTCTACGCCCTCTTCGAGAACCTGGAGAGCGGCGCTACCGTCAAACAGTTCCTCGAATGGTATCCCGAAGTCAAGGAGTGGCAGGTGGCGACTGTTCTCAACCACGAAGCCGAGCATCTCAAGACGCCGGCCTGACTATGAAGATCCTGTTCGACCATGGAACCCCGGCCCCCCTCCGTAACCATCTCCGGGAACATTCGGTGGATAGATCCGCGGAGAAGGGCTGGGAATTGCTGGAAAACGGAGAATTGATCCGTAAAGCCGAGGCCGAGGGGTACGAGGTCATCGTGACCACGGATCAGAGCATGCGATACCAGCAAAACCTCACGGGAAGCAGGTTGGCAATTGTGGTGCTGCTTTCTACCGCATGGCCCAGAGTGCAACACCGGACGGAGGAAATCCGTACAGTCATCGAAGAGATACGGCCCGGGGAATTGAGGGAAGTCCCCATCTGAGGCATGAAGATTGATGATGTGACAACCGACACCAGCGAACGAGGCCTCGAACGCCTGATCTGCACTGCGCTTGCCGGACATTCCTGCGAGCCGATGGAGGCCGGCGGTCTGGCCGAACCGCAAGCCGGTTACGACGGCGCGGGCTGGAGCGGCGGCAATTATCGCGACTACGACCGCGAGTATTGCGTCGATCTCGTCCAGCTTGCCGCCTTCCTGCGCGCCACCCAGCCCGAGGCGGCCGACTCCCTGTCCCTGGACGAGGACGGGCCGACCCGGTGCAAGTTCCTGGCACGGCTGCGGGGCGAGGTCTCGAAGCGGGGCACGGTCGATGTGCTGCGCAAGGGCATCAGGCACGGCGCGCACGGCCTGGACCTGTTCTACGGCGCGCCCTCGCCCGGCAACGAGCGGGCGCGGGCGCGCTTCGAGCAGAACCGCTTCACCGTCACCCGGCAGCTTCGCTACAGCCGCGACGAGGCGCAGCGGGCGCTGGACATCGTGCTGTTCGTCAACGGCCTGCCGGTCGTCACCTTCGAGCTAAAGAACAATCTCACCAGGCAGACGGTGGACGACGCGGTCGAGCAGTACAGGAAGGACCGCAATCCGCGCGAGACGCTGTTCGAGCTCGGCCGCTGCGTCGCCCACTTCGCGGTGGACGAGGCCGAGGCGCGCTTCTGCACGCATCTCCAAGGCAAGGCGTCGTGGTTCCTGCCCTTCAACCGCGGCTGGAACGACGGCGCCGGCAATCCGCCCAACCCGGGCGGCATCAAGACCGGCTATCTGTGGCGCGAGGTGCTGACCCGCGAGAGCCTGACCGACATCCTGGAGAACTACGCCCAGCTGGTGGAGGTTCGCGACGAGAGGACCGGCCGCAAGCGGCGGACCCAGATCTGGCCGCGCTATCACCAGCTCGACGTCGTGCGCCGCCTGCTCGCCGACGCTGAGGCGCACGGCGCGGGCCGGCGCTACCTGATCCAGCACTCGGCCGGCAGCGGCAAGAGCAACTCCATCGCCTGGCTGGCGCACCAGGCGATCCGGCTCGCCAGGGAGGGCGCCCCGGTCTTCGATTCGATCGTCGTCGTCACCGACCGGCGCATCCTCGACCGCCAGATCAACGATACCATCCGGCAATACGCCCGGATCGGCGCGACGGTGGGTCATGCCGACCGCTCGGGTGACCTGCGCCGCTTCATCGAGTCGGGCAGGAAGATCGTCATCTCGACGGTGCAGAAGTTCCCCTTCATCCTCGACGAGATCGGCAACGCGCAGCGCGGGCGCCGCTTCGCCATCGTCATCGACGAGGCCCATTCCAGCCAGGGCGGGCGCACCAGCGCGGCGATGGCGCAGGCGCTCTCCGAGGCCGGCGCGGAGGGAGAAGAAGATACCTTCGAGGACCGGATCAACCGCCTGATGGAGTCGCGCAGGCTGCTCCCCAACGCCAGCTACTTCGCCTTCACCGCCACGCCCAAGAACAAGACGCTGGAAATCTTCGGCGAACCGGAGCCGCAGCCGGACGGCACGATCAGGCACCGCGCCTTCCACGGCTACAGCATGAAGCAGGCGATCCAGGAAGGCTTCATCCTCGACGTGCTGGCGCACTACACGCCGGTGACGAGCTACTACAGGCTGGCCAGGACGGTCGAGGACGACCCGGAGTTCGACGCGGGCAAGGCGCAGAAGAAGCTGCGGCGCTTCGTCGAGGGCCACGACCACGCGATCCGCCTCAAGGCGGAGATCATGGTGGACCACTTCCACGAGCAGGTGCTGGCCCGGAACAAGATCGGCGGCGAGGCCCGGGCGATGGCGGTCACCAACGGGGTCGAGCGCGCGATCCAGTATTTCCATGCCATCCGCGACTATCTGGTCGAGCGCAAGAGCCGCTGCCGGGCCATCGTCGCCTTCTCCGGCGAGCACGAATTCGGCAGCGCGAAGGTCAGCGAAGCGTCGCTGAACGGGTTCCCTTCCCGCTCGATCGCGGAGAAGATCCGGGAGGAGCCGTACCGATTCCTCATCTGTGCGGACAAGTTCCAGACCGGCTACGACGAGCCCCTGCTGCACACGATGTATGTGGACAAGACGCTGTCCGGGGTTCAGGCGGTGCAGACGCTCTCCCGCCTCAACCGGGCGCACCCGAAGAAGCGTGACGTCTTCGTGCTGGACTTCCTGAACGACGCCGGGACCGTCCGCGACGCCTTCGCGGACTTCTATCGCGCGACGATCCTGTCCGACGAGACCGACCCCGACAAGCTGCACGACCTGCAAGCCGACCTGGACGGCGCGCAGGTGTATGCGCCCGGCCGGGTCGAGGAATTCGTGCGACGCTATCTCGGCGGCGCCGGGCGCGACCGGCTCGATCCGATTCTCGATGAATGCGTGGCGGTCTATCTGCGCGACCTCGACGAGGACGAGCAAGTCGCCTTCAAGGGCAAGGCGAAGGGGTTCGTGCGGACCTACAGCTTCCTCTCCAGCGTTCTGCCCTGGACCAATGCCGCCTGGGAGATGCGCTCGATCTTCCTCAACTTCCTGATCCCCAAGCTGCCGTCGCCGCGGGAGGACGACCTGTCCGGGGGCATCCTCGACGCCATCGACATGGACAGCTACCGGGTCGAGAAGCAGGCGATGCAGGAGATCGTGCTGCCCGACGAGGATGCCGAGATCGAGCCGGTGCCGGCTGGCGGCGGCGGCGGGCGCGCCGATCCCGATCCGGACCGGCTCTCTAATATCCTCGAGAAGTTCAACGACCTCTTCGGCGACATCGAGTGGGAGGACAAAGACCGCGTCGCGCAACTCATCGCCGAGACCATCCCCGCCCGCGTGGCCGCCGATACCGCCTTCCGGAACGCCCGGCGGAACTCGGACAGCGAGAACACCCGCATAGAGCACGACCGGGCGCTGCTGCGCGTGATGACCTCGATGATGAGGGACGACAGCCAGCTCTTCAAACAGTTCATGGACAACCGCGGCTTCAAGCGCTGGATGACCGATACCGTGTTCGATCTGACATCGGAGCAGGTGGGAGCGAGTTGAGGAACACGAGCATTCGAAGCGCATGTGTCAACTCAAAGCAGAGCCAGTCTTGTGAACATCATCGGACACGGCATTGACCTGGTGAACATCGCCGAGATGCGGCGGGGCGGTGTCGCGGGGCAAGGCGCGCGGTCTTCGCCGGTTCCGGCGCAAGGACTGCGGGAAGACGTTCGGTGCGCTCACGGGCACGGCGCTGTCGGGTCTGCACCACAAGGAGCGCTGGCTGGCCCTTGGCGCCTCGCTTGCCGAAGGCGAGGCGATCAAGGAGTCCGCCGAGCGCTGCGGGATTGCGCCGAGCACGGCGCATCGCTGGCGACACCGCTTTCCGGCGGCGGTGCGCCAGGCGCCGGCTCGCCGCCGGTCGGGCGCCGTGCCGGCCGCGTGAGCCTCGCAAGCTCGCATACGGACCGGCGACGGAGCGCATCTCCCGGATGAGCGGAGCAGCGTTCGACCATGGCAGGATTCTCTGACATGTCCGGCCTCGCCCCGCAATGCCCGGGGTCCGGCGAGATATTCCTCGACCATGTCGGCCTGTTCGTTCCCGACCTCGCCGATGCGGAGCGGGTCTACGAGCGGCTGGGCTTCCCGCTCACCCCGAGAATCCTGCATCGCAACCGCGGCGTCGACGGGACGCTGACCCCGTCCGGCACGGCGAACCGTTGCGCCATGCTGCAGCGCGGCTATATCGAGTTCCTGAGCGCGGTCGACAGCATCGACAACCCGCTCGCCGCCGAGCTTCGCGACGCCCTCGCCAGACATACCGGCATACATCTGATCGCCTTCGCCTGCGCCGACACCGGGCGCGAGGCCCGACGGCTCGCCGATGCGGGCTTCGCGCCGCGCCCCGCCGTCGACCTGCGCCGCCCGATCGAGACCGACGCCGGTGGCGTTGCCGAAGCCGCCTTCTCGGTCATCCGCCTCCCGCCCGGATCGTTCCCCGAGGGCCGGGTGCAGATGCTCCGTCACAAGACCCCGGAAATCGTCTGGCAGCCCTCCCTGATCGCCTGCGACAACGCGGCCCGGGCGCTCGCCGGGCTCGTGGCCTGCAGCGACGACCCGGATGCGGCGGCCGCCCGCTTCGCGCGGCTCTGCGGCAGGACCGTGACCGGGCGGACGCTTCGCCTCGACCGCGGCCGGATCGATTTCGTCGATCCCGTCGGGCTCGCGCGCATGCTACCCGGCGCCCGCCCGCCCACCCTGCCGTACAATGCGGCGCTGGCGATCGAGACCGCCGATCGGGAACGGACGCGCCGGTTTCTGCTGGCGCGCGGCGTGGCGGTGCGCGATCTCGACGGCGGCGCGGTCGCGGTGCCGCCCGAGGCGGCGCTCGGAACCTGGATCGTCTTCCATGACGCGGAGACGCCGTTCCCGGACGCCGTCTGACCGCGCGGCGGACGCGCCGGCCCGATCCGTATTCGGCAAGCGGGAGCCCCACATGCCGGTCTATCAGAGCATCCCCAAGGTCCATTTCGATTTCGGCGCCATCGCGGCGCTTCCCGGCGAGCTCGCCCGGCTCGGCGTCGCCCGACCGCTGATCGTCAGCGACCGGGGCCTCGTCGCCTGCGGCGCGATCGACCGGGTCGCGGCGACCCTCCCCGCCGGCCTCGATCACGCCCTCTGCCCGGACATCCCCGAGAACCCCACCGTCGCCGGCGTCGAGCGGGCGATCGAGGTCTGGCGCAGCGAGGAGTGCGACGGAGTCGTCGCGATCGGCGGCGGCTCGGTGCTGGACAGCGGCAAGGCGGTCAGAGTCCTCGCCCGGCATGGCGGGGATCTCGCCGAGATCGCTGCGGCGCCCGCGCGCATCGCGCCCGATCTCCCACCCCTCGTCACCATCCCGACGACCGCCGGCACCGGCGCCGAGATCACTGCCGGCGGCGGCATCCATGTCCGCCCCGAGGAGATCGCCTTCGGCTTGCGCAGCCCGCATATCAAGGCGAATGTCGCGATCTGCGATCCCGAACTGACCCTGACCCTGCCGCCGCCGCTCACCGCGGCGACCGGAATGGACGCGCTGGGCCACTGCATCGAGGGCTATCTGGCGCCGACGATCAACCCGCCGCTCCGGGCGGTGGCGCTCGACGGGATCCGCCGCGTCGCCGCCAATATCGAAGCCGCGGTCGCCGACGGCGCCGACCGGGCCGCGCGCTGGGAGATGCAGATGGCCGCGCTGCAGGGCGGCATGGCCATCTATCTCGGCCTGGGATCGGTCCATGCGCTCGCCGCCGTCTTCGGCATCGGGCGCTTCCACCATGGCACCCTGGTGGCGCTCGCCATCCCGGCGGTGCTGCGCTATCTGGAGGATGTGGTGCCCGCGAAGATCGCCGACATCCACGAAGCGATGGGGCTCGCCCCCGGAACCGGGACGGCCGAGGCCGTGGCCGAGCTCAACAGGCGGATCGGGCTCCCCGCCAGCCTCGCCGAGATGGGCTGGACCGACGACGATACGGACCGCCTCGCCGGCGCGGCCGCCGCCAGCCACTTCAACGCCACCGCCCCCAGGAAGCCGAGCCGGGAGGAGTACCGCCGGATCATCGCCGGGCTGTTGTGACCGACGCGCGAGCGGCGGCGGCGCGTCTATCGCCCCCTATAGACCGGCTTCCGCTTGTCGGCGAAGGCGTCGATCCCCTCGCGATAGTCCTCGGTCGTGCGGAGCTTCTCGTAGGAATGGCCCTCGACCTCGAGCGCCACCTTGAGCGGGCTGTCATAGGCGGCGTTGAGCACCCGCTTGAGCGCGTGGAGCGACAGCGGCGCCAGCGCGTCGAGGCGTGCGGCATAATCGTGCACCAGCGCGGTCAGCCCGTCCGAATCGACGGCCGTGTCGGTCAGCAGGCCCCAATCCCGCGCGACCTTGGCGGGGAGCCGCCTGCCCAGCATCACCATGTCCTTGGCACGGGTCAGCCCGGCGATGCGCGCCACCCGGACGCTGCCGCCCGACCCCGGCATCTGGCCGATCGCGCTCTCGGGGAGCGCGACCAGACAGGACTCCGTGGCCAGGCGGAAATCACAGGCGAGCGCGAGCTCGAAGCCCACTCCGAAACAGTATTTCTCGAGAGCCGCGATCACCGGTTTGCGGCAGCGCTCGGGCGTGCCGATGTCGTCGGCGAGATCGGACATCAAGTCCCTGGGGATCGACGGAAACGACTTCACGTCGCCGCCCGAGGTGAAGACGCCGCCGGCGCCGCGGATCACGATCACCCCCACCTCGTCGTCCTCGTCCATCGCTTCGAGGACCGCCCGGATCTGCGCCCGCGCCCGGAACGAGACGATGTTGAGCGGCGGCCGATCGAGAATCAGATGGCCGATCCGCCGTCCGGCGTCGATCTCGACCCGGAGGCCGTCCAGGTCGCGCAGAAGCCGCGCCCGGTGTTCGGAATAGTCGCGCTGCATCTATTCTCTCTCCCTACAGGGTGCTCTCGTGGTCGGGCAGCGCCTGATACGCCCCGTCGCGCAGGAAGCGGCGCAACAGCTTGCCCGACGCCGAGCGCGGGATGCTCTCGACGAAGACATAGGCACGCGGCCGCTTGAACCGGGCGAGGTCGCTCGCCAGACAGGCGGCGTCGAGCGCCTCGGCCGTCGCCGCCTCGGAGGCCGGCTCGACGAAGGCGACCACCTTGTGGCCCAGCCGGTCGTCGGAAATGCCAACCACCGCCGCCTGGCGGACCTGGTCGAGCCCGTCGAGCAGGTCCTCGACCTCTTCGGGATGAATGTTCTCGCCGCCCGAGACGATCATGTCGTCGACGCGGCCGACCAGGAACAGCTCGCCGTCGGCGTCGAAATAGCCGAGATCGCCGGTGAAGTACCAGCCGCCCCGGATCGCCCTGGCGTCCGCGTCCGGCCGCTTCCAATAACCTTCGAAGGCGTCGGGTCCGTCCATGGGGGCCACCACCTCGCCGATCTCGCCCCGCGGCAGGACCCGGTCGGGTCCGCTGCGGCCGTCCGGGTCGGCGTGGACGACGCGCAGGCACTGGCCGATTCCGGCGCGCCCGGCGCATCCGGGCTTGTCGACGACATGGTCGCAGGTCGCCAAGGTGTAGATCTCGGAAGAGCCGTAGAAGTTGACGAACGTCTCGGGCGCGAAGACCTCCCGGCACGCGCGGGTCAGGGCCGTGGTCATCGACGCCCCCGCGTAGCCGATGCGGCGGACCGAGCTCAGGTCGGACGCCGCGCGGTCGGGGTGACGGACCATGTCGTGGAACATCGTCGGGACCAGGAACAGCGCGCCGATCCGTTCGGTCTCGATCAGCCGCAGCGCCGCGCCGGCATCGAAGGCCGGCATGCAGACATAGGCGCCGCTGAGAACGGCCGCCATCTCGAGAGCGCGGGCGCCCATGGTGTGGAACAGGGGCATCACGCCGAGCTGGCGCTCGCGATAGCCGTAGCGGAGCTGGGCGGCGCAGGCGATCGAGGCGTGGCGCTCGGCATCGTGTGAACGCGGCACGCCTTTCGGCCGGCCGGTGGTGCCCGACGTGTAGAGCATCAGACAGGTCCGGCCCGGATCGACCGGCGCCGGCCCGGAGACCGGCGCCGCCGCCGCGAGCTCGGCGAACGCGGTCCCATCCCCGGCCGCCCCGCCGACCAGGACGCGCCGTTCGACGGCGATGTCGGACCGCTCGGCGGCCGGCCGCGCACCGGTTTCGGAGCGCGGCTCGTAGACCACCGCCCGCGCCTCCGCATCGGCGAGCACATAGGCGAAGTCCTCCGACGAGCCGCGCCAGTTGAACGGGACGAAGCGCGCGCCGATCATCTGGCACGCCCAGAAGAGACTCGCGGTCTCGCTCCGGTTGGACAGGAAGACGACCACCGCGTCACCGTCGCGGACGCCGAGCCCGGCGAGACCCGCCGCGAGCCCCCTGACATGCCGGTCCCAGACGGCGTAGGTCATCCGGACCGGACCGTCGACCACCGCCAGCGTCTCCGGATCGCGCTCGACGGCGCGGGCGAACATGGTGCCGAGCGGGATATGCGTCACCGCCGCCGCTCCTCCTCCTCGCCCTCCTCCGCGCCGGCGACATCGAGAATCGCCCGCACCATGCCATGGTAGCCGGTGCAGCGGCAGATATGGCCGGACAGCATATCGCGCACCTCGGCCTCGGTCGGTCGCGGGTTGGTCTCGAGGAACCGGGTCGCGGAGATCAGGACGCCCGCGGTGCAGTAGCCGCATTGGAGCGCATGGCGGCGGCGGAAGGCCTCCTGCAGCGGCGACAGGGCGCCGCCGTCGCCGAGCCCCTCCACGGTGCGGATCTCGGCGCCGTCGACCTGGACCGCGAATGTCAGGCAGGACCGGACCGCCCGGCCGTCGACCATCACCGTGCAGGCGCCGCAGACGCCGTGCTCGCACCCGACCCGGGTGCCGTAGAGCCCGAGCTCGTGGCGCAGGAAATCGCAGAGCAGGAGGCGCGGCCCGGCCCGGCCCGACCGCGCCGCTCCGTTCACCGTCACGGTCACGCGGCAGGTCGCATCGGGCTTCACCCGCAGCATCTCAGCCTCCCGCCCGGGCCGCGCGGAAGGCGCGCATCAGCACCCGCGCCCCGAGCACCCGGACGAGCTGTCGCCGATAGGCGCGGCTGGCCCGGGGGTCCTCGATCGGCGCGACCGCCTCGGCCGCCGCCCGCGCCAGCGCCTCGGCGGTCCCCGCGTCCGCGGGTGCGCCGATCGCCCCGGCGGTATCGACCCGCAGCGGACGCTCTTCGACGCCTCCGAGACCGAAGCGGAGCGCGCGCAGCGTCCCGTCCGGGGCGAGGGCGGCGAGGGCGGCGGCGGCGGCGATCGCGAAGTCGCCGCGCCGCTGGGCGATCTCCTCGAAGGCGCAGCCCGCCCCGGCGGGGGCGGCGGGCCATCTGAGGGCGGTGATCAACTCGTCGGGCGCGCGCCGCGTGGTCAAGGCGCCCTCGAAGAACTCGGTCGCCGGGAGCCGGCGCCGGCGCGACCGCGAGGCGAGCACCACCTCGCCGCCGAGGGTCGCCAGACAGAGCGGAATCTCGGCGCTCGGATCGGCATGGGCGACCGACCCCCCCAGCGTGCCCCGGCTGCGGGTCTGGAAATGACCGACATAAGGCAGCGCGAGGGAGAGCAGCGGCGCCGCGGCGGCGACCTCGCCGGAGCCTAGCGCGTCGGCCTGGCGGCAGGTCGCGCCGGTCTCGAGCCACGCCCCCGCCCTCTCCGCGCCGTCGAGTCCGGCGATGCGGTTGATGTCGATCACCGCCGCCGGCCGGACCAGCCGCATGTTGAGCATGGCGCCGAGCGACATGCCGCCGGCGAGGATCGCGGCGTCCTCGCCGAACTCCGACAGGAGCGCGAGCGCTTCGTCGAGCGTATCGGCCCGGCAGTATTCGAAGGCCGCCGGCTTCATGGGCGGGCACCGGCCAGCCCCCAGACCCTGTCGAGGGTCAGCGGCAGCTCGATGTCCTCGCGCCCGAGCGCGTCGGCGGCGGCGTTGGCGATCGCCGTCGGAGCGAGCATCGAGGAGCCGTCCCCCATCCCCTTCGCGCCGAGCCCGCCCTGCGGCGACCGCGTGGTGACATGACCTACCGTCAAGGGCGGCATCTCCGGTGCCGTGATGCAGAGATAATCGGCGAAGCTGCCCGACTGGAAGTTGCCCTCGGCGTCATAGACCATCTCTTCCATGAGCGCGCCGCCCAGCCCGTGCGCGAACCCGCCATGGATCTGGCCCTCGACGATCGACGCGTTGAGAATCGTGCCGACATCGTGGACCGAGACATATTTCACGATGTCGATCCTGCCGGTGGCCGGGTCGATCTCGATCGCCGCGAGGTCGCAGACGAACCCGAAGGTGACGGCGGGCGCCACCCGGTCCCGTTCGTCGGGCGGGCCGAGTTCGGGGGGCGACAGGATCGTCGTCTCGAAGATGCCGGGGCCGGCGCCCTCGGGCAGGCCGGCGGGATGCCAGTGGGCGCGCGCGGCCACGCGCCGAAAGGGCAGCGCTCCCTCCGGCACCCCGACGATCCGCGCCGCCCCGCCGACGAGCTCGACGTCTTCGGGCGCGACCTCGAGCGTATCGGCGGCCAGCAGCCGGATCTTGTCGGCGACCCGCCGGGCGCTCTCGGCGATCGCGCCGACGACCACCGAGGAGAACCGGTTGGCGTAGTTGCCCGATGCGAGCGACCATGCGCTGGTCAGCGTGTCCATCTCCGTGATCACGTCGATATCCTCGGGGCGAAGGCCCAGCGCGTCGGCGACGATCTGCGCGGCGACGGTACCGTGCCCCTGGCCCGCCGGCGTCGAGACCGTCCTGACGGTGACGGCGCCCGAAGGGTCGATCGACACGGTGCAGCTGCCGAGTCCGCCGGACCGCCCGCCCGCGCGGGCGCGCTCCTCCGGGGTCTGGGCGAGCGTGACATAGGCCATGTTGGAACCCGACGGCTCGACCGCCGCGGCGAGGCCGATCCCGAACAGCCGCCCCTCGGACCGGGCGCGCGCGCGCCGGGCGTCGAGCGCCCGGTAGTCGGCGAGCCTCAGCGCCTCGTCGAGCCCCGCTGCATAGTCGCCCGAATCGTAGAGCGCGCCGCCCGGCGTGCGATACGGAAACTCCTCCCTGCGGATGAAGTTGCGGCGGCGGATCTCCGCCGGATCGAGCCGGAGCGCGCGGGCCGCCGCGTCCATCGCCCGTTCGAGGGCGTAGTAGAATTGCGGGCCGCCATAACCCCGGTTGAGGCCGATCGGCACCCGGTTGGTCGCCACGAGCCGGTTGTCGATGGAGATGGCGGGCACGCGGTAGCAGCCGTTGGACGCGCTGTGCATCCGATAGACCGATGCCGGCTCGGGCGCCCGGATATAGGCGCCGACATCGACGATATTGCGGAACCGGAGGCCGGTCAGCGTGCCGTCCGCCCGGAACGCCGCCTCGATCGCGTCCCGCCGGCTGGACGCGCTGGAAGAGCCGATCAGATGCTCGAGCCGGTCCTCGATCCATTTGAGCGGGGCGTCGAGCAGGCGGCTCGCCGCGGCCAGGAGGATCATGTACGGGAACAGGCCCTGCTTGATGCCGAAGCTGCCGCCGCTATGGGGCGCGGTTATCAGCCTTAGACGGTTTCCGGGCGTGCCCAGCGCCCCGCACATCAGGGCGTGCAAGATGAACGGGCCCTGGAAGTTCGACCAGACGGTGTAGCGATCCGGCGACCGCTCGAAATGGGCGATCGCGCCATAGGTCTCCATCGGGGTCGACGCGTAGCGCGGAAACTTCCAGTCGAGCCGGACCACATGGTCGGCCTCGGCGAACGCGGTCTCCGGGTCTCCGTAGCGGAAACTTCGGCGGTGGACGAGGTTGGAGCCGACGGCCTCGTGCAGCGGCGCGGCGCCCTCGGCGAGCGCGGCGTCGAGATCGGCCACCGCGGGCAGCGGCTCGTAGTCGACCTCGATCAGCTCCGCCGCGTCCTCGGCGGCGTAACGGTCCGAGGCGGCGACCAGCGCCACCGGCTCTCCGGCATAGCGCACCTTGTCGACGGCGATCGGATAATAGTCGATCGGCACCCGGACCGCGCTCGGGATCGGCCTGACGGCGGCCGCGATCTGCCGCCCGGTGAGCACGCCATGGACGGCGGGATGAGCGGCTGCGCGCGCCGTCTCCACCGCGCGGATCCGCGCGTGCGGGTGCGGCGCGCGCAGCAGGGCGACATGGCGGATACCGGGCAGCGGCGACATGTCGTCGATGAACCGGGCGGCGCCGGTCAGGAGCGCGCCGTCCTCCTTGCGCGGAAAGGCTGCGCCGACATAGGGTGCGCGGTCAGCGGCCATTGAGCGCAGCGGCGGCCGAGAGATAGTCGTTCACCATCGTTTCGAGCATCTTCGCGAGGGCCGGGTCCTTGAGCTTGCCGTCCTCGCCATAGGCCTGGTGGGCCTGGGCCAGCGCGAACAGCTTGGGGTAGCACCAGCATCCGAGCGCTTCGAGCGGCAGGCGAAGGCTCATCAGCCCGCGCGCGCCGCCGACCAGCGACGGCGAGGCCGAGAGCAGGAGCACCGACCGCCCCTCCATCGGCACGGGCTTCATTCGCGAAAGCCAGTCGATGGCGTTCTTGAGCGGGCCGGGGACGGCCCAGTTGTATTCCGGGCTGGCGAGAAGCCAGCCATCGGCTCCCTGGATGCGGTCGGCGAGCGACCGGGCGCCCTCGGGGAGGCCGTCCCGTTCCTGCAGGTCGCCGTCATAGAGCGGCATGTCGAACTCGCGGAAATCGGCGCGATCGACCTCGTGGCCGGCGGCGCGGACGATGTCGAGCGCAGCATCGAGCACGCGCTTGTTGATGGACGCTTTTCTCAGGGATGCTGCGAACGCGAAGACCTTCATTCGACGGTGCTCCTGTGCTTGGCTGGCGCGGCGGCGCGGTGCCGAACCATAGCGACGGGCCGCCGGCCGGTCCACGGCCCGCGCGCCCGCCCCGGCCCGACGTCCATGCCGGCCGTCCGGCGACCCCGGCGAGGATCGCGGCGGCGACGGGCGGTCGGGCGCAGCTTCGCCGGGCCGGGGCGTGTCGGAGACGGGGAAAGGACGAAACGAGCGATTGAGCGCGCGCGGCCGATTTGCTTTGATGCGCCGCGTTGCGAGAGCGCCGGTGCGGCGCCGACATCGGGAAGACAGGAGAATTCGATGAAACAGACCATAGTTGCGGCCGCGGCGGCGGCCGTCGCCCTGTCGGCGATCGGACCCGCCGGGGCCGAGACGCCGGCGGAATTCTATGAGGGGAGGACCGTCAAGATCATTCAGGGCTACGGCGTGGGCGGCACCTACGGCAAGAGCTCGACCCTGCTCGGCACCTATCTGAAGCCGTTGATCGGCGCGGAATCGGTGATCGCCCAGTCGATGCCGGGAGCCGGCGGGCTCAAGATGACCAACTATGCCTATAACGTCGCGCCCAAGGACGGTTCCGTCATCGTGATGCCGCCCGACACGCTGGTCATCACCGAGCTCCTGCGGCCCGGCAAGGCGAAGTACAAGTCGAACGCGTTCACCTTTCTCGGCGGGGCGGTGAGGGCCAACTCGTTGGCCGCGGTGCGGGGCGATTCCGGCGTCAAGACCTGGAAGGACCTGCGGGACAAGGAGATCCCTTTCGCGTCTTCCGGGCTGGGGTCCCAGACCTACCAGCTGCCGGCGCTTTATAACGGGCTGCTGGGGACGAAGATCAAGATCGTCCGCGGCTACCGCGGCTCGCGCAAGATGCTGTTGGCGATGGAGCAGGGCGAGATCTCGGGTATCAACCTGTCCTGGCTCGCGTTCAAGACCGATCGCAAGGCCTGGTTCGACGGCGGCTTCGCGGTTCCGCTGATCCAGATGGGGCCGAAACCCGCCGCTGACCTCCCGGCGTCGGTCCCGCTGCTGCGCGATCTCGTCGCCGCCGAGGACAAGGCGATCGTCGGCTTCATGTCGACCCTGGTCTCGATCGGGCGCAGCCTCGCCTTCCCGCCGGGCGTCCCGGAGGACCGGGTCGCCTTCCTGCGGGACGCCTTCGCCAAGGTCGTCGGCGATCCGACCTTCGTCGCCGACATGAAGAAGCGCAAGCTCGAGGTCACCGCATCGACCGGCGCCGAGATCCAGAACATCGTCGAGTCGAACCTCGAGATCTCGCCGGAGATCGTCGCCAAGGCGCGCGCCATCCTGTTCGGCAAGGAAAGCTAGCCGGCGCGGCCGACCGCGCGGAGACCGTCGAAACCCTGGCCGCGGCGATCCTGCCGCGCGTCAGCCTCCCGCCTCGAGCGCGATTCGATGGCTGTCGAAGAGGCTGAGAGCGCGGCCCGGATCGCCGCGTCCCCAGCCGCATTCGGTGGCGATGCCGAAGGATGGAACCGTCTTTGCGGCGGCGGCGATGCGGCGGCGGTCGCCGGCGCGGTCGCCGTGGTGGATCACGCCGAGATGGAGCTCGCACCCCGCGGGCAGGTCGAGACCGGCGAGCGGAGCGTAATAGGCGGCATCGTCGCGGTGTTTCGGGGCCGGAACATGCAGGAACCGCATCGGCCGCGCCAGACCGGCGAGGATGAGGCGGGCCATCTCCACCGCGTTGGCGAGGTCGGTCGGCATGACGACATGCTCGTCGTTGGGCGTGCCGTAGCACAGGTGAAAGCCGAGCTCCGCCGGCTCCGGCACGGCATCGCCCAGCCGCACCAGCATGGCGGTGATGTCCTGCTTATAGCTCTCGGGCCGGTCGGGGAAATAGCCCTCCCAGGCGAGCACTTCCTGACAGACGTCCCACTGGATCGCCAGGTCCTCGAGGGGGATCGCCGCGCAGATCCCGGCGAGGTCCGCCTTGAAGGCGCGTTCGTAGGCGGCGAAGAAATCTGCCCGCGCCGAGGGCGTGACGAACCAGTAGCCGACCGCCATCGGCGTCGGAAGGCAGACCTGGAAACGGGCGCCCTCCGGGATTGTCCCGGCGGCGCGCAGCGTGGCGAAGCGCGCGTAGGAGGCGGCCGCCTCGGGCGCGTAGCCGGGATCGAACGCGACCGCGGCGGGATCGACGCCCGCGCGGAAACGGTACAGCTCGAACTCGCGGATCAGCTTGCCGTCCCATTGACGGATCCGCGCCTTGCTCTCGTCCGTCGCCGCCTCCATCGCCGGATGGTTCGCGATCTTCGCGCGCTGCCAGAAAATCCAGCGCGACCGTTCGCCCGTCTCGCCGTCGGGAAACCGCTTCAGACGCCCGCCGAGCCGGGCGGCCGCTTCTGAGAAGGCGGTGTCGGCGTCGGGATAGGGCAGGCTGCCGACGAGATGGGCCGAGGTGAGGGGCATGGCGGGTTCCTTCGGAGACATGGGGCGCGGGAGCGCGTCATGGAAGCACCGACGGCGGGCGATCGCAAGGAGAACGGCGACGCCTCGCGGCGGTGCGGATCGGGCCGGCGCGCCGGCGGCGCTACGGCCTTGACGGTCGCGGTCGGGGCGTTGCACCTTGCGGCTCGTTCTGGCCCGGATCGGGAGCAGGCTCGGCGTGATGAGGGATGCGACGACGCTGCCGCCGGTGTTGGAAGCGCGCGGCGTGTCGCTCCGCTTCGGCGGCGTGTCGCTCCGCTTCGGCGGCGTGCGCGCTCGAGGCGGCGTGCGCGCTCGAGAACGTCTCCTTTCTCGCCGCCCCCGGCACGCTCGCCAACGACGGCAAGGTGATCGACGACGTCCGGACCTACCGATAGGGCGGCGGCGGCGATGACCGGTCCGGTCGGCCGGCCGCTGCGACGCCGCGAGGACAGGCGGCTCCTGACCGGGCGCGGCCGCTTCAGCGACGATGCGGCCGCCAACGGCCAGGCGCATGCCGTTCTCCTGCGCGCCCCCCACCCCCATGCCGCGATCGGCGCCGTCGATGCCGCGCGCGCGCGCGGCATCGACGGCGTGCTGGCGGTGCTGACCGCCGCCGAGGCGGCGGCCGACGGCCTCGGGGAGATCCCGCACGACCCGCTCCCCTCCACCCGGTACGACCTGAAGATGCGCGGCCCCGGCGACGGCGACGTGTTCGTCGGCCGGCATTTCCCGCTTCCGAGCGACCGCGCGCGCTATGTCGGCGAGCCGGTCGCGATGGTCGTCGCCGAGACCCGGGCGCGGGCGGCCGACGCGGCCGAGGCGGTCGACATCGCCTATGCGCCCCTGCCCGCGGTGACCGACACCGAGGCGGCGGCGGCCCCGGACGCGCCGCTGCTCTGGGAAGGACGGCCCGACAACGTGCTGGTCGAGACCTGGTTCGGCGACCGCGCGGCGACCGAGGCCGCCTTCGCGACGGCCCACCGCGTGGTCGCGCGGCGCTATGTCGTGGGCCGGGTGACCGGGGTGCCGCTCGAGCCGCGCGCGGCGCTCGGCGCCTACGACCCGGCGACGGGGCGCTACACCATCCATGCCGGGAGCGGCGGCGCGGTGCGCCAGAAACGCGAGATCGCCCAGGTCCTCGGCGTCGAACCCCGGCGGGTGCGCGTGCTCTCCCTGGATGTCGGCGGCAATTTCGGGACCCGCAACCGGCTCTATGTCGAGTTCGCGCTCGTCGCCTGGGCGGCGCGGCGTCTCGGCCGCCCCGTCAAGCTGACCGTCGAGCGCGGCGAGGCCTTCCTCGCCGACTATCAGGGCCGCGACCTCGTCACCGAGCTCGCCCTCGCCCTCGATGCGGAGGGCCGGTTCCTGGCGCTCCGCGCGTCCAATCTGAGCAATGTCGGCGCGCGCTGCGTGTCGCTGTCGCCGCTGTCGAAGGGGGCAGGAATCCTCACCGGCTCCTACCGCATCCCGGCGGCCTGGCTCCGCGCCCGCGCGGTATTCTCCAACACTGCGCCGACCAACGCCTATCGCAGCTCCGGACGTCCCGAGGCGATCTTCGCGCTCGAGCGGCTGATCGATACCGCCGCCGGCGAGCTGGGCATCGATCCGGTTGCGCTGCGCCGCCGCAACCTGGTGTCGCCCGAGGAGATGCCGTATCGCAACGCCACCGGCATGGTCTACGACAGCGGCGCCTATGAGCGCAGCCTCGATATGGTCATGGCGCTCGCCGACTGGGGCGGCGGCGCGGCGCGGCGGCGTGCCGCGAACGCCCGGGGCCGCCTGTTCGGGCGCGGGGTCGCCCATTACGTCGAGTCCTCGATCGGCACGCCGCGAGAGCAGGCGCGGCTCCGCGTCGATGCGGAGCGCGGCCGGGTCGAGCTGGTCATCGGCACCCAGCCCAGCGGCCAGGGGCACGAGACCAGCTTCGCCCAGGTCGCCGCCGAGGCGCTCGGGCTCGATCCCGAGCGCATCGACGTGCTGGTCGGCGACACCGATATCGTCAAAGTCGGCGGCGGGTCGCATTCGGGCCGGTCGATGCGCATGGCCGGCGCCGTGATTCTGAAGGCGGCCGATGCGTTGATCGCCGCAGGCGCGGCGGCGGCGGCGGCGCTGCTCGAATGCGCCGAGATCGACATCCGCTTCGCCGACGGCGTCTACGCCGTAGCCGGGACCGACCGCAGCCTCACCCTGTTCGACATTTCAGCCCGATCCGCCCTCGCCGCCGCCGCCGACAACGAGATGCACATCCCGGTCTTCCCCAACGGCTGCCATGTCTGCGAGGTCGAGATCGACCCCGAGACGGGGCTGGTCGAGATCGCCCGCTATGCGGCGGTCGACGATGTGGGCCGGGCGATCAACCCGATGATCGTCGACGGGCAGACCCATGGCGGGATCGTGCAGGGGCTGGGCCAGGCGCTGTGGGAAGCCTGCGTCAACGATCCCGACAGCGGGCAGCCGCTCGCCGGGTCGTTCATGGACTATGCGATTCCGCGCGCGGACCAGCTCCCCTTCTTCGCCACCGCCCTCAACGAGGTGCCCTCGCCGACCAACCCGCTCGGCGTCAAGGCGGGCGGCGAGGGGGGCACGACGCCGGCCCCGGGGGTGGTCGTGAACGCGATCGTCGATGCGCTGCGGCCGCTCGGCGTCGAAGAGGTTACAATGCCGGCGACGCCCTTCCGCATCTGGCAGACGATCCAGGCAGCGAAATCCGGAGGCTGAGATGTTCCTCTATTCCCGCTCCAGGGACCGGCCCTTTCATTTCGGCCCGTTCCCGCTCGAAACGCTGTCCCGCGACGACCGGGTGATCGCCGAGGAGGCGGCGCGCCCGCCCGCCCCCGCGGTCGTCGCCGCGCCCGAGAGCGGCGCGCCCCTGTCGGCGGCCGTCGCCAGGTTCACCCGACTCTACGGCGGTTTCGCCCGCGCCGAGCCGGCGGAGGAGAAGGCCCCGGTCCCCGACGACCTCGCGCTGCGGGCGGCCGACGTGAAGGGCGCCGCCTATTTCATGGATGCCAGCCAGGTCGGCATCTGCCGCCTGCCCGGTACCGCCTGGCGCGCGGGTGCGGCGCGCGACGCGGGCCACGACCATGCCGTCGTCGTGCTGGTCGAGCACGGCCGGCTGCCCGAGCCCGACAACCTCGCGCATGACTGGGTGGCGCCGGCGGTCGCCGCCTCTTCGGAGATGCGGGCGGCCGAGATCGCCGCCCTGATCGCCGGCCATGTCCGGGTGATGGGGTTCGCCGCCGCGATGCATATCGCCGGCGACGAGCGGGTCGACCGGAGCCGGCTCGCGGTTCTCGCCGGGCTCGCGGTCCGGGACCGCGGCGCCATCGTCAACCCCTATGTCGGGACCGCCTTTTCGACCGCCGTCGTTAGCACCGACTATCCGCTCGCCGTCGATCTGCCGCTCTCCCGGTCGGCTCTTTCGGCCAGGGGGCTCTCCTTCTGGCTGGGACGGAACGGCGCCCAGTCGGGCCGCGAGCGCAACCGGCGCGCCCGGCGGCGGTCCGATCTCGGCCCCTACGCGATGGAGACCGTCAAGCGGGTGGACCGGCCGACGACCCTGATCGTCGACGACGAGGTCCCGCGCGTGCCCAAGCGCGCCGCCTTCTTCGAGCGCGCGCTTCAGGGCGATCTCGGCGAGAAGTCACTGAAGGCGCGGCGCATCTTCTCGTTCAAGCACCCGCTGTCGCTGAGCCAGCTCCGCGTCATCCGCGCCATGGTGCCCTATCAGGACGGCCCGGTCGCCGAGCGCGCCGACGGGGCCTGGCCCGACCCGGAGGCCAATGCCAGGGCGGTCAAGTCGCTCAGCTACTTCCTCGGCTCGCACATGACCGGAATCTGCGAGATTCCCGACTATTGCTGGTATTCCCACAAGGAGGACGGGACGCCGCTCGCGCCCTATCACAAATATGCCGTGGTGATGCTGATCGACCAGGGTTTCGACACCATGGAGGGGGCCAGCGGCGACGATTGGATCTCCGGGGCGCAGTCGATGCGCGCCTATCTGCGCGGCGCCGAGATCGCCTCGGTGATGGCCGAGCTGCTGCGCGGGCTGGGCTTCCCGTCGCGCTCCCAGACCAATGCCGACAGCGACGTGCTCCATATCCCGCTGGTGATGTGGGCGGGGCTGGGCGAGCTCAGCCGGATCGGCGAGCTCACGCTCAACCCGTTCCTCGGGCCGCGGCTCAAGACGGTCGTGATGACCACCGACATGCCGCTCGCGACCGACAGGCCGATCGATTTCGGCCTCCAGTATTTCTGCGGCAACTGCCTCAAATGCGCCCGCGAATGCCCTTGCGACGCGATCCCCTGGGGCGACAAGGTGATGTTCAACGGCTACGAGATATGGAAGCCGGATGTCGAGCGCTGCACCCGCTACCGGCTCACCAACTCGCGGGGATCGGCCTGCGGACGCTGCATGAAGACCTGCCCGCTCAACAAGGTCGTCGACGCCGACGGGCCGGTGATGACCCGGACGGCGAGCTGGCTCGGCATCAACGCGATGTTTCTCAAACCCCTGATGGTGCCGGTCGCGACCTGGCTCGACGACGCGCTCGGCAACGGCAAGCGCAACCCGGTCAAGAAATGGTGGTTCGACCACGAGGTCGTGAACGGAGTCGTGCGCGCCGCCAAGGCGACCAACCGGCGCGATATCGACCCGACCCGCAAGCTCGATCCGGCCAAGCAGAGGATCGCCTATTACCATGCCGACGTGATGCCGGCCCCCGATGCGCCGGAGCCGAAACCGCTCGACCGCAAGGCGGCGCTCGCCGCCGCCGGGCTGGTCGAGACGCCGGAGGAGGCGCGCCGGCGCGTCGCGACCGGCGCGCCGAAGCCCGCACATTATGTCGCGACCCCGCCCATCGGTGCGCAGGACGAGGAGACCGCGCGGACCGAAAGCCCCTACGCGAAGGACTGACCCCCGGGGCCCGAAAACAGGTCGACGACGGGAACCGACTCCGTCATGGCTGGTCCGGGGCCGGGACGAATGCCGCAAGCGGCTTGCCGGCATGGGGCATCGGAAACCGGAAAGCAGGCACCGCAGGATTCTCTTGCACGGCGACGCCTTCGACCCTGGAACGATCAAGGGGTGCCATGCGGTGCACGCCCGGTTGCCCGAATCGGATCCGCGCCCGCACCCGGCATTCCTTGACCGCAGCGATGACCTTCCGTGAAATACGCGGGCAGTTCCGCCCCGCGCATTCCGAACAGGCCGAACGATGACCGACATAGTTGATGCATCGACCCGGTCGCGCATGATGGCGGGGATCGGCGCCAGGGACACGAAACCGGAACTGGTATTTCGCCGCAAGCTGCATGCACGCGGCCTCAGATACCGGTTGCATGACCGGAAGCTTCCCGGAACGCCGGACATGGTCTTCCGCCGCTTCGGGGCGGTCTGTTTCGTGCATGGCTGCTTCTGGCACCGCCATGCCGGATGTTCGTATGCGACCGATCCAGCCACCCGGCCGGACTTCTGGCAGGCGAAGTTCGCAGCCAACATGGAGCGGGATCGCCGGACGCGCAATGATCTGCTGGAAGTCGGCTGGCGTGTGGCGATCGTGTGGGAATGCGCATTGCGGGGCGATCGAGCGGAACGGACTACGCGGAGAATGGACCGGTGGCTCCGTGGTTCCGAGGACGAATTCGAGACGACCCCGGAAGCGTTCCGGTAGCACCTGCGCCGGCCTGCGTCATCGCCCGTGGTCCGCCTCGAGTGCTGCTGCGGCAGCCGGCATGAGAAAGGCCTCCAGCGCCGTGACCACCTCGGCAAGCGATCCGGGAGCAGCCGCCACTTCCCGGGCAAACGCATTCCACTGCCGCTGCCTCCCCTCGTCTTCCGCGAAGACCGGCGCCAGCGCGTCCGGTGTTTCATCCGGTATTGCGGTCCGTCGCCGTTCGAAGGTCGCAGAGACCGCCCGTGCAAGCCGTGCGCGATCGCAATCGAATGACCGGCTCAGCATCCAGATGTCGAAATAGTCCTTCATGCGGCTGTTGGCCCGTCCGAGAACGACCATCGCCTGGAACTTCTCCGCGATCACGGTCTCGCGGGCGTAACCGCGCAGGCGTGGCGGCGGCATGTCGAGCAGGACCGGGTAGTCGAGCATCTCCGGTTCGGGATCGGCGGCATCGCCGAACCCCACGTCCACATTCACCGCGATGCGGGCGCCGCCGATGTCGGCTGTCGTCCGGATTCGGAGGCCCCCGTATTCGTTGTCCTCGCGAATGCGGACGACCCGCGCACCGTCGGCGTCGAAGTCGATCCCGTCGCGCTCCTCGATACCGAATATCTCCCTGAACATCGTCAGCACCGCTTCGGGAGCCGGGTCGCCGTAGCCGAGCAGATCGAGATCGCGCGAGACCCGGAACGGTTCGTCGAACCAGGTCATCAGCAACGTGGCGCCCTTCAGCACGAAGCGGTCGGCATGGCGCGACCGCGTGAGCCGGTAGAGAAGCCGCTCGACGGCATAGCGGTTGAGGACGAGTTCGAAGTTCTGCCCCGTCCGCCTGCCGACCTGCAACAGGCGGGTGCGGACCGAGGCGCCGATGTTGACGATCCCCCTAGCCATTGGCGGTGAGCGCTTCCAGATAGGGGCGCACCACGCCGGCCACCCGGCCGCGCTCGGCATGACGGGCGATCTCCGCGGGAGTCGCCTTGCGCTGCCGGAGGGCCTCCTGCAGCCCCTCCAGAGCCACCGACTGGCCCACGGTCCGGCGATGGCGAAAGCAGTCGGCGATCGTCTTGGCGACGCCGAATATCTTCACCGGCACGCCTTCGATACGTTCGGTGACGACATCGTCGGTCAGGAACGCCTCGGTGAACCGGACGATCCGGATCGCCGGTCTCTTGCCCCTGGGGGCCCAGTCCTTCGCGCCGATGGCCATCCACACCGCCCGGGGCAGCAGATCGGTGAGGTCGTGAAAGGCCAGCGCGGAAACGAGGCACACGACCCCTTTCGGCACGCGCTTGGCGGCTTCCGCGAGGCTGTGATGGGCGTCGAGCGGCGCATCCGGCAGCTGATACAGCCCGCGCGCGAGACGAGCGATCTCGCCGTCCCGGCACATCCGGCCGATGGTCGCGGCGGTGGCGCCGGCAGCCGCGAATTCGCAAGGACGCACAATTCCCCGGCTGCGGAGGAGGTCGCGGGCCAGATCCCGTTGTGTGCCAGTCTTCGGCATTGGTACAAATCCACGATTTATGATATTTATGTTCTTTGTTTTCATATCAATTGGCCAGCCGGTCGTCAAGCAAGTGACCGGATTTCTCACGGGGCGCAGGGCTTGGCAAGGCGGTCACGACACCATCGGGCCGTCGTCCTGTCCGACGACCTCGGCAATCCGGCTCGCAATCCTGTTGGCGGCGGACTTCAGGGGATCGTTGGCGAGGTGGGCGTATCGGGCGGTGGTCTGGACCTTGTTGTAGCCGAGCAGCTTGCCGATGGTGGGCAGCCCCTCGCCGACCAGCAGGCCTCCGCTGGCGAAGCGGTGCCGGAGATCGTGGATGCGCAGGTTCCCGATCCCGGCGCGCTTCAGGATGCGATGCCACGGCTCGTGGAGATAGGCGAGATCGGTGCCCCGCTTGAAGCCCGGGAGGACCCAGGGGCTGTCCTCGCTGCGCGCGATGCCGCGCAGCACGGCGACCGCCGGCTCGCCCAGAGGCACGATCTTCGCCCCGGTCTTGGAATCCGGCAGCCGGAGACCACCCCGGTCGAGGTCGACATGCTCCCACTTCAGGGACAGGGTCTCCCCGCTGCGGCACCCGGTCAGCATCAGCAGGCGCAGGGCGGCAACCGCCGCCGGCGAGGCCAGACCCTCCGTCTCGGCGTCGCGCAGCGCGGCGCCGAGACGCCGGTACTCGTCGTCGGAGAGGAAGCGCGAGGGCTTCCTCTCGGGGTATTTCCTGACATGGCGGCAGGGGTTCACGCCCTCGGGACACATCTCCCAGACCTCGGCCAGGGTCAGCATCCGGGACAGGACGCCGAGCGTCCGGTTGGCATGGCCGGGCACGTCCTGATGCAGTGCGGCGGCGTCCTTATTGCCGATATCGGCGACGCGGCGCTTGCCGAGCCGTGCGAGCGCCGGCATTCGGGGCGTCGGCGCTCCATTTACACTTTACCGCGAGCGCAGGCGGGAGCGGCGCGCCCGTTACCGCAGCGGCGGCGACGCAGGCGCGGTCCGCCATGCAGGAGATTGTCGATGCGGCGCTGCCCGCGCCGCCGCGCCGGATCGTGACGGGAAGGGCGAACGGGCCGCGCCGGCGGGTCGCCACGGTCCGTCGTCGCGGGACGGTTCACGCCCGCATCACCGGGATGCCGAGCTCCACCGCCTTGTCGACCGGGTTGTCGGCGATGCCGCTGCCCGGAAAGGCCCTGATGCCCTTCGCCAGGAGATCGGGCAGCGCGTCGTTGCGCCGGAAGGGCGCGGCGCGTCCGTGTGCGTTCCCGTCCGGCTTGCGGACGATCTGGTCCACGCCGTTTGTTCGGCCCACTGCGCGGCGAGCTTCTCGACGCCGGGGCCGCCGTCATGGACGAGTACCATGTCCGGGTATCTGGCGCGGACGCGGTCGAGCCGGCGATGTGCCTGCCGCCGGCGATGGCGACCAGGGCGCCGCTCGGCAGATGCGCGCGGGTCCCGCGGTCCTTGCGGGCGCGCTGGAAGTCGCGGGCCTCGATGGCGGCGGAAGTCAGCTTGCCGGTCTGGCTGGTGTGGCTGCCGCGCCTCGGGCGCCAGACCTCGCCGGTGGCGGCGCGGTACTGCCCGGCCACCGCATCGCGCATCCGCTCGACGGCGTCGCGGCGGTCGCCGAGGCGCTGCGCGCGCTCGGTGATGCGCCCTGCCCGACCCGGGAGCAACGATTCTACAAAGGGAATTCCTCTTGACAGTGCGCGGGGGCTATATATCATAAAGATATATCGTCAAGTGCGATCGGACGCGCAGTGATCGAGAACCGGACCGCCTACGCCCTGCTCGGATTCCTTACCTGGCGCCCGATGTCGGGCTACGACCTCAAGCAGGCCGTCGCCGGCAGCGTCGGCAACTTCTGGTCGGAGAGCTACGGCCAGATATATCCGATGCTCAGGCGCCTCGCCGAGGAAGGCTGGATTACGAGCCGGCCGGCCGAAGACGCGGGCAGGCGGGCCCGGCACGTGCATCGAATCACCGCCGCCGGCCGCGAGGCGCTGCATGAGTGGCTGTGTGCGCCGGCGACGGAAACGCCGCCCCGAATCGAGCTCCTGCTCAAGCTGTTCTTCGGCGATGAAGTGCCGCTGTCGGTCGGTCGGAGCCATGTCGAGGCCGCCCGAGCGCGGACGGTCGAGAGCCTCTACCGCTACCGGGCCATCGCCGGGAAGCTCCGGGACAGCCACGCGGACGATCCGCGCCTGCCGTTCTGGCGCCTGACGCTGGACTACGGGATCGGATCGATGCAGGCGCGGATCGAATGGTGCGACCGCGCGCTGGAGGAACTGCGCCGCCTGGCCGAGGCCTGCGAGGACGGCCCGCGGCGCGGCGAAGCCGGCCGGAACCGGCCGGCAGTCTCGCAACCCGAGAAGGAGGGAATCCGATGCGCGGAATACGACTGATTGCGGCCATCGCCGTCTTCGGTGCGACGGCGGCGCCCGCGCTTGCCGGCGATCTGGAGATCGTGGTCGAGGCGATCAGGAACGATGCCGGCAAGGTGCTGGCAGCGCTTCACGCCGGAGCCGGCGCCGGGACGTTTCCCGATGCGGAGGGCGCAGTCGCGGCGCAATGGGCGACGGCGGCGCCCGGCGACCATCGTTTCGTCTTCACCGACCTTCCGGCGGGCGAGTTCGCCGTCGCCGTCTTCCACGACGAGAACGACAACGGCGAGCTCGACAGCAATTTTCTGGGCATTCCGACGGAAGGCTACGGATTCAGCCGGAACGCGACCGGGACCTTCGGCCCGCCGGGCTTCTCCCATGCCGCCGTCGAGGTTCCGACGGGAGACGCAACCGCCCGCACGGCGGCCAAACTGATCTATCAGGATGACTGAGCGATGATGACACGCCGCAACTTCGTCGCGCTCGCCGCATCGAGCGGTCTGGGCGCCTCATTGGCGTTTCCCTTCCGTGTCGCGCAGGCCGGGGAGGACCCCTGGAAGCGGGGCTTCGACGCGGCGCGCGCGGACAACCCGGCGCTGCTGGGCTGGCAAGGCGTGAACAGGAACCAGCTTGTCGCCGACGATCCGGCGATCGAGGGGCGGTGGCCGGAGGCTCTCGCCGGCGTCTTCTACCGCAACGGCCCCGCCGGCCACGAGATCGGCGGGCGGCGCTATCGTCACTGGTTCGACGGCGACGGCATGGTCCAGGCGTTCCGCATTTCCGACGGCCGCGTTCGCCATCTCGGCAGGTTCGTCGCCACCGGAAAGCGGCGCGCGGAACAGGAGGCCGGGCGCATGTTGTGGCCGGCGTTCGGCACGCCGCTGGCCGACGGGTTGCGCGTTTCGGGTCCTGATACGATCAACGTCGCGAATATCAGCCTCCTTCATCACGCCGGCGAGCTTCTGGCCCTGTGGGAGGCGGGCTCGCCGCATCGCCTCGATCCGCGGTCGCTGGAGACGCTCGGGACCAAGACGTGGCGGGACGATCTGCGCGGCGCCCCCTTTACCGCGCACCCGAAGGTCGAGCCCGACGGCACGGTCTGGGCGTTCGGCTACGCGCTGCCCCAGGGTTTCCTGCTGCCCTATCGGATCGACGCCGCCGGCAAGCTGGACAGGGTCGGGAAGATTGCCGTGACGCCGCTCGGCATGGTCCACGACTTCGTGGTCACGGCGAATCATCTGGTCTTCGTCCTGCCGCCGCTGGTGTTCGACAGGGAACGTCTGGGGCCCGATGTCAGTTTTCTCGACGCCCATGTCTGGCGGCCCGAGCTCGGCACGCGCGTGCTCGCCGTGCGCAAGGACGATTTCGGGCAGCGACGCTGGTGGCAGCTGCCCGCCGGATTCACGTTCCACTTCGGCAACGCCTGGGAGGACGGGGAGACCATCCGCTTCGACTACTGCGTCGCGGCGGATGCGAGCGAAGTGACCGAGAGCTTCCGCGAGATCATGCGCGGCAAATGGCGCCCGCCCAACGAACCGATGCGCTTCGCCCAGGTCGCGCTCGGCAGGGGCGATGCCGTCGAGCAGCAGGTGTCCGATCGCGCGGCCGAGTTTCCCCGGGTCGCGCCAAGCGTCGTCGGCAGGCGCTACCGCCATGTCTACAGCTTGGCCGGCGCGCCGGCCGATCGCGCGGAGGCCGGGTCGTTCGGCTACGACCGCGTGGCGCGCTGGGATATCGAGAGCGGCGAAGCGGAGACCTACATCTACGGTCCGGGCTTCATCCCCGAAGAGCATGTGTTCGTGCCGCGCCCCGGCGCCGGAACGGAGGCGGACGGCTGGCTGATCGGCACGGCCCTGGACCTCGAACGCGGGGTCACCCAGCTCGCGGTCTTCGACGCCATTCGCCTCGCCGACGGGCCGCGCGCGGTCGCCCGCCTGCCCTATCCCCTGCCGCTCGGCTTCCATGGCATCTTCGTCCCGGCGGCGTGACCCGCCGGACGAAACGGGCGCGCATCCGCGCGCCGAACGGCGATGCGACCGGTCCGGGCGTTGCGCGACATGACAACGATCGGACGGCCCCGGTCCGGGCTTGGCGCTACCGCCGGCGGGATCGCCATGCACGCCATGGCGCGATATTGCGCGTCGAGGGGTCATTCCGATGAGTTTTCTCGTTGCCGGTCCTGCGCTGTTCGTCGCCGTGCATCCGATACCCGATATCCCGCGATTGCGCGCGACGCTGGCGGACCGCCCGGGCGAGGGGGGCCTGTCGCGGCGTCTTTTCGCTCGTCGCGATGGCCGGCCTCGTGATGGTGGGCGGGGATTCCCGGAGGCGCCCTCGGATCCGCTCTACGCGCCGCCGGGCCGGGGGCGCGAGGCCGCCCTGATCTCGGCCGGTCGGCTTGGCACCGTTCGCTGCGGCCTATCTGCCGACCCGCATCCGTGCCGCGCTGTTCGGTGCGCCCGCGATGCAGAGCGCCGACGGCCGCAGGCTGGCGCGCCCGCCCATCGGTGCGCGGGACGCGGAGACCGCGCGGACCGAAAGCCCCTGCGCGAAGGACCGACCGCCGGGCGCGGCAGGGCCGATCATCCGCGGATCAGCGCGGTCGCGATGGCGATCAGCTTGTCCTTGTCGTCGAACAACCGGCCGGCGAGGAAGGCGATCGAGCGCCCTGGCCGGACCTCTTCGCCCTCGCCGCACCCGGCCCTGCCGCGCCGGGGCGAGATGGGTCGTCTTGATCTCGAGCGACGGGACCCGGCAGGCCTCGCCCAGGCGGACCAGGGCGGCATAGGACATGGCGTCGTCGAGCATCGCCGTCAGGATGCCGCCCTGGATGGTCCCGACCAGGTTGCAGAACTCGGGCCTCGCGTCATAGGCGGTGATCAGCACCCGACGTTCGGAGTCCCAGGAGAGGATGCGGGCGCCGAGCAGACCGGTGACCGGCGCCGCCGCGAAGCTCTCGGCGATCCGGACGAGATCGGAGCCGAGGGGCGGAAGCCGGGCGGGATCGCGCATGGCCAGGCGAGGCGGTCGTCCGAAGCGTGGTCCGTCGGAACGGCCGTCCGGCCCCGCCGCGGGACCGGACGGCGGTCTTTCCGGGCTCAGCGGGTCCAGACGCCGACCTCCTTGTAGTATTTGACGGCGCCCGGATGGAACGTCATGTTCGCCTTCTGGGTCGCGAACTCGAGCGTGACCGCGTCCATATAGGGCGCGCTCTCGCGGATGCCGTCGAGATTCGACCAGAACAGCTTCATCATCCGGTAGACGATCTCGTCCTCGAGGCTCGCCCGCGCGGTCACGCCGAGGATGGCGTTGTTGACCCACATATCGGCCTGGTTGGTCTGGTTGGCGCCGTAGGCGTCCTTGCGGATCACGCCCTTGGTCCGCCCGAGAGGCTTGAAGAACGCGTCGAGCGCCTTCGTGGCGCCAAGCTCTTCGTAGGTCTTCACGCCGAGGAAGCGGATCTTCGAGGTCGCGGCGACCTGCTGGAGCTGGGCGCAGGGATCCAGGCAGCCGATCGTGTAGACGTCGATCTGCCGGTCCTGGAAGGCCTGGAGCGCCGAGGCGAAGTTGAGGTTGACGCTCTTGAAGTCCTTCGGCGTGAGCCCGGTCAACGCCTTGATAAAGGCGAGCCCGGTGACGAGCTGGCCGCCCGAGGGCGGGCCGACGAACGCCCGCTTGCCCTTGATGTCCGCGAGCGTCCTGATCCCGGAATCCTCGTAGACCGTGTAGTGGTACCCGCCCAGCGGGAACCAGTAGACCGCGCGGAGTTTCTTGGCGAGCTCCTTCACGCCCTTGAGCTTCTTGTAGACCCGCGTGCCCTTGACCATCCAGCCATAGGGGACGGGCGCCGTCATCGACATGTCGATCGAGCCGCGCGCGACATCCACCATGTGCTTGGTGGCGGTGCCGGTGGCGTCGACCGTGATCTCGAACTCGTTCTGACCCTGGTTGACCAGGTTGGCAAAGGTGGTCATCACCAGATACATCGACGAGCCCGGCGCGATCGTCGACATCTTGATCTGCCGCTTCTGCGCGTGGCCCGTGCCCCCGATCGAGACCGCGATCAGACCCGCGGCCGCAAGAACCCCCAACCGTCTCAACATGAATCGTCCTCCCTTGATGTTGCCCGTCGGCGATGTTGCCCGTTCGGGTCGTGCGCCGCACGGTGGTCGAGCCTCTCGACCAGGAACGCTCCCGCCGCGACGGCGGCCGCCGCCCCGGAGACCAGCGGGTCGGGGATCAGAACGATCACCCCTGCGGCGGCCCGGACGAGCCGCTGCAGCCGCCCGATCGACTCGACGGAATACCCGCCGAGCGCCGTCGCCAACGCCGCGGTGGAGACCAGGAAGACCCCGACCCCCCACAGCAGACCCGTGTAGCTGAACTCCGGTTCGACCAGAACGATGCTGGGATGGTACACGAACATGAAGGGGATCAGGAACCCCGCGATCGCCAGGCGCACGGCGACCAGCCCGGTCTCGATCGGTCTGGACCCGGCGATGGGCGCGGCGGCGAAGGCGGCGATCGCGACCGGCGGGGTGATCGCCGACAGCACCGCGTAGTAGATCACGAACAGATGGGTGAGCATCAGCGACAGGCCGAGCTTGCCGAGGGCCGGCCCGATCACCAGCACGATGATCAGATAGGCCGCCCCGACCGGCACCCCCATGCCGAGGATCAGGCAGCCGAGCGCCATCACCACCAGCGACAGGAACAGGCTTTCGCCGGCGACCGAGAGGATCGCGGCGGCGAATTTGATGCCGAGGCCGGACATGTTGACCATGCCCACCACGAAGCCGATCGCCGCGACGACGATCATGATGGCCGCGCAGGTCCGCCCGCCGCGCAGCAGCGCACCGTATATCTTGCGGAGGGACCGGAACTCGGGATAGAGGATCAGCGACAGGACGAAGGCCGAGATCAACCCGTAGAAGCCGGCGTTCTGCGCGGTGCGCCCGGTCATCAGCACATAGACGATGACGCCGAGCGGGACGAAGAAGGAGACGGAGCGCACCCAGTCGGCGGCGGTCAGCGTGACGCGCTGGTCCTTGGGCGTCGGCGTGAGCCCGCGCCGCCGCGCCTCCAGCCAGACCACGGAGAAGAGGCTCAGATAGTACATCACCGCGGGCAGCGCCGCCGCCGCGATGATGGTGAGATAGGGGATCCCGGTCATGTCGGCCATCAGAAAGGCGACCGCCCCCATCACCGGCGGCATGATCTGGCCGCCGGTCGAGGCCGCGGCCTCGACGGCGCCGGCGAATTTGGGCTGGAAGCCGGTGCGCTTGATCATCGGGATGGTGAACACCCCGGTCGTGACCACGTTAGCGACCGCCGCGCCGTTCATCGTGCCGAAGCTGGCGCTGCCCACGATGGCGGCATGCGCCGGGCCGCCGCGCAGCGGGCCGGTGACGGCGAACGCGAACTTCAGCAGAGTCGCCCCGGCCCCGGACGCTTCGAGGACGGCGCCGAAGAGGATGAACACCAGCACGATCTGGCCGACCACGGCGACCGGACGGCCGAACACCCCGTCGGTGCTGTACCACAGCTTCTCCGAGATCAGGAACCATTCCACCTCGGGGATGTTCAGGGCGCCCGGAACGAGGTTCCCGAAGAACAGAACCAGCAGCGAGACGAGGCAGACGACGAACAGCGGGACGCCGAAATGGCGGTGCGTCAGATAGAAGATGATGGCGATGCCGGCGAAACCGATCAGATAGTCGACGACCGTAAAATCGACGAAGAAGTCGAGCTGCTCCGTCATCAAGGTGATCCAGTAGTAGTAGATCACCAGGATCGCCGCGAGCATGAGGGCGTTGAGCGATATCTCCCGCCAGCGAATCTCGGTGCGGCGAACGTCCATGTTGGCGGTCGAGAAGACGAGCAGCGAGATCAGGATCGGCAGGCCCGTGGTGGCGGCGCGCACCCAGACCTCGTCGAAGACCCCGAACCCCGCGATGTAGACCGCCGCCGCGGCGAGCGCGAGCGACAGGATGTCGGCGGCGAGACGGCTGGCGGCGACGACGCGTCGTTTGGCATTCACGCGGCCGGTCTCCCTCCCGGTTGGGCCGGCCATTCTGACAAAGCCGCCCCGCCGACGCTACCCGGCGGCCTGCGGGCGTGCCGGTCGCTCCTCGACCCCCGGGGGGTAGAGCGAGGCGACCCGCGCGCCGCCGTAGACCTGCCAGCCGACGAGCTCGTTCGGGTCCTCGACGCGGACCTCGAAAACGACCTCGCGCGAGGCATCGCGGCGCATCTCGCGGATCCGCGCCCAGTAGGGCATGTCGTTCGGATGCCACTCGTCGCGGCGCCATTCGTTCCAGGTGAGATCTTCGACGCGCGCGGCGCGGGTGATACGGTCCCGCATGGGCAGACATGTGGAATCGACGATCAGCAAGTTGTCGTTGGGGAGGCGGTGGGCGTCGCCCATCGCCCAGGAGATCACCCGCTCCGGATCGTCGTCGTCCGACGATGTCCAGACCTCGCGGACGGTCCCCGCCTCCTCGTCGACGGCGTACTCGATCGCCCGGGCGAAGCATTCGTGCGGCTGCGCCTGGGGCGCGTAGGGCAGGGCGCGGCAGATGCCGTTGTCGTACATCACGATGGTGCCGTCGGCCGTCACCCGCGGATTATGGCCGTGATAGTGCCAGCGGAGGTCGTGGGCGGGCGCCAGCAGCTTCTCTTTCAGCGGCGGCCTCCAGTTGCCGTGGTCGCCGAGGATCCATCGGATCTCGCCCGACGCCTTGTCGATCTTGACGATCGCATCCTGGTGGCGGAGCGAGACGATCACGCTGTCGTCGGACGGGTCGTAGGTGATGCCGTTGCCGTGGGTCCAGTCGAGATGGTTGGGAAAGCCGCGATTGTGCCAATAGACCTCCATCAGGTGGTAGGACCAGCGATAGACGTCGAGATGCTCGAACGTGTCCCAGCTCCAGACGACCTCTCCGCCGGGCGTAAACTCGACGAACCTGTCGCCGACGACGGGCTGGGTCGCGCGCGGCGCGTCCGGGTCGGTCTCGCTCGTGAAGTAGTTCTCGATCATGCGGGCGTTGGCCGTCATCGCCAGGAAGTTGCCGTTGGGCATCTGGTGCGGTTGATGATGCAGGCTCGCCGCCTCGATCGGGATCGCCCCCTCGACCGGCCCGGCGGGGCGTCGGCTGGCGTAGAAGGTGCGGATCACGGTCCCGGTCATGTCCATCTCGACCGACCGGAAATCGACGTGATGGAAGAAGAGGTTTCCGTTGGCGAGCTGCTGAACGCCGGCGATGCGCGCGTCGGATCTATAGTACCAGACGACCTCGCCGTCCTCGTCGATCGCCAGCAGCAGACCCCAGCCGGTCGTGAACCGGGCCTGGGCGGGCGTCATGAAGGTCTGGCGGGTGTTCGCCCGGCGCCGCACGCTGAGCAGGGTGACGCCGGGCTGCATGTCGGCCGTGCGCGCCGTCCGCACCGCGATCGCCGGCCATTCGGCGCTGTCGGCGGGAAGGGGCGGCGTGCGCCAGGAGAGCGCGACCGGCGGGGCGTCTCCGGCGGCGACGGTGATCCGATGATCGGTCGCCGCCCGCATGCCGACGATCGGCAGCCCCGCCTCGGGCGCCCGATCCGGGCCGTAGACAGCGATACGCCTCCGCCGGCCGTCGTCGATCGCGAGTCGCGTCGTCGTCGGCCGGTCGGCCTCGAAGCGAACCAGGGCCACCAGCGGCACGCTCTCGTTGGGGTTCCTCTCGATCGCGGGCGGGGTCAGGAAGTCGGTCATGCCAGGCTCCTCTCGCGCGCCGCCCCGGCCGAGGCGCGGGCTAGAATATCAGCCATTCCGGCAACCCGAACGGCAGGTTTCCGCCGAGGACCGTCCCGATCAGCGGCTCGTGGAACGCGAGGTCGATGACGCGGTCGTAGAAGCCGACCATCAACGCCCAGACGGCGAGCGCGTAGGCGGCGGCGATGCGGAGGCGCCAGCCGGCCCAGACCAGAAGATAGCCGAGGACGAAGACCGGCAGGGCCAGCTTCTGGCCGACCAGGAGCGCGAGAAGGATCGTCGCCGCCAGCCATCCGAGGAACAGGAGCGACCGGGCCAGCATCGCCTCGCGGGCGCCGGTTCGGAACGACGCGGCGCCCGACATTCGCATCCCCGCCGCCAGCGCCCGGACGTCGCGGAAGAGCACGGTCGCCGCGAGAACGACCCCCGGCAACGCCATGACCAGGGGAAACTGGCCCACCTCCGCCTCCCAGCCCGCCGCCAGCCAGGCCGCGCCGCCGAACGCGGCGAGGAACAGGAGCGATACCGGGCATGAGAGCAGCGGGCTGCCGCCGCGTCCTTCCCCGGTCTGCGGGGCGTTCTTGCGGGCATCGGCCCCGAGGGCGCCACGCGCGGCCAGGACGACGGTGAGCGCGCCCAACGCCAGGATGACGAGCACGATCGGGTTCGCGAGCCATCCGACCCCGTCATAGGTGCGCATGCTGAGCAGGAACCGGTTCTCGACGATGGTCCCGAGGATCAGCCCCAGGATCAAGGGAGGCCGCGCCCAACCGCCCGCCTTCATCAGATAGCCGAGCATGCCGAACAGGAGACATACCGCCCAGGCCTCGATGGTCTCCTGCCCGCCGAGCCAGGAGCCCATGAACACGAACACGATCACGCCCGGCACCAGCAGATGGCCCGGCAGGAAGGCGAGCCGCGCGATCTGGCGGCTCCAGACCATCAGCAGGCCGGCGGCCACGAGGTTGGCGATCACCAGCATCCAGACCATCGAGAAGGTGAGGTGCAGCTCCGACGTCAGCATGTCGGGGCCGGGGCGTATGTCCTGGAGGATCAGCGCGCTCAACAGGATGGCGGTGCCCAGGCTGCCCGGGATGGCGAACGCGACCGCCGGGATCAGGGCGCCGCCCTTGGTCGCGTTGTTGGCGGCCTCGGGCGCGATGACGCCGCGGATATCGCCCTGGCCGAACCGGCTCTTGTCCCGCGCCGACTGGACGGCGTGGCCGTAGGCGATCCAGTCGACGATCGCCGCGCCGAGGCCGGGCAGCATGCCCACATAGGTGCCGATCGCGGCGCAGCGCGTGGCCAGCCAGCCGTGGCGGACCGCGTCGCGGATTCCGTCGCGGATGGTGCTGCGGGCCTCCGCGCTCCGGATCTCGCGGGCGATGGAGATGTTGCGGGTCGCCAGCTCCATCAGTTCGGGAATCGCGAAGATGCCGAGGACGACGGGTATCAGGGGCAGGCTGTCGACGAGGAACTCGAGATCGAACGTGTAGCGCTCCTCGGCCACGGTCTGCGCGCTGCCGACGGTCGAGAGCAGCAGCCCGACGGCCGCGGCGGCGAGGCCCTTGACCATCGATCCCCCCGACAGGGCGCCGACCATCGCAAGGCCGAGGAGAGCGAGCGCGAAGATCTCCGGCGAGCCGAAGGAGAGGATCAGCGGCTCGACGATGGGCAGCGATATCGCCAGCGCGACGGCGCCGAACACGCCGCCATAGGCCGAGACGGCGAAGGCGGCGCCGAAGGCGCGCGGCGCCTCGCCCTGCCTGGCCAGCGGATAGCCGTCGAGGATGGTCGCCTGCGAGGCGGCGGTGCCGGGGATGCCCAGCAGCACCGAGGCGATGGTGTCGCTGGTCGTGGTGACCGCGAACAGACCCAGCAGGAGCGCGATCGCGGCGAGCGGCTCCATGCCGAAGGTGAACGGCAGCAGCAGCAGCATGCCGATCACCCCGCCCAGTCCCGGAACGGCGCCGAACCAGACGCCGATGAAGATGCCGAGCGCGAGATAGGCCAGAACCTCCCACGCGAAGATCGCGGAGAGGCCTGCGGTCAGCGCATCCAGCATGCGGCGGGTCTAGCCTGGCGGCCGGCCGTGGGCGGCGGTCCCGACACCCGGCCGCCGGCGGACGGTCAGCGAATGACCGAGCGCAGATATTCCTTCGCCTCCGGGCCGATCTTCTCGTAGCCGCGAAGCAGATCGCCCGCACTGTCGCCCGCCATCCAGAACGGTTCGGCCTTGGAAGCCTTCATGAAGTTGGCGACCGTGCGCGGGTCCGCCCATGTCGCCGCATAGGCCGCGCGCATCGCCGCGACCACATCGGCGGGAACGCCCGGCGGCAGCATCAGCCACATCGCCCAGACCTGATGGGCGGCGAACCATCGATAGGCCTCGAATTTGGGGCCCGAGGGCTCCTTGCCGGTCGCCTTCTTGTAGAAGGAGACGAAGGACGGCAGATCGCCATAGGACTCGGACATGTCCATCGGCATGTTCGAATCGCCCGCGAAGGCCGTATGGTAAAACAGGTCGATCGCCCGCCCGTCCTTCAGCAGATCCTTCTTGTAGAAGACCCAATAGCCGATATCCCCCGTCGAGATCGCCTGGATCTCGTTCTGCATCAGGGCCGCCTTCAGCTTGGGCTGGTTCTTGTAGCCGATCGCGAAACGGTGGGGGATGCCGAGCATGTCGAAGGAAAACCGCGAAAACAGGCCGAGCGCGCCGCCGGGTATGCGCGCCCCGACATTGAAGTCGCGGGCCTTGAGGATGTCTTCGCGGCTCGTCAGGCCGCCGGCCAGATCGGATCGGACCACGGTGATGAAGGCCACCCCCAGCACCCCGACGGCGTTGAACTCGGCCGGGACGTATTTCACGCCCTTCAGCCCGAGCAGCAGGCCGGGAAAGTTCATCGGCCCCCACAGCATCTGGGTGCCGTCCTTCTTCGCCCGGTTGAACACGAAGTTGATGCCCTTCTGGCCGCCGCCGCCGACCATGTTCTTGACCTTGATGGTGGGCTTGCCGGGGACATGGTCGGAGAAGGTCGAGGCGAAGCGCTGCGCTTGGCGGCTCAGCCCGCCGCCGGCCCCGGCGGGAACGATGAGCTCGATCGTCTTTCCGGAAAAATCCTGCGCGGCGGCCGGCCCGGCCAGCGCCGCGGCCGCCGCGAGCCCGGCTATCAAATAGGTCAGATCCCTGGCCATCTTCCGTCCCTCCTCTGCGTCCGGCGCCCCGGCGGGGACGCCGCCGCCAGTCTAGATCGAGCGGCGTCGCGCGAGCAAGGCCGTGTCCTGATCGGCCCCGGGCGCATCCGGGAATCCCGAATCCCGCTTGTTATCAATATGTTGATGGTTGACCCGCCGCGGGAGCCCGGCCTAGGATGGGGCGACCCCGGCCGGTTCCGCAGCGCAATCGGGAAGGACTTCATGAGCAGCCCGGTCCCCGTCGTCCGCCGGAAGGCGGTCCTCGGCGAAAGCCCCCTATGGTCGCCGGCGGAGGGCGCGCTCTACTGGGTCGACGTGCAGAACCCGACCATCTTCCGCCTCGACCCGCGGACCGGAGAGGTGCGGCACTGGCGGGTCGAGACCGAGATCGGCGCGATCGGGCTCGCCGGACCGGGCCGGTTGATCGCCGGGCTGCGGACCGGCATCGCCTATTTCGACCTCGAGACCGGCGCACTGGAGCCGGTGGCGGATCCCGAGGGCCGGCACCGCTTCAACGAGAACCGGATGAACGACGGCAAGGTCGACCGCGCCGGGCGCTTCTGGTGCGGCACGATGCAGGATCCCGGCCATGCCCCGGTAGGAACGTTGTGGCGGGTGACCGCCGACGGCGCGGCTGCCGCCGTCCGGACCGGGATTCGCATCCCCAACGCGACCTGCTGGAGCCCCGACGACCGCCGGATGTATTTCACCGACAGCCTGTCCAAGCAGATATGGGCGTTCGACTACGACCTCGATAGCGGCGAGATGTCCGACATGCGGGTCTTCGCCGAACTCGGCCCGGGCGAGGGCGTCGCCGACGGGGCGACCGTCGACAGCGAGGGTTTCCTGTGGTGCGCCCGCATGTTCGGCGGCAAGGTGGTCCGCTACGATCCGGACGGCCGCATCGCGCGCAGCGTCGCGCTGCCGGTGCCCCAGGTGACCTGCTGCGCCTTCGGCGGCGCCGATCTCGGCACGCTCTATATCACCACCGCGTCGATCGACATGGATCGCGCCGCCCTGGCAGAACGGCCGCTCGCGGGCGCGCTGTTCGCGCTGGACGCCGGCGTTCGTGGCCTCCCGGAACCGCGCTTCGGCGGCTGAACCGCCGCTCCGGCGCACCGCTTGGCCGGCGGTGCTGCTGGTCACGCTGGCCGGCATCGTCGCCGCCTTCCAGATCGGCAAGCTGCCGGCGGCGCTGCCCGCCCTGCGCGGCGAACTCGGGCTGAGCCTCGTCGCCGCCGGCTGGGCGATCTCGACCATCGCCGCGGTCGGGGTCGCCACCGGTATGCTGTGGGGGCTCGTCGCCGACCGGGTGGGTCACCGGCGCGTGCTGCTCGCCGGGATGGCGACGGTGGCAGCGGGAACCTTCGCCGGCGGCTTCGCCGGGGATGGAACGGCGCTGATCGCGACCCGGCTCGTCGAAGGGCTCGGCTATATCGCGGTCCTCGCCGCCGGGCCGTCGATCGTGGATGCCTTGTCCGCGCCGCGCGACCGCGCGATGACGCTGGGCGTCTGGTCCTTCTACATGCCGGTCGGCCTGGCGACGATGGTGCTGGCCTCGCCGCCCGTCGTCGACGCCGTCGGCTGGCGCGGGCTGTGGCTGCTCAACGGCGGGTTCGCGCTCCTGGCCCTGGCGGCCTCGGCGGCGGCGACCGCAGGCCGGCGGACGGCGCTCCGGCGGGCCGCCGCACCGGGCCGGCGCGCGCGCGTCCTCGCCGCGATGTGGCGAACCCTCGCCAGCCCCGGCCCGCCGACGCTGGCGATCTGCTTCGGCGCCTATTCGCTGACCTATGTCTCGGTGAGCGCCTTCCTGCCGACGTTTCTGATCGGGCGCCAGGGCTATTCGCCCGAGACCGCGGCCGGGCTGGCGGCGTTGTCGATCGTCGCCAACGCGCCGGGCTGCGTCGCCGGCGGCTGGCTGATCCGCCGCGGCTGGCCGGCAGCGCGGGTCATCGCCCTCGCCTATCTCGGCATGCTGTTCTGCGCCTACGGCGTCTTCGCCGACGACATCGACCCGCTATGGCGCATCGCGTTCGCGGTGGCCCTGCCCTTCGCGGGCGGGCTGATCCCGCCGGCGGTGCTCGACCGCAGCGCCCGCCACGCCGCCTCGCCGGTCCTCGTCGCCACCTGCGTCGGGCTGATCGTCCAGACGCTGAGCCTCGGCCAGTTCGTCGGACCGCCGATCCTGGCGTCGCTGGTTTCGGAAGCGGGATCCTGGCAGGGCGCCGTCTGGATGACCACGCCCGCCTGCCTGATCGGTCTCGCGGCCGCGACGCATCTGGCGTGGCTCGAGCGCGCACCGGGCGACGCGGCATGACGCTCTGGCCGGCGCGCGCCGGCGCGGCTAGTCTCGACCCGCGAACGGTCGGGAGGCGACAGATGGCATTGCCACGCGGACGCGGCGTGATCGACGCGGAGGGGTTGGAACGCGAGGACGTGAAGGCGCTGGCCCGGCGCGCGCCGCCCAGGGGGCTTCCCTTCGACATCCGCAAGATCGGCCATGTGGTCCTCCGGGTGCGCGACATCGCGCGCTCGACGGCCTTCTACACCGACGTGCTGGGGTTCCGGGTCTCCGACGTCTATCCCGAGACGATGATGCCTGGCGGGATGGTGTTCCTGCGCTGCAACGCCGACCATCACGGGGTCGCGCTCATCGGCGGGATGAGGGACGACGCCGGGAACCGCGAGATGGACCATATGGCGTTCGAGGTCGCGTCGCTGGACGAGGTGCTGCGCGCCCGCGCCCATCTCGAGAAGCTGGGCGTTCCGATCGACTTCCATGGCCGCCGCCGCGCCGGCTGCCAGATCGCGGTCGAGTTTCGCGACCCCGACAACCACAGGCTCGAAATCTATTGGGGGCTCGACCAGTTCGGCAGCGCCGGTTCCGCCCGCCCGCCCGAGGAATGGCGCGAGGCGCAGTCGCTGGAGGAGGCGATCGACGACCCGCCCCCCGGCCAGGACACCTCGCTCTACGATCCGACGCTGAGGCGCGCGCCCGGCTGACGGCCGCCCTTCCGGTCGGCGCGGATCATGTCGGCGGCCTTCTCGGCGATCATGATCGTCGGGGCCGCCGTGTTCCCCGACGTTATGGTCGGCATGATCGAGGCATCGACGACCCGGAGCCCTTCGAAACCCCTGACCCGCAGCCTTCCGTCCACGACGGCCGCCTCGTCGCTGCCCATCCGGCAGGTGCCGACCGGATGGAAGATCGTCGTGCCGAGATCGCCGGCGGCGCGGCCGAGCTCGGCGTCGGTCCTGAGCCCGGCCCCCGGCAGATATTCCTCGGGGGCGTAGCGTTCGAGAACCGGGTCCGCGCAGATCCGCCGGGTCAGGCGAATCGAGTCGATCGCGACCTGCCGGTCGGCGGGGTGGGAGAGATAGTTCGGTCGAATCTTCGGAGGGTCCGCCGCATCCGCGCTCCCGATCCGGACAGTGCCGCGCGATTCGGGCCGGAGATTGGCGACCGAGACGGTGAATGCCGGGAAGGGGTGCAGCGGATCGCCGAACTTGTCGAGGCTCAGCGGCTGGATGTGATATTGCAGGTTGGGCGTCTCGCGGGACGGGTCGCTGCGCGTGAAGGCGCCGAAATGGCTCGGCGCCATTGCCAGCGGCCCGCGCCGAAACAGCGCGTAGCGGAGGCCCATCCCGAGCCGCCGGAGCAGGCCTCTGGATTCGGTGTTGAGGGTCGGGACGTCGGCGACCCTGTAGATCAGTCGAAGCTGAAGATGGTCCTGCAGGTCGGCGCCCACGCCGGGGATATCCTCCACGACGCCGACGCCGTGCGCGCGGAGAAGCGCGCCGGGCCCGAGCCCGGACAGTTGCAGGAGCTGCGGCGAGCCGACGGCGCCGGCGGCCAGGATCACCTCGCCGCGCGCCGCTGCCGAGGCCGACTTTCCCCGACGGCGAAACGCCACCCCGGCCGCGCGCCGGCCATCGAAGACCAGGCGCTCGGCCTGGGCGTCGGTCAGGACCCGCAGATTGGCGCGCCGCCGCGCCGGCCGCAGGAACGCCTTCGTCGCGTTCCAGCGCACACCCCGACGCTGGTTGACCTTGAAATAGCCGCAGCCCTCGTTGTCGCCGCCGTTGAAGTCGTCCGTCGCCGGGATTCCGTTGGCGACGGCGGCGTCGCCGAAGGCGTCGAGGATTTCCCAGGTCACGCGGATCGGCTCGACCCGCCATTCGCCGCCGGTCGCATGGACCGGGCCGGCGCCGGGCGCGTAGTCCTCCGACTTCAGGAAATAGGGCAGGACATCGTCCCAGCCCCAACCCGCATTGCCCATCCGGCGCCAGCCGTCATAGTCCCGCGCCTGGCCGCGCATATAGACCATGGCGTTGATCGAGGTGCAGCCGCCGAGAACCTTGCCGCGCGGGTAGGCGATGGCCCGGCCGTTGAGCCCGGGCTCGGGCTCGGTGGCGTAGAGCCAGTCGGTCCGGGGATTGTTGATGGTGAACAGATACCCGATCGGGATATGGACCCAGATATAGTCGTCATTGCCCCCCGCCTCGAGCAGCAGGACCGAGACCTCGGGGTCCGACGAGAGCCGGTTCGCCAGCACGCAGCCGGCCGCCCCCGCCCCCACGACCACATAGTCGAACTCTCCGACGCTCGCCGCGCTTGCCGCCATGTCCCGTGCCGCCCGATCCGCACTCGCCGGCGCTTCCCGCGAAGGAAAGGCCGACCGAAACTCTGACCGACGCCCGCGGCCCGCGCAAGCGGCGGCCTCAGCCGTGGACCTCCCTCAGCGCCGCCTCGATGGCGTCGACGATGCCGACATAGCCGGTGCAACGACAGAGATTGCCGGCGAGCTCGTGGCGGATCCTGGCGCGGTCGGCGCCCGGCAGCCGGGTTACGATGTCGTGGGCGGTCGCCAGCATGCCGGGCGTGCAGTAGCCGCACTGGACGGCGTGCGACCGCTTGAAGCAGTCGCGGATCGTCGCCATCACCGGATCCCCCGCCCAGCCCTCGACGGTGCGGACCTCGGCGCCGTCGGCCATGACCGCGAGGGTGATGCAGGAGCGCACCGGCCGGCCGTCGACCATCAGCGTGCAGGCCCCGCAGACCCCCTGCTCGCAGGCGATATGGGTGCCGGTCAGCCCCTGGCGGTCGCGGACGAAATCGGCGAGCGACAGCCGCGGCGCGACCTCGGCGGCGACCGCCTCGCCGTTCAGCGTCAGCGCGATCCCGGTCATGCGAGCGCCTCCCTGGCGGCGCGGGAAACCGCCGTCCGATGAAGGTTGACCAGATAGCGGTCTTGCGGATCGCAGAACCCGGCGGCGGCGATCTCGTCCTCGACGGCGGCGCGAATGGTGGCGTCGAGCGCCTCCGACCAGCGCGGCGCCTCGGCGATCAGCGCGGCGACCGCGGCGAGCCGGACCGGCGGCCGGCTCGCCCCGGCGAGCACCGCGCGGGCGACGCCGCGCCCGTCGTCGCGCAGCGCGACGGCGAGGGATTCGGCGAACTCGCCCGGCTTGACGCAGATCTTGCAATGGCCCCAGCGCGCCGCCGGCGACAGCCGCGGCAGCCGGATCTCGGTCAGGACCTCGCCCCGCGCGAGCGCCGTCGTGAAGGCATCGGTCGCGAATTCGGAGACGGCGACCTCGCGCCCGCCCGCCGGCCCGTGCAAGCGGAGGACGGCGTCGAGCGCGATCATGACCGGCGGCCAGTCGGCGGCGGGGTCGGCATGGGCGAGGCTCCCCCCCAGAGTGCCGCAATTGCGGACCGCGCGGTAGGCGATCCCCGAGGCGACGCGGCGCAGCAGGCCGTTCGCGCAGTCCGGAACCGCGCCGTCCTCGATCGCGGCATGGGTGGTGAGCGCACCGAGCGTGAGCCCGTCCTCGTCTTCCGAGACGGCCCGGAGAGCCGCGATGCGCGAGATGTCGACCAGCAGCGCCGGGCGGGCGAGTCTGAGGTTGAGCAGCGGGCCGAGCGACTGTCCGCCGGCCAGCGGGCGCGCCTCGCCCTCGGCCCCGGCGAGCAGCGCGCAGGCCTCGTCCAGGCTGGCCGCGCGGGCGAAGTCGAACGACACCGGCTTCATCGGACGCCCGCCCGCGCGAGCGCCGCGAACACCCGCCGCGGGGTGATCGGCGTCTCGGAGATCTCCACCCCGTAGACGCGGAGCGCGTCGTTGACCGCGTTGCCGATGGCGGCCGGCGGGCCGATCGCCCCCGACTCGCCGACCCCCTTGATGCCCATGGTCGAATAGGGCGAGGGCGATTCCATATAGCCGTATCGGGGGTCGGGCACCATCGGCGCCGCCGGCACGTGATAGTCGGCCAGCGTGACCGCGAGCGGCTGGCCGTTCGCGTCGTAGGGCGACTCCTCGTAGAGAGCGTTGCCGATGCCCTGGGCGTAGCCGCCGACGACCTGGCCCTTGACCAGCATCGGGTTCACCCGCGTGCCGCAGTCGTCGACGATCGCATAGTCGAGGATCTCGATCCGCCCGGTTTCGGGATCGAGCGCGATCACCGCCCCGTGGGCGCCGAAGCCGAACACGCCGCCATGCACCTTGTCGTTGTAGCCGGCGGTGACGGTGAGCCCGTCGCGGTCGGTATCGTCGGGCAGGTTCTCGGGGTGGTGGTAGAACGCTTCGGCGATCTCGGCGAAGCTCACCGAGCCGCCGGGGCCGATGACGGCGGCGGCGGCGACGGTCACGTCCTCGACCCGCGCCTGGAGCAGATGCGCACCGATCCGGGCGAGCCGCGGCGCGAGGAGGCGGCAGCCCTGGGCGACCGCCCCGCCGGCGACGACGATGCTGCGCGAGGCGTAGGTGCCGGTTCCGGCATAGGCGGTCGCGGTGTCGCCGTGGCGGATCGCCACCCGGTCGGGGTCGATCCCGAGCTCGCTGGCGGCGACCTGCGCAAGGCTGGTCTCGAGCCCCTGGCCGTGGCTCTGGATGCCGACCGATGCCCATAGCCCGCCGTCGGCGGTGAGCTTGACGGTCGCCATCTCCATCCCCGGCACCAGCTCGATTCCCCAGGCGGAATAGCCGAACGGCCCGGTGCCGTAGGCGGTCTGTTCGTAGAACGCGGCGAAGCCGACGCCGATCAGCCGCCCGTCGGGCTCGGGCGTCTTCTGGCGTTCGCGCACCGCCGCCGGGTCGATGGCGGCGACGCAGCGCCGGAACGCTTCCGGATAGTCGCCGCTGTCGAGATGCTTCCGGGCGACGTTGTCATAGGGCATCTGGGCGGGCGCGACGAGATTGTCGAGCCGGACCTCCCAGGGCTCGCGGCCGACCCGGCGGGCGAGCGAGTCGAGGGCGAGCTCGTCGGTGAAGCAGGCGCCCGGCCGCGCGACGCCGCGATAGGGCTGACTCGCCGGCTTGTTGGTGCAGACGGTCACCGAACGGCCGTGCAGCGCGCCCACGTCGTAAGGCCCCGCGAGGTTGCCGACCCCGGTCGCCGCCTCCACCCCGACCGGCCAGGGCCAGGGCGAGTAGGCGCCGGCATCGACCACGCATTCGCACTCGATACCGAGGATCCGGCCATCGGCATCGGCGTGGACCGCGATCGAATATTCGTGGTCGCGGCAGTCGGCGTCGGTGACCAGATGCTCGAACCTGTCCTGGACCCATTTGATCGGCCGGTCGAGCCTGAGCGAGGTCCAGGCGACGGCCAGCGTCTCGCCGTCGAGGAAGGTCTTGAGCCCGAACCCGCCGCCGACATCGGGGCAGATCACCCGGACCCGGTTGATCTCGAGGCCGAGAAAGTGGGCGATCCCGCGCTGCATCGGGTGGGGGAGCTGGTGGGACATCCAGACCACCAGCTCGTCCAGCCGCCCGTCATACTGCGCGAGCGCGCCGCGGCCCTCCATCGGGAACGGCGTCTGGCGGGCCATCTTGTAGCGGCGGACGATGCTGTGCGCGGCCGCCGCCTTCGCCGCTTCGAGATCGCCGTTCTCGAAGCTCGTCCGGCAGACCAGATTGTCCGTCCAGCCATCATGGACGCGCGCGCTTTCGGGGCTGCGCGCCGCGGCGAGGTCGACCACGGCCGGCAGCTCCTCATAGGCCACCTCGATCTCGTCGGCGATGTCTTCGGCCTCCGCCCGGGTCGGCGCCACGGCGATCGCGATCGGCTCGCCGACATGGCGGACCTTTTCCTTGGCGAGGACCGGGAAGTCCGACCCCTTGAAGCCGGGGAAGGAGGCGATCGAGCGGATCGGCCGGATATCGGCCATGTCGGCGGCGGTGAAGACCCGGCCGGCGGCGACCGCCGGCGACCGCACCGAGATCAGCCGGCCATGCGCGATCTCGGCGCGCCGGAACGCGGCATGCCAGAGCCCGGGCGCCTGGACGTCCGGCACGTATTGTCCGGCCCCCATCAGGAACCTGTCGTCTTCCTTGCGCGGGATGCTGGCGCCGACGCCGCGTTCGCTCACCCGACCCTCCCCGTGAGACAGCGCCCGACCGGACTCTCCGGGCGGGCCGCGCCGGGAAGTATAGCGCCCGCGAGTCGGCGGGCGAAGCGCCCGCTTCGCCCGCCCCGAGGCCGTCGGAATACGGGGTCGCGGTCGCCGCGGGTTCCGCCTATGATCCGCGCCGCGAGGAGATCGCAGCAAAGAGGAGACGGAGTTTGAAGGAAGACCTTCTGGAAACGAGCGGCAGGGTCGTCGAGAAGCTGCCCAACGCCATGTTCAAGGTCAAACTCGAGAACGACCACGAGATCATCGCGCAACCCAAGGGCAAGATGCGCAAATTCCGGATTCGGGTCATGGTGGGCGACCGGGTCGATGTCGAGATGTCGCCCTACGATCTGAGCCGCGGGCGGATCACGTTTCGCCACAAATAGCCGGGCTCCGTACCCGGCCGCGCGCCCCGAAGGAACTCCGATGCGGCACCCCGAGACGCGCGCCAACGCCCGGGTGGTCCGCAGCCCGCGCGGAACGGCGCTGACCGCCCGAAGCTGGGCGACCGAAGCGCCGCTGCGCATGCTGATGAACAATCTGGACCCCGATGTCGCGGAGCGGCCGGAGGAGCTGACCGTCTATGGCGGGATCGGCCGCGCGGCGCGGAGCTGGTCCTGCTTCGACCGGATCGTCGCCGCGCTGACCGAGCTCGACGGCGACGAGACGCTGCTCGTCCAGTCGGGGAAACCCGTCGGGGTGTTCGCCACCCATGGGGACGCCCCCCGCGTCCTGATCGCCAACTCCAACCTCGTCGCCAACTGGGCGACCTGGGAGCATTTCAACCGCCTCGACCGCGCCGGGTTGATGATGTATGGCCAGATGACGGCGGGCTCCTGGATCTATATCGGCAGCCAGGGCATCGTCCAGGGCACCTACGAGACCTTCTCGGAGGTCGGCCGGCAGCATTTCGGCGGCGGCCTGTCCGGCAAATGGATCCTGACCGCGGGGCTGGGCGGGATGGGGGGCGCGCAGCCGCTCGCCGCGACCATGGCCGGCGCCAGCCTGATCGCCGTGGAGTGCCAACCGAGCCGGATCGAGTTCCGTCTGCGGACCGGCTATCTCGATGCGCGCGCGGCCTCGCTCGACGAGGCGCTCCGCATCGTCGAGGACGCGCGGCGGCGGGGAAAGCCGGTCTCGGTCGGCCTGCTCGGCAACGCCGCCGAGATCTACCCCGAGATACGCGCGCGCGGCATCCGGCCCGACGTGGTCACCGACCAGACCTCGGCCCACGACCCCGTCAACGGCTATCTGCCGGCGGGATGGAGCCTCGAGAGCTGGGCCGAGCGTCGCGGCCGCAGCCCCGAAACGGTCGCCGAGGCGGCCCGGCAGTCGATGGCCCGGCAGGTGGAGGCGATGCTGGCGTTCCACCGGATGGGGGTGCCGGTGCTCGATTACGGCAACAACATCCGGCAGATGGCCGCCGAGGCGGGTCTCGCCGACGCCTTCGCCTTTCCCGGTTTCGTCCAAGCCTATGTGCGCCCGCTGTTCTGCCGGGGGAAGGGGCCGTTCCGCTGGGCCGCGCTGTCCGGCGACCCCGAGGACATCTACCGCACAGACGAGAAGGTGAAGGAGCTGATCCCCGACGATTCGGCGCTGCATGGCTGGCTCGACATGGCGCGCGCGCGGATCCGCTTTCAGGGGCTCCCGGCACGGATCTGCTGGCTCGGGCTCGGCGAGCGCGACCGCGTGGGCCTGGCCTTCAACGAGATGGTCGCGACCGGCGCCCTGTCCGCGCCCGTGGTCATCGGCCGCGACCATATGGACGCCGGCTCCGTCGCCTCGCCGAACCGCGAGACCGAAGGGATGCGCGACGGCTCGGACGCGGTCGCCGACTGGGCCTTCCTGAACGCGCTGCTGACCACCGCGAGCGGGGCGACCTGGGTCAGCATCCATCACGGCGGCGGCGTCGGAATCGGCTACTCGCAGCATGCCGGGATGGTGGTCGTCGCCGACGGCAGCGAGGCGGCCGAGCGCCGGCTCGCCCGGGTGCTCTGGAACGATCCCGCCTCGGGGGTCATGCGCCATGCCGACGCGGGTTACGAGATCGCCGTCGAGACCGCGCGGCGCCATGGCCTGCGCCTGCCGATGCTCGATCCCGGTTAGACACGGCGGTCGATGGCGGTTCTGGTAGCCTGCCGCCCCGGCCGGCGCGCGCGAGGCGACACGGGACGAAAGAACATGACGCTGCTCAAGATCGCCCGGATGGGACACCCGGTCCTGCTCCGGCCGGCCGCGCCGGTCGCGGATCCCGCCGCGCCCGATATTCGGCAGCTGGTCGCCGACATGATCGAGACCATGGAGGATGCGAACGGCGTCGGGCTCGCGGCGCCTCAGGTCCATGTCGGCCGCCGGGTCGTCGTCTTCAAGGCGCCCGCCGACAGATCGGACGGCGAGGCGGAAGATGTGCCGACGACCGCGCTGATCAACCCCGAATTCGAGCCGCTCGCCGACGATATCGAGCTCGGCTGGGAGGGCTGTCTCTCCATCCCCGGGCTGACCGGCGCGGTGCCGCGATACGCCCGTATCGGCTATCGCGGTCTGTCGCCGTCCGGCGCGCGGGTCGAACGGGAGGCGCGGGGGTTCCACGCGCGGGTCGTCCAGCACGAGATCGACCATCTCGACGGCGTTCTCTACACGATGCGCATGGACGACATGAGCATGCTCGCTTTCGACGAGGAGCTACGCAGGCTGCTCCCCCGGGAGGACGGCGCGGCATGACCGCGGCGGCCGAAGCCGCCTGGCGCGGCCTGCGTGCCAAGCTGATGCTGGCAGCGGTGACGGAGGTGGCGTCGGTCGGCTGGACCCACGCCGCGCTCGATGCCGGCGCCGGCCGGATCGGCCTCGACCGCGTGGATGCGGCGCGGCTCTACCCGGGCGGACCCGCCGAACTGTTCCGCGCGTTCAGCGACTGGGCGGACGCCTGCATGGCCGCGGCCATTCGGGCGTCCGGTGGCGACGCGGCGCGGCTCAGCGCGCGCGTCGAGGCGGCGGTCCTCGCCAGATTCGCCGCGCTGGCGCCCCGCCGCGAAGCGGTGCGCCGCGGGATCGCCTTCGCCGCCCTGCCGGGCAACGGCGGGCTCGCGCTCGCCTGCTTCGGCCGCACGCTCGACGCCGTATGGCGGGCCGCGGGCGACCGGTCCGCCGATTTCAGCTATTACACCAAGCGCGCGCTCCTCGCCGGCGTCCTCGCCGCGACGACGCTGGTATGGCTCGACGACCGATCGCCGGACGGCGAGATCACCCGCGCGTTCCTCGCCCGCCGCATCGCCGATGTCCTTCGGCTGCAGGAGGTGCGGGGGCGGGTGGAACGCATGGCCCGCCATCTGCCGGACCCGTTCGGCCCGATGGCAGCAGGCGCCCGACGCGGACCGGGGGGCCGGCGTCGCCGACCGGCCGGTCGCGGCACGGGTCCCGATCCGGGCGAAGGCGGGAGCGTCTGACGGCGGGTATGCCGGCGGAGGCCGGACGCCGGGACGAGAGCCGGGACGAGAATTGCCGCGTCGCGGGCGCTTGCCGCGCGGGCGCCGCTGTGGTTGGATCTGGCGCCCTTGGTTCCGCCGGTGTGTCCTCCCTTGACCGTACTCGCCTCTGTCAGCGTTTTTGGCGGCGCCGCGCCGGGCCGGGCGGCGGGCTATCGGCGGGCGGCGGCGGCGCTCGGCCGCGGCCTCGCGGAGGGCGGGGTGCGGATCGTCTACGGCGGCGGCCGCCACGGGATGATGGGCGCGCTGGCCGATGCCGCGCTCGCCGCCGGGGGCGAGGTGATCGGCGTGGTCCCGTCCTTTCTCCTCGCGCGTGGCGGCGGGCATGAGGGGCTGACCTCGCTGCGCGTCGTCGAGACCATGCATGCGCGCAAGGCGACGATGTACGAGCTCAGCCAGGCCTCCTGTGCGCTGCCCGGCGGTATCGGCACCCTCGACGAGGCGATCGAGATGATCGCCTGGCGACAGCTCGGCCTGCATGACCGGCCGATCGTGATGCTCGGCGTCGACGGCTATTGGGACCGGTTCGCCGCCCTGATCGAACGGGTGATCGTCGAGGGCTTCGCCGGACCCTCGACGCGCGACCTGTTCCGCGTCGCGGCCGACGCCGAGGAGGCGATAGCCCTTCTTTCCGAGACCGCCGGCGTCTGACCCTGCGCCCGCCGCCGGCTTGCGCGGCGCGCGCCGGCCGCTATGGTGCCGCCGATCAAGGACATCGAGAGGTCAAGGGCCGGATGGGGCGCCTTTGCGCCGCGCTGCCGGAGGAGAGAAGAGCATGAGCAGGATAAAGGCCGCCAAGCCGATCGTCGAAATGGACGGCGACGAGATGACCCGGATCATCTGGCAGTTCATCAAGGACAAGCTGATCCTTCCCTATGTCGATGTCGAGCTGATCTATTTCGATCTCGGCATCGAGGCGCGCGACGAGACCGACGACCGGATCACCGTCGATTCGGCCAACGCGACGAGGAAATACGGCGTCGCGGTCAAATGCGCCACGATCACCCCCGACGAGGCGCGGGTCGAGGAGTTCGGCCTCAAGCGCATGTACCGGTCGCCCAACGGGACGATCCGCAACATCGTCGGCGGAACGATCTTCCGGGAGCCGATCGTGATCGGGAACATTCCGCGGCTGGTGCCGGGCTGGAGCCGGCCCTTCGTCATCGGCCGCCACGCCTATGGCGACCAGTACCGGGCGACCGATTTCGTCGTCCCCGGCCCGGGCCGGCTGACGATGACCTTCGAGCCCGCCGACGGCGGCGCACCGGTCACCCGCGAGGTGATGACGTTCGAGGAGAGCGGCGTCGCGCTCGGGATGTACAATCTCGACGAGAGCATCCGCGGGTTCGCCCGATCGAGCTTCAACTACGGGTTGAATCGGGGCTGGCCAGTCTATCTCTCGACCAAGAACACGATCCTCAAGGCCTATGACGGCCGGTTCAAGGATCTCTTCCAGGAGGTCTTCGACGCCGAGTTCGCCGAGGAGTTCGCGGCCCGCGGCCTTACCTACGAGCATCGGCTGATCGACGACATGGTGGCCCAGGCGCTCAAATGGTCGGGCGGCTTCGTCTGGGCCTGCAAGAACTATGACGGCGACGTCCAGTCCGACACCGCGGCGCAGGGCTTCGGGTCGCTGGGCCTGATGACCTCGGTGCTGATGACCCCCGACGGGCGCACCGTCGAGGCCGAGGCGGCGCACGGCACGGTGACCCGCCACTACCGCCAGCATCAGCAGGGCCTGGAGACCTCGACCAACCCCATCGCCTCGATCTTCGCCTGGACGCGCGGGCTGCATTTCCGGGGCAGGTTCGATGGCACGCCCGAGCTCGTCCGCTTCGCCGACACCCTGGAACGGGTCTGCCGCGAGGCTGTCGAAGCCGGCTGCATGACCAAGGATCTCGCCATCCTCGTCGGACCCGACCAGCCCTGGCAGACCACCAACCGGTTCCTCGACGAGATCGACGGGCGGCTCGGGGCCGCGATGGGCTGACCCGCCCGGCCGGGGCCGGCCGACCGGTTCAGCCGGCCCGATCCGCCAGCGCCTGGGCGATCCGCTCCAGGGCGGCGGGCGCGCCGGCCGCGTCGGGGCCGCCGGCCTGGGCCATGTCGGGCCGCCCGCCACCACCCTTGCCGCCGAGTGCAGCGGCGCCCGCGCGCACCAGCGCGACGGCATCGACGCGCGCCGTCAGGTCCTCGGTCACGCCGACCACCAGGGACGCCTTGCCGTCGGCGGTCGCCGCCAGCGCCACGACCCCCGAGCCCAGCCGCTTCTTGAGATCGTCGGCCATCGCGCGCAGCTCCTTGGCAGGCACGCCGTCGAGGAGCCGGTCGACGAAGGGGATGCCGGCCACCTCGCGCGCCGCCCCCCCGGCCCCGGCCGGGCCGACGCCGACGGCGAGCCTGCGGCGGGTCTCGGAGAGCGCGCGCTCCAGCCGCCGGCGCTCCTTCAGGAGCCCGTCGATGCGGAGCGGGAGTTCGGCAGGGCTTGTCTTGAGCGCGGCCGCGGCTTCCTTCAGGACCGCCTCCCGCTCCGCCGTGTAGGCCACCGCCGCCGCGCCCGCCACCGCCTCGATCCGCCGGACCCCGGCGGCGATCGCCGTCTCGTCGACGATCCGGAAGGCTCCGATATCGCCGGTGCGCGCGACATGGGTGCCGCCGCAGAGCTCGACCGAGAAGGTCTCGTCAGCCGCGCCGCCCATCGACACCACCCGCACCTCATCGCCGTATTTTTCGCCGAACAGCGCCGTCGCCCCGGCCTCGATCGCCTCGTCGGGCGTCATCAGCCGGGTCGTGACGCCGCCGTTGACGCGGATGCGCGCGTTCACCAGCCGCTCGATCTCGTCGAGCTCGGTCTGCGGGATCGCATCGGGATGGCTGATGTCGAAACGCAGCCGGTCCGGCGCGACCAGCGATCCCTTCTGGGCGACATGGCCGCCGAGCCGGCAGCGCAGCGCCTCGTGCAGCAGATGGGTCGCCGAATGATGCACCCTGAGCCCGGCACGGCGCGGCGCGTCGACCCGGAGCTCGAGCGATGCGCCAGGCGCCAGACCGCCGGCCGCGACCGTGCCGAGATGGACGATCAGATCGTCGGCGCGTTTCACGGCGTCCCGGATCTCGACCCGGACGCCAGCCTCGCCGACCATGACGCCGCGGTCGCCGGTCTGGCCGCCGGCCTCGCCGTAGAAGGGGGTCTGGTTGAGGACGATCGCAACCTCGTCCCCCGTCTCGGCGCGATCGACCTCGGCGCCGTCGACGACCAGCGCCTGCACCTCGCCGTCGGCGGCGAGGGTCGCGTAGCCGAGGAACTCGCTCGCCCCCACACGCTGGCGAAGATCGAACCAGAGCGCGGCGTCGGCGGTCTCGCCCGATCCCTGCCAGGCGCGCCGCGCCTCCTCGCGCTGGCGGCGCATGGCGGCGTCGAACCCGGCGGTGTCGACGGCGCGCCCCTGGCCGCGCAGCACGTCCTGGGTGAGATCGAGCGGAAAACCGTAGGTGTCGTAGAGCCGGAAGGCGATCTCGCCGGAGAGCGCCTCGCCGTCGCCCAGCCGCGCGGTCTCCTCGGCCAGCAGCCCGAGGCCGCGCGCCAGCATCTCCTTGAACCGGGTCTCCTCGCGGCGCAGCGTCTCGGAGATCAGTGCCTCCGCGCGCCGGAGCTCGGGGAAGGCCTGGCCGAGCTGGCCCGCGAGCGCCGGCACCAGCCGCCACATCAACGGCTCCGCCGCCCCCATGATATGGGCGTGGCGCATCGCCCGGCGCATGATCCGCCGCAACACGTAGCCGCGGCCCTCGTTCGACGGCAGCACGCCGTCGGCGATCAGGAACCCGGCGGCCCGAAGATGGTCGGCCATCACCCTGTGCGAGACGGCATGGGCGCCGTCGGGATCGAGACCCGCCGCCTCCGCCGAGGCCTCTATCAGGGCGCGCAATCCGTCGCTCGCATAGTTGTCGTGGGTGCCCTGGACGACGGCGGCCAGGCGTTCGAGCCCCATCCCGGTGTCGATGCTGGGGCGGGGCAGCGCGATACGCTCGCCGGGACTCGCCTGGTCGAACTGCATGAAGACCAGATTCCAGATCTCGACGAAACGGTCGCCGTCCTCGTCGGGGCTGCCCGGCGGTCCGCCCGCGATCTGCGGCCCGTGATCGTAGAATATCTCCGAGCACGGCCCGCAGGGTCCGGTATCGCCCATGGACCAGAAATTGTCGCTGGTCGCGATCCGCAGGATGCGCGAGTCGGGCAGGCCGGAGATCCGCCGCCAGAGGTCGAACGCCTCGTCGTCCTCGTGGAACACGGTGACCAGCAGACGGTCGGCCGGGAGGCCGAACTCGCCGGCGATCAGACGCCAGGCGAGCTCGATCGCGGTCTCCTTGAAATAGTCGCCGAAGGAGAAGTTGCCGAGCATCTCGAAAAAGGTGTGGTGGCGCGCGGTGTAGCCGACATTCTCCAAGTCGTTATGCTTGCCGCCGGCGCGCACGCATTTCTGGGAGCTGGCGGCGCGGCTGTAGGACCGGGTCTCGCGCTCGGTGAAGACGTTCTTGAACGGCACCATCCCGGCGTTGGTGAACAGCAGCGTCGGATCGTTGCGCGGCACCAGCGGCGCCGACGGGACCACCTCGTGCCCGGCGGCAGCGAAATAGTCGAGAAACGCGGCACGCAGCTCGTTCGTGGTCGCCGCGCCGGTTCGCGGTTTGGAAAGAGGGATATGCATCGGCCGTTCGCTGGCGGGCTCGATCGAGTCTTATCCCGCGCCCCGGGCGCTGTCCAGCGAGGGCGGGCGCGCCGACCGCGGCAGGGTCTCCACCGAAGCGCCCCGTCCCCCGCGAGCCGGTCGAGGATTCCCGGTATCGACATGGTCATCGACGGCCGCTTGACCTCGGCGGCGGCACCCGATAGACAGATCGGCTCCGTCGAGAGACCACGGAAGGCAGCCATGGCGAACATCGCATCGGCCAAGAAGCGGGCGCGCCGCGCCGCGCGGCGGACATCGGCGAACGGGGCTCGCCGGAGCCGGATCCGGACCTATGTCAAGACGGTCGAGGCGGCGATCGCCGCCAAGGACCCGGAAGCGGCCCGTCGAGCCCTGCGGGACGCCCAGCCCGAGCTGATGCGCGGGGTCGCCAAGGGCGTCCTGCACGCCAACACCGCGTCCCGCAAGATCGCGAGGCTGGCGGCGCGCGCCAAGTCCATCGGCTGACCCGCCCGCTTGCTCCAGGCCCGCCGCCCCTGGGCGGGCCGGGTTTTCCACGCATCATCCACAGCCGCCCCCATCCATGGGTGGGTCGCGCGAATATCGACGTTGCCAGCCGGGCCATGGATTGCTAACCTTGCATTTCGATGCCGGTTCGAAATATCCAAACCGGCGACACTTCATCGATTGATTGTCGACTTGCCGTTTGTTTGAGTTGCTATGTCTTTTTGTTTTGTCCCGCTCAAGATGTCGCAATTGCAGATGGAGACGCCGCGCCGGTTTTAGATGCCATGGCCTGGGTGCAGGACCGTGGGCGCGACCCGCCCGCAGGTCGTTTGAGGAAGGACGAGGTCTTTTGATTGGAAGGTCGGATCGGCATGGCGCGACCCACGGTTGACCGGGCCAACGCCGTCTGGGCAACGGTGCTCGGTGCGTTGCGTGCGGAGGTCGGCGGACCGACCTACCGGACCTGGATCGATCCCCTGACTTTCGTCGGAATCTCCGACGGGGCGGTGCGGCTGAGCGTTCCGACGGAGTTCATGCGCGGCTGGGTGGAAAAGCATTACGCCGAGCGCATCCTGGCGCTCTGGGCCGAGAAGGACCGCGCGATCGGGTCGCTCGACATCGTGGTCTCCGACACGCGGGGGCGACGCGAGATACGCCACCGCCCGGATCGGCCGAACGGGGCCGCCGCCCCGCCCCGAACCGCCGGGGCCGCCCCGGAGATGCCGTCCGGCCGCAATGCCCATTCGGTGCTGGACTCCCGCTTCACCTTCGGGTCTTTCATCCGCGGAAGCTCCAACGAGCTCGCCCTCGCGGCTGCCCGCGAAGTCGCCGCCCGGACGAGTGCGGACCACAACCCGTTTTTTCTCCATGGCCGGGTCGGGATGGGAAAGACCCATCTCCTGCACGCGATCGGCTGGAGCTTCCGGCGGGATTTCCCCGACCGGCGCATCGTCTACGTCGCGGCGGAGCAGTTCCTGAACCAGTTCGTGAGCGCGCTCAAGTCGAAGAGCATGCTCGACTTCAAGGAGCTGTACCGGTCGGCCGATCTGCTGATGATCGACGACTTCCACTTCGCGAAGAGCAAGGACGGGATACAGGAGGAGCTGCTCCACACATTCAAGGATCTGCACAGGAACCGGCGCCAGGTCGTCGTCGCGGCCGACACTGCGCCCGCGCAGCTCCCGGGGTTGGGAGAACGGCTGCGCTCCTGGCTCAACGGAGGGCTCACCACCGGTATCGGCCCGCCGGCCGCCAGCGAGTTCCGGGTCCGCGTGCTGCGCGAGAAGGCCCGGCGGCTCGACGCCGTCGTCCCCGACGACGTCATCGCGTTCCTGGCCCACAGGATCACCTCCTCGATTCGAGACCTCGAGGGCGCGCTCAACCGGGCCGTCTTCCAGAGACAGGTCGGCCGGGCCATCACCGTGGAGACCGCCCAGATCGCGCTGCAGGATCTGCTGGCGTCGCGCGACAGGCCGCCGACGATCGACGAGATCCAGGCCTGCGTGTCCAAGCATTTCGACCTCCAGCTCGCCGACATGCTCTCCCCGCGACGCGCCCGCAACATCGTCCGGCCCCGGCAGATCGCCATATATCTCGCCAAGACGCTCACCTCGCGGTCGCTGCCCGAGATCGGTCGCAAGTTCGACCGCGATCACACGACGGTGATCCACGCGGTGCGCCGTATCCAGGGCCTGCGGGAGACCGACAAGGGCGTCGACGAGGACGTCAAGCTGATCCGCGCGAAGCTCGAAGGGTAACCCGCCGGCGCGGCAGGCGGCCGAAGGCGACATCGCCCCCTCGGGGGAGGGGCGGGGGGCCCATCTCGGAGACGGACGTGTATAGTCGTTCGATCGAACCGCTCGCCGTGATATATGGCGGGCACCGACACTTGTCGGGAACCCGGCGGGAACGCAGCGCGCAATGAAGTTGAACATCGAACGCGGGTCTCTCCTGAAGTCGCTCCAGCATGCCCAGGGCGTGGTCGAGCGGCGGACGACCATCCCGATCCTGTCCAACGTGCTCCTGACCGCCGAAGACGGGGCGCTGTCGCTGACCGCGACCGATTCGGACCTCGCGTCGGTCGAGCGCGTGGGTTGCAGCGTCGTCACGCCGGGCGCGACGACGGTATCCGCGCACACCTTCTACGATGTCGTGCGCAAGCTGCCCGAGGGATCGGAGATCGAGATCGGCCGCGGCGAGGGGAACCAGCTCGTCCTCCGCTGCGGGCGCTCCAGGCTGGCGCTGACGACGCTGCCCTCCGAAGACTTCCCGAGGGTGAGCGAGGACGAACTTCCCCACGGGTTCCGTCTGGCCGCCGGGGCGCTGCGGAGCGCCATCGACCGCACCCGCTTCGCCATGTCGATGGAGGAGACCCGCTACTATCTCAACGGTATCTACATGCACCCCGCCGAGAGCCCGGACGGGCAGGTGCTGCGGATCGCCGCCACCGACGGGCACCGGCTCGCGCGGGTCGAGCTCGCGCTTCCCGACGGCGCTTCCGGAATGCCAGGCGTCATCGTGCCGCGCAAGACCGTCGGCGAGATCCGCAGGCTGATCGAAGACGGCAACGACGAGGTCTCGATGGAGGTATCGGACACCCGGCTCCGCGTCAGCTTCGGCGAGACGGTGCTGACCTCGAAGCTGATCGACGGGACCTATCCCGACTACGACCGGGTCATCCCCTTCGCCAACGACAAGACGCTCCGCGTGGATCCCGGAAATTTTGCCAAGGCGGTCGATCTGGTCTCGACCATCGCGGCCGAGAAGACCCGTGCCGTCAAGCTGAAGATCGCGCAGGGGCTTCTGGTGCTGTCGGCATCGAACCCCGATCAGGGAGACGCCGAGGAGCAGCTCGAGGTCGACTATTCGGACAGCCCGATCGAGATCGGCTTCAATTCGCGCTATCTGCTCGATATCGCCGCGCTGATCGACAGCGACGGCGCGCAGTTCCAGTTCTCCAACGGCGCGTCGTCGGCGCTGGTCCAGGATGTGGCCGATCCCGCCGCCGTCTATGTCCTCATGCCGATGCGCGTTTGACCCGCGCCGCGCACACCCATGCGATGCCGCAGCCGCCGGCCGAGGACGCGGCCCCGGCGATCGTCGTCGAGAGGTTGACGGTCACCGGCTTCCGCAACTACCGACGCGCGAGTCTCGCCGCGGACCGGCGCCCCGTCCTGCTGATCGGGCCGAACGGGGCCGGGAAGACGAATCTGCTGGAGGCGCTGTCCTTTCTGGCCCCGGGTCGGGGCCTGCGCCGCGCCGCTCTGGACGCCCCCTGCCGCCGGGCCGGTCCGCGCGAGCCCTGCAGCGGCGGCTGGGCGGTCGCGGCCCGGCTCGCGGCTGCTTCGGAGGCGGTCGAGATCGGCACCGGCGTAGCGGCGGCGGACGGCGCCGAGGCGCCGCAGCGCCGCATCGTGCGCATCGACGGGGTGGACGCGGCGTCGCAGTCGGTGCTCGCGCAATGGGTGGCCCTGAGCTGGCTGACGCCCGAGATGGACCGGCTGTTCGACGGCCCGGCCGCCGAGCGTCGGCGCTTCCTGGACCGACTCGCCACCGGCTTCGACGGCGCCCACGCGGCCCGGCTGAGCCGTTACGAGCGCAGCATGCGGGAGCGCGCGCGGCTCCTGCGCGGGGACGGGCCGCGCGCCGAGGCGGCCTGGCTCGACGCCCTGGAACGCGCGATGGCCGAGACCGGCGTCGCCGTCGCAGCGGCGCGGCGCGCGCTCGCGCGGCGGCTCGACGCGGCATGCCGGACCGCATCGGGAGCCTTTCCGGGCGCGTCGGTGGCGGTCGCCGGGGAGGTCGAGCGGATGCTCGACGACGCGCCGGCCCTGGCGGTCGAGGACGAGGTTCGCATGCGGCTGGCGCGGTCGCGCCAGGCCGACGGAGAGGCGGGCCGGACGCTGTTCGGACCCCATCGCAGCGATCTCTCCTGTGCCGATCTCGCGGGTGGCCGCCCCGCCGCGGCCTGCTCCACCGGCGAGCAGAAGGCGCTGCTCATCCGCATCGTCCTCGGCCACGCCCGGCTCGTCGCCGCCGAGCGCGGATCGACGCCGCTGCTGCTGCTCGACGAGATCGCGGCGCATCTCGACGACCGGCGCCGCGAAGCCCTGTTCGCGGAGCTTCTCGCGCTCGGCGGCCAGGCCTGGATGACCGGGACCGGGGCCGCCGAGTTCGCGGCCCTCGGCGACCGGGCGCAGCGCCTCGCCGTCCGCGACGGCAGGATCTCGGACTTCGCGGCGGCGGCATGACCCCATGACCGATCGGAAGCAGCGATGACAGCCCTACCGCAGACCGCCCCGGCAAGCCGGTCGGAGGGCGCCTATGACGCCGAGTCGATCAAGGTCCTCAAGGGGCTGGATGCGGTCCGCAAGCGTCCGGGCATGTATATCGGCGACACCGACGACGGCTCCGGGCTGCACCATATGGTCTACGAGGTCGTCGACAACGCCATCGACGAGGCGCTCGCCGGCCATTGCTCCCGCATCGAGATCGTCCTCAACGGCGACGGCTCGGTCACGATCGAGGACAACGGCCGCGGGATCCCGGTCGACATCCACGAGGGCGAGGGCGTTTCGGCGGCGGAAGTCGTCATGACCCGGCTCCATGCGGGCGGCAAGTTCGAGAACAACGCCTACAAGATTTCCGGGGGGCTGCACGGGGTCGGGGTCTCCGTCGTCAACGCGCTCTCGGAATGGCTGGAGATGACGATCTGGCGGTCCGGCGGCGAGCACGCCATCCGCTTCCGGGACGGCGCCGCCGAAGCCCCGCTCGCGATCCGGGGACCCTGCGGGGCGCGCACCGGCACGCGGATCACCTTCAAGCCCTCTCCGGCGATCTTCTCGACGGCCGCGTTCTCGTCGACCACGCTCGAGCACCGGCTGCGCGAGCTCGCCTTCCTGAACTCGGGCATCAACCTGCTGCTCACGGATGCGCGCGGCGTGTCGCCCAAGACCGTCGAGATGCGCTACGAGGGCGGGGTCGGCGCGTTCGTCGCCCATCTCGACCACGGCAAATCGCCGATCTTCGGCCCGCCGATCGCCATCGCCGGGGCCGGCGGTCGGAGCGGACAGGGCGAGATCACGCTGCAGGCGGCGCTACAATGGTCGGACAGCTACCACGAGACCATGCTCTGCTTCACCAACACCATCCCGCAGAGCGACGGCGGGACCCATCTGACGGGCTTTCGCAAGGCGCTGACGCGAACCGTCAAGGACTATTTCGCCGCCTCCGTCGCCGCCAGGAAGGAGAAGGTGACGCTGACCGGGGAGGACGCGCGCGAGGGGCTGACCTGCGTGCTCTCGGTGAAGGTGCCGGACCCCAAATTCTCCTCCCAGACCAAGGCCAAGCTCGTCTCGTCGGAGGTGCAGCCGATCGTCGAGAGCATCGTCGCCGACCGGCTCGGCGCCTGGTTCGAAGAGCATCCGAGCGAGGCCCGGCGGATCGTCGCCAAGGCGGTCGAGGCCGCGACCGCCCGCGAGGCCGCCCGCAAGGCCCGCGAGCTCACCCGCCGCAAGAGCGCGCTCGACATCTCCTCCCTGCCGGGCAAGCTCGCCGACTGCCAGGAGCGCGACCCGGCGCGCTCGGAGATCTTCATCGTCGAGGGCGATTCCGCCGGCGGCTCGGCCAAGCAGGCGCGCGACCGCGCCTTCCAGGCGATTCTGCCGCTGCGCGGCAAGATCCTCAATGTCGAGCGCGCCCGGTTCGACAAGATGCTGGGCTCGGTCGAGCTCGGCACCCTGATCACCGCGCTGGGCACGGGCATCGGCAGCGAGGAGTTCGACATCGACAGGCTCCGTTACCACAAGGTCGTCATCATGACCGACGCCGATGTGGACGGAAGCCATATCCGGACGCTGCTCCTGACCTTCTTCTTCCGTCAGATGCCGCAGATCATCGAGCGCGGCCATCTCTACATCGCCCAGCCGCCGCTCTACCGGGCCAGGAAGGGCGGCGGCGGCGTCTATCTCAAGGGCGACGCCGAGCTCGACGCCTATCTCGTCGAGGCCGGGATCAAGGGCTGCGCGCTGGACCTGCATGACGGCAGCCGCATCGTCGGCGCCGACCTGCGGGCGACCGTCGAACAGGCGCTCCTCGCCCGCCGCCTGCTCCGCCCGATGCTCCAGCGGGTCGCCCATGTCGACATCGTCGAGCAGGCGGCGATCCTCGGCGCGTTCGCCACCGGATTCCTCGACGGCGGCCCGGCGGCGGTCGCGGAGATCGCGGCGCGGCTCGACGCGCTCGCTGCGGACGGCGAACGCGGCTGGACCGCCCGGATGGCCGGGGAGGCCTCCTTCTCCTTCCGGCGCACGCTGCGCGGGGTCGCCGAGACCTACACGATCGACGGGCCGCTGATGCGGAGCGCCGAGGGGCGGCGGCTGAGCGAGATGGCGGAAGACCTCGGGGCGGTCTATGGCGGGCCGGCCGCGTTGACCGCGAACGGCGACCGGACCCGCATCACCGGGCCCGTCCGGCTGATCAACGCGGTCCTCGAACGCGGACGCAAGGGGTTGTCGGTACAGCGCTACAAGGGTCTGGGCGAGATGAACCCCGATCAGCTTTGGGAGACCTCCCTCGACCCCGACGGCCGATCGCTCCTGCAGGTCAGGATCGGCCAGGCCCAGGAGGCCGGCAAGATCTTCGCCACGCTGATGGGCGACGTGGTGGAGCCCCGGCGCGCGTTCATCCAGTCGAACGCGCTCAGGGTCGTCAATCTGGACGTCTGACGGCGGAAACCGGATCCGGCGCGGCCCCGGCGGCGTCCGCGAGCGCCGCGAACCGCCCGCCGAACGCCGCGCACAGCCGCACCCCGCCGAGCTCGCGGGCGAGGCTGTGGTAGAAGCGCCTGGCGGCGCGGTTGCGCCGCAGCACCGCCCAGACCATCCACCGCGCGCCGTTCGACCGTTCCCGCGCGGCGAGCCCGCAGAGCAGCGCCCGGCCGACCCCGCGGCGGCGGAACTCCGCCCGCACATGGAGGGCGACGAGACAGACGCCGCGCGTGGCGTCGTCGATATCGTAGGCGCCGCAATAGGCCGCATAGCCGATCGCCGCGCCGTCATGCTCGGCGACCAGGGCGCCGAACGCGGCGGCCGGACCGAACCCGTCGCGGCGAAACGCCTCCGCCGTGAGCCGCGCCGGACGGCCGCCGCCGAGACGCCCCTGCGCGGCGGCCATCGCCGCGACAGCCGCGCCATCGCTCTGCGCCGCGGGCCGGACGAAAAATTCCAGGGGCGGGCGCCCCCGACTCGACCCCTTCCCCAACGACCGCCGAAGACCCCGCATCCGCATCGCGTCACGCCGGGAGCGGCGGCCGGGGGCGGGCGGCGACCCGCCAGGCCCCGGCGCGATCCATCCCCACGAGGCAGAGCAGGTTCGCGACGGCCTCGGTCAGATCGTCCGGCGACTGCTTCCCCTCGCAGACCGCAAGGCTGGTGCCGACGATCGACCAGCAGGCCTGACGCCATGCCAGCTCGACCGAGTCGAACCGGTATCGCCCGGCTCGGCGGGCTTCGAGCAGGTCGCGCATCGCATAGGGTCCGAAACGGCGGTAGATCGCATCCGCGACGACCTCGGAGCGCCGCATGAGCCATTGCCAACGCTGGTCGGTCGTCGCCGTGTCCATCAGGGTGCGCACACCGAAGGCGAACGTCTGGGCGGGGTCCTCGAACATATCGGTGACGATCCGGATGCGTCCGGCAAGCCGGTCCATGCTCCGCTCGACGGCGGCCAGGATCAGGTCGTCCTTCGAGGAGAAGTAGTTGTAGGCAGTGCCGAGCCCGACATCGGCGCGCTCGGTGATGTCCTGAACGGTGGTCGCGTCGATCCCCTTGCGCGAGACGACATCGTAGGCGGCCTGTATCAGGGCCTCCCGGTTGCGCCGCCTCCGCCGCGCGTTGCGGGTCTCGGCGGACTCGCCCGCGACATCCATGGCCGCCCCTCTCTCTCGCGCCGTCCGACCGACCGCTTTCCGGGCCGGAGGTTCCCGGCCGGGGTCTCTTATGAACGGGATTCATATATGAACATAATTTGCTCTTGACGGCAATTCAGAAATTTCATTGCATCGCCCTCTCGCCGCGCCCGCGAGACGGCGCCGCGAAACCGGAAAGGGAGGCCATCATGGCGGTCGAGGCGCTCTCCCAGCCGGCCGCCGACGGCGTGCCTGCGCATGACGAGATCGTGGCCCGCGCCCGGCGCGTCGCGCTCGCGATCGGGGACAACGCCGCCCGCGCCGACGAGCTGCGCCGCGTGCCGGACGAGTCCGTCGCGCTGATGAAGGAGCAGGGCCTGCTCCGGGTCATCCAGCCGCGCCGCGCCGGGGGTTGGGAGATGTCGATGCGCGCGCATCTCGACGTCATCACGGCGCTGGCCGAGGGCTGCGGGTCGACCGCCTGGGTCGCCGGGGTCGCCCACGCGCATAGCTGGATGCTCGGGCATTTCCCGGAACGGGCGCTCCAGGACGTCTATGGCGACGCGCCGACGACGCTGGTCTCGGCCGTCATCGGCCCGCGCGGCAGGGCGGTGCGCCGCGCCGACGGCAGTTTCGAGCTGGGAGGTTTCTGGCCCTTCGGCTCGGGCTGCCACCATGCCGACTGGCTCATCCTCGGCGCCGAGGTCTTCGACGAGGCGGGGGCCGCGATGGAGCCCGGTGATTTCGTCGTTCCGGCCGGGGATGTCGAGATCCGCGACGACTGGCATGTGGCCGGGCTGCAGGGGACGGGCAGCAACTCGGTGACCTGCCGGGGGCTGGAGGTCCCGGCGCATCGTTTCCTGTCGCTGCCGGAGCTGTTCGCGCTCCGGACACCGGGGCTGGAGGGCTATGACGGCTGGCTCTACCGGGCCGAGGCGGTGCCGGTGCTGGCGCTCTGCATCACCGGCAGCGCGCTCGGGACCGCCCGCGCCGCGCTGCCCGAATATCTCCGCATCGTCCCGGGAAAGGCGCTCGCCTACACCAACTACCGGGCGCAGGAGTTCGTCGGCACGCAGATCGGCCTCGCCGCCGCGGCGACGTGGATCGACTGCGCGGGTTTCCTCCTCTATAGGATCGCCGACGATATCGACCGCTATGCGCGGGCCGGCGACCGGATGCCGATGGAGATGCGCGGCCGGATTCGCATGGATTGCGCCCAGGCGGTGCGTTTCTGCATGGAGGCCGTGGACAGGCTGTTCCACGGCGCGGGCGCGGCGGGCCTCTCCCTCGAGGGCGGCCTCCAGCGCATGTGGCGCAATCTCCACGCCATCAACATGCACGGCCTTCTCGCCTACGACCCGAGCGCCGAGGTCTACGGCCGGGCGATGCTGGGTCTGGAGCCCAACACCGAGATCATCTGAACCGCGCGGCCGGGAACGATGACGGATATTCCGAGCGATGCAGTATCGACCCAGCTTCCTGTCCACCGCCACCGGCGCCCGCGTGCGTTTCGGCGTCGACGCGCGCGGCGCGGTCGCCGAGGAGGTGGCGCGGATCGGCGCGCGCAGGGCGCTTTTCCTGTCGACCCCGGAACAGGCGGAGGCATGCCGGTCGTTCGCCGACGCTTGCGCCGCCCGGTCGGCCGGCCTCTATCGCGGCGCGCGGATGCACACCCCCGTCGATGTCACCGAGGACGCGCTCGCGCGGGTGCGCGAGGCCGGCGTCGACTGCCTCGTCGCGGTCGGCGGCGGCTCGACGACGGGTCTCGGCAAGGCCCTCGCCTACCGCACCGACCTGCCCCAGATCGTCGCCCCGACGACCTATGCGGGCAGCGAGGCCACCCCGATCCTCGGCCAGACCGAGCGGGGGCGGAAGACCACGCTCAAGGACGCCAAGGTGCTGCCCGAGGTCATCGTCTACGACCCGTCTCTGGTCGCCGGCCTGCCGGTGGCGGCGAGCGTCGCCAGCGCGCTGAACGCGATGGCGCACGCGGTCGAAGGGCTCTACGCGGAGGACCGCAACCCGATCTCGTCGCTGCTCGCCCTCGAAGGGCTAGCCGCGTTCGCCGAGGCCCTGCCCGCCGTCGCCCGCGATCCGGCCGATCTCGAAGCGCGCGGAAAGACGCTCTACGGCGCCTGGCTCTGCGGCACCGTCCTGGGCCAGGTCGGAATGGCGCTGCATCACAAGCTCTGCCACACGCTCGGCGGCGCCTACGACCTGCCGCATGCGGAGACGCATGCGATCGTGTTGGCCCACTCCGTCGCCTATAACGAGCGCGCCGTGCCGGATCTCCTGGCGCCGGTGCGCGCGCTGTTCGGCGGCGGGTCGGCCGCCGCGGGGCTCTTCGACTTCGCCGCCGGGCTGGGCGCGCCGCAGGCGCTCCGGTCCATCGGGCTGGAAGAGGCCGCGCTGGAAGAGGCCGCCGACTTTGCGACGCGGAACCCTTACTGGAACCCGCAGCCGGTCGACCGGGCCGAGATCGGCGCGCTTCTCGCCCGGGCCTGGGCCGGCGAACCGCCCCGTTGCGCGGCATGACGCCGCGAGAACGAAGACAGCGAGAGACGAGGAGGACAGGATGGACACCCACGAGATCGGTTATTTCACCGAGGCGGACTCGGTCGAAGCCGTCACCGCCCGCAACCGCGACGCGCGCGACCGGCGGCTGAAGCAGGTGATGGAGATCGTCACCCGCCATCTCCACGAGGCGGTCAAGGAGATCGAGCCGACGCGGGAGGAATGGCTGGAGGCGATCGCGTTCCTCACCGATACGGGCCATAAATGCGACGCGTGGCGCCAGGAATTCATCCTCCTGTCCGATGTGCTCGGGGTGTCGATGCTGGTCGATGCCGTCAACTCGCGCCGTCCGACCGGCGCTTCGGAGAACACCGTGCTCGGGCCCTTCCATGTCGAGGGCTCGCCCGAATACGAGATGGGCGCCGACATCTGTCTCGACCAGAAGGGCGAGCCGATGCTCGTGCGGGGGCGGGTCACGGATGTCGCGGGCCGGCCGATCGCCGGCGCCAAGCTCGACGTCTGGCAGGCCAACGAGGACGGCTTCTACGACGTGCAGCAGAAAGGCATCCAGCCCGACTTCAACCTGCGCGGCGTCTTCCGCACCGGCGCCGACGGCGCCTATCGGTTCAAGGGCGTCCGGCCCAAACACTATTCGATCCCCGCGGACGGGCCCGTCGGACGGCTGCTGAACGCGCTCGGACGCCACCCCTACCGGCCCGCCCATCTGCATTTCATCGTCTCCGGGGACGGCCTCGAGACGCTGACCACGCATATCTTCGATCCCGACGACCCCTATCTCGACTCGGATGCGGTGTTCGGCGTCAAGCGGAGCCTCATCGCCGATTTCGTCAAGGTCGACGAGCCGGAGCGCCTCTCCGAGGCGGGGTTCGCCCGCCCCTACTGGGACGTCGCGTTCGACTTCGTGCTCGCGCCGAAGGGCTGAGACCGGCCCGGCCCGGGGCGGCGAACGTTCCGGGCCGGAGGCGATCGAGGGCGACCTCTCATCCCGCGAGTCGGGCGATGCGGAGGATGTTGGTGTTGCCGGGACTCCTGAAGGGGACCCCGGCGGTGATCACCAGACTCTCGGCGGGGGCGGCGAGCGCCTCGCTCCGGGCGATGCGGCAGGCCTTGTCGACCATGTCGCCGAAATCCTGGACGTCCTCGGCGACGACGCAATGCACCCCCCAGACCAGGGCCAGCCGGCGCGCCGTCGCCTCGTACTCGGAGAGCAGGAGGATCGGCACCGTGGGCCGCTCCCGGGCGACGCGGTGCGCGGTCGAGCCCGACGCCGTGAAGGTAACGATCGCCGACGCCCCAACGGTGGTGGCCACCTGGGCGGCGGCGGCGGCGATCGCGTCGGGCGCGGTCGCCTCGGGTTCCGGATGCACCGCGTCCATGATCGCGCGATAGGCGTCGTCCCGCTCGACCCGCTCGATGATCCGGCCCATCATCGCCACCGCTTCGCCCGGATGGGCGCCGATCGCGGTCTCGGCCGACAGCATCACCGCATCGGCGCCGTCATAGACCGCGGTGGCGACATCGGAGGCCTCGGCACGGGTCGGCGCCGGCGCGTCGATCATCGATTCCAGCATCTGGGTGGCGACGACCACCGGCTTGCCGGCCTCGCGGCAGCGGCGGAGGATCCGCTTCTGGATCGGCGGCACGTCCTCCGGCGGCAGCTCGACGCCGAGATCGCCGCGCGCGACCATGACGCCGTCCGAGAGCGCGACGATCTCGTCGAGGCATTCCACCGCGGCCGGCTTCTCCAGCTTGGTCATCAGCCCGGCGCGGCCGTCGATCAGGCGTCGCGCCTCGGCCACGTCTTCGGGGCGCTGGGCGAAGCTGAGCCCGATCCAGTCGGCGCCGATCTCGAGCGCGAAGGCGAGATCGGCACGGTCCTTCTCGGTGAAGGCCGAGATCGGCAGCAGCACGCGTGGCAGGTTGACGCCCTTGTGGTCGGCGATCCGGCCGCCGACCCGCACCACGGTCAGCGCGTGATCGGGGGCCACGTCCCGGACTTCGAGGCGGATCTTGCCGTCGTCGATCAGCAGGTTCGCGCCCCGGCGGAGCACCGCGAAGACCTCGGGATGGGGCAGCGGCGCCCGCCGGTCGGAACCCGGCTCCGGCGACAGGTCGAGCCGATAGGCGGCGCCGTCGACCAGCTCCACGCCGCCGGCAGCGAACCTGCCGAGCCGCAGCTTGGGTCCCTGGAGGTCCATCAGGATGCCGATCGGCCGGCCGGTCGCCCGTTCGAGCGCCCTGATCCCGCGCACGTGGCGTTGGTGCCGGTCATAGTCGCCATGGCTGAAATTGAGCCGGAACACGTCCGCCCCGGCCTCGAACAGCCGCGCCACGGCGGCGTCCGAGTCGGTCGCCGGCCCAAGGGTCGCCACGATCTTGCTGCGTCGATGCCGTCTCATGATGTCCTCTTGCGCCGGGGCGGCGCCTCACCCGATCAGGATCGCCCGGAAATCGTTGACATTCGTTCGTGTCGGCCCGGTTACGACGAGGTCGCCGAGGGCCGAAAAGAAATCATGGCTGCGATGGGACGCCAAGGCGGCGCCCGGATCGAGCCCGGCCGCCGCCGCCCGCGCCAGCGTGTCGGGACCGATCACGGCGCCGGCATTGTCCTCGCTGCCGTCGATCCCATCGGTGTCGCAGGCGATGGCGTGAATGCCCGGCCGACCGGCGAGCGCGACGGCGAGCGCGAGCAGATATTCGGCGTTGGGACCGCCCCGGCCGGCGCCGGGGGCGGGCAGGGTCACCGTCGCCTCGCCGCCCGAGAGCAGCACGCCGGGCGCCGCCGCCGCCGCCAGACGCGCATGGGCGCGGCCGAGCGCCGCCGCCTCGCCGGTCACCGCATCGCCCAGGAGGCGCGGCGCGATCCCCAGCCGCCGCGCCCCGGCGGCCGCCGCGGCCAGCGCGTCCGCGGCGCGGGCGATCACCCGCGCCTCGGCGTTGGCGAGCCGCGCGGGGGTCTCCGCCGCCGGGTCGGCGAGCCGGCGGCGGACGGCCGGGCTCGCCGCGATCCGGTAGCGGTCGAGCACCGCCAGCGCCTCCGCGGCGGTGGTCGGATCGGCGACGGCCGGGCCCGAGGCGATGGTCTCGACGGCGTCGCCGGCCACGTCGGAGATGGCCAGAGTCACCACCCGGGCCGGGGCCGCGGCCGCGGCCAGCCGACCGCCCTTGACCGCGGACAGATGCTTGCGCACGCAGTTGATCTCGCCGATATCGGCGCCGCAGGCGAGCAGCGCGCGGGTGATCTCCTGCTTCTCGACGAGCGTGATGCCGGGCGCCGGCGCGCTCAGCAGCGCCGAGCCTCCGCCCGAGGCGAGACAGATCAGCAGGTCCTCGGCGCCGAGCCCGGCCGCGATCTCGAGCGCCCGCGCTGCGGCGGCGCGCGACGCCGCATCGGGGACCGGATGGGCGGCCTCGATCACCGCGATCCGGCGGCAGGGCGCGCCATGCCCGTAGCGGGTCACCGCGAAGCCGTCGATCGGCCCCGGCCAGCGCGCATCGAGCTCCCGCGCCATCGCCGCCGCCGCCTTGCCGAAACCGACCACTCGGGCGCGCCCGGCGGGCGGCGGCGGAAGACGGCCCGGCAGGACGCGCGCGGCGGAGACCGCATCGAGCGCGGCGTCGAACAGACGGCGGAGGATCTGGCGCGGCGTCATCCGCCGCCGGCGCGCGCCGGCTTGTCCGGACGAGGGATAGGGGCGAAATGGCGGCCTTCGGACCGCATCGGACTTGCCGCCGTCCCGGCCTCGGCGCCGGCCCCCCGGAACGGATCGCCACGCAGGGCGCCCCCGCTGTCCTGGGCGATGACCGGACGGCGGAGCCGCGCCCGGTAGGGCGCCGGGCTCAGTTGATGCTCCGCGTCTCGACCAGCTTCCAGTTGGGGTCTCGCGACCGGACGTTGCGCGCAAAGGTCCAGATGTCGGTCACCGGGCTGACCTGGTTGGGGTCGCCGTCGAGAACCGCGCCCTCGGCGTCGCGGACGACATTGACCTGCTCGGACAGGAAACGAACCGTAAACAGCGCCGTCCGACCGTTCATCTCGGCCTCGATCGGCTCGACCTCCTTGATCCCGACGACAGTCGTCTCCAGCGTCTCCGACGCGTTCAGCCGCCGATGGATGGCATCCTCGAAATTCTCGTAGACCGAATCGTCGAGCAGCGCGCGCAGCACCCCGGTGTCGCCGGTGGCGAAGGCGTGGACGACCGTCTCGAAGGCGGTCCGCGCGCCGGCGACGAACGCCTCGGGATCGAAGTCGGGGTCGGCGGCGCGGATGTGCGCGAGACCCGTCGCCAGGATATCCTCGGGCGTCGCCTCCGCGTCGTCGGGCGCGTCCGGCGCGTCGTTGCGCCCCGCGCCGCTATGGTCCGGGAGTTCGATTATATTGCCGCCGGGATCGCCCTCGCCGCGCCGGACCGGGGTGTCGACCGGGCGGGATTGATGTCCGGTGCGCCGGCCGATTACGCTGCGCAGTCGGTAGACCAGGAACGCCGCGATCATCGCGAACAGGATGATGTCGATCAACTGGAAGCCTTCGCCCATGACCGCCGCCCTCGGCGTTGAGTCGGGAAAATGCCGACCCGATCAGTCATAAGCCTTATGCCGGGCAAGCGCAAGCGCGCGTATCCGACGGCCGTGGCCGGGTAACGGGCCGATGAAGCTGGCGATCCTCGGACTCCTGATCGCCGTCCCGCTCGCCGAGATCGCGGCGCTGATCGAGGTCGGCGGGCTGATCGGGGGCTGGCCGACCGTCGGCGCGGTCGCGGCCACGGCCGCGCTCGGCGCCTGGCTGGTGCGGCTGCAGGGCCTCGCGGTGCTGCGCCGCGCGCGGGCGAGCCTCGCCGCCGACCGGGTCCCGATCCGCGAGATGTTCGACGGGGTCTGCCTCCTGGTCGCCGGGGTCCTGCTGCTGATCCCCGGCTTCGCCACCGATGCCGCGGGGCTGCTGCTCCTCGTGCCGGCGCTGCGCGGGCTGCTCGCGCTCCGTCTCGCGCATCGGATCGCGGCGCGCCGGCGCGCCGGCGGCGGGGCGATCGAGGCAGTCTGGCGGGAAACCGGGCCGGAGCCGCCCGACGCGCCCGGCGGCGGGGGACGCCTGCCCCCCGGACGCCGCTGACGGACGGACGGATGATCCTGCTCCGCCACGGCCAGACGGTCTTCAACGTCGTCTATGGCGCGACCCGGCGCGATCCCGGCGTCCCCGATCCCGAACTCACGTCGGAGGGTGCGCTCCAGGCGCGGGCCGCCGCCGGGGCGCTCGCCGATTCCGGGATCGCGCTGATCCTCACCAGCCCCTACCGGCGGGCGCTCCAGACCGCCCAGATACTGGCCGGGGCGCTCGCCGCGCCAGTGGCGATCGAGGCCGGGGCGCGGGAACGCTTCGCCTTCTCCTGCGATGTCGGCTCGCCCCGCAGCGCGCTCGCCCGCGCCTGGCCGGCCTACGACTTCCACGGCATCGCCGAGACCTGGTGGCCGGCGGAAGAGGAACCCGAGACGCCGTTCGCCGAGCGCTGCGCCGCCCTGGTCCGACGCTGGGCCACCGACTCGCGCTGGGACCGTATCGTGATGGTCACCCATTGGGGAGTCATCCGGGCGCTGACCGGTACGACCCTCGGGAACGGCGAGTCGATCCGCGTCCCGGCGCCGTCCGGCGGTTCTCGTCTCGGGGAATAGGACCGGTCGAACGGCGTCCCCTCCGCCTGCCCATCCCCTGCCCTCCCGCTCCCATCCCTCGAAGGGAGAGGGTTCGCGCATGCCGCTCGCGCGCCTCCCCCCTGGGGGGAGGCTCCTTCTTCGAGAAACCGGTGACGATGCGGGCCAAGATGCCGGCGGAGGCCGGCCGCGGCGACGCCGGACGAGAATCGCTGGCACCGCGGCTTCAGCCCCTCTCGAACCGGGCTTCGAGGAGGTGGCGCTGGATCTTGCCGGAGACGCTGCGCGGCAACTCTTCGAGGGCCAGGAAATGGACCTCCTTCGGCAGCTTGTAGGCGGCGATGCGGCCGCGGCAGAGATCGATCACCCCCGCCTCGGTCAGCGTGTCGTCGCCGCGCACGGCGAAGACGACCGGCACCTCCCCCCAGCGCGGGTCGCGCTTGCGCACCACGGCGGCGTCGACGATGCGGGCATCGGCCATCACGTGGCGCTCGATCTCGGCCGGATAGATATTCTCGCCGCCGGACTTGATCATGTACTTGAGCCGGTCGACGAAATCGAGCCGGCCTTCGGGGTCGCGGCGGAACACATCGCCCATGTGGAACCAGCCGTCGCGGAACGCGTCGCGGTTGGCGCGGTCGTCGGCCCAGTAGCCCGAGAACAGGGTCGGGCCGCGGATCGCGAGCTCGCCGGGCTCGCCGTCCGCCGCCTCGCCGCCCGCGGGATCGACGAGACGGACCTCGCAGAACCCGGTCTGCACCTTGGCGAGATATTCGGGCGCCTGGCCGACGGGGACGAGGCTCGCGCTGGCCGGCGCGATCCCGGTCTCGGTCGAGCCGAAGCTGTTGAGATAGGGCGCATCGAGGAGCCGCGTGATTTCCTTCAGGAGCGGGCGCGGCACGAGGTCGGCCATCGCACCGATCATGCCGATCGGCTTGGGCGCGGCCCGGGCCTCCCCGAGGCGGGCGATGAAGTCCTCGATCATCCCCGGGATCACGGTCAGATAATGGACCGGGTAGGCCTCGATCGCGCGGATGATCTCGCCGGGGCGGTAGCCGTCCAGGATCACGACCCGGCCGCCCCGCAGCAGGGTCGCCAGGGTGAAGTCGTTGGCGCCCATGTGGAACAGCGGCGACCAGGCCACGAAGGTATCGTCGCGCGGGACCTCGAGCTCGGCCGCATAGACCAGCGTCCGGGCGATGATCGCGCGGTGGCTGATCAGCGCGCCCTTGGGCAGGCCGGTCGTGCCGCTGGTGAAGATGACGACCAGCCCGTCCTCGGCCTCGGCCGGATCGGGCGGCGGTGGGCCGTCGGCGGCGTCGACGGCGGCATCGTAGTCCGGTCCGATGACGATATCGGGCGCGCGCCCCGCGGCCTCCGACGCTGCGGCGAATTCCGGCGCCGCGAAGACCAGCCGCGGCGCCGTGAGGTCGAGGCAGTGGGCGAGCTCGGCCTCGCTCGACCGCCAGTTCAGCCCGACCGCGATGGCGCCGATCCGCGCGGCGGCGAGCTCGATCTCGACGAAGGGGATGCAGTTGCGCGCGAAGACCGCGATCCGGTCGCCATGGCCGGCACCCCGGTCGGCGAGCGCGCGGGCGAGCCGGTCCACCCGCGCCGCGAGCGCCGCATAGGTGAGCGCCCGCGCGCCCTCGACCAGCGCCGTCCTCGTCCGATGCCGCCGCGCGGCGGCCGCGAAGAGCCGGCCGACGGTGGTCGTTCCCGCCCGCGCGATCTCGGGCGATGTCCTGCCCCCGGTCACGGCGCGGCGCGCGGCGCGTCCTCGACGAGGGCGAGCGCGCGAACCGGACTCCCCGAGCCCTGGCGTATCTTGAGCGGCGCGGCGATCACCACCGCGCCCTGCGGCGGCAGCTTGTCGAGATTGGCGAGCGCCGGCAGCCCGAAGCGGCCGTGCCCGTGCATCATGTGGTGGCAGGGGAAGGGCATCTTGAAATGGGCCGCCTGGCCAGCGTCGGTGCCGACCGCCTCGCAGCCGAACCCCACCACGTCGCGCTCCTCGATCAGCCAGCGCACCAGGTCGGGATGAGGCCCGGGCGTGTTGGCGCCCTCCTCCCCCATGTTGAGATAGGCCGCCGGATCGCTGCGCCGCGACCAGTCGGTGCGCATCAGCAGCCAGGACCGGGACGGGATCGGGCCATGTGTCCCTTCCCAGGCCTCGACGGCCTCGACGGTCAGCAGGAAATCGGGGTCGCGCGCCGCCTCGGCGGAGCAGTCGACCACCGAGGCGTGGGCGAGGAACAGCTCCGCCGGCACGGTGTCGGTCGCGTTGTTCGGCAGGTCCCTGCCGGAGACCCAGTGGATCGGTGCGTCGAAATGAGTGCCGGTATGCTCGCCGCAGGACAGGTTGTTCCAGTAATGCGCCGGGCCGCGATGGTCGTAGCGGGAGATCTCCTCCATGCGGAACGGCCAGGACTGGCCGAGCTCGGGCGGCAGAACCAGGGTGGGGGTGCGCCGGTCGAGCGTCATCGTGAGGTCGACCACCCTGACCGTGCCCGAGACGATGGCCCCGAGAAGGGCGGCGAGCAGACCGGAACCGTCCCCGTTCGCGCGCGCCATCCGTGCCCCCATCGCTCGCCGCGCGCCGTCAGAGACGGACGGCGCGCTCGATCTCCTTGGGGTTCTCGCGCCAGCGCGCGAGAATCTCCTCGGCGACGGCGCCGACGGGAACGTCCTCGACGCCCTTTTCGAGGGCGGCGACGATGCGCCGCGCCGCGGTCTCGGGGACCAGCTTGGGCGGCGGCGCGAGCTGATGCCATTCGTCCTCGATCGGGCCGTGGAAAGCGTTGACCACCCGGACGCCGCCCCGGGCGAGCTCGGCGCGCAGGCATTGGGCGAGCGACAGCGCCGCCGCCTGGGAGGCGGAATAGGTGCCGAGCGCCGGGTTGTTGACCCAGGCATAGGCCGAGAACAGGTTGAGCCATGCGACCGCGCCGTGATGGCCGTCGGCGCCGCGCGCGCGCATCGCCGGGCCGAAACTGCCGGCGAGGCGCAGCAGCCCATGATAGTGGATCTGCATCTCCTCATGGGCGGTGTTGAGATCGCAGCGGTCGACGGCGCCCCCCATCCTCAGATGGTAGCCGTTATTGACCATGATCTCGACCTTGTCGCCGATCATGGCGGCCAGATCCGCGACCGACCTCGTATCGGTCACGTCCAGCGGAAACAGGGTCGCGCGGTCGACGGCGCGCGCCGCTTCGAGATGGGGGCTGCGGCGCCAGGGCCGGGCATGGCCGATGAAGACGTCGCGGGCGCCGGCGGCGGCGAAGGCGCGGGCGAGCGCGAGCCCCATCGCCGTTTTTCCGTCGACGATCAGGACCCGCCGGTGTCTCGGGCCGAACGCCATCTCGCGAAGCTGCATGTCGTCGCCCTCGCCGCCGTCGGGGGTCTCGGGCCGCGCGGTCACCACGGCGTTTCCGGCCCGGTCGAGGCGGAGCGCGAGGCGCACCCGTGCGCCGGTCTCGCAATCCTCCGCCAGATGGACGACGATCGAGGGGCCGGCATCGGCCGCGACCACGCCGAGCCGCCAGGGGAGGCGGTCGCGGAAATAGAGATCGTTGGAATGCTCCAGCCGGGTCTCCGCCAGCAGCGTTCCGCCGTCGGGCAGGTCCCGCCACTCCAGCGCGTCGCCGAGGCAGCCGCCGCAGATCTGGCGCGGCGGGTACTGCACCTTCCGGCAGTCGCGGCAGCGCTGGAGGGCGAAGCGCCCCTGCGCCGCCATCGCCGTCATCCCGAGCGCCTCGCGCGAGCGGTTGCCGGGGGGCAGCGTCGGCAGCCGCGTGCGCGCGCGCGGGTCCTTGCGCCTGGGCGGGGGCGGCGGCCGGCTCACGGCCCGGCGCTCCCGAGGATCGCCGCCGCGCTGCACAGCCCGCGGTCGTAGTTGATCATCCCGAAACAGGAGACGAGGCCGCTGCGGGCGCCGGCCACCTGTCGACCGACGGGCCGGCCGGTCAGCTGGCGAACGGTCTCGACCAGCCCGAGGAACCCGCCGCCGGCGCCCGCCTGCCCAGCGGAGAGCTGGCCGCCCGAGCTGTTGAAGGGGAAATCGCCGTCGGTCGTGAGGTCGCGCGCGGCCACGAAGGCGCCGGCCTCGCCCTTGGCGCAGAAACCGAGATCCTCGATCTGCATGAAGCAGATCACCGGGTAGTCGTCATAGGCCTGCACGACATCGACATCCTCCGGCCCGAGCCCGGCCTGATCGTAGAGCGCATCGGCATCGACCGCCCAGCCGCCGCGGATCTGGATGGGATCGTCGGGGAAGGCGTTGTGGCGCTCGATGGTGGCCAGGATCTCCGCATGGGGAAGCCCGAGCGATCGCGCCCGGTCGGACGTCATCACCAGACAGGCCTCGGCCCCGGCGCAGGGCATCACGCAGTCGAAGAGGCGCAAGGGCGCGGCGACGACCCGGGCCTCGAGATATCGGTCCATCGTCAGCGGCCGCCTCATCATCGCATAGGGCACCGCGCGCGCGTTCCGCCGCTGCGCGATGCAGAGGCGCCCGAAATCCTCCCGCTTGGCGTCGAATGTCCGCATATAGTGGTCGGTCAGGAAGGCGAAGCTCGAGTTCGGCCCACCCGATCCGTAGGGATAGACCGCGTCGTTGGCGAACTGGCTGAAGCTGGCGACGGTCTCGCGGAAGCTGTCGACATGGTTGGTGTCGGCGCCGATGCAGGCGACGATCTCGGCGTCCCCCGCCTGGACCGCGCGGGCGGCGCGGCGCAGCGCTACGACGCCGCTGGCCCCGCCCATCGGGATGTGGTCGAGCCAGCGCGGCGAGAGCCCCAGATGCTGCATCAGCCCGACCGCGCTGTCGGGCGCGAGGGTAAAGCTGGAGACGCAGTAGCCGTCGATGTCGGACTTGCGGATCCCGGCGGCCTCGATCGTCGCCGCCAGCGCCCGGCCGCAGAACCAGTGGGCGCTGCGGATCGCGTAGCGCGTATAGGGCACCGTCGCCGGCGCGCAGACGGCGATCCCCTCATAGCCCCGACGACCTTCGGCCACATCAGATCTCGTGCGATGCGCTCATGACCCCATCGGCGACATGGCTGCCGCCCCGGCGGCGCTTCCCCGACAATAGCATGTGACGCGCGGCGTCCGAGCCCGGGACTCTGCGGTGACCGTCGTCGGAGCGCGACAGCCAGCACGCCGCCGCCCTCAGCGAGGCCGGCGCCGGCGCCGGCGCCGAAAGCCCTCCCCCTAGAGGGACAGATTTTTCCAAGCCGAAATCGCCCCGACAATACACCCGGTTTCCAGCCCATTCGCAAAGACTTCCGTCCGGCTACACCGGGGGCATGAATCCCGAACCCCTTGAGCACGTCATTCCAGATCGGGCGGTATTCGACGATCAAGATACGCTCCGTCATCCCGATCCATACGGGGTCAAGCACAACCATCGGCACCGGAAATGCTCAAGGTCCAAGTTCCCGGCACTCTCGATGCACGGTCGAGGCCGCCGGGCCATTGCCGAACGGAGGCGTCCCGGACGAGATCGTCGACGGCGGCGAGGAGCATCCGTATCGGCGGCGTCACCGCGCCCGCTATGGATTCGGGGCAGGCATCAGTCTCGGCGGGGAGCGCCTGTATCCGCGATGTCGCCTCGCTGCCGTGCCCCGATGCATCGCGCGGACTGTGGCCCGGCTCGTTGGCCGGTCCGCTCGTGTCGTGGCGTCCGGGCCTCGGCTTGCAGGCCGGGTCCAGAATTCCGTTGATAGGTTCTCAATTTCTGCATGTGCGACGATGGCGCATAATTGGAGCATGGACCGATCCCCACCGGCGCAACCCCGCCACGAGGGCGGCATCAGCTATGGTTTTGTTTCCGAAGCGCAAGAATGCCTGTGTTGCGCGAAATCTAATGAATTGGAGAGGCGAATATCTATTTTCAAAATCCGGTCCGCACGACTGTAGGATAAGACCCCACCTCCGGTTCCGCCAGATCGGGAAAACCAGCCCTCATCTCGTCCAATACGCAATTCGTTTCCGCTTACGCTTAGCTGGCCCGACCATCTGTCGCCCAGGCCCATCTCGCCCAGCTTTTTTATTAACATGCGTTTTCTGTCAGCCCGTATCGCGGTTTGAACGTCCCAATCGCAACAGTCGATTCCGTAGTCGAACTCAAGGGTGAGCAACATGAGATTTCTGAACACACCCGAACCGCCTCCCCAATCCGACGTATAGAGCACATGTACGCCGGATTGGGTCGTGCCGATGTACCGATAGCCAAAGCGCTGGCGTTCTTCCACGGTATGCACAAAGGGGCATTGCCCGGCTATATGATTGACGCCCACTTTGCCGGAGTACCGGTTGCTCTCTTGGGCATCGCTGAGGTTGATCGCCACGACTTGGTCGCCGCCGTCACTCAGCCACGTCGAAAGATCCTGGATGATCATTGGATGAACAAAGGGAGCGCGTACAAAGGAATACGCGTACTCGACCATAGGCACCGGTGGGGCGTCCTCCTGCCCGTTGACCGGTTGCGCGCAGCACAAAATAAAAAATGCGCCAACAGCGTTGGCGATTCGACTCAGTGATATTTTTCCAAATAGTTTTCGATGATCAAATTGCCAGAGCATCTCATGCCCTCCTGACTTCGACGGTTGGGCTGGATTTTGTCTGATCTCCCGTCTGGGATTTCAACGAAGACAATGACTCAGCAATTGTGATGTGGTCAAGCCGCATTGTAGTGCCTAGTGGATATATTGGAAAGGCTTATCCCTTTGAGTCCGGTTTGACGACATGTTGGGTTTCTGGTGGGCGTCGGCAGCTTGTTCGTGTAATGTTCAGTCGTGCCCAGCCGCTGGAAATATGACCGCCCCATGTCCCGCGCCGCCTTCGAGGCGCGCTTTCCCGACAATAGCATGTGACGCGCGGCGCCTGTCATCGGGCGGCGTAGTCGGGCGGGTGGTGTATTCAGGTGTGAGCGTGTGGTGTTCGGTTGCGCCATATGCGCCATTCGTCGAGGTCTTGGAGGGTGTCGTTGAGGATGTCGTGGCGGTATTGGGTGGGGTCGGCGCGGTGGGAGTGTGGGCCGAATTGGGCGCGTTCTTCGATGCGGGCTTCGACCTGGGCGAGGCCGTCGGCGTCGAGGTCGGCGCAGATGGCGTCGTAGAAGCGCTTGGCGGTGCAGGGTCCGCACGTGCCGCAGGCGGCGTCGGAGAGGCGGTTGCAACAGATGGTGAGGGCGTGGAGTTCGGCGGGGAGGGCGCGGAGGTTGCCGAGCCGGGACCGTCCGGAGAAGACGCCGTTTTGGCTGCGGGCGAGCCAGGGCTCGCGGAGGGCGGCGTCGGAGTAGTCGGCGATGTCGACGCGTTCGGTGTTGAGCCAGGAGGCGCCGCGGCGTCGGTTCCAGGTGGTCAGGGCGAGGTGGATTTCGTCGGCCCGGACCTGGTGGGCGTAGTAGCCGTGTGTGGCGTAGCGGCATCGGTGCCAGTAGCGGCGGGCCTGGACGAGGAAGCCTTCCCGGATGGGGGTGAGCTGGTCTGGGTCGAAGGGGATTCCCCTGGAGTCGGCCCTGCGGACGGGTCCGCTGCGGGTTTCGAAGGGTCGCAGGTTGTCGGACAGCCATTCGGCGACGGCGTCGAAGGCGGTTCGGCTGCGGTGGGCGAAGTCGTTTGCGAGGAATTCGGGCGCGTAGTCTTCGCGGTAGTGGACGGCGACGACATCGTCGGTTCCTCGGGAGAGGGTTTCCCAGAGCAGGGTTGTGGAGTCGAGCCCGCCGCTGGCGGGGATCATGATCTTCATGTCGGTCGGTCCTCTATGCCGGGCTGACGGTCACGGTGACGTCCCGGCTTCCGGAGTGCGTCCCGTCGCTGACGGTAAGGCGGAACCGGTAGGTGTCGGCGGCTATCGACCCGGACTTGTCGGCGGTGGTGGGTCGGTTGAACGTGCGGGCGAAGATCGCGGTGGAGGCGACCAGGGCGAGACTTTCGGCCTTGCCTTGTTGGCTCACGGAATACCAGCGATAGACGAGGGGATCGCCGTCGGGGTCGTAGGAGCCGCTGCCGTCGAAGGTGGCCTCGACGTAGCTCCCCAGGTCCTTCCGCGTCACCGTCGCCGCCGCGACGGGGGCTCGGTTGGCGGTGCCGGATGTGCCGGAGACGATGTTGGTGGTTGCCGGGGTGCGGAGTCCGACGATCTGCTTGAGGCGGAAGTTGGAGTTGTTTTCGGCGAAGTAGAGGGTCTGGCCGTCGGCGCTGGCGCGGACGAACAGGTTGACGTCGTCGGCCAGGTTGCGGGAACCGAGGACGTTGACGAGGAGGCCGGTATGTCCGTTCCGGCTGCGCCATGCGACCGAGGCGGCGGCGTCGGCTCGGGGTCCCGGGACCCGGTCGACGGAAATTTCTCGGGAGGCGGCGCCCCAGCCGCTGCGGTCGTCGCCGAGGCCGGAGAGGATGAGGGAGTCGAAGCTGCGGATCGACTCGGCGAGGGCGAAGGCACGCCATGCGCGGCCGACCAGTGCGCCGTCTCGGGTGACCCGGATCAGTGTCGCGGCGTTGCGGGCGCCGGTGGCGGTCTGTGCAAGGGAAAGGGTGCCGGTGACCGCGAGGTCGCGGAAGCTGCCGGTGATGGCGGAGATGTCGATGGCGGCGATCTTGTCGGCGGTGACCGCGCCGGCGGCGATTCTGGTGGCGGTGACCGCGCCGGCGGCGATTTCGCGGGCGGTGACGGCGCCGGCGGCGAGCGCGTCGGCGACGACGGTTCCGGGGACGAGGAGGTTGCCGTCGATGCGCTTGTCGGCGGGGATCCATCGGGCGCCGTCCCATGTTCTGGTTTCGGCCCAGCCTCGGGCGGCGAGGTGGAGGGTGACGGTATCGGAGACGATGTTGCCGCCGGGGGTGGCGGCGTTGGCGGCGGCGTCGGACCAGCCGGTGACGGCGGCGGCGGCGAAGAAGTCGCCGCGCGAGCGGGCGCCGGCCGGTCCGGGGTCGCCGTCGGCGCCCCAGCGCGCCCAGAGGCGGGGGGCGGACCAGGGGCTCCAGGCGCCGGTCCGGCCGCGGCGGGTGGATATCCAGCCATAGGGGGTGGCGGCCGAGACGCTGGCGGGGGTGAAGGACCAGCCGGCCGGGGTGTCGCCTGCGGGCGTCGGCGGCGACGTCGCCGAGGCGGTGGCGGTGTAGATGGGGACGGTTTCAGGGCCTTCGCCGCGCGGCGCGGGGAGGGTGGCGGCGTAGTAGGCGGGAGCGGAGAGCGCGCCGTCGGAGCGCTCTGCGGCGATGGCGAAGCGCCAGGCTCCGGTCGCCGGTTCCTGGCTTTCCCAGGGGCTTTCGGTCAGCAGCCCCTCGTGGAGGGAGGTCATGTCGGGCCATTCGGGGTCGTCGGCGTCGTCCTCGGCGGCGGCGGCGTGGCGGATGCGGTAGCCGATGACGTCGTAGCGCGGCAATGCGTGCCAGGCGTAGCGTCGGGTGCCGTCGGGGAGCGCGGAGACGACGAAGCCGGTGGGCGGTTCGACGGCGCCGCGCACCCCGGTGACGGTGTAGGCGGTGCGCCAGGCGGGCCCGGCCGGGGCGGCGTCGGAGCCGGGGACGACGACGACGTCGACGTCGCCGTTGGCGCGGACCAGCCAGGAGGCCTCGGTTTCGCCGGCGGCGAGGACAGCGACGGTTCGCATGCCGCCGCCGCCGTCGTCGGCGCGGACGGTGGCGCCGCGCCAGTCGCCGGCGACGGTGAGGGAGAGGGTGAGCAGGACGGCGGCGCCCTGGCCGACGCGAACGGGCGTTTCGGCGAAGGCGCCGGCGATCACGCAGGGGGCGCGCGGTCGGGGTGTCGACAGATCGACGGTGAGGTCGGTGGTGGCGGCGTCGTAGTATGCGGGGACTTCGTCGATGGCTTCGAGGCGGATGCGGTCGTCGGCGGCGGGTTCCATGGCGACGATGCGGACCTTGGCGACGCTGCCGTCATGTGGGTAGAGGCGCCAGAGGACGTCGATGTCGTCGCCGTCGTATGCGACCGTGGGCGGCGTCGTGGCGGGGCGCCATGGCGGGACGCGGGTCCAGGCCCGGTCGGTGGTTTTGCCGTCGCGGCGGTCGCGGGAGGTCGGTGGTCCGGCATAGACGCGGCGGGTCTCGAGCCGGCCGTCGGGAAGGCGGAGCATCATCCAGGGGGCGTCGGCGGCGGTGCCGGCGATGGCGACCGGTCGGTCGAGGATCAGGACCGTGGGGTCGTCGGGGTCGCGTCCGGCGAGCCGTCCGGCGATGCCGCCGTCGAGCAGGCCGTGGGTGAGGTGCACGACATCGCCGCGCTGGATGGCGAGGCCTTCGGGTCCCATCTCCCAGCGGATGCGGCGGCGGTGATAGACCTGGCGGGCGGCCTGGAGGTTGCATTCGGCGGCCGCCTGTCGGGCCGAGGTGACGCCGGGGAGGGTCACGGTGGCGACGGTGCCGGGGGCGGTCGCGCCGGGGACGGTGCGGCGGAGCGTGTTCCACTGCCAGTCGAGGTCGGGCTCGATATAGCGGACGGCGATCTCTGCGGCGCCCTTGGCGGCGGCCCAGTCGATGCGGAGCGAGCCGGCGACGATGTTGCCGGGGGTGACCAGGGCGGTGGCGGGCCGGTTGGCGGCGTCCCAGACGACGCCGAGCTTGCCGGTCTGCCAGGTCGGCGCGGCGCGGCCGCACTGGGCGATCAGGGTGAGTATCCGGGCGTGGGACATGGGCCGGTCGATGACGGCGTCGCATCGGAGCCGCTCGGCGTCGCACCAGGCGCCCCATCGCTTGATGGCGTCGTCGTCGATGCGGGCGGGGGGCAGGCCGATGCCGGCGGCGAGGCGGTCGCCGACGAAGAGGCCGCGGGCGTACCAGCGGAATATCCAGGCGGGGTTGGAGGAGGGTCTGGGGGCGGTCCAGCCGCGCCCGGTCCAGGTCGGGACGCGCTGGCGGCAGACGGCGGAGAGCCGGTCGAGGCGACCGGAGAGCTGGCCGGAGGCGCGGATGCGCAGGCCGAGCCGCTGCTGGCCGGCATAGGAGGCGGTGTCGCGCTGGTAGGCGCGGAGCGCGGCCCAGGCGAGGTCGTCGCGGATGCGGGCATCGGCGCTCGGGTCGGTGGTTCGCCGGACGCGGACATTCCATGTCCCGGGGCGGGGCAGGTCGTAGGTGAGGGTGCGGCGGAATGGCGTCGTCGAGTCGTGGGCGAGGGTGACGCTGTGGCTGGTCCACGGGTCCGCGCTGCCGTCGCGCTGATATCCGATGAGGAGGGTGACGGATCGGCGCTGCGGCTTGCCGTCGTCGGCGACCTCGAACAGGGAGCCTGCGATGTCGATGCCGATGCGGGCGGTGTCGGGCGAGGTGGTGCGGCTCGCATAGGCGGCGTCTTCGAGGGCGGCGCCGGGCTGGGTATCGACGTTGCCGGCGACGAGGGCGGCGATGTCGGCGTCGGTGCGGGCGGTGGCGACGCCCTCGAAGACGGCGAGGGGCGTTTCGCCGATGCGGAGGCTTGGCCAGTCGATATCGACGGCGCCGAGCCCGAAGTGGAAGATCTGATGGAGATACTGGTCGGCGGCGCCGTCGGCGGCGTCGGCGAACTCGGTGTAGGGGCGCGCGGCGAGGTCGGGGAAGACGCGGTGCTCGCCGAGGAGGAGCAGGAGCGGCTGGTAGGGGCGGGCGCGGTTGGCGCCGCCGGCGAGGGCGTAGACCGGCTCGGGCGCTTCGCCGGCGGCGGCGGGTCCGGGCAGGCGGGGCGGGACCAGGGCGTTCACGATCAGGGTGCCGCCGGCCATGATCAGGGTGGAGCCGACGGCGGCGGCCCATGCGGCGCTCTCGATGCCGAGCGCGGCGCCGAGCGGGCCGCCCCAGACGAGCGCGGCGGCCATGACGGCGATCTGGAGGACGACGCGGAGCGGGTCGGAGTCGTCGCCGCCGGCGGGGACCGGGCGCAGCGTGACGACGCTGCCGGGGCGGAGGCGCAGCGCGGGCCAGTCGGCGCGGGGGATCGCGCGGCCGTCGACGTCGACGGCGAGGGCGGAGAGCGGCAGCGGGGTTCCGTCCGCGGCGCGCCAGGCGTCGGCGATCAGATGGGCGAGCGTCGCGTCCTCGCCCGGCGGCGGCGCCCGGAGGCGGACGGCCCTTCCCTCGGCGGTGAGCGGGTGGGGCCAGAGGTCGAGGGTGACGGGGGGCGTTGCAGGGGGCGTTCCCGGCCCCTGCGACGCCGGTGCAAGGGCGACGGAACGGCAAGTCATGGGCTTGTGGCCGCTCATGACATGTTCGGCTGGCCGAGGCGGCGTCGCCGGGCCGGTTCCGGGGGGCGCTACAGCCACCGATAGACCCCGGTCGCCTCGAGGCCGCGCGCCGGCAGTCCGGCCAGGGGGTGCAGCACCGTGCCGATGCCGGCCTGGCAGTGGAGCACGTGCGGGACCCCGCCCGGCGCGCACCAGACGCCGACATGATGGCCCAGGCCGCGCTTGCGCCCGGCGATGCGCATCAGCACCCCGTCGCCCTCCTCGGGGGTCTCGCCGGGGCGGAGCGGGCGGGCGTGCTCGCCGGCGAGCGCTCCCAGCTGGGCGTCGCGGGCGCGGATCGACCCGGCGCGCGGCGGCGGCGACCAGGGGCGGGCGAAGGTCTCGGCGCGGACCGCGGCGACCAGATCGACGCAATCATGCGCCCCCGCGACATGCGGTCGCCCGATATAGGTCTCGGACCAGTGGGCCGGCGCCATCAGACCCGCCATCAGAACAGTCCCGGCGAGGTCCGGGGGTCGTGGCGCAGCGCGACCGCGGCGCGCTCCAGCAGGGGGTCGAAGCCGAGCCGGGCGGTCACCCGGCTCTGGTCGACCCGGACTTCGGCCACGTCGAGGGTCATCTCCCATTCGATGGCGCGGGTGGCGGCGAGCACCCGCATGATGCGGACCGTTGCGCCGGCGCCGCCGCCGGCGGCCTCGATCCACTGGACGAGGTCGCGCCCGACATTGTCGATGGCGAGCTCGGCGCGCGGCGCCCGGCCCTCCACGTCGTCGGCGAGACGGACGGCGAAGCGCAGCGCCGCATAGCGGTAGGGGCCGATCGCCAGCCCCGCCGTGCCGTCGACCACCCGGACCGGGTCGGCGACGGCGGGGTGGCGGATCTCGAGCGCCGTCAGCACCGTGTCCGCCGGGCTCGCGGCGCGGAGCGCGCGGGCGTAGCGCGGCGACGGCATCAGACGACATCCCCCGGCGCGCCCTCGAGCTCGAGGGCGGCCTCCCAGGACCGGCGCCGGTCGGGGCCGATGCGGGCGGTGTAGGAGATGCCGCCGGCGCCGCCGCGCACCCGCACCCGGCGGGCGACCCCGGCCTCGTCGGTCCAGGCGAACCATGTATGGGCGGACGCCCGCGCCCAGGCGCGGAACTGCGCCAGATCGGCGTCGGTCGCCAGCCAGGCGACGATCCGCCGGACCTCGAGCGCCGAGCGGTAGCGCTTCTCCTGGCGGATCATCCCGTCGTCGAAGGCGGTGCGGCGCACGTCGGGGTCCTGGGCGAGCGCGTAGCCGTCGGCCAGGATGCGCGCATGGGCCGGCCAGACGCTCATCAGAACGGCCCGTCGGCGCGCGGCACCCGGGCGACCGCGCGGGCGAGCGCCCCGCCGCTGGCGAGGTCGTCGGTGGCGATGGCGATCACCAGCCCGCGCAGGTCGGGCTGCGCGCGGGCCTCGACCACCCGCTGCGGCGCGCCCGCATTGACGATCTCGACCCGGACCTCGCGCGGGCCGCCGGCGCCGAGGGCGCGCATCTGTTCGGGGGTGAACACGCCCTCGCCCGCCCGCAGGATCGCCGGCACCTCGCCCGGGGCGAGCCGGGAGGCGATCCCGCCCGCATGGAGGCGCGGCGCCGCGGCGAACGGGACGGAGGAGACCCGCCGCGTCGTCCCGCCCGCCGCGCCGGCGATCCCGCCCGAATGGAGCACCGAGCCGACCACGCCGTCCGGCCCGGCCGTGTTGTAGGGGGTGAGCGGGCCGTAGGGGCCGCCGAGCCCGGTGGGGCCGCCGAGGGCGCCGAGCAGCCCCCGCGCCAGCGGCCCGACAATCGCCTGGCGCACCGCGATCCGCGCCAGGTCGGCGATGATGGAGTCGGCGAGCGAGGCGAAGGACAGCTTGCCGGTCCGGACGAACCGCACCAGCGCGGCCTCCATGCCGCGGAACGCGTCCTCGGTGGCCGCCTCGATCTCGTCGGCGGTATCGAGCGCGGCGGTCGCATAGTCCTCGAGGCCGCGACCGACCGAGCCCAGCGAGGCGCGGCGCGCCGCCTCGATGCGCGCCGCCGCCGCCGCCGCCGCCCGCGCATACGCCTCGCCCGCCGCACGCTCGGCGTCGGCCTCCTCCTCGCGCGCCTCGATGCGCGCCGCCGTCGCCGCCCGCTCCGCGTCGATCTCCTCCTCGAGCGCGTCGCGGCGCTTCGCCGTCGCCACCGCGCGGATGGCGGCGATCGCCGCCGCCGCCCGGCGCTCGTCGAGCTCGCCGGCGTCGAGCCGGCGCCGCACCGCCGCGAGGCGGCGCTCCTCCTCGCGCGTGATCAGCTCCGAGCGCGAGAGCGTGAGGCGCGCGAGCTCGTCCTCCGCCGCCCGCTGGATGCGCAGCGCCTCCTCGCCCGCCCGCTCGGCGGCCTTCCGGTCCACCGCGGCGCCCGGCGTCCCGGCCAGCGCGGCCGGCGTCGGGAGGGACGGCGCGCCGCCGGCGAAGATCTGGCGCGCCAGACGGTCGCGCCCCGTCGTCAGCGCTTCGATCCGGGCGCGGAGCTTGCCGATCTCCCGGTCCGCGTAGTTCAGGCGCTTCACTTCGCCGGGCGTCAGCGGGCGGCGAGCCTGGTTCCGCCGGACATGGAACACGCGCGCGTCGATGCGCCTGATCGCCGCCTCCGCCGCCTCGATCTCGCGCACGATCCCGGTGGGGGGCGGGGTCGGGGCGGCGGCGCCGGCGAGGAAGGAGGCGACGCCGGCGGCGGCGTCGACGAAGGCCGCGCCGACGCGCAGCGCCGCGTCCGTCACGTCCGCCATGGCGGAGCGGAAGTCGCCGCTGGTCAGCACGCCCTCGAGATCGCCGAGGGCGCGGCGGAACTCGTCCGCCCCGCCGCCCGCCTCGGCGCTCGCCTCCAGGGCGTCGCCCCAGGCGCCGGTCACCCCCGCCAGCGCCCCGCCCAGCGTGTCGCGCGCCGTGCGCGCCGCGCCGCCGTACTGGCGCTCCACCTCGGCGAGGATCTGGCGCTGGGCCTCGGCCGCGCGCCCGGTCTCGTGCAGGCGGCGGATCGTCTCGGTCTGCGACGCACTGAACACCGTGCCCGCGCGCCGCAGCGCGGTAAGGCCGCGGACCGGGTCCTCCAGGGCCTTCGCCAGCTGGAGCGCGGCGTCGCGGGGCGCCGTCCCCAGCGCCGTCGCCATATCCAGCGCGGCGACGGTGACGCGGTCGAAATTGCTGTCGTCGATCCCGCGAAAGCTCAGCAGGAGTGATTGCATCGCAAGCGTCGTCTCGTCGCCATAGGTCGTGACCCGCTGGAGCCAGGAGGCCATCGCCTGCAGACCGCCGCTCGTGAGCGTCGTCTCGGTGCCGAGGTTGCGCAGGCCCCGCGCGACCTGGGCGACGGCGTCCTGCTGCGCGCGGGTGGCGGAGACGACGGCGGAGATCCCGCGCGCCGCGCCGCGGATCGCGGCGCTCAGCGCGTGGAAGCCGACATAGGCGCCGGCCGCGCCGCGCGCCGCCGCGCCGATCCGGCCCAGCAGCCTGCCGGCGCGGCGGCCCTCGGCGCCGAGATCGCGCACCTCCCGCCCCAGACGCCGGACGCCCCGGCTCGCCTGCGCCAGGTCGGCGCGGACGCGCAGCGCGAGGTCGAGATTGCGACCCGCCATCCTGCGCGCTACCCTGCCCGCATCATGTGGCGTTGGGCACTCGACATAGCGTGGGGCGCCGCGGCCGTCTTCGTGGGCGGGCTCGCCGCCATCGCGCTGCTCGTCTGGCTGCTCGGCTCCCTCAACTGAGCGCCGCGGCCTCCTCCGCGCGGCGCTCCTCCGCGCGGCGCCAGAACAGGGCGATCTGGCGCCATGTCAGCCTGTCCGCGACGGCGGCGTGGCCGCGGCCGTGGCCGGCGCGGACGAGCGTATCGAGGACGCGAGAGAGCGGAACAGGCGCTCCGTCCGCTCCCGCGCCGCCGCCGCCGCGACGACGCGCCGGATAAAAAAAGCCCCGTTCGCCGCCCACATCGCGTCGCCGAGAGCGCGGGCGTCGCCGTCGCCCAGCCGCCCGAGCCACGCCGCCTCGCGCCCGGTGGCGCGGGCGATCAGCTCGAGCCACAGATCGGCATGGGCGCCAAGCGCGCCCTCGATCGCCAGCGCGTCGGGCATCGCGGCCTCCGGGTCGACCGGGATCAGCGCCGCCAGCGCCGCCAGCAGCGGCCGCGCCGCCGCCTGCGCCTCCAGCCCCTCGCGGAAGCGGAACTCGCGCACGGTGAGGCCGACCGCCTCCCCCGTGTCCGGGTCCCGGACCGAGAGATCGACATCCGGGAACAGGACCGCGAGCTCGGCGACCGGGTCGGGCGCCTCGGGCGGCGGCGCCGGCCTCGAACGCCCCGCCATCAGCCGACGCTCCCGTCGACATAGAGCGCGGCGCGACCGTCGCCGGGATCGAGGATGGAAGCCGCAAGCTGGATCTGCTGTTCGCCCTCGCGCGACTTCAGCGCCAGCTCGCCGCCGGCGGCGATCGTGCAGCGCGGCGCGTAATAGTCCCGCCCCGCCCCGCTGTCCGCGCTCTCGATGTAGCGCAGCGACGCCTCGACGCTGTCCGTCCGGGCGCGGATCAGCAGGCGGCTGCCCGCGTTCTGCGCCACCGGGGCGTAGTGGATGTAGACCTTGGTCCCGTTCGCGCCGTCCATGCCCGTCGCGCCGGGGTAGAAGAAGATGCGCCCGCGCGCGGCATCCACCGTATAGCTCTCCGCGCGGACGAGCGTGTTGTCCGACGTCGGGGTCGCCGCCTTCGTGGTCACGATGACGGCCTTGGAACCGGCGTCGAAGGCGCCCGCCGTCTTGTCTTCCGCGGTCTGGTCCTGCACGGCGCCGACGCCCGCCGGCCGGTATGGCGACGCGCCGATCTGGTACCAGCGACCGCGCCGCGCCCGGACCTCGTAGGCGGCCGTCCCGGTGACGCGGGTCGCGGCCACCTCGGGGCTCGAGCCGACGGCGCCGCCGACGAACAGCGCCAGGTTCTCGCCCGAGATGTCGTGCAGGGTCAGCGTCAGCGTGCGCTCGATCGAGCGCACCTTGTCGACCAGATCGACCTCCGCCGGACCGTCGCCCGACGCCACCGTCACCCGCTCGGTGGCGACCGAGAGCGACGCCCCGACGCTATCCCCCAGATAGCGCTCGCCGGTGCCGGCGCCGGCCTCGTCGAGGATGTCGAGATAGACCTCCCCCGAGCCGATCACGATGTTGTTCTCGTATGTCTCCGTCGCAACGCTCATCCCGTCTCCCCTTCCATGAGCCGCCGCGCGGGCGCCAGCCCCGCACCGCCGGCGATCCAGCAGACCGTCTCGTAGCGATCCTCCCAGGCGACCCGCCCGTCCGCGATCTCGAGCAGCCGACCGGCGCGGAAGGCCAGCGGCGCGGTGCGCCCCCCGCCCGCCGCCGGCGGCGTCCAGCCGAGCAGCGCCGCCCGCACCGCCGCCACATGGCGGCCGAGATCGCCACGCCGCCGCGCCCGCGCACCGCCCGGATCGTCCGGCGCCGCGACCACGACGACCGCGGCAAGGCTCACCGTCACCCGCTGCACCGACCCGGTGCGACCGCCCCGGCTCTCGCCGGCGTCCAGCGCCGCCGGCGCCACCCCCGCCAGAGGCGGGCGCAGCTTCGCCGCACCGGCCCAGTCCAGCAGCCCCAGAACCTCGCGCAGCCCGCCGCCGTCGGCGATGTAGCCGGCCAGCCAGTCGGGCTCGGGGGCGAGCGCCGCGCGGTCGCGATGCTCCGGCCGCAGCAGGCCGCGCAGCCGATCCGCCGCCGCGTCGGCGACCACGAATTCCATCCCCAGCCCCGCCGGACCGCTCACCGCAGCCCCGCCAGCCTGGCCGCCGTCATCACCGGCGCAGGCCCGACATGCGCCGGCGCCAGGGCCCGGCGCGGCACCGCCCCGCCGTCCGCATCCAGCAGCGCCGCCGCGCCGTCGGCCATCGCCGCCAGCAGCGCGCGTGCGCGCCGCGCCGCATCCGCCACCGCATCCGTCGGCGCGTCGTCATACAGTCGCTGACGCGCCAGATCGCAGCAGATCGCGCGCAGCGCCGGATAGGCTCCCCCCGCCAGCGGCAGCGCGAACGCCCGGCCCAGCACCCCGTCGATCTCGGCCGTGGCGTCCGCCAGCGCCGCATCGATGCGCCCGGCCTCGCCGGACGCCAGGTCGTCGATCTCCCCCGCCCCGTAGCGCGCGCGGAGATCGGAGAGCGTCGCGTAGCTCATCGCCTGCGCGACGGATATGCCGCCCACGCCGCGTCGCGCCTCACGCGACCGCGTCCACGAACAGATAGCCGGCGCGGGGAGCGATGATCCGCTCGTCGCAGCTCTCGACGACCCGGATCACATAGCTGCCATGGGCGCCGATCCTCGGCTCGAAGCCGGTATAGGCGGTGCGCCCGGGCATTCCTTCGTCGGCGCCGCCGTCGGGAACATATTCGGCCGTGATGCCGAGCGTCGGCGGGCCGGCGGCATCCGCCAGCGGGTCGGCGCGATACAGCAGGGCGTGCTTGCCCCAGACCCGGGCAAGCTGCGCGGCCTGGCCGCGGGCCGCAGAGTTGACCCAGGCCTGGCCGACGACGATCTCGTCGAGCTCGAACAGCTCGGCCACCTCCTCGCGCCGGGCGATGCCGCCGTCGGTCCGGCGCCGCCCCAGCGCGCCGACCAGCGTCTTGTGCGTCCGCAGCTTCGCCCAGACCTGGCTGCCCATCACCATCCGGTTGGGCGGCGCGACCATGCCCTCCGCCGCCGCGACGATCGCGGCGACCGGGTCGGAGTCGGCGTGGCTCCACTGGGTCTTGGCCGCGAGCGTCGTCTTGCTGCCCGCCGCGTAGCCCGCGGCGTCGAATACCAGATCGGCGGCGCGCTTCTCGCGACCGATCATCAGCAGGTCGGCCAGCGTCATCGCGGAGCGGTCGCGCGGATCGCGCACGCTCGCCGGGGCGTTGTCGACGTCGTCGCGGGGGATCGCGTCCTCGATCCCGTAGTCGAGGCAGACGCCGGCGCTCTCGGACGCGGTCAGATGAATCATGTTGGGCGAGGAGCGGCGCCCGACCAGCGTGTCCGGCACGGTGAAGGATTCGTCCAGCGGGTAGCTGGTGTAGCGATACTCCTTGCGCCGCACCCGGACGCGGGGCAGAACCCGGTCGGCGACATAGCTCCGATTGGCCCAGGCCACCGCGATCGCGGTGCGCTCGAAGTCGACCGGGTAGCTGGATGCGAGGGTCGTCATGTCTTCCTCCTCACGCGAGACCGGGATGGATCAGAACGCGGATCAGATCGCCGCCGGCGCCGGCGGCGGACAGCGCCACGCCGATGGTCCGGACCGCCGCCGCCGCGCCGGTGACGGCGTTGGCGGTATAGTCGTCGGCCGCGTTCTCGCTGTGGCTGTGGCGGGCGGCCGCGACCGCCTTGCCATCCGAATCCGCGGTCACCGGCGCCCCGCGCGAGACCGCGTCGCCGGCCTCCACCGGGGCGATGCCGGCGAGATGGACGTCGATCCGCGCCCCCGTCTCCGCGCCGAGCTCGCCGGCGATGCCGATCGTCGCGTCGCCGGCGGCGGCGGCCTGGATCACCTTGGCGTCGGCGTCGCCGTGCTTGACGATCCGGTGCGCCGCCACGTCGCCCCCGGCGGTGAAGGCCTTGGTCAGCAGATAGTCCATGATCACTCCTTCCCGAGAACGCGGCGAACCGCGCGGTCGATGGTGAGCCCCCCGGCGGCATCCGCCGCCATCAAGCGCCGCGCCTCGGCCGCCGCCGCGCGAGCGTCGGTCGGCGCCGCAGCGCGAGTCTCGACCCCGGCGATCTCGCCGTAGCGAACGCGCACCGGCAGCCGGGCAAGGAAAGCCTCGAAGAAAGCGCGCGGCGTCGCCGCCCGCTCGCGCCCGCCACCCTCGGCGAAGGTCAGCGCCGAGTCCGCATCGTCGGCGAGCCCGGTCATGAAGGTGGCGAGCGCGGCGGCCTCGGCCGGCAGCACCCGACCCGCCGAGATGTGCGGGGCGAGCGCGGCCTCGGCGGCGCGGCGGCGCGCCGCGGCGGCGAACTCGGCCCGGTCGCGGGCGAGCGCCCGGCGTTCGGCCGCGATCTGCGCACGCGCCGCGTCGAGCTCGGCGGCGGGCGCCGTTTCGGATCCCGTGCCGGATCCTGGCTTGGCCTCGGTCATGGAGTCGTCCTCCCTGCTGTCGGTTTCGTCCCCCGCCGGGCGCCAATCGCCCGCCGCGAAGGCGTAGACGGCGGCGAGCCCGGCCGGCGGCGCGGCGAAGCGGCTCGGCGCGAGACCCGAGACCGCCGGCGCCCGGCCGCCGAGGAAGCCCAGATGGCGCAGCCGGAAGCCGCCCGCCCCGTCGGCCTCGAGCGCCACCGACCGGCCGGAATAGCGCCCGGCGGCGACCGCGATGCGGAACCCGGGATCGAGATCGGCCAGCCGCGCCTGAAGCCGGTCGCCGACCCGCCGGAGACCGGCGACCCGGCCGAAGGCCGGAGCGTCCGCCTCGGGGTGGCCGACGACCACAGGCACCGGGTCGCCGCGCCCGAGCCCGGCGACCAGCCGATCGAGATCCTCGGCGCTCCAGCGCCGCACCCGCCCCCCGGAGTCGCGATGGGCGCCGGTGCGAAAAATGTCGATCCATCCGTCGAGAGCGCTCATCGCAGAACTCCGGGCAGCGGGGATGCGGTCGGGGACCGTCATGGCGCGATTGAACCGCATCGGGGCGGAACGCATCAGAGGACCATGGTCCGCCGCGAGCGGGGCGGGCCGCCAAAGACGCGGGAAGCGCAGAGAGCGCGGTTCAGGCGCCGCGCACGGTGTAGAGCAGCCGCGCGCCAAGCGCCGCCAGCGCCGGGGCGAGCGGCACCGCGCCGAACCCGACCAGCCCGACGGCGCTGCCGCCGTGATCGCGGGTGAAGGCGGCGAGCCCGTCGAGATCGTCCTCGACGAGCGGGTCCTCGATCGAGACGATGGGGAAGCGGTCTATCCGGCCGCCGGCGGGTCGCGCCCCGCGCCGCGACGGTCCCGGAGCCGGGGCGACGCGAGGAGTCGCCCCCGCATCGGCAATCCCCGTGCCGGCGGCCCAGCGGCCGGGCTTCGTCGGAAACCCCCTCCCCGCGAAATAGGGGGCGGGGGGAGGGGTCTTCCCGCCTGCCGGTCGCGGTTCTCGAAACGCGGGCCAATGCGGGCGCGGCGGCGCGGTTGCCGCGCCCGCCGGGCGGGCGATAATCGCCGGGCTGGAGCGCGGCAGGCGGAGGCGGAGATGGCGGCAGCGACCGGGACGCGCGCGGAGCCGGACTTCGAGAGCTTCCGGCTTCGCCGCTTCGTCGACCGGCTGATCGAGATCGACGAGGTCGAGATCCACGACGAACCGGTGCCGCTGACCGGGCTGGCGGCGATTATCGAGGAGACGCCCAAGGCGGTGCTGTTCAGGAGCGCCGGGCCGGAAGGAGTCGAGCTGGCCGCCAAGATCGCCGCCGGTCGGGCACGGCTCGCGGCCGCCTTCGGCACCGGCCATGCCGGCGCATACGACGAATACCACAAGCGGCTGGCGACGCCGCAGCCGGTCTTCGAGGTCCCCTCCGACGAGGCTCCCGTTCACGAGGTCGCGATGACCGGCGAGGAGATCGATCTCGCCCGGCTCCCTTTCTACCCGCATCACGGCCTCGACGGGAGTTGCTATATCAGCGCCGCGATCGACTACAGCGTCGATCCGGCGACCGGGCGCACCAATGTCGGGAGCCGCCGGCTGTCGCTGCGCAACCGCCGCCAGGCAGGGACCAACGTGACCGCGCCGTCCGACCTCAAGCGCATCTACCAGGGCTGCGTGGCGCGCGGCGAGCGCCTGCCGATCTCCTTCGCCGTCGGCAGCCACCCGCTCGACTTCTTCGCGGCGACGACCCGCCGGCCGGGCGACGAGCTCGGGCTGGTCGGGGCGTTTCGCGGCGCGCCGGTCCCGGTGGTCAAGGGGCTGACCAACGACATCCGCGTCCCGGCCGATGTCGAGATGGTTCTCGAAGGCTATCTCGACGCGCGCGGCTATGTCGAGCCGGAGGGGCCTTACGGCGAGTATATGGGCTATTACGGCGCCATCCATATGGACCCGGTCTTCACCTGCACCGCGGTCGCGATGCGGCGCGACGCGATGCACCAGACGCTGCAGCACGGCTCGGCCTTCGTGCTCGACCAGTGCGACTCGGCCTGCATCGGCGCCCTCCGCCACGAAGCCGAGGCGATGCGCATACTCCGCGCCGCGGTGCGCCGCCCGGTCGCCGTCCATCTGATCCCGTCGGCGGGCGGCGCCAACGCGCTCCGGGTGTCGATCGCCCAGACCGTCTTCGGCGAGGCGCGCAGCGCCATCGCCGCCCTGTTCGGCGGCATCCGCCCGCTCAAGCATGTCTGGGTGTTCGACGACGACATAGATATCCGCGACGAGAGCCAGGTCGCCTGGGCGTTCGGCACCCGGTTCCAGGCCGACCGGGACATCGTGATGCTGACCGGCATCATGGGCATGACCATGGACCCCTCGCTGCAGGGCCGCCGCACCGGCGCCAAGGCCGGGTTCGACTGCACGAGGCCGTTCGGCCGCGACGGCGAGGTTCCGCTGACCCGCGCGGCGGCCAGGCGCTTCGACGCCGCCGCCCGCTTCCAGACGGTCGCGCAGGCGCTCGACGCCGGGCCGATGTTCTATGCCGAGCTGGTGGACGCCCTCGGCAGCACGGACGGGCGGGAGGTCGCCTGCGCGCTCGATGCGCTGCGCGAGGACGGCAGGCTCGGCCGCGACCGCGACGGCCGCTACCGTCTGGCGCGCGGGACCGCCGGCGAGACCGCTGTCGTCGGCCCCCTCTACCACGACCCCAACGAGGGGACCTGAGAGCGCGGCCTCGAACTCGCGCGCGTCGGGGCGGCGCGCGAAGGCCTCCTCAAGCCGATCTCCGAACGGTCCGGGCCGTCCGCCTTCCGCGCCGCCGGCAGGCAGGCCGACCTCGAAGCAGGCGCCCGGCATACGCGCCCCGGTGGGCGCCGACGGTCAGGCGCGGGCGGGGACCACCAGCTCGGCCTCGCCGTCGATCACCACCCGGTCGCCGACCCGGCAGATGGTGGTCATGGTGACCCGCTTCCGGGGACGGTCGATACCGGTGATCGTGACCCGCACCGTCACCTCGTCGCCGACCCGGACCGGGGCGGCGAAACGCAGGCTCTGGTTGACATAGATCGCTCCCGGGCCCGGGAGCTGCATGGCGAGCACGCCCGAGATCAGCCCGGCGCCCAGCATGCCATGGACGATCCGCCCGCAGAACCGGGTCCCGGACGCGTACTCCTCGTCGAGATGGAGCGGGTTGCGGTCGCCGGAGACGTCGGCGAACCGCATCACGTCGTCCTCGGTGATGGTCTTGGCGCCGGCCGCCGTCATCCCTTCCGCGAGATCCTCGAGGAAGAAGCCGTACGGGACGCGGGATGCGCCGGAATGTTCGCCATCGAGTTCGGTCATCGCTCTCGACTATGCCTCTTTCGGAACGGAGGAACGGCCGGTGGGGCCGAGGGAGGAGCCGACCATGTAAGGAGAATCGCCGCCGGGGTAAAGGGGCGCAATGCGGACCGGTTCCGTCCGGGCGTTCCATGTCCTACTCTGCGGTCGGGCAATGCGGCCCCGTAGCTCAGCAGGATAGAGCGACGGATTCCTAATCCGTAGGTCGCAGGTTCGAATCCTGCCGGGGTCGCCAGCCCCCCGCCCCGCAAGGCGGGGGCTAGCCGCCGCCGTCCTCGACCGCCCCGGAGGCGGGGAATAGGAACGCGTGGTCGTGATCCGTCACGATGTCCACCTCCTCGTCGGGACGCGGGAGGAACCGGCCCATCGTCCGCGCGTGGAGATGGAGCGGGGCGCCGTCCGGGCGGGGCACCGAGAGATGGACGATGTTGGTGTGGCCCAGTATCCGCGACATCACGACGCGCGCGGCGATGGCGGCGCGCGCGCGCGCGCCGCGCTTGCGCACCGTCAGATATTCGGGGCGGAGAAGCACGTCCACCGCCGCCCCCTCGGCGAATCCGGAGACGCAGAACCGGCCGAGCGGCGTGCTCACATGCCCGTCGTGGACGGCGCCGGCGATCCGGTTCACCTCGCCGAAGAGACCGGCGACGAAGGGCGTCGCCGGGGCATTGTAGATCTCGTCGGGGGTCCCGATCTGGACGATCCTGCCGCCGCGAACGACAGCGATGCGATCGCCCATGAACATCGCTTCCTCCGGGTCGTGGGTCACCACCACCGTCGCGGCCGTCCGCCGCTTGAGGATGTGGAGCATGAGGTCGCGAAGCCTGGTCTTCAGGATGGAATCCAGGTTCGAGAACGGCTCGTCGAGCAGCATGACGCGGGGGCGCGGCGCGCGCGCGCGGGCGAGGGCCGCGCGCTGCTGCTCGCCGCCCGACAGGGCATGCGGATAGGCTCCGGCGCGGTCGAGCAGCCCGACCTGATCGAGCACCTCCCGCGCCCGCGCCGCGCGCCGCTCCGGGGGGAGGCGGTCGAGCCCGAAGGTCACGTTCTGCATGACGGTCAGATGCGGGAACAGCGCGAAGTCCTGGAACAGGAGCGAGACCGGGCGCGCCTCGGGCGGGACGTGGACGCCCGGACCCGCGACGGTCTTGCCGTCGATGCGGATCCGCCCGCTCTGCGCGCGCTCGAGCCCGGCGATGACGCGCAGCAGCGTCGACTTGCCGCCGCCCGACGGGCCGAGGAGGCACAGGATCTCGCCCGCCCCGACCGAGAGGCTGGCCTCGGCGACGACCGGGCGGCGGCCGTAGGCGTGGCTGACGCCCGCGACCTCGAGCCGGGGCGGGCCTGCGGCGGCGCCGCTCACCCTTCGGCCCCCGCGCGGCCGCGCGGCCGCCGGATCGCGCGGCTGAGCAGGATCACCGGGAGAATCCCGACCGCGACGATCCCGAGCGCCGGCGCCGCCGCCAGGGTCAACTGCTCGTCCGACGCGAGCTGGTGGACGCGCACCGCGAGGGTGTCGAAGTCGAAGGGCCGAAGGATCAGCGTCGCCGGCAGCTCCTTCATCGTATCGACAAAGACCAGCAGGCAGGCCGCCGCCATGCTGCCGCGGATGAGCGGCAGATGCACCCGCGCGAGAACGGCCGCCGGGCGCCGGCCGCAGCTCCGCGCGGCGGCGTCCAGGTTGGCGGTAACCCGCCCCAGCGCGCTCTCCACCGTGCCGATCGAGATCGCCATGAAGCGGACCAGATAGGCGAAGACGATCCCCGCCATCGTCCCGGTCAGGATCAGCCCGGTCGAGATGCCGAACAGGCCGCGCATCCAGCCGTCGACCCCGTGGTCGAACCAGGTCGAGAAGATGAGGATCCCGACCGCGATCACCGAGCCCGGCACGGCGTAGCCGAGCCCGGCCACCCGCGCCGCGGCGCGGACCGCCGGCCGCGGCCGGAGGCGCACGCCATAGGCGATGACGAGGGCGGCCAGCAGGGCGATCGCCGCGGTGAGCGCGGACAGGATCAGGCTGTTGGCGGCAAAGCCCGCGAGGCGCCATTCGAACGCCTCGGCCGCGGTCTCCCAGCTCCAGGCGAGAAGGGCGCAGGCGGGCAGCAGAAAGCCCAGCAGGATGGGAACCGCGCAGGCGGCGGCGGCGGCGAGCCCGCGCGCGCCGGCGAGCCTGAGGGCTGGCGGCGGGACGATGCGCTGCGTCGTGTGATGGACCCGCCCGCGGCCCCGCGTCCCGCGCTCGACGACCAGGATCGCGCAGACGAACAGTAGCAGCATCGTCGAAAGCTGGGCGGCGGCGGCGGGCTCGCCGAGGCCGAACCATGTCCGGTAGATGCCCGTGGTGAAGGTGTCCACCGCGAAGAACGCCACCGTGCCGTAGTCGTTCAGCGTCTCCATCAGGACCAGCGCCACCCCGGCGGCGATGCTCGGCCGGGCGATCGGCAGCGTCACCGAAACGAAGGTCCGCCAGGGTCCGCGGCCGAGCGTCCGGCTGACCTCGGCGAGCCCGGCGGCCTGCTCCAGGAAGGCGGCGCGGGCCAGCATGTAGACATAGGGGTAGAGCGCGAGAGTCAGCATCGCGACCGCGCCGGCCAGCGACCTCACCTCCGGAAACCAGCCGGCCACCCCGGCGAAGCCGAGCCCGTCCCGCAGGAACGCCTGCACCGGCCCGCCCACGTCGAGGAGGCCGGTATAGGTATAGGCCAGCACATAGGCCGGCAGGGCGAAGGGCAGGATCAGCGCCCATTCGAACAGGCCGCGCAGGGGGAACCGCGACATCGAGACCAGCCAAGCGGTGCCGACCCCGATGACGAGACTCGCCGCGCCGACCCCGACGATCAGGACCGCCGTGTTGGCGACATAGTCGGGGAGCACCGTCTCGGAGAGATGCGTCCAGACCTCGCCCGCGGCGACGAAGGCGTAGCCGGCGACCACCACCACCGGGCAGGCGATGATGCAGGCGACGGCGACCGGCAGCACCGACCAGGGACCGCCGATCCGCGGCGCGAGACCGGCCATGCCGCGGAAGCGCATCGATGCGAGGCCGGGACGAGCCATCCATCCCTTTCCTGACCGGGCCTGACCGGGCCTGACCGGGCCTGACCGGGCCTGACCGGGCGCCGCCGTTGCGCCGCCGCGAGGGCGAAACGCCGACCCTATTGCAAGCTATTCGCAGTTGCAAATGGTGGGTCCTGCGAACGGAGCGCCGGTATCGACGAGGATCGGGGCATGGCGATGTCGTTTCCGCCCTCCGGGTGGCGGGAGGCGGCACGCGGGACGGTTCGACGCCGCCATCGACGCCCCGTCCCTCTCCGACATGTTCGACGACCGGTCCCGGCATCGAGGACCCGCTTCGGAGGCCAGGAGGCGTGCGTCATGTCCGGTCGTTTTCCCGCTATCCGGGACATGGCGGTCCGCCGCCGGGGCGCCGTCAGCCAGGGGCGGTCTCGGCGGCGACGACCGCGCTCGCCGGACGGGGGTCGATGAGCCCGGCGGCCTCGAGCTCCCCGAGATTCGGCAGATCGGCGAGGCTCTCCAGCCCGAAATGCTCCAGGAACTGCGTGGTCGTGCCCCAGGTGGTCGGCCGGCCGGGGCCGTTCCGCCGCCCGGTCGGCCTGATCCAGCCCGCCTCGAGCAGGATGTCGAAGCTCCCGCGGCTCGCGGCGACCCCGCGGATCTCCTCGACCTCGCTGCGGGTCACCGGCTGGTGGTAGGCGATGACCGCGAGCGTTTCGACCGCCGCCCGCGAGGGCTTGCGGGAGACGCGCCGCTCGAGACGGAGGCGGTCGGAGAGATCCTCGGCCGTACGGAACGTCCAGCCGCCCGCGATGCGGCAGAGGCGGATGCCGCGGCCCCGGTAATGGGCGGAGAGATCGTCGAGGAGGGCTGCGACATCGGCGCCCTCGCCCAGCCGTTCGGCGAGCGCCGCTTCGGAGACCGCCGCGCCGGAGGCGAACAGAACGGCTTCGATCAGCCGCAGATCCTGGTCCATGTCACGGCCCCCGGTCGGACGGCTCGGCGGCGTCTCTGGCGCGGAGGTGGATCGGGCCGAACCGCCGCGGCTGGCGTATCTCGATCAGGCCGCGGCGCGCGAGTTCGAGGCCGGCCGCGAAGGTCGCCGCGACAGCCGACCGGAACACGAGCCCGTCGCCCGGATCCGGCGGCAGGCAGCGGGCGAGGCTCCGCCAGCCCATCCCTGTGCCGGCCATGCGCGACAGCCGCGCGAGCGCGTCGGCCATGCCGTGCAGGGCGTCGTGGGGAACCCGAAGCACCTCGACGCGGTGGCGGCGGTTGGCACCGTAGGCGGAGAGCAGATCGAAGAGCGACACCTTGAACGTCGTGGTCCGGACGATCGCCAGCCCCTCCGGATCGCCGCGCGCGAACACGTCGCGGCCGAGCCGCGGCCGGGCCATCAGCCGCCGGCCCGAGTCCTGGACCGCTTCCAGCCGGCGGAGCTGGTAGCTCAGCGCCTCGGCGAGCTCGGGGCCGCTGGGCCCCTCGTCGTCGTCGTCGTCCGGCAGCAGGAGCCGCGACTTGAGATAGACCAGCCACGCCGCCATCACCAGATACTCGGCCGCGAGCCCGAGATCGATCCGCCGCGCCGCACCGATGAAGGTCAGATACTGGTCGGCGAGATCCAGGATCGAGATCCGGGCGAGGTCGACCTTCTGGGCGCGGGCCAGCGTCAGCAGCACGTCGATCGGCCCCTCGTAACCGTCGAGGTCGAGCCGCAGCGCCTCCGGGTCCGCGCGCCCCGCGCCGGGCGGCGGCTCGTCCCGGCCGGATCCCGTGCCCGCGCCCGTCATCGCAAGCCCGTCAGCGCCGTCACGGCCTGCAGCAGGAACGCGACCGGCCCGCCCACGAGCCAGGGGAACGGGTTGAGATCGACGCCGATCTCCCGGCCCGCCAGCGGCAGGACCACAAGGGCGCAGATTATAACCGGCAGGCCGAATCGCTCCATCCGCGCGAGGCCGCGCGCGAGCCGCGGCGGCAGCAGGCCGACCGCGACCCGGCCGCCGTCGAGGGGCGGCAGCGGCAGCATGTTGAAGACCGCGAGCACCAGGTTGATCAGCATCGAATGGTAGAGGTTTTCGACCGCCCAGCCGCTCAGGCTCTCGGGCAGCAGCAGTGCGAGATGCACCAGCGCACCCGAGATGACGGCGAGCGACAGGTTGAAGGCCGGCCCCGCGGCCGCGACCCAGACCATGCCGCGGCGCGGGTCCCGCAGGCGGGAGAAATCGACCGGAACCGGCCTCGCCCAGCCGAAGGCGAACCCGGTCGTCGCGATCAGCAGGCCCGGCAGCAGCAGCGTCCCCAACGGGTCGACATGGCGCAGCGGGTTGAGGCTCACCCGACCCTGCCGCCGCGCGGTATCGTCGCCGAGCCGCCAGGCGACATAGCCGTGCGCGGCTTCGTGGAAGGTGATCGCCGCAAGCACCGGGATCGCCCAGACGGAGATCGTATAGGCGATGTCCATCAGCGCCGCCGCCGTCCTGCCCGTCGGCCAGGCGCGGTCATCCCGGCGGGCTCCGGATTCCGTCCAACGCCGCGGCGACCGAGGCGGCGAGGCTTCCTTCGCAGGCGCCGGAGTCCGGGCGCGGCGTCCTGCCGGCACCGAGCCGCGCCAGCGCCCGGGCGGTCAGCGGGCCCACGCCCGCCATCACCGCCCGCATCTCGGCGAGACCGCCGCTGCAATGCAGCACCGCGTCGCAGCCGGCCGCCAGCGCCGCGCGCGCCCGCTCCGCCAACGGGCCGGCCAGCGCGCCCATGCCGATGTCGTCGGTGATCAGGAAGCCGTCGAATCCGATCAGCCCGCGGACGATCTCGCCGACGACCTCGGGCGAGACCGTCGCCGGCCGCGCCGCGTCGATGGCGGTATAGCGCACATGGGCGGTCATCGCCCATTCCGTGTCGGCGAGGGCGCGGAAGGGCGCGAAGTCGCTCTCCGCCAACAGCGCGGCCGGCGCGTCGACCGCCGGCAGGGCGCGATGGCTGTCGACCACCGCCCGGCCGTGCCCCGGCGCATGCTTGACGACCGGCTGGACGCCCTCGGCTCGAAAGCCCTCGCAGACGGCGCGGCCGAGCGCGGCGACCAGCGCCGGTTCGGCGGCGAAGGCGCGGTCGCCGATGACCCGGTGCGCGCCGGGGACGGCAAGGTCGAGCGACGGCGCGCAGGCGACGCCGATCCCCAGCTCCGCGAGCTCGCGCGCCATCGACCGGGCGTTCGTCCGGGCAGCGGCGCAGGCGGCGGCGGCCCCCGCGCGCGCCGCGAGCCGGCCGAACGCCGCCGGGGGCGGCCGCGCGCGCCAGTGCGGCGGCCCGAGCCGGGCGACCCGCCCGCCCTCCTGATCGATAAGGATGGGCGCGTCCGGCCGCCCGACGCTCGCCCGCAGCGCGGCGATCAGCCGGCGGAGCCGGGACGGCGTGCGGCAGTTCCTGCCGAACAGGATGAAGCCGAGCGGGTCGGCCTCGGCGAAGAAGGCGCGCTCGTCCGCGCCCAGCGCATCGGCGGCGCAGCCGAAGACGACGGCTGCCGGCGCCGCGCGGTCACCCCTTGACGACAAAGCAGCCGACCTTGCGCCGTTTCAACGCCGCGCAGGCCGCCGCGGCGGCGGCGCGCGAGGGAAAGGACCCGGCATGGAGACGGAACACCGCCGCCCGCTTGCCGCGGGTCGGCACCACCCGCAGCGCGAGCCCCGACAGGATCTCCCGATGCCTGCGGAGGAGCCGCTTCCATTCGCGGTCGGCGCCGCCGCGCGTTCTGAGCGCGCCCACCTGGATGCGCCAGACCATTTCCGCGGCCGCGCGCTCGGGTGGGGCCGCGCGCTGCGCCGGCGCGACCTCCGCGGGGGCGGGCGCGGCCCGAGGTGGGTCCGGCTCCCGCGCGGGCGGCGGGTCCGGCTCCGGCGGCGGGTCCGGCTCCGGCGCGGGCGGCGGCTGCGGATATAGCGGCCGTTCCGGGGCGGGCGCCTGGCCTTCCCCGCGAGAGGGGGGCGGCGCCGCGGCGATGACGTCGTAGATCTCCTTGTCGCGGTTGGGGATGGACATGCCGCCGGGCGCTTCGGGGGCGATCTTGTACGGCTCGGGGGCCGGCCGCAGCACCACGGGCGCCGGACCTTCGCCGCCCGTGGGGGGCCGGTCGTAGACCGACTGGAGCAGGACCGCGAAACCGGTGAGCGCCGCGACCGCCACGGCCGCCGTTGCCGCGCGCCGGATCAGGCGCGGACGGCCCGGCGCCATCAGCGCATCTCCTGCACCGGCGCGACGCCCATGATCCCGAGCCCGGACGCGATGATCAGCGCCGAGGCGCGGACCAGGGCCAGCCGGGCCATGCTGACCGCCGGATCGTCGGCGAGGAGAAACCGCCGCCGGTCGTCGACATTCCCCCGGTTCCACAGGCCGTGGAACGCCGAAGCGGCATCGAACAGGAAATAGGCGATGCGGTGCGGCTCGAGCGCCTCGGCAGCCGCCTCGACGACGCGCGGCCAGCCGGCGAGCATGCGGATCAGGGCGAGCTCGTCCGGATCGTCCAGCCGATCGAAGGCGGCCCCGGCAAGCGCCGCGTCGGAGAGATCGGCGCCGGGGAACAGCCCGGCCGCGTTGCGCATCACCGAACATGCCCGGGCGTGGGCGTATTGGACATAGAAGACCGGGTTGTCCCGCGACTGCTCGACCGCCCGGGCGAGGTCGAACTCGAGCGCCGCCTCGTGGCCGCGCGTCAGCATGATGAACCGCACCACGTCGCGGCCGACGCGGTCGACAACGTCGCGGAGCGCGACGAAGGCCCCGGCGCGCTTGGACATGCGCACCGGCAGGCCGGCCTCGGAGACGCCGACAAGGTTGCACAGCACTACATCGAGCCGCGCCCGCCCCTCTCCGAGCGCGTCCACCGCCGCCTGCATGCGCTTGACGTACCCCTTGTGGTCGGCCCCCCAGACGTCGATCATCGCGTCGAACCCGCGCGCCATCTTGTCCCGGTGATAGGCGAGATCGGCGGCGAAATAGGTCCAGCTCCCGTCGGACTTGCGGATCGGCCGGTCGGTATCGTCGCCATAGGCGGTCGCACGGAACAGGGTCTGCGGGCGCGCTTCCCAGCCCGCGGCGCGCCGCCCCTTGGGCGCATCGAGAGTCCCGCGATAGATCAGCCCGCGCGCATCCAGATCGCGCAGCGCGTCCTCGACCGCGCCCGAGGCGACCAGCGCGCGCTCGCCGGTGAACGCGTCATGCGCGACGCCGAGCGCCTCCAGATCGGCGCGGATCAGGGCCATCATCGAGTCGACCGCGAAGTCCCGGAGCGCGGGCAGCCAGTCGGCCTCGGCCGCGCCCAGCCAGCGGTCGCCGTCGCGGCGGCGGAGCGCTTCCGCCGTGGCGCGGAGATAGTCGCCGGGATACATGTCGTCGGCCATCTCGCCGGGGGTCTCGCCGGCGGCCTCGCGGTAGCGGTGGTGGAGCGACCGGGCCAGCGCGTCGACCTGGGCGCCGGCGTCGTTGACGTAGTATTCGCGGGTCACCGCGTAGCCGATCTTGGCGAGAAGCGCCGCGAGCGCGTCCCCGACGACCGCCCCCCGCCCATGCCCGACATGCATGGGTCCGGTCGGGTTGGCCGAGACGTACTCGACATTGACCCGCCGGCCGCCGCCGAGATCCGCATCGCCGTAGCCGGTCCCGGCGCGCAGGATCTCGGCGAGCCGGTCGCGCCAGAAGCCGGGGGCGAGCCGCAGATTGACGAAGCCCGGCCCCGCCGGGTCGGCGGCCGCGACCTCGGGGCGGGCGCCGAGCGCGGCGCCGAGCGCCGCCGCCAGCGCGCGCGGCCGCAGACCCAGCTCCCCGGCATGGACCAGCGCCGCGTTGGTCGAGATCTCGCCGTGGCCGGCGTCGCGCGGCGGCTCGACGGAGAAGCGCCCGCCGCCGGGCAGGGGTCCGATCCGCTCGAGCTCGGCCCGGATGACGTCCCTGAACTCGCTGAAGACGTTCATCGAGGCTCCCGACCCCCGTCGCACAGCCGGCGTCGCTCGCCGGCGGCGAAGCGGTCCGTCATCCCGGCGATATAGTCGGCGACCACGCGGGCGCGGCCGGCCTCGCCCGGCGCCGCCTCCGCCCGGCGCCGCCAGTCCGCGGGCAGCCGGTCCGGCCCAGCGAGGAGAGCCGCGAACAGGTCTCCGACCACCTCCTGCGCCTTCTCGACCATCGATCGGACCTCGGGGTGGCCATACATGCGCCGATGCAGGAAGGATTTCAAGTCGGCGTTGGCCGCGCAGGTCTCGGGGCCGAAGGCGATCACCGCCTCGTCGAGCCCGCGCACGGCGTCGGCCGAGGCGGGGGCGTGGACATCGAGCCGCCGTCGGGACTCCGCGGCCGCGCCGCCGATCAGCCCGGCGATCAGCCGCCGGACGGTCTCATGGACCAGCCGCGTGGTTTCGAGACCCGGGTAGCGGCGGCGCAGCGCGCCGACGATCGGCCCGACCAGGGGCAGATCGACCAGATCGTCGGGAACGAACAGCCCGGCGCGCAGCCCGTCGTCGATGTCGTGCGCGTGATAGGCGATGTCGTCCGCGAGCGCCGCCGCCTGCGCCTCGGCGGACCCGCGCCGCGCGAGGTCGAGCTCGGGCGCGCCCTCATAGGCGGCGACCGCCCAGGGCAGGTCCGCCGCGCGCCGCCCGGGACCCAGCGGCGGGCCGTTATGTTTGACCACCCCCTCGAGGGTCTCCCAGGTCAGGTTCAGCCCGTCGAACTCGGCATAGCGGGCCTCGAGCGCGGTCAGCACGCGCAGCGTCTGGCCGTTATGGTCGAACCCGCCATAGGGCCGCATGGCGGCGGCGAGCGCCCTCTCGCCGGCGTGGCCGAAGGGCGGGTGACCGAGATCGTGGGCGAGCGCCAGCGCCTCGCACAGGTCTTCGTCGAGCCGCAGCGTCCGCGCCAGCGACCGCGCGACCTGGGCGACCTCGAGGCTGTGGGTGAGCCGGGTCCGGTAATGGTCGCCCTCGGGGGCGACGAAGACCTGGGTCTTGTGCTTGAGCCGGCGAAAGGCGGTCGCGTGGACGATCCTGTCCCGGTCGCGCTGATAGACCGTGCGCGCCGCGCATTCCGCCTCGGGATGACGCCGACCCCTGGTCGCCGACGGGTCGCAGGCATAGGGCGCGCGCGGGCGCTGCACGGCGGTCACCCCGCCGCGGCCGGGTTGACCGTCCGGTCCCCGCTTCCTAGATAGGCGTCATGGGCGGGGAGCAGCCAGCCGCGGCACCGGTGCGGCGCGTGACGATCAGTGACTCGGCGGTGACCCGGGTGCGCGCCCTGGCCGAGGCCGGGGGAGACGCCGCGCCGCTGCTGCGGGTCGCCGTCGACGGCGGCGGATGTTCCGGGTTCCAATACGACTTTTCCTTCGATGACGGCACTAACCCCGACGATATGGTGTTCGAGCGCGGCGGCGTGAAGGTGGTGGTCGACGAGATGTCGCTCGAATTCCTCGACGGCGCCGAGATCGACTATGTCGAGGAGCTGGTCGGCGCCTATTTCACGGTGCGAAACCCCAACGCGGCATCGACCTGCGGCTGCGGCGTGTCCTTCGCCATGTGATGACGCGGATCGCGACCTGGAACGTCAACTCGGTCCGCGCCCGCCTCCCGCGCGTCCTCGAATGGCTCGCCGAATTCGATCCCGATATCCTGCTGGCGCAGGAGATCAAGGCGACCGAGCGGACCTTTCCCTACGCCGCCGTCGAGGAAGCCGGCTACAATGTCGCCATCCACGGCCAGAAGAACTTCAACGGCGTCGGCATCTTCGCCAAGCGGCCGATCGAGGATGTCGAGCGGGGACTTCCGGGCGGCGGCGGGGACGACCAGGCGCGCTATATCGAGGCGGTCGTCGGCGACCTCCGCGTGGCCTCGATCTACCTGCCCAACGGCAACCCCGCCCCCGGCGAGAAATTCGCCTACAAGCTCGCCTGGATGGATCGGCTCGCGGCCCATGTGCGGGAGCTGCTGCGCGCCGAGGAGGCGCTGGTCCTCGGCGGCGACTACAATGTCGTGCCCGCCGACGCGGACTGCTACGATCCCGCCGGCTGGGCCGAGGACGCGCTCTGCCGGCCCGAAAGCCGCAGCCGATATCGGGCACTCGTCCATCTCGGGCTGACCGACGCGTTCCGCGCCCGCGACGCTGTCCCCGGCAGCTACAGCTTCTGGGACTATCAGGGGGGCGCCTGGCAGAAGGATTTCGGGTTGCGGATCGACCATCTCCTGCTCTCGCCCCAGGCGGCCGACCGGCTGGGCGCGGCCGGGATCGACCGGCGGCCGCGCGGCAGGCCCAAGGCGTCCGACCACACCCCGGTCTGGTGCGAGATCGGCCCCGGCTGAACCGCCGCACGCCTCAGCCGGCGCGGGGCAGCCGCAGCGTCTCCAGCGGCGGCAGGCCGTAGCCGTCCCAGTCCTCGGCGACGCCGCGCAGCATCTCGAGCGGCGGTAGCGAGATGTCGGGATATTTCCATTTGCGGGTCGCGTCGATGATCACCTTGGCGCCGGCGGCCTGGCCGCCCTCCGGCGCGTCCGGCCCGAAGGACGACGGGTCGAGCTCGACCGCCGCCGTCGCCGGGATCACCCGGAGATCGACATCCGGGCGGACCCGCCAGGCGAGGATCCAGTCGCGCATGAACGGGTCCTCGATATCGACATCGTCGTCGGTGACCACGATCCACTTGAAATAGCTCATCCCCATATGGCCGAGCGCCCCGAACGCGCACTGGTCGACATGGCCGGCATACATCTTGTCGAGCGCGATCCACAGCGTCGCCGTGCAGCCCCCGGCCTCGAGCGCGTGCAAGGCGGTGATTCCGGGGATGCCCAGATCCTCGCTCAGATGCTTCTTGAGCCCGGCCTCGAGCAACGCCCGCTTTATCATGCTGCTCTCGGAGGGCGGGAGCTGGCTGATGACTCCCATGACGATCGGGTCGCGGCGATGGGTGACCGCGCCGACCCGGAAGATCGGCGCGGCGCGGCCGCCTGCCATGTAGCCGGTGAACTCGCCGAACGGCCCTTCGGGGGCGAGCCCGTCGGTCAGCACCTCTCCCTCGATGACGATCTCGGCCTGCGCCGGGACCTCGAGATCGACGGTTTCGCACCTGACCAGCTCGACGGCCGCACCGCGGATGCCGCCGGCGACGGCGAGCTCGTCGGTACCGTAGCGCGCGGGCGCGACGACATACTGCACCGGGTCGCCGCCCATGAAGATCGCCGCCGGCATGTGGCGGCCGCGCCGCTTCCATTTCTCGTAGTGGATCGCCCCGCCCCGGTCGGGGGCGCCGAACAGGATGCCGGTGGCGTTGCGGCCCCGGATCTGGCAGCGCCGGATGCCGATATTGCGCCGTCCGCTGTCGGGGTCCTTGGTCACCCAGAGCGGCGTGAGATAGGGGCCGGCGTCCTTGCCGGGGGTCCAGACCGGGATCGGCAGGGAGGTGAGATCGACGTCCTCGCCGATGGCGACGACCTCCTTGCACGGCCCGTCATCGACCAGGACGGGCGGGATCGGTCGCGCCATGCCGGACATGACCCGGGCGTGGATATCCGCCGCGGTCGGTTCGCATCCGAGGGCGGTTGCGATCATTCGGCGCGAGCTGGCCACCACCCCGGCGACCACGCGCCCGCCCGGATGGCCCTTGATGTTGCGGAAGCCGATGCCGTAGCGCTTCTCCTCCGGCATGGCGCGGAAGATCATCCGGCAGACCGCCGAGATCTCCCAGTCCTTGTCGACCTCCTTGTCGACCCAGCGCATCATCCCGCGCTGCTCGAGCACCTGGAGATAGGGACGCAACCCGTCGTAGCTCATTCCGCTCCCCCCGTTTCGTTTCGCGGCCTCCGGCGAGACTCCTCCGCTTCCGCCCGGCTTGTCCAGCGCGACCGGGGACGGACCCGCCGATTGATCGTCGGGCCGGGCCGGGCTATCTGGTTCGGATCGGCAGCAGGGAGGGCGGCGGGGATGGCCAACCGGATCGGCGAGGAGACCGCAGCGGCGGTGGTGGCACTCAGAGAGACCTGGCATACCAAGAACCATCCGTTCTATGTCGGGTTCCACGAGGGGCGGATCGGGCTCGGCCCGATGGCGGCGCTGATGGCCCAGCACTATCAGCACGTGAGCCGCGTGCTGCCGAGCTTCGGCCTGATCTACGCCAAGGCCCCACCCGAGGGGCGGCGCTTCATCCTCGAGAACCTGGCCGAGGAGGAGGGGCTGCTGGCCGGGCCGGGCGAGGACCGCGCCCCGCTCGAACATGCCGAGCTGATCTTCCGCTTCTGCCGCCACGCCGGGATGACCGACGACGAAGTCCGCGCCACCGAACAGCTCCCGGCCTGGCGGGCACGATCCTACTTCTACCTCGACACCGTCCGCGAACAGCCCTTTCCGGCGATCGTCGCGATGCAGGCGACCCAGGAGGGCCAGCAGCCGGCGATCAACGGGGAGCGCACGCTGCCGGCCTTCGCGCGCCATCACGGGCTCGCCCAGGATCATCCGGCGATCGCGTTCTTCGCCGAGCATTTCGTCGCCGACGCCGAGCATTCGAGCCGTCAGATCGCCCTGGTCGAGGATCTCGTCGACAGCGAGGCGCTCGCCCGCCGCGCGGTCGCGGTCGCGGAGACGGCGGTCAGGACGCGCTGGGCCTGCATGAACGAGATCTACCGCATCGCGGTGCTCGGCGAGCGGGACCCGCTGCCGGCCGGCGTCGCCGCCTGAGCCGGGGCGCGCCGCGGGACTCCATCCGCGGCCCCGTCTCTGCTAGGCTTGCGGCCTGCGAAACCGACAGCAGCGGGAGAGGCGTCGTGGACGGGATCTACGACCGGACGACCGAAGACACCGGCAACATCGTGTCCCTCGAACATGTCAATGTCTGCATACCGGATCAGCGGCTCGCGACCCTGTTCTACATCACCGGGCTCGGGCTGACGCGGGATCCCTATCTGGTCACCGGCGTCACCAATATGTGGGTGAATGTCGGGCGCAGCCAGTTCCATCTGCCGACCGGCGGGCCGCACCGGCTGCGCGGAACGATCGGGCTGGTGACCCCCGATCTCGACGGTCTGCGGCGCCGTCTGGAGGAGGTCCGCGAGCCTCTGCGCGATACCGCCTTCGGCGTCGTCGACGGGGACGGCCATGTGGATGCCGTCTGCCCCTGGGGCAACCGGTTCCGCATCCACGGACCGGACGGGGATTTCGGGGAGATCCGTCTCGGCATGCCCTATGTCCGGCTCGACGTGGCGCCGGGGGCGGCGCCCGGCATCGCCCGCTTCTATGCGGAGATTTTCGGCGCCCCAGCGGCGCTCGAGGACGGCGGGCGCACCGCCCGCATCCGCATCGGCGCAGCCCAGTCGCTCCTGTTCTCGGAGACCGACGCCCCGGCGGCGGCCTATGACGGCCATCACGTCCAGGTCTATGTCGCCGATTTCTCCGGCCCCTACCGCCGGCTCGACGCGCTGGGCCTGATCAGCCAGGAGGACGGCCGGCACCAGTACCGGTTCAAGGAGATCGTCGACCCGGACGGCGGGGCGGCGCTGTTCACCCTCGAGCACGAGATCCGCGCGATGACCCATCCGCTCTATGCGCGGCCGCTGGTGAACCGCAATCCCGACCAGTCCAACACGACCTATGTGCCGGGATACGAGGAACGGGCCTGGGCGTTGCCCTACGCGGGCTGACTCTCGGGCGCCTCGACGAACCGAGCGGAGCCCTCGGCAAGGCTCGCGCTCGCCATCGACGATTGTCGCCGATCGCCCGGCAGGCGGAAGCCGACGCCGCCATCCCGGACCGCCGCCGCGCGCAGCGGCCGCCATGTCGGCGCGCCGACCGCGCGCCGCGCGCGCAGGGTCGAAATCGTCGACTCATGGCGTTGTCGCAGGGATTGCCGCGCCGGCTCATCGAGCCGACCAGGCCGTGCAGGGTCTCGCCAGCGAGATACTCCTGAACGACCTGGCGCTTGAACGCGATGCTGTGAGTGCGGTGGGTTCGGTGCTTTGCCATGGGCGTCGATCCTTCGAATGCCCGACGCGCCGGCCAAATGAATTCAAGCCACCTGCCCGACCCCAGGGGCCCACTCCAAAAACAGTCGGGACCTTGCCACCCAGCCTGACGTCTCTCAATTGAGATTCATATAGTTGGCAACTGTGGAGGACGCCCGATGCCAGCTCGGACTTCGATGCTCCATGTCCGCGTGGACGATCAGCTCAAGGCGAAGGCCGCCGACACGTTGGCCGGTGTTGGCCTGACACTCTCGGATGCCGTGCGCATCCTCCTGACCCGTGTCGTCACGGAGGGCGGTTTGCCGGCCGGCCTGACCGCCGATCCTGAAGCCCATGATGCGTGGTTCCGTGCCAAGGTGCGGGAAGCCCTGGACGACCCCGGCTCCGCGGTTCCGCATGAACGAGTAATGACCGATGCGCAGGCGCTGATCGACGGAAAGCGCGGTGCGAGATCTTGAATGGAAGGCTGCGGCGGTCGCCGATCTCATGGCGATCGTCGACTACATTTCCGACGATAATCCCGAAGCTGCCCAAGTCCTGAAGGACGATATCGAGACCGGGGTATCACGCTTGCGGGAGAATCCGCGGCTTTACAGGGCCGGCCGCATGGAAGGCACGCGCGAGATGGTCGTGCGCTCGAACTACCTCGTAGTCTATACGGAGGACGCCTACACTGTCACGATCCTCCGCGTGCTGCACGGAGCTCGGCAATGGCCTCAAAAATGAACCCGACCGTCACGATCTTAGAACAACATTGCATCCTCATCTTCGACTGAGCCGAATCTTGATCAATGTCGGATCACGGCTTCCTGGAGCGAGCGAAGAACCTTTATGTCCACACTAGAAAAAATTGATGATGCCGCAGTACAGCAAGAAATCTTACGGCTTCAGAATATTGTCGAAAACTGGGCGAGGCAACCCAATCTTTGGGGCGATTGCACTTTCAAAAGCTATCTCGATTACGTTGACGCTCAACCGTGGAGAAACTATCCCGTAGTCACCGTCTTCATATCTGACGGCGAGTTTAATAGAGTGTTTGACGGGACCGAATATACCGAGTACCTCTATGAAGATTGCACATCTCTTCTGAAACAAAATGGTTACTGGTTTGAACGTGATACTGGACAGGTATACATTCTGGCTGACGACCCAGTCTGGAACGAACGATACAAGGATTACTTCCACTGGCAGTGGGTGTGCAGCTTGGTGAGGGAAGATTTTAGTGATCTGCATGACGAACTTTTTGCGTACTTCTCAAACAAGCCTGATCGGATGCACAAGCTTCCTCCGCGAGAATTTGAGATATTGATATACGAAGCGCTGAGGAATCAAGGGTTCGAAGTTCATCTCGGGCCGCGCAGCGGTGATGGAGGTGTTGACGTTAGAATGTTTCAAAGAGATCCCATAGGCGATATCTTGACAGCAATACAGATTAAGCGCTATCGCCCGGATCGCAAAATTGGACTACAAGCTATTCAAGCACTTCATGGAGCCAAAACGGCCTATAGTATGGAAGAGAGCATGTTTGTTACTACGTCGGATTATCTTCCTGGTGCAAAGGCATTCGCCGCACGCGAGAACGTGTCAATGCAATTGCGTACTTCGAGTGATGTGATCGAGTGGTGTCGACAGGCCAGCCAAGGGATAATTCAAAACAAGGCACAATTGGTTTCATCCCATCACGTCAAGAAAAAGTTGCAGGATGCGGTGCGAATTCCTCGCCAACATATTGTTTGTGCGGATACTGGAATCACCGTTACCATGAATTCATTTGCGCTGGTCCTGAAGGACACGAAACACGCTGCCCTGCTGATGGAGCTTCCGAAGCAAGTAGTTGACGACGACGGCTACGGACAGAGAGGATCGGAAGTCCCTGTCCTTGATCAGTCCGCTCTGAACAACCACACGGTCGAAAGAGTGTTCAGGGCTAAAAAAAGACGTGGAAAGATGGACGTATTTCGTGTTGGACTGGTCAGAATTCATATTTTGCGTGGGATGGTCTGCCTCGGCGCTTCGACCACTGCGACTAAAACATATCGAGGCCACAAACGAAGCCTTCCCCCGGTATTCGATAGGCCAATCCCTGGCACCGCGCCCAGCACTTTCGGCCTTCCCCTGCGTACCCGGCCGGGTCGCCTCACCGGCGCCCATCCCACCGCGATACCTCCCAATCCGTTCTCTGCGCCACCCCCGCGCACCCGCAAGAGAGAGAGGTCTTGGCCGGCGGCGGGCGCTCCGGCGGCGGAGCGGATCATCCGCTGCGGGTGATCCGGGTTCTGGTTGACGAGGCCCCGGCGGCGTTGTCGGGGGATTCGCGGTTCTGTATTCAATGACCGGGCGGCCGTCGATCGCGCCGGAGAAGCCAGGGCGATTTTGTTGTCCGTCTGGCTGACAGTTGTTTTCTCTCTTCATTGCCTCTACCGGAGGGCGCGATTGAAATCTGGTCTGCCGCACGACACGCTTTCGGCGGAACGTTCGCAATCGCAGCCGCTCAGGATTCTCCGTTCAGTCGGATGATTTCTCGGGAAAAGGCGGGAACCACATGCAGCATTCTCCAAGCACCGGACACGGAGCACAGAAGTATTTTTCTCCGTTCACGGACGCTGTTTGGGCACGCGCCTCGGACACCATCACGGCCACATGGCAATCCGGGGGCAGGCAATCGGGGAACGGCCAATCAGGTGCGGGAGGGCTCTCAGGCGATGGGGCGAACAGCGGCTGCGCGTGCCACCCGGATGCTCCACGGCAGGCACCCGACCGGGCAACGTCACGATTTATGTGTCAGGGGGAATGGGGTAGGGGTTCCCTGACATTTGTCTTGGTGGCTGAAGGTGGCGAAGAGGATTCGGTTCATGGAGGTTCGGTCCTGGAAGGTTCCCATGGGCCGGGTCCTTCGCCGGACCTCGCGGAAGCGTCGTTCGATGGCGTTGGTCGTCCTGACCTGCTTTCGCTCGGCGAGGCTTGAGTAGCGGAAGCATGTGAGCAGGTCGTCGAGGTCGTTGCGCAGGCAGGCGACGGCCTTGGGGCAGGTCTTTCCCCAGGCATCGGCGAAGCGTCGGGCGCCGAGACGAGCCGCGCGGACCCGCCGGGGGACGGGCGGGCGGCGTTCCGCACCGAGCGGAGCCCTCGGCAAGGCTCGCGCCCGCCACCGACGATTGTCGCCGATCGCCCGGCAGGCGGAAGCCGACGTCGACAAACCTGTTGCTGCGGCGCGACACCGGGGGCCATAATCATGCGCGAGGGATATTCGGGTCGGGGCCGCAGCCGCTGCGCGCCCGACCGCGCCGGAGGGTTGCCGGCCATGCAGCCGAGCACGTCGTCGCTGCCGATCGGAGTCGTGATCCGCAAGGCGCCCGGGGTGACCCGCTGGGCGCGCTGGACATGGCGCGCGGTCGCCGTGCTGCCGGGCGCCGGCGAGGCAGACTGGCGCGAGCTGCGGCGCGAGGCGGGGACGATCGAGTATCACGCCGCGACGGTGCAGCTCGAACTCTGGGCCTCCGAGACCGAAGCCTATCTGGCCGGGCTCTCGGCACGGGTCCCGGCCGTCTACGTGGTGATGCGGGAAACCGGCGGGGACGATACCGCACAGGGCGTCGAGATCGTCCTCGCGACGGCGTCGCCCTACGAGGCGCAGGACTATCTGGACAGCGGCGAGGAAATCGTCGAGCAGGTCCCGATGCCCGAGGGCCTCGTCGCGTTCGTCCGCGATTTCGTCGCCGTCCATCACCGGGAGGAGGCGTTCGTCAAGCGCCGCCGCGACGGGCGGCGGGGCGACCTTGTCGAGGACGGCCGGGGCGATCCGCGCATTCGCCAGATGTCGGACGTCTACCGCGCGCCGCGCCGGCCGGCCGGGGAGTCGCTCCATTGACCGGGAGCGGGGATTTCTGGTCGCGCCGCAAGGAGGCGGTGGCCGAGGAGGAGCGGACGCGGCGGCAGGCGGCGGAGGCGGGGCACGAGGACGCGGCGCGGCACGCGCTGGCCGAGAAGCCCGACGAACAGGTGCTGGCGGAGCTCGACCTGCCCGACCCCGACACGCTCGGCCGGGGCGACGATTTCTCCGCCTTCATGGCGCGTGCCGTGCCCGAACGCCTGCGCCGGAGGGCGCTGCGGCGGCTCTGGCTGAGCGACCCGGTGCTGGCCAACCTGGACGATCTTCTCGAATACGGCGAGGACTACACCGACGCGGCGACGGTGGTGGAGGGACTCCAGACGGTCTACCGCGTCGGCGAAGGGATGATTCGGAAGATCGCGGCCGCCGACGACAGCGACGCCCCGGACCCCGCGCCCGATGCGCTGCCGGACCCCGATTCCGAGTCCGATACGGGGTCCGGCAGCGCGGCCACCGAGACGCCGGCGGACGCATCTTCGATCGCGGACGCCCGGGCGGCGGCGCGACATGCGGCGCCCGACATGGACGGCGAACGGGTCCTGCCCGCGCCGCCGCCCAAGCGCCATATGAGCTTCCGTTTCGCGGACGCCGGCGCGGGCGCGGGCTGAGCGATGGCGGATGACCGAACGATGGCGGCGACGCCCGATCCCGGGCCTCTCGAGGAGGATGTTCTCCGCGCCGATCTCTACGGGTTCCTGAGCGCGCTGCTGGCCCGCCCGCCCGACGCCGCGCTGCTCGGCAAGGCTGCCGGCCTCTCCGGCGACCGGACCGCGCTCGGACAGGCGATCCGGGCATTGAGCCGGGTCGCCTCGGCGGCGACGCCGGCGGCGGTCGAGCGCGAGTTCAACGCCCTCTTCATCGGCCTCGGCAGGGGCGAGCTCCTGCCCTATGCCAGCTACTATCTGACCGGTTTCCTCAACGAGAAGCCGCTGGCGGCGCTCCGCGCCGACATGGGCGCGCTCGCGATCGTCCGCGCCCCGGACATGTTCGATCCCGAGGACCATATCGCCGGGCTGCTCGAAATGATGGCAGGGCTCGTCACCGGGCGGTTCGGAGGGCCGGTCGCGCCCGAGCGCGTCAGGGCGTTCTTCCGGCGCCATATCGACCCCTGGGCCGGTCACTTCTTCTCGGATCTCGAGGGTGCGACAAGCGCGGTATTCTACGCACCGGTGGGCGCCGCCGGCCAAGCTCTCCTCGACATCGAACGGGAGGCGTTTCGATTGACGGGGAAGGATAGACCGGTATGCTAGCATGGCCTCGTCGAGCCAGGAAAGGAGGACCATCTGATGGATCGGAGAACGGAGGGCGGCACCGCCAGCCGCCGCGGCTTCCTGAAGCTCGCCTCGGCGTCCGTGCCCGCAGCGGCGGTCGCGGTCGCGGCGGGGGCGGCCGCGGAGAATGCGGACGTACCGGACCGCGGCGAGGGCATGCGCGACACGCCGCATAGCCGCGCCTATTACGAGAGCGCGCGTTTCTGACGCGCCTTTCCGGACATGGCCGAGGGTAGCGAGACGCCCCGCGGCCATCGATTGGACCAACCCGGCGGGCCGGCGGTACCCGGACCGCTCGAGGGAGACAGGACATGTTGAGGAAAAAGACCAATGGGGTAGCGAGACGCCCCCAGCGGACTTCTCTTCCGACCGAGGGGGCCGTCGACCGGCGGGCCTTCCTCCGGGGATCCGGCCTCGCCATCGGCGGGCTGGCGGCCGTCGGCGCGACCGGCGGCATGGTGGCCCCGGCGCAGGCGCGCCAGGCGGCCAAGGGCGCGGTGAAGACCGTCAAGTCGGTGTGCACCCATTGCTCGGTCGGCTGCTCGGTGATCGCCGAGGTCGACAACGGCGTCTGGGTCGGCCAGGAGCCCGGCTGGGACAGCCCGTTCAATCTCGGCGCGCATTGCGCCAAGGGCGCGGCGGTCCGCGAGCACGCCCATGGCGAGCGCCGCCTGAAATACCCGATGAAGAAGGTCGGGGGGGCGTGGAAGCGCATCAGCTGGGCGCAGGCCGTCGACGAGATCGGCGACGGCATGATGAAGATCCGCCAGGAGAGCGGCCCGGACAGCGTCTACTGGCTGGGATCGGCCAAGTTCAGCAACGAGCAGGCCTATCTGTTCCGCAAGTTCGGCGCCTATTGGGGGTCGAACAACATCGACCATCAGGCGCGGATCTGCCACTCCACGACGGTTGCGGGAGTCGCGAACACATGGGGCTACGGCGCCATGACCAACTCCTACAACGACATCCACAACTCCCGCGCGATCTTCCTGATCGGCGGCAACCCGGCGGAGGCGCATCCGGTCTCGCTCCTGCACGTGCTGCGGGCCAAGGAGCAGAACAACGCGCCGCTGATCGTCTGCGACCCCCGCTTCACGCGGACCGCCGCGCATGCCGACGAATATGTCCGCTTCCGCCCGGGCAGCGACGTGGCCCTGATCTGGGGCATCCTCTGGCACATCTTCGAGAACGGCTGGGAGGACAAGGAGTTCATCCGAACCCGCGTCTGGGGCATGGACCAGATCCGCGAGGAGGTGGCCAAGTGGACCCCCGACGAGGTCGAGCGGGTCACCGGCGCCCCCGGCTCCCAGCTTCGCCGGGTCGCCCGGACCATGGCCAACAACCGCCCCGGCACGGTGATCTGGTGCATGGGCGGGACCCAGCACACCAACGGCAACAACAACACGCGGGCCTATTGCGCGCTTCAGCTGGCGCTCGGCAACATGGGCGCTTCCGGCGGCGGGACCAATATCTTCCGCGGCCATGACAATGTTCAGGGCGCGACCGATCTCGGCGTCCTGTCGCATACCCTGCCCGGCTATTACGGGCTCTCGGCCGGCGCCTGGGCGCATTGGGCGCGGGTCTGGAAGGAGGATCTGAACTGGCTGAAGGACCGGTTCGCCACCATCAAGGACGCCAAGGGCAAGAACAGGAAGCTGATGAACCTGGCGGGCATCCCGGTGTCTCGCTGGATCGACGGCGTGCTCGAGAACAAGGACAACATGGATCAGCCGGAAAATCTTCGGGCGATGGTGCTGTGGGGTCACGCGCCGAACTCGCAGACCCGTCTCAAGGAGATGAAGACGGCGATGGAGAAGCTGGACATGCTGGTCGTGATCGACCCGTATCCCACCGTCTCCGCCGTTCTCCACGACCGCAAGGACGGGGTCTATCTGCTGCCCGCCTCGACCCAGTTCGAGACGCGCGGTTCGGTGACCGCCTCCAACCGGTCGATCCAGTGGCGGGATCAGGTCGTCGCGCCGGTGTTCGAGAGCCTGCCCGACCATGTGATCATTGCCAAGTTCGCCAAGAAGTTCGGCTGGGCGGACCGCTTCTTCCGCAACATCGAGATGGAAGCGGACGACACGCCGGTGGTCGAGGACATCACCCGCGAGATCAACGCCGGGATGTGGACGATCGGCTATACCGGCCAGTCGCCCGAGCGGATCAAGCTGCACATGGCCAACCAGCACACGTTCGACAAGACGACGCTGCAGGCCGTGGGCGGACCCGCCGACGGGGACTATTACGGGATGCCGTGGCCGTCCTGGGGCACGGCGGAAATGCGCCATCCCGGCACGCCCAACCTCTACGACATGTCCAAGCCGGTCTCGAAGGGCGGTCTTACCTTCCGGGCCCGGTTCGGCGTCGAACGCGACGGCCAGAACCTGCTCGCCGAGGGGGTCTATTCGGCGGGCTCGGAAATCCAGGACGGCTATCCCGAGTTCACGATGCAGATGCTGATGGACCTCGGCTGGGACAAGGATCTGACCGCGGAGGAGCGGGCCGCGATCGACGCGGTGGCCGGTCCCAAGACCAACTGGAAGACCGACCTCTCCGGCGGCATCCAGCGGGTGGCGATCAAGCATGAATGCGCGCCCTTCGGCAACGCCAAGGCCCGCACGGTCGTGTGGAACTTCCCGGATCCGGTGCCGCTGCACCGCGAGCCTCTCTATGCGCCCAGGCGCGACCTCGTGGCCGATTACCCGACCTACGAGGACCGGAAGTTCTATCGCCTGCCGACGATGTACGCCTCGATCCAGAAGAAGGACTTCTCCAAGGAGTACCCGTTGATCCTGACGTCCGGCCGTCTCGTCGAGTATGAGGGCGGCGGCGACGAGTCCCGGTCGAACCCCTGGCTCGCCGAGCTCCAGCAGGACATGTTCGTCGAGATCAACCCGCGCGACGCCAACGATCACGGCGTGCGGAACGGGGCGCAGGTCTGGGTCGAGGGACCGGAAGGCGCCCGCGTCAGGGTGATGGCCATGGTCACCGAGCGGGTGGGCGCCGGAGTCGCCTTCATGCCCTTCCATTTCGGCGGGCATCTCGAGGGCGCCGATCTGCGGCACAAATATCCCAAGGGCGCCGATCCCTACGTCCTGGGCGAGAGCAGCAACACGGCGCAGACCTACGGCTACGACTCGGTCACCCAGATGCAGGAGACGAAGACCACTCTCTGCAAGATCTACACGGCTTGAGGAGGAAACAGCGATGGCAAGAGCCAAATTTCTCTGCGACGCCGAACGCTGTATCGAGTGCAACGCCTGCGTCACCGCGTGCAAGAACGAGCATGAGGTGCCGTGGGGCATCAACCGGCGGAGAGTCGTGACGATCAACGACGGCAAGCCGGGCGAGCGCTCGATCTCGGTGGCGTGCATGCACTGCTCGGACGCGCCCTGCATGGCTGTCTGCCCCGTCGACTGCTTCTACCAGACCGACGACGGGGTCGTGCTCCACTCCAAGGACCTCTGCATCGGCTGCGGCTACTGCTTCTACGCGTGCCCGTTCGGCGCGCCGCAGTTCCCGCAGGCGGGCAATTTCGGGTCGCGCGGCAAGATGGACAAATGCACCTTCTGCGCCGGCGGGCCGGAAGAGACCCACTCGACCGCCGAGATGGCCAAGTACGGGCGCAACCGGATCGCCGAGGGCAAGCTGCCGATCTGCGCCGAGATGTGCTCGACCAAGGCGCTTCTCGCCGGCGATGGAGATGTCGTCTCGGGCATCTACCGCGAACGGGTGGTCGCCCGCGGCTTCGGCACCGGCGCCTGGGGCTGGGGCACGGCCTACGGCCAGAAGGGCAGCTGACCCGACCGCCTCGAGGGCGGACGGGCGCTTCCCCAGAGCGGCGCTTCCGGCGCGGGCGGGCTTGCGCCCGCCCGCGTTCCGACTCGACGGGTCGCGGCCGATCCGGAAGGACTCTCGAAGATGACAGGCTTGCCAAGGATGCAAGGCCTTCGCGCGCTCCTGCTTTGTGTCGCGCTGCTGGCCGCGCCGCCGCTCCTCCCGTCCGCCGACGCGGCCGAAGAGGGCGCGCCCCAGCGGGCGGCGACGGGCGGTGCCCAGACCCTCGCGGACATCCTCGCCCGCCAGCGCGGCGAGCGGATCGACGATGCGTTCCGTCGCGGCGCGACCGGAGACCCGGACGCCGCCGCCGGCATCGCCGCGCAGCTCGGCACGTTGGGCGGCGCCTCGGACGCGGAGGTCTTCCGCGCGCTGCGCTATGGCAGCGCCGATGTCACGGTCTCGGCACAGGGGCCGGCCACCGCCGTGGTGATCCAGGACGGCGGCATGCGCTGGCTCCAACTCAGGCGCGGCCCGCTTCTGGTCTATGGCGGCTATCTGCTCGTCGCGACGATCGCCCTGCTCGCGGTCTTTCTGCTGCTGCGCGGCCGGATCCGGATCCACGGCGCGAGGACCGGCGAGACCATCCTGCGCTTCGACGCGATCGAGCGCTTCGCACACTGGCTGCTCGCCGGGTCCTTCATCCTGCTCGCGATTAGCGGCTTGATCGTTCTGTTCGGCCGCGTCGCGCTGATCCCGTTCTTCGGCAGGGAGGGCTTCTCCGAGGTCGCCCTGGCCTCGAAATGGATCCACAACAATGTGAGCTGGGCGTTCATGCTGGCGCTGCTGCTCGTGTTCGCGCTCTGGATCGTCCACAACATTCCCAACCGTGCCGACCTCGTCTGGCTGGCCAGGGGGGGCGGCCTGTTCGTCCGCGGCAGCCACGTGCCGGCGCGCAAGTTCAACGCCGGACAGAAGATCATTTTCTGGATCGTCATCATCTTCGGCGCGTCGATCTCGGCATCCGGCCTCTCGCTGCTGTTTCCGTTCGAGATGCCGATGTTCGCCAAGACGTTCGAGCTTCTGAACGCGCTCGGCCTGCCGCAGCTCGTCGGGTTGGGGGAGCTCCGCACCGTCATGGCCCCGCATGAGGAGATGCAGCTCGCCCAGCTCTGGCACGCCATCGTCGCCTTCCTGTTCATCGCCGTCATCATCGCCCATATCTATCTCGGCACCATCGGGATGGAGGGGGCGTTCGACGCCATGGAATCGGGCCGGGTCGAGAAACAATGGGCCAAGGAGCATCATTCGATCTGGTACGAGGAGGCCACGGGCGGGGCGGACGACCGCCCGCCCGCATCGACGCCGGCGGAATGACATGCGGCCGCGCGCCCTCGCATTGGCGTCGCTTCTGCTGGTCGCGCCGGCGGCGGCGGCGGGCGAGTTCTTCACCCTCGAGGGCCATGGCGGCCCGATAAAGGCGATCGACGTCTCGCCCGACGGCGGCCGGATCCTGACCGCGAGCTTCGACTATTCGCTCGGCCTGTGGACGGGCGGCGCCGCCGTCTGGCTGGAGGCGCACCGGGCGGCGGTCAACGCGGTGCGTTTCGTCGATGCCACCCGCGCCGTCTCGGCGGGAGACGATTTCGACCTCTATCTGTGGGATCTCGCGTCCCGCCGGGGGCAGCGCCTCGGCGGCCACCGGGGCAAGATCGTCGGCCTCGCTTTGGCGCCCGACCGCGGATCGGTGGCCACGGCGAGCTGGGACGGAAGGATCGGACTGTGGCCGCTCGACGGCGGACCGCCCCGATTCCTCGAGGGACACAGGGCGGGGGTCAACGCGGTCGTCTTCTCCGCCGACGGCGCGCGGCTCTACTCGGCTTCGGCGGACGGCACGATCCGGGTCTGGAACCTTGCCGCGCGGAGCCCGACGCGGCGGTTGCTGTCGGCCGGCTTCGGCGTCAACGCCCTTGTCCTCAACGAGGTAGCGGGATGGCTCGCCTACGGCGCCCTCGACGGCGCCATCCGCGTCGTGGACATGGAGACCGGGGCGGTGGTCGCCGACCTCACCCGATATCGCAGCCCGATCCTGTCGATGGCGGCGGATCCCGGCTTCACCACCCTCGCGGTCGGCGACGGCGACGGCTTCATCCGGACGATCGACTGTCGGGACTTGTCGATCGCCCGGCAGTTCCGCGCGACGCTGCACGGTCCGGTCTGGGCGCTGCGCTTCTCCCCCGACGGGCGGAACATCCATGCCGGCGGCCTCGATACCGCGATGTACAGCTGGCCGGTCGCCGAGATCGGCAAGCTCGGCCGGATGGCGACGGGCGAGATAAGCTATCTCAAGGATCCGGCCCGGATGGACAACGGCGAGCGGCAGTTCCAGCGCAAATGCTCGATCTGCCATACGCTGGGGCCGGACGGGTTGCGCCGGGCGGGGCCGACCCTGTATCGGATCTTCGGCCGCGCGGCCGGGACCCTCCCCGGCTACCGCTACTCGCGGACGCTCCGCGACGCCGGCTTCGTCTGGGACGGCCGGACCATCGACGCGCTGTTCGCGGAGGGGCCGGACAACTTCATTCCCGGCTCCAAGATGCCGATGCAGCGGATCGCCGCGTCGGCCGACCGCGACGACCTGATCACGTTCCTGAAGCGGGCGACCATCGACCGAAAGGAGAGCCGATGAGAGCCATGCTGATCGCGTTTGTGGCGATGGCCGCGATCGCCGCGGGGGCCGACCTCATCCTCGACCATATCGGCTACTCCACCCGCGAGGCCACATCGGGCGCGGCCGTCCGCAGCGACTGAAACGCGGCTCGAACGACGGAGGGTGCGGGATGGATGTCGAGAGGCGGCTGCTCGAGGCGGCTTGGCCGTGGTGGGAGGCCGAGGGCGAGATCGCCCGGCGCTTCTTCGCCGGGGCGGAGACGGCGGACCATGTCTTCTATCTGCGGGCGCAGCTCTGGAAGGAGCTCAACCCGGTCGACGGCTATTTCAACGGGCTGCACCGCGAGCTCGCCCGGCTGGTCGAGGACTTCCCCGAGGTCGACCGGACCATTTCCCGACGGGACTTCCATTTCCGGCTCACCCAGCTCGCCGACGAGTTCAACCATTACGCGCTGCTCGCCGACGTGTTCGAGCATCTGGTCGGTCGGCCCATCGCACCCGGGGACGCCGTCCAGCTCCCCGAGGAAAAGGCGCTCGGCGACCTCCGCCGCGCCTATGTCGAGGGGGGATCGCCGATCGACCGCGCCGCCGTCGGGCTCACCGAGGGCGGCGGCGCCCGGCTGTTCCGCGAGGGCGCGAAGCTCTCGGGCAGCCCGCTCCACGACATGACCGCCGGCGCGATGCGGATCATCTATGACGACGAGCGCGACCATTGCCGCGAGATGGCGCGCGAGGCCGTGGGCCTGGTCGAGACCGAGGCGGAGCTGGCGCGGATGTGCCGCGCGGTGGAGGCGATCAGCGCCCAACGGGTGCGGATGCGCGCCGAGATGTTCCGGGACGCGATGACCGAGGCCAGGATCGCCGCCTTCGTCGACGGCGTCCGCTCGGAAATCGCCGCCGGGCGCATCGATATCGCCGCCGGCTGACCCCGCCCGCGCGCTCAGCCCTCGAGCAGGCGCGGCAGCACCAACGCGATCGTCGGGAACAGGATGATGATCGCCACCCGCACGATGTCGGAGAGGAAGAAGGGCAGCACGCCCTTGAAGGTCTCGATCATCGGCACGTCGCGGGCCATCGAGTTGATGATGAACACGTTGAGCCCGACCGGCGGGGTGATCAGCCCGACCTCGACCACGATCAGCGAGATGATGCCGAACCAGAGCTTGAGCTCCTCGCCCTGCAGCGGGAATTCGAGCCCGGCGACGATCGGCCAGAAGATCGGCACGGTCAGCAGGATCATCGACAGCGAGTCCATGACGAGGCCGAGCCCGATATAGAGCAGGATCATTCCGATCAGCACGACGGTCGGGCTCAGCCCGGCGTTCTGGAAATAGTCGGCGGCGATGATCGGGAGCTGCGAGAAGCCGAGGAAGGCGTTGAACACCGCCGCGCCGAGCAGGATCAGGAAGATCATCGCCGTCGTCGAAGCGGTGCCGAGGATCGCGTCGACGAAGCCGCGCCAGCCCATCCCGCCGCGCAGCAGCGCGATCAGGAAGGTGCCGGTCGCGCCGACGCCGGCGCCCTCGGTCGGGGTGAAGACGCCGGCATAGATGCCGCCCATCACCAGGAGGAAGATCACCAGCACCGGCCAGATCTCGATCAGGGCGGCGATCTTGCGAGCGAGGGGGGTGCGCGGCCCGGCCGGACCCGACTCGGGGAACAGCCGGACCAGGACGGCGATCGAGAGGATATAGCCGAGCGCGGCCATGACGCCGGGGATGAACGCCGCCTGGAAGAGGGTCGCGACATTGGCCTCGACCATCACCGCGTAGATGATGAGCACGATCGAGGGCGGGATCAGGATGCCGAGCGTGCCGCCGGCGGCGAGCGACCCGGTCGCCAGCGCGCCCGAATAGTTGTAGCGCTTGAGCTCCGGCAGCGCGACCTGGCCCATCGTCGCCGCGGTCGCGAGAGAGGAGCCGGCGATCGCTCCGAAGCCGGCGCAGCCGCCGACCGCGGCCATCGCGATGCCGCCCCGGAAATGGCCGAGGCAGGCATTGGCGGCCGAGAACAGCGCCTGGCTCAGCCCGGCCTTGGCGGCGAACTGGCCCATCAGCACGAACAGCGGCACCACGGAAAGCGTCTCGGCGGTGAACCGCCAATAGGTCTCGGTCTTGAGATGGCTGAGGAGCGCGGTCGACCCGGCGATCGAGACATAGCCGACCATGCCGACGCTCAGCATGGCGATCGCGATCGGGATGCGGAAGATCAGCAGCGCCAGCAGCGCAGCGAAGCCGATCACCCCGATGACGGCGCCGTCCACCGCGTCAGATCCCGGGGCCGCCCGCGTCGTCGCCGTATCTGCCGGCGCGCAGCTCGCGGATGCCGCGCCAGAGCGTGTAGAGGATCACCGCGACCAGGAAGGCCAGCATCAGGATCGAGGGCGGGAAGGTCGTCCAGCGCGGGAAGTTGATGGTCATCGACTTCTCGGCATAGGCGTGCATGTCGAGACCGCCGAGGACCATCCGCCAGGTCAGGATGACGCCGATCGTCAGATAGAGCGCCCCGCCCGCGAGGTCGCAGAGGATGCGCGCTCGGACCGGCGCCCCGGCCATGAAGAAGTCGACCAGCACGTTGCCGCGGGTGATCTGGCACCAGGGCAGGAACGCGAAGACCGCGAGACCGGTGCCGATCGCGACCAGCTCGAAATCGCCCGGGACCGGCGCCGACAGGGTGGCGCGGCCGGCGACGCTCGCCGTCGTCAGTGCCGCCAGCGCGCACAGCATGAAGCCGCCGCAGACGGCGAGCCATCTGGCGGCCGCGTGGAGCGCACGACCCAGCCGGTCGGCCGGGGGCCGCACGCCGGTCATGCGCCCGCGCGCGGCCGACCGGCGGGGACCCCCCCGCTACTTCGCGGAGTATTTCTCGATCAGGGCGCGGGCGTCGGTGAGCAGCGTCTTCCCGTCGACGCCGATCTTGCCCATCTCCTCGAACCAGCGCGCGAAGACCGGCTCTGCGGCGGCCTTCATCTTGGCGACCTCGGCGGCCGGAATGGTGTGGAACCTGTTCTTCTTCCGCGACTCGACGACCTTGCGTCCGGGCGCTTCGATGGCGTCCCAGTTGCGCCCGGCAGCGTCGGCGATGTTGCGGCCCGAATTGTCGTCGATGACCTTCTTCATCTCCTTCGACAGCTTGTTGTAGCTGGTCGGGTTCATCAGGAAGGTGAAGACGTTGGTGCCGAGCCGCGGCTGGTCGCCGGCAAGCCGGGAGAAGTTGTCGACCAGGTCGGGCGTCTTGACCGCCGGGGCGATCTCGTAGGGCAGCGTCACCCCGTCGATGACCCCCTTGGACAGCGCCTGCGGGATCTGCGGCAGCGGCAGCCCGATACCGGTGGCGCCGAGCGCGTTCAGCAGCCACACCCCGCCGCGCGAGGCGGCGCGGATCTTGAGCCCATCGAGGTCGGCGAGCTTGAGGATCGGCTTCTTGGTCTGGAACAGGAAACCGGCATGGACATGGAGCAGCAGCGGGCGATAGCCCTCGAGATCGGGGGCGAGATGCTTCTCCTGGAAGTCCTGGAGCGCCAGCGTCGAGGAATGCGCGGTGCGGTGCACGAAGGGCAGCTCGAAGGGCTCGACCCGCGGCATCCGGCCGGGGGTGAAGCCGGGGAGCGTCCAGACGATATCGACCACCCCGTCACGCGCCTGGTCGAGGAGTTGGGGCGCCTTGCCGCCGAGCTGCATGGCCCAGAAGGGCTGGACCTTGAGCTTGCCGCCCGAGGCCTCGCCGATCTTCTCGGCCCAGGGGATGAGAAAGGTCTTGCTCGGGTTGGCAACCGGCGGGATGAAGGTGTGCATCCTGAGCGTGACGCTGTCCGCCCGAGCGGGACCGGCGGCGGCGGCGGCGAGCGCCGCGAGACCGAGAAACGCGCCGAGTCTGTTGCTGTCCATCGAGACCTCCATTTTACGTGGTCATGCGGCCGGGCGGAGTCTATACCGCCGCCGGCCGATCGACAATGCGACCGGCCGGCTCGGGCCGCGCGCGGCGCTTGCAACCCGAGGCGCGCGCTGGAATGATCGCCGCGCCCCGCCGCCGGCATATCGAGGCGCGCATACCGACCGGGAGCAGGCCATGGCGGACGACCGCTTCGACATCTCGGACAAGGTCGTCGTCATCACCGGCGCCGGGCAGGGGATCGGCCGGGAATACGCGCTTGCCTTCGCGAAGGCCGGCGCGGTCCCGGTGATCGCCGAGATCGACGGCGGCAACGCGCGCAGCGTCGCCGCCGAGATCGAGGCGGGCGGCGGGCGCGCCCTCGCGATCGAAACCGATGTCGGCGCCGAGGACTCGGTCGCCGCCATGGCCGCCCGGACGCGCGACGCCTTCGGGCGGATCGATGTGCTCATCAACAACGCGGCGGTCTTCGCGACCATTCCGCGCCGCCATTTCACCGACATCCCGTTCGAGGAATGGACCAGGGTGCTCCACGTCAACATCACCGGCAGCTATCTCTGCGCCAGGGCGGTGGTTCCGGCCATGCGGGCGGCGGGCGGCGGGCGGATCATCAACGTCTCGTCGGGCACGGTGCCGCAGGGGACGCCCGGCTTCATGCATTACGTCACCTCCAAGGCCGCGGTCGTCGGCATGACCAGGGTGATGGCGCGCGAGCTCGGCGACGACGGCATCAACGTGAACGCCGTCATGCCGGGCTATACCGAGACCGAAGTGGCGCATGCCTCGATGAACGACGCGGGGCGCCGGACCATCCAGCAGATGCGCATCCTCAAGCGCCGCGAGACCCCCGACGACCTGATCGGCACGGTGATGTTCCTCGCCTCCCCGGCCAGCGCCTTCATGACGGGCCAGTCCCTCGCCTGCTGCGGCGGCGAGGTGATGCTGTAGGCCCGGGGTCCCTGTCGGCTCGCAGCCCGACCCGGAACTTGCGGGATCCGGAACAGGGGGCGTGAAGCCGCAAACGCATCGAAGCGTGCCGCGCCGCCCGGACCCTCAACCCGGCGCCGCCTCCCAGGCGCCGCCATAGACCGCCGCGACATGGGCGGCGGTCGGGCGGAGGCCGGTCGTGCGGGCGACGATCTCCTCGCGGCGGGCGCGGGCGTCGAGGTCCTCGGGCGATTCGACGTCGCGGACGATGCGGGGCGGCGCGGCGCCCGGATGGTTCCATGCGGTCAGCCAGCGCGCGATGCCAGTGTTGAGCGCGCCGTCGAGCCGCCGCGCGTCGGCCCGGATCACGGTCTCGCCGGCGCGGGCCTGGACCTCGGCGGTGCCCCGCCACGGACCGATTTCGGTGGTCGCGGTCTGGGTCAGCACCGCCTTGGCGATCGCCCGGTCGAGATAGGCGGCGAAGGCCGCATAATCGCCGCCGGCGCGCCGGGCGGAGTCGAGAAGCTCGATTTCCTGGCCCTCGGGAAGGGCGATGCCGGCCCCGGTGGCGATCTGTTCGAGGGCGACGAGCAGCCCGTCGATCTCGGCGTCGCTGGCGCCCGGCGGATAGGTCGCCTTGGGCGTCGGGGCGCCGAACTTGTCGAGCGCGATCGACCAGAAGCGGAGCCCGTTGCGCTTGAGCCAGACCGGCCAGGCGCACCAGCGCGCGGCGCCGTGGCCGTGCGGCCGGCCGCCATGCTCGGCGGGCATACGCAGGACGACGAATTTGCCGGCCGGCAGCCGCGCCCCGCCCGGCGCCGCCGCGCCGATCAGCAGCGGCTCCCCGGCGGCGCTCCATCGGAACCGCTCGGGCGCCCGGGTCCTGAGATCGGCGAGCCGCACCCGGTCGCCGTCGATCTCCCAGATCGCCTCGGCGATCGCATAGCCGTACCAGACCGCGTGCAGCAGCTCGCGGCAGATGCGGTCGAAGGGGAGCGCCGCGAGCTGCGCGCCGAGATCCTCGGCCGCCGCGCGGTCGCCCGCCCCCGGCCCGCCGGGAACCACCGACCAGGGCGAGGCGACGACCGCCTCCAGCCGCTGGGTCAGGCAGGCCCAGGCCTGCTCGTCGCGAAGCGTGTCGCGCCAGATCGCGATCGGGTGGCGGCCGGCCCCGGGCAGGCCGGGCGGGGCGACCTCGGCGGCCCAGGCCCCGAGCGCCGCGCCGCGCCGGTCGGCGCCCGCGACCTCGCCGGCGCGCGGGCGGCGCGGCGCCGGCTCAGCCATGGGGGGCGACCCCGGCGAGCGGGCCGCGCACCACCCGCGATCGGCGGTCGATGACATGGCCCGCCCCGCCGCGCAGCGCGGCATGGACGCCGCCGACGGAACGGACGGCGACCGGCCCCCGCCCCTCGGCGGCGGCGCAAGCCAGCGCCAGCGCCCAGAACCGGTCGGCATGGCCGTCGGTTCCGGCGCGGACGGCGACCAGCCTGGGCGCGCCGGCGCCGCCGCTTTCGGCGCGGACGGCGTGGAGGTCGCGGCGCAGCGCCTCGTCGGGCGGCAGCCTGAGCCGCCGGTCCTCGAGCGCCGCCCGGAGCGCGGTCGCAAGGTCGAGCCGGCGCGGCGCGGTCATCACCACCCCCTCGACGCGGAGCCTGCCATGGCGCTCGCGCAGCCGCTCGACCACCGCCTCGCCCATCCCGGTCTGATCGACCGCGACGCGCAGCGGCCGGTAGCGCCCGGCCAGATCGGCGACGACCCCGACCTGTTCGGAGAAGGTGATGCCGCGCCGGGTCACCAGCTCGCGCAGCCACAGCACGTCGCCCACCGCCTCGAGCACCGCGGCGACCCAGAGGTCGCGGCGCCGGGCGATGTCGACGCCGATCCAGCAGCGCCCGCCGCGATAGCCCGCCGGCGCGCCCGCCGCCGGGTCCTCGGCGGCCCGGATCAGCTCCCAGGCGAGCCAGGCCCCGGCGCCGGCGGCGGGGACGCAGTCGAGCTCCTCGGCGGCGTCGGCGCCGTATTCGCGCCGGATCGCCGCCTCCCAGCCGGCCTCGCCCTCGGGCGTCCAGCGCTCGCGGCGGATTTCGCAGATGCGGCGGTAGAGCCCGTCGGCCAGCGCGTCGCGGAACGTCACCCGGTGCAGGCTGCCGGGGACCAGCCGGTCGCGGAGATCGCGGCACAGCGACGAGAAGACCGAGGCGGCGCCGTTATGGGTCGAGATGACGTGCACGCTGCCGCCCCATTGGCGGAAGGCGCGCGCCGCCTTGAGCACCGCCGCGAGATCGTCGACGAAGGCCGCCTCGTCGATCACGGCACGGTCGCCCGGCCGCCCCTTGGAGCGGAAGGCGCGGGGCGCCGAGGTCATCGCGCGGATCTCCTTGCCGGTCGCCAGCGCCAGCTTGAAGACCTGGACCGAGCCCGCCATCTCGGCGAGCAGGGGTTCGGCGGCGAGGCGGCTCCCGATCTCGAGCACGCGCGCCCAGTCGGCGCAGTCGTCGATGAAGCCGCGCGTCATGTCCCTGTCATAGGACTGGTAGTAGACATTGCCGCGGTCGCCCCCGGCATGGAGCACCGCGTCATAGGCCTCGGCCCAGGAAATGCCGATGCGCCGCGACTTCTCGATCACCTTGAACCCGGCGCGGTCGGCGATCCAGCGGTTCTGATAGGGGAGCAGGTCGCGCCTCATCCCCCGGTCCCCGCCTTCTCGATCGCCGCGCGGATCGCCTCCTCGGTCGCCGGCGACAGGCCGCGGCCGCGCGCCGTCGCGCCGGCCCTGCGGGCGGCATCGGCATCGGCGAGCCGCTGCTCGCGGCGTACCGCGGCGCCGGCCCGCGCCGCCTCGGCCGCCGCGCGGGCGGCGGCAGCGATGTCCCTGAGCTCGGCGTCCCCCGCCGTCAACATGCGCTCGAACAGCCGCTCGAGCGCCAGCCGGATGGTGGCCTCGGCGGTCGGGCCGCCGTCCTCGGGCGCGCGTTCAGCCGCCCGGCCCGGCCCCTCGCGGCGAGCCGCCGGGGCGGCATCGGGCGGGCGGGCGGCGGTCTCCAACCAGCCGGCGAGCTCGGCATAGCTCGCGAAACCGTGCGCCTCGAGCAGACGTTCGAGCCGGCGGCGCTCCGACCGCCGCAGCCTCGGCGACCGACCGCTCACGGCTGGGTCTCCCATCTGCGGCTGCGCTCGTCGAGCCGCGCCAGCAGCGCCGCCTGGGCGTCGAGCTTGGCGAGGATCTGCGAGAGCTGGGGCATGTAGTCGTCGCGCCGGACATAGGTCTCGGTGACCGAGAGCCGGAGCTCGCGAAGCTCGCGCTCCATCTCGCCGGCCCGGCTCTCGAGCCGCGTCAGCGCGCCGCCGTCGCGCGACTCGATCACGGCGAGCCGCGCCTCGTTGCGGCGCACCCGCAGGAACAGCGCCGCCCCGGCCGCGACCAGCGCGCCGGCGATGCCGCGCGCCGTCCAGGCCTCGAGGGCGCCGGTCTCGATCATCCGGACACCCCCGCGGCGAGCCGCTCGAGGCTCTCGGTCTTGCGCGCCGAGCCGGCCGAGGAGCCGAAATAGAAGGCGCCGATCTGGGTGACCAGCGTTCCCAGCGCGCCCAGCATCACCAGCAGCGGCTGCATCGCCCCGGCCGGTATGTCGACCAGCACCATCGCGGTCAGAATGCCGAAGAAGCCGGCGAGCGCGGCAAGCGCGATCAGCGCCGGCATCGGGTCGCGGGTCCGCGCCTGGCGGCTGCGGGCGGACGCGCGGTCGGCGGCGGCGATTTCCTCCGCGCGCAGCCCCAGCCGCTCCATCTCGATCCGAAAGGCCTGCTCGGCGCGCTTGACCGCGAGGAGGTCGGCAGGGCTGGCCGCGGCGACGCCGCGCGCGGCCTGGGCCGGGTCGTCGGACGGCGCGATACCGAGCGCCTCGGTGATCGCGCGCGCCGCGATCCCGCCGAAAGGGCCGCCGAGGGCCGCCCCGAGATGGGGCGCGACGGCGCCGAGGATCGCCTTGGCGGTGCCCAGGATATCGGTCATCTTCCGTCTCCCCGACCGAGGAGGGCGGCGACGCGCGCGGCGCGCGGCCCGACCTGGGCGGCCCAACGGCTGTCGAGCGCCTCGGCGGCGGCGCGCTCCCCGTCGCCCGCCGCCAGCGCCGCCAGCATGTGCGCGAAGCCCGAGAGCCGCGGCCAGCCCAGGTTGAAGCACATGTTGGCGAGGCCGCGCCGCGGCCCCGCCGGCAGTTCCCGCCACCAGGGCGCGTTGGCATCGAGATCCGCCTCGGCGATCGCGATGTCGTTGCCGAGCAGGAACAGCGCCTCGGCGCGGCTGATCCCCCGCGCATCGAGATTGCGCCCGACGCCTATGGTCAGATGGCCGAGGCTGTCGCGGTAGGGGCGGAGCCTGAGTCCTTCGTCGCGGATCAGCTCGGCGGCGAGCCGGTCCGCGGGGCGGATATCGGTCATGGACGGTCTCCCTGGATGCCGGCGCTGTAGCGCCGGGCGGTGCGGACCGAGATGCCGAGGCGAGCGGCGATCTCGGCGCTGCCGACCCGGCGCGCAGCGAGATGGCGGGCGAGCGCGCGGCGGGCGCGCGGGATGTAGAGCTTCTCGCCGGCGAAATAGCGGGCGACCGCCGCCGCCCCGCCCGCCCCCAGCCCGGCGGTCAGCCGGTGGTCCGGGGTGAGCCGGGCCGGGCGGGGGATGTGGATCTCGCTGCCGCCGCAGAGGAGCGCGAGCCCCAGCGCGGCCTCGACGCCGGCGATCTCGGCGATCTCCGACAGCACCCCCGGCAGCGCGTCCATGGCGGGTCTCATGCCGCGTCGCCGTCTTCGAGCAGCCCGGCGACCAGCCGGTCGAGATCGTCCGGCGCGGCGGCGACCAGGATCTCGTCCCCGGACTCGGCGACGACGACCCCGATCGCCGCCTGCGTCTCCGCGTCGAGCCGCCGGACGGCGTTGCGGTCGAGCGACTCGGCGATCCGGATCAGCTCCGCCGCCCGGTCGGGGAAGAGCCGCCGGATGTCGGCGATCGCCGCCGCCTCGTCGGCGCAGGCGACGCGCCCCGGCCGCCTGCGATAGCCGACCCGGACCCCCTCGACGATCCGGGTGCGCGGGCGGGCGAACAGGCCGGGGGCGGCGGCGACGGCGGCGGCCAGCTCGGCCCGCGCGTCCTCGCAGGCGGCGGCGCGGGACCTGAGTCTGCGCAGCCGGCCGCGCAGCGCTTCGCGCTGGAGCGCGCGAATCTCGGCGCCGGTCTCGGCGAGCCGGGCGCGGGCGCGGGCGTAGTGGCGGCAGAGCGCCCCGATCTCCTCGAGGCCCGGCGGGGCGGAACCGCTCTCGGTCATTTCGATGTCCTCCTCGATCGGGGCTGCGGGCGCGGGATGTCCGGCGGCCAGGCGAGCCTGGACGGCCAGCGGTCGGAGAAGGCCTGGGTCACCCGGGCGATTCGCGCCTCGGTGATCGTGTGCCCTGCCTCGAGCCGGCCGAAAAAACGGCCGTGATTGGCGACCTGCCGGCCGACGGTGCTGAGCGCGAGGCCGTTGACGCGGGCGTAGAGCCGTCCCAGCCGCAGCAGTGAAGTCGAATTCATACCGCGAAAATGGAATATGTTCCTCATCCTGTCAATGGAAGGCATGTTGTTTTCTGGGGATGATTGTGGTATACGTTCCACATGACGGCGGACGAATTCAGGGCGCTCATCGCGGCGCGGCTGGAGATGCGGGGCGAGAGCGCGATCGTCGCGGCGCAGCGCGCCGGGCTGCAGCGCGACGCGATCCGCTCGGTGCTGCGCGGTCACCTGCCGACATTGCCGCGCGCCGCCGAGATCTGCGCCGCGCTCGGGCTCGAGCTGTCGATCGGGTCGGCGCCGGAGGCCGCCGCCGAGGACGCGGCGGGACCGCTGCGCCAGGCGGCGGCGGTGCTCGGCCGGCTGCGCGACGAGGCGGAGGGCGCGGCGCGGCGGCTCACCGGCGCGCCGCCGGCCCCGGCCGACGACCCGGGCCCGCCCGCGCTGCGCCAGGTCGAGGTGCTCCAGCTCGCCACCGCCGCCGGCGGCGGCACGCCGTTCGAGGACGCGTCGGCCCAGGGCAGCGTCGCCTTCCGCCGCGACTGGCTCGATCAGAACGGGCTCGATCCGACCCAGTGCGTGGTGATCGGGGTCCAGGGGGAATCGATGGAGCCGACGCTGGCGAACGGCGGATCGATCCTGGTCGACCGCGCGCGGCGCCGCCGCCGCGCCGGGGGGGTGTTCGTCGTCGCGGCGCCGGACGGGCTCGTCGTCAAGCGGTTGAAGAAGGACGCCGGCGGCGGCTGGCTGCTGGCGAGCGACCACCCGGTCTGGCCCGATCTCCCCTGGCCGGAAGGGGCGGAGATCGTCGGCGAGGTGGTGTGGACGGCGCAGACGCTCCGCCGGTGACCGGCCCGCCCCGCCGGAGCGGGGGCAGGGCGCGCACCGACATGCGCAGCTTCCCGCGCACCCGCCCGCGCCATCTCCTCGGTAGGCGCCGCGCAGACGCGGCCCCGCCCGCACCGCGCGCCGCGGGCCGCAAGCGACCCTACGCCAAACGCCTGCCCAAAGGACGCAGACCCGCAAGACCCGCCCAGTACCTTGCCAAACAGACAGCCAGGGATAACCCCCCGTCTCATATGTCCTGAACTAGGGAGGGTCCGAGCAAGCGGAGGGTCTGAGGGCAATATTCTCGAGCGATACGACGAGTCGGCGGATAATTGAACCGCCCGTCCCGCCGGTCTCTGTTCTCGCCAATTGAACCGTCGCCGAGTTCGGAGACCTTGGCGATCTGGCGATGACGCCGGACGCGAAGTTCCGGTAGTGGGTCAGTTTGGAATCTTGTTGACTCCCGACAGTAGCGCTTCGCAGCCTTCTGTCATCGCCAAACACGCCATAGCGACGGCCCATGTCGGGCCGCCCGCGCAATACAAGACCGCATTGCGGGAACACGCGGGAGTCCCACGCTATGGCGATTGTTTGGCGACCGGCCCGACGCCCGTCGGGACGGCCTGAAACTGTGGAGACAGACATGAGAGCCTTCTTCGGAGCCTTGGTATTTCTTGCCCTCATGGCAACCGCCGCCCCATCCTATGCGTGCATGTTCAGCACCGACTGCAAGCCCGGATCGAAATGCGTCAAACCTTCGGGTTCGCTTTACGGCTGTTGCGTCGGTGGCATGTTCCCCGGCAACAGCAACGACCGCAGGCCAGCGCGGAACCCGCTCGACATTACCGGCAAGCAGCGGAACACCTGCATGTTCGATACGCAATGCGGTCCCGGGGGCGGGTGCGTCACCGGTTCCGGTATCTATGGCACCTGCATGTAAACAGGGCACACCACCGGCGCTCATCGTCTTTGAGCGCCGGTGTCCTGAAGCCAGACCTAGACATTCAGCGGAGCGCCTGTCATATTGAAAGCATGGATCGGCCCAAGAGACCCCGCGACACGAACCAACGCGCCAAGCGCATCGTGGACTTGGCGACCGGCGAGGTTGAGGACGCCATACCCAGCAAAGCTCCGGGGCAGCGCAGGGGCGGTTTGAAGGGCGGTCCTGCGCGAGCGGCTTCCCTGACATCGGAGCAACGACGCGCCATTGCCAGGAAAGCGGCAGCCGCAAGATGGGGAGCGTCTTAGTCAGATTCTTTTCGACAAAGACGCACGCGCGAAGTCTTGCAAAATGGAGTCAGGCCCGCTATATTCCTCGCAAGTTACAATCTGACGGGCGACGCCATGATGACGCTTCGGGAATTCATTACTGAGCGACAGGCTGAAATCAAGGAAGAACAGGCAGCTCTTCGGCTCGAATCTCAGGAGCTAAAGGTGGCTCTTGAGGCGATCAATGCGACGGCTGAGCAGAACTCGGAAAACGGAAGCAGGCGCCCATCGAGTCGAGCCACAATCAAGGATCGCGTCGTCGAGGCTTTGCGGGAGCACCCTGGCGGTGGCTCGGCGGAAGAGATTACGGCATGGATTGCGACCGCACATGGGCTGACGATCCCGCGCAGTTCCTTGTCGCCTCAAATCTCTCGCCTGAAGGCGGAAGGCGTCGTTATTCTCAATGCGAACAAGGACAAGCGTCGGTCCATTGGACCGACGCAACCCCTCGCGCAAGGCCGTGAAGCCGTGCCGGGAGGTGGGACATGAGAACATGACCCAATAGATGTTCCGGCCGTTCGACTGCGGCTACAGTTAAGCGGCCGGAACATCTGCACGGGTTATATATGGGCCACTTATTACCCGCAATCCCTAAAATAGCCTGACTTTTTTGCTTGACTAATGGCCGGCAGGCCCTGCAGTCGTGCCATGAACAGGCTGGATACCAAGAAGCGCACGCTGATTCTCCGGCTCTTGGTCGAGGGCAACAGCATCCGCTCAACCACGCGGATCGCGGATGTGTCGAAGAACACTGTCGCCAAGCTGCTGATCGACGCTGGCAAGGCTTGCGAGGCGTATCAGGACAAGGTGCTCCGCGACCTTCCCTGCAGGCGCATCCAAGTCGATGAAATCTGGTCGTTCATCTACGCGAAGGAGAAGAATGTCCCTCGCGCCAAGGCTGCGCCGCCCGAAGCCAGCGATGTGTGGACCTGGACCGCGATCTGCGCCGATACGAAGCTCGTTCCGTCATGGCGCGTCGGGGACCGCTCCAGCGAGACGGCGATCGAGCTTATGGACGATCTCCGGGCACGGCTGGCCTGCCGGGTCCAGCTCACCACGGACGGCCTCAAAGCCTACCTGGAGGCTGTAGAAGGCGCGTTCGGGGGCGATGTGGACTATGCCATGCTGGTGAAGCTCTACGGCCAGCCAGACGCGGGCAAGAGCGCCTCGCGGCGCTACTCGCCGGCGGAATGCACCGGCATCATCAAGCGGAAGATCGAGGGCAACCCGGACCCGGCCGCCGTCAGCACTTCCTATGTCGAGCGGAACAACCTGACGATACGGATGGCGATCCACCGCTTCACCAGGCTGACCAATGCGTTCTCGAAGAAGATCGAGAACCACACCTACAGCGTCGCGCTGCACTTCATGCACTACAACTTCTGCCGCATCCATGGCAGCCTTCGCGTCACGCCCGCGATGGCCGCTGGAGTGACGGACCGGCTTTGGATGTAGAGGACATTGTGCGGCTGGTGGAAGAAGCGGCCCCGAAGCCCGGCCCGCGCGGCCCCTACAAGAAAGCGATTCCAAACTGACCCACTACCGAAGTTCCGGCTTCCTTGACTTGAAGGGCAGCGAAGGAATAGGTTTTCCAAGATTGATCTCTTGTATTCGACACGGGCCTGGATTGATCGATGCGGGTGAGATGGATAATCGCAGCGCTGCGCACATTGGCGAGACATCTCTGGCCTGGCGCAATATATCCCATATCGCCTGCCAACCCGACCGCATCGATTCCATCGGCCGAGATCTCGATATCCGATCCACGGACGGCCGAACGACCGGCGTTGCGCTCCAGCGGGATCTGTCGCAGGCGATCGCCGAATACGCTCCCGGCGGCAAGGTGGTCGCCAACAAGCTCGAATGGGAGTCCTGCGGCGTGAAGGCGGTGGCTGGCAAGGCATGGCCCGTGCGCCACTACCGCTACAACGATGCGCGCAACTTCACGCAATGGAACGGAGGCGATGCAGAGGAGCTGCCGGGCGCACGTAAGTATCTCATTCCCGAGTTCGGCTTCGTGACACCCCTGTTCAAGAAGCCCTCGGAGCCGCAGGGACGCGCGCGCCGCCTGTACACGACGCGGCCCTTCTTCCGGGGTTTCGAGGCGCAGCCCGAAAGCAGGACCATGTTCGGCGTTCAGGTGACGCAGGCCGTTCCCGGCGTGCTGGTCATCCTGTGCGAGGGCCGAAACCGGAAGGGCTTCTACATCTGCCCCTCCTGCGGCAGCCACATGACGGCGCCGCAGGCCGGCCATGAGTCGCCGTCGGGTTCGGATTGCAAGGTCAAACTGAAGCTGTTCTCCCTCGGCCACGAACTGGACACCGATGTCGTGCGCCTTCAGTTTCCGACGGTCCATGGCGAGCGGGATGCGTATTCGGTCGCCTATGCCGTCCTGCTGGGTGCGGCGGACACGCTGGAAGTGCCGGACACCGACCTGAACGTCACCATTGCCGGTGGCGACCACCCAGGCGAGTCCGCGGTTGTGCTCTACGACAACGTACCGGGCGGCGCCGGGCTGGTGGCGCAGCTGGAACGCGAAAAGGTTTTCGCCGATGTGCTCGATGCTGCGAAAAAGCGCGTAAAGGGCAATTGCGGCTGCGACTCCAGTTGCTACGGTTGCCTTCGGAGTTACCGCAATCAGTTTGCGCACGCTCAACTCGACCGGCGTCGGGCGCTGGAGATCCTCACCCAGCCGACACGACCGGCACCCGACATCGATTGTTGCCCGACATCGATTGTTGAATGAGTGTCGACGCTCGGCCGAGGGCGACTCGCGTCGCGCGACAAATTCCCTACAGTGCCGGCGGCGCGGGAGCGGGGCGGAGATGCGGCATGGACGGAGAACCGGACGAGACCCGACGGCCGATGCGGACCGAGATCGCCGAACTCGGCGGTTCGCTGATCCGCGCGGTGTCCGACGCCAATATGGCGCGGCCCGGGCTGATCCCCCTTTGGTTCGGCGAGCCCGACACGCCGACGCCGGACTTCATCAAGGAGGCGCTCGGCCGCGCGGTCGCCGACGACCATGTCTTCTACGCCCAGAACCGGGGCGTGCCGCAGCTGCGCGAGGCGCTGGCCGGCTACGCGACCCGGCTGCACGGCGCGCCGATCGGCGCCGAGCGCATCACCGTCACCGCTTCGGGGATGAACGCGATCATGCTGATCTCGCAGCTCCTCGTCGCGCCCGGCGACAACATGGTCGCGGTCGGGCCGGTCTGGCCCAACTGCGTGGAGACCGTCCGGGTGATGGGGGGCGAGGCGCGGATCGTCGCGCTCGACGCCGCCGAGGATGGGCGCTGGCGCCTCGATCCGGAGAAGCTGTTCGCCGCCTGCGACGCGCGCACCGTCGCCGTCTTCGTCAACTCGCCGGGCAACCCCACCGGATGGGTGATGGGCGCCGACGACCAGCGGACGCTCGCCGCATGGTGCGCCGAGAGGGGAATCTATGTCGTCGCCGACGAGGTCTATGTCCGCCTCGCCTTCGACGGCGCGCGCGCGCCCTCCTTCCTCGACTTCGCCGCGCCCGACGACCGGGTCGTCGTCGTCAACAGCTTCTCAAAGTCCTGGTCGATGACCGGCTGGCGGCTCGGCTGGCTGACCCACCCGCCGGCGCTCGGCGAGAGCTTCGCCAAGCTCAACGAATACAATGTCGCGGCCCCCGCGACCTTCGTGCAGCATGCCGGGATCGTCGCCGTCGAGGAAGGCGAGCCGTTCGTCGCGCGAATCCGCGAGCGCTACCGCCGCAACCGCGATCTCGTCCTGCAGCGGCTGGGCGCGATGCGGCGCGTCCGGCTGCCGCGCCCCGACGGGGCGTTCTACGCCTTCTTCTCGGTCGACGGCGTGACCGACAGCCTCGCCTTCGCCCAGGAGCTGATCGAGAGGACCGGGGTCGGCCTCGCGCCCGGGCGCGCCTTCGGCTCCGCCGGGGAGAGCCGGATGCGGCTATGCTTCGCGGCGTCGCCCGAGACGCTGTCGCGCGCGCTCGACCGCCTCCAGCCGGTGCTCGACTGAACCGCGCCGCCCGCCGCCGCGCGCCTCAGATGAAAGCGGCGCGCATCTCGGCGAGCGCCTCCATCTGCGCCTCGTCGTCGCTGCCGGTGACGCGGACGCAGAGATGCCGGGCACCGGCCGCCGCGAAGCCGCCGAGCCAGTCGGCCACCGCCGCGCGCTCGCCGGCGAAGCTGTACTGCTCGGCGCGGACCCGTTCGGCCGGCCGGCCGTAATAGCGGGCGAGATAGTCGTCGAGCTCGGCCTCGGCGCGCGCCCGCCCGGCGGCGACGGCGACGGTGACATAGGCGGCGGCAACGATCTCGCCGGGCGCCCGGCCGGCCTCCGCGGCATGGGCCTGAAGCTCGGCCCAGGCCGCGCTCCATTCCGCCGGACCACCCGGACCGGAGGGCAGCCAGCCCTCGAACCGCCGGGCGCAGCGTCTGAGCGCCCCGGGCGCCGCACCGCCGCCCCAGATTCGCGGGCCGCCGGCGCGGAAGGGAAGCGGCGCGAGCACCGCCCCCTCGAGCGTCCAGCGGCCGTCCCAGGTGACCGGCCGCCCGGTCCACAGCCGGCGGCACAGCTCGATGCCCTCCAGCATCCGGCCGATGCGCTTCTCGAACGGCACCCCGGCGGCGGCGAACTCGGCGCGGATCGCCGGCGCGTCGCGGGCCGTGCCGACCCCGAGGATCAGCCGCCCGGCGCCGATCTGGTCGATGGTCGCGGCCTGCTGGGCGAGCAGGACGGGGTTGCGGAGCATCGCCAGCAGCACCGCCGTCCCGATCTCGATCCGGCGGGTGCGCCCGGCGATGGCGGCGAGCAGGGACAGCGGATCGTGACGCGGCTTGGCGAGCAGGGAATCGCCGATCCACACCGAATCCAACCCGATCTCTTCCGCGAAATCGGCGAGTTCCAGGATGCGCGCCGTCTCGTGGACGCCGATCATGACGCGTTCGCGGGTGGGCAGGAGATAGCCGAGCCGTACCGTCACCTTCGCCTCGCTCCGACCGCCGGCGCGCGGGAGCCGGACGCTACCCCTCGGCCTCGCGCGCCGCCGCGACAGCGTCGCGGGCGCGGAAACGGTCGTAATAGGCGGCGATGTTGGGATGGTCCCCGAGGTCGTACTTGGCGGGCCTCGTCCAGTTGAGGATGCTACCGCAATAGATGTCGGCCACGCTGTAGCCGTCGCCCATCAGCCACGCCTTGCCCTCCAGCGCCCGGTCGAGGAACGCCATGCGGAGCTCCAGCCGGGCGCGGGCGACCGGCCGCATCGCTTCCGGGATCGTCGGCAGGAACAGCGGCGGCAGACCCTTGTGAAGCTCGCCGCCGACGAAGCTCAGCCACTCCACGAGGCAGTAGCGGTCATCGCTGCCCGGCGCCGGGGCGAGGCCCGAGCCAGGATGGCGGTCGGCGACATATTGCAGGATCGCCGCGCATTCGGCGAGCGTCCGACCGTCGTCGCGCTCCAGCAACGGCACGTAGCCGCGCGGGTTGACCGCCCGGTAGTCGCTGCCGTCGGGCAGTGTCTTGGCGCGCAGGTCGACGGCGACGAGATCGAACTCCGCCCCGACCTCGCGCAGCGCGACATGGGGCGCGAACGAGCAGCTGCCCTTGCTGTAGTAGAGTTTCATTCTGCCTCCGGATTCCGAAACCTCGGCCGGCCGCTCCAGCCGGTCGAGCCAAGCTATAGAATGACCGGCGAGGCGGGTAAACAGGGCGGCGCCCGATTCACCGAACGCCGGGCGGCTGTTAGGATGCGCCGGGAAGACGAGACGAGGGATGCGCCATGACCGGGTTGCCGCGCTGGACGATGAGCCATATCGGCCTCCATGTCGTCGACATCGAGGCGATGGCCGCTTTTTATACCGACGTGCTGGGGTTCCGGGTCACCGACCGCGGGCCGTTCCGCGACTCGGAGCTGCTGTTCCTCAGCCGCAACGAGACCGATCATCATCAGATCGTGCTCGTCCCGGGACGGCCCGAGGGGGCGTTCAACATCGTCAACCAGATCTCCCTGAAGGTCGGGACGCTCGCCGATCTGCGGCGATACCACGCGCATCTCGTCGCCAAGGGGGCCGACGACATCGATCCCGTCGATCACGGCAACGCCTGGTCGGTCTATTTCCGCGACCCCGAGGGCAACCGGTTGGAAGTCTTCATGGACACGCCCTACTATGTCGTCCAGCCGCAGCGCGAGGCGCTGGACTTCTCGCTCGACGACGCGGGGGTGGACCGAGCGACGCGCGATCGGTTCGGCGGCGACCCGAGCTTCTGCAGCGTCGCCGAGTGGCGGAACCGCATCTTCCCCGGAACCGTCGACGCCTGACATCGCCGGCACCCGCGCCCCTCCGAGATTTTGTTCCTTGGGTGTTCTTTTTGGCTTGACGCCCGGAACGAATCATGTACTTTGGCCTCCGTTGCAGCGTCGAACGCGCTGTGGAATAACCGATGGAGGGCTCGATGGCCGGAAGCCGGCTGAGACTGGTCGAGAAGGACGGCATGGACCGCAACAAGGCTTTGGACGCCGCGCTCGTCCAGATCGAGCGCGCCCATGGCAAGGGCTCGATCATGAAGCTCGGCGCGCAGGGGCGGCCGACCGACATCGATGTGATCTCGACCGGCTCGCTCGGGCTCGACATCGCGCTCGGCATCGGCGGTCTGCCGCGCGGGCGCATCGTCGAGATCTACGGCCCCGAGAGCTCGGGCAAGACGACGCTCGCCCTGCATGCGGTGGCCCAGGCCCAGCGCGGCGGCGGGACCTGCGCGTTCATCGACGCCGAGCATGCGCTCGACCCGGTCTATGCCGGCAAGCTGGGCGTCGATGTCGGCGAGTTGCTGATCAGCCAGCCGGACGCCGGGGAGCAGGCGCTCGAGATCGCCGACACGCTCGTCCGGTCGGGCGCGATCGACGTCATCGTGATCGACAGCGTCGCCGCTTTGGTGCCGCGCGCCGAGCTCGAGGGCGAGATGGGCGACACGCATGTCGGGCTGCAGGCGCGGCTGATGAGCCAGGCGCTGCGCAAGCTGACCGGCTCGATCTCCCGATCGCGCTGCCTGATCGTCTTCATCAACCAGATCCGCATGAAGATCGGCGTGATGTTCGGCAGCCCGGAGACCACGACCGGGGGCAACGCGCTGAAATTCTACGCCTCCCTCCGGCTCGACATCCGCCGGATCGGCGCGATCAAGAACCGCGACGAGGTGGTCGGCAACCAGACGCGGGTCAAGGTGGTCAAGAACAAGCTCGCGCCGCCCTTCAAGGCGATCGAGTTCGACATCATGTACGGCGAGGGCATCTCCAAGACCGGCGAGCTGATCGATCTCGGGGTGAAGTCGGGCATCGTCGAGAAGTCCGGCTCCTGGTTTTCCCACGGCGACCGGCGGATCGGCCAGGGGCGCGAGAACACCAAGCAGTTCCTCCGGGACAATCCCGAGGTCGCCGAGGAGATCGAGCGCGCGGTGCGCGAGAACGCCGGGCTGATCGCCGAGTCGCCGGTCGTCACCCGTCAGGACGACGAGGCCGAGGAGGGATTCTTGTAGCGATGCGCCCCATCCCGGCGGCGGGCGCGAGAACATGCCGAACGCCGCGCGCACCGCCATGGTCGGTGCGAGAGATCGGGCCGCATCCAGGTCGGCGCTCGTCGCGCGGGGGCGTTCGTGACGGATCCCGCGGCGTTTTCGCGGCAAACCCCGCAAGCCTTCCCCCGGTGCCGTCGTCCCCTCCTTCCGGCCATCGCTCTCGAACCGGAAACCCGAAACCCGCTGTGCCGCAACCCGGTCGCCTTGCCGGCCCGGAGTCGCCGCCGCGAGCGAAGACCTGTCCCCCCGAATCCCGGGGCCGACGGGGACCCCCGCCTCGCTCGCTCGCCAGTTTCGGGAGAACGGGTCGTGCCGCGGTCTCGGCGTTGCCGGGGAGGCCGGCCCGCGTCTATTGTCGCGCATGGCGGATGTTCCGGGTGCGGGCGGCCTGCCGGCGCGCTTCGACGACGAACGCGCGCTCGACGACTTTCTCGCGCGGCCGAGCCGGGCGCTGATCGACGACCTGGCGCGGATCGAGGGCGACATCGCCGTCCTCGGCGCCGGCGGCAAGATGGGGCCGAGCCTCGCCCGGCTCGCCCGAAATGCCGCCCCCGACAAGGCCGTTTTCGCCGTCGCGCGGTTCTCCGAACCCGGGCTCGACCGCCGACTCGCCGAATACGGCATCGAGACGATCGCGGCCGATCTGCTCGACCGCCGGGCGCTCGCGGCGCTGCCCGACGTGGCCAACGTGGTCTTCATGGCCGGGCGCAAGTTCGGCGCAGACGACGCCGAGGACCTGACCTGGGCGCTCAACGTGCACATGCCGGCCCTGGTCGCCGAGCGCTATCGCGCCGCGCGGATCGTCGCCTTCTCGACCGGCTGCGTCTATCCGTTCGTGAGCCCGGCCTCGCAGGGCGCGACCGAGGACCTTGCGCCCGACCCGCCGGGCGCATATGCCCGGTCCTGCGTCGGGCGCGAGCGCATGTTCCGCTATTTCTCCGCCCGGCACGACACCCCCGGCATTCTGCTCCGGCTCAACTACGCGATCGACATGCGCTACGGCGTGCTGTTCGACGTCGCGGCGAAGGTGCATGCCAGCCGGCCCGTCGACCTGACCATGGGGCACGTCAACGTGATCTGGCAGGGCGACGCCAACAGCCAGGCCCTGCGCGCGCTCCGGCATTGCGCGATCCCCGCCCGACCGCTCAACATGAGCGGCCCGGAGACCGTCTCGATCCGGTGGCTGGCCGGCCGTTTTGCCGCGATATTCGGCCGGCGGGCCGAATTTGCCGGGGCCGAGGCCGAGACCTGCTGGCTGACCAACCCGGCCCGGGCCTGCGGGCTGTTCGGCTACCCGCGCGTGCCGCTCGAACGCATGATCGCCTGGACCGCCGACTGGGTCGCCCGCGGCATGCCCTCGCTCGGCAAGCCGACCCGGTTCGAGGCGCGCGATGGTCGCTATTGACGCGCTGACGCCGGTGGCGCTCGGCCCGGACGCCGCCGCCGAAGCGGTCGCGCTCTCCGCCGAGGCCGCATGGAACCAGACGGCGGCGGACTGGGCGACGATGATCGCCCACGGCCGGGCGATCGGGCGGCGCGGTCCCGACGGCAGGCTGGTGGCCTCGGCGCTCACGCTGCCGTTCGGCCCGGCGTTCGGCTTCGTCAGCATGGTGATCGTCGCCCGGCCCTGGCGGCGCAAGGGGCTGGCGACGGCGCTTCTCGACTCCTGCATCGCGACGCTGGAGGCCGGCGGGCGCGCCCAGGTCCTCGACGCGACGCCGGCGGGTGCCGAGGTCTATCGGCCGCTGGGCTTCCGCGACCAGTTCCCGCTGACCCGCTGGCAGCGGGGCGAACGGCGCTGCGCGGCCGAAGGCGGTGGCCTCACCCGGCCTTTGGCGCCGGCCGATATCGCCGGGATCGAGAGGCGCGACCGCATCGCCTTCGGCGGCGCGCGGCGGGCGATCCTCGAAGCCCTGCTGGCGCGGGGCGGCGCGGCCGCGCGGGCCGCGCGCGACGGCAGCGGCTATCTGATGGGCCGGGACGGCCGGCGGGCGCGGCAGATCGGCCCGATCCTCGCCGACGGGGCCGCGGCCGCGACGGCGCTGCTGGCGGACGCCCTGGCGGAGATCGCGGGGCCGGTGTTCGTCGACGTGCCGGACCGGCACGAGGCGGTGGCCGGGTTCCTGCGGGCGCGGGGCTTCGTCGCGCAACGCCCGTTCATGCGCATGTATCGCGGCGCCGAGGACGGCTTCGGCGACCCGGCGCGCATGTTCGCCGTCGCCGGGCCGGAGCTCGGCTGAGCCGCCGGTGGGGCTGCGCTGGACCGATTGGCCGGCCGGCGTCCGCGATGCGCTCGCCCGCGGCGCGGTCGTTCCGGCCTGCCCGCTGGCGCTGACCGCGTCTCGGACGCTCGACCGCCGCCGCCAGCGCGCGCTGGTCCGCTACTATATCGACGCCGGCGCCGGGGGCATCGCGGTCGGCGTCCACACCACCCAGTTCGCGATCCGCGAGGCCGGGCTCTACGAACCGGTGCTGCGCCTCGCGGCGGCGGCGATGGATGGATGGACCGGCCGGCCGCTGGTCCGCATCGCCGGGCTGGTCGGGCGCACCGGCCAGGCGCTGCGCGAGGCGGCGACCGCCTGCGGCCTCGGATATCACGCTGGCCTTCTGAGCCTCGCCGCCTGGCGGGGCGCGCCCGAAGACGCGCTCCTCGCCCATTGCCGGAGGGTGGCCGAGGAGATTCCTCTGGTCGGGTTCTACCTGCAGCCGGCGGTCGGCGGCGTCGTGCTCGGGGCGGCCTTCTGGCGGCGGTTCTGCGAGATAGAGAACGTCGTTGCGATCAAGATCGCCCCGTTCGACCGATACCGCAGCCTGGATGTGCTGCGCGGCGTCGCCGCCGCCCGCGCCGAAGGGCGGATCGCGCTCTATACCGGTAATGACGACCATATCGTCGGCGACCTGCTGACCCCGTTCGATCTGGTCCGGGACGGCGCGCGGCTCCGCCTGAGGATCGTCGGCGGGCTGCTCGGCCACTGGTCGGTATGGACGCGCGCCGCGGTCGACCTGCACCGACGCTGCCGACGCGCCGCCGAGGCCGGCGCGGCGCCGTCGGACCTCCTGGCGCTGGGCGGCCAGGTGACCGATTGCAACGCGGCCGTCTTCGACGCCGCCAACGGTTTCGCGGGCTGTATCGCCGGCTGCCACGAGGTGCTGCGGCGGCAGGGCCTGCTCGAGGGCGTCTGGTGCCTGGATCCCGAGGAGGGGCTGAGTCCCGGCCAGAGCGCGGAGATCGACCGGGTCGCCGCGGCCTATCCCCATCTCGCCGACGACGCGTTCGTCGCCGCCAATCTCGGCCGCTGGCTCGCCGATTGAGCCGCCGGCGGGTCGCGACCGGCCAGGGGCGAGCGGTCGATGGTGGGCGCGGCTGGGATCGAACCAGCGACCCCTACGATGTCAACGTAGTGCTCTCCCGCTGAGCTACGCGCCCGCCGACCGCCCGCCCCTTCTAGCGCCCCGGCGGCGCCGTTGACAAGGGCCGCGGCGCGGCGCGGAAAGGACGGGTCAGAACAGCCCGTCGATCTCGCCCCGCTCGTTGACGGTGATCGAATTGGCGGCGGGCACGCGCGGCAGGCCGGGCATGGTCATGATGTCGCCGCAGACCGCCACCAGGAAGCCGGCACCGTTGGCGAGCCGGACCTCGCGCACGGCGAGCGGGTGGCCCTCCGGGGCGCCGCGCAGGCCCGGGTCGGCCGAGAGGCTGAGCGGCGTCTTCGCCATGCAGACCGGCAGGGCGCCGTAACCGCCCTCCTGCCAGGCGTCGATCTGGCGCCGCACCCGGTCGGGAGCGGTGACGGCACCCGCCCCGTAGATCTGGCGCGCGATGGTTTCGATCTTGTCCCAGAGCGGCATCTCGTCGGGGTAGAGAAAGCGGAACCCGTCCCTATTGCCGTCGGCGGCGGCGACCACCTTCTCGGCGAGCGCGGCCGCCCCGGCCCCGCCCTCGCCCCAATGGTTGCATTCCACCGCCTCGACGCCGCGCGCCCGGCAGGCCTCGGCGACCGCGGCGATCTCGGCGTCGGTGTCGGCGACGAAGCGGTTGAGCGCCACGATCACCGGGATGCCGAACCCCTGCAGGATGTCGATATGGCGCATCAGGTTGGCGGCGCCGGCGCGCACCGCGGCGGTGTTTTCGGCGCCGAGCTCGGACCGGGCGACCCCGCCATGCATCTTGATCGCGCGCACCGTGCCGACCAGCACCGCCGCGTCCGGGCGAAGGCCGGATTTGCGGCACTTGATGTCGATGAACTTCTCGCCGCCCAGATCGGCGCCGAACCCGGCCTCGGTCACCACATAGTCGGCGAGCTTGAGGGCGGTGCGGGTCGCGGCGACCGAGTTGCAGCCATGGGCGATGTTGGCGAAGGGGCCGCCATGGACGAAGGCCGGGGTCTTCTCCAGGGTCTGCACGAGGTTGGGCAGGATCGCCTCCTTGAGCAGGGCGGTCATCGGCCCCGGCGCCGCGAGGTCGGCGGCGAAGACAGGGGCGCGGTCGCGGGTCTCGGCGACGATGATGCGGCCGAGCCGTTCCTTGAGGTCGTCGAGGCCCTCGGCGAGGCAGAAGACGGCCATCACCTCGGAGGCGACGGTGATGTCGAACCCGTCCTCGCGCGGGAAGCCGTTGGGCGGGCCGCCGAGCGAGCCGATGATCGACCGCAGCGCCCGGTCGTTGAGGTCGACCACCCGCCGCCAGGAGATGCGCCGGGCGTCGATGCCGAGCGCGTTGCCCCAATAGATGTGGTTGTCGAGCAGCGCCGCCAGCAGGTTGTGGGCCGAACCGATCGCGTGGAAGTCACCGGTGAAGTGGAGATTGATGTCCTCCATCGGCACCACCTGGGAATAGCCGCCCCCGGCGGCCCCGCCCTTGACCCCGAAGCACGGCCCGAGGCTGGGCTCGCGCAGGCAGATCGCCGCCTTGCGGCCGATCCCGTTGAGCGCGTCGCCGAGCCCCACCGTGGTGGTGGTCTTGCCCTCGCCGGCCGGCGTCGGCGTCATCCCGGTGGTCAGGATCAGCTTGCCGTCGGGCCGGTCGGCCAGGCTGCCGATACGGTCGAGGTCGATCTTCGCCTTGTGCCGTCCGAAGCGGTGGACCGCATCCTCCGGGATGCCGAGGGACCCCGCGATCTCGGCGATGTCGCTCAGCGTCGCGGCGCGCGCGATCTCGAGATCGGACGGCACCCCGCCCGATATGGCAGTCGAGCTCATGTTTCCTCCCCTGGATTGGCCGCAGACCCGCGCCATCTTTACCATCTGCGGGGCCGGTTGCTATATATCGGCCCGTCGCGCTTCGCGGCGCAATCGGCCGAACGCGCGATCGCCGCCCCCCTTCGACCCCCCACCAGGGCGGCGAACAGGTTGTCATGGTACCGGGCGGCGCCGCACGCCGCGCCCCCCGGCGGGTCACCGGAAAGGGAGTTTGCGATGCGGAAACATGTTTGCCTGAGCGCGATCGCCGCCGTCGGCGCGGTTGCGCTCCTGTCCTCGCCGCTCGCGGCGAAAGTCTACAAGCTCACCGCCGGGTCGAGCCATCCTCCCATCGTGCCCTGGGTGGCGACCATCAAGAATCTCGTGGTTCCCGAGGCCGCGAAACGGGTCGCGGCTGCGGGCAAGGGCGATTCCATCGAGTGGACCGAGGCCTATGCGGGGGCGCTCTACAACTTCAAGAACACGCTCGAGGGGGTCGAGACCGGTCTTGCCGATATCGGATGGGTCGGCACGCTGTGGGAACCGGTCAAGATGCCGCTGATGAACGTGACCTTCTATACGCCCTTCGCGACCGGCGACGTGAAGGCGCTGATCGAGATCGGCGAGGAGCTGCACGAAAAAGTTCCGGCCATGAACGCATCCTGGGACAAGTACAACCAGGTGTTTCTCGGCGTCCAGGTGGCCGATACCTACAATGTGTTCGGCAAGTTTCCGCTGAAGTCCCTGGCCGATCTGAAGGGCAAGAAACTCTATGCGCCGGGCGCCGCGGCCGGCTGGCTCAAGGGGACCGGCGCCATCGGTATCGACGGCGGCCTCCCGGTCTACTACAACGGCGTGAAGACCGGCCTCGCGGATGGCGGCATCACGATCACCACGGGGATGTTCCCGTTCAAGCTGCACGAGGTCGGCAAGCATGTGACGGTGGTCGATATGGGCGGTCCGATTTCGGGCGGCCTCACGATCAACAAGGACACGTGGATGTCTCTGCCGGCCTATATCCGCGACATATTCAGGGATCTCGGCAAGGAATACGCGCGGGTGCAGGGCGGTATCGTGGCAGAGAACGCCCGGAAGTTTCTCGGCCTGATGGCCGAGCAGGGCGCGATCGTCGACACGCTGCCGGACGCCGAGCGGAGGAAATGGGCCCAGTCCATGCCCGATGTGGCCGGCGAATGGGTAAGGGCCAACGAGGCCAAGGGCGTTCCGGCCGCCCAGGTCGTCAAGGCGTTCATGCAGGCGGTGCGCGATCGCGGCGGCAATCCGCTTCGCGACTGGGACAAGGGTCTCTAGCCTCCTCGGGGCGCCGTCGCGCCGGGCGCGTGCGCGCTCCCGGAACTCCGCGTCCGGGTACGGTTCCCGCCTCGTCGGTCGGGGGCGGCGCCTCTTTCTTCATCCGCGCGCGCAGGGACCCGGCCCGCGGATATTCCGGGGCCGCCCGGCTTGCGTGACTGCGGGGCTTCCGTGACCGGGCGCTTCGTCCGCGCCTTCTCGTCGTTCTCCGGGCTGATGAACCGGGCCGGCACCCTATGGGTGTTCGGCGTGATGTTTCTGATCTGCGCCGACATCGTCGCGCGCAACCTGTTCGCCGCGCCGATACGCGGCGTGGCCGAGATCGTCGCCTACTCCATCGTCGGGATCGTCTATCTGCAGCTCGCCAGCACCCTGCATGCCGGGCGGTTCACCCGGGCGGAGATGCTGTTGAACTGGCTCGACTCGCGGCGCCCGTTCGCGGCCCGCCTGTTTCGCGCCGCGTTCGACGCGGTCGGGCTGGTCGTCTTCGCCGTCGTCACGGCGGGGGTGTGGCCTGGGTTCGCCGCCGCCTGGGTCGAGAGCGAGGTCGCCGGCGTTCCGGGCGATTTCACCTTCATCGTCTGGCCGTTCAAGCTGCTGGTCGTCCTCGGCGCCGCGGCCACCGCCGTCGAATTCGCCGTTCAGCTGGTCCGCAACGCGATCGCCGGCGCCGAGGCATTCCGCGCCGCGGAACGGGCGGAGGATCCCGCGCGCCGCGGCTGGGGCTGGCTCGTCATGCTGTGCGCCTTCGTCCTGTTCGCCTATCTGATCGCGGCGGCGGAGCCGAGCAACATACAGATCGGGACGCTCTCCATCCTGTGCATGCTCATCCTGATCTATGCCGGAATGCCGATCGGGCTGGCGCTGATGCTGCTCGGCTTTGTCGGCATATGGATGATGAAGGGCAACACCGTCGTTGCCGAGCGCACCCTCGCGCTGGCGGCTTCGGAGTTTCTCAGGAACTACTTCTTCGGCGTCGTTCCGCTGTTCGTTCTCATGGGGTTGTTGGTCAGCGAGTCCGACATCGGCAAGGAGACGTTCGATGTCGCGCGGCGGATCCTGCGCGGGCTGCGCGGCGGGCTCGGCATCGCGACGGTGGCGGCGAACGCGGTTTTTGCCGCGATAACCGGCTCTTCCATCGCATCGGCCGCCGTCTTCACCCGGGTGGCCACGCCCGAGATGATGGCGCATGGCTATACGCCGCGCTTCTCGGTCGGCGTCGTGGCGGGATCGTCGGTCCTCGGAATGCTGATTCCCCCAAGCCTGCTGCTCATCGTCTACGGCTTCGTCGCCGAGCAATCGGTCGGAATCCTGTTCGTCGCCGCCATCGTCCCGGGCCTGATCCTCGCCCTTGCGTTCTCGCTGCTGATCCTCTCGATGGCGCGCTGGCGGCCGCACTGGATCGGCGACCTTTCGGGCGGGGCCGACGAGGCGGTCTCCGGGCCCGTCCTGGCGGACGCGCTGAAACTGCTGCCGATCTTCCTCCTGATCGTGCTGGTGATCGGCGGAATCTACGGCGGTATCTTCACCCCGACGGAGGCCGGGGCGGCGGGCGCCGCCGGCGCGCTGATCATCGGATCCGCGCGGCGGCGGCTCGGCTGGAGGAAGCTGTGGGGGGTTCTGATCGAGACCGGCCATATCACGGTCTCGGTCCTGTTCCTGATCCTTGCCGCCAATGTCTATGCCAGGATGCTGGCGTTGTCGGGGCTGCCGCAGCAGACGGGGGAGTTCGTCGGTTCTACCGGGCTCGGCTTCGCCGGCTTCATCGCGCTCTATATCCTGCTGCTCATCCTGCTCGGAATGATCCTCGATTCCATCTCCATCATGCTCATCGTCCTGCCGCTCGCCTTGCCGGTGCTGTTCCAGTTCGGCGGCGATCCGGTCTGGTTCGGGATCGTGACGGTCATCGCCGTCGAGATCGGCCTGCTCACGCCGCCGCTCGGGATTACCTGCTATGTCGTCAAGTCCACGCTGGGCGACGACCGGATCACGCTCGCCCAGATTTTCGTCGGCGCGGCGCCGTTCGCCGCGGCGATGCTGGCGGTCACCGTGCTGCTGATCCTGGTCCCGGAGATCAGCCTGATCTTCGCTTGAACCCGATTCGGCGCGGCCCCGCCCGCGCGAGGGAATGGAGGACGGAGAGTGACGGGACGGATCGAGGCGCGGCTGGCCGAGCTCGGGATCGCCCTGCCGCCGGCGGCGGAGCCCAGGGCGGCCAGGATACTGACGGCGAAGCGCGTCGGAGAATGGCTGTTCCTGTCCGGCGCGGTTCCCCGGCGTGGCGACGAGATCTGCCATGTCGGCAAGGTCGGGCGCGAGCTCTCGCTCGAGGAGGGGCGGGCGGCGGCCCGGCTCAGCATGCTCAACGTGCTGGCGGCGGCGAAGAAGGCGCTCGACGGCGATCTCGACCGCATCGTCGAGATCGTCAGGATCAAGGGCTACGTCAATATCGACCCCGAATTCACCCGGATCGCCGAGACCGTCAACGGCGCTTCCGAACTGCTGATCGAGGTCTTCGGCGAGGCCGGCCGCCACGCCCGCACCGCGATCGGCGTCGCCGGGATGCCGTTCGGCGTCGCTATCGAGGTCGAGGCGCTGATGCGCGTCGCGCCGTGGCGCGGTCTCGGCCGGCGGTCTCCGGGAGGCCGTACTCGGCCGCCGCCGCCTCCGGGGTGACGCGGCCTTCGGCGAGGTCGCGCCGGAGCGCGGCCGGGTCGCGCCGGCGCGGGTCGCCGTATCCGCCGCCGCCTGCGGTCTCCAGCAGGAAACGATCGCCCGCGCGCAGCGAATGCCGGCTGGCGGCGGGGGCGTCGAACGCGTCCGTCGTTCCCCAGCGGACGACGAAGCGGCTGGCCCGACCGGGTCGCCCGCCGGCGAGGCCGCGCGGCGGGTGGACGGCCCGGTCGTAGCGGCGGGTGACGACCGCGTCCTGGAGCAGCTCGTAGACGCGGCGGAACCCGGCGCCGCCGCGGAACGCGCCGGCGCCACCGCCGTCGGCGATCGGCTCGAACCGGGCGACCCGGCAGGGGAACTCGGTCTCGAGGATCTCGATCGGGGTTATGTGCAGGTTGGAGAGATGGGTCGCGACGTTCGCGCAGCCGTCGCGGCCCGGCCCGGCGCCATAGGCCGAGGACAGGATCTCGTATTGCAGCCTTGCCTGGCCCGGCCGGCCGCCGCCGAGCCAGTGGATCGAGACCGAGCCGGTCGAGCCCGACCCGGCGATCGCCCGGGCCGGGTTGAACGTCCCGAGCGCCTCGAGGATGACGTCGACCAGGGCGAGGTTCGCCTTTTGATAGGAGGATACCGGCGCCGGCGGGTCGGCGTTGGTCACCGTGCCGCGCCCGTAGACGATGTCGACCGCTCGGCGCATCCCGTCGTTGAACGGCAGATCCGGGCCGAGGCATCCGATCAGCGCGTAGAACACGCAGGCTTCGACCATCGACGGGCGCAGGTTGACCGGCCCCCGCGCCTGGCGGTCGCTGCCGCTCACGTCGACGGTGATGCGGTCGCCGGCGACGGTGACGGCAGCGTGGAAGCGCACCGGGCGGCCGCGCGCGACGCCGTCCTCGTCCATATGGCCCGCCGCCTCGGCGCGGCCGTCGGGGAGCGCGGCGACGCGGGCGGCGAGGGCGCGGGCCGCCCCGTCCCGGAGGGCGGCGAAGGCGTCGGCGAGCACTGCCGCGCCGAAGCGGTCGGCGAGCGCCGCGAGCCCGTCGGCGCCGATTCGGGTGGCGGCGATCTGGGCGGCGATGTCGCCCGCGACCAGCTCGGGTTCGCGGCTGTTGGCGAGGATCAGCCGGTGCAGATCGGGGTCCGCCGCCCCGGCGGCCGCGATCCGGACCGGCGGCAGCAGCAGCCCTTCCTGGAAGATCTCGGTCGCGCTCGCCGAGGTGCTGCCCGGGTTGGTCCCCCCGAGGTCGGCCTTGTGGGCGATCGATCCAGCGAACCCGACAAGGGCGCCCTCGGCGAAGACGGGCATCGCGAACGCCATGTCGGAGACATGCGGGAGGCCGCCCTCATAGGGGTGGTTGCAGACGAAGAGGTCGCCCGGGGCGAGGGCCGGGTAGAGGGCGCGGATGCGCGTCGTCAGATGCCTGTAGACGGGGGCGTGGAAGAACATCGGCGGCGGGACGGCCAGCCCGCCCGACGCGTCCAGGATCACGCAGCTGAAGTCGCGGGACTCGCGGACGATCGTCGAGTAGCCCGACCGGTAGAAGTGATGATGCATCTCCTCGACGAGACAGGCGATCCTGCTGCGCAGCAGCTGGACGGTGACCGGGTCAACCATGCGAGGCACGGGCGAGCAGCAGGTTGGCGTGGGCGTCGACCGAAGCGGTCCAGCCGGTGGGGACGACCGTGGTCGCGTCGAACTGCTCGACGATCGCCGGGCCGGCGAAGCGGTCGCCCGGCCGCAGCCGGGCGCGGTCGACGATCGATGTCTCGACCGGCACCCGGCCGTCGAACCAGACCGGCCGCCGGCCCGTTACCGACGCGTCCAGGATTTCCCTCGGCGCGCCGCCGGGCCGCTCGCGGGGCCGGTATTTGGGCACGTCGACGACCGTGCGCAGCCGGTAGCTGACGAGCTCGATGTCCTTCTCGCGCGCCGCATGGCCGTGGATGCGCGCGTGGCGGTCGTCGAAACGGTCGCGGATCGCGCCCATGTCGGGCTCGGCAAGCCCGCCCGCACCGAGCCCGTCGAGCGGCACCCGGAGCTCGTAGCCCTGGCCGACATAGCGCAGGTCGAGCTCGCGCAGATGCCGCGCCCGGCGCGCATCCAGCCCCTCGGCTGCGAGATCCGCGCGCGCCTGGGCTTCGAGCTCGCGGAAGACGGTTTCGGCATGGGCGGCGGCGGTGCGGGCGAGCGGGCGCAGTTCGGATCGGATATGGTCGTGAACCACGTCGGCGCAGAGCAGCCCGAGCGCCGAGAAGGCGCCCGGGCGTTCGGGCACCAGGATGCGACCGATGCCGAGCTCCTCGGCGACCGCCGCGGCGTGCACCGCCCCGGCGCCGCCGAACGGCAGCAGCGCGAAGGCGCCGGCATCGACGCCGCGCCGGGCCGCGACGACCCGCACCTCGTCGGCCATGCGCATGTCGACGATGCGTCGAATGCCGGCCGCGGCCTCGCGCGCCGTCATTCCCAGCCGGGCGCCGATCCGGCTCTCCAGCGCCCGCGCCGCGGCCTCCGCATCGAGAGGCTGCGCGCCGCCGAGCAGATGGCCTGGGTTGAGATAGCCGCAGACCAGATCGGCGTCGGTCACGGTCGGGTCTTCGCCACCCTTGCCGTAGCAGACCGGCCCCGGCGCCGCGCCGGCGCTCTCCGGGCCGACCGTGAGGAAGCCGCCCTCGTCGACGCGGGCGATCGAGCCACCGCCGGCCGAGATCGTCGTCAGGTCGAGCGCGGGCACCCCGACCGGGCGGCGGGCGATCACCCCCTCGGTGACCTCGAGCGGCGCGCCGCCCTCGATGAAGGCGATGTCGCAGCTCGTCCCGCCCATGTCGAGCGTCACCAGCCCGGTCTCGGCCTCCCGACCGGCGAGAAAGGCGCTGGCCTTGGCGCCGGCCGCCGGCCCGGAGAGCAGGGTGTGGACCGTCCTGCCGCCGGCGAGGGCCGCGCTGAACGGCATGACGCCGCCGTTGGACTGCATCAGGAAGCGCTGGGGCGTGGTCACGCCGAGCCGGTCGAGTCCGTCGGCGAGCCCGGCCACATAGCGCATCAGCACCGGCTCCAGATAGGCGTTGAGCAGCGTCGTCGACATGCGCGGCCACTCGCGCAGCCGGGGAAGCACCTCGCTGGACAGCGACACCAGCGCGTCCGGATGGACTTCGGCGACGATCTCCCGGCTGCGCCGCTCATGGGCCGGGTTCATGAAGGAGAACAGATAGCAGACCGCGATCGAGCGGACGCCGAGGTCGCGCAGCGCGGTGGCCGCCGCGGCGACCGCGGCCTCGTCGAGCGGGGCGAGCTCGACGCCCTCGAAATCGATCCGCCCGCCGATCTCGCGGGTCAGGCTCTGCGGGGCGATCGGCGCCGGCTTCTGGAAGAAATAGTCGAACGGGTTGCCGTCGCGCGCCTGCGACTGGACCTCCTGGATCGCACGATAGCCCTCGGTGATGAGCATGCCGACCCGCGCGCCGCGCATCTCCAGAAGCGCGTTGGTGGTGATCGTGGTGCCGTGCGAGAAGAAGGCGACCGCCTCCGGGGCGGCGCCGTCGGCGAGCAGCCGTCCGACCCCGTCGAGCACCGCGAGCGCGGGGTTCTCCGGCGTGGTCGCGATCTTCTCGATGCGAACGCCGCCGGTCGCGGTGTCGAGCAGCACGAGATCGGTATGGGTGCCGCCGACATCGACGCCGATCCGGCAGCCGGTCTCCGAGGGCATAGGCGCTGACTTGTTCCAGGTATCCGCGACGGCTCCGTCGGGTCGGGGCCGTTCGGAACAGTATAGGCGCCGGTCGGCGCGCTCCGAAAGCGATTGTCCTGGTTCAGGACATATGAGGCGGGGGGTCATCCTTGGCTGTCTGTTCGGCAAGCCATCGGGCGGGTCTTGCGGGTTTGCGTCCCTTGGGCAGGCGTTTGGCGTAGGGTCGCTTGTGGCGCGCGGGTGCGCGGGTGCGCGGGGCGGGTAAGGTGCGCACCCAGCCGCGCTCGCGGCGGCCGCTGCGGCCAGGCCGTTCGATCCGGCCCGGCGCCGACGCCAGGGGCAGCCCTCGTGTAACCTGGCGTGGCGGGCCTCCTTCGGCCGCTCGTTCGTACCAACAGCACTCGGAGGCCCCCAACCCCGATTCAAGGCTCGCGTCTCGCATCCGTCCGAACCCGAACAGCGATTCGACGGACGAGGCATGGGCATCGGTCGCGCACCGTCCTTCGCCCCCGGCGCGCGGTCTCGATACGGGCGGGACGGCTTGACGCTCCCGCCGAAAGGGAGAAAGCTGACGATCCGATCAACGACCGGGCGGGAAATGCGATGGACCGGAAGATGTCGAGAGGAGCCGGCCTCGCGGCCGGGCGCGCTCTTGCCCTCTGCGCGGCGCTGCTCTGCGCGCCGGCGGCGGCCTCGGCGAGTGTCGAGGCGGAGCGGGCCGTCGCTGCCAGACAGGCGGCGATGAAGGAGCTCGGCGCCCATTCGCGGCATATCGCCGCCTTTCTGAGAGGCGGCGCGGCGGCCGACATGGCGTCGCGCGGCAGGGCCGTCGCGGCGATCGCCGCGCGCTTGCCCGGGCTGTTCCCCGAGGGCAGCGGACTCGATGCGCTGGGGTTGGACAAGACCGGCGCCAAGGCGGCGATATGGGAGCGCTGGGACGCGTTTCAGGCCGCGTCGAAGACCCTCGCCACGCTCGGCCTGGCGCTCGCCGCGGCGGCCGAGGACGGCGACCGAGCCGGGATCGGCGGCGCCATGGCGGCGCTCGGCCGACAGGGCTGCGGCGGCTGCCACCGCGACTTCCGGCAGAAGCGCGACTGACGGCGGGCGCGGGGCGCCCTCGGCGGGACGCGTGAGCGGGCGAACCGGGGCCGCGGGCCTTGCGGCGGCGCTTCGTCCGGTCCTGGTCGCGCTGACGTTGCTGGTACCGGCCGCCGCCGTCTCGGAACCGCGCCCCGACGACGCCGCGCGCGGCCGTTATCTGGTCGCCGCCGGCGGTTGCCTGACCTGTCATACCGACAGGGCGGCGAACGGCCCCCCGTTCGCCGGCGGCGCCAGGCTCGCGACGCCGTTCGGCGACTTCTATCCGCCCAACATCACGCCGCATCCCCGCCACGGCATCGGCGCCTGGTCCGAGGCCGATTTCGCGAGAGCCATGCGCGACGGGGTCGCGCCCGACGGCGCCCATTACTTTCCCGCCTTCCCCTATACGTCCTACACGCTGGTGCGCGACGTCGACCTCGCCGCCATGTACGCCTTTCTGATGAGCCTGCCGCCGGTCGATCGGCGCAACCGCCCGCACGAGATCCGGTTCCCGTTCGGCTGGCGCTTCCTGCAGACCTTCTGGAAACTGCTGTTCTTCGAGCCCGGGCCGTTCGGGTCCGATCCCGACCGTTCCGCCGAATGGAACCGCGGCGCCTATCTGGTCCGGGCTCTGGCCCATTGCGGGGAATGCCATACGCCGCGCAACGCGCTCGGCGCGGTGATGGGCGAACGACGGCTCGCGGGCGCGGCGGACGGCCCCGAAGGCGAGGCCGTGCCCAATATCACCCCGCATGACGAGACCGGTATCGGCGCGTGGAGCGCGGAAGATCTCGCGACATATCTTTCGATCGGCATGGATCCCGACGGCGATTTCGCCGGTTCTCTCATGGCCGACGTGATCGCGCACGGCACCGGGGCGCTCGCCGCGGCCGACCTCGCGGCGATCGCCGTCTATCTGCGGAGCCTGCCGCCGATCGAAAACCGGGTCGGGTCGCCCGAATAGCGGCGCGCGGCGACTCGCAAATTGCGTCGCCGAATGGCGGGGTTTAGCTTGTCTTGCCGGCGAGGCGATCGAGGATCCGAAGTGAAACGGAACATCGCGCTGGGCGTTCTGGTCGCCGCGATCCTGGTGGTTGTCGCGCTGTTGTTCTCCCCGCACCGGCGAGACCCGGGCGACGCGCCCGATGCAGGGCGGGCGGCGCTCGATCGCGCGTTCCCTCTGCGCGAGGCGCCCGCGCCGCCCGTGGTCCCGCCGCCCCCGGTCGAGACGGCGCGCGCGCCGCCCCCCGTCGTCGCGGTGGAGGACGTGCCGCCGGCACCGCCCGTTCTCTCGAACCCCGAGCCCGCGGCCGGGAAGAGCGCCCCGCCGCCGCCCGAGACTGCCGCCCGGCCCGCGAAACCCATGGCGCCAGCGCCCCCGGTCGAGACGGCGCGCGCGCCGCCCCCCGTCGTCGCGGTGGAGGACGTGCCGCCCGCGCCGCCCGTTCTCTCGGACCCCGAGACTGCGGCCGGGAAGAGCGCCCCGCCGCCGCCCGAGACTGCCGCCCGGCCTGCGAAACCCATGGCGCCGCCGCCCCCGGTCGAGACGGCGCGCACGCCGCCCCCCGTCGTCGCGGTGGAGGACGTGCCGCCCGCGCCGCCCGTTCTCTCGAACCCCGAGACTGCGGCCGGGGAAAGCGCCCCACCGCCACCCGAGACGACCGCCCGGCCTGCGAAACCCATGGCGACGCCGCCCCCGGTCGAGACGGCGCGCGCGCCGCCCCCCGTCGTCGCGGTGGAGGACGTGCCGCCCGCGCCGCCCGTTCTCTCGAACCCCGAGCCCGCGGCCGGGAAGAGCGCCCCGCCGCCGCCCGAGACTGCCGCCCGGCCCGCGAAACCCATGGCGCCGCCGCCCCCGGTCGAGACGGCGCGCACGCCGCCCCCCGTCGTCGCGGTGGAGGACATGCCGCCCGCGCCGCCCGTTCTCTCGGACCCCGAGACTGCGGCCGGGGAAAGCGCCCCACCGCCACCCGAGACTGCCGCCCGGCCCGCGAAACCCATGGCGCCGCCGCCCCCGGTCGAGACGGCGCGCACGCCGCCCCCCGTCGTCGCGGTGGAGGACGTGCCGCCCGCGCCGCCCGTTCTCTCGGACCCCGAGACTGCGGCCGGGGAAAGCGCCCCGCCGCCGCCCGAGACGACAGCGCTTTCGGACCCCATGCCCGACGCTGCGCCGCCGCCGGCCGAAACGCGCGCTCCGGATCCGCCGGCGCCGACATTCGACATCGTCCGCGTGGCCCCGGATGGCGGTGTCGCGACCGCCGGTCGCGCGCCGCCCCGCGCCAGCGTCTCGCTGCTCGATGGCGACCGGGAGATCGGCCGGGCGACGGCGGGCGGCGGCGGCGCCTGGGTTCTGGTGCCCGAGGCGCCGCTCTCGAGCGGATCGCACGAGCTGTCGCTTGCCATCACGGGCCCTGACGGGAAGGCCGTCCGATCGCCCAACAAGGTGGTCGTGATCGTGCCGGAACCTGCCGAGGACGCCGCCGGTCGGCCGGCGGCGGAAGAATCCAGACCCGTCGCGGTCGCGGTGCCGCGGGGCAGCGCGCTCGGTGCACGTGCCCTGCAGGTTCCGGCGCCGCGCGCCCCGCAGGTTCCGGCGCCGCGCGCCGCGGCTCCCGCCGAGGCTCCGCCCGCGCCCGGCGGCGGCCTCGCGGTGGAGACGATCGATATCGACGCGGAAAAGCGGGTCGCGGTCGCCGGGCGGGGGCAGAAGGGCGCGCGCGTGCGGCTCTATGTCGACGACGAGCCGGTCGGCAGCTCGCCGGTCGACGAGGAAGGCGGTTGGAGGGTCGCGGCGCCGGACCCCGTCGGCCCCGGCCGGCACGCCATCAGAGTCGATCAGATCGACGCCGGCGGCAATGTCGTGGCGCGCGTCGAGACGCCGTTCGAGCGCGCGGGGCCGCTGACGGATCTGCCCCCCGGGACCATCGTCCTCGTCGAGTCGGGCAACAGCCTGTGGCGGATCGCGCGCCGGGTCTACGGGCGCGGCATCCGATACGTGGTCATCTACGGGGCGAACCGCGACCAGATTCGCGATCCCCATCTGATCTACCCCGGACAGATCTTCTTCCTTCCGAAGCGGGAGGACCGCCCCGGATAGGGCGCAGGCGTCAGCCTTCGGATGCCGAGTCCGGTCGTGGCTGCGCGATTGGGGGGGATGGCCGGGGATCGGGACGCGACGTCGTCTCCGCCCTCCGGGCGGCGGAACTCGGCGCGCCTCGCCACAGCTATTCCACGGTCACCGACTTGGCGAGGTTGCGGGGCTGGTCGACATCGGTCCCCTTGAAGACCGCGACCCGGTAGGCGAGGAGCTGGGACGGGATGGCGTAGAGGATGGGCGCGACGAAGGGGTGAATATCGGGAAGCTCGACCGCCGCTTGGACCAGGTCGCCAAGACGCGCGATGCCTGCCCGGTCGGAGAAGACGATCACCCGGCCCCGGCGGGCGCCGATCTCGGCGACGTTCGATGCGGTCTTCTCGAACAGCGCATCGGACGGCGCGATCGCGATCACCGGCACATCCGGGCCGACGAGAGCGATGGGGCCGTGCTTCATCTCGCCGGCGGCATAGCCTTCGGCATGGATATAGCTGATCTCCTTGAGCTTGAGCGCGCCTTCGAGGGCGATCGGATAGCCGGTGCCGCGGCCGAGAAACAACGCGCTCCGCGCCTCGGCAACGCCCGGCACGAGCCGGCCGATCGCCGCGCCGAGATCCAGCGCGTCCGCGGCCTTCGCGGGAAGCCCGAGCAGGGCGCGGCACAGCGCGCGCTCGGCGTCGGCGCGGACGGCGCCGTTGGCGACCGCCAGCCCGATCGCCAGGCAGGCCATGATCGTCAGCTGGGCGGTGAAGGCCTTGGTCGAGGCGACGCCGAGCTCCGGCCCGGCGCGGGTCAGCAGCATTGCGTCCGATTCGCGCGCGATGGAGCTCTCGGGGATGTTGACGATCGAGACGACCCGTTGACCCTGGGCGCGGGCATGGCGGAGCGCCGCGAGCGTGTCCGCCGTCTCTCCCGACTGCGACACGAACAGCGCCAGACCGTCCGCCGGCAGCACCGCTTCCCGGTAGCGGAACTCCGAGGCGATATCGACCTCGGTCGGGATCCGCCCGAGCCGCTCGATCCAGTATTTGGCGATCAGCCCGGCATGATAGGAGGTCCCGCAGGCGACGATCGTCACCCGGCCGGGGACGGCGCCGTCGATCGGCAGACTCCCGGCCGCCAGACGCTCCGTCGCCGGATCGACGAACGCGCTCAGGGTCTCGGCGATCGCTTCGGGCTGCTCGTGGATCTCCTTGAGCATGTAATGGGGGTAGTTGCCCTTGCCGACCGCCGCCGCCGAAAGCGTGCTGAGCGTGGCCGGGCGGTCCGCGATCGCACCGTTGCGGTCGTGGACGACCGCGCCTTCGGGGCGAAGCTCGGCCCAGTCGCCTTCTTCGAGATAGCAGATGCGCCGGGTCAGAGGCACGAGCGCCAGCGCGTCGGAGCCCAGATAGGTCGCGCCGTCGCCGTAGCCGATGGCGAGCGGGCTGCCCCTGCGCGCGCCGATCATCAGCTCCTCATGTCCGGCGAAGAGGACCGCCAGTGCGAAGGCGCCCTCGAGCCGCTCCAGCGCCAGCGCGACCGCCTCCGGCGGGGCCATGCCGCGCCGCAGATGGCGGCTGATCAGATGGACCACCGCCTCGGTGTCCGTCTCGGTGGTGAATGCGTGGCCGCAGGCGGCGAGCTCGCGGCGCAGATCGCGGAAATTCTCGATGATCCCGTTATGCACCAGAATCACCCGATCGTCGCCGTGCGGGTGGGCGTTGACGGCGTTGGGCGCGCCGTGGGTGGCCCAGCGGGTGTGCCCGATGCCGATGGCGCCGGGGAGCGGCCGGTCGGCGACCGCGGCCGCGAGATCGGCGACCTTGCCTTCGCTGCGCCGCCGCGCGATCCGGCCGTCGACGAGGGTCGCGATCCCGGCCGAGTCGTAGCCGCGATATTCGAGCCGCTTCAGCCCGTCGATCAGGATGGGCGCCGCGTCTTGCCCCCTGCCGACGACGCCGACGATCCCGCACACGGGATCAGCCTTCCCCGTCGCCGGGCGGTCGGCGCTTCTCCGCCGCCCGGCCCGGCTTGACGGTCTGCCTGCCGCGCGCGAGCGCGAGCGCGCCGTCCGGGACGTCGCGGGTGATCACGCTGCCGGCGCCGACCAGCGCCCGGTCGCCGATGCGGACCGGGGCGACCAGCGCGCTGTTGGAGCCGACGAAGGCGTCGGCACCGATCTCGGTCCGGGACTTGACCGCGCCGTCGTAATTGCAGGTAATCGTGCCGGCGCCGATATTGGCCGCCCTGCCGACGCGGGCGTCGCCGACATAGCTCAGATGGCCGACCCGAGCGCCCTCTTCGACCACGGCGGCCTTGATCTCGACGAAGTTGCCGATGCGGACGCGCGCGCCGATCCGCGCGCCGGGGCGCAGCCGGGCGAACGGCCCGACGACGGCGCCGGCGCCGATCTCGGCACCCTCGATATGGGAAAAGGCGCGTATCTCGGCCCGGTCGCCGACTCGGACCCCAGGGCCGAACACGACCTGCGGGCCGATGGTGACGTCCTCCCCGAGCGCGGTATCGAAGCTCAGATGGACGCTCGCCGGGTCGATCAGGGTCGCGCCGCCGGCGAGCGCCCGTCCGCGCAGCCGTCGCTGCATCGCCGCCTCGGCCCGCGCCAGATCGGCGCGGTCGTTGACCCCCATCACCTCGGCGTCGTCCGCGGTCTCGCAAACCGCGCAGCCGAGCCCGCGGGTGCGGGCCAGGGCCACGATGTCGGTCAGGTAATGCTCCCCCTTGGCGTTGTCGCGCCCGACCGCGCCGGCAAGGCGCATGAGGTGGCGGGAGTCCACCGCCATCAGGCCGGCGTTGCAGAGCCGGATCTCGCGCTCGGCGGCGCGCGCCTCGCGCTCCTCGACGATCGCCTCGAGCGCGCCGCCGGGGCCGAGGACCAGCCGGCCGTAGCCCTCGGGGTCGTCGGGCCGGAAGCCCAGCACCGCCACCGCCGGCGGGTCGGGGGCGTCGAGTGCCGCCGCTAGCGCCCGCATCGTCCCGGCAGTGATCAGCGGCGTGTCGCCATAGACGATCAGGACGCGGCCGTCGAAGCCGTCGAGATGGCGCCGGGCGGCGCGCACCGCATGGGCGGTCCCGAGAGCCGGCGTCTGCACCGCCGCCGGGACCGGCGCGACGGCCGCCGCGACCGCATCCCCGTCGGCGCCGACGACCGCCACGAGGCGTTCGGGATCGAGCGCCCGCGCCGCGGCGAGCACATGGCCGATCATCGGTCGGCCGGCGATCGGATGGAGCGTCTTGGGCAGCGCCGATCTCATCCGGGTGCCCGCGCCGGCGGCGAGCAGGACCACGGCGGTCGCGCGCGCGCTCACGGTCGGCGACGCCGAGGCCTCACGGCCTCCGGCTCAGCGTCTTCTCCCGGCCGGCCTCCCGGTAGGAGGCGGAGGCCAGATGGGCGACGGCATAGCCCCAATCGGTCTCGTATTCGACCCGCACCGGCACCGGCGGGACGCCGTCGAACAGCGAGCCCAGCCAGACGGTGATCTCGCGCCCGCTGCTGCCCAGACCGCCATAATCCCCCTCCTCCTTCTCGCCGAGCAGCACGACGAGGCTGAGCTTGCATCTCACCGCCGTCCCGGCGAAGGCGGAGTAGCGGCCCCGGCTCATCTCCTGCTTGCCGACCGGATCGAGCAGGAAGTCGAATCGCCGCCTGCCGTCAAAGACCGGGACCTTGGGGTCGCAGGTCCAGCCGTCCCCGGTCGCGCGGGTCATCGACAGGAGGGCGCTGCCGACATCGATCGCGCCGCGCATGATCTCGGGCGCCGCCGCGATCGGGTCGCGCTCGGGCTCCGCGCTCACGACTTTGGGGCCGTCTTCGCCGAACCGCAGGCTGACCCAGCCCTTCTTGCCGCGCCACATATTCTCGGAATGCGCCTCCTGTGGGTGCAGCCGCGGCGCTTTCACCCGGCCCTTGGCCTTTGCGCGCATCGACCAGGGGAACATCTGGCCGATGAAGCCCCGGGTCTTCAACTCCGCCTCGAGATCGTACCCCCCATCGTCCAGGGCCAGGCTGATATCGGCTTCGACGACCTCGACCCCGCCGAGATAGATGGCATAGTCGAGCGCGACATCGCGCCGGTCTGCCTCTCCCTCCGTCGCCGTGGCCAGCGCCAGCCCGGTGAAAAGCAGCACAGAAACGACGACCAGCAACCCGCGCCTCGCCCCGACCACGGCCATTGCGATCCCCTCGAATGAAGCGGGGCCCAATATATCAAGACTGAGGGCGGGGACAACAGCGGGGCGCATTATGCGCCAGCGGAATCGCCCGGCTATCGCAATATTTCGATCGACATGCGCCCGGTTCTTGACGCTCGTTCGAAGCTGGGTTAGACCCGCCACGCTCCGGGCCGGGCGCGTAGCTCAGCGGGAGAGCGCTCGCCTCACACGCGAGAGGCCGCTGGTTCGATCCCAGCCGCGCCCACCATGCTTCCCCCGCCCGCTTGCGGAAGCGCCGGCGGGGTCTATCCTTGCCCAGTATACGGGTCGCCGAAGAGGGTCTCCGATGCCTCGCCCCCGCAATGCCGCCACCCTCACGCCCGCCCCGCCGGCGCAGGCGAAGCGGCCGCGCGGCCGCGCCCGCCGGCTTCGCGGCCGAAGCGCGGCCCGCGTCCGGCGAACCGCCGCCGCGCTCCGTCCCGCGGAAGAGGCCTGAGGATGGCCTGGGCGGCCGCGGGCGGCGTCCGGCTCTACTGCGAGGAGACCGGGTCGGGGGCGCCGGTCGTCTTCGTCCACGAATTCGGCGGCGATTTCCGAAGCTGGGAGCCCCAGCTCCGCCATTTTTCGCGGCGCTACCGCTGCATCGCTTTCAACGCCCGCGGCTACCCGCCATCCGACGTGCCCGAGAATCCCGCCGCCTACGGCCAGGACCGGGCCGCCGACGATATCGCCGCGGCACTCGACCGTTTCGGCGTCTCCCGCGCCCATGTCGTCGGGCTGTCGATGGGCGGGTTCGCGGCGCTCCATTTCGGGATGCGCCACCCCCCGCGCGCGCGCACGCTGGTCGTCGCCGGGGCCGGCTACGGCGCGCCCCCCGACAGCCATGCGGCATTCGCGGAGGCGTCCCGGGCCAATGCCCGGCGCATCGAGGAAGAGGGCATGGCGGCCTTCGTCGCGGCCTATTGCGAGACCGAGAGCCGGCTCACCCTCAAGCGCAAGGACCCGCGCGGCTTCGCGGAGTTCCTGGCGCGGTTTTCGGAGCATTCGGCGGTTGGCGCGGTCATGCATATGCGCTGCGTCCAGGGCCGCCGGCCGTCGCTCTGGGACCTCGCCGATCGGCTCCGCCGGCTGGAAATGCCCGTCCTGGTCGCCGCCGGCGACAGCGACGGCGACTGTCTGGAGACCGGAATCTTTCTCAAGCGGACGGTGCCCGACTGCGCCTTCTGGCTCTGCCCCGACACCGGCCACGCGCTGAACCTGGAGGAGCCGGACGCGTTCAACCGCGCGCTCGCCGCGTTTTTCTCCGCGGCCGAGCGGCGCAGCCCCGCCTGAGGAGACGGCATATGCGGCTCGGCGTCACCATCGGCTATTCCGGCGCCCGGTTCTCGATCGACGGCGGGATGCTGCGGGAGATCGAAGCGCTGGGTTACGATTCGGCGTGGACATCCGAAGCCTACGGCAGCGACGCGCTCACCCCCGCCGCCTGGATATTGGCCCTGACCTCGCGGATCGCCGTCGGCACCGCGATCATCCAGATGCCGGCACGCACCCCGACCGCGGCGGCGATGGCGGCGATGACCCTCCAGGCCCTGTCGGGCGGGCGCTTCGTGCTGGGGATCGGCCCGTCCGGCCCGCAGGTGATCGAGGGCTGGTACGGCGTGCCTTACGGCAAGCCGATGACGCGGACCCGCGAATATGTCGCGATCATCCGCAAGATCCTCGCCCGCGAGGGGCCGTTGGAGCATCGGGGCGCGCATTACGCCATCCCCGCGACCGGTGCCGGCACGACCGGGCTGGGCAAGCCGCTCAAGAGCATCCTCCACCCGGACCCGGCGCTCAAGATATTCACCGGCGCCATCACCCCGGCGGGTTTGCGGACCGCCGCCGAGATCGCCGACGGGGTCTTCCCCCTGTTCATGAACCCGGACCGGTTCGACCTGATCGCGAACCCGCTCGCCGAGGGCTTCGCCCGCGCGGGCGGCGGCAAGTCGCTGGCCGGCTTTGCGGTCGCCCCGTTCGTGCCGATCCGCGTCGGCGAGGATCTCGATGCCTGCCGGGCGCCGATCAAGCGATATCTCGCGCTCTATATCGGCGGGATGGGCGCGCGCGGCAGGAATTTCTACAACGACTTCGCCAAGCGGCTCGGCTACGAGGAAGCGGCCGTCCGCATCCAGGACCTGTTCCTCGACGGCAGGCGCGGCGAGGCCGCCGCCGCGGTCCCGGACCGCCTGGTCGACGAGCTGGCGCTGGTCGGCCCCCGCGCGCGCATCCGCGAACGGCTCGGCGCCTGGAAGGCGGCGGCGGCGCGCGGCGAAGTCGCGACGTTGATCGCCTGCGACGCTTCGCGGGAGGCGCTGCGCCTCCTCGCCGAGGAGGCGCTGTGACGCCGGGCGCGGGCCGCGGGGACGCGACGCAAAGAGAGGCAGCGACATGACAGATTCCGCCGCGCCGATACGCATCTGGTTCCAGGGATTCACCGACCCCGTCGTCCACAAGCCCTATGTCGACAGGCTCCGGGCGCATCTGGATGCGATCGCCGACCCCGGGGTGACCGTGCGCTTCCACGGTGTCGCGCCGCCCGCCCGCCATCTCCATGCGGTCGAGGAGCTGCGCTGCTCGCTCGGCGCCATGGCCAATGCGCTCAGGGCCGAGGAGGAAGGCTATGACGCCTTCGCGCTCGGCCATTTCCAGGAGGCGGGCATCCACGAGATCAAGGCGATGCTCGGCATCCCCGCCTTGTCGCTCGGCGAGGCGAGCATGCTGTTCGCCTGCACGCTCGGCCGCAAGATCGGCCTGGTGACGATCGACCCGATCTACATCCCCTGGCACGAGGACCAGATCGTCCGCGCCGGGCTCGCCGCCCGCGTCGTCGGGGTGCGCGCGATGCGGACCTCGCCCGCCGACTATATGCGGGCCTTCGTCGAGGAGGACGCCCGCGATTCCGTGCTCACCCAGTTCCGCGACCAGGCGCGGTCGCTGCTCGACGCCGGCGCCGACGTGCTGATCCCGGCCGGCGGGCTGCCGATGCTGCTCCTCGCGCGCACCCCCGGCCATGTCGTCGACGGCGCGCCGGTCGTCAACGGCATCAACGTGCTCGTCAAGATGACCGAGGCGGCGGTCCGGCTGAAGCGGATCGACGGGCTCGGCGTCAGCCGCCGGTCCAACTACGCCAGGCCGCCCGAGGCCGCCATGGCCGAGTTCCGGAACATCCTGTAGCGTCCCGCGACCGCCCGAGGAGAGGGAGAGCCGAGATGCCGATGACCGACCCCGGATGGGTCGACGTCGACGGCGGCGCGACCCGCTATTTCGAGGCCGGATCGGGCGGCGAGACGGTCGTGCTGTTCTACGGCGGCAATTTCGGCTCGAAGGACGGTTCCAACTGCGCCGTCGCCTGGGATCTCGATTTCGACGGACTCGCCGCGCTCTTCATCGCTGCGAAGGGCCTCGCCGATGTCCATCTGGTCGGCCATTCGCGGGGCGGCTATCTGGTCGCCCGGCCGACGCTGGAATTCCCGGAGCTCGTCAGGTCCTGCACCATCGTCGACAGCGGCACCCTCGGCCCCGGGGTCGGGCTGAACGAGGTCGTTCATGCCGCGCCGCCGGCATATCCTGTCCAACCTGCTTCAGGCGGCGATGGTCACCGGCACCTTCGCGATGGCGTCGGCCATCATCTCCGAGGCCAGCCTCTCCTTCCTCGGGCTCGGCGTGCCGCCGGAAATCCCGACCTGGGGGTCGATGCTGGCGGACGGGCGCGAGCATATCAGCACGTCCTGGTGGCTCTCTTTCTTCCCCGGGCTCTGCATCTTCACGACGGTGCTCGGCATCAACCTGCTCGGCGACGCGCTCCGCAACATCCTCGACCCGAGGCTCAAGCGGGCGGGCGCCAGGATCGGCCGACCGGGCCGGCCCGTCACCCTCGCGGCCGCCGCCCGATCAGCCAGGCGCCCAGCGCCGGCAGCAGAACGACGGCGCCGACCATGTTGACCAGGAACATGAATGCGAGCACCGCGCCCATATCGGCCTGAAGCTGGAGCGGCGACGCGATCCATGTCGCGACCCCGGCCGCGAGGGTGAGGCTGGTCAGCACGACGCCGGCGCCCGCGGTGGCCAGCGTCCGCCGGTAGGCGTCCGCGAAATCCAGCCCGTCCGCGAGATGCAGACGAAGCTGGCCGTAGATATCGATTCCGTAATCGACGCCGATGCCGACGCCGAGCGCCACCATCGGCAAGGTCGAGACCTTGAGCCCGATCTCCAGCGCGGCCATGAGCGCATAGACGAGCAGCGAGACCGTGGCGAGCGGGACGAGGATGCACGCCGTCGCCGCCAACGACCGGAAGGAGATCAGGCAGAGGGGGGCGATCGCGGCGTAGACATGGCCGAGGATCGGAAACTGCGCGGCCGCGACCTTCTCGTTGGTCGCGGCCATCACCCCGACATTGCCGGCGGCGAGGCGGAAGGCGATCCCCTCGCCCCGGTTCGCCGCATCGAACGCCTTCACCGCCGCCACGACCCGCGCGATGGTCTCGGCCTTGTGGTCGGTGGTATGGATCATCACCGGCATCACGCTGCAATCGCGGTTGAGCAGGCCGCTCCCGGTCGGCGTATGGCGCGTGGTCTGCGCCAGCAAGCGGGAATCGCGCGGCACCGTCCGCCATTTGAGGCTGCCCTCCTTGAGACCGGACGCGACGATGCGGGCGACGCCGGTAAGCGCGGCCGCCGATCGCACGCCCTCGACGTTGCGCATATGCCATTCGAACCTGTCGAGCGCGGTCATCACGCCGTAGTCGATACAGCCTTCCGGCCTGGTTTCCCCGATGATGGTGAGGATGTCCACGCCGGTATCGAAACGCGCGGCGATTGGGCGGCGGTATCGCGGTTGCAGGTCGCGTTCGCGCGCAGCTCCGGCACGCCGCGATGCTGATCGCCGATGCGGACCGCCGGCGCGTGAACGGCGCCGAGGATCAGCAGCAGCGCCGACGCGCCGCCCCCGCCGGGCGCCGCATAGGAGAGCAGCACCGGCAGGAGGCCGAGATCGGTCAGGATGATCGCGGCGTCGCCGAGGCTCGCCGCCAGCGCGATTTCCTGGATGACGGGCACGTCGATGAGCGCGCTGGTCACGAAGCCCGCCGTGTCGGAGGCGAGCGCCACGGATCCCGGCAGCAGGAGACGCCTGAGGCCACATGGGGCCGCCCGAGCCATGCTCGGGCGGCGTCCGCCGCCTTCCCGTACGGCCGGGGAAGGATATGGCGGGAACGGCAGGGAAAGCCCGGGGGAGATCGCCAAACGACACGGGCCGGGCGAGCCGGCGGACGGGCGGCCCGCGCTATTCGGCCGCGGTCCTGAGCGCCCGAGCCGACATGCGGCGGAACGCGCGGCGCGCCAGCGCGACCGCCTCGTCGTGCCGGCGATAGTGGAGCCTGCGGTCCGGGCCGCGCGCGATCGCCGCCTGCTGGGCCTCGATCATCGTCTTGTCCTCGAGGAACGCGTCGGCGATGTCCTTGTAGAGCCGTTCCCCGGCCGGGGTCTCCGCCGGGCAGCCGCGGTTGGCGACCGACCAGAAATAGTGACAGCTCGTCTCGGACTCCGGCGTCGCATGGTGGAACAGGCGCAGCGAGACGCCGCCCTCCTGGCGTCGGTCCCGCCGCGCGCCGCGGCCGACTTCGAGGGCGCCGCCCCATTGCAGCACCGAGGCGGGGGCCGCATATTCGAACTCGGACCAGCGATCGACCGGACCCTCGAATCCGGCGGCGGCCACGAAGGACGGCGGCGGCGGCGAGGCCATCATCCAGCGGAGATACCGGACTCCGGTCTCCGTCGCCACCGTCTCCATCTCGGCGGCGACATGCGATTGCGGAAACCCGCCGATGGTGGAGCCGTGGACATAGCCGAGATGGGTCAGGTCCATCAGGTTGTCGATCACCAGCATGAAGTTGGCCGCGTAGCGATAGCGGCCGAACTGGAACGGCCATTCGCCGCCCGCCTCGTGGAACGGGTAATCGACGATCGCGGACGGATCGGCGAGCCCGGGTTCGCCCATCCAGACCCAGACGAAATTCTGCCGCTCGACGACGGGGAAGGACCGCACGCCGTAGAGCGCCCGATCCTCCTCCTCCCCCGGATTGCCGGTGCAGCCGCCGTCGCGGCCGAACACCATGCCGTGATAGCCGCATCGGATGCCTCCGGCGACGACGCTGCCGAGGCTGAGCGGCGCGGCGCGGTGGCAGCACCGGTCCTCGAGAACAGCGGCCCGCCCGGAGGCGTCGCGGAACAGCACCACATCCTCGCCCAGCAGCCTGCGCGCGAGCGGGCTGTCGGTGACCTCGTGGCTCCAGGCCGCGACGTACCAGGCGTCGCGGAAGACGGGCTCGATCGCGCGATCCGGCATTCGAAGGCCTCCCTCGCTTTGTGCCGCCGTCCACTATACCGCCGCGCCGCGCCGGCGCGAGGCGGCGGGCCGTCCAGCTATATCCCGAGCTCCGCCGCGCGGGCCTCGAGCGCCGCCGGGTCCTCCCGGCCGACCGCCGTCAGGGCGTCGAAACAGGCGAGGAAGCGTCCCGCCGCCGCTGGCGTCCACAGGCATTTGAGCAGCGGATGGTCGAGGCAGAAGGCGGGGTCGCCGTACCAGGCGCATCGGGCAAGATGCGCTGCCTGCGCCGGTGCGAGGTCAAGCCCGACCGGCTCGCGCTGATTGACGCGAAGACCGGACCAAGGCACGTTCTGCTCGGAGAGGCGACGCGGCCGGAATTGTGGCGGATGCGCGACTGCATGACCTGCGCCATGCGCACGCCTCGCGCGCGGTCATGAACGGCGAGAGCCTGCATGTCGCGGGACGCCTGCTCGGACCCCGACGGGCGATCACGACGAACCGCTAGGTCCATCTCGACGATGCGACCCTGAGCCAAGCCGCCGAGCAGGTGGCAGTGGCGGCGACATGGAAACTGCGCGTTCAGGGCGGTTGTGATAACGTCAAGCGATAGAGAATCGGCGAGATTTGGGCACCATATCTCGATTGGCCGAAGATAGCGTGTTATACTAGCGATTCTATGAAGTGACTCTTTGGGTTTAGCTCCGGGTTCGGTATGGATTTCGGTTGTTGCCTGCCGGATGGGGTGTCGGGCTATGGCCATGGCGGGTCTCAGGATACGGAGCGATCTGACGGCGGACGAACTCCGTCGTTGGGCACGGTGCAAGGCGCGTGGGCGCGCGTGGGCGCGGGCTTGGGCGATCGCCAATGCACTTGACGGGATGAGCCGGGCGGCGGCGGCACGCGCGGCAGGGATGGAGCGTCAGGCGCTGCGCGATGCGGTGGCGCGCTACAACGCCCAAGGCGTTGCCGGTCTTTACGACCGCCCGAAGGGGCGCCCGCCGCGCCGTCTGACGCGGGCGGAACGGGCGGCTCTGGCCGCGGCGGTGGTGCGGGGGCCGGACCCGGAGCGCGACGGCGTATCGTCCTGGACCCTTCCCGACCTGTGCCGTTGGCTGGAAGCGAAATTTTCCAGGACTTGCCATCCGGCCTCGATGAGCAAGCTGTTGCGTGGTCTGGGAATGTCGCGACAGAAGATACGTCCCTCGCATCCGCAAAAAGACCGCGAAGCCGAAGAACACTTTAAAAAAAGAGCTTCGTGATCGACTGAAGGCGATCAGCGAGGCGCATCCCGGCAAATGCATCGAACTCCGGTTCCAGGACGAGGCCCGCGTCGGCAACAAGGGCCGCGTCTGTCATCGCTGGTGGCATCGCGGCAAGCGGCCCGAAGCAAATCGGCTACCAATGGACCTGCATCCATGCGGCGGTGCGGCCCGCCAGCGGCGACGACTTCGCCTTGGTGCCTCCGCACGCCAATACCGCCGCGATGACCCTGTTCCTCAACCGGTTCGCCGAGACCCGTCCCAAGGACGCCCATGCCGTCATGGTCGTCGACGGCGCGGGATGGCACAAATCGCGCACCCTCGAGATCCCCGACAACATTACCCTCGTCGTGCTGCCGCCCTACTGCCCGGAACTCAACCCGGTCGAGCGCATCTGGCTCTACATCCGGGAACCCTTCCTCTCGCTACGCATTCTCGACGATACCCACGCCATCGTCGAAGCCTGCTGCACCGCATGGAACAGCCTCGTCGCCGAACCCGGAAGAATCAAATCGCTCTGCGCATATCCATGGATCCAAGAAATCAGTTCATAGGCTCGATGGTATGAGAGCCTCGCCGCCCTCGGGCCGCAGCACCCCGGAACGCATCCCCGCCGCGCCCATGCCCAGCGTCAGGTTCGGCCTTCGGCGCCTTCCTGCCGCCACCGTCACCTCGCCCGCGCCGCGGCCCGCCGCGGCCCACAGCCGAGACGCCGGAGGTGCCCGGGTTCGGCACGAACGCGGCCCAGGGGGCGACGCGGCATTTCCTGAAAAACAGGGGTTGATCATCCGGGCGCTGTGTTGTAGCTGCGATCTCGTACCATGGCGAGGGGCGATTTAATGTCGCTTGGCGGGACATCATCCGGGGGAACAGGGTCTGGCGCTCCTGCGGCTGTATTCGATTACGGGTTCGACAGGAAAATCCAGGGCAAGGATTTCGATGGCAACCTGAAGCTGTCGTCGCTCGGGCTCGTCGCGAACTGGTATCTGCTCGGCAACGGCCTCCGACTGACCGCGGGCGCGTTCGTCAACAACAACAAGCTGAAGGCCGCCGCCAGGGACGAGAAGCTGGAAATCGGCGACACAGAGTACGACGCGACCCTGAACGCCAGGCTCGCGTTCGAAAGGTTCGCGCCCTATCTCGGCATAGGCTGGACGAGCGGTCGCAGCGGCGCGGGGTCGGCTTCAGCGTCGATGCCGGCGCCTTCTACCACGGCTCTCCCGATCTGTCCGCCACGGGCAGCGCCGGCGGATGCTCGTTTTCCGTCTCCAAAGGCGCAACGGCCACGGTCGGCGACGGTTGTGTGCTTGCCGGTCTGGAGGCCCAACTGAAGACCGATCTGGAGAAGGAGCACCGGAAGCTGAGAAAGGACCTGGACCTCAACTGGTACCCGGTCGTGTCCGTCGGCGTCTCATACCGCTTCTGAGCCATATCAGGCACCAAGGGGAGGAATGACATGTCCAGGTTCGTCGTTTTGCGGCGGTTCGTTCGGCATCGGGTGGCGACAGGCACGCGATACGCAGCAGTTTGTGTTGCGCTCCTCTTGTCCGGAGTCTCTTTCGTGGAAAGTACGAATGCGCAATTGCAGGAATCGGCCGGAAATGTCCGTGTCAACGTGGAATGGGATGAATACATTGATCTCGACCTTTATGTGACCGACCCGTGTGGCAATATACTTGGCTATGGAAAATTCTACCCCAGTACCTGCAAAACATTTTCTGGTATGCGGTACTTTGAGGATGGAGGGTACTCTCTTCCCAATGCAGAAAGCATCGTGTGGAAAAATAGAGCGCCGGTCGGAAATTACAAAATTCATGTTAATTACTATAGAGACTATAGAGGTAGTCCCGGATCCGATGCTGTCAAGTATACAGTAAGAGTATTTCTTGGAGATCGCGAACAAGCTACTTATACTTATAGAGGACAAATCGCATTTACAGAATTGAACTATTGGGACGGTTCAGGAAAACCGTTGGAGGGAGGCTGGAAATATGTGGGCGAATTCGAAGCAACCAATAGAGTTGGCTTGCCGACCATCAGCATCGCTCCCGGCCCGGACATACAAGAAGGCGGCAAGGCAACCTTCACGTTGACGGCGGTTCCGGCGCCAGCAGAGCCGTTGCTGGTCGATGTGACCATCGACCAGACCGGCAACTTTGTACCCAGCGGCGGAACGGGTCGAAAGACGGTAACCATCGATACGAATGGCAGCGGCACGCTCGAGGTCGAGACCGCAGACGACGCCGCCAACGATACCGACGGTTCGATCACGGTCTCCGTGTTGAGCGGGGACCGTTACACAGGCGAACCCAGCGCATCGGTACTGGTCAAGAACGTTGCCGGGCCGATTTCCATTGCGCCGATTTCGGACACCACCGGAACGGTCGGCAAGGAATTCACGGTCGATGTAGCGATCAGCGGCGCCGGTGCCGGCGCGCGCCTGAATTTCCGGGCAGAATCGAGCGACAGCAGCATTGCGTCGGTGTCGCCGACAGACTCTCGGGACTGGTCGTCGGGCAGTTTTGTGACGGTAACGCCCAGGAAGGAGGGGACGGCTATTATCACGGTAACCGCCGCCGCCGACGGAAGTTTGGAGGCGACCGAACGGTTCTCGGTCACGGTGAAGCCTGCCACCTCATCGGAGGAGGAGAAAGAGGCCATACAGGAGACGGTTGCGGCGGTTGCGGCGGCGACGGTTTCGAACGTGACGTCGAACATCGGGGCCCGGTTCTCTGCTCCGGGCACGGGAGGCGTTTCGGTCAGGCTGGCCGGCATGCCCATGGTACTCGGTTCGGACGACCGGAACTACCCGGGATCGGTTCCCCTTGCTGACCGCCTCGATGCATTCGGAGGGGACCCCTGGCAGCCGCGGCAGCGCACCATGAGCGTCGACGAGCTGCTGCGCACGAGTTCGTTCGAGGTCGCGCTCGGCGCTGCGGAGGGCACGAGTGGCAACGCGCCCGGCGCCGGAAGCCGGATCACGGTCTGGGGCCGTGGCGATCTCCAGTTCTTCGAGAGCGGCGGCGGCCGGAAGTCGGGGTACGACGGCCACCTCGTCGCGGGTTACCTGGGCGCCGATATCGCCATGGACGGCGGCTGGCTTGCCGGCGTCGCCGTCTCGCGGATCGCGGCGGAGGCCGACTACACGCTTGCCGGCGCCGGGGAGGGCGGAAGCCTCGATGCCGATCTGACCAATATCCACCCCTATGTGCGGGTCGCCGTGGACGACAGGAACGAGGCGTGGGCCATTCTCGGTCTCGGCCGGGGCGAGGTGACGGACGCCCCGGACGGGAAAGGGCAGGAGAAGTCGAAGAGCGACCTGTCCATGCGAATGGCGTCCGCGGGCCTCCGCCACCGGCTGGCCACGGACATGGGCATCGACCTGGCGCTGCTGGGCGACGGGAGCTTCGCGACGATCGAGACCGATGACGGGGTGCAGTCCGTCGCCGGCATTTCCTCGGACGTGTGGCGCGCGCGGCTCGGTGTCGAGGCGTCCCATACCAGCGTTTGGGAGAGCGGCTCGTCGCTCACCTCGTTCCTGGAGGTCGCGGGTCGCAGGGACGGCGGCGATGCCACCGAGGGGTGGGGGCTGGAGGTGTCGCCCGGCCTGTCGTTCAGTGATCCGGGGAGCGGCTTCTCGGTGGAAGCCCGGATCCGCGCGCTGGCGCTGCACTCGGTGGAGGATCATGACGAGTATGGTGCGAGCGTCACGGCGAGCCTCACACCGGGTGCGGACGGTCTGGGGCTGTCGATGGCGGTGACGCCCACCTGGGGAGCGCCGGAGACGGCGCTTGGCGAGGCCGATGCGAACCTGTTCGGGCGGCACGCCGCGGACCGCGGGCGCGACGCGCTGTCGCTGAACTCCCGGGTCGCTTACGGCATTGCCGCCGGCAGGGGCGTCGTCACGCCGTTCGCGGAACTCTCGTTGCATCGGGACGACAGCCGACGGATGCGCATCGGCTCCCGTTACAGCCTGGGTTCCGCGGTCGACCTGGAGCTGTTCGGCGCCCGAAGCGGCTATGGCTCGGGAGAGCCGGAGCACAGCGTGGGGCTCACCAGCCGGATTCACTTCTGAGCCGGGCGCCTTGTCCGGTGCGGCGGTTTGCGGGGTGCGGAGGTGGAAGCCTGGGGGCTTCCCGACGCCGATTTCGATGTCGGTGAGCTGCTCCGGCTGCAAGTGCGGGTGAGCGCGGCGGCGCATGTGAGCGTCTACTACGTCAGCAGTTCGTGCAAGGTGACGCGCCTGATGCACAACCGTCCGGTTAGGGCGACGGAGATCGTCGATTTTCCGACGCCCGAGAGCCGTCTGACCATGGCGGTGAAGCCGCCTGCCGGCGAAGAGGCGTTCTATTTCCTGGCGACGCGCGAACCGGTCGACTTCCTGTCCGGCGGCGGCGGCGGAGACATTCTCGGCCGCGGGTCCTCCGGCATTGCCAGCCTCGATATGAACCCGGAGCAGTTCTGCCGCCGGCTGGAAGATGCGCGCGGGCGGATCAATCCCGCCGACTGGAGTGCGAAGACCCTTCGCACGTGCGTTATCGCACAGTGACGAAGTCAAACTCATCTTCAGCAGTTTGGAAACAATTCTCGTTGTTTATCAATGCACTACTGGCGGATTTCAGGCGCGTGGCACCACATTTCGCGGAATGCGCGGAGCCCGGCCCGATGTGGATGGTCACGCCACCGCAGGGTTTCCTTTTTCGCCCGCTGGCTCGTCATCGAGCCGGCGTATGGTGATCGACAGCCGGGCGCCGACGCAGCGCAGGATGGCAACCGTGGCACCCTTGGCGCGGGAGCGCACCACGAAGCGCCTGCCGCCGTTCTCGATCTCCACCTCGGTGAGCGCGTCGAGGTCGCGCAGGACGTCGGCCCATTCCGCCTCGATCCCCGTTTTGCCATGCGCAGGAACAGCTCTTTCTGCATCAGAAGGGCCAGGAACGAGCAGAACACGTGACCGCGGATGGTCTCGTCGCACTTGTGGAAGATGGGGCGGGTGTCGAGCAGCGCCTTCGCGGTTCGGAACGCCTGCTCGACCTGCCACAACTCCTTGTAGCGCAGCGCCGGTGACGGCTGCGACGCTGGCGACGATGGGCGAGAGGGCGGCCGAGCGGCTGCGGGACGCGGCCTTGCACATACAGGACCTGGCGGCGGGCACGGCGCGGGTGAAACACCTGGACGAGACCGGGTTCCGGATCGGCGGGCAGACGCAGTGGCTTCATGTGATCTGCACGCCGCTGCTGGCGGCGTACCGGGTCAGCGGCAAGCGCGGCGCCCTGCTCTCGGGGTGTCTCCGGCATCGTCGTGCATGATCACTGGAAGCCGTACTTCGCGATGGAGGGGGTAGAGCACGGCCTGTGTAACGCCCGTCACCTGCGGGAGTTATACCATCGAGCCTATGAACTGACTTATTGGATCCATGGATATGCGCAGAGCGATTTGATTCTTCCGGGTTCATGGCAAGTCTACCCGATCGGACGTTCAAACTGATTGTTACGTCCCCGCCTTACAATCTCGGGAAACCCTATGAGGATAGATCTGGCCTTGATGACTATCTCTCAATGCAGGGGCGAATCATTAGAGAATGTGTGCGGTTGGCACATGGCTGTGGGTCTATCTGCTGGCAAGTTTGAAACTATGTTGAGAACGGCGAGATCATCCCTATCGATACGCTTCTGTACCCCATGTTTAGAGAAATGGGACTAAAGCTGCGCAACCGGATCGTATGGTACTTCGGTCACGGCCTCCATTACAGGAATCGGTTGTCTGGCCGCTACGAGACAATAAACTGGTGGACCAAGGGTGACAATTACACATGGAACCTCGATCCGATAAGGGTGCCTTCAAAGTATCCAAACAAAAGACACTTCAAAGGGCCTAATGTAGGAAAGCTATCTGGCAACCCGAAGGGGAAGAACCCAAGCGACGTTAGGGAATTTCCAAACGTCAAGAGCAATCACCCGGAGAAGACCATCCACCCATGTCAATTCCCCGTCGAGTTGGTGGAGCGCTTGGTATTGTCGTTGACCGATGAGGCTGACTGCGTGTTTGACCCATACATGGGTGTCGGGTCGTCAGTGATTGCGGCTATCAAGCATAACCGCCGTGGTTACGGTTGCGGAATCGTCCACAAGTACGTTTAAATTACCCAAGCTCGGCTTGAAGCTTTTGAAGCTGGCACGCTCCGCACTCGTCCGATGGGGAAGCCAATATATGACCCTATTCTACCAAAAGGTGGACATTGATACGGATAGGCGCGAGATATTCTCATCTCAACGACGAAGAATATTTCATCGTCCACAAACCAGCCCTGGGGCAGGAAGTTCAAGACGTCATTTCAAGCGTTGGTGCAGAAATCTGCAAAACTGAGGTCTTGAAGGAAAAGACGATGCCTGGGCGGCTCCTCTATTCGCCCACGGACATGAACGCGGCGTTCAAGACCGGTCTTGAAGGTATCGGCTGGACCGAACGTAGAAATGCCTTCTGGGTCACTGATGATGAGAAGTTGTTGCGGGGGATATATGGGCTCTCATCAGAAGAGCAGAAGTCGGCGATTCAGAACGCAGGGCACGACAAGGTCGTGTCCTGAGGGCGTAACGAGTTCAAGGTTCGGAGAAGGGAGAACGGATAAAAAAGCCCACCAAGCCACTTAAGTAATGGCTCATTTCGTGAAACGCAGGCTCCCAGACTGTCGCCAGCAGCGGGGTGCGCTTGTTCCGCGCCGACACGGGCTGATCCGGCAGCATCTTCGGGGCCTTATGACGCTTCCCATGTGCCGGCCCAGGCAACTTCAGGGCAAGAGGCCCATAAGCTGACTGCCTATCATTATTGAATTTTTTCAGTAATGCCTACGTTTCACAAAATGAGCCTAAGTAATGGATATTTTTGTCGATCAGGGCTGGCTGAAGGGCTAGTAATCGTGCATCGACGATGCGTCGGAAGCGGAACGCCTGGAGACTGCGATACAGGGCCGGACATCAGCTCTTGCCCAGAATATCGGTCAGCTTTCGGGCCTTCTGCAGGCGCGAAAACGACGTGTAGCGTGGGCCCTGCATGGCGCCCTGAGGGGCGTCTCCGTAGGGGATGTGCTCGATGGGCTTGGCGCTCTCGGAGAAGACGAGCTTGTATTTTCCGCCTTCGCCGTAAGGCTCGATACGAGACACGGGAGCGTAGTGCGTGATGGCCGAGACAGGCTGCGTCTGGTACGCGGCGATGTACCTGATCTTGTCGAGCATGCCGCCCGAGATGCGGACCGCGTACCAACAGTCCTCGCCGAGGAACAGCTCCTCGAACCCGTCCTTCTTGGCTGGAACGACAATCGTGTCATGCTTGTGGCTTCCTGGCTTTCCGCCGGTCAGGGGATCGCTGGCTAGTGGGGCCGCGACCGCCTTCGGGAATTCGAATGCCCTGAGGCCGACGAGAGGCAGGATTTGCAGGATTTCCTTCATGAACCCTTGGGTGTCCGCTTTCTCCGCTTCGGTCAGCGCGGGCTCCTGGGGCACGTTGCCGTTGTTCAGGAGGCAGCGCCCTGTCTCCATGGCCCGCTTGACGAGGGCATATTCGAGCCATGTCACATGAGCCCGGTTCAGGCCGCCGCTGGTCGAAACGAACACCGCGGCCCAATCCCAGAAATCCTTGTCCTTGTGGTGCGAGTCGATGCGCCCCCTGACGCCGTCGGCCTGCCCGATATAGAGGGTGAACAGATCATCGTCCTCGTTGCGGTCGCCGACGAGAACGTAGATGCCGATGCGCTGCATCTCTCCGCGCTTGCGAGCCTCGGACCAGTCGGACCTGCGGAATATCAGGCCGAGACCGGTCCAGTTCATGCGATCGATCAGGCGGACCCCTTCGGGATCGCCGCCGGGGACAAAGATGCGAATGGTGAACGGATCGGCCATCATTGCCTCGCAACGAGAGACGCCGAGCTTGCGTCGTATCGGAACCGGGTGATGGTTCCCTCACGGATCTTCTCGACGGCCTCGTCGATGGCATCGAGAGGTGCCAGAAACCATTCGCGCGGGACGACGGGATTGCCGAAGCGGTCCTCGATCTCGATGTCGAGGCGCGCCGGGGCGAAGATACGGTGGATCATCTTCTCCAGTCTGGCGCGGTCGATGTTGTAGAGGCTGTAGGTAGCGACAATCTCGACGTCGGCCATCAGGAATGTCGGGTCGAGCCGAGCGCCGGCGATGCGCGTTTCCACCTTCAAGGTGGTGACCCCGATCTTGTGGATGAGGTCCCGGTTCTCGGCGACGAACGGAATGTCCGCCTTGCTCCGCAGTACATAAATGCTGCCGCTCGCCTGTGTCAAGCGAGGCGCCACGAGCCGCGCCGCCCCCGCCCGCAGCACAGCCCCGGCGACCCGGCGCACCCGGTCGCGGTCGTCCTCGCGGGTGACGTATTCGATAGGCGACTTGCCGTCGATGCGGGCGAGGAACAGACCCGCCAGCAGCGGCGCCGCGCGGGCCTCGAGCGCCGCCGGGTCCTCCCGGCCGACCGCCGTCAGGGCGTCGAAACAGGCGAGGAAGCGTCCCGCCGCCGCTGGCGTCCACAGGCATTTGAGCAGCGGATGGTCGAGGCAGAAGGCGGGGTCGCCGTACCAGGCGCATCGGGCAAGATACGCTGCCTGCGCCGGTGCGAGGTCAAGCCCGACCGGCTCGCGCTGATTGACGCGAAGACCGGACCAGGGCACAGGTCCCCCCAGGTGCTCTCGGCGCAGGGGGTGCTCGGTTGCTCTCGATCCCTTGACCCGTCCCATCCGCGATGGACGGGACCCCCACGATGGCAGGAAGTCTTGGCGAGCGGCACCTGGCCACTGGCTTCCCCTCCGCACTACGCGCTCCGGCGAAGCCAGTGGCCAGACAGGACTGCCGCGATGAAGGTCGAGGAAATGGCCAAGGAAGGTCTTCACCCCGAAACGGCTGAAACGCTGTGACAGGTACAGGGGGCATGTCGGTCTTCACCGGTCGTGGGCTGGGCTGCGAACGCGGCGACCGGGCGGTCTTCTCGGGGCTCGACTTCGCTCTCGGGGCCGGGGAGGCGCTGGTCCTGCGGGAAGGCAACGGCGCCGGCAAGACGTCGCTGACGGCGGCCGAGAACCTGCGTTTCTGGGCGCGGCTCCAGGGGGCGGGCGGCGGCGTCCCGGCCGCCCTCGCCCGGTTCGGGCTCGACCGCCTCGCCGACACCCCCGCGCGGTTCCTCTCGGCCGGGCAGCGGCGGCGGCTCGCGCTCGATCCGGAGGGGGTGGCCGCCGTCCTCGGCGCCGTCGTCGACGAAGAACCGCACCGGCGAGCGGGACCCGGAGATGCGCCGGACGAGGAAGGGCAATCAGTGGCATTTCGAGATGAAGGCGCATATCGGCGTGGATGCGGAGTCGGGGTCGGCGCACAGCCTGGAGACGACACCGGCGAACGTGGCGACGGCGCACGCGCCGGTGCACGGGAGCGAGGAGCGGGTGTGGGACGACGCCAGGCTATCAGGGGGCGGGCAAGCGCGAAGAGAACCGGGACACGGACGTGGACCGGCAGGTGGCGATGAAGGCCGGCGAGCGCCGGGTGCCGGACAAGGCGGGCGCGAAGGCGGCGGCGGAGAAGCGCAAGGCCTCGGCGCGGGCCAAGGCGGCGCATCCGCTCCTGTACGTGAAGCGCCACTTCGGCTACGCCAAGATGCGCTATCGGGGGCTGGCGAAGAACACGCAGCGCATCGCCGGGCTGCTCGGGCTCGCCAATCCGCTCATCGCCGGGCGCTACGCCACCGCCCGACGCGGGACCAATCCGTGCGCAACCGCTGCGAGGCGGGGGAGACAGACGGTCGGTTCGGTCCCCGAAATCGCCCTTTATCGACAGGACAACACAACCCCAAGCGCCGCCGGCGCCTCACCTACACACCGGACGAACCGAACACCCGCCAAGACCCTGGCTGTTCAGATGTTCCCTGGGACAGCGGCTGGACAGCCCTGCTCGGCGGGGGTCTAATCGGCCGGCGGCATTCCGCAACGGGAGGAAAACAACCATGAGCGGCCCGGCAGAAAGGTTCGATCTCGTCCTGCGCGGCGGCCACGTGATCGACCCGGCCGCCCGGCGCGACGGCATCGCCGATGTCGCCGTCTCCGGCGGCCGGATCGCCGCGGTGGGCAAGAACCTGCCCGACGGCGCGCGGGCGATCGACGTGACCGGCAGCACGGTCCTGCCCGGCATGATCGACACCCATGCCCATGTCTACAAGCACGTCACCGGCAGATTCGGGCTCGACGCCGACATGTGCGGCGTCCGTTCGGGCGTCACCACCCTGGTCGACCAGGGTGGCCCCAGCCTGATGACCCTTCCGGGGTTCCGCAAGTTCATCGTGGAGAACGCGGAGACGCGGGTGCTGTGCTTCATCTCGGCCTATATGGTCGGCGGCCTCGAAGGTCATCTCTACCCATCGCTCTACGGCCCCGAGCAGGTCGATGTCGAGGGGACCGCCAAGGCGGCGATCACCAACCGGGACATCGTCAAGGGCATCAAGGCGCATGGCGAGATCGGCGGCGCCTCGCGCTGGGGCTGCGAGGTGGTCAAGCGCGCAAAGGAGATCTCCCGGATCGCCGGCGTCCCGATCTATATTCATCTCGGCCAGATGTGGCCGACCAAGGACGACCGCAGCGTGGATCCGGACGCGATCGTACGCGAGATCGCTCCCCTGATGGACGAGGGCGACATCCTCGCCCACCCCTTCACCCGCCACCCCGGCGGCTTCATCTCCGAGGAGACGGGCGAGGTCCACCCGGCGGTCCGCGAGGCGATCGCGCGCGGGGTCCGCGTCGATGTGGGCCACGGCTCCCATTTCAGCTTCCGCATGGCCCGGCTCGCGTTGGCGCAGGGGATCGTCCCGTTCACGCTCGGCGCCGACATGCACGGCTACAACGTCGCCCCGCCCGGCGAGGACGCGGAAGGCGGCGACCGCAAGGCCAACCCGTTCTACGGCGTCGCGCCGTTCAGCCTGTGCCACGCGATGACCGAGCTGCTGAGCTTCGGCATGCCGTTCCGCGAGATCGTCAAGACGGTCACCAGCAACGCCGCCGTCGTGCTCGGCATGGAGAAGGAGATCGGCACCCTCGAGGAGGGCCGGGCGGCGGATGTCAGCGTGCTCGACATCGTTCCCGGGCGCTGGGAGCTCCGCGACAATTCGGGCGAGACCGTGATCGCCGACCGCGCGATCGTACCGCGCTTCGTCCTCAAGGACGGGGTGCGCCACGACGCGGACTCGCCCCTGCTGCCGCGGCCGGTCCCGGCGGCCGAGGCTGCATGAGCGCCGCCGCCCGGCCCGCCGGCCCGGGCGCCCCGCAGGGAGGTCGGAGATGGCCGAAGCCGTCTATCGCGGCTACGACGCCGAGGCGCTCTATGCGCAGTACGACAACCGGGCGATGGTCCCGGAGGATGTCCGCGCCCGCCATAGAGCGGAGCAGCTTCGCCGTTCCGAGGCGCTCGCCGCGGCCGCGGGCGACCGGCTCGCGCGCGATCTCGCCTACGGCCCGACAGCGCGCGAACGTCTGGACCTCTTCCTGCCCGGGCGCCCCGGCGGGCCGCTCTTCGTCTTCGTCCATGGCGGCTATTGGCAGTGGAACGACAAGGACCCCTTCGCCTATCTCGGCGAGCGGCTGATTCCCGCCGGCGCCGCCTTCGCCAATATCGAGTACACGCTCTGCCCCGAGATCGGTCTCGGCGCGCTGACCGAACAGGTCCGGAGCGCGGTCGCCTGGCTGTGGCGCGAAGCGGCGCGGTTCGGTTACGACCGATCGCGGATCGTCGTCTCGGGCCATTCGGCGGGCGGCCATCTGGCGGCGATGACGCTGATCGCCGACTGGCCGGGTATGGCGCGGGACCTGCCGGCCGAGCTCGTCGCGGCCGCGCTTCCGATCAGCGGCATCTACGACCTCGAGCCGATCCGGCTCACCCCGCTGAACGACGCCGTTCGCCTCGACCGCGCCGACGCGTTCGCGCTCAGCCCCGTCTTTGCCATACCGCGCGGCGCGCAGCCGATGACGGTCGTGGTCGGCGGCCGGGAGTCGGCGGAGTTCCTGCGCCAGGCCGAGACGCTCGCCCTGACCTGGCGCGCCTGCGGGATCGAGTCGGCGCTGCTGGTGGCCGCCGGGCGCGACCATTTCGACGTGCTCGACTGCCTGACCGATCCCGGCGACCCGGTCTGCCGGGCTGCGCTCGGCCTGCTCGGCCTCGACGCGCCGGTCTCGCGTTGAGGCGAACCCGGCGTCCGGCCTGCAGGCACGCGCCGAACGAGACGGCGGGCCGGGCGACGGCTCACCCCCGGGCGACGGCGAGGGCGCCGCCGATCCCGAGGAACTGCGAGGCCGCATAGACGCCGTAGAGGCCGACGAGGAGGCCGCCCTCCGGCCTGCTGACCCGACGACCGGTGATCAGGAAGAACAGTATCAACAGCGTCACCCCGGCGAGAACCCAGAGATCGAAGCCGAGGATGTTCGGGGCGAACGGCACCGGTACGGCGATCGCGGTGATGCCGAGTATGCCGAGGAGGTTGAAGATGTTGCTGCCGACGACGTTGCCGACGCAGACGTCGGAATGGCCGCGCCAGGCCGCGACCAACGAGGTGGCGAGCTCGGGGAGCGAGGTGCCGATGGCGACGACGGTCAGCCCGATGACTTCCTCGGGCACGCCGGCGGCGGCGGCCAGCGCCCGCGCGCCTTCGACCAGCAGCTCGGCGCCGATGCCGACCGCGGCGAACCCCGCGAGCAGGACCGCCGACATCGCCCACAGCCGCTGCGGCAGGCCGGTGACCTCCTCGGCCTCCTCGCGGTGGAGCCGCGCCGCCGCGTCGTCGGCCTGCATGCCGCGCCGCAGCGTCAGCCCGATATAGAGCAGCAGCAGCGCCGTCATCCCGGCGCCTTCGACCGCCGTGCAGCTCCCGTCGAGGCCGAGCAGGATGCACAGCGCGGTGAACAGCGCCATCGCCAGGCCGTCGCGCCGCACCGCCTGCGGGTCCACCGCGATCGGGTGCACGAGCGCCGCGGTGCCGAGGATCAGCATCATATTTGCGAGATTGCTCCCCACCACGTTGCCGAGGGCGAGCCCCGGCGCGCCCTGGAGCGCGGCGTTCAGGCTGACGAGGAGCTCGGGAAGCGAGGTCCCGAACCCGACGATCGTGAGCCCGATCACCAGCGGCGAAACGTCGAAGCGCCGCGCCAAGGCCACCGCCCCGCGCACGACCATCTCGCCGCCGAGAAACAGCAGCACGCAGCCGGCGGCGAGGAAGAGAAAGGTCATCCGGGGGCTCCGATGGCATGCGCGCGGCCGGCGGCGCCGCGCCGCGCGGGCCTGCCGACCATATAGGGGCTGCGCGTCGCCGCGGCCAGCCGCGCTCGGATCCGGCTTGCCGGACCGCCGTGCCGCGCCCATGATCGACAGGCCAAGCGGCCGGGAACGGACGGACCGATGACCAAGAAGTCTCTGCGCGATTTCCTGAGCGATCTCGAGGCCGTCGGCGAGCTCGCCCGGATCGCCGCGCCGGTCGATCCGCGCGACATGTCGGCGCTGTCGCATCAGAACCCCAAGGCGACGCTGTTCGAGGCGGTCGACGGCTATCCGGGCTGGCGGGCGGCGAGCGCCCTCCTGTCCACGCGCCGCCGGCTTGCGGTCGCGCTGGGCTGCGCCGAGGACCGGATCGCCCAGACATTCGATGCGGCCTCGGCGCGCGCGATCCCGCCCGAGCGCGTCGCCGAGGCGCCCTGCCAGGAGGTGGTGATCGAGGGCGCGGACGTCGATCTGACCGCGCTGCCCTACCCGCTCATGCATCTCCATGACGGCGGGCCCTATATCTCGGGCGGCTTCGTGGTCTCCCGGGATCCGGAATACGGTCCGAACGCCGGCTCCTACCGGATGATGTACCGGACGCCCCGGGAGACCGGGATCGATCTCGTCTCGCCCTCGGACATGCGCTTCTACTACCAGCGCGCGCTGGACCGGGGCGAGGCGCTGCCGATCGCGGTGGCGATCGGCGTCCATCCCTTCGAGATGCTGGCCGCCTCCTACAAGGCGCCGATCGACGCCGACGAGATCGCCCTCGCCGGCGGCCTCCACGGCCGGCCGGTCCCCCTGGCCGCCTGCCGGACGGTCGATCTCGAAGTGCCGGCCGATGCCGAGATCGTGCTGGAAGGCGAGATTCTGCCGATCGGCTGGACCGCCGACGAGGGGCCGTTCGGCGAGTTCTCGCAGATCTCGGGGGACGTGAAGTGGAACCCGGTCTTCCGGGTCCGCTGCATCACCCATCGCCGCGACCCGATCTTCTACATGCTGCAGATGCCGTGGGAGAACGACTGGCTGGCGGCCCCGGTGACCGAGGCGGCCGGGTTGCAGGCGCTAAGGGTCGCGAGCGTCGAGCCGGTGGCGATCCGCGCCCCGGTCGGAAGCTGCGGCTACTGGACCCTGATCGCCTCGATCCGCAAGCGGCCGGGGGAAGGGAAGAACGCGCTGCTCGCGCTGCTCTCGGTGGCCGAGGTCAAGCTCGCGATCGTCACCGACGAGGACATCGACATCAACGACCCCGACGACGTTGACTGGGCGCTGACCTTCCGGGTCCAGGCCGACAAGGATGTGCTGGTGCTGGCGGGGGCGCGCGGCAAGCATGTGGACCCGAGCATCCGCGCCTGGGATCTCGGCCGGGGCGGGCTGCCGCTGACCGCCAAGATGGGTATCGACGCGACCATCCCCGAAGGCATCCCCCGCTGGCTCTACAAGCGTATCCAGCCCTACGGGATGGATCGGGTCAGGCTGGAGGACATCCTGTGAGCGCGCTCGCGGACGAGCTGCGGACGGCCCTCGCCACGACGCCCCTCCACTTCTCGGAGATCGCGGACCGGCACCGCGGCGTCCCCTGGCGCGGCTTCCTGACCGCCTGGGGAGCGCTGCGCGCCGAGGACGCGCTCAGGCGTGACGAGATCGGCCGCTATTTCATCCCCGGCGGCCCGGCGGAGGCGATCGCCCGGGAGACCCGGGCGGAATAGGATCGGCGCCCGGCGAATCCGGGGGCGCGCCTCTCGAAGAACGCCGCCATCCCTTCCTTGCGATCCTCGGAGCGGACGAGGACCAGCCGGGCCATGCGCTCGATGTCGCGCCCGGTACGCATGTCGGCGTCGACCGCTTCGGTTTTCTCGCTATCTCGACAAGATCGTAGCCGGTCCAGCCGGGCTCCCCTATTCTATGACCGGTTTCATGACCAGGTGAGGCTTCCATGGTCACGGTCAATCCGGCTCGGGCCAAAGCCCGCCTCAGCGAGCTTCCGGACAAGGTGGAGACGGGGCAGGAGGTGGCTATCACCCGCCGCGGCAAGGCCGTGGCGCATCTATCTGCCGCGGCCGGTCCCAAGAAACCCTTGCCCCTCGGGGAGCTGGCCGCGTTCCGGTCCACTATGCCTCGATTACGGCGCCCCGCTGCCGATTTGTTGCGCGAGGTCCGGGATGAGGGGTTGTGAGATCGGCATTCGATTCAGATGCGCTATTTCGACACCAGTTTTCTCGTCCCTCTCGCTCTTCCCGAGGCGACCAGCGAACGACTATCCGGGTTTCTCCAGGCCCTGCAGGGCACCGACCTGGCAGTCAGCCACTGGACTCGGGTCGAGTCCGCCTCGCTGCTCGCCCGTGAAGCTCGCATGGGCGGTCCGGATGTCGGTACCGCGCGCGAGGCTGGCTCGCAGTTCGAGACGATGATTGCGGAGTCCCTTGCTGTCCTGTTGCCGAACCGCGACGACTTCGATCGCGCCGAGGAGTGGCTCGGCAATTTCGAAACCGGCCTGAGGGCCGGGGACACGCCCCACCTCGCCATTGCGGGCAGCCGTGGCGCGGACGCGATCTACAGCCTGGACAAGCCGATGTTCGCAGCTGGAAAGACGCTGGGCTTGCCAGCCAGTGCGGCGACGCTTCCCGGCCATGGCGATTGGCGGACATGGTCCGAATAGGCGATCCCGGCGATCGCCCGTCCCGCCATGCGTCGGATTGATTCTTCGGAGCTGGCGCTTCACTCCCCCGACCGGGAGGCGCCATGTACCCGGTATCGCGCATTCGCGACCGCGCCGGCGTCGTTCGTGCAGTTCGTGCGGAAAGGGTGGTGGCGGCCGACGCCGGCGCGCGTGCCGCGATGATGTCCGAGCGGTTCCTTCCGGCCTTCGAGGAGATCCGCGCGCGCCTGCCGGACATCGAGATCGCGGTCGCGCGCGGCATGGACGCGCCGCTACGCAGGACCGCCGGGCCGGGGAAGACCGCCAAGAGCCGGCCGCGCAGCCCCTGCCGGGCCGGGCGGGGGACCCGTATCTGAACCGCCGCCGCCGCGTGCCGGGTCGGGCCGGTCCTGCGCGGCGGGGCGGGCGCGTCATGGGCGCCGAGGCCTCCGGGCAGCGCCTGTTTCTGGTGACCGCGCCCCTGATCTTCGCCGTGACCTGGAGCACGGGGAACATCTTCACCAAGTTCGGCATGCCCTATATCGAGCCGCTGACGTTCCTCGCGCTGCGCTTTTCCTTCGCGGCGCTGATACTGGTCGCCGTGGCCTGGATCGCGCGCGCGCCCTGGCCCGGGAGCGCCGGCGAGGCCGGCCATATCGTCGTCGCCGGGTTCCTGTTCCACGGCGGCTATCTGTGGTCCGTCTTCATCGCCGTCGACGAGGGCGTGGCGACCGGCACCCTCGCCCTGATCGCCGGTCTGCAGCCCCTGCTGACGGCGCTGCTCGTCGGCCGGACGCTCGGCGAGCGGGTGGGCGCGCGCCGATGGGCGGGGCTGGCCCTGGGTTTCGCCGGAGTCGCGCTCGTGGTCTGGCGCAAGGTCGAGATCGCCGAGGGCAGCGGTCTCGGTATGGTCCTCGGCGCGACCGGGATGCTCGCGCTGACCGCCGGCGCGATCTACCAGAAACGCTACTGCGCGGATATGGACTTGAGGACCGGGACGGCGCTCCAGCAGGGGACCAACGCGCTGGCGACGCTGGGGCTGGTGCTGGCTCTCGAGACGCGCCGGATCGACTGGACCGTCGAGCTGGGCTTCTCGATCACCTGGCTGGTGCTGGTGCTCACGGTCGGCGCCTACAATCTGCTGTTCTACCTTCTCCGGCGCGGCCAGGCGTCGCGGGTGGCGAGCCTGTTCTATCTGACCCCGCCGGTCACCGCGGCGATGGGATACGCCATGTTCGGCGAGACTCTGGGCGTGACGGCCCTGATCGGCATGGCCGCCGCGGTGCTCGGCTTCGCGCTGGCCGGGCGATGAAGATCCGCTTCTCCGGCGGCGGCGCGGTCTGGCTCTTCGCCTACGGCTCCCTGATGTGGGATCCCGGCTTCGCCTTCGTCGAGTCGCGAAGGGCGCGGCTCTGGGGCTACCACCGGCGGTTCTGCGTCGAGTCCCTGGTCTATCGCGGCACACCGGAGGCGCCGGGGCTGGTGCTCGGGCTTGACCGCGGCGGGTCCTGCACGGGAATCGCCTTCCGCATCGCCGCCGCCGACCGCGCCGCCGCCGCGCGCTATCTCGAAGAGCGCGAACTCGCGGAGGACATCTATCGCTGCCGCGAGGTGACGCTCGCCATCGACCGGCGCCGCGTGCCGGGCCATGCCTTTGTCGTGGACCGCGCGAACCGCTTCTACGCCGGCGTGCTCGACCTCGAAACGCAGGCTGGGCGGATCGCCGCCTGCCGCGGCGCGCGCGGCAGCAATCTCGACTATCTGCTGCAGACCGCGTCCCGTCTCGAGGCGCTCGGCCTCGCCGACCGCAGCATCGACGCGCTGACCGCGCGGATCGGGGGCGGGGGCGGCCGCCGCAGACCGCCCGGGCCGCAGGCGCGCGCTGCGCCGGATGCGGATCTCCTCGGCGCTCGGGGGGCGGGGACGCCGGGCCTGTTTTCTCCGGCGAAGCCGTCCGGCAGGATGGCGGCCCGCCGCAGACCGCCCGCAGAACCAGGACCCCCGCCGATGCCGCAGCCCGCAATCCGCTCGCGCCGATCGTTCATCTTCACGCCCGGGCTGAGGCCGGACATGTTTCCGAAAGCGCTCTCCTCGGGCGCGGACATGGTCTGCGTCGAGCTGGAGGACGGGATCGCGCCCAGGGACAAGGAAGAGGCGCGGCGCCGCGCGCTCGCCTTGTTCGAACAGCCGCAGGTGGACGACGGGATCGAACGGCTCCTTCGGATCAACTCGATGCGCGAACGCTTCGGGATCGAGGACGTGCAGGCGATCCTCGCCGCCAGGACGCCGCCGCCCGCGCTGATGATGCCCAAGATCCGCACGCCCGACGAGGTCGCGATCCTGGACCAGCTCCTGACGGAGGCGGGGCACGACACCCGCCTGCACGTCATCATCGAGACCGCCGCCGGTCTGGAAGCCGCCTGCGAGATCGCGCGCGCCAGCGGCCGCATCGAGACGATCCTCTTCGGTGGCGTCGACATGGCGGCCGAGCTGCGCTGCCGGAACGCCTGGGAACCGCTGCTCCATGCCCGCTCGCGGGTCGTCCATGCCGCCGCCGGAGCGGGGATCGACGCGATCGACGTGCCCTATCTGGACCTCGACGACCCGGACGGCCTGCGCGCCGAGGCCGAACGGGCGCGCGATCTCGGCTTCGCCGGCAAGGGCGCGGTTCACCCGAAGCAGATCGCCCCCATCAATGAGGCGTTCACGCCGTCGGGCGACCGGATCGCGCACGCGCGCCGGGTCGTCGCCGAGTTCGAGGCGGCGGATACGGGGCTTCTGGTGATCGACGGCAAGCTGATCGAGAAGCCGGTCCTTCGCGAGATGTACCGCATCGCCGCGATCGCCGACCGGACGGGCGGATGACGGGCAGTGCCAGCCAAGGCGCGGCCGGGACAGCCCGTTCCGCGCTCAGAGCCAGTCGGGGACCGGCAGCCCCCTCTCCCGGAGAAAGGCCGGGTTGAACAGCTTGGAAGCGTAGCGCTGGCCGCCGTCGCAGAGGATGGTCACGACGGTATGGCCCGGTCCGAGCTCCTCCGCCAGCCGGATGGCGCCGGCGACGTTGATTCCGCTCGAACCGCCGAGGCACAGCCCCTCCTCGCGCAGCAGACCGAAGATCAGGGGCAGCGCCTCGCCGTCGGGGATGCGGAACGCCGCGTCGACGACGGCTTCCGCGACATTTCCGGTGATTCGGCCCTGGCCGATCCCCTCGGTGATCGAGCTGCCTTCCGAAGCGAGCTCGCCCGTCTTGAAATAGCTGTACATCGCCGCGCCCTCGGGATCCGCGACGCCGATCACGATGTCCGGGTTGCGTTCCTTGAGCGCCCTGCCGGTGCCGGCGAGGGTCCCGCCGGTGCCGATCGCCGAGACGAACCCGTCCACCCGGCCGCCGGTCTGCGCCCAGACCTCCGGGCCGGTCGTCAGGTAATGACCGCGCCAGTTGGCCGGGTTGTCCCACTGGTTGGCCCACACCGCCCCTTCGGGCGCGGTCGCGGCGAGCTCGGCGGCGACGCGCTCGGAGACCCGCACATAGTTGCCGGGGTCGCGGTAGGGCTTCGCCGGGACCAGCCGCAGCTCGGCTCCGCACAGCCTGAGCATCTCGATCTTCTCGGCGCTCTGCGTCTCGGGCATCACGATGACGGTGCGGTAGCCGCGCGCATTGGCGGCGAGCGCCAACCCGATTCCGGTGTTGCCGGCCGTGCCCTCGACGATCGCCCCGCCGGGCCGGAGCGCGCCGCTCTCCTCGGCGGCCTGGATGATGAAATGCGCCGCCCTGTCCTTGACCGACCCGCCGGGATTGAGGAACTCGGCCTTGCCGAGAATCTCGCAGCCCGTGCGTTCGGACGGGCCGGCGAGGCGGATCAGCGGTGTGTTGCCCACCGTCCCGCCGAAGCCTGCGCGGATGTCGTCGGTCGCGACCCGGAGAAGCGCGTCGGTCATGGTCGGGGTCCTGCCATCAGTGGGGAGCGTCGCCGCGCGCGGGCCGGTCGTCGGGCTCGGCCGCGGCGGGGGCCGCGCCCTCGTTCCCGATCTCCTCGATGCGCGCGCGCAAAGCCGCGACCTCGGCGGAGAGCGCGTCCAGCGCCTTGAGAGTCGGATCGGAGACCCCGCGGGTCGGGGTCCCATAGGCCTGGAAGTCGGGCCTGTCGTCGGCCGGCGTCTTCGGCAGCACCTGCCTGGCGGGGATTCCGACCATGGCCACGCCCTCGGGCACATCCTTCAGCACCACCGCGTTGGCGCCGATGCGCGCCCCTTTCCCGACGCGGATCGGCCCGAGCACCTGCGCCCCGGAGCCGACGATCACGCCGTCGCCGAGCGTCGGATGGCGCTTGACCTGCTCCAGCGTCACCCCGCCGAGGGTCACCCCGTGATAGAGGGTCACATCGTCGCCGACCTCCGCGGTCTCGCCGATGACGCAGCCCATGCCGTGGTCGATGAACATCCGCCGGCCGAGCGTCGCGCCCGGATGAATCTCGATACCGGTGAGCAGGCGGCCGAGATGGGAAACGAAGCGCCCGACGAGGCGCAGGTTCCGACGCCAAGCCGCGTTGGCGAGCATGTGCAGGACACGCGCGTGGAACCCCGGATAGCAGAGCACGATCTCGATCCGGGACCGCGCGGCGGGGTCACGCGCGATGATCGCGTCGATGTCTTCACGCAGCCGCTCGACGACGGACATGGTCCGGGCCGTCTCCCGATCGTTCCAAACGGTCGAGATTTGGTAGTATCGTCGGCGGAGGTCAAGCGGCAATGACGGATCGCCGCCGCCGGTCGGCGGGCCGAAGATACGCGATGGTGGGGCCGCGCGGGGATGACCCGGGACGACGGGGAGGGTAACGGGGCGGCGGAGCGGATGCGCGCCCTGTTGCGGGAGATCGCCGCCTGCCGCGTCTGCGCAGCCGCGCTGCCGCGCGCACCCCGGCCGGTGCTGCGCGCGGGCGCGACCGCGCGGCTTCTGATCGTAGGCCAAGCCCCGGGCACCCGCGCCCATGACAGCGGGCTGCCGTGGAACGACGCCAGCGGAGACCGGCTGCGCGGCTGGTTGGGGCTCGACCGCGCGCGCTTCTACGACCGCGCGCGGATCGCCCTGATGCCCGTCGGGTTCTGCTACCCGGGGGTCCTGCCGCGCGGCGGCGACAAGCCGCCCCGGCCCGAATGCGCGCCGCTCTGGCACGACCGGCTGCGCGCCGAGATGGCCGGCGTCCGGCTCACCCTCCTGGTCGGCGGCTATGCGCAGCGCCGCTATCTGGGGGCGCGCTGCGGGCGCACGGTGACCGAGACGGTCGCCGCCTGGCGCGACCATCTGCCGGAGCGGCTCCCCACCCCCCATCCGAGCTGGCGGACCACCGCCTGGCAGCGCCGCAACCCCTGGTTCGAGCGCGATCTGCTGCCCGAGCTGCGCGCGCGGGTCAATGCGTTGATCGGCGGCGGGCGCCGCGCGACATGATTCAGCCGGTGTGGCGTTCCGCTTCGGGACCGCCTATCGGCACCCGCATCAGGTCTTCGCCCCAGACGATGGTGCCGCGGAAGATCTGTCCCATCTCCCCGATCAGCCGTTCGCGGACTCCGGGCACGTCCATCTGGCTCGAGACATGGCTCACGACGAGGGTGCGCACGCACGCGTCGGCCGCGATCCGCGCGACCTCGAGATGGCCCGCCGCGCCGCGGGTCCATTCCGGGCCGGGCGCCGTGCCCGAGATCTGATAGGTCATGTGGACCAGGACGTCGCACCCGGCGGCCAGCCGCGCGAAGGGCCGGGACGGACCGGCATCCCCCGAATAGGCGAAGGATCCGCCGACGGCGTCGAGCCGGAACCCGAAGCAGTCGAGCTGCGGCTGGGCGTGGGGCACGCTCGCGGTCTTGAGCGTCCACCCGCCGTCCCGGATGGTCTCGCCGCCGGCGATCTCGCGGACGACGGGCTGGGGGCGTTCGCGCGGGCGGACCCCGCCCCGCGACTCGAAGACCTGCAGGCTGGGTTCGTGGGTCGTTCGCGCCGCGATATCGGGCCCGAAGACCCCGTCGTCGGCGAACAGGAGGCGGGTCATCCGCCGGGTATGTCGCGGCCCGTAGACGTTGAGCTGGGGAATCCGCCCCGCCCCCTGGTCCCAGCGCGTCATCACCAGCCGCGCGTAATCGAGGCAGTGGTCGTAGTGGAGATGGGAGAGCGCCAGATCCGTGACGTCGGTGGCCCGATATCCCGCCTCCATCAACCGGTGACAGGCGCCGGGGCCACAGTCGAACAGGATCACCCGCTCGCCGAGGTCCGCCAGATAGCTCGCGCTCGCTCGCGCGAGCGAGGGGGCCGGCGTGCCGGTACCGAGGAGGATCAGCTTCATGGCCCGTCCATTCTTCGGCGGCCTCCGATCCTGTCAACGGCGCCGTCACATGGAAGCCCCGTCCTCCACCAGGCTTTCGATGCGCGCCATGTCATCGTCGGACAGGCCGAAATGGTGGCCGATCTCGTGGATCAGCACATGGCGGACCACATGGTCGAGATCCTCGCCGGTCTCGCACCAGTAATCGAGGATCGGGCGGCGGTAGAGGAATATCCGGTCGACATCCTGCGGCGTCTGGCCGCCATCCTTCTCGCCGATCGGCACGCCGCTGTAGAGGCCCAGGAGATCGAACGGCGATTCGAGCGCCATCTCCGCCTCGGTCTCGGGATCAGGGAAGTCGGCGACATGGATCACCACGTCGCGGACAAGCCGGCGCAGCCCGGCCGGAACGGTCCGGAAGGCCTCGGCGGCCATCGCCTCGAGATCGGCGAGCGTCGGTGCGCGGGCGGGGCGGGGCGGCATGGCCCATCATCGCGCGGCTTGATCCGCCGGCCAAGCCGAGGCACGCTGCGTCGAGGCACGGCGAGGCGGAGGCGACCATGGTCGACAGGCTCGATTCGGCGGAGCGCGGCAAGGCGCTGGCGGCGCTCGACGGATGGACGGAGACGCCGGGCCGCGACGCCATCCGCAAGGAGTTCCGATTCGACGACTTCAACGCCGCGTTCGGCTTCATGACCCGGGTCGCGTTGCTCGCCGAGAAGGCCGACCACCATCCGGAATGGCGCAACGTCTACGACCGGGTGGAGATCACGCTCACCACCCATGACGCGGGCGGGCTCAGCCGCCGCGACGTGGACCTCGCGCATCGGATCGATCGGGCGGCGGGATAGCCTGCCGCAAGCGCCGACTCGTTGGGGATTTCCGCGATCGGTCCGGTGCGCCGGACGGTGGGCCGGGCCGGGAAGGCTGCCCCTCGATCCGATGGCGGAGTTCGGGTTCGTGTGCGGCCGGGCAGCCCCGAGCCGTCGAACCTTTCCGACTTCGAGCCGTCGTCCGACGAACGAGGCAGCGGGGCGGCGGCGCTACCCCAAGCCTTTCGCGGTCGGCGAGAAGCGGCGGCGCAGCTGACCGGCGGCGAGGCCCAGAACGACCCAGAAGACCGCGTTGGTCGCCAGCGTGGCGACGACGAATTCATGCGCCATCGACGCCGGCGCCGAACCGCCATGCTCCGCCGGTCGCGGCGCGCCGAGCAGATGGGGCGATAGCAGCAACAGGACGCCGACCAGGACGATCGGCAGCCGCCGGCTCAGAAAGATGAGCCATAACGCGCCCGCGGTTGCCGCCGCGGCGCCGACCCACCAGATCTGGCGCGCCGCGAGATCCGCCGTCGTCGCGCCGGGCAGCTTCGGCGGGAGCCCGAGGGCGGGCGCCAACGCGAACGCGGCGAAACCGCCGAGTCCCCAGAACAGGCCCGATCGCCACCCCGACCGACCGGCCGCGGCGAGTCCGGCGACGAGGAGCAGGCCGAAACCGATCCCGGCGATCAGATTTGCGCCCAGCGTGCCGAGATGCCGCGCGATGCCGCGCCGGGGGCCGCCGTCTCGACCGGGATGCCCGGCCCGCCCATGACGGCCCTGCGCGTCCACGCGCGATCCCGTCTCGTAGGCTTCCGCCGCCTCGATCAAGGGGATCACCCGGACGAATTGCGCGGCCGTCACGATCGCCCCCGCGATCGCGCCGGCGATGATGCCGGCCATCAGCAGGGCGCGCATGCGGCGGCGGCGGGGCTCAGTGGCAGGGGAAGGCGAGGCCGTGCCGCGCGTCGTGCGCGATATCGTGGATCGCGGCCGCCGGCGCAAAACCGATCCCGGCGAGCAGCAGGGCGGCGAAGCCGGCGACCAGCAGCGGTGCGCGGAGGCGGGCGAGGCCGCCGCCCGCGGCGCCGGCCAATGCCACGCGCTCGGATAGCGCTGTCATGAACTCTCTCCCATCCAGTCGAGTCTCCGGGATCGCATCTCCGGCCGGTCTTCGCGCGCGTTCGACTCGCTTCCGATCCCGGGCCCTTGTCGTCGCGCGGCGCGCCCCGAGGCTTTACCCGTATCGCACGCCTCCTTCAAGAGACGTCGCCCGCGTGGTCTCCGGCGCGGTGCTCGCCGGGGCTTCGGACGGCCGATATCGTCGTCGAACGCCACGGCAGGCCGGCGGCCGTGGCGCCGGGCGGTCAGACGGCGGTATAGCCGCCGTCGACCACGAGATCGGCCCCCGTCATGAAACGCGACTCCTCGCTCGCGAGGAACAGCGCCGCATCCGCGATCTCGTCCGGCGTCCCCAGCCGGCCGATAGGGTGCAGCGGCACCAGCGCGCGGCGGGCCTCCTCCATCGTCCGGCCGGCCGCGGTCAGCCGCCCGGTCTCCACCGCGCCCGGCGACAGCGCGTTGACCCGGATGTCGGCGTCCGCGAAATCGACCGCCATCGATCGGGAGAGCTGAATCACCGCCGCCTTGCTGGCCGTATAGGCCGGTCGCCGCGGCGCGACGACCGAGCCGAGCTGGGAGGCGACGTTGATGATGCTGCCGCCGCCGGAGCGCCGCATATGCGGGACAGCGTATTTGCACATCAGGAAGATGCCGCTGAGATTGACCGCGAGCGTCCGGTTCCACTCGGCGAAGGAGAGCGCGACGACATCGCCATGCGCCTCGCGCCGCGCCGCCGCGTTCATCAGAATGTGGAGACCGCCGAACATGGCGGCGCAGCGCGCGGCCGCCCGTTCCGCGGAGTCCGGGTCGGCGACATCCAGCTGCCGCGCCTCGGCATGCCCGCCCGTCTCGAGGACGGCCGCGGCCACGGCCGCGGCCGCCGCCTCGTCGATGTCGCAGACGAGGACCGCCGCTCCTTCCGCAGCGAAACGCTTCGCCGCCGCGCCGGCGATCCCGCCGCCGGCGCCGGTCACCAGCGCCGACTTGCCGTCGAGTCGTCCCATCGCGTCGTTCCTCCGTTCGGGCACTCGCCGCCGGGCGTCCGACGACGCGGGTTCCCGCGCATCGTTTCGCGGCATCCGCCGTTGCGCTAGACTCGATCGGCCATGAAGACGCCCAGATCAGGTCCCGAGGCTCTGCGGAGCCACCGTTGGTTCGGGACCGACGAGCTGCGCTCTTACGCGCATCGCGGCCGTTCGCGCCAACTCGGCCTTTCGCCGGACGATTTCGCGGGGAAGCCCGTGATCGCCGTGGTCAACACCTGGAGCGAGCTGAACACCTGTCACAGCCATTTCCGCGACCGCGCCGAACAGGTCAAGCGCGGGGTGTGGCAGGCCGGCGGATTTCCGGTCGAGCTGCCAGCCATGTCGCTGTCGGAGATATTCGTCAAGCCTTCGACCATGCTCTACCGCAATCTGCTGGCGATGGAGGTCGAGGAGCTTCTGCGCTCACACCCGATCGACGGCGCGGTCTTGATGGGCGGCTGCGACAAGACCACGCCGGGGCTTCTCATGGGCGCGTTCAGCGTCGACCTGCCGGCGATCTACCTACCGGCGGGGCCGATGCTGCGGGGATATTGGCGGGGCAGGATGCTCGGCGCCGGCACCGACCAGTGGAAATACTGGGAGGAGAAACGCGCCGGCAATATCGATGCCGCGACCATGGAGGAGGTGGTCGCGGGGACCGGCCGCTCGGCCGGGACCTGCATGACGATGGGAACCGCGGCGACAATGATGTCCGTCGCCGAGACCCTCGGCTTCACCCTGCCCGGCGCCTCCTCCATCCCGGCGCCCGATACCAACCACGCGGTGATGGCGGCGGCGTGCGGGCGGCGCATCGTCGAGATGGTCTGGCGGGACGTGAGGCCGTCCGGCATCGCGAGCCGCGAGGCGTTCGAGAACGCGATCGTCGCCGACATGGCGCTGGGCGGATCGACCAACGCCATCATCCACCTCGTCGCGCTCGCCGGGCGGGCGGGCATCGCGCTGCGGCTCGGCGACTTCGACGCGGTCTCGCGCCGCTGCCCGGTCCTGGCCGACCTCCGGCCCTCGGGGCGGTTTCTGATGGAGGATTTCTACTATGCCGGCGGGCTGCGCGCCCTGCTCGGCCGGCTGAAGGACCTGCTGCATCTCGACTGCCCGACGGTCTCCGGGCTGACTCTCGGCCGGATGGTCGAGGGCGCGGAGGTCTTCGACGACGAGGTCATCAGACCGCGCGACAACCCGCTCGCCAGGGAAGGCGGGACGGCGGTGCTGTCGGGCAATCTGGCCCCGGACGGCTGCGTCATCAAGCACAGCGCCGCCGGGGCGTCGCTGCTGAGGCATGTCGGGCCAGCGCTGGTGTTCGACGACTATGAGGACATGGCGGCGCGCATCGACCGCGACGATCTCCCGGTCACGCCGGATTCGGTGCTCGTGCTCCGGAACTGCGGTCCGATCGGCGGGCCCGGAATGCCGGAATGGGGCATGCTGCCGATCCCGCGCAAGCTGCTCGCGCGGGGGGTGCGCGACATGGTGCGCATCTCGGATGCGCGCATGAGCGGCACCAGCTACGGGACCTGCATCCTCCATGTCGCGCCCGAGGCCCATATCGGCGGGCCGCTCGGTCTGGTCGAGGACGGCGACCCGATCGATCTCGACGTGCCGGCCCGGCGCCTCGCGCTGCGGGTCGACGACACCGAGCTCGCGCGGAGACGGGCGGCCCGCCCGCCGCGGCCCGAACCCTACGCGCGCGGCTACGGCTCGCTCTATGCGCGCCATGTCACGCAGGCCGACAAGGGCTGCGATTTCGACTTCCTGCACGCCGGGGCGAGGACGCCCGAACCGGCGATCCATTAGCCGGGCGGCCTCGGCCTCCGCGCCGGGCCGCGCCCCCTGGCGCCATGAGCGCCGACCCGTTCGACATGGCCGGACGAAGCGTTCGGCGATGGGCGGCCCGCGTCGGCGAAGGCGGCCAGCTGCTCGGCCGACGGCGGCACGACGAGGCCGGGCTCGGCAGGAAGCCGGACCCGGCCCTCGACAATGTCCGACGCGTCGCCGCAGAGTTCGGTTCTGAGCCGGTTCGCGTTGACGTCCATCTCGCACACCGAATCCTCCCCGATCGCAGCCGAAACCGACAGGGCCGCCATCTGCCCGACCGCCGTTCCCATGAAATGGGGCCACAGTCTCACCCCGGCCGGAAGCGCGGCCCCGAGATCGAGCGCGCCGGTCACGCCGCCCCATTTGGCGACATCCGGCTGCAGGAAACGCATGCCCGCATCGGCCAGCGCGAGGAACGCGGCGATTCCGTAGACGTTTTCGCCCCCGGCCAACGAGATTCCGGTGGCCTTCGCAAGCGTTTCCCATTCCCCGAGCGGTGCGTCGGCCCTGAGCGGTTCTTCCGCGAACAGCGGCGCGACATCCTCCAACGACCGCAACAGCTCAACGGCTTGGCGAAGGCGCCAGGACTGGTTGCCGTCGATCATGAGATGCGTGCCGATCGGCCGCAACGCGTTCGCCCGATCGATCGTTTCCCGGTCCCCCTCTTCGTGGAAGCCGATCTTCAGTTTGAAATGGGTCTGACCGAGCCGCGCGTGGTGCGGGATCAGGGAGTCCAGGTCCGACGCGTTGATCGAGCTGGCGTAGGTTGCGGCGCTCGCGGCGGAGAACCGCATGAATTCCGCAAAGGACTTCCCCGCCTTTCGCAGGCACAGGTCCCACAAGGCCGTGTCGATGCCCGCCAGGAGATGCTCGAAGACGCGGCGCTGTCCGATATGAATGAAGTAGACCGTAAGGGCCTCCCTCAGGAACGTGCATACCTCCCTGGGTTCGACGAAAGCGAAGCCCCGCAATCTGGGGGCGATCACGTCTTCGAGGATGTCGGCCTTGTGCAGATTGGCGCGTGGCGGAAAGTTGGCCCAGACTTCGCCCCATCCGAAACAGCCATCCGTATCGGCAAGACGTATCAGTAGCGCAGGGCGCGTCGGCATCGCGCCGAGCGCCATCTGCGGGCTCGCCCCGCCGCCGGCTCTGACCGGGAAAGCGTCGAGCCCGGCGAGCCTTATGGCGCCGCTAAATCCCAAGCGTCGTCAAGCCCGGCGGGCCGGGGAGCGTGGAACGGGGGACCGCCGAATGGGGCCTACGGCTCGTGACGGGGCGGCGCCCGCAGGTTCCGCTCGCCTCTCGCCCGGCGGCCGATTCGCAGCGATGGGTCACGTCGTTCTCAGGGCACCGGGACGGCGTTGGGCAACAGCTCGGTTTCGAGATAGGTCCTGGCCTCCGCATGGGTCAGGAAGTCCGGAGGCGGGAAATCGGCGGCCATGTCCCAGTCGTCGCCGGTCTCGACCATATGGGCCGCGATCCGGGTATCCAAGCCGTCCATCAGCGCCGCATGCTCGGCGCGGTCCACGAGATTGTCCTGTTCGTGATAGTCGTTCCGCAGGTCATGGAGCATTATCCGCCGGTCCTTGTGGCGGACATAGAGCCATTCGCGGGTCCTGATTCCTCGCTGGGCGTAAGGGGTGAACTCGCCCTCCTGGCCGTTGGCGTGACGCATGACCTGGTACATGACGGCATTGCGGGCGGCGGTGGCCGCACCGTCGAGGATGGGAAGATAGCTCCGTCCGTGCATACCCTCGGGCGTCGGAATCCCGCAGAGGTCCAGGAGCGTCGGCATCATGTCGACGCCGACATCGACGAGCGCCCTCGTCGTCCGACCCGCTTCGAACCGGGCCGGGTAGCGGATGTTCAACGGCACCTGCATCGCCGCGCGATAGGCTTCGCATTTGATGCCGCAGAAATTCCCGTGCTGGCCCAGCATGTCGCCGTGGTCTGACAGGAAGACCACCATCGTTTTCTCCGCGATCTCCAGCGCGTCGAGCCGGTTGAGGATGCGCCCGACATTCCAGTCGATGTTGGCGATCATGCCGTAATATTCGGCGATGAACCGACGGATTTCGGCCTCGGTCTCCGGCTCGCCCGGCGGCTTGCTGTCGTAGGCGGCATGGCTTCGGTGCGGGGAGCGCGGATCGCCGCCGCAGAACTCCTCGTTGCGGCGGCGCTGGACCTCGATCTGGAGTTCCGGATCGGGAACGCCCGGCGGCAACGGGACTTCGTCCGGCCTGTAGAGCGTCCGGTAGCAGTCGGGCATGTTGTTCGGAAAATGCGGCGGACCGTAGCTGATATAGCCGAAAAACGGCCTGCCGTCATTCGCCGCCGCGGCGCCGTCGATGAAGTCGATCAACTGGTCGGTCTGATAGTCGGGTTCGTAGCGTTTCGACGCGTAGGCTCGGCCCGCATCGTCGAAATAGATCGATTTCAGATATTCGTGCCCTCGGTTGAAGCCGACAAAATGTTCGAAGCCGAAGCGGCGATGGGGCGGTACGAAGCCCGGCTTCGGTCCGCCCTCGAGATGCCACTTGCCGATATATCCGGTGCGGTAACCGGCATCGCGCAGCACCGCGGCCAGGAAGGTCTGGTCGCCGCGCAGCGGGAAGTGGTTCTGCACCATGCCGTGGCCGTGCGCGTATTTCCCGGTGAGCAGCGAGGCGCGGAACGGGCAGCATATGGGGTAGGAGACATAGGCTTCGGCGAAGTGCACGCCCTCCATCGCCAGCCGGTCGACGTTCGGGGTCTTGACGACCGGATTTCCGGCGCATCCCATGGCGTCGTAGCGCATCTGGTCCGGATAGACGATCAGGACGTTCGGGCGGTCTGTCATATGCGAAGTCTCCGCAGCCGGCGCGCCACCGGCTCCCAGAAGAGGGTCAGCGCCAGAACCCCGTAGATCGCCAGAGCGATCGGGCTGCCGAAGAACGCCGCCGCGCTGCCGTCGGCGATGGTCAGGGACTGGCGCAGACTGTTTTCGAGGATCGGGCCGAGGACGAAGCCTATGGAGAGCGGCGCGATGGAATAGCCGAGCTTGCGGACGACATAGCCGAGCACGCCCGCAGCGAGCAGCACGCCGACATTGAAGAGGCTGTTGGACACCGAATAGATGCCGACATAGGAGAGCAGCATCACCGTGGGCACGATCACCGCGTTCGGCACTCGGATCATCTGGGCCGCGAAGCGGATCGCGATCAGTCCGATACCCGTCATCAGGATGTTGATGGCGAAGAGGCCGATGAAGATCGCGTACATCAGATCGGGCCGCTCGCCGAACAGCGCCGGGCCGGGAACGAGGCCCTGGATAAGGAAGGCCCCGAGCAGCACCGCCGCCGCCGGGCTGCCGGGCACGCCCAGCGTCAGTGTGGGCACCAATGCGCCGCCGACCGTGGCGTTGTTCGCCGTCTCGGGTGCGACGACACCCTCGGGAATGCCGGTGCCGAACTTCTCCGGGTGCGGCGAGCGCCGCTTGGCCTCCGAATAGGCGAAGAACGCGCCCACCGCCGCTCCTTCGCCCGGGATGATTCCGATGACCGTGCCGATGAGCGAGGAACGGAACAGGAGATTCTTCATCCGCCCGAGCGTCCTGAGGCCGGGCAGCCGCACCGTCAGGCTGGCTTGGGTGAATGCGATTTTCTTCAATGTCCGCTCCGCGCCGATCATGACCTCCGACACTGCGAAGAGTCCGACGAGGAAGGGCACGAGCGGAATGCCTTCGAAAAGATTATAGGTGCCGAAGGTGTAGCGCTCGGCGCCGTTAAGTTCGTCGAGGCCCCAGGTCGTGAGGAAGATGCCGAGGCCCCCGACCAGAAGGCCCTTGAACATGCTCTCGCCGGCGACCCGGACGACGACGGCGAGGCCGAAGACGCTGATCGCGAGATACTCCCGCGGACCGAACTTGATCGCGAACTGCGCGAGGAGCGGCGCGATCAGGGCGAGACAGAGGACGGCGAACAACCCGCCTGCGATCGAGCCGGCGAGCGACAGGCCGAGAGCCTCGCCGCCCCGGCCCGCCTTGAACATCTTGTGCCCGTCCTCGACCGTGGCGATGGCCGCACCCGTCCCGGGAATGCCGACGGCGATGGCCGAGATCGAACCGCCGTAGATCGCCGCCGAATAAATGCCGAGGAGAAGGATCAACGACGGCACCGTGTCGAGATAGAAGGTGAACGGCAGCGCCAGCGCGATGGCGATCGGCGGACCGAGACCCGGCAGGATGCCAATCGCCAGCCCGATCACGATGCCCGCGATCAGGAGCGCGACCGTGACCGGCTCGCACAGCTGGGCGAGGGCGAGGGCGAGGGAATCGAGGTCGCCGAACATTTCGGGATCACCGGAGCCGGATGCCCAGGACTTGGGTGAACACCAGATAGACGATGGCGGCGAGACCCAGGACGATGGCGTGGATCGCCGGCGTCCGTACGCCCATCGCCAGCGCGCAGGCGGGCCCCATCGCCACGGCCATCGGCACGAAACCCCAACGCGTCCAGATGACGAAGCACAGGGTCGCGATGCCCATCGTCAGGAGCCCGCGCAGCGCCTCCGACGGATGCGCGAAGACCCGCCGGCCCTCGTCGCCGCCCGCATGCCCTCGGAGGATGTAGGCGGCGAGCACGCCCGCGGCACAGAACGCCGTGAAGCCGAGCGCCGCCTGGGGAAAGAATTTGGACGGCAGGCCGGAGATCGCCAGAAGGCCTGCGGCCTCGAAGCCCTCCGCCAGCCAGGCGAACCAGGCGCATGCGACCAGGACGAGAGTCGCGAAGGCGATATTTGCTGCGCGTTGGGTCAGCACCTGCGGCTCCCGAGGTCGGGGAGCGCCGGGGGCCCGGAGGCGCGCGGCCCGTCCGGCCGAGCCTACTCCTTGTGCAGAAGTCCGAGGCCTTCGAGGATCGGCGAATAGAGCGCTCTGCCGGACCGAAGGCTGGCCTTGACGCCGTCGGAGTCGAGCCAGGTCGAGGTGATGGTGGGCGGGACTCTCGACCAGTATCCGTCGTTGTTGATCGCCTTGTGCGAGGCGGCCTCGAGCTTCTCGACGATCTCGGACGGGGTGCCGGCCTTCACCGCCAGGCCGCCATATATCCAGGTGCCGGCCTGCTTGCCCGGGAACGCCTCGCCCACCGTGCGCACGCCCGGCAAATGCTCCGCGAAATAGGGCAGGCGGTTGTTGTCGAGGATGATCAATGCCCGGACCCGGTCGCCGAACTGCCGCTTCGAGGCCGTTTGGCCGACCGCGACATCCACCTGGCCGCCCATCAGGCCGGTCATCGTGGCCGGCACCGTCTTCAGCGCCAGCGTCTTGAACGCGAGCCCGAACTCGTTGGCGAGCTGGACCGCCGACAGGTTGGGGGGCGCGCCGAGATTGTTCACGCCGATGGTCGGCTTGGTCTTCTTCGCGACATCGACGAACGCCTCGAAGGTCTTGTAGGGCGAGTCCGCCCGGACATAGAGCGCGTTCGACGCGGTCTGGTCGGCGAAAAGCGGGATGAAGTCCTCGACGGGGTCGTAGGGCACTTTCCGCGTGAGCGGTACCACCATGAACGAGGGCGGAGACCACTGAAAGAGCGTATAGCCGTCGGCCGGCGCTTCGAGCACGCTCACGGCAGCCGGAATATGCGCGCCGCCCGGCTTGTTGACGACCTTCACCGGGACGCCCAGCTCGGCGCTCAGCGCTTCGGCGTTGAGCCGGGCGTTGATGTCGGCATTTCCACCCGCCGCGAAGGACGAGACGATGGTGATCGGCTTGTTGGGGTAGTCGCTCTGCGCGGCGGCCGCCGGGCCGAGGCCGAGCGCGGCGAGCGCCGCCGCCATCAGAGTTCGGACATCGTTCATGAATCCCTCCCTCGTCTTGTACACGATCTCCGGTCACCGGGAATCTCCACCCGCCGGATATCGGATCATGAATATTCTAGACCTTTGTACCTTTGAACGCCGCCATACTCTTGTCAACCTGCATTTCCTGGAAGCTGCAAATCGTACGACTTGCAGCGAGGGATGAGGCGTGGTCGAGGCAATGCATCGGTGCGCGGCGCTTCCGGCCCGCCACGCCGCGCCGGGCGACGGGTCTTGCCGCTATTCCGCCCGGCGGCCGGCCTTGCGGGCGAAAACGTCGCGGGCCGCCGCCGCGATCGCGCTGCGGTCGAGCCCGTATTTTTTCAGGAGGTAACCGGTGGTCCCTCCTTCGCAGAACCGGTCTCGGACGCCCACGCGCCGGAAAGGAAGCCCGATGCCTTCTTCTGCGAGCGTCTCCGCGACCGCCGACCCCAGACCGCCGACGATGCCGTGATTCTCGGCGGTCACGATCGCGCCCGTGGCGCGTGCGCGCTCGATCACCAGCCCGGCATCGAGCGGCTTGATCGAGGCCATGTCGACGACCGACGCCCGGACCCCCTCCGCGGCGAGGCCGTCCGCCGCGGCGAGCGCTTCGGCGACCTGGATACCGGTGGCGACGATGGTCAGGTCGCCGCCCTCGCGGCGCAGCACACCCCGGCCCGGCGTGAGCGGCTGCGGCAGGACGGGTTCGTCCGGCGGCGCTTCCAGGCGCTTCATCCTCAGATAGACCGGCCCGGCATGTTCGAGCGCCAGCGCGACCGCGGCGGCGTGATACGCCGGCCCCGAGGGTTCGAGCACCATCATGTTCGGCACCGCCCTCATGATCGCCACGTCCTCGATCGCCTGGTGCGACACCCCCAGCAGCGTCGCTACGCCAGGCAGGAATCCGACGATCTTGACCGGGAGGTCGGGATAGGCCGCCTGCATGCCGATCTGGTCGTAGCAGCGCTTGGTGACGAAGGCGCAGAAGCTGTGAACGAAGGGAATCTCGCCGAATCGCGCCATGCCGCCCGCCAGCCCGATCATGTTCGCTTCGGCGATGCCGACATTATGGAAGCGCTCCGGGAAGGTGTCGCGGAACAGGTCGGTCTCGGTGGGCGCCGAGAGATCCGCGGTGAGGCAGACGATGCGGGAGTCCCTGCGGGCCGCTTCGACCAGGGCGTCGCCATAGGCGCGCGGCAAAGGTAGCGACCGGCGGTTGCTGAAATCCGCGGCTTCCCGTATCGACAGGGTCCCGGTCATCGGGCGAGCTTTCCCTGGAGCTCGCGGCGCGCTTCGTCGGCCAGCTCCGCCGGAAAGCGGATCTGGTGGAACATCAGCCCTTCAAGCGAAGAGACGCCCTTGCCGACGAGCGTATTCGCCTTGATGAAGCTCGGCTTTCCCTTCGTCTCGCGCGCGCGGCCGAAAGCCTCCAGCAATGCCGACATGTCGTTGCCGTCGATCTCCTGCGCGCCGAAGCCGAAGGCCTCCATCTTGGCGGAGAGCGGCTCGATCGACATCACCTCGTCCATCGCTCCCTCGGACTGAAGGAAGTTGTAGTCGACGATGACGCAAAGATTGTCGAGACCCAGCTCCCCCGCCAGCATCGCCGCTTCCCAGACCTGTCCTTCCTGCATCTCGCCGTCGCCGAGGATCGCATAGACGCGGACCGGTCCGCCGTGGCGCCGGGCTGCGATCGCGCAACCGACGGCCACCGAAAGCCCCTGCCCCAGAGAGCCGCATGTGGCCTCCACGAACGGCCCCATTCGCTCGGAGGCGTTGATCTCCAGCGGCGAACCGTCGGTGACATAGGTGGAGAGCAGCGCGGTGTCGAAGAAACCGCGCTCGCCGAGCGCGGCGTAGAAGATCGCCGTGTTGTGGGCAGCGGTCAGAAAGATGCGGTCCCGGTCGAGCCGGTTGGGGGTGGCGGGGTAGACCGCCGCCTCGCCGAAATAAAGCGTCGCGAAGATGTCGGCGGCGCCCAGACCCTGCTGGACATATCCCTGCCCGGTAGACGCGACCATGTCGACGACGTGAAGCCGCAGCCTCGTGGCAATCCGTTCGAGATGCTCGAGGTTGCGCCCGACCGCTCCGCCGGTGCTCATCTGCGCTCTCTTCCTCCCCGCGCCGCGCGCGTTTGCGTCGGGCGCGGAAATCGGCCATTAGAGTTCTAGACCTCCATACCTATGATGGTGCTTCGGAGACTGTCAACATGAAATTGCAGTCGATCAGGCGACAGGCCGTGCCGCTCCACGCCGAGGTGGCCGCGATGCTTCGACATCGGATCATGTCCCGCGAGCTTCCCGCCGGCGCGCGGCTCCCAGCGTTGAGCGAACTGACCGAGAAGCTCGGCGTCGCCCGGATGACCGTCAAGCAGGCAATGGATTCGCTCGAGGACGAGGGGTTGATCGAACGCCACGCCGGACGGGGAACGTTCGTGCGCGAAATCGATCCCCCGAGGCGCCATACGTTGCGCATGCGCGCAGACATCTCCGAACTGCAATCGATGGTGTCGCAGCTCAGGGTCTCGATGCCGGACGGGGACATATCGACCGAAGTTTTCGAACGGAACGGCCGGCGCTTCCTCGGCATGAAGCGGATTCACACGCGGGAAGCCACGCCGTTCTGCCTGGTGGACCTGAAGCTCGACAGCGAGATCTTCGCGTTGGCGCCCGAACGCTTCGCCCGGGAGATCGTCGTCGCCGTTCTGGAGGACATCGGTATCGGCGTTGCCACGGCGCGCCAGCGCGTTACGATTTCCTATGCAGACTTCGAGCTGGCGCAGGCGCTCGAGATCCCCGTCAACTCGCCGGTATTCCGGGTGCTGCGCGAGTTTTTCGATACGAGCGGACGGCTGATCTATTTCGCCGATCTGATCTATCCCGGAGACCTTCTGGCCTTCGAGATCGAATTCGCAATCAACCGCAAACCGCCCGCCCGAGGGGCGGGCCTACCCGGTTCCGCCGCGTGACGGCGCGAAACGCGCCTTCGTTCGGGGATTCTCGTTTCGTCGAACTCACGGCTCGGCAGACATGCGGCGGCGCATGTCCGTCCGGCCTCGTCGCCCCGGTCCGGCGCGCGTCCGCGGCGAGGAGACCCGGGTCCGACGCCCGCGCCGGGTCTCAGATGCGGGTCGACAGCCAGATCGCGAGTCGGGAGCCTGCCCTGACCGCGCCGGTCAGCAACTCGTAGGCCGGCGCCTCGCGCGCCAGATGCGCGATCGCCGCGTCGCGGTGCGCGCGCTCGTCGGCGCGGAACGTCTCGATCGTCGCGCGCAGCTCGCTCTCGTCGTCGCCGAGCCGAGCCGCCTGTTCGGCGTAATGCGCGTCGATCACCTCCTCGACCGCGACCGTGCAGGCCATCGCCGCGCGCTCTCCCAACAGCCCGGTCGCCGCGCCCAGCGCGTATCCGGCGACATGCCAGAGCGGCAGCAGCGCCGTCGGGCGTACCGCGCGGTCGCGGACGAGGCGGTCGAACTCCGCGAGATGCTCGGCTTCCTTCCCGGCCATCTCGGCGACCGCGTCCGCCGCATCCCCCGGCTCCAGCACCGCCCTCTGGCCGGCATAGATGCGGACCGCGCCATACTCCCCGGCATGGTCGACGCGAATCATCCGGGCGACGATCTCGTCACGATCGGGATCGCCCGGCAGCCGGTCCCACCCGGTCTCGCGCGGCCCGTCCGCGCCGTCGTCTCCGCGCCCGCTCATGCCGTCCGCCGCGCCATCGCCAGCGCCGCCCAGAAGCTGGCCAGGGCAAGCCCGGACGACAGGAGGAGATTGTATCCGGCGAGCGAGATGCCGAGCAGCGACCAGGGAACCTCGTCGCAGCGAACCACCGGCGCGGCCTCGAGGAGCCGCTTGAGCTCCGCGAGGGACTGCGCTTCGAGCGGCGGCGCGGCGCAGCTCCCGGGGCCCCGAAACCAGCCCTGCTCGATGCCGACATGGTAGAAGGCGACGGCCGCGCCGACGGCGAAGACCAGCCCGGCGGCGGCGGTCAGCGGTCGCCGGGCGCGCGGCATCCGGAGGGCGGCCGCCGCCAGGGCGATCGCCGCAACATAGGCCCAGCGCTGGTAGTGGCAGAGCTCGCAGGGGGCGAGCCCGCCCAAATACTGCGCCGCGAGCGCCGCGCCGAGGATCGCCGCGCCCGCCGCCAGGATCGCGACGGGCGCCTGCTCGGGGCGGGCGCGGATGGTCTTCGGTCTCACAGCGCATATGTGGCGACGAGGATGCCGCCGAGCAAGAGCGCGCAGAACAGCGTGAGGGCGAGGCCGAGCCGTCTCTCGACGAGATCCCTGATCGGCGGTCCGAACCGGTAGAGCAGGGCGGCGACCAGAAAGAAGCGCAACCCCCGCGCGGCGAGCGACGACAGCAGGAAAACGACGAAGTCGAGCCGCGTCGCGCCGCTCAGGATGGTGATCGCCTTGTAGGGGAAGGGCGTGACGCCGACCACGAACACGGCCCAGGCACCCCAACGGTGATAGGCCTCGGCGAACCGGGCGAAACCGTCTTCCAGCCCGTAGAAGGCGAGGACCGCGCGCCCGACCGTCTCGAACAGGAACAGCCCGACCCCGTAGCCGAGCCCCCCGCCGGCGACCGAGGCGAGGGTGCAGACGGCCGCGATCGTCCAGGCCCGCCGCCGCGCCGCCAGCACCATCGGAATCAGGAGCAGGTCGGGCGGGATCGGAAAGACGACGCTCTCGATCAGCGAGACCGCCGCCAGCGCCCAGAGCGCGCGGCGGTGGGCGGCAAGCGCAAGAAGCCGGTCGTAGAGCCGTCTGTACATACCCGGCGGCGGGCTCCGCTCAGAGGCCCGACGGGAACGGGCGGACGACATCGGCGATCACCGCGCGGCGCGCGGCGCGCCTCCGTCCGTTGCGGCACCGCCCGCGATGGGGCAGAGTGCCGCCGCCGCAGCGCGCGGGTGTGGCGGAATTGGTAGACGCGGCGGCCTCAAAAGCCGTTGTCCGCAAGGACATGCCGGTTCGAGTCCGGCCACCCGCACCAGCGCTCACCGGGGCGGCGACCCAGCCGCTTCATCGACGCAGAAGCGGCAGGATGTCGGCGCCGAACCGCTCCAGCCGTTCGACGGCCCGGTCGATCTCGCCGCCGCCCAGGATCGTGAGCACGACGCAGCCGACACCGGCGGCTTCCAGGGCCGCGATGTCGGCGGCGACCACCTCGGGCGCGCCGGTGCACAACATCCGCGCGCCGTCGTCGTTCGTTCGCGGCTCCGGCCGGTAGCCGTAGGCCCAGTAGGCGAGCGCGATGTCGTCCGGGCTCCGGCCGCTCTCCTCCGCCAGACGCCACATCGCGTCGCGGCGTGCCACATAGCGGTCGACCGTGTCGAGCGGGAAGGCCGGATTGGCGCTGATCGGATACCAGCCGTCGCCGAGACGCGCTGCGCGGCGGAGCGCGGCCCTGCTCTCGCCGCCGATCCAGATCGGCGGGTGGGGCCGGCTGACCGGCTTGGGCGCGAAGGCGATTCCGTCGAAGCCGACATGCGTGCCCGCATAGGCCGGGCGGTCGCTGGTCCAGAGCTCGCGGAACGCCTCGATATATTCGTCGGTCGCCTTGCCCCGCGCGGCATAGGGCGCGCCGAGGACCCCGAACTCCTCGGCCATCCAGCCCGCGCCGCAGCCCACGGTGAGCCTGCCGCCGGTCAGCACATCGATGCTGGCGAGGATCTTGGCGGTCAGCACCGCCGGCCGGTGCGGCACCACCATGACCGAGGTCAGGAGGCCGATCCGGCTCGTCATCGCGCCGAGGGCGGCGAGGACGGTGAGCTGTTCCAGGCATTCTTCGCCGCCCGGATAGGCGCCGGAGGAGGTGTAGGGATAGGTCGAGTCGATCGCGGTCGGGATGACGATGTGGTCGGAGACCGCGATATGGTCGAAACCCAGCGCCTCGGCCCGGGAGGCGATCGTCCGGTAGCCCTCGGCCGTCGCCACGGGCCCGCTGGCGGGGGCGTAGAACCCGATCTGCATCTCGGCTGGATCCGCATGGTTGCTCGCCGCCCGCCCGGGCCGCGCGGCGGCGGGCGCTACTCTACAGAGACCTCCCAGCGGGCGGAACCCGCCGCCGCCCGCGTCATCGCCCGCTTCTCGGGGAAGGATTCCCCGGCCTTCCCTCCCGAGGGGGAGCGAGAAAGGACGGGCGCGAACCCCCTCCCGTCGAGGGAGGAGGCAAGGGAAAGGGTCTTCCGGCTTGCCGGTCGCGGTCGCCGAAACGAGAATCGCCGAGGCGGGCAGGACCCGTGTCGACGCGGCGCGCGATATGCGATAGTCGGCGCGGCCCTTGCCGAGGAGGAGGCCGACATGCTGCCGATGCCGATTGCCGATCTCGGCGCGATCGCCGGAACCCTCGCCGAGACCGGGCGGCGGGTGCATGTCCTTTGGCAGCGCCCAGAGACGCTCGCCTTCGTGGCGCGCGGCCGGGAATATCGGAGCGAGTTCCACATCAACCCGTCGGACGAGGTGATGTACATGATCCGCGGCGAGATGAATCTCCACTACCGCACCCCGGACGGCCGGGAGGACGTCTCGGTGCTCGGAGCGGGGCAGGCGATCTACACCGCCTCGGGCGTGCCTCATTCGCCACGCTTCCCGCCCGATGCGTTTTTGCTGGTCATGGAACGCCAGCGGCGGCCGGGGGAGATCGACCGCTTCCAGTGGTTCTGCCCGTCCTGCGATGCCTTTCTCCACGAGGTCGAGTTCGTCGTCGAGGACTACGCCCTCGATCCGGTGTCCAAGGCCTATGCCCGGTTCTTCGGCTCCGAGGCGGCGCGAAGCTGCACGGCGTGCGGCAACGTGATGCCCGCGGCCTGAGCCGGGGCCGGCAGGGGAGGCCTCGTATGCCCAAGCGGGTCGTGACCTCGGCGCGCGCGCCGACCACGGGTTTCACCGACAAGTCCACGCCATCGCCGCTCGCCCAGGGCATTCGCTGCGGCAACATGCTGTTCGTCTCGGGGCAGGGGCCGCTCGATCCGGAGACGCGCGAGCCGGTCTCGACCGATATCGAGGAACAGACCCGGCAGACCCTCGCCAATATCGAGAGCGTGCTGAGCGCGGCGGGGGCGACGATGGCCGATGTGGTCAATATGCGGGTCTGCCTCCGCGACACGGCCGATTTCCCGCGGTTCAATGAAGCTTTCACCGCCTTCATGGCGGGCGAGAAGGTGACCCGGACCTGTATCGGCGGGACGCCGCACCGCGCCGGCGTCGATGTCGAGATCGACTGTATCGCGGTTTTCGACTGAGCCGCCGTTCGGCGTCGGCGGCGGAGCGCCGAACGGCAGAACGACCGAAAGCAGGGTCCGGGCGGCCGCGCCGACAATGCCGGACGCCATATCGACTGCGGGGACGGCGATATCGGTCGCGGTCACGGCGAACCCGGCCGCGACCGGACGCCGGACCATCGCGGAGGCCGATCCATGGCCCCTACATTCCCCTCCTGCCGTTCGGTCGCGCCTCGGGCGCAGCGCCGTAGTCGCGGCGCGCCCGATCACGGCTCACATACCCCTCGGCGATGTCGCGCGCGATCGCCGAGGGATCGCGCATGGCCGGATCGCCATAGCCGCCGCCCGCCGCGGTCTCGAGGAGGAAGCGGTCGCCGGCCGCGAGCGTGAAGCGGCCCGAGGGCGGCGTCTCTTCCTCCCTTTCGCCGCCGAGGCGGATGACGAAACGGCTCGCCCTGCCGTCCTTGCCGCCGTCGAGTCCGCGCGGCGGGAACCGCGCCCGGTCGTAGCGGCGGACGACCACCGCATCCTGCAGGAGCTCGTATTCGCGACGCAGCCCCAGCCCGCCGCGATACTCCCCCGCACCCCCCGAATCGGCCATCAGGTCGAAGCGTCGCACCCGACAGGGAAACTCCGCTTCGATGATCTCGATCGGAGTGATGTGAAGGTTGGAGAGATGGGTCGCGACCGCGGACGCGCCGTCATTGCCCGCCCCGGCACCATAGGCCGAGCCGATGATCTCGTATTGGAGGTCGGCCTGTCCCGGGCGCCCGCCGCCGGTCCACTGAATCATCAGCGCGCCGCTCGATGCGGCATTGGCCGCCGCGCGGTCCGGCTTGAACTGCGAGAGAGCCTCGAGGATCACGTCGACCAGCTTCAGATTGGCCATCTGATAGCTGGAGACCGGCGCCGGCGGGCTCGCGTTGGTGATGGTGTCCGGCGCGTAGACGAAGCGCACCGCCTCGCGCATGCCGTCGTTGAACTGGAGATCCGGCCCCAGACAGCCGATGAGCGCGTAGAAGCAGCAGGCCTCGACCATCGACGGGCGCAGGTTCACCGGGCCCCTGGCCTGGCGGTCGGCGCCGCCGAAATCGAACGTGATGCGGGAGCCCTCGACCGTCACGGCGACCGCGAAGCGGATCGGCCGGTCGCGCGCGACTCCGTCCGAATCCATGAATCCCTCCGCCGAGGCCGTGCCGTCGGGCAGGTCGGCGACGGCCCGCGCCAGGGCTGCCGCCGCGCCGGACAGGATTTCGGCGAAGGCGTCCGCGACCGTCCCGGCATCGAAGCGCCGGCACAGATCCTCGATCCGGTCGACGCCCATCCGGGTCGCCGCCATCTGCGCGCGCATGTCGCCCTGCACCAGCCCCGGTTGGCGGCTGTTGGTCAGGATCACGCGCTCGATCTCGTCCTTGTACGCCCCGCCGGCGCTGATCCGTATCGGCGGTATCAGCAGCCCCTCCTGGTACATCTCGGTCGCGTCGGCGGAGGTGCTGCCCGGGTTTGTGCCGCCGATATCCGCCTTGTGGGCGATCGAGCCCGAGAAACCGATCAGCCGGCCGTCGACGCGGATCGGCGCGACGAAGGCCATGTCCGAGACGTGCGGCAGCCCGCCCTCATAGGGGTGGTTGCAGACGAACATGTCGCCATCCGCCAGCGCGTCCGCGCCGTAGATCTCGACGATGCGGCCGACCAGATGCTTGTAGACCGGCGCGTGGAAGAACATCGGCGGCGCGGTCACCAGCCCGCCCTCGGCGGTCAGGATGACGCAGCTGAAGTCGCGCGATTCCCGGATGATGGTCGAATAGCCCGACCGGTAGAAATGATAGTGCATTTCCTCGACGAGGCTGGCGACCTTGTTGCGCAACACCTCGACGGTGACGGGATCGACGGTGACGGGATCGGCGCTCACGACCGCCGCTCCGCCGACGCCGCCCGCGCGCGGTGGCGGGCGGCGAGCCGGTGCCAATGGACGGGGTCCCACCAGCGAACCGCCAGACCCGAGGGCGAGGACAGGACATGGATCTCGGTCGCGCCGAGCCGGCGCGGCTGTTCGCCGTAGGCGGCGACGGGGGCGCCCCACAGCGCCTCGAAGAACAGCCGGGCCGGTCGCTTGGCGGTGAAGGCGAGGAGGGCCGGGCGCGACGCCACGACCTTGGCGTGCAGCGCCCAGGGGTCGTCGCCCGCTCCGGTGAGGCGCGAATCCGCGCCCGACTCGGTCTTGTTGATGTCGGTGATGCCGATGCCGAGGCCGCCGAGCATCCGGTATTCGCCGGGCGCGAAACGGCGCGGGGTGAGGCCGGTCTCGGCCAGGATCGGCCAGAACTTGTTCCCCGGCCCCGCATAAGGCAGGCCGCGTCGCGCCGAGACGGCCCCTGCGGCGCTGCCGCAGAACAGCGTCACGAGGCCCTGCGGCAGCAGATCCGGGAGGATGTGCGAGACCGTCACGACGCCGCGCCGTCGGATCGGGGCAGTATCCGGGAACTATATGCGATCCTGGTCAAGGAGTTGCCGCAACTGCTGGCGAATCTCGTCGATCTCGACCAGTTCGGACAAGAAGAACGCCACGTTGTCGGAACCATCGGATCGCCGCGCTTCGACAATCGCGGCGTAATCGATCTCCAACAGATCGCAGAACTCGCGGCCCGTCATCGCCTCTTTGCAATTGATCTTCCGCCTGAAACCGTTCCATATCGCCCTCCTGTCTTCCTGGTTGAAGGCGCAGAAATGTGCACAGAACCGGTACGGAATGTGCTGAGCGTTGCGTTCGATGAAACCATGCATGTCTTGGCGCTCCGCGCTGGCCTTCTTGGTGTCGAACACGTGGCCGTCCTTCAACTCCACAATATGGCAAGTCTGCATCCCGCCTCAGCGCTTGAACACCATGAAATCCGGTTCCGATCCGGCGAAGTCCAGAGTGTCTCTCCTCTTGATTTGGCGCTTGCGGGCAAGCAAGACGCCCTCCGGCATGATCTCATGTTCGAGAAAAGCATCTAGATCAGGGATGTTCGGCACCGAGTCAGCGATCGTCGCTTCAAGTTCCGAGCCCGACGAGATTACAGCGGACTGGACCTTGCTGACCAGTTCGCCTAGCGCCACGTTGTCGAACAGCCGTTTGTAGGAGCCCGACATATTCTTGGGCTTGGCGTCCCGAAGGCGAGCCATCGAGCTAGCCGTTCAGATCGCAGCCGAGAAACATGCGTCCTCGGTTGCCGGCGGCTTGAAGGACGGAGAACGAACCGGCCGCCGGATCGATCACGAAGTCGCCTTCATCGCTCACCGCGGCCAAGAGTTCGCCTTGCAGGTCGACCGGCTTGGCATGCGGATGCGCGCGCCGCGAGACCTGTTCCTGGACGACGTCCGGAATGTTGTGAATTTTCCAGACCCCCTTGGCTTTGCGAGGCTGCTTCTGCAGGACGATACAGTATTCCGCGCTGCGCCGGGTGCGGTAGCCCATGCCGAAGGTCCCTTTATCCCAGGTCACGAGATCGACGATGTCGAGCGCCGTACCGTCGAACCACTGGCGAACGCCTTGGCACAGATGGAACTTGTCCACCCACAGGAACAGATGGCCCGACGGAATCAGAGTACGGTCGATGCCGCGCACGAACTCGGCGATGACGGCTTCGGTCATCTGCGCCATCGCCCGGCGCCGCTTGCCGCGCTCCTTGCCCTCGTTGCCGTAAGCCAGCTTTTCGAGCACGCCGCGATATTGCGGGTCCAGGAACGCCACGGGGATCGCCTCGGGAGGAAGCAGCGACAGGAATTCCAACCCGTCCATCTTGAGGCGCGCATTCGGCTCGAGTGCGGCGGGCCGCGCCAGAGGCGGAGCCCGAACGGTTCTTCGGTCCGAGAAGACCGTCGCGGAGGGAGTGTCCGCCGTTCCATCGATGGGATCGACGGATCGTTCGGCTTTGCGCTGCATGATCCCCCTAGATCGACGGCGGACGCTTCGCAGCCGGGTACCCCGCCTGCCTTCCGTAGACCCCGGCCGAGAGCTATCCGGCCCCGATCGCAACGGTTGCGGCGAGCCGGAAATTCATCCGAATGGCGGCCCGTGCGCCTGTCGGTCGGGAACCGCGCATGGAGCTCCACGCGCTCGCAATCCCGGGCTTGCCGTTCCGGCTCGCGATCGGAGACATGGGTCGCGGAGCGAGAACATCCGGGCGGAAACGATTGCGCGGCACCGGTCCGTTCGTGGAAGAATTGCCAAGATCAAATCGCATTCTCGCTACTCCGCTCCGCTCTGCGGCCCGCTCTCGGCCGCACCGAGCCGCGGCGCGGGTCGATAACGATCCTCCAGCCGGTTCGCATGCCGGTGGATCAGCCGCCACTCGCCGTCGAGGAGCCGGAAGATATGGGTCACGCGGTTGGACCAGCGGGTCGGGCCGGCGCCCATGCCCGCCACCCGCACTTCGAAAGTCTCGATCTCGGTCGTGTAGGCGAGCTCTCCGGCGACGACTCTGGTCAGGATCTCGCGGCTCGCCGTCCCGCCCTCGAACTGCCGGCCGGCCCAGTCCCAACGCGCGGAGACCCGCTCCCATCCGATCTCGTAACCGCCCCAGCCGTAGAAGCTGCTGGCGTCGTCGCCCCTGGCGCAGAGCGCCTTCACGGCGCGCACATCGCCGTTGGCAACATCGGCGAGCGCAAGGTGCAGCCGCGTCAGAGCCTCGTCGAAGGAGGGGGGATCGCTAACCGGGTCGGACACCGCGGCAGAGTGGCCGAGCCCGGGCCTCCTGTCCACCCCGCCGGCCTCTCGAAGAAGGGGCGCCCACGCACCCCGGCCTCCCCTTCGAGGGGAGGGAGAGGAGGCGGATCGGCCCCTCCCTCGCGAGGAAGGGACGCCTTCCCGGCCCGGAGCCGCACGCCGGCGCCGGCGAGTCGGAACGATGCGGGCGCTGGAATCGGCAGAGCGCATGGTGTATGTCTGTCGTGAGGGAACAAGGTCGGGATCGTGGTTGGCGTCCGGCCGATCTTAACCAGGAGAGAACATATGCGACTTCCCAAGATGGCGGCCCTTGCTGCGCTCCCATTGCTCGCTCTCACGGGCTGCCATGGGGACGCCCTGCACGTGCCGGAGCATTTGAAGGCGATCAACGAGGCGGCTGCGCAAAACAAGGCGCTGGCGAACGAGGCCAAGTCGATGGCCACCGCCGCGGCCGCCACGGCTCGAAAGGCCATGGAAGAGGCCGGCCGCGCCGCCAACGCCGCCGAGAGCAGCGCCGCATCGGCGGCCAAGGCGGCCGAAGAGGCGAAGACGGCCGCGGACAAGGCCGAACAGATCTTCAACAAGAGCCTGCGCAAATAGGCCGCTTCGACGGCGACGGGGCCGCCGCGGCCGACCGCCGCCGGGTTGCCCCGTCGGGACCGGCGGCTCATGGCGGTCGCTGGCCGCTCCGGGCGCCGTTCCTCTGCTGCGCGGGGGCGGCGTCAGCGGGTCAGGATCATGACCGGCAGACCGTTGCGTCTGCGAACCGCATCCGCGACGCGTGTCCAGTCGAGCCCTTCGGCATGGTCTCCCGCCGCGTCGAGGACGCGGTGGCGGTATTCCGCGGGGTCCTCTGCCGCGACGCGTTGGCCGGCCTCGACGCTGTCGGCCTGGGTCTGGCTCGGATGCACTTCGAGCATGAGAGCGTCGCCGACCCAGGCGATCTTCATCGGCTGGTCCACGACCGTCACCTCGACGCCGACATCGACCTCGTGGAACAGCCAGGCGATGTCCGCGGGGTAGAGCCGGATGCAGCCATGCGAGACCCTGCGCCCCACCCCGTAAGGCTTGTTGGTGCCGTGAATCACATAGGCCGGCCAGGCCAGGCTCAGGGCATAGGCGCCGAGCGGGTTGTCGGGGCCGGGCGGAACGACGGCGGGCAGCAGAGGGTTCTCCGCGCGGATCGACTTGGGCACGTGCCAGGTCGGCCGCACCCGCTTCCGGGCGATCCGTGTCGTGCCGCTCGGCGTGCCCCAGCCGTCGCTGCCGACGCCGATCGGCATCGAGCGTATGACGGCGCCGCCGCGCCCGAAGAGATAGAGTCGCTGGTCGGCGAGGTTGACGACGATCCCCTTGCGCCGGGTCGTCGGCAGCAGATGGACGGTCGGGATCACGAGCTCGGTGCCCGGGGCGGGGGTCCAGGCATCGACGCCGGGATTCGCCGAGCGGAGCTCGGTGTAGCCGACATTGTAGCGGAGCGCGAGATCGAGAAGCGTGTCGCCGGGTGCGACCTCGTGATAGGTCGGCGCGCCGACGATCGGCAGCGGCGCGGTCCGGGCGGCGCCCGCCGCACCGCCGGGGACCGCCAGCGCGACCAGGACCGCCAGCGCGACCGCCCATAGCGCCCCCGGGGCTCCGCGGCTTCCTGTCTTCGTCGATGCCATAGCGCCCACCGTTCCCCGGCCAGATCCACCCGCGGCGACCTTTTGCGGCCTCCGCACCGCCAACGGTAGAATAGCGCGGCGGCGCCCCCGGAGGAATCCTCGATGGAACGCATGATCGTCGGCATCACCGGGGCGACGGGCACCATCTACGGCGTCCGTATCATGGAGCTGCTGCGCGAGGCGGCGGACATCGAGATCCATCTGGTGATGAGCCGGTCGGCCAAGCTCACGCTCAAGATGGAGCACGACGCCGATATCGACTACATCCAAGATCTCGCCCATGAGGTGCACGAGGCCGGCAATATCGGCGCCGCGATCTCGTCCGGCTCGTTCCATTCCAAGGGCATGATCGTCGCGCCCTGTTCCATCAAGACCATGTCCAACATCGCGATGGGCAATACCGGCGACCTCATCAGCCGCGCCGCCGACGTGATCCTCAAGGAGCGCCGCACCCTGCTGGTCGCGATTCGCGAGACGCCGCTCCATGTCGGCCATCTCGACAATCTGGCGCGGCTCGGCAGGCTGGGCGCGGTGATCTTCCCACCGGTGCCCGCCTTCTACAACCGGCCGGTGACCCTGCAGGACATCGTCGACCAGAGCTGCATGCGCATGCTCGATCAGTTCGGCATCCATATCGGGAGCGCGCCGCGCTGGGGCGAGGAGGGCGGCGTGCCCGCGGTAGGCCAGAAGATCGCAGGCGGCAAGGCGCCGCCCGGCTGACCGGCGATTCTCGTTGGGGGGGGGCGGGACCGGCGAGCCGGAAGATCCCTCCCCTGCCCCTTCTCGCCCGCCGCCGCCTCGAGGAGGAAGGCCGGGGTGGGGTCCTTCCTCGAGAAACGGGCGGCGATGCCGGCGGAAGCCGGCTCAGACGAGCGGCCGCTCGTCCTCGAACCTCGCGGCCGTCCGGGCCGCGTTGCGCGCGCGCTCGCGGGCGCAGTCGGCGTACAGGGTCGCCGGGTAGAGATCGCCGAAATCGCGCATCACGCGGTCCATGTCGAAATCCGACCACACGCCGTGATCGGCGACATATTCCATATGGCGGCGCCCCTGCCGGTCGAACTCCTGGAACAGCGCATGGGCGGTGCCGTCGAACTCGGTCGGGACGACGCCGAACTTGTCGCACAGCTCGAGGTTGAAGGTCGGCGCCACCTTGAGCCAGCGCCCGCCGAGATACAGCACCGCATAGCCGTGATGGATGAACAGGGACTGTCCGCCCATGAGGCGCCTGAGTCGATCGGTGCAGAGATGGTTGGTCACGTCGGACAGGCCGACCCCCGCATGGATCCCGAGCGCGCGCGCGCAGGCGGCCATCAGGATCGCCTTGGGGATGCAGAACGCCGTGCCGGCCTTCAGCACGCTGCTCGCCCGATAGTCCTCCGGGTCGTCGGATATCATATAGGGGTCGTAGCGGATCCGGTCCCGGACCGCGTGGAAGAGCCTGACCGCCCGCGCGACCGGGGTCTTCGCCCCGGCCGCTGCGTCATGGGCGAACCGGCGCACGGCGGGGCGATCGAAATCGATGAAGGGGGTAGGCGCCAGATAGCGCGACCCGGGATCGGGAAACCCGTCTGTGCAATGTTCCATCCGATGTCCTTCCGTCTCGGCGGGCGGGCCAGGATAGGGCCGGCGGGCGGGGTCGGCAACGGCGGCTTCGCGGCCCGTCGGCGCCGAATCCGGGCTAGCCGAGGCCGAACAGCCCCAACAGCTCTTCGCGGCTCATGCGCGTCGACAGGTCCAGCGAGACATCGTCGACCAGCCGGTCGAACAAGGCCTGCTTTCGTTGCAGGATCCGGTCGATGCGCTCTTCGATCGTATCTTCGCAAGGTGGATTATATCTGATATTAGGCATCGGCCTTGTCGTCCTTGGGCATCTTCGGCGGTTTCGGTTTGCGCAGGGCGAGGGCGAGCTTTTCCGGCGTAGCGCCCTGAAAGCGAGGGTCGGCCGGGAGCGGCGGCTTCTGGCCGGTCATCCTCACGCTCCCGATGGCAAGCCGTTATCTGCGATGAGGTCCTTGTAGCGGAGCCGCCGGCCTTGACAGGCGCTGCGCCATGACAGCCATCTGCATCAGCGTGTCGGCAGCCCGCAGATTGTGCTTCCCGGCGAACTCCTGGACATAGCGGTTCAGATGTTTCGGGCTGATCTTGTGGAAGGTGCCCTTGTGCGCCCGCTTGAGCATCGACCAGAACGACTCCATGGCGTTCACATGCACCTGCTGGCGAACGTATTCGCCGACGCCGTGATTGACCGCCTCATGGTCGAAGTCCCCGACGAGCCCGACATAGGCTGCGGCCTCGTCGGTATAGAGCGTCGCGCCGGGCTCTGCGTGCTCGCGCACGAAGCCCTGTAGCGTCTTCGCGTCGGTCCGCTCGATGGCGCGCGCCGCGACCTGGCCGGTCTCCCGATCCTTCACACCGACAACCGGCGTCATGTCCACCGTACCGCGCCCAGCGCCAGCAGCAGCGAGTTCCTTGCGCTTCGCGTTCGACTTGTTCGCCCCACGGCCGCCCACATGGGTTTCGTCGGCTTCTACCGGCCCGGCGAGCAGTGAGCCGCCGCTATTATCGGCCCACGCTTCCCGGAGCCGGTGGAGCATGAATCATGCTGCACTCTGCCCAATCTTCAGGTCCCGATGCAGCTTCATGCTGGAGACAGATTTCAAGCTCGTCAGGCAAAGGTAGATGCCGATGGCCCATTTCTGGAGCGGCAGGTTCGAGCCCGCCATCGCCGTGCCGGTCTTCACGCTGAAGTACTTGCGGCAGGCCAGACCCCCTATGGAGACCTTGCATGTTGATGCGCTTTCGTCGGGTGCCTATCCTTCCTGCATCATGGCCACAAAATCCCTTGTGGAGGGAACGGAAATGGAATTTCTCGCGGGACGCTGGTTCCACCGTGCGCAAAAGAACGTGTCCCTTTCGGAAGACGAGAAGGAGCGGTGCAGGACGGCGCTGAGGCAGTTCGAGGCCGATCCCAGACATCCGGGTTTGAATTTCGAGCGCCTGGGAAGCGGCGCAAAGCAAAACCATTGTTCGATCAGGGCCTCGCGGGAATTACGGCTGATTCTGGCGGTGGAGCCGGGTTTCGAAACGCCGGAACGGGTCATGATCGCCAATATGGGCCATCATGACGAAATGTATGAATGGGCAAGGCGCCGCGATTTCCGTTCCGATCTCGACGACGGCGCAAAAATTGGCGGCGTTTCCCCGGCCGAAGGTTTTCTGGAGGCGTTGTGGGCGTCCAGAAGCCTGCAAGAGTGGCAGATATTCCTTCACCCGGACCAGAAACGGTGGATATCGCGCAGATTCGACGGCGCCGCGCGGGTTCGCGGAGGTGCCGGAACCGGGAAAACCGTTCTGGCGCTGCACCGCGCTGCCGCATTGGCCCGGCGGTTCCCCGATGAAGAAGTGCTGTTTACAACTTATATCAACTCTCTCTTGCCGCATGTGAAGCGGATGTATGACAGCTTGCCAAACCCGCCGCGGAATGTCGTTTTCCTTTCTGTTTTCCAGGTCGCCAGAAAGATTTTGGGGGACAGTTTCTCAATAGACTCCAGGAAGGTGGACAAGGCATTCGATATTGCGTACGACAGGACTATTCTGGATACGCCTATGGCGCGATACGGGAAGGATTATCTCAGGAAGGAGATTGAATGGGTGATCAAGGGGCGCAGCGCCAGCAAGGACGAATATATGGACACGGACCGTTTCCAGCGCCTCGGCAGGCAATTGCGGTTCAGGATGCGTGATCGTGAAATGTGCTGGAATCTCATGGAGGCCTGGGACGAAGAAATGCGGAAGGCCGGGACCGAGGACTTTCCGGATGTGGCGATCAGGGCCAGAGACGAGCTGGAAGCTCGCGACAAGGGCATTTACAGGGCGGCCATTGTCGATGAAGGCCAGGACATGACAGCAGTGATGATGCAGATCGTGCGGGCGGCGGTCGCCGGAAGCAGGACGAATTCCCTGCCCGAAGACGGCTTTCTGATTCTGGATGACAGCGCGCAACGGCTTTACCCGGGAGGGTTTGTTCCGAGATGGGCCGGGCTCGATGTCCGAGGCCGTGCCATCTCATTGCAGACCTGCTATCGCACGACCCGGCGCATCGCGGAGGCGGCGGTCGCGGTGCGCGGTGAAACGGCGCCTGTGCGTGACGACAGCGACGCCGGCGCATCGGCAATTACGAGCTTCGAAAGCGAGGACGGCGTTTCTCCGGTTTTTCTCCAGAGGAGAAAGAAGGAAGAGATCCCGACGATCGCCAATGAAATTCGGAGGCTTATGGATGATGAAGGTTTTGCGCCGGAAGAAATCGGTGTCTTCGTTCTCTCGAACAGCGATGTGGATGCCTGCCATGACAGCTTGACGTCGAAATTCGGCATTCCGTGCCAGGTTGTGAAGTCGGGCAACAGAGCCGGCGGGATGGCTGCCGGCAAGGTTCGGATCGCAACTTTCGACCGCAGCAAGGGGCTGGAGTTCAGGGCCGTCTTCATTCCGCGCCTGGGCGCCTCGATATTTCCGCAGCAAACATATGCACGCAGGCCGGCGGAGCTTCCGGAAACAGCGGAAGGCCGCGAGCTGCCGGCGGAGCAGAAACAGGAGGAAAGGCAACTGGTGCTCGACCGGCTCTATGTCGGCATGACCCGCGCGAGGGAACGGCTCTATCTGGTAGCGGACGAAGCGCCGAGCGAGGAGCTGGAAAAGGCGCGGGACAGCTTCGACTGGTATCCGCCCAACCGTCCCTACCCTATCCAAGAATAAGGAAATGCGCCGTTATCGACTGTTCCGTTTGCCAGGGTGAGGACTCGCCGCAAGCGACGAGGTCTTGGCGGTGTTCGGGCCGCCGCACGCGGCCAGAAATATGCGCATCAGCCCGGAAGTTGGCCCGGTTCAGGCATCGCCTCTCCCTGAAAGAGCGCCCTGGTGGGGCTCGGTGCATTGTCATTGGCTTCCACCAGGGCGCTGCGCGGCGCCTATTGAGGTTGTGTGCCGCGCCAGGAGAGCTTGGCACAAGCCGCGAAGGAAAGTCGATTCGCCCGGGAAGGACGTAAGCGGTGTCCGGCGCCCCACGCATCATCGACTCGATGAACGAACATGAGGACTGGGCGCTCCGGGGATTGACCCACCGAGTCCAGCATTCGCCGTTCCGGATCACCCTCCGTGCGGCCGACTTTGATAGGCCATCTGTCACGGCTCTTCAGCTCCGCGAGTTCCCTATAGGCAAGGAAATACCAGCCATAGATAGCCAAATTCTAACCGAACATCTTCCCAAAGTGCGATAGACTGCTAGCTTCCGATTCCGAGCTGCTTCGTAATAGTGCCGCTCTCGGCCCCCATTGCCCCGAACGCTTCGTTCCAGAAGCGCTTGAGCTTCTTCATGGTCCTACCGTCCAGCGCCTTTCGATCGGCCCTGTGGCTCCGTCCGACTCCGAACACCTGTGCATCCACTCCTTCCAGAACGTCCCTCATCTCCCGGTCGCGGACATAGGCGTCCCCGCTTCTTTGGAGAATCCCGGGCCACGGCATCGCCGGGGTATTTTCGAGCAGATCGGTGAACGCGAAGAGATGCCTCACCGGGTGTCTTCGCCGGCGGTGCTCCGCCCCCTTCGTCCCGAGGGTCTCTCCGACAGCCGAGTGCGCGAACCGGGCGGGCTCTTCAAGGAGCGCTTTTCCAAGTCTCGCGAGATCGTGCTTGAATCCGAGCGCGCCCGCTCTCGCCTTCATCTCCTGGCACGATCCCCTGAGCCAGTCCCAGAGCCCCGCCCGTGGGCAGCCCGGGTAGCAACGCTCGAAGACGGTCTTGGAGTGTTGCGGAGCGTCTTCGATGGTCTGCATGACAAACCGATCACCCATCTTCAGGGACTCGAATATCCGTTCGAGTCCTTCGGCGAAGTCCTTCCGATCTTCTTCGTCGTACTCGGTAGTGCGGTCGACAAGGAGGAGGAGGGTTCGATCCCCGTACCGGCACCAGTCATCTTCAGCTTCCGCCGGTGCCGTCACCAGCAGAATCGCCGCCGCCAGTGCTGGCATTCGCGATCTCGCTCCTGATCCCTTCTTCATCACATCCTCCAAACGTCCGGGGAACATAGTTCCCATCGCGCGCGCTGCGGTTTGCGTCCTCGTAGGCCAGAAGCCTCCGGTGGATGTGGACAGCGATGGCCCTCACCGCTTGCTCCCGGCGGGCACGCATGGCGTTCCTCGCTTTCTCGATCTCGGTCAAATTCACCCTGACCCTCTCCACCTGCTGCTGCAGCCGTTCCATCTCTCCGTCGCGATCAGCCGTGAGCACACCCAGTTTCTTGTCGTAGCGACTCTGGATCTGGGTGTACTTCCTCTGCGCCTTCTGCGCCTTCTTCGACGCGCCCTCGTAGTGTGGATGCGGATCGTGGCGCTGGTAGGCACAGAACGCACCGACGGCGAAGACGACAAGGTTCATGAGTAGCAGAGCCCAGCCGGCTTCGGTGAGTTCGGTGCTCAGAAGCTCTGCAGCAGTCTCCCGGAGGCCATCTTCGGCGAGGAGCTCCCCGAGCCCCCTAGCGCTCTGCTCCTGGAACTGGATATAGTGCTCGCGCATGAGGGCAAGAAAGTAGATGGTCGTTCCGGTGAGGCCGAGGACCCCGGCAGCCGCCGCGTAATTTCCGGTCCTGCTCTTCCAGCTCTCCTCTCCGCTGGCGTGTTTGAGGAGCGTCCCCGTCCAGTGGGCAAACGCCGCGAACGCGAAGCCGAACCCGAGAGCAAGGCCCAAGGCCAAGATCGCAGTCTCTTCGAAGAAGTACTCGAAGGCGTAGCGGTTGATCGGGACTTCGATGAGGGCCACCACCAGGAAGACGGCAGGGTAGATAAGCTCCATCTTCGTCTGAAGGCCTCGTCCCAGGTCGCTCTCGATGCGCCCACGCTCTTCTTCCGTGCGTTCCGCACGCCGCCTCGCTTCTGCGTGCCGGCTTGAATTCGGCCCCAGCTCCTGCTCGAGGGCGTCGACCTTGGTGCTGAACCGGTCCGTGACCTGGTCTCGCTTCTCCCCGACCAGTTCGCCCTGCTCCCCAGCCCAGCGATCTTCCGCGGCTTGCATCTCCGTTCGGAGTTGCTCCATCTCGTGGTCGAACGACGTAAGGTCCATCCGCCCCTTCGCCACCAGCTCGTCGCGGTACGGATGGGCGTCCTCGTCCCCGCCCGGCACGCCGCCTCGTCCGTGGGTCTTGCCCTTGTAGCGGTCGCCCATCTTGTCGGCGCTCTTGTAGCTTTCGTAAGGCTGGATCCGGCGGTTTCACAGGTTGCTTACTCGGTTCTCGTAATCCATGTGAACCCTTCTTGTTGGTTCCGTGCTCTCGTGTCAGATCTTTGCGAATGCCCACCTGCCCAATCACCCTTGAGCCTCTTGCGAAACAGCTGAGGCGACCGGCTTTTCCGCCCGAGAGAAGATCATTCTTGTGAGACCGGCCCACCCTCCTGAGCATCATGTGCCGTCAGCAAACACCGCATGACGACCAAGGAGAAGCGGAGCCGTGTCCCTGCGCGAGATGCTATCGGATTACTGATACGCCTTTCAACAGATCCTATGAGGCCGACTCGGGGACCGGCGCTACGGTGCCGTTCTCTTCCTACTCTCACAGGAGACACGCTATGTCCCCATCGAACGAGACCATCGCGCCGGCCGGCGCGGAGCGTAGCACGCTGTACGTGGCGATCGAGATCAGCCGGAAGAGTTGGGTGATTGGCGTCAAGAGCCCGGCCAGCGAGAAGATCGGCCTGCACTCGCTCGGGCCTGCGGACAAGAAGGGTCTCAGAGTCCGGCCCGAAAAGAACGATTGTCTTTCAATGCCTTGCCAATCTTCGGGCAAGGAGTTGGACACTGGCGAGGAAGAGCCATGCGGCGGCGGCGAATCCCGCCGGATCGGATACGACGCCGGCCGGACGGCGCATTGCGTCGCGAAAGGTCCGGAAGCTCGGCGACAGGCTCGCGTCCGGATCCATTTGCCGAGCGATCCGCCTGGCCCGCTCCGCCTTCGGCAGGCAGCCTCACCTGTCGGCGGTGGTCCAGCGTGTCTCGGTCTCCCGGTCGCTGTCGCGCGCGGCGACCCAGCGCTCGCCCCTTCCGGTGTCCTCGAGCTTCCAGAACGGCGCCCTGGTCTTGAGCCAGTCGATCAGGAACTGGCAGGCTTCGAGCGCGGCGCTCCGATGCGCGGAGGTCGTGGCGACGAGGACGATGCGGTCGCCGGGCACGAGCCTGCCGTAGCGATGGATCACGAGGACGTCCTCGAGCGCCCAGCGGCGCCGCGCCTCGGCCTCGATCTTCGCGAGCTCGCGCTCGGTCATCCCGGGATAATGTTCGAGCGTCATCGCCACGATCTCGTCGCCCTCGGAGACGTCGCGGACCAGCCCGACGAAGCTGCTCAGCGCACCCACGCGGCGCTTGCCGCGGCTCAGCGCCGCCAGCTCGGCGCCGAGATCGAAATCCTCCGCCTGGACGCGGATCACCGCCTCAGCCTCCGGTCATCGGCGGGAACAGCGCGACCTCGTCGCCGCCGGCGACCGGTTGGTCGAGCCCGCAGAGCTCCTGGTTGACGGCGACGCGGATCGCGCTCAGATCGGCGAAGGCCTCGTCGTAATCGCCGCCGCGCCCGCGCAGCCAGCGGATCAGCCCGTCGACATCGCCGACATCTTCCGGGAGCGCCACGGTCTCGCGATGGCGGCCGATCCTGGCTCGCACCCGACCGAAATAGAGCAGGTCCATCAATTCACCTCGCTGAAGGGCAGGAAGTCGACCATCGCGCCGGGCGCCAGCTCGCCGAGCGCCTCGGGCAGCTCGACCAGCCCGTCGGCCTCGACCATCGAGGTCAGGATGCCGGCGCCGTCGCGCGGGAATTTGCGCGCCGCGAGCGCCCCCTCGCCGTCGGTGAACAGGCTCACCCGCAGCCATTCGCGCCGCGAGACCTTCTTGCGGTAGGCGAAGGCGGCGCGCACCGGGAACATGCGCGGCGGGGAGTCCTCGGCCCCGGCGAGGCGGAGGACCGCCGGCCGGGCGAAGCGCATGAAGGTCACCATCACCGCGACCGGGTTGCCGGGGAGGCCGATGAACGGCACCCGACCGACCTGGCCGAGCGCCAGCGGCCGCCCCGGCCGGATCGCGAGCCGCCAGAAATGGATCCGCCCCAACGCCGCGACCGCGGCGCGCACATGGTCCTCCTCCCCGGTCGAGACCCCACCCGAGGTCATGATCAGATCATGGTGGCGGGCCGCCTCGGCGAGCGCCGCGCGGACCGCCGCGAGCCGGTCCGGCAGGATACCGAGATCGGCGACCGCGCAGCCGAGCCCGGCCAGCAGCCCCGAGACGGCGTAGCGGTTGGCGTCGTAGACGCAGCCGGGCGGCAGCGCCTGGTCGACCTCGCGGATCTCGTCGCCGGTCGAGAACAGAGCGACGCGGAGCGGGCGGTAGACGGCGAGGCGCGCCCGGCCGATCGAGGCGGCGAGGCCGACATCCTGTGCCTTGAGCCGCCGGCCGGCGCGGAGGATGGTCGCGCCCGCTTCGATGTCCTCGCCGGCGCGTCTGCGGTTGGCGCCGCGGCGGATTCCGGGCGGTATGGCGACCGTATCGCCGTCGCGCCGGCAGTCCTCCTGCATGAGCACCGTGTCCGGCCCCTCCGGCATCGCCGCGCCGGTGAAGATGCGCACCGCCCGGCCGCGCGGGATCGGATCCCGCAGCACCTCCCCGGCGGCGAGGCGAGCGCCGACCGGCAGTCGGGTCTCGCCGCCGGGGTCGAGATCGTCGAAATGAACCGCATAGCCGTCGACCGCGGCGTTGTCGTGGGGCGGGACCGCGACCGGCGCGACCACGTCCTCGGCGAGCACCCGGCCGCAGGCGTCGGCGATCCCGACCGGCTCGGCGTCGACCACCGGCTCCAGCCGCTCCGCCAGCAGCGCCAGCGCCTCGCCCGCCGTCATCAGCGCCCCGCCGAACGCGAAGCAGTCGTCCGCGAGCTGGGCCATCTCAGACCGCTCCTTCCGCGACCGCGGCGCCGCGCCCGATCCGGCAATGGGCGACGATGAAGTCGGCGACCGCGGCGCCGTCATCGAGGTCGAGCACCGGCACCGTCACCCCGGCGATCGGGCCGTCGGCGGCGACGGCGATCACGTCGGGGTCGCCGCGGAACAGCGCCGGCTTGCCGAGCGCCGGGCGGTGGACCTCGATCTTGTCGTGCGGCTCCGACTTGAAGCCCTCGATCAGCACCAGATCGACCGGCGCCATCCGCGCCAGCAGCCCGGCGATGTCGGGCTCGGCGGCGCCCCGGTTCTCGTGCATCAGCGCGAACCGGCTGGCCGAGGAGACGACGACCTCGCGCGCGCCGGCCTCGCGGTGGGTGTAGGAGTCCTTGCCGGGGCGGTCGATGTCGAAGCCTGCATGGGCGTGCTTGACGGTCGATACGGCATGGCCGCGCGCGACGAGCTCGCGGACCAGGCGGGCGACCAGGGTGGTCTTGCCGCTGCCGCTCCAGCCGACGATGCCGAGCACCGCCCGATGGGCGTGCGGGCTACTCACCGGCCCCGCCCTCCGCCCGCGCGTCCTCTTCGAGGATGTGGTGCAGCCCCGCGCTCAGATAGTTGTAGCCGGTCACCAGGGTCAACAGCGCCGCCAGCCACAGCAGCGACTCGCCGATCCAGATCGGATGGGGGGCGCCCGGCCCGGCGTCGCCGACCAGCAGGATCGCGATGGCGGTCATCTGTATCGCGGTCTTCCACTTGGCGAGCCGGCTGACCGGCACGCTCACCTTGATTCCGGCCAGGAACTCGCGCAGCCCCGAAATCAGCAGCTCGCGGCAGAGGATCACCACCGCCGGCAGCACCGCATAGCCGGAGATATGGCCGAAGGCGACCATCATCATCAGCGCCGAGGCGATCAGCAGCTTGTCCGCCAGCGGGTCGAGGAAGCGCCCGACGGTCGATTGGAGGTCCATCCTGCGGGCCAGGAACCCGTCGAAATAGTCGGTCGCCCCGGCGGTCGCGAACAGCCCGAAGGCCAGCCAGTTGCCGAGCGGGCCGCCCAGGAAGAAGGCGGCGACCAAAGCCGGGATGACCGCGATCCGGAAGACGGTCAGGATGTTGGGGAGGTTGGCCGCCATCCGCGCTCCGCCATACGGTTCCGCCGCCTCGGCAGCGGCGTCAGTGCCCGTTCCTGAAATGGTCGTAGACACGCTTCGCTACGGTCCGGCTGATCCCCTCGACGGTCTCCAGATCGGCGAGTCCGGCCCGGGCGACGCCGGCGGCCGATCCGAAATGGTTCAGCAACGCCCTCTTTCGCCGCGCTCCGACCCCCGAGATCTCGTCGAGCCGGGAGGCCGTCGCCGCACGCGCGCGGCGTTTGCGGTGCGAGCCGACGGCGAAGCGGTGGGCCTCGTCGCGCAACCGCTGTACAAAGTAAAGCACCGGATCGCCGGGCGGTAGCATAAAGGGCGCGCGGCCGGCCATGTGGAACCGCTCCCGCCCGGCGTCGCGGTCCGGCCCCTTGGCGATGCCGATCAGGGGGAGGTCGGCGAGGCCCAGCTCTTCGGCGGTCTCGCGGGCGGCGGAGAGCTGGCCCGGGCCGCCGTCGACCAGGACGAGGTCGGGCCAGCCGTCGCCGCGCCGGTCCGGGTCCTCGCGCCGGGCGCGGACGAAACGTCGGCGCAGCACCTCGCGAATCATCGCGTAGTCGTCGCCGGCGGCGATGTCGGGGGAACGGATGTTGAATCTGCGATAGGCGCTCTTGCGGAACCCCTCGGGGCCGGCGACGACCATCGCCCCGACCGGGTGGCTGCCGGAGATGTGGCTGTTGTCGAAGATCTCGATGCGGCGCGGTGCGGCGTCGAGGCCGAAGGTCTCGGCGGCCGCCTCCAGCAGCCGGCGCTGGGCGGCGCTCTCCGACAGCCGGCGGCCGAGCGATTCGCGGGCGTTGGCGAGCGCGTTCTCCATCAGCTTGCGCCGGGTGCCGCGCCGCGGGGTCTCGACCGCGACCCGCCGCCCGGCGCGGATCGAGAGCGCCTCGCCGAGGAGCGCCTCGCCGCTCGGCGCGACGCTCGCCAGGACCAGCGGCGGCGGCGGCTTGTCGCTGTAGAACTGGCCGAGGAACGCCGCCATGACCCGCTCGGGCGGATGGTCGCGGGCGCGCACCGGGAAACAGGTCCGGTTGCCGTAGTTCTGCCCCGACCGGAAGACGAAGACCTGGATGCAGATCTGTCCGGCCTGCTGCGCCAGCGCGACGATGTCGGCGTCGCCGAGCGCGCTCACGTTCACGTCCTGATGCGCCTGGATCTCGGAGAGCGCGCGGATGCGGTCGCGGTAGACGGCCGCGGTCTCGAACTCGAGCGCCCGGCTCGCCGCCTCCATCTCGCGCGACAGACACCGCTGGAGATCGCTGGCCCGCCCCTCGAGGAAGGCGCGCGCCTCGGCGACGATCGCAGCATAGTCCTCCGCGTCGATGCGGCCGACGCAGGGCGCGGTGCAGCGCTTGATCTGGTATTGCAGGCAGGGGCGGCTGCGCCCGGCGAACATCGCGTCCGAGCAGGAGCGCAGCGGGAACGCCTTCTGCAGCACCGTCAGCGTCCGGTTGACGGCCCCAGCGGAGGCGAAGGGCCCGAAATACCGCCCCTTGCGGTTGCGCGCGCCGCGATGCTTGACGAGCTGCGGCCAGGCATGGTCGGCGGTCAACAGGATATGCGGGTAGGACTTGTCGTCCCGCATCAGGATGTTGTAGCGCGGCTTCTCTTCCTTGATAAGGTTGCTCTCGAGCAGCAGCGCCTCGGCCTCGGTATGGGTCGTGATCACGGCGACCGCCTCGGTCCGGGCGACCATCCGGTGGAGCCGGGGCGGCAGCCGGCCCGGCCGAGTATAGGCGGCGACCCGCTTGCGGAGGTTCTTGGCCTTGCCGACATAGAGGGCGGTCCCGGCCCCGTCGAGCATTCGGTAGACCCCGGGCGCGGCGGGCAGGGCGGCGATCTCGGCGGCGATCGCATCGACGCCGCGGGCGAGCGTCGCCGCCCAGACGATCTCGATCGGCGGCGCGGCGGCGGTGCGTTCGATCGCCGGGCCGCGTCGGCTCATCCCGCGTCTCCGGCGGGCGCGGGGCGCGCGCGGACGATCTCCACCCCGACGCTCTCGGTATCGGCGAAGACATCGAGCTTCTCGACCCGCACCCGCGCCCGGAGGGTCCGCGGCTCGGCGAGGCAGAGCCCGGCGATGCGCTCGGCGAGCGTTTCGACAAGGTTGACATGGCCCGAGGCGGCAAGCGCGCGCACCCCCTCCACCAGGGGCTCGTAGTCGACCACCTCGGCCAGCCGGTCGGCCGGCGGCGGCCCGGACTCGGCGATGTCGAGATCGAGGCACACCCGGACGCGCTGGCGGCTGCCGCGCTCGCGGCGGTGGACGCCGATCTGACAGTCGAGGACGAGGTCGCGGACCAACAGCCGCCGTGCCGGGGCGCCCGCCGGCGTACCCCCGGTCATTCGGAACCCGGCCCGGCGCCCGGCGCGGGCTGCGCCCAGCCGAGATGCTGGCCGCCATCGAGGGCGATCATCTGCCCGGTCATCGCCGGCGCCCGGAGGATGAAGACCACCGCCGCCGCCACCTCCGCAGGAGTCGTGCCGCGGCCGAGCGGCATCGTCGCCGCCTGGCGGTCGAACTGGTCCTGCGACTGGCGCGGGCTCGGCAGGGTCGGTCCGGGTCCCACCGCGTTGACCCGGATGCGGGGCGCCAGCGCCAGCGCCGCCGTCCGGGTCAGCGCCCAGAGACCGGCCTTGCTCAACGTGTAGGAGGTGAAATGGGGGGTGAGGTTCCAGACCCGCTCGTCGAGGATGTTGACGACCGCGCCGCTGCGCCCGGCCGCCAGCGTCTCGGCGAGACGCTGGGTAAGGACGAAGGGCGCCCGGAGGTTGGTCTCCAGATGCCGGTCCCAGCTCTCCCGCGTCGTGGTCTCGAGCGAATCCCGCTCGAAGACGGAGGCGTTGTTCACCAGGACCTCCACCGGGCCAAGCGCCGCGGCGGCGCGGTCGATCAGGGCGCGGCTCTCGGCCTCGTCGGCAAGGTCGGCAGCGAGCGCCGCCGCCCTGCCGCCGCGCCGAACGATCTCGGCCGCGGTGCGCTGCGCGTCCTCGCGCGCGGCGCGAAAATGGACCGCCACCGGCCGGCCGAGCTCGGCAACGGCGAAAGCGATGGCGCGTCCGATGCGCCGCGCGGCCCCGGTGACGAGAGCCGCTCCGAGATCCGTCCCAGCCATGGCCTCACCATCGCGCGGCGGCGGCGCGCGATCAAGAGGCGGCGCGATTGACCGGCAGCTCTCGTTTCGCGACCGTGTCCGGCGCGCCGGACGCGAATGCGAACCGGTTCAGAACCGTGCCATCTCGCGTTCTACGCGGTCGAGGAAGCGCGCGATCCGCAGGGGTTTCGCGCGGTGGAGCGCATAGAGCCCGAGAAAGCGGCACCGGGCGCGGCGCGACAGGAACCAGGGAAGATATCTGGTGAACATCCGGCGCGGCGGGTCGCCGAACCACCAGAGATCCCGCCATTCCCGGCCATAGGTGACGACCGCCGCGAGCCGGCGGATATGGCCGAGATTGGGCTGCAGCTTGCCGGTCGGATCCACGGTGAAGGAGACGCCCGGCACCATCACCCGATCGAGAAAGCCCTTGAGGATCGCCGGCGGCCCGAGGATCCATGTCGGAAAGACGAAGACGAGACCCTCGGCCGCGAACAGGCGCGCGACATGGTCGGCGTTGCGCTCGCGATTGCGCGGGGCATCGAAATAGGCCTCGCGCTCGGCCGCGCTCAGGACCGGATCGAACCCCTCGGCGTAGAGGTCGCAGATATCCACATCGTGACCGTTGCGAGCGAGCGCCGCGACGGCCCTGTCGCGGATCGCCGCGTTCAGGCTGTCCCCGAGCGGGTGGGCGAAGACGAGGAGGACGCGCATGCGGCAGGCGGCTCCCTATGCCGTTACGGGGGCAGGCGGCGGGCGTTCGACGATTTCGGGCGGATCGAAGGCCGTGACCACGGGGGGCGTCCCGTCGAAGCGCGCGATCTCGACCAGCGCGGTCTGCGCCGCGCAGCACTGGGCAAGCTGCGAGGTGGGCTTGTCGAGGGTGAGCACGTTGGGGTTGCCGTGCTTGTCGAGGCTGCCCGGCACGGCGGGGTCGACGGGATCGAACCAGGCGCCGGTCGGGAGCTCGACCACGCCGGGCCGCAGATCCTCGGTGAGCAGCGCGCCGGCGAGGCATTGTCCCCGCTCGTTGAAGACGCGCACCACCTCGCCGTCGGAAATGCCGCGCGCCGCCGCGTCCGCCGGGTTCATGCGCACCGCCTCGCGCCCGGCGATCTTGGCGGCCCGACTGACGTCGCCGCAATCGAGCTGGCTGTGGAGGCGCGCCCGCGGCTGGTTGGAGAGGAGATGAAGGGGGTGGCGCGCCGCCTCGGCGCCGCCGAGCCATTCCGCCGGCGGAATCCAGACCGGATGGCCCGGGCAATCGTCGAGTCCGAAGCCGGCGATGGTCTCCGAATAGATCTCGATCCTGCCGGACGGGGTGCGCAGCGCGGCGCTCTCGGGGTCCTCGCGGAAGTCGGAAAACGGGACCGGCGGCGCCTCCGGGGCCGGGAGCTCGAAATAGCCCGCCTTCCAGAACGCGTCGAAGGACGGCATCTCGACGCCGGCGCCCGAGGCGCGCTGGCGGTAGACGTCGTAGAGGTGACGCAGCCACGCCATCTCCGTCCGGCCCTCGGTGAAGGCGTCGCGGAACCCGAGCCGCCCGGCGAGATCCGAATAGATGGCGTATTCGTCGCGCGCGCCGCCGACGGGATCGATCGCCTTGTGGTTGGCCATCAGATAGCGGTCGTAGGCCGAGGCCGAGATGTCGTTCCGCTCGAGAGTCGTGGTGCAGGGCAGCACGATGTCGGCCCGCTTGGCGGCGGGGGTCCACCAGGGCTCGTGGACGATGACGGTCTCGGGCCGCGCCCAGCCGCGCAGCAGCCGGTTCAGGTCCTGCTGCTTGTGGAACGGGTTGCCGCCGCACCAGTACATCAGGCGGATCTCGGGGTAGCGGCGCTCCTTCCCGTCGAAGCGGTAGGTCTCGCCCGGCTTCAGCAGGATATCGGCCGTCCGGGCGACCGGGATCCAGCTCGCGACCGCGTTCTCCCCCTTGGGCAGGCCGGGCGGGGCGATCGCGCGGCGGGCGCTGCCGATCCCGTGCATGGCGCCGTAGCCGAAGCCGAAGCCGCCCCCCGGCAGACCGATCTGGCCGAGCATGGCCGCGAGGGCGATCGCCATCCAGTAGGGCTGCTCTCCGTGATCGGCGCGCTGTATCGACCAGCTTACGGCGATCAGGGTGCGCGCCCGCGCCATCCGGCGGGCCAGGCCGCGGATGGTCTCGGCCGGAATCTCGGCGATCGCGGCCGCCCAGTCGGCGTCCTTGGGCGCACCGTCATCCGCCCCGGTCAGATAGCGCGCGAAGCGGTCGAACCCGGTGCAGTAGCGATCGAGAAAGCCGCGGTCGTGCAGCCCCTCGCTCAGCAGCGTGTGCGCGAGACCCAGCATCAGCGCGGCGTCAGTGTTCGGTCGGATCGGCAGCCACTCCGCCTCCAGGGCCGGATCGACATCGTCGCGCATCGGGCTGATCGACACGAAACGGGTTCCCCCGGCATGCGCCTTCGTCTGCCAGTCGGCGATGTCGTGGACGCCGAGCCCCTTGTGGTTGACTTGGCCGTTCTTGGGCGCCATCCCGCCGAAGAGGACCATCAGCTCGGTATGGGCGACGATGGTCGGCCAGGAATTCACCGGCCCGACCACCGGCGCCAGCGAGCCCACGATGCGCGGGACCAGGACGATCGCCGCGCCGAAGCTGTAGTTCGTGACCTGATCGACATAGCCGCCGAACAGGTTGAGGAAGCGGCCGAGCTGGGACCGGGCGTCGTGGAAGCAGCCGGCGCTGGCCCAGCCCGAGCTGGCGAAGATCGCCTCGTTGCCGGCGGCCCCCCTGACGCGCAGGAGCTCGTCGGCGATCAGGTCGAGCGCCTCGCCCCAGCCCAGCGGCACGAACGGCTCGACCCCGCGTCCGGCGCCGCCGCCGGGTCCGTTCTCGAGCCAGCCCTTGCGCGCCATGGGCCGGTCGATCCGGCAGGCGGCATGGATTGCGCTCGGCAGCGTCTGCAGCAGGCGAGCCGGATGGGGGTCGCGTTCGAAGGGGGTCACGCCCACCAGCCTGCCGCCGCGCACCTCGGCGGAGAACGCGCCCCAATGGGTGATCCCGATATTGCGGCTTCCGTCCGGCATTGGTCCCGCTCCCGTCCTCGCCGGCCGGCCGGGCCGGACCTCGGCTGTCGTTACGCGTCTAATCTACTGAAACGAGAAGCCTGGTGAAGCCGCGAAACCGCGCGCGTCCGCCGCGTTCGGGCGCCCCGGCCAGGGCGAGTCTGGGGAAGCGGGCGACCAGCCCGCCGATCGCGACCTGCCCCTCCATGCGGGCGAGCGACATGCCGGCGCAGGCATGGACTCCGGCGCCGAAGGCGAGATGCCGGTTGGGCGCGCGCGCGAGATCGAGCCGGTCCGGATCGGGAAACTCCCCCGGGTCCCGGTTGGCCGCACCGATCCCGATATGGACATAGGTCCCCGCCTGGAGCGCCGCCCCGCCGATCCGGGCGGGTTGGGTGAGGAGGCGGTTGCCGATCTGGTTGGAGCTCTCGAAGCGGAGGAACTCTTCGACCGCGGTGGCGATGAGGGACGGGTCGCGGATCAGCCGCCGATGCTCGTCCGGGAACCGCAGCAGCGCCTCGACGCCGTTGCCGATCAGGTTGGTGGTGGTCTCGTGCCCGGCGTTCAGGAGGAAGATGCAGTTGTGGAGCAACTCGAGCTCCGCGAGCTCGTCGCCGTCGGCGTCGGGGCCGATCAGCTTGCTCAGCACCTCGGCATCGCCGCCGCCGCCTCGCCGCCGCGCCGTCAGGGCGCGCAGATAGTCCTTGAACTCCTCGACGGCGCGCGATCCCGCTTCGCGCCGGGCGTCGGTCAGGACGGGCTCCAACCCGCTCAGGATCGCGAGCGACCAGCCGCGCAGCGGCCCCCGCTCCGCCTTCGGTACCCCCAGCATGTCGCCGATCAGCTCGACGGGAAGCGCGGCGGCGAAGTCGGCGATCAGGTCGAACGACCCGGCGTCCTCCGCCCTGTCGAGGAGCGACTCGACCAGCCTCTCGACCCGCGGCCGCAGCGCACGGAGGGCGCGCGGCGTGAAAGCGGGCTGGAGGCGTTTGCGCACCCGCGTGTGGTAGGGTGCATCGTTGAATACCAGGCTCGTCGTGTGGTGCTCGTAGAGTGGGCTGTCCCCCATGGTCGGCGCGAACTCGATTTGCTTGTCCGAGGAGAAGCGGCGGGCATCCCGATAGACCGCGAGGATGTCTTCGTAGCGGGTCAGGAACACCGACCCGTCCGCCATCCTGCGCACCGGGTCGAGCTCGCGGAGCGCGCGATAGGTCGGGTAGGGATCGTCGAGGAACGCCCGCGTCAGCCGGCCCAGGTCGAAGCCCTCGGCGAGCGCGGCAGCGGACGCCGCCCCGGTTTCCGGGGCCGAACGCCCGCCCGGCCCGGCGGGCGGTCCCGATGCCGTCTTCATGGCTTGGCGGGAATGCCGGCCACGCATTCGATCTCGACGCACAGGTCCGGGTGCACCAGCGCGGCGACCTCGACCAGCGTGCTGGCGGGCCGGGTGTCGCGGAATATCTCCTGGCGGACCGGGTCGATGCGCGCACGGTCGTCGATGTCGGTGAGATAGATGTTGACCTTGAGGACGTCTTCGAAGCCGCAGCCGACCTCGGCGAGGATGGTGCGGAGATCGGCGAAGATCCGCCGTGTTTGCGCGACCGCATCGCCCGGCGCGATCGCCCGATGCTCCGCATCCCAGGCGACGAGGCCCGAGACGAAGAGCAGATCGCCGAACCGGACCGCCTCGGTGTAGTGGCTGATCGGCGGCCCGAACTGCGGCAGTCGGATTTCCTCGCGCATGCCGCCTCCCGATGACCGATATGGGCGCCGATCAAGGCAATCTAACGCATCTTCGGTCGGGGCGACAGGGCCGCCCCTCGTGTAAGCTGACGGGGCGGGCCTCGTACCTGCATCGGGGGCCTCCTTCGGCCGCTCGTTCGCACCGACCATCTCGGAGACCCCCACCCCAATTCAAGGCCCGCGTCTCGCTCACCCCCGAACCCGGTCGGCCGGTGCCGCGTCACCGCCTCGGATAGTTGGCGGCGACATAGCCGTCGACCAGGGCCTCGAACTCCTCGGCGATCGCGGGGCCGCGCAGCGTCACCGTCTTCCTGCCGTCGACGAAGACCGGGGCCGCCGGCGCCTCGCCGGTCCCGGGAAGGCTGATGCCGATATTGGCGTGCCTGCTCTCGCCCGGGCCGTTGACGATGCAGCCCATCACCGCCACCGTCATCTCCTCGACCCCGCGATATTCCGCCTGCCATGCGGGCATCTTGTCGCGCAGATGGCCCTGGATCCGCGCGGCGAGCCGCTGGAACAGCGTGCTGGTCGTCCGCCCGCACCCCGGACAGGCGGTGACCATGGGCAGGAAGGACCTGAGCCCCATGGTCTGCAATATCTCCTGGGCGACGACCACCTCGGCGCTGCGCGCGCCGCCCGGCTCGGGGGTGAGCGAGATGCGGACGGTGTCGCCGATCCCCTCCTGGAGCAGCACCGCGAGCGCCGCGGTGGAGGCGACGATCCCCTTGCTGCCCATCCCGGCCTCGGTGAGCCCGAGATGCAGCGCATAATCGCAGCGCCGCGCGAGGCCGCGGTAGACGGCGATAAGATTCTGCACGTCCGAGACCTTGCAGGAGAGCACGATCTTGTCGGCGCCCATCCCGAGCGCCCGCGCGCGTTCGGCGCTACCCAGCGCGGAGGCGATGACCGCCTCGCGGGTGATCTCGGCCGAGTCTTTCGGCCGGGCGCTGCGGGCGTTGGCGTCCATCATCTCGACGAGCAGCTCGCGGTCCAGGCTCCCCCAGTTGACCCCGATGCGCACCGGCTTGCCGTATTCGAGGGCGGTCTCGATCATCGCCGAGAACCGGATGTCGCGCTTGGCCCGGAAGCCGACATTGCCGGGGTTGATCCGGTACTTGGCCAGCGCCTCGGCGCAGCCCGGATGATCGGCGAGCAGCTTGTGGCCGATATAGTGGAAGTCGCCGACCAGCGGGACGTCCGCATTCAGAGCCATCAGCCGGTCGCGGATGCGCGGGACGGCATCGGCCGCCTCCGCCCGGTCGACGGTCACCCGGACGATCTCCGAACCCGCCCGCGCGAGCGCCGCGGCCTGGTCCGCGGTCGCCGCGACATCGGCGGTGTCGGTGTCGGTCATCGACTGGACGACGATCGGCGCACCGCCGCCGATCGCGACGCCGCCGACGCGCACCGGAACCGCCGGGCGCCGGGCGAGAGGCGCTGCGCGCTGGGACATGGGCCCCGGTCTCCCGATCGGGTGGAGGAGGCGGTGCGGGACATTGACCCGCCGACGCGCCCGCGGTCAAGCGCCCGCCGTCCCGTCTTGCCGCGAATTCTGATAAGTCTGCCGCCGCCGCCGCCCGAGGACGAGGAGATCCGGATGCCCGTACCGCCCCGCGCCGCGGAACGACCGCGCGTGTCGACCCTGCACGGCATCGACCGCAGCGATCCCTATGCCTGGCTCAGGGACGAGAACTGGCAGCGCGTGATGCGCGACCCGGCCGCGCTCGACCCCGAAATCCGCGCTTATCTCGAGGCCGAGAACGCCTATGCCGAGGCGATGCTGGCGCCGGTCGGACCGCTCCGCCGCAGGCTGTATGCGGAGATGCGGGGGCGGATCAAGGAGAACGACTCGACGGTGCCGGTGCCCGACGGGCCATGGTGCTACAGCGTGCGCTACGCGCCGGGCGGCGAGCACCCGCTGTTCTGCCGGGCGCCGACCGCGGCGAGCGACGAGTTCCGGGTGCTGCTCGATGGCAACCGCGAGGCGGAGGGACACCCCTATTTCCGCGTCGGCGCCTGCCGGCACGGCCCGGACCATCGGCTGCTTGCCTACAGCCTCGACCGCACCGGCTCGGAGCGCTACGACCTGTTCGTCCGCGACATCGAGACCGACGAGGTCGTGGACGGCCCGCTCGCCGACGCGACCGGCGAACCGGTCTGGGCCAATGACGGGCGGACGGTCTTCTATACCGAGATCGACGACAACCACCGGCCTTGCCGGGTCCGCCGCCATATCGTCGGGACCGATCCTGCGGCGGATGCGCTGGTCTACGAAGAGGCGGACCCGGGTTTTTTTGTCGATCTCGAGAAATCGGCGAGCGGGCGCTTCGCGATCGTCACCGCGCACGACCACGAGACCTCCGAGGCATGGCTGCTCGACGCCGACGCGCCCGATGCCGCGGCCAGCTTGGTGGCGGCGCGCAGGACCGGCGTCGAATACCGGGTCGCCGATCACGGGGACCGCCTCTTCATCCTCGCCAACGACGGCGGCGCGGTCGATTTCAGGATCGCCGAGGCGCCCCTCGCCGATCCCGGCCACGGACGATGGCGGGATTGGCTCGCCCACCGGCGGGGCCGCCATATCGTCGGGATGCTGGTCTTCGCCGACCATCTCGTGCGGCTGGAGCGGCGCAGCGGCCTGCCTTCCATCGCGGTCACCCGGCTCGCCGACGGCGCGGCGCACGAGATCGTCTTCGACGGGGAAGCCTACGACCTCCGGCTGGTCCCGGGGCTGGAGTTCGCGAGCCCGCGGCTCCGCTTCTCCTACAGCTCGATGACGACGCCGGAGCAGGTCTTCGACTACGACATGCGGACGCGCGCCCGGATGCTGCGCAAGACCCGCGAGGTGCCGGCCGGCCACGACCCGGCCGACTACGAGAGCCGCAGGATCACCGCCATCGGCCATGACGGCGCGCAGATCCCGGTCTCTCTGCTCTACCGGCGCGGGACGCCGCTCGACGGCGGGGCGCCGCTCCTCCTGTACGGCTACGGCGCCTACGGCCACAGCGTGCCGGCCGCCTTCTCGACCAATCGGCTGAGCCTGGTCGACCGCGGCGTCCTCTACGCCATCGCCCACATAAGGGGCGGCGCCGATTGCGGCCGTGGCTGGTATCTCGACGGAAAGCTCGGGCGAAAGACCAACAGCTTCGCCGACTTCAACGCCGCCGCCGACCGCCTCGCGGCGCTGGGCTATGCCCGCAAGGGGCGGATCGCGGCCCATGGCGGCAGCGCCGGCGGCATGCTGATGGGCGCCGTCGCCAACCAGCGCCCCGACCTCTATGCGGCGATCCTCGCCGAGGTTCCGTTCGTCGACGTGCTCAACACCATGTGCGATCCCGACCTGCCGTTGACGCCGCCGGAATGGCCGGAATGGGGCAACCCGATCGAAGATGCAGAGGCCTGGCGGACCATCCGCGCCTATGCGCCCTACGAGAACATCGCCGCCCGCGACTACCCGGCGATCCTCGCCACCGCCGGGCTCGCCGATCCGCGCGTCACCTACTGGGAGCCCGCCAAATGGGTCGCCCGGCTGCGGGCGCTCAAGACCGATGCCCGGCCGCTGCTGCTGCACACCAATATGGAGGCCGGCCATGGCGGCGCATCGGGACGCTTCCGCAGGCTCGAAGAGGTGGCGAGGGTCTATGCCTTCGCCCTGATGGCGTTGGGCCTCGCGGAGGCCCACCCCGCCGGCGGATCCTGAGCGCGGCCGTTCAGGCGGCGACCGCGAACAGCGCCATCGCCGCGGGCGGTCGGCGGCGCGGCCGCCCGCGGCAGGGGGATCCGGCACAGACGGTCCAGACAGACCGCCAGATCGACAAGGTAGCGGGCGATGCGCATCGGCGGATCCTGCCCCGAACCCTTCTCCGGCCCCGATGATGGGCCCCGATGATGGGCCCCGATGATGGGAAGGACGGGCCGGGCGCGGCAACCCATCCCGGCAGTTCTTGTTTCGGGGACCGCGACCGGCAAGCCGGAAGCCGCCTGCCAGGATGCCAAGATGAGAGTCGCTGCAAACGGAGGGGGCCGGGTTGCAACGCCGACACGGTTGTGATATTCAGCCTTGCAGCCGCGGCCGGCGTCCTCCCGGGCCGGGCGGCTTCTTCGATCTCTCTTTGTTCCCAAGAGGTCGCCAGAGAGCTTCGGGTCGCCGCCCAGACAGGTCAGGAACTAGCCCAGTTGACAGCAGAACCGATAGGCGCGTCCGCGCTCGCCGGCCGCTACGCCGCCGCCTTGTTCGAGCTGGCCGAGGAGGGGGGCGGGCTGGACGCGGTCGGCGAAGACCTGACGCGGCTGAAGGAGATGATCGCGGGGTCGGCGGACCTCGCCCGGCTGCTGCGCAGCCGGGCGATCGACCGCAGCGACCAGGCGCGGGCAATCGACGCGGTGATGGAACGGGCGGAGATCGGCCGGCTGACCCGGCGTTTCGTCAACGTGGTCGCTGCCAACCGAAGGCTGTTCGCGCTTGCCGAGATGATCGCGGCGTTCGGCGCGCTGCTCGCCCGGCGGCGCGGCGAGGTCACGGCCGAGATGATCTCGGCCCGACCGCTGTCCTCCGATCAGCGGGCAGCGGTCGTCGCGGCGCTGCGCCGTTCGGTCGGCGCCAACGTGGCGGTCGAGGCCCGCGTCGATCCCGAGCTTCTCGGCGGGCTGGTCGTCAGGATCGGCTCCCGAATGGTCGATTCCTCGTTGCGGACCAAGCTCCGCAAGCTGCAAACAGTCTTGAAGGGGATGGATTGATGGACCTGCGCGCCGCTGAGATTTCGGCGATTCTCAAGGAGCAGATCGCCGGCTTCGGCACCGAGGCGGAGATCGCCGAGATCGGCCAGGTGCTGTCCGTCGGCGACGGCATCGCCCGCGTCTACGGGCTCGACCGGGTGCAGGCGGGCGAGATGGTGGAATTCTCCGGTGGCGTCCGCGGCATGGCGCTGAACCTCGAGAGCGACAATGTCGGCGTGGTCATCTTCGGCGACGACAGCGGCATCAAGGAGGGCGACACCGTCAAGCGCACCGGCGCCATCGTCGACGTCCCGGTCGGGCGCGGCCTCCTCGGCCGGGTGGTCGACGCGCTGGGCAACCCGATCGACGGAAAGGGGGCGATCGAGACCGACGAGCGCCGGCTGGTCGAGGTCAAGGCACCGGGCATCATCCCCCGCCGGTCGGTCCACGAGCCGGTGCAGACGGGGCTCAAGGCGATCGACAGCCTGATCCCGATCGGCCGCGGCCAGCGCGAACTCATCATCGGCGACCGTCAGACGGGCAAGACGGCGGTGGCGATCGACACCATCATCAACCAGCGCGAGATCAACGCCGGCGACGACGAGTCGAAGAAGCTCTACTGCGTCTATGTCGCGATCGGCCAGAAGCGATCGACGGTCGCGCAGATCGTCAAGCAGCTCGCCGAGCACGGCGCCCTCGACTACTCGATCGTCGTCGCCGCGACCGCCTCGGAGCCGGCGCCCCTCCAGTTTCTCGCCCCCTATGCCGGCTGCACGATGGGCGAGTATTTCCGCGACAACGGAATGCACGCCCTGATCATCTATGACGACCTGTCCAAGCAGGCCGTCGCCTATCGGCAGATGTCGCTGCTGCTGCGGCGCCCGCCGGGGCGCGAGGCGTTCCCCGGAGACGTGTTCTATCTCCACTCGCGGCTGCTGGAACGCGCGGCCAAGCTCAACGACGCGCACGGCGCCGGCTCTCTGACCGCGCTGCCGGTGATCGAGACCCAGGCGGGCGACGTCTCGGCCTATATTCCGACCAACGTGATCTCGATCACCGACGGTCAGATCTTCCTCGAGACCGATCTGTTCTATGCCGGTATCCGGCCGGCCGTGAATGTCGGCATCTCGGTCAGCCGCGTCGGCTCGGCGGCGCAGATCAAGGCGATGAAGCAGGTCGCGGGGTCGATCAAGCTCGAGCTCGCCCAGTATCGAGAGATGGCGGCGTTCGCCCAGTTCGCCTCGGATCTCGACGCATCGACGCAGCGGCTGCTGAATCGCGGCGCCCGGTTGACCGAGCTCCTCAAGCAGCCGCAATTCTCCCCGCTGGCGGTCGAGGAGCAGGTCGCGGTGATCTTCGCCGGCGTCAACGGATATCTCGACGGCCTCGACGTCGCCGCCGTGTCGCGGTTCGAGCAGGGCTTTCTCGCGGCGCTGCGGAGCGGCCATGCCGACCTGCTCTCGGCGATCGGCACCCGGCAGGAGCTGTCCGACGACATCCGGGCGTCGCTGACGGGGGTTCTCGAGTCCTATCGGAGCGCGTTCGCGGGTTAGAGGACATGCCGAGCCTCAAAGACCTTCGAAACCGCATCAACAGCGTCAAATCGACGCAGAAGATCACCTCGGCGATGAAGATGGTCGCCGCGGCGAAGCTGCGGCGCGCCCAGGAGCAGGCCGAAGCGGCGCGGCCCTATGCCGCGCGCATGGAGCGTATGCTGGGATCGCTCGCCGCCAGCCTCGGCGCCGGCGTCGAGGCGCCGACCCTGCTCGGCGGCACCGGCCGCCGGGACATTCACCTGCTCGCCGTCGCCACCTCCGACCGGGGGCTTTGCGGCGGCTTCAACTCGTCGATCGTGCGCGAGGCGCGGGCGCGGATCCGGGCGCTCCGAGAGGAAGGCCGCGAGGTCAGGATTCTATGCATCGGGCGCAAGGCCCGCGCCCAGCTGGTCCGCGACCATGGCGGGCTGATCGTCGATACGATCGACGAGCTGGGCCGGCCGCGCCTCGGCTATGACGACGCCGGCCGGATCGCCGAGCGGCTGCTCGGCCTCCACGACGAGGGCGCGTTCGACGTCTGCTCCATCGTCTTCAACCGGTTCGTCTCGGCGATCCGCCAGATCGTGACCGTACAGCAGCTCATCCCGTTCGCCCCGCCGGAGGCGCCGCCGGACGAAGCGCCGGCCGTCGGCGCCGGCGCGGTCTACGAGTTCGAGCCGGAGGAAGGCGCGATCCTGGCCGAGCTTCTGCCGCTCAACCTGTCGGTGCAGATCTTTCGCGCCCTGTTGGAGAACGCGGCCTCGGAACAGGGCGCCCGCATGGCGGCCATGGACAACGCGACGCGCAACGCGGGCGAGATGATCGACCGACTGACGCTCGACTACAACCGCAGCCGCCAGGCGGCGATCACCAGCGAGCTGATCGAGATCATCTCCGGCGCTGAGGCGGTCTGACCGCCGGCGCGGAACCGGAACGGCGAAGAGGAAACATCATGGCCACGATCACAGGCGCAGTCGGAAAGATCACCCAGGTGATGGGCGCCGTGGTGGACGTCCAGTTCGGCGCCCATCTGCCGGCGATCACGAACGCGCTCCACTGCGACAACCGGGGCGCGCGGCTGGTGCTCGAGGTCGCCCAGCATCTCGGCGAGAACATGGTGCGGACCGTCGCCATGGACACGACCGACGGGCTGGTGCGCGGTCAGGACGTCTCCGACACCGGCGGGCCGATCACCGTGCCGGTCGGACCCGGGACTCTCGGGCGCATCCTCAACGTGGTCGGCGATCCGGTCGACGAGCGCGGACCGGTCGACTCCGACCTGGCCTATCCGATCCACCGCCCGGCCCCCGACTTCGTGGACCAGTCGACCGACGCCGAAATCCTGGTCACCGGCATCAAGGTCGTCGATCTGCTCGCGCCCTACGCCAAAGGCGGAAAGATCGGGCTGTTCGGCGGCGCCGGCGTCGGCAAGACCGTCATCATCATGGAGCTCATCAACAACATCGCCAAGGCGCATGGCGGCTACTCGGTCTTCGCCGGGGTCGGCGAGCGGACCCGCGAGGGGAACGACCTCTATCACGAGATGATGGATTCGGGCGTCATCCGGCCCGAGGGCGACTCGAAGGCGGCGCTGGTCTACGGCCAGATGAACGAGCCGCCGGGCGCCCGCGCCCGGGTCGGGCTGACCGGGGTTACGCTAGCCGAATACTTCCGCGACGAGGAGGGCCAGGACGTCCTCTTCTTCGTCGACAACATCTTCCGCTTCACCCAGGCGGGCTCGGAGGTCTCGGCGCTGCTCGGGCGCATTCCTTCGGCGGTGGGCTATCAGCCGACGCTCGCGACCGACATGGGAACGCTTCAGGAACGGATCACCACCACCAACAAGGGCTCGATCACCTCGGTCCAAGCGATCTACGTGCCCGCCGACGACCTGACCGATCCGGCCCCCGCGACCTCGTTCGCGCATCTCGACGCAACGACCGTCCTGTCGCGGCAGATCGCCGAGCTCGGCATCTACCCGGCGGTCGACCCGCTCGACTCGACATCGCGCATTCTCGAGCCGAGGGTGGTCGGCGACGAGCATTACGCCATCGCCCGCGAGGTCCAGCGCGTCCTCCAGACCTACAAATCGCTGCAGGACATCATCGCCATTCTCGGCATGGAGGAGCTGTCCGAGGAGGACAAGCTGGTCGTCGCCCGGGCGCGGAAGATCCAGCGCTTCCTGTCGCAGCCCTTCCATGTCGCCGAAGTGTTCACGGGCGTGCCGGGCGTCTTCGTCGACCTGCCGGACACCATCAAGGGCTTCAAGGGTCTGGTCGAGGGCGCCTATGACGACCTGCCCGAGGCGGCGTTCTACATGGTCTCGACGATCGACGGCGCGGTCGACAAGGCCAAGCGCATGGCCGCGGAGGTCGCCTGAGCCATGGCGGAGACCCTCGCGTTCGAACTCGTCTCGCCGGAGCGGCTGCTGCTGTCGGAACAGGTCGAGATGGTCGTGGTGCCCGGCGCCGAGGGGGATTTCGGCGCCCTCCCCGGCCACGCGCCGATGATCTCGTCGGTCCGCGCCGGGGTGATCTCGACCTGGAATTCCGGCGCCGTCGCCAAGCGGATATTCGTCGCCGGCGGGTTCGCGGAGGTCACGCCCGAGCGCTGCACGCTGCTCGCCGAGGAGGCGGTGCCGCTCGACGACGACGACGCGGCGGCCGGAGCCGACGCCCGTCTCGCCGCGGCGCGCAACGCGCTCGAAAACGCCGAAGACGACCGCGCCAGGGACGCCGCGCGACGGCGCCTGTCCGTCGCCGAAGCGCTCCGCTCCGCGCTCCGGAACGCTTGAGAGGAACGAGTCAGCGCGGTGACCGGCCAGTCTCCTCGGCGATGCGGGGCGCGAAGGCCGCGACCAGCCGGGCATAGACCGGGCGCTTGAACGGCACGACCTGCCGAGCGGCCTCGCCGAGATCCATCCAGCGCCAAGCATCGAATTCCGGGTCGGCCGTCGCCGCGAGATCGATGTCGCCGTCCACACCGGCGAAGCGCGCGAGGAGCCATTTCTGCGCCTGGCCCCGGTAGCGCCCGCCCCAGAGCCGCGCCGCCAGATGCGGGGGCAGATCGTAGCGCAGCCAGCCGGGCAGCTCGGCGATGATCTCCGCGCGGTCGGTGCCGATCTCCTCGGCGAGCTCCCGCAGGCCGGCCTCGCGCGCCGACTCGCCGCGGTCGATCCCGCCCTGCGGGAACTGCCAGGCGGGCGGCGCGGTGTCGATCCGGCGCCCGGCGAAGACCCGGCCGCGCCCGTCGAACAGCACGACGCCGACGCAAGGGCGATAGCCGTCGCGCGCGCTCTCCATGCCGCACCCGTCCGCCCCGGCCGGGGCGGGCTACCGCTCGGTCCCCGTCCGGTAGAGCGCGAGCCCGCGCAGAAGATCGAACGCCCGCGCGAGCTGATAATCCTCGGGCGGCTCCGCCGCCGTCTCGTCGGGCTCGGACGGCCCCTCGCCGCCGTCGGGGCCGCCCTCGTCGGGGTTCCTCAACGCCCCGCGCAGGTCGCGCTCGCGCCGCCGGTCGTCGTCGGCGACGCTCGGGGCGATCTGCGGAACGGCGATGTCGGGCTCGATCCCCTTGGCCTGTATGGACCGTCCCGAGGGGGTGTAATACTGCGCCGTGGTCAGCCGGATCGCGCCATGGCCGGACAACGGGATGATCGTCTGGACCGAGCCCTTGCCGAAGGAGCGCGTGCCCATCACGATGCCGCGCCGGTGATCCTGGATGGCGCCCGCGACGATCTCCGACGCCGAGGCCGATCCGCCGTTGATCAGGACCACGAGGGGAAGCCCCATTGCATCGTCGCCGGCCTTGGCGTTGAAGCGCTGCGCCTTGTCGGGGTCGCGCCCGCGCGTCGAGACGATCTCGCCGCGATCGAGGAACATGTCGGCGACCTTGACCGACTGTTCGAGCAGCCCTCCCGGATTGTTCCGCAGATCGAGGACGACCCCCTTCATGCCGTCTCCGATCTCGGCGCTGAGCTTCTGCAAGGCGCGGTCGACCCCGCCCGCCGTCTGCTCGTTGAAGGAGGTGATCCGGACATAGCCGATCTCGCCCTCGGCGCGCGACCGCACGGATCGGATATTGATGATCGCCCGGGTGATGGTCACGTCGAAGGGCTCGCGGCCGGCCCGGCGAACCGTAATCACGATATCGGTATCGACCGGGCCGCGCATGCGTCCCACGGCTTCGCCCAGCGTGAGCCCCTGGACCCGTTCCTGATCGATATGGGTTATCAAATCGCCCGGCAGCAGCCCGGCGCGGTAGGCGGGCGTATCGTCGATCGGCGAGACCACCTTGACCAGCCCGTTCTCCATCGTGACCTCGATGCCCAACCCGCCGAACCGACCCCGGGTCTGGACCTGCATGTCGCTATACGTCTTCGGGTTCAGATAGCCCGAATGCGGGTCGAGCGAGGACAACATGCCGTTGATCGCCGTCTCGATGAGCTTCTCGTCGGTGACGTCGGAGACATAGTCCGCGCGCACGCGCTCGAAGACATCGCCGAACAGGTTCAGCTGGCGGTAGGTGTCCGAGCCGTTCGTCTGCGCGCCACCGCAGCTCGGACTGATCAGGGCCGAAAGGACGCAAGCAGCCGCGACGATCCGAACTCGCATTGTCCGCTCACCTCATGATGGATTCGGCCCTTCCCGGCGCCCGTTTCCGAGGACGGGGTCGCCCGACCGCGCGCATGTTATCCGCCGCGCCGCCCGCCGATCAATAGCCCGGCGCCTCGCCGGCGGTTCTCGTTTCGGCGTCCTGGCGGGACGCTTCCATCGGACGTGCCCGCGCCGTAACGTCCGCGCCCGACGGGCCGATCGGCGAAGGGCGGGGCGTGCTCGGTGCGTATCGGAGGGAGGGCCGGATGAAGACCAGCGAGGACCGCATCCTGACCACCCATGTCGGGAGCCTGCCGAGGCCGGACGGCCTTCTGGCCATCCTCGAGGCGCAGGACCGGGGGCGGTCCTACAGCCCCGACGCGCTCGGCAGCGCCACCGCCACGGCAGTGGCGGAGGCCGTCCGCGCGCAGATCGCCGCCGGGATCGACATCGTCTGCGACGGCGAGATGAGCAAGCTCTCCTACACCGTCTACGTCAAGCACCGACTCTCCGGGATTGCGGACGGTGGCGGCCGGACCGGACCGGCGCGCGGTCCCGCCGACTTGGAGGACCATCCCGGTTTTCTGGCTTGGCGGGTCCGGCTCCGCGACCTGCCGAGGACGCGCTACGCACCGCCCCGCTGCGTCGGCCCGGTCGCTTACGGAGACCGGGCGCCGCTCTCGGCGGACATCGCCAACCTGCGCCGCGCGGCCGACGCGCAGGCGCCGGTCGAAGCCTTCCTGAACGCGGCCTCCCCGGGCGTCCTGCCGCTGTTCGTCGAGGACGCGCATTACGGCGACGAAGACGGATTCGTGGCCGATCTCGCGGAGGCCCTCCGCAGCGAGTACGAAGCGGTTCACGCGGCCGGCTTCCTGCTCCAGATCGACTGCCCCGAGATCGCGATGGGCCGGCATATCGACTACCAGGACCTGTCCGACGCGGCGTTCCTGCGGGTCGCGGAGCGCAACATCGAGGCGCTCAACCACGCGACCGCCAACATCCCGCCCGAGGCCATGCGCATGCATGTCTGCTGGGGCAACTATCCCGGCCCGCATACCCGCGACATCGCGGTCGCCAAGATATTCGACGTCATCTTCAAGGGGCGGCCGCAGGCGATCCTCTTCGAGGGCGCCAATCCGCGCCACGACCATGAGTGGCGGGACTGGGAGACGGCCGCGATTCCCGACGACAAGATTCTGGTTCCGGGGGTGATCGATTCCACCACCAACTTCGTCGAGCATCCGCGGCTGGTGGCGGAGCGCATCCGCCGCTATGCCGGGATCGTCGGCCGCGAACGGGTCATCGCCGGCACCGATTGCGGGTTCGCGACCGTCGCCGGCATGATCCGGGTCTACCCGTCGGTGGTCTGGGCCAAGCTGGGCGCCCTGGCCGAGGGCGCGCGGATCGCCAGCGAGGCGCTGTGGGGGCGGCCCGGACCGGCCGGGGGCCCGACCGAGTCCGGCCGCAACCGATAGGGTTGCGCGCGCGCCGCCGAACCCCGAAATTTCGCCGATGCGGGGCTATTTCGGGATCGGTGCCGAGGGGATCAGCAAGCCGATGAACGCCGGCAACCTGTTCCGGTCGGCGAACGCCTTCGGCGCGGCCTTCGCCTTCACGGTCGCGGCCGCCTATCCCACGGCCGGGCGCCGGGGGTCGGACACCTCGAACGCGCCCGACGCGCTGCCGTTTTACGCGTTCGATACGGTTCGAGCGCTCCGCCTGCCCAGCCGGTGCCGGCTCGTCGGAGTCGAGATCGATCCGCGGGCGGTCGACCTGCCGAGCTTCCGCCACCCGCGCTGCGCCGCCTATGTGCTCGGCATGGAGCGTGGCGGGCTTTCCGAGGCGCTGATCGCATGCTGCGACCATATCGTGCGCATCCCGACCCGCTTCTCGCTGAACCTCGCGGCGGCCGGAGCGGTCGTGATGTATGATCGGCTGATCTCCATGCAGCGCTTCGCCATGCGCCCGGTGGTCCCCGACGGCCCGGCCGAGGCGATGGCGCCGCATATGTTCGGCGAGCCGGTCTGGAAGAGAAAGGAAGCCCGCCGCGCGCGGGCGGCGCAGGTGGGCGCCGCCGCCGTGCCGGACGGAGGGCGCAGAGAGGGGGATTAGCCCATGGCGACGCTTCGCCGTATCGTTCTGGCGACTCTGGCGGCCGCGCTGGCCGGGACCGCCGCGGAGGCGAAGGAGCTCGGCCACGCGAAGAGCTGGAAGGCCTTCGAGGACGGCGCGGGACCGGCGCGCGTCTGCTTCGTCTACGCCAGTCCGCAAAAGAGCGTGGGCAAATACACGCGGCGCGGCGCCGTCTCCATCCAGGTCGCCCACCGCCCGGCCGAGAAGATTCGCGACGAGGTGAGCATAACCGCGGGCTACACCTACAAGAAGAACAGCAGGGTCGCGATCGACATCGACGGGGCCAAATTCAGGATGTTCACCGACGGCGGCTATGCTTGGCTCGACAACGCCAAAGCGGACGGAAACTTCGTGCGGGCGCTCATCAAGGGGCGGCGGATGGTCGTGCGCGGACGGTCGAGCCGTAACACCCGGACGACCGACATCTACGACCTGGCGGGCTTCACGGCGGCCTACCGACTCGCGAGCCGCGCCTGCAAGGTCTCCGTCCGCTGACATGGAGGCCGCCGCCGATCCGGGCATCCGCCCCGACGAGACGCCGCCGCCGGGCGGACCGGCGGACCCGCGGCGCGACCTCGTCGGGCTGAGCCGGGAGGAGCTGGCCGAGGCCCTGGCCGGGCTGGGGCTGCCCACCTTCCGTGCCAAGCAGATCTGGCATTGGATCTATTGGCGGGGCGCGACCTCCTTCGCCGAGATGACCACGCTCGCCAAGCCTCTGCGCCGGCGGCTCGAGGCGGCATTCGTCATCTCCCGGCCGGCGGTCGTCGAGGCGCGCCGCGCCGCCGACCGGACCCGCAAATGGCTCGTCGGCTTCGCCGACGGCAAGGAGGCCGAGACCGTCTTCATCCCCGAGGAGGACCGCGGGGCGCTCTGCCTCTCCTCCCAGGTCGGCTGCACGCTGAACTGCCGCTTCTGTCATACCGGTACCCAGCCCTGGGTGCGCGATCTGAGCCCGGCCGAGATCGTCGGCCAGGTCCTGATGGCCCGCGACGCCTGCGGCGAATGGCCGACGCCCGAGCGCGGCCGTCTCCTGTCCAACATCGTGCTGATGGGGATGGGGGAGCCGCTCTACAACTACGACAACGTCGCCAAGGCCGTCCGGATCGTCCTCGACCCGGAGGGGATCGCCATCGGCCGGCGGCGAATCACCCTGTCGACGGCCGGGGTCGTGCCGCGCATCGCCGATGTCGGGCGCGATCTCGGGGTCCGGCTGGCGGTCTCCCTGCACGCGGTGACCGACGAGCTGCGCGACCGGCTTGTGCCACTCAACCGGCGCTATCCGATCGCCGAGCTGCTGCGCGCATGCCGGGAGTATCCGGACGGGCGCAACGCGCGCCGGATCACCTTCGAATACGTCATGCTCGACGGCGTCAACGACTCCGCCGCCGACGCGCGCGCGCTGGCCGCCCTGCTCGCCGGTATCCCGAGCAAGGTCAATCTGATCCCGTTCAACCCTTGGCCGGGGGCGCCGTTCGCCTGTTCGAGCGCGGCGGCGATCGCCCGCTTCGCCGACATTCTCGCCCGCGCCGGTCTCGCGGCCCCGGTGCGGACCCCGCGCGGCCGCGAGATCCTGGCCGCCTGCGGGCAGCTCAGATCGGCGAGCGTCCGGGCGCGGCGGGCCGGGGCCCGCGCGCCCTAGCCGGCCCCGCCGCGCGGGCCGCGCGCCCCGTCACAGACCGAGCAGCCGCTCGGCGTTGCCGTGCAGAATCTTCTGCCGGTCCTCGTAGCCCAGCGGTATCCTCTCCATCCAGGCGGTGCCGGCGGCGTTGTCGACGAAGGGGTAGTCGACCGAGAAGACGATCCGGTCCGCGCCCATCTCCATCACGGAGCAGAGCAGCGCCGTGTCGGAGAAGTTGCCGCTGGTGGTGATGTAGAAATGCTCGCAGAAGGCGTCGCGGAAAGACGCCAGCCGCGATCGGTTGCGCGACAGCGCCTCGTCGATCCGCACCAGCAGGAAGGGCAGCCCCTCGCCGAGATGGCCGAGGATGATCCGAAGGCCGGGATAGGCGTCGAGCACGCCGCTGAGCACGATGCGGATGCCCGCCGTCGCGGTCTCCACGGTAAAGCCCCAGCCCGCCGTCAACAGGCCCGGAAAGTCCTCGATATAGTCGCGGTAATAGGCTTGGACGACGGCCTCGCTGGGGATCGAGGGGTGGATGTAGAGCGGAACGTCGAGGGCCGCCGCCCGCTCGAAGATCGGCCAGAAGCGCTTCTCGTCGAGGAAGGCGGTCCCGCCGGTCAGCCCGTGCACCATAGCGCCCTTGAAGCCGAGCCGGCTCACACAGCGCTCGAGCTCGGCGGCGGCGGCGGCCGGGTCGGCGGTCGGCAGCGCCGCGAAGCCCTGGAACCGTTCGGAGTTGGCGCGAACCGTCTCATGCAGCCTGTCGTTGACGAGGCGCGCCATGCGAAGCGCCGCCTCCCCATCGAGCTTCTGCAGCGAGGGCGCGCCGTGGGACAGGACCTGGAGGTCGATGCCCGCCGCGTCCATGTCCGCGAGCCTCTCCGCGCCGAGGTCCAGCAGCCGCTCCCGGATCGGCGGCGGCGTGCGTCGGTCGCGCCCGGCGAACAGCGCCGCGAGCTCCGGGTCGAAATAATGCTCCTCGATCGCGATCACGCGCGAGCCGTCGGCCATTGCCATGGTCGGCCTCCTTTCCCTGGGTCGATGGCGTCAGTTCAAGCGGCCGGGCTCGGGCTTGGCATCGCCGGGCGGCGCGCGCCCCCGCGTCGGGCCTGACTGATGATGGATCATCTTCCACAGCCGCCCCTGCCGGATGAAGATGTTGGTGGCGAGCAGGAACCCGCCCTCCAGCTCCTCGTAGCAGACCACCAACCCGACCTCCCCCCGGACATGGGCGACGGCGGAGTGGCATCGGATGTCGGGGGAGTTCGGGTTGGCGATGATCGCCGCCCAGCTCCGCATCACCGCCTCGCGCCCGGTCAGCAGGTCCCAGCCGGGATGGATGCAGACGATCGGCTCGCGGGTGGCCCAGGCGTCCTCCATCGCCGCGCGGTCGCGGTCGGCGAAGGCGCGGTAGAACGCCTCGTTGGCGAACAGGAGCGCGTCGATATCGGCCATGGTCCCCCGACCCTCGCCCGAAGCAAGACCAGCATAACCGACCGCCGCCATCAATACGCCGCGGACGGTCGGCTGCGACTCCGACGGAAAACCCTCGGATGACCGTGCCAGCCGGGGGTCCGGCCGCACGGGGGATTCGTCTGCCTCCCCGCGCACCCGGACGGGGTCGATCTTCGACAGGCGCCAACGCCCATCCGCGCGTATTCGTGGAACGGCACAGCCGGTCTTGCCAGCACCGTTTCGACCCGCGACGACGGTGAGATCGTCGCTCTCCTCATCCCGCCTCGGCGCTCCCCCGGCGATCCGCGTGTTCCGGCCGCGCTGCGGGCGCTCCCGTCAGGCGGGGACGAAGATGCCGTGCAGCCCGAGCGGCAGGGCGTAGGGCAGCCGCGCCGAGGCGAGCGGCCCCGCCTCCGGGCGGGCGGCGTCGAACAGGCAGAGCCGCGTGACCCCGGCGGCGAAATCCAGCCCGGTGCCGATCAGCCAGCCGTCGTCCTCGCCGACCCCGCCCGGGCGGGGGACGAACAGATGCTCCTCCGGCATCACCGTCGGCTCGTAGGCGTAGCCGGTCATCCGCCCGGTCTCGATGTCGAGACGGGCGAGCGCGTCGAGGCCGGGATGGCGGTCCGCCCCGCCGGTCGCGCGGGTCAGCAGCGTGACCTTGCGATAGCGGCGCCCGATGCGCCGTCGGTCGACATGCGGAAACTCCGCCGCAAGCCCGGGCCCGGTCAACGGCGTCTCGTCGAGCCGTCCGCGCGCGGCGTCGATGCGCAGCATGTGATGGCGGGCCAGCCCCGCCTCGCGCGCGACACCGCGCATGATGTCGCGGAACGCGCCGAACATGATCCCCGGATCATCATAGCGCGCCATATCGAGGCGGACGACGCCAGCGTCGTCCTCCCAGGCGTTGCCGTAATGGAAGACGAAATGCGCGGGCATTTCGAGAATGGCCGGCCTGGCGAGGTCCGCCTTGTCGAAGACGAGGACCCGGGCGGCTTCGTCGGGCCGCCAGACGAGGTTGTCAAGAAAACTCTTCGCGGGATTCGTCTCCAGATACAGCGGCGGCAGGACGACGATCAGCCGAGTCCGGGTTACCACGAAATCATGGACCAGCGGCGCGTTTCCCACCCGCACCGGAACCGCCTCCCGCAGCCGGCCGTCCGGCCCGATACGGTAGACGACCAAGGTGCCGAACCCGGCCGCGCAACCGATATTCCAGAGCGTGCCGTCGGGCTCGCGCCGCGGATGCGCACCGAACGGCAGGCCTCGGGTCTCGGGCGACCAGGCATGAGGCCCCGCGGTCGCGAGCGTCTCCGGTTCGAGGAGATGGGCCGAGCCGCCCTCCCACAGCGCGTAGAGCCTGTCGCCATGCCACAACAGGCTGGTATTGGCGGCGTTCATGCCATCCGCGCCGCCGACATGTTCCATGCCGGGGCGCAGCGTCCCGAAGCCGGGCCTGAGCGCCCGCCCGGCCCTGCGCTCCGCGACGACCTTTCCGGTCTCGACGATACGGCCGAGATGGGAGACGCGACCGCCGCCGATCCGGAAGGCGTGGACCATGCCGTCCCCGTCGAACCAGTGTCGATAGCGAAGCCCGCCGACCTCGTGGCGGTAGGGACCGTTGCGGTAGAAGGTGCCGGCGAGCTCTTCCGGCCAGTTTCCGGAAATCTCGAGCGCCGCCGTCTCGAGCCGCTCGGCGCTCCCGCCGAGCCAGCCGATCAGCCAGGGCCTGCGGGACAGCGCCGCACGGAAGGCGCTCCCCCACGCGTCGCGCTCCGCCGCCGCGGCCGCCCCGGGCGCCGCCGCTAGGGCCAGCGCCCCGGCGGTGCGGCACAGAAACTCTCGCCGGATCATTTTTCGCTCCACAGATAGGTCAACGCGACCGGCAGCGTCTGGCCGCCGCCGCAGACCGGGACGGCGGCGGCGGCGAAGGAGGGCGGCCCCAGGAAGGCCTGCGCGCCGTTGGAGAAGCCGAATCCCTCGGTCGGCATCCCCAGCATGTTCTCGTCGAGCGCGCCGTCTCCGTCCTCATCGTGGAACGCGGCGACCGCGCAGCGCGCGGCCGCGATGTCGGCGACCGTCGCGGACACGGCTCCCCGCCGCGCCCGGACGCGCTGCGTCGCGAGCGCCCGGCCGAACGACGGAAAGGCGTCCGCCCGGTTGTAGACGGCGACGAACACCCAGCCCGCGTCGCTGCGGACGCCGTCGACCGAGATGGTGAGATCCGCCGAGAACGCAGGCGTTCCCGGCCCCGTCGATATCAGCAATGCAAGGGTCGCCCCCATGATCGAACCGCGCATATCCTCGTCTCCTCATGTCCTGCGGTTGCGCCGTCCGCCACGCTGGCGCCGCGGCCGGACGACATGCAAGCCCGTCTGCGCGGGCGGCGTTTACATCTTCGCGAACCGGCAGCAGAGTCGTTCCACGATGCGCGAACGGGTCGTGTTGAGACAGGCGGGGCTGCACATCCTGATCGCGGCGGCGATCGGCGCGGTCGTTGCGACCATCGGCCCGTTCGGCACCTTCGTCCGGATGCCGACGGGCGCGCGCTACCTGTACTGGCTGATCATCATCCCGCTGAACTGGGCGCAGATTCTGGCCGCGGTCATCGGTCTCGTGCGCTGGAGCGCCGCCGCGCGCTGGCCGGAGACCGCGGTCGTTTCAGCCGGCTGCGTCATCGCCTCGGTTCCGGCGGCCTTCGAAGTGCTGCTGCTCGAAGCCTGGCTGGGGCCGCCGGGCCACGCGCCGCCCGCCTTTCTCGGCGTCTGGCCCTATGTGGTTCTGCTGAGCCTCGTGATCGCCCTGCCGGTCATCAAGATCGGCCGCGGCGTGCTGCCGCTGCCGAACGCCGCACCGGCGGTCCGTCCGGCGGCCGGGCCGACCGCGCCCAACTTTCTCGGCCGCGTCCCCCGCCATGTCAGGGGCGCGCCCCTCTGCCTCGCCTCGGAGGACCATTATCTCCGGGTCCACACCGCCGCAGGGAGCGCGCTGATCCTCTACCGGCTGGCCGACGCGATCGAGGAGCTCGCCGGCATGGACGGGATCCAGGTGCACCGGTCCTTCTGGGTAGCGGCGGACGCGGTGGCCGGGGTCGAACGCAGCGGCCGGCGGGTCTCGCTCCGGCTGACCAACGGTCTGCTGGTGCCGGTAAGCCGCACCTTCCTGGCCAAGGTGCGCGCGGCCGGCTGGCTCGACCGCGGCTGACGGTCAGGCCGGATCGGCGAATTGCGGGTAGAGATCGCGGTAACCCAACTCCTTGCGAGCGCGGGCGTTGGTCGCCGCGGCCTCGGGCGACATCGGCGCGAAGCCGTAGCCCTGGACCAGCCGGCACATGAAGTTCATCCGCGCGGTCACGGCGATCGCATCATGCAGCGCCTTCTCGTCCCATCCGGCCGCGAACACCGCATCGGCGTCCTCCCGGACGACCGTCGCGGGGGTCAGAGTCAGCTTGCGCGCATAGGCGAGAAGCGGGCGGAACCGGTCCTCGACCGGCGCGGTCGGAAGATCCGCGAGCAGCGCGTCGACGAGCCCCTCGGGGATGTCCCAGGCATGGGCGGCCGCCGAATGCGCGACCAGCGCGTAGCGGCAGCCGGCGACACCCGCGACATAGGCGGCGATCAGCTCGCGCTCGCCGGGGGTCAGCGGCGACGGGCCGTTCATCAGCGCCTGGCTGCAGGCGGACCATGGGCCGTAGATCTCGGGATGGGCGGCGAAGACATCGCCGGGTCCGGCGTCTTCGGGGAGTGAGTCGAAAAACGGCATGTCGGGCTCTCCCTCAGCTCTGCGGTCCGGCCGCAGCGGGCTCTCGATCCGAGAAAGCCGCCCGCATCTCCGCGACGAGCGCGCGCGCCGCCGCTGCCGGGTCCGGCGCGCGGATCACCGGCCGGCCGACGACGAGATAGTCCGATCCGCCGGCGATCGCCGCGCTCGGCGTGCCGCCGCGCTTGTGGTCGTCGCTCGGCGCGCCGGACGGCCGCACGCCGGGCGTGACCAGCAGCATCTCCCCGGGCCGCGCCAGCCGGCGGATGCGGGGCGCGTCCCGGGGTGCGGCGATCACCCCGTCGCAGCCGAGTGCGACCGCGCGCCGTACCCGCATCTCCACGATCTCGTCCACCGGACGCGCGATTCCCATCTCGCGGAGGCCCGCATCGTCCAGGCTGGTGAGGACCGAGACCGCCAGTATCTTGAGGTCGGAGCCCGCCCTGCCTTCGAGCGCGGCGCGGAGGATCGCGCCGTCGCCGTGGACGGTCACCATCCCGACGCCGCGCTCGGCGGCGCGGCGGACGCCCTCGCGCACCGTCTCGCCGATATCGTACATCTTGCAGTCGAGGAAGATCCGCTTGCCGGCGCCGGCAAGGCGTTCCATCAGCCCGTCGACCCCGCGCGCATGCAACAGCCACGGCCCGATCTTGTAGAAGGAGACCGTATCGCCCAGCTGGGCGATCATCCGGTCGGCCTCCGCGATCGCCGGAACGTCGAGGGCGACGATCAGCCGGGACGCAGCGTCGACGGGGGTCACGCCCCGCCGGCCTCGGCCAGCCGGGCGCGCTTCGCGGCGAGGCGCTCTCCCTGGCGGCGGCGGTCGATCACGAACCGCGTGTGCTGCGCCCTGCCGATCTCCTCGACGGCGTCCCGGACGGCGACGTCGAGGACGACGCGCCGGCGGTCGATCTCGACGATTCGCGCCCGAATGTCGACATGGGTGCCGAGCAGGGCCGCCCCGACATGGTCGAGCTCGACGCGCGCGCCGACCGTCTCCTCGCCATCGTCGAGATGCGCCCCGATCAGGTCCAGACAGGCGGCCTCGATGTCGCGCAGCATCATCGGCGTCGCGTAGACCCGGAGCGCGTCGCCCATGAAGTCGATCGTGCGCGGCGGATCGATTTCGACCCGCCGCGACGTTTCGAGCCCCGGCTTCAAGCTCTCCTTCATGACGCCTCCCGCCGCGCCTGCCCACCATGGATGCGGCGGATCTCGGTCTTCAGAATCTTGCCCATCGCCGATTTCGGCATCTCGTCCACGAAAACCATGCGGCGGGGGATCTTGTAGCCGCCGATGCGCGTGCGGCAATGGGCGACGATCTCCTCCCGGTCGAGACGCGCCCCGGGGGCCGGCACGATCACCGCGAGCAGCGCCTCGCCATAGACATCGTCGGGCACCCCGACCACCGCCGCCTCGTTGACCCCAGGGTGCTGGTAGAGGGCCGCCTCGACCTCCGAGGTATAGACGTTCTCGCCACCCGTGATCACGACATCCTTCTTGCGGTCGAGCAGATACACGAACCCGTCCGCGTCCATCCGCCCGACATCGCCGGTGCGGAACCAGCCGCAGCGGAACGCCAGGGCGGTTTCCTCGGGCCGGTTGAGATAGCCGCGCGCGACGTTGGGCCCGCGCACCGCGACCTCTCCCGACGTGCCCGGCGGCAGCGGTCGGCCCGCGTCGTCGACGATCCTGAGATCGACCCCGGTCACCGGACGGCCGGCGGACCTGAGCCGGGCGCCGTCCCCGGAGGCGATGGCGGCGCGGTGCGCGTCGGCGTCGAGCGTGGTCAGGATCGGCGAGGTCTCGGTCAGACCGTAGCCCTGCTGCAGCTCGACATTGGGAAAGCGGTCCATCGCCCGGCGGATCCATTCGACCGCCATCGGCGAGGAGCCGTAGAAGATCCGCCGGAGCGACGAGAGATCGTGGCGCGCGAAATCCGGATCCTGCAGCATCATGACGATCATCGTCGGCGCCATGAAGGCGAAGGTGACGCGGTGGCGCGCGACCGCCGACAACATGGCCCCCGGCGTGAACTGGGGGAGATAGACATGCGCGGCGCCGAGCAGGGTGAAACCGGTGCCGAGCAGATCGGCCGAATGGAACATCGGCGCGGCATGGATATAGACGTCGTCGCTCCGCATGCCGAGCGCGATCGCGCATTGCTGGCCGTTGGCGTAGATGTTGCGGTGGCTGAGCGGCACTCCCTTGCTGCGCCCGGTGGTGCCGCCGGTATAAAGCAGAATGCCGTCGTCGTCCTCGCCGCTCTCCTGCGGGCCGACCGGCGGCGTCGCCGCCAGCAGCGGCTCGTATTGGGGCAGCGGAGACTCGATCGGCGCGGCGGCGACCAGGAGCCGGCAGTCGGCCCAGGGGGCGAGCTCCGGCGCCTCGCCGATCTCCTGCAGGGCCTCGTCAACGGCAAGGACCGCGACCCCGGCATCCTCCAGGATATGGCGGATCTCCACCGCGGCCAGCCGGAAATTGATCGGCACCGGCGTCGCGCCCATCCAGTAGCCGGCATGGATCAGCTCGGATTGGCGAAAGCTGTTGCGCGACAGTATCCCGAAGCGGTCTCCCGGAGCCACTCCCAGGCCCTGCAGCAGCCCGGCCGCGCGCGCCACCCGGTCGGCGAACCGGTTCCAGGTCAGCACGCCTTCGTCGTCGACGATCGCCGGTCTTCGCCCGTGAAGCAGCCGGGCGCGCTCGATCGCCGAGACCATCGTCAACATCGCCGCGAACCGTTTCCCGAACCGTCCCCCGACCGCCGCGAAGAGCGCGGCGGTCGGCAGTATAGCAGCGGGAGCCCGACATTTCCCGAACATGCGGGCCGGGGCGTGGCGGCACCGGGCCGCGCGGCAGGCGCGCGGCCGAGAGCCGAGAGAGGCATCGCCCCGTCGCGCGCCCCGAATCCGGACATGCAATGGCGGCCGTTCGGGGCGCGCGTTATGATCGCGCCACGCGACGAGAATTTTCCATGGAAAGGAACCCGAATGACAAACCCGGTCAAGGGCGCGATCACAAGCCTCGCCTTGGCGGCGGCGGCCGTCTTCGCGCTGCAGGCGGAACCGGCGGCCGCCGCGGACTTCGAGGGCAAGACCGTCTCCTGGATGATCCCGTTCAAGGAGGGCGGCGGATCCGGACGCTGGGCGCGCTTCGTCGCGCCGCTCCTCGAGAAGCAGCTGGGGGCATCGGTCCGGCTCAAATTCGTGCCGGGCGGCGGATCGACCAAGGGCGCCAATCTCTATGCCGCGCGCGCCCGAGCCGACGGGCTGGAGCTGTTCGGCACGTCCGGCTCGACGCAGCTGCCGTTCCTCCTCGGCGACAAGCGCGTGAAATACGACTATGCCGAATGGCGTCCGCTGTTGGCCTACGCGACCGGCGGGGTCGTCTATATCAGCCCCGAGCTCGGGGCTGGGACCGCGGCAGAGCTCGTGAAGAAGAACCCGCCACTGAAATACGGCTCTCAGGGCGCGACTTCGCTCGACCTCGTGCCGTTGCTCGCCTTCGAACTGCTCGGGTTGGACGTCAAGGCCGTCTTCGGCATGAAGGGCCGCTCGGCGGGCCGCAAGGCCTTCATGACGGGCGAGACCCAGATCGACTACCAGACCTCGGCCGCCTATCTCTCCAAGGTGACGCCGCTGGTGAAGGAGGGGAGCGCCGTCCCGATCATGAGCTGGGGCTTCCTGGACGCGGACGGCAAGCTGATCCGCGATCCGACCTTCCTCGATCTTCCGCACTTCGCCGAAGTCTATGAGCAGGTGAAGGGCAAGCCGCCCTCCGGCCACGCTTTCGATGCCTGGAAGGCCTTCTTCTCCGCCGGTTTCCCGGCGCAGAAGTTCATCGTCGTCCCGAAGGAAACGCCGGGCGATGTCGTCAAAGCCTATCAGGACGCGTTCACGCGCATGTTCGCCGATCCCGAATACGTCGCCAACAAGGACAAGAAGATCGGCAAATACGCCCAGGTTACCGGGGCGGAGGCCGAGGCCCGCTTCAAGACGGCGACCTCGGTGTCGGCCGAGGCGAAGGCCTGGGTGCGGGGCTGGCTGACGACCAAATACAAGGTCAGCTTCTAACCTCTCTCTCTCGCGGGCGGCGGGGGTCCCGCCGCCCGCATGCCCCAGGGGGACGGACCCCATCCTCGACGCGCTCGCCGAAGCCTTCGCGATCCTGTTCACTGCCCAGCACCTGATCTTCATGGTGGTGGGCGTCGGTCTCGGGCTCATGGTCGGCGTGTTTCCAGGGCTGGGCGGGATCGTCGGCCTGTCGATGCTGATCCCGTTCCTCCACGGCATGGACGCGATCTCGGCGCTCGCCATGCTGGTCGGCCTCGTGGCGGTGATCCCGACCTCGGACACCTTCACCTCGGTGCTGATGGGCATCCCCGGATCCTCGGCTTCCCAGGCGACGGTCCTCGACGGATTTCCGCTCGCCAAGAAGGGCGAGGCGGCCAGGGCGCTGGGCGCGGCCTTCTCGGCATCGCTGCTGGGCGGGCTGTTCGGCGCCGCGATCCTGACCTTCTTCGTCCTCATCGCCAAGCCGGTCATCCTGTTCTTCACCTCGGCCGAGCTGTTCATGCTCGCGGTCCTGGGAATCTCGATGGTCGGCGTGCTGTCCGGGCGGAGCCTGTGGAAGGGCGTCGCCTCCTGCGGTCTGGGCCTCGTCATCGGTTCGATCGGCGGGGCGCCGGCGACGGGCGAATGGCGGATGACGCTGGGCATCGACTATCTGGCCGACGGCATACCGCTGGTCGTCATCGGGCTCGGCATCTTCGCCTTTCCCGAGGTCATCGACCTGCTCCGCCGGTCGGGCGCGATCGCCACAGGGGCAGCGCTGGGCCGGGGCTGGCTCGACGGGCTGAAGGACATGATCCGGCACCGCTGGCTCTGTCTCCGCTGCGCCGGGATCGGCACGCTGATCGGTGCCATACCGGGCCTCGGCGGCTCCGTGGTCGACTGGATCGCCTATGGCCATGTCGTCCAGACCGCGCGCGACAAGTCACGGTTCGGGACCGGCGACATTCGCGGGGTCCTGGCTCCGGAATCCGCCAACAACGCGAAGGAGGGCGGCGGGCTCATCCCGACGCTGCTGTTCGGGATTCCGGGCAGCGGGTCGATGGCGGTCTTCATCGGCGGGCTGGTTCTGATCGGGCTCGAGCCGGGGCCGAGGCTGCTGACCGCCGAATTGCCGACCACATATACGATCGTCTGGTCGCTGGCCTTCGCCAACGTCGTCGGCGCCGGGCTCTGCCTGTTCCTGTCGCCGGCAATCGCGCGGCTCACCACGATCCGCTATCACCTACTGGCTCCGTTCATGCTGATGGTGATCTCGTTCGCGGCCTTCCAGGCGAGCCGCGATCTGATGGATTTCGTGTTCCTGATCGCGATCGGGCTGCTGGGCGTCGGGCTCAAGCGCTTCGGATGGTCGCGCCCGGCATTGCTGATCGGCTTCGTCCTCGCCGACCAGGTGGAGACCTATCTCTATCAGGCGATCCAGTTCCACGAATGGGGGTTTCTCACACGCCCCGGCGTGCTCGCGATCGCGGCGATCACCGCTGGCTCGATCCTTCTCGGCGCCCGTAACAAGCCGCAGCCCGAGGACGGCGAGACCGCGCGCGATGTCCATGCGGCGCTGCTCTCGCCCCAGCTTCTCTTCGCCGGCTTCGTCGGACTCGTCTTCCTCTACGCGCTCTACGACTCGGCATCCCACAGCATGTTGGGCGCGGTCTTCCCGGCGGGCGTCGCGGTCGTGATGCTCGTCGCGAGCGGTCTCGTGTTGACAGGCATCTGGCGGAGCGGGGGGCGAAAGACCGCCGGCAACCACGACGAGGAACGGCCGGGCATCGACGGCTTCGCCCCGCCGGAGACGGGGATCTGGCATTATCTCCTCTGGGTGATCGGCCTGCTCCTGGTGACCGCGGTCACCGGATTCTTCATCGCGCTCAACCTGTTCTTCGTCGCCTTCCTCCGCGTCGAGGCGCGGATCGGCTGGCCGCGGACGCTGCTGCTGACAGCGATGGCCGACGCGATGCTGATGTTCCTATCCCAGCTGATGACGCTCGACCTGCCCTGGGGGCTGCTCCAGCATCTCTTCGTCGACCTGCCGTGGCCGATCGGCTCGATCTGAGAGTCCGACCCCGAGACTCCCGCGATCGGGGCATCGCGCGCACCCCGCCGATCATGCGACGGGGAAAGCCTCGAGACCGTGCGCGCTCGGAGAGGGCGCGCGCGGCGATCGTCCGGTTCTCCCGAGGGGATGACGATCGGAGCGGCCGGGCCGGACGAGCGCAAAATGCGGATCGCGCGGTGCGCCCTGTCCTCGAACGGAGCGACCCCGACCTCTCCGGCCCGCTGCCGGGTCCGGGCGATTTCGTGGCCGTTCCGCATCCGTATCGGGATGTCCCTCGACAGGTCGACGGGGGCGATCCTCACGGTCGAGACCGACGATCTCCATCTCTTCGCGATCGATCCGGAACGCGCGCCGCCGGTTCGCCGTTCGAGGCTGCGGCCGGCCCCGCGCGCCGGCTGCCGAGCCGGTGCAGCGCGGCCGACGAAGCGAGGACGCTGGCGGCGAACAGGACGAGGCCGATATGGATGTCGGCGGCGGAGAAGAGGCTCCCTTCGAGGACCAGCACCAGAACCGCGACGATAGCGACATCGAGCATCGACCATCTGGAGGCGGAGGAAATCCAGCCGAGCGCGCGGCCGCGCAGCATGTCGGCGGGGGCGGGACGCCACCACTCCCAGAGCCCGACCGTCAGCTTGGCGACGGGCAGCAGCAGCGAGACCGTAAGGACCAGCAGGAACAGGGCGTGGCGCCCCTCGGACCGGAAGGCGAGAACCCCGTCCAGGAGCGAGTAGGTCGCACCGAAGACCGCGAAGCTCGTGACCGAGAGGGCAGGTGCGAGAACGCCCGCCGCGAACAGCGGTACGGCGGCGAGCAGCAGGGCGCCGGCGACCGGATCGCGACTAGGCGCGCGGCTCGAAATGCACCACCTCGGGCGGCTTGGCGAGGAATTCCCGAAACTTCGCACCGAAGACCTCGAAGTCCTTCGTCTCGCGAAACCTGAAATGGTCCTCGATGGCGTCCCACTCGACGGTCAGCATATAGGCCAAGTCGGGCTCGACCCGCCGGCCCCAGCGCAGCGACAGGCAGCCGGGCTGGCGCGCGAGGATCGGCGCACCCGCCGCGAAACCGGCGACGAATTCGTCCTCCCGGTCGGGCCGGATATGGAGCGTGGCGACTTCGACGACCATGACAGGTCTCCCCTTCCCCGGATCAGGCCGCCGCGACGGCCGGCCGGCTTTCAGTCAGCAGCTCCGCGATCTGCACCGCGTTGAGCGCAGCCCCCTTGCGCAGATTGTCGGCGACGACCCAGAAGCTCAGCCCGTTCTCCACGGTCGGATCCCGGCGTATCCGGCTGATATAGACCGCATCCTCGCCGCCGCATTCTTCGGGCGTCACATATCCCTCGTCGGCCCGATGGTCGAGCACGACCACCCCCGGCATCTCCGCCCAGGCGGCGCGGGCGGCGCGTTCGTCGAGCGGCATCGCGAGCTCGACATGGACCGCCTCGGCATGGCCGATGAAGACCGGGACCCGCACGCAGGTCGCGCTCACCCGGATGTCCGGATCGAGGATCTTGCGAGTCTCGACCGCCATCTTCCACTCCTCGCGCGTCGCGCCATCCTTCATGAAGACATCGATATGCGGGATGACGTTGAAGGCGATCCGCTTGGTGAAGACATCTCGACCGAGGCTGTCATTGGTGTAGACGGCGCGGGTCTGGTTGAAGAGCTCGTCCATCGCCGCCTTGCCGGCGCCCGAGACCGACTGATAGGTCGCGACCACCGCGCGCCGGACCCCGGCGCGGTCGTGCAGCGGCTTGAGCGCCATCACGAGCTGAATCGTCGAGCAGTTGGGGTTGGCGAGGATGTTGCGCTTGCCGCGCCGGGCGAGCGCCTCGCCGTTCACCTCCGGCACCACCAGCGGCACGTCGGGGTCCATGCGAAACCGCGAGCTGTTGTCGATCACGACGCAGCCCGCCTTGGCGGCGCGCGGTGCGTGGACCGCGGAGACCCTGGAGCCCGGCGAGAACAGGGCGATGTCGAACCCCTCGAAGTCGAACCGGTCGAGATCCCCCACCTTCAGAACATCGTCCTCGCCGTAGGAGACTTCCACCCCGACCGATCGGGAGGAGGCCAGCGCGACGATCTCGGAGACGGGAAACGCCCGATCGGCGAGACAGCGCAGCATCTCGCGGCCGACATTGCCGGTGGCGCCGACCACGGCGACCCTATAGCTCATCGCTTCTGCCCCGATTCCCCATCCGGCGCGAACCAGTCACGCCGCTTCGAAGCCGAGCGCAGCGCTTCCCGGCCAGGAGCCAGGCGTCTCTCCGCCCGCGAGCCGCCGCCGCCCGGCTGGCGGCGGTCGTTCAGCCTCCCGAGCTGGCCGCGGGCTTCGGGGTAATCGGCTGGCTACCGAGCGCGGTCGTGATCGGCTTCGACTTGGTGGAGGCCATCCCGCCCATCGGGCAGGCGATCGCCGGCGCAGCCGCCGCGGCCGCGAAGGCGCCGAGCGCCAGAAGTCCGAACAACTTCTTCATCGGTCCTCTCCATGATCCGAAGGTTGCCATGATCCGAAGGTCGGATGGAGCAGCATAACCCGACCGTACCGCCTACCGCAACCGCGATCCGGGCGCCGCCCGTTCAGGCCGCCGACGCGTCGAGCGCCGCAGCGACCGCTTCGCCCATGGCGGAGGTCGAAACGAGGGTCATGCCGGGCTGCATGATGTCGCCGGTACGCAACCCGCCGGCGAGCACGGCCTCGACTGCGCCCTCGAGCAGGGCCGCATCCTCCTCCATGTCGAAGGAGTAGCGCAGCAGCATCGCGAAGCTCAGCAGCATCGCCAGCGGGTTTGCCTTGTTCTCGCCGGCGATGTCGGGCGCCGAGCCGTGGATCGGCTCGTAGAGCGCGCGCCGACGCCCCCCGGTTTCGACCGGTCCGAGCGAGGCCGACGGCAGCATGCCGAGCGAGCCCGTCAGCATCGAGGCGACGTCCGACAGCAGATCGCCGAACAGGTTGTCGGTCAGAATCACGTCGAACTGGCGGGGCGCGCGCACCAGCTGCATCCCGCAATTGTCGGCGAGCATGTGGGAGAGCCGGATATCGGGATAGTCCGCCCGGTGAATTCGCGTCACCTCCTCGCGCCACAAGAGGCCGCTCTCCATGACGTTGGACTTCTCGACCGAGCAGACCCGGCCGCCGCGCTTCCGCGCGAGATCGAAGGCGACCCGCGCCACGCGCACGATCTCGGAACTGGTATAGACTTGGGTGTTGACGCCGCGCCGCTCGCCGCCGGGAAGAGTCTCGATGCCGCGCGGCTCGCCGAAATAGACGCCGCCGACAAGCTCGCGCACGAACAACAGGTCGAGGCCGGCGACCAGCTCCGTCTTGAGCGTCGACGCCTCGGCCAGCGGCGCAAACACCAGCGCAGGGCGCAGATTGGCGAACAGCTCCAGCTCCTTGCGCAAGCGCAGCAGCCCCGCTTCGGGACGGAGATCGAAGGCGACATCCGCCCATCGGGGGCCGCCGCAGGCGCCGAGCAGGACCGCGTCGGCGGCGAGGGCCTCCCCCATGACGCGGTCGGTGATCGGCACCCCCGCATCGTCCAGGGCGGCGCCGCCGACAAGGCCCTCCGCGACATCGAAGCCGACATGGCGGCGCCGGTCCATCCAGTCGATCACCCGGCGCACCTCGGCCATCACCTCGGGTCCGATGCCGTCGCCGGCCAGCATCAGGAGCTTCCCGCTGGTCGTCATGTCTCCGAACCGCCCTTCGACGCCCGACCCGAAACTTGCGAGATGTCTCGACATGATGCGATCTCCGAGGGCGCGAGGCCTGGATGCGGAGACCGAACACGGCTTGGGACGAGACCGCTCGGCAGCAGTATACGCAGCGGGCGGCGCGCGACGAAAGCGACCTGCCGGCACATGTTCGCCGATCGCGGCGACGGCGGCCCCAGCCCCGCGGCGGCGGGCGGTCGCGCGCGGCTTCGCGCCGCGCGGATCGGGAGAGGGACGCCGTCAGCCCTTCTTCGCGTCCGGATCGTGCCAGCGCGCCGTCTTGTCGACCGGGGCGCCCGGTTGGTAGACGGGCGGGCGCTTCTCGAGGAAAGCGGCGATGCCCTCCGCGCAGTCGGCGGTCCGGGTGATCTCGAAGATGCGCTCCATCTCGACCTCGCCATGCTCCTTGAGCCGGTTCTGGTTCTGATAGAGCCGAATGGTCTCCTTGGCGTATTTGAGTCCGAGCGCCGGATAGGTGCACATCCGCCCGGCCCATCGGCGCGCCTCGTCCAGCAGCCCGGCGGCGGGGACGACCTTGTTGACCAGCCCGATCCGCTCGGCCTCCTCGGCATGGACGAAGCGGCCGGTCAGGATCATCTCGTTGGCCCGGGTCTGGCCGATCAGCGCCGGCAGGCTGCGCGGCGCGCTCCACTCGCTCATGAACCCCGCCGGCACCGCGATTTCGGCGAAGCGCACGCGGTCGGAGGCGATGCGCAGGTCGCAGCTCACCGCCATCTCGAGCCCGATGCCGACCGCGATCCCGTCGACCGCGGCGATCGTCGGCTGGGGCAGGTCCTCGAGCTTGCGGCACATCCGCTGAGCGACGATGTGGAAATAATCGTTGGCGAACCAGACCAGCATCTCGCCGTATTCGCCCTTGACGCCGTAGTCCTGCCACGCGTCGCGCTGGTCCTCCATCGGCATGGTCTCGATCTGCAGGTCTCCGCCGCCCGAGAAATCGCCCCCGGCACCGGTGACGATGACCACCCGGACCGAGGAGTGGCGGATCTCGTCGACCATCTGGTGCAGCTCCATGGTCATGCGCGGCCCGATCGCGTTGGCGTGGTCGGGGCGGTCGAGCGTCAGGACGCCGATGGCGCCGTCGCCAGGGTTCTGTGGCGAGGACTCGACCTGCCAGTCCAGATAGCGGTACTTCATGGGGCGGCCTCTCGAGCGCGGGTGGCGCGGGACGCGACTGTAGGGTTCGCCGGGACGGCGGGCAATGCGGGGCCGGGCGGGCGGTCTCTGCCCGTAGCGGCCGGGAAGCGAGGACCTCGGGGGCGACCCGGCGGACGACCTGCTGTCGCAGGTGGAGACGGTTCGCCGGTATCTCGGGAAGGCGGTCGGCTCGTCTCCTCGAACCTGCGCTACCGCCGCTACGATCTCGATATCGAGAAGACGGGCGATTCCGGCGCCTTGGTCGAGGAACGGGCCGAGACCCCGAAACGGGGTGGGCGAGCCGATTGGACGCCCGATTGCCAAGTCGTTCCGGGACTTATAGAAGAAGCTCCTTCGTTCGGATCGCAAGGAGGCCGAGAAGGATGCTTTCGAATTTGATCGTGACCAACTATCATCGACTCATCGAGCTCCTGCTCTGGGTGTCCCTGTTTCTCCTCATAATCCTCGGGGCAGCCTTGGGCAATCTTCTGATCGATTCCGTACTCGCTGGAATGGCGATCGGCCTGATCCTCTGGCTTGTCACGGCGATATTGTAGTTTGGAACGATGTTGCTTCTCACACCACACGCAGCAGGCTGCCGGTGTAGCCCAAGCGCGCGCCTGTCATGTTGAACTTGCGTTTTCAACGCCCTGTGACGACACAGCGTTGTTGGGCCGAGTGTATTCTCCGGCGACTACGCCCGTAACACGATCGACTTACGCCGTGTGAATCAAGGACTTCCATCGGATCCCGGCCGCCTTTCCCCGGTCTCTCCCGGCATTGTCAATTGCCTCGTTACAGAAAGGCACTCAATCTGACTGCATGACCGAAGCCGTCTTCGACCCCTCCCAACCGCGCTTAGACCGGCCCGTGGATACCTCGACGGCTACAAATTCCGGCGAAGCTGTCGTACCGTACCGTGATCGAATCTTGCCGAGGAGGATAGACCAACCGATGGCGAGGACGTTGACGAGAACCATCCGGGTCACGCTGGAGCAATGGGAGCGGATCGAAAAGGTGTTCTTCGACGACGGGCGCGTCGAAATGGACTCCAACAGCATGGAGAACCTCATCTGCCCCGTGGCTCTGAATCGCAAGAACGCGTTGTTCACGGGCCACGATGAAGGGGTGGCGGCCTGGGGCCGTATCGCTTCGCTGGTGGAAACCGCGAAGATGAATGGCGTTGAGCCCTACGCCTACCTCAAGGCCACCCTTGAGGCCATCGCGGCCGTACATCCCGCCTCAAGGATCGACGAACTCCTACCGTGGGACTTTGATCCCGCTGCCAAGAAGCTGTTGCTATTTGGGTAACTTCCCAGGTTGTCTGATTTGTCATTTTGGGCCAGAGAGTTGAGGCGCGGTTCGCACGGAACTGACGCGAGGGTTTGACGGGAATTTCGGGAAATGACTCGACAACGACATGAGCAATCCCGAGTCGCCACACGGCCCTTCGTCGGGGGCATCGCCCGAAAGGCCCGTGCAGAAAAACTCCCATCCGGAGGAGGAGAACGCCTGGCTTCGGCAGCAGAACACGCGCCTGGCAGAGCAGGTCGCACGTCTTGTCGAGCGCATCGAGGCGTTGGAGCGCCGTCTCGGCCTCGACAGCGGCAACAGCGGCAAGCCGCCTTCGAGCGATGGGCTGAAGAAGCCGAAGTCGAAGCGGCGAATCCGAAGCCTGCGCGGCAAATCGGGCCGCAAGACCGGTGGCCAGCCGGGCCACAAGGGCGAGACGCCGCGCCGCGCCGATCACCCGGATCGAGTGAAGGATCACGTGCCTTCTTCCTGCAAGGGATGCGGTTCGCCGCTTTCGGACGCGGCCAGGGCGGGGACGCCAGTCGCCCGCCAGGTGTTCGATCTGCCCGAGCCGAGCCCCCTGGAGGTGACCGGGCACCGGGCGCATGCCAAGTGCTGCGGGCATTGCGGGACGGTGACGCGGGCGGCGTTCCCCGACGGGGTGTCGGCGCCGGTGCAGTGTGCGGCCCGCGCATCGCCGGGGTGGCAGTCTACCTTCAACACGTGCGGCGCGCCGGTGACGGCTGCGACGCTGGCGACGATGAGCGAGAGAGCAGCCGAGCGGCTGCGGGACGTGGCCTCGCACATACAGGACCTGGCGGCGGGCACGGCGCGCATGTTGATCGGAAGTCATCCAAATGGACCGGTAGGAGTCAACATCTCGCGGCGAACTCTCGCAACCGGAGCTACGTGCACAAGCGGTAAGCAGGATTCCAATTGCAGCCGAAGCTGGTCCGCAGGCGAGTGACCAGGAGTGTCTTCCGAAGGAGAGGGAGGGGAAAGCGCAGTGTGATCATCCAACCAATTTCAGCTACCGCTCGAATTGCTCGAACGCGCGTTGCGCATCGTGGGATCTTTCCAGGCAGAGGCGATCGATCAAGTCCAAAGAGCGCGTCGTCCATTTGTCGTCCTGGTGCTGTTGGTATGTCTGGAAGACGAGTTCCGTGACGTCGTGCGCGTCGCCGGCGCGGCTGGTCCGAATGTCCCGCGCCTCGTCGGAAAAGCGGTCCAGGAATCTTTCGCAGACGTCGCATGTCGTTCCCGGCAGCTGTCCCAACGTTTTCTCCAACGCATGAATAATCGAGGACGAATCCTCCTGGAACGCCTTGCTGCCGCAGAACTTCGCAATCAGCTCTTCGAAGGTTTCAAGCGTTCCATGCCCCACTCGACGAAAACATGAAGCCGCTTTGCGCCGCACGTCGGCATCCTCGTCGTCGAACAGCGCGACAAGCCTCGCCTCGCACCAAGCTCGACATTGCGAGACGTCGATATTGGCCGAGGCGACATCGGCAACCCCGAGGCGGGCGCAAGCGTCGCCCCGCAAGGCCTCGTCGACAAGGCTCGCGGAATTCTGGCCGTGCAGGGCGGCGAGACTCGCCAAGCGCCCGCCCGCCTTGCGAACATCGGGCTCTGGCGAGCGGAGCATGCGCTTCAAGACAGGCTCCACTTCGGCGAAATTGTCGCGGATCGCGTCACGAATGAATCCGTACACGTGATCCGTCGCGAGCAGGCTGTCCTCGGACAGATCCATTTTCAGAAAGAGGGACATGCCGAGCGCGGGATCATGCCAGGCAACGGCCCGGAGCGTCCCGGCAACGCAGGAGCGCACGGCCGCGCTCGGATCCCGAACCATCCGTTCGAGGGCCGGGCGGAACCGATCGACATGGGCGGAGGCAGCGAGAATGAGGTTCTGCACTGCGATGGCCGCCCTCCCGCGCACCGTATTGGTGCCGTAGGAGAGGGGGTTGCCATCGCAGTGCGCCTCCTCGATGACGGGATCTTCATGTTCCGTGGCGAGCCCGTGGAGCATCTGGACGGCGTCATCCGGGAGCGGGGCCCCGATGCTTCCGATAAGGTCGGCGATCGATTTGCCGCATGCTTCGAGCGCCTCTTCGAACGCCTTCCGGCATATTTGGAGCTTGAGATCGGTCGTGATCGGGGCGCCAGTCAACGCCGCCAGCGTTCGCTCCAGATACACGGGATTCGCATCTGCGGGGAAGCGCAGACCGAGCCTGGCGAACCGCTCCGGCTCTTCCTTGGCCTGCGCCTCCAGGACCTGGGCCAAATCCCGCGCGCCGCCTATGAGATCCTCGCGCCATGGCCACTCGTCGGAGTTGTGTTTCGCAATGGCCCGCAGCCACTGGTCGTCGGTCATCCTGGCCGCATCGTCTTTTTCGATAGGCGATTCAATAAATCCTGCAATCATTTCGCGCGGTCCGCCCGGCGGCGTGCCGAACTTCCGCTCCAACTCGCCAAAACGCGCTTGCGCGCGGGTGCTGCGCAATTCCGGGGTGATCGCCGAGAGCAGCTCGAACTGGGCGAGGCCGTAATTCTTGCGCTCGTATCGGGTGCATTCATAGGCAGGGACGTAAACCAGAATCGCGGTCTCGATCTTCTGACGATTCTCGGCAGTGCAATGCGGAAGCACTGCTCGAATCGCCTCCATCGCGCACCAGTGCAGGCTGTCGGAGAACCCGCATTCGAAGCGCCACGGCTGTTCGCACAGCAGCCGTGCCGCCTCGTCCGCGTAGCGTGCGGCTCCGCCAGCATACAGGGCCAGAAGGAGGTGATTGGCAACATGCGTATCGCGGCGGCCCAAATCGGCGATGATGTCGCCCAGATCGGCGTCGTCCTCGCGCGCAAGCGAGACGAGAGCCTCGGCCGTCCCCACGAGGCAGGCCTGCTCCCCGTCTGGCTGTTCGGTCTTGATGAGCACCGGCCACACGGCATCGCGCTTCGGCCGTTCGTCGTCGTCGGTCGAGGTGGCATCCGAAATATCGAGAAGCACGGGTAGCACATGCTGCACGAACGCGGCGGGCGCGTTCTTTGCCGATTTGCTTGTCATACCCGCCGCGAAACTGTCGTAGCCGATGAGTGCCCGGCTTTTCAAGCAGTCGCCGGCGTTGCGGACGACTGCAACACGCCGCCGGAGCCGATGCGCCAGAACTTCGGCAAACCACTCGGGACAGGTCTCGTCCAGACCGTAGAAGATATGCCAGAATGTACTGTTGGTCGCAATTGGCAGGCGCGCCTCATCGAGCGTACCGTTGTCCACGAGACGCAGAACAAGATCGAAGAAGCGGCGGTTCGTGTGTCGGCCGCTCCATGACGTGACGGCCCGAAGCCGCTGCGGCCAAGCGCCGCCGCAGTCGGCATAGGGTTCGAGAAGGGCCGCGATGCGATCCGGCGAAACGCTCTGATGGATTCTCAGATAGTTCGTCGCCATGTCTGCAAGCCGATCATTGCCCGAGGCCAGCCAACCCTCGACCATGCCGCGTTCGTCGATCCACGCGAACCATGGAGGAGACCCGAAGAACCGCCGCCATGCGACCTGTGACAGCTTGTCCGGGTTCGGCGCCCCATCCTCGATGGCCTTGAGCTCCGGAATGATCCATTGCCGCCAGATCCCCCATTCTCCCTCATCCGCATCCGGGACTTCGGCAAGCAGCGCGAACGCGAGATCCTTGATATGTGCCCGGATCTTCTCGTCCGAAAGCAATCCCGCAAGCTCCGGCAGATACCGGTCACGCTCGGCGTCCCGGAGATAGACCAGCACCTGCCGAACCTGGGCGCGGCGGAACAGATGCTGTTTCGAACTCTTGAGAAACGATACCAGCGATTTCTCCGGTTGGGTGATAAACAAGCGGGCGAAGCAGTAGTCAAAGAAGCTCTCGTGGCCGAACCCGTAGCGGCGCCCGTCAAAGTCGAGCACGCCTTCCGAAGTCATGCAATCCACAAAGTCTGGCGAAAAGTGGTCGAGCTTCTCTTTGGTTACAGCGAGCTGCTGGTTGGTGGTCATCTCGTTGCAAATGGTCTTAATGACATCCATCCACTGACCCGGCGCGGAAGCAAACCGGTCCGAAACCAACTGCCGCTTTGCATCCCAGTACTTGTCGAAGAGTGCTTTTTCGGTACTGAAGGCGGGTGTAGACGACGTATCGAAGCCGGCTTCAAGAAAGAGGGACAGGTTCTGCGGAAGCCGAAGGAGCTCCAGTTGGCGATTTTGGAACGACGCCGGTTCGAAACCACTATCGGCCAGCATCGTTCTGACCTCATTGACCGCAAACTCGACAACCTCAATTTGGGCGTCCGAATCGGGCAGGAGTCTCCGCAAACGATGGTCGTTCTGCCAGTCGAAGGCCCGACAGACGACGACGGTGTGAATCGCGACCCGTGCGCGCATACCGCGCGCTTCCTGAAGCAACCGTTCGACGAGATCGAAGGTGCCGGAGCTTCTTCCGGACAGGGTGCTCACTGCGTCCAATTGATCGACGATCAGCACACCCGGGCGTTGGGCGGCTTTGGCCGCCGCCGCAAGCACCAGGACCGGCGACTCTTCAAGACCGAGATCGCTTCCAAGCTCCTTGGTGCTCGATGCTGAAAGAAAGCGATCGAGCCGGAACGCCAGCACGGGCAAGCCCTGCTCGCGCAGGCCATCCACGATTTCGATAACGCAGGCCGTTTTCCCGGCGCCGGCCTTGCCGGTCACGACGCTGTCGGTAGCCGTCTCTTCCAGTCGCGACAGAAGCTTTTTCGTCGCCTCCCTCGGGATTAGCGTTTCCCGAATAAGTTGCCGCCGTGCGCTTCCCAAGTATCGATCATCCGTCGCTTCTTGCACCGCGACGGCGGCATTTCCCGGGTTGAGTATGTGTCGTAGCGGAAATCCGCGTTCGGCAAGTTGCTCGACAAGCCCCTGGCGGATGATCGTGCGATGTACAGAGTCTTGAACAATCGTCCGGAGCGCCGATACCACCTGTCTCGGTTCCGCCAGAAAGAGCGCTTGCACACCCCATTGGACCGTGTCTTCGAGTGTGCGCTCGTCAATCGTACGAACTTCGATCCGTCGCAGGCGCTCGACCGCGGTCGGAGCGTCGCACGTCCAACAGCTAAGCAACTTCTCGAAATCTGTCTTGCGTGTTTTGGCCACGAGAAAAGCCTGCTTGAATTCCTGAATCGACCCTGCATGATTCGCCCCCTCGCATAGATCGCGAAGCTCGGGCGCATCGCTCCCCGATGCGAAAACGAACCGATTCTCATTGCCTGCCAACGCATCGCCGATCGCCTGAAGAAGACCATCGTTGGAAAGCGCAGCCATGCTCCATTTACCGTTCGGGTGGCTGCGTTTGACCTGATGCAGCTCCCGCTGCGAGCCCACCGTCACGACGAATTCCGCCTTCTCGATGCCCGGCGCCTCGATGCGGATGGCGTCCGTTTTGCCCCCGAGCATCCGGACGCACTCGGACACCGTCCACCACATCTCGTAGCGGTTGCCGAGCTTGTTCGCGGGGCCACCGGGAAGCGTCATGATGCAGGAGCGGTCATTGCCAATCGCCTGTTGCGGGCGCCATTATATTGCTACTCAGGATATCCGTTGCGATGCTCTCCGATATCCGTGCCGCCGCCTCGTGCACCGTGTCCCGCGCCAGATGCGCATAGCGCGGTGGCGTCGAATCTCTCGTCTTGGAGGATCACCGCGGGGCGGGGCTTGCCCGCGTAGTCCGGACCACCAGAAACCGTCCATATCTCGCCGCGCTTCATGCATCGTCCCAATCGGTGATAGCGTCCACGAACTCCTGGTCTTCGGGTTCCTGCGCGCTGGCGGCGACAAGATGAGACTGGCGGCGGGCCTCGGCCCGTAAGACGGACACGGGGCAAGCGGCGTCCGACCCGGCGGTAGCGATCGGTTCAGGCAGTGTCGCAACGATCCGGACGGTTTCCACACTGACATGGACGATCCGGCGGAACGCGGAGATCAAGTCGAGCGGGTCGTCGAACCATTCGTTGGGATCGTTGACGATGCCGCTTTCCCTGTCCTTCGTGATCCGGTAGCGATCGATGAACCATTCGAGCGGCGTGCGGCCGTTGACGGCGTATTCGTGCGCCTCCGGCGGAATGCCGGCAAGGCGGACTTGCTCGTTGACCGCGAGGACCGTCCGTTGGTCGTCGGCGAACCGCATCTTCCGTTCGCTGATCCGGAAATGCTCAGGCTGCAACTCGCCGCGCCGCGAAAACACAACCTCCAGCGGATATTCCTCGCAGGTCTCGTAACCGAGATGCAGCGCCGCGAGCTCGCGTCCCGCTTCGGCGAAGACGTGGAATTCGGGCGCCAGGGGAACGCGCGGCAGTTCCTTCGCCAGATCATTGGCGAAACGCTCCCGATAAGCGGGCGCATGAAGGATGCCGTAGACGTAGTCGAAAATCGCGTCCTTGCCGATCGTGCTGTCGCCATAGTGGGCACGGAAAGCGCGGAGCGCCGTATCCGTGATGTTATCGATACGCTCAAGACTGCCTGCGTCATCCAGCAATTCTCCCTGGACGGAATCGCGACGCTCGTACCGGTATCGCGGGAAGCATTGACCCTTCGACACAAGCTCAAGGTCCGGCATGGTGTCGACCGCGAGCGCGGAGAACGGCTTGGTCGAACCGACTCCGGGAACGCAGATCGCGCGGTTCTCGGCATCGTCGGTGGGGAAGATGCTGTCCTGTTGGTACTTGTTGCTGACCAGAACGTAATCGACGTAACAGTGCTGTTTGACAAATGGGCGGTAGTGCGTGGTCCAGATATTGTCTCGCGAATAGTCGACGCCTTTACCTCTTCGCAGGTTGTTCTTCAGTTCCCTGTCCCACCGAACGCGGGAGGAAAAGCGGTTCGCTGCGTCCTCGACAGTGTACGCAGGATGCTCCTCCCGAACGGCCAGAGCCCCCCAATAATCGTCCACCACTCCGCGCGCGTTCTCCGCGCAGGCCTCGCGGGAGAAGTTGTAGATATAGGCGTCGCGGCCGGTCTTGTAACCGTTGCTGAACAGCCGGAATACCGCCTCGTCCGTCTTGCCGGCCTTGGCCCCCTTCGATCCCAGCGGATAAAACGCACGAAACGCCTCGCTGCGCTGGCCGATCCAATCGTGGTGCCGGTCGGGTTCGATCTCCTGCCAGTCCTCGATGCCGGCGATGGAGCCCCATTCGCGCACGGCGGCGAGCTTGTCCTCGCGGCTCAGATAATCGCCGATGTCGCGGTAGAGGATGCGGCAGCGATCATGCGCCGCATCCGGGTTGCGGGCCAGTATCGTGATTGCCACCGGCGCACGGGAACCCTGGCCGAAGACCTTGCCGCCCTCGCGGCGCGAGCGCTCGCCCTGCGTGCGCTGATTGCCCCGCAGATTCAGGACCCAGACCGAGGTGAACTCCTCGGCCAGACAGGCGCGAACGCCGGAGTCGACATTGCCGTCGATCCAGGAGCCGTTGGTGACGAAGGCGACGACACCCCGGTCGCCGATCCGGTCGGTCGCCCAGCGAATCGCCATCTTGTAGGTGTCGTAGAGGCTGTTCTTGTTCGTCGCAGTGGAACGGGCGGCATAGGTTTCGGCGACGCGCCGCTCCAGTTCGGGATAGTCCACGTTCGGATTGTCGTCCGCCGAACTCCTCTGCCCGGTCGACCAGGGCGGATTGCCGACGACGACCTGGATCGGCAGCCCCTGCTGATGCTCGGCACGTTCGCTGTTGTCCGGCAGCCAGTCCTTCGGAAACCCGGTCCGCTCGGTATGCAGGTTGAACGTGTCGGTGAGCACGATACCGCCGAACGGCTCGTATGCGTGATCGTCGCCGATACGCCCGTGGAACGCTTCCTCGATATGGATCGCCGCGATGTAGTAGGCAAGCAGGACCAGCTCGTTGGCGTGAAGCTCCTCGCGGTATTTCCGGCGCAGGTCGTCTTCCCGGATCAGGGCCGATTGCAACAGCCGCACCAGGAAGATCCCGGTGCCGGTGAAGGGGTCGAGGACATGGACGCCCTCGTCGCCGAGCGACCGGCCGAACTCGCCGCGCAGCACCCGGTCGGCGCTCGCCAGGATGAAGTCCACGATCTCGATCGGCGTGTAGACGATACCGAGGCGGTCTGCATCCTTCTTCATCGCGGTGGCGAAGAACTTCTCGTAGAGCTCCATCAGCACGCGCTGGCGCGCCGCGCTGTTGTCGAGGCCGCGCGCCCGCAGCCGCACGCTGTCGTAGAAGCGTTCCAGATCGCGGGTCTCGTTCTCCAGCCCGAACTCACCGAAATCCTGGCGCAGCGCGTCCAGCGCCCGCGCCACCGGGTTGCCGGCCGAGAAATCGTAATGCTCGAACAGTGCCTCGAAGATCGGCCGTGTCAGGATGTGCTGCGCCATCATCTCGATGGCGCTCGCGCGCCCGATCGAGTCGTTGATCGTGACCCTGAGCTCCTCGTGGAAAGCGTCGAACCATTCGCGCAGCGCCTCGTTGCCAGGATTGTCCAGCAGGGCCTCTATGCGGTGGACGAGCCGCGAGAAGATATTGGCCACGTCCCCCGCCCAGGTCTCCCAGTACTTCCGGTCGCCGCACTTCTCGACGATCTTCGCATAGAGCGCGCCCGGCGGGAGGTCGAGCGGCGGCAACGGCAATGCGGACTCGAACGGATCTACTTCTTCGCCAAACCCGTCGCCGCCGAAGATGATGCGATCGGTCGGCGTGTCGTTGAGATCGATCCGGTTGATCTCCGCATCGAACCGGTCGTCGTGCGAGCGCAGGGCGCGCAGCACGTTCCAGACGGCGGCGAACCGCTCGTTGTCGTCGAGCGCGGAAGCGGGATCGACGCCGGCCGGCACGGCGATCGGAAGCACGATGTAGCCGTAGTCCTTGCCCGGCGCCTTGCGCATGGCGCGGCCCACCGCCTGCACGATATCGACCTGGCTGTTGCGCGGGCTCATGAACAGCACCGCGTCGAGCGCCGGCACGTCGATGCCTTCCGACAAGCAGCGCGCATTCGAGAGGATGCGGCAGGTTCCGTTCGCACGGCCCTTCAGCCATTCGATCCGCGCCTTGCGGTCGAGCGCATGATGCTGCCCATCGACATGGCGCGTCTCGCACCGGAAGGAGCCCGGCCGCTCTGTTTCGGGCAACGTCCCGACGGCCTGCGCGACGATGCCGTCCCAATGCGCTTCCAGCCGCTTGGAGGACGCTATGGTGTTGGTGAACGCGATGGCACGCGCCAGCGGCCGGGCGGGGCCGTCGCCGCGGTGCCTGTTCTCCGGGTTCTGCAACGCGCGCCAGCAGCCGACGATCTTCGCCGCGTCGGTAATGTTGATCTCGCTGTCGCCGGCCGCCAGATGTCGCTGCAGCGCCGCATCGACATGCTGCTCCGACATGGCCAAAACCACGACCTTGTAGTCGGACAGCAGGCCCCGCTCGACCGCGCGGGAGAAAGGAAGGCGGTGGAACTCCGGCCCGTAGATCTCCGGGTCGTCCATGGAGAATATTTCGGTGTCGTGGCTTGCCGCCTTCGCCCTAGCGCCTTCGGTGTAAAGGCGCGGCGTAGCGGTCATGTAGAGGCGTTTGGCCGCGCGTATCCGGTCGTCGTCATGCACCAGCACGAACGGCGAGGTCGTGTCTCCGGGGCGCTCGACGCCGGTCGTCCTGTGCGCCTCGTCGCAGAGCACGAGGTCGAAGGCGGGGGCGCCGTCGTCCTGTGCGCGTTCGACGATGCCGAGCGAATGATAGGTGCAGAAGACGGCCGTCATGGCTTGGGGGCGCGCTTCCCGCAGCGCAAGCGATATCGCCGCCGGATCGGTGGTGACAGGGATCTCCAGCTCCTGAAGCGAGGCGTCCTCGTCGTTGCGCCCGGCGCGGGTGTCGGAACAGACGCCGATGTAGCGGTGCGGCACCGCCCGCTGCTCCGCCCATTCGCGCATCGACTGCTGGAACAGCGAGATCGACGGCACCAGGTAGAGCACCCGCCCGCCGTCGCCGGCGAGCGCTTCAGCGATGCGCAGCCCAGTGAAGGTCTTGCCCGTGCCGCAGGCCATGATCAACTTGCCGCGATCGTGCGTCTCGAAGCCGCCGGTCACATCGTCGAACGCGGTTTTCTGATGGGGCCGCAGGCTGAACGGCTCGCGCCGGAAGGCCAGAGCCTCCGGTTCGTCCCGGACCAGGTCGGGCCAGTCGAAGGGCCGACTTGCGAGATCGCCGAACCGAAGTACCGAGCATGCGGGCGTCAGCGGAACAACGGTCCTGACGGCGTTCGGCCCCCATCCATCGCCGGTATCGACGACGATGCGCGCCGTGAAGGGATCGCGCGCCGACGCGGCGATGAATGAATCGAGATGCGGCTTCGACATCCGCGTGCCGGGCGCGTAGCACTTGCACTGGATGGCGCAGTAGCCGCCCTGGCGCTCCTCGGCGACCAGATCGATGCCCGTGTCGGAGCCGTCGAAATCCGGTTGCCGCCTCGCCCATTCCGGCCAGAGCCAGACATCGGAGAACCGCTCCCCGTAGAGCGGATCTTCGATGAAATAGGTCTTCATCAGCCGCTCGAAGAGGCGCCCCTTCCCGGCTTCGGAATCGGCGATGGACCGTATGTGCTCCAGCGTTCTTTGAAAGCCGTCGGTCAATTCCTACGCTCCCGGAGGCGCCGCCGGACCCGGGCCCGCTCCGCGATCCCGCCGACCGGCCACCCGCTTTCGGTCCGATCCCGATCTTCCCCGGCGCAAGTCGCTCGAAAATCCTCGTGCATATTCTCTTCCCATCCGTAACGGAAACGTCACGCGGCGCGCGGCGCGACCTCCCGCTCGATCTTGGCGCGCACCGTGCGCTCGGCGACATCCAGATCGTAACGGGTCTGAAGGGCGAGCCAGAACTCCGGCGTCGTCCCGAAATAGCGCCCCAGGCGCAGCGCGGTGTCGGTCGTGACGGCGCGGCGTCCGAGCACGATATCGTTCAGCCGCGGACGCGAAACCTTGATCTCGCGGGCCAGACGGTACACGCTGAGTTCCATCGGCGTCAGGAACTCCTCGCGCAGGATCTCGCCGGGATGCACCGGCGGCAGCCGCCCGCCCGAAGCCACGTCCGAGAAATCGACCCTGCGCCGGTCCACCTCTTCGCGTTCGATGGTCATGGTCCCTTCATCCCCTAATGGTAATCGACGATCTCGACATCCCAGGCATCGCCGTCGCGCCAGACTAAGCAGATCGCCATTGCTGGTTGACGCGAATACTGTACCGCCCCCTTCGATCTCCCCGCAGGGTTTCCAACCGGTTGCCGGGCGGCGCCCTCAGATCGTCGAGCCTCCCAGCCGCGTCGATCGCCAGGAGCTTGGCCCGCGCCCGCCGTTGGATCTGCATCGGCAGACCTCGGACGGCATGGCCCGCGAAGACGGCCGCGGCGCGCTTGTCGGCGAAGCTCTTGATCACGGGCAAACGTAACGAAATACGGTACGCTTCGTCAAGCGCCGGGCCGCCGTCACGGGTCTCGAGTCGGTATCCGGTCCTCCCGAAACGAGCGACGCCGCCGGGAAGCGGGGCGATCAAGAGATCGCACGGTCAACCCCGGGCCTCGTGTCCACCTTTCAGATGCACCGCGGGAACATGTGCGCGCTGGACAGCAGCGGTACGGGTTACCAAAGGTCCAGATGGCGACGAATCGGAACAATCCCATTCAGCCACCTTCAAGCCTCCAGCGGCGCCAGACTCGATACGGAAAAACGCCGGTCCGCCGCAGTCATCCGGCCTTCGCTTCCTCCCCGGCGTCGGAGAAGTTGGTGATGACCACGCTGCCTTGCGGAAACTCGGCGACAATGCTCAACCTGCCCCCATGGCTTCGATGTAGACGCGGAGGTTGGAGACATACATGTCCGCCCGCCGCTCCAGCTTGGCGACGGTCGGTTGGTTGACCTTCAGAACCTCGTCCACCGCCTTCTGCGTCATGGCTCGCGCCTTGCGCAATTCGTGAAGGGGCATGGCGGCGCGTAGCTCCGCTTTCCGGGCCTCGACGCGCTCCCGGCGATTGGGGGTGAAGCCCTTCGTCAACTCGTCAAAGGCGTGGCGCCCACTCATTCGATCACTCCTTCGTCTCTCAGTTCCCGCAAGTGCTCGTAATAGAGCCTGTCGGCCCGCGGCACGAACCGCCTGTAGAACCGCTCGTTGCCCGTCTTGTCGCCGCCGAGTGCACCTTGGATCGAAGGCGTAGAACACGCGGATGGGCTTGCCGGCGCTCTGGACGCGAAGCTCGCGCATGTGGCCGTGCCGGAAACCCGCCACCCCGGCCGAGTAGGGAAACCGCAAACCGGGACCGTGCTCCGCCAGCAATTCGACCGCCGCCGCAATCTCGTCCTGTTCGCTTTCGGCAAGCTCGGTCCACCAGTCCCTGAACTCATTCATGTATTCGACGTCCCAAGTCATCGACCCATATATTCCATTGTAGAAATGCGGCCAAGATTTGGAGAAGCATTCAGTTCACGGTTTCGCCGGGCAGAGTTCGGGGCTCATCAGTTCATCGATCCTGTCGGCTATTCTTTGCGCAGGCTCTCGAAGCTGCTCGACCGTCCAGTCGGCGGCATAGCCCTCGGTCACGTCGGACGGCCGGGCGTGGTTGACCAGCCGCTTGGTCAGCGACCGCGGCAGCATCAGTTCGCGCTCGGCCACCGTGATGAAGGCGTTGCGCAGACCGTGAAACCAGAAGCGGGTTCCCGGCCGGCATCGGCCGGGCGCACCGTCTCGGTTCAAGACATATGAGACGAGGGGTCATCCTTGGCTGTCTGCTTGGCAAGGTACTGGGCGGGTCTTGTGTGTCTGCGTCCTTTGGGCAGGCGTTTGGCGTAGGGTCGCTTGCGGCGCGCGGCGCGGCGCAGGGTCGGGACGGGGGTGACGGCGCCGCGTCTACGTGGCGCCTGCGGAGGAGATGGCGTGGGCGGGTGGGCAAGCCGGTGCGCGGGCTTCCCCGCCTCGGGCCGTCTCGTATTATGCGGCCGTTCGACGACGGTCATGGAGGCGCGCGGTGGCGCAGCGGAACGAGCCCGCCCGGTCCTTGCTGAACGGCCCGGTCGCGGCGATCAATATCGGGCTCGAGGGCTTCTCCGAAACGCTCGCGAGCCAGGGGGTGGCCGTGGTCCAGGTCGATTGGCGGCCGCCGGGCGGCGGCGACCCTCGGCTGATCGCCATCCTCGACAGGCTCGGCGGCTGATGGCCGAGACCGCCGCCGCCCGCGCGATCGCGGACGCCAACGCCGAGGCGGTGCGGCGCATCCTCGCCGCCGACCCGGTGCTGGTCGATGTCGCGCCCGCCGGCGAGGTCGTCGACGGCCTCGGCGAGCGGACGATTCTCCATGCCGGCCCGCCGATCGCCTGGGAGGCCATGACCGGTCCGCTCAGGGGCGCCGTCGCCGGCGCCGCGCTGCTCGAGGGTTGGGCGGCCGATCTCGACGAGGCCGCGGCGCTCGCCGCCGGCGGCGGCATCGCCTTCGCCCCCAACCATCATTTCTCGGCGGTCGGTCCGATGACCGGGCTCATCACCCGGTCCATGCCGGTGATCGTCGTCGAGAACAGGGCCTTCGGGAACCGCGCCTTCTGCACGCTCAACGAAGGGCTGGGCAAGGTGATGCGCTTCGGCGGCAACGACGCGGAGGTCCTCGACCGGCTGCGCTGGCTGGGCTCGGCGCTGGCCCCGGCGCTCGCCGCCGCGCTCGCCCGCCGAGGCGGCCTCGCGCTCAAGCCGCTGGTCGCCCGCGGCCTGACGATGGGCGACGAGATGCACCAGCGCAATGTCGGCTGCACGAGCCTGTTCCTGCGCTTGCTCGCCCCGGACCTGGCGCGATCGGTGCCCGACCGGGAGGCGTTGGCCGATCTCCTGGAGTTCGTCGCCGGCAACGATCAGTTCTTCCTCAACATCGCCATGGCGATGGGCAAGGCGGTGATGGATCCGGTGCTGGGGATCGAAGCCTCGAGCGTGGTCGCCGCGATGTGCCGCAACGGCACCGAGTTCGGCATTCGCGTCGCGGCGCTCGGCGAGCGCTGGTTCACCGCGCCGGTCGAGATGCCGCGCGGCCTCTACTTCCCGGGCTTTACCGAGGCGGACGCAAACCCCGACATCGGCGACTCGACGATCGTCGAGACCGTGGGCCTCGGCGGCTTCGCAATGGCGGCCTCGCCGGCGGTCGCCGGTTTCGTCGGCGCCGGCACGGCCGCGACGGCGCTCGATCACAGCCGAGCGATGTACGAGATCACGCTCGCCCGCAACCCCGAATGGTCGATCCCCGCGCTCGATTTCGCCGGAGTCCCGACGGCGATCGACATCCGCAGGGTCGTCGCGACCGGAATCCGGCCGGTCATCAACACCGGGATCGCGCATCGGGAGGCCGGCATCGGCCAGGTCGGCGCCGGGGTGGTCCACGCGCCGATGGCCTGTTTCGAACAGGCGCTCACGGCGCTCGACGCCGCGCTCGGGGCGGCATGACGGGCGCCGTTCGCGCGGTCCGGGTCCGGACAGGCTTCTATCTCGACTCGGTAGCCCTGATGCGGATCTCGCGCCGCATCGGCGAGCGGGACGGGGTGATCGCGGCGTCGCTGATGATCGGCAGCCCCGCCAACAAGGAGTTGATGCGCGAGGCGGGGCTGCTCGACGACGAAGGCGATGCGGCGGGGCCGAACGACCTGATCGTCGCGGTTCGCGCGCGGGATGCGGCCGCGCTCGCGGCCGCGAGCGCGGCCGCGAGCCGCGAGCTCGACGGCCTCGCCGAAGACGGTCCCGCGACCGGCGGCTGGCGGCCGCGATCGCTCGAGGCCGCGCTGGAAACGCTGCCGGAGGCCAATCTCGCGATCGTCTCCGTCCCCGGCGCCTACGCGGCGCGGGAAGCGCGGCGGGCGCTCTCGCGCGGGCTCAACGTGATGCTGTTCTCCGACAACGTGCCGGTTGCCGAGGAGATCGCGCTCAAGGAGCAGGCGCGCGCGCGCGGGCTGATGATGATGGGGCCGGATTGCGGCACGGCGATCCTCGCCGGGGCGCCGCTCGGCTTCGCCAACGCCGTCCCGCGCGGCGATATCGGGCTGATCGCGGCCTCGGGCACCGGGCTGCAGGAGGTCTCCTGCCTGATCGCCGGAGCCGGCGGCGGGGTCAGCCACGCCATAGGCGTCGGCGGGCGCGACCTCGGGGCGGCGGTCGGCGGGCGAATGACGCTGGCCGCGATCGACGCGCTCGACCGGGACCCCGGGACCCGGCGGATCGCGCTGATCTCCAAGCCGCCGGATCCAGCGACGGTGGCGCGCATCGCCGCCCGCATCGCTGCGAGCCCCAAGCGGTTCGTCCTCTGCTTCATCGGCATGAGGTCGATCCCGCTCCCGGCCAACGCGACCCAGGCGGCGACGCTGCGCGCGGCCGCCGCCGAAGTGCTGGAGGACGACGGCGTCGGCCGGACGCCCGGCGGGCTCGCGCTGCCGCGGCGGTCGAGGGGGCGGAGGCTCAAGGGCCTCTTCGCCGGCGGATCGCTCTGCGGCGAGGCCCAGGCGGTGCTGATGGCCGCCGGGATCGGCGTCGCCTCGAACGTGCCGATACCGGGCGCGGCGCCGCTCGATGCGGAGGGCGCCGGCGCGGCGGCGCTCCTCGATCTCGGCGCCGACGAGTACACGGTCGGGCGGCCGCACCCGATGATCGATCCGGCGCTCCGCGACGCGATGCTCGCCGAGGCGGCGGCGGACCCCGAGACCGGGGTGCTGCTGTTCGATGTCGTGCTCGGCCATGGGGTGCATCCCGATCCCGCCGGGCGAGCGGCGGCGGCGCTCGCCGACCGGGGCGCCGCCGGTCCGGCGGCGATCGCCTCGGTCTGCGGCACCGAAGCCGACCCGCAGACGCGATCGGATCAGGTCGCCCGGCTCGCCGAAGCCGGCATCACCGTGGCATCCTCCAACGCCGAGGCGGCGGAAGCCGCGGCGGCGCTTCTCTCCGCCGCCGCCGCCAGCGCGGCGGCGGCCCCGGCCAGGGCGTCCCAACCCGAGGAGTGACCGACGCGATCGAGCGCGGCGAGCGCTCCGGCGAGGGCCGCCTCGTCCCTCCGGCCGAGGGCGGCCAGGGCATCGTGCAGCGCCGCCGCCCCTTCGCCGGCGGACGCGGCGCGAAGATGGGCGAGGCCGATGCGGCTCGTCGCTTCGCGCGCGACCACCAGCACCGGGCCGGCCAGACGCGCCGCATCGCCGCCGAGCCCGCAGGCGGCGAGCCCGATCATCATCCCGCCCAGATAGTCGTCGCCCGACGGGGTGAGCCCGGGCCCGAGCCCGATCAGCCGGGAGAGGGCGGCGGGCGGCGGCGGCGCCGGGCCGCCGCGCAGCCAGGCGGCGAGCGCCTCGACGGCGGGGAGAGCGCGCGCGACGACCGGAGACCGCGGCGCCCGGACCCCGGGGACGAGCGGCGCCAGCCCATCCGAACGGGCGAAGCCGCGCGCCGCCTCGGCCAGCAGGGAGAGCATGCGCTGGTCGGGCGCGCACCGCCCGGCGCATGCCGCGTAGAGACCGCGCGGCCTCGCCGCCAGGACCGGCCCCCGCCCCGGCCGGAGGCCGCCCGGCACCGGCAGGACCGGGTCGCCGGGCCGTATTGCGGCGAACGGCCAATCGTCGACCAGCGCGTTGAGCGGCCCCGCGCCGATGGTCCGCGCCCCGACGCAGACCAGCTCGTCGCTCGTGTCGTCGCTCAGATATACGCTGCGCCGGAAGACCGCGAGCACCGAGCCCGGACGCCGGGAGAGCGCATCGAGACAGCGCGCCGCGCGGCGTCCGGCCAGCGCGACCGGAACCCCGGCGGCAGGAGGGTCAGACATCGGCGAGGATATGGGTCCCTGCGGCGCCGGTGAGGGCGGCGAGCGCCTCTTCGAGATGGCCGATCGCCGCGCGCCGTCCGCCGCGCGCGACGAAATCGATCCCGGCCTCGATCTTGGGGCCCATGCTGCCGGGCGGAAACTGGCCGTCGGCGAGATGGCGGCGCGCCTCCGCGACGCCGATGGCCCCGAGCGCCCGCTCGTTCGGCCCGCCGAAATCCACCGCGGCGTGGCGGACCCCGGTGAGGATCAGCAGGGTGTCGATCCCGAGGAGCCGCGCCAGCAGCGCCGAGCTGAGGTCCTTGTCGATCACCGCCTCGACGCCGGCGCCGAGCCCGGCCGCGTCGAGGCGGATCGGAATCCCGCCGCCGCCGGCGGCGATCACCACCGCGCCGGTCTCCGACAGCGCGCGGATCGCCGCGACGCCGCAGATGTCGCGCGGCCTCGGCGACGGCACGACATGGCGCCACCCGCGCCCGGCGTCCTCGCGCATGAGCCAGCCGATCTCCGATTCGAGAGCGCGCGCCTCCTCGGCATCGTAGAAATAGCCGACCGGCTTGGCTGGATCGGCGAAGGCCGGATCCTCGGGATCGACCTCGACCTGGGTCAGCAGACAGGCGACCGCGCGCGGGTCGCCGGCCGCGCGGAGGGCGTTCTCGAGACCCTGCGTCAGCAGATAGGCGATGCCGCCCTGGCTGTGGGCGACGCAGACGTCCAGCGTCATCGGCGCGACGCGCTCGCGCGACAGCATCTGGCGCATCAGGATCTTGCCGACGACCGGCCCGTTGCCGTGGGTGACCACCAGCGGGCGCCCGAGCCGCATCAAGGGGAGCAGCGCGCGCCCGGCGGTGGCGGCATAGCGCCGCTGATCCGCGACCGTGCCGGCGATCCCCTCGGGATGGATCGCGTTGCCGCCGACCGCGACCAGAAGCCGTTCGGGAATGGGATAGCGCGCCAGGGCAGGCCTCTCCGCTCGCCGCGCGGCCGGCTCCTTCGGCCCGCCGGCCGAGCCTAACCGATCGCCGCGGGCTCTGTCGCCGCGGAATCGTTTGAGATCGTGCGCGTTTTGCGCTATCGCCGCCGCCGTCGAGCGAGAAGGTGGAGAGAATGAGCCAGACGATCGAGCTGTTCGAGGACCTCAACCCGCCACCCCGCCTGCTGATGGGGCCGGGGCCGATCAACGTCGATCCGCGGGTGCTCCGCGCGATGTCGATGCCGATGCTGGGCCAGTTCGATCCCGCGTTCACCGAATACATGAACGAGGTCATGACGCTCACGCGCCGGATCTACGCCACGGAGAATCGCTGGTCGCTGCTGGTCGACGGCACCGCCAGGGCGGCGATCGAAGCCATTCTCGCATCGCTCGTCGAGCCCGGCGACCGCGTGCTGGTTCCGGTCTCGGGCCGGTTCGGCCAGCTGCTCTGCGAGATCGTCGAGCGCGCCGGCGGCGACCTCCGCGTCATCGAGACCGAATGGGGGACGGTCTTCCCGCCGGACCGGATCGAGGCCGCGCTACGCCGCGAACGCCCGAGCCTGGTCGCCGCGGTTCACGGCGACACCTCGACGACGATGGCGCAGCCGCTGGACGAGATCGGCGCGATCTGCCGGGCGCACGACGCGCTGCTGTTCGTCGATGCGACCGCGACGCTGGGCGGGATGCCGTTCCGGGTCGACGAGTGGCAAATCGACGCCGCGGCCGCGGGTCTCCAGAAATGCCTGTCCGGGCCGTCGGGGTCGGGGCCGATCACCTTCAACGACCGGGTGGTCGCGCGAGTCGGGCGGCGGCGCCACATCGAGCGCGGCATCCGGCCCGAGCGGTTCGACGCGGGCGCCGGGCCGCCGATCCGCTCCAACTATTTCGATCTGCCGATGCTGATGGACTACTGGTCCGAGATGAGGCTCAACCACCACACCGAGGCGACCTCGATGCTCTATGCGGCGCGGGAGTGTTTCCGCATCGCGCTCGCCGAGGGGCTGGAGGCGCGCTTCGCCCGCCATGCGCGGGCCGGGCGGGCGCTGATGGCCGGGCTCGAGGCGATGGGTCTCGAGATCTTCGGCGACACGGCCAACAAGATGGTCAACGTCACCGGGATCGTCATCCCGGAGGGAGTCGACGGAGACAGGGTCATCCGCGCGATGCTCGACGATTTTTCCATCGAGATCGGAACGTCCTTCGGCCCGCTGCGCGGCAGGATCTGGCGGATCGGCACGATGGCCTATAATTGCCGCAAGGACGCGCTGCTGACCACGCTGGCAGCGCTCGACGCGACGCTGCGGCGTTTGGGGTTCGCCGCCCCGCCGGGCGCGGGCGTCGACGCGGCCCGCAGGGTCTGGGACGACGCGGCGGAGGGGCGCGGCGGCGCGTTCTGCGGCGACCCTTCGGGGTAGGTTCCGCGGACCGGCGTCCCGGCCCATGCGGGGTCTTCGACCGGCGCCCGGAAGAAGGCGTCGTGCGGCGCGACGGTCGGGCGATCGGGTATCAGCGCCCCGATGCGGGGAAGCCGATCGTCCGCCGGCCTGTCCGCTCCCGACGATGCGGACCGCGGCGCCGACGGAGGCCGGGGGGCCGAAACGACAAGCGCCAAGCCGCGCCGATGTCGGTTTTCCTCGCAATGCCGGGTTTGCTACCCTGCCCGCGGCGCGGCCGCATCCGGCCGGCCACGGGTTTTCCAGGGGAGGGTTCCCGGATGAGAGATTTCGGAACGCGCCGCCTCGGCATGGGCGCGGCGGTGTTGGCGGCGGCCGCGCTGGCCGTCTCGACCGCCGGCGCGGCGAGCTTCACGCTGCGCATCGGCTCGGGCCAGCCGATGAAGCCGCTGGAGCCGATATTCATGGCCGACGGCTATTTCGCACCGACCGTCGCCAAGCGGGTGGCCGAGGAGACCGAACACAAGATCGCCTTCATCAAGCTGTGGAACACCGTCTCGGGGCCGTTCGACGTGCTCGAGGGCGTCGAGAAGGGGCTGTTCGACATCGGGCTGTGGTGCGCCTGCTTCGAGCCGACCAAGGCCTCCCAGCTCGCCTTCAACTATTTCGTGCCCTTCGTCACCGACGATCCGATGACTCAGCTCGAGATCTCGCGCAAGACCTATCGCGAGTTCCCGGCCTGGACCGAGGCGCTGCACAAATACAACCAGAAATGGCTCGGCGGCGGCACCTTCTCCTCCTACGGGCTCGGCACCAAGTTCGCCTGGAAGAAGATGTCCGACCTCAAGGGCCACAAGATCGCCGGCGCCGGGCTCAACCTGCCCTGGCTGAAATACACCGGCGCGACGGTGGTGCAGACCAGCCTGAACGAGGCCTATAACGCCCTGCAGTCGGGGGTCTACGAGGGGCTGGTGATCTTCCCGACCGCCTGGAAGGGCTTCAAGCTCGACGAGCCGGCCAAGCATTTCAAGGTGGTCGGCTGGGGCGCGACCTTCCTCTATCAGATGTCGATGAATCTCGCCACCTGGAACAAGCTCCCGGCCGAGGTTCGGAAGATCGTCGACGAGGAGCGCGAGACGTGGATGGTCGAGACCGCCAAGGAATCGACCAGGCGGTTCACGGCCTCGCTCGAGGCGCTCGCCGAGAGCGGCAGCACGGTGACCGAGCTTCCCTTCTCCGAGCGCCGGGTCATGGCCGAGGCGCTGGCCGGCTGGTCGAGGGAGAAGGCGCGGCTCTACGACGAGCAGGGCCTGCCGGGGACCAAGCTGTTCACCCGCTATCTCGAGATCGCCGAGGAAATGGGGATCAAGCTGCCCTTCAAATACAGCTATTGACGCGAGATCCGGGGAGGGGGTCCGCGCCTGCCGCCTCCCCGCCTCGCGACGCAGACGCAGGGCGGTCTTGGCGCGCACCGGATCGAAATCGACCCACCAGGACGGGAAGAGCGCCCGGGCCATCTCGTCCCTGGCGGAACCGGCGTCCGAAACCCGTAGCACACCGCCGGGCGGCCTATGATCGGTCGGTCGCGTCGGCGAGCCAGCCCGGTTCGATCCGCGGCAGGGGAATGGCGGCCAGCAGCGAACGGGTGTAGTCGTGCTGCGGGTTCGCGAAGACTTCGGCGCAGGCGCCTTCCTCCACCACCCTTCCGTCCAGCATGACCAGGACCCGCGAGCAGACGGCGCGGACCACCGAGAGGTCGTGGCTGACGAACAGGAGGGCGAGCCCCATCTCCTCGCGCAGCGCGCGCAGCAGATCGAGGATCTGCGCCTGGATGGACATGTCGAGGCCGGAGACGATCTCGTCGGCGACGACGAATTGCGGGGCGACCGAGATCGCACGGGCGATGCCGACGCGCTGACGCTGGCCGCCGGAGAGCTGGTGGGGGTAGCGCGCCCCGTATTCGGCCGGCAGGCCGACGCGTTCGAGCAGCGACAGGGCCTGGCGCCGCGCTTCGCCCGCCGATGCGGCCAGCCCGAAGCTGCGGAGCGGCTCGGCCAGAATGCGGACAACCCGATGGCGCGGGTTGAGCGAGGACTGCGGGTCCTGAAAGATCATCTGCATGTGCCGCCGGAGAGGGCGGAGCTCGGCCTCCGGCAGGCCGGTGATGTCGCGCCCGCGGAACAGGACGGTGCCGCGCGACGGCCGCAGGAGGCGGAGGACCGCGCGCCCGAGCGTGGTCTTGCCCGAGCCCGACTCGCCGACCACCCCCACCGCCTCGCCGGCGGCGATCTCGAGGTCGATGCCGAACAGGACCCGGCGGGCGGGCGCCGGGCCGATCAGGGGCTTGCGGCTCCGGTCGGGAAACGCGACCTCGATGCCGCGCGCCTCAAGCATCGCGCCGCGCCAGATCGTAGTCCTGCGCGTCCCGCAGCAGCCGCGCGGTCAACTCCTCGGGGACGGGCCGGAGCCCGGCATCCGGACGGTCGAGCCGTGGGGTCGCCGCCAACAACGCCCTCGTATAGCCGTGCCGCGGGCTCTCGAACAGCTCGGCGGCCGGCGCCGTCTCGAGGGCCCGGCCGGCATGAAGGACCGTCACCGCGTCGCAGATCTTGGCGACGACGCCGAGATCGTGGGTGATGAACAGGACCGAGGCGCAGCTGCGCGCCTGCTGCTCCTTGATGAGCCGCAGGATCCGTTTCTGCACGGTCACGTCGAGAGCGGTCGTCGGCTCGTCGGCGACGACGAGCAGCGGGTCGCAGGCGAAGGCGATCGCGATGACGACGCGCTGACGCATCCCGCCCGACAGCTCGTGCGGATACTGCCGGAGGACGCGGGCGGGCTCGCGGATCCGGACGGCGTCGAGGAGGGCGAGCGCCCGCCCCCGTGACGCCGGTCGCGACAAGCCGAGATGGCGACGCAGCACATCGACGATCTGCGCCTCGATGCGGAGGACCGGGTTCAACGCCGCCGTCGGATCCTGGAGGATCATCGAGATATCGCGGCCCAGCAGGCCGCGCCTGGACGCCGCATCGGTGAGCGGCCGGCCCGAATGGCGGATCGTCCCTTCGGTGACCGCCGCCCCGGCCGGCAGGATGCCGAGGATCGCCTTGGCGAGCACGGTCTTGCCGGCGCCCGACTCGCCGACGAGGCCATGGATCCGCCCGGGTCCGATCTCGAGGCTCACCCCCCGCAGGATGGGGGTGCGGCCGCGCGCGTCGACGATCTCGACATGGAGGTTCTCGACCGAGAGGGCGGGCAGCGCGCTCATGCGCGCATCAACGGGTCGAACGCCCGGCGCAGCCCGTCGCCCAGGAAGTTGAAGCCGAGCACCGAGACGACGATGCAGCCGATCGGGAACGTCATCACCCACCAGGCCTGATGAAGATAGCCCCGGCCGTCGGCGATCATACCGCCCCAGGTCGCGACGTTGGACGAGGAGAATCCGACGAAGCTCAGGATCGCCTCGACCACGATCGCGATACCCATTTCGAGGGCGAGCAGGACCAGCATCACCGGGGCGACGTTGGGCAATATCTCGCCGAGCAGGATCCGCCGCCGGCGCTTGCCCGTGGCGATCGCGGCGGCGACGAAGTCCCGCTCGCGCAGCACCATTACCTCGGCGCGCACGACGCGGCAGAACCGCGTCCAGTCGATGACGATGATGGCGATGACGACGGCGTGGAGGCCCGAGCCGATCACCGCGACGAGCACGATCGACAGCAGCACCGGCGGGAAGGACATGAAGGTCTCGACCGTCCGCGAGATCGCCGCGTCCGCCCAACCGCCGTAGAAGCCGGCGACCAGGCCGAGGACGATCCCGATCAGGGCGGCGAAGGCGGCGGCGAGCACGGCGACGATCACCGCCGGCCGCGCGCCGTGGATCAGCCGCGACAGCACGTCTCGCCCGAGCGAGTCGGTTCCGAGCGGATGATCGGGATTCGCCGCGTCCGACCAGAGCGGCGGCAGATATTGCGCGAGCAGCTCCTGATCAAGCGGGTCGCGCGGCGACAGCGCCGGCGCGAACAGCGCGCAGACGACCAGAACCGCGACGACGGCGAGGCCTGCCCCAAGCCGAAGATTCGGCCTAATCATTGCGCAACCGCGGGTCGAGCAGCACGCAGATCGCGTCGATCAGCAGGTTGAGCAGGACGAACAGGGCCGCGAAGGTCAGCGTGATCCCCTGGATCAGCGGCAGATCCCGGTTGAGCACGGCGCGAATCGCCAGGTTGCCGATACCGGGCCAGGCGAAGATCAGCTCGATCAGCACCGTGCCGCCGAGGAGGAACATGAACTGCACCCCGCCCAGCGTCACCGTGGGAATCAACGCGTTGGGCAGCGCGTGGCGCAGCAGAATCCGCGCCGGGCCGAAGCCCTTGACCCGGGCGAGCAGGATGTAGTCGCGGGTCATCTCCGCCAGCAGCGAGGTCTTGAGCAGCCGGGCGACGACGGCCGTCAGCGGCAGCGCGAGCGCCAGGCCCGGCAGAAGCATGTGGCGCAACAGCGTCCCGACCGCGCCAACATCGCCCCGCAGCAGGCTCTCCGCCAGAAAGAACCGGGTCGCGAACGCGAGCGGCAACGCGGGGTCGAGCCGGCCGGAGATCGGCAGGACCGGGACCAGGACGCCGAAGAACAGGATCAGCAGCAGAGCCCACAGGAAATCCGGGATCGCGACCGAGACCCCGTTGGCGAGGTCGACCAGCATCTCCGGCCAGCGGCCCCGCCAGTGGACCGCGGCGCAGCCCAGCGCGACCCCCGCCCCGCCGCCGCAGACGATGGCGAAGACGACCAGTTCGAGAGTCGGCGGCAGATGGGCGAAGATCAGCTCCGCCACGCTCTGCTTGAAGCCGATCGAATCGCCCAGATCGCCGACGGCGATGTTGCCGAGATAGATCAGGAACTGCTCAAGAACGGGCTTGTCGAGGCCGTAGAAGGCGCGCAGCCGCGCGATATCGGCCATCGTCGCCTCGGGGCCGATCATCATCGCGACCGGATCGCCCGGCACGATACGCAGGAGGACGAACACGATGACGGCGACGCCGAGAAGCGTCGGCACCGCGAGCCAGAGGCGCTTCAGGACGTAGCGGACGGGCATCGCCGGCCCCGGGCGCCGGGCGCGCCCCGCCCGTCTCCAGGATTGTCGCGGGTCCGACTCGTTCGGACCTGCCTCAGGGGAGCCACGACGGAGACCCTTCTCTGCGACGGCATGCAGGCTCCCATAACGGTATCGGGTCGCATGCGGAAGTGACGGGCGTTGCGACGGGTGCCCGCTCGGTGCCCCGGGCATCCCTACATTCGTTCCGGCAAGACGAAAGCACAACGAGCGCGGCCATGACGCGTTCCATATCGTCGGCGAACGAAGCGGCCCCGAGCCACACGCCGGCGATGATAGCGCGAGAGCCCGGGTTCCCCGGAATCGACGCATGCGGCCCGGTCGAGGACCGGACCCCGGTTCGGTGCGCGGCCGCTCTCCGCGAACGCCGCATCGGGAGCCGGAGGCGCGAACTATTCGAACACGCGTTGACGCATATGGCGAAGGCGGACCGGTCGGGTCTCGCTCAAGGCACCCTGGGTGCGTATGGGGTGTGCCGGTCTTGCGGGGCACATCCTGGAGGTCGCGCTCGTCGCCGGCAGGACGGTTCGAGCGGATCGGATTGTTTCAATGCGAGGGCGGGTCGCCGGACGGCCGCCGGGCATGACCCGAAGGGGCATTCTTCCGTCGGCGTGCGCCATGTCGCGTACATGGTCGCCGACCGTGCGATCGTCGATATCCGGACGGGCGCCGATCGCGCCCAGGCCTCACTTCCGCGCCATGGCCGCTGGCAGGACTAAATTGGCGATGTGCGGGGCGAAAGCCAGCTCCGCCTTGTGGATCACCGGCTGATGGAACTGCCAGAGGGGCAGCACCAAGGCGTTCTCGGCGATATATCTGTTGGCCTCGTCATAGCCCTCGATCCGGGCGTCGTAATCGCGTTCCTGGAACAGCCGGCCCAGCTTGTCGCTCAGCGCCTTCCCGTCCCAGACCGAATGCGGGCTCGGCCCGAACATGGCGTGGCCGGTCGCGTTCTCGGGATCGCCCGAGGAATTGCCCCAGCTGTAATAGGCTGCGGGCGCCAGCCTGTCCTGCGCGCGCAGCTCGAAATGCTTGGCGATCTCGTAGACCTCGATCTCGGCGTCGATGCCGACCCGGCGCCACATGCCGACGATGGCCTGAACGGATTCGTAGTCCTTGGGCTTGTAGCCCCGCGTGGTCTGGATCTTGAAGGAAACCGGCTTCTCGCGCGAATAGCCGCTCGCGGCGAGCAGCTTCCTGGCGAGAGCCGGGTCGTAGGGCGTCTCGATCGCGGGGTTGTAGCCGACATATTGCGGGGTCAGAAGGGTGTCGATCGGCGTCGCGTTGCCGCCGAGAAGCCGGTCGACGATCGCCTTCTTGTCGATCGCATGCACCGCTGCCCGGCGCACGTTGGCGTCCAGCATCGGCCCGATATCGTTGATGAAGATCATCGCGATGTCGCTGACCGGGTGGGCGACGCCCGCGAGTCCGGGCTTCTTGCGGAGCCTCTCATACTGCTCGTAGGGGATGTCGAGGGTGAGATCGGACGCGCCGCTCTCGACCTCGGAGACCCGGCTCGACGCGTCGGTCACGAACTTGAAGACGACGGTCTCGAACGCCGGGGCCGGCCCCCAATAGTTGGGGTTCCGCTTGAGCCGCGCGAAGGAGCCGCGCGAATAGCGTTCGATCCGGTAGGGGCCCGAGCCCATCGGCGCCTTTTCGAACCCCGCCTTGCCGACCTTCTCGTAATAGTGGGGCGGGAGCAGATAGGCGCCGAGAAAGCTCAGCCAGGAGAGGATCGTGGCGCTGTAGGGTTCGAGATCGGCCGAGACGACATCGCCGTCGATCCTGAAATTCTTCAGACTGCCCCAGATGAACTGGATCGGATTGCCCGTCTTCGGGTCGCCCAGCCGCCGCAGGTTCCAGACGATATCCTCGGCCGTCATCGCCTTCCCGTCGGCCCAGCGGCGGTCCTTGCCCAGCTTGAAACGGACCCCCGTGCTGTCCGCGTTATAGGACCATTCGGTCAGCACGCCCGGAATCTGTTCGAGGTCGGGCGCCTGGTCGACATATTGGTCGAAAACCGATTTGTAGATCGAGGCGAGCGCCGGATTGACGGCGGACGCCCCCGTCGTCGGATCCCAAGACGGCACCGGAAGGTTGTAGGCGATGGTCAGCGTGTCGCCGATGGCGCCGCGCGCCGCGCCGGACCACAGCAACGACATCGGCAGCGCCGCGCCGAGCGCCGCACCGCCAGCAAGAACGTCTCTCCGACGGAAGCTGTTCATCGTTCTGCCCTGTTTCCCGGAAACCGTATATTTCTGCGTTGTCGGCCGCCGCATGTCAATGCAGCCGCACCCCAGCCACCGCTTCCCTCGGGTCACAGCCCGGCGGCGCGGAGCGCGGCCAGCACGCGGCGCGGCGTGAACGGGGTCTCGTTGAACTGGATACCATGGTCCCGGAACGCGTCGGCCAGGGCGTTGCCGATTGCCGCCGGCGGCGCGATGGCACCGCCTTCGCCCATGCCCTTCATGCCGTAGCGGGTCGAGGTGGCAGGGGTGACCATATGGCCGATCTTGATCGGCGGGACCTCGACCGCACCGGGCAGCAGATAGTCCGCGAAACTCGTCGCCAGAGGCTGGCCGTCGGCATCGAAGACCACCTCCTCGAACAGCGCGGTGCCGATGCCCTGGGCGGTGCCGCCGGCGATCTGTCCGTCGACCACCAGCGGGTTGACCACCGTCCCGCAATCCTCGACCACGGCATAGTCCAACAACTCCACCGCGCCGGTCGCCGGATCGACCGCAACGACGGCCGCGTGGGTCGCATAGGAGAAGACGCCCGCCGACTCGGCCGGCTCATAGGTCGCCGTCGCCTCGAGCAGCGGCGCCATGCCGTCGGGAAGCCGCTCCTGGCGGAGATGGGCGATGCGGCCGATCTCGGCCAGCGTCATCGTACCGGACGGGCCGCGCGCCTCGCCGCCTGCGAAGCCGACCGCCGCCGGCGCGCATTGCAGGTTGTGGGCAGCGATCGCCGCCATCTTGGCGCGCAGCGCGGCGCAGGCGTCGGCCACCGCACCGCCGCCCATGACGATCGAGCGCGACGCGAAGGTACCCATGCCGAAGGGCGAGACGCCGGTGTCGCCGAACCGCACCGAGACGTCGTTCGGATCTATGCCGAGCTCCTCGCAGGCGATCTGCGCGAGGGTAGTCTCCATGCCCTGGCCGTGGCTGTGGATACCGACCAGTAGCTGCAACGTCCCGTCCTCATGCATCCGGGCGGTCGCCGTCTCGTATCCGGCGACGATCGGCGTCCGGCGACGCACCCATTCCTCGGCGCCGTGCGCCGACTGCTCGGTGAAGCTGCCGAAGCCGATGCCGATCAGCCGGCCGTCGGGGAGCGGCGCGCGCTGGCGGGTGCGAACCCCGTCGGCATCGACCAGCCGGGCGGCGCGGCGCACCGCCGCCGGATAGTCTCCGTTGTCGAACTTCATGTCGCAGACCGTGCGATAGGGCATCGCCTCGGGCGGCACCATGTTGGCGGCACGGACGGCGATCGGGTCGCGCCCGACGGCACGGGCGACCTCGTCCAGCGTCCGCTCGATCGCGAAGCAGGCCCCGGGCCGCGCCACCCCGCGATAGACACCGAGCGGCGGCTTGTTGGTGGCCACCGTCCAGGTCCGCGCCCGGAAATTCTCGATACGGTAGGGGCCCGGCAGGTTGCGCGCCGCCATGCCGGTCTCCATGAACGGGCCGGTATGCCAGAGCGCGTAGGCACCGCCGTCGATGACGATCTCGGCATCGAGGCCCAGGATGCGCCCGTTCTCTTCGGCATGGGCGGTGACGCGGTAGACATGTTCGCGCGCCTGGCAGGCGGCCTGCAGATGCTCGCCGACATCCTCGATCCAGCGCACCGGGCGCCCGGTCTCGAGCGCGGCCGCGCAGACCGCGATCTCCTCCGGCATGAGCCGCGCCTTGCCGCCGAACCCGCCGCCGACATCGGGCGAGACCACGCGGACCTGCCGGATCGGGAGGCCGAGCGTCTGGGCGAGCCCCAGCCGCATCAGATGCGGGACCTGGGTGGCGAGATGGACGACCAGCTCGTCGTCGCGCTCGTCCCAGCGCGCCAGCACGGCGCGGCCCTCCATCGGCATCGTCGACTGCCGGTTCATGCGGTAGTCGCGGGTGACCGTCACCGGCGCGCCGGCGACCGACTCGATATCGCCGCCGGTGAACGGCGCCGCGACATAGACATTGTCGCCCCAGGCCTCGTGGACCAGCGCCGCCGGCCGGTCGCGCGCGGCCAGCGGGTCGATCACCGCCGGCAGCGGGTCGATCCGGGCGTCGGCCCGCGCCGCGAGGTCCTCGGCGGCGGCGCGGTCGGATGCGAGGCAGAGCGCGACCGCCTCGCCGGCGAAGCGCACCTTGCCGCGAGCCAGCGCCCAGTGGTCGGATCCCTTGAAGCCCGGTATGTCGGGCACGACCCGGACGGCAGAGATGCGCGGCAGGTCTTCGGCGGCAAACACGCGCGCCCTCGCACCCGCCGGCCGGTCGACGCCGCGCAGCCGGCCGTGCGCCACCGGGCTGCGCAGGAAGGCCGCCTCGAGCATGCCGACGCACGCGATGTCGGCGACGTAGCGGCCCCGGCCGCGCAGGAACCGCGCGTCCTCCTTGCGCGGCAGCGCGGCCCCCACCCCGCTGCCCGGGCGCCTCTCACCGATCATGCCGCGTCCCTTCGAAGCCGCGCGTCCCGCGGGCGCGATGTAGCCATATTCGCGCGGCGGCGCCAAGCAAGGCGCGGTCGCCGGTTACCGACGCCGTCGGGCTCAGCCCGTGCGGGTCTGGGTGAGGCCGAGCCCGACGAGATGGCCGAGCCAGACGGCGACCAGGCATAGCGCGACCGACAGCAGGACGTTGCCGAACGCGCGCGCCCACTCGCCGTCACGCAGGAGCAGGAGCGTCTGCAAGCTGAAAGCCGAGAAGGTGGTGTAGCCGCCGCATAGCCCAACCATGACGAAGGCGCGCGCATCGGCCCCGAGGGGCCACCAGCGGTCCAGGGACCCGCTCAGCGATGCCGCAACGCCGATGACGAACGAACCGACCACGTTGACGACGATCGTACCCCAGGGAAATTCGCCGCCGAGCCGCTCCGAAATCAATCCGTTGCACCAGTGGCGCCCGACGCCCCCGAGGGCGCTGCCGAGCGCGATCCACAAATAGGTCATGCCGGCGTCGGGTCCGCTCTCGTCGATGCTGCCTACGAAGAACGACGCGAGACGACCGTCGATCCCGCCCGCTCCGGGCGAAACGGCGGTCGTTCGCCCTTCGGCCGCGGTCGAGAGTCAGTGTCCGATCGCCCAAGGGCGCGACGGTTTGTGCGCGTGATGTCCGCCGTGGCGATGGCCCGGTTTCCCGGATACCACCCTCGGTTCATGCGCGCTCTTCTCGTTTCGCTGATGCGCGATCCGATTCTTGGGGTCCATATTGGCGATGAACGGTGCGCCGATGCTGCGCCGGGCGGAATCCCCGCAATCGGGGCAGGGCATCGGCTCCGACGAGAGGCGCATGCTCCGCATTTCGGAAAACGGACCGCAGACTTCACAGACATATCCGTATAGAGGCATCCCGCTCTCCTTCCCCGGTCCCGCGGCGGGCCGGTGCCGTCCGTTCTCCGGAACGGACGGCACGCGCGCCGCCTAGGCCAGAACGCCCTCCAGCAACAGATAGCCGGGCAACCAACCGGTCAGGATACCCTGTATCGTGGTCACCGCGCCGGTCAGCTTGGCGATCGGTTTCTGCATCGCGAGCAGCAGGAAGAACATGAACCACAAAACCGCCCATGCCGCCCAGCACAGACCGAACCAGTACCCCCACAGCGTCGTCGCGCCGATCAACGTATCCAGCGCCACCGGAACGACGGTGATGGCGACGAAAAGGCTGTACCAGCCGAGACCGCGGCCATCGACGTCGTGGAATCTGTTGTAGGCCACCCAAAGATAGGTGAAGGTGAACAGAAGCGTGAGCGCCGCGGCCCGGACCGTCGACAGATCGGCGCCCGGCCCGAACGCCAGATATACCGCCACCAGCAGCGTGACGCCGCCGGAGAAGATGTTGATGACGGCGATCTCCCGATCCCCGATGCGGCCCATGAGCCAGATGCCGTTCAGGAACAGAACTGCGCCAACATAGAGCAGTGCGAGCCCCAATAGCATGATCAAGACCTCCGAATATCGCATGCTGCGCCGCGCGTTCGCCCGATGGACGACGGCGGATGGCGCGGCGGAGGCGGGGCAGGGACGCGCCGCCTCCGCCCGGGATCCCTAATTGCAGGATGCCGCGTCCACGCCGCTGACCTGGATGCTCGGTCCGGCGGAGTTGGGCCGAATATCGAAATCGAAGATCTCGGTCGGCACGGCGACGGTGCAGCATGCGTTGGGAATATCGACGATTCCGCTCACCCGGCCCTCGACCGGAGCCGTGCCGAGGATCATATAGGCCTGTTCGCCCGAGTAGCCGAACTTCTTGAGATATTCGACGGCGTTCAGGCAGGCCCGACGATAGGCGACCGTCGCGTCCAGATATTTTTGCGATCCGTCATGCTCGTCGACGCAGACCCCTTCGAAGATCAGATACTCGGAATAGTGCGGCTCGACGGGGCTCGGTTTGAAGACGGGATTGGTGATCCCGTATTTCTCGACTCCCCCCTTGATGACGTCGACGCCGATATCGATCCATCCGGCCATCTCGATGGCGCCGCAGAAGGTGATCTCGCCGTCTCCCTGCGACCAGTGGATATCGCCCATGGAAAGCCCGCCGCCCGGCGTGTAGACAGGGAAGTAGCAGGTGGAACCGCGCGACAGGTTCTTGATGTCGCAGTTTCCGCCATGCTCGCGCCCCGGAACCGTCCGCGCGGCCTCCTGACCCGCGGCGTGCGCCGCGTCGCCGGTCATCTGCCCCATCAACGCCGTGGTCGTGCCGGCCATGCCGTCCGGCAGGGTGCACAAGGGGGGCACGCGATCCGGGTCCGTCCTGAACAGGGCGGATTCCCGATCGTTCCACTTCTTCAACAGATCGGCCGAAGGCAGCGTGCCGATCAGACCGGGGTGGACCAGACCGGGGAAGCGCACCCCGGGGATGTGGCGAGACGACGTGTAGATGCCATGGAAGTCCCAGCAGGCCTTGCGCGCCTCGGGGAAGTGCTTGTCGAGGAAGCCGCCCCCGTTTTCCAACGCGAAGATGCCGGTGAAGCCCCATTGCGAGTCTTCGAGCCAGCCGATGTCGTTGATGTCGACGACGAGAAGATCGCCCGGCTCGGCGCCTTCGACGCCGAACGGTCCACTCAGATAATGCACCTTCGAAAGATCGACATCCCGGATGTCGTTTGCGGATTCGTCGTTTTTGATCTGTCCGCCGGTCCAGTCATAGCATTCGACGCGAAATTCGTCACCGGGCTTGAAACGCTCCACTATGGGGATATCGGGATGCCAACGATTATGCGTCTTGATTGCTTGATCTTCGGGCCATTTGTCCATTTCAGCCCGGAACACCGTTTTGGCCATTGTCTCCCTCCTCGATTTTTCAGCGATAGACGATGCCGCCCCCTTCTTTCCCAAACTCAGAATAACTAAACAAAAACAACGACTTAAACGCCAGCGCCTCGTAAAGGGCAGCATGTCGCGAGAAAATATCGTGACACGCGCGCGATCCGATCGCAATCTCATATTCCGTTATTTTTTCGAATCGGGACCGACCGATCGGGCGTCGAGGGTGGGAGAGGCGAGGTCAGAACGGCGCGCATCGCCCATGGCGAGGACAAGAAATCCGGCCGATGGCTCAAGCGGATTGCAAGACGAAGGACCGCTTCGTGTTCCAGGCCGAGGCGACCGCCATAGGCGTCGGGTCGGTGCGCGGTGCCGGCCGGGGCGGGGGAATCTTTGTCGTCCGATGTCGGGTTCACGGTCGGGGCGTTCGACCCGACGACGGCGAAGGAACCGGCCTTCGGGCGTCACCGGCAGAGACGCCGCGGGCGCTTGCGAAAACACCGCATCCGCGGGTGATTTCCGGGTAGAAATCCGCCCTGTCGATATCGCAGGCGACCGCGGCGTCATGCATGATGCGCAAACGGCTCCGATGGACTCGCTCGACCGCTTCGCCCGCGACAAGCTCGCCGCCCTCGACGCTGGGCGCCTCCGCCGGACTCTCGAGGAGACCGACCCGCGCGGCGGCGCGCGGGTCGTCCGGCGCGGCCGCGCGCTCGTTTCGTTCTGCTCGAACGACTATCTCGGGCTCGCCGGGGATGCGCGGGTCGTCGCCGCGGCCGCGCGCGCGCTGGGGCGGTACGGGCTGGGCAGCGGCGCCTCGCGGCTGATCACCGGCAACCACCCGCTCTTCGCGGCGCTCGAGCGCCGGCTCGCCCGACTCAAGGGCACCGAGGACGCCTGCGTCTTCGGCAGCGGCTATCTCGCCAATCTCGGGATCGCCCCGGCGCTCGCCGGGCGCGGCGACCTCGTTCTGCTCGACGCGCTGAGCCACGCCTCGATGCATGGGGGCGCGCGGCTCGCCCGGGCGCGCATAGAGACGTTCGCGCATAACGATCCCGCCGACTGCCGCCGCATCCTGGCCCGCCGCCGCGCCGGCCACGGGCGATGCCTGATTCTCACCGAGGGCGTCTTCAGCATGGACGGCGATCGGGCGCCGATCGCGGAGCTTGCGGCGCTGGCCGCCGCCTTCGATGCCTGGCTGCTGGTCGACGACGCGCACGGCTTCGGGGTGCTCGGCGGCGGCGCGGGATGCGCGGCGGAGGCCGGGTCGCCGGTGCCGCTCCATATCGGGACTCTGTCCAAGGCGGTCGGCGCCCATGGCGGCTTCCTAGCCGCCTCCGCGCCGGTCTGCGCGCTGATGAGGAACCGGGCGCGCAGCTTCGTCTATGCGACCGCCCTGCCGCCTGCGGTCGTCGCCGGCGCCATCGCCGCGCTGGAGGCGATCGCTGCCGAGCCCGACCGGGTCGCGGCGCCCTTCCGCAACGCCCGGCTGTTCGCCGCGGCGGCGGGGCTCCCGCCCCCGGAGAGTCAGATCGTTCCTATTCTGCTGGGCAGCGCCGAAGCGGCACTCGACGCGGCGGCCGCGCTGGAGCGGCGCGGCTATCTGATCGCGCCGATCCGCCCGCCGACGGTTCCCGAGGGGACGGCGCGGCTCAGGCTGACCTTCTCGGCGGCGCACAGCCGCGCCGAGATAGAAGGGCTGGCGGCGGCGGTCGCGGAGCTCGAGCTGGTGTCCGGGCGGACGGCCGACCGGCCGCCGCTTCAGTAGCCTTCCCGCTCCAGACGCTTGCGCTCGAGCTTTCGGGCGCGCCGGATGGCCTCGGCCTTCTCGCGCGCCCGCCGTTCGGAGGGCTTCTCATAGGCGCGGCGCATCTTCATCTCGCGGTAGATGCCTTCGCGCTGCATCTTCTTCTTGAGCGCGCGAAGCGCCTGATCGACATCATTGTCGCGTACGAGTACTTCCACTGTGTCGTGATTTCCTTCCTGTCGCATCGGGAAACGCCGCGCCCCGGCCCTGGAGCGCGGCTACGGGGAACGGCATTTCAACGCAGGCGCCCGTTCGGAGTCAAGCTCCGCACGGCATAGAAAAACGAGCGGCGACCCGCACGCTCAGCCTGCCCCCCGGCGGCGGCGCGCGGCGAGCCGGTTCTCGGGGCGCGGCAGACCGAGGGTCTCGCGCAGGGTCTTGCCCTCGTATTCGGTGCGGAAGAGCCCGCGCCGCTGCAGTTCGGGAACCACCCGCCCGACGAAATCGTCGAGGCCTTCCGGCAAATAGGGAAACATGACCGTGAAGCCGTCGCTCGCGCGGGTTTCCAGCCATTCCTCCATCCGATCGCAGATGGATTTCGGCGTGCCGAGCATCGCGTGGCCGGAATAGCCGCCGAGCCGCTGGGCGAGCTGACGGACGGTCAGGTTCTCGCGCGCGGCGAGCGCGATCGCGCGCGCCCGGCCCGATCTGGATGCGTTGCTCTCGGGGATCTCGGGCAGCGGGCCGTCGGGGTCGAACCCGGAGGCGTCGTGGCCGAGCGAGATCGACAGCGAGGCGATGGCGCTGTCGTAATGGACCAGGCGATCGAGCCTGGCCCGCTTCTCGTGCGCCTCCTCGTCGCTGTCACCGATGACGACGAAGCAGGCCGGGAGGATCTTGATGTGATCCGGGTCGCGCCCGATCGCCTCGGCCCGCCCCTTGACGTCGGCGTAGAACTCCCGCGCGGCCTCGATCCCGCCATGGGCAGTGAACACGGCCTCGGCGGTCTCGGCGGCGAGCTGGCGGCCGGCATCCGACGCGCCAGCCTGCACGATGACCGGCCAGCCCTGAACCGGGCGGGCGATGTTGAGCGGCCCGCGTACCGAGAAATAGTCTCCCTCGTGATCCAGAACGTGCAGCTTGTCGGGATCGAAGAAGAGGCCGCTGTCCACGTCGCGGATGAAGGCGTCGTCCTCCCAACTGTCCCAGAGGCCGGTCACGACATCGAAGAACTCGCGCGCGCGGCGGTAGCGTTCGGCATGGGCGAGATGCTCCTCGCGGCCGAAATTGCGCGCGGCGTCGGGATTGGAGGTGGTGACCACGTTCCATCCCGCCCTGCCGCCGCTCAGATGATCGAGCGACGCGAAGCGGCGGGCGACATGGTAGGGCGCGTCATAGGTCGTCGAGCCGGTGGCGATCAGGCCGAGCGACTCGGTGACCATGGCGAGCGCCGGCAGCAGGGTCATCGGCTCGAACGACGTGACGGTCGCGCTTCGCTTGAGGGCGTCCATCGGCATGTTGAGCACCGAGACGTGATCGGCCATGAAGAAGGCGTCGAACCTGCCGCGCTCCAGCGTCCGGGCGAGCCGCTTGATCCGCTCGAAGTTGAAATTGGCGTCGGGCCAGGCGCCCGGATAGCGCCAGGAGCCGGTATGGATGGCGACCGGCCGCATGAAGGCGGCAAGCCGCAATCGTCGAGGTTCAGCCTGCATGATGCACCGGCACGATCGGGAAGGGGTAGGCCGTCACCCGTAGAACAGGCGCGGCAGCAACAAGGAGACGCCCGGCAGCGCGACCAGAAGGGCGAGGCGGACGATATCGACGCACCAGAAGGGGGTCACGCCCCGGAAGATGACCGTGGTCGAGACATCCTTGACCACGCCAGAGAGCACGAAGACGTTGAGCCCGACCGGCGGGGTGATCAGGCTGATCTCGGTCACCACCACCGCGACGATGCCGAACCAGACGAGGATGCGCTCGGGCGAGAGACCCGCGAAGTCCAGCCCCTGGACGACGGGAAAGAAGATCGGAATCGTCAGCAGCAGCATCGACAGGCTCTCGAACACGCAGCCCAGCACCAGATAGATGACGAGGATCACCACGATCACCATCATCGGCGAGAGGTCGTTGCCGGTGACCAGCGCCAGAAGACCGTCCGGCAGCCCGGCCCGGTTGACGAAATTCGAGAAGATCAGCGCCCCGATCAGCACGACGAAGAGCAGCGCCGAGGTGCGGGCGCTGTCGGCCAGCACCTCGTAAAGGGCGCGCCAGGTGAGCGCGCGGCGCATCAGGGCGATCAGGAGGGCGCCGCCGGCGCCGACCCCCGCCGCCTCCGTCGGGGTGAAGACGCCGCCGTAGATTCCGCCCATGACCACCACGAACAGGATCAGCGTCGTCCATACTCCCTGCAACGCCACCAGCCGGTCGCGCCACGGCGCGCGCGCGACCTCGGGGCCAGCCTCGGGGCGCCGCCAGACGACATAGCGGACCGCCAGAAGATAGAGAGCGATCCCCAGCAGACCCGGCAGGAAGCCGGCGGCGAACAGCTCGCGGATGCTGGTCTCGGTCATCAGGCCGTAGATCACCAGGATGACGCTCGGCGGAATGAGAATCCCGAGGGTGCCGCCGGCGGCGATCGACGCCGTCGCGAGCCCGTCCGCGTAGCCGTAGGCGCGCATCTGCGGCAGCGCCACCTTGGACATCGTCGCCGCGGTCGCCAGCGAGGAGCCGCAGATCGCGCTGAAACCGCCGCAGGCGACGATGGTCGCCATCGAGAGCCCACCGCGCCGGTGGCCGAGAAAGGCGTGCGAGGCGCGGTAGAGCTCGTTCGACAGCCCGGCCCGCGAAACCAGGTTGCCCATCAGGATGAACATCGGCACCACCGAGAGCCCGTAGCTCAGCGCGGTCTCGGAGACGATCGTGCCGACCATCGACAGCGACGGCTGCCAACCGGTCAGAACGCCGAAACCGACGAAGCCGACCAGCCCCATGGCGAACGCGATCGGCAGCCGCAGGAACACCAGGACCAGGAGGACGGCGAACCCGATCAGCGCGGCGGTCACGGGGCGAAGCGTCCAGCTTGGCGTCCGGGTCGGCAGTGCCCGAGATGGCGGACGACGTTGGCGGCGAAGGCGGCGGCGGCGCAGCCGCTCAGCACGGCGATGAAATAGGTGATCGGGGCGAGCGGGATCGCCAGAAACTCGGTCGCGTCGCCGTAATCGGCGGTCAGCTCGGCGAGCAGCCACACCCGCCAGCAGACCGCTGCCATCATCACCGCCATCAGGAAGTTGAGAACGACGCTCCGCGCCGCGCCGAGCCCCGTCGGGAACCAGCGGTCGAGCAGATCGACCGAAATATGCTCCTCGCGCAGGCAGACCGCGGGAAGAACGGCGAAGACGACCACCCCGAGCATGAGCTGGGTCAGCTCGGTCGCCCCGTCGAGCGGCGCGTTGAAGAAATAGCGCCCGATCACGTCGATGCAGGTCATCGCCATCAACGCGAACAGGACCAGCGCGGAGGCCCCGTCCGCCAGCCGGTTCAGCCATGCGGCGAAGCGGCCGGCGGACGCATCCCCCCGACGGGCGTCGCCGGAAGAACTCACTTCATCATTTTCTTGTCGAGCCCTCTGGCGATCGACCGCAGCTCGGCGAGGGCCGCGCGCGCGTCGTAACCGCCCTTCGATGCGCGTTCGACCCAGGCATCCTCGACCGGCTTCATCAGAGCGAGATAGGCGGCCTTCATCTCCGGCGAGGCGGTGGCGATGGTAGTTCCCGCCTCTTTCGCCGCGGCGAGCCCGTCCTCGTCCCCCTTGTCCCAATATTTGCCGAGTCTAGCGAGATTCTCGCCCGAAACGGTCTTCAGCGCGGCCTGGTCCTCGGCGGAAAGCTTCTTGAAGCTCCGCGGGTTCATCAGAAAGCCGAAGCTACCATAGTAGAGCCCGCCCGGCATGACCATCACGTGCTTGGTCACCTCCTTCAGCCGCAGGCTCTTCTGGGTCTCGATCGGCATGAAGATGCCGTCGGCGACGCCCGACGAGAGCGCCTCGTAGACCTTGGGGGCGGGGAGTTTCACCGCCGTGACACCGAGCGCCTTGCCGACCAGGCTGCCGACGCCGCCGGGAACGCGGACCTTCATGCCCTTGAGCTCGGACAGCGCCTCGATGGGCTTCTTGGTCTGGATGACCGCCGGGCCGTGCACGTTGAGGCCGATCAGCATCACCCCGCGATGCTCGTTGGCCTTGTGGAGATGTTTCTGGTGGACCCGCCAATAGGCCGTCGCCGCCGCCTGGGCTCTGGTGCCGAGATTGGGCATCTCGACGATCTGCGTGGCGACGAAGCGGGTGTTGTAGCCGTGGAAGATCCAGGACAGGTCCGCGATGCCGTCGCGAGCGATGCCGAACTGCTTGAGCGGCGAGGCGAGGTTGTACTCCACCTTGGCGGTGACCCGCCCCCCGGTCGCCTCGGCGAGCGCCTTGGCCCAGCTGGGCCAGATCGATGCATTCACGAAATGGGTGGGCGGCGCCCAGCTACTGATCCGCAGGACCGTCTCCGACGCGGCGTTCTGGGCGAGCAGCAACGCGCACGAAGCCGCTCCGACGAGTGCACAGGTCTTGTTCATGGGTGACTCCTCCTGCAACGAACGCTTGCATGATGGTCCAAGGCCGCCCGTTCCGCAATCCGCCTCGGCCCCGCCGCGATGGCGAACCCTGTCCTGGGGAGTCGGGCGTCCGGAAGAAGCCGCGACGAAGCCGCCCCGGATCAGGGAAGGAGCCTCATCGGCGCGACCGCGAGACCGACGATGGCGACCGACATGACCAAGATCCGTCGGAATATTTCCTTGCCGAGCTTCGACGTTTCGGAGGTGATCTTCAACGTCGGTTCGTGGCCCTGCGCATCGAGCTTCTCCTCGACCCGCTCGATCTTGCCGATCATCTCCTTTCCCACCCGCGCGGTCTCCGCGCCGAGCGTCCGCTCGGTACGTCGGAGGTCCTCCTTGGTCGCCAATGCCGGCCAGATGGCGGGGCAGCATCACCGCCGTGCCCTCGGCCTGCCGCACCTCGAACCCGTAGTCCCGTTCGAGCTCCCTGGCGACGGTCGGCGTGTCGAATGCCGGTTCGTCCACGACCCGTCTCCCCTCAACCGCCGAATCCAACTCCAGTTCCGCCGAAGGGCCAGCATGGAAGCTCGGTTGGTGACGTACGCGATTATGTGCCATGGGGAAAGGGGTAGCGGTTCCCTGAGATTTGTTTTGGTGGCTGAAGGTGGCGAAGAGGATTCGGTTCATGGAGGTTCGGTCCTGGAAGGTTCCCATGGGCCGGGTCCTTCGCCGGACCTCGCGGAAGCGTCGTTCGATGGCGTTGGTCGTCCTGACCTGCTTTCGCTCGGCGAGGCTTGAGTAGCGGAAGCATGTGAGCAGGTCGTCGAGGTCGTTGCGCAGGCAGGCGACGGCCTTGGGGCAGGTCTTTCCCCAGGCATCGGCGAAGCGTCGGGCGGCGCTGAGCGCCTTGGGCCGGTCGGGGGCGTTCGTGACGGCGTGGAGGCCAGCCTTGACGGCATCGCAGTGGGGTTTGCGGACCTTGTCTAGGATGTTTCTGATCTTGTGCGCCCGGCAGCGCTGGAGCGGGATGCCGGGGTAGACCGTCGGCAGTGCTGCAATCAGGCCCTGGCCGCCGTCGGCGCAGATCACCTCGAGACCCTCTCCGGCGAGCCCCCTGCGCCAGAGGTCGGCAAGAAAGCGCTCCCATTCGGCGGTGCTCTCGCTGGCCGCCAGGCGGAAGTCGATGATCTCCTTCTTGCCGTCGTGCCTGATCCCGAGTGCCACCAGAACCGGGCGCCTGAGCGCGCCGGCGCCGGTCTTCCTCGCCAGCACCACGCCGTCGAGCATGCGCGCCTTGTAGACATCCTTCAGAGGCCGGCGGTGGAAGGCGGCGACCGCCGCATCCAGGGTCTTGGCGACCCGGCTCACGGTCGAGGCCGAGACCGGACGCCCGAGCAGGGGCAGCAGAACCTCGCCTACCTTGCGGGTGGACAACCCGAGCACGAAGCCGGCGAGGATGGCACGGTCGATCTCGGGCGCACGCCGTGCATAGCTCTTCAGCACCTCGGTCGGGCAGAAGCGCCGGGTGCGGGGCACGCGGATCTCGATGTCGCCGAGCTCGCTCAACAAATGACGTGAATAGCCGCCGTTGCGCCGGTCGCGCATGGCGAGGCCATCGAGGCTGTCGAGCCAGTAATCGACCGCTTCCGCCATCCGGCCCCGGATGATCTCGCCAAGCGCCTGGCGGCCGAGCGGGCGGTAGCCCTCACCCCACTCCAGGCCGTCCGCCTGCATCCCCTTCACCAGGGCAAAGGCCATCGGTAGACGCTCAATCGTCGCAGTACGCTGTGGCATCGGGGGGCTCCTGCTCGTGGCTGTTGCATAACCACAGGAAGCACCCCTTTCCCGCATCACACATGATCGCGCACGTCACCCCTGCCCCTAACGGCTTGACGCGTCGACGGCATCGCGATACCTGCCTAGCCTCGTCCTGATCGACAGCGAAAATCCACCGACCAGTCCGATCACCGCACGCTTGGATACCGCGAGCACGCTCACGGGTAATTTGCGAAAAGGTATCCAGACCCCCGCCACCAAAGTTCGGCCCCGAATTGTTCAACACATATGAGAATATGCGATGACGTGGGTGCTCGGCCGTGAGGGTACGCACGAACTTGTCTCCGTGGGCCTTGACAGGGGCTGTTGAAGGCACGGCCACCTAAAGCCGTGGACATGTTCGAACGGCCCCATCACCTGCGAGGAGACGCGTCGCCACGGTATCTCCACAAAAGATGGCCGTGGCGACCCGCCGCGCATTAACCCGTAACCACCGCCGCTCCAATGGCTTGGCCGGATTCAGCCATCCCACGCTCGTCATACGGATTTGTTCCACAACAGATCCTATTTCTTATACGCCCCAAAGGCTCCGATGAAGCTCTCAGAATCGTCATTCTTGGCGGCGCCAAAAGTGCCGACCGCAGAGCCCGGTTTGTCGGTCCTGGCATCGCCGTTACCGAAGAACTGCCCGCCCCACTTGCCGGCGACACCATCATCGGAACTGGTGCTGCCGGTGAAGAATCCACCGTGCGCAGCGTCGGTGATCTTGGCGCTTCCCAAATTCAGCGTCATGTCCCGCGCTTCGCCGCCTACCTCAAAGTCAGACACTTTACCGCTGACGGTGCCGAGTGTGCGGACGTCGCCAAACGCAGCCGTTAGGCTAACGGCTGCGGTGAAGTTGTTGATAGCTGGGGTGGAATCTGCGGTATTCTTCCGCGCATGTAGGCCAACCGCATCACCGCTGTAGGTCGCGCTGCCAGTCAGTACCTCAAGGTTGTCCTTGGTAAACGGGTCGATACCATCGGCGAAGACGCCGGCCGTATGACCGGAGAGCCTGGCATCTTCCGGTACGAACAGCCAGTAACCCACGGCGAGGTAGTCTGTGTCCGGTTCTGCTACCTTATCTTTGTTGTCAGGATTAAAAACTACGTCCTTGCCGACCACACTAACAACTCCGTTGCGAGATAGGACGGTACAAGCAGCCATTTGTGTCGAGGGGTTACACCAGAAAACTCCAGGCGCACCGTTCAACTCTCCAGACTTGTACTTGCTCTTAGCAGTAGCGTGGTTCCATAGCAAAGACATTTGATAGTTTAAGGCATTGTTAGGGAGCTCTTCACCAGGCGCTTCTGTGATTCGGACTCTGTCTCCGCGAGTAACAGGCTTCTTCTCGGACTGATCAGGCGCTCCCTTTACCTGACTTGTTTCAGTCGGCGCGTCGATGTCCGACAAAGTGTTGAAATACAGAGTTCCATTCGCGTAATCACCTTTCGTCTCGATGCCCTTCCATCCATCGGGTGTGTTTATCCTTTTACTACTAACGCGCTTGAGATGCGGAAATTTTAAGTTAAGCTTACTGTCGTCACGGGTTACTAGAAAGGAGCTGCCAATGTTCACATCTATATTCTCGTGCGACGACTGCACGATGCTTCCTGAGATGGGTACAGTTGTAGCGGCTGTCTTAATGTTTTTCGCTGTCTCGATGGCACTCGTGACAGTGGCCGTGGCCGCATCGATCAATAGTGCGGACGCGGTATCACTTTGTTTGCCGAATCACCACCTCCTCCTCCGCCACAAGCAGACAGGATGACGAGGATCGCAGCAAAACAGGAGGGCGGGCAAAGAGTAAGATCGGTTTTCATGGCTTTGTTCCTTCGGTTCGTGGATTGTCAACACATATCAGCAGGGGGTAGTGAGTCAGTTTGAATTCTTGTAACTGCCCAGGTTCTTTATGAGAATTGCTCCGCTGTTGGAGAACCCTTGCCGGGCGGGCTTACGTGCACTTGACGGTGGCGTTGAGCCGATCCGACGGGCTGGTCAGGGCTTCGATGATATTCCAGCCCTGCTTTCCGGCGGTGGTGATGACGCTGCGCAGGGTGGCGAAGTTCCCGGCCCCCTGCGCGGATCGGAAGCCCCCGGAGATCTTCTGGCGCAGCTTCATCATCCGAAGGTCGCGCCCGGCCTCGTTGTTCGTGAACCCGACCTCGAGGTCGATCAGGAACCGGAGCACCGCGCATTTGTGGTTGCGCAGCCTCAAAACCGGATTGTGACCGATCCGTCGCTTCCGGCGTTTCTTCCTCTTGCCAGGCGAGAACGGCGGTTGGCTCTCGTGGAAGGCCAGCGCCCCGGCGACGATCTCGTCGTATCGGCGCTCGATCAGCGCCACGAGCCTCGCCGGACCGGCGATATCCCTGTCCAGCGCGATGCGGGCGGCGCGATTGGCCCGGCGCAGGAGCTGCTGCATCCGCCCAGCCCAGGCCTCCCCTTCGATGTCCACCAGCGCCTGTGCAACTCCCGCAAGTGACGGGCGTTGCACAGGCCGTACCTCCCCCTCCATCGCGAAGTACGGCTTCCAGTGATCGTGCACAACGATGCCGGAGACACCCCGAGAGCAGGGCGCCGCGCTTGCCGCTGACCCGGTACGCCGCCAGCAGCGGCGTGCAGATCACATGAAGCCACTGCGTCTGCCCGCCGATCCGGAACCCGGTCTCGTCCAGGTGTTTCACCCGCGCCGTGCCCGCCGCCAGGTCCTGTATGTGCAAGGCCGCGTCCCGCAGCCGATCCTCCGGCAGGAAGTGGGCGTGCTGAAGGTAGACCACCACCCCGGCAATGCGCGGGCCGTACTGCACCGGCGCCGACACCCCGTCGGGGAACGCCGCCCGGCTCACCGTCCCGCAATGCCCGCAGCACCTGGCATGCGCCCGGTGCCCGGTCACCTCCAGCGGACGCGGCTCGGGCAGATCGAAGACCTGGCGGGCGAGCCAGAGCCAGGGCCGGGCAGCGGCACGGGGAAACAGCCGGTTCCGAGACAAACCCTGCGATCTGGTCAGGGAAAAATCGGAAGCAATGAGGCTGCGCCGCGGGGGCGCCGCCAGGAAGGCTCAGATGGGAACGGCCGTGTGGGTCCGGTCTAGAGTTTAGACCTGCCGAACCGCCCGGAGGGCAGGCACGGCTCTGGCGCTCTGGCGCTCTGGCGCTCAATTGTACCCTGCCGAAGCGATCACCGAATGTCAAGGCTGAGCTGGACAGGGTCACGGCATCTACAGCCGCAGGAGCGCCAGGCTCCGTTCCCCCGAATGATGTCCCGCCAAGCGACATGAATCGCCCCTCAACATGGTACGAGGATGTACTCTACAACACAGCGCCCGGATGAAAAATCCCCCTTGTGTGACATGGTTCGCCAGCCGGTTCGTGAAAGCGGTGAGCGGGCCGGCGGCGCCGCTTCCGCGGCCGGCTTGGCGGGGCCGGGTTCATCGGAAAGCCGACGCCGTCGACGCCCTCACCAACTCTCCCGCCAGGGGCGGAGATCGACCTCGAAGGTCCAAGCGTCGCGCGGCTGGGCGTGGACGGCGTGGAAGGTCTCGGCGATGGCGGCGGGCGACATCAGCTCCGCCTCGTCGACCGCGAAGCGGCTGCGGACGGCCGCCGAGTCGATGCGGCCGTCGACGACGATATGGGCCACGTGGATTCCCTTCGGCGCGAGCTCGCGGGACATCGCCTGGGCCAGCGCGCGGAGCGCGAACTTGGCCCCCGAGAAGGCGGCGAAGCCCGCCCCGCCGCGCAGACTCGCCGTCGCTCCGGTGAAGAGGATCGTCCCCCTGCCGCGCGGGACCATCCACCGCGCCGCCTCCCGCGCGACGAGAAAGCCGGCGAAGGCGGCCGTGTCCCAAACCTGGCGGTAGATGCGCGCCGTCATCTCGGCGATCGGCGCGTTGTGCCAAGCCCCGGCGTTGAAGACGGCGACCTCGACCGGTCCGATCTCGGCTTCGATCCTGTCATAGGCCGCCTGAACCGCCGCCTCGTCGCGGGCATCGCAGGAGACCGCCGTCGCCCGGCCGCCGGCCTCGCGGATCGAGACCGCCAGCTCCTCGAGCGGCGCGGCCTTGCGCCGCGACGGCACGACATGGAAACCGGCCTGGGCGAAGCGGCGGGCGACGGCGCCGCCGAGCGCCTCCCCGGCACCGAAGACGACAGCTGTCGGATCGGGCATGATCGATCTCCGATCTCGCGGTCAGAACGGGACGGACATGAAGCCGTGCGTGGCGTCGCAATCGACCAGATCGACCCGCTTCGAGACGATGCGGCGGCCCGCCGCGGTGCGGCGCAAGCGGTGGCGCATGTCGCCGGCGAACAGGCGGCGCCGCTCGTCGCGATACTCGATCATCACGAAGGAGGCGCGAACCTCGATCTCCGGCCCCGGCCCGGCCGCCTCGAGAAGCTCGGTATTGCCGATCACCCGCTTGGTGCGCGGCGCCGGTGCGCGGGCGTAGAAGCGCGGATGGCGGATCTGGCGGATGCGGAGCGCGAGTTGCCGCTTGTCGTCGTAGAACAGCGACAGCCGGTCCTGCGGGCTCGTCTGGCCCGGCTCGGCCGGGACCCAGTAGACTGCGTCGTCCGCGAACAGCTCCAGCCACTCCTCGAACCGGGCCTCGTCGAGCAGGCGCGCCTCGTGGAACAGGAACGCCTCGATCTCGCGCAGCCGGAGAAGACGCTCGATCTCTGCCGGCGCCACCGTCAAGCCGCCATGTAGCGGCGCCACGCGCCCAGCATGGTGCGCATCGCGAGCTCGCTGGTCCCGGCGTCGCGCAGCCCGTCATTGCCGTAGGGCCGTTCCCGTCCCGCCCGACGCGACAGGTCGATCCAGTCATGCGCCGCGCCGGAAAGCCCGGCCTGGAGCTGCTCGAACACGGCGAGATCGTCGGCGAGCACCGGCGAGGCCGGAGAGTTCGCCGTGGTCACGAACCGGATGGCGGTCTCGAACATCTCCTCCGGCGCGCCCTTCAGCCGAAAGACGTAGGAATGGATATCGGTGCGATCGACCGCGACCGGCAGGACGACGCGGAGCTGCTGGAAACGGGTGTTGAGCGAGACGTTGGGGTAGATCAGGTTGTTGAAGGTCTCGCGGGCGAAGATGCGGGCGACGCGCTCACCGCCATAGGCTTCGATCATCCGCTCGCGGTAGCGCTGGAAGACGGGGTCCCTGCGGTCCGGATCGATCACCCCGCCACGGTAGAAGCCGCCCATGAAGACATGGCCCGGCGGATAGCCGTGGATGTCGATTCCGTCCCATTCCTCGAGCGAGAGCCCGTTTGCGTTGAACATCTGGACCGCCTGATCGTGCTCGGCGCCCGCACCGCTCTCCGCCATATGGGCACGGGCGGCCGCGACCGAAGACTCGTGGACGAACATCGGGTGGACCATGTCCACCGCGTTCTCCATGTGCAGCTTCCAGTTGCCGCGGAAGGTCTGGCGCAGGCAGCCGCCGACCATCTCGAGTTCGCCCTCGGGCGCGCGGTCGGCCATGTTGTCCAGCGCCTCGGCCAAATCCCCGAGATAGTCGGCGAGCGGCGGGCCGGTCTCGGCGAGCGAGGCGAAGACGAAGCCGCGATACCCGGCGACCCGGGCGGCCTCGGGCATTCCGCGGTCGCGGCCGCCCTGGCGGATGCGACCGTCATAGCCGTCCGGATGCGGCACGCCGACCAGCCGCCCGGCGGTGTCGTAGGCCCAGCCGTGATAGGGGCAGACCAGCCGCTTCCCCCCGCCCCGCGGCGCCACGCAGACCGCCATCCCGCGATGCGCGCAGCGGTTGTGCAGCACCCGGACGGCGCCGTCCTCGCCGCGGATCATCACCATGTCGCTCCGCCCGATCCGCGTGCGCCGCCAGTCCCCCGACGCCGGGATCTGGCTGTCGTGGCCGACCAGGATCCAAAGCCGCCCGAAGATGCGCTCCATCTCGAGCTCGAACAGGCCGGGGTCGGTATAGACCCGGCGGTGCACCCGGTCGGGCTCGACCAGCGCCTCGATCTCGGCCGGGTCCGGGACGCTCACCCCGGCCTCCCGTCAATTGGGCCGGCTGCGGAGCACCGCCAGCACCTCCGGGCCGGTCATCACGTCGCCGAACTGCTGGATGAAGGTCTCCAGCGTCGCGAGATGCTCGCCGTCGGACAACGCCGCCAGGCAGTCCGAGACCATGACCACGCGGAAGTCGAGCATCATGGCGTCGCGCGCCGTCGACTCGCAGCAGACATTGGTCTTGGTGCCGCCGACCAGCACGTTCTCGATGCCGTAGCCGCGCAGGAGCCGCTCGAGCGAAGAGGCGCCCGGCACGAGGGCGCTGTAACGGTTCTTGAAGACATGAAGGTCGCCGTCGCCGACCTCGAGCGGCGCGTAGATGCGCTGGCCCGCGCCGCCGGGGGCGAGGCTCTCGATCGTGCGCTTCCGCACGTCCTCGGCGACGAATACGTCGAAGAAATTGCCCCAGTCGCTGCGCTTCCCGTCGCCGGTATTGGCGTGGGTGACCCAGACGATCTTGACCCCGAGCGCGCGCAGTTCGCGGTTGAAGGCGTTGATCCCCGCACAGATACCGCGCGCGGCCGGAACCTCGGCGGGCGAGCCCTCGGCGCAGAACGTGTTCTGCATGTCGACGATGACGAAGGCCGTCCGCTCGGGATCGAGCGAGTCGAACAGATGGTAGCGCCGGCGGCGCGCGATGACCCGGTCGACGATTTCCCGGCCGATCTGAACATCGTGCATGGCGCGCCTCCGCAGGCCCGCAGCATGGGTCCAGGCGGGCCGGCGGTCAAGCGGCCGCCCGACGCGGACACCATTGCGGCATCCGGCCTTCAGGCACGCGCTTCACCGGACGACGCGGACCGCATTCCTCGAAACGGGAGCGTCCGTCCGCGCTTCCTCACGCCAGGGAGAAGCCCTTCCGGTCGAGATAGGCGCGCATCGTCCGCCCGTCCTCGACCGCCATCTGGCGGGCCTTGTCCTCCGACCAGCCGTAGAATTCCGGCGTGCCGAACCGGTCCCGCCGCTTGTATTTCTCGCTCGGGATCGAATGGCGCGCGTCGCGCCGCCGGTCGTAGGCGTCGATCCCGGCCTCCAGAGCGCCGTCGTCGTAACGGTCGGTATGGACGCTGACCTCGGGCGGCAGCCGCACGCTCACATGCCCCTCCTGAGCCGGGTAGCCGAGGCAGAGCCCGGCGATCGGGAAGACACCATCGGGAATGGCGAGCAGGGCGGCGATCCGGTCGACATGGTCGCGGACATGGCTGATCGGGCAGGCGCCGAGCCCGGCGATCTCCGCGCAGGCGATCATGGCCTGCATGGCGATCGCCGCGTCGATCGCCGCGTTCAGCACCGCGTCCATCGTGTCGTTGGCATAGTCGCGCCCGCGCAGCGCGCAGATCCGCCGTATGCGCCGGTTGTCGCCGCAGAAGATGAAGAATTCCGGCGCTGCGGCGATCCAGGGCATCGACGGGATCAGGGCGGCGATCCGGGATCGGATGTCCGGAGCGTCGATGCGGATGATCGCGACCTGCTGGAGGTCCGACTTGGACGGCGCCGACAGGGAAGCGGCGACCAGCGTCGACAGCATCGCCGGCGCGATCGGCCGGTCGGCGTAGCGCCTGTGCGTCCGGTGGGCGAGCAGGCGGGCGACCGCCGGGTCGGGCACGGCGTCGGCGCCGTCGGGCGGCTCGGTCGCGAACCGGTCCCGCCACAGGGCGCCGAAGGTTCTCGTCATGACGGTCTCCGCTCCATGGATATGTCATAGGGCGGCTTGTGCAGCCCGGCCGGCGAGAGGGTGAAGATCTCGCAGCCGTCGGCGGTCACGCCCAGCGAGTGCTCGAACTGCGCCGACAGCGACCGGTCCCTGGTCACCGCGGTCCAGCCGTCGGCCAGTATCTTGGTCTCGTGCCGGCCGGCGTTCACCATCGGCTCGATGGTGAACAGCATCCCCTCCCGGAGGGTGAGCCCCTCGCCCGGCCGCCCGTAATGGAGGACGCTCGGCGGACAGTGGAAGACGCGGCCGAGCCCGTGCCCGCAGAAGTCTCGGACGACCGAGAAACGCTCGGCCTCGACCAGGGACTGGATCGCGTGGCCGATATCGCCGAGGGTCGCGCCGGGACGCACCGCCGAGATGCCGCGCATCATCGCCTCATGGGTCACGTCGCAGAGCCTGCGCCCCTTCACGCCGACGCGGCCGACCGGGAACATGCGGCTGGTGTCGCCGTGCCAGCCGTCGAGGATCACGGTGACGTCGATATTGACGATATCGCCGCCGCGCAGCATCCGGCTGCCCGGGATGCCGTGGCATACGACATGGTTGATCGAGATGCAGACCGATCTGGGGAAGCCGCGATAGCCGAGCGGCGCCGGGACCGCGCCATGATCGACGATATAGTCGTGGCAGAGCGTGTCGATCCGCCCGGTCGCAACCCCCGGCACCACATGGGGCGTGATGAAATCGAGAACCTCGGCGGCGAGAGCCCCGGCGCGGCGCATCGCCGCGAACGCCTCCGGGCCGTGCAGCGGCACGGCGGGCGCCGCCGCGGGCCCGTCTTCCACCGCCGCCCATCGGTCGTTCATGGCCCCGTTATAGGGCGGTCCCACCACACCGGTCCAGACCGCGCGCGCCCTGGCGCCGTCGGCGGGCGGCTGGTAAACATCGCGCGTCATCGTGCGCATCGGGGACCGCATGCCCGAAGAAGGGATCAGGGAGACGCCCGAAGCAGGGCCCGACGACGGGACCGTGACCGCCTGCGTCCTCGTCATCGGCAACGAGATCCTCTCGGGCCGCACGCAGGACAGGAACGTCAACTTCCTCGCCAAGGGTCTCGGCGCGGCCGGGGTGCGGCTGCGCGAGGTCAGGATACTCCCGGACGATCGCGCGGCCATCGTGGCGGCCGTCAACGAGTGCCGCGCCGCCTTCGACTATGTGATCACTACCGGCGGCATCGGGCCAACCCATGACGACATCACATCGGAATGCGTGGCCGAGGCGTTCGGCGTCGGCATGTGCCGCGACCCGGAGGTCGCGGCGCTGCTGCAATCGCGTCTCGGCAGCGGCGAGATGAACGAGGCGCGGATGCGCATGGCGACCTTCCCGGCGGGAGCCGATCTCGTGGCCAACCCGGTCAGCGCCGCGCCCGGCTACCGCCTCGGCAACGTCTACGTGCTGGCCGGGGTGCCGCAGATCATGCGGGCGATGTTCGACGGCATGAAGGACGGATTGCGGGGCGGCGTGCGGCTCCTGGCGCGGGCGATCCATGTCTATCTCGCCGAGGGCGCGATCGCCGAAGCGCTCGGCGTCGTGCAGGACCGCTACCCGGAGATCGACATCGGCAGCTATCCGGCGATGCGCGGGCGCCGGTTCGGGGTCAGCGTGGTCCTTCGCGGCACCGACCGGGCGCTGCTGGGGAGCGCCTTCGACGAGCTCGCGACCGCGCTCGCGGCGCTCGGCGGCGCGCCGATCGAGGAGTCCCCCGACAGCCCGTCCGACCCCGAGGACGGCGCGTGAGTTGGCAGGCGCCCGCCCTCGGGCTGGTCCTGGGGGTCGGCGTTCTGCTTGGCTTTCAGGGTTTCCGGGCGATGACCGACCGCGGCCGGCCGGAGGCCGCGCGACGGCAAGGCTTCTGGAAGCTCAACCTGGGCGCCGCGCTCGCCGCGCTGTCGATGGTCGCGATGCTGCGGATGACGCCGGACGGCTGAACCGGGGCGCCGCGTCACCCCAGGACCAGCACGGACTTGCCGACGATCTTCCGCTCCTCGAGCAGGCCGATCGCATCCATGAAGCGTTCGAACGGGAAGCGCCGCATGATGTTGGGGTCGATCCGGCCGGCGCGCAGGAGGTCGAACAGCGCCGACTGGGCCTCGCGGAGCCGCGGCGAGCGCCGCTTGATATAGCCGTTGATCGTCATCCCCAGCACGCCGATGTTCTTGAGCAGCAGATAGTTGGTGCGGACCGACGGGATGGTGCCGGAGGTGAAGCCCGAGACCAGGATGCGCCCCTCGTCGGCGATCGCCCGGAGGGTCGCGTCGAACACCGCGCCGCCGACGAGGTCGAAGGCGAGGTCGACGCCGCCGCCCGACGTGGCCGCCATCGCCTGGGCACGGAGCGACTCGCGCAGCTCGCCGCGCGCGAGGTCGATCGCCGCGTCGGCGCCAGCACCCAGCACCGCCTCGGCCTTGGCGGGGGTAGTGAGCCCGGCGAGCACCCGCCCCGCCCCGAGCGGCTTGGCGAGATTGACCGCCGCCAGTCCGACGCCGCCCGATGCGCCGTTGATCAGGACGGTCTCGCCCGGCTGGAGGCGGCCCCGCACCGTCAGCGCGAACCAGGCGGTCATATAGGCGAGCCCCATGGCCGCCGCCGCGTCGAAGGCGACGCCGTCGGGGATCGGGAAGCAGAGCCCCTCGGGGCAGGCGACCTTCTCGGCGAGCCCGCCATGGACCACATGCGCGATAACCCGGTCGCCCAGGGCGAGCCCCTCGACGCCCGCGCCTACCGCCGAGACCAGCCCGGCCACATCCTTGCCCGGCGTGAAGGGCGGCGCCGGGTTGTTCTGGTACTTGCCGTCGAGCGACAGGAGATCGGTGAAGTTGATGCCGCAGGCCCTCGCATCGACCACGACCTCGCCGGGGCCGGCGACCGGATCGGCGACATCCTGGATTCGGACGCTGTTCCTGTCGGTCGTGTCGTTGATGACCACGGCGCGCATGCGCGTTCTCCCTGCGAATGTCCCGCGCGCCGTATAGCGCGGCGGCGGCGGGGCGGGAAGGGCGGAGCCGCCGCTCGATGGCTGGAAGCGGGGCTCCCGCGCCGGTCCGGGTGCCGACGGGGATCGGTCCGGGGTTTCCCGCTCTACCCGATCCCGGGTGCCGCGATCGAAAGGCAGGACATCCGCGCCACCGTTTTCCATCCGGCGCCACGATCGGCGTATCTCCGGCGGCACGGAGCCGGCGGCGACAGCCTTCGCCTTCCTACGCGGTATCGCGGACTCTTCCGAATGCCGCCGCGGCGCAATGTGGACGCTCGTTCGTCCCGAATCGGGACGGCGGGACGCCTGACCGCGCGGCGACGCCGTGATAGGGTCCGCCCATGTTGAGCGCCGAGCAGAATCGGCGGGTGACCCTGACCGGGGCGGCGGAGCCGGCCGGCGCGCTGATGCGGCACTACTGGCAGCCCGCGGCGCTGACCGAGGAGTTCGACGGCGACCGGCCGCTCGTGCCGGTGCGGCTGATGGGCGAGGACCTGGTCGCCTTCCGCGCCGATGACGGGAACTATCGGCTGACCGCGGCGCGCTGCCCGCACCGCGGCGCCGACCTCCGCTTCGCCCGGATCGAGGACGGCGGCATTCGCTGCGCGTTCCACGGCTGGCTGTTCGACGGCAGGGGCAACTGCGTCGAGCAGCCGGCGGAGCCGGCGGGCAGCGACTTCCACCGCAAGATTCGCATGACCGCCTATCCCTGCCGGGAGAGGAACGGCATCGTCTTCGCCTATCTCGGCCCCGGCATGCCGCCGCCGCTGCCCGGTTTCGACTGCTTCCGGGCGCCCGAGGCCTTCGGCTTCGCCTTCAAGGGCTTTCTCGACTGCAACTGGCTCCAGGCTCTCGAGGTCGGGATCGATCCCGCCCATGCCTCCTTCCTGCACCGGGTGTTCGAGGACGAGGACCCGGAGGGCGGCTACGGGCTCCAGTTCAGAGACCGGGTCGCGGGGGCCGAAGCGCCGCTCACCCGCATCATGCGCGAGCACCCCAATCCGGAGATCGAGATCGAGGAGACCGGGTACGGGATGCGGCTGACCGCGATCAGAACGCCGGCGACGCGGGTCCGCCATGTCCGAATCACCAATCTGATCTTCCCCAACGCCATCGTCATCCCGCTCGGCAACGACATGATCATCAGCCAGTGGCATGTGCCGATCGACGACGCGCGGTCCTGGTGGTACGCGATGTTCACGAGCTATGCGGCACCGCTCGACAAGGCGGAGATGCGCGCCCGGCGGCTCGAGCTCTACACCCTTCCCGACTATCGGCCGCGGCGCGGCCGGGCCAACGACTACGGCTACGACCCGGCCGAGCAACGGACCGCGACCTATACGGGGATGGGCGCGGATATCAACGTCCACGACCAGTGGGCGGTCGAGTCCCAGGGGGCGATCCACGACCGCAGCACCGAGAATCTCGGCGTCTCGGACATGGCGATCGCGCGTTACCGGCGGATGCTGCTCTCCGCGATGCAGGCCGGTGCGGCGGAGCGCGCGCCCGCCGGCGCGGGCGACCCGCCGATCGCCGTCGATGCTGTGCTCGACGAAGACGGCTGGCGCGGCGCCTGGCGCACCGTGGACGCCCGGCGCCGCGCCGGGTCCGGCTGGGCGGGCGGGTGAGCGGCTCGACCGGGCGCGGCGGCTTCGTCGACCGCCACGGGTTGTGGGGGGAGGCCGAGCGCGAGGCCGCCCTGGAGATGCGCCGGCGCATCGACGAGGACGGGATCGAGCTGGTGCGGTTCTCCTTCCCCGACCAGCACGGGATACTGCGCGGCAAGGCGATCCTGGCCGCCGAGATCGACTCGGCCCTCGCCAACGGCGTGTCGATCACCTCGACGCTGCTGGTCAAGGACAGCGCTCACCGGACGGTGCCCCCGGTCTTCTCCGCCGAGCTCACGCTCGCCGACTTCGCGGGCGCGGCGGACTTCCTGATGGTCGCCGACCCCGCGACCTTCCGCGTCCTGCCCTGGGCGCCCGGCACCGGCTGGGTGCTGTGCGACATATGCTGGCCGGACGGGCGGAAGATCGTCTATGCGAGCCGCGACATCTGCCGCGCCGCCGAGGCCGAGGCCCGCAAGCTGGGCTTCGACCCCGTCGCCGGGATCGAGGTGGAGTTCCACGTCTTCCGGCTGCTCGACCAGCGGCGCGAATTCGCCGATGCGGGCCAGCCGGGCGCGCCGCCCGATGTCGGTCTGCTGACCCATGGCTACCAGTATCTGACCGAGATCCGGCTCGACGAGCTCGATCCGGTGCTGACCGTGCTGAGACGAACCCTGGCCGCGCTCGCGCTGCCGCTGCGCAGCCTCGAGGTCGAGTTCGGCCCGAGCCAGGTCGAGGCGACCTTCGCACCCCGCGGCGCGCTGGATGCCGCCGACATGATGGTGCTGTTCCGCAACGCCGCCAAGCAGGTCTGTACCCGCCACGGCTACCACGCCACCTTCATGTGCCGTCCGGCAATGGAGAACGTCTTCTCGAGCGGCTGGCATCTCCATCAATCGCTGCGCGACCGGGCGAGCGGCGCCAACGCCTTCACGCCGGAGACCGAGGACGCGCTTCTGTCGCCTATCGGCGCGCGTTTCGCCGCCGGGCTGCTCGCCCATGCGCGCGCCGCCGCAGTCTTCACGACACCCACGATCAACGGCTACAAGCGGTTCAAGCCCTTCTCGCTGGCCCCGGACCGGATCGCCTGGGCGCGCGACAACCGGGGAGCGATGCTCCGGGTGATCAGCGCCCGGGGCGAGCCGGCCTCGCGGATCGAGAACCGCGCCGGCGAGCCCGCCGCCAACCCCTATCTCTATCTCGCGAGCCAGATACTGAGCGGGCTCGATGGGCTCGCGCGCGGCCTGGAGCCGCCCCCGCCCACCGGCGCCCCCTACGACGAGGACGCCCCGGCGATGCCGGCGACCCTGATGGAGGCGGTGGCCGCCCTCGACGCCAGCGAGATGTTCCGCAGCCGGCTGGGCGCCGCGTTCGTCGACTATATCTGCATGATCAAGCGGGCCGAGATCGACCGCTATCTGAGCGCCGTCACCGACTGGGAGCAGCGCGAATATCTGAGGATGTTCTGAGCGCCGCGGTCACGGCGGCGCGCACCGCCCCGATCGGCCTCGGTAGCGGGTCGGGCGGACGCCCTGCACCGTGGTCCGGCGCAGCCGCCTGTGCTCGTTCTCCGGGAAGTCGGTCCGCGCGTGGTTGGTGCAGCGATTGTCCCAGACGACGAAATCGCCCACCGTCCAGACATGTTCGTAGATCAGCGGCGCCCGCTCGGAATGCGCGAACAGCGCGTCCAGCAACGCCTCGCTCTCCTCCGCCGGAAGCCCGGCGATCGCCGCTGTCAGCATCCGGCTCACATAGAGAGCCGGGCGGCCGGTCTCCTCATGGGCGATGACCACGGGGTGGACCGCGCGCGAGGCGCTCTCGCCAATCTCGAGCGGTTCGGTGAGCTCGGCGGTCGCGTGACGACCGGCATAGAAGCCATGAACGGCGTCGAGGCCGGCGATCCGATGCCTGGTCTCGTCGGGCAGCGTCGCATAGGCGCCGTACATGTCGGCGAACAAGGTGTGCCCGCCGACCGAGGGCACGGCGAGCGCGTACAGCATCGTGTAGCGGTACGGCTCGGCGTCGTAGGCGCCGTCGCTATGGAAGAGCATTTCGCCCCGAGGCAGCGCGCCGATCGACCTGCCGCCGCGTCTGGCGTTGGTGATGAGCATCACCGAGTCGTGGCCGACCTCGTTCCCCGCGGCGGCGCTGTGGACGGCGCGGGACGGCAGCGCGCCGAACAGACGGGCGAAGCGGATCTGGGCCGCCTCGCCCATTTCCTGGCCGGGGAAGATCAGCACCCGATACAGCAGCCAGGCCGCGTGGATCGCCTCGAACTGCGCGCGGTCGACGCCGCGCCCGACATCGACTCCGTGGACCCTGGCGCCCAGCGCCGCATCGAGAGGCTCGACCTCGACCGTCATGCCCGCGCCCTCCCGGCTGAAGGCGCCCGAGAGTGACCCGCCGCGCGCCTCCGTGCAAGCGGCGGGCGGGCGGCGGCCCCGTCGTATGAGCATCATCCCCGCCGCGCGCCCTTCCGCCCGATCCGCCCGCCGGGGCTGGGTGGTGGTCGGCGCACTGTTCCTGATGCTCGGGGTCATGACCACCGCGCGCAACAGCATCGGCGCGCTGATGCCGGTCTGGGCGGCGGATCTGGGCTGGAGCTACGGCTTCATGTCATCCGCCGCGGCGGCGATGCTGGTGACGATGGCGCTGGTCGCGCCGCTCGCCGGCCGGGCGGTCGACCGCGCCGGCGCCCGGCCGGTCTACGGGGCCGGCATGGCGCTCGCCGCCGCGGCGCTGCTGCTCTGCACGACGATGCGCTGGCCGTGGCAGCTCGTCCTGTTCTACGCGATCCTCGGTGGAATCGGGTTCGCGGCCGTGTCGCCGTCGTTGGTCTCGCCGACGGTCGCGACCTTCTTCGACCGGCGGCTCGCCCTCGCCACCTCGGTGGCGACGTCCGGGGCCACCGCCGGCCAGATCGCGCTGATGCCGCTGCTGGCGCTGCTGGTGACCTGGATCGACTGGCGGCCGGGGCTCGCCGTCTTCGCGGCACTGATCGCGGCCACCGCCGCCACGGTGCTGCTGCTGATCGGGCGCGACCCGGCGCAGCAGCGCGGCGGGCGGGGCGCCGGCGGGGGGTCGCTGGGGACGGTGCTGCGCGGCCTCGCGGAGAACCGCACGTTCTGGCTCCTGGTCGGGGGCTTCACCATCTGCGGCTTCACCACCGCCGGGGTGATCAAGATACATCTGGTCCCCTACGCCGTCGCCTGCGGCTTTCCCCTGGTCGAGAGCGCCGCCGCCTACGGCGTCCTTTCCGCGTTCAGCCTGATCGGCATGGTCGGTTTCGGCTATCTCGCCGACCGGTTCCACCGTCCGCTTCTGCTGGCGGCGATCTACGCGCTCCGAGCCTTCACCTTCATCTTGCTGATGCATATCTCCGCCGGTTCGGAGCTGCTGTTCCTGTTCGCCGTCCTGTTCGGGATTTTCGATTACGCGACCTTCCCCATCGTCGCCTCGCTGGCGGCGAGCCATATCGGGCGCGGCGTCATGGGGGTGACGATGGGGCTGACCTTCTCCGCCCATTCGCTGGGCGGCGCGGCGGGCGCCTGGCTCGCCGGCCATCTGTTCACCCTCACCGCGCGCTACGACTGGGTGTGGATCCTGTCGGTGGGGCTGGCCCTGCTGGCCGCCGCGGTGAGCCTGCCGATCCGCGAAACGCGCGGCGGCGGCGGGAAAGCGAACATGTACACTGGGAGCCCTGTCGGGGCGGACGGAGCGGGGCGATGAGCTATACGGATCTGCGCGGCTATCTCGACGCGCTCGATCGGCGCGGCCTCCTGCGGGCGATCGACGAGACGGTGAACAAGGACACCGAGCTGGTGCCCCTGGTCCGGCTCCAGTTCCGCGGGCTGCCGGAGCCGGCGCGCAAGGCGTTCTGGTTCCGCAGCGTCACCGACGCGCGCGGCCGCGGCTTCGACGGATCGGTGGTGGTCGGCGCGCTCGGCAGCTCGCGGGAAATCTACGGCGCGGCGCTCGGGGTCGCGCCGCAGGCCATCGGCGCGCGCTGGGCCGAGGCGAGCGCCAACCATCTCCCGCCCGTCGCCGTTCCGTCCGCCGGCGCGCCGGTCAAGGAGGCGGTGCTACGCGCGCCGGCGCTCGGCGCCGGGGTGGATCTGTTTCCGCATCTGGTCTCGACGCCGGGCTTCGATCCGGCGCCGTTCATCACCGCCGGGGTCTGGGTGACCCGCGACCCCGACGGCGGCGCCTGCAATCTCGGCATCTATCGCGGCATGATCAAGGCGCCCGACCGGGTGGGCTGCGCCACCGACGTATCGACCCAGCATCTCGCGATCCAGTGGGAGAAGGCGCGCCGCCGGGGGATGCATCTCGACGCGGCGCTGTTCATCGGCGGACCGCCGGCGCTGCTGCTTGCGGCGGCGTCGAAGCTGCCTTACGGCGTCGACGAGTACGGTCTGGCCGGCGCGCTCAACGGGGCGCCCATCGAGGTCGTCGGGGCCGAGACCGTGGACCTGCCGGTGCCGGCCGCCGCCGAGATCGCGATCGAGGGGCGCATCCGAACCGACATCCTCGAGCCGGAGGCGCCGTTCGGCGAGGCGAGCGGCTATCTCGGCCCGCGCAAGATGGAGAAGGTCTTCGAGGTCCGCGCGATCACCCATCGGCGGGCGCCGATCTATCAGGGGATCATCAGCGAGTTCCCGCCCTCCGAAAGCACGGTGATCCGCAAGGCCGCCTTCGATGCGGTCTATCTCCGCCATCTGAAGACAGCCTGCAACATTCCTTCGGTCGTCCGCGTCGCCTGCCACGAGACGGCAAGCTGCAACATGCTGTTCGTCATCCAGCTCGATCGCCCCGAGCTCGGCCAGCCCTGGCAGGCGCTGCGCGCGGCGGCCGCGTTCGACGCTTCGCTCGGCAAGATATTTATCGCGGTCGATGCCGACATCGACCCCGACGCCATGGACTCGGTGCTGTGGGCGCTCTCCTACAGCATGCAGCCGCACCGCGACGCCGAAATCGTCCGCGGCAAGGTGCCGAGGCTGGATCCGTCGATCGCCCCGTCGGCGGACGCGCGCCAGGCCGCCTATCCCGACGGGGCAGGCGCCTCGGCGCTGCTGATCAACGCCTGCCGCGAGCACCCCTATCTGCCGGTATCCCTGCCGCGCCGCGACTTCATGGAGGCGGCGCTGCGGCGCTGGACGGCGCTGGGGCTGCCCGATCTGGCGCTGCGCGCGCCCTGGCACGGCTATCCGCTGACCGACTGGACCGCGGAGAACGCCGAGGAGGCCGAGCGCGCGGTCTCCGGGCGCTATTTCGAGACCGGGGAGACGCTCGCCGGGCGGCGTCGGAGCACCGGCCCCGCCCTATGAGACGAGGCGGGCGCGCCGCCGCGCTCAGTGCGAGAGGATCTGGCTCAGGAAGAGCTTCGTCCGATCGGATCGCGGGTTCTCGAAGAACGCGCGGGGCGTGTTCTGCTCGACGATCTGGCCCTGGTCCATGAAGATGACGCGGTTGGCGACCTCCGAGGCGAACCCCATCTCGTGGGTGACGACCAGCATCGTCATGCCGGATCCGGCGAGGTCGATCATCACGTCGAGCACCTCCTTGATCATCTCCGGATCGAGCGCCGAGGTCGGCTCGTCGAACAGCATGATCGCCGGCTCCATGCAGAGGCTGCGGGCGATCGCGACGCGCTGCTGCTGCCCGCCGGAGAGCTGGCCGGGATATTTGTCCACCTGTTCGGGAATCCTGACCCGTTCGAGATAGCGGTGCGCCATCGCCTCGGCGTCCTCGCGCGGCGTCTTGCGCACCCATATCGGCCCGATGCACAGATTCTCCAGCACCGTCAGATGCGGGAACAGGTTGAATTGCTGGAAGACCATCCCGACCTCGCGGCGGATGGTGTCGATGTCCTTGACGTCGTGGCCGAGCTCGGTCCCGTCCACGACGATCCTGCCCTCCTGATGGGCTTCGAGCCGGTTGATGCAGCGGATCAGCGTCGATTTGCCCGACCCCGACGGGCCGCATATGACGATCCGCTCGCCGCGCGCGACCGTAAGGTCGATGTCGCGCAGGACATGGAACTCCCCGAACCATTTGTTGAGCCCGGATATCTCGATGATCGGTTCGGGAGCGGCCGAGGAGGTCATCGGTCAGCGCCTTTCTTCGGTGTCGAGGCGCTTCTCGAGATGGATCGAGTAGCGCGACATTGAGAAGCAGATGACGAAGAAGAACGCGGCGATGAACACGTAGGCCTCGGTTGCGAGCCCCAGCCAGTTGGGGTCCGACACCATCGCGTTGCCGATTCCGAGGAGGTCGAACAGGCCGATGATGATGACCAGCGTGGTGTCCTTGAACAGGCCTATGAAGGTGTTGACGATGCCGGGGATCGAGACCTTCAGCGCCTGCGGCAGGACGATCAGCCCCATCGACTGCCAGTAGCCGAGCCCGAGCGCCTGGGCGGCCTCGAACTGGCCGCGCGGGATCGCCTGCAGCCCGCCCCGAATCACCTCCGCCATATAGGCCGAGGCGAACGCGGTCACGATGATCATCACCCGGATCAGCGAGTCGATCGTCACCTCCGGCGGCAGGAAGATCGGCAGGATGATGTTGGACACGAACAGGAGGGTGATCAGCGGCACGCCGCGCACGATCTCGATGAAGGCGGTGGACAGGATCCGGGCGACAGGCATCCGCGACCGCCGGCCGATGGCGAGCAGGATGCCGACCGGGAGCGACAGCACGATCCCGGCGAGCCCCACCGTCAGGTTGAGCATGAAGCCGCCGAACTTGTCGGTGGTCACCCCTTCGAGGCCGAGACCGCCGACGAGAAGGACGGCAGCGACGGCGGGGTAGGCGAGCGAGAACCAGCGCAGATGGCGGGCGAAGGGAACGCGTTCGAACAGCAGCGGGGCCAGGGCCGGGACCAGCAGGAGGACGGCGAGATCGACCCGCCATGTCTGGTCCGCCGTGTAGAACCCGTAGAGGAACTGCGCGATCCGCTGGTCCACCCAGGCCCAGCAGGCGCCGGCACCGGTGCAGGCGAAGCGGTCCTCGCCCGCGAAACCGGCATCGAGAACGGCCCAGTCGAGGATCGGCGGGACGACGAGCCAGAGGAAATAGAGCGCGGCGGCGGTGAGCGCCGTGCTGGCCCAGCTCGAGAACAGGTTGGTCCTGAGCCAGCCGAGCGGCCCGACCGTCGTGATCGGGGCGCTGCGCGCCGCGACCATCTCCGACTGATTCCGATGGAAGGAGGGCGCCGTCATCGTTCGACCAGAGCGATATGGCGGTTGTACCAGTTCATGAACAGCGAGGTGAGCAGGCTAAGGCTCAGATAGACCGCCATCCAGATGCCCACCACCTCGAGCGCCTGGCCGGACTGGTTCAGGATCGTGCCGCCGATCGAGACGAGGTCTTGGTAGCCGATGGCGATCGCCAGCGACGAGTTCTTGGTGAGGTTGAGATACTGGCTGGTGAGCGGCGGGATGACGACTCGGAGCGCCTGCGGGATGACGATCAACCGCATGGTCTGGCCCGGCCGAAGGCCGAGCGCCAGCGCCGCCTCGATCTGCCCCTTGCCGACCGACAGGATGCCGGCGCGGACGATCTCGGCGATGAACGCGCCGGTATAGAGCGACAGCGCGAACCAGAGCGCGACCAGCTCGGGGGTGACGTTCAGGCCGCCGCGGAAGTTGAACCGCGTCCGTTCGGGCATGTCCCAGCCGACGGGCGCGCCGGCGATCCAGTAGACCAGGAGCGGCAGCCCGGCGACCAGGGCGAGCCCCGCCCAGCCGACCGGGAAGGTCCGCCCCGAGCGGTCCCGCCGGCGCCTGGCCCAGATCGAGACGGCGACCGCGGCGGCGATGCCGACCAGCAGCGCCGCGGCCACCCAGGCGAACCCCGCCTCGAGCAGTGGGGCCGGCAGCCGGACCCCGCGGTTGTTGAGGAAGACCGACCCGCCGATGGAGAGGCTCTCCCGCACCTTGGGAAGGGCGGTCAGGACCGTCCACCAGAAGATGATCTGAAGGAGCAGGGGAACGTTCCGGGTGACCTCGACATAGACGCCCACGAGCCGGCTCACCAGCCAGTTGGGCGAAAGCCGCAGGATTCCGGCGAGGAACCCGACGACCGTGGCGGCGGCGATCCCCATGGCCGAGACCAGGACGGTGTTCAGGAGACCGACCGCCAGCGCGCGACCGAAGGTCGAGGTCGAGCTGTAGGAGATCAGCCGCTGGTTGATGTCGAAGAAGGCCGGGTCGGTCAGGAAGCCGAACCCCGAGGCCAGGCCGGCGCGCTGGAGATTGGCGATGGTGTTGGCGACGATGACGGCGACCAGCCCCGCCAGGACGAGGACGACGGCGAGCTGGAACAGCAGGCCGCGTGCGCGCTCGTCGGTCAGCACGCCCCGCAACGGGGCGGACGCGCGCCCGGCCGGACCCTGCCGCATCACCGGCTTTCCGCGCCGAAACGCCCGCGCCGTCGCGTCGTCGGAAAGCGCGGCGGGCCGGCTCGAGGCCCGGTCCGCCGCGCCTTCTTCCTAACGCATCGGCGGCGCGTAGAGGATGCCGCCGTCCCGATAGAGCGCGTTCAGACCGCGCTGCAGCCCGATCGAGGTCGCGGGTCCGAGAAAGCGGTCGAAGATCTCGCCGTAATTGCCGCCCGCCTTGATGGCGGCGATCGCCCAGCCCTTGTCCAGCCCGAGCATCGCGCCGAGCGAGCCTTCGGAGCCGAGCATGCGGTTGATCTCGGGGTTGTTGGTGCCCTTCGCCATCTCGTCGACATTGGCCTGGGTGACGCCGTACTCCTCGGCGTTGATCAGCGCGTTGAGCGTCCAGCGCGCGATGTCGGCCCACTGGTCGTCGCCCTGGCGCACCAGCGGCCCGAGCGGCTCCTTGGAGATGATCTCGGGGAACACCATGTGGGCGTCCGCGTCCTTGAAGGTCGACCGGGTCGCGGCGAGACCCGACGTGTCGGTCGTGTAGACGTCGCAGCGCCCGGCGAGATAGGCGACCCGCGCCTCGCTGTTGGTCTCGATCGGCACCGGCTCGTACTGGATCTTGTTGACCCGGAAGAAGTCCGCGAGGTTGAGCTCGGTCGTCGTGCCGGTCTGGATGCAGACCGAGGCGCCGTCGAGCTCCTTGGCCGACTCGACGCCGAGCGCCTTGCGTCCGATGAAGCCCTGGCCGTCGTAATAGATGACCCCGACGAAGGTGAATCCGAGATCGACGTCGCGCGAGAAGGTCCAGGTGGTGTTGCGCGACAGGATGTCGATCTCGCCCGAGGCGAGCGCCGGGAAACGGTTCTTGCCGGTCAGGTTGACGTATTTGACCTTGTCGGGATCGCCGAGAACCGCGGCGGCGAGGGCGCGGCAATAGGCGACGTCGAAACCGGCCCAGCTGCCTTTGTCGTCGGTGAAGGCGAAGCCGGCGAGGCCGGTGTTGATTCCGCATTTGAGGACGCCGGACTTCTTCACGTCGTCCAGCATGGCGGCCTGGCCGGTGCCGAGGGCGGCGGCGGAGACGGCGAGGGCGGCCAGAACGGGGAGGACTCTTCGCATCTGCTGGTTCTCTCTCTGGTTCTCTCTGATGATCGGGGACGAGTTGAGCACGGCGGCCGCGGCCACCGGACGGGGAGACAGGCTAGCCGAGGGACGGGACGATTGTCCATGGCCCGTTCCGGTTCGGAATACGCCGTTGACGCTCCGGGGGGAATCCGCGAGGCTGGGGCAAGCGGAAAAGAATCGCGGCCCGGTGGCCCGCCCGGTCTTCAAAACCGGTGAGGGGCGTCAGACGTCTCTGGTGGGTTCGACTCCCACTCTTTTCCGCCAGCCCGGCCTACCGCATCGACATCTGGCGGAGAACCGCCCCGAGCAGCCTGCTGTCCGGGTCCAAATAGTCCTCGAGCAGCGTGAAATGGTTGCGCCCGGGGAGATCGAGCGCGGTGCCGTCGAGCGACCGCGCCCGCCAGGCGGCCAGGAACGTCTCGGACTGACGGTGGAACTCGGGGGTCTCCTCGCCGCCCACAGCGACCAGCAGCGGCCCGGCGCGGGCCGGGATATGGTTGATCGGGCTCATCCGCGCGACCTCGTCCTCGGTCAGCCGCAGCTTCGGCTGGAGCCATGAGTGCGGGAACGGCGCCAGATCGAACAGGCCGCTCAGCGCGGCGCCCCCCTTGACGATATCGGCGGGGAGGCCGTACTCGGCCTCCCAGTCGGTCGCCATCAGCATGGCGGTCAGATGGCCGCCCGCCGAATGCCCCGAGACGAAGAGACGCTCGGGGTCGCAGCCCTGGGCGGCGGCGTTGCGATAGAGCCAGGCAACGGCCGCGCGGGCCTGGCGGACGATCTCGGTGACGGTCACCGTCGGGCAGAGCGCGTAGTTGACGACCGCGACCGAGACGCCGGCCGCGACCAGCCCTTCGGCGCAGAACGCGAACTCCCTGCTCGACAGCGCGTGCCAGTAGCCGCCGTGGAGAAAGGCGTGCAGCGGCGCGCCCGGCCGTGCCGCCGCATAGAGATCGAGATGTTCCGCCGCGCTCGGCCCGTAGGCAAGGCCGAGCGACGGTCGGAGACGGTCGCGGGCGCGGGCGCTCGCGTCTACGAAGAACTTCGCATGGGCCGCGAAGTCGGGCACGGCGCGTTCGACGTCGTACTGGGCGTCGATCTCCGCCTGGCTCGTGAACGCGCGGTAGAGCGGGGCCGGCCGCTCGGCGGCCGCCGGCGCGGCCGCCTGCGTGGGCATGGGCGTGGGCGCGGGCGGCGCCACGAGCCGGACCGCCCGGCCGCGCCGCGCGCCGCGGCCCCCGCCGTCTTTCGCAACCCGCCGCCGGCCGGCCTCGGTGGCGGCCGCTTCGCTCAGATGAAGCTCCACCACCGCCGCCCCGGTCCCGTAGACCGGGCCGTAGGCGTGGATGCGGGCGCCGTGGCAGGCCGCGCCGGCCGCGCCCATCACGAAGGCCAGATGCTTGAGGCCGTTGTCGAGGCGGACCGCGCCGGCCGCGCCGTCGATATGCGCCTCGATCGCCGCCGTCTCCCAGCGCGCGAGCAGGGCGAGCATCCTTCGGTTCCAGCGGTCGTCTCCGCTGCCCGCCAGACGGTCGTCGGCGATGTCGATCTCCCGCCGGAACGCGGACGCCGACAGGCCGCCGACGCCGACCACGGCGACCCTGCGGCCGAGGGTCAGGGCCTGGCTCGCCGCCATCTCGCCAAGCCGCAGCGTGGTCTCCCAGTCGTGGTAGATGTTGTTCGCCGCGACCGCCAGCGGGAGCCCGCCATCGGGGTTGAGCGCGCTGCAGGCGGCGATGGTCCCGCCGTCGATCGGAAAGCCGTCGTAATCGACGGTCCGCGCCCGCACGCCGATCGCCTTGCAGGCGGCGCTGCACGCCTCCGCATAGGCGACATCGACATCGATGTCGTATTCGAGATCGCCTTCAGCGTGCCAGTTCTCGTCGACATGGACGCCGCGCAGCCGCGGGCGGGTCTGCCAGAGCTGGTCGAGCACAGCGATCCATTGCGAGGAATAGACCAGGATCACGTCCGGCCGCGCCGCCGCGAGCGCCTTGCGGGCCGCCGCCAGCCCGTCGGCGAGCCCGGCCCAGGGCGGGTTGTCGGGGCGCAGCAGGGGCAGCGGATGGCCGGGGACCAGGAACGCCGCGACCACGCCGGGCCGGCGCTGCCCGGCGCCGCCGATCCCGGCCAGCCGGTACAGGCCGCGCAGCCCGACCGCCTCGATCAGGGCTTCCCGGCCGCCGGGCGACCCGTCGAGATGGCGAAGCGCGGTGACGATGCCCATGACGCCGCGCGGCAGCAGGAAGATCAGGACGACCGCCGCGATCCCGAGCACCAGCAAGGGGTACTCGGTGACGTCGGCGAGGACCCGGTCGACGATCACGAAGACGGCGGCGCCGACGATAGGGCCGGCCAGCGTGCCCATCCCGCCCGCGACGACGACGAAGACGAAATAGGCCGACCAGAAGACCGTGAACGCCGCCGGCGGCGTGATGATCACCGAGTCCACATAGTAGAGGCCGCCGGCGAGCCCGGTCATCGCGCCGGCAACCACGAACACCAGCAGCTTCACCCTGCGGATGTCGATGCCGACCGCCGCCGCCGCCGCCTCGTCGTCGCGCACCGCCGTCAAGGCGAGGCCGTAGCGGCCCGACAGGATGCGATGGACCGTCCAGGTCGCGGCGATCAGCAGGACCAGACCCGCATAGTACATCTCGGCCTGGCTGGCGTCGGTCTTGATCTGCATCCCGCCGCCGGCCCCGACCAGCTTCCATTCGTTGAAGATCGACCCCACCGCGGCGGCGATCAGCCAGGTCGCGACCGCGAAATAGGCGCCTTGCAGCCGCAGCAGAGGCAGTGCCCCGAGAAAGACGAGCAGCAGGATCATCACCCGGCGGACATGCGACTCTCCGACGATGTCCGCCTCGGGCGCGTAGGCGATCGCGATCTCGTAAGCGATCCAGGCGAGGAAAGCGGCCGCCACCGGCCGCCAGACGCGCACCCCCATCAGCGATTCGCGCACCGGGATCGCCAGCAGGAAGGCGAACAGCCCGGCCGCGACCCCGCCCAGGATCAGCGCCGCCCAGACCGGGACGCCGCCGTAGAAATAGGCGATCGCGAGCGCGAACCCGCCGATGCCGATATAGAGCTGGTTGCCGAAGGAGAGCAGGCCGCAATATCCGGCGAGAAGGTTCCACGCATGGCCGAATGTCGCGAACACGAAGAAGGTGAACAGCAGATAGACCAGGAAACTCTGCTCCGGAAGCAGCAGGGGCAGGACCGCGCCGACGCCGACCAGCGCCGCGAGCAGGGCGCGCGCCGGCCAGCCGCGCGCGAGCCGGTTGAGCGCGACGGCGATCACCGCGAGAACAGCCCTTGCGGGCGGACCGCGAGCACCAGCAGGATCAGCATGTATCCGGCGACGAGCTGCGCCGACGGTCCGAAATAGGTTCCCGCCAGGACCTGGGTGATGCCGATCAGCACGCCGCCGACGAGGGCACCCGCCATCGACCCCATCCCGCCGACGATGACCACGCCGAAGGCGATCAGCAGGAATTGCGGCCCGTCGAACGGCTGGAAGGTGCGCGACATGCCGATGGCGACGCCGGCGATCCCGGCGACGGCGAGCGAGATGCCGCTCGCTATCGCGTGGACGTCGGCGGTGCGGATGCCCATCAACGGCGCGATCTCCGAATCGTCGGAGGCGGCGCGGATGGCGCGCCCGGCATGGGTCCGGCGCAGGAACAGATGGATGGCGACGAGGACGGCGACCGCGATGCAGAAGAAGACGAAGCGCAGAGTCGAGACGCTGAGGTCCTCGCTGAGCCGAATGGCGGAGAAGGAGAGCGCGTTCGGGATCGCCATCGCGTCGGAGGCGAAGATCCCGAGCAGGGCATGGGCGATCACGATCGACAGGCCGAACGTCACCAGGATCGGCGACATCATCCCGTGGCCCGCCGACAGGCCGCGCTCCTCCATCGCCTGCACCGACACGCCCTGAAGGAGGTAGCGCTGCAACGCATAGCCGATCCCGAACATGATCGGGATCACCGCGGCCAGCGCCGCGAAGGGCGGGAACCCCAGATATTGGCTCAGCACGGCGGCGAGATAGGCGGCGACGATCAGCAGGTCGCCATGGGCCAGATTGACCAGCCGCATGACGCCGAACATCAGCGCCAGCCCGAGGCTGACGATGGCGTAGTACCCGCCCAGCATGGTGCCCGACAGGACGCCGTTGACGACGTCGATGACGCCCCAGTAGAGGTCTTCGTCGCTCATGCGCCGGCGGCTCCGACGTCGGAGCCGAAATAGGCGGCCGTCACCGCCTCCTCCGAGAGCGCGTCGGGCGCGCCCTCGAGGACCAGCGCGCCCTCCAGCATCACGAATACGCGGTCGGCGATCGACAGGGCGCGCTTCACGTCCTGCTCGACGACGATCGAGGTGACGCCCCGGTCGTGGATCGCCCGGACCTTCTCGTAGATGTCGTCCACGACCAAGGGCGCGAGGCCGAGCGACAGCTCGTCGAACAGGACGAGCTCGGGATCCGACATCAGGGCGCGGCCGATGGCGACCATCTGCTGCTCGCCACCCGACATCCGGGAGACGATCTGTCCGCGCCGCTCGGCGAGCCTCGGGAACAGGGCGAACAGCTCGTCGATGCGGTCCCGGAGACCGGCGCGGCAGCGCGGCAGATACGCCCCCGCCAGAAGGTTCTCCTCGACCGTGAGGCTGGCGAACAGCCGGCGGCCCTCGGGGACCATGCTCAGCCCGGCGTTGACGATCCGGTCCGTCGGCAGCGCGTCGATGCGCCGGCCGCGGAACTCGATCCGCCCGGTGACGCGGGCGGTGCGGCCGCGGTTCATCATGCCCATGATCGACTTCAGCAGCGTCGATTTGCCGGCGCCGTTGGCGCCGATGATCGACAGGATCTGGCCGCGCGCGACCTCGAAGGTGACGTTGGCCAGGGCGCGCAGCTCGCCGTAATGGGCCGTGAGGCCGGAAAGCCGGAGGAGTGCGCCCTCACCCTCAGACGCCAAGATAGACACGGCGCACCTCCGGGGCGTTGAGGACGTCCTGCGGGGCGCCGCTCGCCAGGAGCCGCCCCCCGTCGAGGGCGAGCAGACGGTCGGTCGCCGTCAGCATGGTCTTCATCACATGCTCGATCCAGATCACGGTCACCGCCGAGTCGCGGATGCTGCGGACCAGCTGGACGAACTCGGTGACCTCGGCGTCGGTCAGCCCCGCCGCGACCTCGTCGATCAGCAGCAGCCGGGGCCGGGTGGCGAGGGCGCGGGCGAGCTCGTGGCGCTTGCGCATGAGAAGCGGCAGCCGGCCAGCCAGGGTCCCGCGCTCGGACCTCAGCCCGGTGGCCGCCAGCACCCGCTCGGCCCAGTCCTCGGCGTCGCCCGCCTCCATCCCGGCGCCGAACGAGGCCGCCACCCGCAGATTGTCGAACACCGTCATATGGCCGAACGGGCGCGGGACCTGATAGGTGCGCGCCAGGCCTTCGCGGGCGCGTTGGTGGGCGGGCAGCCGGGTGATGTCGCGCCCGTCGAACAGGATGGTCCCGGCGTCGACGGCGAGGCTGCCGGCGAGAAGGCCGAACAGAGATGTCTTGCCGGCGCCGTTGGGGCCGATGACGCCGAGGATCTCGCCGGGCTCGACGGCGAAGCCGATATGGTCGGCGACCCGGATGGCGCCGAACGACTTGCAGAGCCCCTCGACTTCGAGAAGCGCCATCGCCCCGCCCGCCGGCGGTTCCGCTCCGGGGTCGGATGCGCGCCGGCGGGCGGGGCGGCCGCGCTCAGCGCTGATAGAGGCGCATCTCCGCGGTCTTCCTCACGTCTGGGTAGACCGCGTTGTAGACATTGTCCTTCACCCAGCGCCCGGTCTCGTCGTCGACCCGCCACTGCGCCCCTCCGAGCGGCTGGACCGAGTAATGCAGGTCGTTGAACCTGACCCGGCCGACGACGGTGTCGAGATCGGTCTTCGCGAGCGCCGCGAGCAGAGCCGCCCGGTCGGTGGTGCCGGCGCGCTGGAGCGCGTCGAACAGCACGTCGTAGGAGGCATCGGTATAGGCGAGCGGTGGCGAGTAGTACTTGCCCTCGTTGGCGCTCTCGTAGCGATCGACGAGACCCTGGCCGTCATAGCCGCCGTATTTCGACGCGCCGGGATAGGCCGGCGACCAGAAATTGACGCTCAGGATGTCGATGCCGTGGCGACCGAGCGCCCTCATCGCCTCGGGATAGCCGGTCGCCTTGTCGATGACATACATGCGCGGTTTGAACCCCGCCTGGGCCGCCTGCTGGAGATAGTTCTGCAGGTCCGGCGGCGCCAGGACGCCGGTGACCACCTGGACCCGCCCGCGCTTGAACTTGTTGATGATCGCGGAGAAGTCCGGCAGGCCCTGCTCGAAGCGGCCGGTATCGACCGGTTTCCAGCCCTCCTTCTTGAACGCGGGGTCGAAGAGCCTGGCGAATACGACGCCGTCGGGGTCGTTGGGATACAGATAGCCGATGCTGCCGTTGAACCCGCCGGGGAGCGCCTTGATCATCCCGATATGGTTGGCCACGAGGTCGGGGACGGCGAAGAAGAAATGGTAGGCGTATCTGTACTCCTTCGGTTTCCCGTCCGGCCCGTAGAGCCAGGGCTCGATCGGCGTGTTCGAGGTGATGCAGGGCACTTTGTAGCGTTCGCAGAGATCCGCCGGCGCATTGGTGGTGTCGGGCGTGCCCTGGGCGAAGACGACATCGACCTTGTCGTCGAGGATCGCGCGGGTCGCCGCTTCGCCGGAGCCGGCCATCGTGCCCTTCGAATCGAAGATCTTGAATTCGATCCGGCACATCTCGCCGCCGACCCGGAGGCCGCCGGCCCGGTTGATCGGATCGACCTTGTTGTGGTCGAGCCAGGGGGTCTCGCGCCCCATGTCGAGCAACGGTCCGGTGATGGGGACCACGCGCCCGACCTTGACGCTGCACGCCGCCCAGCCGGCGGCGCCATCCAGACAGACGAGCGCCGCGGCTCCGACGGCGGCGAAGATCGCTGATGTTCTCACGAGGCCGTCTCCTCTCGTTGGTTCCAACGGGTTACGGGCGAAACTCCACCACGGCCGCCCCGGCGCCGTAGCTGGGACCGTAGGCGTGGACGCGGGCGCCGTAGTACCGCCCGCCCATCGCGCCGAGGACCCAGGCGTAATGCTTGAAGCCCATGTCGACCTTCGCGGCGGCGGCGTAGTCCGGGCACAGCCGCTCGACCTCGGCGGTCTCGCCCTTCTCCATCAACCCGAGCATTCGGCGGTTCCAGTCGTCCTCCTCCCGCCCGGCGATGCGGTCCGCGGCGATGTCGATCTCGCGGCGGAACGCGGAGCCGGAGAGCCCGCCGACGCCGACCGCGGCGATCTTCTTGCCCTGCCCGGTCGACTTGGCCGCCGCCATGGCCGCGATGTCCCGCGTGGTCTGGAAGTCGTGATAAAGGTTGTTGGCCGCCAGCACCAGGGGAATACGCCCCTCCGGGTTGAGGAAGTTGTTGGCGACGATGGTGCCGGTGTCGATCGGAAACCCGTCATAGTCGACGCCCTTGGCCCGCAGACCGATGCTCCGGCAGCCCTCGATGCAGGCCTCGGCGAGCGGCCTGTCGATCGCGATGTCGTAGGCGAGGTCGCCGAGCGCGTACCAGTTCTCGTCGACATGCAGCCCGCTGATCCGGGGCCGCGTCTGCCACAGCGCGTCGAGCACCGCCATCCACTGCGTCGAGTAGACCAGGATCGCGTCCGGGCGGGCGGCGGCCACGGCGCGCGCGGCCTTCTCGTAGCCGGCAGCGATCTCGCTCCAGGGCGGGTTGCCCCGCCGCAGCCAGGGGAGCGGCGAGCCCGGCACCAGAAAGGCGGCGACGACGGTCACGCGGCGCGCGCCTCCCCCGCCTCGACGAGGTTCCATTCCATGACGGCGTTCCCGGTCCCGATGACGGTGCCGTAGCCGTGCAGCTCGCCCGGCAGATCGGGATATCCCATTGCGGCGAACATCCAGGTGAACGCGCCCGACTTCACTTCGGCGAACGCCTCGTCGATGAACCGGGGCAGCAGCGCGAAGACCTCGCCGGTCTTTCCCCGGCGGAGCAGGTCGATGATGCGCATGTCCCATTCATAGCCGCGCCGACTCGCCGGCCGTTCCTGGGTCATGTCCTCGGGAAGGTCGGGCTCCTCGTGGAAATGCCAGTGGCTGAGGGTGTTCGAGGCGAGCAGCACCGCCCGGCGCCCGGTCTCCGCGATCGCCTCGCGGGTCGCCTTTCCGAGCAGGTCCATCTCGTCGAGGCCCTCCTCGGTGCTGAGATAGTAGGGCGAGTTGTTGGCCGATAGCCCGACGACCGGGATGTCCCATTGCGGCCGGATCATGTGCAGCGTCGTGATGGTGCCGTAGTCGACCCGGAAGTTCGGGTTGCGCATCATCCTGGCGACGAGGCCCTTGTCGGCCGCCCGCGCGCAGCAGGCCTCGGCGAGCTCCACGTCCACCTCGAGCGAGAAGCTGTAGCGGAACAGGTTGGGGAAGATCGGATCGACCGACTTCCCCGACAGGTTGCGCACGCCGAGGAAGTGATGGCCGAGCTGGGTGATCCAATGCGGCGAGTGGACCAGCAGCACATCCGGCGCGAGCGCGTCCAGGCTGCGCCGCGCCCGCTCGTAGGCCCAGCGAAGCTGTTCCCAGCCGCCCTGAGAGCGCGGCTCGTTCTGCGGCGGGTTCTCGCCATAGACCAGATGCGGCGGGTGCGGGGCCAGAAACCCGGCCAGGATGCGTCCGTTCGCCATCGCGTTCCTCCGCCATGCTCCCCGCGGTCGACCGATGGGGAGTCTTGCGCCATTCGCCGCCGCCGGACAAGCCGGCGGCCGCTTGCGCCGCGCGCATCTACGCGGCGGCCGGGCTGCGCATGGTAACGAATTCCTCGGCGGCGGTCGGGTGGATGCCGAGCGTCGCGTCGAACTGCGCCTTGGTCGCCCCGCATTTGAGCGCGACGGCCAGCCCCTGGACGATCTCGCCGGCGTCCGGGCCGACCATATGGCAGCCGACCACCCGATCCGAGCCGCGCGCGACGAGGAGCTTCATCATCGTGCGCTCGTCCCTGAGGGTCATCGTGTGGCGCAGTGGCCTGAACGCCGCGCGGTAGACGTCGATCGCGCCGAAGCGTTCGCGGGCCTGCTCCTCGGTCAGCCCGACGCTGCCGATATTGGGCGTCGAGAAGACCGCGCTGGGCACGTCGGCATAGTCCATCCGCAGATCCTTGCCGTCATAGAGATTGGCGGAGAGAACCATCGCCTCGGCGATGGCCACCGGGGTGAGCTGGATCCGGTCGGTCACGTCGCCGATCGCGTAGATGTCGGGGACGCTGGTCCGGAACCGGTCGTCGACGACGATGGCGCCGTTGCGGCGCTGCGCGACCCCGACCTCCTCGACGCCCATATCGGCGGCGTTCGGGCTCCGGCCGACGGCGTACATCACCTGGTCGGCGGTCAGCACCGAACCGTCCTCGAGCGTCGCCGCGAGCCCGCCGCCGTTCCGGTCGATCCGCGCGATCTCGGCATTCCAGCGCAGGGTCACCCCTCTCTTCGCCATCTCCGCGGCGAGACGGGTGCGGACGTCCATGTCGAAGCCGCGCATGAACAGGGGGCCCCGGTAGAGCAGGGTGACCTCCGCGCCGTAGCCGTTGAAGATGCCGGCGAACTCGACCGCGATATAGCCGCCGCCGACGATCGCCACCCGATCGGGTCGCCGGGGCAGGTAGAACGCGTCGTCGGAGACGATCGCATGTTCGATCCCGGGCACCGGGACGCGCACGGGCCGGCCTCCGGTGGCGATCAGCACGGTCTCCGCGGTCACGGTCTCGCCGCCGACGGCGATCCGGTGGGCATCCAGGAGCCTTGCCCTGGCCTCGAGGATGCGCACGCCGTTCCCTTCGAGCAGGCCGCGATAGATGTCGTTGAGCCGGGCGATCTCCCTGTCCTTGTTGGCGATGAGAGCGGGCCAGTCCAGCCTCGGCGCGGCGAAGTCCCAGCCGAAGGCGGCGGCGTCCTCGGCGTCCTCGCGATAATGGGCGCCGTAGGCGAAGAGCTTTTTCGGGATGCAGCCGACATTGACGCAGGTGCCGCCCAGAAAACGCTCTTCGGCGATCGCCACCCGGGCGCCGTAGGCCGCCGACATGCGGGCGGCGCGGACGCCGCCCGAACCGGCGCCGATGACGAACAGATCGTAGTCGTAGCTCATCCTGCAGACCTCCCGGCGGCGCGCGATCCGGATACGCGTCGGAGATCAAGATAGAGCGCGGAGACCGCCTTGGCGAAGCAGGCGAGCGGCGCGTGCGTGATACCGGCGCCGATCTGGCCGACCCCGGGCTCCCGATGGGCGATTCCGGTATTGACGACCGGCTGCAGACCGGTATCGACGACCCGGCGCGCGTCGATCCCCGCCGGGACCGGCGCAAAGTCGAGGATCGGGATCGTGAAGGCGGGGTTCTCGCCGATCGTGATGCGGCGCATCGTCCGGGTCGCGGCGAGCGCGTCGGCGGGCCGGCCGCCGACGAAGCGTGCGATCGCGGGCGCCGCCGCCATCGCGAACCCGCCGAGCCCGGCGGTCTCGGTGATCGCGCTGTCGCCGATGTCGCGCGCCGCGTCGGCCCGCGAATAGCCCGGGAAGTAGAGCCCGTCTACGACCGGCGCCTCGGCGGTGAACCAGCGCGCCCCGGTGCCGCTGGTCCGGATCCCGAACGCGGCGCCGTTGCGCGCCATCGCGGTGACGAGGCTCGCATGGGGCACGCCGGACGCGGCATCGAGCATCGCCTTGGCCGCGGCCATGGAGATGTTGATGAAGAAATGGTCGTTGCCGGCGATGAATTCGAAGGCTTCGGCCAAATCGTCCGCCGCAGCGCCGATCCGCAGCGCCGAAGGCAGCAGCCGCTTGACGAGGATGGCGGTCGCCGCGGCGTTCCGGTTGTGGACCTCGTCGCCCATATGGAGCGCCTGGGCGATCAGCGGCTTGAGCGGCAGCGGGCCGTGCCTCTCCAGCGTCCGCCGCAGGATCGCGGCGAGCCGATCGCGCATCCAGCGCAGCCTGTCGCGCACGGCGGCGTCGAACGCCCCGAAGCGGAGCGCCTTGCCGAGCCCCTCGTTGAAGCCGGCGAAGGCGCGGTTGCCTCCGGCGCCGTTCTCGACGATCCATATCGGCATCGACGGGCTGACGATCCCGGCCATCGGCCCGACCGCGTCATGATGGTGGCAGGGCGCAAAGCGCACCCCGCCGCCCGCCAGCAGCGCCCGCGCCGCGTCCGGGTCCGCCGCCCAGCCCTCGAGCAGGACGGCGCCCGTCGCCGCCCCCCGCATCGGGCCGCACATCTCCTCCCAGGCGATCGGCGGGCCGGCATGGAGGAGCATGCGGGGCTCCATCCCCGGGACGACATCGCGAGCCTTTCCGACACCGGTCAGCGCCGGCTCGGCGGCGAGATAGCGCGCGAAAGCGGTCTCGTTCGCGGCCTCGACGGCCGGGTCGGCGATCAGGCCCGCGAGCCGGCGCCCGGCCTCCCGGTCGCCGTCCGCCGGCGGGCGCCAGTCGATCTCGACGACCGCGCCGCCCGCGACCGCGGCCGCATCGGCGAACCCGCCGATGCCGAGATTGAATATCGTCCGCGGCGCGGCGAGCGGCCTGCGCCCGGCCGTCATCGCCGCCCCGCCAGCAGGTCGAGCGCGCGCCGGACCGCCCCGGCGTTGGTCTCGGCGAGCGCCGCGCCGGCGCCGGCGAGCTTCGCTTCCTGCGCGGCGAGGCCCTGAGGATCGCCCTCGGTACCGCAGACGAAGGCGACGATCTCGAGCCCGGGCGAGGCCGCGCGGCAGTCCGCGATCGCCGGGGCCAGGGCGCCGCCCGGGTCGGGATGCGCCCCGGTGCCGAGAACGACGTCGAGCAGGATCACCCGCACGCTCGGATCGGCGGCGGCGGCGCGCATCCTCGCGAGGCGCAGCGACGGGTCGATCATCGGATGCGGTCGTGCGCGGGTGAAGACATCCGCCCCCAGATCCTCCAGCGCCGCCGCGCCGCCGGCGACCGGGGCGGCGATCGCCCGCGCCTCGGCGCACAGCGTCCCGCCGCTGAACAGTCCGACCAGACGCCGCCCGGCGGGGATGTCGGGGAGCGGCGGGGGCGGATCGGAAGGACGCCCGACCGCCGCGTCCGCCGCGACTTCGAGAGTCGGCGCGAACAGGACGCCGGGGATGTCGGGTGCGCGGTCGTCGGCGCCGGGGACGCAGATCACCGCCCGCTTGCCGCTTCGCCCGCAGGCCTCGGCCAGCCGCCGCGCGGTCTCCGGACCGGCGGGCTTGGAGACCAGAACGATGGTCCGCGTGGCCGGGTCGGCGGCGAGGAGGTCGATCGCGGCGCGGGCGCCCATGCCGCCGACCTCGTCGGAGAGGTCGCGCCCGCCGACGCCGATCGCGTGCGAGACGCCGGAGCCGAGCCGGTCGAGCCGGCAGGCGACATGCTGAAGCCCGGTCCCGGAGGCCGCGACGATGCCGACCGGGCCGCGGCGCACGCGGTTCGCGAAGCCGAGAGGGATCCCGCCGATGATCGCGCCACCGCAGTCGGGGCCCATCAGCAGCAGGCCCCGCGCGGCGGCCGCGCGCTTCAGCGATATCTCCTCGGCGAGGCAGACATTGTCCGAGAACAGCATCACGTCGAGGCCGAGCCTGAGCGCCTTCATCGCTTCGGCCGCGGCGTAGCCGCCCGGACAGGAGATCAGCGCGAGCCCGCCCGTCGTCTCCGCCTGGGCGGCCGCCTCGGCGAGGCTGCGCGGGCGGACGGGCGGCGGCGCGGCCGCCTCGTCGGGACCGGCGCCCGCCCGCAGCCGCTCCCTCCCGGACGCGAGCGCGGCGGCGGCCGAGGCAGGGTCCGCCGCCTCGACCGCGAGGACAAGGTCGCTGGGGCCTGGACGGGTGCCGCCGACGGCGATTCCCGCCTCCGCCAGCATTTGGAGATTGGCGGGCGTCCCCATCAGCGCGAAGGCGCGGCGGACGCCCGCCAGCCCCCGCAGCGCGTCGGCCAGATGCATCAGCACGACCGAATCGCGGTAGAGGCCGCGCGCGACCGCGGTCTCGACGGCCAATGCCCGGTCCTGCCTCCGGATCAGCCGGGTATCCGGTCCATGTCGACGATCGCCGCGACCATCCCGCCGCCGGCCGGCCCTTGCTGGAGCGCGGCGACGGAGACGAAGACCGCCGGATCGCCCAGCGCCGCGGCGGCGACGCCGCCGACCGCCGCCTTGGTCTGATGCGTGTGGTGCACGTCGGTGTCGTTGAGCGAGACCAGCCGCCTGCCGCGCAGCCGCCCCGACGGATCGGTCTCGCACTTGACGAAGCAGTTCACCACCGCATCGCCAAGATCCGACGGCAGCGGCCGGTCGGAGAGGGGCAGGCCGGCGTCGCGGATCGCGTCGTAGATGCCGGCGCTGTCGAGCGCGTCGGTCATCACGGAATGGCCGATGCGGAAACGGCCACCCGCCCCCTTGCGGTTGCCGAGAACGACGATCTGCGCCTCCGCCTGTTCGTTGCCGCTCGAGCAGGACGCGACCGAGGAATAGAGATCGAGGTCGCGGCCGATCTGGTCCTCGCGGGGCATCGGGAACTCGCCCAGGGCGTAGCCGATCCCGAGCGCCGCGGTGGCGTTGGCGAACGCCATCGATTCGATGGTCTCCTGGGTGCAGACCGTATGCCCGCGCGCGCGGGCGTCGGCGATGCTCTCGACGGTCAGCAGCGGCGATTTCGACTGGACGTAATGGACATCGGAGGGGTCCGCGATCCCGGCGTCGGAGAGCGCGCGGGCGACGCCGACGGAGACCTTCTCCACCCCCGCCGGGCGGCCGATCTCCTCGGGCAGGATCGGCTCGGAGAAGGCGATCCCGATCGCCAGCCGCTCGGCTTCGGGGTCGGGGTCGGGATCCTCCACCTCGAGAAAGACGTTGAGATGCGGCGCGATGATGCCGGGGCAACCGCCGGAGAGCGCGATCGGCACCCGCATCGCCGCGGCGCGGTCGCGCGTGCCCGCCGAGACCAGAAAATCCCGAAGCATGCGGTCGACGAGGATGCGCCCGAAATCGTTGACGCCGCCATTGCCCTCGGTCTTGGCGACGATGGCGCGGATATCGTCGGCGCCGGCCGCCTCGGCGGCGAGCGCCGCGGCGAGGCTCCCGGTGTCCTGGACATGCTCCATGAGGACCTTGCGAACCGCGACCGCCATGCCGTTTCCTCCGTGTCGATCCGGCCCATCATGCACGGCCGGCCCCGCCTTGTCCGAGGCGCTTGAACCGAGCTTGCGGGCGGTCTATCTGTCCGGTGGCGACCGCCGGATTAGCTCAGACGGTAGAGCGGCCGATTTGTAATCGGCAGGTCGGGGGTTCGAGCCCCTCATCCGGCACCATCGGCCGGCTTCTTCGATCCATATTCGATCCATAGATGTCCGGACGAGCAGCTTCCGAAGCGCCTCCAGCTTCTCGCGAGGCACCCGGTCCGGTCCGGGAGCGTGATGCGCCCATGCGACGCCGAGTCCCGGACATTCCATATATTTCGACCGCGAAAGCGCCGTTTGGAGAAGGGAGAAATTCGGTCTTCCGGTTCGGCGGCGTTCGATCTCGAACAGGCTCTCTCTCCGCCCGCTCCAGCACGTAGATCGCGGATACCATGTCCGGCTCGCGCAGCAAGCGCGGCGCCGCAAGCCGCCGGTCGCCCTCGAGGACGATCGACCCGGCATCACTGCGCCCATCCGGCCGACAGCGCCTCCGCCTGTTCGAGTACCGTCCGCGTCGCCTTTTCCCGCCTGTCGGGCGGGTAGCCGTGCTTGCGCAGGACGCGCCTGACGAGCCTGCGGAGATTGGCGCGGACGTTCTCGCGCAGCGTCCAGTCGATGGCGACGTTGCCGCGCACCGTCTCGACGAGCTCGCGGGCGATGGCGCGAAGGGTCTCGTCGCCCAGCACCCGAACCGCGCTGTCGTTGGTCTCCAGCGCGTCGTAGAAGGCGAGCTCGTCCTCGGTCAGTCCCAGCGCCTCGCCGCGGGCGTTCGCCTCGCGCAGATCGCGGGCAAGCTGGATCAGCTCCCCGATCACCTGCGCGGCCTCCATGGCGCGGTTCTGGTATTTGCGGATCGTCCGTTCGAGCATCTCGGCGAAGGACCGCGCCTGGACGACGTTCGTGCGCCGCCGGGCCGCGATCTCGCCCTTCAACAGTTTCCGCAGCAGCTCGACCGCAAGATTGCGCTGCGGCATCCCCCGGATCTCGGCCAGGAACTCTTCCGACAGGATCGAGACATCGGGCTTTTCGATCCCCGCGGCCGCGAAGATATCGACCATTCCCTCCGGCGCGACCGCCCGCGAGACGATCTGCCGAACGGCGTGGTCCATCTCCTCTTCGGATCTCGCGTCCTCCTCGGCGCGCTTGGCGAGCCCCGATCGGACCGCCTGGAAAAACCCGACTTCGTCACGGATAGCGAGCGCGTCTTCGTGCGGAACCGCGAGCGCGAAGGCCTGGGAGAGTTCCCGCACCGCCTGGAGGCAGCGCTCCTTGCCGTTCTCCTGCGCGAGGATGTGCTCCTGCGCCGCCGGCAGCAGGCCGACGCGTTCCACCGGCGTCCCGTCGATCCATCCCGCGCGATCGAAACCATGGAACAGGTCGCGGCAGATCTCGTACCTCTCCCGCATCGCCGCCACGGCGTCCGACTGGTGGAGCGCCGCCCGCCCCCGACCGCCGCTTTCCGTATAGGTCGCGAGCGCCTGCCTGAGTTCGTGGGCGAGGCCGAGATAGTCGACCACCAGACCGCCCGGCTTGTCGCGGAAGACGCGGTTGACGCGCGCGATCGCCTGCATCAGCCCGTGGCCGCGCATCGGCTTGTCGACATACATGGTGTGCAGGCTCGGCGCATCGAAGCCCGTCAGCCACATGTCGCGCACCAGCACGATGCCGAACGGATCGCTCGCGTCGCGGAAACGCTTCGCCAGCGCCTCGCGGCGCGGCTTGTTGCGGATATGGCGCTGCCAGTCCGGCGGGTCGGCGGCCTTGCCCGTCATCACGACCTTGATCCGCCCCTTGTCGTCGTCTGCGTGCTCCCAGTCGGGGCGCAGACGCACCAGCGCGCGGTAGAGGTCGATGCAGATGCGCCGGCTCATGCAGACGATCATCGCCTTGCCGTCCATCGCCTCCAGACGGCGCTCGAAATGATCGACGATGTCCCCGGCAACGAGGGCGATGCGCCTCTCCGCGCCGACGATGGCTTCGAGCTGCGCCCACCGGGTCTTGAGCCTCTCCTTGCGTTCGACCTCCTCGCCCTCGGTCGCCTCCTCGAACCCCGGGTCGATGCCGGGCCTCTCGCCTTCGTCGAGCGCCAGCCTCGCGAGACGGCTTTCGTAGTAGATCGGCACCGTCGCGCCGTCCTCGACCGAACGCCGGATGTCGTAGATGCTGATATAGTCGCCGAACACGGCGCGGGTGTTGGCGTCCTGGAGCTCGACCGGCGTACCGGTGAAGCCGACGAACGAGGCGTTGGGCAGGGCATCGCGCATGTGACGGGCGAAGCCGTCGATGAAGTCGTACTGGCTGCGATGCGCCTCGTCGGCGATCGCCACGATGTTGCGGCGGTCCGACAACAGCGGATGCCGGTCGCCCTTCTCCTCGGGGAAGAACTTCTGGATGGTAGTGAACACCACGCCGCCCGACTCGACCGCGAGCTTCGCCCGCAGATCCGCCCGGTTCGCCGCCTGCACCGGGGGTTGGCGCAGCAGGTCGGCGCAACGCGCAAAGGCGCCGAAGAGCTGGTCGTCGAGGTCGTTGCGGTCGGTCAGCACGACGACGGTGGGGTTCTCCATCGCCGGCTCGCGGACGATGCGCCCGGCGTAGAACGCCATGGTCAGGCTCTTGCCCGAACCCTGGGTGTGCCAGACGACCCCGACGCGCCGGTCGCCGGGAGCCCCGCCCGGCCTGCGGCCCGACTCGTAGCGCCCCTGGGCCTCGCGGACCCCTGCATGCCGTTGCAGTTCCGTCGCCCGCAGGGTTTCGGCGACCGCCGTCTCGACGGCATGGAACTGGTGATAGCCAGCCATCTTCTTCGCAAGCGCCCCGCTGCCGTCGTCCTCGAAGACGATGAAGTCGCGGAGGAGCGCGAGGAAGCGGCGCCGCTCGAACGCGCCCGCGAGCAGCACCTGAAGCTGCGGCAGGTTCGGATCGGCGAGAGCCTCGCCGGCGATCGTGCGCCACGGCTTGAACCACTCCCACCCGGCGGTCAGCGTGCCGATCCGCGCCGCGGTCCCGTCCGAGACGACAAGCGCCGCGTTGAAGGCGAACAGCGACGGCAGTTCGGCCTTGTAGGTCCGGATCTGTCGCCACGCGGCCCGGATCGTCGCGTCCTCGTCCGCCGGGTTCTTGAGCTCGATGACGCCGAGCGGCAGCCCGTTGACGAATACCACGATATCGGGTCGTCGCTCGCGCCGGTTCTCGACGACGGTGAACTGGTTCACGGCCAGCCAGTCGTTGCCGTCGGGATCGTCGAAGTCGATGACCCTCGCCTGGGCGCCCCGGAGCGCGCCCGCCGTCCGCCGCGCGGTACTCGACTGTCGCGCCGTCCACCACCAGCCGGTGTACGGCCCGGTTGCGGGCTTCCGGCGTCGCGCCTTCGGGCCGGACCAGCTTGCGGAAGGCGTCATCGAGCGCGGAACCGGGAAGCGCGGGATTGAGCCGGGCCAGCGCATCGCGCAGCCGCCGCTCCAGCACGACCGCGCCGTAGTCCGGGCGCTCCGCGCCGGGCGTGTCGGGGGCGATGTCGGGGCCATGGGCGACCTCCCAGCCGGAAGCCCGAAGCCAGTCGAGGGCGGCCTCCTCGACATCGGACTCGGAAACACTGGATTGGGGCATGCGGTTTCAACCGTATTCCGACTCTTGCCCATCATCGCGCAAGACGCCTTCCAGGCGGGGATTCAGCAACCTCCATCGCTGACCTGCACGCTCAAGGTCACCCTTCAGTACGACCGGCGCTTCGTCCTTGTGAGCCTGGACCGCCCGCTCGTAATCCGCCTGCTCCAGAACCGCCATGACCGACTGCATTTGCCCGTCGACTTCGGTCCTGAGTCTGATCGTTCCGTAGGCATCTTCCTCCCCGCGCTCCAGGATGCGAACGAAGCCATGGAGACGCATGTCGGGCTTCGGCGCGCGCTCCCGGAGCGAGCGCGCGGCCTCGCGCAGCAGCGCCGCCTCCGCCTGTCCGAACCGCACGACGGTTGCCGATGTCGTCATCGGTCGCGTGCGAGCCCACGAGACGCCGACATCCAGCGCCGAAAACGGCTCGACAATCTGGGCCAGAGACTCGCAGAGATTGGCGCTCACCCCGCTGGCCACAGTCTCTCCGAAGGCGTTGCCGCCGCCGGAACCCGCCCGTTCCGCCGCCTGACGCGCCGCCGCCAGCGCATCGACGAGCCGCCTTGTCATCCGGCGCTGGACCGGCGCGTTGGAGTCGTCCGGATCCTCGAACAGCGCCGGCATGGGCGGCGGCACGACCGGCGTCAGCAACGTTACCACGAAGCTGCCCTGGTCCGTCTGTCCGAGCCGCATTTGCCGCAGCAGTTCTGTCGCTTCCCGATTCGCTCCCGCTCGGTATACCGGTCGCGGCTCCTGGAGCGAACATGCCGCAGATAGCACCATGTCTCGAGCGCCGTGGACAAGGCTCACGCCGTCGTTCAACCCGAGACTGCCGTCATCGCTCTCTGCGGCTCGAATGCGGATGACGTCGCGGTCCGCTGTCGCCAGCAATCGGTATATGGTCAACTCGTCCTGATCGGCAATTTGCGCAAAGGTCCCGATCAACGCCGCCACCGCACTCGCATAATCTCCCAATCGCGTCGTACGCGGCACGATGATTTCCGGCAGCTTGTCGCCGATATAGATGTCCGAATGCTCGCGGTATGATTCATGCTGCCTCCAACCCGCAATGCGGGCGTAGGCGGACAGCGCCGCTGGCGAAACCACCAGCAGCGCATCACGGTCGTGAATGCTGACGCGCATCAGAGTTTTCCTGCCCTGGACCGTTCCATCAGCTCGTGCAGGGTTTCGACATCGAACAGGTTCCGTTCGGGAACGCGAACGGTTACGGTCTCCTGATCTGTGACTTCATCATGGTTCCGTTGCAGGCTCAGCCAACAGGCGCGACGCCGCAGGGCGAGTTCCTCCGCAGTCACAATCATCCACCGCGCTTCATCTCTCGGAAGCTCCAGCACCACGAGCAACCGCGGTGTCTGTGTCTCGACACGAAGATCGTCGTAGTTCTTGATGGACAGCCGGAACGGCATGAAGCCGTCGCGCGCCTCGCCGATCCTGGCCGTGGCCTTGAGTTTCAGGTCGAGCGCCGGGCGGTATGCGCCTCCCGCCTGGATATGCAGATCCACGCTGTCCCGATCGGGTTCCGGCACGGAAACAGAGTAGCCTCCGCGCACCGCCAACACCCTGGCATAAACGAGCGACAGGCCTTCCATTCGGTCGGGACCGGTCAGCAAGCCATCGGTCACGCGACCTCTCCCGTCAGCCGCTCGGCATCGCGAACGCGAATGTCGCCGGATATGAGCTTTGGGAGCAGTCTGTCCCGAATATCGGCAAGAACGCGGGATTCTGCGGCCCCCGTGGTAGCCTGTGCCATGAGAGATCGGACCTGATCCCGAAAGGCATCGGCGGCTTGGATCGCAGGCCCGGCCGAACCGGCTTGCGGAAAGCGCCGTCGAGAGCCGAAGCGGGAAGCGCGGGATTGAGCCGTACCAGCGCGTCGCACGGCCGCTGTTCCAGCACGACCGCGCCGTAGCCGGCCCGCTCGGCGACCGTCCAGCCGGGACATCCCGGCCACTCCCGGGCGGCCGCCTCGACTTCAGATTCGGCGATGCCGTTCATGCAGCCAACTCGGGCCGCGTTTCGTCACGGGTCGACCACAGGACAGGGCGCACTTGATATTCGCGTATCGCATCCAGCACGCTTCCGGGAACCGTCCGCTCCGAATCGTTCAGGATCGCGTAGGCGCGGGAATCCGGGGACCGCACTTCCCTGGTATCGACCCAGGAAAAGGCGGTTGCCTGCGCGGACTCCCGGTTCGGACGGTTGATCGTACGCAATACGCGCTCTGGCTGCGCCCTGGATTTCGGTATGACGAAATCGAAACGATGATCGTAGCCGCTCTTCCCTGCGAACTTCACGTTCGAGGTGTAGCAGACATAGGAAATCAGATACCTAGAAAGGTATTTCATCATCAGGTTTCACTTCCAAAATAACGCTTTGCTTTCCGACAATATCGCAATCCCGACCAGTCGTCTTTTTCAGGAAATTGAAGAGACGGGAGGGATGATTGTTCAGATACCCACATCCATGTAGCTGATCATTGTTCGCAAAGCCATCTATTATCCGAGAAACTTCATCTTCCGATATATCGTTTGCAACCTTATCCAGACATTTAAACCGTTCGATGGTTTCATTAAAGCAGGAGGATTCGACAAAAGCGGTTATCAGTGCCCCTTGTAGGCGGTCCTTATTGCCAAGCTTCTCGGCAAGGACCTTATATAGTTCGGAAATAGACATTGTCGGTTTATTTAAGTCACCTCGCAATGCTTGTTGGTTGCTGATGAACCCTTCAGGGTCTTTCGCTTGGAGCTTAAGCGGTACCACAGGTATATTGCGGGCGTGCGCAAAGCCGACTTCCTGGTTCGTCCAGCTACTGTCATGGAAGTCATCGGTGATAAACGCCAACATAACTTCCATTGTCTCCAGCCCCTTAATAATCTCCTCTTGCCATGTGCTCATAGGCTCAATCGTGTCATGCGCAACGAAGGCGGATATGCCATATGGTTCAAGAGCGTCCGCCAGATTCTTGGCGGCCTCCTTGTGACAGTCACGATGGCTTATAAACAGGCGAAACCGGTCGGGTTTCCATATTGACAAAGTATCAGGATCAATAGGCGTTCTACCCGCTAAGGTGAACGATTTTTGATATTCGGGATCGCTTTCCTCTTCAACTGAAAAAGAGACTTCATAAAAAAATTCGTTCCTAACATCATGGGCGCACTTATTCAGATCTACTTTGATAGTTTCGCGGTAATTCGACTCCTCACCAAGATCGATCTTATGCTTTCTCAGCACTGATAGCGGCAGGAAAAACACCACAGTGTGACCAACCGCGCTATCATCCCAACCGTGATGGTCAACATAGGCTTCTTCTCTTAGAAATAAATGCGCAGAGGAAATAATTTCGAAATGAACATGAAATCCCGGCCTTTCATACTGAGCCTGGAGTCGCCTGAGGTAGGCGCGAATTTTGGAGGGCAGAAGAAATTCACTTGTCATGCCGTGCTCTCCATTGTCTTCTCAATCTTGCGTAGACAGATTTCCCCGGATACCAGCTTCGGCAGCAGCGTATCGCGCAAGGCGATGATCGTCTTCGTCTCTTGTTGAATTCGCGTTATGCGTTGAGACCAGAGCTCTGCAACTTTCCTGAATACGTCAACAACTGCATCAATAGGAGAAACCAAGTTAATCATTGCGATATCGGAGTTAGAAACTAAAGGGTTGAGCCGCGCCTTTCTTGATCAAGTCGATATCCACGCTACGAAGTGCCAGAAGCAACCATTCTCCTGAAACACCCTGTTTCTGCTGGATAAGAGAAGCGTTGTTGTTGATCCACGCTTTCCCCTGATGTGCAAAGAACTGCCCGCAATATGCACCGACCCTGCCGACAGATATGACATATCCATCGGCGTTGTGGCTGTCCGTATAGCCCATGAGACCAGCGCCGCCAAACACTGGCACTGTTCCAGTATCAGTAAACTTGTCTTTAGGCAGCTGCTTTCCTCCTTTTATTGACGAGAAATCTGATACTGGCCTCACCTCCCACCCTTCCGGTATCTCCCCGAGTTCGGAATCGGCGAAGCGATCAGGAAACGGGGCGGCGATTTCGGGGGCCATATTGTCCAGGTAGGCGCGGGCGCGTTCGGCGGGCCAATCTGCCTTACCTGTGCCATTACTCACCCTAGGGGGAGAGGACGTCCGCTTGGCTTGGCGCAGGGCGGCCTTCGCTCGCACCGGGCCGAAATCGATGAACCAGTCCTTAAAGATCGCCCTCGCCGTCGCCTCCAGCGTCTTGTTCATGCGCCGGTTCAGCTCGATCTTGTCGTCCAGCGTGCCGAGGATATGGGCGATGGCGCGCTGCTCCGGGAGGGGTGGTAAATCTACACTTAATTGTTCGATGTCTGCCGGTCTAATTGACGGATATGCCGACGTGCTGTGCTCGGCAATGGTATGCAGACGATTGACAACCTGGTCTTGCGCCAAAAACCAGTAGACGAAATCCGTGTCTGCTAAGCCGTTCTTTCCTCTGATGACGGTAAAACCTGTTGAAGCCAGAAAATTCTCCGGGACATTCTTCAACAGGCCGAAATGCTTCTGATTTGGGCGAACCGTCGAGTATACAATGGCACCCGGCTGCACTTTCCGACGCGCGCGGCTGGGTATCTTGTCTTTTCCGGGAATCAGATTCTGTATTTCGGCAACCCGGTTCTCCGTGATATTGCCAGTATCGAGATAGTTGATGAAAGGCCAAGCCTCGTTCGGCGTATAGGTGGAAGCGTTCATCTCAATGCAATCGCCAAGCCGAGCCCTCGGCCAGCTATTTCCTGAGCACCGCACCTCTTCCGCCGCTAACACCACATGCTCCCGCTGGATCTGCTCTCGGAAACTCTCAGGCACCTGATCCCAAACGAACAGATCCACCCGGAACGGGAGGTTGCTTTCCTCGAACGCCTCCCGCAGAGCGCCGACCCGACCGTTCTGCTCCGGCGACGCGAACACCACCAGGTCGAGGTCGGATTCCGGGCGCGATGTCCACCTGACCCGAGAGCCGTAGGCCCATGCCTCCGTATCCGGAAGATGTCCGGAGAGCAGCGACAGTACGGTTTTTTGCTGCTCGGCCGTTATGTCGATGGCGGGGCTCATTGCGATGCTTCGCCGCTCATCGTCTGGTATAGCCCGATAGCGTCGTCGATGAAGTCGGGCACGAGGGCGAGGCACGCCCTGGCTTTCTCGCCATCGTAGTCGTGCGACATGTCGGTGCGCGCGTCTGCGTATCGCAGCCACTGTTCCAGCGGAGAGGACAACAGCCGGTTTTCGTGAGCGAGGCGAAACACGGGCTTGGGGCTGTTGGGCGGGTCGGCGACTCCCAGGCCCTCGATCAGGTAGCGTTTCAATACCTTCCACAGGCAGTCATAGCAGGTTTCGAAACGCTGAATGACCGACTCCGCAATTCCCTCGCGGGTGATTTTCGGCAGGGCAGGATCGCAGTTCTTGTGGTTCTCGTACTGCTCCTCCAGGCGCTTCAGGGACAGCCGGAATTTGTCGTAATCGATCATGATGTTTCTTTGCGGACAATGGTCACCATGATGCGCGGTGAAAGACCAGGGCCTCGACGGTCTCCACCGCATCGGGATCGATTCCCCGCCCGTCTCGTGGGTCGCCGTGCTTTCCCTGCCAGGATTCCGTCCCGGTATCGAGACCGATCTTTCTGACCGATATCCGGTCGGGCGAAAGGTCGTCGTAGCCCTCCTCATAACCGTCCACCGCGACACGGAGCGCAGGCGGATAGGTGCGAAGAAGATCGATGAGTTCGGCAACGGTCATGCTCACGCCTTGCCCTCCCAAAACCCTGGATTCCCGAGATTTTCGGCAATTGCCGCATCGAGCCGCGCGGCCGGCTCGCGCAACAGCGCGACGAGTCGCGTCGCCTCGAGGCCCACGCTTGGGTGTACGGAAGCCTCCCGGAAAGCGGCGACTCGTGGTCCGGTAGAGATCGAGGGCGCCCTCGATTCCCGGACCCTCGATCGGATGACGCTTCGGCATCTTCCACAGGCGGTCATAGCAGGTTTGGAAATGCTGGACGACCGACTCCGAAACCCCCTCGCGGGAGTCCCGGCAGGGCGGGGTCGCGGGTCCGACGGTTCTCGCACTGCACCGTCAGGCGCATCGGGAACGGCCGAAACCTGTCATGGTCGATCATATCGCGCCCGCTCGGTGATCATCCATGCGCATCCATGCCATTTGTCGATCATATTTGTTCGAATGTGAGCGACAACCCGGTTTGTGTCTCACCCATGATCGTCGAGGCGCTGCGCCGCGCCATCCTCCGCAATGTCCAGAAGGCCGGGGAACGCGTGGACGGCGGCGCGGCGACCGCTTCCGGCGAGCGGTACCGTCAGGATGCCAGCGTCCGTGAGAACACGGAGAAGCCGCCTCGCCGTCGGCGCTGGAATGCCCGCCGTGGCCACGAAGTCGGTGCTCCTGAAAATCGGCGTCCCGAATATCCAGTCGAGCGCATGGATGGCGTAGCGGGACCGCGCCAGGTCGAAGACGCGGTCCTTCATGGCGTCGTAGAGGTCGACGATCCGCCGCGCCCTGGCCAGGTTATCTTCGGCCTGCGACCGGAGGGCGCCGAGGAAGAACCGACACCACCCGGTCCAGTCGTCGTCGCGCGAGACGGCGAGCAGCGCGTCGTAATAGCCGTCCCGCCGCGCCTCGAAATAGGCGCTGATATGGAACAGCGGCTCCTGGATGAGGCCGCGCTGCCAGAGGAACAACGGGACCAGCATGCGCCCCAGCCGGCCGTTGCCGTCGAGGAACGGATGAAGCGCCTCGAACTCCGCATGAAGGACCGCGAGTTGCACCAGGCGGTCGAGCGCCTCCTCGTGGATGTAGCGCTCCCACCGGTCCATGGCGGCCGGAAGCCGGGCCGCGTCGATGGGTACGAAGCGGGCCGCGTCGATGGTGCAGCCGGACGGTCCGATCCAGTTGGGGACCCGCCGATAGGCGCCGGGCGACTTGCCTTCACCGCGCACGCCCTGCATCAGCACCGAATGCGCTTCCTTGATCACTCTTTGGCAGAGCGGGAGCGTCTTCAGCCGTTCCTCCGCCCGGCGCATGGCGGCGCGGTAGTTGCGCACCTCCTGAATGTCGTCCCGGCGTTCCGGCGACACGGGTTCCTTCCCGGCCTCGAATTCCAGGACATCTCCCATGGTGGCCTGCGTGCCCTCGATCCGCGAGGAGAGCACCGCCTCCTGCATGGCCAGCGGCGCCAGGAGAACCCGCGGGTTGGGGACCGCCGCCAGCGTTCCGTCGTAGCGGGCCACCGCCTCCGCCGCCGGGCCGAGGAGCGGAACCAGGTTCGGCCAGTCGAGGTGCGCCTCGGGCGGAAAACGACCGACATGATAGGCGACCGCGGCCATTACGGCTTTCCGAACCCCAGCGCATCGAGGTTGGCGGCGATGGCCGCGTCGAGCCGCGCTCCCTCGGCCTGCTGCTCGCGAAGTTGCGCAACCAGCCGCTTCATCTTGTCCTCGAACGGCTCGCCGTCATCCTCGCGCGGGGCGGCGCCGACATAGCGGCCGGGCGTCAGCACATGGCCGTGCTTGCGCACTTCGGCGAGCGGCGCGCTCCGGCAGAAGCCGGGGACATCCTCGTAACCGCTGCCGCCCCGCCAGGCGTGGTAGGTGTCGGCGATGCGGGCGATGTCCTCGTCCGCAAGCTCGCGATGGGTGCGGTCCACCATGCGGCCCATCGCGCGGGCGTCGATGAACAGGATATCGCCTCGCCGGTCGCGGAACCTGCCATTGCCGCGGTCCCGCGCGAGGAACCACAGGCAGGCCGGGATCTGGGTCGAGTAGAAGAGCTGGCCCGGCAGCGCCACCATGCAGTCCACGAGACCTGCCTCGATCAGGTTTTTCCTGATTTCGCCCTCGCCCGACTGGGCCGACGACATCGAGCCGTTGGCGAGCACGAAGCCGGCCGCGCCGCCCGGCGCCAGATGGTGGATCATGTGCTGCACCCAGGCGAAGTTGGCGTTGCCCTTCGGCGGGACGCCATACTTCCAGCGCTTGTCGTCGGCGAGCCGCTCGCCGCCCCAATCAGAGACATTGAAGGGCGGGTTGGCGAGGATGAAGTCGGCCTTGAGGTCGGGATGGCAGTCGGCATGGAAGCTGTCGCCATGGGCGATCCGGCCCTCGATGCCGCGGATGGCGAGGTTCATCTTTGCCAGCCCCCACGTCGTGTAGTTGGATTCCTGACCGTAGATCGAGATGTCGCTGCGCGCCTTGCCGCCATTGCCGTTACCGGTGGCGTGCGCGCGGATGAACTCGACCGACTGAACGAACATGCCGGCGGAACCGCAGCACGGGTCGTAGACCCGGCCCCGATACGGCTCCAGCATCTCGACCAGTAGCTTGACGACGCAGCGCGGCGTGTAGAACTCACCGCCCTTCTTGCCTTCGGCGCTCGCGAAGCGCGAGAGGAAATACTCGTACACGCGGCCGAGCACGTCCCGCGAGCGGGCCTCCTCGTCGCCCACCCGGATATTGCCGATCATGTCGATGAGCTGGCCGAGCCTTTGTTTGTCCAGCGCCGGCAGCGCATAGTCCTTCGGCAGCACGCTGTCGAGCGCAGGGTTGTCGCGCTCGATCGCCGCCATGGCGTCATCGACCACCCGGCCGACGGCGGGTTGCCGGGCCTGCGTTTTCAGACGGTCCCAGCGGGCTTCGGACGGCACCCAGAAGATGTTCTCGGCCGTGTACTCGTCGCGGTCCTCGGCGGCATCCGCGCCCCATTCGGCGAGCACCGCCGCGCGACGCTCCTCGAAGGCGTCGGAGATGTATTTCAGGAAGATCAGGCCGAGGACGACATGCTTGTATTCGGCGGCGTCCATCGAGCCGCGCAAGGCATCGGCCATCGCCCACAGCTCGGCCTCGTGGCCGGTCGTCGCGCCGCCGTCCGGGGGGGGGCGCGTCGCTCCCTCATCTCGCCGCTTCCCGTGTCTTCCTCGCGCCATGCAGCCCCCTCCGCTCGAATGTCGTTCCATCGTCCGCCCGGGACGTCTGCCAGGGGACGGCCCTTCGATCCCGTTCCGCGGCCGGACCGCTTGCGAAAATCCGTATCGCATCGCCGAACGGCTTGCAATCGATTGTCCGCGCCATGCGACCGCAACCGAAGCATGGCCTGTTCCGGCACCGACGAGATCGCGCTGGAGCATCCGCGCTGTCTCGCGCATCGCCCTCTCCCGCCCCGAGCGTTGTCGACAGGGCGGCGGCAGCGTAGAGTTTCGCGCGGGAAACAGCGGGTGCACGTCATGAAAGTCTTCCTGTTCCATCTGATGCCCTACGCCTATCTGGACCTCGACTACGACCGGAAATACCGCTCGGCCTGGGTGGTGCTGCCCAACAGCTATTTCGATCCGAAGAAGGGGCACGAGCTCTACAACCGCTATCTCGACGAACTCGAATACGGCGAGGAGCTGGGGTTCGACGGGCTCTGCGTGAACGAGCATCACCAGAACGCCTACGGCATCATGCCCTCGCCTGTGGTCACCGCCGCGGCGCTCGCCCGGCGCACCGAGCGGGTAAAGATCGCCATCGTCGGCTCGGCCTTCGGGCTCCGCGAGCATCCGCTGACGCTCGCCGAGGAACATGCGATGATCGACTGCATCTCCGGCGGGCGGCTGATCAGCGGCATGGTGCGCGGCATCGGCTGCGAGTACTACTCGATGGGCGCCAACCCCGCCTTCTCGCATGACCGCTTCCACGAGGCCCACGACCTTGTTATCCAGGCCTGGACGCGGGAGGGGCCGTTCGCCTTCGAGGGCGAGCATTACCATTTCGAGTATGTCAACCTGTGGCCGCGCCCCTATCAGGACCCGCACCCGCCGATCTGGGTGCCCTCGCAGGGCTCGTTCGAGACCATCGACTGGACCGCGCACCCCGACCGAAAATACACCTATCTCCAGACCTACAGCCCGTTCCGGTCGGTCTGCAAGTTCATGGGCGGCTATCGCGAAAAGGCGCGCGAATACGGCTACGAGGCCGCCCCCGACCGGCTCGGCTGGCTGGTGCCCATCTATGTCGCCGACACCGACGAGAGAGCGGTCGACGAGGCGCGGCCGCATATCGAGGCCTTCGCCAACAAATTCCTGCGCAACCCGCCGGAGATGCTGCTGCCGCCCGGCTACACCTCGATCTCCTCGCTCAAGAACGTGCTCAAGCACAAGTCGAGCATCGTCCGCCGTCAGACGATCGAGACGCTGATCGAGAACGAGGTCGTGATCGTCGGCAGCCCGGACACCGTCCGCGCCAAGCTGCTCGACTGCCAGCGCCGGATCGCCCTCGGCAACGTACTCGCGCTCTGCCAGTTCGCCACGCTGCCGCGCGATCTGACGAAGGCCAACATGGAAATGTTCGCCCGCGAGGTGATGCCGGCGCTGCACGAGTCCCATATCGCGGAGCCCGAGCTGGTCGCCGCCGAATAGGCGCGGTGCCGACGGCCGGGCGTTCCCGTGAATCGGGAGGGGCATGGCGGCCGCAGCCGGACACGACATCCGGAATCCGAAAGCGAGTCGACGCTTATGGGAGTGTCCGGAAACGATCGGCGTCCCGAGAGCATGGGATGCGCCGCGCCCGGCCGCCGCTTGCGCCGCGCGTGCCTGTCCCTTGCAGGCTCTCCGCGACAGAGGCGCCTCAGCCGGGCCGAAACAGGATGTCGGGCAGCCAGGTGGCGATCTCCGGAAACCGGATGACGACGATCATTCCGATCAACATGATGATCCAGTAGGCGATCGAGCTCCTGAAGATCGTCATGACATTGATCTCGGGATCGACATCCCGAATCGCCGATTTCACCGTGTACACCAGCAGCCCGAACGGCGGCGTCAACAGGCCCGCCTCGATGGCGATGATCGCGATGATGGCGAAGGCGATGGGTTCGTAGCCGAGCTTGACCGCGATGGGCGCGAAGATCGCCGCCGTCAGCAGCATGATCGAGATCGAGTCGATGATCATGCCGAGTGCGAACCAGACGAGCACCATCACCGTCAGGACCATCCACGGCGCCATGCCGGCCCCGAGGAATACGCCTTCGATGGCGTTGGTCATGCCGGTCATCGCGAGCGTTCGCGAATAGAGCGCGGCGGTGATCAGCAACAGCAGGATCGGCGCCGAGGTCCGCCCCACCGACAGGATGGAATCGACGAACGCACGCAGCCGCATGCCCTTGATGACGGCGAGAAGGAGGCCGATGAAGGCGCCGGCGCCGGCGCCTTCGGTCGGCGTGAAGATGCCGAACCATATCCCGCCCAGCACGACGACGATCGCCAGAACGATGCCGAACAGGCTGATCAGAAACTGGCGGGTCGATATCTCTTCGCCCGGTTCGCCGGCGCCCGCGCGGTCTTCGACGGCCCCGATCCCGTCCGGCGGCGGCCCGGCGCCGACGAGCGCGGGCTTGAGCAGCGCCACCGCGAAGACATAGACGACGAACATGGAGGCGAGGAGGAGCCCCGGCAGGATGCCCGCGGCGAAAATCTGGCCGATCGACTGCTCGGTAAGAATGCCCCAAACGATCATCAGGACGCTCGGGGGGATGAGCATGCCGAGGCAGCTCGACCCGGCGATGGCGCCGAGCGCGAAGCCGCGGTGATAGCCGAACCGCTTCATCTCCGGGTAGGCGATGCGCGAAAACGCCGCGGCCGAGGCGATGCTGACGCCGGTCACGAAGGAGAACAGCGCGTTGCCCAGCACCGTCGCGATTGCGAGACGACCCGGCAGTCTGTGCAACAGACGGTTGATGCCGCGGTAGACATCGGTGACCGTGCCCGACTTGCCGATGAATTCCCCCATCAGCATGAATAGCGGAATCACCGCGAAGACATAGGCCCGGATGGCCTCGTAGGCGGTCGCCGCGAGCATGGTCTGAACCGAGTGGAAGGCATAGGAGTCAGCGCCCGTGACCATGAAAATCCCGAGCGCGCTCGTCATGCCGAGGGCGATGGCGATATGGACGCCGACGGCGACCAGCGCCACAAGGCAGACGACCAGCAGAACGGCGACATTCGCGTCGAACACGGTTCTCGTCCCCGTCCCTTCTGCGCCGCCCGACGCCGCTACCGCGCCGGGGCGCCCGGTTCCGGTTCGGACTCCGCCGACCCGGAACCGAACACGTCGAGAAAGGCCATGACGCAGTAATTGATCAGCGCCAGCGCGCTACCGACCAGCACCGTCCAGCGCGCGGGCCAGGACGGGACCCTGAGCGCTCCCTCGCCCTCGAACTCGCCGTCGACATAGGAGCGGATGCTCTCTTCCCATCCGCCGGTGATGATCATCAGGAAGAAAGCCGCGCCCAGCAGATAGCCGAACGCGAGCAGGATACGCTGGACTCCGGCCGGCAGGTGAACCACCAGAAAGTCCGCCCGCAGCATCGAACGGCTACGGATCGCATAGCCCGCCTGGAGAAAGACGATGATCACGACGGAGGCGCTGACCATTTCCACCGTGCCGTAGATCGGCCGGTCGAAGGCCCCCCGGCCGATGATGTCGCCGAGGATCAGGAAGACGAGGGCGAAGGCCCAGACGGCGGCCAGCACCATCAGAGCCTTCGAGACGCGGTCGGTAAGGGTGACGAGGTTCATGCCGGCTGTTCGTCGGCCATGCGAGCCGGTGGGCCCGGCGGAGGATCGCGGAACGATGCCGCCGCGCGGCGTCTGCAGCGCATCAGCGGGCCACTTCCGACCCGCCGGGCACTCCGTCGCGCTACCCCGGCGGGCCGCTCCGCACCTGCCGTCGAATCGGCCGCTACTCGATCACGTAGCGGACCGGCCATACGTAGCCCTGCTTCTCGGCCGCGTCGAGATAGGCGTTCAGAATCTTCTTGGCGGGGAAGCCCTTCTTCTCGAGCGCGTCGGCATGCGCCTGTGGCCAGTGCGCCAGACCCTTGGCCCAGGCGAGGCGGACATCGGCCGGCAGGTCGGTGACGGTGATGTTCTCACGCAGCCAGGCCATGTCCTTGTCGTACCCGGCCTTGTTCGCCGTGCCCGTCTTGGTCTCGAACCGGTCGGCGACCTCCTGGATGATCGGTTTGACCTCTGCGGGCAGCCTGTTCCAGAAGCGGTTGTTCACGGTCAAGCCGTGCCAGGTGATCGAGCCGAACCCGATCGTGGTGTAGTATTTGCCGACCTCCCACAGGCCGAACGTCTTGCCCCAGGCGCTCGGGAACATGATGCCGCCCTCGGCGACGCCGGTCTTGAGCTTCTGATACCAGCCCGGAAGCCCATCGGTGACCGGAACGATGCCGATACCCGCCTGTTTCATCCAGTTGAGATTGAGCCCGGCGCCGAGAATCTTCCGGCCCTTGAGATCGTCCAGAGTCTTCCACGGAAACTGCGTGCCGAGATTGTAGCCGCCGTCCCCGATGATGGCGATAAGGGTCTGGTTGAAATCGTGAAAACGCTTCTCCAGACTCGGAAACTGTCGGTAGATGTCGGCAGCTGCCGCGACGCTCTGGACCGGATCCATGGTCCCGAACGGAAGCATGATCTGGAACGCGTGCATCGGCAGCTTGGACGCCTCGAAGCAGTAGCAGAAACCGCCGATATCGACGACGCCGTTCTGCACCCCTTCGAGCGTGTCGAAGACCTTCACGATGGAACCGCTATAGCCCTCGATGAAGTTGATCTTGTGCTCGGTCCCGGACTCGACGGCCTTCTTCAGCTCCGGCTGGAAGAAACTCTTCATCAGCCCGGCATAGACCACCGTCGGCGGATGCCCGGACGCGATGCGGATGTTGATAGTGGCGGCGCTCGCCGACCACGCGCCGACGCCGACCGTTCCGGCGAGCAGAACGGCGGCAGACACATGCAGGACATGTCTGAAAAGAAACTTCATTTGCCTGGCTCTCCCTGTGGTCCGGGCCTTGGCGGGCAAGGCCGGTCGCCCGGGCACCCGCCGATCGAAGGGGGATCGGGCGAAGCCGGACGGCGCAGTCTAGCGGCGGGCCGCGAGCGCCGCAAACGACGCAGCATCGCGACGCCGTTTCTATTTCTGGCGGCCGGCGGGTCTGCATCCGCCAGAAATAGAAACGAGAATTGCCGGGCGCCGGCGGGCGCGGTTGCCCGCCCGCCCGATCCATGATAGGCCAAGTCTCGGCCGCGCGGGAGCGGCCCCCCCCGGACCGGGACGGAGACGAGAATGAGCGACCGGCCCGAGGGGCAGACCGCCGGCAACGGCGCTGTGCGGGAGAAGGCTGTGGCACCCGCCCCGATCATGATCGGGGCCCAGTACATCAAGGACCTGTCCTTCGAGAACCCGCTCGGCCCGGAGATGGCCGCCGGGATGGCCGAGAACCCCAACGTCCAGATCGACGTCAACACATCGGCCCGGGTCCTGGAGGACACCACCTTCGAGATATCGCTGTTCATCCGCGGCGAGGCGAGCGCCGGCGAGCGAACGGTGTTCATCGTCGAACTCACCTATGGCGGCATCATCGCGGTCGACGCCGACGAGGTCCCGGAGGAAAACATCCACCCGCTGGTCATGATCGAAGGGCCGCGCCATCTCTTCCCCTTCGCCCGGGCGGTGATCGCCAATACCACCCGAGACGGCGGTTTCCCGCCGCTGATGCTGGGTCCGATAGATTTCGCCGCGCTCTATATCGAGCATCACGACGATCAGGACGAGGACTGAGCGCGTCGGCCGTTCCAGATTGCGTCGGGAATGTCGGCAACGAGAGTCTCATGCGCCTCGATCTCCTCCGGGGACGGGGCGTGGGCTCTGACCGGGCGGTCCCGCCGCGCCCGGCCCGGTGCGGGCGCGGAGATCGACTCCACGGCGAGCGCGAGCGCCGGCTGCCGTCCCCCGACCAGCTCCAGATAGACCGCCGCGAGAAGCTCCGCATCGACCAGCGCGCCGTGCTTGATTCGCTGAGCGGCGTCGATCCCGAAGCGGCGGCACAAAGCGTCGAGGCTCGCCGGCGAACCGGGGAATTTCCGCCTCGCGAGCTGCACGGTGTCGATCGCGCGCGCTGCGTCGAAACGCGGGCGGTCGAGGCGGGCGAACTCTGCGTCGAGAAAGCCGAGGTCGAAGGCAGCGTTGTGAATCACCAGCGGCGCGTCGCCGAGGAACTCCAGAAGTCCGGCCGCGACTTCGGCGAAGACCGGCTTGTCGGCGAGGAACGCATCGGTCAACCCATGCACCTCGCGCGCGTCCGCTGGCATCATGCGCTCCGGGTTGACGTAGCTATGAAAGCTCCGGCCCGTCGGAATATGGTTGTTGAGCTCGAGACAGCCGATCTCGACGATCCTGTCGCCGCCCGCTGGATAGAGGCCGGTAGTTTCGGTGTCGAGAACGATTTCGCGCATGAGGGTCCGGGTATCGGGCCGGCCGCGGCCAACATCCGCTGCGCTGGGCCGACGCCAGTCTGACGACTTCGCGCAGCGCCCGCAAGCTGGGCGCCCGGCCGAGCCCGCTGGAGACGACGAAATCGGCGCGACGGCGCTTTTCAGTATCCGGTATCTGCTGGGCGGCGACTCGGGCGAATGTCGACTCGGTCATGCCAGGGCGGGCGAGCACCCGCGCTCGTTGGAGAAAGGGCGGTGCGGTGATCACCAGCACCGCGTCGCAGGCGACATGCAGACCGACCTCGAACAGGAGCGGGACGTCGAGGACGACCAGCGCGGCGCGGCGCTGGGCCGCCCGGCGCAGGAACCGGTCCTGAACCCGCCTGACCAGCGGGTGGACGATCCGTTCCAGCCGGCACAGCGCCGCCGCGTCGCCGAAGACCCGCTCGCGCAGCAGGCGGCGGTCGACCGCGCCGTCTTCGACCGCACCCGGAAAGGCCTCGGCGACCGCCGCGACCGCCGGCCCGCCCGGAGCCATGACCCGGTGAACGGCGCGATCTGACTCGTAGACCGGGACGCCCATATCCCGGAGCATCGCCGCCGCGGTCGATTTGCCCATCCCTATCGAACCGGTCAGGCCGAGGATCACCATCGCCGGCCTTCGCGACCTTCGAGATCGGCGCGCAGATGGCGGCGGAGCGCGTCGTCGACCTCCGCCTCGCGCCCGAACCAACCGGCGAAGCCCGGCCGCGCTTGATGAAGCAGCATCTCCAGACCGTCGACGACAGCGCAGCCGCGGCCACGCGCGGCCGCGAGCAGCGGCGTCTCGATCGGGACGTACACGATATCGTTCACCAGCGCAGTCTTCGGCAGCGCATCGAGGGGAAGATCCAGCGCGGCGCCGCCGGCCATGCCGAGCGCGGTCGTGTTCACCAGCAGGGCAGCACCATCGAGCGCGTCCGCCCGCTCCGACCAGGCGACGGCGACCACGGGCGCAGCGCGCGCCTCGACGAGCGCTTCGGCCCGCGCCCGAGTCCGGTTGACCAAGCGGATCTCCGGGGCGCCCCCGTCGGCGAGCGCCGTCACCACGGCGCGCGCCGCACCGCCCGCGCCGATGACGACCGCTGGACCGGCCGCCGCCGACCAGCCGGGATGCCGCGTCCGAAGAGCCTCGGCGAATCCGAACGCGTCCGTGTTCGTACCTTCGAGACTCCCGTCCCCGCGCACGAAAACGGTGTTCACCGCGCCGATCTTGCGGGCGATCGCGGTCCTCCTATCGACCAACGCAAAGGCCGCCTCCTTGTGGGGAATGGTGACGTTGACCCCAGCGATCCCGAGATCCGGCAGCGCGCGAAGCGCGTCGACGACCCGTTCGGGGCGGACCGGGAAGGGAACATAGACACCGTCGATCGCGTAGCGCGCGAGCCAGAAATTATGAAGCCGGGGCGAGCGCGAATGAGCGATCGGCCAGCCCATGACCCCGGCGACCCGCACGGCGCCCCCGATCGTCAGGAGGCGAGCCGGCCGCAGGCCCTGAGATGGGCGAGCAGCGACAACAGGGGAAGGCCGAGCATGCAGGGCTGCGTGCCGGAGAGTTCGGTGAAGAGCTGGATGCCGAGCTCCTCGACGCGATAGGCGCCGGGGCCCGCGAGCGCGGCTTCCCCGATCCGGTCGAGATAATCGGCCAGGAACGCATCGCTGAAATCGCGCATTCGGAGCCGCGCGGTCTCGGCGCCGCGCCATCGCGGCACGCCCTCCGCTATCAGGCAGGCGGCACTTACCAGGCTGTGCCAGCCGCCCCGGAGCGCGCGAAGCTGGCGCTCGGCCTCCGCGCGGTCGGCAGGCTTGTCGAAAACCCGGTCGCCGAACAGGAGAACCTGATCGCAGCCGAGCACCTGGCGGCGGGGGAATATTGCGGCGACTGCGGCCGCCTTGCGCTCGGCGAGCGCTGTCGCGAGCGCCGCACTCCTGGTCCCGGCGGCGCGGAGGACACGCTTCTCGACCGCCTCGTCGACCGGCGGAGATACGGCCTCGACCGCGAGCCCTGCCGCGCGCAGAAGCCGGGCGCGAGTCGCGCTCGACGACGCGAGCAGGATCGATTGCTCGTCTCTGCCCGGCATTATCCCCATCCCTCATCGCCGAGCGGGAACAACAGAGCTCGCCGCCGGGCGGGTCTCCGAGCGTTCCACGCTTCGCTTCCCTTCATCCAGAAGTTATCGACTAGGATACTGACTCTCCACAGACTGGGCAGTATCTGGCGGATCTTCGCCGACCGGAACCCGAATCCCGTTCCGTCTGCAGGAGACAGCCCGCAGCCTTCCGACGGCACAACCCTGTCGATAACACGACGATATCCTTCGGTCCCCATGACTCCCGACATACTATAACGACTATAATTTCAATCTATTGTATTAGATAGTATTGGAAGACAATCGTGCCGGAACCTGCCCACCCTCCCGCCGCCCCGACCAAACCGCTGCTCTCGGCGCTCGCCGGCGACGCCCGGAATCCGGCGCCCGTCTGGCTGATGCGGCAAGCCGGGCGCTACCTCCCAGAATACCGGGCGTTGCGGGCACGGATCGGCGGGTTTCTCGATCTTTGCTACGATCCGGCATCGGCATCGGAGGCAAGCCTGCAACCGCTTCGGCGGTTCGATCTCGATGCGGCGATCGTCTTTTCCGACATTCTGGTCGTTCCGCACGCGCTCGGACGCCGGGTCGCCTTCGAGGAAGGGCGGGGGCCGGTCCTCGACCCGCTCTCGGCGGAGGCCGACATCGCCGCCTTGGACCCGGTCGGCGCGGAGGGGCGGCTTGCGCCGGTCTACGAGGCGGTTGCACGCCTGCGTGCGGATCTTCCGGACCGGTCCGCGCTGATCGGCTTCGCAGGCGCTCCATGGACGCTCGCCTGCTACATGATCGATGGCGGTGGTGGCGGCGATCATCTGAAGACCAGGTTGTTCGCATATGCGCGGCCGGACGCGTTCGCTCGTCTGGTCGATATCCTTGCGGAGACGGTCGCCGCCCATCTGGCGGCTCAGATTCGCGCCGGCGCCGAGGTGGTCCAGATCTTCGACAGCTGGGCAGGGCTGCTCTCGCCCGATTTGCGGGCACGCTATTCGCTCGCGCCTGTGGAACGAATCGTGCGGGCCGTGGGGAACTCCTGCCCCGGCGTTCCGGTCGTCGCGTTCCCGCGCGGCGTCGGCGCGGCGGTCCGGGACTATGCGGCGATTCCCGGCGTCGCCGCCGTCTCGATCGACAGCACGGTCGATCCGGGCTGGGCCGCGGCGGCGCTGCAACCCGTCTCCGCCGTGCAGGGCAATCTCGATCCCGCCCTCCTGGTCTCGGGCGGCGCCGCGCTGGAAGCGGCCGCCGCGCGCATCCGTGCGGCGCTCGGCGGCGGGCCGCATGTCTTCAACCTGGGCCATGGCGTCCTGCCGCAGACGCCGCCCGAGAACGTCGCCCGGTTGATCTCCGCCGTGAAAGGGAGGGGACGGTGAGCCGCTGTGCGGTGGTACTGTTCAATCTCGGGGGGCCGGACGACCTCGATGCGGTGCGGCCGTTTCTCGGAAACCTGTTCCGCGATCCCGCGATCCTGCGGGTTCCGGCACCCGTCCGTTGGGTATTGGCGTGGGCGATCGCTCGGCGTCGCGCACCGATGGCGCGCGAGACCTATCGGGCGGTCGGCGGCGCGTCCCCCTTGCGCGCCCAGACCGAGGCGCAGGCGTCGGCGCTCGAGGCGGCGCTCGGCGGCGGCACCCGGGTCTTCGTCTGCATGCGCTACTGGGCGCCCCGCGCGCCCGAGACCGCCGCTGCGGTCGCGCGTTTCGCCCCGGACGAGATCGTTCTGCTGCCGCTCTACCCGCAGTTTTCGTCTTCGACGACGGCGTCCTCTCTCCGCGACTGGCGACGCGTAGCCGCGCGCCTGCGCGGCATCCCGACCCGGACGATCTGCTGCTGGCCGGAGGAGAGAGGGTTCGTCGCCGCGGTCGCGGACGCGGTGGCGGCCCAGCTCGAAGGCTGGGCCGGGCCGCCGCCCCGTATCCTCTACTCGGCGCACGGGATTCCCAAATCCTATATCGCCGCCGGCGACCCCTACCAGCTTCAGGTCGAGCGCAGCGTGGCCGCGGTCCGGACCAGGCTCGCGCGCGGCGATCTGGAACAGCTGCTCTGTTATCAGAGCCGGGTCGGCCCCATGGCCTGGACCGAACCCTATACCGACGCCGAGATCGCCCGGGCGGGCACCGACGGCTGCCCGGTGATCGTCACGCCGATCGCTTTCGTCTCGGAGCATGTCGAGACTCTGGTCGAGCTCGACCGGGACTATCGCGCGCTCGCCGAACGTCATGGCGTGCCGCGCTATGAGCGCTCGCCGACCGTCGGCACGGCCCCGCGCTTTATCGCCGGACTCGCGCGACTGGTTGCCGAGGCCCGTGCTGCGCCGCCGGGCGGGATCCGTCCGGGGGGAGGCGGGGGTATCTGCCCGGCCGCCTGCCGAGACTGCCCGGCCGCCGCATGAGCGCCTGGCTCGTCGAGGCCCATCTCTGGATCAAGGCGTGCCATATCGTCGCGGCGATCGCCTGGATGGCGGGGATGCTCTATCTGCCGAGGCTTTTCGTCTATCACGCATCCGCCCTTCCGGGCGGCGAGTCCTCGGAGATGTTGAAGGTGATGGAGCGGCGCCTGCTCTGGGCGATCGTAAGCCCGGCGCTCGCGGCGAGCCTGCTGTTCGGGATACTGCTCGCTCTCACCCCCGGCGCCGTCGACTGGTCGGAAGGCTGGCCCTATGTCAAGCTCGCCTGCGTCTTGGCGCTGGTCGTCCTCTACGCGCTCGACATCCGCTGGCAGCGCGGTTTCGCCGAGGATCGGAACCGGCGCGGGCCGCGATTCTACCGCGCCGTCAACGAAGCGCCGACCCTGTTGATGCTGGGCGCGGTCGTCGCGGTCGTCGTCGAGCCGTTCTGAACCGGATTCTTGCGCGGAAGCACGTTTGACTCCATCGCTCGCTTTCGATACACGACAGGGAGTCAGTCGACCGCAGCGGTCGAGCCGTTATCGTATCCGGCACCATTCCGCTCCCGGCCGAATCTCCGTCTCGGCGCAACCTGTCCTATCGTCCGCTCCGCCGGCGTGGCCTCAGACAATCGGTGCACCCATGAACCTCCAGGAACTGAAGCGGAAATCGCCCGCCGAACTGCTCGCCTTCGCCGAGGAGTTGGAGATCGAGAACGCGTCGACCCTGCGCAAGCAGGACATGATGTTCGCGATCCTGAAGCAGCTCGCCGAGAACGACGTCGTTATCTCGGGCGATGGCGTCCTCGAGATACTGCATGACGGGTTCGGATTCTTGCGCTCGCCCGAGGCGAACTATCTGCCGGGACCCGACGACATCTATGTGTCGCCGAGCCAGATTCGGCGCTTCGGGCTGCGTACCGGGGACACGGTGGAGGGCGAGATCCGCTCGCCGCGCGACGGGGAGCGCTATTTTGCGCTGCTCAAGCTCAACCAGATCAATTTCGAGGAGCCGGCACGGATCCGACACCGGATCAATTTCGACAATCTCACCCCGCTCTACCCCGAGAGCAAGATCGGTCTCGAGACCGAGAATCCGCCGCGCAAGGACCTGACAACGCGGATCATCGATCTGGTCACGCCGCTCGGAAAGGGGCAGAGGGCGTTGATCGTCGCGCCGCCGAGGACCGGCAAGACCATGATGCTCCAAGGCATCGCCCACTCGGTCGCCGCCAACCATCCCGAAATCTATCTGATCGTGTTGCTGATCGACGAGCGTCCCGAGGAAGTCACCGACATGCAGCGTTCGGTGCGCGGCGAGGTGATCAGCTCGACCTTCGACGAACCGGCCACCCGCCATGTCCAAGTCGCCGAGATGGTGATCGAGAAAGCCAAGCGGCTGGTCGAACACAAGCGCGACGTGGTGATCCTGCTCGACTCGATCACCCGGCTGGCACGTGCCTACAACACCGTCGTGCCGAGCTCGGGGAAGGTCCTGACCGGCGGGGTCGACGCCAATGCGCTCCAGCGGCCCAAGCGCTTCTTCGGCGCCGCCCGTAACATAGAGGAGGGCGGCTCGCTGACCATCATCTCCTCCGCTCTGATCGATACCGGCTCGCGCATGGACGAGGTCATCTTCGAGGAGTTCAAGGGCACCGGAAACTCGGAGATCATCCTGGACCGCAAGCTGGCCGACAAGCGGACCTTCCCGGCGATGGACATCACCAAGTCGGGCACCCGCAAGGAAGAGCTGCTGGTCGACCGAGGAACGCTCTCCAAGATGTGGGTGCTGCGCCGCATCCTTACCCCGATGGGGGTGACGGACGCGATGGAGTTCCTGATCGACAAGATCAAGGATACCAAGAGCAACCCGGACTTCTTCCAGGCGATGAACCAGTAGTCGCCGCGGTCAGGGGATCAGGACCGTCGAGCCCGTGGTCTCGCGGGCTTCCAGATCGCGATGCGCACGGGCCGCCTCGGCGAGCGGGTAGGTCTGGTTGACGGCGATCCGGACGCTTCCCGACTCCACCATCCGGATGAGGTCCCCGGCAGTCTCCAGAAGCTGCGCCCGGCTCGCCGTGTAGTGCGGTAGCGACGGGCGGGTCAGATAGAGAGATCCCTTGGCCGCGAGGATGGCGGGGTCGAAGCTGCCGATAGGGCCCGAGGCGTTGCCGAAGCTCACCATCAGGCCGCGCGGGCGGAGACAGTCGAGCGAGCCGTCGAAGCTGTCCTTGCCGACCGAATCGTAGACCACCGGCAGCCCCTCTTCCCCGGTGATCTTCTTCACCTCCTCGACGAAGTCCTGGCGGGTGTAGACGATCGGATGGTCGCAGCCGTTGGCGGCGGCAAGATCGGCCTTGGCGTCGCTGCCGACGGTTCCGATCACCGTCGCGCCGAGCGCCTTGGCCCATTGGCAGAGAATGAGCCCGACTCCGCCGGCGGCGGCGTGGATCAGGATCGTGTCGCCCGCGGCGACCTTGTAGGTCTCGCGCAGCAGATAGCGGACGGTCATCCCCTGGAGCATCATCGCCGCTCCGGTGCGGTCGTCTATCCCGTCGGGGAGCTTGACGACGCGGCCGGCCGGGATCAGCCGTTCTTCCGAATAGGCGCCGAGCGGGGCGGTGGCGTAGGCGACGCGGTTGCCCACCGCGAGATCAGCGACATCGGCACCCAGCTCCTCCACCACGCCGGCCGCCTCCATGCCGAGGGTGAGCGGCAGGGGCATCTGGTACAGCCCGGTCCGGTGATAGACATCGATATAGTTGAGTCCGACCGCTTTGTGACGGAGCCGCACCTCGCCGGGACCGGGCCGACCGACCGCGACATCGCGCCAGACCATCGCCGAGGGGGGGCCTGGATTGTCTATCTGGATGGCTTTGGGCATGGCTGACTCCGTCAGTCTAGATGGGCGGTGAAGAATGCGGCTGTGCGCCGATTGGCGAGGCCGGCCGCGGCCTCGTCGTAATGGGCGCCGCCGACCCGCGCGAAGGCGTGCTCGACGCCCGGATAGGTATGGACGGTGAACAGCAGGTTCGGCTCCAGCGCCTCGCGAATCTGTTTCTGCGCCTCCGGAGGGCAGTAGGAATCGGCTTCCGCGATGTGCAGCATCGCTGGCTTGGCCGCCCCGGCCGCCTTGTCCATGTGACCCTCGATCTGCACCGGGTAATAGCCGACCGCGCCGTCGGTGTCGGTGAAACAGGCGGTCATGTACGCAAGGCTGCCGCCGAGGCAGTAGCCCACGGTTCCGACCTTCCCCGAACAGCCCTGGAGCGCCCTCATATGGGCGATGGTCGCGGCCAGATCGCCGACTCCGTTCTCGTAATCGAAGCCCTGGAGGTAGCCGAAGGCCTTGTTCCATTCCTCTTCGGTCTTGTCGGTGAGTTGCACGCCCGGCTCCTGACGCCAGAACAGATCGGGGCAGCAGGCGAAATAGCCCGCCTCGGCGAAGCCGTCGCAGAGGTCGCGCATGACCCGGTTGACGCCGAAAATCTCCTGGATGACGACGAGACCGGGCCCCGTGCTGCCGGCTGGGGCGGCGAGATAGGCCCCGAAACTCCCTCCGTCCTTCTCCGTCACGGTGATATCGGGCATGACGCGCCTCCTTCCGATCTGCTAATCTGCGACGCCGCAGTCAGGATAGCCGTCGGCCGCGCGGGTGTCACCCGGATCGGATCTCCGCGGTCCCGGATATCCGCCGGACGGTTCCGGGACAGCTCGCGGTCTGTCGGGAGACCCTTCGATGATCCGCTCCATCGGTGCATGCGTTCGTCTGGCGGCCGCCATCGGTGTGGCGGCGCTTATCGCCGCCTGCGGCGGGCGCGGTGTCGAACTGGACTTCCCCGAAGATCCGGCCGATGACAATCTGCCGCCGCGCTATACCAGCGAGGGTCCGCGCGAGCGGGTCTTCGGTTCCGGCGGGTTCGACCTTCTGGGGACATCCTCCGACCGGGAATCGTCCTCGGGCGGCGGGATCGGCGTCAACGCTTATCTCTGGCGGGCGGCGCTGGATACGATTGTCTTCATGCCTATGGTCTCGGCAGACCCGTTCGGCGGCGTGATCATCACCGACTGGTACGGCCCGCCGGAAACGCCGTCCGAGCGGTTCAAGGTGAACGTCTATATTCTCGGCCGCGCGCTCCGGGCGGACGGCATCCGCGTCACCGTCTTCCGCCAGTCGCGATCGGAGGGGGCGTGGCGGGATGCCGGCGTCGGCAGGGACACCGCCGTCTCGCTCGAGAACCAGATACTCGCCCGCGCCCGTCAGCTTCGGCTCGCCTCGGCGGCGCCGAACTAGACCGCTCGGGCGCAGATGCCGATGGGCGGGTTCCGCCGGCTCATGGAGAGATCGTGAGCGCCGCCGCACCCGGCGGCTACGACGCCAGGGCGAACGAAGCGCGCTGGCAGGCGCTGTGGGAGGAGCGCGGCACCTTCGCCGTCTCGGTCGATCCCGACAAGCCAAAATATTATGTGCTCGAAATGTTCCCGTATCCCTCCGGGCGCATCCATATGGGCCATGTGCGCAACTACACGATGGGGGACGTGGTCGCGCGCTACAAGCGGGCGCGCGGCTTCAACGTGCTGCATCCGATGGGCTGGGACGCCTTCGGCCTGCCGGCCGAGAACGCGGCGACGGAGCAGGGGGTCCACCCGGCGCTGTGGACCTACGAGAACATCGCCGCCATGCGTGGCCAACTCAAGCTCATGGGACTCTCCATCGACTGGACTCGGGAGATCGCGACCTGCCATCCCGGCTATTACCGCCACCAGCAGGAGATGCTTCTCGACTTCTACGAGTCCGGTCTGCTCTACCGGCGGAACGGCTGGGTGAACTGGGATCCGGTCGAGCAGACGGTGCTCGCCAACGAGCAGGTCATCGATGGTCGGGGCTGGCGGTCGGGGGCGCCCGTAGAGCGCCGCGAACTGCCGCAATGGTTCCTGCGGATCACCGATTTCGCCGAACCGCTGCGCGCGGCCCTCGACGGTCTCGCGCGCTGGCCGGACAGGGTCCGGACGATGCAGCGGAACTGGATCGGTCGCTCCGAAGGACTGCGGATGCGCTTCGATATCGTCGGGCGCGGCGATCCTCTGGAGGTCTTCACCACCCGACACGACACGATCTTCGGGGCGAGCTTCCTCGCCGTCTCGCCCGATCATCCGTTGACGGCCGCCCTCGCGGAGACCGATTCCGGTCTCGCCGCCTTCGTCGAGGCCTGCCGGCGGAGCGGGACCTCCGAGGCGGCGCTCGAGACCGCGGACAAGCTCGGCTACCCGACCGGTCTCGCCGCCCGCCACCCGTTCGATGCCGAGCGCAGGCTGCCGATTCATGTCGCTAACTTCGTGCTCATGGAGTACGGCACCGGGGCGATTTTCGGCTGTCCCGCCCATGACCAGAGGGATCTCGACTTCGCCCGCAAATACGGGCTGCCGGTCCTGCCGGTCGTGGTGCCGGAGGGGACGGATCCGGCGGCGTTCGAGATCGGCGACGAAGCTTGGCTCGGCGCCGGGAGGCTCGCCAATTCGGACTTCCTGGACGGGCTCTCCGTCGAGGAGGCGAAGCGAGATGTCGCTCGCCGCATGGAGGCGGCCGGAAGCGGCCGGATCGAGGTCAACTTCCGGCTGCGCGACTGGGGGATCTCGCGGCAGCGCTACTGGGGCTGCCCGATCCCGATCGTCCACTGCCCGTCCTGCGGGACGGTGCCGGTGCCCCGCTCCGGGCTTCCGGTACTGCTGCCCGAGGATGTCGATTTCGCCGCCGGCGGCAACCCGCTCGACCGCCACGAGGCGTGGCGCCGCGTCGACTGCCCGTCTTGCGGCGGTCCGGCGGAGCGCGAGACCAGCACGCTCGATACCTTCGTCGATTCCTCCTGGTATTTCGTCCGCTTCTGCTCGCCGCGCGCCACCTGCTCGGCCGAGCCCGGGGAGGCTGCCTACTGGCTGCCCGTCGACCAGTATATCGGCGGTGTCGAGCATGCCATCCTGCATCTCCTCTACGCCCGGTTCTTCACCCGGGCGATGCGCGGATCGGGCCGTCTCGATATCGATGAGCCGTTCTCCGGGCTGTTCACCCAGGGCATGGTCTGCCACGAGACCTATCGCAGCCGGGAGGGCGAATGGCTGACCCCCGCCGAGATCGAGACCGGCCCCGGCAACAGGCCGCGACGGCGGAGTACCGGCGAGGAGGTCGTCGTCGGCCGGTCCGAGAAGATGAGCAAGTCGCGCAAGAACGTTGTCGATCCCGAGGACATCATGGATATCTACGGCGCCGACACCGCGCGCTGGTTCATGCTGTCCGACAGCCCGCCGGAGCGCGATCTCGAATGGACCGAGGCCGGGATCGCCGGCGCCTGGCGCTTCGTCAACCGGATGTGGCGGCTGATGACCGATCCCGAGCGGGCGCTGGCGCTGCCGGACGCCCCGATGCCGGCCGAGGCGGCGGTCCGCCCGGACCTGCTTTCGGTCCGGCGCGCGCTGCACAAGACGATCCTCGGCGTCACCGGCGACCTCGAGAGTTTCCGCTTCAACCGGTCGGTGGCGCGGATTCACGAGATGGTCAACCTCCTCGGCGAGTTCGCCGCGCGCGATGCGGCGGCGTGCTGGGTGCGCCGCGAAGCCTGCGAGGGGGTGATCCGGCTGGCCGGGCCGATGGTCCCCCATCTCGCCGAGGCGCTGTGGGAACATGTCGGGGGGGACGGCCTGCTCGCCGACGCGCCCTGGCCGGAGGCCTGCCCCGCGCTCGCCGTGGACGAGGTCGTGACCGTCGCCGTTCAGGTCGCGGGCAGGACGCGCGGCAGGATCGAGCTTCCCCGCGATGCCGGACGCGCGGAGGCCGAGGCGGCCGCGCTGGCTCTCCCGACGGTGCGCGCCGCGATCGGCGGGCGCCAGATCCGTCGGGTGGTCTTTGTGCCCAACCGCATCGTCAATGTGGTCGCCTGACGCGCGGAGGGCCTGGCGCGGCCGGTGCGGGCTCGCCGCGCTGCTCGTGGCGGCGGGCTGCGGGTTCGAACCGCTCTACGGCCGGTCGACCGGGGTGGTCGAGGCGCTGGCCGGCATCCGGATCGCGCCGATCGCCGACAGGCAGGGCCAGATCCTGCGCAACCATCTGCTGCTGCGGATCAACCCCTCCGGGCCGCCGGACGAGCCCGCCTATCTGCTCGAAGTCGTCCTGACCGAGACCCGGGAGGAGCTCGGCCTGCGCCTGGACGCGGTCGCGACCCGGGCGAACCTGACCCTGGAGGCCCGCTACAGGCTGACCGCGACGGCGGACGGGCGGCCGCGGGCCGAGGGCAGCGCCGGGGCGCGGAGCGGCTACGACATCCTCGATTCGGAATATGCGACCCTCAAGGCAGGGGACGGGGCGCGCCGACGGGTCCTCGCCGCGCTCGCAGACGATCTGACCACCCGGCTCGCGCTCGCGCTTCGGCGCAAGCGATGAAGATCTCGCCGGCGGCAGCGGACCGGTTCGTCGCGAAGCCACCGGCCGGGCTGCGCGCCTGTCTGGTCTACGGCCCGGATTCGGGGCTGGTCCGCGAGCGGGCGGCGGCGCTCGCGCGCTCGCGCGTCGCGGACCTCGCCGACCCGTTCCGGGTGGGCCTTCTGAGCGGGGCGATGTTGGCCGAGCGGCCGGACCTTCTGGGAGACGAGGCGGCGGCCCTGTCGCCGACCGGGGAGAGCCGGGTCGTGTGCGTCGACGCCGCCGGCGATCGCGTCGCGGCGGCGGTCGAGACCCTTCTCGCGCGGCCCGAGGCCGAGACGCTGGTGGTGATCGAGGCGGGGGAGCTCACGCCGCGGTCCCTGCTCCGTCGGCTGTTCGAGCGCGCGCGGGACGCCGCCGCGCTTCCCTGCTATGCCGACGACCCCGGTCGGCTCGACGCGCTGATCCGCGCCGAGCTGGACGCCGAGGGCTTGTCCGCGACGGAGGATGCGCTTCGCTTCCTCTGCGGTCGGCTCGGCGCCGACCGCATGATCACCCGGTCGGAGATCGAGAAGCTAGTGCTCTACGCGGGCGGGTCGGGCCGGATCACGCTCGAGGAGGCGGTCGCGAGCTGTGGCGCCGCCGCGGCCCTCACCCTCGACGATCTCTGCAACGCGGCGGCCGCGGGCGATGCGACGGCCCTCGCCGCGGCGCTCGACCGCCTGACCGGGGAGGGGGTGGCGCCGGTGACGGTGCTGCGCGCGGTCCAGCGCTACTTCCAACGGTTGGAGGAGAGCCTCGCCCGCATCTCGGCGGGCGCCGCCCCCGACCAGGCGATCAAGGCGCTGCGCCCGCCGCTGTTCTTCAAGCGCGCACCCGTCTTTCGTGCGGCGCTCGGGCGCTGGACGCCGCGCGCGGCCGCCGCGGCGCTCGATACGCTCACCGCCGCCGAGATCACCTGCAAATCCGGAACGGCGCCGCCCGAGCCGGTCGCCGCCCAGGCGCTCTTCGCCATCGCCGGCGATCATGCGACGCGGGGGCGGTGAGCGGCGCCGCTACGGTGCCTCCGCCGGGTGCGCGGGCGGCGGAAGCCGCCGAATACCTTGCCAAACAGGCAGCCAAGGACAACCCTCCGTCTCATATGTCCTGAACCAGGACACGCGCTGGCCTCGGCGGAGGGTGGGCGCTACACTTTCCAGCCGCCGCCTTGCGCGGTCGGTCCTCGCTATGCCGCGGCCTCCTCGGACGTTTACGGACTAGCCCCGCCCATGGTCTCCCGCTCCGCCGCTCGGGCTCCCGCCGCTCCGGTCGAGACCCCGATGATGCGGCAGTACCGGACCGCCAAGGACGCCAATCCCGGCTGTCTCCTGTTCTTCCGGATGGGGGATTTCTACGAGCTCTTCTTCGACGACGCGGTCGCCGCCGCCGCCGCGCTCGACATCGCGCTGACCCGGCGCGGCCGCCATCAGGGCGAGGATATCCCGATGTGCGGGGTCCCCGTCCACGCCGCCGAGAGCTATCTCCAACGTCTGATCCGCAAGGGGTTCCGGGTCGCCGTCTGCGAGCAGATCGAGGAGCCGGTGGCCTCGCGCAAGCGCGCCGGCAAGACGCCGGTGGCGCGCGAGGTGGTCCGGGTGCTGACCCCGGGCACCCTGACCGAAGAGGCGCTGCTCGACGCCCGCCACCACAACTATCTGGCGGCGCTCGCCGAGGCCGGTGGCGCGTTCGGCCTTGCCTGGCTCGACATGTCGACCGGCGAGTTCCACACCCAGCCGGTCGCCGCCGAGGCGCTCGCCGCGGCGCTGGCGCGGATCGATCCGGGCGAGCTTCTGGTCGCCGACCGGCTGCTGGCGCGAGCGGATCTCGCTTCGGTCTTCGAGGAGCGCGCACCGACGGCGCTTCCCGACGCGCGGTTCGACTCGGTCTCGGCCCGCCGCCGACTCTGCGCGCAGTTCGCGGTCGCCGCGCTCGATGCCTTCGGCGGCTTCGACCATGCCGAGATCGCGGCCGCCGGCGCGGCGCTCGACTATGTCGCGCTGACCCAGCGCGGGCAAATGCCGCGTCTCGCTCCGCCCGCCCGCCTCGCCGCCGGCGCGGTGATGGAGATCGACGCCCAGACGCGGCGCAACCTCGAGATCGTCGAGGCGATCTCGGGCGGGCGCGAGGGATCGCTGCTCGGGGCTATCGACATGACCCTGACCGGGGCCGGCGCGCGCGAGATCGCCGCCCGGCTCGCCGCGCCGTTGACCGCGCCGGCGGCGATCCGCGCCCGCCAGGACGCGCTGGCCGCCTTCCACGACGATGCCGATCTGCGCGAGGCCGTCCGCGCCGCGCTCCGGCGCTGCCCCGATCTGGCGCGGGCGGTCTCCCGATTGACGGTCGGTCGGGGCGGCCCGCGCGACCTCGCGGCGGTCCGCGATGCGATCGGATGTGCCGGGCGGCTGGCGCCGCTGCTCGCCGCGGACCCACCGTCGCCGCGCGCGGCTCTGTCCGAGGCCGCGGCGGCGCTGGACGGGCATGGCGCGCTGTGCCAAGCGCTGACGGATGCGCTCGCCCCCGACCTGCCGCTTCTCGCCCGAGACGGCGGGTTCGTCGCCGCCGGCTACGACCCGGCGCTCGACGAGCTGCGCGTGCTCCGCGACGACAACCGGCGGCTGATCGCCGCGCTGCAGGCGCGCTATGCCGAGGAGACCGGCATCGCCTCGCTCAAGATCCGTCACAATAACGTGCTCGGCTATTTCGTCGAAGCCACCGTGGCCACCGCCGAGCGGCTGGCGGACAACGCCCGGTTCGTTCACCGCCAGACGATCGCCAACGCCCGGCGCTTTACCACGGTTGAACTCGCCGGTCTCGAGCGGCGTCTCGCGGATGCCGCCGATCGGGCGCTTGCCCGCGAGCTCGAGATTTTCGCGTGCCTCGCCGCCCAGGTGACCGCGGCGGCGGAGCCGCTCGCCGCCGCTGCGAGGCGCCTCGCCGAGATCGACGTCACGGCGGCGCTCGCGGCGCTCGCGGTCGAGCGCCGCCATGTCCGGCCCGTGGTCGACGACGGCGACGGCTTCGAGATCGTCGGCGGCCGCCACCCGGTGGTCGAGCTCTTCCTCGAGCGCGACGACGGCCGGCCGTTCATCGCCAACGACTGCGATCTCGGCCCGGATCGGCGGCTATGGCTGGTCACCGGCCCCAATATGGCCGGCAAGTCGACCTTTCTGCGCCAGAACGCGTTGATCGCGATCCTGGCCCAGATCGGCGCCTTCGTCCCCGCCGAGCGCGCCCATATCGGGGTCGTCGACCGGCTGTTCTCGCGGGTCGGTGCCGCCGACGATCTGGCGCGCGGGCGGTCGACCTTCATGGTCGAGATGGTCGAGACCGCCGTCATCCTGAACCAGGCGGGGCCGCGCGCGTTGGTCGTCCTCGACGAGATCGGCCGCGGCACGGCAACCTATGACGGGTTGTCGATCGCCTGGGCCGCGCTCGAACATCTGCATGAGGTGAACCGGGCGCGGGCGCTGTTCGCGACCCATTTTCACGAGCTGGCCTCGCTGGTCGGACGGCTCGACGCGCTCTGCTGCGCGACCATGCGGGTCGAGGAGTGGGGCCGCGAGATCGTTTTCCTCCACGAGGTCGCGCCGGGCGCCGCCAGCCAGTCCTACGGCATCCATGTGGCGCGGCTGGCCGGGCTGCCTGCGGCGGCGCTCGCACGCGCCGAAGAGGTCCTGGAGACGCTCGAGACCGGCGGCCAGTCGCGCGCGCTGGCGGCCCTCGCCGAGGAGCTGCCGCTGTTCGCCGCCGCTACGCCGCTGCCGCCGCCCTGCGGCGTCTGCGGGCTCATCGAGGGGGTCAACCCGGACGAGCTTTCGCCGCGCGCGGCGCTCGATCTGCTGTATCGCCTTAGCGCAGCCTCGCGCGGCGCCGGAGAGAACGGATGAGCCGCGCGGCGGCCGAGCCCGGGGCGCGCATCCCGCGGCGTCGCGCGATCGTCGACCGGGCGGCGCTCAATACCGCCATCGCCGCGGCGCTCGCCCGTGCGCGCCCTCCCTCCGCCTGTCGGGGGGCGCTGCTGGCCCTGTTCAAGGAGGCGCTCGCGCGCGGCGATGTCGAGATCCGGCGCCGCTTCGAGGCCGGCGAGGCCGGCGGGCCGGCGATCGTGCGCGCCCGATCCTTCCTGATGGACCAGATTCTTCGCGCCGCCTACGACCTCGCCGCCGACCGGGTCTACCCCGCCGCCAACCCGACCGTCGGCGAGCGCATCTGCCTGACCGCGACCGGCGGCTACGGCCGCGGCGAGATGGCTCCCCATTCCGATGTCGACCTCCTGTTCCTGCTCCCCTACAAGCTGACTCCGCGCGCCGAGCAGGTTATCGAATACGTCCTCTATCTCCTGTGGGACCTCGGTCTCGGGGTGGGCCAGGCGGTCCGGCCGGTCGACGAATGCGTCCGGCTGGCGCGCGGCGACCACACGATCTGCGCGGCGATGCTCGATGCCCGCTATGTCTGGGGCGAGAAGGCGCTGTTCCGGGAGTTCCGCGCCCGCTTCGCCCGTCAGGCCGTCTCGGCGCCCGGCTTCGTCGAGGCCAAGCTCGCCGAGCGGGGCGAGCGCCACCGCCGCATGGGCGACTCGCGCTATGTGCTGGAGCCCAACGTCAAGAACGGCAAGGGCGGGCTCCGCGACCTGCACACGATGTTCTGGATCGCCAAAGCGCTCTACGGGGTCGACGACGCGCAGGGGCTGGTCCGACATGGCGTGCTGACCGACGCGGAGGCGGCCTCCTTCGACCGGGCGCGGCGCTTCCTGCTGACCGTGCGCTGTCATCTGCACTATCTCGCCGGGCGCGGCGAGGACCGTCTGACCTTCGACATGCAGGCCGAGATCGGCGCCCGTCTCGGCTATTGCGGCCGCCGCGGCAGCCGCCCGGTCGAGCGGTTCATGAAGCATTACTACCTGACCGCCAAGACCGTCGGCGACCTCACCCGAATCTTCTGTGCGGCGCTCGAAGCCGAGCACGCCAAGCGACCGCGCTTCGCTTTTTCCCGCCGCGCCCTGCCGCGCCCGGCGGGGGAAGGGCTCGAGATCGACGCCGGCCGGCTGGCGCTCGCCGAGGGCAGGAGCTTCGCCGACCGGCCGGTCAATCTCCTGCGTTTGTTCCACGCCGCGCAGCAGTCGGGCCTCGATATCCACCCGCGCGCGCTGCGCGCCGCGACGATTAACCTCCGCCTCGTCGACGGGTTGCGCGGCGACGCCGAAGCGAACCGGCTGTTCCTCGACATGCTGACCTCGCCCAACGATCCCGAGACCGCGCTGCGGCGGCTCAACGAGGCCGGCGTGTTCGGGCGTTTCATCCCCGAGTTCGGCCGTATCGTCGCCCAGATGCAGTATGACAGATACCATGTCTACACGGTCGACGAGCACAGCATACGGGCGATCGGCGTCCTCCACGGGATCGAGGCAGGCAGGTTCGCCGAGGAGATGCCGGTCTCGACGGCGGCCGTCGGGAATATCCAGTCCCGCCGGGCGCTCTATGCGGCCGTGCTGCTGCACGACATCGCCAAGGGGCAGGGCGGCGACCACTCGGTGCTCGGCGAGGAGATATCCAGGCGGATCGGACCCCGCCTCGGGTTGGGCGGCGGCGAGACCGAGACCGTCGCCTGGCTGGTCCGCCATCATCTGGCGATGTCCGCCACCGCCTTTCACCGCGATCTCGCCGACCCGCAGACCATCGCCCGCTTCGTCGAGACGGTGCGCTCGCTCGAGCGGCTGCGGCTGCTATTGGTGCTGACCGTGGCCGACATCCGCGCCGTCGGGCCAGGGGTATGGACGGCGTGGAAGGCGGCGCTGCTCCGGGATCTCTACCATGCCGCCGAGGAGCGGCTGACCGGCGGGTTCGTCGCGCGCGGTGGCGCCGCGCGGACCGCCGCGGCGAAGGAAGCGCTCCGCGCGGCGCTCGCGGGCTGGCCGGAGGCGGAGATCGCGGCGCATCTCGCGCGTGGCTATCCCGGATACTGGCTCTCCTACGCCACCGAGGCCCATCTTCGGCATGCACGGCTGATGCAGAGGGCGCGGGAGGCCGGCGAGGCGCTGGCGGTCGATGTCCGGGCCGATTCCTATCGCGGGGCGACCGAGATCGTCGTCCACGCCGCCGACCATCCCGGGCTGTTCGCTCAGATCGCGGGCGCCCTCGCCGTCTCCGGCGCCAACATCGTGGATGCCAGGATCGCCACCATGACCGACGGCACGGCGCTCGACACCTTCTGGGTGGACGACGGCAAGGGCTGCCCGATCAGGCGCCCCGAACGGCTCGACAGGATATCCCGGACCATCGGGCGCTGGCTCGCCGGCGAGGCGGCGCCGCGCCGCGATCTGGTTCGGCTGCGCCGCCGCGCCGGCGCCGGCCGCGACCGGGTCTTCGAGGTCGCGCCGCGGGTGGTCGTCGACAACGCGGCGAGCCGCACCCATACCGTGATCGAGGTCAGCGGTCGCGACCGGCCCGGTCTGCTCTACGCCCTCACCCGCGCGCTGACCCGCCAGAACGTCCGGATCTCGGGCGCCCAGATTGCGACCTATGGCGAAAGTGTGTCCGACGTGTTCTACGTCAAGGATGTCTTCGGGCTGAAGATCGACAAGGAGGCGCGGCTGGCGCGGATCCGTGCCGCCCTGACCGAGGCGCTCGCCGAACCGCCCGGCGTCGAGGCGGCGGCGTGACCCGGCCGCGCGGGGCAGAGGGGGCCGGCGTCTGAGCCGCCCTCCGGTCCTGCGCGCGGTCGCGACCGTCGGCGGCCTGACCCTGGCGAGCCGGGTCCTCGGCTTCGCTCGCGATATGCTGATCGCCGCCTTCCTCGGCGCCGGCTCGGCGGCCGACGCCTTTTTCGTCGCCTTCCGGCTTCCCAATCTGTTCCGCAGGCTGTTCGCCGACGGCGCCTTCGCCGCCGCCTTCGTGCCGATCTTCGCGGAGATCCTGACCGATCGGGGCCGCGCCGCCGCCGGGCGCTTCGCCGCTGACACCCTCTCGGCGATGGCCGCCGCGCTGCTGGTCTTCTGCACGGCGATGCAGATCGCGATGCCCTGGGTCATCGATGTCCTGGCGCCGGGTTTCGCCGACGAGCCGGAGAAGTTCCGGACCGCCGTCCTGTTCGGCCGGATCGCCTTTCCCTATCTGCTGTTCATCTCGCTGGTCGCCTGCCTCGGGGGAGTGCTCAACGCGCTCGGCCGCTTCGCCGCCGCCGCCGCGGCGCCGATCCTGCTCAATCTCACCCTGATCCTGTTCCTCCTGGCGGCGGCACCGGTCCTTCCGGGGCCCGGCCATGCGCTTGCCTGGGGGGTCTCCGCCGCCGGCATCCTGCAGTTCCTGTGGCTGTTCGAGGCCTGCCGGCGCGAAGGGATGGCGTTCCGATTGCGGGCGCCGCGGCTCGACCGCCGGGTCAGGACCCTGCTGCGGCGCGGTCTGACCGGGGCCGTTGGCGCCGGGGCGGTCCAGATCAACCTGGTGGTCGGCACCGCGCTCGCCTCTCTGCTGCCGACCGGGGCGGTGTCCTATCTCTACTATGCCGACCGCATTTATCAGCTCCCGCTCGGCGTGATCGGCATCGCCGTCGGCACGGTGCTGCTGCCGCTGCTCGCGCGCCAGCTCCGCAGCGGCGAGGACGAGGCGGCGATGGAGACGTTCAACCGGGCGATCGAGATCGCGATGCTGCTCACGCTTCCCGCCGCGGCGGCGCTGCTGGTTCTTCCCGGCCCGATCGTCTCGGTCCTGTTCGAGCGGGGCGCCCTGACCCCGGCCGCCGCCCGGGCGACCGCCGAGGCGCTCGCGGTCTTCGCGCTCGGCCTTCCCGCCTTCGTGTTGGCGCGGGTGCTGGGCCCCGGCTTCTTCGCGCGCGGCGACGTGGCGACCCCGATGCGGGCGACGCTCGCGACCGTCGCCGCCAATGTCGGCCTCGGGATCGCGCTCCTCCAGCCGCTTGCCCATATCGGCCTCGCGCTCGCGACCTCGGCGGCGATGTGGATCAACGCGGCGCTGCTGGCCGGGCTGCTTCTGCGGCGGCGCCATCTGGTCGTCGACCGGCGGCTCGGTGCCCGGTTGGTGCGGATATCGCTGGCAACCGCCGTGATGGCGGCGCTGCTCGTCGGGCTGCGCGCTGCTCTCGCGGAGACGCTCGCCGCCGGCGGGGCTGCCCGCGCCGGAGCGCTGGCCCTGCTGGTGGCCGCCGGGATCGGCGGCTATGCGGCGTTCGCCGTTCTGTTCGGCGCCGCCCGCTGGCGCGAGCTGCGCGCGGCGGTCGGGCGGCGCGGGGCTTGACCCCTTCGATCGGCCGATGGATAACCCCGCCGCGCCCCGCCGGGAGCGGGGCCGGGGAGCGCCCATGAGCCGCATCTTCTCCGGCGTTCAGCCGTCCGGCAGCCTGCATCTCGGCAACTATCTGGGAGCGATCCGCAATTTCGTGCGGCTGCAGGACTCCCATGACTGCATCTACTGCGTGGTCGACATGCACGCTATCACCGTGCATCAGGATCCGGCGGAGCTGGTCCGCAGCACCCGGAGCTGCGCCGCCGCCTTTCTCGCCGCCGGCATCGACCCCGCGCGCAGCATCGTCTTCAACCAGAGCCGCGTCTCCGCCCATGCGCGACTCGCCTGGATCTTCAACTGCGTCGCCCGGCTCGGCTGGCTCAACCGGATGACCCAGTTCAAGGAGAAGGCCGGCCGCCAGCGCGAGAACGCCTCGGTCGGGCTCTATGTCTATCCGACGCTGATGGCCGCCGACATCCTCGCCTACCGGGCGACCCATGTGCCGGTCGGCGACGATCAGCGCCAGCATCTGGAGTTGACCCGCGACATCGCGCAGAAGTTCAACCACGATTTCGGCCGCGACTTCTTCCCCGAGGTCGAGCCGCTGATCCTCGGCGAAGCGGCGCGGGTGATGAGCCTGCGCGACGGCGGCGCCAAGATGAGCAAGTCGGATCCCTCGGAGGGTTCGCGCATCAACCTGACCGACGATGCGGACGCGATCGCCCGCAAGATCCGCCGCGCCCGGACTGATTCCGAGCCGCTGCCCGAGACGCCCGCCGGCCTCGAAGGGCGCGCCGAGGCGGCCAATCTGGTCGGCATCTTCGCGGGCCTCGCCGACCGATCGGTCGAGAGCGTGCTTGCCGAGTATGGCGGCAAGGGCTTCGCCGGGTTCAAGTCGGCGCTCGCCGATCTCGCCGTCGAGGCGCTCGCGCCGATCGGCGCCGCCCTCGCCCGTCTCGAGGCCGACCCCGGCCATGTCGAGAGCGTGCTCGCCGAGGGAGCGGAACGGGCGCGGGCGATCGCTGATCCGGTCGTCGAGGAGGTCTGTCGCATCGTCGGTCTTCAGGCCGGATGACCGCGCCCGGCTGAGACCCCGCCATGCAAATCTACCTGCCCATCGCCGAGATGTCCGTCGATGTGGCCTTGCTGCTCGCCCTCGGCGGCGGGGTCGGCTTCCTGTCGGGCTTGTTCGGCGTCGGCGGCGGCTTCCTGATGACCCCGCTCCTGATTTTCATCGGTGTTCCGCCGGCGGTCGCGGTCGCCACCGAGGCCAACCAGGTCGTCGCCGCCTCGGTCTCCGGGGCGCTCGCCCATTGGCGGCGGGGCAATGTCGACGTCAAGATGGGGCTGGTGCTGCTGGCCGGCGGCTTCGTCGGCTCCTCGCTCGGGGTGTGGCTGTTCACCATCCTGCGCGGGCTCGGCCAGATCGATTTCGTGATCTCGCTCTCCTATGTCGTCTTCCTCGGCGCGATCGGCCTGCTCATGGTTTTCGAGAGCGTCCGCGCCTGGCTCCGGGCGCGGCGCCCGAGCGCGTCCCGACGCAAGCTGCACCAGCATTACTGGGTGCACGGCCTGCCGCTCAAAATGCGCTTCCGCACATCCAAGCTCTATGCCAGCGCCCTGCTGCCCTTCGGGGTGGGCGCTTTCGTCGGCGTCCTCGCGGCGATAATGGGCGTCGGCGGCGGGTTCGTGCTGGTGCCTGCGATGATCTATCTGCTCGGAATGCCGACGGCGATCGTGATCGGCACCTCGCTGTTCCAGATCGTGTTCGTGACCGCCAACGTCACCTTCCTTCAGGCGGTAAACAACCAGACAGTCGATATCGTGCTGGCGCTGTTCCTGCTCATCGGCGGGGTGATCGGCGCCCAGCTCGGCGCCCGTTGCTCTGGCCGGCTGCGCGGCGAGGAGCTGCGCGCGCTGCTCGGGCTGGTGGTGCTGGCGGTCTGCGCCCGCGTCGCCTACGGGCTGGTGGTGACGCCCGAGGATCTGTTCAGCCTCGCCGGGCCGGGGATCGTCGAATGAGGGCGCCCGCCGCTTTCGCCGCGCTGGTGCTGACGGCGGGCATGGTGGCGCACCCCGCCGAGGGTCGCGTGCTGGTGGCCGACCTGTCGCGCGACGAGATCGATATCTCGACCGGCTTCGCCGGGACCGAGTTGCTGTTGTTCGGCGCCAAGGAACCCGGCGGCGACGTGGTGGTGGTGATCCGGGGCCCGGCGCGCGACCAGCATGTCCAGCGCCGCCGCCGGGTGGCCGGGATGTGGGTCAACGGCCGGCGGCTGACCTTCCGGGGCCTTCCCGCCTATTATCATGTGCTTTCCAACCGGCCCCTGGAGGAGATCGCGCCGCCGGCCCGGCTCGCCGAGCGTCGCATCGGGCTCGACCGCCTGGCATTCGCGGCCGCGGCCGCGCCCTCCGGCGATACGGCCGCGGTCTGGCGCGCGGCGCTGGTGCGTAACAAGTTGCGTCAGGGTCTCTACGGCGACCATCCGGGCGGCGTCGTCTTCGCCGCCGACCGGCTGTTCCGGGCGAGTGCGGCGTTCCCCGCCAACGTGCCGACCGGGCCCTATCGGGTGGAGGTCTATCTGTTCGCCGATGGCCGCGAGATCGTTCGCCGCGTCTCGACCCTGGTGATTCGCAAGGTGGGGGTCGGGGCGACGCTGTTCGCGTTCGCCCACCGGCATTCGGCGCTCTACGGTGCGGCCGCGATCCTCGTCGCGCTGTTTTTCGGCTGGACGGCCGGCCTGGTGTTCCGAAGATAGGGAGGAGGGCGCCATGAGCGACCAGGATGGCGGCCGCCAGGAGGTCGCGCGGCGGACGTTGCTCTGCGTCGTCGACTCCAGCGCCGAACTCCATGTCGCGCTCCGCTTCGCCGCCCGGCGGGCGCTGCGCACCGGCGGCCGGGTGGCGCTGCTCTACGTGATGGAGCCGGTCGACTTCCAGATTTGGATGTCGGTGGGTGAGAAGATGCGCGAGGAGCGGCGCGCGGAGGCGGAGGAGATTCTCCAGGAGCGCGCCGCGGAGATTACCGAGGTCACCGGCGAGATGCCGGTGCTCCATGTCCGCGAAGGGGCGCCGAGCGAGGTGATCCTGGCGTTGATCGAGGAAGAGCCGTCGATCTCGATCTTGGTGCTCGGCGCCGGCACCGGCAGCAGGGGGCCGGGGCCGCTGGTCTCCTCGTTCGCCGGGAAGCTCTCCGGGCGCTTCCCGATCCCTATCACCGTGGTGCCGGGCACCCTCTCGGACGCCCAGCTCGACGGGCTCACCTGACGCCCGGATCGCCGCTCCGCAGCATCCGGCGGAGCACGTTGGTGCGGAGGAAGAAATGCTGGTAGAGCGCGCCCGCGAAATGCAGGGCGACCAGCGCGGCCAGCGCCACCATCATGATGCCATGTGCTCGCGCGGCCGCCTCGACGCCGCCGAACCAGGCGGCGGCGCCGCTCAGCGGCATGGCCAGGATAAGGGTGTAGAGCAGGAAATGGGTCAGCCGGGCGAGCAGCCGGAGGGGCGGCCATTCGGCTTCGGGCACGGCCGGCGCGCCACGTCGGAGGCGAAGGCCCAGCCGGATCAGTGCCAGCGCGAAGACCGAGATCCCGACCGCGACATGCATATCCGCCATGAAGGCGTCGCTCTCCGTGGCGGCCGGCCCGCCGCGCGCAGCGGCGCGCACGGTCTCGATCCCCTCATGGAACGCGACCTGGAGGGCGATCAGGGCGGCGACGGTCCAGTGCAGCCAGATCTGGAGGCGGGAATACCCGGCCGGCCGCATCGTCACGCCTCCTCGCCGCCGAGCCGTCGGAGGATGTCGTCGAGCTGTTCGGGGGCGGTGTAGCGGATCGCCAGCACCCCGCCGCCGGCCCGCGCGCGGAGCGCGACATCGAGGCCGAGCCGTCGCCCGAGCTCGGCGGCCAGCCGGTCGAGCTCGGGGTCGCGCGGCGGCCTGGCGCGCGGCGACGCGTCGTCCGGGGCCGGCCGCGCCAGGCGTTCGGTCTCGCGCACGCTGAGCTCGCGCGCGACGACCATCCGGGCGAGCCCGACCGGATCCTCGGCGGCGACCAGCGCCCGCGCGTGGCCGGCGGTGAGCGTCCCCTCGGCGATCATGTCCCGGACCGCCGCGGGGAGCCGCAGCAGCCGCAGCATGTTGGCGATATGGCTCCGGCTTCGCCCGACCGCCCGCGCCAGATCCTCCTGGGTGCGGGAGAACTCGTCGATCAGTCGGCGGTACCCCTCGGCCTCCTCGAGCGGGTTGAGGTCCTGGCGCTGCACGTTCTCGACCAGCGCGACCTCGCGCGCGGCGCGGTCGTCGAGCTCCACCACCACGACCGGAACCTCGTGGAGCCGGGCGCCCTGCGCCGCCCGCCAGCGCCGCTCGCCGGCGACGATCTCGTATCCGCCGGCCTCGCCCGGGCGCGGGCGGACGATCAGCGGCTGGAGGACGCCATGGGCGCGCACCGAGTCGACCAGCCCCTCCATCTGCGCCGGGTCGAAGTCTCGCCGCGGCTGAAGCGGGGTCGGGGTCAACAGCTCGACCGGCAGGCTGCGACTCCGCGCCGTCGGGAGATCGGGCTCGGCGAACAGCGCCGACAGGCCGCGGCCCAGCGGGGAAGCGTGCGGGTCGCGGGCGGTCACGCAGCCCGCTCCTCGCGGCGCAACATCTCGGCGGCGAGCCGCATATAGGCGCGCGCGCCGGCGCATTTCCAGTCGTATAGCAGCACCGGCTTGCCGTGAGACGGCGCTTCGGAGATACGGACGTTGCGGGGGATCACGGTGTCGTAGACCGCCGGGCCGAAATAGCCGCGCACATCCGCGGCCACCAGGGCGCTCAACCGGTTGCGGCTGTCGAACATGGTCAGGAGGATACCCAGAATCTCGATCGCCGGGTTGAAGTTCCGTCGGACGCGGTCGATCGTGCGGACGGCCTGGTGCAGGCCGTCGAGCGCCAGATACTCGCATTGCAGCGGGATCAGCACCCGGCCGGCGGCGGTCATCGCGTTGATCGTCAGCAGCCCGACCGCCGGCGGGCAGTCGATCAGCACATAGTCGCAGCGGGCGTCGGCGAGCGCCGCGCGTAGTCGATGTTCGCGGCGGGTGAGACCGACCAGCTCGAGATCCGCGCCGAACAGGTCGACGGAGGCCGGGACAAGGCGGAGGCCCGGGATCTCGGTCTCGCGCGCGACCGAGTCTATCGGCGCGCCGTCGACGATGACCTCATAGGCGCCGCCGCGCCCGTCGGGCCGGATGCCGAACCCGGTCGAGGCGTTCCCCTGCGGGTCGATGTCGATCACCAGCACCCGCTTGTCGACCGCGGCCAGCGCGGTGGCGAGATTGATCGCCGTGGTCGTCTTGCCGACGCCGCCTTTTTGGTTGGCGATCGCGATCACCGCTGACTCGGCGGCGGGCGGCGGGTGCGTCATGTGCTCATCGTTCGCTGGCGGTACGCGGTTTCCGCCGCGCCTCGGCGACGATCAGGATCGCGGCGTCCGGGTCGGTCGCGCTGGGCGCGTGGCGAGCCGCGATATGCCACGATTCGCGGGTCTCCGTCAATTCACGGCGCCAGCCCACGCCCTTGGGAAACAGGCAGACCGGCCGGCCCGGCGCCTCTCCGGCCTCGACGAAGGGGTGAGCGAGATCGAGGAGGCGCGGCAGCGGCGCCAGCGCCCGCGCCGTCACCGCGTCGGAGGGCCAGGGCCGGACCGACTCGATCCGCACCCGGTGGACTCTGGCCGGCGCCCCCGTCAGGCGTATCGCCTCGGTCAGGAACGCCGCCTTGGCGGCGTCCGCCTCGATCAGGTCGGTGGCGACCCCGGAGACCAGGGCTAGCACCAGGCCCGGCAGCCCGGCGCCGCTGCCGAGATCGACGAGCCGCCGCGCGCCGCCGGGGAGCAGGGCGGCGATCTGGCCCGAATCGAGGATGTGGCGGCGCCATATGTCGGCGAGGGTGCGGGGTCCGACGAGGTTGCGCCGCCGTTGCCAGCGGCGTAGCAGGGCGACATAGATTTCGAGCCGCTCCAGCGTTTCACGTGAAACGCCGAGCGCCGCCGCGCAGTCCCGCGCGCGCATCGGAGAGCGCGCGGGTGTTTCACGTGAAACATCGCCTGCGGAGCGGGGGCCGCCGCTCAAGGGACCGCGTTCGCTTCCGTCATCGACGGTCCGGGGAGCGCCGCGCCCGTCGCCGCCAGCCGGCGCGGATCGCTGCCGCCCCGACGATCCCGAGGAGATTGGCCATGGCGTCGGCCGCCGACGGGGTGCGGCCCGGGGCGAGCGCTTGCGCGGCCTCGATCGCGACCCCGAGCGCGGCGAGCCCGAAGAACAGAAGGACCCAGGCCCGCCTTCCGCGCCAACCGAGGAGGCCGAGCGTCATCAATGTCCCGTAGGCGACGGCGTGCGCCGCCAGATCCCCATGGCCGTATCCCGGCTCGGGCAGCGTCAGCAGCGAGCCGACGACGATCAGGAGGATGCCCGTGGCGAACAGGCCACGCCAGATGCCGGGAGACCGGGCCGTCATCCGGCTTTCCTTCCAGAAACCGACCCTACCACAATAGCGTGCGCGCCGCGCCGCACAAGCCGCCGCGCCTCTCGCGGGCCGGGGCGGGCGCGCCGACCGTGATGGTCGGGCCGATTCACGTGCTCGAGCCGCTTGCCGAGGCCTCGATGCCGCCAGTCGCCGATCATCTCGTACGGCTCGCCCGCGGCGTTCTTCGAGCGTCCGATCTCGGGCACCATCATGGTGCCGGCGCTCACGCTCCCCGCCTATCCGCCGGTCGCGCTGCTGCGCCGCCGGGCCGGCCGAAACCCGTCCGGCTCCCTGTCGGGATCGACGAGCAGCGGCTCGATCGTCGCGCGGATGTCGGACGGCATCGGGGCGGAGGTCCGGGCCTCCGGATCGAAGAAGACCTCGACCGACCGCAGCGTCGCGCAGAGCCGCCCGGTCTCGACCTCGTACAAGCGGCTCAGGCTGGCGACGCTCCGTCGCCCGAGGCCGGTAAACGCGCTCCATATCACCGCGAGGTCGCCCGCCTTCATCTCGTGGAGGAAGTCGATCCTGTTGGATGCGACCACGAGGCCCTCGCCGCGCGCGTGCAAGGCCGATTGCGGCACCGCCTTGGCCGCCCACAGATGGAACCCTGCATCGTCGAAGAAATGGCCGTACCAGCGCACGTTCATGTGGCCGATATGGTCGCAATGCCAGGGAAACACCACCGCGCGGTGGGTCTCGCTCCAGCCGGTCATTCGCCGCCCGGCGGGGGTCCGCCGCCCGCGGCCGCGTTCTGCCGCATCGGATGCAGGCTCTTGCCGAGCACGCCGTCGCTGCCGGCGAGCACCTCGTCGCTCGATCCCACGATCAGCGGGTCGGGCGCGCCGACCCGCTTGTCGTCCCTGCCCGTATAGGGCAGCGTCGACAGGAAATGCCTCATGCAGTTCAGGCGCGCGCGCTTCTTGTCGTCCGACTTGATCACTGTCCAGGGCGCGTCGGCGGTGTCGGTATAGAAGAACATCGCCTCCTTGGCGTCGGTATAGTCGGCCCATTTCTGCTGCGACAGGCGGTCGACGGGGGAGAGCTTCCATTTCTTGAGCGGCTGGTTCTCACGCGCCGAGAACCGCTTCTTCTGCATCTCGCGGGAGACCGAGAACCAGTATTTGAAGAGAATGATGCCGCTTCGCACCAGCATGCGCTCGAGATCGGGCGCCTGGCGCATGAATTCCAGATACTCGCCCGGCGTGCAGAACCCCATGACCCGCTCGACGCCGGCGCGGTTGTACCAGGACCGGTCGAACAGGACGATCTCGCCGGCCGAGGGCAGATGCGCGATATAGCGCTGGAAGTACCATTGCGAAATCTCTTTCTCGGTCGGCTTCTCGAGCGCGACCACATGGGCGCCGCGCGGGTTGAGATGCTCCATGAAGCGCTTGATCGTGCCGCCCTTGCCGGCGGCGTCGCGGCCCTCGAACAGGGCGACGATCTTCTGCCCGGTGGCTTTGACCCACTCCTGGACCTTGAGCAGCTCGATCTGCAGGGCGATCTTGTCGCGCTCATAGGCTGCCTTGCCGATCCTCCCCTCATAGGGGTATGCGCCGGTCTCGAAGACGCGCCGGATCTCGTCGCGGTCCCGCCGCATTCCGGCGGGGCGTGGTCCGGGGCTCTCCCGAGGGGGTTCGTTCACCCGATCGACTCCGCATTCATCGCTGGCCGGCGGGATGATCGCCGGATCGCCGCCGCCGGGCAACCGGTCGCGGCGCGACCGGCCGCTATGCGGCGTCGAGCATGTTGCGGATCATATAGTGGAGAATCCCACCGTGCCGATAATATTCGACCTCGTCGAGGGTGTCGATCCGGCAGGTCAGCGCGATCTCCTCCGCGCTGCCGTCGGCTCGCAGAATCCGGCAGCCCATCGTCATCCCCGGGGTTATGCCGGCGGCGATGCCGGCGATGTCGATCGTCTCGCTGCCGTCGAGCCCGAGCGACTTGCGCCCGGCGCCCGGCGCGAAGGAGAGCGGAAGCACCCCCATGCCGATCAGGTTGGATCGGTGGATGCGCTCGAAGCTCTCGGCGATAACCGCTCGGATGCCGAGCAGCCGCGTGCCCTTGGCCGCCCAGTCGCGCGACGAGCCGGTGCCGTATTCCTTGCCGGCGATCACCACCAGCGGCACGTCCTGGGCGGCGTAGCGCATTGCCGCCTCGTAGATCGGTACCACTGCGCCGTCGAGCAGGCAGCGGGTCGTGCCGCCCTCGATCCCGGGAACCATCTCGTTGCGCAGGCGGATATTGGCGAAGGTGCCGCGCATCATGATCTCGTGGTTGCCGCGCCGGGAGCCGTAGGAGTTGAACTGTGCCGGGCGGACCTGGCGTTCGATCAGATATTCGCCGGCGGGGCTCTCCTTCTGGATGCTGCCAGCGGGCGAGATATGGTCCGTGGTCACCGAGTCGCCGAGCAGGGCCAGCACCCGGGCGCCGGCGATGTCGCCGGGCGCGTCTGGCTCGCGCGTCATCCCCTCGAAGAATGTCGGGTAGCGCACATAGGTGCTGCTCTCCTGCCAATCATAGGTCTCGGACCGAACGGACGAGATTTCGCGCCATTCCTCCGGACCCTCCGAGACGTTGTCGTAGCGGGCGCGGAACATCTCCGGCGTGACGACGGAGGCCAGGAGATCGGCGATCTCCCGGTTGGACGGCCAGATGTCGCGGAGATAGACGGGGGTCCCGTTCCCGTCGACGCCCAGCGGGTCGCGGGTGAGGTCGGTCCTGAGCGAGCCGGCGATCGCGTAGGCGACCGCCAGCGGCGGCGACGCAAGATAGTTGGCCCGTACCTGCGGATGGACCCGGCCCTCGAAGTTGCGGTTGCCGGACAGCACGGCGCCGACCACCAGCCCGCCCTCCTCGACCGCCTGGGCCACCGGCTCCGGCAGCGCCCCGGAATTGCCGATGCAGGTGGTGCAGCCATAGCCGACGAGGTTGAAGCCGAGGGCGTCGAGGTCTTCCTGCAGCCCGGCCGCCTCGAGATAGTCGCTGACCACCTGGCTTCCCGGCGCGAGCGAGGTCTTTACCCAGGGCTTGACCCGGAGTCCGCGCTCCCGCGCCTTGCGGGCGACCAGCCCGGCGCCCAGCATCACCGACGGGTTGGAGGTGTTGGTGCAGCTGGTGATCGCGGCGATCGCCACATGGCCGTCCTCCACCGAATAGCCGCCCTCCCCGGCCGGCAGCGGAGGGTTGCCGCCGCCGAGCGCGTCGAGCGCGTCGGCGAAGGCTTCGGCGGCCCCGGCCAGGGTCACCCGGTCCTGCGGCCGTTTGGGGCCGGCGAGAGAGGGCTGGACATCGCCGAGATCGAGCGCGAGCGCGTCGGTGAATACGGGTTCCGGCGCCGCCGGGTCCCGCCACAGCCCCTGCGCCCGCGCATAGGCCGCGACGAGGTCTATCTGCACGTCCGGCCGGCCGCTGAGCCGCAGATAGGCGAGCGTCTCCTCGTCGATCGGAAAGAAGCCGCAGGTCGCGCCGTATTCCGGGGCCATGTTGGCGATCGTCGCCCGGTCGGCGAGCGGCAGGTCGGTGAGTCCGGGGCCGAAGAACTCGACGAATTTTCCGACCACGCCCTCGGCGCGCAGCATCTGGGTGACGGTGAGCACCAGATCGGTCGCGGTCGTGCCCTCGGCGAGGGCGCCGGTCAGCCGGAAGCCGATCACCTCGGGGACCAGCATGGTGATCGGCTGGCCGAGCATCGCCGCCTCGGCCTCGATGCCGCCGACTCCCCAGCCGAGCACCGAGAGCCCGTTGACCATCGTGGTGTGGCTGTCGGTGCCGACCAGCGTGTCGGGGTAGGCGACCGTGTTCGCGCCGTCCTCGGTGGTCCAGACGGTCCGCGAGAGATATTCGAGATTGACCTGGTGGCAGATGCCGGTTCCAGGGGGCACCACGCGGAAATTGTCGAACGCCTGGGCGCCCCAGTTGAGGAAGGAATAGCGCTCGCGGTTGCGCGCGAACTCGCGCCGGACATTGGCCGCGAAGGCGTCGTCGGAGCCGAACGCATCGACCATCACCGAATGGTCGATCACGAGGTCGACCGGGGTCAGCGGGTTGATCCGCCGCGGGTCGCCGCCGAGCGCCGCCATCGCTTCGCGCATCGCCGCGAGGTCGACGATCGAGGGGACCCCGGTGAAGTCCTGGAGCAGGGTTCGCGCCGGGTGGAAGGCGATCTCGTGGCGACCGCCCCGGCGCCCGTCCCAACTCGCCAGCGCGGCGATGTCGTCGACCGTCACCTTGCGCCCGTCCTCGTGACGCAGCAGATTCTCGAGCAGCACCTTGAGCGAGACCGGTAGTCGCGCCGGGTCGCCGAGCCCGGCCTCGCGGACCGCATCCAGCGCGTAATAGTCGTAGCGCCTGCCCCCGACCTCGAGGCGGCGGCGCACCCCGAGCCGATCCTGCCCTTCTCCCGCCACGGCCGACCTCCTTCGTGAAGACATCCCGAATGGAAAGAAGGCCGCCCGACGCCCGCCGAACCGCGCCCCCGCGACAGGGTAGGCGTAGCGCCCGCCGCGTCAATCGGTGCCGCTGCGGGTGAGTTGCCCGCAGTGTCTTGATTGCACCGCAATCGTTGCGTAAATTGGGCTCCCGGAAGAACGGAGGACGTGACCATGGCGAGCATCACGATCCGCAACCTCGACGACGACGTGAAGACGCGCTTGCGCGTGCGCGCCGCCGAACACCACCGCTCCATGGAGGAGGAGGCGCGGCTGATCCTGCGCGATGCGGTGGGGCGCAAGGCGGACTCGCGGAACCTCGCGAGCATCGTGCGTTCGCATTTCGGGCCGGACAACGGCGTGGACCTGGAGTTGCCGCCGCGCGAGGCCGGGCGCGAGCCGCCGTCCTTCGATTGAGATACGGCCATGGCCGTGCTGTTAGATACCAATGTGGTGTCCGAACTGATCCGCAAGTCGCCCGATCCGGCCATCGAGACGTGGGCCGCTGGCCACGCCCTGGAAGACCTGTTCTTCTCGGTGGTGGGCGAAGCGGAGCTGCGCTACGGCGCCGCCATTCTGCCGGCAGGTCGGCGGCGGGAATCGCTGGTCCGGGATATCGAGGCAATGCTGCGCGACGCCTTCGATGGCCGCGTGCTGCCGTTCGACAGCAGGGCGGCCCGCGCCTATGCGGATATCGCGGCCATGCGCCGTTCAGCCGGCCGCACGGTCCCGCCGGCGGACTGCCAGATCGCAGCGATCGCCCGATCCCGCGATATGGCGGTGGCGACGCGCAACGTGCGCGACTTCGATGACATCGACATCGAGATCGTCGATCCGTGGACGGCGGCGTGAGCGGCACGACCGAGGCCTTTGCGCGGGTCAAGATCGACGCCCTTCTTCGGGATGCGGGTTGGGACCTGACCGACGGCGCGAGCGTGCTGTTCGAACATGCGTTGCCCGACGGCACGCAGGCCGACTATGTGCTCTGCGACCGGCGGGGCCGGCCGATGGCGGCGCTGGAGGCCAAGCGGGCGAGCGCCGATCCGATCAGGGCGCAGGACCAGGGCCGGCACTACGCCGAGCGGCTCGGCGTGCCGTTCGTCTTCCTGTCCAACGGCGAAGAAGTGCGGTTTCTGGATCGCGAGACCGACGCGCATGCCCGCCGGATTGCGGGCTTCTATGCCCAGGACGACCTCGAACGGCGGATCGCGGCGCGACGGAACCGGCGCGATCTGTCGACGGTCGCCATCGACCGCAGGATCGTCGACCGCGACTATCAGATTGGATGCGTCGAGGCGCTGTCGGCCGAGGTCTCGCGCGGGCGGCGCAAGCTGCTGGTCGAGATGGCGACGGGGACCGGCAAGACCCGCACGGCGGCCGCTTTTATCAAGCGCCTGTTCGAGGCGGGCATCGTTACCCGCGTTCTGTTCCTCGTCGACCGCATCGCGCTGGCAGGCCAGGCCGAGGACGCGTTCACCGACCATCTCCGCGACTATCCCTGTCATGTGCTGCGGCCCGGCCGCGGCTTCGACCGCGCCAGGCGCGTCACGATTGCGAACTTGCAGACCATGATCGCCGAGTACCGTGCGCTCTCGCCCGGCTATTTCGATCTCGTGATCACCGACGAGTGCCACCGTTCGATCTACGGCAAGTGGAGCGGCGTGCTGCGCCACTTCGACGGCATCCAGCTCGGCCTGACGGCCACGCCCTGCACGGCGGACGACGACGCGCTCTCCGATCCCAAGGACGGGCGGTTCGTGCGCGACACCTTGCGCTTCTTCGATCTCGCGGAGCCCAGCTTCCGCTACACGTTGCGCCAAGCCATCGGGGCGGGCCATCTCGTGCCCTACCGCATCTACCGGGCGCTGACGGTGAAGACGGCCGCCGGGGACGGGTTCGATGTTGGGCGCGACGAGCTCGACTGGAGCGCGATGGACGAGAGGACGCGGACGGAGTTCGAGGCGCTGTTCGCGTCCTCCGACAGGATCACGGTCGACCCGCGTGCACTGGAACGCAAGTTCACGATCCCCGAGCGCAATCGCGCCCTGGTGCGCGAATTCCGCGACGCGCACGAGAAGGGCTTCATGGGTCGCGACGGCGTCAGGCGGTGGCCCGCTTGGGGCAAGACCATCGTGTTCGCAGTGACAAAGCGCCACGCCGAGACGCTGGCGGAGATGTTCGACCGGCACTTCGCAGACCGGAAGCCGCACCCCACCGTGCGATACGCCGACTTCGTGGTGAGCGATGTCGGCGGCGGGCCTGCACCCGACGCCAACGCCATCATCAAGCGCTTCAAGGAAGAGGACTATCCGCAGATACTCGTCAGCGTGAACATGCTCGATACCGGCTTCGACTGCCCCGAAGCGGTGAACCTCGTCATGGCGCGCTTCACGCGCAGCGCCATCCTCTACCGCCAGATGCGCGGGCGGGGCACGCGCAAGGCGCCGCGCATCGGCAAGACCGGGTTCACGATCTTCGATTTCGTCGGCGTGGCAGACTTCCACGGCGACGACGAAGCGGATGCTCCCGGCGTCGTCGTTTCGGGCTTGGCGGAACCTGGAAGGACATACGAGCCGCGCATGCTGCTGACGCTCGATGTGGATGACCATATCGACCCCGCAACCCGCGACTGGCTGACTCTCGACAAGAGCGGGCGGATAGTGCGCGCGCCGGAGCACGAGGCGCAGGCAGCCGAGATCGGCTTGCGCGTGGAGGCCTGGCGCGGACAACATGAGTTCAATGCGGAACAGGCGCGCTGGGCAGGGCTGATCGGGAGCCGGGTGAAGGCCGACGCCATGAGCATCGAGACCTTTGAGAACTACGATTTCGACGAACACCCGTTCAACGCCCTGGGCGGGTACAATCGGGCGCGGCGCGTGTTCGGCGGCGAGAACGCCCTCGAAAGGCTGGTTGCCGGGTTCAATGCGGCGGTGTTCGGGCTGCACGGCGAAGGCGCGAAAGCGCAATGAGCATCGCGCCATGCCGATGACTCCCGAACTCCGGCGCGGCATCGACCGCATCCGCGACTATCTGTTCGGCGGCGGCTATCCGAACCCGGCCCAGAACGCGGAACAGCTCAGCTTCCTGATCTACTTCTACATGTACGAGGCAGCGGATGCGGCGCGGGTGCGCGCGGCGAAACGGCCGGGTGCCGCCGCCTACGCCAGCGTTTTCGAAGGCGAATGGCCCCTGCGCGACCTGCGTAATGCCCGCGATCCCGGCGCCGGGACGGTGCCACGCTCGCTCCTGCGCTGGTCCTCTTGGGCGGACGCGCTGAACGGCGAGCGGCTGGTCAATTGGGTACGGGAGGAAGTCTTTCCGTTCCATGCCGAGCTCGCGGCGAGCGGCGTCACGGACTTCATGGACGGCGCCCGGCTGGTGATCGACGAGCCGACGGTGCTCACCCAGGTCGTCAGCCAACTGAACGACCTGCATCTCGACCGGGTGGACGCCGACACCAAGGGCGACCTGTTCGAGCATGTGCTGCGCCAGATCCGCCAGGCCGGCGAGCTCGGCCAGTTCCGCACGCCGCGCCACGTCATCCGCGCCCTGGTCCGCCTGGTCGATCCCCGGCTCGGCGAGACGATCTATGATCCGGCGGCGGGTACGGCAGGTTTCCTGGTCGGCGCGTGGGACCATATCCGGCTCGCCAACTCCTCGCCCGCCGGGATCGAGGAGATCGACGCGGAGGGCAAGAGCGTCCGGCGTGGCCTCGGCGACACGCTGAGTCGGGACGCAGTGACGCAGTTGCAGGAGACGACATTCCACGGCGCGGACGTGGACCCGCAGATGGTCCGCCTTGCCACCATGAACCTGACCCTGCGCGGGCTCGACCGGGTGCGGATCCTGCGCCGTGACGCGCTCACCCGGTCGCTCGACCGCGCGGCGAAGGCGGAACTCGGCCTGCCGGTTCGGGGCTTCGACGTCATCCTCGCCAACCCGCCCTTCTCCGGGCGGCTCGACAAGGACCGTATCGTCGACGAGGTGAAGGTCGGGCGCACCGGGCAGACCGAGCTCTTGTTCCTGCAATACATGCTGAACCACCTGACCGACGGCGGGCGCTGCGGTGTAGTGGTCCCCGAAGGCGTGCTGTTCGGCTCCACGGGCGCGCACCGGGAGCTGCGGCGCAAGCTGGTCGAGAACAACACCGTCGAGGCGGTGCTGTCCCTGCCCGGTAGGGTGTTCAACCCCTATTCCGGCGTCAAGACCTCCGTGCTCGTGTTCCGCAAGGGCGGCGCGACCGGTCGCGTGATGTTTCTCCACGCCGACAATGACGGCTTCAAGCTGGACGCCAACCACGACCAGCCGATCGATGAGGACGACCTGCCCGGCCTGACCGAGGCGTTCCGCGACCGGGAAGCGAGGTGGGCGGCATGGCGCGAGCGTGACCCGGAGGAGGACTGGACGGAGAAATGGTGGTTCGCCGAGGCGGACGCCATCCGCGCCGCCGACTTCAACCTGAGCGCCAACCGCCACCGGCCGCAGCGCCGCGCCAAGGTGGAGCATCGCGATCCGTTGGAGATATTGGAAGAACTGCGGGGGATCGAGACGGAAATACTGGCCGAGATCGATCAACTGACCGAGGCGGTGCGGGGAGCGGTGGTTTCTTGACGTGTCTGATACGCACCGCCAACATTGGGACTGATCGACATTGAGGAGGCGCAGACCATGACGCGCGACACTTACAAGTATCACTTCAAGCGTGGGCACAGGATAGTGCACACCGGCATCACCAACGATCTGGAGCGCCGAGAGCGGGAACACCAGCAGGCTTATGGCGAAGACGGCCATATCTTGAAAGTCGGTCGGGCTACGACCAAAGACGCCGCCCTGGAATGGGAGCGCGAGCAGGCGGCCAGAGGCCGGTCCACTCGACGGAGGTGATCCGACAATGTGGGAAGGCGTTCCAGTCGCGATTTATCTTCAGTCACTATCGCTATTGATGGGCCTCATTGGCTTTGCTCTTCCGCTGGCGATTACCATCTTAGGGGTTTATTTTTCGCGACGTTTTTCGAACCGGATCGACAGTATGGCGGCAGATCTCGATGAAGCCCTTGATCGGATAAAGGCTCTGGAAGCTTCCCGTCCAGACGCTCTGGAAAATGGGAAGTGACGGGGCATTTACTTCGGATAGTCGTCTTTTGTCCGATTCATGAAACCGCGCTTGAGCGACCACTTGTGTTGTAACGTGGACGGTTTTAATTCCAGCGCCAACCGCCACCGGCCGCTGAGTCGCGCGAGGGTCGAGCACCGCGACCCGCTGGAGATATTGGAAGAACTGCGGGGGATCGAGACGGAGATATTGGGCGAGATTGATGGGCTGGCCGAAGCGGCGCCGGAGGCTTCTTCAGAATGAACGTGTATACGCAAGTGCCTCTCGCAGAAGTCTGCACCATTGTTGGCGGTGGAACTCCTCGGCGAAGCAATGCGGCCTATTTTGAAGGCCCTATACCCTGGGCCACGCCGACCGATGTGACTGCACTCGATTCCCTCCACATCGGGCAAACAAAGGAAGCAATCACGGAAGTTGCATTGCGTGAAAGCAGCGCACGTTTGCTGCCGGAAGGAACCGTCTTGATGACGAGCAGAGCCACTATCGGCTATACGGCGATTGCGACTCTGCCTATGGCCACCAACCAAGGGTTCGCTAACTTCATATGCAGTGAACGCATCGTGCCGGAATATCTCGCATTTTGGCTTCGCAATCAGCGTGAACGTCTAATCGGACTGGCCGGAGGCACCACCTTTAGGGAACTCCCGAAGTCCACTCTCAAGAAAGTCCGCATTTCCCTTCCCCCGCTCGACGAGCAGCGGCGGATCGCCGACATCCTGAACCGGGCCGCGAAGATCGAGCGGCTGCGGGCGCGGGCGCAGGAACGGTTGCGGGAATTCATACCTGCACTGTTCGTCAAGATGTTCGGCGATCCGGTCGAGAACCCGATGGGGTGGGAAATCGTGCCGCTTGGTGACGTAACGACCATAACCGCAGGCCAATCGCCGCCCGGCGCCACGTACAACGAAAACGGCGTGGGATTACCCTTCTTTCAGGGAAAAGCAGATTTCGGAGAGCTTCATCCCATCGCTCGGAAGTGGTGCATAGCCCCGAAGAAGATAGCCGAAGCTGGCGACATTCTTGTATCAGTTCGTGCTCCAGTCGGCCCTACAAATGTCGCCGGGGAGCGATGCTGTATCGGACGGGGCTTGGCAGCTGTTCGTCCAGATAAAACCGTAGCGTTACGAGATTTCATACTCTGGAATATCAAGTATCGTGAACCTGAACTCATCGCCAAGGGACAAGGCAGCACCTTCACTGCGATTGGGCAACGGGATCTGAGGTCTCTTCTAGGCCCTGTACCCATAAATAATTGTCAGGGAGAGCGAATCATGATTCAAGCTCCCAAATTGCGGGAGCTTGGCGATGAACCGTTACGATCTGACCGACTTCGAGTGGGGCGTGATCGAACCGTTGCTGCCGAACAAGCCGCGCGGCGTCCCCCGTGTGGACGACCGGCGCGTGCTCAACGGCATCATGTGGGTGCTGCGCTCCGGCGCCCCCTGGCGAGACCTGTCGGAGCGCTACGGGCCTTACACCACCTGTTACAACCGCTTCAATCGCTGGCGCAAGAAGGGCATCCGGGATCGCCTTATGGACGCCATCGTCGAGGCTTGCGACGGCGACATACAGATGATCGACAGTTCCAGCGTCCGGGTTCACCAGCACGCAGCGGGTTCAAAAAGGGGGGGCCGGATCGTTGCATGGGTCGTTCCCGAGGCGGACCGACGACGAAGATCCACACCGTGGTCGACGCCAGCGGGCTGCCGCTCCGCTTCGCCTTGAGCCCCGGTCAGGCCCATGACAGCACCCTTGCCGGAGCTTTGCTCGACGATCACCTGCCGCCCGACAGCTTCGTGCTCGCCGACAAGGCCTACGACGCCGAATGGATCAGGGCGATGATCGAGGCGCAGGATGCGGTGCCGATCATCCCCAACCGCAGCACCACCACCACGCCACATGCCTTCAGCCGAGTTCTCTACCGCATGCGCAACCGGGTCGAGCGTTTCTTCAACAAACTCAAACAGTTCCGGCGCATCGCAACACGCTACGAAAAACTCGCCGCCAACTACCTCGCCATGATCAAAATCGCTACCATCCGCATCTCGCTGCGAGTTAATGAGTCCACGGCCTAATTCCTCTCCCACCACTGGACGAGCAGCAGCGGATTGTCGGCGTCCTGAACCGGGCAGCGAAGATCGGGCGGCAGGCCGAAACCGCCATTGCGCAGGCTTTGGCCCTCACTGCGTCGCTCATGTCTCGCCTGTTGGAGTGCCCGCGATGACCGAATGCGGCATTGTCCGGAACCGGGCTGTCGCGCGAGGCGTTTTGTGTATCGGGAAACGCCGATGATCCGGCGCGTCACGATCAGGAATTTCAAGCGTTTCCGCGAGCAGACCTTCGATCTGGCGGATTCGGTCGTTCTTGCCGGACCGAACAATTCCGGAAAATCCACACTGCTCCAGGCGATTGGCGCATGGAAGTTCGGTCTTGATCGGTGGGTTGCCCAGCGGGAAGGAGGCAGGGCGCGGCTGCGGACGGGGGTGGCCATCCCCCGAACCGACATCACGGCGGCGCCGCTGCGGGAAATGAATCTCCTCTGGGAAGGCCGGAAAGTCACAGGACCCCGGGGGATGTCCGGAACGCCGCGGCTGATCGAGATCGTCATGGAGGGCGGCGCGAACGGGGAATCGTGGACCTCCGGGATCGAGCTTCAGTACGCCAATCCAGAGTTGGTATATGCTCGCCCGAAGGACGCAAAAAAAATCGACAGCGAAGCGATCCGGGGCTTCCCGCCGGAAGCGGCGAAGGCCCTCGATATCGTTCATGTCCCCCCGCTCTCGGGAATCGAGCGCGATGAACCGAGGCGCGACCGGGGCATGCAGGACCTCCTCGTTGGCCAGGGGCGGCCCGGAGAGATTTTGCGAAATCTTCTGTTGGAGATTGCCGAGAGTCGCCACACGGAGCGTTGGCAGGAGCTCGCCGATCATATCCGGGATTTGTTCCGAGTCGAACTGCTGAAGCCCACCTACTCCGCGGCGCAGCCATACATTGTGTGCGAATATCGTGAGTCGAGTCACGCCCGGCCGCTCGACCTTTCCAACGCTGGAAGCGGAACACTCCAGGTTCTTCTCCTGCTTGCCTTTCTGTACGCGCGGCCGGCTGCGGTGATCCTGCTTGACGAACCCGACGCGCACCAACACGTCATTCTGCAAAAGCAGGTCTACGACTTGATTCGCAGGGTCGCACACGACCGTGGCGGTCAGGTTATCGTCGCAACCCACTCCGAGATCATCCTCGACGCGACGGCGCCGGAGCGGGTGATCGGATTCATGGGATATGCTCCCCGCCCGCTTGCCAGCAAAACCGAGCGAGACCGATTTCGCGAAGCTCTCAAGCGCGTCACGACCACCGAACTGTTGCTCGGTCGGGACGTAGGCGGCGTGCTTTATGTCGAAAGCGAAACGGATGAGAAAATTCTGAGAGAATGGGCGAGAATTCTGGATCATCCGGCGCAGAACTTCTTTCGAAGCCCCTTCATACATTGGCTCGGCGGACGGAGCCTGCGGGAGGCGAAAGCGCACTTCTTCGCCCTGCGGGCGGCATTTCCGGCGATAAGCGGCGTCTGTCTGCTCGACGGGGACAATCGCGATGAGCCGGATGAAGAAACGACCAACGCGGGATTGGCGGTATTGCGCTGGCGCCGCTATGAAATCGAGAACTATCTTCTACAGCCGGAGGCCATCGCGAGATTCGTGGATTCCCCCTTGTTTCAGCTCCGAACAAAAGAAGCATTTTGGAAACATGTGCCGCAGGGGACCGACCTGTTCGGAAATCACGTTTCTCTCGAGCGCGTAAAGGCAAGCAACGAATTCCTGGTCCCGTTGCTGAACGATGTTGGAAAGCGCACCCCCAAGCGTGACTTGTATCTACTGGCCTCCGTGATGCGCGAAGACGAGATCCATCCGGAGATTCGCGAAAAGCTCGACGCTGTCGCGGAGTCCCTCAATCCATCTTGAACCGCTGCGCAGGAAAACAACCGCTATCTGGCGCGCTACGGACCTTTCCGGAAATTTCATGATGACCGCCTTGTGCACGGACAACGATGCGGGACGGGTTCGGGAAACGGTGCGTGCGGCGCTCGATTCCAGGCAGGCGCACCGGATGCTGCCGATCCAGCGCCGGTTCTGGCCGTGCTTGCGCGACTTCCGGACGAAACCACTGTGGAGTTCCCTTTGTGAAGCATCTGCGTCCGGGGTCGCCATCGCGGACTACAAGGCTCTCATGCGGCGCGTATCTCTCGGCCATTTCCAAGGCCGAAAACGCCTTGGCGTCGCGCGCGACGCGGCCGGTATCGAAGTCGATGGCGAAGGCCGACGGCTCGCCCGCGAACCGGGCATGACGAGCGAGACTTCCGTCGAGTCCGAAGCGCCGGTCGGCCTAACCGCGCGGCGACGCCTCTGCTATCGTCCGCGCCATGCTCGAGACCGCCTCGCCCGAGCGCCCGTCCAGACGTTTCGCACCCATCGCCGCCGCGCTTTCGAACCGCGATTTCGGGCTGTTCACGATCGGCAACGTCGCCTCGCATGTCGGCACCTGGGTGCAGCGCATGGCGGTCGGCTGGCTGACCTGGGAGCTGACCGGATCGACGACCTGGCTCGGGATCGTCGCCTTCGCCGACCTGTTTCCGACCGTGCTGCTGGCCCCGCTCACCGGGGCGGTCGCCGACCGGGTCGACCGGCTGGCGGCGTCGCGGGTGGTCCAGAGCGTCAACCTCGTCCAGGCCAGCCTGATCGCGGCGATCACGCTGGCCGGCGCGATGACAATCGAGATCCTGCTCCTGCTGGTGGTCCTCGGGGGAATCAGCATCTCCTTCGGCCAGCCGGTGCGGCTCGCGCTCGTGCCGAGTCTGGTGCCGCACAGGGACCTGCCCGCGGCCATCGGGATCAACGCGATGAGCTTCAACGGGTCCCGCTTCGTAGGCCCGATGATCGCCGGGGTGCTGATCGACGGACCCGGAGTCGGCTACGCCTTCCTGGTCAACGCGGCGAGCTTCGCCTGCTTCCTGGCGATCCTGTCGATGATCCGCCTCCGGGCCGGCGAGACCGCCGCGGCCCGGCGCCGGATCCGCGACATGCCGCGCGAGATCGCCGAGGGCTACCGCTTCGCCATTCGGCATCGGGGAATCGGCCCGGTGCTCATCATCCTGACGGCGGTCTCCCTGCTCGCGCGCCCCTGCATGGAGCTGTTGCCCGCCTTCGCCGATACGGTGTTCGGGCGCGGGGCGACGGGGCTCGGCTGGTTGACCGGCATGGCCGGGCTCGGCGCGCTGCTCGGGGCGGCTTGGCTCGCCCAGCGCGGCAGCATCGTCGGGCTGACCCGGACCGCGGTCGCCGCCATCCCGGTCCTGTCCGGGTCGCTGATCTTCTTCGCCCTGACGGACTTCTTCCATTTCGCGTTGGCCGCCCTGGTCTTCGTCGGGTTCGCCACCATCGTCATCGGGGTGGGCGAGCAGACGCTGATGCAGAACGCGGTTCCGCGCGAACTGCGCGGCCGGGTGATGGGGCTCTACGGCATGATCGCGCGCGGCGCCCCGGCGCTGGGCGCGCTCGCGATGGGCGCGGTGGCGAGCCATACCGGTGTGCAATGGCCGGTGATCGGCGGCGCGGTGATCTGTCTGGGCGTCTGGCTGTGGGCGCGCGGCAAGCGCGCGACGATCGGCGCGTCCCTCGAGGCGGCGCCCGGGCGGTAACCGCTCCGGTGGGCCGGGGGCCGCGTCCGCGGCGGGCGGGCGCCCCGGAACATGGTGGCCGACGGCTTCCGACGGAAATTCGCCTGCTTCGCCGGCCCGGCACCGGAGGGCCTCGCCCGCGATTTCGACGCCGGCGACATCCTCCATACAGTGATGGAAGAGGTGAAGCTGCCGCGGCCCTGGTACAAGGGCCGGATCGCCGTCATGGGAGATGCGGCGCATGGTCGACAATCCGGGCGGCGGGAGGTCCTAATATCCGACCGACATCGGCTATGTGGAGGAGACCTGGAAGCCGCGTCCCGGAAGAAGCGGGAGAGGATGGCGCACCATGCCCGAGTTCGCCAAGGGGCCGCACGATCTCGGCCCCTATGCCGGCCGGATCGACCGCGAACGGATCGTCATGAACGCTTTCGCCTGCCATCGCGAGTTCGCCGGCGGCGACGGCCCGTTCGAGCCGATCGAGCCGATCGGCGCGGCCGGGCGCCACTTCTTCGATGCGCGCGCCGGCAGGCTGTAGCGGGGACGGCATGACGACGCTCAACGACACCCATGATCCAAGGCGCCGGAGCTGGGTCGAGACCGCCGCCGGCAGCGACTTCCCCATCCAGAACCTGCCGCTCGGCGTCTTCGGCACCGGCGACCGGGCGGCGCGCGGCGGCGTCGCCATCGGCGACCGCATCCTCGACTTCGCGGCGGCCGTCGAGGCTGGCCTGTTCGCCGGGGACGCCGAACAGGCGGCGCGGGCCGCTGCGGGGCCGGCACTCAACCCGCTGATGGCGCTCGGCAACGATGCTGCCTCGGCGCTGCGGGCCGCGGTCAGCGACCTCCTCACCGAAGGGAGCGCGATGCGCGCCAAGACCGAGCGCTGCCTCGTCGCCGCTGCCGAGACGGCCCCGCTGCTCCCGGCCGAGATCGGCAGCTTCACCGATTTCCTCTGCTTCCGCGACCATGCGCGGCGCATGTCGCCCAAGGGGGCGCTCCCGCCCGTCTTCGACTCGATCCCGCTCGCCTATCACGGGCGGGCGAGCTCGGTCAGGGTGAGCGGCACGCCCTATAGGCGGCCGCGCGGCCAGTTCGCCGACGCAAGCGGCGTCGTCCGCTTCGGTCCCGAACCCGCGCAGGACTTCGAGCTGGAGCTCGGCATCTTCGTCGGCCGGGCAAAGGAGCTCGGCCGGCCGCTCCCGATCGCGGCGGCGCCGCAACATCTCTTCGGCTTCTGCCTGCTCAACGACTGGTCGGCGCGCGGCATCCAGTTCCGCGAGTCCCGCCCGCTTGGCCCCTTCCTCGGGAAGAGCGCGATGACCACGATCTCGCCCTGGATCGTGACCGCCGAAGCCATGGCGCCGTTCGCCGTCCCGGCGGTCCCGCGCGCCGCCGGCGCAGAGGCCCCGGCGCATCTCGTAAGTGCGGCGGACCAGGTCGCCGGCGGGCTCGACATCGACATGTTCGCCGAGTGGAGCACGGCCGCCATGCGCGCGCGCGGCGCGCCGCCGAGGCGGGTCGTCGTCGCCAACTTTCGCCACTGCTACTGGACGCCGGCGCAGATGCTCGCCCATCAGGCGAGCAACGGCTGCGATTTGGCGTCGGGCGACCTGCTGGGCAGCGGGACGGTCTCCGGTCCCGAGGATGGTGCGCGGGCCTGCCTCGCCGAGATCAATGCGCGGGGCGGCGTCGCGCTCGACATCGGCGGCGACCGGCGGGTCTGGCTCGAGGACGGCGACGAGATCGGTCTGGCGGCGCGCGCGCGGCGCGGCGACCATGCCACGATCGGATTCGGTGCGTGCTCCGGGCGGGTCGCGCCCGCCTTCGCCTGGCCCTCCGCTCATTCCGGCCGCGCCGCGACGCCGGGATGACGGTCGGGAATCCCGCTCCCTCGACGCCGCCTGCCGAATATGCGAAACCCGGATCGCCGATGCAGCCACCATGCGAAGCGTCCGGGCTATCCGGACGGTCTCCATCTCGTTCTCTGGACGGCGCGTTGATCGACGGCGATGCCAAACACCGCGTCCTGAAGGATGTCTTCGGCTTCGCGGGGTTCCGCGCCGGCCAGGAGGAGGTCGTGGACGCGCTGCTCTCGGGGCAGGACACGCTGGCGGTGATGCCGACCGGCGCCGGCAAGTCGCTTTGTTTCCAGCTCCCGGCATTGCTGCGCGGCGGCATGGCGATCGTCGTCTCGCCGCTGATCGCCCTGATGCAGGATCAGGTCGCCGCGCTCAAGCTCGCCGGCGTCGCCGCCGATGCCATCCATTCCGGCAAGGACCGGGCCGCCAATGTCGCGGTCTGGCGCCGGGCCGCGGCCGGCCGGCTGGTCCTTCTCTATCTGTCGCCGGAGCGCTTGATGACGCCGCGCATGCTGGAGGCGCTCACGCGCCGGGAGATCGCGCTGATCGCGGTCGACGAGGCGCATTGCATCTCGCAGTGGGGGCCGTCCTTCCGTCCGGAATACGCGGCGCTGTCGGGGCTCCGCGAGCGCTTCCCCGGAGTCCCGATCGCCGGGGTGACCGCCACCGCCGATGTCGCGACCCGCGCCGACATATGCGACCGCCTGCTCGCCTCCGGCGCGGCGCTGTTCGTCTCCGGCTTCGACCGGCCCAACATCCATCTCGCGGCCGCGCCCAAGACGCGCCCGACTGCCCAGCTCCTCGCCTTCCTGGAACGCCGCCGGGGCGAGAGCGGGATCGTCTACTACCTGTCGCGGCGCGGCACCGAGAAGGTCGCGGGGCTGCTCCGCGACAACGGGTTCCCGGCCGTCGCCTACCATGCCGGGATGGAGGCGGCCGCGCGCGCAGAATGCCAGGACCGGTTCGTCACCGAGTCCGGGCTGGTCATGGCCGCGACCGTCGCCTTCGGCATGGGCATCGACAAGCCCGACATTCGCTTCGTGTTCCATTACGACCTGCCGGCCGGCATCGAGGCCTATTACCAGGAGATCGGCCGCGCCGGCCGCGACGGCGCTCCCGCCGAGGCCCTGATGATCTACGGGATGGACGACATCGCGAAGCGGCGCGCCTTCATCGAGGAGACCGGGGCCGAGGATGCGCGGAAGCGCCGCGATCACGCGCGGCTGGACGCGCTGCTGAGCTACTGCGAGGCGGCGAGCTGCCGCCGCAGGGCGCTGCTCGCCTATTTCGGCGAGGCCGCAGCCGATTGCGGCAACTGCGACGTCTGCCGCGACCCGGCGCCGCTGGTCGAGGCGACGGAGGATGCGCGGGCGGCGATCTCGGCGGTGCTTGGGACCCGCCAGATCTACGGCAGCCAGCACATCGTCGACATCCTCCGCGGCAAGGCGACCGACAGGGTCGCCCGCGCCGGCCACGACCGGTTGCCCATGTTCGGGGCCGGCGCCGGCCTCGCGCCGGAGGAGTGGCGGGGCATCCTCCGCCAGCTCGTCGCCGCGGGCCATCTGCGGATCGATGTCGGCGGCTATCGCGGCCTCGAGGCGACCGCGACGGGGCGCGCCCTGCTCGCGCCGGGCGGGAGCTTTCGCCGCCGTGTCGACCGCCGCCCCGCCAGGCCCGCCGGGCCGGCGCCGGCCCGGCCCGGCGCGGACGCCCGCGACGCCGCCGATGCCGGGCTGTTCGACGCGCTCAAGCAGCTGCGGCTCGGCCTCGCGCGGGAGCGCGGGGTCCCGGCCTTCCTGATCTTCTCCGACCGCACGCTCGAGGATCTGGCCCGACGGCGGCCGACGACGCGCGAGGACTTCGCCGGGGTCCACGGCGTCGGCGCGGCCAAGCTGCGCGACTTCGCCGGACCGTTCCTCGCCGAGATCACCCGCCACAGCGGGGAAGGCCGCCGCCCGTGACCGGCGCCGAGCGCGGCCTGGTCGGGTTGACGGTCCTGCTCGGGCTCGCCGTCGCGCTTGATCCGCTGTCGATCGACACCGCGCTCCCGGCCCTGCCGGCGATGGCGGAGGGGCTGGCGGCACCGCTCTCCGACATCCAGCTAAGCCTGAGCCTGTTCGTGCTGGGCATGGCGGCGGGCCAACTCTTCCACGGGCCCGCCTCCGACCGGTTCGGCAGGCGGCCGGTCATGCTCGCCGCGTTGGTTCTCTACATCCTGGCCTCGGCGGCGCTCGCCCTCGCCCCCGGCGTCGCGGTGCTGATCGCCGCGCGCGTCGTCCAGGGCTTCGCCGCCGCCGCCACCCAGACGGTCTCCCGGGCGGTGATCCGCGACCGGTTCGACCGCGACGCCGCCGCGCGGGTCCTCTCCTACGTGCTGCTCATGCTGGGGATCGCGCCCATCGTCGCGCCGGCCCTCGGCGCCTGGCTTGCCGGCAGCGTCGGATGGCGCGCGGTGTTCTGGGTGATGGCGGTCTACGGCGCGCTGGTGCTGGTTGCCCATCGCCGCTGGCTCCCCGAGACCAACAGGACGCCGGACGCGCGGGCGCTCGACCCCGCCCGGCTCTCCGGGACCCTGGCGGAGATCGGGCGCAGCCGGATCTTCTGGTCCTATGTCGGCTGCGGCGCCGCCGCCTATGCGGCGCTGTTCGCCTTCCTGATCGGCTCGCCCGCGGCGCTGATCGTCTTCCTCGGCGCCACCCCGGGGGAGTTCAGCCTCTGGTTCGCGGTCGTGATGCTGGGCAACCTGATCGGCTATCCGGTCGCGGCCCGGCTGATCGGCCGGCTCGGGCTCGACCGCGTGCTGGCGATCGGGACGGCGGGCGGGCTGGTCTCGGCGCTGGCGATCGCGGCGCTGCCGGTTGCGGGGGTCCACGCGATGGCGGCGATCGTCGCGCCGTTCTTCTTCTACATGTTCTTCTTCGCGCTGATCCTGCCGGCGGCGACCGCCGGTGCGCTGTCGCCCTTCCCGCACGTCGCCGGGGCGGCGTCCTCGCTGCTGGGATTCGTCCAGCTCGGTGCCGCGGCGCTCGCCGGTGCCCTGGTCGGCGTCTTCGAGGACGGCACCCAGATGCCGATGGTGTGGGCGATCGGTGCCGCCGGCCTGCTCGGCCTCGCCGCCTGGGCCGCGGTCCGCGCCGGGGCGCCGGCCGGCCGGCCATCGTAGCCGGTGCTCTCCGCCCGCCTTGCCGGACCGCCGTCCGCGCACCATATCCGGGTCCGCGGGGGATCGTCCCGGCGGGCCGCGTCTGCGAGGCCGCGTGCGCCAGCGTATCCCGCAGACCGCCGTTTCGGAGCCGCTGTCATGCTCGATCTCGGGATCGCCAAGCGACGGGCGGAGACCCGGGTCGTCGTCGCCATGTCGGGCGGCGTCGACAGCGCGGTCGCCGCCGCCCTCGTCGCCGAGGCCGGCTATCGGGCGATCGGCATCACGCTCAGGCTCTATGACGGCAGCCGGGCGGCGCGGCGCGGTGCCTGTTGCGCCGGCAGCGACATCGAGGACGCCCGCCGCGCCGCCGCGGCCCTCGGCATTCCCCACTATGTGCTGGACTACGAGGCCCGGTTCCGCGGCGCGGTGATCGCGCCCTTCGCCGAGTCCTATGCGAACGGCGAGACGCCCATCCCCTGCGTCGCCTGCAACCAGACCGTCAAGTTCGCCGACCTGCTCGCCTTCGCTCGCGACCTCGGGGCGGATGCGATGGCGACGGGGCATTATGTGCGGCGCATCGATGGGCCGGACGGCCCCGAGCTCCATCGCGCCCGCGACGCAGCGCGCGATCAAAGCTATTTCCTGTTCGCGACCACGCGGGCGCAGCTCGCCGATTTGCGTTTTCCGCTGGGCGGGATGACCAAGGACGCGGTGCGCCGGGCGGCGGCCGACCGCGCCCTGCCGATGGCCGGGAAGCCCGACAGCCAGGACATCTGCTTCGTGCCCGACGGCCGCCACGCCGCGCTGGTGGCGCGGCTGCGCCCCGAGGCGGGCGTCCCCGGCGACATCGTCGACCGGGCGGGTCGCGTGCTCGGTCGCCATCGCGGCATCGCCGGCTTCACGGTCGGACAGCGGCGGGGTCTCGGCATCGGCGGCGCCCGCGAGCCGCTCTACGTGCTGCGGACCGAGCCCGAGACCCGCCGCGTGGTCGTCGGCCCCCGCGCGGCGCTCGCCCGGCGCGTCGTCCGGCTGGACCGGCTCAACTGGCTCGCCGAGCCGTTGGCGGGGCCGCGCGAGGTCGGCGTCAAGATCCGCTCGACGCGCCCGCCGGCGGCGGCGCGGATCGCGCCGGCCGGCGTCGGCGGCGCGACGGTCACGCTGGACGACCCGGCTCATGGCGTCGCGCCCGGCCAGGCCTGCGTCGTCTATGACGGGGAACGGGTCCTCGGCGGGGGTTGGATCCTGCGCGGCGCCGGGGCCGCCGATTCCTCCTTGCCAGCCGACGCGGCCATTGGCTATTGAGTGACGGGGTGCGAGACGGCGGAGTAGCTCAGTTGGTAGAGCAGCGGAATCATAATCCGTGGGTCGCTGGTTCGAGTCCGGCCTCCGCTACCACCCGAGGGGCGGCGCCGACGGTCACGGCGTCGGCCGGGCCGCCGGCTCCCATTCGACCAGGAGACGCTGCACGCCCCGGAAGGTGAGCGTCGGTAGATAGGACCGGCCTTGGCCGGCGGCCAGCCGCATATGGGGCAGGCGGCGGGACAGCTCCTCGAGCACGATCCTCATCTCGAGCCGGGCGAGCGGCGCCCCCATGCAGAAATGCGCGCCGTTGCCGAAGGCGAGATGGCGCTTGGCGTTCGTCCGCGCGATGTCGAAGGTCCCGCCGTCCGGGAACATCGTCTCGTCATGGTTGCCGGAGCCGAGCAGCAGCAGGATCTGCGAGCCCTTGGGGATCGTGCGCCCGCCGATCTCGGCGTCGCGGGTGGCGATGCGCCGCCAGGCGAAGATCGAGGCGTCGTAGCGCAGAATCTCCTCGACCGCGCCTGGCGCCAGCGCGGGGTCCCGGCACAGCGCGTCCCATTGGGGCCGGTTCTCGAGCAGCGCCTTCATGCCGTTGGCGAGGGCCTGGGTCGTGGTCTCGTGGCCCGCGAACTGCATGAGAAACATCACGTTGTAGAGATAGTTGACGGTGAACCGCGACGGATCCTCGCGGTGCAGCCGCACCATATCGCCCAGATAGTCGTCGCCCGGGGACTCGATCGCCGCATCGACCAGCTCTCGGGTGAACGCCCAGTGCCGGCCCATGTCGCGCATCATCGCGACCTGGGCGTCCTCGTCCGGCCGCCCCCAGTTGACGATCGCCCGTGAGGAGCCGAGCCGCTTGACCAGCACCGCGTCGTCGTCCGGCGCGCCGAGGAAGATGAAGATCGCCAGTGCCGGGACCTCGTAGAGGAGCTGGGCGACGAGATCGGCGCGGCCGTCGTCGGCGAAACGGTCGATATAGCGGGTCACGATGGCGCGGATACGGGGGGCGATCTCGTCCACCCGCTTGGGCGTGAAGGCGTCGCCGAAGATCCGCCGGTGGCGGCGATGGGTCTCGGGTCCTTCGTCGACCAGCGCCGGCTCGATCGCGATATCGAGCGAATCGCGCACCGCCGCCGCCTCCGGGCAGAGCGGGGTCACCGGGTGGCGCGCGAGCGCTGGCGAAAAGCTGTCCGGGTCGCGGAAGACGGCGACGATATCGGCGAAGTCGGCGACGACCCAGCAATCCGAGCCGGGGCTGTAGAAGACCGGCTCCTCTTCCCGCGCCCGGGCGAAGAAGGGGTAGGGATCGTCGATATAGGACTCCGAGAAGGGCGCGAAGGCGGCGCCGACCCCGGTAACCGGGCAAGAGAGATTGCGCCGCCGCGCCTCGCCGCTGCCGCTCGCCGACTGGAACATCCCGAGACCGTCGACCGCCTCGCCGCTCATCCGCCCCATCCCCTGCCGACGAGCGCGAGGGTAGCAGACGCGGGCCCTGCCGTGCCAGGCCCGTCAAGCCCGTCCGGACGGGCTTCGGGGTCGGGCGGTGCTTCCGGTGCACATCCAGACGATGCGTACCCTGCCGCTCTCGGCCGGGAGCGCGCTCGGATGGGCCGGTGCACAGCCCCGCACCAGCCTCGGAAACTGCGTCTTGAAGCGACCGAGTTCCAGCCGGATCGGGGATGGGGTAGACTGGGCGGCGGCAAGCGGGGAGGACGGCGATGGCGACGGCGACATTCGCGGCCGGTTGTTTCTGGGGCGTCGAGGATGCGTTCCGACAGGTCGACGGCGTCACCGCGACCTCGGTCGGCTATATGGGGGGAGACGTGCGGAACCCCTCCTACGAGCAGGTCTGCACCGGGCGCACCGGTCATGCCGAGGTCGTGCAGGTCGAGTACGATCCCGACCGGCTGGGTTACGACGCGCTGCTCGCCTTGTTCTGGGGCGCCCATGATCCGACCCAGGTCGACCGTCAGGGCCCGGACATCGGCACCCAGTATCGCAGCGCGGTCTTCGCCCATGACGAGGCCCAGGCCGAGGCCGCCCGGGCCTCGCGCGACGCCGAGCAGGCGAGCGGGCGCCACCGGGGGGCCATCGCAACGGCGATCGAGCCGGCGGGGGACTACTGGATCGCCGAGGACTATCACCAGCAATATTTCTCCAAGCGCGGCCGCCGTCGGTTGAGCCTGTTCTGATTCCCCGACCCGGAACCCGCTACCGCCCGACGCCGGCGCCCCGTTCAGGCTCCGAGCGAGGCCGGTTGCCGCGAGCGGGCGGGGTATCTAGAGTCGGCGCGCGGTGCGGGCGGCAGTCGGGAATCCTGATGGCGGCAGTCGAACATTGTCCGGCGCTGGTGCTCAACGCCGACTTTCGTCCGCTGAGCTACTTTCCGCTGTCGCTCTGGTCCTGGCAGGATGCGGTCAAGGCGGTCTTTCTCGACCGGGTCAACATCGTTTCCGAATACGATCGGATCGTGCGATCGCCCAGCTTCTCGATGCGGCTGCCCTCGGTGATCGCGCTCAAGACCTACATGCCGCTCGTCCGCCGCCCGGCGTTCACCCGGTTCAACGTGTTCCTGCGCGACCGGCTCGAATGCCAGTATTGCGGGGCACGGCCGGGCGCGCTCGAGCTGACCTTCGACCATGTCGTACCGCGCTCGCGCGGTGGGCGGACGGTCTGGACCAACGTGGTCAGCGCCTGCACGGCGTGCAATCTCCGCAAGTCGGACCGGTTGCCGAGCGAATGCGGCCTGCGGCCCCGCCGGACGCCCCGGGCGCCGACCAACCACGAGCTCCAGCGCAACGGCCGCGCCTTTCCGCCCAACTATCTCCACGCGAGCTGGGGCGATTTCCTCTACTGGGACACCGAGCTGGAACCCGGCTGATCCGGCGGCGGGAGGGAGCCCCTGTCATGACCGCGCATGCCGACGAACGCCTCATCGACGAGGCCGTCATCACCGACGAGGACCGGCGCGCCTGGCGCGAGGACGGGGCGCTCCGCCTGCGTGGCGTCCTGTCGGAGAGCTGGCTCGCGCTGCTCCGCGACGGCGTCGAGGCGGCGATGGCGGCGCCGAGCCCGATCGCCAAGGAGTATGGCGAGGGAGACGCCGGCCGGTTCTTCACCGATCACGGGATGTTCCTCCGGTTCGAGCAGTTCCGCCGCGTCGTCTACGAATCGCCGCTCGCCCGGCTCGCCGCCGCGCTGATGGGCGCGAGCCGGATCAACCTCTACGACGAACATCTGCTGGTGAAGGAGCCAGGCACCGAGACGCCGACCTGGTGGCATCACGACCTGCCCTATTTCCGCATCCAGGGCACCCAGATCGCGAGCTTCTGGGCGCCGCTCGACCCGGTGACGGAAGCCACGGGGGCGCTGCGCTTCGCGGTCGGCTCGCATCGCTGGGGCAGGCTCTACCGGCCGGTGCGCATCGGGCGCGGCGACTTCGTGCCCGAGACCGAGAAGTTCGCGGACGCCGTCCCCGACATCGACGGAGACCCCGCTTCCTATCCGACGCTGTGCTTCGACCTTGCCCCCGGCGATGTCGCAGTGTTCCACGGCGCCACGCTGCACGCCGCCCGCGGGGTCCCCGAGGGACGGCGGCGCGCGGTGTCCTGGCGGTTCACCGGCGACGATGTGACCTGGTATCCGAAGCGCTTCTCGCCGACCTTCTACGACGCCCCCCATCTGGTCGAAGGTGGGCCGATCGACGCCGAGCAGTTCCCGCGGCTGTGGACCGCCTGAGCGCGCCCGCCCGCTCACGGCCAGGCGGCAGCCGGCGGCAGCGACATCAGGATCGCCTCCGTATTGCCCCCGGTCTCGAGTCCGAACCGCGTGCCGCGGTCGTAGAGGAGGTTGAACTCGACATAGCGGCCGCGCCGGACGAGCTGGTGCGCGCGCTGCTCGGCGGTCCAGGGGCGGCGCATGCGCGCCCGGACAATCCGCGGATAGGAATCGAGGACGGCCCGGCCGATGTCCCGCGTGAAGGCGAAATCCTCGGCCCAGCTCCCGGATGCGAGGTCGTCGTAGAAGATTCCCCCCGCGCCGCGCGGCTCCTCGCGGTGCGGAAGATGGAAGTAGGCGTCGCAAGCCGCCTTGAAACGCAGGTAGTAGGCCGGGTCGTGGGCGTCGCATGCGGCCTTGAGCGCGGCGTGGAAGACGGCGGCCGCGCCCGCGTCGGGATAGATCGGGGTGAGATCGCCGCCGCCGCCGAACCAGGCCTTGGTTGTGACGATGAAGCGGGTGTTCATGTGCACCGCCGGGACCAGCGGCGAGCGCATATGGGCGACGAGCGAGATGCCGCTCGCCCAGAACCGGGGATCCTCCGCCGCGCCGGGAATGCGGCGGCGGAAGGCGGGGGAGAAGACGCCGCCGACGGTCGAGACGTTGACGCCGACCTTCTCGAACACGCAGCCGCGCATCAGCGACATGACGCCGCCGCCGCCCTCGGTCCCGTCGCCGGGCCGGCGACGCCAGGGAGTGCGCACGAAACGCCCGGCGGGAACCGCGCATGCGCCGCCCTCCATCTCGTCCTCGATCGCTTCGAAGGCGCGGCAGAACGAGTCCCGCAGCTCCAGGAACCAGCCCCGCACCGCCGACTTTCCGGCTTCGAGAGAGTCCATTCCGCGTTCTCGCCGCACCATTTCCGCCAACCTTGCCTGCGGCGTCGCGACCCTCCGGGTCCCGTCAATGCCGCAAGAGATCGATGTCGGGCCGTTCGGTTTCTCGGGCTTTTGCACGGAGCGCTTTCGCGCGCGGGCGATCCCAGAAGATGCGGTTTGCGCGCCGCAGAATGTCCCGCCTGTCGAACAGGGCTTCGAGCGGCGGGACCTCCGCGCCTTTCATATAGATCTCGATCACCCCTATTATCTCCATCGAGATCTTCGATATATCCGACGAAGTCGATCTGCCGGACATCGGCAGCGTCATCCGCATCGGGGGACATTGCTTCCCAGCGCCTTGACGATCCATGGATCGGGCTAGAAAGCGATTACCTGCTTTGCCCGGCACGCCATCATAACCGTGTACTCACCAGGATCGGCGCCTGGATCCATTCATATCCTTCCCTTGGAACGGGGATCCGCATCCTCGAACATCCCGCTCACGAGCGTCAGCCTTTTGTATAACGGTGTCTCATGTCGCCCTGCAGATGGCGCAAAACTCCATATTTGAAGACCCTGTTCGTCAGCGGCCATCTCCGCAACATCCAGCGACGGCGCTTCGTCCTGTGAAGGCCGGGCTCGAAATGACCGCCAAGCAAAAAGGGCGGCCCAAATCGGCGCAGGCTCCCGGCAAGATAGTCGATTCGATCCCTGCGGACAAGCCGATCCCCGGCGACCGGGCGGCCATGGGCCGGCCTGGCGGCCAAGGCGCTCCTGCTTCCGCCCGAAGGGGAAGGGTAATCCGACGCCCCCTGACGGGCCGGGCCGGGCCGGGGTAGGGGTATCCCTTACTTGAGAAACGGGCGGCGGCGTCGGCCAGGATGCCGACGGATGGCGGCCGCCGGGACGCCAAAACGGGAACCGCCGGCCCGCGCGAGGCCCGATTGACTGCCGGGGAAATTTGATTATACCCCTCCCGAACCACGGTCCGCGGGCGCGGGCGTTCGGCCGCGCCCGAAAGCTGTGCTGCGCGCCGTCAGCGGGAGGCCCCGTCGGTCGGCTGTCGCGCGCGGCGCCTGCGACGGCGTTCGGAGGTTGAACGATGGCAGAATCCGCCGATACGACGCCCCCGGTAGACGACGGGGAGACTCGGCGCGATTTCCTGATGATGGCGACCGGAACCTTCGCCGCGGTCGGCGGGGTGGCCGCGGTCTGGCCGCTGATCCACCAGATGAGCCCGGCGGCCGACACGCTGGCGCTGGCGACGACGGAGGTCGATCTGTCGCCGATCGCGCCGGGGCAGTCCATCACCGTGGTCTGGCGCGGCAGGCCGGTCTTCATCCGCCGGCGCACCCCGCCGGAGATCGCGGACGCCCGCGACGTGGACCTCGACGACCTGCCCGACCCGCAGGAAGACGGTCTGCGGACGCAGAAGCCCGAATGGCTGGTCGTCGTCGGCGTGTGCACCCATCTCGGCTGCATCCCCAAGGGGCAGGCGGCCGGGGATGCCAAGGGCGAGTATGGCGGCTGGTTCTGCCCCTGCCACGGCTCGCATTACGACACGTCGGGGCGCATCCGCAAGGGTCCGGCGCCGAAGAACCTGCCGGTGCCGGCCTACCGGTTCACCTCCGACGACATGATCCTGATCGGCTAGGGAGCGGCGCGGGATGGCAAGGCCCCTCATGCGAAACGCGCTGGTCCGCTGGATCGACCACCGCCTGCCGATATTCGCCTTCATGGAGAAGGAGCTCGTCGACTATCCGACGCCGAAGAACCTGAACTACTGGTGGAACTACGGCTCCCTGGCCGGGATCGTGCTGGTCGTCATGATCGTTACCGGCATCGTGCTCGCGATGCATTACACGCCGCATGTCGATCACGCCTTCGGCAGCGTCGAGCGCATCATGCGCGACGTGAATTACGGTTGGATGATTCGCTACATCCACACCAACGGCGCGTCGGCCTTCTTCGTGATCGTCTACATCCACATCTTTCGCGGCCTCTATTACGGCTCCTACAAGGCGCCCCGCGAGCTGTTGTGGATGATCGGCGTCGCGATCCTGCTGGCAATGATGGCGACCGCGTTCATGGGCTATGTGCTGCCCTGGGGCCAGATGAGCTTCTGGGGGGCGACGGTGATCACAAATCTGTTCTCGGCGATCCCCTGGGTGGGCGAGACCGTCGTCACCTGGCTGTGGGGCGGGTTCACGGTCGACAACCCGACGCTCAACCGCTTCTACAGCCTGCACTATCTTCTGCCCTTCGTGATCGCAGCCCTGGTCGGCCTGCACCTGATCGCGCTGCACCAGCACGGCTCGAACAACCCGGTCGGGATCGACGCCAAGGGTCCGCAGGACAAGATCCCCTTCCATCCCTACTACACGATCAAGGATATGTTCGGGCTGGCGCTGTTCCTGACGATCTTCGCCGGCTTCGTCTTCTTCGCGCCCAACTTCTTCGGCGAGCCCGAGAACTACATCCCGGCCAACCCGCTCCAGACGCCGACACATATCGTGCCCGAATGGTATTTCCTTCCCTTCTACGCGATCCTGCGCTCGATCACCTTCGACGTCTGGTTCCTGTCGGCGAAGCTGATCGGCGTGGTGCTGATGTTCGGCTCGATCCTGATCCTGTTCCTGCTGCCCTGGCTCGACCGGTCGCCCGTGCGCAGCGCCCGCTTCCGGCCGATCTACCGCCAGATGTTCTGGGTTCTGCTCCTCGACTGCATCGTCCTCGGCTGGGTCGGCGGCAACCCGCCGGAGGGCCTCTTCGTGGTCATCGGCCAGATCGCGACGGCCTACTACTTCGCCCATTTCATCATCCTGCTCCCGGCGCTCTCCGTGCTCGAGAAACCGCGGCCGGTGCCCGACAGCATCTCGCGGCCGGTGCTCGACGGCGCGGCCGCGGCATCCTCGGGCGGCGTCCGATGAGGGCGCTGGCGCTGAGCCTCGCGGTCGCTGCGGCCCTGGCCGCCGGGCCGCGCGCCGAAGCGGCGGAGTCCGGCGCCGCGCCGCCCGCCGTCGGATGGTCCTTTGACGGCCTGTTCGGCACCTTCGACCGCGCCGCGCTCCGGCGCGGGCTGCGGGTCTACACCGAGGTCTGCGCCGCTTGCCATGCGCTGGAGCATCTGCACTACCGCAACCTCGCGGGCATCGGATTCGGCGAGGCGGAGATCAAGGCGATCGCCGCCGCCGTCGACATCGCAGACGGACCCGACGCCGAGGGCGAGATGTTCGAACGGCCGGGCCGTCCGAGCGACCGCTTCGCCGCGCCGTTCGCCAACGAGAACGCGGCGCGCGCCGCGAACGGGGGCGCCTATCCGCCGGATCTGTCGCTGATCGTCAAGGCGCGGCCGGGCGGGGCCGACTATCTGCACGCCCTTCTTGTCGGCTACGGCGATCCGCCGAACGGCATGACGCTTCATGAAGGGATGAGCTACAACGCCTACTTCCCCGGGCGTCAGATCGCGATGCCGGCGCCGCTGAGCGACGAGGCGGTCGAATATGAAGACGGGACCCGGGCCACGGTTGCCCAGATGGCCCGGGACGTGACCAGCTTCCTCGCCTGGGCGGCCGAGCCGGAGCTTGAGGAGCGCAAGCGCATGGGCGTCAAGATCGTCCTGTTCCTGATCGTGCTGACCGGCCTCCTGTTCGCGATCAAGCGGCGGATCTGGGCGCGGCTGCACTGACCGCTTTCCCGGCGCGCGGTCGATTCCCATGCGCGAATGCCGAAAGACCGGCGCGGCGGGGACGGAGGGCCGGCGATGAACGCGCCCGGCACGCCGCCGGTCATCGGGGTGATCGGCGGCAGCGGACTCTATGCGATCGACGGGTTGGCCGACGCGCGCTGGGAACGCATCCCCTCGCCCTTCGGCACGCCGTCCGACGCGATCCTGTTCGGCACGCTCGACGGGGTGCCGATGCGCTTCCTGCCGCGCCACGGCCGCGGCCATTCGGTGCCGCCGTCGAGTGTCGACTACCGAGCCAATATCGACGCCCTCAAACGCGCCGGCGCGACCGATCTGATTTCCCTCAGCGCCGTCGGCAGCCTGGTCGGCGACCTCGCTCCAGGGACCTTCGTGATCGTCGACCAGTTCATCGACCGCAGCTTCGCGCGGCGGAAGACCTTCTTCGAGACCGGGCTGGTCGCCCATGTCTCGATGGCCGATCCGGTCTGCCGACGGCTCGGCGACGCGTTGGAGGCGGCGGCGCACGGGCTCGGGCTTTCCTGCGTGCGGGGCGGAACCTATCTGGTCATGGAGGGCCCGCAATTCTCCACCCGCGCCGAGTCCGAGCTCTATCGGAGCTGGGGCGCATCGGTGATCGGCATGACCAACATGCCCGAGGCCAAGCTCGCCCGCGAGGCGGAGATGTGCTACGCGACGGTCGCCATGGTCACCGACTATGACTGCTGGCACCCGGATCATGACGACGTGACGGTCGAAGCGGTCGTCGCGGCCCTCCAGGAGAACGCCGCCCGCGCGCGCGGCCTCGTCGCCCGCGTCGCGCCGCCGCTCGCGGGCCGGAACGCCGCCTGCGAGGCTGGATGCCATATCGCGCTCGAGACCGCGGTCATCACGCCGGCCGAGGCCCGCGATCCCGAGATGGCGGCACGGCTCGACGCGGTGGCCGGCCGCGTGCTCGGACGGTGAAGGTCGCGGGCAGGCCGTTCCGGACGATCTGGCGCGCCGTCGATCGGTTCCGCCGCGGCCTACGGGATCTGCCTGGCGATGCGCGCCGACCCGTCGGACGCGGCACTCGACGCGGCATGCCGGCCGCTCGCCGCGGCGTGATCGAGGATGGCTACATGACCGGGAACCTGCTGGGCCGGGAGGTCGCCCGGGCCTTCGTCGACCTTGCGCTCGCCGAGAAGACTGCCGGCGCCGTCCTCACCGTCGACGGCGGCAACATCGCCGCGGCGCTGCGGTAGAGCCGTCTATCGACCTGCCTGCCAGCTCTCCCAGACGAGCCCGGCAGCATAGAGATCCTCGCACGCCATGCCGATCGAGTCGAACACCACCGTCGCTCCCGGCGGGATCGTCTTGCTGCCGGAGAGCAGCTCCCCTGCCTCGGCGAAGATCTCGGCCTTGGCGCCGCGGATGTTGCCGGATTCCTGCGACGTCCCGCTCCGCGACTCGACGACGACGACGTTCCGCATCGCCGCGTCGTCGAGCTCCCGGCCGTCCCTGGAGTTCCACCCGACGGCGCAGACGACCGCGCCGTCCTTGAGCCACGCCCCGTTCAGGACGGGCTCCCGGCTCGATGTCGCCGTCACCACCACGTCGGCGCCGGCGGCGGCCTCGGCCGCCGCGACGGCGCGGCCGCCGATATCCGCGGCGAACGCCTCGGCCTTGCGGCGCGCGCGGCCCCAGACCCGTATGTCCCGGAAGTCGTGAACATGGCGCAGCGCCGCGGCATGGACATGCGCCTGCACGCCATTGCCGAAAATCGCCAGCGTGTCCTCCCGACCCGTCAGGACGTGCTCGAGAACCGCCGCGCTCACCGCGGCGGTCCGCATTTCGGTGATCAGGCGGCCATCCATCACGACCAGCGGCTTGCCGGTCTCCGGAGAGAAGAGCTGGATCGTCGCGAGATGGGTCGGCAGGCCGAGGGCCGCGTTCCCGGGGAAGAAGCAGACCGTCTTCAGGCCGACGATGCCGCCGACGGCCGGCATGACGCCGAAGAAACCGCCGCTCGGCGCGACCGGCAGCATCCGACGGTCGGGCTGGGTAATGCGCCCGGCCGAATAATCGCGGAGGGCGCGCTCCATCGCCGGAATCAGATCCTCGAATCGGAGATGGGCACGGACCTCGTCCTCGCCGAGAAACGGGATGTCGGGGGAGCGCTGTCTCGACACGGCCATATCCTCCCCGGGCTGCCCGGCGCGGCCGCCCGGTCGGGGGCGCGCGGCGTCTTCAGCAGACATAGTTCATCGCCAGACGCCCGCCGTCGACATAGATGGTCTCCCCCGTGATATAGCTCGCCTTCGGGCTGACCAGGAAGGCAACCACCTCGCCGACCTCCTTCGGGCTGCCGATCCGCTTCAGCGGGGTTCGCGACAACACCGTCTTCATCGCATCCGGGTCCGCGTTCACGCCTGCCATCATCGCGGTGTCGATCGAGCCGGGACCGACGGCGTTGACCCGGATGTCGTGCGGGGCGAGCGCGAGCGCCGCCGCCTTGGTGAGTTGCATCACGCCCCCCTTGGAGGCGCAATAGGCGGCGATGGAGGGGATCGCGACCCGGGCGTTGACCGACGACATGTTGACGATCGCGCCCGAGATCCGCCGTTCGACCATCGTCCTGGCGGCGCGCTGCAGCGCCAGAAAGCTGCCCGTCAGATTTACGTCGATCACCCTCTGGAAGTCCTCCAGTGGCGTCTCCAGGAAGTCGCCGGGCATCGCGATCCCTGCGCCGTTCACCAGGATCGAGACGGCGCCGATCTCGGCCTCGATCCTGTCGAACATGGCCGCGATCCGGGCCGCGTCGCCCATGTCGCAGGCCAGACCCACCGCGCCGGCGCCGAGCGTCTCGGCGGCCGTGCGAACCCCATCGGCGTCGATGTCGGCCAGCACCACGCGCGCGCCGTCCGCGGCGATGGCCGTGCCGCAGGCGTAACCGATGCCGCGGGCGCCGCCGGTGATCAGGGCGACGGGCGTCTCCTCCATGTCGGTCTTCACTCCTCCGCCGATACCGTCCGAAGCCGTCGTCTCCCGTCCCGGCCTCAGAGGCTCCCCAGGACCTGATTGGCCGCGAACGCCATCCGATAGACGCGCGACATGACCGGGGCCGACCGCGCGCGGCCGGGCTCCGAAATCGGCAGCGGCAGGTTCTCTTCCCGACCGCCCGACAGCAGTTCCGCCATCGCCTTGCCGAAGATCGTCCCCGTCGTGATCCCGCGGCCGTTGTACCCGATGGGGGTGTAGAGCCCCTCGGCCAGACGATGGATGCGCGGCAGGTGGTCGGGGGTCATGGCGATCCGCCCGTGCCAACCATGCTCGATCGCGACCCTGCCGAGATCGGGGAAGAGCCGTTGCAGCTTCCGCGCGGCCCATCTCCGCGACAGGCCTCCCTCGCCGCCGATCACCCTCCCCATCGAGCCGATGATGATCCGTCCGGATGCGTCGCGGCGCAGCGAGAACATGATCCGTCCGGTATCCCACAGCCCCTGGCCGCCGCTCAGGACGGACCGGCCGCGCTCTCCCAGCGGCGCGGTGGCGAGCTGGAAGTAGTGGATCACCGTGAAGCCCTTCCTCAACCCCGGCCAGAGATCGTCCGAATAGGCATTGGTGCCGAGAACGACCGACCCGGCGGCGACCGTGCCGCGATCGGTGTCGACGACCCATCTGCCGCCGACCCGGCGAAGCGCCCTGGCGGCGGCTCCGGCGGTGATCCGAGCGCCCGCGCGCCGCGCCGCCCGCGCCAGCCCCCGGACATAGCCCATCGGGTTGATCGTGCCGGCTCTGCGGTCGACCAGCCCGCCATGGAACCATGCGCTGCCGATGAGTTCGGCCGCCCGGTCGCGCGGCAGCAGCTCGACCGGCGCGCCGAGGCGGCGCCATTCCTCGGCGCGGCGGGCGAGCTCGGCGAACCCCTTGGGCGAGTGGGCCGCATGGATGGTGCCGGTCCGTGTCGCCTCGCAGCGGATCCGATGGCGATCGATCAGCGCGTGGACATAGTCCGGCGCGTTCCCCAGCGCTTCGACCAGCGCTGCGCCGCGCGCCGCGCCGAGGCGGCGGCCGACATCCTGGGGCGGGAGCCACAGCCCGGCGTTCACCAACCCGACATTGCGCCCTGACCCGCCCTGGCCCAGCCTCTTCGCCTCCAGCAGGATGCAGTCGAGACCGCGTTCGGCCGCGTGAAGCGCGGTCGAGAGCCCGGTGAAGCCGCCGCCGACGATCGCGAGATCCGCTTTGGCGTCGCCGTCCAGAGGCGATGACGGATCGGCCTCTTCCGCCGAGGCGTCCCAGAGTGAGACCGCCGCCGCCATCGCCTCAGCCGGCCGGCCCGTGCGCGGGCTTGCCGCGTCGATGGTCGATCGCCGATATTTCCGTTCTGGACGACGGTGCGAAGGGGGAATCATGCGCGCGCTCAAGACATCGGCGGCGGAGATGGTGGCGGCCGCCCGCGCCCGGATCGAGGAAATCGAGACTGGCACCGCGCTCGCGATGCGCGACGATCCGTCGGTCGTCTTCGTCGACCTCCGCGACGTGCGCGAGCGGCAGCGCTCCGGTTGCATCCCGGGAAGCTTTCATTGCCCCCGCGGCATGGCCGAGTTCTGGGTGGACCCGAAAAGCCCGTATTTCAAGGATATATTCGGAGAGGACAAGATTTTCGTCTTTCATTGCGCATCGGGCTGGCGCTCGGCGCTGACGGTCGCGACGCTGCGCGAGATGGGTTTCGAGGCCTCCCACCTCAAGGACGGCTTCTCGAGCTGGCAGAAACATGGCGGGCCGGTGGAGTTTCCCGAGCCGGGGGGCGCGGGATGAGAGGCCGGGCGAAGATCCTCGCCCGCCCCGCGAGGCCTCCGCCCGAAGACCGCCGCAGCCGGAAGCGCCGCGAGGGCCGGCGCCCTTATGCGGATCGCATGCCGTCAGCCGACATGTTCCGCGAAGAGGGCGAGGGCGCGAGCGTGCGCACGGTCGCAGGCGTCGGCGTTGTAGACGTCCCGATCGTCGCAGCAGAACCCGTGCGCGGAATCGTCGTAGATGAAGCTCGGGACGTCGGGATGCGCGTCGCGGATCTTCTGGACATCGCCCATCGGAATCGCATGGTCCTTGTCGCCGAAATGGAACTGGACCGGACATCTCGGGGTGTCGTCCGCCGCGCGCGCCGCCACGCCGCCGCCGTAGCAGCTCACCGAACAGGCCAGCCTGTCGAGGCCGCAGGCGCTGATCCAGGCGACATAGCCGCCGAAGCAATAGCCGATCAACCCGACCTTGCCGGTGCCGGACACCGCGGCGGCGGCGGCATCGACATCGGCCAGGATCGAGGCATCGTCGAGCTGGCCGCGCAGGGCGCGGCCGCGCCCGAACGACTCCTCGTCGTAACCGAGCTCGACGCCGGCCTCCTTGCGGTCGAACAGGGCCGGCGCGATCGCGGCGTAGCCCTTGTCGGCGAACATGTCGACCAGGCTGCGGATATGGCCGTTGATGCCGAAAATCTCCTGGATGACCACCAGGCCGCCCTTGGCCGGCGAGGGCGGGTCGGCCCGATAGGCACCGAAGCGGTGGCCGTCCTTGGCGGTGAGCGTGACCGATTGTCCCATGGCTGACGTTCCTCAAGACGAGAGTTGCGACGATGTGCGAAGGCCGCGCCCAGCAGGCGCGCACCGGATATTACCGTCAAACGTTGAACCGAAAAAGGATCACGTCGCCGTCTCGGACGATGTAGTCGCGTCCTTCGCGGCGCATTCTGGCGGCGTCTCTCGCCTGCCGTTCCCCGCCGCAGGCGACGAAGTCGGCATAGGAGACGGTCTCGGCGGCGATGAAGCCGCGCGCGAAATCGGAATGGATCCTGCCGGCAGCGTCCTGAGCGCGGGTGCCGGCGTGAACGGTCCAGGCGCGGGTCTCGGCCGGGCCGGCGGTGAAGAAGGTGATGAGGTCGAGCAGCGCGTAGCCGGCGCGGATCACCCGACCGAGCCCGCTTTCCGAGAGGCCGAGGGCGGCCTGGAACTCGGCCCGCTCCGCATCGTCCTCGAGCGCCGCGATATCGGCCTCGACGGCCGCCGACACCAGGACGACGGGCGCGCCGATTCGCTCCGCCCAGGCGGCGACCCGCGCGGAACGGGCGTTGCCCCCGGTCGTCGATGCGTCGTCGACGTTGCAGACATAGAAGATCGGCTTCGCCGACAGGAGCTGCATCTGCGGGAAAAGCCGCCGGTCATCCCCTTCCGCGTCGAGCTCGCGGGCCGGCCGGCCGGCCGCGAGCAGCGCGGCCGCGCGCTCCACCAGGGCGCGCATCCGGATCGCCTCGGCGTCGCCGCCGCGCGCCTTCTTGGCCAGCGGCTCCAGCCGCCGCTCGAGGCTCTCGAGATCGGCCAGCATGAGCTCGGTCTCGACGGTCTCGGCATCGCCCAGCGGATCGGGAGGCGCCGCCTCGTCCGGCGCGTCGCCGTCGAAGCAGCGCAGAACATGGGCGATCGCGTCTACCTCGCGGATATGGGCGAGGAACCGGTTGCCGAGCCCCTCGCCGCGGCTCGCCCCGCGGACGAGGCCGGCGATGTCGACGAACTCGAGCCGGGCGGGCGTGACCGTCGCCGACCCGGCACAGGCCGCCAGCGCGGCGAGCCGCTCGTCCGGCACCGCGATCCGCCCGCGATTTGGTTCTATGGTGACGAAGGCATAGTTCCCGGCCGCTGCCTGCTGCGACCGGGTGAGCGCGTTGAACAGACAGGACTTGCCGACATTGGGCAGGCCGACGATGCCGCAGCTGAAGCCCATCAGCGGGAAGTCGGGAAGGGCGGGCCGGGGGCCTCGCCGGCGGGGCAGAGCAGCGCGACCCTGGTCATGAAGCCCGGATCGTCGCCGTCGACCAGCAGCGGGAAGGCCGCCGTCACCGCGTCTACCAGCCGTTCGAAGAAAGGCCGTTCGACGGCCGCGAAATCTCTCAGAACATGGCCTTGGACGCGGTGCCTGTCGCCAGGATGGCCGACGCCGATGCGAAGCCTGCGATAGTCCGGGCCGATCCGGGAATCCAGGCTGCGCAGCCCGTTATGGCCGGCATGGCCGCCGCCGCGCTTGACCCGCACCTTGCCCGGGGCGAGGTCGATCTCGTCATGGACGACCAGAGCGTCGCGCGCGCGCAGCTTGTAGTAGGCGAGTGCCTGTCGGACCGCCTGCCCCGACTGGTTCATGAAGGTCTCGGGCTTCAGGAGCAGCACCCGCCGGCCGCCGATCTCGCCCGACCGGAGCCACCCGTGGAAGCGCCGCCGCGGCGCCGAAAGGCCGTAGCGGAGCGCCAGCGCGTCGGCGACGACATAGCCGATATTGTGACGGTGGCGAGCGAATTTCGGTCCGGGGTTCCCGAGTCCGACGACGAGCAGCATCGCTCCCGGCGCGGACCCCTGCCTAGCCGTCCTGATCGGCGGTCGGCGCGGCGGCCGAGGGCGCTTCCGCCTCGTCCTCGTCCCGATCCGCGTCGGCTTCGGCGATCACCGACGGGGCGGCGATCGTCGCGATCGTGAAGTCGCGGTCGGCGATCGCGAAGACGACCCCGTCCGGCAGGGTGACGGCGCTGGAATGGACGCTGCCGCCGATATCGTAGCCGTCGAGATCGATCTCGATCTCGGTCGGAATGTTGATCGCCGTACAGACCACCTCGACCTGATGACGGACCACGTTGAGCACGCCGCCGCGCTTGAGCCCCGGCGACGCCTCCTCGTTGGAGAACCGCACCGGCACCGCGACCGTGAGCTTGCGGGTCTCCGAGAAATGCAGGAAATCGACATGCAGCGGCGCATCGCTCACCGGGTGGAGCTGGACCTCGCGGGGGAGCACGCGGTGGGTCTCCCCCTCGATATCGATATCGATCAGCCGGATGAAGAAGCCCGGCTGATCGAGATGCCGCTCGAGCCGCCGCCGCTCGATGTTGACCATCATCGGGCGGCGCGCGCCGCCGTAGATCAGCGCGGGCACCAACCCACCCCGGCGCGCGGCCCGCGCGGCCCCCTTGCCGACGCGGGTGCGGAGCGCCGCCGGAATCGTCGTCATGTCGGCCATGTCGTCTCGCTCGCGAAGATTCGTGCCGGCCCGAGCGCCGGCGACTCGTCGGACGGGACCGACCGGCGGCGCGTCCGAGCGGGCCGAGGAAGGCCTGATTCTATCCTCCGGCGGGGGTTTAGTCAAACAGGCTCGAGACCGACCGCTCCTCGCTGATGCGCATGATTGCCTCCGCCATCAGCGGCGCGATGGAGGTCTGCAGCACGGTCTTGGAGACACGCATCGCCTCGGTCGAGAGAATGCTGTCGGTGGTGACCAGCCGGTCCATCCGCGAGGATTCGACCCGCGAGACGGCGCCGCCCGACAGAACCCCGTGGGTCGCATAGGCCGAGACCGACGCCGCGCCCTGGTCGGCCAGCGCCGCGGCGGCGTTGCACAGCGTGCCAGCGGAATCGACGATGTCGTCGACGAGCACGCAGTTGCGGCCCTCGACATCGCCGATGACGTTCATCACCTCCGAGACTCCGGCGCGCTCGCGCCGCTTGTCGATGATCGCGAGGTCGGTATCGAGCCTGCGGGCGAAGGCGCGCGCCCGGATGACCCCGCCGACATCGGGAGACACGATCATCAGCCGGTCGCCCTCATATTTTTCCCTGATGTCGCGGACGAAGACCGGCGCGGCGAACAGATTGTCGAGCGGGATGTCGAAGAACCCCTGGATCTGGCCGGCATGGAGGTCGAGGGTGACCACCCGGCTGGCTCCGGCCGTGGTGATGAGATTGGCCACCAGCTTCGCCGAGATCGGGGTGCGCGGCCCCGACTTGCGGTCTTGGCGCGCATAGCCGAAATAGGGGATGACGGCGGTGATCCGGCGCGCCGAACCGCGTCTCAGCGCGTCCAGCATCACCAGCAGCTCCATCAGATTGTCGTTGGCGGGATAGGATGTCGACTGGATCGCGAACACATCCTCGCCGCGGACGTTCTCGTTGATCTCGACGAAGCATTCGAGGTCGGAGAACCGGCGGACGCTGGCCGCGGTCAGCGGGAGCTCCAGATAGGCCGCGATCGCCTCTGCGAGAGGACGGTTGCTGTTTCCGGCGACCAGCTTCATCGCAGACTCCCGGTGAACGGGCGGCGCAGACCGCGCAGGAGGCGAACGCCGGGGGGCGGAACCTATCAACGCCCCCGACCGCTGTAAACGGGCCGTCCGCGCCGCGCTCCGGCCGTCGCGGTAGAACGGCCCCGGACAATCGGACCGGGGCCGGCCCTATTCGAGTCTGCGCCAGTCCTTGAGGATCTCCCGCGCCGCGTTGTGTCCGGGAACGCCGGAGACCGATCCTCCGGGATGACCCGACGCGCTGCATTGATAGAGCGCCTCAATCGGCGAGCGGTAGTCCGCATAGCCCGGGACCGGGCGCATGAAGAACATCTGGTCGAGGGTGAGCGCTCCGTGCTGGGTGTGGCCGCCCGGCATACCGGTCATGCGCTCGATGTCGGGGGGCAGCAGCTTGGCATCCAGCACCGAGGAGGAGAAGCCGGGCGCGAACTCGTCCATGACCCCCATGACGTTCCGGGTGAAATTGCCCCGCTCGTCGTCCCAGGTCGCGTCCCTGAGCTCATAGGGCGCGACCCCGCCATAAAGCGAGACCACATGCTTGCCCTCGGGGGCAAGCGACGGGTCGTAATAGCTCGGGACGATCGGCGAGAGAAAGGGCTGCTTCGAATACCAGCCGTACTTGGCGTCGTCGAAGGCGCGTTCGAGATATTCCGGCGTCGGGCCGATATGGGCGTAGGCCGCATAGTCGACGCCGGTCTTCTCCTTGGAGAAGCCGGAATATTGCGGCAGTCGGTAGACCGCGCACAGCAGCTTGAAAGAGGCGCCCTTGGCGCGGAAGCCCCGAATCCGGCGCAGGAATTCCTCGGGCAGATGTTCCTCCCGGACGATGCGGTCGAAGGTGACCTTGGCGTTGAGGTTGGACGCCACCAGCCGGGCATGGATTTTCTCGCCGTTCTCCAGCCTGACGCCATAGGCCCGGCCGTCGCGCACCAGGATCTCCTCCACCGGCGAGGAAACTTCGATCTCCATGCCGAAGCGCTCGCCCGACATCGCGATGGCGTTGGAAATGTGCCCCATGCCGCCGCGCGGGAAGCATATCCCGGCCTGACCGATCAGGTGGAGCCACCTCAAACAGCCCCATCACCACGGCCACCAGGGGCATCTGGTTCAGGAAGTAGTCCACGCCGAACCAGAACCGGGGCACGGAATGGTATTCCGAGTAGCCGACAGCGGAGATCAGCAGGCCGATACAGGCGACGGTCAGCCCCTTCCTGACGGAGCGTCCCGACAGCGAGCCGACCATGGCAAGGCCGAGAGCGGTCAACATGAAGAATTCGCCCATCCCGAAGGCGAGGATGACCGGCCGGATCACGGGAAGCGAAACCGCGAGCATCAGCGCGCCGGCCACCCCGCCGAAGGCGCTGACCGTGAACGCGGCGCCGAAGGCCCGGGCCGCCTGTCCGCGGCGCGCCAAGGGATGCCCGTCGAGAATGGTCGCCTGGGACGAAGCGGTTCCCGGCACTCCCAGCATTACCGACGCCACCGTGTCGCTGGTCGCGGTGACCGCGAACATGCCGAGCAGGAGGGCGAAGGCGGGCACCGCGTCCATGCCGAGCGTGAACGGCAAGAGCACGATCAGCCCGGTAACGCCGCCGATTCCGGGCACCGCACCGAGCCAGAGCCCCAGGAACACGCCGAGCACCAGGAAACCGATCGCGGGCCACTGGAAAACCAGCGCCAGGCCGGTGGCGAAGGCGTCCAGCATCAGCCGTTTAGCACCGGCGCCGGGGCAGAGGGGCCGCTCTCGTCCTCGCGACCGGTCGCGCGTCCATCGGATCGCGGACCGGCATCGCCCCCTCGATTGGGCGCATGACCGGGAACGACCGTGCGCCGTCGGCGCCGGAAGCCGCGTGGTCGACCTTGGAGAATTCGAAGGAGCGGGCGTCTCGACGACGATCCCACGGAAGTCGTCCCATTAGGCGCACAACCCATCGAAAGATTAGGGGCGCCTCGCATGTCTGTCGACTCGCGATCGGCTCCGCCGGTGTCGGCACGGACCCGGAAATTTCCGCTCGTTCTCCAAACTGCGTCTCGGAGAGATCGTCGGCGCCTCGGCCGGACGCGCCGACGCTTCCGCCGCCCCGGCATGCCGGCGCGCGCCTATCCGAGGAGCAGCCCGGGCAGCCAAAGGGCGAGCTCGGGAAAGATCAGCAGGGCCGCGATCAGGATCGTGTTGGCCACCAGAAACGGCCCGATGCCGCGAAAGATGACCCCCAACGGGATATCGGGGAGCTGCGCGCGGATGACGAAGATATTGAGGCCGACCGGCGGGGTGATCAACCCGACCTCGACCACCACCACCATCAGTATCCCGTACCAGACCGGGTCGTAGCCGAGCGCGGTGACGATGGGCAGGAAGACCGGGACGGTGACGAGGATGATCGCGACCGACTCGAGCACGCAGCCGAGCAGGATATAGAAGATCAGGATGATGACGATCACCGCCCAGGGGGCGAGCCCGAGCAGATCGATCAGCGCGACAAGTGCGACCGGAAGCCGGGTCTGGACCACGAAATAGGCGAAGATCCAGGCGCCGACGAGGATGAACATCAGCATCGCCGTCGTCCGCAGGGTCTCGCCGAGGGCGGCGAGGAAGTCGGAGAAGCGCAGTTGCCCCGCCGCCGCGGCGACGACGATCGCCGCGAACGAGGCGACGCCCGCCGCCTCGGTCGGGCTGAACCAGCCGGCATAGATGCCGCCGACGGCGAGGGTGAACAGCAGCGCGAGCTTCCACATCGCCGCGGCGGCGCGCAGCCGTTCTCTCGGTCTCATGCGCGGCCCGGCCGGCGCCCAGTCCGGGCGGATCCGCGTGACCGCCCAGACGACCAGCACGAACAGCAGCGCGAGCAGGATGCCGGGGATCAGCCCGGCCGCGAACAGCGCCGGCACCGACTCCTCGGCCGCCAGCGCATAGATGACCATGATCACCGAGGGCGGGATCAGGATACCGAGCGTCCCGCCGGCCGCCACCGCCCCGGTCGCCAGACGCTCGTCATAGCCGTGGCGCCGCATCTCCGGCACGGCGATGCGGGTGAAGGTCGCGGCGGTGGCGAGCGACGAGCCGCTGATCGCCGAGAACCCCGCGCAGGCGCCGATCGTCGCCATCGGCAGGGCGCCCCGGCGACCGGCGAAGATGGCGTTGGCGGCGGCGAACAGCTCCCGCGACATGCCCGACCGGCTGGCGACGCTGCCCATGAGGATGAACAGCGGCAGGACGGAGAGGGCGTAGCGGCTCATCGCGTAGGGCGTATCTCCGAAGACGAAGAACGCGCTCTCCCAGCCGTCGATCGCCGCGTAGCCGACCAGCCCGACGAGCCCCATCGCGGCGCCGAGCGGCACCCGCAGAAAGGTCAGGACGACCAGCGCCAGGATCCCGAGCGCCCCGATTTCCTGCGGCGTCATGCGTCCCGCCCGAGCGCCCTTCGGAGGTCGCGAAGGAAGATCGCCAGGACGGCGAGCACCGAGACCGCAACCCCGGCGAGCGCGAGCGCCGCCTTCCAGATCAGGGGGATCTGCAGATCGACGGTCACGTCGTCGAAGGCGATGAAGTCGCGCGCGGAGCCCAGCATGTGCCAAGCCAGCAGGGCGACGAAGATCATCGCCGCCAGCGTGCCGACCAGACGCAGCCAGACGATCGCGCCGGGCGGCAGGATCTGGTCGATCAGCTCGATCGTGATATGGCCGTCGCGCAGGAAGACCTCGGGTATGGCCAGGAACGCCACCGCCGCCAGCAGCAACTCGACGATCTCGTAGGTTCCGAAGATCGGTGCGTTGAACCCGGTGCGCAGCCCGACATCGACGACGTTGAGCATCATCATCGCGAGCAGGAACAGGGCGGCGACGCGGCTGAGAAGCCGCGCCGCCGCCAGCGCGACGCTGTGCACCGCGCGCGGATCGGGCGGGCGCTACTCCGCGCCGTATTTCGCCGACAGGGCGGTCAGCGCGTCATAGGCGGCGCGCGCCGGCAGCCCCTTCTTCTCCAGCGCGTCGATGCGCCCGTCGATCACCGTCCTGGCCATCGCCCGCATCTCCGCGTCGGCCTCGGCCGAGACGGCGACGGTCTCGAGCGCGAGGCCGTTCATGTACTCGGTGAAGGGCGGCGGGTCCTCGCCCCAGGAATAGGTCGCCATTCTGACCCCCGCCTCCTTGGTGCCGAGCGCATCGACCAGCGCCTTGAGATCGGCGGGCAGCCGGTCATAGGACTTGGCGTTCATCGCCAGCCCGAAGCTGATCACCGAGACGAACATCTCGGTATAGTGCTTGACCAGGGTGCCGAGCTTGAAGGCGAAGATTCCCATGGGGTCGGTGACGACGCCGTCGATCGTGCCCTTCTGCAGCGACTCGGCCATATGGGTCGCCGGCATGCCGATCGGCAGCGCGCCGAGAGTCTTCATCATCACCACGTCCGTCGGGGTGGGCGCCCGATAGCGCCGGCCCTTGAGATCGGCGAGGCTCTTGATCGGGATCTCGGAGTCGTAGACGCCCGAGGGCCGGTTGAAGACGATCCACATCGCCTTGGTGCCCTTGTGCTCGGCTCGGAAATACGCGTCCATCAGATCGGCCGCGGCCTTGGCGGCGACGACCGCGCCCTTGGCTCCGGGCGGGAACAGATAGGGCGCATGGGTCAGCTCGGTCAGCGGGAACCGCCCCGGCGTGACGCCGTGCTGGAAGAACGCCATGTCGGCGACGCCCTTCCGGGCGAGCTCGTAATGGCGGGGCATCGGCCCCATCGAGGAACCGTAGAAGATATCCATCGTCAGGCGGCCGTTCGACGCCTTCTCGATATCGGCCTTCGCCTCCTCGAACCAGCGCGAGGTGGTCGACGGCTTGGGCGCGAAGGTCGCGACCTTGAGATCATAGGTCTTGCCGGCGGCGCCGCCGGCAAGGAAAGCGCTCGCGGCGCCGATCGATGCCAGAAAGCGGAGTGCTCGCTTCATCCCTTCCCTCCTCTCGCCCGGCCGCGCCGGGGCAGTTTCGTCTCCGTCGGGCGGATCGTGAACCGAAATCGGCGGCCAGGCAATGGCGGGGCGGGCGGGCGCTTTGAAACGGCCGCCGCGGCCGGCATAATGCCCGCCCGCCGGGAGAGGGAGGTCGAGCCGATGATGCCGTCGATCAGGGGCCTGCACCATTGGGCCTATCGCTGCCGCGACGCCGAGGAGACGCGCCGCTTCTACGAGGATGTTCTCGGGCTGCCGCTCGCCCATGTCGTGAGCGCCGACCATGTGCCGAGCACGGGCGAGTACTCCCCTTACGCGCATATCTTTTTCGAGATGGGGGACGGCTCCTATGTCGCCTTCTTCGATCTCGGAGACGGCGAGGGCGCGGCGCGGGACCCGGACACGCCGCGCTGGGTCAACCATCTCGCGCTCGAAGTCGCCGACGAGGCCGCGCTCGCGGCCGCCAAGGCGCGGCTCGAGCGGGAGGGCGTCGATGTGCTGGGACCCACCGACCACGGCTTCGTCAAGTCGATCTATTTTTTCGACCCCAACGATATTCGCCTGGAACTGACCTGCCGCCTCTCGAGCAAGGCGGAGATGAACGCGAAGGCCGGCGAGGCGCATGCGCGCCTGGCGGCGTGGAACCGGCGGCGGGGCCCCGCCGCCGCTTAGGAGCATCGGCGCGATGACCGGGCGCGAGCTCGTCACGATCGACGTCAAGCCCGGCGGCGCGATGGAGAGCCAGTCCGGGCTCCAGATGAAGCGGCCGCGTATCTACGGCGCCCTCGGCCGGGCGCCCCGCTCGACGATCGCGGCCGTCGTCGTCCACCCGACAAGCAACTTCATGGGGCATTATCTGATGCCCCATCTGCCGGCCGCCGGGGTCAGCCTGCTCGCCCTCAACACCCGCTATGTCGGCAACGACTCGATGCTGCTGTTCGAGCGGGTGATCCAGGACCTCGGGGCGGGAGTCGGATTCCTCCGCGCCGAGGGTTTCGAGAAGATCGTCCTTCTCGGCAATTCCGGCGGTGCCTCGACGGTCGCGCTCTATCAGGCCGAGGCCGAGGACCCGACGATCGTCGACACGCCGGCGGGCGATCCGATCGAGATCGCGCCGGGCGATCTGCCGCCGGCCGACGGGATCGCGCTGTTCGGCGCCCATCCCGGACGGGCGCATGTCATGGCGACCTGGATCGACGCCTCGGCGATCGGCGAGCACGACCCGCTGGCGGCCGACCCGGAGCTCGACATCTACCACAGCGCCCATGGCCCGCCGTTCTCACCCGAATTCGTCGCCGCGGTCCGCGCCGCCCAGAAGGCGCGCATAGCCCGCATCACCGGATGGGCCCGCGCCCGGCTGCGCCATCTGCGGGCGCTCCCCGACGGCCCGCGCGACGAGGCGTTCCTGGTCTACCGCACCATGGCCGATCCGCGGGTGATCGACCTCGCGCTCGATCCGAACGACCGGCCGCCCGAGTCCATCTGGGGCGCGCCGCGGGCGATCAATTACGGCGCCAACAATGTCGGGCGGTTCACCACGCTGACCTCCTGGCTCAGCCAATGGTCGCCCGAGTCGCGCGCGGACGGCCCGCGCTGCCTGGCGCGCAGCTCCGTGCCGGTGCTCAATCTCGAGTTCTCGGCCGATTCGGCGGTGTTCCCGAGCGATATACGGCTATGGTCCGATGCCGCCGGCGGCCGCGAGACCTATCGCAGGATCGCCGGCGCCACCCATTACATGGACGGCCGGCCCGACCTCCTCGCCGAGGTCGTGGAGACGATCGCGTCCTGGGCGCGGGCGATCTAGCCTTTCCGATGCGCTGTCGTCGTCACCGTCGCGCCGCCCGATACTGGCTATGGTCCGGCGATTGTGATACCAAATCCGGCCCTGCGGGTCGGATCGCCCGCCGGCCCGTCGGTGCCCGCGGGGCGCCCCGCCTGCCACGCAATCGAGGAAAGAGGACATGAGCAACGTCACGGATCGCGTCAAGGAGATCATCGTTGAGCATCTCGGGGTCGACGAGGCCAAGGTGACCGAGAATGCGAAGTTCATCGACGATCTCGGCGCCGACAGCCTCGATACGGTCGAGCTGGTGATGGCATTCGAGGAAGAGTTCGGCTGCGAGATCCCGGACGACGACGCGGAGAAGATCCTGACCGTCAAGGACGCCATCTCCTTCCTAGAGGACCATGCCGACGCGTGAGCCGCGCGCGGTGAACATTTCTCTGCGGCGGCCGCGGTGAGACGGGTCGCGGTCACCGGCCTCGGCCTGGTCACCCCGCTCGGGGTCGGGGTCGACCATGTCTGGAAACGGCTGATCGACGGCGCCTCCGGCATCGTCCCCATCCGGTCCTTCGACGCCTCCGACCTCAGATGCAGGATCGCCGGGGTGATCCCCAGGGGCGAGGGGGACGCCCACCGGTTCGATCCCGACCATGTGGCCGACGCCAAGGAACGGCGCAAGATGGACGATTTCATCGTCTACGCGCTGGCCGCGAGCGAGGAGGCGATCGCCGACTCGGGCTGGCGGCCGGAAGACGAGGAGGCGCGCGCCCGCACCGGGGTGCTGATCGGCTCGGGCATCGGCGGGCTCCAGATGATGACCGACGGCGCAGTGACGATGGATCGGCAGGGGCCGCGCCGGGTGACCCCGTTCTTCGTTCCGGGGAGCATCATCAATCTCGCCGCCGGCCATGTCTCGATCCGCCACGGCTTCAAAGGCCCCAACCACGCCGTCGCGACCGCCTGCTCGACCGGGGCGCACGCGATCGGCGACGCCGCGCGGATGATCATGCTCGACGATGCCGACGTGATGGTCGCGGGCGGCACCGAAGCCGCCGTGTGCCGGCTCGGCGTCGCCGGCTTCGCCTCGGCCCGGGCGCTGTCGACCGCCTATAACGACGCGCCCGAGCGGGCGTCCCGGCCGTGGGACCGTGACCGCGACGGGTTCGTGCTGGCCGAAGGCGCCGGCATCGTCGTGCTCGAGGAAATGGAGCAGGCCAGGCGGCGGGGCGCGAAGATCTATGCCGAGGCCACGGGGTACGGGCTGTCGGGCGACGCCTTCCACATCACCGCCCCGCCGGAGGACGGCGACGGCGGATTCCGGTCGATGAAGGCAGCGTTGAAGCGCGCCAGGCTCGACCCGGACGCCATCGACTATGTCAACGCCCACGGCACCTCGACGCCGGTCGGCGACGAGATCGAGCTCCGTGCCGTCAAGCGGGTCTTCGGCGCGCATGCCCATTCGCTGTCGATGTCGTCGACCAAATCGGCGATCGGCCATCTGCTTGGCGCCGCCGGCAGCGTCGAGGCGATCTTTTCCATAATGGCGGTGTCGTGCGGCGTCGTTCCGCCGACGCTCAATCTGGAGAACCCGTCGGAGGGGTGCGATCTCGACCTCGTGCCCCTCACGGCGAAGGAACGGCCGGTGCGCAACGCGATGTCGAACTCGTTCGGGTTCGGCGGCACCAACGCCACGCTGATCTTCTCCGCCCCTCCCTGACGGCGCGCCCCGACCCATGCGACGGCTGATCGCGCCGCTCCTGGCGCTGCCGGTGCTGGCCTCGGGTCTTCTCTATATGGGCCATGCCGAGTTCGGCCGGGCCGGGCCGCTCGCCGAGGACCGGACCCTGGTCGTCCCGCGCGGCGCCGGGTTGGCCGAGATCGCGGCGCTGCTGGTCGCCGAGGGGGTGATCTCAGACCGCTGGCTGTTCGCCGCGGCGGCGCGCATCGCCGGCCGGCACGCAAGGCTGCAGGCCGGCGAATACGCCTTCGCCGCCGGCGTCTCGATGCGGGCCGTGCTGACCGCGCTGGCCGAGGGACGGACCCTCGAACGGAGGCTGAGCGTGCCCGAGGGCCTCACCGTCCGCGAGATATTCGCCCGCATCGCTGCGGCCGACGGGCTGACGGGAGCGATGCCGCCCCTCCCCGAGGAGGGGGGGCTGCTGCCGGAGACATATTTCTTCTCGCGCGGGGACAGCCGCGGCCGGCTGGTCGCCCGCATGCGGGCGGCGCTCGAGGAAGCGCTCGCCGAGGCTTGGCGCGCGCGCGGGCCGTCCCTCGCGATCGTCTCGCCGCGGGAGGCGTTGATCCTCGCCTCGATCATCGAGCGCGAGACGGGGCGGGCCGACGAGTACGCGCGGATCTCGGCGGTGTTCCACAACCGGCTCCGGCGCGGCATGCGGCTGCAGTCCGATCCGACCGTGATCTACGCGCTGACCGGCGGGGCGGGGGCGCTCGACCGGAAGCTGCGCCGCGCCGACCTTCGGATCGACTCGCCCTATAACAGCTACGACCGCCGCGGCCTGCCGCCGACTCCGATCGCCTGCCCCGGCCGGGCCGCGATCGCCGCGGCGCTCCACCCGGTCGCCAGCTACGACCTCTACTTCGTCGCCGACGGCAGCGGCGGCCACGCCTTTGCGCGCACGCTGGCCGAGCACAACCGCAACGTGGCGTCCTGGCGGCGCATCGAGCGGGCCCGGCGCGGGACGCCCCGCCCGGCCCCTCCCGTCGCGGCGGCGCCGGCGCCCTGACCCGGTCTTCGAGAACGCGGCCGCGGTCGCCGCCGGGGTGCGGCGGCGCGACGATATCCATGAGCGCGCCCCAAGACTTGCGAGCGGTCGCGACATGATGCGATCTACCGGCGCGGGTCGGCAGAAGGCGGCGACAGCGGCCCCGGACCGGCGCCGGGTTCCAGCTCGGCTCCATGGTCCCGTCGCGCTTCCGGACTCGGCGGACGCAAGGGCGCGCAGCGTATCGAGACCCCGCCCGCCTGGCCCCTTATACTGCTCTCCGGCGGGCCGGCGGCCCACATCCGGCGGCAGGGCGATTTCGGAAAGGGTTTCGGGGCGTGCGCTGCCGTCTTGGCCCAGCGGATCGGAGACGGCGCATGACCGATAGCATAGCCGTCGCCCGCGACTTCGGGGCTGCCGGCATCGGACGCCAGCGGGTTGCGGACCTTGCGGCACGGGATGCGGACCGAGTGACGAAGGCCGATGTCGAGGCCGGAATCGCGACGCTCGAAGATCGAATGCCGACATCCGGCATCGGCCTCGCCGGCGGCAGCGTCGTCATGCGGGCCTGCCCGACATTCGCCTTGCCGCGGGCGTCTTCGGTCGGATGAGCCCGGCATCCGATCGGCCGGTGCGGGAGGATGGCCTTCCTGGGCCGGACGCCGCGACCGATGGAGCGCCGAGCGAGGGCGGCGCGGCGAGCCGGACGCCGCACAGCATGACCGGCTTCGCGCGGGTCGACGGCGGCTGCGACGGGTTCCGCTGGACCTGGGAGGCCAGATCGGTCAACGGCCGCGGCCGCGAATTGCGTACCCATATCCCGGGCGGCTACGGCGCGTTGGAGCCGCGCGCGCGGGCGCTCGCCGAGGCGCGCTTCGCGCGCGGCGCGCTGAGCCTCCGTCTCGCGCTCGACCGGGACGAGGAGCGGCGCCCGTCGGTGCGCGTCAACCGGGCCGTCCTCGACCGGCTGATCGAGGCGCATGACGCGCTGCGCGACAGGATCGAGGCGCCCCCGGCCCGGCTCGAAACGCTGATGGCCCTGCCCGGGGTGATCGAGACCGCCGCCTGGGAGGACGATGCGGCGGTGCGGGACCGGCGGCGCGCGGCGATCGAGGCCTCGCTCGCCGATGCCCTGGATGCGCTGGCCGGATCGCGCCGCGAGGAAGGCGCGCGGATGGCGCGGCTGATCGACGGCCATCTCGATGAGATTGCGGCGCTGTGCCGGCGCGCCGCCGCGCGTGCCGCCGGCGCGCCCGAGGCGCTGCGCGCTCGGCTCCAACGCCAGCTTGCCGAGCTGCTCGGCGCGGATCCGCCGCTTGCCGAGGGCCGGCTGGCGCAGGAGATCGCCTATCTTGCGAGCCGGTCGGACGTGCGCGAGGAGATCGGGCGCATCGACGCCCATACCGAGGCCGCCCGCGCCCTGCTCGCCGCGGGCGGCGCGATCGGCCGCAAGCTGGGTTTCCTGGCCCAGGAACTCAACCGCGAAGCCAACACGCTATGCGCCAAGTCGACCGATCTCGCGCTGACCCGCATCGGGCTCGACCTCAAGGCGGAGGTCGACCGGCTGCGCGAGCAGGCGCTCAACCTCGAATAGCCGGGATGGGCAAGGAGATCCGCCGGCGCGGGCTGATGCTCGTCCTGTCCTCGCCTTCCGGGGCCGGGAAGACCTCGATCTCGCGTCTTCTTCTCGACGGCGATCCCGGCCTGCATCTCTCGGTGTCGGTTACGACGCGGCCGATGCGCCAGGGCGAGGTGCAGGGGCGGGACTACGAGTTCGTCGACGCCGCCGCGTTTGCGCGGCTGCGCGCCGACGGCGCGCTGCTCGAACATGCCGAGGTGTTCGGCCACAGCTACGGCACCCGGCGGGCGCCGGTGATGGCGGCCCTCGCCGCCGGCCGCGACGTGCTGTTCGACATCGACTGGCAGGGGACCCAGCAGCTCGCCGAGTGCGCGAGATCGGACCTCGTGAGCGTCTTCATCCTGCCGCCGTCGGCCGAGGAGCTGCACCGAAGGCTGCGGCGGCGGGCGCGGGACCCCGAAGAGATCGTCGCCGCGCGGATGCGCAAGGCGCCCGACGAGATGAGCCATTGGGCCGAGTACGACTATATTCTGGTCAACCGCAGGCTCGAGGACAGCGCCGCCCGCATCGCGGCGATCCTCGCCGCCGAGCGGCTTCGGCGCGACCGTCAGGTGGGGCTCGGCGACTTCGTGCGGGTGCTCTCCGGCGGCATGGGGCACCCGCCATGCGGCGAGATGCGCTAGATTGGGGCCGGAGACCGGGTCGGGGAGCGATATCTTGGCGAACAGGGACCTCAGGAGCTGGCTCGACGGAGTCGCGGCCATCGGCGAGCTCAGAACGATCGCCGGAGCCGAGCATCGCGAGGAGATCGGCGGGCTGGTGGACCTCTTCCAGCGTCGGATGGGCAACCCGGCGGTGCTGTTCGACGAGGTGCCGGGCTTTCCCAAGGGCCACCGGGTGGCGGCCAACCTGCTGACTTCGGTGCCCCGCATCAATATCGCGCTCGGCCTCGATCCCGATGCCTCCGAGATGGAGCTGATCCGCTGGTGGCGCGGCTATATGGGCGATGCGCCGAGCCACGCACCGCGCGCGGTCAATGGCGGGCCGCTGCTCGAGAACGTCCGCAGCGGCGCCGAGGCCGATATCACCGGGATCCCGACCCCCAAATGGCACGAGCATGACGGCGGCCACTTCATCGGCACCGGCTGTATGGTGGTCATGAAGGACCCCGACAGCGACTGGATCAATTACGGCTGCTACCGCATTCAGTCCCATGCTCCGAGGCTGGCGACGGTGATGATGTCGCCGGGCAAGCACGGCCGGCTGATCATGGAGAAGTATCACGAGCGCGGCGAGGCCTGCCCGGTCGCGGTCGTCGCCGGCGTGCATCCGGCGTTCTTCATGATCGCCGGGCTCGAAATCCCCTACGGCAAGAACGAGTATGACGCCGTCGGCGGGCTGATGGGCGAACCGATCGAGATCGTCAACATGCCGGCCACCGGTCTGCCGGTGCCGGCCGGTGCCGAGATCGCCTTCGAGGGCTTCATCGCTCCCGGCGACGAGGTGCTGGAGGGGCCGCTGGGCGAATGGACCGGTTACTATGCCGGCGGCCGGCGCGAGGAGCCGGCGATCCGCATCGAGACCCTGATGCACCGCGACGCCCCGGTGCTGACCGGCGCCATCCCGGCGGTGCCGCCCAACGACAACACCTTCTATCTCGGCACCTATCGCTGCGGAGCGGTATGGAACCAGCTCGAGGCGGCCGGCGTCCCCGAGGTCAAGGGGGTGTGGGCGCATGAGGCGGGCGGCTCGCGGATGTGGCTGACCGTCGCGATTCGGCAGATGTATGGCGGCCATTCGAAGCAGGCGGGGCTGGTCGCCGCCTCCTGCCACGCCGGCGCCTATGCGAACCGCTGGGTGGTGGTGGTCGACGACGACATCGACCCGACCGACATGAACGATGTCGTCTGGGCGATGTGCACCCGCTTCGACCCGCGCGAGGGGATGGAGGTGCTGCGCGGATGCTGGAGCACCCATCTCGATCCGATGTGCTATGACGGCGACACCGACCGGCGCAATGCCCGGGTGGTGATCGACGCCTGCCGTCCGTTCGACCGCCGCGACAGCTTTCCCGTGGTCGCCCGATCCTCGAAGGAGCTGGACGCCCGCATCCGGGCGAAATGGGCGCATGCGCTGCCCGAGTGACGGGACGAGGCGGGGAGGCCCGTCACGTGCGCCCGCCCCCGAAACGCCCATCCCCCTGTCCTCCCTCGAACGTCGGCGCCGGGCCGGCGAACGGCTTGACCGCGGCCGCCGACGCGGTGGGCGTGTCCCGCGCCACTCTGTATCGTTGGGAAACCCGGGCCGCGCTCGCGCCGCCCGTTCGGCAGAGACGGCATCGACACATCCCGATCCTCGTCTATCTCCCGCCCCGCCGAACCGCGTGGCCGTAAACCGCTGTCGGATACATAACCTGAAAACAGGTTGACGCTTATGCCCTCCCCTCTGAATAAAATGAAACAGGTTTTTCGAAAACGTCGGTTTTGTCTGTGACATATGAGGGCGAAAACACCGAGCAGCTGGATACCTGTTTCGGCGCATCGACGAGCACGCTTGGCGGCCGAGTTTCGTTCCGGCCCGGCGGGCGTTAGTTTCGGCGCCGGAGGGCGGCGATGGACTTCACCTATTCGGAGGAGCAGCGGGCGTTTCGAGAGACCGCGCGCGCGTTCGCCGAACGCGTGCTGGCGCCTGCCGCCGCGCAATGGGACGAGGATCGGGTCTTTCCCGTCGCGGCGCTGCGCGAGGCGGCGGCGCTCGGTTTCGCCGGCCTCTATGTCGGCGAGGATGTCGGGGGCGCCGGGTTGGGCCGGCTGGACGCGGCGATCGTCTTCGAGGAGCTCGCCGCCGCCTGCCCGTCGACGGCCGCCTATATCTCGATCCACAACATGGCGTCCTGGATGATCGACGCCTTCGGCGGCGCGGCGCAGAGGCGGCGCTTCCTGCCCGCCCTCTGCCGCATGGACCGCTTCGCGAGCTACTGCCTGACCGAGCCGGGCGCGGGCTCCGATGCCGCCGCGCTCTCCACCCGGGCACTGCGCGACGGCGAAGACTATGTCGTGACCGGCGCCAAGGCCTTCATCTCCGGCGCCGGGACGTCCGACATCTATCTGACCATGGTGCGCACCGGAGGCGCGGGACCCGGCGGCATCTCCTGCCTGGCGATCGAGGGCGGGAGCGAGGGCATCTCCTTCGGCGCCCGCGAGAAGAAGCTCGGTTGGCATTCCCAACCCACCGCGATGGTCCATTTCGATGCGTGCCGGGTGCCGGTCGTCAACCGGATCGGGGCTGAGGGGGACGGGTTCCGCATCGCCATGGCCGGGCTGGACGGTGGCCGCATCAATATCGGCGCCTGCTCGATCGGCGGCGCGCGCGCCTGCTACGAGGCCGCCCGCCGCCATGTCGCCGCCCGCCGGCAGTTCGACCGGGCGCTCGCGGAATTCCAGGCGATCCGGTTCAAGCTCGCCGATATGGCGACCGCGCTGGAAGCGGCGCGGCTGATGATATTCCGCGCCGCCGCCGCGCTCGACGCCGGGGACGGCGACGCGACGCTGCTCTGCGCGATGGCCAAGCGGCTCGCCACCGATTCCGGGTTCGATGTGTGCAACGAGGCGCTGCAGCTCCACGGCGGCTACGGCTATCTTTGCGACCATGGGATCGAGCGCTATTTTCGCGACCTGCGGGTTCATCAGATATTGGAAGGGACCAACGAGATCATGCGCGTGATCATCGCCCGGCGCCTGCTCGCCGATGGCTGAGGCGGCGGTCCTGCCCGAGACGCTGCGGGTCGACCGGATCGGCGGCGTCGGGCGCATCCATCTCGACTCGCCGGCGCGCTTCAACGCGCTCAGCCGGGAGATGTGCCTCGCCTTTCGCCGGAGCCTCCTCGAATGGGCGGAGGCCGCCGAGATCGGGGCGGTCCTGGTCACCGCCGAAGGCGGGCGCGCCTTCTGTGCCGGCGGCGACGTGCGCGCCCTCTATCGCGCCAGACAGGAGAAGGATCCGGATATCCATCGCTTCTTCCGCGACGAATACCGGTTGAACCATGTCGTCCACGAGTTTCCCAAGCCCTATGTCGCCCTGATGGACGGGATCGTGATGGGCGGCGGCGCCGGCATCTCGGTGCACGGGTCGCACAGGATCATGACAGAGCGCAGCCTGTTCGCCATGCCCGAGACCGGAATCGGCCTGTTCCCCGATGTCGGCGCGACCGAGTTCCTCAATCGCTGCCCCGGCGAGGTCGGAATGTATCTGGCCCTGACCGGCGCACGGCTGAAGGCGGCCGATGCGATCGCGGCCGGCATCGGGACCCATTTCGTGCCGTCGTCGGCGCTCCCCGCGCTCGCGGAGGCGCTCGCCTCCGCCGATCTCTCCGACGGCGTTGCCGCCGTCGATAGGGTGATCGAGGCCTTCGCCGCACCGCCCGGACCGGCGCAGATGCGGGCGAATCGGCGGGTGATCGACTCATGCTTCGCCGCCGACGGCGTCGCGGCGATCGTCGCGGCATTGGAGGCGGAGGACGGATATTTCGCGATCGAGACGGCCGACGAGCTCCGCGGCAAGTCGCCGATCGGCCTCGAGATCACCTTCAGGCAGCTCCGCAACGGCCGCGGCCTGAGCTGGCCCGAGATCATACGCCGGGAATACCGCATGGCCCGGGCCTGCCTCGAGGGCCGCGACTTCTTCGAGGGGATCCGGGCCGCGGTCATCGACAAGGACCGCTGCCCGCGTTGGAACCCGGCCCGGATCGAGGACGTGACGGAGGCGATGGTGGATGGCTATTTCGCCCCGCGCGGCCCGGAACTCGACCTGGACTGAGGCGGAGGCGGCGATGACCGAGATCGGCTTCATCGGGCTCGGCAATATGGGCCGGCCCATGGCTCGCAACCTCCATGCGGCGGGTCATGGCGTGCGCGGCTACGACGCGGCTCCGGCGGCCCGGGAGGCGGCGCGCGGCGACGGCCTGGATGTCGCCGACTCCCCCGCGGCGGCGGTCGCGGGCGCCGAGGTGGCGATCACCATGCTGCCGGCCGGCGGCGACGTGCGCGCGGTCTATGACGGGCCGGACGGGCTGCTCGCCCGCGCCGCGCCGGGCGCCCTCCTGATCGACTGCTCGACCATCGATCTGGAGACCGCGCGGGAGATGCACCGCGCCGCCGCGAGGCACGGCCGCGCCCATCTCGACGCGCCGGTCTCCGGCGGGGTGGGCGGCGCCGAGGCCGGCACGCTCACCTTCATGATCGGCGGCGACGAGACGGTTTTCGAGCGGGCCAGGCCGTTGCTCGCCCCGATGGGCGCCAAGGCCATCCGCGCCGGCGGGCCGGGGCACGGCCAGGCGGCCAAGATGTGCAACAACCTGATCCTCGGCGTCTCGATGATCGCCGTCTGCGAGGCGTTCGTCCTCGCCGAGAAGGCGGGGCTCGACGCCGGGACCCTGTTCGACATCGTAGCCGCCGCATCCGGACAGTGCTGGTCCCTGACCTCCTATTGTCCGGTGCCGGGTCCGGTGCCGTCCTCGCCGGCCAACCGGGGCTACGCGGCCGGGTTCACTGCCCGGATGATGCTGAAGGACCTCCGCCTGGCCCGCGACGCCGGGGCGGCGGCCGGGGCGGACACCCCGCTCGGAGCCCAGGCGGCCGCGCTCTATGAGCGCTACTGCAAAGAGGGTGGGGGCGACGGCGACTTCTCGGGAATCGTCCGGATGCTGCGCGGCTGACCGCCGGTTGCGAGGGAGCGCCCGGCCGTGCCGTTTCCGCCGCGTCCGGCCCGCCCGATCTCTCCGTGCTGTCGGGCAGGAGAAACGGGCGCGCGATGATCCTGTCGTCGATGCGCACCCTGCGGCGCCTCGCCGCCCGGTCCTGGTGGCTGTCGAAGCTCCGCTACCGCCGCTGTGGGCTACCGCTTCCCGGCGCCCCGGACGACGAGATCTGGTATTTCTCCTTCGGCTCCAACATGCATGACCATGTGTTTCGCGGCCGCCGCCGCATGCGGCCCGTCGAATGGCGCGCCGGTCGGATCGACGGTTACCGCTTGCGCTTCAACCTGGAGGGCCGGCCGAGGGGCAGGGCGGCGCCGGCCAATATCGAACCCTGTCCCGGCGACGAGGTCTGGGGCGTGATCTATCGAATAACGCGGCGCGACCTCCTCCGGCTCGACAGCAGCGAAGGGGTGCCCGGCGGCCCCTACCGTCATCTGTGGCTGAATGCCGAAGACGCCGGCGAACGCTCGGTCATGGCGGTCGCCTACATCGCCGAGGGCAAGGAGACCGACGGCAACCCGTCCCTTCGCTACATCACCCTCTTGCGCGAGGGCGCCCGTTCGCACGGGCTGCCGGATCATTGGATCCGGCGACTCGATCGGGTTCGCCCCGCCGACGGATAGCGCCGCGGCGCGCGGTTCGTCGGCCGACCGGTCAGCGCAGAATGCTCCAGCCGCCGCCTCCGGCGCGGCATGCGTAGACGGGCGTCGGCCCCTCTTCCAGAACCCTGCATTCCGTCCGAACGCTGCGATCCCGGTACGACGACGCCCTCACCGAGCCGGCGACGACATAGTCGCCCCCGACGCCGGCGCGTGGCGCGCGGTCGACCACGACCGTCCTCGACGGCACGACGACGGTCGGGGCCTCGACGACCACGGTCCTCCGCGGCTGGCGATGTCCGTTATAATGGCCGCCATAATACCGGTGGCGGGGGGCGTGCCACGCGCGGGGATGGGAATGATGTCCATGCCGCCAGCGATGCTGATGCCTCGGGCGGTGGTGCGCCCTCGGTCCGTGATGTCTCTCCGCGACGGCATGACCGATGGCGCTGCCAATCAGCGCACCGGCGCCGATAGCCGCGGCGCGTCCTCTCCGCTTGCCGATCGTCGAGCCGATGGCGCCGCCGATGATGCCTCCCAGGACTATACCGTCCAAGGCGTGGCTGCTGCCCGCTCGGGCCGATGTCGGTGCCGCGGTCGAGGCAAGCACGACGGCGGCCGCAAGCGCGATCCCGCCGCCGATAGACCGTCTCCATCTCCACATTTTCATCGTCCTCGGTTCACGCCGCCGCATCGGCGCATGAATGGCAGGGAAAGTCTACAGCCGGTTGAGGTAGTCGGGCAAGCCGTCATCGTCCCGATCCCGGAAGATCGGTCTCCGACCGTCCTGCCCGCTCCCGATCTCGGCATCGACGGTCCGCCGGCGCAGAACCATGCCGCGAGAAAGCTCGGCGGGTCCCGAGACGAGCTCGGCGACACTGTGTTTGGGTTTGACGTCGACGATCCGGGCGATGCCGACGGATTTCTCGATCCGGTCGAGCGGCTCGCGCGTATCCGGGTCGATCAACCGTTCGCCCGTTGCGAAGACTTCGAACAGATCGCCGGGCACAACCGTGTTTCCGCCCCGGTTCACGACGAATCGATCCGCCGCTACCACCGCCGCGACCTTGGGAGGATAGATGTTTTCTGTCGCCTCGTCGACAAGCGCCGCAGCCGCGGCGTGCAATACGGACGCCGCCGCCGCCTCCGGGCGAAGCCGCGCGGAGAATACCCGATCCAGCGCGATGGACGACGACCATTTTACCTGCCTCGTTGCGGTCGCCAACACCGTGAATCGCAGATCGACGGCACCGATCAGGCGCTGTTTCCGCTCGCCGGTGATCTCGATCGTCTTCGACCGGTCTTCGACGATCACGCGGTCGATCGTGCCGTAGAGCAGATAGTCGGCGCCGAGCAGCTTGCCGAGCCTGGCGCGCTCGCCAGGGCCCGCATCGCCCGATTTGAGGAGCGCCTTCTCGGCCTCGTACACATCCGCCCGCTTGCGATCGAGTACGCCGAACCGGCGACTCTGCGTCAGCAGCTCCTCGACTCTTCCCGCGAACTCTTCCTCCAGGCTCCGCAATATCTCGATGTCCGCGCCAATGCCGAGCCGAGAGACCCGGCCGTCTATGAGTCCGTCCCGACCGCCGCCGACGCCGTAGAGGTGGACATCCTCCATCGGAAAGGCGAGCACGGCGATGCGCCGCCGCTCCATGGACGGGCCGGGCACCCGGTAGACCGTGTAGCGGACCCGCAACGTGGCGCGCGCGCCCGCGCCGTCGTCGGAGACATCCAGCACATCGTAGCCATCGATCTCGCAGTCGCGCTTCGCGGTACTGCTCCGGATGTCGCGATTGATCGATTCGGTCATCCGAACGCCGTCGTCGTCTTCGATCTGCCTCGATCGAACGCCCAGGCTCGACCGGATACGGACGCCGCAGATCTGGAAGGTCGCCTCCTGCAACGCGCTCAGGATGGCGGCCATGTCGTCGACGCCGCGCCCGGCGACTTCGCGCTCGACCCGTGCGCTTCGTGCGTCGGCGCCGACGATAGCGAAAAAGGACAGCGCGATGCCAAGAACCACCGCCGGGCGGAGGCATGGAAGCCGTCCGACAACTCCGCTCATGATCTTCCCCCGCCGGCCCCGGCCGGCTTGTTTAGAAATCCGCCGGGTCCATGAGGTTTCGGCTTTGGGCTGTCGAGCCGCTTCTTTTCCGCACCGTCTTCTTCGCCGAAGGCCGGTGCTTGGCCTTCTTTCCCAGCTCCGCCCGAACCTGGTCCTCCTGGGCCGGCGACCAGGAAACGACCACCCCCACGATCTCGTGATGGTCCGCATCGGGGTGTCGACCGAACCACTCCCGCCAGACCTTCAGCCCGGCAAGGCCCACAGTGGATCTCGCCCGCGAGGATTTGTTTATGGTATCGGTGATTGATGCCGTTTCCTCGTCGCTCACCGTTCCGTCCCGGAAGATACGGTGAAATTCCTCGGCTTCTTCGCCGACGACGCTGTCTTTGCTGAAGCGCGTGGCGACATCGAGAAACATCGCCAGATGAAACATGGCATTGCTCTTCGCCTGCTCCATGGCAAAGGCGCGGCGCCTGGCCCTCTTTCGCTTGGTGAGACCCTCGGGCGACCATGCCCATTGGCCGAACGCGACGACCGTCGGGTAGCCGTTCTGATCCCACCAGACACGGGGGCCGAACTCTCGGATGAGGTTCTCGTCGGAGAGTGCGAAAATCTGATCGGCGATGGCTGTCTGTGCCTTGTCGGCATCGGGGCGGATCGCCTTGCGTGCAACGATCCGTTTGGCCAAATTCCTCATGCGGGCCGACCCCACCGCGACGACCCCGATCGCCGCGTTGCCTTCGGCGTCCACCGCTTCGAAGGTTTTGAACGTCACCAAGCCATGTGCGGAACCGACCGCTTCGACGGTCGCCGACAGCGAGAGCCGGTCGGAAAACGCGACCTTCTTCTGGGGAGGGGTCAGAGACTCGATTTCCGCCGTGCTCATGCCCGCCTCCGCGAGCGCCTTGTCGAGCTTGTGCCCCGCGAGGGTCAGCGCTTTGGCCGCGATTCGCGAAACCATATCGTCCGACGATTCTCCCGGCCGGTAGGTCAGCGCGCTTTCGTCGATGTCTTCCTGGAAATATTTGCGTATCAGATTATTGGTAAACCGCGTCCGAGTTCGCGCCACATAGGCGTTCATCGCGTCGACGAAGGCCTTGGTATAGGCGAGAGAGCGTGACTTTCCCCATCGCTTTTCCTCGGTTCGCAAATTCGTCGATGCGACTCCCTCGACGATCGAGATGTCGTCTCTTTCAAACAGACGCCGGGCGCTGGAATCGGTCCGCTTCCACTCGGCAATCATCTTTCGAACGCGTTCGTCCGCGCCCCAGTCGTCTGCCGTTTCTGCGCTTCGTTCTTCCTTCATGCTCTCCGGCGAGGCGACATTCTTGTAGGTCTGGGCCGTGACGCCGTTCCCGGCAAGAAAGGACGCCATCGCGAGCACGACCGGCAGATGCAGCCATGGTCGCGCTAGAAGACTGCTCATATTCTTCTCCTCCGATCCAGGCCGGGAGTCACGACCCCCATGAGAAGTTGCGGTCCTTGCCCAGCTTGGCGATGACCTCCTCGAACTCCCAGTAGGCGAGGCCGGTCTCGACATTGGTGGCCGTGAGCTGGAAATAGTAGTCGACCTGCTGCTTGCTGCCGACCCTGTTGACGCGCTGGAGAATCTTGCCCGAAAGGCTCAGGTCCGGCGCGACCATGGTGCCGCGTCCGGCGACCGTCCGCTGGTTGAACAGGTCCGAGTCCCGGAGTTCACGCACCTGGGCGCTCATGCGGTCCTCCGGCCCGTCCGCGCCGACTGCGGTCGTGGTTATCACCCGCCCGCTGTTCAGCAGGGCGATGCGGATCTTCTTCACGAGCTGATCGGTATCGATGTTGAGCGTGGTGTCGTTGACGATGCGACTGATCGCCATCACCCAGGGGGCGTCGCTGCCGGGCTTTCGGGACAATGGGCTGTTCAGGAAGGAATCGACGGCCTGGCTCGCCGAATATTCGAAGTCGCGGTAGTCCAGTCCGAAGGTGGTTTCCCCGCCGGCCGCCGGCCGCGAGGCGTAGGCGGGGTCGGTGAGGCTCACGACCTCTGCGCCGCCGCCGCCGCAGCCGATGGGGCCCGCTGCCGCGACGGCGCAGAGGGATAGGGGCAGGAGGACGCGCCTACCGACAGCCTTGGCTTTCATGACCTCTCTCCTCAGTCTTCGTAGTGTTGATCGTCGGTCGCCTCGACCGCGTCGAGACCGCGGGAGGCTGGCGACAGCTCCAGGTGGAAATCCTCGATATCGTCGCGGGGGGCGGTGCCGTGGAATCGCGCCCGCGTCCCCGGCAGCGCGTGCACGACCCGCCAGCCGGAGAGAATGGCGTCCACCGGCCGGCCTCCGGCGTCCAGCCAGGTGAAGCGATACATCACCGAGAGCTCGCGGTCGGAATCGTTGAAGAACGCCCCTGCCACCCGCGCGAAGCCGCCGCGGTTGACCGATCGGTCGAGAGTGAGCCGTCGCAGGCCCGTCCCCCGCAACGCCCGGTCCACCGAGACGTGGCGTTTCCACCAGTCGGGGGCGCCGGACGAATGCTCGGCGGCCGCGTGAGCGGCGAGCGGCCGTTCGGCCCGGGCCGGGGCGGCCCGGACGCTCGCCGCCGGGATGTCCGGTCGGCCGGCGGCACGCCCACTCCCCGCGCGAACGATCCCGCGGGCCGGCCCGAAGGTCATGGCGGCCAGATGGATAGCGGGCCGGCCCGCGCCGTCGAACGCCGCGGCGGGCCGTATCGGCGGTGAGCCGGGCGCGTGCGAGGCCGTTCCTCGGCGGCCGAGCGCGGCGACCTGGACCACGGCCGGGGCGCCGGAACTGACGGTCTTCACCGTGATCAGCGCGAAATCCGCCGGCGGCAGCCGGAGATCGGCGATCTCGCCGCCGGGTCCGGCCGAGATCCGCACCCTCCCGTCGCGCGGCCAGGGCAGGCTCGCCACGCCGATCGACTGCGGCAGCGCCTGCCACATGCGCGTGTCCGCCCGCGTCGTCGCGATCGCGGCCGCGGCCGTGCCGATCTGGAGCAGCGCGCCGAGAAAGCGGTTTTCCATCTTGTCCGCCGCCTGTTTCGCCGCGATCTGGGCGAACACCTTCACCACCGCCGAAGCGACCGCCTTGCCGATGATCGCGTCATACCCGGCACGGAACTCGGTCGCCGCATAGCGGTCGACGTTCAGGAGCGGCTCGCTGCGATAGGCCCTGCCGCCGGCTTCCACGGTCAGGGGCCCGACCGCCGGGGTCCCCGCCAGGAATTCCGGCACCGCGATGCCCGCGTAGACGAACCCGGACGACGCCAGCACGGGAAGATCGAAGCGAAACTCCTGCAGCCGGGGGCCGAGACCGTCTTCGTGGACGATCCAGACCCGCCGGCCCCCGCCGCCGGCCCCCGCCGCCGCCTCGGCCAGACGGAAGTCCTCGAGAACATGCCGGTTGCTTCCGCCGTCCAGCGCGGCGGCGTTGCGGAAGAGATCGGACGCACGGCCCGCCTCTCCCGTCGCCAGGCGAAACGCGCCGTGGAGCCAGTCGGTGAACGGGTTCCGCAGGTCCCTGTATTCGCCCAGCGCCCGCACCGCCGCGAGGCGTCTTCCGATCTCGCTATCGCCCTTCGTGGCCGCCGCGTAGGTCCGATCGATCGCCTGCGAATGCTCCTGACGCTCGGCCGCCTCGTTCTCGTCGTCTTCGCCGATCGCCTTCACCTTGGCGGCGAGTTGATGGACCGCGTTCTCCTGTCGCTGATCGGCGCGGTTGAGCTCCACCCGCGCCCGCTCCTCGTCCCCCAGGTTGAGTGCGTTCATCGCCTTGTAGGTATTGACGAGCACGCCGTCATAGATGTTGCCCCGATAGGTCGATATCAGGTCGCTTCCGACGATTTTCAGGCCCGCTTCGAGGAGCTCGCCTGCGTCGTCGATCCTGTCCGCCTTCCACAGCAGCTTGGACTCCGCCCTGTCGAGGGCCGTCTGCGACGCTTCGAACGATCCCGCCGCCCGCAGGGCGGCACCGGCCTGGAGCGAGGTCAGGAGGTTGTCCTCGTCATAGTCGAGCCCGTTCTCGCCGCCCAGCATGACGGCCGCGGCCCTGTAGTCCCCTTGCGAATAGGGGTCGAGGAATCGGCCGGATCGCTCGATGTCGGCGATGCCGCCACATCCCGCCACGAGCGACAGGCCGAGGAGCGCAGCACAGGCCGGTGCGAACGCCGGCCGCACCCGGAGAAAGAGAAGATAGGCACCGCGCGGCATTCCCAGGCTCCCATCCTCGTCCCGACGAGATTTGGGCCGGGCACCCCACGGCCGCAATCGTCTCTCCCGGTTCGCGATACTTCGCAGCATATGGCGGCGGCGGTGCTTCTGCAAGCGCCGCCTCGCCGCCTCGCTTGGCGGATCGGGGCCGTGACGTGTATAGAGCGCGCCATGGCGACGATCACGGACACGGACGAGCTGGGCGCGTTCTGCGGCCGGGCGGTCCGATCCGATTTCATCGCCGTCGACACGGAGTTCATCCGCGACAGGACATATTGGCCCAAGCTGTGCCTCGTGCAGATCGCCGGCGCGGAAGAGGCGCGGGTGATCGACGCCCTCGCGCCCGAAATCGACCTCGCGCCGCTGGTCGCGTTGATGAACGACGCCTCGGTCACCAAGGTGTTCCATGCGGCGCGCCAGGATGTCGAGATATTCTTCCACATTTCGGGCCGGGTCCCGACGCCGCTCTTCGACACCCAGATCGCGGCGATGGTCTGCGGCTTCGGCGACTCGGTCGCCTATGAGCGCCTGGCGGGTGCGCTCGCCGGCGCCTCCATCGACAAATCTCAGCGCGTCCTCGACTGGTCCGGCCGGCCGCTGCCCCGGAAGATGCTCGACTACGCGCTGTCCGACGTCACCCATCTGCGAACGATCTACCAAGCGCTGGCCGCCCGCCTCGCCCGCAGCGGAAGGATCGCGTGGCTCGCCGAGGAGATGGCCGCCCTGACCGATCCCGCGAGCTATGCCCTGAACCCGGCCGAGGCGTGGAAGCGGGTCAAGCACGGTCTCCGCGACAGTCGCCAGATCGCCGTTCTCCGCCGGCTCGCCGAATGGCGCGAGACCGAGGCGCAGACCCGCGATCTGCCGCGGAACTGGGTCCTCGAGGACAAGCTGCTGGCCGGGATCGCCGGGCTGCAGCCGCGCGGCATGGAGGATTTTCCCCGGCTGCGGGCGGCCGGAAAGAGCCGCCTCAGCCGGGCGGCGATGCGGGCGGCCCTCGATATCGTCGCCGCGGTCCGCGCCGAGTCGGCGGCGGCGCACCCGAAGCCGGAACCCGCCGCGTCCGCGCCCTCGAGGGACCGGCGTCCGACGGTGGAGCTGCTGAAGGTCCTGCTCAAGCTGCGCTGCGATCAGCACGATGTCGCTCAGAAGCTCGTCGCGACCGCCGATGACATCGCCGCGCTCGCCGAGGACGACGCGGCCGACATCTCGGCCCTGCGCGGCTGGCGGCGGGAGCTGTTCGGCAACGACGCGCTCGCGCTCAAGCACGGCCGCATCGCCCTGACCCTTCGGCGCGGCGCGCTCGATGTCGTCCCGCGCGGCGGGTGACCGGCGGCGCGGCCGCGGCCCGCGCCGCGCGACGGTGATCTCCCATGTTGCCTGCGAGGATGCGGGCCTGCTCGCTCCCCTGCTCGCCGAACGCGGGATCGCCGTGCGCACGCTGCTCGCGCCGCGCGACGACCTCGCGGCCCTCGATCCGACCGAGCCGGACCTTCTTATCGTCCTCGGCGGTCCCATCGGTGTCTACGAGACCGCCGCCCATCCGTTTCTGCGCCGCGAGACCGCGCTGATCGAGGCGCGGCTCGCCGCCGATCTGCCGACGCTCGGAATCTGTCTCGGCGCCCAGCTGATGGCCCGCGCCCTCGGCGCCCGTGTCTACCCCTCCGGGACCAAGGAGATCGGCTGGGCGCCGATCGCGCTCAGCGGCGCCGGCCGCGCCTCCTGTCTGGCTCCCCTCGGGGCGGCCGGTCTGTCGGTGCTGCACTGGCACGGCGACATGTTCGACATGCCGAGGGGCGCGGTTCACCTCGCCTCGAGCGCCGCCTGCGCCAACCAGGCTTTCGCCTGGGGAACGCGCGGACTCGCGCTCCAGTTCCATCTGGAGACCGACGCCGCGGCCCTCGAAGCATGGTATGTCGCCCACGCCGTCGAGCTCGCCGCCGCCGGAATTCCGGTCGAGACTCTGCGGGCGGAGAGCGGGCGACTGGCCCCGGCCTGCAACGCTGCCGGCCGGCGGGCCATGGATGCCTGGCTGGACTCGCTCTCTATCCATCGACGAGGCTCCGGACGAGCGGGACCGTGACCCGCCGCTGCTCGCCGAGAGACAGCGCGTCGGCGGCGGTGACGATGCGCCCGGCGGCGGACAGACTGCGCTCCATGCGGGCGACCAGATAGGCGATCACGCCGTCGGCAGGCCGGAGCTGGCGGTCGCGCAGCAGCTTTTCCAGCACCGCGGCGATCAGGTCGTCCTCCGGCGGACCCAGGCCGACGGTCTGGGCCGCGCGGAGCCGAGAGACCAGGTCCGGGAGGCGCGATCGCCATCTGCCGGGCGGCCGGCGCGCAGTCGCGAGAACATGGCGTCCGGCCGCCGCCGCCCGGTTGAGCGCATGCAGCAGGCGGACATCGTCGTCGGCGTCGTCGACATTCTCGATCGCGAGATGCGCGCCGCCCGCCGTGTCCGGGTCGATGCCGCGCGCCGGCACCAGCCTCGCTCGCGACGACTCCCGCCAGATATGGGCGAGATGGGTCTTGCCGCTGCCCTCGGGGCCGCAGAGGATCAGTGTCCCGCCGGGCCATTCGGGCCATGCCTCGATCGAGGCCAGCGCGTCCCGGTTGCTGTCGGCGGTCAGGAAGTCGTCGCGCGAATAGGCCGGCCGGTGGGCGAAGGCGAGCGGGATCTGGACGGCGCGCTCAGCCATCGCCGGGCGGCGGCGCGGTCGGCCCGTAGAGCTGACTCTCCCGATACCGGGCGACGGCGAAGCGGAACAGCACCCCGATCGCGGCCGCCGCCGGCACCGCCAGCAGGAGGCCGAGAAAACCGAACAGCGCGCCACCGGAAAGCAGCGCGAAGATCATCCACACCGGGTGCAGACCGACCCGGTCGCCGACCAGCTTGGGCGTCACAAAATTGCCCTCGACGACCTGTCCGGAGACGAAGACGACGGCGATCAGCGCGATCGGCCGCCAGTCGTCGAACTGGGCGAAGGCGAGGCCGAGAGACAAAGCGAGACCCGTCAGCATGCCGAAATAGGGGACGAAGGAGATCAGCCCGGTCACCAGCCCGACGACGATCGCGAACTCGAGCCCGATCAGCGACAGCGCGATCGCGTAGAAGACCCCCAACCCCAGGCAGACGATCGCCTGACCGCGCGCGAACCCGGCCAGGCTGCGATCGATCAGCCGGCACTGCTCGCGGATCGTCTCGGCCTGGCCGCGTGGCAGCAGGGCGTCGAGGCGGGCGATGATTCGGTCCCAGTCGCGCAACAGATAGAAGGCGACGATCGGCGTGATGACCACCAGCGAGAGCAGGTTGACCAGGGCCAGCCCGCCGCTCCAGAGGCCGGAGACGAGCTGGCCCAGCAAGCGGGCGGCCGTCGGCGCGATGCTGCCGACCGCTCCCCGCAGGCGTTCGAGGTCGTCCTCGCCCAGCCTCGCCCGGATCGGCGCCAGGAGGTCCGCGGCCGCCGTCCGCAGAAGCTCGGCATAGATCGGCGCCCTGTCGACGAATGCGAGAAGCTGGGACTGCATCAACGGCGCCAGCAGCATCAGGAACGCCGCCACCGAGAGCAGGAAGAGGACCGTCAGCAAGGTGGCGGCGAGCGTCCGCGACAGCCCCCGGCGCTCCAGCCGGTCGGCGATCGGATCGAGGAAATAGGCCACCGCCATGCCCAGCACGAAGGGGAGCAGGACCGCCCGCAGCAGATAGACTGCGAGCGCCAGGCCGAGGAGCAGGACGGTCCAGAGGACGATCCTGCGTTCGCGGCTCACTGTGCCCGTTCCAGCCGCAGCAGGCGCCGACAACACCAGACCAGATAGAGCAGGCCCGACATCGCCGTGGTCGCGATCACGAGATGGCCGGCGATGTCGATCGCCTGCGCCAGACCGAGATCGAGCGCGAGATCCGCCAGCACCAGCGCGACCAGCACCACCTGCAGAACGGTGTTGATTCGGCTGATCTGCGTCGGCTGATCCGCCAGCGGCACCCGGAGGGCGAGCATCAGTGCCGCCCCGCAGAGGATCAGGACATCGCGCAGAACGACGATCACCACCACCGGCTGCGGGAGGGCGCCCTGCATCCCGAGCAGGACATAGACCGAGAGGATCAGCGCCTTGTCGGCGAGCGGGTCGAGGATGCGGCCTGCCTGCGTGGTCTGCCGGAGCAGCTTGGCCACCGCACCGTCCAGCGCGTCGGAGACGCCTGCGGCCACGAACATCAGAAACGCCCACCAATACGCGCCATCGGCGATCAGATAGAGGATCAGCGGCACGGCGAGCAGGCGCGCGAGGGTAATCAGGGTCGGCAGGTTCATTCCCGTGCAGCCTTCACCGGCGCGTTCCCGGGGGGTGCCCGCCGTCGCCGGCGAACCGGATCACCCAGCCCCCGTCCTCCCGCAGCAGCGTCATGCGCTGCCGCGCGAGCGCCTCCGACAGCCGATCCTGCGCGCCGTAATGGCTGAGCGCAAGCACCGCCCTGGCGCGCGACAGGGACAGGAGCCGAGTCTCGCCGATCGCCGGGATCCGGGCCAGTCTCCGCCTGATTTCGACCCAGTGCGCGAGCCCGGCGAGCGGCGCCGCGGCAAGGAGGCGCCGCGCGCCGTCGAAGCGCAGCAGATGCCGGCGCTTCCATGCTTCCTGGATGTCCGCCGCCATCCGCGCGGCCGCCGCGCCCATCAGCGCCGCGATGTCTCCGTCCGCCGCGAAGCTGCGGCCCGCGGCCGCGTCTCGGGCTTCGCCTGGCGGGTGGCGGCTGCGCCGCGTCCGGAGCCGGGGCGAACCGTCCGCGCCGTAGGTCAGCGCCGCGATGGCGACGATCACGGCGCCCGCCCGATAGCGCGCGGTGATCGCCGCCAGCCGCGCCGGGTCTCCGATCGCGGCCTGGGCTGCGCTGATCGCCTGTATGTCGGAGAGGCCGCCCTGGGGCACGATCAACGGCACCAGCCCGTCGCCGCCCGCCAGTTCCGTCCAGGCGTCGCGCCAGGGGTTGGGCCGGTCCCATAGCAGATAGGCGCCGGCCCGGCGTAGCACCGGCAGCACCAGCGTCGGCACGCCGACGGCGTCGGCGAAGGGCAGTTCGCGGCTCCGCATGAGGCGGCGGACGGCAGCCCGCTCGAATTGGAAGCTGAGCCGCGCCCGGTAGCGGTTGGCGAAGGCGTTCTCCTTCTCGATCTCGATGCTCGCGACCAGCGAGGAGATCCCCGAAGGGTCGAGTCGCGGGACCTCCGTCGCCGCGCCGGCTGGGACGAGGCGCGCGGCCAGCCGCGCGAACGCCCGGCCGTGCGCGTCCGCAAGCGCCCTCTCGCGCGCCTCGACCGCGGTGCCGGCGGCGGCTTCGACGGCCACCCCGCCGACGCGGTAGGCCGCATCGTCGGCACGCCCCGGCGGGGCGGCAGCCAGCAGCAGCAGGGCGGCCGCCGCGCAACGGCCCCTCCGGGGCCATCGCGGCGGCGGGAGGCTGAAACCCTGTTTCCGAACCCTCATTCCGGCCGGCGCCTCGTCGCATGAAGCCCGCCGCCATTCGCATATTCTCGCCCGGCGCGGCGCCGGTTCGGCGGCCGTATATTGTATCATCTTCCTCTGCGAAGGGCAGTCATCGGCGGCTCCCGGTACAAGGATGCCCGTGTCGACATCGGCGCCGCCGGGCTCGCGAGGCTTCCCCGCCGGCGATCCATGGGGTATCTCTCGCCCATCATCGCGGCGCGCGGCGAGGAGCGCCGCCGCCCTGCCTTCTTGCTGCGTGGAGAGAAGCGGAATGGCCTTCGATATCCAGACGGAAGACCGGCGCCACCAGGCCGGCTGGAAGAGCTTCGTACGGCTCACCGCGGCGGCCAGCGTGGCGGTCGTCGTCGCGCTGCTGCTGATGGCCGCCTTCCTGCTCTGACGCTGGCGGCTTCGGCCCGGGGGGTCAGCCGACGATATCCATCTCCGAGAAGAAGAAGGCGATCTCGGTTCTCGCGTTCTCCGGCGAGTCGGAGCCGTGCACCGAGTTCGCTTCGACCGATTCTCCGAACTCGCTGCGGATCGTCCCCTCGGCGGCGTTTTCCGGGTTGGTCGCGCCCATCACGCTGCGGTTGCGAGCCACCGCGTCGTCCCCCTCGAGCACCTGCACCACGACCGGGCCGGACGCCATGAAGTCGCAGAGATCGCTGAAGAACGCCCGTTCCGCATGGGCGGCATAGAATTTCTCGGCCTGGTCGCGGTTCAGCCGCATACGCCGCTGCGCGACGATGCTGAGGCCCTCCGCTTCGAGACGGGCGTTGATCCGACCGGTCAGGTTCCGACGCGTCGCGTCGGGTTTGATTATCGAGAGCGTTCTCTCAATCGCCATGTGCCGCGCACCGCTTCTTCCTTGGGGAGGAGCACGGCCTTATATCCGCAGCCCGTCCAGGCTTCAACCTTGTTCCCGGCAATTCTCGTTTTGGCGTCCGCCGCCCTCGCGGCCCGCATCGCCGCCCGTTTCTCGAGGTAAGGAGCTCCCGCCCCGGCCCTCTCCTTCAAGGGAGCGGTACGGAGTGGGAAAGGGCGGGCGTGAACCCCTTCCCCTCGAGGAAGGGGCAGGGGGCGTCCGGCCGGTCGCAGTCCCCGAAACGAGAACTGCTGCCTCGTTCCGGGGCCGGCGGATTCCGCCGAAGCGGCAGGTCTCTCCCGCCCGCTGGACGCCGGGCGCCGCGCCGTCGCTGCCGCGCCTTGGGATTCGCGAGCTCGCACGCGCCGTCTCAGGCCGCCTTTTCCCAGGCGCCGCGCTCGGTCTGGCGCCAATAGGCGAGGCGGCGGCCCGCCGCGGTATGCGCCCGCCAGCGCGCACGGGCGTCGGCGACCGCGGCCGGGTCGTTGCCGTCGAACATCTCGAGGCAGCGGTCGAAGGCGGCGACATCCGGCGACTGCGCGCCGTCGGCGAGCACCAGGATCGTCGCCCCGTTGGGGTTCTCGTCCGCCGCGGTAATCCAGATCGGCTGTTCGGCGGGGTCGCCGTCGCGGGCCGTTCCGTGCGGCAGGAACGAGGCCGGATCGTAGGTCCACAGCACCGCGTCGAGCGTCGCCACCCGTTCGGCAGAGCCGAGTTTGACCACCGCCCGCGCGCCGCTCTCCTCGACCTTCTCCAACAGCCGCGGCAGCGCCCGCTCGAGCGGGCTCCGGGTCAGGTGATAGAAGGCGACCTCGGTCACCGGGCCTCGTAGTTGGCGCGGACGAGCTCGTCGAGCAGCCGTACCCCGAACGCCGTGCCGCCCTTGGGAACGACCGGCGCGTCTTTCTTCGACCAGGTCACGCCGGCGATGTCGAGATGCGCCCAGCCGACGCCCTCCTTGACGAACCTCTGGAGGAATTGGGCCGCCGTGATCGCGCCGCCCTCGCGTCCACCCACGTTCTTCATGTCGGCGATGTCGGAGTCGATCTGCTTGTCGTAGGCCTCGTCCAGCGGCATCCGCCAGACCGGCTCGCCGACCGCCGCGCCGGCCGCTATCAGCCGCTCCGACAGGGCGTCGTCGTTGGAGAACAGACCGGCGTTCTCATGGCCGAGCGAGATGATGATCGCGCCGGTGAGCGTCGCCAAGTCGATGATGGTATGGGGCTTGAACTTCTCCTGACAGTACCAGAGGACATCGCCCAGCACCAACCGCCCCTCCGCGTCGGTATTGATGACCTCGACGGTCTGGCCGGACATGGTGGTCACCACGTCGCCGGGCCGCTGGGCGGTGGCCGACGGCATGTTCTCGACCAGGCCGACGAGGCCGACCGCGTCGACCTTGGCCTGGCGTCCGGCGAGCGCCTTCATCAGCCCGATCACGACGCCCGCCCCGCCCATGTCCCACTTCATGTCCTCCATGCCGCCGGACGGCTTGATGGAGATCCCGCCGGTGTCGAAGGTCACCCCCTTGCCGACGAAGGCGATCGGCGTCTTCTCGGCGGTGTCGGGCAGCCCGCGCCAGCGGAGGACGACCATGCGCGGTTCATGGGCGCTGCCCTGCGCGACGCCGAGCAGCGCGCCCATCCCGAACTTCTTCATCTGGGCGGGGCCGATGACCTGCACCTTGACGCCGAGCTCGGCGAGCTCGCCGGCCCGCTCGGCGAGACTCTTCGGGAAGATGACGTTCGCCGGCTCGGACACGAGATCGCGGGTGAGGAAGACGCCTTCGGCGACGCGGGAGAGCGGGGCGAACGCCTCGCGCGCCGCGGCGTGGGCCGCCGTCGCGATCTTCATCGATGCGAGGCTCGGCTTGTCCTCCGCCTTCTCGCGCGTCCGATACTTGTCGAACCGGTAGCTCCGCAGCAGCGCGCCATAGCCCAGATGCGCGGCGTGCGCGCCGGAGATCGCCGCGTCGAGGGCGACCGTCGCCGTTTCGTCGCCGCACTTCGCCAGCTTCGCGACGACGGTCCCGCCGGCCGCTTCCGCGGCCTTGGCGTCGAGCTCGTCGGGCTTGCCGAGGCCGAGCAGCAGAATGCGGCGCGCCTCGGTGCCCGGCGGCGCGAGGAGAAGCTCGGTCTGGCCGGGCTTGCCGGTGAAGCGGCTCGATCCGATCGCGCGGGCGATCGCTCCTCCGGTGGCCTCGTCGACCCGCGCGGCAGGGCCGCCCAGCGCCGCGCCGTCGAACAGGCCGAGGACCAGCGCCCCGCCGCGCGGCGCCGTCAGCGCGCCAAAGGTGATCTTCATCCGGCTCTCCCGTTCGCGAGCGAGACCGACATCGACGGCCGCCGCCCTGTGCTCTATACAGGAACGCGCTCGCGCCCGGCAAACCGATCGCTCAGCCCGCAAGGTCGTGCGTGGCCTCGGCGAACAGCGACTCGACGGTCGTCCGATCCCGCAGGATCCACTGGTCGCGCGCCGTCTCGATCATGGCCTCGAGGGCGCGGCGGTTGGGCGCGATGCCGTAGGGGAAGGGGTCGCCGCCCACCGCGCGCTCCAGCGCGGCGGTCTGGCCGTCCTCGACGGACCGTGCCGCGGATCGGTCGAGCCCGGCGAGGTAGGCGGTCTTCGATCCGGCGAACGCGCGAAACAGGGCGGGCGCGACCTCGGGACACGCGTGGAGGAGGGCGTCCCGCACCACCACCACATGGTTGATCGGGTAGATGCCGGTCCGCCGGAAGCTCGCGGCGCCCGCCGCAGCGGCGTCGGGGATCAGGGGAGTCACCGATGGCAGCGGCGGGCCGATGGCGCCGACCGCGGCGGCGATCTCGCCCGAGGCGAACAGGTCGGCGACCGAGCGGCCCCGCAAGCGGTAATCGACGTTGGGCGGCGGGCGGAACTCCGAGACATGCTCGTCGTCGGTGGCGCGCCAGCGCACGAGGTCGAGGTCGACGCCGAGCTCGTCGCGCAGTACCCGGCGCGCCCAGACCCCCGTGGTGACGGTGTAGCCGCGGTTGACGGCGACGGATCTGCCCTCGAGCGCGCGGGGGGAGTCGATCCCGGCGCGGGCATCGACATGGATCGCAGCGTGATGGAAGCCGCGGGTCAGGAAGACCGGGAGAGCGGTCAGCGGTTTGCCTGCGTCCCTGGCGCAGAGATAGGTCGCGAGCGGCATCTCGCAGATGTCGAAGGGCTGTTCGCGCACCATGCGCCGGGCCGCGACCAGGATGTTGTCGAAGGCGGGGAAGTCGATCCGGAATCCGGCGATCGTCTCCCCGGCGCTCTTGAATTGGCGCATCAGCCCGTAATCGCGGGTCGGCAGCGTCAGCGTTCGCGTCATGGCGCTCCTCCTCGGGGCGGCGAGACGTCGCGGGCGGCGAGCGGCACGCGCGATCGCGAGACTCGCATCGTGCGCCGCCGCCGCATCTCGCAGCCGGACAATATACCCCGACGCCCGGGCCGTCGTTTTGCCGGGAATCGTCCGGCCGCCTATGCTCCGGTCGGGAGGCTTCCGGCGACCGAGGACGGCATGCTCCGAGCGAATCCGGAAGCGGGGGAGGCGCCGCGAGGACCGGAGAGGACCGGCGGGCAGGATGTCGCCATCCTGCTGGCGACCCGGATCGGCCTTGCCGCCTTCATGCTTCTGATCCAGGCCATGCTTGCCTGGATGCTCCTTCCCGAGGGGCGGGGCAGCTATGCCGTCTGCATCGCGTTCGGGACCCTGCTCGGCCTGCTCTTCGCCCCGGGTTCCATGGAGGGCGCGCAATATTTCGTCGCGGCGAAGCAGGGGAGCGTATCGCAGGGCGTGGCCGCCGCCCTCGCCATCTGCCTCGCGGGGACCGGGCTCGCCGTCGTCCTCGCGCTCCCGCTGATCCATAGCGACATCGCCTTCTTTCGCAAGGCGGAGACGCGCTCCTTCCACTTGGCGCTGGTCCTGGTTCCGCTGGTGGCGTTCTCGCTCGCGGTGGAACATCAGCTCGCCGCGCTCAGGCGCTTCGGCCGCCTCGCGGTCTTCTCGCTGCTCCGGATCTCGGCGAACGCGGTCGGGATCCTGCTCCTGGTCTGGGATCGCGGGCTCGGGGTCGACGGCGCGGTTCTGGCGTTCGCCGCCGCTCACGGGGTGATGATCGCCGTTTGCCTCCGGGACCTGCGGCGGCATTGCGGGCTGGTCCTGCAAAGACCCGCCCGGTCGAGTCTCGCCCGTATTCTCGGCTATGGCTTCAGATATCATCTCGCGCGGGTGGGAGAAGGGGTCGGACCGCATATCGGCGTTCTCGTTCTCGGGTTGATGGCGACCCAGGCCGAGATCGGGCTGTTCGCCGTGGCCAGCGCGCTCATGCTCGGCTTCGTGCTGATCCCCAACGCAGTGGGCAACGCGCTGCTGCCCCGAGTCGCGGGCAGGGAGCAGCCCGAACTGGTCGCCCTCTCCGCGCGCCTCGTCTGCGTCGCGGTCGCGGTCGCTCTGGCCATCTTTCTCGCGGTTGCCGCGCCGGCGGTTCGGCTCCTGTTCTCGGATGCCTTTCTGCCGGCGGTCCCGCTTCTGTGGATACTCGCGCCCGGCATCCTCGCTCATTGCGTCGCGGGTATTCTGATGACGCATTTCAAGGGCGCCGACCGTCCGGACATCTGCTCATGGGCGGTCTGCGTCGGGTTATGCGTCAATATCGCCGCGCTTCCCGCGCTTTTCCCGGCGCTCGGCATCGAGGCCGCCGCCTGCGCCATCACCGCGGGGATGGTTTGCCGTTTCCTCGCGCTCGCGGCGACATTCAAGAGGATGGCCGGAATGACCTGGTTCCGGATCTGGCTGCCGCGGCGCGGCGACGCGCAGTTCCTGCGAAAGGCCGGCCGATCCGTCTTCCGAAGATAGCGCCGGGAAGACGGCCCCGGCCTACGGCGCGCCGCTGATATCGTTGCCCCGCCCGACCATGCGGGTCCGGACGACCCGGGTTGCTCGGATCACCTGTTGTCCGAAACGGTCTTCGGATCGGCCCGGTCCGTCGCATCGGCAGACGGCCGCCTCGATCCCGGCGCTTTGCCGCGCCCGCCTCCGGTGCGATAACCGCGTGGTGAGCGTACCCGTGAAGGTCTTCGACCGGCACGCCGTCCGGCAGCGCCGCGACCGCGCGGCCGGTCTTGGCGAGACGGCGGTCTTTCTGTTCGACGAGATCGGCGACCGGCTGCTGGACAGGCTGGACGATCTGCGCCGGCCGTTCGCGGAGGCGTTGCTGATCGGGGCGCTCGGCCCCGGCCTCGCCGCCCGGCTCGCCGCCCGGCCCGAGATCGATGGCCTCGTCACCGCCGACCCGTCCGTCGCGCTTCTGCGGCGGGCGCAGGGGCCGGCCGCGGTCGTCGACGAGGAGGCGCTGCCCTTCGCCGAAGAGAGCTTCGACCTGATCGTCGGCGGGTTCACGCTGCACGCCGTCAACGATCTGCCGGGCGCCCTGATCCAGATCCGCCGCGCGCTCCGCCCCGACGGGCTGTTCCTGGCGGTGCTGGCCGGCGGGCGCACGCTCCACGAGCTGCGCCAAGCCATGATCGAGGCCGAGACCTCCTGCGAGGGCGGCGCGAGTCCGCGGGTGGCGCCGTTCCCCGACATGCGCGACGCCGGCGGGCTGCTGCAGCGCGCGGGGTTCGCGCTCCCGGTCGCCGATATCGACACGCTCACCGTGACCTGGCCGGATCCGCTGGCGCTGATGGGCGATCTGCGGGCGATGGGCGAGGCCAATGCCTTGGCCGAGCGGTTGCGCCGGCCGACGAGGCGCGGGACGCTGCGCGACGCCGCGGCGCGCTATCGCGCGCGGTTCGGCGATGCCGACGGGCGCATCCCGGCGACGTTCCAGATCCTCTTCCTGACCGGCTGGGCCCCCGGCCCGGGTCAGCAGCGGCCGCTCGCCCCCGGCGCCGCCCGGCGCCGGCTGGCCGAGGCGTTGGGGGCGGAGGAGCACTCCGCCGGCGAGGCGGCCCGGCCGGACGCCCCGTCAGGCCGGCGCGGCGACCCCCCAGCGCGGGCGTGACTCGTCATGCTCCTCCTCGACCAGGAGCGCGAAGACGGCGGCGAGCAGGGCGAGGCCGATGGAGATCAGCCAGACCCCGTCGTATCGGGCCGTCGCATCGAACATATAGCCGCCGAAGAAGGCGCCGAGCGCGGCGCCCATCGAATGGCCGCCGAACAGCAGGCCCATCGTCAGCCCCATGATCCGAACGCCGATCCGGCTCGCGACCAGGCTCGCGATCGGCGGCAGGGTCGAGAAGTTGAGGATCCCGAAGGTCAGCGCGAACAGGAAGAGAAGTTCGAGACTGCCGCCGACCTGGAGGAGCAGAACGAACAGAGCCGCGCGGGCGGCGAACATCGCCGCCAGGAGCCGCGCCCGATGGACGCGGTCGGCGAGCCAGCCGAACAGCAGCAGGCCCAGCATGTTGCCGACGCCGTGGGTCCCGTGCGCGGCGGTGCCGTCGGTCAGCGCGAAGCCGCGGCTCACCGCATAGGGGACGAAATGGACGTCGAACACCCCGGCCGTGGTGAAGCCGCATAGCCAGAAGGCGGCGAAGAGCAGCAGAAAGGTCCGGCTGCGGGCGAGGATCGCGATCTTCTCGGCGAGAGGCATGTCCGCCGCCCCGGCCGTCCCCGCCCGATCGGGGGCGGCCGGGGCGGCGGGCATCCGATGGCCGCGCAGCGACAGCCAGGCGGCCGGCACCAGCAGCATGAGGGCCAAGCCGAACCCGAGATAGGCGCCGCGCCATCCCCAGGACGAGACCAGCACGCCGAGCAGGGTCAGCGCCGGAAGCTGGCCGATTGTCGATCCCGAGAGCGCGACCCCCGTCGCCATCCCCCGGCGGTGGGTGAAGATCAGCGCGATCATCGTCGCCGCCAGCGGCAGCGAGACCGCGCCCATGCCGGCGCCGCCGACCACCCCGAACAGGACCAGGAACTGCCATTCCCGGGAGACCGTCGAGCTGGCCAGGATCGCGACGCCGACGATCGCGAGCCCGCCGGACATCACCGCGCGAGGGCCGAACCGGTCGATCAGGTTCCCGGCGAGCGGTGAGGCGACCGCCATGACCGCCAGCACCAGCGCGCTCCCGGTCGCGCTGATCGCCCGCGCCCAGCCGAGCTCGGCCTCCCAGGAGGGGATGAGCGCGCCGACCGACGATCGCGCGGCGAAGGTGAGACCGAGCGCGCAGAAGATCAGCGCGACGATCGACCAGTCGCGCAGCCCCTGCCCGCTCGCGGCGGTCACAGATAGTCCCGCAGCATCGCGACCAGGGGCCGGTCGGCGGGCGGCATCTCGTAGTTGCCGAGCCGCGGCGGGCGGACCCATTCGAGCGCCTGGCCTTCGCGCGGGCGTGCCGTTCCGGTCCACATCCGGCAGACATAGAGCGGCATCAGGAGGTGGAAATCGGGATAGCGGTGCGAGGCGAAGGCGAAGGGCGCGAGGCAGTGCGCGCCGACATCGACGCCGAGTTCCTCGCGCAGCTCGCGGATCAGTGCGGTCTCCGGGGTCTCGCCGCGCTCGACCTTGCCGCCCGGGAACTCCCACAACCCGCCCATCGACCGCCCGTGCGGGCGCCGGGCGATCAGCACGCGGCCGTCCGCATCGACCAGCGCCGCCGCCGCGACCAGGACGAGGGACGGTTCAGCTTCTGTAGTCGGCATTGATGTCGATATAGCCGTGGGTCAGATCGCAGGTCCAGACGGTGTCGCGGCCGCGCCCGACACCCACGTCGACGCCGATCGCGATGTGGTCGCCCGCGAGATGGGCGGCGACCGGCGCTTCGTCATAGCCCTCGACCACGGTTCCCTGCCGGGTGATCTGCACCCCGCCCATGCTGATCGCCAGCGCATCGGGGTCGATCCTCTCCCGCGACTTGCCGACTGCCATCACGATTCGGCCCCAGTTCGCGTCTCCGCCGGCGATCGCCGTCTTGACCAGCGGCGAGTTGGCGACCGCGAGTCCGATCCGGCGGGCGGCGCGCCTGGACGCGGCACCGCTGATCTCGATCCTCACGAGCTTGGTCGCGCCCTCGCCGTCGCGGACGATGAGCTGCGCGAGCTCGCGGCAGACGCCGCCCAGCGCCGCCCGGAACGGCTTCAACAGCGCCGCGCGCCAGCTCCCCGGGATCGGGTTCGCGGCCCGGCCGGTGGCGAAGAGCAGAACCATGTCGCTGGTCGACGTGTCTCCGTCGACCGTGATCGCGTTGAAGCTGTCCTCGACCGCCGCCCGCAGGAGCCGGTCCAGGATCGGCGCGGGCAGCGCCGCGTCGGTGAAGATGAAGGCCAGCATCGTCGCCATATCGGGCGCGATCATCCCGGACCCCTTGGCGATGCCGCCGATCGTCACCTCGGCCCCGCCGATCCGCGTCACCGTGCCCGCGCCCTTGGCGAAGGTATCGGTGGTGCGGATCGCATCGGCTGCCGCCGCCCAGCCGCCGCAGGAGAGCCGGTCGTGGAGGGCCGGCAACGCCGCGGCGAGTCGGTCGGCGTCGAGCGGCTGGCCGATGACTCCGGTCGAGGCGATGGCGACGCGGTCGAGCGGACAGCCGGCCAGCGCCGCCGCCGCCGCCGCCGTCCGCTCGACCGCGGCGAGCCCGGCGCGGCCGGTGAATGCGTTGGCGTTGCCGGCGTTGACCACCAGCGCGGCGGCGCGTCCTCCGGCAAGGATCCGGCGCGTCCACGACACCGGGGCGGCGGCCGTCTTCGAGCGCGTCGTCACTCCGGCGAGCGCGGTCGCCGGTGCGAGCGCGGCCAGCATCAGGTTGTCGCGGCCGGCATGGCGCCGCCCGACCCTGCCGGTGGCGAGGCGGACGCCCGGAACCGGCGCCAGCGCCGGGAAGCCGTCCGGCGCGAGGGGTGAGATGTTCGACACGGTCTGCGCTCCCGATCGGCGGCCCTCCTGCATCGCGAACGGGCGGCCGCGCGGCCCTTCGAGAGTGGGGTTGTAGGACCGAAACGGCCGCCGTATCAACCTCTGCGGCCGATGGCGGCGACGGTGCCCACTTGCTCCGGCCGCGACCGCGCGCGTAGTCTCGCGGCCTTGGATCGTCATTCTACGGGATCGAGATGAGCCGCGATGTCGTCTCCGAGATCGCCGCGACGGGAATGCTGCGCGCGGCGATCAACCTCTCCAACTTTCTTCTGGTGACCGGGACCTCTTCGGAGGGCGACCCGGTCGGGGTCGGCCCCGACATGGCGCGGGCGATCGCCGACCGGCTCGGGGTGGGGGTCTCATACGTGACCTATCCCTCGCCGGGCGAGCTCGCGGATGCGGTCGACCGGGACGCCTGGGATATCGGACTCATCGGGGATGAGCCCGCGCGGGCGGAGAAGATCGCCTTCACCCCCGCCTATGTCGAGATCGAGGCGACCTATCTGGTGCCTCCCGGCTCGTCGTTGACGACGGTCGCGGACATCGACCGGCCCGGGGTCCGGATCGCGGTCTCCGGCCGCAGCGCCTACGACCTCTACCTCGCCCGCAGCCTCGTCCATGCTGAGCTGGTGCGCGCGCGCGGCATCGACGCGTCGTTCGACCTCTTCGTCTCCGAGGGGCTCGACGCGCTGGCGGGCCTGCGCCCGGCGCTGGCGAAGGCGGCCGGCCGGCTCGCCGGATCCCGGGTCCTGGAAGGGCGGTTCACCGCCGTACAGCAGGCGGTCGGGACCCGGCGGGGCAACGCTGCCAGCGTCGCGTTTCTGCGCGGCTTCGTCGAGGAGGCCAAGTCGCGCGGTCTGGTCGCCGAGTTGATCCGCCGGCACGGCGTCGCCGGCCGGCTTTCGGTCGCGCCCCCGGCCTGACGGGGGCGGGGTTCAGCCGGCCGGCAACCCGGTCTCGGCGAGCGTCGCCCTGGCCGCGCGGATGCGGGCCGCCGCCGCTGCGTCGGGCTCCAGCGCCGCCGGGTCGCAGGGCACGCCATAGTCGCGCAGGGCGGCCTCGACGCTGACATAGCCCTGGCGGACATCGCGGGCCACGGCCTCGATCGGGCGTTCGAGCGGCGAGCCGAAGCCGCCGCCGCCGCCCGATCTGAGCGCGAACGCGTCCCCTGCTTCGAGCCTTCGGGTGAGCATCTTGGCGTTGCGAAAGTCGTCCCGCCAGACGCCGCCTTGACGCAGCGACACGCCGTTGCCGGCGGCGTCCCTCCCGCCGTCGAGCCCCCAGGGCCGGCAGTGGACGCGGTCGATCTGGGTGTTGAGGGTCATGGGCGCCCTGGCGCGGACGACGGTCTCGATCCCCAGCCCGCCGCGCCGGCGGCCGGCGCCGCAGGAATCAGGGCGCAGCGCATGGGCCTCGAACAGCAGCGGATACTTGGCCTCCATCTGCTCGACCGGGCTGTTATGGGTGTCGCCGTCGTTCATGCAGATCGTGGCGCTGTTGCCGTCCTCGTCGCGCTTGGCGCCCCAGCCGCCGCCGGTCGGCCCGACGAAGGCGAGATAGAATTCCGATGTCCTGGGATCGACGCCGTTGAGGAAGGCGATGATCAGGTCGGCGTGATGGCCGGCGACGGTGCGTTCGGGTATCGCCGGGGCCAGCGCCTTGAAGACGGTGTCGACGATGGTCATCGGGAAGGTCATCCACCACCGCATCGGCGCCGGCTTGCGGGCGCTGACCACGCGGCCCATCGGGATGACGGTCTCGAGATTGCGGAACGCGCCGTCGTTGATCGGGTAGTCGGTGGGCGAGGTCAGGCATTTGAACGCGACCTGGGCGCAGGCCCGGCCGGTGGTCACGCCGGAGTTGTAGAACCCCCGCACCTCGCGCGAGACCTCGCTGAGATCGACGGTCGCCCGTTCTCCTTCGACGATCACCCGGACCCGGATGGGCACCGGCGTCTCGATGTCGACGCCGTCGTCGTCCATGAACGACTCGGCTTCGTAGACGCCGTCCGGTATCGATCGGGTGCGGGCGCGGGCCGCCGCCTCGGACCGGTCCATGATCGCGGCGATGGCGTCGAGCACCGGTTGCCGTCCATAGCGCCCGACCAGCTCGCGGAAGCGCCGCTCTCCGGTCCCGACGGCGGCAAGCTGGGCCCGCAGGTCGCCCATCGCCCGATCGGGCAGGCGGACGTTCATCCGGATGATGTCGACCAGATCCTGGTTGACCGCGCCCGCGCGCCGATATTTGACGATCGGAATCTGCAGCCCTTCCGAATAGATGTCGGTGGTCATCCCGTCCAGCGTGCCGCCGATATCCGGCCAGTGCGCCATGCAGACCGCGAAACCGACCAGCACCCGGTCGTCGTCGAAGATCGGGAGGCTGAAAGTGACATGGTTCAGATGGCTCCCGGTGATATAGGCGTCGTTGGTCACCAGGATGTCGCCGGGATGGATGTCGTCGCCGAAATGCCGAAGCTTCGCCTTCACGGTCTCCGCCATGCCACGGATGAACATCGGCAGGCCGAGCCCGATCGACACGGTCTCGCCGCCGGCGGTGAACAGCCCGACGGTGAAGTCGAGCGCCTCGTAGATGATCATGTTGTAGGCGGTGCGCATCAGCGTGGTCTTCATCTCCTCGGTGACGGCGATGACGCCGTTGCGCACCAGCTCGGTGACCACGGGGTCGGCGGCGGCGGCGTTGCCCGTCACGCGCCCGGCCTCCCGACGGAAATCCTGAGATTTCCCATCTCGCAGACCGTCATCCGGTCGCCGGGCAGGAGCAGGGTCGTCGACGCCGCTTCCTCGACGACCGCCGGCCCGGCGATCTCGGCCCCGGGCGCGAGGGCCGCCCGCGCGTGGACCGGCGTCTCGACGAAACCGCCGGCCTCGGAGAAATAGACTCGGCGGGTCTCGGCGGTCGCGGCCCCGGTCCCGCCGGCGGCGACCAGAGGCGGCTTCGAGAGAACGCCGATCACGGTGCTGCGCAGGCTGACCAGCTCGGCCGCCTCCTCCGGGGCCGAAGTGCCGTAGCGCAGCGCGTGCACGGAATCGAAGTGGGTCTTGATCGCCGTCCGGTCCTCGGCCGCGAAGACGGCGGCGGGCAGATCGACGGTCACCGCATGCTCCTGGCCGACATAGCGCATGTCGGCCGCCCGCCCGACCAGTATCTCCTCGACCGCGGCGCCGGCGGCGGCGACCGAGTCGCGGCCCCGGCGCTCCATCTCGCCGTAGAGCCGCTCGATCTCCGCGAACGGCGCGTCCGCCAGCCGGGCGAACCAGGTCCGTACATGGTCGTAGCGGAGATCGGCGTGAAGCATCCCGAGGGCGGAGAAATGGCCCGGCGCCGCGGGGACGACGATTTCGCGCATGCCGAGCTCGCGGGCCACCGCGCTCGCATGAAGAGGGCCTGCGCCGCCGAAGGCGATGAGCACGAAATCGCCGGCGTCGAGCCCGCGCTCTGTCGACACGCCCTTGACGGCGAACGACATCGCGGTCGCGGCGATGCGCAGCACGCCGGCCGCCGCGGCGACGGCATCCATCCCGAGCGGGCCTGCGACCGCCTCCTGCATCGCCCGATGCGCGGCGGCCGCGTCGAGCCGCATCTCGCCGCCGAGAAATCTCTCGGGCGCGATCCGGCCGAGGATCAGATTGGCGTCCGTCACCGTCGGAGCCCTGCCGCCGGTCCCGTAGCAGGCCGGCCCCGGCCGCGCCCCGGCGCTCTCCGGACCGACGCGGAGCGCGCCCTGCGGATCGACCCGGGCGATCGAGCCGCCCCCCGTCCCCACCTCGCAGATGTCCATCATCGCGATCTGGACCGGCAGCCCCTGCTCGTAGCCACCGATCATTGCCGAGCCGGTGGTCAGCGCCTCGCCGCCGTGTATGACCCCCGACTTCGCGGTCGTCCCGCCCATGTCGAAGGTGACGGCGTTCGCCACCCCGATCCCGCGCGCCAAGGTGCGGCCGGCGATCACCCCGGCGGCCGGCCCTGACTCCAGCATGTGGACGCAGTCCTCGCGCGCCTGCCGGGCGTCGTAGAGCCCGCCGGTGGACTGCACCACGAGGAAGGCGCCGGGGAAGCGTTCGGCCTCGAGGCGGGCCTCGATCTCGCCCAGATAGCTGCGGACCCTGGGGCCGATATAGGCGTTGGCGGCGACCGTCGAGCAACGCTCGAACTCGCGGTATTCCTGGCACAGATCGCAGGAGGCGGTGACGAAGGCTTGCGGCAGGCGCTCCTGCAGGATCGCCTTGACGCGTCTCTCGTGGTCCGGGTTGCGGTAGCTGTGCAGCAGCAGGATCGCCACGCTCTCGACATCCAGCGCGGCGAGCCGGTCGGCCAGCGCGCGCACGCCGTCCTCGTCCAGCGGGGTCAGCGCCGTGCCCTCGGCGAGCATGCGTTCCCGGACCTCGAAGCACATCGCCCGCTCGATCAGCGGGACATGCTTCCGGAAAAACAGGTTGTAGGAATCCGGCCGATTCACCCGCCCGATCTCGTAGACGTCGCGGAAGCCTTCGGTGATAAGCAGCGCCGCCCGTGCGCCCGTGCGCTCGAGCATAGTGTTGATCGCGATCGTCGAGCCGTGCAGGAACAGGCCCGCCTCGGCCAGCCGCACCCCGGCGCGGCCCACGGCCGCGGCGATGCCGTCGGCGAGCCGCGCGGGCGTCGACAGCGTTTTGCCGAGACCTAGCGTCCGGGTCTCCGGGTCGAAGGCGACCACATCAGTGAACGTGCCGCCGACATCCGCACCGACCCGGCAGGACGGTCTCCGGCCGGGCGTCCGCCCGTCCGGACCATGACCCGGCGCCTCGCCGCGGCCCCGGCTCACCGGCGGTCGCGAGCCGCGATGAAGGGGCGGATCGCGTCCTTGAAGGCGGCGCGGGCCGCGCCGCTGTGGAGGAGGTCGTAGTCGTAGTCGGGTGGCGGGCCGGGGACGACCTTGAGACAGGCGAAGACCGGACCGTTCCCGTCGAGCAGCTCGGGGAGGGCCGCCGAGAAACCGTCGACATCGTCGAAGGAACGGGCCCGCGCGTAACCCGCCGCGCGGGCCATCCCGGCGAAGTCGACGCGCCCCCGGCCGGGGATCGGATGGCCGCCATTGGCCTCGTAGCTGCCGTTCTCGACGACGAAATGGACCAGGTTGGCCGGCGCCGCCTCGGCGACGGTCACCAGGCTGCCGAGATTCATCAGGAGACTGCCGTCGCCGTCGAGCACGATCACCTGCCGATCGGGGAGGCCGAGCGCCAGCCCGAGCCCGTGCGAGGAGGCTTGGCCCATGACCCCGATCGTCAGAAAGTTGAGCGGGCTCGGGTCGATGGCGATCCATTCGAAGGCCGAGGTGTAAGCGGCGACGACCACGGCGTCGCCGCGCAGCTCGGCGAGCCTCCGGAAGCACTGGTCGCGGCGCATCACGGCCGCACCGGCCGGCCGATCAGCGCAGCCAGCGGCCGCGACAGACGGTAGGCCCGGCCGATCGCGGGGGCGAGCCCAGCCACATCCTCCGGCCCCTCGATGCGCAGCCGGTCGACCCCCAGCGTATCGAGGATCGGTTCGATCGCCCGCACCCCGACGCTCGCCGAGTCCGAGGGCAGTCGGTCGGGCTCCTTGCCGAGCAGGCCCACCACCATGCAGATCGGCTGGCCGTACTGGACGGCGATCGCGCGCACCGCGTTGAGCGAGTCCATCAGCCCGGTCTGCTGCATCAGCAGCACCGCCCGGCGCTCGCAGATCGAGAGCCCGGCGCAGACCGACACCCCTTCGTCCTCCTTGCACAGCCGGATCAGGGTCAGGTCGGGGTCCTCGGCGAGCGGGAACAGCAGCCCCTCGCTGGTGACGATGTCGGGCAGCGCCGCGATATGGGTGACCTCCGCCGCCTTGAAGGCGGCGATGATGTCGACGCCGCGCGGGCCGTTCGCGTCGGCGCTGCCGGGGAGACTGTCCATCGCCCGAGGCTAGAGCATTTCCGCCCGGCGTAGAAGCCCGGCGCCCGGTGGCGCAGGCCCGAACGAGCCGGTATTCTGGAGGGCATGCCGTTCGGCCGGGGATCGTCGGAGCCGCCGCCATGACCGAGGACCGCAGAGACCGGACGCGGCGGGTCTGGCTCGAGACGCTGGCCCGCCACAAGCGCGACGCCGACCGCCCGGCCACGGACCGCTACTGGTCGGCGGCGCTGGAGACCTGCTCGCGCGACGCGCTCGTCGCGATCCAGAACGACAAGCTCGCCGCGCTCGCGCCCTTTCTCTACGAGAACAGCGGCTTCTACCGCCGCCGCTTCGACCGGCTCGGGCTCGCCCCCACCGACATCCGCACCGTCGACGACCTGCCCAAATGGCCGGTCGTCGACAAGGCGGAGATGATGGAGGACGCTGGAAACGCGCCGCCCTATGGCAGCTATTCGACGATCGGCGAGGCCGAGTGGCGCGACCGAGGCTGGATGCTGTTCTCGTCTTCGGGCAGCACCGGCACGCCACGCGTCTTCCGCTACACCCATGAGGACCGCGGCTATTGGGAATGGGCCAACGCGCGGGCGCTCTACGCCATGGGCATCCGGCGCGGCGACACCGTCTTCCCGATGGTCGGCTTCGGCCCTCATGTGTGGATCTGGGGGGCGATGTACGCCTTTGCCCATATGGGCATCGCGGTCATCCCCGGCGGCGGCATGGACGCGCGGGCGCGGGCGCGGACGATCGACCGGTTCGCGCCCAGCGTGATCGCCTGCACCCCGTCCTATGCGCTCTATCTCGGCCGTACGATGCAGGCGCTCGGGCTCGACCCGGCGGCGAGCGCGGTGCGGACGCTGTTCACCGGCGGCGAGCCGGCGATGGGGATCGACCATACTCGCGCGCGCCTCGCCCGGCTCTGGGGCTGTCGGGTGGTCGAGTTCTACGGCTGCACCGAGGCCTCGCCCCATGTCGGCGGCTATTCCTGCGAGGCCGCGGCACGGCCGAGCGAGGCCGTGTTCACCCATCTGATGGAGGATGTCCAGATCTGGGAGCTGGTCGGCCCCGAAACCGGCGCGCGGGTCCCGGAAGGGGAGCGCGGGCTCACCGTCTGCACCTCGCTCAACTCCGAGAGCTCGCCCCAGCTCCGCTTCCTGGTCGGCGACTACACCATCTACGACACCGCCCGCTGCGCCTGCGGCCGCAGCCATGTCAAGGCGATGGGCGCGTTCTCCGGCCGCGCCGACGACCTCATCAACCTGCGTGGGATCAAGTTCTTTCCGAGTGAGGTCGAGCAGGCGGTGCGGGCGGTGGAGGGGCTCGGCGACGAGTTCGAGATCCTGCTCGCGACCGACGACAGCGGGCTCGACGTGATGACGCTCAGGGTCGAGCATCCCGACCGTGCGGCGGCGGACGCCCTCGCCGAGCGCGTCGCCGGCGAGGTGCGCAGCCGCTGCGAGCTGCGCGTTGGCGTCGAGGTGCTCGCCCCCGACACCCTTCCCAAGACCGAATTCAAGGCCAAGCGCGTGCGCGACACGCGCCGCTGACGGCCCCCAGGAGGCGCGAGCGATGCACAGCGACTATGTCAACGGCGACGCCGGCAAGGTCACCGGCTATCACGCCCATGTCTATTACGAGGACGATGCCGGCCGCGAGACCGCCGCCCGGCTGCGCCGGCGCATCTGGAGCAAATGGGGGTTCGCGGTCGCCATGGGGCGGTTCCGCGACCGTGCGGTCGGCCCCCACCCCGTCCCCATGTACCAGGTCGCCTTCGACAGGGAGCTATTCGCCGAGATCGTCCCCTGGCTGATGTACAACCGCGACGGGCTGGTCGTCCTGGTCCATCCCGAGGGCGAGGACGCCCATGACGACCACGCCCATTACGCGCTCTGGCTGGGCGGCAGGCTCGATCTCAACCTGTCCTTTCTCGCCGCTGGGAACCGTCAGGCGTGAACCGGGAGAGGGCGAGCGCGGCGAGGCCGCCCGCCGCCGCCATCAGCGCCATCGCCCAGTAGGCGCCGGCGCCCGCCCGGGCGTAGAGCGCGCCCGCGAGAAGCGTCGCCCCGCCGAGGGCGAGCCCCATGGTGACGCCCGAATAGAGGGCCTGGGCGCTCGCCGACCGCGACGCGTCGACTCTGCGGGCGAGGAACTGCATGGCGCCGAGATGCGCCGCTCCGAAGGTCAGCGCGTGCAGCGCCTGGGCGGGGACCAGGACCCAGAGATCGGCGGTGAGCGCCAGCGCCGACCAGCGCAGCACGCCCGCGACCGCGCCGATGCCGAGCAGCGCCGTCGGGCCGAGGCGCGCCGCCAACCCGCCGCCGAGCGCGAACAGCAGGATCTCGGCGGCCACGCCCTCCGCCCAGAGCAGCCCGATCAACCGGTCGTCGATCCCCGCCTCCCGCCAGGCGAGAGTCGAGAAGACGTAATAGACCGCATGGCTCGATTGGATCAGCGCTGCGGCGGCGAGGAACAGCAACATGTCGGGCCGCTTTACCAGCGCCCAGACCGGCAGGGGGTGGCGGGCCGGCGGCAGGCGGATGTCCGGCAGCGCGAAGGCGGCGGCGGCGGCGGCCAGCAGCGAAACCAGGACCATCGCCAGAACGCTCGGCGGACCCACCTCGTCCAGCGCCCAGCCGCCCCCGAAGGCGCCGGCGACGAAGGCGATCGACCCCCAGAGCCTGACCCGGCCATAGTCGAGCCGTCGCTCGCGGGCGGCGAGCAGGGTGAGGTTCTCGGTCATCGGGATCAGCGGGGTAAAGGCCGCGGCGGCGAGCGCGCTCACCAGCAGAAGCGCCGCGAAACCGTCTGCCGCCAGGAACAGGAGATGCGCCGCGAAGGCGGCGGCGGCCAGAGTCGCCATCGCCGGCTTGCGCGCGCCCCGGCGGTCGGCGGCATGCGCGATCGCCGAAGGCACGCCGATCCGGATCCAGGTGGCGGCCGCCATCAGCATCGCGATCTCGGCCGCGTCGAGGCCGCGATGGGCGAGCCACACCGGCCAGTAGGGCATGGCGACGCCGACGAAGGCGAAGAGCGCGGCGTAGAAGAGCGCCAGTCGAAGGGCCATCGCCGGTCCGGTCTCCGATGGGGCGCCGGCCCCGGTCCGCCCCCCCGCCCGAACGTCCCGCCCCACATCTTCGCAGCGCCGCGCCGGCGCCGCGGGTCCGTTTCGGAGCAGGAATGGAGCAGGAATATTTCAACCGGGCCGTCGGCCGTCAAGAAACCGCGCGCCGCTGCCTTCCTTCGTTCGGGGGGCGCGGGTAACATCCGCGCCGGCGCAAGCCGCGCCCTCGTCGCTTATGGCGGATCCCGAGGCTGCCGTGGAAGATCCCTATCCCCGCGATTTCGTCGGCTACGGCGCGAATCCGCCGGACCCGCGCTGGCCCGACGGGGCCAGGATCGCCGTTCAGTTCGTGGTCAATTACGAGGAGGGGGGCGAGAACAGCGTGCTCAACGGCGACCCGCATTCGGAGACGTTTCTGAGCGAGACGCCCGGCGGCGCGCCGGTGATGGGCGCCCGCAACATCAATACCGAAACGATGTACGAATACGGCAGCCGGGCCGGGTTCTGGCGCCTGATGCGGCTGTTCGAAGCGCACGGCATCGCGTTCACCTGCTATGCGGTCGGCCTGGCAATCGAGAAGAATCCCGAGGCGGCCCGGGCGATGAAGCGCGCCGGCCACGAGATCGCGAGCCACGGCTGGCGCTGGATCGACTATCAGCATGTCGACGAAGCGACGGAGCGCGACCATATGCGGCGGGCCATCGCCGCCCATGAGCGGATCCTCGGCGAGCGGCCGCTCGGCTGGTATGGCGGGCGCATCAGCCCCATCACCCGCCGCCTGGTCGCCGAGGACGGCGGCTTCCTCTACGAGTCGGACGCCTATAACGACGATCTGCCCTACTGGGTCGAGGTCGCCGGACGACCGCTGCTGATCATTCCCTATACCCTCGACCAGAACGACATGAAGTTCGCCGTGTCGCCGGGCTTCACCTCGGGCGCCGGTTTCTTCGAATATCTTCGCGACGCCTTCGATGTCCTCTACGCCGAGGGCAAGACGGCGCCCAAGATGATGAGCGTCGGGCTGCACTGCCGCCTCGCCGGGCGCGCCGGACGCATAGCGGCTCTCGACCGCTTCATGGGTCACGTGCAGAGCCATGACGGGGTCTGGATCTGCCGGCGGATCGACATCGCCAGGCACTGGCACGACCATCATGGGCCTTGAGGAGCGATCGGCGTGCCCGGCCCTCTGGACGGCATCCGCATCCTGGATCTGACGTCGGTGGTCTCCGGACCGCTGGCGACCATGATCCTCGCCGACCAGGGCGCGGACGTGATCAAGGTCGAGAACCCCGGCGGCGGCGACTTCACCCGCGCGGTCGCCAATCGGCGCAACGGTTTCTCCTCCTCGTTTCTCAACAACAACCGCAACAAGCGGTCGATCGCGCTGGATCTGAAGGCTCCGCGCGGTCGGGCGGCGCTGCTGCGGCTCGCGCGGGGCGCCGATGTATTCGCGCAGAATTTCCGTCCCGGCGTGGTCGAGCGCCTGGGCATCGACGAGGCCGCGGTCCGCGCGGCCGCGCCCGGCATCGTCTATGTCTCGGTCTCCGGCTTCGGCCAGCGAGGGCCGCTTGCCGGGCGGCCGGTCTACGATCCGCTGGTCCAGGCGCTGTCCGGTCTCACGACCATCCAGGCCGGCTCTGACTCGGCCAGGCCGCGGCTGGTGCGAACGATTCTGCCCGACAAGGTCACCGGGCTGACCGCGAGCCAGGCCATCACCGCCGCCCTGCTCGCGCGGGCGCGGAGCGGGCGCGGACAGCATGTGCGGCTTTCGATGCTCGACAGCGTGATCTCCTTCCTCTGGAGCTCCGACATGGGCGCGCATACCTTCGCCGACGCGCCCGCCCGTTCCGACGAGGACCAGAGCACCATCGACCTGATCTACGAAACCGAGGACGGACATATCAGCGTCGCCGTCCAGACCGACCGGCAGTGGCGGGGTCTGTGCGGCGCGCTCGACCGTCCGGAATGGCTCGACGACCCGCGCTTCCGGACGACGGCTCTCCGTCAGGAACATCTCGACGCCCGTCTGGATCTGACCCAGCGGGTTCTCCGCGGCGCCCCGTCGGCTCATTGGCTGGCGCGCCTCGAGGCGGCGGACGTTCCCTGCGTTCCGGTACTTACGCGCCGCGAGATGATCCTGCACCCGCAAGTCGCGGCGAACGGCACCGTCGCCATGTTCGATCACCCGGCGGCCGGCAGACTGCGCCAGGCGCGCCCGGCCGCGAGGTTCTCGGAAACCCCGGCCGACGATGCGCGCGGCGCGCCCGCGCTCGGGGCGCACAGCGCGGAGGTGCTGCGAGAGGCCGGGTTCGCGGCCGCCGAGATCGCGGCGCTCGTCGAGGACGGCGTCGTCCTCGACGGCAACGGGCGGGAGGCCGCGGATTGATCGACTTCTACTACTGGCCCACGCCCAACGGCTGGAAGGTCGCGATCATGTTGGAGGAGGTCGGGGTCCCCTATCGGACCGTGTTTACCGACATCTCCAGGGGCGACCAGTTCAAGCCCGACTTCATGCGCATCAGCCCCAACAACCGGATGCCAGCGATCGTCGACCACGATGTCGCCGGCCCACCGATCCCGGTGTTCGAGTCGGGGGCGATCCTGTTCTATCTCGCCGAGAAGACCGGCCGGCTGATCCCGGAGAGCCCGACGGACCGTAAAGAGGCCCTGGAATGGCTGTTCTGGCAGACCGGTAACCAGGGGCCGATGGCCGGCCAGCTCAGCCATTTCGTCAACTACGCGCCGCCCGGCGAAACCTATTCCAGAAACCGCTACGCCAATGAATACGACAGATGCCTCGGCGTGCTCGACCGCCGTCTCGCCGGCCGCGCCCATATTCTGGGCGACGCCTATTCGATCGCCGACATCGTCTGTTGGCCCTGGGTGCTGATCGCCAAGCCGCTCGGCGCCTCGCTCGACGCCTTTCCCAATCTCGCGCGCTGGCGCGCGGCGGTGAAGGAACGCCCCGCCGTCCGGCGGGGGGTCGATCTCGGCAAGAGCCGCCGGCCGTCGGGCGGCCACAGCGCCGAGGAGCGGGAGACCCTGTTCAACCAGACCGCCGCGTCCGTCGCGCGGCGCGCGGCGGAACCCTGACGCCGGAAGGGGCGGACGGATGGGGAAAGGCGAGTATCTGCTGGTCGCCGCGCTGCTCGTCCTGGGCGTGCTGTCTCTGCCGCTGGTCCAGGACGTCTATGCGATCCAGAGCATCGCGCTCGCCATTTGCAGCGGGGTCGGCCTCCGATAGGCGCGGTCAGCGGCCCTCGCGGCGCCATGCCAGCAGCAGCGTTCCCAGAACCAGCGCCAGCAGCGCCAGCGCGGGCAGGGCCGGCGTCTCCGATATGCGGACGACCCGATAGCCGCGATGGGCGGCCAGCCCGAACCACCCGTCGCCGGACGCAGCGCGGTCGGGGCGCACGCGCTTGAAGGAAGGCAGCCCGTCCTCCAATCGGTGGATGCCGCCGCCGCTCTCCGCGACGAGCGCGGCGAGCCGGTCGGGCGTGCTCCGCAGGTCGGCGTATTCCAGGGGGTTGAGGGTGCCGGCGGCGGCGAGCGCGGTCCTCGACCCGTCGCTGAGCCGATAGAGGCCGGGCTCGGCGGCGGGGATCGTCGCCCGCGCCCGGCCCTCCGCCCCCGGCTCCAGCGTCACCATCTGCCGCGCACCGGACGGCGCGATCACCTCGATCGGCGGGTGGTCGCGCGCGATGCTGCGGCGGACGATCGTGAGCCCGCCCTGGTCCCAGCGCGCTCGCAGGTCATGTTCCTCGAGCTCCGGCTCCTTCATCAGCCAGTGAGACAGGCGGCGAAGGATCTCGGAATGTGGCCCGCCGGTCTCGAAACCCCGCGCCCAGAGCCAGATATGGTCGCTCAGGAGCTGCGCGACCCGACCCTCGCCTACGCGGTCGACGATCAGAAGCGGCCGGGAGTCGGCGCCCTGCATGAGCGTGTGGCCGCTCTCGGCGCGAGCCTCGATCTGGCGGAACCAGCGTCCCCAGCGCGCCCGGCCGTCCGCCGCGCCGACGAGGCCGGCGGTCACCGGGTGGCGCCGCCCGATGTCGGAAACCCTGGGCTTGAAACCGCCTTCGATCACCCTGCCGGTCGGGGCACCGGGGAGGATGCGGCCCAGCGGCGTACGATAGAGGCTGTGATTGGCGGCGAAGGCGGGGCCGGCGGCCTCCAGCACCGCGCCGCCGTCGTTCACGAACTTGGCGATGTTCTCCAGATAGATGCCCGGAAGCACGCCGCGGCGTCGATAGTGGTCGAAGATGATCAGATCGAAATCCGCGAGCTTGACTTCGAACAGCTCGCGGATCGGGAACGCGATCAGCGAAAGCTCGCGCACGGGGGTCGAGTCGTACTTGTCCGGCGGGCGGAGAATCGTGAAATGGATCAGGTCGACCGAGGGATCGGCCTTCAGGAAGTTGCGCCAGGTGCGCTCGCCGGGGTGCGGCTCGCCGGAGACCAGCAGGACGCGGAGCCGCTCGCGCACACCGTTGATTTCGACCAGGCGGCGGTTGTTGGCCGGGCTCAGCTCGCCCGCCCGCTCGGCGACCTCGAGTTCGAAGATGTTGGCCCCCGCATGGTCGATATCGACCTCGATCTCCTGGACGGTGCCGACGGGCAGCGGAACGCGCGCCCGTATGCGGCCGTCCCGAGAGATGGTGAGCAGGGCGCGGTCGTCGGGCCGGCCCCCGTCTTCGACGCGGAGTCTGATCGCCGCCTTGCTGCCGACCAGGGAGAAGCGCGGCGCAGCGTCGACGAAGAGGGCCCGGTCGCGCTCGTCGCGCCGCCCGCTCAGCAGTACATGGATCGGACCGCCGAGCCCGAGAGCCTCGACGGAGTCGGGGACATCGTGGACCTGGCCGTCGGTCAGCAGGATCGTCGCCGCGGCGCGCCGCCCGGGGATCCGGCTGCGGCTGCGCGCGAGGGGGCCGAACAGGGTCGTGCCGCGGGCGGACGGGTTCCGTTCCCCTCCCGCATGGACGCGCCGTATCTCGAGATCGTCGAATCTCGCCAGCCGCGCGGTGACCCGGGCGAGGGCGTCGGCGGTCCGGGCGACCCGATTTTCGATCCGCTGGCTCGGCGACTCGTCGACCACCAGCGTCACCAGATCCGGAACGGACTCGCGTTCCTCATCGACCAGAACCGGGTTCGCGATCGCGAGCCAGAGCAGGGCCAGCATCGCCGACCGCCATAGGGTCCCGCGCGCGCGGCGCAGCAGCGACAGCAGGAGCACGGCGAGGGCGATGCCGCCGGCGACGCATAGCGGCGTCCAGTCGACGAGAGGATCGAAGGCGATCGCCGTCATTGCCCGAGCCGCTCCATGATCGCCGGGACGTGGACCTGGTCCGCCTTGTAGTTGCCGGTCAGCGCGTACATCACCCAGTTGACGCCGAAACGATAGGCGTATTCCCGCTGCCCTTCGCCGCCGGGGACGACCGGCAGACGTGGCCGGCCGTCGGAATCGACCGCCCAGGCCGCCGCCCAGTCGTTCGCGCCGACGACGACCGAGGACACGCCGTCATTATGCTGCCCGCCCCGGCGTTCGACCCAGAGTCGTCCGCCGGTCCACCGTCCGGGGAAATCGGAGAGCAGGTAGAAGGATCTGGTCAGGACGTGATCCCGCGGGATCGGGGTCAGCATCGGAATGTCGAGCCCCTGCACCAACCGCCGCAGATGGCGCGCCGCCGGGCTGGTCCCGGCCGGGGCGCCGAGGGCGGTATCGCCCCGGTCGCGCGTGTCGAACAGGATCATGCCGCCGGTGCGCAGATAGCGGTTGAGCTTTCCCATAGCCCGTTCCGAAGGTGGGCTCTGCAGCGTCGAGACGGGCCAGTACAGCACCGGGTAGAAGGCGAGCTCGTCCGCCTCGATGCGGACGCCGAGCGGCGGGCCGGGCTCGACGGAGGTCCGCTGGCGCAGCACTTTGCCAAGGCCCGCGAGGCCGTCGCGCGCAATCGAGTCGACCCGCCGATCCCCCGTCAGAACATGGGCGAGCCGGGTCTCCAGCGTCGCCCGCAGCGCCGGGGCGTCGGCATCGGCGGGCTGGGCGGAGGACGATCCCGTCTGGGCTCTGGACGGGGCGTCCGGGCCCGCCGCGACCAGGAGCAGAACTGCGGCAAGCCGCGCCGTCGACGGCCGCAGCAGGCCGCGCAGCGCGAGCCCGATCGACGTGTCCGCGACGGCCAGCAGCAGCGCCGCCAGGAGCAGCCAGCCGCGCAGCGGGACCGCGGCGCCGCCCGCGTAGCTGCTCCGCGCGACGCCGGCGGGAAGGGCGTCCAGCGGCGCGAAATCGGCGATGCCCGGCGACAGGTTGAGGGCGCGCCGCGCCCCGTCGCTGCCGTAATAGCCCGGCGGCGACCCGGGCGCGGCCCGCGCCTCGCCCGCCGGTCCGGAGATCGTCGCCGCGGCGCCGGCCGGCGGGTCTCCCAGGACACCGAAGCCGTCGAGCGCGGCGAGCAGCGGGAGAGCGGCGGCGGGATCGTGCCCGGCGACCCCCCGCGACAGATCGACGATTCGGCGCAGCATGTTCACGAACAGACCGGAGATCGGCAGGTTCGACCAGTCCATGTTCGCCGTGACGTGGAACAGGACGAGCCAGCCGTCGCCGCGGCGCGCCGCGGTTACCAGCGGGGTGCCGTCGGTCAGCCGCGCCCAGGTCCGTTCGTCGAGGGCGAAGGACGGCTGGGCCAGGACTTGACGCTTCACCCTGACGTCGCCGGGAACGTCCAGGCCGACGAAGGGGGAGGGGGCGGAGAAAGGGGCGAGGCGGGCCGGGTGGGTCCAGGACAACGATCCGCCCAGCGCCCGCCCGCCCTTGCGCAGCGCCACCGGCAGCAGCGCGTCCGCGCCCTGCGCGAGCTTCGGCCCCGCGAACCGGACGAGGACGCCGCCCTGCTCGATCCAGGCGGACAGGCGGTCCTGCTCGGCCCGTCCGAGCTTGCCGATATCGGCGATGAAGACGACCGACAGCTCCCGTTCCGTCAGCGCCGCGACATCGCCCGGCACCACGTCGTGATAGGGGCCCAGCGCCCGCTCCAGATAGTAGACGGTGCCGAGCAAAGGCTGGTCGGCGTCGGTCGAGCCGCCCGACACGGCACCGACCGGGCGCCGCCGCCAACGGTCGTCGAGCAGAAAGACGCCGCCGGCGGTCTCCTGGCCCTCGACATGCAGCCGCGCGACCTCGCGCCGCACCTCCCTCGGCAGATCGAGCCGTAGCCCGGCGCGCGTTTCGCCCGCGACAAAGCCGGCCTCGCCGCGGGCCAGCACCCGCCCGTCGGGATCGACGGCGCGGACCCGGGCGGTGCGCGTCCCGGCGGCGCCCGCCCGCCGCAGCGCGACGTCGAAACCGCCGCCGTCGCCGTCCGGCGGATCGACCAGCAGCGGGGCCGAGGCCGCGCCTCCGGTCATGATCTCGAGGCCGCCCAGCCTCTGCAGCTGCGCCGCCAGATCATAGGCGCCCGGGCCGTCGAGACCGTCCGACAGCCAGACGACATGCGCCTGTCCATCGACGGTCACGCTCTCGACGGCGGCGCGCAGGGCGTCGTAATCGGCGCTCCAGGGCACCGGGCGAAGCGCCCGCAGGATCTTCCGCGCGTCCTCGGCGCGCAGCGGGTCGGACAGCGCCGCCGGAGAGTCGGGCCGCGACCGGGCTGTCGCCGCGATCCGTACCGGCCGCCCCTCCGCCCCGGCCTGATCCAGCAGCCGTTTCCAGGCCTGCCGGCGCCGTTCCCAACCCTGTGCGGACGCCCAGCCGTTGTCGACGATCAGCACCAGAGGACCCGACCCGCGCAGCGGGGCGGCGGGATCGAGAACCGGTTCGGCGAGACCGAGGATGATCAGCGCCGCCAGGACCATCCTCAGGATCGTCAGCCATATCGGCGTGCGCGCCGGCTGGTCCTCTCGGGAACGCAGGCCGAGGATCAGAAACGCCGGCGGAAAGCGGACCAGCAGCGGGGCCGGCGGGGTGACCCGCAGGAGCCACCAGATCGCCGGCAGCCCGAGCCCGGCCAGTAGCAGCCAGGGCGATGCGAAGCCGAGCGCGCCGAGGGTCAACATCGCTCGGAGCCCGGCCTGTACGAGCTCCGGGGCCCGGAAACAAGGGGCGGCAGCGCCCGCGACGGGTTCTCTACCGACTTATCCTCGCGCAGACCCGTCGATGCTTTCGTCTCGCGCAGCGACTCCCGCCACCCAGGCGGCAGAAACGACATCAGCACGTCCCGATCCTCGTCCATCCCTCCGAATCGCGTCGCCGCGGCGGGATACGACATCCGGAGCCCGATATCGGGTTGTCGCTTATGAGGGCCTCGCGTCATGCCGGACCGTCGGACGGGGCGGCCGCCGCTGCGCGCCCCGTCCGGGCGTCCCGGATCGCGCGCCAGACCCGCTCGGGCGTCGCCGGCATCTCGACATGGCGGACGCCGAAGCCGCGCAGCGCATCGACGATCGCGCCGACGACGGCGGGCGGCGGACCGGCGGCGCCCGACTCGCCGCAGGCCTTCACGCCGAGCGGGTTGTTGGCGCAGGGGAGCTCGACCGCGTGGAACCGGAAAGACGGGATGTCGGAGGCGCGCGGCATGGCGTAGTCCATGAAGGTGGCGCGCAGAACCTGTCCGGTCTCCGGGTCGCAGCGCGCGTCCTCGCACAGTGCCTGGCCGATCCCGTAGGCAGCCCCGCCCTGGATCTGCCCCTCGACGATGGCCGGATGCACCTGTATCCCCGAGTCCTGGACCAGCGCATAGGCGGCGATCTCCACCGCGCCCGTCTCGGGATCGACTTCGACCTCGCAAGCGTGGCAGCCGTTGGGGAAGGTCGGCGCCTCGGGATCGAAACGGGCTCTGCCCGAGAGCCCCGGCGCGGCTCCGGCCGGCAGACGGGCGGGATCGTGCGCCGCGTCGGCGACCTCCCGGAGCCCGACCGCGCGATCGGTGCCGGCGACGCGAAACACGCCGCCGGCGAAGGCGATGTCCGCGACCGCGGATTCCAGCAGATGCGCGGCGACGGCGCGCGCCTGCGCGACGACCCCGTCCGCGGCGCCGAGCAGGGCCGAGCCGCCGACGATGAGCGATCGCGAGGCGCCGGTGCCGTTCCCCTCGGCGACTTGATCGGTGTCGCCCTGGACGACGGTCACGTCGGCGAGCGGTGCGCCCAGCGCCTCGGCCGCGATCTGGGCGTAGACCGTCTCATGGCCCTGGCCGCTCGACTGGGTGCCGATCAGCACCGTCGGCCGGCCGCGCGCGTCGACGCGGAGCTCCGCCACCTCGCCGATCCCGGCCCCGTGGACCTCGAGCAGGTTGGCGAAAGCGAGGCCTCGGCATCTGCCCCTCCCTGCCGCGGCCACGCGCCGGGCGGGAAACCCGTCCCGGTCGATCAGCGCCGCCGCCCGGTCCATGTTGCGGGCGAACTGGCCGCAATCATATCGGAGGCCGAACGCCGTGCGGTAGGGCATCGCCGCTTCCGGGATCAGGTTGCGCCGCCTGAGCGCAACCGGATCGGCGTCGATCTCGCGGGCCGCGATGTCGATCGCCCTCTCCAGCGCGAAGACGGATTCGGGCGCGCCGGCGCCGCGGATCGAGCAGGTCGGCGCGGCGTTGGAGAAGACCCCTTCGACACGGAGATGGAGCAGCGGGATATCGTAGACGGAGGGCAGGATCAGCCGGTGGAGAGTCGCCGGGTTGACCGCGCGGGGCGCGAAATGCGCGCCGAGATCGGCGACCGCCGCGACCCTGAGCGCGGTGAAGCGGCCGTCCTCGTCGATCGCCAACGCGACCGAGATGGTCTGGCCGCGCCCCTGCATGTCGCTCTGCGCCGCCTCGATCCGGTCCTGGATCCATTTGACCGGCCGGCCGAGCCGCCGTGCCGCCCAGAGCACCAGGCACTGCTCGGGATAGAGCACGTTCTTGGCGCCGAAGCCGCCGCCGATGTCGCCGGCGACCACTCGGATCCACTCGGGAGGGATACCGAATACGGCCCGGGCGAGCGTGTCGCGGACCGGGTGCGGCTTGCCCGCCGGGGTGAAGAGGGTGTAGCGGCCCGCGTCCGGGTCGTAGACGCCGACCGCGCCCCGCGTCTCGATCGGGTTGGCGAGAATGCGCTGGTTGACGCTCCGCAGGCGGGCGACGTGATGCGCGGCGGCGAAGGCGCGGTCGACCGCCTCCGCATCGCCGCGCTCCATCGTGAAGGCGCGGCCGTCGGGGAACGCGGCATGGATCGCGGGCGCGCCCGGACGGCGCGGCGGCGCGGCGCCGATCGCGGCCGGCAGCTCGTCCAGCTCCAGCCCGACGAGCTCGGCGGCGTCGCGGGCGCGCGCGGCGGTCTCGGCGACGACCATCGCCAGGATCTCGCCGACATGCCGCACCCGGTGGGCGGCCATCACCGGCTGCGGCGGCGCGACCGAGGGATCGCCGATCGGCGGCAGCGACCCGCCCGCCGCGCCCTCCGGCTGCGGCGGGCGGACCTCCCAGGGAATGCCGCCGAGCCGGTCGGCACGCGCGTCTGCCCCGGTCAGCACTGCGAGCACGCCCGGCGCCCGCGCCGCCTCGCGGGTCTCGACCGCGCGGATGCGGGCATGGGCGGCCGGCGCGCGGACGAAAACGGCATGCGCCTCGCCGTCGAGGACGCGGTTGGCGAGGAACCGCCCCTCGCCCCGCAGAAAACGAAGGTCTTCCTTGCGCGGCGGGGCGGCGCCGATCGCGGCGGCGGGCGGGGCCGGGGGTTCGGCGATGGCGGGTTCGGGCATTCGCATCCTCGATGAGAGGGGTTTAGTTGCCTCGCCGTCCTGATTCAATTGCTCAGGCGCCGCGGCAAGGAGAGAGACGGCGATGCTGAGCGGGATCGTGGTTCCGGTCATCACGCCGTTCGACGCGGACGGCGCGCTCGACGCGCCCACGTTCCGCTTCCTGATCGACTTCTATCCGCGCGCCGGGATTCAGGGGTTGTTCGTGCTCGGCTCCTCCGGCCAGGGTCCCGCGATGTCGGCGGCAGAGCGCGAGAGGGCGGCCGAGATCGTTCTCGAGCGGACCGCCGGGCGCTTGCCGGTCGTCGTCCATGTCGGCACCGCCGACATCCCGACGACCGTCGCGCTCGCCGAGCACGCCGCGCGCCATGGCGCCGACGGCATCGGCATCATCCCATTCTACTATTACCGCGACGCGCCCGAAGCCGCGATCCGTGCCCATTTCCGCGCCGTCGGCGGCGCGGTTCCTCTGCCGCTGCCGATCTACGAGAACCCCGAATATTCCGGCATCTCGATCTCGCTCCGGCCCCATGCCCGACTTCGTGCGGCTGTTTCCGGAAGACGTCTCGGTGCTCAACGGCAACGCCGACATCTTCGGCCGCGCGCCCTTTGGCGTTGCCGGGATGATCAACCCGCCGACGAGCTTCGCCCCCGAACTTTGCGCGGCGCTCTGGCGGGCGGTCGATGCGCGGGACTACGAAGCGGCCGCCGCGCTTCAGGCACGGGTGAACAGGGCGGCGCAGATCGTGATCGGTGCGATCGGGCGGTACGGGCGGGGCGCGGTGGCGTTCCGGCTGCGCGGCATCCCGGTGACCCGGTTCCCGCGCTGGGACGGCGGCCCCTTGCCGGCCGAGGGCCGGGCGGCGCCAGGGTCGTCGTCACCGGCGGCAGCGGCACGCTCGGGGCGGCCGCCGTCAAAGCGCTGCGCGATGCCGGATACGCGCCGCTCGTCATCCACGCCCAGCTCGATCGCCGCCAGCGAGGCCGCGCCCCCCCCGGCGGGTCCGACAGCACTGCCGCCAGCTCATCGACACGCAAAAACCAGTCCCGAAACCGCTCGTGATCCATCCCTCCGATCTCCAAGGCGAATCCGCAAAGATCCTATCAATATGCCTACCATTCACGAATTGAGCCTTTCCGAAAACCCGGCGAGTCGGTCGGGGGCGCGGAAGCCGGATACCCGATATATTGAGGCGCGGCCGGGACGCGGCGGCGCGGGCGTTGGGCGGGGGCGGCGTTGAGCGGGGAACGGGGGGAAGCCCGGGGCGGCTTCGCCGAAATGGCCGCCGCGTGGGTCGCCGCGCCGGCGCCCGAACGCGGCGCGGCTTTCCGGCCCGATTGCCTCGCGCTCGATCTCGAGGTCGGCGCGGAAGACGGCTCCGTCCACGCCTTCGGCGCGGTGCGCGGGGACACGGGCGAGTCGGCGGCGCATTCGGGCAAGGGGATGGCCGCGGCGCTGGCGCGGCTCGACGATCTGGCGGAGGGCGTCTCCTTCGTGCTCGGCCACAATGTCGCCGCGCACGACCTGCCGCATCTCGCGGCGGCGAGGCCGGACCTGCGCCTGCTGAAACTGCCGGCCGTGGATACGCTGCGCCTGAGCCCGCTCGCCTTTCCGCGCAACCCCTACCACCGTCTGGTCAAGCACTACCGGAGCGGCGATCTCAAGCACGCGCGGGGCAACAACCCGGAAAGCGACGCGCGCCTCGCGCTGGAGCTTTTCGGCGACGAGCGGCGCGCCCTGCAAAGCGCCGCGCCGGACCTGCTGACGGCCTGGCACCGGCTCTGCGTGCCGGAGCCGGACGGCGCCGACCGCGCGCTCGACGGCTTTTTCGCCACGCTCCGGGGTCGGCCCCGCCCGTCGGACGCGGAAGCCCGGGCGGCCATCGGCCGGCTGCTGGAAGGCGCCGCCTGCGCGGCCGAGGCGCGGCGCGCGGCGGCAGACGCGAGCGCGTCCGGGTGGCCGCTCGCCTACGCGCTGGCATGGCTGTCGGTCGCCGGCGGCAGCTCGGTGATGCCGCCCTGGGTGCGCCACCGGTTCCCCGAGGCCGGGCGCCTGGTGCGGCGGCTGCGCGACAACGCCTGCGCCGACCCCGCCTGCGGCTGGTGCCGCAAGCACCACGATGCGCGCCGCGAACTGAAGCACTGGTTCGGTTTCGACGATTTCCGCGCGGAACCGGCGGGCGCGGACGGGCGTTCCCTGCAACGGGCCATCGTCGAGGCGGCGATGGCGGGCCGGCACGTCCTCGGCATATTGCCGACGGGCGCCGGCAAGTCTCTGTGCTACCAGATCCCGGCGCTGTCGCGTTACGACAAGACCGGGGCGCTGACGGTGGTCATCTCGCCGCTGGTCGCGCTGATGGCGGACCAGGTGGCGGGGCTGGAGGCGCGCGGCATTACCGCCTGCGCGACCGTCAACGGGATGCTGTCGATGCCCGAGCGCGCGGACGCGCTGGACCGGGTCCGGCTGGGCGATGCGGGGATTCTCCTCGCCTCGCCCGAGCAGCTGCGGTCGCGCCCCCTGCGCCGGGCGCTCGACCAGCGCGAGATCGGCGCCTGGGTGCTCGACGAGGCGCACTGCCTGTCGCGCTGGGGGCACGATTTCCGCCCCGACTACCGCTATGTGGGCCGCTTCGTCCGGGAACGGGCGGGCGAGGAACCGCCTCCCCCGGTGCTGTGCCTGACGGCGACCGCGAAGCCCGAAGTGGCGGAGGACCTCGAGGGGTATTTCCGCGACGAGCTCGGGGTCGAACTGGCGGTGTTCGACGGCGGCGCCGACCGTCCCAATCTTGCGTTCGAGACGATCCCCACCTCCGAAGAGCGGAAACTCGCGGATATCGGCCAGGCGCTGGAATCGGCCCTGCCCGCCGGCGGGCAGGGCGGCGCCATCGTCTACCGCGCGACGCGGGCGCAAGCCGAGGAGGCCGCCGAATATCTGCGGCTCAAGGGGCTGGAAGCGGCGCATTTCCATGCCGGTCTGCCGCCGGAAACGAAGAAGGACGTGCAGCGGCGCTTCATTGGCGGCGAGTTGCGCGCCATCGCCGCGACCAACGCCTTCGGCATGGGGATCGACAAGCCGGACGTGCGGCTGGTCGTTCATGCCGACATCCCGGACTCGCTCGAGAACTATCTCCAGGAGGCCGGCCGCGCCGGGCGCGACCGCGAACCGGCGCGCTGCGTGCTGCTATATGCGGCTGACGATGTGGAGCGCCGGTTCGGCATGTCGGCGCGGGCACGGCTGACTCGCAAGGAGATCGACGGGGTTTTCCGGGCGCTGCGGAGGCTGGACGCGAAGAAGCGCCTGGGCGGCGAGGTGGTGGCCACGCCGGGCGAAATCCTCGAGGAGGACGAGGACAGGGCGTTCGACCGCGACCACGACCCTCTCACCGACGGTACGCGCGTGCGCACGGCGATCTCATGGCTCGAGGAAGCGGACCTGCTGACTCGCGAGGAGAACCGGGTCGCGGTGTTCGCCTCCGCGCTCCGGGTGTCCTCGCTCGAGGAAGCGCGCGCGAACCTGGCGCGCGCGGCGGTGGAGGAAAGCCGCCGCGGGCCGTTGCTCCGCATCGTCGAGGCGCTGATCGACTCCGAACCCGACGAGGGAGTCAGCACCGACGAACTGATGGGGATCGCCGGACTGAGCGCCGAGGACGTGGTCGGGGCCTTGCGCGACCTCGAGCGGTGGGGCATCGCCGCCAACGACGCGGCGCTCACGGCCTTCGTCCACGCCGGCGTGGACCGGGCCTCCCGCAAGCGCCTCGCGGAAGCGGAGGCGCTGGAGACCGCGCTGATCGCGCATATGCGCGAGGCGGCGCCGGACCAGGGCAAGGGCGACGCGGCGGTGCTGCATCTGCGCATCGCCACCCAGGCGCTTCGCGACGGGGGCCTGGCCGATCCCCTGCCGGAACGCCTGTGGCGTATCGTGCGCAGCCTTGCGTGGGACGGGCGCGGCTGGGACGACCGCGACGCCGACGGCGCCGTCGGCAGCCTGAGCGTGCGCAAGCGCGACGCGGAAACCGTGCAAATCACGCTGGGCCGCGAATGGGGCGCGCTGGAGGAAACCGCCGCCCTGCGGCGCGGCGCGGCGCGGCGCCTGCTGGAACATCTGCTGGAGTGCCTGCCGCCGCGCCGCCGGGGCACCGACCTGCTGGTGGAAACCACGCTCGGCAAGCTCGCGCGGGCGCTCGACTCCGACATGCTCCTGAAGAGCCGGACGAAGAACCCCGACAAGCTGCTGCGCCGCGCGCTGCTGTGGCTGCACGAACAGGAAGTCGTCCGCCTCAACAAGGGGCTGGCGGTCTTCCGCCCGGCCATGACCGTCCGCCTGAAACGGCGCGACCGGCACTTTACCCCGGCCGACTTCGCCCCCCTCGAGATGCATTACAAGCGCCGCACGCTGCATATCCATGTCATGGTCGAGTTCGCCGAACGCGGCCTGCGTTCCATGCGCGAGGCGCTGCGCCTGGCGATGGACTATTTCGGGTTGCGGGAGCGCGCGTTTCTCGACCGCTGGCTGCCGGGGCGGGATCGGGAGGTCGCCCGCCAGACCACCCCGGACTCGTGGCGCGCTATCGTCGACAGCTTGCGGAACCCGGTCCAGCGCCGCATCGTCGCCGACGACCGCGAGAAGACGAACGTGCTGGTGCTCGCCGGCCCCGGCTCCGGCAAGACCCGCGTGCTGGTCCATCGCATCGCTTGGCTGGTCCGCGCGCGGCGCGAGAACCCGCGCGGCATTCTGGCGCTGGCCTACAACCGCCACGCCGCCGTCGATATCCGCCGCCGCCTCGCGGACCTGATCGGCGGCGACGCGCGCGGCGTCACCGTGCTCACCTGCCACGCGCTGGCGATGCGGCTGGCCGGCGCAAGCTTCGAGAGCCGGGCAGGGCGCCCCGACGACGAGGCGTTCCGGGCCGTCCTTCGGCAGGCTGCCGCGCTGCTGCGCGGAGAGAATCTGCCGCCCGAGGACGCCGACGAGCGCCGCGAACGTCTGCTGGCGGGCTTCCGCTGGATCCTCGTCGACGAATACCAGGATATCGGCCGCGACGAATACGCCCTGATCTCGGCGCTGGCCGGGCGCATGCTGGAGGACGATTCCGCCAAACTCACCCTGTTCGCGGTGGGCGACGACGACCAGAACGTCTACGCCTTCAACGGCGCCTCGGTGAAATATATCCGCCGCTTCGAGGCGGATTACGGATCGCGGCCCACTTGGCTGACGGACAATTACCGCTCCACGGCGCACGTCATGGCGGCGGCCAATGCCGCGATCGAGCCCGCGCGGGAGCGCATGAAGGCAGACCATCCGATCCATATCGACCGGGCGCGCGCGAAGGACCCGCCCGGCGGGGAGTGGGAAGCGCGGGACCCGGTGGCGCGCGGGCGGGTGCAAATCCTGCCCGTGGGCGGCGGCCCGGCGGCCGGAGACAATCCCGTCGCGCAGACGCAAGCCGTCATGGCGGAACTGTCGCGCCTTGCCGCGCTCGATCCGGGCTGGGACTGGTCGCGCTGCGCCGTGCTCGCGCGCGAGTGGGATTACCTCGCGCCCGTGCGTGCGTTCTGCGAACTGCACGGCATCCCGGCGCAGCTGGCAACGGAGAAAATCCCCGGCTTCTGGCGCCTGCGCGAAACGCGGGCGTTCGTCGCCTGGCTGCGCCGTCCGGACAACCGGCTCGTCGATGGCGCGGCGCTGGACGGGTGGATGGCGGAGCGACCGCGCGACCGCTGGCACGACCTGCTGCGGCAGGCGGTGGAGGAATACGCGCTGGAAACCGGCGGCGGGGAAACCCCGGCGGACCGCCTCATCGAATGGCTGGCGGAGTGGGGCCGGGACGCGCGCCGGCGGCAACGCGGCCTGCTGCTGGCGAGCGCCCACGGTGCCAAGGGGCTGGAGTTCGACCACGTGGCGGTGCTGGACGGCGGCTGGGACCGCATCGGAACCGGCGAGGACGCGGACGCGCCGCGCCGGCTCTACTACGTGGCCATGACCCGCGCGCGGCACACCCTGACGCTCGCGCGTTTCCCCGGCCCGCACCGGATACAGGACCCGCTTCGCGGGCATTCCGCGGTTCTGCACCGCGAACCGGCGGTGCTTCCGCCGGCGCCGGCGGCGCTGCGATACCGCCATTTCCGGCTCGGCCTCAAGGACGTGGACCTCGGCTTCGCCGGGCGTTTCGCGGCGGGAAACCCCATCCACGCCGCCATCGCCGCGCTGGCGCCGGGCGACCCGCTGACCGCCGACCGCTCCGACAACGGACGCTGGCGGCTGCGCGACCGCGCGGGCAACGCGGTGGGGCAGCTCGCGCGGGCCTTCGAGCCGCCCGCGCGGATGCGTTGCCGGTCGGCGGAACTCCACGCCGTCGTCGGCTGGAGCCGCGAGGAGTCGGAACCGCAATATCGCGACAGCGCGCGATGCGAGGCATGGGAAGCGGCGGTGCCGGAGCTGGTGTTCGAGCCGGAATAGCCGGGGCCGGGCATTTCGCCCCCTCTCCCCCAAACCGACATGGTAGCCGCTCCGCCGGCATGAAAGTGAGCCGCGTCGGTCGGGACGGCCTTTCCTGGGGGATCGCAGGGCGTGTTTTCACAGCAAGGGGCGCGAGTGGGCGATGCTCGCGGGCTTGACCTCGTTCATACAGATATGAGACGGCCCGCTTGAAAGCGGTTTGGGGGTCTCCGAAGCCGTTGGTGCTGAAACGAGCGGCTTGGAGGAGACCCCCATACAGGTGATTGGCCTGCCTCGTCAGGTTACACGAGGAGCCGCTCTTGCGTCGCGCCTGTGCGCCGCGGAGCGGCGCACAGGCGCGACGTTCTGGCCCGCTGGCAGCGCGCGCGGGACAAGGGCTTGACCGCCGCAGAGGCGGCCGAAGCGGTCGGCGTGTCCCGCGCCACCCTGTACCGCTGGCGGACGCGCGCCGAGCCGCGCTCGCGCCGGCCGCGGCGGGTGCGCCGGTCGGACTGGACGCCGGCGCTGGTCGCAGCGGTCAGGGACTTGCGTCAGGACTACCCGATGTGGGGCAAGGCCAAGATCGCCCTCCTGCTCCAACGCCAGGGATACCGGGTCAGCGAGAGCACGACAGGCCGCATCCTCAAGAGCCTCATGGAGCGCGGCGCGGTCACCCCGGCGCCCATCCTGCGCCGCAACGGGCCGCGCGCCGCAAGGCGCGTCAGGCCCTACGCCAGACGCCTGCCCAAAGGCCGCAAGCCCACAAGCCCCGGCGAGATCGTCCAGCTCGACACCCTCACCATCTCGACCCACCCCGGACGGCCCGCCATCAAGCAGTTCACCGCACACGACCCCGTCGCCAAGTGGACCTGCGCACAGGCCTGGAGACGCGCCACCGCCCACAACGCCAAGCGCTTCCTCGACAAGCTCCGGGACCACATGCCCTTCCCCATCGAGGCCATCCAGGTCGATGGAGGCGCCGAGTTCAAGGCCGACTTCGAGACCGAATGCCAGCGCCGCGGCATCGCACTCCTCGAACTCCCGCCCCGGTCGCCCAAGCTCAACGACCATGTCGAGCGCAACAACGGCGCATGGCGATACGAGCTCTACGCCATATGGGACCTCCCCAACGACGACCTCGACGACATCAACCAATGGCTCGACGCCTTCGCCGAGGAGTTCAACACCTTCAGACCACACCAGGCACTCGGCGGACAAACCCCCGCCGAGTACCTTGCCAATCGCACAGCCAAAGAAACCCTCCCGTCTCATATGTCCTGAACCAGGACACGGTCTTGACCTCCGCCCTACCGGACCGCAGCCTGGACGCGCGATATCGGGGGGGCGGTGCGGGTGATCGGAATTGCCGATATCTGGCGGAACAATGCGGCCCCGCTGCCCGCCCCCGGCGATGCCGAGGCGCTCCGCGTCCGTCTGGACCGGTGGCGGGACGCCGCCGGGCGCGACCGGGACGCCTCGGTCGGGGACTTCGCCCATGCGGTGCTGGACGACCCGGTCGGCTCGGCGCTTCTGGCGGCGGTATTCGGCAACAGCCCGTTCCTGGCGAACGTCCTGATCTCCGACCCGCGCTTCGCCCGCAGGCTGTTGGAGGAGGGGCCGGAGGCGGCCTGCGCCGCGGCGTTGAGCGCGGTGCGCGCCGACTCGGAGATCGCCGCGGAGTCCGCGAAGGAGGTCATGAAGCGGCTGCGCTCGGCCAAGCGCCGCGCCGCGGCGGCGATCGCGCTCGCCGACATCGCCTCGGTCTGGCCGCTTGAGCGGGTCACCGGGGCGCTGTCGGAATTCGCGTCTGCGGCCCTGGGCGCGAGCTGCCGGCATCTGCTGCTGCGGCTGGCGAGCGGCGGCGAGCTCGACCTTCCGGATCCGAACCGGCCGGATCGAGGCTCGGGGCTCATCGTGCTCGGGATGGGCAAGCTCGGCGCCGGCGAGCTCAACTATTCGAGCGATGTCGATCTGATCCTGCTCTTCGACGAGGACAGGGTCCCGCATACCGGCAAGACCGCGATCCAGACTCTGTTCACCCGGCTCGCGCGCAACCTCGTCTCGCTGATGGAGGAGCGCACCGCCGACGGCTACGTGTTTCGCACCGATCTGCGGCTGCGCCCCGATCCGGGATCGACGCCGCCGGCGCTGTCGGTGCGGGCCGCCGAGATCTATTACGAGAGCGCAGGTCAAAATTGGGAGCGCGCCGCCATGTTGAAGGCGCAGCCGGTCGCCGGGGACATGGAGGCCGGGCGCGCGTTCCTCGATACGCTGGCCCCGTTCATGTGGCGGCGCAATCTCGATTTCGCGGCGATCCAGGACATCCAGTCCATCAAGCGGCAGATCGACGCCCATCGCGGCGGCGGCCGGATCGCCGTCGAGTCCCACAATATCAAGCTCGGCCGTGGCGGTATCCGCGAGATCGAGTTCTTCGCCCAAACGCAGCAGCTCATCTGGGGCGGCCGCAATACCGCGCTCCGCGTGCGCGGCACCGCCGAGGCGCTGGACAGGCTCGCCGCCGCCGGTCATATCGCCGCCGCCGCGGCGAGGGATCTCAAGGCCGCCTACCGGTTCCTCCGCAGGGTCGAGCACCGCCTCCAGATGATCGCGGACAACCAGACGCACAGCCTGCCGCCCGACGCGGACGGGCTGGCCCGGCTCGCCGCCTTTCTGGGCCATGCCTCCGCCGGGGCGTTCTCGGAGGCTCTGACGCGGCATCTCAGGACGGTCGAGCGTCACTATGCGGCGCTCTTCGAGGACAAGCCCGCGCTTTCGGGTCCGGGCAACCTCGTATTCACCGGCGGCGACCACGACCCCGACACGCTCGAGACCCTTGCCGAGATGGGGTATTCCGACCCCGCCCGGGTCTCCACCATGATCCGGGTCTGGCATGCCGGGCGATACCGCGCCATGCGGAGCGCCCGGGCGCGCGAGCTGCTGACCGAGCTCGTGCCGGCCGTCCTCGCGGCGTTCTCCGCATCGCCCGACCCGGATGCGGCGCTGCTCCGCTTCAACGACTTCCTGTCGCGCCTGCCTGCCGGGGTCCAGCTCTTCTCCCTGGTCGCCGCGAATCCCTGGCTCCTGGAACTGATCGCCGAGATCATGGGGGCGGCGCCCCGGCTCGCCAACTGGCTCAGCCGTCACCCGGTTCTGCTCGACGGCCTGTTGAGCGGCGAGTCCGGCGGCCCCGACGCCCCGGATGGCGCCGGTCCCGATCCCGCGGCCGGGCGGCCGCCGGTCCACCGGTTCTGCGCCCGAGGGTTCGGTCCCGAAGAGATGCGCGCCGAGCTCGCCGCCCTGGTGGAGCGGGCGCGAGATATGCAGGACGCGCTCGATCTCCATCGCCGCTGGGCCAACGACAAGGTCTTTCGGATCGGCGTCCACATGCTGCGCGGCGTGATGTCCCCGGTCGAAGCGAGCCTACCCCTGTCGACGCTCGCCGATACCTGTCTTGGCTCGCTGCTGCGGGTCGTCGCGCGGGAGTTCGCCGCGGTGCACGGGCGGATTGCCGGCGGGCGGATGGCGCTGCTCGCCTTCGGCAAGCTCGGCGGCCGGGAAATGACCGTGGGCTCGGATCTCGACCTGCTCTTCGTCTACGACCACGCATCGGAAGCCGCCCGGTCCGACGGCGCCCGGCCGCTCGCGCCCAGCCAGTACTACGCGCAGCTCTGCCGGCGCTTTATCAACGCGGTCACCGCGCCGATGGCGGACGGCAGGCTCTACGACATCGACATGCGGCTCCGGCCGACGGGGAATTCGGGCCCCATCGCCTGCTCGATCGAGGCGTTCACCCGCTATCAGACCACCGATGCCTGGACATGGGAGCATCAGGCGCTGACCAAGACCCGGGTGATCTGCGCCGAGGGAGATCTCGGCGAACGGCTGGCGGCGGTCATCGGCGCGGTGCTGCGAACCGCCCGTCCCCCCGACGAGCTGGCCGCTCGGGTCGCGGACATGCGTGCCCGGATGCGGCGGGAGCATCCCGGCTGCGGCGCGTGGTCGATCAAGCATATGAGGGGGGGGCTGGTGGACGTCGAGTTCATCGCCCAGTTCTTCCAACTCCGCCACGCCGCGGAATTCCCCGATGTCCTGAGGTCCGATACCGTTGCCGCGCTCGAGGCCGCCGGGGCTCTTGGGCTGGTCGAGGCCAGGACGGCGGACGAGCTGGCGGGCGCCGCCAGGCTCTGGCGCAATCTGCAGGGGATCCTGCGTCTGACCGTCGCGGAGACGTTCGCCGGCGATACGGCGGCGCCGGCGCTCGAACGGGTCATCGCGCGCGCGGCCGGCAGCGCCGCGTTCGAGGCCCTGGAGGAGACGATCCGCCGTACCGCGGCGCGGACCGCAGCCCATTTCGAAACGCTGATCGGGGCTTCGTAATCGGCGGTATACGGCCGCCCGGCTCGGCGGGAGATCGCCGTTTCGTTCGCTTCTCCGTCCGGCCGCTCGGGAATTCCGTTCCGCAAGCGCTCTCCGTCGGGCGATGCTCAGGCCGGTCGCCGCACCGCCAGATCGCCGCGCAGCGCGGCGACCAGCCGCTGTACGGAGATCATCCCGACCGGCTTGCCCTTGGCGTCGACGACGCGCGCCCTGTCGTCGGGCGATGCCGTGACCGGCGGCAGCGCGTCCTCGAGCGACAGGTCGGAGGAACAGCTCGGCCCCTCCATCCCCGGTTCGATCGGCGTCATGATCGACTCGACGCGGATGACGCGGCCCCGGTTGATGCTCTTGGTGAAGTCGGCGATGTAGTCGTTGGCCGGGCGCAGAACGATCTCCTGCGGATCGCCGTTCTGGACGATCTCGCCTTCGCGCAGGATCGCGATCCGGTCGCCGACGGTGATGGCTTCCTCCAGATCGTGGGTCACGAAGAGGATCGTCTTGTGCAGCTCCTGCTGCAGATCGAGAAGCAGGGCCTGCATCTCCTCGCGTATCAGCGGGTCGAGCGCGCTGAAGGCCTCGTCCATCAGCAGGATGTCGGCGTCGGTCGCGAGCGCGCGGGCGAGCCCGACCCGCTGCTGCATGCCGCCCGACAGATGGTGCGGGTAGGAGTCCTCGTAGCCGGAGAGCCCGACGCGCGCCACCCACCGTTCCGCGCGCTGGGCGCGCGCCGCCTTCTCGACCCCCTGGATGGTCAAGCCGTAGGCCACGTTCTCCAACACCGTCCGATGGGGGAACAGCGCGAAGCGCTGAAAGACCATGCTGACCTTGTACCGGCGGAGCTTCTGAAGCGCCGCGCTGTCGAGGGCGAGAACGTCCTCGCCGTCGATCCGGACCTCGCCCTCGGTGGGATCGATCAACCGGTTGATATGGCGGACGAGGGTCGACTTCCCCGAACCGCTGAGCCCCATGAGCACCTGGATCCGGCGCGGCGCGATACTCAGATTGATGTCGCGGAGGCCGAGCACATGACCCTGGGAGTCCAGCAGGTCCCGTTTGGTGATCCCGTCATGGACCAGCGGCATCACCGAGGACTCGTTGCTGCCGAAGACCTTGTAGAGGCCTGAGACATGGATGCCGGAGCCGTTTTTCACGTCACCTCCGTCGTTCCGTCTGAACCCGCCGGCCGTAGCTCTGCGTGACCCGGTCGAACACGATCGCGAGCGCGACGACGGCAACGCCGTTGAGCAGGCCGAGGGCAAAATACTGGTTGGTCACCGCCTGGAGCACGGGCTGTCCGAGCCCCTTGACGCCAATCATGGACGCGATCACGACCATGGACAGCGCCATCATGATGGTCTGGTTGACCCCGGCCATGATGTTGGGGAGCGCGAGCGGGAGCTGGATGCCGAGGAGACGCCGCCAGCCGTCCGCCCCGAAGGCGTCGGCAGCTTCCAGAATCTCCTTGTCGACCAGCCGGATGCCGAGATTGGTCAGCCGGATCACCGGCGGAATGGCGTAGACGACGACGGCGATGAGCCCCGGCACCTTCCCGAGGCCGAACAGCATCACCACCGGGATCAGGTAGACGAAGATCGGCATCGTCTGCATGACATCGAGGACCGGCGTGACGAACGCCTGCAGCCGGTCGGAGCGCGCCATCGCGATCCCCGTCGGAATGCCGATCGCGATGGCGATGGCGGTGGCGACGGATATGATGGCGAGGGTGCGCATCGTATTGTCCCACATGCCGAAATAGCCGATCGCGAAGAACGCGGCGACGACACCGGCGGTAAGCCACCAGCGGCGGCTTGTCACGAAGCAGATCCCCGCGATCGCCGCGATGATCAGCCACCAGGGCGCGCCGAGCAGGAGCCGCTCGAAATCGACCAGCAGGTAGAGTAGAGGATCGAAAAACGCCTCGATGGCCTCGCCGTGAGTCCTCGAGAAGGACCGGTAGGCGGTGTCGATCGACTTCTGCAGGCTGCGCAGTACAGCCGTGTCCAGGGTGGGAAAATCGTGAAGCCAGTCGGACACGCGAAGCCCTCACCGGGCGGGGGCGTGCGGGCGACGCGCCCGCATGCCCCCGCTCCAGATGCCGGGTCAGTTGAGAGCCGTCTTCACCTTTGCCGCAACATCCCCGGAGACCCACGCGCTCCACACCTCCTCATGGTTCTTCAGGAAATGTTCCGCGGTCTCTCGCGAGGTCGCCTGGTTCTTGTCCTTCCAGGCGAGGAGACCGTTGAGCAGCGCGTTCTTCCACGAATATTTCGACAGGAACCCGACCGCGTCGGGCGCCCGCTCGGCGAAGGTGGCGGTCACGACCGTATAGACGATCGACTTCGGATACATGTTCGGTTTCGGGTCGGCGCAGTCCTTGTCGGTCACGCAGGACCAGGTCGCCGCGTCATGCGTCATTCCGCCCAGCTTGACCATCCGATGCTTGCCGAGCAGCGCGGTCGGCGCCCAGTAATAGGCGAAGATCGGATTCTCCCGCACGTAGGCGCTCGCGATCGCGGCGGACAGCCCCTCTCCCGAGCCCGGGTTGAACAAGGTGAACCCGGCCTTGTCCAGGCCATAGGCCTTGTAGAGATTGTCGTTGATGATCTGACAGGCCCAGCCGGCCGGGCAGGTGTAGAAGCGTCCCTTGCCCCGCTCTTCCTTGTCGGGGAACAGGTCGGGCCGCTCGAGGACTGCCTGGAGCGTGGTCAGCTCCGGGTGCTTCTTCACCAGATAGTCCGGCACCCACCAGCCTTCCTCGCCGCCGTCCGCCAGGATCTCGCCGGCGATCGTCAGCCGCCCCTCCTTCACGGCGGCCTCGACCACCTCGCGCGCGGAGTTGATCCAGACCTCGGGCGCGACATCCGGCTCGTTCTTCTCGGTCATCGAGGTAACCGTCGGTACGGTGTCGCCGGGCACCAGCTCGGTGTCGCAGCCGTAGCCCTTCGCGAGGACGATGTCCGCGACATGCGCCGCGACTGCCGCCGAGGCCCAGGTCATCTCCGCGATCGTCACCTTGCCGCAGGCCGCGTCCGCATCCCGCGCCGCGCCCAGCGCCACCAAGGACAGTAGCCCCGCAGCGAGTGGAAGCCGTAGACCCTTCATCGTCATATCCTCCCAAAACCCCGAAGTCGTTGCGGCCGACCCGCGCCAGCCCCGCCGATCTCGCCGGCAAATCGTCGGCAGGCTCGCCCTGCGACGGGTCGTCATAGCAGGACGGGACGGAAATTGGCAAATCCCGCCCCTGGACGACCGGCGATTCTCTCGTTTCGGCGTCCCGGCGTCCGGACTAAAGCGCCTTCACCTGGCCGCCGTCGACATCGAGCATGGCGCCCGTGATGAAGCGCGCCCGGTCGGAGACGAGGAAGGCGACCGCCCAGGCGAGCTCCTCCGGTTCGCCGTAACGCTTCAGCACGGTCTCGGCGGTCAGGGCCGCGACGGCGTCCCGATAGGCGATGCCGTCGTCACGCCCCTTCCGTTCCGCCAGATAGACCATGCGGTCGGTCGCGAACGGACCCGGGTTGACGACGTTGCAGAGGATGCCGTGCGGCCCGCCGTCCTCGGCGAGCGCCTTGGAGACGTTCTGCAGCGCGGCGTTGCAGAACCCGGCGGTGACCGCGTGGGCATGGGGCTGTCGGCCGTGGGTCCCGGCGACGAAGACGATCCGCCCGCCTTTGCCGCGCGCCGTCATGCGGTTGAACGCCGCCCGCGCCAAGCGGATCTGGGCGAGCAGCTTGACCTCCATCGCCGCCCGCCAGTCGTCGTCGGTCATCTCCGCGAAGGGGGCCGTCGCCGCGCCGCCCGAGTTGGCGATCGCCATGTCGATGCCGCCGAAACGCGCGTCCGCATCCGCGACCATCCGCTCGATCGCCGGTGCGTCGACCATGTCGGCGACGACGCCGTGGATGTCCCCGCCGGTCCGTTCGGCGATGCCCGCGACCGCGCGCGCGAGCTTCTCGGGGTCGCGGGCCGACAGGACCACCCGCGCGCCTTCCGCGGCGAGGACCTCGGCGACCGCCGCGCCGAGCCCCCCGCTCGCCGCGGTCACGACCGCCGTCTTGCCGCCCAGTCCGAGATCCATCCCCGCGCTCCCCGCCGATCCGTCAATAGAGCGGCGCCGCGCCGCCGCCGTCCAGTGCCGCGGCCGCAAGCTTCGGCAACAGGTCGCAGAACCGTCTGGCCTGCCATTCGGGCACCGTGGTCGAGACCTTCACGAAGCGGTCGGCGTAGCGTCGGGACTGGTAGCCCGCCTGACGGATCATGATGCCCTCGGCGCGGTAGAGCGCGACCAGCGCGTCGGGAGAAATACCGGCGGCGCTCACGTCGATCGCCAGGAAATTGCCGTCGGACGGATAGACCGGGAGCGCGAGCCCGTTGATCGGCCGCACGGCCTCGCGGATCGCATCCTGGTTGGCGCGCTGGATGCGGTCGACCTCCGGAAACCACGCGTCCCTGGTCTCCAGCCCGGCGATCGCCGCGTGCTGGGCGATCACGCTGGAGCCGAGCGCGTTGGGCTGGGCGGCGGCGAGAGTCTCGATCGTTGCGGGCCAGGCCATCAGCCCGCCGAGCCTGAGGCCGGCGAGCCCGAGCCATTTGGAGAAGCTGTAGGTGGTAATGGTGCGCTCGGGATAGTGGAGAAAGGCGAGCGTGTGGCTGCGGGCGAAATGGCGGTACGTGCAGTCATGGACCAGCCAGGCGTCGGCGCCGCGGGCGATGTCGGCGAAGGCGCGGATCTCGTCCGCCGTGTAGCAGACTCCGAGCGGGTTGAGCGGGTCGATCAGATAGATCAGCGCCGCGCCGGCCTCGGCGACCGCCGCGGCCAACCGCGCCGGCGTGAGTCGGTAGCCCTGGGCCGCCTCGTAGATCGGCAGCGCCGCGACCTCGACGCCGATCGAGGAGCAGAAGGCCTCGGGCCAGGGCCAGCCGGGGTCGGTGGTGATCATCCGCCCGCCGCCGCTGCCGAGGAGCCGATGGCAGACATGGTGCAGCCCCGCGACCGCGCCGTCGGTCACCAGCACATCGGCGTTCTCGACGCCGAGATCGGCGAGGATCAGCGCGCGCAGGGCGGCGAGCCCGGCGGGCGGCGCGTAGGCGTGGTAGGCCTCGCGCTCGATCGCCGTGATCATCGCGCGCTTGACCGCGGGATGGCTGGGCAGATGGTTCGTGTTCTGCCCCATCCAGATCAGGTTCGGATCGTCCGCGAGCGCCTCGAAATGTCGGTTTCTTGCCTCATAGGGCTCCATCTCGGCGATCCTGGTACATGAGAAGGACGGCGCTGCGCAAGCCGCGCGGCCCGGTTTCGGTTCCGCCGTTGCGGCGCATGCGCTACCCTGTCTTCCGAAGCTTCGGCGGCGACCGACCGACTCCCGCGCCGCCGCGCACAGATCGGAGGAAGGGATGAGACTTCGAATCAGCTCGATCGTCGGGACCGTCGCCGCGGCGGCCTTGGGACTCGCTTGGGCGGCTGCGCCGGTCGCCGCCGCCTATCCCGAAAAGACGGTGACCATCGTCATCAACTGGCCGCCCGGCGGCGGCAGCGACCGCATATTCCGGCTGTTCGCCGAATATGCGCCAAAGCATTTCGGCGTCTCCGTGGTGGTCGTGAACAAGACCGGCGCCGGCGGGGCCAACGGGACCCGCGCCGCGGCGGCGGCCAAGCCGGACGGCTACACCGTCGGGACGATCTCGGCGGGCTTCCTCGCCCGGCAATACACCAACCGAAACGCCAACGCGCTCGAAGACATCATCCCGGTGGCCTTCGTCGGCCCCGATCCGGGCTCGCTGCAGGTGCGCGCCGACACCGGCATCAAGACGGTCGCCGATTACGTCGCGCGCGCGAAAGCCGATCCCAAGTCCCTGCGGAACGGCAACGATCAGCCGGGCGGCTCGTCCTACGTGACCGCCAAGATCGTCGAGAAGGGGCTCGGCATCAAGATGACGCTTGTGCCCTACAAGGGCTACGCGCCGACGACCGCGGCGCTGCTGTCCGGCGAGATCAACAGCGCGACCCTGCCGGTTCCCGAGGTCATCGATCACCACAAGGCGGGCACGGTCGTTCTGCTCGCGGTGGCGTCGGAGACCCGGCACTTCATGGCGCCCGACGTGCCGACCTTCAAGGAGCTCGGCCATGACGTGATCTCCGGTTCCTGGCGGCTGTTCTTCGTGCCCAAGGGAACGCCCGAGGACGTGCGCGGGGTGCTCGAGCGGAAATTGCTGGCGACTCTCGCCGATCCCGGCTTCGTCTCGCGCGCCAACAAGGGCGGGTTCGCGATCACCCCGATGGGGGCGGCGGCGACGCTGGCGCGGATGAAGGCCGACGACGCCGCGCTCTACGGGGTGCTCGAGGGGGCGGGGCTGGTCAAGGTCCGCATGAAGAAATAGCCGGAACGGCCGCGCCGCCGGGGGCCGAGGGACGACGCGGCCCCGCGGCGGCGTGCCGGGCGTGAGCGACGACATCCCGCCCATGGCCGCCGACGGCGCGGCGGCCGATGCGGGGCCGGCGGCCGGGCTGGCGGCGGGCGCGGTGCTGTTCGCCGTTTCGCTGCTCGGCTGGTGGACCGTGCGGCGCAATCCCGAGCTGGTCGGTGCCGATTACGGCGTCGACCCCGGCCCGGGGCTGCTGCCGCAGATCACCCTGTCGCTGTTGAGCCTGTTTGCGCTCGCCCTCGCGGGGCAGGGTGCGGTCGGGCTCCTCCGGCGGCGTCGCGGCGGCGGCGCCCGACCGGGACCCCGCGGGGCCTGGACGCTCCGGCGCCTGTCGCTCCCGGCGCTGCTGGTGGCGACCATGACCTGCTATGCGCTGCTGTTTCCTCGGATCGGCTTCGTCTGGGCGACGATCGGCTTCGCCCTCTTCTGGACCGTGGTTCTCGGCGCCGTCGAGTTCCCGCCGCTGACGCCGCGCCGCGCGGCGCTCTACGCAATCGAGGCCGGCGGCATCACCGTCCTGGTCTGGGCCGCGTTCGCGGTGCTGATCGGCGTCCCGCTCCCATGATCGACCAGATACTGGCGGCCGCGCTCGCGACCCTCTCCGACCCGACCGCGTTGGGACTGAGCCTGGTCGGGGTGCTCGCCGGCATCCTGCTCGGCGCCCTGCCGGGTATCAGCTCGACCATGTCGCTGGCCGTGCTGCTGCCGGTCTCCTTCTCCATGTCTCCCGGCCACGGGATGATGTTCCTGATCGGGGTGTTCTCGGCGAGCGTCTATGGCGGCTCGATCTCGGCGATCCTGATCAACATCCCCGGGACTCCGGGGGCGATCGTCACCCAGATGGACGGCTATCCGATGGCGCGGCGCGGCCGCGCCGGCGAGGCGCTGATCTATGCGCTGCTCGCCTCCACGTTCGGCGGACTGTTCGGCTGGATACTGCTGATGGTGATCGCGCCCCTGGTGGCGCAGGCGGCGCTCGCCTTCCGCAGCCCGGAATATGCGGCGGTGACCGTGTTCGGGCTCACCATGCTCGCCTACGCGTCACCGGGCTCGACCTTCAAGGGTCTGATCGCCGCGGTGATCGGAATTCTCTGCGCCCAGATCGGGTTCGACGACATCACCGACATCGGACGCTTCGACTTCGGAAACCCGGGCCTCCAGGCCGGTATCCAGCTCGTGCCGATGGCGGTCGGCATCTTCGGCCTCGCCGAGGTGCTGCGGAACATCGAGCCCGGCGGCGCGCGCCTCCAGGCGGTGGCGCGGATTCGGAGGCTGTTCCCGCCATGGCGCGAGATCCGCCCCCTCTGGCCGATCGCCGTGCGCGGCTCTCTGATCGGCGCGCTCGTCGGCGCCGTGCCCGCCGCCGGCTCGGCGATCGGGGTGGCGGTAGCCTACGCGCAGGAAAAGCGCATGTCGCGCGCGCCCGACCGCTACGGCACCGGGATCCCCGAGGGGATCGTCGCGCCGGAGTCGGCCAACAACGCCTGCGTCGGCGGCGCGCTGATCCCGATGATGACGCTGGGCATTCCCGGCGACACGATGACCGCGGTGCTGATCGGCGCGCTGCTGATCCACGGCCTGCGGCCGGGCCCCGCGCTGTTCACCGAGCGGCTGGACTTCGTGGCGGCGGTCTATGTCGCGCTCGCCGTCGCGCTCGTGCTGACGGCACTCTGCGCGCTGATCCTGGTCCGTTGGATCGCGCGTATCCTGAACACGCCGAAGAACGCGCTCATGGCGGGGATCGCGGTGCTCTGCGTGATCGGCTCCTACGCCGTGCGCAACTCGGAGTTCGACGTGCTGGTGATGATCGCCTTCGGCGCGCTCGGCTGGCTGATGCAGCGGGTCGGGATACCTGTCGCCCCGGTCGCCTTCGGGCTGATCCTGGGGCCGCTGCTGGAGGAGAACGTCCGCCGGTCCCTGATCGTGGACGGGAGCTGGTGGGTCTTCGTCGAACGGCCGATCAGCCTCTGCCTGCTGCTGCTATCGGTGGCGGCCCTGGTCTATCCTGTCGTTCGGGACCGGCTCGGACGCCGCCCGGGCGGCGGCTAGGGAAGGCGCGATGGACGCGAGCGGCGTACCGACGATCGACCTCGCACCCTTCCTGCACGGCGGCGATTCCGACCGCAGCGCTGTCGCACGCGCGATCGACGCGGCCTGCATCGAGGTCGGCTTTTTCGCAGTGACCGGCCACGGGGTCGCCGAGGACGCGGTCGAAGCGCTGCGCGCCGCCGCCGTCCGCTTCTTCGCATTGCCGGAGGGCGACAAGGTGGCGGTGCGGCGCCCGCCGGACCGGATCAGCCGTGGCTGGAACCATCTCGGCGACCGGTCGCTCGCCTACTCGCTGGGCAAGGAGACGCCGCCCGACCTGCAGGAGAGCTTCGCGATGGGGCCGCCCGCGGTTCCGGCGGGGGCCTATTACGAATGCGCCCGCGCCCACGCCTTCTTCGCGCCCAATCTGTGGCCGGCCGCCCTGCCCGAGCTGCGGCCTCTCATGGAAGCCTATTTCCGGACGATGGTGCGCCTCGCCGGCACGCTGATGCAGGCTTTCGCCCTGGCGCTCGGCCTGCCCGCGGCCCATTTCGAGGACAAGATCGATCGGCACACGTCGAGCCTCCGTCTGATCCGCTATCCCGGCCGGGCCGCCGCCCGGGACGGGCAGCGGCGCGCCGGCGAACACACCGATTACGGCTCGCTCACGATCCTGCGCGGCGACAACCGGCCGGGCGGGCTGCAGGTCCGGCTGCGCCGCGGCGATTGGGTGGAGGTCGCCCGGCCGGAAGGCGGTTTCATCTGCAATGTCGGCGATACGCTGGCCCGCTGGAGCAACGATCGCTGGGTCTCGACGCTGCACCGCGTCGGTCTGCCCCCGTCGGGCGTGCCCGACGGGGATCGGTTGTCGATCGCGTTCTTCCACAACCCCAACTACGACGCCGAGATAAGCTGCATCGCCCGACCCGGCGACACCGCGAGATACCCGGCCGAAGCGTTCGACGCCTACTATCTCGACAAGTTGAGGCGCGGGTCGTTCGGCAAGGACGGCGGCGCTCAAGCGGGGCTCGGGCGCGGCTGACTACTCCGCCGCCGCCGCGCTCCGCGCCGGCCGCAGGTCCCGGAGAAGCCGGAGCGACGGGACGATCTCGCGGCCTTCGCGGACGACCAGCGCCGGGATCAGCCGTTCCTGGACGGCGATCTCCTCGCCGGTCGAATCCGCGAGAGCCCATGCGCCGACGGCGCGGTCCAGGACGGTGATATCGGCGATGGAGCCCACGGCGAGCGTTCCGATGCGGTCCTCCTCGCCGAGGATGCGGGCCGGGTGCACCGTCGTCCGAGCGATCACCTCCTCGAGCGTCATTCCCAATGCGACCAGCTTGGTCATCGCCCCGCACAGGCTGTAATCGAGCGGCGAATCGTCGTGATAGCCGTTGAAGTCCGCATGGAGGTCGGAGGAGATCGTGTTGGGCAGCACGCCTTCGGCAATCATCCTGCGCGCGATCCGGTAGCTGAAATTGACGCCGTGCCCGACATCGAAATGCAGGCCGCGGCGGAGCGCATCGAAGACGATCGGCGGCACCGACCGGGCGTCCCCCACGATCCCGTCGGGCATGCAGGAATAGACATGGGCGAGCGTGGTCCCGGCCGGCAGGATCGGGACCACGCGCTCGAGCACCGTTTCGGGCGCCGGGCGCGCCCGCTCGTCGACCGGGAACAGCTCTCCGGTATGGACGTAGAGCGGCAGATCGCTGGCGCGTCCGGCGGCGACCGCCATCTCCAGTACCTCGAGGCCCCAATGCGACAGCCCGCCCGACTCGCCGTGGCTCTTGATCCCCTTGACCAGCCGCGGGTAGGCCGCGGCCGCCCGGACGATCTCCTCGATCCGCATCATGGCCGGGTTGTGGAGGAGCGTGCCCTCCATGCCGCCCTTGAGCGCCCCGGCGAGATTGGCGGAGACGAAGCAGCGGACATCGGTCAGCGCCGGATCGGCGACATAGGCCTTGAATCCGCCCAGGGTCCACGCCCCGGCGCTCCCCTGGTCGACGATGGTCGTGGCGCCCGAATGGACCCCGGCCTCGTCCGGCGGAAGGCCGAAATTCGTCACCCATTCGTAGACATGGACATGGAGGTCGATCAGGCCGGGACAGACCAGCCTGTCTCCGGCGTCGAAGCGGCGCGTCGCTTCATGCGGCGGGAGACGGCGCGCGAAGGCGGCGATGCGCCCGTCCGCGACCGCGATCTCGGCGGGGCCGCGGAACCCGCTCGCCGGGTCCACGACATCGCTGCCGGCGACGACGAGGTCGTAGCGCGGCCGTGCGCACGCCGACATCGCCGCCGCTACTCCGCCGCTTCGGCCCGGTCCTCCGGTCCGGCCGGGACGACCTCCTTGACGGCGCCCCTCCAACCGTTCTCGGTCAGGTCGAAAATCTGGCCGAGCGGATCGCGATATTTCACCTCGTAGAAGGTGTCGGGGTTGCCGGTCGGCTCGCCCATGACATGCTCGGCGCCTGCCGCCTCGACCTTGCGGCGGGCCTCGGCGATATCGTCGACCCAGATGCCGAAATGGTCGATGCCGTAGAACGGCGCCTCGCCTTCATGGCCGAGCGGGCGGCCGCCGCGGGCGAGGAGGGCGATGTTGACCGTACCGTCGGACATGTAGACCCCGGTCGCCGCCTTGCCGACCTCCTTCATGTCGAAAGCCTCCGCGAAGAATTTCCGGGCGGTGTCGAGATCGGCGACCGAAAGCGCGATATGACGCAGTCTGGCCATGCTTTTCTCCTCTCCTTGGCGCGCCAGGACGGGCGATGCTCTCAAGCGGTTCGCGGGCTGTCAACGGCCGGCCGGTCCGCGAGGTAACGCCGTCCCGTCGAGATACTCCTCCAGCCTGATCCGCGCCCAGGCTTCGGCCGGCGGGGTGATGCGGTCGGCGAAGGGCAGCGTCGCCGGGCGGGTCGCGTCGATGATCATCTTGGTCTGCATGGGCCCCTTCTCCGTGCGCACCTCGCCATAGGCCGACGGGTCGAGATGCGCGCCCATCGCGAACGGGATGGCGGTCACGTCCCGGTCGGCCTGGACATGGGTCGCGACCGCCCACAGCACATCCGAGTCGTTGTAGATGTCGATCTCGTCATCGACGACGACGACGATCTTCACGTTCGGATCGCCGGCGAGCGCGGCGAGGCCGGCAGACTTGCCCTCGCCCGGGACCCGCTTCCTGATCTTCACATAGGCGGTGAACGTGCATGCTCCCGACGGCGGCAGATGCACGCCGGTGACGGACGGGACAAGCTTGGAGACCGACGTGTAGAGCGCGGTCTCGAAGGTCAGCGCGCCGGCGAGATTGTGCTCGCGATGCGAGGGGTCGAGGTCGTGATAGACCGCGTCCCTCCGCATGGTGATGCCGGTGACCCGCATCAGCCCGACCGGGTCCTTCGCCGGTCCGTAGAACCCGGTATATTCGGAGAACGGCCCGTCGCTGGTCTCGCGCGCCGGGTCGAGGACGCCCTCGATCGCGATCTCGGCCCAGGCCGGGACCGGGATGTCGACCGTCTCGCCGGCCACCACTTCGAGCGGCTCGCCCATCAGCGCGCCCATCATCTGATATTCGTCGGTGTCGAAGGGCTGTTTGGAGAGCGCGCCGAGGATGGCCGCCGGATGGTGGCCGATGAACAGAACCGCCGGCATCGGCGTCCCCGCCTCGCGATGCTTGCGGTAGATGTAGCCGGCGTGATGCGCAGGGTTGAACATGCAGGCGAGCTCGGCCCGCCCTTTGATCTCGTGGCGGTAGACGCCGGCGTTCAGCACGCCGGTCTCCGGATCCTTCACCACCAGGCAGCCGATGGCGATATATTTGCCCGAATTGCTCTCGGCATGCTTGAGGACGGGAAACATGCCGAGGTCCACTTCGTCTTCCCCGAGCGCGATCTCCCTGACCGGCGCCGTCTCCCGCGGCACTTCGCGCACCGGCAGCGGCTTGGCGATGCGCGCCCGGAAGCGGTCGAGGATCTCGGATTTGGGCCGGTCGGGATCCACGCCGAGCGCGAGGCCCAGGAGCTCGTATCTGCCGAACAGGTTGGTGACCAGGCTCATGTCGGAGCCGGCGATGTCGTCGAAGCGGATGACCGGCCAGCGGTCGCGGGCGGCGAGCTTCTGCTGGATTACGCAGGGTTCGTAGATCGGATCGACCCGCCTGCCGACGCGCGCGAAATAGTCCGGCCCCATCTGACGCGCCTCGGCCAGGAAGGTCCGCAAGTCCTTGTTCATCGCCTGCTCCCGTCGCTTTGGATGCCGCGCCGGCTCACAGCGGCACGGCGAGAAGATTGTCGATCGCGAACGTGTCCGCCACGACGACCTTCCTGCGGAATCTGAGCGCGCCATGTTCGCGCGCGATCTCGTCCTCGTACTTGCCGGTCGAGTAGATCCGGGTCTCGCCTTCCTCGGTCGAGTGCAGCACGAGATAGCTGGCGCTGGTTCGCCAGAACGCATCGCCAGCCTCGTGGACGCGCAGATTCGCGACCAGATGACGGATATGGAGATAGGGGTAGGTGAGGGTGTCCCGCAGCACCGCCACCCGATCCTCGATCATCGCCCGCGAGTCGCAGTAGATCAGCGCGCCCGGCAGGCCCATCTCGCGGTTCTCGCGCGACTGGACCTCGTAGATGCAGGCTTCGGTGAAGTGGCCGGGCCAGTCTTCGAACCTCCGCTCCTCGAGCGCCAGCGCGTAATCGGCGTAGAGCGCCAGGAGTTCGATATAGGGCGCCGGGGACGGGCCGCGCTCACCCGCCATCGCGGTCTCCGCCGGCGCCGTCGAACCGCATGACCCTGCGGTAATACTGCCAGAAGCCGCGGATCGCGACCTCGGTGATCAGATGATCCTGGTCGGCGACGGGTCCGCGCCCGCCCATCTCGATGAAGGAGTGGGTCCCGCGCTGGGCGCGAACCCCCTGCTGCACCAGCCGCGTGGCCTCGCCGTCCTCCATCGAGATGAAGCCGGCCGGCCCGATCATGTTGGCGAGCCGGAGCTTGTCCTCATGCTCCTCGGCATCGGCGTCGTCGAAGCCGAAATAGGTCCAGTAGAGCTCGAACTTCTCGGGTCCCTTGGGGCGCAGATGGCGGATCTGGAAGGCGTTCTCGACCTGGGCGATCACCAGAGACGGGAAGATCGCCATGATCACCAGGTTGACGTCGTCATCGAAGGACCGCCTGGTGCCGATCAGTCGCGGGTCCTTCAGCGCGTAGTCCGGCCGGTACTTGGAGTTGGTCTTGTACTGGTCGATCAGCAGGTCGTGGTCGCGCGCGTCCTCGGGATCGGAGATGGAGAGGATGCAGTTGTTCTTGCCCTCGGGATCCATCAGCGTCGCGCCGCGCATCGCCGGCGTCTGGATGCCGAAGCTGACATGGAACAGATGCAGCAGCGGCGCGTGATAGGGGTCGCGCGTGTTCTCCGCATAGAGCTTCCAGTTGGCTTCGACGACCTGGCGATAATAGCCGAGGCGCCGGATCGGCCGGCGGGCGATACGGTCGATCTGGGCGAGATGGGTCGGGCCGAGATAGTCCTCGAGCGGCATGATCTGGTCCGCGAACGTGCCGAAGATCAGGCCGCGGTAGCGCGCCGTCCGGAGCTTCCGCAGACCGCGCCCCGAGAGCGCGAAGTCCTCGGGCATCCCGCCTTTCCCCTTGACCCCCTTCTGCTGTGGAACCGCGATCAGGTTCCCGGCATGGTCGTAGCACCACATATGGTAGGGGCAGTTGAACCGCCGGGCGTTGCCGCGCAGCCGCGTCACGACCTGGGCGCCGCGGTGGGCGCAGCGGTTTTCGAAGGCGTGGACCGCCCCGTCGTCGTCGCGGACGACCACGACCCGGCGCTCCCCCAGCCAGGTGGTGGTGTAGTCGCCCGGTTCGGGGATCTCGTGCTCGAGGGCGAGATACTGCCAATGGGCGCCCGAGAAGATCCGGTCGAGCTCCTCTCCGTAGAGCTCGTCGTCGTAGAACACTTCGAACGGCACCCTCGTGCCGTCCGCGGCCGGCCATTCGATGCCGAGCCCCCTGCCGCGCTGCGCCATGGCGTCGCGCCCCCGTTCCGCTCGACCCGATGGTGGGCGAAGACGCGGCGGCGGGCAAGCGTGCTGCGCTCGACAGCGCCGATGCCGAGATCGCTGCCATGTTCGCCGTCGGTCGCGGACGGATCGTCGTCCGGTCGACATCCGCACCATGCGGCATGAGCGCCGCGACGGCCTCGTCCCGCGGCGACCGAAGCCGCCGCCGATCTGTTGTCGACGCCCGGGAGTATCCGGTTTGCATCCGGAGCGTCGAGAGCGATCCCTGTGTTATCGACACTGTCTTGACTTATCAACGCGGCATTTCTATACTCGAAATTCAGCATGAATCTCAAGGAGAAACTGGAAAAGAATGTCGAATCTCTCAAGCTTCAGCAATCTGAATTGAAAGACAGGAAAGAAAAACTCGAGGCAGTCCGGCCATAAAAGCGAGACGTAGAAAATACGCAATGAAATGGCTATTATTCCTCGTGATCGTCAGACAGATATGGTCGGCTACCCGACGCCAACCGCGGCCTGTGCGGATGACTCCGAAGCATGAAGCGCCGTCCGCCATGTTGAACGAGACGCCTCAGCCGGTGCCCACCGGACCCTGGGTTCCTGCGCAGCGGAGGTTCCGCGCGATGTCTCTCGCGTTCTTCCCCGGATGACGAACCCCGGCGCACGGCCGCGCCTCGTCGGCGCCCGGATCGCGCGCCGGGAGGATCCACGCCTGCTGCGGGGCCAGGGCGGGTTCGTCGATGATCTGCATCGCCACAACATGGTCCATGTCGCCTTCCGGCGGAGCGAGGTCGCGCATGGCCGCATCGAGGCGGTGGACGCGGCGCAGGCGCGCGCCATGCCCGGCGTCGTCGGCGTGTTCGCGGCCCCCGACCTGGCAGGGATCGCGCGGCCGATCCACGCCAGCTCGCGCATGAAGGGCTATTACGCCACGCCGCTCGGACCGCTCGCCGCCGCCAAGGTCCGCTATGTCGGCGATCCGGTGGCCGCGGTGGTGGCGGAGAGCCGCTACGCCGCCGAGGACGCCGCCGCGGCCATCGCGCTCGGCATCGCCCCTCTGCCGAGCGTGATCGACGCCGAGGCCGCAGCGGCGGCGGATGCGGGCTTCGTTCACGAGGAGGCCGGAACCAACGTCCTCGTCGAGCGCGCTTTCGGGCGCGGCGATGTCGCGGCCGGGTTCGCCGAGGCGGCGGTCCGGGTCGGCGGCCGGTTCCGCGTCTACCGCAAGACTCCGCTGGCGCTCGAGCCGCGCGGCGCGCTCGCCGAATACGACCGTCGCAGCCGTAGCGTGACGCTCCACGCGGCCACCCAGATTCCCGGCATCGTCCGCGACGCGCTGGCCGAGATATTCGGTATCCCGGGCAGCCGGGTCCGGGTGGTCGCGCCCGATGTGGGCGGCGGGTTCGGCGCCAAGGCGACGCTCTACCCCGAAGAGATCTGCCTGGTCGCGCTGGCCCTGACGCTGGGCCGTCCGGTCAAATGGTCCTCCGATCGGCGCGAGGATCTGCTGGCGACCACGCAGGCGTTCGACGAAACGGTCGATGCGGAGCTCGCGGTCGACGTCGAGGGCCGCGTGCTTGCGGTGAAGGCCGAGGCGCTGGGCGATATCGGCGCCTATTCCGTCTATCCCTGGACGGCCTGCCTGGAGCCGGTGCAGGTCGTGAGCTTCCTCCCTGGCCCCTACCGCGTGCCGAACTATGACGGCCGCGTCCGGGCGGTAGCCACCTCGAAGCCGGGCGGCGGGCCGTATCGCGGGGTCGGGCGGCCGGTCGCGGCTTTCGTGATGGAGCGGCTGATCGACATGGCGGCGGCGGCGCTCGCGCTCGATCCGCGCGAGATGCGCCGCCGCAACCTCGTCACCGAGGGCGAGTTTCCCTACAAGGCGCCGTCGGGGCTGGTCTGGGACCGGTCGAGCTTCGTCGGCTGCCTCGATCGCGCCTGCGAGACCGCCGGCTACGAGGCGCTGCGCGCCGAGCGCGACGCGGCGCGCGCCGCCGGGCGCTGGGCCGGTGTCGGCATTGCGTCCTATTCCGAACTGACCGGACTCGGCTCGCGCATCGCCGTGGCGCCCGGCATGCCGGTCAACACCGGGACCGAGAGCGCCGCGGTCGAGATCGACGCGACCGGCGCGGTCACCGCCTGGTTCGGCGTTCCGTCGCAGGGCCAGGGGATCGAGACCACTCTCGCCCAGATCGTCGCCGACGAGCTCGGCGTTCGCCTGGACGATGTTCGTGTCGACCTCGGGGACAGCGCCGCCACCGCCCACAGCACCGGCACCTACGCCAGCCGCAGCGCGGTTCTCGCCGGCGGGGCGGGGATTCGGGCGGCGCGGGCGCTGCGCGCCAAGGTCGTGCGCTGCGCCGCCCATCTGCTCGAAGCCGCCGAGGCCGATATCCGGACCGCCGACGGCGAGATCCGGGTCTCGGGTACAGACATGTCGATGACCTTCCGCGACCTCGCCAAAGCCGTCTATGGCCAGATGGGCCGGCTGCCGCGCGCGCTGCGCGACGAGATCGGCAATCTCGAGGCGCGCAGGGTCTACGATCCCTTCTTCGGTACCGCGACCTCGGCGGCGCATGTGGCGGCGGTCGAGATCGACCGCGAGACCTGCGCGGTCGCCATCACCCGCTATGTCGTGGTCGAGGATTGCGGCCGGGTGATCAACCCGCTGATCGCCGACGGCCAGGCGCATGGCGGCGTCGCCCAGGGCATCGGCGCGGCGCTGCTCGAGGAGGTGGTCCATGACGATGCGGGGCAGTTGCTGACCGCGACCCTCGCCGACTATCTCGTCCCGGGGACCGGGGATGTGCCGCGCATGGATGTCGTGCATCTCGAGGACGAGCCCCCCGGCACGCTGGGCGGGGTGCGCGGGCTCGGCGAGGGCGGGCTGATCGGCGGCATGGCGGCCGTCGCCAACGCCGTCGCCGACGCGCTGGCGCCGCTCGGGGTCAAGGTGACCGAGCTGCCGCTCACGCCCGCCCGCATCTTCGCGCTGGTCCAGGCAGCCTCGGCGCGCGCTCGGTCCTGATCCTCCGCCCGCCCGGCGATGCACGATCCCGGCGCGCTCCTCCTGATCGGCGCCGCCTTCCTGTTCGCCGGCGGTGTCAAGGGAGTCATCGGCCTCGGCCTGCCCACGGTGTCGCTGGCGGTTCTCGCCGCGACGATCGGCCTCCAGCCGGCGATGGCGCTGCTCGTGCTTCCGTCCTTCGTCACCAATGTCTGGCAGGCGGCGTCGGGCGGCCATGCCCGGGCGATCGCCGCCAGGCTGTGGCCGCTGATGGCGGCGGCGGTGCTGGCGGCCTGGATCGGGGCGGGGGCGCTGACCCGGGTGGACATCGCCTGGCTCTCGGCGCTGCTGGGCGTGCTGGTCGGCGCCTACGCCGCGGTGGGGCTGGCAGGGCTGCGGCTCGCCATGCCGCGCCGCTGGGAGCGCTGGGCGGGGCCGGCGACCGGGACGGTCAACGGCCTCTTCACCGGGATGACCGGCTCGTTCGTCTTCCCGGCGACCCTCTATCTCCAGGCGATCGGCCTGGAGCGCGACGCGTTGATCCAGGCGATGGGGATAGTGTTCACGGTCTCGACCGCGGCGCTCGCGCTGGCGATCGGCGGGCGGGGCATGATCTCGGGCGAGCTGGGGCTGATCTCGGCGCTCGCGGTCCTGCCGGCGCTCCTCGGCATGGCGCTCGGGCGGGTTCTGCGGCGGCGCATGTCGCAGGCCCTGTTCCGCAACGTCTTCTTCGCAGCCCTGTTGCTGCTCGGCGTCTATATCGTGCTGCGCTCGCTCTCCTGAGCCCGCGCCGTCACGGATCGAGGCCGCGCGTCAGCCGGGGCCGATCGCCGGTTATTCCCATCGCATGCCGGATAAGCGTCCGCTTGAGCGCCGGAAGCCGGTCGACGGCGGCGAGCCCCAGCCGCCGGCCGAGGCGAAACGGCGCGAGATCGTTGGAGAACAGCCGGTTGAGGCCGTCGGTCAGCGCCAGCATCGCGGCGTTATCGGCGCGGCGCCAGCGGGTGTAGCCGCGGAGCGACGGCGGCGCGCCGATATCGAGCCCGAGCCGCGCCGCATCCACCACCGTCTCGGCGAGCGCCGCCGCGTCCCTGAGTCCGATATTGAGCCCCTGGCCGGCGATCGGGTGGATCGCATGCGCCGCGTCGCCGACCAGCGCCAGCCGGTCGGCGACGTAGCGGTCGGCGAGCAGCAGCGTCAGCGGGTACCGGAACACCGGCTGCACGATGCGCAGCGCCCCGAGATAGTCGGTGAACCGGCGGGCGAGCTCCACTGCGAAATCGGGTGGCGGCAGAGCGAGAATCCGCTCGGCGACCGCGCCCCGCTCGGTCCAGACGATCGACGAGCGCCGGCCGGGCATCGGCAGCACCGCGAACGGCCCGGCGGTGAGGAAGCGTTCCTGGGCAATGCCCCGGTGGGGGCGGTCATGGTTGACGGTCGCGACGATGGCGGTCTGGTCGTACCCGGTCTCGGTCGCCCCGATCCCGGCAAGGCCTCGGACCCGCGACCGGCGCCCGTCGGCGGCGACGATCAGCGGCGCGGTCAACCTGCCACCGTCGTCCAGCGCGATCCGGGCCTGTGCCGCGTCGCTCTCATATCCGACGACGCGCCGCCGGTCGTGGAGGCGGATCCCGTCTAGATCGCCGGCGGCATCGAGGAGGGCGCGCCGGATCCACCGGTTCTCGACGATATGGCCGAGCGCCTCGGCGCCGACCGCGCGCCGGTCGTAATGGAGAAAGAGCGGCGAGTCCCCGTCCGAGACGCGGATCTCGCGGATCGGCTGCGCCTTCTCCGCCAAGCGGCCCCAGACCCCCAGCGCGGCGAACATCGCCTGCGAAGCCGCCGAGACGGCGGAGACCCGGCCGTCGAAGGCGGTCTCGCGCATCGCGCCGGCATGCGCGCGCTCGACGATCGCGGTGCGGATCCCCGCCCTGCCGAGCGCGACGGCGAGGCCGAGACCGACGATCCCGCCGCCGACGACGATGACTTGGTATGCCATTCCTTCGAGCCTCGGATCGCGGGAACGCGGTGCACCCATTTTTAGGCCGGTTCGGCCCGGCTGCATATGATCGCCCGCAGCGGCGGTCTCCCCACAAGGATTGGCCGGCCCGCGCGGGCGCATCGCGACATGTTGTAGGGCGGGCAGGGCGCCGCGCTTGTTTCGCGCCGCCGGCCGCGTAGAGTGTCGGCACCCCGTGAACCGGTGGCGGCCCGTGAACGACGACCGCATCGCCCGTGTCGGCGATTATCCCTTCGATCGGCTGCGCTCGCTGCTCGACGGCATCGCCCCGCCCGCCGGGGTGGCGCCGATCTCATTGTCGCTCGGCGAGCCGCGTCACGCGCCGCCCGCGGCGATCCGCGAGGCGGTCGTCTCCGATCACGCGCTTTGGGGGCGTTATCCGCCGATGCGCGGGACCGCGGAGATGCGCGCGGCGGTCGCGGCCTGGGCTTCGACGCGCTATCGCTGCCCGGACGGAACGATCGACCCGGCGCTCGATGTCGTGCCGGTCTCCGGGACCCGCGAGGCCCTGTTCTCGATCGCCCTCGCGGCGCTGCCCGAGACGCGCGGCGGTGCGCGTCCCGTGGTGCTGATGCCCAACCCGTTCTATCAGGTCTATCTCGGCGCGGCGGTCGCCGCCGGGGCCGAGCCGGTCTGCGTGCCGGCCGACCGGGATGCCGGGTTTCTCCCCGATTTCGAGCGCCTCCCTGCCGGCCTGCTCGGGCGGACCGCGCTCGCCTATTTCTGCTCGCCGGCGAACCCGCAGGGCGCGATCGCCTCGCTGGAATGCCTGAAGCGCTTGGTCGTCCTGGCCCGCGGCCATGGGTTCACCCTGGTTTCGGACGAATGCTACAGCGAGATCTACGACCGCGAGGTGCCGCCGCCGCCAGGCATGCTGGAAGCCTGCCGGGATCTCGGCGGCGGGCTCGACGGAGTCGTGGTCGTCAACTCGCTCTCGAAGCGCTCGAGCGCGCCGGGGCTGCGGGTCGGCTTCGTCATCGGCGCGGCGGGCTTCATCGACCGCTTCGTGCGACTCCGCGACTATGGCGGGGCGCCGCCGCCGCTGCCGCTGCAGAACGCCGCCGTCCGGCTGCTCGGCGACGAATCCCACGTGGCCGCGAGCCGCGAGCTCTACCGCCGCAAGATCGACGCCGCCGAGCGGATTCTGGGCGGTCGTCTGGGTTTCTACCGCCCGCCCGGCGGGTTCTATCTGTGGCTCGACGTGGGCGACGGCGAGGAGGCCGCCCGGCGGCTTTGGCGCGAAGCCGGCGTCCGCGTCCTGCCCGGCGCCTATATCGCCCGGCGGGCCGCCGACGGGCGCAACCCGGGCGCCGCCTATATCCGCGTTGCCCTCGTCCACGATCTCGACACCACCCGCGCGGCGCTGGGCCGCCTGGCGAAGGCGCTGTGAGGAGGGTACTGCACGGCGTCGCGCGCCGTCCGGCACGCGGGAAGCCCGGCCCGCCGCGATGGGACGCGCTGCGCGCCTTCCTGCGGCGGCGGCTGATGGAGGTCTGGGCGATCGTCCTGGCCGGGCTGGCGGCGGCGCTGGCGACGGCGGTCTACAGCTACGATCCGCGCGATCCCTCTTTCAACGCCGCCCGCGGCGACCCCACGCGCAACCTGCTCGGCGAGCCGGGCGCCTGGACGGCCGACTGGTTTCTTCAGACGGTCGGCCAGGCGATCTGGCTCGTCGTGCCGGCGCTTCTCGTCTGGGCCTGGCGTCTCGCCTCGCATCGCGGGGTCCCGCGGCCGTGGCTCAGGCTGACCACGCTGCCGATTCTACTCATCTTCGGCGCGATGGCGCTCGCCGAGCCGGGGCCGGCCGGCGGCGTCCTGCCCGCCGGCCCCGGCGGCGCCTTGGGGGCGCTGTTCCTGGAGGGACTGGCCGCGCAGACCGACCCGTCTCTCGGCGTCGGCGGTGCTGGGATTCGTATTCTCGCCGCCCTTCTCGCGCTCGCCGCCCTTCTCGTCGCCGTCGGTCTGACCGGCGGCGAGTGGCGGTCGGTCGGAAACGCCGCCTGGCGGTTGCCGTTCGGCGCGGCGCGGTTGGGCGCCCGTCTGTGGCCGGCGCGGGCGCCGCGCGGAGATGCGGCGGCGGACAAGCGGCCCCGTCCGCGCAAGCCGGCCGCGCGGGTGACGGCCCCGCGGGTCGCGCCGGCCATCAGCAGATCTGGGCCGCGCGCGGCGGCCGCCGAGAGGCAGGCCGCGCTCGATCTGGACGGGCGGAAGACCGGACACGTGCCCCCGGCCACGACCCTGCTCGACCCGCCCCCGGCGCGGCGTCGCGCGGCGGAGATCGACAAGGACGCCCTTCAGGCCAACGCGCGGATACTCGAGAGCGTGCTTGCCGACTTCGGCGTCAAGGGCGAGATCGTACGCGTGCGGCCGGGTCCGGTGGTCACCCTCTACGAGCTCGAGCCCGCGCCCGGAACCAAGTCGTCGCGGGTGATCGGGCTTTCGGACGACATCGCCCGGTCGATGAGCGCGCGCTCCGCCCGCATCGCGGTGGTGCCCGGGCGCAGCGTCATCGGCATCGAGCTGCCGAACCTCGGACGCGAGATGGTGACGCTGCGCGAACTCCTCGAGACGACCGGGTTCGTGCAGGGCAGCGGCCAGTTGACGCTGCTTCTCGGCAAGGATATCGGCGGCGGGCCGGTGCTGGTCGATCTGGCCCGGATGCCCCATCTCCTCATCGCGGGCACCACCGGGTCGGGCAAATCGGTGGCGATCAACACGATGATCCTGTCGCTGCTCTTCCGCCTGTCGCCCGCCCAGTGCCGTCTCATCATGATCGACCCGAAGATGCTGGAACTCTCGGTCTACGACGGCATCCCGCATCTCCTGACGCCGGTGGTCACCGAACCCGGCAAGGCGGTCGTCGCGCTGCGCTGGGCGGTGCGCGAGATGGAGAACCGCTACCGTGCCATGTCCGGGCTCGGCGTGCGCAACATCGCCGGCTACAACGCGCGCGTCGCCGAGGCGAGGAAGACGGGCGAGCCGCTCCGGCGCAGCGTCGAGACCGGCAAGGACCCGGAGACCGGCAAGCCGATCGTCGAGAGCCAGGAGATCGACACCGTGCCGCTTCCCTTCATCGTCGTCATCGTCGATGAGATGGCCGACCTGATGCTGGTAGCGGGCAAGGAGATCGAGGCGGCGGTCCAGCGCCTCTCGCAGATGGCGCGGGCGGCCGGGATCCACCTGGTGATGGCGACCCAGCGCCCCTCGGTCGATGTCATCACCGGCACGATCAAGGCCAACTTTCCGACCCGGGCGAGCTTCCAGGTGACTTCGAAGATCGACAGCCGAACCGTCCTCGGCGAGGTCGGGGCCGAACATCTGCTGGGCGAGGGCGACATGTTGTACATGGCCGGCGGCGGGCGGATCACCCGGGTGCACGGCCCCTTCGTGTCCGACGAGGAGGTGGAGCGGGTCGCCCGGTTTCTGCGCGACCAGGGCGCGCCCGACTATGTCGAGGAGGTGACCGAGGCGGAAGAGGACAGCGCCTCCTTCGCTGGCGACGGCGGGGCGGCCGATGCGCTCTACGACCGCGCCCTGGATCTGGTCATGCGCGAGGGGAAGGCCTCGACCAGCTTCGTCCAGCGCCATCTGCAGATCGGCTACAATCGCGCCGCACGGCTGATCGAGCGCATGGAGGCGGACGGCGTCATCAGCCCGGCCAACCATGTCGGTCAGCGCCAATTGCTGACGCGCCGGCGCGGCCAGGAGGAGGCATGAGCGCACAGGTCGTCCCATCCCGCCGGGCAGGCGCAGCCGTGAGCCGCGCGCTTCGTCTGCTGCTGGCCGCGGTCGTCTGGCTCGCCCCCGGCGGCGCGGCCGCGAAGGAGGCGCCGTCGATCGACACGGCCCTGCTCGCACGCATCGAGGCCTATCTCGACGGGCTGACCTCGCTTCAAGCGCGCTTCGTCCAGCTCTCGGAGGAGGATGGGCGCGCCGGCGGGACGCTCTATATTCGGCGCCCGGGGCGGCTCAGGGTGGATTACGACCCGCCCGTGCCGATCCAGCTCTACGCCGACGGCTACTGGCTGGTCCATGTCGACAACGAGCTCGAGCAGGCGAACTACATCCCCCTCGACCGCATCCCGGCGGGGCTGCTGCTCCGCGAGCGGATTTCGTTCGGGGAGGAGGCGGCGGTGCGGCGTCTCCTCCGCGACGGGGCGCAGGTCCATCTCGATCTGGTGCACAGGGACTCTCCTGATGCCGGCCGGCTGCGGCTCGTCTTCGATGCCGAACCGCTGCGGTTGCGGGCATGGCGGGTCGTCGACGCCCAGGGCGGCGACACGGCGGTGATCCTGGTCTCGCCGACATTCAACGCGCCGATCGCGCCCGAGCTGTTTCGGTTCGACAGGGAACGGTTTTCGCCGCCCCGGGTGGATGACTGAGCCGCGCCCTCGCGAGGCGGCTTGCCGGGTCGGGCCGGCCGTGATAGGTCTCCTCTTCCGTCGCGCGCCCCTGCGGCGGGCCGCGCAACCAATCCATCGACGAGCGTGAGCAACGGGCCAGCAACCGCGCGGCCGGTCGTCGGCATACCGGCGAGCCTGATCCATCTTCGAGAGCATGGGATCCCCGTGCACGGGGTGGGCGACCGCTACACGCAGGCGGTGCGCGAAGGCGCCGAATGCGAGCCCCTCCTGGTCCCGGCGCTCGGCGGCGCGATCGACCATGAGGGCCTTGCCGATCTGCTCGACGGTCTGTTCCTGACCGGCGGGCGCGCTAATGTCGAGCCGCATCATTACGAGGGGCCGCCCTTCCCGGAGGACGAGCATCGCGACCCGGCCCGCGACGGCACGGTACTGCCGCTGATCCGCGCCTGTATCGCGCGCGGCGCGCCCGTCTTCGGAGTCTGCCGCGGGCTGCAGGAGATCAATGTCGCCCTCGGCGGCTCGCTCCACTACCGCGTGCATCTGGTCGAGGGCAAGCTCGACCACCGGATGCCGCGAGAGGGCGATATCGACACCAGGTTCGGGCTCGCCCATGCGGTCGCGCTCACCCCCGGCGGCGTGTTCTGTCGGCTGATCGGCGACGATGCCATCAGGGTGAACTCGGCGCACGGCCAGGGAATCGACCGGCTGGCGCCCGGTCTCGCGGTCGAGGCGGTGGCGCCCGACGGGCTCATCGAGGGCATCCGCCTGGACCGGGAAGGGGTCTTCGCGGTTGGCGTGCAATGGCATGCGGAGCACCGCTGGAGGGAGCACCGCCTGTCGAACGCTCTGTTCGAGGAGTTCGGCCGCGCGGCGCGCCGCCGGGCCGCCGCTCGGACCGGCTGACCGATGCGCATCGTCACCTGGAACATCAACTCGATCGGGCGGCGTCTCGAGATGCTGGGCCGGGTCGCGCGAACCCTCGACGCCGACGTGATCTGCCTCCAGGAGATCAAGGTCGAGACCGACAGGTTTCCCGGCGCCGAGGTCGCGGCGCTGGGCTACCCGCATCAGGTGGTGCAGGGGTTCAAGGCCTATAACGGGACGGCCATCCTGTCGCGCGTCCCGCTGACCCCGCTTCCCGCCGTCGAATGGTGCGGCCGCGCCGACGGCCGGCACGCCGCGGCCCGGCTCGCGGGCGGCGTCGAGCTGCACGCGCTCTATGTGCCGGCCGGCGGCGATGTTCCCGACCGTGAGATCAACGACAAATTCGCTCACAAGCTCGACTTCGTGGCCGAGCTCGCCGACTGGTGCGCCGTCCGCGCCGCCGAGCGCCGCATCTGGGCGGGCGACTTCAACATCGCGCCGCTGGAGACCGACGTCTGGTCCCACAGGCAGCTTCTGAACGTCGTCAGCCACACCCCGGTCGAGGTCGCCGGCCTCGATCGGCTGCGGGCGGCCTGGGACTGGTGCGACGCGGTGCGACGCTTTATCCCGCCCGAGGAGCGGCTCTACACCTGGTGGAGCTACCGCAACCGGAGCTGGCCCGGCAGCGATCGCGGCCGCCGCCTCGACCATATCTGGGTCACCCCGTCCTTGGCGCCGCTGCTCGCCGGCACCCGGGTGCTCCGCGAGGCGCGCGGCTGGCCCGGCCCTTCCGACCACGTCCCCGTCGCGGTCGACATCGACATCTGACGCGCGGCGAAAGGCGGCTTGACGCTTCGGGGCGGGAGAGAGAATATCCGCGCAGTCGGGGCGGAGCGAGGCCATGCGGAGGCAGCACGATCTCGGAGGCGTCGAGGCGGGGCCGATCGATACGAGCAGCACGCCGACCGCGCCCTGGGCAAAGCTCATCACTGCGACCGTCGGCGCGCTCCGCGAGCGCGGGCTGACGACGGTCGACGAGATGCGCCGGTCGCTCGAGGACCTGCCCGGGGAGCAGTACGACCGGTCCTATTTCGAGCGCTGGGCGGAGGCGCTCTGCGACCTTCTCGAGGAGAAGGGCCTCCTGACCGAGGACGAGGTGACGACGCGCATGGCGGCGCTGCGGCGCGGGCTGGAGGGCGGCGGATGACCGCCCCCGCGCCGGAGGAGCGGCGGTTCGCCGTCGGCGACTGGGTGCGGGTGGCGGCCACCCATCCGCCGGGGCATCGGCGGACGCCCTTCTATATCCGCGGCAAGACGGGCGTGATCGAGCGTTATTGCGGTGCCTTCCGCAACCCCGAGGAGCTCGCCTACGGCTTCGACGGCGAGCCCAGGCGCCACCTCTACCGGGTCCGCTTCCCGCAGCGCGATATCTGGGAGGGCTATGACGGCCCGGCGCAGGACACGCTCGATCTGGAGATATTTCAGCACTGGCTTCGACGAGCCTAGGAGCGGCGGCATGACGGACGAGGAACGGGGCGCGGTCCAGGAGCACGACCACGAAGTGGCGCCGGAGAACCGGGACGTCGACGAGACCGGGCATTACGAGCTGATGGCCCGCGCGATCCGCGACCTGCTGGTCGAGAAGGAGGTCGTGACGGCGGACGAGATTCGCGAACAGCTCGAATTCATGGACTCGCGCGGCCCGGCGCTCGGCGCCCGGATCGTCGCCAGGGCGTGGACGGATCCGGACTACAAGGCGCGGCTGCTCCGGGACGGCACCGCGGCGGCCGCCGAGCTCGGCATCCCGATGGGCGGGACGGAGCTGGTCGTCGTCGAGAACACGCCCGATGTGCACAACATGATCGTCTGCACGCTCTGCTCCTGCTATCCGCGGACGGTGCTCGGCCTCCCGCCCGACTGGTACAAGTCCAAGTCCTACCGCTCGCGGGCTGTCGTCGCGCCGCGCAGCGTGCTGGCCGAGTTCGGTACCGAGATCGACGCCGATGTCGCGCTGCGGGTCCATGACAGCAATGCCGACATGCGCTATCTGGTGCTGCCGATGCGCCCCGAAGGCACCGAAGGGTGGAGCGCGGAGCGGCTCGCCGGTCTGGTGACCCGCGATTCGATGGTCGGCGCGTCGCTCCCCCAGAGCCCTGCCTGACCGTTTCCGGTTTCCGCCCGCCCGCCCGCCTACGCGGCGGCCGCCCGGGCGCCGCCCCCGGCCGGTTCGCCGAGCCCGCGCAGCTTCGGCATCACCTCGGCGGCGAACAATCTGAGATTCTTCTCGGTCAGGGGTGCCGGCAGAGTGCCAAACTGCAGCATGCAGACCAGATTGCCATAGCCCATCTCCTCGAATCTCCGGGCGAGGATCTCGGCGACGGTGGACGGGCCGCCGCAGACGAACATGCCGTTTCCGGTCAGGGCCTCATAGGACAGGAACTGCTCGCGGACCTTGAACTTGGTCTTCATGACGTAACGGTAGGACGCCATCGAGGAATAGCCCGGCGGCAGCTTGTACTCCGCCGGCGAGCGGATAAACTTGTTGAAAAACGCCTCGATATGGGGTGCTGCCTCGCGGGCGGCGCTCTCGTCCGACTCGGCGACATAGATCGGCAACGCCCAGCCGAGCTGCCCCGGTTCCGCCTCGTAGCCGTATTCCTCGGCCTGCCGGACATAGGCGTCGAGGTTGCGCTTCACCGCCTCGGCCGGGTTGAAGGTGATCAGATAGGTGTAGCGCCGGTCCGGATGGGCCGCCCATTCATAGGTCTCGCGCGAGCCCTGGGAGGGGATCCAGATCGGCGGGTGCGGCCGCTGATAGGGTCGCGGCCAAATATTCACATACTGGTAGCGGTAATGTCTGCCCTCGAAGGCGAACGGGCCGGTCTCGGTCCAGGCCCGCAGGATCAGGTCATGCGCCTCGTGGAACCGGGCATGGCTGAAGGCCGGGTTGGCCATCGAGGCGTGGTATTCGGTGCCGAGCCCGCGCACGAAGCCGGCGATGAAGCGGCCCGCAGCGAGATTGTCGAGCATCGCGAACTCTTCGGCGATGGTCAGCGGGTTGTCGGTGATCGGGAGGGCGCGGCCGAGCACGCAGATCTTGCCGTTGGAGGTCCGCCGCGACAGCGCGCCGGCGAGGATGTTGGGGGCGGGCATCATGCCGTAGGCGGTCTGATGATGCTCGTTGACGCAGACCCCGTCGAAACCGAGCGAGTCGGCGAGCTCGAGCTCGTCGAGATAGCGGTGATAGAGGGCATGGCCGAGGCGGGGGTCGTAATAGCTGTTGGGCAGCGTCAGATAGGCCGCCTCGTGGCGCTTGTCGTAGTCGAGATCGAGATGCGCATAGGGCATCAGGTGGAAGAAGAAGAATTTCATGTCCCGTCGCCCTCGATGTTGGCGGAAACGGCATCCAGGAACTCGTCAGTCTTCTCGACATGGGGCTGATGCCCGCAGGCTTGGATCAGCCGAAGCCGCGCGCCCGGGATCAGCCGTCGGAACGCGTCGCCGTAGGCCGGCGGCACGATCCTGTCGTCGGCGCCCCAGACGAACAGGGTCGGCACCGTGATCCGGTGCAGCCATTTCGCGAGGTCCGGGTTGCAGAAGCGCGGGCTCCAGGACAGCTTGGCGGTGGTGAACAGGTTCTTGAGCGCGATGTCGGCGGCGCCGGCGGCGCGCATGGCGGCCAGTTGGCGGGCGGCCAGATCCTGGTCGTGGAAGGTGTTGCGCGCCCGCTCCTCCGGCTTCCACAGGAAGATGTCGGCGACCGGCGCGCCCGGGACGGAGATGCCGACCGGCGCTGCCAGGGCGAGGCTGCGGAAGCGGCGGATATCGCGCACCGCGATCTCGCAGGCGAGCCAGCCGCCGAGCGACGTGCCTACCACATGCAGCGACCCGGGATCGAGGGCGTCCAGCAGGTCGAGATAGAAGAAGGCGAGGTCCGACATCCCGTCCAGCCAATCGGGCGTATCCGACCGCCCGAAGCCGGGGTGGCTCGGAACCATCAGCTCGAAGCGCTCGGCCAGCCGGTCCATATAGGGCGCCCAGTCGGCGGCGCCGCCCGCTCCGTGGAGGAACAGGAGCCGGGGTCCGGCGCCGCCGCGCAGCATCTCGACGCGGCAGCCGCGGATGTCGAGCGTCTCCGAGCGGTGCTCAACCATCGCCGACGATTGTCGGCCCGCGATCGGCCCCCGTCAATCGTCCGGCCGGTACGTAGCCCCCAAAATGAGAACTGCCGAGAACGTGTTGCCCGCGATCGGCGCCCGTTCATCGTCGACCACGCGGCGTTTCAAGCGTTCGAAGCCATGCTCGACGCGCCTGCGGAGCCCGGCGGCGGGGGCCGCGGTATACGGAAACGCTCTTGCGCATGTTCGGCACTCCCGATAGGCATAACCGCTGGCGGAAGGTCAATCGGACCCGGCCGTTTCATTCAGTCCACCGGGCAAGCGATCCAGATGCGCATCATCCGACATACCGCCGGCGTGCCCGACGGCGCCCGCGGCGGGGTGGCGACGATCGGCAATTTCGACGGCGTCCATCGCGGCCACCGCGCGGTCATCGGGAGCGCGCGGGAAACCGCTGCGGCGGCCTCGCTGCCGCTTTCGGTGGTGACCTTCGAGCCCCATCCGAGGCGCTTCTTCCGCCCCGACGATCCGCCCTTTCAGCTCACCCCGCTGCGCAGCAAGGTCCGCCATCTCGAGCCGCTCGGGATCGACACCCTGCTATTGATCCATTTCGACGAGGAGGTGGCGCGCGCGCCGCCCGCACTCTTCATCGAGCGGGTGCTGGTCGACGCGCTGGCCGCCCGCCACGTGACGGTGGGCTACGACTTCGTCTTCGGCAGGGGCCGGGCCGGCGATGTCGAGACGCTGCGAGGCTGGGCGGCGGCGAACGGCGTCGGCTTCTCGATCGTCGATCCGGTGGCGGGCGACGACCGCATGATCTATTCCTCGACCAATATTCGCCACTGCCTCGCCGACGGCGAGCCGGCCAGGGCGGCGGCCCTGCTCGGGCGCTGCTGGGAGATCGAGGGGAGGGTGCGCCGGGGCGACCGGCGTGGCCGGCAGATCGGTTTTCCGACCGCCAACTTGACCCTGGACGACTATGTCCGCCCGGCGCTCGGCGTCTACGCGGTCTGGGCCGGGATCGAGGACCAGGGCCGGACGCGCTGGCATATGGGCTGCGCCAATCTCGGCTGGCGCCCGACCTTCGACGGCGACCTGCTGGGGCTGGAGACCTATATCCTGGATTTCACCGATGACATCTACGACCGGCTTCTCCGCGTCGCCCTGGTCCAGTTCATCCGGCCCGAGCGCAAGTTCGACGGGGTCTCGGATCTGCGCGAGCAGATCGCCAGGGACAGCATGGTGGCGCGGACGCTGCTCGAGAGCATCCGACCGGGCGCGCTGTGCGCCCCCCCGGCCGCGGGCCATGCCGATCGGGAGACGCCATGACCACCGATTATCGACCCACCGTCTTCCTGCCCCGGACCGTCTTCCCGATGCGCGCCAGCCTGCCGGCGCGCGAGCCCGACATCCTCGCCCGCTGGCGGCGCGAGGATCTCTACCGGCGTCAGCGCAAGGCCGCCGCGGGGCGCGAGAAGTTCATCCTCCATGATGGCCCGCCCTACGCCAACGGCCATCTCCATATCGGCCACGCGCTCAACAAGATACTCAAGGACGTCATCAACCGTGCCCAGCAGATGCTCGGGCGCGACGCCAACTACGTCCCCGGCTGGGATTGCCACGGCCTGCCCATCGAATGGACCGTCGAGGAGCGCTACCGCAAGGCCGGGCGCGACAAGGATGCGGTGCCGCTCGCCGAGTTCCGCCGCGAATGTCGCGAATTCGCCGCCCATTGGATCGAGGTCCAGCGCGCGGAGTTCGAGCGGATGGGGGTCGTCGGCGACTGGCGGAACCCCTACACGACGATGTCCCGCGAGGCCGAGGCGGCGATCGCGGCCGAGCTCGGCAAGTTCCTGCTCAATGGCGGGCTCTACCGCGGCGTCAAGCCGGTGATGTGGTCGGTGGTCGAGAAGACCGCGCTCGCCGAGGCCGAGATCGAATATCTCGACCACCGCTCCAACACCGTCCATGTCCGCTTCCCGGTCGCCGTCGCCGCCGCGGAACCGCTCGCCGGCGCCTCGGTGCCGATCTGGACGACCACGCCCTGGACCATCCCCGGCAACCGCGCCGTCGCCTATGGAGAGGCGATCGACTACGCCGTGATCGAGGTCACGGAGGCCGCCGATGACGGCCGCGCCGTCGTCGGCGAGCGGCTGGTGCTGGCCGCCGCGCTCGCCGACGCCGTCTGCGGCGAGGTCGGGATCGCCGGCCGCCGCGAGCTGGCCCGCCTTCCCGGACGCGCGCTAGCCGGCACGGTCTGCCGCCATCCACTGCACGGCCGGGGCTACGACTTCGACGTGCTGCTGCTGCCGGGCGCGCATGTCACCGTCGAGCAGGGGACGGGCTTCGTCCACACCGCCCCCGGCCACGGCGCCGAGGATTTCGAGCTCGGCCGCGCCCATGGGCTCGAGATCCCCGAGACCCTCGACGATGACGGGCTGTTCCGCGCCCATGTGCCGCTATTCGCCGGGCTTCACGTCTTCAAGGCCGACGCGCCGGTCGCCGAGGCGCTGGCCGAGGCGGGCGGGCTGCTCGCCCGCGGCACGCTGGTCCATTCCTACCCCCACTCCTGGCGCTCCAAGAAGCCGCTGATCTTCCGCACGACGCCGCAATGGTTCATCGGGATGGACGAGAACGGGCTTCGCGACAAGGCGCTGGCGGCGATCGATCGGACCGCCTTCTACCCCGAGAGCGGGCGGGCGCGGCTGCGCGGCATGATCGCCGCCCGCCCGGACTGGTGCGTGTCGCGCCAGCGCGCCTGGGGGGTGCCGATCACCGTGTTCGTCGACCGGCGGACCGGGGCGCCGCTGCGCGACCCGGCGGTGCTCGACCGGGTCGCCGCGGCCTTCCGGGCGGAAGGGGCCGATGCCTGGTTCGACAGCCCGCCCGAGCGCTTCCTCGGCCCGGGGCGCGACCCGGCCGATTACGAGCGCGTCACCGACATCCTCGATGTCTGGTTCGACTCGGGCGCGACCCATGGCTTCACGCTGGAGCAGCGCGGCGACCTCCAATGGCCGGCCTCGCTCTATCTCGAGGGATCGGACCAGCATCGCGGCTGGTTTCACTCCTCGCTGCTCGAATCCTGCGGGACGCGCGGCCGGGCGCCCTACGATGCGGTGCTGACCCACGGCTTCGTGCTCGACGAGCACGGCCGCAAGATGTCCAAGTCGCTGGGTAACATCGTTTCGCCGCAGGAAATCATCGCCCGCTACGGCGCCGACATCCTGCGTCTCTGGGTCGTCGCTTCGGACTATTCCGAGGACCTCAGGATCGGCGCCAACATCATCGAGCAGACCGTCGAGGCCTATCGGCGGATCCGCAACACGCTTCGCTATCTGCTGGGCAATCTCGCCGGCTTCTCGGCGGCGGAGCGGGTGGAGGCGGACGCCATGCCCGAGCTCGAGCGCTGGGTCCTGCACCGGCTGTGGGGAATCAACCGGCTGGTCCGCCGGGCGCTCGACGGCCACGACTTCCATTCCCTGTTCACCGCGCTCCACAATTTCTGCGCTCTCGACCTGTCGGCCTTCTATTTCGACGTGCGCAAGGATGTACTCTACTGCGCGCCCGCCGGCGACCCCGGCCGCCGCGCCGCGCGCACGGTGCTGGACGCGCTGTTCTCGCATCTGACCGCTTGGCTCGCGCCGATCCTCTGCTTCACCGCCGAGGAGGCGTGGGAGGCGCGCCACGGCGCGGACGCCGACAGCGTGCATCTCAGGCTGTTTCCCGATGTGCCCGAGGCTTGGCGCGCCGACGACCTCGCCCAGCGCTGGGAGGAGGTGCGGCGGGTCCGCCGCGTCGTCACCGGCGCCCTCGAGGTCGAACGCGCCGAGAAGCGGATCGGATCGAGCCTCCAGGCTCATCCCACGGTCTATGTCGACCCCGAGACCGCGCGCATGCTCGACGGGATCGACATGGCGACGGTCGCGATCACGTCGGCGCTGACGCTGCATGTCGCGCCAGCGCCGGAGGGCGCGTTCGCCCTCGCCGAAGCGCCGGGCGTCGGCGTGATCGTCGCCCGCGCGGCCGGCGGCAAATGCGAGCGCTGTTGGCGCGTTCTGCCCGAAGTCGGCGTCATCGAGGCGCATCCCGACATCTGCGTCCGCTGCGCCGAGGCGGTCGAGGCCGCCCAGGCGGCGGCGCAGTAGGGACGCGGTCGGTACGATGCCGGCCGGCCCGGCCCGGCTGGGCGCTGTCGTGGCGGTCGCCGCCGCCGCGCTCGACCAGCTTACCAAGGCCGCGATGGCCGCCTGGGTGACCGCGCATGGCGGGCCGATCGCCGTCCTGCCCTTCGCCAACATCGTTCTGGTCCATAATCGGGGGGTGAGCTTCGGGATGTTCTCCGACGCCCCGGGCTGGGGCAGATGGGTGCTGGTGCTGGTCGGTGTCGCGATCGTCGCCGGGCTGCTCCTGTGGCTCCGCCGGGTGACTGCGCCCGCCCTCGCCGCCGCGCTCGGACTCGTCGTCGGCGGCGCGCTCGGCAACCTCGCCGACCGGATCCTCCTCGGCGCGGTCGTCGACTTCCTCGACCTCCACGCCGGCGGCTGGCACTGGCCCGCCTTCAATCTTGCCGATACGGCGATCTGCCTCGGCGCCGCCTATCTGATCCTGACAAGCTTGATTGGCACCGGGGGCGATCGTAGGCTGCCGGACGAACCGGGTGGGGGAAGCGAGGCGGACCCGAGATGATGCGAGGCGGGGCAGTTGCAATCCGTACCGCGGGGCTGGCCGCGGCGGTCCTCGCTTTTCTCGCCGGCTGCGGCGAGGAGACTCGCAGGGCGATCGGGATCGACCGGCGGGCGCCCGACGAGTTCGTCGTCTATTCCCGCGCGCCGCTCTCGCTGCCGCCCGACTACGCCCTCAGGCCGCCCAGCCCCGGCGTCCCGCGACCGCAGGAGAAGCCGGTATCGGAGCAGGCACGCGAGACGCTCCTCGGCGCCGCCATCGGCTCCTCGGCGGCCGGCACCGCATCGCCGGGCGAGAGCGCGCTGCTCGGCAGGGCGGGCGCCGCCGGGGCGGACCCCAGCATCCGCGACGCGGTCGATCGGGAGACCGCGCTGCTCGCCGAGTCGGAGCGGAGCTTCGTCAACAAGCTGATCTTCTGGCGCGGTCCGAAGCCGGTGGGCGAGGCGCTCGACGCGGAGGCGGAGGCCAGGCGGCTGGGCCGGGAGCCCCGCGGCGCCCCGCGCGACACCGATCCGCCGCCGGTGATCGAACGGCGTTAGGGCGAGGTCTGAAAACGCTCGAACGCTTCGACTCACTGATGGGTCGCATGAAGGGATCGGCGGCTTTCCGTTCCGTTGAGGTGGTCTCGGTTCGTCGGACAGGTAGGTAAGGTGTATTCCACCGTTTGGCGGAGGGATGCATATGAGCAGCCAGCGGCGGAGATTTTCGGGAGAGCAGAAGTCGAAGATCGCGCTTGAGGCGCTTCGTGGCGACCGGACCTTGCAGGAGATCGCCTCGAAGCATCAGGTTCATCCGAACCAGGTTGGCGCCTGGAAGCGCCCGGCGGTCGAAGGTCTGGCGGAGGTGTTCTCGAAGGGGGCCGAGCGGCGGACCCGGGACCATGAGAGCGAGGTGCGCGATCTTCACGCCAGGATCGGGGAGTTGATCGTGAGCGGGATTTTTTGTCTCGCGGGTCCGGTCGATGAGCCGGGCCGAGCGTCGGGCGATGGTGGCGCGCGAGCATCCGGCGCTGAGCCTGAGCCGGCAATGCCGGCTGCTGTCGATCGGGCGCTCCTCGCTCTACTACGAGCCGAAGGGGGAGAGCGCCGAGACGCTGGCGCTGATGCGTCGGGTCGACGAGCTGTTCCTGAAGTATCCGTTCTACGGCGCCCGCCGGATGGCGCTTCACCTGCGCCGCGAGGGGGTATGCATCGGGCGCCGCCGGGCGGCTCGACTGATGCGCCTGATGGGGCTTCAGGCGGTCTGGCGGGCGCCGCGGACCAGCGATCGGGATCCCGAGCACCGGGTGTGGCCCTATCTGCTCAAGGGCTTGCGGATCGAGCGGCCGGACGACGTCTGGTGCGCCGACATCACCTACATCCCGGTGCAGCGCGGCTTCCTCTACCTGGTGGCGATCATGGACTGGGCGAGCCGCCATGTGCTGGCCCGGTGGCTGTCGAACACGCTGGACGCGGGCTTCTGTACGGACACGCTGGAGGAGGCCCTGGCGCGCTACGGCACGCTGGAGATCTTCAACACCGACCAGGGCAGCCAGTTCACCAGCTTGGCCTTCACCGGGTGCCTGCGCGAGGCCGGCATTCGGAGCTCGATGGACGGCCGCGGCCGGTGCATGGACAACATCTTCATCGAGCGGCTGTGGCGCTCGCTCAAATACGAGGCGGTCTACCTGCACGAGATCGCCGACGGCTTCGCCGCCCGGCGCGTGATCGGCGCGTGGACCGGCTTCTACAACACCATCAGGCCGCACTCGGCGCTCGGCGGGCGGACGCCGGCCGAGGCCCACCGAGGTGACACGCCTGTGGATATGATGGACAAGCCGCTTCGCGCCTTGCCCACATCCCCACAGGCGCAACAGCAGCAACAGGAAGATCTATTCAAGGGGATTCTGGCAGCCTGAACTTCAACCGGAATACACCTTAAACGAGCCGCCAGGCTGTCCAAAAAGGCGGAGCCACCTCAAGGTCGAGATCGGCTCCCCCTCCGTCTACGCCGGAACCCACCAGTTCGGCGCCGGGAAGGGCGCCTTCGGCAACACCCGGCGCGGCGCCCCCATCCCCTGGGGCGACATCCCCGCACGACCCTTCCTCGGACTCTCCGACGACGACCGGACCGAAATCGGCCGCATCGTCACCCGATACCTCGCCGAGGCCCTCGACCGTTCCTGAACGCCCGATCTTCCGCCCGAATCCGCACCCCCCGGACCGCCCGGATTTTCCGCTGTTTCAACACCCCCGAAACGCCCCGAAAATCCCCGTTTATGGCCTTTGCAGGCCCCGTTCCCGACCGGATTCGCAAAGACTTCCGTCCGCCTACAGCCGGCATCGGATCGGTCGGGACGGGCGGCCGACGGACCGGGAGGCACCCGGCGCCCGCCGTTACGATCACCGTCGATCGGACCGGCGAAGCGCTTCCGGCGGGTGCATTCCTGCCATTTTCCGGCGCCGTCTTACACCCGATCGTCCGGATGATACCAGTTCGACCCTCGCCAGAAAGCTACGAATCATGAACGGGACATGCTTTCCGAACATGTCTCCCCGGCCCTGTTCAACGAGCGCTTTGCCGGGATAGAGTGCGGCATGGCCGCTTGCGGTCCGCAACGGCGAGGCTGGGGGGATCGCTTGAGGAACCTGCGACACGCATTCCACCTGGGCGCGGGAATCGCGCTCTGCACCCTGCTCCACGCCGCGCCGGCGGCCGGGAGCGTCTTCGACCCCGAGTCCTTCCGGCTCGACAACGGGCTCGAGGTGGTGGTGGTCGAGAACCGCCGCGCGCCGGTCGTCGTCCAGATGCTGTGGTACCGGGTCGGCGCCGCCGATGAGCCCCCCGGCAAGTCCGGGATCGCGCATTTCCTCGAACATCTGATGTTCAAGGGCACCGAGGCGGTCCCCGGCGACGGGTTCTCGCGAACTGTCGCCCGCAACGGCGGCCGCGACAACGCTTTCACCGGGCACGACTATACCGCCTACTTCCAGCGCGTCGCCAGCGACAGGCTCGATCTGGTCATGCGGCTCGAGGCGGACCGGATGGTCAATCTCCGGCTCACCGACGCCGATGTCGAGATCGAGCGCGGCGTGGTGCTCGAGGAGCGGCGGAGTCGCACCGACAACGATCCGAGCGCCCAGCTCTCCGAGCGCCGTCGTGCCGTCACCTGGCTCAGGCATCCCTATCGGCGGCCGGTGATCGGCTGGAAGAGCGAGATCGAGGCGCTGACCAGGGCCGACGTCACCGCCTTCTACCGCGCCCATTACGCGCCCAGCAACGCGGTCCTGATCGTCTCCGGGGATGCCGGCGTCGACCGGGTGCGCGCGCTCGCCGAACGCCATTTCGGGCCGATCCCGGCGCGCGATCTGCGCTCCAGGGTCCGCCCGAAGGACCCGCCGCAGCTCGCCGCCAAGCGGCTCACCATGCGCAGCGCCCGCGTCCATGTGCCGCTGATCACCGTGACCTACCGCACGTCTCGCCGTTCGAGCGGCGCGGCGGGCCGCGCGTACGCGCTGCAGCTTCTCGCCCCGGCGCTCGGCGGCGGTCCCACCAGCCGGCTCTACCGCCGCCTGGTGGTCGAGCGGGGGGTCGCCTCCAGCGTCGGCGCCTGGTATTCGGACGCGCGGCTCGACGACGGCGAGTTCTCGATCAGCGCCCGGCCCAAGGCGGGCGGCAGCATCGAGGCGCTGGAAGCGGCGCTCCGGGGCGAGATCCGCCGCCTGCTCGAGACCGGGCTTGCCGAGGACGAGCTGGAACGCGCCAAGCGCAGGATGCTGGCGCGCGCCGTCTATGCCCGCGACGGTGTCGCCGCGGCCCCCCGGATCATCGGCCGCGCGTTGACGACCGGCCGGACCATCGCCGATGTCGAGGCCTGGCCCGAGCGGATCTCCGGGGTCACCGTCGCCGCGGCCAACGCCGCGGCCCGCGCCGTCCTGGTCGAGTCGCGCTCGGTCACCGCGATCCTCCTTCCCGCGAATCCCGCCTAGACGCCCGCCCATGGCCACCGCGATCCGCGCGCTCCCCGGACTGGCGGCGGGGCTGCTGCTGCACGGGGCGGTCGCTGCCGTCGAGATCGAGCGCGTCGTCAGCCCCGGTGGGATCGAGGCCTGGCTGGTGGCGGAGTCCTCGGTCCCGGTGCTGAGCCTCTCCTTCGCCTTCCGGGGCGGCGCGGCGCGCGATCCGGTGGGGAAGGAAGGGCTCGCCAACCTGGTCTCCGGCCTGCTCGACGAGGGTGCGGGCGAGATGGACTCGACGGCGTTCCAGGCTGCGCTCGACGAGACCGCGGCCCGACTCGACTTCGAGGCCGGGCGCGACCGGTTCGGCGGCACGCTCGGGACGCTGAGCGCCGAGCGCGGCCGCGCCGTCCGGTTGCTGAGGCTGGCCCTGACCCGGCCGCGCTTCGACCCAGGGCCGGTAGCGCGGGTCCGCTCCCAGATCGTCGCCTCGCTCGAGAGCGCAGGGACGAGCCGGGCCGCGTCGCGCGGCGGCGCTGGTCCGAGCTGGCGTTCGGTGCCCACCCCTATGCCCGGCCGGTGGAGGGGACGCCCGAGAGCCTCGCCCGCATCGCCCGCGGCGATCTGGTCGGTTTCGCCGGCCGCCAGTTCGCGCGGGACCGGCTGGTCATCGGCGCCGCCGGCGACATCGCCGCCGCCGATCTCGGCCACCTGGTCGACGCCGTGTTCGGAGAGCTGCCGGCGGGCGGCGCGGCCGCCCCGCTGCCCGAGGCCCGGCCGCGCGGCGGCCGGGTCGAGATCGTCCGCAAGCCCATCCCGCAGAGCGTCGTCGTCTTCGGCCAGGCCGGAGTGAAGCGGGACGACCCCGACTACTACGCGGCCTATGTGATGAACCACATCCTCGGCGGCGGTTTCTCCTCCCGGCTGACCCAGGAGATCCGCCAGAAGCGGGGCCTCGTCTATTCGGTCTATAGCTACCTGCTCCCTCTGGACCATGCGGGTCTGATCGTGGGCGGGCTCGCGACCGCCAACGCGCGGGTCGCCGCCGCGCTCGGGCTGGTCCGGGCGGAATGGCGGCGTCTCGCCCGCGACGGGGTGAGCGCCGAAGAGCTGGCGGCTGCGAAGAGCTATCTCGACGGCTCCTTCCCGCTGCGCCTCGATTCGACCGGCGCCATAGCCGACATCCTGGTGGCGATCCAGGCCCATGGGCTCGGCATCGACCATATCGACCGCCGCGCCGCGCTGATCGGTGCCGTCACAGAGGCGGACGTACGGCGCGTGGCCCGGCGGTTGCTCGATCCCGACGCGCTCACCGTGGTCGTGGTCGGCGACCCCGAAGCCGTCGGTCCCCGACCCTGACGTCGGCGATACCGGCAGGCAGGCGACATCTCCGATGGGCATCGGCTACTGTCTCTTTACCCTGACGCTAGGGGCGGGCTGGACCGTGTACGCGCTGTCCGACGGCCGGGATTTCTTCAACGCGGTCATAGCCGGAAGCTTCGCCACGATCCTGAGCCTCCTCGCCATCCTGTTGGCGAGTCTGCTTCTGCTCGCCATCCTCTCGCCGATCGGCGACCTGTGCGCGTGGCTCGAGGAGCACCATCAGCGCGCCCGATAAGCCCGCGCGATCCGGGAGGCCTGGTCTGCCCATTCCCACAATTCGTCGACGGTCGCCTTGGCGCTATCCGGCGGCCACGCGGTCGGGCGGCGGCCGACCGGCGAGAAAGGCCTCGACATTGGCGATCATGCGCTCGCCCATGGCGATGCGACCCTCCTGCGTCGCCGATCCCAGATGGGGCGAGAGGACCACGTTTTCGAGACCGCATAGGGCGTCCTCCACCTCCGGTTCGCGGGCGAACACGTCGAGCCCGGCCGCGCCGAGCGCCCCGCGCGCCAGACGGTCGGCGAGGGCGGTCTCGTCGACGATCGCCCCGCGCGCCGTGTTGACGACGACCGCGTGCGGCGCCAGCAGGTCGAGCCGCCGGCCGTCGAGGAGATGATGGGTCTCGGAGCTGTACGGGCAGTTGATCGAGATGAAGTCCATCTCGGCCAGCATCCGGTCGAGATCGCGCCACCAGGTCGCCCCGAGCGCGGCCTCGGTCTCGAGGGCGAGTCGGTTGCGGTTATGGTAGTGGATCGACATCGCGAAACCGCGCGCCCGTACGGCCACGGCCCGGCCGATCCGGCCCATGCCGACGACGCCGAGCCGCTTGCCTGATACCCGCCGGCCGACCATGAAGGTGGGCGACCAGCCGCGCCAGCCGCCCTTGCGGATGAGGCGCTCGCCCTCGCCGAGGCGGCGCGGTGCGCACAGCATCAGCGCCATCGCCAGATCGGCGGTATCCTCGGTCAGCACGTCCGGTGTGTTGGTGACCGCCACCCCGCGCGCGACCGCGGCGGCGAGGTCGATATGGTCTACGCCGACACCGAAATTCGCGATCATCCGGCAGCGCTCGTCCAGCGCCCCGATCACCGAGGCGTCGAGTCGGTCGGTGACGGTCGCGATCAGCACGTCGGCCTCGGCGGAGGCGGCGGCCAGGGCCTCGGCGCTCATCTGCGCGTCCTCGCGATTGAGACGGGTCCGATAGAGAGCCGACAGACGCGCTTCGACGGCCTCGGGGAGCCTGCGGGTAACCAGGACGGCGGCTTTGGGCTCGGACATGGCCTGGTCGCTCCAACCGTTTCGACGGGACGGGCCTATCAAGCCGATGGGAGGCTGTCCAGCGCGCGGCCGCCGCCGTCTATACTGGCTGCATGTTCGGCGCTCCGTTCACCTGGATTTGCGCGGCCGCCGCCGCGGTCTTGCTGTCGGCGGCTCCGGCGCCGCCGCGGGACGCCGTCGCGGCGGAATCGAGCTATCCGCGTTTCGCTTCCTTGCGTGCGTCCAGGGCCAACATGCGGACCGGGCCCGGGCGGCGCTATCCGATCCTCTGGGTGTTCGTCCGCCGCGGCCTGCCGATCCAGATCATCGGCGCGTTCGAGACCTGGCGGCGGGTTCGCGACTGGGAGGGAACCGAGGGCTGGATGCATCAGTCGCTTCTGTCCACACGGCAGAGCGTCATCGTCGTCGACGGCCCGCAGCCGCTGCGCGGCGCGCCCATGGATGCCGCGGGGGTGATCGCCCGCGTCGAGCGCCGCGTGGTGGGCCGGCCGCTCGATTGCGACGGCGTCTGGTGCGAGGCCGAGTTTCAGGGCCGCCGCGGCTGGATCCGCCGGCACGCGCTGTGGGGGGGCGGGCGCGGCGGAGAGTAGCGCCCGGGCCGGATCCCACGCGGCCGCCGGCCCGAAGACGTGGCAGGCGATCAGGCGGCCGTCCCCGTCGCGGGCGAGCGGCGGCTCGGCCTCGCCGAAGATCTTCTCCGCGAACGGGCATCGCGGGTGAAAGCTGCACCCCGGCGGCGGGTTGACCGGGCTCGGCACGTCGCCCTGGAAGACTGCGCGGCCGCGCCGGCGGCGCGCGCCGGGCCTGGGCATCGGGACGGCGGAGAGTAGCGCCCGGGTGTAGGGATGCCTCGGATCCGCATAGACCGAGGCGCTGGCCCCGACCTCGACGATCTTGCCGAGATACATGATCGCCACCCGGTGGCTCACATGCTCGACCACGCGGAGATCGTGGGAGATGAAGATGTAGGTCAGGTTGAACGCGCTCTGCAGCTCGTCCAGGAGGTTCAGGATCTGGGCCTGGATCGAGACGTCCAGGGCCGAGACCGGCTCGTCGGCGACGATCAACCTGGGCCGGAAGATCAGGGCGCGGGCGCTGTCCGCCGCTGAACTCGTGCGGGTAGCGGTCGTAAATGGTCCTCGTGCAGGCCGACGCGGGCGAGTATCCGCATGACCACGTCCCGCCGCTCCCCGGCCCGCGTCAGCCCGTGGATCTTGATCCCCCCTCGCCGACGATCTCGCCCACTTCATGCGCGGGTTGAGCGAAGCGTAGGGGCCTTGGAAGATGATCTGCATGCGCCGGCGCATGTCGCGCATCTCGGCATGGTCGAGGGAGAGCAGGTCCCGGCCCTCGAACGAGACGCGCCCCGAGGTCGGCTCGATCAGCCGCAGGGTGCTCCGCCCGAACGTCGACTTGCCGCAGCCCGCCTCGCCGACCAGCCCCCAGCGTTTTTTCCTCCTCGATATCGAAGCTCACGCCGTCGACCGCGCGGAGCTCGCCCTCGCCGGTGAAGAAGGAGGTCTTGATATCCCTGATCTCGATCAGATTGGCCATCGGGCTCCTCTGCCGGCGACTATGCACCGCCCGGCAGTTTTCATTTCGGCGTTCCGTCAGGCGGCTTCCGCCGGCATCTCGGCTCGCATCGCCACCCGTTTCTCAAGGAAGGATCCCCACCCCGGCCCTCCCCTCCCCTCGAGGGCGGAGGAGCGAGAGAGGATGGGTGCGAACCCGCTCCACCCCCAAACCATTGCGAGTCGATACCGACAGCGCCTGGCATTGCACAGCAAGATGAGAACTGACGGGGCGGGAACCAATGGCTGGCCTTGCCGTCGGCGATCGCGTATAGGGCGCTGCCGATCGCCGGGACGGGCGCAAACCCGGATTCGGAGGCCGGGAGCGAGGCCAGGAAGCGAGGGGCGGAGGGATGACCGCGGAATGGACGCCGGCCGGGTGGCGGAGCAAGCCGATCCGCCATGTGCCGGACTATCCCGATCCGGCGGCGCTCGCCGCCGCAGAGGGCCGACTCGGGCGCTGCCCGCCGCTGGTCTTCGCCGGCGAGGCGCGGCGGCTGCGGCACCAGCTCGCCGAGGCCGGAGAGGGCGGCGCGTTTCTCCTGCAGGGCGGCGACTGCGCGGAGAGCTTCGCCGAGTTCCATCCGGACACGATCCGCGACACCTTCCGCATCCTGCTGCAGATGGCGGTGGTGCTGATCTTCGGCGGCGGCGTCCCGGTGATCAAGGTGGGCCGCCTCGCCGGCCAGTTCGCCAAGCCGCGCTCCTCGGACACAGAGACGGCGGGCGGAACGACGCTGCCGAGCTACCGCGGCGACATGATCAACGACATGCCGTTCACGGAGGAGGCGCGCCGGCCCGACCCGGACCGGATGGTGCGCGCCTACAACCAGTCGGCGGCGACTCTCAACCTGCTGCGTGCCTTCGCCCAGGGCGGCTATGCCGACCTCCACGAGATCCATCGCTGGAATCTCGACTTCGTCGCCGACGGCCAGGCCGACCGCTATGTCGACCTCGCCGAGCGGCTCGACGAGGCGCTGCGCTTCATGGCCGCCTGCGGGATCACCTCGGCGACCGTCCCGCAGATCCGCGAGACCGATTTCTACACCTCTCACGAGGCGCTGCTCCTCGGCTACGAGGAGGCGATGACCCGGATCGATTCGACCAGCGGCGCGTGGTACGACACCTCGGCCCATCTCCTGTGGATCGGCGATCGGACCCGCCAGCGTGACGGCGCCCATGTCGAGTTTCTGCGCGGGGTGGCCAACCCGATCGGGCTCAAGGCGGGACCGACGCTGGAACCCGACGAACTGCTGCGGCTGATCGACCGGCTCAACCCCGACAACCTCCCCGGCCGGCTCACGGTCTATGCCAGGATGGGGGCGGACAGGCTGTCGCAGGCGCTGCCCGGGCTGATGCGCGCGGCGGCGCGCGAGGGGCGCAAGCTGGTCTGGGCCTGCGACCCGATGCACGGCAACACGATCAAGGCGCGGAACGGCTACAAGACCCGCAGGTTCGAAGCCATCCTGTCCGAGGTCAGGGACTTCTTCGCCGTCGCGGCGGCCGAGGGGACCCATGTCGGCGGCATCCATGTCGAGCTGACGGGGCAGAACGTCACCGAGTGCATCGGCGGCGCCGCCGCGGTCACCGAGGCCTCGCTGGGCGACCGGTACCACACCCATTGCGATCCCCGTCTCAACGCCAGCCAGTCGCTCGAACTCGCCTTCCTCGTCGCCGAAGCGCTCGAGGAGAGGCGGGGCCAGGCGGCCGGCACGGCCCTCGCGGCGGCGGAATAGCGAGGCGCGGCGAGATCCAGGTCTTCGGCCGGCGATGACCGATGCGATAACGATCGCGCTCGCGCAGCTCAACCCGACGGTGGGGGACGTCGTCGGCAACGCCCGACGTCTGGCCGAGGCCCGCGTCGAGGCGGCGCGGATGGACGCCGATCTGGTGATCGCCTCCGAACTGGTCCTCTCCGGCTATCCGCCCGAAGACCTCGTCCTGCGCCCGGCCTATCAGGAGACCATCGCGCGCGAGCTCGCGGCGCTCGCCGCCGAGACCGCCGACGGAGGCCCCGGCCTGCTGATCGGGGCGCCGATCGTCGAGGCCGGCGTGGTCTACAATTGCGCGGTGCTGCTCGACCGGGGCGGCATCTCGGAGATCCGCCGCAAGCACGATCTCCCCAATTACGGCGTGTTCGACGAGAAGCGCGTCTTCGCCGCGGGCCCGCTGCCGGGTCCGATGAACGTGCGCGGGGTCCGGCTCGGGGTCATGGTCTGCGAGGACATGTGGACCGACGAGGTGGCGGAATGCCTCGAGGAGTCGGGTGCCGAGATCCTGGCGGTGATCAACGGCTCGCCCTACGAGGCGGACAAGATCGACGAGAGGCTGGGCCTCGCGGTGGCCCGGGTCACCGAGTCGCGGCTGCCTCTGATCTATGTCAACCAGGTCGGCGGCCAGGACGAGCTGGTCTTCGACGGCGCCTCCTTCGTCCTCGACGGCGCCGCCGCGCTCAGGGCCCAGGCCGGGAGCTGGCGCGAGGCGCTGCTGCCGACGCGCTGGCGGCGGCGGGGCGACGGCTGGACCTGCGAGATCGGCGACCGCCACGCCCCCGAAGAGGGGCTGGCCGGAATCTATGCGGCGATGACGCTCGGGCTCCGCGATTATGTCGGCAAGAACGGGTTTCCCGGCGTCATCATCGGCCTCTCCGGCGGGATCGATTCCGCCCTGACCGCGGCGGTGGCCGTCGACGCGCTGGGCGCCGACAAGCTGCGCTGCGTCATGATGCCCTCCCCCCATACCTCGCAGGAGAGCCTCGAGGACGCGGCGGCGGTGGCGATGGCGCTCGGCGTCCGGCTCGACAGCATCTCGATCGCCCCGGCGATGAACGCCTTCGAGGAGATGCTCCGGCCGCAATTCGGGGATCTGCCCGAGGACGCGACCGAGGAGAACGTCCAGGCCCGGGCGCGCGGGCTGACGCTGATGGCGCTCTCCAACAAGACCGGGGCGATGGTGGTCTCGACCGGTAACAAGTCCGAGATGTCGGTCGGCTACGCGACGCTCTACGGCGACATGTGCGGCGGATATTCGGTGCTCAAGGACGTCTACAAGACGACCGTCTTCGCGCTCGCCCGCTGGCGCAACCGGGCGCGCCCGCTAGGCGGGCTGGGGCCTGAAGGTCCGGTCATCCCCGATCGGGTGATCGTCAAGCCGCCCTCGGCCGAGCTCAGGCCCGGCCAGCGGGACGACGATACGCTGCCCCCCTACGATGTCCTCGATCGCGTGCTGCGCTGCCTGATCGAGCGCGACTTCGGCGTCGATGCCACCGTCGAGAAGACCGGGGCGCCGCGCACCCTGGTGCTCCGCGTCTGGCGGATGCTCCTCGGTGCCGAGTACAAGCGGCGCCAGGGACCGCCGGGGGTGAAGATCACCCGCCGGTCATTCGGCCGCGACCGGCGTTACCCGATCGTCAATGCGTTCAGGGGGCGCAGCCCGGCGTGACGCTCCGCCTCTACAACAGCATGAGCCGCGCCAAGGAGGCGTTCGTGCCGATAGATCCGGCCCATGTGCGGCTCTATGTCTGCGGCCCGACGGTGTACGACTACGCCCATATCGGCAATGCCCGGCCGGTCGTCGTCTTCGATGTGCTCTACCGCCTGCTGCGCCGTCTCTACGGCGGCCGGCACGTGACCTATGTGCGCAACATCACCGACATCGACGACAAGATCATCGCCGGCGCGGCGCGCGAAGGGGTGCCGATCGCCGCCGTCACGGCCCGCTTCACCGAGGCCTTTCGCCGGGACATGGCGGCGCTCGGCGCGCTGCCGCCCTCGGTCGAGCCGCGCGCGACGGACCACATCGCTCGGATGATCGCGATGATCGAGACCCTGATCGCGCGCGGCCACGCCTATGCGGCGGAGGACCATGTGCTGTTCGCGGTCGCGACGATGCCCGAATACGGCGCCCTGTCGCGCCACAGCCGCGAGGATCTGATCGCCGGCGCCCGGGTCGAGGCTGCGCCCTACAAGAGAGACCCGGCCGATTTCGTCCTCTGGAAACCGTCCGCCCCGGATCAGCCGGGCTGGTCCAGCCCGTGGGGGTTCGGTCGGCCGGGCTGGCATCTCGAATGCTCGGCGATGTCGGAGCGCCATCTGGGCGAGAGCTTCGACATCCATGGCGGCGGCCGGGATCTGATCTTTCCCCACCACGAGAACGAGATCGCGCAGTCGGTCTGCGCCCATGGCGGGGCGCCCTTCGTTCGCTACTGGATGCACAACGGCTACGTCACCGTCGGCGGCGAGAAGATGGCCAAGTCGGTCGGCAATTTTCACACTGTTCGCGACCTTCTGGAGCGCACCCCCGGGGAGGCGATCCGCCTGAGCCTGCTGTCCGCCCATTACCGCCAGCCGATGGACTTCTCGCTCGACGGGCTGGACCGTGCGCGCCGCGCCCTCGACCGGCTCTACGGCGCGCTCACCGGGGCGGCCGACGCGGCGCAGCTGCCGGCCGACCGGCTCCCCGCCGGTCTGATCGCGCCGGTGGTCGAGGCGCTGGAGGACGATCTCAACACGCCGCGCGCGCTCGCCGAGCTGCACGAGATCGCCGGCGCCCTCAACAGGGCTGACTCCGAGACGGAGCGCGCCGCGCTGAAGGCGGGGCTCGGCGTCGGCGGCGGCCTGCTCGGCCTGCTCGGCGCCGAACCCCGGGACTGGTTCGCGGGCGCCAGGGGCGCCTCGGGGCGGATCGAGGCGCTGGTCGCCGCCCGCACTGCGGCGCGGGCGGCGCGCGACTTCGCCCTCGCCGATCGGCTGAGGGCCGAGCTGCGCGACCGCCACGGGGTGCGCCTGCTCGATCGACCGGACGGCAGCAGCGAGTGGCGGCGCGGCTGATGGCAGGCAGCGACCGCAGCCGGCGGGCGGTCGCGGCCGCCGCGCCGGGCGGGCCGGTGATCGTCCTCGTCCGCCCGCAGCTCGGCGAGAATATCGGGGCGGCGGCCCGCGCGATGCTCAATTTCGGCCTGACCGAGCTGCGCCTCGTCGCCCCGCGCTGCCCGTGGCCGGACCGGAGGGCGATCAACACCGCCTCCGGTGCCGACGCGGTGCTCGCCGAGGCGCGGCTCTTCCCCTGCACCGCGGCCGCGACCGCCGACATTCGCCGCGTGCTCGCGACCTCGGCGCGGGTCCGGGACATGGTCAAGCCGACGCTCTCGCCGCGCGAGGCCGCCGCGCTGCTGCACGAGTACCGGGCGCGCGGCGAGCGCACGGCGATCCTGTTCGGGCGCGAGAAGAGCGGCCTCGACAACGACGACGTGGCCGACGCCGAAGCGCTGATCATCGTCCCGGCGAACCCGGCATACAGCTCGATCAACCTCGCCCAGGCGGTCCTGCTGACGGCCTATGAGTGGTTCCAGGCGGTGCCAGGCGCGGACTCGGCCGGCGGACGTCTGCTGCGCAAGGGGGCAAAGGCGGCGGAACGGCGCGAGATCCGGGACTTCTTCGCCCATCTCGAAGCCGAGCTCGACGCCTGCGGCTTTCTGTATCCGCCCGCCAAGCGGCCACGCATGGTGCGCAATATCCGCAACATCTTCAACCGAGCCGGGCTGACCGATCAGGAGGTGCGGACGCTGCGCGGCATCGTCGCCGGGCTGAGCCGGCGCCCCGCCGGCTGAAACCGGCATCGTCTCCTCGTCCGGAAGCGACGGCCGGAGGAATCTCTCGCCGCGCGGCCGATTTGACAGGGAAGGCGCCCGCTCTATACTCCGCGCTCTTTCGGACGGGGTCGGCTGACCGCCTCCGGTGCCGGCGCCGACCGGGCACCGCGGGCCTGCCGGGGGCACGGATATGGGGACTGGGCGATGAGCAAGCGGCTGAGCTCGAAATACAAGATAAACCGCCGTTTGGGGGTGAACCTCTGGGGGCGGCCGAAGAGCCCGATCAACACTCGCGGATACCGGCCGGGGCATCACGGCCAGCGACGGCGCAAGGAGTCCGATTACGGCACCCAGCTTGCCGCCAAGCAGAAGCTGCGCGGCTATTACGGCAACATCACCGAGAAGCAGTTCCGCCGCATCTACGGGGAGGCGGTGCGCCGCTGGGGCGACACGGTGGAGAATATGGTCGGCCTGCTGGAGCGGCGGCTGGACGCGATGGTCTACCGGGCGAAGTTCGTCCCGACCGTCTTCGCGGCGCGCCAGTTCGTCAATCACGGCCATGTCCTGGTCAACGGGCGGCGGGTGACCATCCCGTCCTACCGCGTGGGAGTCGACGATGTGGTCCAGATTCGCGAGCGTTCGCGCAATCTCCCGCTGGTACTCGAGGCGAGCGACTCTCCGGAGCGCGACCTACCCGATTACATCGAGGTCGATCTCTCCAGGATGAGCGCGCGGCTGCTGCGCGTCCCGCAATTCGCCGAGATTCCGTACCCCGTCCAGATGGAGCCCAACCTCGTCATCGAGTACTATTCCCGGTGACCGTCCGGGCGGCCCAGCGCCGCGAGAGGAGGAGCTTATGGCAAAGGCGTACTGGTTGAGTTGCTACCGCGCGATCCACGACCCGGCCGCGCTGGCGGGCTATGCCGAGCTCGCTGGCCCGGCGATCGCCGCCGGCGGCGGCCGCTTCCTGGCGCGCGCCGGCAGGCAGGCCGTCAAGGAGGCCGGGCTCGACATGCGCACCGTCATCGTCGAGTTCGACAGCTTCGATCGGGCGCTCGCGACCTATGAGAGCCCTGCCTACAAGGCGGCGCTCGAGAAGCTCGCGGGCAGCGTCGAGCGCGATCTGCGGATCGTCGAGGGAGTCGCGTAGCCTCGCCGGAAGTGCCAAGCCGGAATCCGCCATCTGACTACAAGATCCACCTCCCTTTGAGAGACCGCGGGCGGGGGATGCCTTCCCGGCGCGGGGCCCGCGGTCTCGTGCAACGAACGGCCGCAGGCCGGATACGGCAGCGTCCCCCGCATCGCGCGCCGACCCGACAGACCCGCCGCGGATATCCCGCGGCGGTGGGTTCGGCGCCCCGCCGTTCCCGATCCGGGCGCTATTCGGGATTGGCGAGCTGGACCGCGATCCCGCGGGTGTTGAACATCTCCATCAGCTCGCCGGTGCCGTACATCTCGCGAATGATGTCGCAGCCGCCGACGAACTCGCCCTTGACGTAGAGCTGCGGGATCGTCGGCCAGTTCGAGAACGCCTTGATCCCGTCCCGGAGCTCGGGGTCCTGGAGCACGTCTATGCCTCGGAAGGCGACGCCGAGATTGCTCAGCGCCTGAACCACGGTGGCCGAGAAGCCGCATTGCGGAAAGACCGGGCTCCCCTTCATGAACAGGACGACATCTGTCTCGGAGACATCGCTCCGGATGCGTTCGAAGATCGCGGGCTCTTTCATCTCGACTCCTTCCGGGGGTCAGGGTGCGGGGCGGGCCGGGGTCTCGGTCTGCAAAGCCAGCGCGTGCAGCTCGCCGCCCATGCGGCCCTGCAGCGCCCGATAGACCATCTGGTGCTGCTGGACCCGCGTCTTGCCTTCGAATGCGTGCGAGACCACGCGGGCCGCATAATGGTCGCCGTCCCCGGCGAGATCCTGGATGGTGACCGCCGCGTCGGGCAGGCTCGCCTTGATCAGCTGCGTGATCTCGTCCGGGTTCATGGGCATCGCATTGGTCCTCGTCCGGCGGCCCGCTCACGCGGGGAGGGGGCGCCATGTGGCGCGGCAGCCCTGCGTCGCGGGCCTCCCGCAGGCCGCCAATGGATATATGGCCGTACCCGCGGACAGTCAACGCGCCGCCGCCGATCCGCCCGACCCGGCATTCTCGCCCGGGCCGCACAGAGGACCCGGGACGCCTCGGCGGGAAGCAGGGCCGGCCCGGAGATGCTCACCGCCGCCCCCACGGCCCGTCGCGTCGCCTGAGCCGGATCGGCTGGCGTATCCGCGCCCCCGGCGCGCGGTCCCAGAGCGGCACGTGGGGCCGTTTGAAGAACGGGATGGCGAGCGCGCCGGCGGCGAACCCGCCGACATGCGCCCACCAGGCGACGCCGCCGCCTCCATGCTGGTCGAGCAGGCCGTTCAGCAGATCGAGCCCGACCCAGCTTCCGAGCACGAGCGCGGTCGGCAGCCGGATCGGGACGATCCAGAACAGGAGGCCCCAGATCCCGACCCGCGGATGGAGCACGAAATAGGCGCCGAGCACCCCGGCGACCGCGCCGCTCGCCCCGATGGTCGGTATGTCCGAGTCCGGCGCGCTCCAGGCATGGGCGAGTCCGGCGGCGGCGCCGCAGAGCAGGTAGAAGACGACGAAGCGGCGATGGCCCATCGCGTCCTCGACATTGTCGCCGAAGGTCCACAGGAACAGCATGTTGCCGATCAGATGGAGCCAGCCGCCGTGCAGGAATAGGCTGGTCGCCAGCGTCGCCCAGGCGGGCAAGATCGCGAGATCGGGCGAGAGGGACGCCCGGTCCCAGAGGACCGCCGGGATCAGACCCAACCCGTACACCGCCGCCCGGCCGGCGGCGGCGGACAGGTCTGCCTGCCAGAGAAAGATCAGAACGCAGGCCGCGACCAGGGCCAGGGTCGCGTAGTGGTAGCGGATCCAGACCCGAGGGTTGTCGTCGGAGAACGGAATGAAGACCATCGCCGCCTCAGCCCGACAGCGTTCGGGCGAGCCCTTCGAACAGCGGCAGTCCGTCGGTCCCGCCGGGCGCCGGATCGACGGCGCGCTCGGGGTGGGGCATCGTCCCGAGGATATGGCGGGTCGGGTCGAGAACGCCGGCGATGGCGGCCGGCGACCCGTTGGGGTTGGCGAAACAGTCGCCCTCGCTATGGGCCACCGCGGCGCGCGCCTCGGCGACGGCCCTGCCCTGCGGATCGAGGACGCCGGGCTCGGGGATGATGTGGACCTGCGCCCCCACCACGCGGCCCCGGCTATGCGGTCATTGCATGACCGCGGGACCTTTGAGGTCCCCCGGCCCACCCTCGGGGAGGATGCCGAGCCGCCGCGCGACTTCCTGATAGGCTTCCTCGACCGAACCGAGATCGCGGCGGAACCGGTCCTTGTCCATGCGCTCGTTGGTCTTGAGGTCCCAGAGCCGGCAGTTGTCCGGGCTGATCTCGTCGGCGAGGACGATGCGCATTTCCTCGTTGTTCCACAGCCTGCCGTATTCGAGCTTGAAGTCGACCAGGCGGATGCCGGCGGCGACCAGCAGGCCGGTCAGGAAATCGTTGATCCTGAGCGACATATGCATGATCTCGTCGAGCTCCTGCGGCGAGGACCAACCGAAGGCGGTGACATGCTCCTCGGCGACCATAGGGTCCTCGAGCTCGTCCGACTTGTAGTAGTATTCCACGATCGAGCGTGGCAGCGGCGTCCCTTCCTCGATGTTCAGCCGTCGGGAGATCGAGCCGGCCGCGATATTGCGGACCACGATCTTGATCGGGATGATCTCGACCTCGCGAATGAGCTGCTCGCGCATGTTGAGGCGGCGCACGAGATGGGTCGGGATGCCGACCTCTGCGAGCCGGCTCATCAGGAACTCGGAGATCCTGTTGTTCAGCACGCCCTTGCCGGTGATCGTGCCCTGCTTCTTGTTGTTGAAGGCGCTCGCGTCGTCTTTGAAATACTGGACCAGGGTTCCCGGCTCAGGCCCTTCGAACAGGACCTTGGCCTTCCCTTCGTAAATCCGTCTGCGACGGGCCATGGGCTGGATCTCGGCGATGCTGGGGAGGGGGCTGCCGCGCAGGGTGCGACGGATGCCCATCCTATAGCAATAGGGCGGAGTGCCGGCAATGGCAAGGGAAGGGGCGACAGGATAGGCGCCGACTCGTTCGGCATGTCGGGATGGAGCGTTCGGGTCTCCGGTCTCCGCCTCCGGGTTTCGTATCCCCGGAGATTGCATCATGTCGAGACCGCTCGCGCGTTTCGGGTCGAGCTCTCACGGTCCGGCCAGGACCTCGATGCGGAGCGGCGCGGATCGGCCGGCGTTGGTCGGCGAGGTATCCGCCGGGCAGGCCGAAACGGCGGCCAGCACATCCATCTCGGCGAGGAGGTCGATATGGTCGTCCCGGCCCACCGCCGTCGGCAGGATGCGGAAGCCGCCATCCGGCTCGAGGACGACGTTCATGAAGACGTTGAACACGTCCATCACGTCGTCGCCGGTCAACCCGTAGGGGGCGAGCGCCTCGGCAAGATTCTCCTGGCAGGACCGGTGGCCGGTGATTCCGTCGCGCCGCTCGTAGAGACGGGCCGAGCAGCGGCCGCCCATATTGCCCCAATGGTTGGCGTAGCTGTCGGCGAGGACCGTCAGCATCACGTTCTCGCGCGGCGGCTTGGAATAGAAATGCTTGAAGGATTTGGCGGTCCCGGTGCCGCAGATCACGTTGGTCGCCCAGCTCTGGCCGACATGGAACCATTCGCGGCGGTCGTTGGCGTTGTAGAAGACGCAGTCGCCGACCTGGCCGCCGACCACTTGGCGGATACGCAGCACCCGCCCCTTCTCGACCACCAGGGCACGGCCCTCGCGCGCCGGGACCTCGATCGCGGTCAGCGGCCGGCCGGTGCGCATCGCTCAGCCCCTGCGATCGAGCGTCCACTCATGTTCCGAGATGTCGAAGACGATGCCGTTCGGGTCCTTGTACTTGGACTCGGCATCGACCCCCGGATAGTCGCCGGGAAGCTCCATGAAGAATGCGCCGCCGGCGGCTTCGATCCGGGCGGCAGCGGCCGCCTTGTCGTCGACGACCATGCCGAAATGGTGGAGGCCGGCCCAGCCGGGGCCGTTGATCCCGCCCTTCGTTCCTTCCGGAAAGTTGAGCAGGGTCAGGTTCATCACCCCGTCCGACAGCATGATCGCGTTGCCGATCGGGCTCTCGGCCTCGGCGACCCGTTCGAGGCCGAACACGGTCTCGTAGAAGCCGGCAGACCGCTCGAGATCCGGCACCTGCATTGCGATATGGCGAAGCTTGGCCATGCCTGCGCTCCTCGAGTCTTGGGCAGGACGTCATTCTGACCGCGGGCCCGCGGGCTGTCCAAGCGATTCTCCCGGGCGCCGTTGCCGCGGCCGGCGCGGGACCGTATGCGTAGCCGCGCGCGGCCGCGCGCGGCCGCCGTTCCGACAGACTGGCGAGAGACGACGGCGCTGCGCATCCTCGACATCAGGGAACGGACCGTGGCCGTCGGCGCGTCGACGTGGAACGCGGCCATCGGGTTCGAGGAGATGACCGCGACGGCGCTCGCGGTCGTCACCGACGCCGTCGTCGGCGGGCGGCGCGTCGTCGGGTTCGGCCTCGACTCGATCGGCCGCTACGCCCATGGCGGGCTGCTGCGCGAGCGTTTCATCCCGCGGCTGCTGCGCGCCGATCCGGCGGAGCTGCGCGACCCGGAGACCGGCCTCATAGATCCGATGCGCGCCTGGCCGATCGTCATGCGGGGCGAGAAGCCGGGCGGCCACGGCGAGCGATCCGCCGCTGTCGGGGTGCTCGACGCGGCGCTCTGGGACGCCGCGGCAAAGGCGTCGGATCAGCCGCTCTACCGGCTCCTCGCCGAGCGCTTCAACGACGGCGCCGTTGCCGCCGCCATCCCGGTCTACGCGGCGGGCGGCCATTACCGCGCCCGGGACCGTGCCCAGGGCGGCATCGAGGCTCTCGCCGACGAGGTTCGGCGCTACCGGGCGCTCGGCTACAGAACGATCAAGATCAAGATCGGCGGCGCTCCCCGCGACCGGGACCGGGCGCGGATCGAGGCGGCGCTCGCCGCGCTTCCCGCGGGCGGACGGCTCGCGGTCGACGCCAACGCGGTCTTCGATCTCGGGACCGCGCGCCTCTGGGCGGAGATGCTGCGCGGCTACCCGCTCGCCTGGTTCGAGGAACCGGGCGATCCTCTCGACTTCGCGCTCACCGCCGCGCTCGCGGAGAGCTATCCCGGCGCGCTCGCGACCGGCGAGAATCTGTTCTCGGCTGCCGACGCCAGGAACCTGCTGCGCTATGGCGGGCTCCGCCCCGACCGCGACCTGCTGCAGTTCGACGTCTCGCTGAGCTACGGGATCGCCGAATATCTGCGGATTCTCGCCGCGGTCGAGGCGGCCGGATGGCCGCGCGACCGGCTCGTCCCGCATGCCGGGCATGTCTTCGCCGCCCATGTCGTCGCCGCGCTCGGGCTCGGCGCACACGAGACCGCGCCCGACCCGGGGTCGCTCTTAGCCGGCTTTCCGGCGGGGTGGACCGTCGCCGACGGCATGCTCGCGCTCGGCGAGTCTCGCGGCGTTGGCTTCGAGACCATGGACGGCGCCTACGACGCGCTCTCGCCGCTCGTCCGATGAGAGACCTCACGGGTTCGGGTTTCGATGGCGCACCGCCGGCGCCGCGTCGGCCGGGGCGCGGGAATGGCGTCGGATTCCCAATAAGACCCCAATAAGACCCCAATGGACCCCGGCGGCCGCGGGGAGCCTATTTCTCTTCTTCGGATCGGAATCGTTCCCATCTGGCAGCCGGCCCGCGACCGGCAGGGGCCGCCAGACCCTGGCTGCGCAGCGCGGCCAGGGCCCGCCTGATCTGCCGTTCGCTGGTGGTGGGCGCCAGACGCGCGACGATCTCGCGAAGCGCCAGACCGTCCTGCGCGCGATCCAGCAGCGCCAGAATCGCCTCTTGCCGCTTGACGGCATCGTTCCCGCCGGGTTCGGGCAGCGGATAGCCGGCGCGCCGGAAACGCACCGTCACGCAGCCGCCGCGTTCCTCGATCTCCGGTCGGGGCAAGCCGGCGGCCGCCGCCTCGTCCGCCATCCTGAGAGTACCGCGGCCCCATTCCTCGATGATGCCGCGTCGATAGAACGTGCGGGCAACGAGCGGGTTCCAGGGCCTCGACTCGTGCGGCCCGAACAGATCGTCCGGGGTCAACCCGAAATGCAGCGGGCCGGTCGACGTCACCTCCAGCCGGTCGTCGTAGAGCGCGAGACCGACAGAGCCCCCGCCCATCGCATAGTCACGATGGCACAAGGCGTTCGCGAGCGCCTCCCGCGTCGCCGCGGGCGGGTAGAGCGGCTCGTCGATGCGCGCTATGCGATCCGATTCGAACCGGCTCGCTATAGGCACGCTGTCGCGCAGAAAACGCGCCGCGCTCGCCAAGAGGACGAAGGCGTTGCCGTGGAACTGGCGGTTGTCCAGGAACTCCGACCGATCGCGCCCTCGGAAGCGAGCCGCGCGGATCAAGCATTGCGGCATCTCGCACTCAAGACGCTCGGCATTCCCGAAGAGCACCGCCGCCGCGCGGAAAAGGACGCCGCCGCGGATCAGCCCCAGACCGCGCAGCAGAGCTTCCGGTTCCCGATTGCCCGGTTCGTTTAGCCGGCCGATCTGCACCGCCTCCGCCACCGTATTGCGGATCTCCGCCAGATCCAGATCGTTGACGCTCCATCCGACGGCGGGCCGGTTCTCCCAGCGCCGCTCGTCGTGTATGCGCTCGAAAAGCATCCGGTTGTACTCGTCGGCCGACATGGCCCGGGTCGTGTTGCCGACGCGCCGATAGGAGGTGCCCCGGTAGCGGCGCGGCGGCGAAGAACCCCGACCGACGCGAACCGCGATCACCTCGAGGTCCTCGGATACTCGGACCCTCTCGATCTCCGGAAACGCCGGCGGATCGATCCGTTGGATTTCCGAAGCGATCTCCTCGATCGTCCGTTCGCTGGCCCGCTGGCCCGGTATGCCACCGTCCGGCGCGATCCCGAACAGTACCTGTCCGCCGCTCTGATTGAGCATGGCGCAGATGGTCGCCGCCGCCTCGCGGCGCGTCCCCGTCGTAGTCTTGAACTCCAGCGTCTGGGACTCGCCGGATGCAACGAGCGCCGAAATCCGTTCCAGCGTCATCTACGCATCTCCGCGCCGCGCGGCCGTCATTCTAGGCGCAATTCGGGAATCGCGGATACGGCATGCTCATCGCTGGGGCGAGACCCGCTGCCGGGGAGGGCCGGTCGGTGCGAGCGAGGCGCTCATGCGGGACGGCGATCGCCCTGCGGCGCCGTTGACCTTGCCCCCGCCGCAGTGTTGGATAGGGTACCGCCCCGTAAGGGCACGGCAGGGAGGCAGGTCGTGAAGGCGCCGCGATTCTCCTATGTCCGGGCGGAGAGCCTGGATCAAGTCCTCGACCTCCTCGCGGAACATGGCGAGGATGCCCGGATTCTCGCCGGCGGCCAGAGCTTGATGCCGACCCTCAACATGCGGCTGTCGCACCCCATCCTGCTGATCGACATCAACCGGCTGGATGCGCTCGCCGGCATCTCGCTGGATGACGGGGAGGTGCGGATCGGCGCCTTGGCACGCCATGCCGAGTTGCTGCGTTCGCCGATCGTCGCCGAGCATCTGCCGCTGATCGCCGAGGCCATGCCCCATGTCGCCCATGCGGCGATCCGCAACCGGGGCACGTTCGGCGGCAGCATCGCGCTCGCCGATCCCGCGGCCGAACTCCCGGCCTGCGCGGTGGCGCTGGACGCCTCCTTCGTGCTCGCCAGCGGGAACGGCCTGCGCCGGGTGGCGGCGCGGTCGTTCTTCAAGGGGCTGTTCGAGACCGAACGCGCCGACGAGGAGATTCTGATCGAGGCGCGCATCCCGGCGCTTCGGCCGGGCTACCGGTCGTCCTTCATGGAGCTCGCGCGGCGCCACGGCGACTTCGCCCTGGCCGGCGTATGCTGCCACGCTCGTTGCGATGACGGCGCGTTGAGCGACGCGAGTCTCGCCTATTTCGGCAGCGACGACCGCCCGCGCCTCGCGCGCGCCGCCTCGGAGGCGGCGGGTGGCGGACCGTGGTCCGACGACGTCAAGGCGCGGACCGTCGAGGCGCTCGGCGACGATCTCGACCCGATCGGCAACTTCCATGCGTCGGCGGCGACCCGGCTCCATCTCGCGAAGGTGTTGACCGGCCGCGCGCTGGACCGGCTGGTCGCGCAGAACCAGGGCTAGGAGCGATGGACGAATTCATCGACATCACCACCCGCATCAACGGGGAGACCGTCACCCGGCGGGTCGAGGCCCGCCAGCATCTGGTCGACTTCCTGCGGCTGGAGCTCGGACTGACGGGATCGCATCTCGGCTGCGAGCACGGCGTCTGCGGCGCCTGCACCCTGCGCGTCGACGGGGTCATCGTGCGCGGCTGCCTGATGCTCGCCGCCCAGGCCGACGGCGCCGAGGTCTGGACCATCGAGGGCGTCTCCGACAGCGGCGAGATCGCCGATCTCCAGGAGGCGTTTATCGACCGCAACGCCCTGCAGTGCGGCTATTGCACGCCGGGGATGCTGCTCACCGCGCAGGAGATGCTGGCGCAGGGCCACAGGATGAGTCGGGCCGAGATCCGCGAGTTTCTGTCCGGCAATTACTGCCGTTGCACCGGCTATCACGCGATCGTCGATGCGGTCGAGACGGTGATGGAGCGCCGCTTCGGTGGCTGACTGCGGCCCGATCGGCCGCTCCGCACGCCGCAGCAAGGCACGGACGCTCGCCTTCGGCCGCGGCAGATTCGCTGACGACCTCCGCTTTCCGGGCCTCCGCCACGCCGCGTTCGTGCGCAGCCCCCACGCGCATGCGCGGATCCTCGACATCGCCGCGCCGGCGCGGCCGGGAGTGCGCGTCGTCACCGGCCGCGAGATCGCCGGGATCTGCGCCCCGTGGCGGGGGACCGCCGACCACCTGCCCGGTCTGGTGTCGCCGCCGCAATACCCGCTGGCCGTCGACCGGGCGGCCTGGCAGGGAGAGCCGGTGGCCGCGGTCGTGGCCGGGAGCCGGGCCGCCGCCGAAGACGCCGCCGAGGATGTCCGGGTCGATTACGAGCCCCTTTCGGCGGCGGTCGGCAAGGAGCGGGCGCTGGGGCGCGGCGCGCCGCCTGCGCATCCGGATCTCGGCGGCAATCTCTGCTTCGAGACCGTGCGGGCAGGCGGAAACGCCGACGCGGCCCTCGCCCGCGCCGCGCGGGTCGCCGCCCGGACCTTCACCTTCGCGCGCCAGACCGGGGTCCCGCTCGAGCCGCGCTGCGTCGTCGCCGATTTCGATCCCGGCGCGCGCCGCCTTACCGTCTACGGCACCCACCAGTCGCCGTGGCAGCAACAGGACTCGCTGGCCCTGCTGCTCGGCCTTCCCGAGCACGCCGTCCGCGTGATCGTCCCCGATATCGGCGGCGGGTTCGGCGTCAAGCTCCATGTCTACGGCGACGAGATCGCGGTGGCGGCGCTGGCGATGCTGCTCGGTCGGCCCGTCAAATACGCGGCCGACCGGATGGACTCCTTCCTCGGCGACATCCATGCGCGCGACCAGACGGTACATGCGGAGATCGGTATCGACGCCGAGGGCCGGCTGAGCGGCGTGCGGGTCGATGCTCTGACCTCGGTCGGCGCCTATTGCGCCTACCGCCGGCCGGCAGTCTCGGAAGGGCTGATGACCGTGACCATGGCCGCGGCCCCCTACGCCCATGACGACTATGCCGGGCGGCTGCGGGTGGTGTTCCAGAACAAGCCGCCGTCCGGCATGTATCGCGGGGTCGGCCAACCGATCGCCTGCGCGGTCGTCGAGCAGCTCCTCGACTGGGCGGCGCACGCCGCTGGGATCGATCCGCTGGAAATCCGCCGGCGCAACTACCACCGCGCCGACGCCTACCCGCTCAAGACCCCGTCCGGCCTCGCGGTGAGCCGGCTGAGCCTCGCGGCTTGCCTCGATCGGCTCGTTGCGATGATGGACTACGACTCGCTGCGCCGCCGCCAGGCGGCGCAGCGCGCGGACGGGGTCCTTCTGGGGATCGGCGTCGCGACCTTCATCGAGATGACCGCCGTCGGGCCGGTCTATTACGGTCCCGCCGGGGCGCGGGTCAGCACCCAGGACGGCGCCACCGTCCGCCTCGAGCCGTCGGGCGTCGTGCGCTGCGTGACCTCGGCCATCGAGCTCGGCCAGGGCACCCTGACCGGAATCGCTCAGATCGTCGCCGCCCGGCTCGGCGTGCGCGTCGAGGATGTCGCCGTCGAGGGCGGCGATACCGCGGCGACGCCCTATGGCGGCGGCGCCTGGGCCTCGCGCGGTCTGACGATCGCGGGCGAGGCCGCATGGCGGGCGGCCGACGCGCTGGCGGCGAACCTCCTGGACCTCGCCGGCGCGGTGCTGCAGGCGGAGCGCGAGAGCCTCCTCCTGGCCGCCGGCGGCGTTTGCGACCGCGCGACGGGCCGGCGGCGGATGAGCCTCGCCGATCTCGCGGGCGTCGGCCATTTCCGCCAGGACAGCCTGCCGCCCGGTGTCCAGCCGGAATTGGCCGCGACCCGCCATTACGTTCCCGACGCCGCGCCATTCGCACTGGCGAACGGCGTCCAGGCCTCGCTGGTCGAGGTCGACCCGGAGACCGGCGCCGTCCGGCCGCTGAAACATTGGGCGGTCGAGGATTGCGGGCGCATCGTCAACCCGCTCCTGGTCGAGGAGCAGATCCGCGGCGGCATCGTTCAGGGCATCGGCGGCGCCTTGTACGAGGAATGCTGCCACGACGCCGAAGGTCAGATGCTGAACGCGACTCTCGCCGACTATCTGGTCCCCCTGGCGGCCGGGATGCCGGACATCGCGGTCGGCCATGTCGAGACGCCGACCGAGGGCACGCGGCTCGGAACCAAGGGCGCCGGCGAGGCGGGGACGGTCGGCGCCGGCCCGGCGGTCATGCTGGCGGTCAACGACGCCCTGCGCCCGACCCGCGCCCGCGTCGACCGCTGGCCGATCACCCCCGAAACGGTGCTGGCGGCGCTCGCGGAGGCCGGGGGCGCGCGCGAAATACGAGGGTTGGCGAAAACCGGGGCCGGGGTAGAATAGGCCCGGCACGGCGGTGCCTCGTTCGTTGGCATACTCTGTTGGAGCATGTCGCAATGGGACGGTGGACTCTGGACGGTATCGACTGGAACGCTTTCGACCGGGCGCGGGTCGATCCCGATATCGTTCCGATCGTCAAGGCGGCCAGCCTGGTCGAGTCGAATGCCCGCGACTACGGCATCTATCTGTGCAACGTCTTCGCCGACGACCCGAGGATGAAGCGGGCCGCTCTCGGCTGGGTCGAGGAAGAGCTCGTCCATGGCCGCGCGCTCGCCCGCTGGGCCGGGCTCGCCGACCCCGGCTTCGACTTCGACCGGGCCTTCGCCCGGTTCACCGCCGGGTTCCGGCTCCCGCTGGAGGCGACCGCGTCGGTGCGCGGCTCGCGCGCCGGCGAGCTGATCTCGCGTTGCATGGTCGAGACCGGGACCAGCTCCTTCTACAAGGTCCTAGGCGATGCGACCGAGGAGCCGGTGCTGCGCGAGATCTGCCGCCATATCGAGCGCGACGAGCTCGCCCATTACGAGCTGTTCCATCGCCATCTCGGCCGCTATCTGCACCGCGAGCATCCCGGCTGGTGGTCGCGGCTCAGGGTCGCGGTCTCGCGCATCGCCGAGGCCGAGGACGACGAGCTCGCCTACGCCTATTACGCCGCCAACGCTCCGGAGGGCGCGTCCTACCACCGGTCGCGCTACGCCGACGCCTACGCGCTCGGCACGCTGCGCTACGTGGCGCCCGACCATTTCGAGCGCGGCGCCGGGATGGTTCTCAACGCGGTCGCGTTCACCCGCGGCGCCACGGCGGTGCGCTGGGTCTTCTCGCGCATCGTCTGGGCCTTTCTCCGTCTGCGCTTTCTCCTCCGGCGCCGCTGGGCCGCGCTGACGGCGAACCCGACCGCATATGCCGACCGCTGACGGGCTCGACGGAGCCCGTTCGCTCCAGGACCTGATCGCGGCGCTCGATCGGGGCGGAGACGGCGAAGCCGTTCTCGCGTTCACCGCCGACGGGGTCGTCTCCGTCGGCCGCACCGAGCTCGCCGAACGCAGCCGCCGCTTCGCCGCCTGGCTTGCCACGCGGCGCGGCGCGCGCGGGCGCCCGATCGCCATCTTCGCGTCGAACGGCGTCGAGGCCGTCGTCGCCCGCCTGGCGATGATACTCGCGGAAGCGCTCTGCGTGCCGATCGACTTCGACGCCACGCCGGCCAGGCTGGCCGATCTGCTGGTCGACAGCGGCACGCGGATGCTGTTCGTCTCCGAGGACTTCCTGGAGACCGCCCGGACGGCGGCGGCGCTGGTCGACGGCGAGGTCGAGATCATCCTGCTCGGCGACGGTGCGGACGCGGGTGCGGGCGCAGGGAAAGAGACGTGGAGCGCTCGGCTGTCGGCGCCGCTGCCGCCGGCGTTCGGCCCCGCCGACCCCGGCGCGGCAGTCGCGCAGTTCTACACTTCCGGGACGACCGGCCTTCCCAAGGCGGTGCCGCTGACCCATCGTCACATCCTGACCAATCTGCGCATCCTGCTCGGTCTCGACCTGGTCCGTCCCGGCGACCGGCTGGTGCTGCCGCTGCCGCTGCATCACGCCTACCCGCTGATCGTCGGCCTGCTGCTGCCGCTGGCGGCAGGCGCCGCCGTGGTCCTGCCGGCGGGTCTCGCCGGCCCAGAATTCATCCAGGCCGTCCGCGAGGGCAGGGCACGGGGCGTGATCGGTGTCCCGCGCCTCTACGAGGCCTTCCTCGCCGGGCTCGACAACCGGATCGCATCGCTGGGCGGGCCGAAGGGCCGCCTGCTGTCGTTTCTGATCGCGGTCTCGCTCTGGGCCAGGAAGCGGCTCGGCTGGCGCATCGGACGCCGGCTGTTGCGGCCTCTGCATGCGGAGCTCGCCCCCGATCTCGAGATCCTGGCTTGCGGCGGCGCCAGGCTGGACGCCGAGACCGAATGGCGGCTGGAGGGGCTGGGCTATACCGTGCTGACCGGCTACGGGCTGGTCGAGACCGCCTCGATCGCGACGTTCAACAGCCCCGGAGCCGCGCGGGTCGGCAGTGCCGGACGGCCCTCCCCGGCGGTCGAGATACGGATCGTCCCGGTCGCGGGGATGGTGGACGGCGAGGTCCTGTTCCGCGGCCCCATCGTCTTCGACGGCTATGCGCACAACCCCGAGGCCAACGCCGAGGCGTTCGCCGAGGGCTGGTTCCGCACCGGCGACCTGGGACGGCTGGACGCCGACGGGTTCCTGCACATCTCCGGGCGGATCAAGGAGGTCATCCCGCTGCCCGACGGCAAGAACGTCGCGCCCGGCGATGTCGAGGAGGTGTACGGGCAGAGCCCGTTCGTTGCCGAGATCGCGGTGCTCGAGCGCGGCGGCGCGCTGGCGGCGCTCGTGGTGCCCGACATCGAGGCGCTGCGCGGCGCCGGTCATGCCGATGTCGCGCAGCAGCTCCGCCTCGCCTTCGGCGAGCTCGGCCGCGGCCTGCCCGGCTATATGCGGCTCGCCGATTTCGCCGTCACCCGCGAGCCGCTTCCGAGGAACCAGCTCGGCAAGTTCAAGCGCTTCCAGCTGGCCGATATCTACGAGCGCGCCGCACGGGGTCGCCCAGCCGCCGCCGGGGCGCCGACCGGCGCCGATCGCGAACGGATGGCGCGGGGGCGTGCGAAGGCCGTGATGGCCTGGCTCGAACGCCGGTTTCCGGAGACCGCGCTGCACCCGGACACCTCGCTGCAGATGGAGCTCGACATCGACTCGCTCGCCTGGCTCGATCTTGGCCTGGACCTCCAGCGCGAGCTCGGAGTGACCCTCACCGAGGAGACGATGGCCGGGCTGATCGACGTTCGCGACCTGATAGACGCGGTGGAGAGCGCCGGGAACGCGGGGGGCGTCGGGCAGGCGACCGCGCGGCAGGCGGATGCGCGCTGGCTGGCCGATCCCCCGCCCTGGGCTCGGGTCTGCGGTCGCCTGACGCTGGGCGTGGCCCGGCTGGCGGCCGGCATCCTGTTCCGCCTCCAAACGCGAGGCGGGCACCGCCTGTCCCGTCCGGGGCCGCTGATCGTCGTCGCCAACCATCTCAGCGACCTCGATCCGCTGGTCCTCGCGGCGGCGATCCCGCGCGCGGCGGCGCGCCGTGTCTGGTGGGGCGGCGACGCGGCCCGCGTCTTCGGCACCCGGGCGGGGCGCCTGCTCGCGCGGGTCGCGCAGGCGTTCCCGGTGGATGACCGCGCCCCCGACGCGAGTCTCGGCCGCGCGCTGCAGGTTCTGGCGCAGGACCGAATCCTGGTCTGGTTTCCGGAGGAGTGGCGTTCGCCCGACGGCCGCCTGCAACCGTTCCGCGCCGGCATCGGGCGGCTTGTCGACCGCAGCGGCGCCGACGTGCTGATCGCGGTCATCCGCGGCACCTACGAGGCGATGCCGCGGAGGGCCCGGCTGCCGAGGCCGCACCGGGTCTCGGTCGCGTTCGGAGAGGCGCTGGCGTCGGCGGAGATCCGCGCCGCCGCGCCGCCCGAACCCGGGGCCGCCCGCGAACGGGCCATCGCCGAGGCGCTGCACCGCCTGATGGCGCGGCGCATCGCCGGGGACGAGGCGGGGAAGGGCTGACCCTTCAGGGCGCGATGTCGGCGCACGCCTCGCCGTCCGCCGGCGCCTGCCCGCCGGCGGGCGAGACGCGGATCCGAGTCAGACGGTTCCGCTGGCGGCGCACGACCTCGAACCGGAAGCCGTGGAACAGGAATATTCTGCCGACCTCGGGAATGATCTTGGCTTCGTTGATGATCAGCCCGGCGATCGTCGCGGCCTCCTGGTCGGGTAGGTTCCATTCGAACTGCCGGTTGAGGTCGCGCACCGTGACCCCACCGTCGACCAGGTAGGAGCCGTCGCGCTGCGGGTGGACGCCGGCCGGGACGATGTCGTGCTCGTCGGTGATCTCGCCGACGATTTCCTCGATGACGTCTTCCAGGGTGATGATGCCCATCAGGGAGCCGTATTCGTCGACCACCAGCGCGAAATGCTCGTGGCGTCTTCGGAACGCCTGGAGCTGGGCGAACAGGGTCGTCGATTCGGGCACGAACCAGGGCGCGGCGGCGACCGAGTCGATATCGAGGTCGTCGAGATGGCCGTCATGGGCGCGGACCGCGCGCGCGAGCTCCCTGGCGTGGAGGACCCCGACGACATTGTCGGGCTGGCCGCGCCAGAGGGGGATGCGGGTATAGGGGCTCTGCAGCGCCTCGTCGACGATCCGGGACGCCGGCAGGTCCGCATCCAGCGCGACGATGTCCTTTCTGTGGCGCATGACCATCTCGACCTCGACATCGTCGAGGTCGAGGATGCCGCGCAGCATCGCCCGCTCGTGCGAGGCGCTCGCCTGGCCGGAATGGAGCTCGATCGCCCCGCGCAGCTCCTCGATCGCCCGGCCGCGCTCCTCGTCCTCGCGGGAATAGAGCCCGAGCGTGCTCAGGATGGCCCGGTTCACGATCTGCACCCCGTCGCTGATCGGGCCCAGCACCAGGATCAGGACTCGGAACACCGGGGCGAGCAGCAGGGCTACCCGGTCGGGATTCTGGAGCGCGTAGGTCTTCGGCAACACCTCGCCGAACACCAGGATCAGCAGCGTCATGGCCACGGTCGCGTAGGCGATCCCGGCTTCGCCCGCCAGCGAGATCAGCATGCTGGTCGCGAGCGCCGAGGCGAGGACGTTGACCAGGTTGTTGCCGAGCAGGATGGCGCCGATCATCCGGTCCTTGCGGTCGCGGAGCCTGTTGACGATCGCCGCTCGGTTCACGCCTTTGCGTTCGAGCTGGTGCATGCGCGGCCGCGACGCCACGGTCAGCGCTGTCTCGGAGCCCGAGAAGAAGGCGGACAGCAGGATCAGCAGCAGGACGCATCCCGAAATCGCGATCATGGCCGTGGTCATGTCATCCTGTCCGGTCGGGCGGGCGCTGCGGCGGGTCGGTCAGGCGGCGAGCGCCCGTGCCAGCACCGCCGCCACGGCATCGGGCGGCGTATCGGCGGTGACGAAGGCGCGGCCGATCCCGCGCGCGAGCACCAGGGTCATCCGGCCGCCGCGCGTCTTCTTGTCGCGGCGCATGATGTCGAGAAGCTCGGAAGCGCTGCGGCCGGCGAGCCGGGTCCCCCGAAGACCGGTCGGCAGCCCCACCGCCTCCAGATGCCGGCGGACCCGCGCCGCGTCCTCGGCCGGGCACAGCCCTCGCGCGACCGAGAGATCCAGCGCCAGCGACATGCCGATCGCGACCGCCTCACCATGCAGCAGGGCGGCGCCGAAACCGGCGGCGGCCTCGAGGGCGTGGCCGAAGCTGTGGCCGAAATTGAGCAGCGCGCGGCGGCCCTGCTCGCGCTCGTCGTCGGCGACCACCGCCGCCTTGGCCGCGCAGCTCGCGACGACCGCCCGGCGCCGGGCCTCGGCATCGCCGTCCACCACCCCGGCGCCGCGCCGCTCGAGCCAGGAGAAGAACGCGGCATCGCTGATCACCCCGTACTTGACGACCTCAGCGTAGCCGGCCAGGCGCGTGCGCCTGTCGAGCGTATCCAGCGTGCCGGTGTCGGCGAGCACCAGCCGGGGCTGGTGGAACGCGCCCACCAGGTTCTTGCCGTGGGCGGTGTTGACCGCGGTCTTGCCGCCGACGGCGCTGTCGACCTGGGCGAGCAGCGTGGTCGGTATCTGGACCAGGGCCACCCCGCGCAGCACCAGGCTGGCGGCGAGCCCGGCGATGTCGCCAATCACCCCGCCGCCGAGCGCCACCACGACGGAGCCGCGCTCGGGACGGCGGTCGAGAATCGCGCCGACGAGCCGCTCGAGATGCGCGAAGTCCTTGGTCGCCTCGCCGGGCGGGAGCAGGATCGGATGCGCTTCCAGCCCGGCAGCGGACAGCGAGCCCGCGACCCTCTCCAGATAGAGCTGCCCCACCGTCTCGTCGGTGACCAGGAAGACGGGGGCGTTGTCGACGATCTCCGCGACATGGCGCCCGGCCGCGTCCAGCAGGTTCTCGCCGACCAGGATGTCGTAGGACCTCGCGCCCAGCGCGACCCGCACGGTCTCGATCACGGCGCGGGTCCTGCGGCGAAGGCGCGGATCGCGTCGTCCACGCGGGCGACGGTGCGCGCGGGCTTCTCGCGGACCGCCTCGATGGCGATGTCCGCCTCCGCATAGACCGGATAGCGTTCGGCGATCAACCGTTCGAGGACCTCCCGCGGATCCTGGCCTCGAAGCAAAGGCCGGGTGCTGCCGCGGCCGACGCGCCCGACCAGGACATCGAGGCCGGCGCGGAGCCAGACCGAGATCGTGCGCCGCAGGACCCGCGCCCGGGTCTCGGGGTCCAGGAACGCGCCCCCTCCGGTAGCGAGCACATGCGCGGAGCCGTCGAGCAGCCGGGCGATGACCCGCCGCTCGCCGCTGCGAAACGCCGCCTCGCCGTAACGCGCGAACAGATCGGGGATCGAGCAGCCGGCGGCGGTCTCGATCTCGGCGTCAGCATCGAAGAAGGGCAGGCCGTAGCGCCGCGCGAGGCCGCGCCCGACACATGTCTTGCCGGCGCCCATCAGCCCGACCAGCACAACGGTCTTCCCTGGATTCCACTTGGCATCGGGAACGCGCGCAGGCGTCATCGCGCCCCGGTTGGGCACCTCAGGTCGGGCGCCCTGAGATGGTCGTGCCGTGCGGTGACGCCGGCGATAGCGGGGTCGATGTCGCTGCCGACGGCCCGGCTGCGGCCGTTCGCGGCGGGTGCGTCCGGCGAGGCGCTCGTTGCGTGGCCCCGCCGACTCTGCGCGTCGCGGAAGGCGTCGGCGGCGGCTTCGAGCTTGCAGGCGGCGGTCATCGCGTCTGTTCCCTGCCGGCCGATCGGCTATAGTGATCATGGTCGACCATACCGATCGAATATAAGATGAATCGCGCCTGTTGTCGCGGGCTTCGAGACATGGCTCGGACCCGCTTCCGGGTCGCAGGATGCCGATCCCGACGATGACCGGCCGAGAGGGCGTGGAGCGATATGCCGAAACTGGTGGCGATCCTGCTGGGCGGCGCGGCGCTGGTCCTGGTCGCCGCGGTGATTCTCGCGGCCGTCACCGTTCAGCCTTCCCGGACGTTGATCGAGCGGGCGGTTCCCGATGACCGGCTGCCGCGCTAGCACGGCCCTCATCGCCGTCGGGGCCGTTCTCTCGGCGCTGTCGATCGCTTCCCCGGCAGCCGCCCAGTCGCCGCGCGCCGACCGACCCGAGGGGCGGGCGCCGGCGCCCGGTCCGATGCAGCTCCTGCCGCCGCCGAGAGAGGCCGGCGGGCCGCGGGAAAGCGCGCCGCCCCCGCCCGGCGCGCGGATAGGGGTGCGGATAGGGGCGCCGGCGATGGACGCGACCGTTCTCGCGCCGCCCGACCCCGAGTCGGTCGGGCTGATCGGGCCGTCGGACGGCGGCTTCGGGGCGGCGATGTGGAGGGGTACGGACAGGCGGCTGGTCGCGCGGCTGCTCCCGCGCCTGCCGGCCAGAACGCAGTCCCGCATCGCCCGCGATCTGGCCGTTCGCTTGCTGACCACGCGCGCGGTCGCGCCGGTTGGCGCATCGGGGGGCCAGAGTCTGCTGGAGGCCCGGATCGAAAGGCTGGTCGCGCTCGGCGCGGCGGGCGACGCGAGCCGGTTGGCGACGCTCGCCTCGATCGACCTGATCGACACGGCCCTCGCCAAGGCCGCCGTCGAGGCTCTCTTCATGCAGAGCGACATCGCCGGCGCCTGCGGTTGGGTCGACCGCCATGCGCTGCGCTTCGAGGACGGATATTGGCGGCGCGCCCAGGCGTTCTGCATGTTGATATCCGGCGAGCGGGACCGCGCCGCGGTTCTCGTGGACATCCTGCGCGAGCGGGGGGGCGTCCCCGATGTCTTTCTTACGCTGTTCGAGGCGCTCGTGATCGGCGAGACGCCGGCGATCGCGGGTCTCGCGGAGCCGAGCGGGCTCGATATCGCAATGATGCGCGTGGCCAGGGCGCCGCTTCCCCCGGATATTCTGGACGGTGACAGGCCGAACGTCCTGCTCTCCGTGATCGACAACCCGACCGCCGATTTCGATCTGCGGCTCGCTGCTGCCGAGCGCGCGTTTGGTTACGGCCTCATCGCCGCGGCACGGCTGGGCGAGATCTACGACGCCGTCCCCCCTGCCGCCGGCGGTCCGGTCGCCGCTCCGGGAGGCGGGGCCTGGACGCCCCGCGACCGGGCGCTGTTCCTGCGAGCGGCGCGGGCCGCGACCGGCGATCGGCTCAGGGCGGAGCTATTGCGCGACGCCTTGGCCCGCGCCGCCGCCGCCGGCGTCTGGGCGATCATGGCGGCGGCCTCCAGGCCGATCCTGGAAACCATCTCGCCGGCCGAGGACCTCCGCTGGTTCGCCCGCGACGCGATGCGGGCGCTGGCCGCCGCCGGGGCCGGCGAGCACGCGGCCCGCTGGTTCGCCGGCCCCGGCGGGGACGGTGCGGCGCGCGCGGGCGCGCCGCCGCTCTGGGCGCTCGGGCAGTTCCTCGCGGGCTCGCCGCCCCCGGGGCCGCCCGATCGCACCGCTTACGAGGCCTGGCTCGGCGCCGACGGCGCGGAAACCGGGTCGGGGGGTGGTACGCCCGCCCTGTTCGCCGTTCTCCTCGACGCCCTCGACCGCCGCCCCGATTGGCTGCGCTGGTCGCCGCTGCTGGGCCGCGGCTCGGCGCGGGCGGCGTCGCCGGACGCCGGGCTCGCCTGGCGACCCGCCCTCGCCGACGCGGCCGCCGGCGGCCGCATCGGCGAGACGGTGCTGATCGCCCTCCTCGGCCTGACCGGTCCCGACGGCGAACCCGGCGGCCCGGGCGCCTACGCCGCCGCGGCGGACGCCCTGCGCCGCGTCGGGCTGACTCGGGAGGCGCGCGGCCTCGCGCTCGAGGCGGCGCTGCGGGGCGGCCTGTGACGCGCGGCCCCGAGCCCGGCGACGAGGCGCGTATCGAGGCCTTCACCGAGATGCTCGCTGCCGAGCGCGGCGCCGCGCTCAACACGATCGCGGCCTATCTGCGGGACATACGCGACTTTGCCCGCTTCCTGCAGGCCGCGCGCAGCGGCCCCGGGCTCGCGGCCGCCGATGGCGCCGACATCCGGGCCTATCTCGCCGCGCTGGAGGCGCGCCATCTGTCGGAGCGAACGGTCGCCCGGCGGCTCTCCGCGCTCGGTCAGCTCTTCCGTTTTCTGATCGCCGAAGGCGTTCGGGAGGACGATCCGACGGCCAAGGTCGCCGCGCCGCGGCGGCGAAGCAGCCTTCCCGGCGTGCTGAGCGAGGCCGAGGTCTCGGCGCTGATCGCCGCGGCGCGCGCCCGGACGGGGGTGCGCGGGGTACGGCTGACCGCGATGCTGGAGCTGCTCTACGCGACCGGGATCAGGGTCAGCGAGCTGGTCGGCCTTCCGCTCAGTGCCCTCGACAGCGACCGCCGCCTGCTCAGGGTTCGCGGCAAGGGAAGCAAGGAGCGGTTGGTGCCGGTCGGGGGTCCCGCCCGGGGTGCGCTCCGGGACTGGCTCGCGCTGCGGCGGGAGGTGGTCGACAAGCGGCGCCCCTGTCCCTGGCTCTTTCCCTCCCCGGTCGGCGGCGGCCATCTCAGCCGGGTCCATTTCGCGCGCGAGATCAAGGCGTTGGCTGTCGAGGGCGGGGTCGATCCCGGCCGCGTTTCGCCGCACATGCTGCGCCACGCCTTCGCGACCCATCTGCTGGCCCGCGATGCGGATCTGAGGAGCGTGCAGCGCATGCTCGGGCATTCCGACCTGTCGACGACCCAGATCTATACCCATCTCGCCGACGACCGGCCGGCAGCGCTGGTCCGCAGTTCGCACCCGCTCGCCCGGCAGGGCCGATGAGCGGCGGGCGCCTCGCCAGCTTCCTGGACTTCGAACGGCCGATCGCCGAGCTCGAGGGAAAGATCGAGGAACTGCGGCATCTGAGCGACGCCAACGACCTCAGTATCGCCGACGACATCCACCGCTTGCAGCGCCGCATCGACCGCATCCTCCGACAGACCTATGGAAAGCTCGATCCGTGGCAGATCGTCCAGGTCGCCCGGCACCCCGGACGGCCGCACTGCGTCCACTATCTGGACGGGTTGATCGACGGGTTCGTGCCGCTGGCCGGCGACCGGCTGTTCGCCGAGGACAGCGCGATCGTCGGCGGGCTCGGACGGTTCCGCGGCCGCGCAGTGGTCGTGATAGGTCAGGAGAAGGGCGCGGAGACCGAAACGCGGCTCAAGCATAATTTCGGTATGGCCCGGCCCGAGGGCTACCGCAAGGCGCAACGCCTGATGCGGCTCGCCGATCGGTTCGATCTGCCGGTGATCACCCTGGTCGACACGCCCGGCGCCTATCCCGGGAGCGGCGCCGAGGAGCGCGGCCAGGCGGAGGCCGTCGCGCGGTCGATCGAGACCTGTCTCGAGCTGCGCGTGCCGATCGTCTCGGTGGTGATCGGCGAGGGCGGCTCGGGCGGGGCGATCGCGCTCGCCGCGGCCAACACCATCCTGATGCTCGAGTATGCGGTCTATTCGGTCATCTCGCCCGAGGGATGCGCCTCGATCCTGTGGCGCGACCGCGATCACGCGCGCGAGGCGGCGGAAGCGCTGCGTCTGACCGCCGCCGACCTCGAACGGCTCGGTGCGGTGGACGCGGTGATCGAGGAGCCGCTCGGCGGCGCCCACCGCCGGCCCGAGCTGACGGTCGAGCGGGTGGGGGAGGCCGTCGCCGCGGCGCTCGCCGCGCTCGATCCGCTCGACGGCGCGGCGCTCCGCCAGCTTCGCCGGGAGAAGTTTCTCAAGATGGGCGGCGCGGCGCTCGCCTGAGCGGGGCGGCCCGAGCCTCGGCCGTCAGCGCGCGCGGCCGTGGCAGTGCTTGTATTTGCGCCCGGCGCCGCAGGGGCAGGCGGCGTTGCGGGGCACCTTCCCCCATGTCTCCGGAGAGCGCGGGTCGAGATGCCGGCCGAGCGGCTCGTAGAACATCCAGCCGGGGGGAATCTCGTCCGCCCCCGCCCCGGCGAAGGCGGCCGCCCCCTGGGCGAGCGCCGCCGCCGGGTGCTGGCCTTCGGGCCGGCGCGCCGGGTCGGGGCGCCCGCCCCGGGCCGGCGCCGCGCCGTCCTCGGCCGCGTCGTCGAACTGGAGCTCGAGATGGCAGAGCACGCCGGTCGTCGTCTCGCGCAGCTGTGCCAACATCGCGTTGAACAGGTCGAACGCCTCCCGCTTGTACTCGTTGAGCGGGTCCTTTTGCCCGTAGGCACGCAGCCCGATCCCTTGCCGCAGATGGTCGAGCGCGAGCAGATGCTCCTTCCAGCTCTGGTCGAGAAGCTGGAGCAGGATGCTCTTCTCGGCCATCCGCATGACTTCCGGCGTGAAGTCGACGACCTTCCTGGCAATCAGCCGATCCCCGGCCTTGATCAGCCGTTCGCGGATCTCCTCGTCGGCGATCCCTTCCTCCTTGGCCCATTCGGCGACCGGCAGATCGAGGCCGAGCAGCCTGAGCGCGTCCCCGTGCAGGGTCTCCATGTCCCACTGCTCGGGATAGGCGCGCTCGGGGATGCAGCGCGCCACGGCATCGGCGATCACCTCGTGGCGCATCTCGATGACGGTGTCGGACACATCCTCGGCGTTCATCAGATCCTTGCGCTGGTCGTAGATGACCTTGCGCTGATCGTTCATCACGTCATCGAAGCGCAGCAGGTTCTTGCGGATCTCGTAATTGCGTTCCTCGACCTTCTTCTGGGCCTTCTCGAGGGCCTTGTTGATCCAGGGATGGACGATCGCCTCGCCCTTCTCGATCCCGAGGCGGCGCAGAACCCCGTCGATCCGTTCGGACCCGAAGATCCGCATCAGGTCGTCCTCGAGCGACAGGAAGAACCGAGAGCGGCCGGGATCGCCCTGGCGGCCCGAGCGACCCCGGAGCTGGTTGTCGATGCGCCGCGCCTCGTGCCGTTCGGTCCCGATCACGAACAACCCGCCCGCTTCGAGCACCTCGGCGCGCGCCGCCTCGATCTCGGCGGCGACCCGGGCGGCGATCTCGGGCCGCCGGCGCTCCCGTTCCGCCTCGTCGGCGATTCCGGCTAGCGCCTCCTCGATCCGCATCTCGGCGTTGCCGCCGAGCTGGATATCGGTCCCGCGCCCGGCCATGTTGGTGGCGATGGTCACCCCGCCCGCCCGCCCGGCCTGGGCGATGATCATCGCCTCCTGCTCGTGATAGCGTGCGTTGAGAACGTTGTGCGGGGTCCCGCGCGCCTCGAGAAGCGCGGACAGATGCTCGGACTTCTCGATCGAGACCGTGCCCACCAGGATCGGCTGCTTGCGCTCCCGGCATTCGGCTATCAGCCCGAGAATGGCGTCGTATTTCTCCTCCGCGGTCCGATAGACCTCGTCGTCCTGATCGTCCCGGATACAGGTCTCGTTGGTCGGGATCTCGACCACCTCGAGACCGTAGATGTCGGCGAGCTCGGCCGACTCGGTCATCGCGGTTCCGGTCATCCCGGCCAGCTTGGGGTAGAGCCGGAAATAGTTCTGGAAGGTGATCGAGGCGAGCGTCTGGTTCTCGGATTGGACCTCGACGCCCTCCTTGGCCTCGAGCGCCTGATGGAGGCCTTCCGAATAGCGCCGCCCTTCCATCATCCGGCCGGTGAACTCGTCGATGATGACGATCCTGCCGTCCTTGACGATGTAGTCGGTGTCGCGCTCGAACAGCACATGCGCCCTGAGCGCCTGATTGACGTGGTGGACGACCGAGACGTTGGCGATGTCGTAGAGCCCGGCGCCCTTGAGGAAGTCGCCCTCGCCGAGCAGACGCTCGATCTCTTCGGAGCCGGACTCGGTGAGCGTGACGGTGCGCTGCTTCTCGTCCTTCTCGTAATGATCGGGGCCGAGCCCGGGGATCAGCGTATCGACCTTGCGGTAGAGATCGGTCGCGTCCTCGGCAGGTCCCGAGATGATCAGCGGGGTTCGCGCCTCGTCGATGAAGATATTATCGACCTCGTCGACGATCGCGTAGCTGAACGGCCGCTGCACCATCTCGGCGAGCTGAAACTTCATGTTGTCGCGGAGATAGTCGAACCCGAACTCGTTGTTGGTGCCGTAGGTGACGTCGGCGGCATAGGCCTCGACGCGCTGGGCGTCCCCGAGCTCGTGGACGATGCAGCCGACGCTGAGCCCCAGAAACCGGTAGATCTGCCCCATCCAGGCGGCGTCGCGCCGCGCCAGATAGTCGTTGACCGTCACCACATGGACGCCTGCGCCGTTGAGCGTGTTCAGATAGACCGGCAGCGTCGCCACCAGCGTCTTGCCCTCGCCGGTCTTCATCTCGGCGATCATGCCCTGATGCAGCACGATTCCGCCCATGAGCTGCACATCGTAATGGCGCTGGCCCAGGGTGCGCTTGGCAGCCTCGCGGACCGTTGCGTAGGCGTCGTGCAGCAGGTCGTCGAGGCTCTCCCCCGCCGCGGCGCGCTCCCGCAGCCAGTCGGTGCGCCCGCGTAGGGCGGCGTCGGAAAGCGCCTCCAGCTCCGGCTCGAGCGCGTTGATCCGCGCGATCTCGCGCTCCATGCGCTTGATCCGGCGGTCGTTGGCGCTGCCGATGAAGCTCTGCGCGATGCGGCCGAACATTGCGGATCCCCGGTCGGGACGAGCGGGCGCCGCGAACCCGCGCCACGCCGCTTCACAGATAGGCGGGCGCCGGTACCGTGTCAACGCGCCGCCGCCGCGCCGCCGCGGTTCTCGTTTTGGAAACCACGACCGGCAAGCCGGAAGATCCCTCCCCTTTCCTCAAGGGGAGGCGCGGTGCCCTCTCCCGCTTCTCCCCCTCGAGGAGGGATCCATTCTCGAGAAACGGGTGATGATGCGGGCCACGATGCCGACGGCTGCCGGGACGCCGAAACGAGAGCTGCCGCGTCGTTGCCCGACCCGGCGCGCTATGGCAGGGTACCGGCGGCCGGGGGACTGCGGGAGGAACGCCGAAATGACGCGGATCGACATCCAGTTCAGCTTGTTCTCGGCGTTCTACACCCCGTTGATCGCGACCTTCTCGGCGGGCTTCCTGCGGGACGAGGGGTTGGAGCTGGACTGGTCCGTCTCGCCGCCCGGCGTCTCGGCCATCGCGGCGCTGGCCGATGGCACGGCCCATGTCGTGCAGTCGGCCCCGAGCCAGGGCCTTGCCGCCCTGGCGCGGGGCGAGACGCCGCACGTGGTCCATTTCGCCCAGGTCAACGAGATGGACGGGTTCTTCCTGACCGGGCGCGAACCGGAACCCGGTTTCCGATGGAGCGCTCTCGAGGACGCCGAGGTCGTCCTGTTCTCCGGCGGCCAGCCGCTGTCGATGTTCAAATATGCCTGCCACAAGGCGGGGATCGACTTCGCCAGGATCCGGCCCCTCCACCCGGGGAGCCCGCAAGAGATGGACCGCGCCTTCCGCGCCGGCCAGGGCCGCTACGTGCAACAGCAAGGCCCCTTTCCGCAGCAGCTCGAGGCCGACGGGGTCGGCCGCGTCGTCGCCCAGTGCGGCCCGTTGATCGGCTCTTGCGCGTTCTCGAGCCTGGCCGCGACCCGCGCCTGGCTCGAGACCGACATGGCGCGGGCGTTCATGCGCGCCTATCGCCGGGCGCGGCGCTACGTGAACGAGGCGCCGCCGGAAGAGATCGCGGCCGCCCAGGCGTCCTGCTTTCCGGGCATCGACCGGGCCGTGCTCGCGGCCTGCATCGCCGCCTATCAGCGGCTCGGCTGCTGGACGCCGCATGTCGAGATCACCCGTTCCGCCTTCGAGGCGACGCTCGACGTGTTCGCCCATGCCGGGACTCTCGCCGAACGCTACCGCTACGAGCAGGTCTGCGCCGATCCGCCGGCCGGTTGACGAGGCGGTCGGTCAGAGAGCGGCGGCGGCGAACTCCGCGAGCGTCTCGAACCGCGCGTCGTAGCGCGCCGCGGCCTTTGGCGCCGCGCCGCCGCCCGGGCGCCGGTCGATCCAGACGCTGCGCAGCCCGGCGGCCTGGGCGGGCGCGTGGTCGTGATAGAGGCTCTGAGCGACATGGAGGACCGCGGCGGCGGGAATGCCGTCCCCGGCGAGCGCGTCGAGCATGACGCGAAAGGCGCGAGGGTCGGGCTTGTAGGCGCCGATGTCCTGTGCGGTGAAGACCGCATCGAACGCGACCTCGAGGCGTTCGGCCGATCTCTCGAAACTGGTCCGGTCGACGTTCGAAAGGATGCAGAGCCGGTATTTCCTCGCGAGGCCCTGCAGCGCCGGGACGGTGTCGGGGAACGGCGGCCAGCGGCCGACCGAGGCCCCGAACGCCGCGCATTCGTCCGCCGTCGCAGGGGTGCCGAAATCCTCGCCGATCGCCCGCAGGACCGCGGCCAGGACTCCGGGATAGGGGAGGTCGGGGCGCGCCTGCTGGACCGCGGTCTCGTGCTTCGCGAAGGCGGACAGCAGCGCGTCCTCGTCCGGCGCGGCGCCGCAGCGGGACCGCCACGGACCCAGCGCGGCGACGAGTCCGCTGTCCCAGTCGATCAGAGTGCCGTAGCAATCGAAGGACAGGACGGCGAAGTCGTCATAGCGCATGGGTCTCGTTCCTCGCGGGGGGCGCCGGCGCGGGCTAGAAACCGGCCTTCGAAGCCGGGCGAAGCGTCATCGTGAAGCTTGCCCCGGCGCCGCCGCAACAGGGGCAGGCGATCGAATCGAGGATTCGCCAGCGGTCGGCCTCGTCGATCGCGTTGTCGGCGAGCAGCGCCTCGACCTGGCGGCGCATCGCGCTATGGACGGTATCGGGCGCCTCCGGGGCGGCGGCCGGGGGCGCGGGCGCACCGGCGGCGTTGCGCGCTGCCCGCCACAGCGCGCGGTAGGGTCCGGTCAACCGGGCGTTGCGCGCGTCGTCCAGCGGCCGCTCAGTTCTGCGGGGCGCCGGGATGGATGACCTTGTTCTCGAGCTTCTCGACATAGCGCAGGAACCGGTATTTGTCCTCGATGCCGTCGGTCGGCTTGCGGTTCTCCCACGGCCAGGGATGCTTGCCGGGCGCGATCTTGGCGACGAGGAACCCCATCTCGCCGTCGTCCAGCAGCACCCGGAAACGCGCGGCGGCCGCGGAGAGCTCGGTTTCGGTCGCGCAGTTCACGCATCCCGCGCCCTCCGCCATGCGCGCGAGATCGACATGTCCGGCCGTGAGAGTCGGCGGGCCGCCGATGTTCTCGTAGATCTCGTTGTCGAGGACCAGGACCGTCAGGTTGGCCGGCCGCTGCGACCCCAGCGTACACAGGATGCCGGTGTTCATCAGCACCGAGCCGTCGCTCTCGAACGCGACGACGCGCCGGTGCGGCAAGGAGATCGCGAGCCCCAGCGCGGTCGCGGTCACCGATCCCAGGACGCCGGTGAAGAAGGTGTTGTCGGCGGGTTTCAGGTTCCACCAATCGTCCCAGGTGGCACCGATCGAGGTCGTCACGAGGTCCTCGGCGGCGATTGCCGGGGCGATCGTGCGGAGGAGGTCAATCCTTCGCATAGTCGGGAAGCTCGACGCAGTCGCCGGTGAACGCGAGGGCGACGGGCCAGTTGCCGCCGTCGGCGTGCCTGAACGCGCCCTTGACGGCCGGTTTGATCTCCTCGGTCGCGCTCACGAAGCGGCAAGGGATACGAAGCGCCTCGAGGATCGGCCCCATGGTCTGCGCGTGGTTGTGCCCCCACCAGTTCTGCTCGCCCCAGGCGCCGCGGTAGCTCATCACGATGACCAGCGGCATCGCGTGCTGGAACGCGAGCCGGGCGATGGGTTCGCAGGCCTGGCGAATGCCCGAATTCTCCATGATCATCAGCGCCCGCCCGCCGGCGAGATAGGTGCCGGCGCAGATACCGGGCATGTCGGCTTCGTTGGAGACCTGGACGTAGCGGACGGCGTTGTCTTCGGCGCAAAGCCGGTAGATGCTCCCGAGCAGGGATTCGGGGAGCGCGCAGACCACGCTCACCCCGGCGTCGCGCAGCGCCTCCATGAACAGGCGGGCGTATTCGGGAGCCGGCTCAGCCATCGACGGCCGCCTCCGCCCTGAGGCGGAAGGCCTCGGCGAACTCGCGGCCGAGGTCTCGCGCCTTCTTCTTCATGATCCCGAGCCCGAAGCGGCCCAGACGGCCGAACACGGAGACGTCGGAGCTGTAGGCGATCGCGGTGCCGCCCTCTGCCGTCGCCGAGAGATCGAGCGTGCTGTCGGCCCGCAGGGTGCTCGCCCTGCTGCCCTCCTCGCCGCGCGTCGCCGCCGCGGCGAAATGCGGCGGCCGTTGGTCCGTCTTTTCCACGGTGACCGAGAACACCGTCTTGATCGGCCCGACCGCGACGCCGATATCGGCTCTGTAGCTGTCGGGTCCGACGATCTCGATCCCGCGGCAGCCCGGGATGCACGGTCCGACGATTTCGGGATCGGTGATCATCCGCCAGACCCGTTCGAGCGGCGCGTCGACGACGAAGCTGTCCGCGATCTTCACCTGGGGCCGTTCGGTTGCGCGGGGGCGGGGGCGCTAGCCGTTGGTGAAGCGCGGTTTGCGCTTCTCGATGAAGGCCTGCATCCCCTCGACCTGGTCGCGGGTGCCGAAGGTGGCCTGGAACAGCCGGCGTTCCAGGCGCACCCCCTGGCTCAGGGGGACCTCGTAGGCGACGTCGACCGCTTCCTTGACCATCAGGGCGACCTGGCGCGGCATGGCGGCGATCTTGGCCGCGGTCGCGACAGCCTCGTCGAGCAGCTCGGCGGCGGGAACGACCCGGCTGACCAGCCCCGCCCGCTCGGCCTCCTCGGCGTCCATCATGCGCCCGGTCAGACACATCTCCATGGCCTTGGACTTGCCCACGAAGCGGGTGAGCCTCTGCGTCCCGCCGGCCCCGGGCGTCACCGCGAGGTTGATCTCCGGCTGGCCGAAGCGCGCCGTGTCGGCGGCGAGGATGATGTCGCACATCATCGCGAGCTCGCAGCCGCCGCCGAGCGCGAAACCGGCGACCGCGGCGACGACCGGCTTGCGGCAGCGGGTGATGTCTTCCCAGTCCGCGGTGATGAAGTCCTCGATGTAGGTGGCGGGCCAGCGCTTGTCCTGCATCTCCTTGATGTCCGCCCCGGCGGCGAAGGCCCGGTCCGAACCGGTGAGCACCATGGCCCCGATCGCGTCGTCGGCCTCGTAGTCGGCCAGCGCTTCGGACAGCTCCCGCATCAGCCGGGTCGAGAGCGCGTTGAGCGTCTGAGGACGGTCCAGCGCGACGATCCCGACCGCGCCTTGGGTTTCGGTACGAATATTCTCGTAGGTCATGACGACTCCCCGGCTATCGTGGACCGTCGCCCGCGCCGCCCTCCGGGGCCAGCGCGAACCGCAGAACCAGCCCGCCCTCTCCGCGCGCGAACCCGAGACTCAGCATTTCGCCCTCTCGCCGGTAGCGGTCCTTTCCGGCGGGAGTCCAGCCGAATGCCGGCAGCGCGGCGCGATAATAGCGTCTGACGTCGGCGGCGGCCAGCCTTCCGGCGGCCGCGATGCGGACGATTCTCCCCTCGGCGCTGTCGAAGACCACCAAATCCCCCGGGCGCTCGGTCAAGCCGGGCATGAGCGGCAGATCGGCGACTGCGGAAAAGAAGGCCGTTTCGCTGCGGGCGCCGCCCGGAAAGCCGCCGGCGAGCGCCGCCGCGAGGACCGCCGCCGCGAGCCGGGAACGCAGGCGGAGGCGCCGCGCTGCCGTCGGCGTCCTCACCGCTGCCGTCGGGCGCAATAGAAGGTCGCGCGGCCCGACTGCACGATGCGTCGCACGCCGGAGCCGCAGTCGCAGCCGGGGCAGGGCTCTCCCTCGCGTCCGTAGACCTTGAACCGATGCTGGAAGTAGCCGAGCGTGCCGTTCGGCGCGACATGGTCGCGGAGGGTGGCCCCGCCGGCCTCGATCGCCTCGGCCAGCGTGCCCCGGATTGCCGCCGCGAGGGCGGAGGCGCCGCCCCGCCCGACATTCGCCGCGAGCCGGCGCGGCGAGATGCCGGCGGTGTACAGGGCCTCGTTGGCGTAGATGTTGCCGAGGCCCGCGACGACCCGCTGATCGAGAAGCGCCGCCTTGATCGGGGTTCGGCGGCCGGCGAGCAGCCCGGCAAGCATCTCCCCGTCGAACGCGGGCGAGACCGGTTCGGGGCCGAGATGGGCGAGCAGATCGTGGCGGTCCAGCCCGTCGCGGTCGGCGAGCGCCATCAGGCCGAAGCGGCGGGGGTCGGCGTAGCGGATCAGCGTGCCCCCGGCGAGTGCGAAGACGACATGTTCGTGCGCCCCGGGGGCGCCGCCCGGACGGGCGAAACGGCCGGGGCTTTGCCCGTCGATCACCATGCGCCCCGACATCCCGAGATGGGCGAGGACGACTGTGTCGTCGTCGAGCGCGATGGTGAGATATTTGGCGCGCCTGCCGACCGCCGTCACCCGGCGCCCGGTGAGCCTCGCCTCGAAATCCGCCGGCAGAGGCCGGCGCAGGTCGCGGCGGGCGACCGTGACGCCTTCGATGCGCCGGTCCTCCATCGCCTGGGCGAGGCCGCGGCGCACGGTCTCCACTTCGGGGAGCTCCGGCATGTCCGCAAACTAGCGCGGTCGCCCCGCCGGGGCTATGGTCCGTCGATGGCGGAGGATCCACGTTCCGCGTCCGCCCGCTTCGGGTACGAGACTCTCGGCGCGGACGCGCATTCCGCCAGGGTCCGCAGTCTGTTCGAGGCCGTCGCCCGGCGCTACGATCTGATGAACGATCTGATGAGCGGCGGCCTGCACCGGGTCTGGAAGGCGGCCCTGCTCGACTGGCTGGACCCCCGGCCGGGCTGGACGGTGATCGACGCCGCCGGCGGCACCGGCGACATCGCCCGCGGCATCCGTCGGCGGGCCGATGCCCGGGTGATTGTCTGCGACGCGGCGCCCGGCATGCTGCGGACTGGCCGCGACCGGGCGATCGATGCCGGCATCCTGGACGGGCTCGAATTTCTGTGCGGCCGCGCCGAGGCGCTGCCCTTCCCGGACGCCGCGGCAGACGCGATCACGATTGCCTTCGGCCTGCGCAACGTGACCGATCGGCAGGCCGCGCTCACCGAGTTCCGCCGCGTGCTCAAGCCGGGCGGCCGGCTTGCCTGTCTGGAATTCGGCCGCCCGACCCTGCCGGGGCTGGCGCCGCTCTACGACGCCTATTCCTTCTCGGTGCTCCCCGCCCTAGGCGCGCTGGTGACCGGGCGCGGCGACGCCTATCGCTATCTGGCAGAGAGCATCCGCGTCTTCCCCGATCGGGAGAGTCTGGCCGGGATGCTGCGCGCGGCGGGGCTCGGCGCGGTGCGCTGGCGCAATTTCGCCGGCGGCATCGTCGCGCTGCATACGGCGTTTCGCACATGACCCGCGCGCTCCGCAATATCGGCCGGCTGTGGCGGATATTGCGGACGCTGGCGCGCTACGACGCCGCGGCCTTGCTCCCGCCGGGCGTTCTGCCGGTCGGGCTCGGCGCGGCGTTCCGGCTGATCGGGGTCCCGCGCCGGCGCGGCATCGCCGGGCTGCGCCCGGGGCAGCGCCTGGCGGCCGCCCTGGACGCGCTCGGTCCCGCCTTCGTGAAGCTCGGCCAGGCGCTGTCTGTCCGCCCCGATTTCGTCGGTGAGGACGCCGCCGCCGATCTGGCCCTGCTCCAGGACCGTCTGGAGCCGTTCCCCGCCGCGGCGGCGCGGGCCGAGATCGCGCACGGGCTGGGCCGGCCGATCGAGGCGCTGTTCGCCGAGTTCGACGACCGGGCGGTCGCCGCCGCGTCGATCGCCCAGGTCCACCGCGCGGTCACCAGCGAGGGGGCGGCCGTCGCGGTCAAGGTCCTGCGCCCGGGGATCGAGGCCGCGTTCGCGAGAGACCTCGATCTGCTCCGCTGGCTCGCCGAGATCGTCGACCGGGCGTTGCCCTCGCGGCGGCGGCTGCGACTGGTCGCGGTCGTCGAGACCCTGGCGGAGACCGTGGCCGTCGAGATGGACCTGCGGCTCGAGGCGGCGGCCGCGCAGGAGTTGCGGGACAATTTCGCCGACGCGGCGGGCTTCGCCGTTCCCGAAGTCGATTGGCGCCGGACCGGACGCCGGGTGCTCACCACCTCCTGGGTCGAGGGCGTTCCGATCAACGACCGCGCCGGGCTGGAGGCGGCCGGCCAGGACCCGGCGGCGATCGTCGGGGAGATGGCGTCGGTCCTGTTTCTCCAGGTCTTCCGCGACGGCTTCTTCCACGCGGACCTGCATCCGGGCAACCTCCTGGTGGATTCCGAGGGCGTGGTGCACGCGGTGGATTTCGGGATCATGGGCCGACTCGACCGGACGACCCGGCGCTATCTGGCCGAGATGCTGCATGCGTTCCTGACGCGCGACTACCGCCGGGTGGCGTCGATCCATGTCGCCGCCGGCTACCTGCCCGCCGACCTGCCGCTGGACAGATTCGCGCAGGCCGCGCGGTCGATCGCCGAGCCGATCCTCGGCCTTCCGCTGGCGCAGATCTCGCTGGGCCGGCTGCTCGGCCAGCTCTTCGCGGTGAGCGAGCGCTTCAGGATGACGGTGCAGCCGCAGCTCCTGCTCCTCCAGAAGACGATGGTGGTGGCCGAGGGGGTCGGGCGCGACCTCCACCCCGACGCAAACATGTGGGAGCTGGCCCGGCCGTTGATCGAGGGCTGGATGGCCGAGCAGCTCGGCGCCGAGGCCCGGCTTCGCGCCGCCGCGGAAACGCTGGCCGAACGCCTCGGTCGGCTGCCGGCGCTGCTCGACGCGCTCGAACGGTCCGCCGGGGCGCTGCGCGACGGCCGGCTGCGGCTGGACCCCGAGACCGCGGCCGTGCTCGGGGCCGGGCTTGCCCGCCGCCGTCGCTCCGGCCTCCTGCCCTGGCTGGTCGCCGCCGCCCTCGCCGCCGCGCTGTTCGCCTGACCCGTTTCCGGCGCTGGGCTTCCCCGCCCGCCGGCCCTATTCTCTGCGGCGATGGTGGCGGGCAAGCGTATCCTTCTGGTCGTCGGCGGCGGAATCGCCGCCTACAAATGCCTCGAGCTGATCCGTCTTCTGACGGCCGAGGGCACTCGGGTGCGTTGCGTCCTGACCCGTGCCGGAGAGGAATTCGTCACCCCGCTGTCGCTGTCGGCGTTGAGCGGGGACAAGGTCTATCGCGACCTGTTCTCGCTGACCGACGAGGCGGAGATGGGCCATATCCGGCTGTCGCGCGAGGCGGACCTTGTGGTCGTCGCCCCGGCGACGGCGGACCTCATGGCCAGGATGGCGCACGGCCTCGCCTCCGATCTCGCGTCCACCCTGCTGCTCGCTACCGATACCGGGGTGATGATCGCCCCGGCGATGAACGTGCGGATGTGGCGGCATCCCGCGACGGTGGACAATCTCGCGCGGCTGCGCGCCCGCGGTGTCCGGATCGTCGGGCCGGACGAGGGGCCGATGGCCTGCGGCGAGTTCGGCCCCGGCCGGATGGCGGAACCGGAGACGCTGCGGGCTGCGATCGCCGACTGTTTCGCCACGCCGCGCCGTCTGGCCGAGCGCCGCGCGCTGGTGACCAGCGGTCCGACCCACGAGGCGATCGACCCCGTACGTTACATCGCCAACCGGTCCTCGGGCAAGCAGGGGTACGCGATCGCCCGGGCGCTGGCGCGCGCCGGCGCCGCGACCCGGCTGGTGACCGGGCCCACGGCCGAGCCGGACCCCGAAGGCGTCGAAATCGTTCGCATCGAGTCCGCCCGCGAGATGCTGGACGCCTGCCGGGCGGCGCCGCCCGGCGAGATCGCGGTCTGCGTCGCGGCGGTCTGCGACTGGCGGCCGGTCCGGCCCCGCCGCGACAAGATCAAGAAGACCGGTGGTGCCGCGCCCGAGATCGCGCTCGCCGAGACCCCGGACGTGCTGGCCGCGCTCGCCACGCCCGGCCCGGCCCGTCCGGCCCTGGTGGTCGGCTTCGCGGCCGAGACCGAGAACATCCTGGACAACGCCCGCCGGAAGCGCGCCGCCAAGGGCTGCGACTGGATACTCGCCAACGACGTCTCGCCCGGCACCGGGACGTTCGGCGGCGAGACCAACGCCGTGCATCTGGTCGCCGCGGAGGGGAGCGAGTCCTGGCCGCGGCTCGCCAAGCAGGACGTCGCCGATCGTCTGGCGATGCGGATCGCCGACTGGTTCGAGGCTCGCGCCGAGGGCGCCCGATGAGCGCGGTCGAGGTCGCGGTCGTCCGCCTGCCCGGGCATGAGGACCTGCCGCTCCCGGCCTATGAGAGCGCTTTCGCTGCGGGGCTCGACCTCGCCGCCGCGGTCGCCCGGCCGGTCGTCATCGCGCCCGGCGGACGCGCGTGCCTGCCCACCGGGCTCGCCATCGCGCTCCCGCCGGGCTTCGAGGGCCAGATCAGGCCGCGCTCCGGCCTTGCGGCCCGCGACGGCGTTACCGTTCTCAACGGGCCGGGAACCGTCGACGCCGATTATCGGGGCGAGATCCAGGTGCTGCTGGTCAATCTCGGCGACGCGCCCGTCACCGTCGTCCGCGGCATGCGGATCGCCCAGCTCGTGGTTGCCCCGGTGAGCCGCGTCGCTTGGCGGGAGGCGTCGGCGCTCCCCGGGACCGCGCGCGGTCCCGGGGGTTTCGGCTCCACCGGCTCCACCGGCACCGCCCGGCGCGGCTGACGGGACCGGGGCGATGGAGTTCACCGAATCGCAGCTTCAGCGCTACGCCCGGCATATCGTGCTGCCCGAAATCGGCGGCGCGGGCCAGGCGCGTCTCGTCTCGTCGCGGGTGCTGGTGATCGGCGCGGGCGGGCTCGGCGCGCCGCTTCTCCTCTATCTCGCCGCCGCCGGCGTCGGCACCATCGGCGTCGTCGACGACGATACGGTCGCGCTCTCCAACCTCCAGCGCCAGGTCGTCCATGCGACCGGGCGGATCGGCATGGCCAAGGTGGACAGCGCGGCCCGCGCAGTCTCGGATGTGAACCCGGAGGTGCGGCTCGTGCGGCACCGGGCGCGGCTCGACGCCGGCAACGCGGCGGCGCTGGTCGCGCCCTACGATCTGGTCGCCGACGGCAGCGACAATTTCGAGACACGGTTTCTGGTCAACGAGGCCTGCCACCGCGCCCGCAAGGTCCTTGTCTCGGCCGCCATGCTGCGGTTCGAGGGCCAGCTCGCGACCTTCAAGTCCGGGCTCGGGGCGGCGTTCCCCTGCTATCGCTGTCTGTATCCCGCCGCGCCCCCGCCGGGCACGGTGCCGACCTGCGCGGAGGGCGGCGTGCTGGGCGCGCTTGCGGGCACGATGGGCTCGCTCCAGGCGACCGAGGCGCTGAAGGAGATCATGGGAATCGGAGAGAGCCTGGCAGGTCGTCTGCTGATCTACGACTCCCTGACGACGACCGTCCGCAAGCTGACTCTCAGGCGGCGGCCGGACTGTCTCACCTGCGGCGATGGCTGAGCGCCGGACGCTCGCGATCGTCGTCCATTCGGGCGACTTCGCGCGGGTCCATTACGCGCTGGTCCTGGCCGCCGCGGCGGCGGCGATGGGCCGTCCGGTCCGGCTGTTCTTCACCATGGATGCCTGTCTCGCGCTGCGCCCGCCGGACCGGCTCGGGAGCTGGGCGGTACCCGAGAGCGGCCTTGCCGAGAAGGGGCTCGCGACCTTCGAGGAGCTGCTCGGCGCGGCGGCGGAGCTCGGCGCCGCCGTCTCCGTCTGCGAGCTGGGTCTGCGGGCGGTCGACCTCGAGGCCGGCATGCTCCGCGCCGACATCCCCATCGCGGTTGTCGGGGCGGTGAGCTTCTTCAAGGCTGCCGGCGACGACGCCCAGATGCTGTTCGTCTGAGGAAGGCCTCGCGCCCCGGCCTTCCCCCTCGAAGCGGGAAGGAGAGAAGACCGATTGCCCGTCCCCTTGGGGAAGGGGGCGGGGGGACGGGATTCCCGGCGCCGGCAGGACCGCTGCGACGCGGCATGTCGAGACCGCCTGCGAGTCCGGGTCGGGCTCGAAGGCGTGGGTTCCGGTCGCCGCGCCCCGGCGACGACCCGCGCTGTCCACAATGCCGCCCGGCGGGCTTACACTCCGGGGGCGGCCGCTGCTCTGCCCCGCCGCCGAGGGCGGGCGGCTCGACGGCAAGGGCCGGGTCGAGGTCGTCTCCTCGCGCGCGCGGCGCCCTGCCGATCGGACTCGCCCAGGGGGCGACGCTCCGCCGCGCGATCGCCGAGGGCCGGACGGTCGGCTGGGACGATGTCGCCTGCGATCGGGAGCGGGATGCGGTGGCGGCGCGGCGCGAGATGGAAGTCCGCTTCGCCGGCGGCCCGCGCGGCGTCGCGGCGCGAGCCGTCAGGCGGCCTTGTCGAGGACCTCCTCGATCCTGCGGGTGGCGGCCTCGCGGTCGATCTTCTCGACCAGCGCCAGCTCGTCGACGAGGCGGTCGAGCGCCGCCTCGTACATCTGGCGCTCGCTGTAGGACTGGTCGGGCTGGTCGGCGGCGCGGTGCAGGTCGCGGACGACCTCGGCGATCGAGACCGGGTCGCCGCTGTGGATCTTGGCCTCGTATTCCTGCGCCCGGCGCGACCACATCGTCCGCTTGCCGCGCGCGCGGCCGCGCAGCGTCGTCAGCGCGGTGTCCATCTTGTCGCGCGAACTGATCCGCCGCAGCCCCGAATCCTCCACCTTGTCCACCGGGACCCGAAGCGTCATCTTCTCGGCCTCGAAGGAGATCACGAACAGCTTGAGGTCGAAGCCGGCGACATGGCGGTTCTCGACCCCCAGCACCTTGCCGACGCCGTGCGTCGGATAGACCACGTAATCGCCCTTCGAAAACGGTAGCTTCGTCGCCATCGGTCCGACTACCCTCGTGAACGCGCCGTCGCATTACAGAATAGCACCGGACCGGTCGAACGGGAATCGGCTGCCCTCGTTCGGGGATTCTGCTCTGCGAGCCGACGACGCGAAATGCGGGGCAGGGACATCTTCGTCCAGCGAGTCAGCCGATGCTTCCGGTAAAGACGCCCTTGCCGCGTCGCTGCGGAGTCGCCGTCCGGTCCCGACGCCTGCGCCGGTTCCCCCGGGCCGCCTGGATGTTCTAGACTCGGCGCGGCTTCGGGAGGGTGGCGGATGGCGTGCATGGTCACCCCGCAGGCGCTGCGGGAGATGTTGCTCGACGGCGGCGAAATCGCTTTGCTCGATCTGCGCGAGGAGGGCCGCTTTGCCGAAGGCCATCCGCTCTTCGCCTCCTCGCTGCCGCTCGGCCGGCTGGAGCTCCGCATCGACGCGTTGGTCCCCCGCCGCTCCGCGCGGATCGTTCTCTGCGACGCCGCCGACGGGCTGGCGGAGCGCGGCGCCGACCGGTTGGCGCGGCTGGGCTATGGCGATGTCGCGATCCTGGAGGGCGGCATCGCCGGCTGGGAGGCCGCCGGCCAGGTTCTCTTCAGCGGGGTTCACGTGCCGAGCAAGGCCTTCGGCGAGCTCGTCGAGGAGACCTGCCGCACCCCCGACATCACCGCCGAGGAGCTCAAGCGGCGGCTCGACGCCGGTGACGACATCGTGGTCCTCGACAGCCGTCCCATGGACGAGTACCGGCGCATGAACATCCCGACCGGGATCGACTGCCCGGGGGCCGAGCTCGCCTACCGGGTGCACGATATCGCGCCGTCCCCGGCCACCACCGTGGTGGTCAACTGCGCCGGGCGCACGCGCAGCATCATCGGCGCCCAGTCCCTGATCAATGCCGGCGTCCCCAACCCGGTCTTCGCGCTGCGCGACGGCACCATGGGTTGGACGCTGGCGGGGCTCGCGCTGGAGACGGGCATGGCGCGCCGCCCGCCGGAGGTCAGCGAGGACGGCCGAGCGCGCGCCTGGCTCGGAGCGACGGCGCTCGCCGAACGGCTGGGGATCGCCGAGATCGACGAGGACGCGCTCGCCGCATGGCGCGAAGAGGCCGACCGGCGGTCGCTCTACCTGCTGGATGTCCGCGGCGAGGAGGAGTATGCGGCGGGCCATCTCCCCGGTTCGGTCTCGATCCCGGGCGGCCAGCTCGTCCAGTGCACCGAGGCGGTGATCGGCACGCGCAACGCCCGGGTGGTGCTGGTCGACGACACCGGCGTGCGGGCGGCGATGACCGCGTCCTGGCTCGTGCAGATGGGTTGGCCCGAGGTGGCGGTCCATCGCCTGGACCCGCGGGCGGACGATCTTGCCGTCGGTCCCTGGCGGCCGGCGGTTCTCGGGCTCGACGAGGGCGGCGCCCGGTCGGTCTCGGCCGCGGCGCTCATGGAGATGCGCCGCGCGGGCGGCGTCGAGATCGTCGACATCGAGGGGAGCCGTTCCTATACGGCAGGGCATATTCCGGGGGCCTGGTTCGCGCTGCGCACCGGCCTCGCCCGGGCCCTGGAAATCGTGCGCGCCGCCGAGACCATCGTCCTGACCTCGCGCGACGGCGTCCTCGCGCGGCTCGCGGCGGCCGAGACGACGCACCCGGCCGGTGCTGCGGTCGCGGCGCTCGACGGCGGAAACGAAGCTTGGGCGGCCGCCGGCGGCGACTTCGCAGAGGGCGCCCGGCGCATGGCCGCTACCGCCGATGACGTCTGGTTGCGCCCCTACGACCGGGACGGCGACAGGCGGGCGGCGATGAACGCCTATCTCGAATGGGAGCGCGGTCTCGTCCGCCAAATCGCTGCCGACGGCACCGCCCGGTTCCGCGTCCTCGCGCCCTGATGTCCGGCTGGCTCGCCCGGGCGCGGGACGGCATCGGCCCCGCTCTGCTCGATGCGCTGCTGCCGCCGCGCTGCCTGAGCTGCGGCGCGCTGGTGGCCGGGCCCGGCACGCTGTGCGCGCCCTGCTGGACGGATCTGACCTTCATCGCGCCGCCCCTCTGCGCGCGCTGCGGCGTGCCTTTCGCCTTCGCGGTGCGCGGAGAGACGGTTTGCGGCCAATGTCGGCGCCGCGCGCCGAGCTACGACCGCGCGCGGTCGGTGCTCCGCTACGACGCGGCTTCGCGCGGCCTCGTCCTCGCGTTCAAGCACGGCGACCGGACCGAGTCCGCCCCGGCCTTCGCGGCCTGGCTGCGCCGCGCCGCCGGAGGCCTGCTGGAGGGAGCGCCGATCCTGGTCCCGGTCCCCCTCCACCCCTCGCGGCTGCGCGCCCGGCGCTACAACCAGTCGGCGTTGCTGGCCCGGCATCTCGCCCGGCTGTCGGGGCTGGACTGGGCGCCCGACGGTCTTCTCAGGACCCGCCGGACGCGGTCTCAGGGGCGGCTCGGCGCCGCCGAGCGCCGCCGCAATGTCGGCGGCGCCTTCGCGGCGAGCCGGCGCGGCGCGCGGGCGGTTGCCGGCCGTCGGGCGGTGCTGATCGACGACGTGCTGACCAGCGGCGCCACCGTCGAGGCCTGCGCCCGCGCGCTCAGGAGCGGCGGCGCGGCGGCGGTGGACGTGCTGACGCTGACCCGGGTCGTCGCGGCCGGGTCGATCGACGCGCCCGCTGGAATCGCCGCGTGAAACGGGGATAATGTCGGGAAACGGCAGCGAGAGACGGCGGCGGTGCCCAGGATCGAGATCTATTCCAGCCATTGGTGTCCCTTCTGCGACCGCGCAAAACGGTTGCTGCGGGCGAAGCGCGTCGCGTTCGAGCAGATCGATGTCGACGCGGACCCCAATCTCCGACAGGAAATGATGCACCGCGCCGGCGGGCGGCGCACCGTGCCGCAGATCTTCGTCGACGGCGCCCATATCGGCGGCTCCGACGAGCTGGCGGGCCTCGACCGCGCGGGCAGGCTCGATGCGATCTTGGGCATCGGTCCGGATCCGGCGTGACGGCAGGTCGGCTCACCGCCGCTTGCGTCCAGATCTGCAGCGGCCCCGATCCCGCGGAGAATGTCGCCGCCGCCTGCGCGCTCGCGCGGGAGGCCCGCGCCGAGGGCGCCGAGCTGATCGCCCTGCCGGAGACGGTCGCGCTGATCGAGCCCGATTTCCAGACGCTGGCGGCCCGGTCGCCGGTCGAGAACGCCCATCCGGCCCTCGCGGCCTTCTCCGATCTGGCGGCCGGTCTCGGCTGCTGGCTCCTCGTCGGCTCGCTGGCGGTCGGGCTCGGCGGCGACCGGCTCGCCAACCGCTCGCTGCTGCTCGACGGGCGTGGCCGGGTGAGGGCGCGCTACGACAAGATCCATCTGTTCGACGTTGAGCTGCCCGACGGGCGGCGCTACCGCGAATCCGCGCGCTACCGCCCCGGGACCGCCGCCTGCCTCGCCCAGACGCCCTGGGGGCCGATCGGCATGACGATCTGCTACGACTTGCGCTTTCCCGGGCTCTATCTGGACCTCGCGCGCGCCGGGGCGGGGATCCTGACGGTTCCGTCCGCCTTCACCGAGACCACGGGGGGCGCCCATTGGCATGTCCTGCTGCGGGCGCGCGCGATCGAGACGGGCTGCTATGTCCTCGCCCCGGCGCAGTGTGGCGAGCACGCCCCCGGCCGGCGGAGCTACGGCCATTCCCTGATCGTCGATCCCTGGGGCCGAGTGCTGGCCGACGGCGGCGTCGCGCCGGGCTTCGTGGCGGCCGAGATCGACCTGTCGCGGGTCGCCGCGGCGCGGGCGGCGATCCTGTCGCTCGAGGCCGCGCGGCCCTACGCCATGCCGTCGTGCCCGCGCGCCGCCTTCTCCCCTCGAGAAAGGCCATCCCAGGCCGGCCCTCCCCTCGAAGGCGGAAGGGAGTGAGGCGGGGCGTGCGCGAACCCCCTCCCCTCGAGCGATGGAGCAGGGGGAGGGGTGTCTTATTTCGCTCTTGCCCGCTTGCCCGGCGGCGTCTCATCACCCAAATTGACCCGTGGTGCCGCCCGCCGGAACCCGACACGGGGTCGCGATGATCCTCTTCAACCTCAGATGCGCTGCCGGCCACGAGTTCGAAGCCTGGTTCAAGGACGGCGCGGCCTATGAGGCGCAGGCGGCGGCGCACGAGATCGCCTGCCCGATCTGCGGCGACGAGAATGTCGGTAAGGCCATCATGGCGCCGCGCGTCTCGGCGTCCACGCGCAAGCGGTCCGGACCTCCGCGCAGTCCGGCCGAACTGCAGCGCCAATTTCTCGGCGCGATGCGGGATCTGCGCAAGCATGTCGAGGAGACCTGCGACTATGTCGGGCCGAGCTTCGCCCAGGAGGCTCGCAAGATCCATAACGGGGAGACCGAGGAGCGCAGCATCTACGGCGAGGCGACGACGGCCGAGGCGCAGACGCTGAGCGAGGACGGGATTCGGGTCCAGCGGATCCCCTGGGTGCCGCGCGAGGACGCCTGAAGCGGTCAGACGACCTCCGCCGTGGCGAGATAGTTGACCGAGATGTCGCGGCCGAGCCGCCAAGTGTCGGATAGCGGGTCGTAGCTCACGCCGTCCAGCCCGGTCAGTCGCGTGCCCGCCGCGTCCAGCGCCCGCGCCAACTCCGAAGGCCGCACGAAGCGGCTCCAGCGATGGGTGCCGCGCGGCAGCCAGCCGAGCAGATATTCCGCCCCGACGATGGCGAGCGCGAAGGCCTTGGCGGTGCGGTTCAGGGTCGCGAAGATCAGCATGCCGTCGCGCTTGGTGACCGCCGCGCAGGCGGCGACGAACCGGCCGAGATCGGGCACGTGCTCCACCACCTCGAGGGCCAGGACCGCATCGAAGCGGCGCCCGCCCGCCGCCAGATCCTCGACCGCGCCGCGACGATACGCGATGGTGAGCCCCGCCTCGCGCGCGTGGTCCGCGGCGACGGCGACGTTCCGCGCGCTCGGATCGATTCCCGTCACCCGCGCGCCGAGCCGGGCCAGCGGCTCGGCGAGCAGCCCGCCGCCGCAGCCGACATCCAGGACGTCGAGCCCGGCGAGCGGCCGGGCGCCGCGGATATCGCGGCCGGTCCGCGCCGCGAGAACGTCGCGGACATGGCGCAGCCGGACCGGATTGATCTTGTGCAGCGGGGCGAACGGCCCGGCCGGATCCCACCATTGCGACGCCGCGGCGGAGAAGCGCGCGACCTCGTCCGCATCGATCCGGGGCGGCCCTCCGGCGCCCGATGCTTGCCCATCCACCATCATCCGTATATGTATGTATGCGCGCCCATTCAGAACAACCAGCCGGGGACGGGATGCGCTCCGGCGCCGCCCCTGCGGTCGACCGGAGAGGCCGGAATCCCGCCAGAGGAGCGCCGCGCGTGCGTCTCGTGCAGAAATTCGGGGGGACCTCGGTCGCCGACCTCGCGCGTATCCGCGCGGCCGCCAGGTGCGTCCTGCGGGAGCGCGCGGCCGGCAACGAGACCGCGGTCGTGGTCTCGGCGATGGCCGGCTCGACCGACCGGCTGGTCGCCTGGACGCGGGAGATGGGGCCGCTGCACGATGTCCGCGAGCATGATGTGGTGGTCTCCGCGGGAGAGCAGATCACGGTCGGGCTGATGGCGCTCGCCCTGCACGAGCTGGGCGCTCGGGCGCGGTCCTGGCTCGGCTGGCAGATTCCGATCCGGACCGACGGCGCCCACGGCCGCGCCCGTATCCGCGCCGTCGATGCCGCGCCGCTCGAAGGCTGCCTCCGCAACGGCGAGATTCCGGTGGTCGCCGGGTTTCAGGGGCTGGGTCCGGAGGGCCGCGTCACCACCCTCGGCAGGGGCGGCTCGGACACCTCCGCCGTCGCCCTGGCCGCCGTCCTGAAGGCCGATCGCTGTGACATCTTCACCGATGTCGACGGCATCTACACCACCGACCCGCGGCTCGTCGCCAAGGCGCGGAGGCTGGAGCGGATCACCTTCGAGGAGATGCTTGAAATGGCCTCCCAGGGATCCAGGGTCCTGGAGACTCGGTCGGTCGAGATGGCGTTGAACCACGGGATCCGGCTGCAGGTTCGCTCGAGCTTCGAGGACCGCCCCGGAACGCTGGTCGTCGAGGAAGACGGAGACGAGGACCGAGACGTGGAACAGGACATCGTTACAGGCATCGCCTATTCGCGCAACGACGCCAAGGTCACCGTCGTCGGCGTCCCCGATCGCCCCGGCGTCGCCGCCGCGATCTTCGGACCGCTCGCCGCGCAGAGCATCAACGTCGACCTGATCGTGCAGAACGTGGCCGCGGACGATCTCAGGACCGACCTGACGTTTACGGTCGCCCAGGCCGATCTCGACCGGGCGCTCGCCAATATCGAGGCGCTACGGGCCGAGATCGGGTTCGCGCGATTGATGGGCGATCCCGACGTGGTGAAGATATCGGTGATCGGGGTCGGCATGCGCTCCCATGCGGGCGTCGCGCAGACCATGTTCACAGCCCTCGCCGCCAAGGGGATCAATATCCAGGTGATCTCGACCTCGGAGATCAAGGTCAGCGTTCTCGTCGCCGAGGAATATACCGAGCTCGCTCTGCGGGCGCTCCACACGGCTTACGGGCTCGACGATGTCGCGGACGAGACCGCGGCCGCCGGCGGCTGAGGCCGCGGGGCGACGATGGACCGGCGCGCCGCCCGACACCGTCTGGACGGCCTCTGGCAGCGCGGGCGCCGCTTCCTCGGGGTCGAGCACGCGATCCTCGGCGGCGCGATGACCTGGGTGTCGGAACGCAACCTCGTCTCGGCCCTCTCCAACGCCGGCGGGTTCGGCGTGATCGCCTGCGGCGCGATGGGACCGGAGCTGCTCGCCGAGGAGATCTCGGAGACCGCGGCGCGGACCGACCGGCCGTTCGGGGTCAATCTGATCGTCATGCATCCGGAGCTCCGGCGGCTGATCGAGACATGCCTCGACCGGCGGGTGTCCCATGTCATCCTCGCCGGCGGGATGCCCCCCTCCTCGGCGATCCGGCGCCTCGGCGAAGGCGGCGCGAAGGCGATCTGCTTCGCCCCGACGCTCGCCGTCGCGCGGCGCCTGGTCAGGCTCGGGGCGGACGCGATCATCGTCGAGGGCGCGGAGGCGGGCGGCCATGTGGGCCCGGTCGCGACCAGCGTGCTGGTGCAGGAGATCCTGCCCGGCCTGCAGGACGTTCCCGTCTTCATCGCCGGCGGGATCGGCCGCGGCGAGACGATCCTCTCCTATCTCGAACTCGGCGCCTCCGGCTGCCAGCTCGGCACCCGCTTCGTATGCGCCAGCGAGTCGGTCGCCCATCCGGCCTTCAAGAAGGCGTTCATCCGTGCCTCGGCGCGCGACGCCGTCACCTCGGTGCAGATCGACCCCGACTTCCCGGTGATCCCGGTCCGCGCGCTGCACAACAAGGGCACCCGCCTGTTCGCGGAGACGCAGCGCCGGGTCATCGCGCGCTACCGGGCGGGCGAGGCGAGCCAGGTGGAAGCCCAGCTCGAGATCGAGCATTTCTGGGCCGGCGCGCTGCGCCGCGCGGCGATCGACGGCGATGTCGAATACGGCTCCCTGATGGCCGGCCAGAGCGTCGGGATGGTTTCGCGCGAACAGCCCATCGCCGAGATCGTCGACGAGCTGATCGACCAGGCGCTGGAGGCCGTGCGGGCTCGGGCCGCGATCGAGAGCCGATGACGATGTCCGAAGCGGCGGTCGGAGGCCACAGGCAGGCCCTGCGGCGGCTGCGGACGGTGATGGCCGGCGGAGGCACGGCCCAGCAGCGGCTCGACGAGATCGTCGAGGTCGTCGCCGCCGAGATGGCCGCCGAGGTCTGCTCGGTCTATGTGGCCCGCGCCGGCGAGCTGCTCGAGCTGTTCGCCACCAAGGGCCTCAACCCGGAGGCCGTGCATCGGACCCGGCTGCGCGTTGGCGAGGGGCTGGTGGGCGCGGTCGCCGCGCAGGCACGGCCGCTCAACCAGACCGACGCCCAGTCCCACCCGCAGTTCAGCTACCGCCCGGAGACCGGGGAGGACATCTACCGCACGTTTCTCGGCGTGCCGATCCTGCGCGGCGGGCGCGTGCGCGGCGTCCTGGTGATCCAGAACCGGGAGGCGCGGCGCTACGGCGAGGAAGAGGTGGAGGCGCTCGAACTGATCGGCGTGGTGATCGCCGAGCTGATCGCCGGCGACGCGCTGATCAGCCCGGTCGAGGCGATCTCCAGCCAGGGAAACGCGATCCTCCCGGTGCGGCTCGAAGGCGTCGGGATCTGTCCCGGGCTGGCCATGGGGGAGGCGGTGCTCCACATGCCGCGCGTCAGCATTCCGCAGATGTTCGCGGACGACGCGGAGCAGGAGCATGGGCGGCTCCGCGACGCGCTCCGTTCGATGCACGGCGAGCTCGACGACATGCTGGCGTCGAGCGGGTTCAAGCGCCCCGGCGAGCACCGCGACATCCTCCTGGCCCATCGACGGTTCGCCGAGGACCGGGGATGGCTGCGGCGGATCGGCGAGGCCATCGACGGCGGGCTGACCGCCGAGGCGGCGGTCCAGAAAGTCCTCGACGACACCCGCGCGCGGATGCAGCAGATCCTCGATCCCTATTTCGGGGAGAGGCTCGCGGACTTGGAGGCGCTCGCCTTCCGCCTCCTGCACCATCTGACCGGCCGGCGGCCCGGCGCCCGTCCCGACGTGCCGCCCGAGTCCATGGTCCTCGTCGCCCGCACGGTCGGGCCGGCCGAGCTGCTCGATTACGACGCGCAGCGATTGAAGGCGCTGATCCTCGAGGAGGGCTCGGCAACCTCCCATGTCGCGGTGGTCGCCCGCGCGCTGGGCGTTCCGGTCGTCGGCCGGATCCAGGGGCTCCTGGCGCGGATCGACCAGACCGACCCGGTGATCGTCGACGGCGACAACGGTCAGGTCTTCGTCCGGCCCGGCGACGATGTCCGGCTCACGGTCTCCAACCATATGGCGATGCGCGAGAAACGGCGCGCCGAGTACGCCGCGACGCGCGGCCTGCCCGCCTGCACGCGGGACGGCGTCCGGATCAGCCTCAACATGAACGCCGGTCTGCTGCTCGACCTGCAGGCCCTCGAGGACAGCGGGGCGGAGGGCATCGGCTTGTTCCGGACCGAGATCCCCTTCATGGTGCAGGCGGAATTTCCCGGCGTCGCCCCGCAGACCGAGCTTTACCGCCGGGTGCTACGGGCCGCCGGCGGGCGCCCCGTGATCTTTCGCACGCTCGACATCGGCGGCGACAAGCAGCTCCCCTATTTCCGGGAGTCGATGGATCAGAATCCGGCGATGGGGTGGCGCTCGATCCGCGTCGCGCTCGACCGGCCGACGCTGATGCGCCAGCAACTCCGCGCGCTGATCGCCGCCGCCGCCGGGGCCGGGCTGAACGTCATGTTTCCGATGGTCGCCGAAATCTCCGAGTTCGACGCCGCGCGGCGCATTCTGGAGATGGAGATCGCCCGCGCCCGCGCGCGCGGACGGGATATCCCCGATTCCGTCCGGGTCGGCGTCATGATCGAGGTCCCGAGTCTGATGTGGCAGTTGCCGGCGCTGCTGCGGCGCGTCGATTTCGTGTCGGTCGGCAGCAACGATCTGTTCCAGTTCCTGTTCGCCTCGGACCGCGGCAACCCGCGGGTCGCCGAGCGTTACGACGTATTGTCGCCGGGATCGTTGTCGCTGCTGAAGCAGCTCGTCGCCGAGTGCGACGACTACGGCGTGCCGATCTCTCTCTGCGGAGAAATGGCCGGCCGGCCGATCGAAGCGATGGCATTGATCGCCGTCGGGTTTCGCAATATCTCCGCCCCGGCGGGAACGATCGGGGCGGTCAGAAAGATGGTTCGGAGCCTGCATGCGCAGACGCTGGCCCGATTCGTCGATTCGCTTCTCGACCTGCCGGATCACAGCCTGCGCGGACGGCTGCGCGATTTCTCCAGGGATCGCGGCACGGTCCTCGACGACCCGTAGCCGGCGCTTGCGGATCGTGCGGGCCGAACGAGAACGGGCGCCGCGCCAACTCCCTCCCCTCGAGGAAGGGGGCAGGGGGAAGGCCGTCGTCCGGCCGGTCGTAGTCCCCAAAACGAGAATTGCCGGAGGACGGACGATCGATCGCGATCTTTCGACAAAACCGATATAGAGTGGCCCCCGTATCGAGTCTTTGGAGATTTCGGCTGGACACCGTTCGAGCGGTGGGCGATGGCGTATAGAGGGGAAGCTCGGCCAGATCCCGTAACGGCCGAAGCGGGGAAGAATCACGCGGATGCCGTGGAGGTCGGCGCGATTCTCCGCGAGGCCAGACTCGCGCTCGAACGCAGCGTCGAGGATGTGGCGGCCGACCTGATCATCCGTCCGAACCATATAAGCGCCATCGAAGACGGCCGTCTGCGGGATCTTCCGGGCCCCGTTTTCGGTGCCGGGTTCGTCCGCGCCTACGGCGATTATCTCGGCCTCGACGGCGGCGCGCTGGCCGGCAGCCTCAAGACGGTGCCGGACGACGACAGCAAGGGACCCGATCTCAGCCCGCCCGTGCCGATGCCGGAGAGGCGGCTCCCGACCGCGCCGCTCCTTCTGATCAGCGCCGGGCTCGCTCTGGTCGCCTATGGCGGCTGGTATTTCACCGTCGGCAGCGAGGGGGAGCCCGTCGAGGCGGTGGCCGTGCTGCCCGACGAGATTTCCGAGGCGATCGCGCCGCCGCAGGCGGGCGCGCCGGAAGACGCCGCGCCCGAGCCGCCAGCCTCCACAACCGTCTTGGACGCCGCGCCCCCGCCCCGGGAAACGGCCCCGTCCGGGAGCGCGGGCCCGGAAAAGGTCGTTGCGCCCGCGGAAGCCGAACCGGAAGGCCGGCGGAATGCGGCGCCCGCCTCGATCGTTCTGCGGGCCAGAGCCGATAGCTGGCTGGAGGTCGGCGCGGCGGGCTCGGAGCCGGTATTTTCCGGCCTCCTTCGAGAAGGGGACAGCTACCGCCTGCCGGAAACCCCCGGTCTGACCCTGACGACCGGCAACGCCGCGGGCCTCGACATCCTGATCGGCGACAGGCTGGTCGGCGACCTGGGGCCGCGCGGCACCGTCCTGCGCGGCATCCCGCTCGACGCCGACAGACTGCTCCCGCCGGAGACCAACTGACCCGGCCGGCGCCCGGTTTTTCGCATTCCGCGGAACTGCGCTATAAGGCGACGCGGCATCGTCGCCTCGATCGCCGTGTCACGGTCGCGACGAGCGCAGCGGAGCCGACATGGCCAAGCTCCGACCCGTAAGGGGAACCCATGACCTGCTGCCCGACGAAGCGCGCGGCTTCCGCCGCGTCGCCGATACCGCCCGCGCGGTCGCGGAGCGATACGGGTATCGCGAGATGGCGACCCCGATCTTCGAATTCTCCGAAGTGTTCAAGCGCACCCTCGGCGACACCTCGGACATCGTCACCAAGGAGATGTACAGCTTCACCGACCGCGGCGGCGCGGAGATCACCCTGCGGCCCGAGGGGACGGCGGGCGTCGCGCGGGCGCTGATCTCGGGCGGGCTGTCGCAGCATCTGCCGCTGAAATACTTCTATGCTGGCCCGATGTTCCGCTACGAACGGCCGCAGAGGGGCCGCTTGCGGCAATTCCACCAGATCGGGGTCGAGCTGCTCGGCGTCCCCGAACCGCTCGGCGATGTCGAGGTGATCGCGCTCGGCGCGGCCGTCCTCGACGCGCTCGGCGTCGGCGGCAGCGTCGCGCTGCAAATCAACAGTCTCGGAAACGCGGCCAGCAGGGCCGCTTACCGCACGGTCCTCCTCGCCTATCTCCAGGACCATCGCGCCGTCCTCTCCGAGGACAGCCTGATGCGACTCGACCGCAACCCGCTCAGGGTCCTCGATTCCAAGGCGCCCGGCGATCGCAGGGTCGTCGCCGGCGCTCCGTCCCTGGCGGACAGCCTCGATGCGGAGTCCGGCGACTTCTTCGGCGCGGTGTGCGACGGTCTCGGGCGGCTGGACATCGCCTATCGGATCAATCCCCGGCTGGTGCGCGGCCTCGACTATTACTGCCACACGGCCTTCGAGTTCACGACCGACGCCCTCGGCGCCCAGGGCGCGGTCGTCGCCGGCGGCCGCTATGACGGGCTGATCGGGATGATGGGCGGCCCCGAGACCGCCGGTGTCGGTTGGGCCGGCGGGATCGAGCGGCTGTCGATGCTGGCCGGCCCCGCCGCCGCGCCCGACCGTCCGATCGCCCTGATCCCCATCGGCGCCGCCGCCGAGGCCCAGGCTCTGCTGCTCGCCGCGACGCTGCGCCGCGCCGGCCTCGTCGTCGATCTCGGCTATCGCGGGAATCTCAAGCGCCGGTTGGCGCGCGCCGACCGCCTCGATGCACGGGCGGCGGTCCTGCTGGGCGAGGACGAGATCGCCGCGGGGGAAGCGACGCTCAGGGATCTGGACAGCGGCGCGCAGACCCGGGTGCCCCTGTCGGCGCTCGCGGACCGTCTGGCCGCGCCCGCATGACCGGGGATGGAATCCGCCGGGCGAAGCGCGAACCTCCTGGTCGTCGGGGCCAACCACCGATCCAGCGCGGCGCGCACCCGCGACAGTCTGCTGTTGGAGGGCACCGCGCGCGAGAAGTTCCTCCGGCTCCTGCCCGCGGCGGGCGCCGGCCAGGCGGTCACCCTGTCGACCTGCGCCCGCACGGAGGTCCAGTCGTTCTGCGCCGACCCCGCCTCGGCCGCCGAGGCGGTGACGGCGTTGTTCGCCGAGCGGGCGGGAACCGACGAGAGCGCGATCGCCTCGGAGCTCTACGTCAAGCGCGGGGCCGACGCCGCGCGCCATGTCTTCCGCCTGGCCGCGGCGCTCGACAGCCCGGTCGTCGGCGATCCCCAGATCGCCGGCCAGGTCAGGGAGGCGCGCGAGGCGGCGCGGACGGCAGGGACGGTCGGCCCGGAGCTGGACGCGCTGCTCGACGCCGCCCTTGCGGCCGCCGGCCGGGTGCAGAAGGAGACGCCGATCGGCCGCCGCCCGGTCTCGATGGCGGCGGTCGCGCGCCGCCTCGCGCGCGATGTCCACGGCGACCTGTCGGGCTGCAGCGCGCTGATGCTGATCGGCGCCGACATGGGTGAGCTCGTCGCCGACCATATCCTGGCCTCGGGTCTGCGCAGCCTGACGGTCGCCGCCCGCATCCCGGCGCGGGCCGAAGCCGCCGCCCGCCGGCGGAACTGCCATCATGCGCCGATCGACGACCTCCCCGAGCTGCTTGCCGGGTCCGACATCGTCGTCAGCGCCCTCGGGACCGGCCGCCGCGCGCTCACCGCGGCGCTGCTCGGCCCCGCCCTCGCCCGCCGCCGCCGCAGGCCGATCCTGCTGCTCGACGCTGCCGTCCCGGGCGACATCGCGCCCGATGTCGACTCCCTGGAGGGTGCGTTCGTCTATGGTCTAGCCGACCTGGAGCGGATCGCGGAATCGGGCCTCGCCCGCCGCGAGGATGCGACGAAGGCCGCCGAGACGATTCTCGATGGAGAGATCGCCCGCTATCTCGACGGCGGGGCGGGGAGCGGGGGGCGGCCGGCCCTCGCCTCTCTGCGCGCGCGGTTCGAGGCCGCCCGCGCCGAGATCCTGGCCGCATATGAAGGGCAGGACCCGGCGGAGGCGACGAGTCTGCTGGTCGACCGCCTGCTCGAAGCGCCGGCGCATGCGCTGGAGGATGCCGGCCGAGGCAGCCGGATGCGCGGCGAGCTCGAGGCCGCGCTGGCCGCCCTGTTCGACATCGACGGGACCCGGCCCCGAACGGAAGGGAAGAGATAGGGATGGAGGAGAAGCTGGAGCAGCTCCTGGCGCGGCACGCCGAGCTCGGTGCGGCGCTGGCCGGAGGCGGGATCGCCGACGGCCAGGAGTTCGCGCGGCTGTCCAGGGAATATGCCGGGCTCGACCCCGTCGTCGCGGCGATACGGGACCTGCGGTCGGCGCGCCGGGAGAGCCGCGATCTCGAGGAGATGGTCGCCGACGAGACCAGCGAGCCGGGGATGCGCGACCTCGCCCGGGAGGAGCTGGTCGACGTCAGGCGGGCGGTGGCGGCGCGCGAACGCGCGCTCATGCTGCTGCTGCTGCCGCGCGACGCCGCCGACGAACGGAACGCCATACTCGAAATCCGCGCCGGCACCGGCGGCGAGGAAGCGGCGCTGTTCGCGGCCGACCTGTTCCGCATGTATCAGCGCTATGCCGAGCAGCGGCGCTGGCGGATGGCGCTGATCCAGGCGACGGAGACCGGGATCGGCGGGTTCAAGGAAGCGATCGCCGAGGTGGCGGGCAAGGGGGTCTTCGCGCGGCTCAAATTCGAATCGGGCGTCCATCGCGTCCAGCGCGTTCCCGAGACCGAAGCCGGCGGGCGCATCCATACCTCGGCGGCGACGGTCGCCGTACTCCCCGAGGCGGAGGATGTGGACGTTCGGATCGACGAGCGAGATCTCAGAATCGATGTCTTCCGCGCCTCGGGTCCCGGCGGCCAGTCGGTCAACACCACCGACAGCGCCGTCCGGATCACCCATGTCCCGAGCGGAATCGTGGTCTCGCAGCAGGACGAGAAGTCGCAGCACAAGAACCGCGCCAAGGCGATGAGGGTGCTGCGCGCCCGGCTATACCAGGCCCAGCGCGCCGCGCGCGACGCCGAACGCGCCGCGGCCCGGCGCTCCCAGGTCGGTTCCGGCGACCGTTCCGAGCGCATTCGCACCTACAACTACCCGCAGGGCCGGGTGACCGACCACCGGATCAACCTGACCCTGCACAAGCTCGACCGGGTGCTGGCGGGCGAGGCGCTCGACGAGATCATCGACGCGCTTACGGCCGAGGACGAAGCCGCCCGGCTGGCGGATCTGTCGTGATCCCGGCGGCGGAGGAGATGCGCCGCGCCGCCGCACGGCTGAAGGCGGCGGGGATCGACCGGCCCGCAGCCGAGGCGCGGCTGCTCCTCGCCGAGAGCCTCGGCACGACTCGCGAAGCCCTGATCGCGGAACCCGCGCGCGGCGTCGACGACGACGGGCGCGCGCGGTTCCGCGGCTGGATCGACCGCCGCTGCGCGCGCGAGCCGGTCTCGCGCATTGTCGGGCGCCGCGAGTTCTGGAGCCTCGAGTTCCGGCTCGCCCGGGCGGTTCTCGACCCCCGCCCGGACAGCGAGACCCTCATCGAGGCGGCCCTCGCCTGGCAGCCGGACCGACGCGCGGAGCTCCGCCTCCTCGATCTCGGCACCGGATCGGGTTGCCTGCTCTGCAGCCTGCTTCGCGAATACCCTCGGGCTACGGGCTTCGGCATCGACCGATCGGCAGCGGCGGTCGAGACGGCGACCGCGAATGCGGCGGCGCTCGGACTGGCCGGCCGCGCCCGCCTGCGCTGCGCCGACTGGAATGACGGGTCGGCGGCGGCGGGGCCGTTCGATCTGATCGTCGCCAACCCGCCCTATGTCCGGCGGGGCGATATCGACCGGCTGGAACCGGATGTCGCCCTGTTCGACCCGCGCGATGCGCTCGACGGCGGCATCGATGGTCTGGACGGCTATCGCGGTCTGGCCCCAGCGATCGCCCGGGCGCTGGCGCCGGCGGGCGTCGCCTTCGTCGAGGTCGGGCGGGGGCAGGCCGGGGCGGCCGCCGCGATCATGGCCGAGGCGGGGCTCGAATGCTTCGTCCGGCGCGCCGATCTCGCCGGCACCTTCCGCTGCATCGCCCTGCGGCGGCGCGGCGTGGATCGCCGAAAATAACTGTTGGAATGCGCCGACCGCGCGGTTAGGGTGGCGACCGACGCGGCGGAGACCCGGGAAATGGTGGCCGGCCGACCGCGCAGCATCCTCTCGAAACGCCGCCAACGGGCGATCCGATCGCGCCCGAGACCCGAGGACGGATCGCTGCGGGAGGAGAGGACAACCTTCGTGCGAATCGAAAAGCAGGACCCATGAGACAAGGATCCAATCCGAAACGCTTTCGCGGGCGGACGGGCGCAAGCCCTCCCACCCCAGATCGCAGACCTTCGAGAGCAACGGTCCGGAGGTCAAGGTCCGGGGCAACGCCCAGCAGGTCGTCGAACGATATCTGACCCTCGCCCGCGAATCCTCCTCGGCCGGCGACCGGATAACCGCCGAGAGCTATTTCCAGCACGCGGAACATTATTACCGGGTGATGACCGCCAACGGCGCCCTCGAAGATCGCGGCTCCCAAGAGGGCCGCCAGCACGGCGACGCCGACGCCCGAACCGACGATGCCGCCGACAACGGCGCGCGGAACGAGGACACCGCCGGTGCGCGGGATGTCGGCAACGGACGGGCGCCGGCCCGCCCCTCCGGCGACAGGCAGCCGCAGGGCTGACCCTTGCGCCGCGATATCTTGCGGCGCCTCGATCGAAATCCCATATGGCCGAAGGACGCCCGTTTCGGGGTCCGGTGGCGCCCGATCCGGGCGGCATTGGCTGCAACGTCTGTGAACGGAGTTGCACGATATGGATTTCGAGAGTTACACGGAGCGCGCGCGCGGCGTCGTCCAGGCGGCGCAGACCCAGGCCCTGGCGCGGGGCCACCAGCAGTTCCTGCCCGAACATATCCTCAAGCCTCTGCTCGAAGACCGGGAAGGGCTCGCCTCGGGCCTGATCCGAAGCGCCGGGGGCGACCCGGCGGAGGCGCTCAGGCGCACCGACGCCGCGCTCGACAAGCTGCCGCGCGTCGAGGGCGGCAGCGGCGGGCTCTACATGGCGCCCGAGACCGCGCGGCTGTTCGAGACCGCCCGGACCGCCGCGAAGAAGGCCGGCGACCGGTTCGTGACCGTCGAACGGCTCCTGGTCGCGCTCTCGGCGTTGGCGGGGACCGCCGGCGGTATACTCGAGGCCAGCGGGGTCGACCCGCAGGCGCTCGACAAGGCCGTCGAGGTGCTGCGCAGGGGCCGCTCCGCGGACAGCGCCGGGGCGGAGCAGACCTATGACGCTCTCGCGCGTTATGCGACGGACCTGACCGCGGCCGCGGAGGGCGGCAAGCTCGATCCGGTTATCGGCCGCGACGAGGAGATCCGCAGGACCATCCAGGTACTCGCGCGTAGGACCAAGAACAACCCGGTCCTGATCGGCGAGCCCGGCGTGGGCAAGACCGCCGTCGTCGAGGGTCTGGCGCAGCGCATCGTCGCCGGCGATGTGCCCGAGTCGCTGCGCAGCAAACGGCTGATGGCGCTCGATCTCGGGGCGATGGTCGCCGGCGCGAAATATCGCGGCGAGTTCGAGGAGCGGCTCAAGGCCGTGCTCGAGGACATCCGTGCGGCCGAAGGCGGGGTGGTGCTGTTCATCGACGAGCTCCACACGCTGGTCGGGGCGGGTGCCGCGGAGGGCGCGATGGATGCGTCGAACATGCTCAAACCCATGCTGGCGCGCGGCGAGCTGCACTGTATCGGTGCGACGACCCTGGATGAATTCCGCAAGCATGTCGAAAAAGATGCCGCCCTCGCGCGCCGCTTTCAATCGGTATTCGTCGGCGAACCCAATGTCGAGGACACGGTCTCGATTCTGCGCGGGCTCAAGGAGAAATACGAGCTTCATCACGGAATTCGCATTACCGACGGCGCGATCGTTGCGGCCGCCGGGCTGTCCAACCGCTACATCACCGACCGGTTCCTGCCCGACAAGGCGATCGATTTGATCGACGAGGCCTCTTCCAGGCTCCGCATGAGCGTGGATTCCAAACCCGAGGAGATCGACGAGCTCGACCGGCGCATCATCCAGCTCAAGATCGAGCGCGAAGCCCTGCGCAAGGAAAGCGATCCCGCCTCCCGCGAACGGCTCGACCGGCTCGAAGGCGAGCTCGCCGATCTCGAGCGGAAATCGGCCGGGCTGACCGCTCAGTGGCAGGCGGAAAAGGACGAGATCGCCGACAGCCAGAAGGTCCAGGAACAACTCGATCGGGCCCGCCTCGAACTCGAGCGGGCACAGCGCGGCGGCGATTTGGCTCGGGCGGGCGAGCTCGTCTACGGGCTGATTCCCGAGCTCGAGCGCAAGCTCGCCGCCGCGGCCGACCAGGGCGGCGGGCGGCGGATGCTCAACGAGCAGGTCGGCGAGGCCGATGTGGCGGCCGTCGTGTCGCGCTGGACCGGCATTCCCGTCGACAAGATGCTGGAGGGCGAGCGCGAGCGGCTGGCCGGCATGGAAGCGGCGCTCGGCGCCCGGGTGGTCGGGCAGGACCAGGCCGTCAGGGCGGTCTCCGATGCGGTGCGGCGCGCGCGGGCCGGGCTCCAGGACCCAAACCGGCCCCTGGGCTCATTCCTGTTCCTCGGCCCCACCGGCGTCGGCAAGACGGAGCTCACCAAGGCGCTGGCCGCCTTTCTGTTCGACGACGAGGCGGCGTCGATCCGCATCGACATGTCCGAGTATATGGAGAAGCATGCCGTGGCGCGGTTGATCGGCGCCCCGCCGGGCTATGTCGGCTATGACGAGGGCGGCAGCCTGACCGAGGCGGTTCGCCGCCGGCCCTATCAGCTGGTGCTCTTCGACGAGGTCGAGAAGGCCCATCCCGAGATCTTCAACGTCCTGCTCCAGCTGCTCGACGACGGGCGGCTGACCGACGGCCACGGACGCCATGTCGACTTCCGCAACACGTTGATCGTTCTGACCTCGAATCTCGGCGGTGAAATCCTGGCGGAACAGGCCGGCGGGGCGGATGTCGAGGCGGTGCGCGGGCCGGTCATGGAGATCGTGCGTCGTGCGTTCCGACCCGAATTCCTCAACCGGCTCGACGAGATCCTGCTGTTCCGCCGGCTCGGCCGGGAGCATATGGAGGCGATCGTCGACATCCAGATCGGCCAATTGGCGCGTCGGCTCGCCGACCGGTCGGTCGCGCTGTCGCTGGACGCCGGCGCGAAGGCGTGGCTCGCCGAGGAGGGCTACGACCCGGTCTACGGCGCGCGCCCCCTCAGGCGGGTCATCCAGCGCCGCCTGCAGAGCCCGCTGGCCGCGCTCATCCTCGATGGCGAGCTGCGGGACGGCGACACCGTGCGGGTCTCGCGGGGCCCGGAGGGGCTGACGCTGCGGAGCGGCGCGGACGAAATCGCGGCCTGATCCCGCGAATCGCCGCGCGGGACGCGGGCCGTCCGCGTCGGCCGTTTCGCACCGCGATCGGATGAGAAAAACGCCGTCGTCCGACCAGGCGGAACGCGGCGGGCGGTGCCCGTTCGGGCGGCGATCAAGGTCCCGGAAACGATTTCCGATTGACGGTGCGGCGCGCGGGGTTCGGGCGCCTTCTAGTCCTTTACAATTGTGCGGAAACGATTTAGTAAGATGCGGATTCGATCCCAGTGACGCAAAATGGGAAAACAGATGACGCAAGCAACCATCATGCCGATCGACGAAAGCGATCTGACCAAGGGGCAGATCCGCAAGCTCAACGCGCTTCGCAAGTCGGTGGGCGACGAAATCGGCGAGCGGGCTTTTACCGACTGGCTCTCGACTCAGGCGACCTCGAACGCGCCGTCGACGGACCAGAACGCCGAGTTGATCGCCGAAATTCTTTGGGACCGCGTTCGGAAGAACGAGCTGGCAATTCCGCGGGGAGGATATCGGGTGCGGCGCGGGCGCGGCCGGGTCGTCGTGGACCGGATAAAGGCCTGACCGTCACCGGCGCCGCCGGGCTATTCGTCCGGTTCCGACGGGACGCGCCGATATCCCGCCCGAACGAGGAGACTCCGAAGGACCTTCACGAACCGGATGCGGGTCCGGTGTCCGCTCGCCCGAGAGACACGAGTCGCGGCGATCTTCGGCTGCGTTCGCGGTCGTGTACGCTCCCGGGCGGTGCCGCATTTCTCCCGCCCGTTCGATTCTTCGTGAAACCGCGCGCCCTCGGCCGAGAGGGCGGAAACGCGCCGGTTTAGTGCAGCCCGTCGGAGCCGATCGCGTCCGCCTCCCGGAGGCCGCCGGCGCGATCGTGGATCCGCGCGGCGGTCGACATCGACTGGATCCAGACGATCTCGTCGGCGCGCGGGGCGTCGGCGATCGCGCAGGAGATGGAATCGAAATGCGACCGGACATAGGCTGCGTTAGCGTGAGCGATCGGGACGTCGACCGTGCAGCCGGGACCGCCCACCTTCTTGGTGCTGGGGACGATCGCCGCCGCCTTTTCCATCAGCTCGCGCATTCCGTAGCCGCCGGGCTCGTGCCAGAGCGCCGCATGTTCGAGCTCGCCGTTCTCGCCGACGATCGCCGACTTGCCGTAGGCGGCGATGTTCCCGGACCCGCCCAGCGCGGCCATCAGACGCCGCGCCATCGCGAGGCCGAGCGGCCTGAGCGCCGCCATGAGCGGCATCAGGTCCTCGACGTAACGCCCGGCATAGGGGTTGGCGGTGACCGCGGCCACATAGCCCTTCAGCTGCGGTCGCGGCGCCGGCGGGCCGAACTCGTGCAGGACCTCCTCGACATGGAGGACGAATTTCCGAACCTTCACTAGCGGGCCGAACTCGGCCGCGGCGTCGGTCTCGATATCACCCCGTGCGTCGTCCATCCTCCCGCCCCTCCGTCGTTCCGCCCGTGAACGGCCCGTCCCGGCCGACGATCCGTCGATCGTCCCGCAATACCAGCATCGCCGAGAGGATCTGTCCAGCCCGCAGCATCCGCCGCGCGCAGGCCGCTCCCCTGTCGAGCGCGGCAGCGACCGCCTCGGGCTCCAGCGCGCCGACGGAAACGGTCACCGGCCGGCTTTCGAGATCGCTGTCGTCGTCGACCTCGACGGCCGGCGTTCGGACGATCGCCGAATGCTCGCAGGTGACCTCGTTGGCGATCAGGGTGGCCGCGGCATCGGCCGCGGCGGCCGTTCGCGCGAGCACGGTCACGGCGTCCGCGATTCCGAGCGATCGGCTTCGCCCCCGCCAGCCGCTGGTGGCGACCCCCCGCACCGGGCTGTGCGCGTCGAGCGACGCGGTCGCGGCGATGGCGGGCGCGGCGAGGTCGCCGACCACGCCCAGCCTGAGCCGGCGGCCGGGCGCGACATGCAGCGCGATATCGCCGCCGTTGTTCACATAGGCCCATTCCAGCCGGGCGCCGCCCAGCAGCGCACCCAGCATCTCGTCGGCGACCGCCCCGGCCACCGCGGCCATCGGTGTCACGAACATCCGGCGGTGCGGCCAGGCCGCGGCCACCATCCGCTCGGCGACCGCCCCGGCGGGGTGCGGGCGGGGCGGCGCCACCGCCCGGCGCAGCAGCGGCAGCTCCGCTACGAGATCCTCGAGAACGGTCGCGAACCGCAGCCCGGCCCGCCGGTAGGCCGCCGCGACCTCGGCGGCGGCGCCGCGCGCCTCGACTATCAGGTCGATCGGGCCGTGCCGGAGGTGGAGCCGCCTGCCGTCCGCCAGCAGGCGCGCCTCCGGCCCGCCGCCGGTCAGGCGTCCTGCGCCCTGTACCAGTCGACGATCTCCGCCCCCGACCAGAACAGCACGCCGGGACGCGAGGCCATCTGGGCCAGCATCGACTCGAGATATCTGATGCGGTGCGGCACCCCGCTGATATAGGGGTGGATGCCGAACCCCATCACCTTGGCGCGGTCGGTGCCCTCCTCGTACAGCCGCTCGAACTGGTCCATCGTCCGGTCGTAGAGCTCGCTTGCGCGGTGATATTGCAGCAGCATGATCGCGATGTCGTTGAGCTCGACGGAGTAGGGAACGTTGATCAGGTCGCCGGCCCGCGTCCGCACCCGCGTCGGCTCGTCGTCCCAGACGAAATCCGCCACATAGTCGAGCCCCTCCTCGGCGAGGATGTCGGAGGTCTCCCAGGTCTGGGTGAGGCCGGGGCCGATCCAGCCGCGCGGCCGCGTGCCGGTGAAGCCCTCGATCCGTTCGATCGTCGCCCGAACCGTCGCGCGCTCGTCCTCCAGCTTGTGCATCGGCATCTGGTGATAGGTATGCGGCAGGAACTCCCAGCCGGCGTCGAGTGCAGCCTGGGCGATCCGCGGATAGACGTCGCAGACCGAGGCGTTGAGCGACAAGGTGGGCTTGATGTCGAGTCGGTCGAAGGCCGCCTTGATCCGCCAGAAACCGATCCGCATCCCGTATTCCTGCCAGCTCCAGTTGGGGACATCGGGCACGTCGAGTCGGCCGCCCGGCGGCGTGAGTACGGCGCGCGGCAGCGGCGCCTCCGGGTTCCAGTTTTCGACGTTGAAGACCGGCCAGACGACGATCCGCGCGCCGTCCGGCAGTTTCAGCGGCGGTCGGTCGACGATGGCGCTGTAATCGATGCGGTTCCTGGGATTCATGGTCTGTTCCTTCCCTGCACCCGTTTTCGCCCGACCGGCCGGGCGGTTCTCACATCAGGCTCGGCAAATAGAGCGCGATCCCGGGCGCGATCACCAGGAGGATGATCAGCAGCAGGTCGCAGAACAGGAACGGAATCGCGTAGGAGGCGACCTGGAACAGAGTCGTCCCTCGGACCATCCCCATCATGATGTAGAGCAGCAGCCCGAACGGCGGCGTGGTTGCGCTCATCTCGAGCGACATCAGCACGATCAGCGAGAACCAGACCAGATCGTAACCGAGCATCTGGGCGATGGGGTAGAAGATCGGGACCGTGATCAGCATCATCGAGACCTGATCCATGAACATGCCGAGCATGATCAGCACCAGAAACATCGCCGACAGCACCACCAGCGGCGCCACGTCGAACCCGGTCGCCCATTCGGTCAGCCCGCGCCCGGCCCCCGACATCGACAGGAGCTGGCTGAACACGGTCGAGTTCATCAGGATGAAGAACACCATCCCGACGACGCGAATCGCGCCCACGAGCGAGGTCTTGAACGCCTTCCAGGTGAGGGCGCGGAAAGCGAGCGCGAGGATGCACACGCCGACGACGCCGAAGGAGGCCGACTCCGACGGCGTCGCCCAGCCGAGTACGATGAAGCCGATGACCATGAACACGACCAGACTCATCGGCAGAATGTTGACGACGACCTGGTAGAGCTTCTCCTTCCAGGTCGTCGGTTCGACCTCGTAGTTCGGGGCGGCGTTCGGATCGAGATAGAGCTGGAACAGGATCATTCCCGCATAGAGCGTGGCGAGCAGGAAGCCGGGCAGCAGCCCGGCGATCAGCAGCGCGCCGACATCGACGCCGGCGATCGAGGCGAGGAGAACGCCGAGCGAGGAGGGCGGGATGATCATGGCGAGCCCGCCGGTTCCCAGGATTGGCCCCATCGACATCCGCTTGTTGTAGCCGCGCCGGGTCATCTCCGGCACCAGCAGCGAGCCCAGCATCGCGGTGTTGGCCATGGTCGAGCCGGTCAGCGTCGAGAACAGCGAGCCGCCGATGACGGTCAGGAAGCAGAGCCGCCCGGGAATCCGCCCGAGCAGCTTGTCCAGCGCGTCGAACACCCGGATCGCTAGCCCCGTATGGAAGAACAGCGCCCCCATCAGGATGAACATCGGGATCGGCGACAGGGTGAAGGTGGTGATGAGCTGCGGCGCGTTGTCGGCGATCTGGATCAGGTTCGACCAGCCCTTGGCGAAGACGAACATGCCGAGGACGTTCGCGATCAGGAAGGTGAAGGCGACCGGGAAGCCGAGTGCCATCCCGGCCACGACGCAGCCGAGGAGGACGGCCCCCGCCTCGTACCACTCCATGGCTAGACGCTGTCCTTCACTTCACCGAGATCGTAGCTGTAGTAATGTCGGAGCCCGCAGAAGAACATCAGGAACTCGAGCCCCACGAGACCGTAGCCGAACGGCATCGGCAGGAACTGCAGCCAGTAGGGCATATCGATGCCGCGCACGTCTAGATTGCCGGTCTCGATCGCCTCGACGAACAGCTCGATCGAGAGCCATGCGAAATAGACCGCGATGACGGCGCAGACGAGATAGACGAGCTTGGCCAGCCGCTCGCGGACCGCGCCGGGCAGCGCCGAGACGAGCGCCTCGATCGCGACATGGCCCTTCTGGCGCACCAGCCAGGGCGCCGAGCACATCGCGACATAGAGCAGCGCGTATTCGACCACCGACGAGGTGAACAGCGGCGGCGTGAAGCCGACGGTCCGGATCGACACGTCGATCACGATCATCGTGAAGATGCAGGGGATGAGGGCGCAGGCCAACCAGACCAGCGCCCCCTCCAACCGCGCAAGCGCGCTGTCAAAAGCCTCCAGCAAGATCGCCCGACCCTAGTTGCGAAGCACCCGGCCGAGATCGGCCTGCCGGTTGGGTTGGCCGGGGATGTACATCAGCGGCTTGAGCCTGTCGTGATATTCCGACCGCTCCTTGAGCTCCTTCCAGATCTCCTGGTGCGCGAGATCGAGATATTTGGCCGCGGCGTCGCCGGCCAGCGCGATGTCCTTGATGCCCGCCGCCTTGATCTCGGCATCCTCCTGCTTGCGCCGTTCCTCCATCCAGTAGACCGAGGTCGTCTCATACTCCTGGGCCAGGGCCGCCAGCTTGTCCCGCTGCGCCCCGCTGAGCGCGTCCCAGCTCTTGGGATTGACGGTGACCACGGTGTTGGTCTGGTAGTAGTTCGGCGTGACCCGGTACTTGACGACCTTGTGCAAGCCGAGCGGCACCAGCGAGACGTCGGTGAAGCCGAAGCCGTCGACCGTCCCCCGCTGCAGCGCGGTATAGATCTCCGACGACTTGATGTTGATCGTGGACGCGCCGAGCGCGCGGAAGAGCGGCCGGTAGGTGCCGGTCGCGCGCATCTTGACGCCGGTCAGATCGGGCAGCCCGTCCTTGTCGAACTTGGGCATCATCTGAAGATAGGTGTTGTAGGAGGTCATGTTCTCGCCCCAGGCGAGAAGGATCGCGCCCGCCTTCTCGCGATAGGCCTCCTGGAGGACCTCCCAGGCGCCGCTCTTGCGCAGCGCGGCCGGCCCCTGGTTGGAGGCGAGGATCGCGTACCCCTCGGGGACCGTGCCGATATAGTAGGCGGTCGGGCTGTGCAGTATGTCGAACTGCCCCCGGCGCAGCGCGGTGACCGCCTTGCGCGGCGGCACGATCTCCTGGCCGCCGAGATATTTGATGGACAGGCTGCCCTTGAGCGCCTCGTTGACCGGCTTGACGTAGTTGGTCCGGAAGCTCACTACCAGCGCGTTGTTCTGATCGAGAGAGGTGACGGACGACAGCTCGTTCGCCGCGGCGGGCTGGGCCGCCGCGGCGGCCAGCAGCGCGGCCGCCGCGGCCGCGGGTACGAATCTTTCCATTGTGAAGCCCCCTTCGTGATTTGCGTTCGGCCGACGCCGGACCGAGCCGCCGCCGACCGCGGCCATGCTGTCGGTCGGCAGGCGGCGCGTCAACCGCGGCCGTCGGACGCCGTCCCGTCGGCTCTATCGGCGCAGGCCGCGTTCGAGATCGACCTGCCGGTTGGGCTTGCCGGGGATGTACATCAGCGGCTTGAGCCTGTCGTGATACTCCGACCGCTCATCGAGCTGCTTCCAGATCTCCTGATGGGCGATGTCGAGATATTTCTCCGCCGCCTTGCCGCGCAGCGCGATGTCCTTCACGCCCGCGGCCAGCATCTGCGCTTCCTCCTTGGCGCGCTCGGCTTCGAGCCAGGCGACCGAGCTGGTCTCGTATTCGAGAGCCTTCTCCTCGAGGAAGGACCGTTGGGCCTCGGTCAGCGATTTCCACACATCGGGGTTGATCGTCAGCACCTGGTTGGTCTGATAGTAGTTGGGCGTTATCCGGTATTTCACGATCTTGTGGAGCCCGAGCGCCACGATCGCCACGTCCGGCCAGCCGAAGCCCTGGACGGTTCCGCGCTGCAAGGCGGTGAATATCTCCGACGACTTGATGTTGATCGTGGACGCGCCGAGCGCGCGGAAGAGGGGCCGGTAGGTGCCGGTCGCGCGCATCTTGACGCCGGTCAGATCCGGCACGCCGTCGGCGTCGAACTTGGGCATCACGTTGATATAGGTGTTGTAGGAGGTCATGCTCTCGCCCCAGGCGAGGAGCACGCCGCCGGCCTTCTTCAGATAGATCTCCTCGAGGATCTCCCAGGCGCCGTTCCGCCTCAGCGCCCGCGGCCCCTGGTTCGCCGCCAGAAGCGCGTAGCCCTCCGGGACCGTACCGATATAGTAGGCGGTCGGGCAGCTCAGGGCGTCGAACTGTCCCCGCTTGAGCGCGTTGGCCGCCTTGCGCGGCGGCACCACCTCCTGGCCGCCGATATAGTCGAGCTTGACCGGACCCTCGGCGTCGTTGACCGCCTGCAGGTAGTTTACCAGAAACGACTTGGCGATCGTGTTGCTTCGCTGGAGCGCGGTGACTGCGCCGAGGGCGTCCTTCGCCGCGGCCGGAGCCGTGGCCAGAAACAGCGCCGACAGAAGCGCGATCGTCGTCGATATCCTCACCTTGAGCATCGAGCTCCTCCCACGGACGATATGGCGGGGCCGCGACCCCGATTTCCTTCCTGTGCGACGCGCCGCCTCCTACGGGCTTCGCTCGTCGGAGGCGATGCTGGCGTCCGGAACCCGATGCGTCAACCGCTTTCGAGGAAGGCGGCGCGCCCGGGCGTCGTTCGGCGGACGAGCGGGCTTGCCGAAATATCGGCGCGGCATGGAATGATCGGCCTGTTCTCGGAAATCGTCGCATCCGTCGGATATCGTCGCATCCGACGGTGGGCAGCCGTCATCCACCCCTTCCGCGCCTGCGCGGCGGCGGGTTGTGTCGCCTCGCCTCCATGTCGGCAAGGGCGAAATCGTCGCCCTTGAACGGCGGCGCTTCGCGTCCGTCTCGCCGAACAGGATCGCCGGCACGGCCGAATGCGCGCCCGCCCGACATGCCGGAGCGGAATAGCGTATCATCGCAGGACGGGCGATGCGCGACGATCGGCGCCGGAACGGGGAGACCGTGTGATGGGCATCGAAGTGGCACCGCTGTCCGGGGCGCTGGGCGCGGAGATCAAGGGTATCGACCTCGCCCGCCCGCTGGGCGCCGAAACGGTGCGGGACATCCGCCACGCCTGGCTCGACCATCTGGTGGTGGTCTTTCGCGACCAGGACATCGACCAACATCGGCAGCTCGCCTTCACCCGGTATTTCGGCACCCCGGGCGGGGTGCGCTCGCCCAGGCCGCAGCGCGGCCTCGACGGCAGACCGCTCGAGCCCGGGATCATGATCGTCTCCAACATCCGCCGCGGCGGCGCGCCGCTCGGCCTGCCCCATGACGGCGAGATGTGGTTCCACTCCGACATGTGCTACGACGAGAGGCCGCACCAGGCGACGCTGCTCTACGGGATCGAGATCCCCTCGGTCGGCGGCGATACGCTGTTCGCCAACATGTATAGCGCCTATGCGCGGCTTTCCGAACGGGCGCGCGACCGGATCCGCGGACGCACCGCGCTTCAGATGCACGAATATCGGCGCACCGACCGCCCGAGCCAGCGCGTCGACCTCGCTGCCGTGCCGCATTTCTCGCACCCGATCGTCATCGCCCACGCCGAGACCGGCCGGCCCGCCCTCTACGTCAACCGCTTGATGACCGCGCGGATCGACGGCCTCGACGCGGCCGAGGGCGGCGCTCTGCTGGACGAGCTGCTGCGCGCCTCGGAGGATCCGGAGATCGTCTATCGGCATGTCTGGCGGCCGGGAGATCTCGTGATGTGGGACAATCGCTGCGTCGCCCATGCGCGCACCGACTTTCCGGACGGCGAGCGGCGGCTTCTGCGGCGCACCACCACCGAAGGAGAGCGCCCTTCGGCCTGGCTCGGGCCGGGCGGGCGGGCGCCGGAGGTCGGGGTCAGGGCCGAGCGGCGCGCCTGAGCGCCTCGGTCGCGATGCGGTCGACGCTGCGGCCGTCGGCGGCGGGCGCGACCCGGTAGATGTCGCGCATCGCGTCGGCGCCGATGATCCCGTCGCGCCAGTCGCGCAGGACCCGTTCGGGCGCCCGGTCGCGCGGGTCCCCCCAGCCGCCGCCGCCGGGCGAGCGGGTGACGAAACGGACCGGCCCGGTCTCCTCGAGGCCGAACTTGGGGGCAGGCTCCGTCCGGCCGTCGGCGAAGCTCAGATGCATCCGCCCCGGCGCGCCGGGGCCGCCGCCGTTGACGCCGTAACCGGTCTCGTAGCCGAGCCCCTCGCCGCGGAAGGAATGGGTGGCCGGGGTCAGGATCTCGACCTCGTACTCGGCGCCGCTGCCGCCCCGCCAGGCACCGGCACCGGCCGCGTCGCAGCGGAACTCCTGGCGGTGGAAACGCACCGGGTAGAGCTGCTCGTAGACCTCGACATTGGGCATCGTGAGCCCGCCCAGCGTGCAGACATGCCCGATCTGGTTGAACCCGTCGCGCCCGTCGACGGCGCCGGCCCCGGCGGCGGCGGCCCCGTGATAGAAGACATAGGCGTCGCCGTTGGCCTCCCTGCCGACCGAGATTCCGAAGACGTTCTTCGCCCAGCCGGCGCAGCCGCGCGGCGGGTCCGCCTTGGCCAGCGCCTTCCAGACGGCGTGGATGATCTCATGGGCGAAGAACACGGTGCACATCGTCGTCGGCGCGCCCTCGCGGGCGTTGACGATCGTCCCCTCCGGCGCGGCGATCTCGACGCAGCGGAACGCCCCCTCGTTATGCGGCAGCGCCGGGTCGAGGAAGGAGGCGAGCGCTGTGTAGACCGCCGAATGGGTGTTGCCGAGCGAGGAGTTCTTGAAGCCCCGGATCTGCGGATCGCTGCCGGTGAAGTCGACCTCGAGCCTGTCGCCGGCGACCGTGACCGCGACCCGGACGGTGACGTCGCGGATCTCGAAACAGTCGTTGTCCGACCGGTCCTCGGCTTCGTAGACGCCGTCCGGCAGGGCGGCGATCTCGGCGCGGACGCAGCGGTCGGCATGGTCGAGCACGCCGTCGAAATAGCGGAGCGCGTCCTCGGGGCCGAGCTCGCGGGCGAGCGCCGCGACCCGCTCCATCCCGATCCGCGTCGAGCCCAGCATCGCCCGCAAGTCGCCGTCGAGCAGATGCGGCGTCCGGGTGTTCAGCATCAGCAGCCGCCACAGATCCGCGCGCATCCCGCCCGCCTCGACGAGGCGCAGCACCGGGAGCCTGATCCCCTCGTGCCAGACCTCGGTCGCCGCCGGGTTGTAGGCCCCGGCCGCGCCGCCGCCGATGTCGGACTGGTGCGCTCGGTTGCAAGTAAGCCCGATGAAGGTGCCGTCGACGAAGATCGGCCGGGCGATCACCCAGTCCGGCAGGTGGTTGCCGCCCGCCGCCCAGGGATCGTTGAGGAGATAGACATCGCCCTCCTGCATGGCCTCGCCGAAGTCGCGGAGGATCGCCCGCACCCCGAACCCGCCGGACCCGGTATGGATTGGGATGCCGTCGGCCTGGCTCACCACCTCGCCGCCAGGGCCGGCGATGAAGCAGGAGAAGTCGTGCGCCTGGCTGAAGATCGGGCTCCGCGCGGTGCGCACCATCACCCAGCCCATCTGGTGCGAGATATGGTCGAGCCGGTTCTGAGTGAGCGCCAGGATGACGGGGTCGTATTCCACTCCTCGACCCTACCCCGTATGCGCGTGAAGCTCGGCCGGCCGGACGGCGAGACCGTCCATCCGATTGCGGGGCTCGGCGAGTTCGCGGCGAATGCGCTGCAGGCCGGTCGGCGCCGCTCCGGCGAGAGCGGCTCCGATGGCGGTGCTTCCGACGAGTTCCGAGCTCATGGCCGGAGTCTAACCGCCGCCGGGCCAGCCCATCAACCGGCGATAAGGTGCAACGGCAATTCTCGTTTTGGAGACTGCGGCCGGCTGGACGACCGCCCCCCCCTGCCCCGCTCAAGGGCAGCGGGTTCACGCAGAGCCCTCTCCCACTCCTCCCCCTCGGGGGGGGCCGGGTAGGGAACCCGTTCCCGAGAAACCGGCGGTGGGGCGGGCCACGATGCTGGCGGAGATCGGCTGCCGGGACGCCAGAACGAGAATTTCTAGATGTGCGAAAGCGCGGCCCGGCCCTCCGCATCGAAGGTGATCAGATAGTTGTCGAGGCGGTCGACGCGCACCCGGTCGCCCTTGCCGACGACCACGGTCGTCGTCGCCTCCTCGATGATCGCCGGTCCCTCCAGCGACTGGCCGGGGCCGAGCCGGGCGCCGTCATAGACCGGGGTCTCGACGAAGCCGGTGTCGTCCCCGGTATGGACGAGGCGGTGCGCGGTCGGGACCGGGGGGTCGTCGACCGTCGGCAGGACCGGCTGGCGAAGCGGCGGCAGCGAACCGATGCCGACCACCCGTAGCTTGGCGACGAGGATGCGTCCGCCGGGGTTGGTATGGCCGAACTGGCGGTCGTACTCGGTCTCGAAGGCAATGCGGATTTCGGCGGGGGACATGTCGGCGGCCGCGAGCTTCACCCGGACATCCCATTGCTGGCCTTCGTAGTGAAGGTCCAGCTCGCGCTCGAACCGGGTGTCGGCGGGGTCGAACCCCTCGCGGCGCAAGGCGTCGGCGGTCCGCGCTTCCAGCGCGGCGAAGCCGCGGGCGAGCGCCGGGCGTACCGCCTCGTCGAGGCGGCGCATCAGCACCTGGACGAAATCGCGCCGGACATCGGCATGCTGCATCCCGATCGCGCAGAACGCCCCGGCCTGGCGGGGGACGTAGACCGCGCGCGCGCCGAGCCGGCGTCCGATCGCGGCACCGTGCATCGGCCCCGCCCCGCCGCAGGCGACGAGCATGAACCGGCCCGGGTTGTAGCCGCGCTGGATGCTGATGCGCTCGACGGCATGCAGCAGGTTCTGCTCGACGATGCGGATGATCCCGACCGCCGCCTCGGCGTTGGTGAGGCCGAGCGGCCGCGCCACCGCCTCCGCGATCGCCCGCTCGGCGGCGGCGGCGTCCAGCATCACGGAGCCGCCGGCATAGGGGCCGGGGCGCAGCCGGCCGAGCAGGAGATGCGCATCGGTCACGGTCGGCGCGGCTCCGCCGAGCCCGTAGGCGGCCGGGCCCGGGACCGCGCCCGCGCCCTGCGGGCCCGCGAACATCATCCCCGCCGGGTCGATGCCGCCGATGGTGCCTCCCCCCGCGCCGACGGTGTGGATGTCTACCGAGGGGGTAACCAGATCGTAGTCGGCGACCGACAGCGCATCGGTGATCGCGACCCTCCCCTCATGCATGAGCATCACGTCGCAGCTCGTGCCGCCGATCTCCATGCTGACGAGATTGCCCTCGCCGAGCCCGCGCGCGAGATGGGCCATCGCGCCGACCCCCGCCGACGGCCCCGACAGGAGCAGGTTGACCGGCCGCGCGACGAGCTGGTCGAGCGACGCCGCGCCGCCGTTGCTCTGCAGCATCAGGAGCCCGGTCGCGAGCCCCATCGCGCTCAGCCGGTCGGCGAGCGCGGCGAGGTAGGAGGCGACCCGCGGCATCACATAGGCGTTCACCACGGTGGTCGAGCAGCGCTCGTACTCGCCCATGATCGGCACGATCTCGGACGAGATGGAGATCCAGGGGCATATGTTCTCCTCGCGGAGAACGGCGGCCGCCGCATGCTCGTGAGACGGGTCGAGGAAGCTGTTGAGCAGACAGATCGCGACCGACTCCACCCCCTCCTCGCGGAAGGCCGCCGCCGCCCGGCGCACGTCCCCGGCATCGAGCGCCCGACATTCGGTCCCGGAGGCGTCGATCCGCCCCTGCACCGGCAGCCTCAGATAGCGCGGCACCAGCACCGGAGGGTAGGGCGTCCGATGGTCCCAGGGATCCTTGCGGAGCCCCCGGCGCGCCTCGAGGCTGTCGCGGAAGCCCTCGGTCGTGAGCAGGCCGACGCGGGCGCCCTTGGCCTCGAGAAGGGTATTGGTCGCGACCGTCGAGCCGTGCAGGAAGAACGCGCAGGCGCCGAGGAGCTCGGCGGTCGGGAGGCCCAGCCCCGCCGACGCCTTTTCGAGCGCCGCCATGACCCCGTCGCCTGGGTCCTCGGTCGTGGACGGCACCTTGAACACCCTGATGCGGCCCTCGGCGTCGGCGACCACAAGGTCGGTGAAGGTTCCACCGACATCGACCCCGATGCGGTAGCGGGCCTCGGGGCGGCCCGTGGCCGTAGGGCCCGTATGGGCTCGCACGAATTCCACGCTCTCTCCTCCGCCGCCGCAGGGCGCAATCCTAGGCAGATCGCAAGCGGTGGCGCCATGATTTCGACGCTCCGTCGGCGATTCTCGTCAGCCATATGCGAGAGCGGGGCGAGGATGCGTTCGCGCCCGCTCTCTCCACACCTCCCCCCTTGAGGGGGCGGGCTGGGCTGGGACGTCCCTTGCCCGAGAAACGGGGGGCGATGCGGGGCGCGAGGCCGGCGGAAGCCGGCTGCCGGGACGCCAAGACGAGAATTGCCAACGGGCGGCAGGCGAATTTTCCTGGCATCCCGTCTGCGCTAGAGTCGCCGGAGCGGAGGGGTGGCCGAGCGGTTGAAGGCGCACGCTTGGAAAGCGTGTATACCGGGAACGGTATCGTGGGTTCGAATCCCACTCCCTCCGCCACCATGAGCGTCGACCTGTTCGGTGTGTCGGGTCCCCCGCCCCGACCCTCCCTTCCAAGGGAAGAAGAGAGAGCGGATCGTCGAGGATTCCGAACCGGATCGGATCGCGCCCGGGCATGACCGCCACGCCTGGGAGATCGCGTCGCCCGGCCTCTCCCGCGCCGGCGTCCCGGGCGTCTCCGGCGAAGACGGCGCGGGGCCGCAGAGTCGCCGGGAGCCGGATCGTCGGGCGCATGGCGGCGGCCAGGATCGGGCCGGGAACGGTCGCCGCCAGGAAGAGAGGCCCGACGGACTGCGCAGCTTCCGCCGCGCCTGCCGAGCGCACGCGAACACCCGCAAGCGGGCTCGGCTCGATTTCGCGGGCATTCGACCGGTTTCGACGGGCGCTGGCGAGGGGCCGGGATGCGCTCATTCGCGGGATCGGTCGGGGAATTGCCAAGGATGCCGGTACTGTGCGAGTCTCCGGGCTCGCCATGTGTCTGCCGCAGCCATCCGCGATCGCGCCCGGCCGATCCCGCCGATGAGGCCGCCCAATCACTACGCCGCCTACGGCCTCGAACGGGTTGCCGAACGGCGGGGCGACTCCGAATGGCTCGCGCGCCAATACCGCGCGCCGGGGGCGGCCGTCGTCGCCGTCTGGCGTTCGCGCCCCTTCGTCCTGCCCGGCGCGGCGCCGCGGTTGGTCCGCTTCACGCCGGCCGAGATCGCGGCGAGCCTCGCCCGTCCGGACCGGGCCGCGTTCCTCGGCCGGCTGGGCGGCGCGCCGCAGTTCGCGGTCGACGTGTCGCATCTGGATGCGCCCGAGACGCGGGCGCCGTTCGCCGGCCGCGGCGCCTTCGTCGACCTACGCAGCGTCGGCGTCCTGCTGCCGCGCGACGAAGGCGGCGTCCTCGCCTATGCCAAGGGGCTGCTGCACTGGCACAGCCGCCACCGCCATTGCGGGGCCTGCGGCGCGCCGACCGAATGGCGCGAGGCGGGTCATCTCCTGCAATGCGGCGACAAGGCCTGCGCGGCGCTGCATTTCCCGCGCACCGATCCGGCGGTGATCATGCTGGTCAGCGCCGGCGACCGCGCGGTGCTGGGACGCAAGGCGGAATGGCCGGACGGAATGTATTCGGCGCTCGCCGGCTTCGTCGAGCCGGGCGAGAGCCTTGAAGAGGCGGTGGCGCGCGAGGTGTTGGAGGAGGTAGGCGTCCCGGTCGGGAACATCCGCTACCATTCGTCTCAGCCCTGGCCTTTCCCCGCTTCGCTGATGCTGGGCTTCGATGCCGACGCGCTCGAAACGGAGCTCGCGGTCGACCCGGAAGAGCTCGAGGACGCGCGCTGGTTCACCCGCGCCGAACTGGCGGACGGCGCCGCCGGCATCGCTCGCAGGCCGCGCTCGGACTCGATCGCGCGCCGGCTCATCGAAGACTGGATCGCAGAGGGGTGAGCGCCGCCGGGGCCTGGCGGGGGCTCTCGATATGTCGTCCCGGTCGCGCAGGAACCCGGCGTCCGGCTCCTTCCCGTATTTGTCGGCCACGGGTTGCCGATGGCGCGCGTTACCGAAGGAGTTTCCGCCCTTCGCCACGGTTCGGAACGACAATTGCGGTCGGGCGCGGGGGTTCCGGCCCGGATGTTCGCGGCGTCAGGCGATGCCGCGCGGGTCGCGGCGGCCCGAAGCTGGCGGCGGCGCCGGGTGGTCGAGCGCCGCTTCGCTACGCTTCGCGTCCCGCATCTGTCTGAACTCGGCCAGGCTCTATAGCCCGAGCACGTCGGACATCGCATAGACGCCCGGCGCACGGCCCGGAGTCCAAAGCGCCGCATGGACCGCTCCGCGCGAGAAGATGCGCCGCGAAGAGGCTTTGTGGGTGAGCTCGATCCGCTCGCCTTCGATCGCGAACACCACCGAATGGTCGCCGACGACATCGCCGCCGCGCAGCACCGCAAAGCCGATCTCGCCCTTGCGGCGCGGACCCTTCCGGCCCTCGCGGGTCATCCGCGCCACCGCGTCGAAGTCCGCCTTGCGGCCTGCCGCTGCCGCCCGGCCGAGGCCGAGCGCCGTGCCCGAGGGCGCGTCGATCTTATGCTTGTGATGCATCTCGACGATCTCGATATCGAAGCGGTCGTCGAGCAGGCCCGCGGCCTTTCGGGTAAGGGCGAACAGGAGGTTGACCCCGAGACTCATATTCGGGGCGACCACGATCGCCGCCGCCCTGCCGGCCCTGCGGATCGCCGCCTCGTGCCCGGCCTCGAGCCCGGTGGTGCCGATGACATGCGCGGTCGCCGTCTTCTCGGCGAGCGCGGTGTGGGCGGCCGTGGCCTCGGGGAGCGAGAACTCGATGACGGCGTCGGATCCGGCGAAGACGGCTTCGGCGTCCGCCCCGACGGGGACGCCGAGCGCGCCGCAGCCGGCGACCTCGCCCGCATCCCGCCCGACCGCCGGATGGCCGGGCGCCTCAGCGGCGCCGGCGAGCGCGCAGCCCGCGCTGTCGACGATCTCCTGGATGACGCTGGCCCCCATCCGCCCGCCGGCCCCGATGACGCCGATCGCAAGCTCCGTCATTTCCCGTCTCCCGGTCGATGGCCGTGGACGCTGCTCTGTCGAGAACAATCCGAGTCGACGGGTCTGTGTACCATATGGATCGACCGCTTCGGTTGAGGTTGTCCACAGGGCGCCGGTCGGTCGCGTCGAAGCGGATCACGCGGCCAGCCGGGTCGGGGTGTCGAGGGGCGTGCCGTGGATGTCGTCGCGCGCCAGGCATCGCGGTCCGTGGAAGACGGCCGGCCTGCGGCCGGGAATGGCGGAACGAGAACGGAGCCCGTTCGCCGCCGATGCGCCCTTTGACAGCGAAGGCGGCGCCCGGGCGCGGGTCTATCGCGAAAACGCGCCTGCGCTCCTCAAGCGGTAGGCCCAGCCCGCGCCGCCTTCGACCGCTCTAGATCGGCCGCCTCCGCAGCGGTCTTGCCCCAGAGCGGCGGGTTTCTGAGATAGTCTTCCTCCTCGGGCGTGTTGGCGCGCCCGAGCGCCGCGTTGCGGTGCGGGAACCGGCCGAAGCGGCGAATGGTGTCGCGGTGGGCGAGCGCCGAGTCGAGGGTGCGCGGGTCGCCGAGCGACCGGAACAGCGCCACCCCGCGTTCCTGGTCGGCGAGGTCCTCGCTGTGCTCGAAAGGCAGATAGATGAACGTTCGCGGCCAGAGATGCAGCCCGCGGTCGAAGCCGCGCGCGATCGCGTGGCGGGCGACCCGGCGCGCCTTGGCGTCGCTGGCGAAGGCCCGCGCAGTGCCCCGGAAGATATTGCGCGGGAACTGGTCGAGCATCAGGATCAGGCTCACGCAGTCCTCCCGTCCGTCCTGGAGCTGGTCGATCTCGCCGGCTGCCGCTCGCGCGAGCGCATCGCGGTAGCGTTCGACCAGCGCGGCGTCGAACTCGGGCGTCGCGCGGAACCAGACGGCGCGCCGGTCGATCTTGCCGGCGAGGTCGGCGGTGCCGAACCAGAAGGTCAGAACGTCGCGAGCCAGCGGATCCATGTTCGAGCCTCCCTGCGCCGATGCGCGCGGCAGGATATCCGTCCCGGCCGGGCGCGTCTCGGCTGGCCGGGGCCTCAGACGGCGCCCCACACCTCCCGGGCGACATCGAGGACCAGCTCGAGCTTGCGCGCCGTGTCGTCCGGGCCGAGCGCCTGTCCGCCGCCGCCGGCCGAGGCGAAGCCGCATTGCGGGCCGAGCGCCAGGCGGTCGATCGGCACGATCCGGGCCGCTTCTTCGATGCGCCGGATCACGTCGTCCCGCTTCTCGAGGCGCGGCGTCTTGGTACTGATCAGTCCGAGCACCGCCGTCTTGCCGGCCGGCAGATGACGGAGCGGCAGAAAATCGCCCGCCCGTTCGGTGTCGTACTCCATCAGGAACAGATCGGCGTCGAGCCCGCCGAGCACCCGTTCGGCGATCGGCTCGTAACCGCCCTCGGCCATCCACATGCCCTTGAGGTTGCCGCGGCACATGTGGACGGCCGCCGTCATTTCGGCGGGCCGGACGGTGAGGATGTCGTCGATCATCGCCGCATAGGCCTCGGTGAGCGCGTCCGCGTCCTCGCCGCGCGCCGCCACCGCGGCCCGCGCGCCCGCATCGCAGTTGCAGGGGAGCGCCGTATCGTCGAGCTGCAGATAGCGGCAGCCGGCCGCGGCCAACTCCATGACCTCCTCCCGATAGATGCGGACCAGATCGGCGAAGAACGCGTCCCGGTCCGGATAGGCACCGTGCGCGAAGCTGCGCGGCCCGAGAAAGAAGTGGAGAACCGACGGCGAGGCCATCGTCGCCTTGGGCAGACCCCTCGGCGAGAGCCCGTTCAGGAAGCGGAACTCGTCGGCGGCCATCGGGCGGCGGCGGGCGAGCGGCGCCTCGGCGTAGGGGGAGGGCGCGACGCCCGCGTCGCCGCCGGTCTCCGACTTGAAGTTCAACATCCCTTCGCGCCGAAGCCCGACCCCGTCGAGCGCGTCGATCACGCCGGCCGACCAGGAGCGCCGGCGGAACTCCCCGTCGGTGATCGAGGGCAGGCCGATGCGGTCCTGGAAGGCGACGATCTCGGCGACGCAGTCGTCCTGCACCGCCCGCAGCGCCGCATCGTCGAGACTGCCCGCGCGATGGGCGCGCACCGCGGCGAGCAGCCTGTCGGGGCGCAGGAAGCTGCCGACATGCTCGGCGCGAAACGGCGGGCGGTGCAGCGGCATGGGCGGATGATAGCGGCCGCGCGACGGCCCGGCAATTCCGTCGATCGGACCGACCGTCTCGGCCGCCGCGCGACCTCGATATCGTCGGCGGAATGCACCGAGCCCTCTTGCCCGGCGCGCCCACGACATATAGGGTCCTGACCCGGGCACATTGCCAGATCTGGGATAGATTACGGGGGACGATCACATGACCTGGACGCCCGCCAGAGTCGAAGAACTGACCCGACTGTGGGGTCGGGGGCTGTCCGCGCGCGAGATCGCCGCACAGCTCGGCGGGGTGACCCGCAATGCGGTCATCGGCAAGGCGAACCGGCTGAACCTGCAGCGCGGCGTCGCCGAGCCCGATCCCCCGCCCGCGGTCAGCCAGCCCTCGGTCCTGCCGTTACCGGAGGTCAAGGGCTGGATGTGCCGCTGGCAGATCGACGAGCCCGGCCGGTTCGGTCTGCATATCTGCGGGCGCACCGCCCAGCCCGGGCGGCGCTACTGCGCCGAGCATCTGACGCAGGCCTATCTGATGCGCAAGCCCTCCGCCGCCTGAGCGGCAATTCTCGTTTGGGCGTCCTGGCGGCCGGTCATCGTCGGCACCGCGACCCGGATCGTCGCTCGTTTCTCGAGGGAGGATCCCCGTCAAGGGGAAGGAGCAGGAGAAGGCGATGCGTGATCCCCCTCCCTTGAGGGAGGGGCAGGGGGCGGGGTCGTCGTCCGGCCGGTCGTGGTCCCCGATACGAGAACTGCCGCGGCTTGATCCCGGCGTTGCGGGCGGGGCGGTTTCGCGCCACCCTGCCGCCCCTCCCCGGGCGGCCGCGGGCCGCCCCTTCTCGATGCCGACGGCGGACGGGGGCAGATGTTCGTTCGAGCCATCCGCACCAACCCTTATGGCTGGCTGGTCGTCGCGGTATGCTTCTGGGCGTTGATGGCCTCCTACGCCTCGCGCAGCTCTCTCGGGCTGATGATGCCGCTCTGGGAGGCGGACCCCGGCTGGTCCAGGGCCTTCGCTTCGAACGCCGGGGCCCTGGTGCTGATCCTGATGGCGGTGGTCTCGCCCTGCGCCGGCAACCTCATCGACCGGTTCGGGCCGCGCATGGTCTGCGCCGCCGGGCTGGCGGCGATCGGCGCCGGGCTTCTGCTGACCGCCACGAGCGGCGCCGACTGGGCGCTGATGGTCTATTACGGTGGGCTCGTCGGGCTCGGCTCGGGGGCGATCGCCATGCCGATGGTCGCTGCCGCGGTCGCCCGCTATTTCACGGCCGGGCAGGGGCTGGCGAGCGGCATCGGCTTCTCCGGGGCGACCGGCGGCCAGCTCGTCGCGCTGCCGGTGCTCGGCCTCCTCGTCGGAGTCGTCGGATGGCGCGGCACCCATGCCGGGCTCGGCCTGCTGCTGATCGGGCTCGCCGCGGTCTCCTGGCTCGTGCTGCGCGGCTGGCCGCCGGACGCCGGCGCGGGCGGGCGGGGCGCCGACCCGCTGTCCCGCCGGCTGGGCTATCTGCTGGGAAGCCGCACCTTCTGGCTGCTGCTGGTCGGCTTCACCATCTGCGGCTTCACCACCGCCGGCGTTATCGAGGTCCATCTGATCCCCTATGCCGTGTTCTGCGGCTTCCTCCCGGTCGAGGGCGCGACCGCCTACGGGGTGCATGGCGGGTTCAACATGGTCGGGATCATCCTCGCCGGCTGGCTCGCCGACCGCTGGCACCGGCCGTTCATGCTCGCCGGCATCTTCTTCATCCGCGCCTTCCTGTTCGCGCTGCTGCTGTTCGTGGCAGGCAGCGTGGAACTCCTGTTTCTGTTCGCCGCCCTCTACGGCTTCCTCAACTTCGCGACCCTGCCGATAATCGCCAACATCGTCGCCTCCCGGCTCGGGGTCGGGGTGATCGGGCTGGCGATGGGGCTGATCTTCGGCGGCCACTGGCTCGGCGCCTCGATCGGCGCGTTCCTCGGCGGCCGGCTCTACGGGATGCTCGCACGCTACGACGAGCTGTGGCTGGCGAGCATCGCGGTGGTGATCGTCGCCGGCGTGCTGATGCTGCTGATCCCCGAGGACCGGCGCCCGGCGCGCGCCGCATCGCGGGCGGCCGCCGCGGTCCCCGGCGGGGCCTGATCCGGTTTCCCCGCCGGGGGAGTTGCGCTAGCCTCGCCGCGCCATGCCGGACTCGATCGGGACAAGGGAAGGCTCGGCGGCCGTTCCCGAGCAGGCGGAGAGTGCGCGCGCGCGTCTGGCGCGGGCCTATCCCGCGGTGCGCGCGCTTACGGCCGCCCTCGCCGCGCCGCTGAGCGCGGAAGACCAGCAGATCCAGTCGATGGCCGACGCGAGCCCGACGAAGTGGCATCTCGCCCACGCGACCTGGTTCTTCGAGACCTTCCTGCTCGCCCCCGGGCTCGACGGCTACCGGCCGTTCGATCCGATGTACCGCTATCTCTTCAACTCCTATTACGAAGGCGTCGGGGCGCGCCATCCGAGGCCGGCGCGGGGGGTGCTGTCCAGACCGGCGCTGGTCGAGGTAACGGCCTATCGCGCGCATGTCGACCGCGCGATGGAGAGGCTGTTCGCGACCCTGCCCGAACGGCGTTGGCGGGACGCCGCGGCGCTGATCGAGCTCGGCCTCCACCACGAACAGCAGCACCAGGAGCTGCTGCTGATGGACATCAAGCACGCGCTCTCCCGCAACCCGCTTCGCCCCGCCTATCGGCCCGCCGCCGATGCCGGGGGCAGGGCTCCGGCCGCGGCGCCCGAAGCGGCGTGGAGGGCCTATCCCGGCGGGCTCGTCCGGATCGGCGACGGCGGCGGTGGCTTCGCCTTCGACAACGAACGGCCGCGCCACCGGGTGGTGATCGAGGGCTTCGCGCTCGCCGACCGGCCGGTAACCAATGGCGAGTATCTCGCCTTCGTCGAGGACGGCGGTTACGACGACCCGCTGCTATGGCTCTCCGACGGCTGGGCCGCATGCCGGGCGGAGGGCTGGCGGGCGCCGCTCTACTGGCGCGAGGTCGACGGGACCTGGTTCGAATTCACCCTGGCGGGCGAACGGCCGCTCGATCCGGCGGCGCCGGTCTGCCATGTAAGCTATTACGAGGCTGCCGCCTACGCGCAATGGGCCGGCCGGCGCCTGCCGACGGAGGCCGAGTGGGAACATGCCGCGGCCGGCCGGGGCGAGGTGGGGGCGAACCTGTTGGCTGCCGATCTTCTCCACCCCGCTGCCGCAGGCCCGGATGCGGCGGGCCCCCGGCAGATGATCGGCGACGTCTGGGAATGGACGGCGAGTCCCTATGTCGCCTATCCCGGCTTCCGCGTCTCGCCCGGGGCCGTCGGCGAGTATAATGGCAAGTTCATGTCCAACCAGATGGTGCTGCGCGGCGGGTGCTGCACCACCCCGCCAGGCCATGTCCGCATCACCTACCGGAATTTCTTCTACCCCCACCAGCGCTGGCCGTTCGCCGGTATCCGCCTCGCCGCCGACGGCCGATAGGCGCGCCCGGCCGCGGTTGTAAGGGACCGGTCGCGTTCCTATATAAGCGCTGACTTCACGGGCCGCGTTTTTTTCAACCGGGAGCGCAGGCGGTGCCGTTCGGGCCGTCGTCGTTCGCCGCCAGGAGTGAGGACCGATATGGGCAAGGCCGTTGGCATCGATCTCGGCACGACCAACTCTTGCGTCGCGATCATGGAGGGCTCGGACGCACGGGTGATCGAGAACAGCGAGGGCACCCGGACCACGTCGTCGATGGTCGCGTTCACCGACGACGGCGAGCGTCTGGTCGGCCAGCCGGCGAAACGCCAGGCGGTGACCAACCCCTCGAACACGCTGTTCGCGGTCAAGCGGCTGATCGGCCGGCCGTTCGACGACCCGACGACCCGCAAGGATCAGGATCTCGTTCCCTACAAGATCGTCCGGGCGGACAACGGCGATGCCTGGATCGAGGCCAACAGGGACCGCTACTCGCCGAGCCAGGTCTCCGCCTTCATCCTGCAGAAGATGAAGGAGACGGCCGAAGCGCATCTCGGCGAGCCGGTCTCCGAGGCGGTGATCACGGTTCCGGCCTATTTCAACGATTCCCAGCGTCAGGCGACCAAGGACGCTGGTCGGATCGCGGGCCTCGACGTTCTGCGCATCATCAACGAGCCGACCGCCGCCTCGCTCGCCTACGGGCTCGAACGCAAGGGCTCCGGCACCATCGCCGTCTACGACCTCGGCGGCGGCACCTTCGACATCTCGATTCTGGAGATCGGCGACGGCGTCTTCGAGGTCAAGTCGACCAACGGCGACACCTTCCTCGGCGGCGAGGATTTCGACAGCCGAATCATCGCGTATCTGGCCGACGAGTTCAAAAAGGATCAGGGCATCGACCTGCGCGCGGACAAGCTCGCCCTCCAGCGGCTCAAGGAGGCCGCCGAGAAGGCCAAGATCGAGCTGTCGAGCACCCAGCAGACCGAGGTCAACCTGCCCTTCATCTCCGCCGACCAGTCCGGGCCCAAGCATCTCAACATCAGGATCACCCGGTCGAAGCTCGAAGCTCTGGTGGACGACCTGATCGAGCGCACCGTGGGTCCGTGCCGGGCGGCGCTGCACGACGCCCAGCTCACCCCCGGCGAGATCGACGAGGTCATCCTGGTCGGCGGCATGACGCGGATGCCCAAGATCGTCGAGAGCGTCAAGGCGCTGTTCGGGAAGGAGCCCAACCGGTCGGTCAACCCCGACGAGGTGGTCGCGCTCGGCGCGGCGATCCAGGCGGGCGTACTCAAAGGCGACGTCAAGGACGTGCTGCTGCTCGACGTGACGCCGCTCTCGCTCGGGATCGAGACTCTGGGCGGGGTGTTCACCCGGTTGATCGACCGCAACACTACCATCCCGACGAAGAAGAGCCAGGTCTTCTCGACCGCCGAGGACAACCAGAACGCCGTCACCATCCGGGTCTTCCAGGGGGAGCGCGAGATGGCGGCCGACAACAAGCTGCTCGGCCAGTTCGATCTCGTCGGTCTGCCGCCCTCCCCGCGCGGTATGCCGCAGATCGAGGTCACCTTCGACATCGACGCCAACGGCATCGTCAATGTCGGTGCCAAGGACAAGGCGACCGGCAAGGAACAGGCGATCCGCATCCAGGCGTCCGGCGGGCTGTCGGAGTCGGATATCGAGCAGATGGTCAAGGACGCCGAGGCCCACGCCGCCGAGGACAAGGCCAAACGCGAGACGGTGGAGGTCCGCAACCAGGCTGACGGGCTCGTCTACGCGACCGAGAAGAATCTCGCCGAGCATGGCGACAAGCTGTCGGCGGAGGATAAGACCAAGACCGAGACCGCGTTGACCGAGCTCAAGACCGCGCTCGCGGGCGACGATACCCGCGAGATCAAGGCCAAGAGCGACTTGCTGTCGCTGATCGCGATGAAGCTGGGCGAGGCCGTGTACAAGACGCAGCAGGAAGACATCGGCGCGGAGGCCGGCGGTGCGGCGAGGGCCGGCGGCGCGACGGACGACTCGACCATCGTCGACGCCGACTTCGAGGAGGTCGACGACGAAGAGCGCAAGGACAAGTCGGCGTAGCGCGATCCTCGGGATGGAGACGGCGCCCGAAGTCGACAGCGGCGGGCGGGCGGCGCCGACCCGGCCCGCCGACGCCGCTCCGGGGCCCGCATTGGCAGGGGCCTGACACATGGCCAAGCAGGACTATTACGAGACTCTCGAGGTTGCCAAGGGCGCCGATGCGGAGGCGCTCAAGAGGGCCTATCGTCGGCTCGCCATGCAGTATCACCCGGACCGCAACCAGGGAGATGCCGCGGCCGAACGCCGGTTCAAGGAGATCAACGAGGCCTATGACGTCCTGAAGGACGATCAGAAACGCGCCGCCTACGACCGCTTCGGCCATGCGGCGTTCGAGAACGGTGCCGGCGGCCCCCAACCCAGGGGATTCGGCGGAGGCTTCACGTTCAGCGGCGGCTTCGCCGATGTCTTCGACGAGATGTTCGGCGATCTCAGGGGCGCCCGGCGCGGCGGCGGCGACCTGCGCTTCAACCTCGAGATCACCCTTGAGGAAGCCTTCCGCGGCAAGGAGGCGAAAATCCGGCTCCCGACCTCCGCGAACTGCGAGACCTGCGGCGGGTCGGGGGCGGCGCCCGGGAGCCGCCCGACCAGTTGCGGCATGTGCCACGGCCGCGGCAAGGTCCGCACCCAGCAGGGATTCTTCTCGATCGAGCGCAGCTGCCCGACCTGCGGCGGCCAGGGCCGCGTCGTCGAGAGCCCGTGCAGGGCCTGCGACGGCGCCGGGCGCGTCCAGCGCGAGCGGACGCTCGCCGTCAACATCCCGCGCGGCGTCGAGGACGGCAACCGGATGCGGCTGGCGGGGGAAGGCGAGGCGGGTCTCGACGGCACGGCGCAGGGGGATCTCTACATCTTCATCGGCGTCGCCCCGCACGGCCTGTTCGAGCGCGACGGCGAGACCTTGTTCTGCCGGGTGCCGATCCCGATGACCACCGCCGCGCTCGGCGGCACGGTCGACGTACCGACCATCGACGGGACCCGCGCCAAGGTCACCATCCCGGTCGGCGCCCAGAACGGCCGCCAGTTCCGCCTGCGTGGCAAGGGCATGACCGGCCTGCACGGCCGCGGCCGCGGCGACATGCTGATCGAGATCCAGGTCGAGACCCCGGTCAATCTCGACAAGAACCAGAGGAAACTGCTGCGCGAGATGGAGAAATCGAGCCGGGACGGCGGCCGCTCGACCAGCCCGCAATCGGAAGGCTTCTTCACCAGGGTGAAGGAGCTATGGGATGATCTGACCGAATGACATCTGCCGCTGCCGATCGCGACTCGACCCGTCCTGGCGGATTTCGGTCCGGCCGTTCCGCTTCGGAGGATTTTTCGCCTTCCGTTCACGGGTCGCCGACGCAATGCCCGTGCTGGGCGCAAGGAAGTTCTCGTTTCGGCGCTCCTGAAATGCCCGGAAAATCCCCGTTTGCCGCTCCTTCACGACCTCCACACGCTCGGATTCGCTAAGACCTCCGCCGCCCCGAGCGCGGCGCGCCGTCCTGCGCGCCGAAGGCGGAAGATCGCACGCGACCGATGCCCGCTCTCGTCCGTCAAATCGCTTTCGTCGTGCGCCGACCGGTGCCTATACTGCGCCCGAGCGCTCTCGTCCCAAGCCATGTCCAGTCTCCACATCCGGGCCTCGCATCTCCAGAGATCGCGTCATGTCGAGACCGCTCGAAAGTTCTAGGTCAGGCTCCGAAGCCCGGCGCATGGACCGGCCGCCGGGATCGGCCGCCCGGAGCCCGGCATGCCTGGCGTGAAGGAGTCGTTCTGGCGGACACCGGTCTACGTGCTCTACGGCGCGACCTGCGTTCTCCTGGTCACCTCGGGCGTCCGCCAGTCCTTCGGTCTGTTCGTCCAGCCGATCAGCGTCGATCTGGGCTGGGGCAGGGAGCCGATTTCCTTCGCCATCGCCACCCAGAACCTGATGGTCGGGCTGGCGACGCCGCTGGCGGCGATGATCGCCGATCGCTGGGGACCGATCCGGGTCGTCGTGTCGGGGGTCGCCATCGGGGCGATCGGCCTGTTCCTGTCCTCACGGGTCGAGACCCAGCTCGAATTTCTGCTCGGCAGCGGCTTCCTCCTCGGAATCGGGATGAGCGGGGCGGGGCTCGGCCTCATGAACGCCCTCGTCGGCCGCATCGCGCCGGCGGAGCGGCGCGTCACCTGGCTCGGGATCACGACGGCGGGCGGCACCATGGGTCAGTTCGCCTTCGTTCCGTTCAGCCAGGCGATGGTCTCCGCCTTCGACTGGCGCGGGGCGATGGTCGGGATGGCGATCTCGCTCTGCGTCGTGCTGCCGCTCGCCTGGTCGCTCCGGGCGGGCAGCGCCGGTGCCGCTGCATCGCGCTCGGCCCAGCGGCTCGGCGAGGCCCTGCTCGAAGCGGCGCGCCATCGCGGCTATGCGATGCTGGTCTCCGGCTATTTCGTCTGCGGCCTACAGGTCCAGTTCATCGCCACCCATCTGCCGGCATATCTGAACGACAGCGGGCTGCCGCCGGCGCTCGGGGCGGCGGCGATCGCCGCCATCGGGCTGTTCAACCTGTTCGGCACGCTCGCGGCCGGGCGGCTGGGCGACCGCTATCGGATGACCTATCTGTTGAGCGCGATCTATCTGCTGCGAAGCCTGGTGATGACCGTATTCCTGATAGTTCCGCTGTCGGAGGTCTCGGTGCTCGTCTTCAGCGCCGCGATAGGCCTCATGTGGCTGAGCACCGTGCCGTTGACCACCGGTCTGATCGCGCGCATCTTCGGCCCTCGCTACATGGCGACGCTCGCCGCGATCGCCTTTCTGAGCCACCAGATCGGCAGCTTCCTCGGCGTCTGGCTGGGCGGGTTAGTCTTCGACTCGATCGGATCCTACGATCCGGTCTGGATATTCGCTATCGCCGCCGGCATCGGGGCGGCGGCGCTGCATCTGCCGATCCGGGACGATCCGGTGCGGCGGCCCGCGCCCGCCCGCGCTTGAAACCGAAGGGGGAAGGATGGCCGACAAGCTGCGCATCGCGCATCTGTCGGGGCCCACGGCGACGATCCAGAACACGCCGCCGCTGGTCACGTCGAACAAGGCCCGGGCGCGGCACGGGCTGCGGCCGCTCACCGGGGTCGACGGCGCGCCCCTTCGCTACGACGCGCTTCGTCCGCAGCGGCTCGCCGCGCCGGCGACCGTCTATGTCGAGCAGTTCTCGGCCCACCCGCTGGAGGCGGACGCGGATCACCTCTACGGCCCGCCCGACGGCTATATCGGCGCCGACGGCGCGTTCCGCAGGGAGCGGCGGGAGCCGGGCGACAAGCCGGTCTACGAGATCGAGCTCCGGCCCGAGGACGGGCTCTACCCGCTGCCCTATATGGCCTGCCAGGCCGACGGCAGCGCCTGGGAGGAGGAATGCAGCGCCCCCGGCGCGGAGGACGAAAACGCGCGCCAGGGCTTCTTCCCCGACGGCGCGCGCAGCTTCGAGGAAATCGACCGGCTGTCGGTCGACGATGCCGGCCATGCGAGCGTGATCTCCGCCCGCGCCGAGGTCGATTTCTATCGGGGGGTGCCGCCCGGCGGCTACCGCAAAGGGCTTGCGGCGCCGCTCCGCAGCGACATCGGCGAGGGCCATATCCCGCCCGAGCGTCGCGGCGAGCATTTCTACCCCTACAAGCCCTATCATCTGGCGAGCTACCCGCCTCGCCCGATGCTGGCCAAGGCGACCAACGACATGCAGGCGACCGCCGCCGACGGCCGCTATGACGGGGTGATCTGGACCCAGGGCAGCCCCGATCTCGAGGACGCCGCCTACTGGTTCAACCTGCTGATCGACACCGCCCGCCCGATCTGCGGGAACGCGGCGCAGCGTCCGCAGGGCCAAGTCGGCCATGACGGTCCCAAGAACATCCTCGACTCGATCGCCTATATCGAATCGCGAATCTGGGCCGACGCCGAGGGCCGGGACCGCTGCGGGGCGGTGGTCATCCAGGAGCAGCAGATATTCGCCGCGCGCCAGGTCGCCAAGGTCGACGCCCGCCCCGGCGGCTACGCGGCGACCGGCGGGCATGGCGGGATCATCGGGCAGATCCACTATACTGGCCGGCCGGTGCTGACCTATCTGCCGGTCTTCCGTCACACCCACCTGTCCGATGTCGCCCTGACCCGCCTACCCGAAGCCGTCCCCGCGGTGCGGCGGCGGGACGGCCGCCTGGCGCGCGTCCCGATCGCGGTCAAAGATGCCGGCGGCGGGCTGCGCGCCGAGGCCGTGCCGCTGGTCTCGATCGTCAAGGACGGCGGCTTCTCGGGGATCGAGGTCGGCGACGACCCGGCGCTCGAAGCGGATCTGGCGGCTTCGATCGCGCACAAGCTCGGGCTCGGCCTGCTCGCCGGGTTCGTGGTCGAAGGGCTGGTGCCCTACGGCCATCTCCCGGCCGAGGCGCGCAACCGGGCGATGGTCAAGGCGAGCTTGTGCGGACTGCCGGTCGTCCAGGTCGGGCGCGGCGCCCCGGAGGGGTTCGCCGACCGGCACGACTTGCAGATCGCGGGCGCCAACCTGACCGGCACCAAGGCGCGGCTGTTGTTGATGGCCTGCCTGTTGAAGTTCGGGAGCCTGCCGCCGGCGGCGGACCCCGACAACCCGACGGCCGAGGAGCTGGCCGCGATCCGCGCCGCGATCGAGGCCTATCAACAGGTCTTCGACACCCACTGAACCGGGGCGCACCCTCCGGCCGCCGGCGGCCCGGTCAGATCTTGGGCTCGTACATCACGTTCGTGTCGGGCCGGGCGATCAGGTCGCACTGGTTGCCGGTATTGGTCGGCGGGATATTCGCGAACTTCTTCTGGATCTCGAAGCGCCCGCCCTTCGCCTGACCGATATACATGTCCATCGTACAGTGATGGGTCCTGGCGTCGACGGTCAGCACGCCGCCCGGGCCGTCGACGGAGATGCCGGCCTCCATCGCCTCGATCACCTTCTCCCGGTCGGTCGTGCCGGCTTCCCGGACCGCCGCCGCCCACAGATGCCAGCCATACCAGTCCTTGGGCGGAACGTCGGTCAGATAGCCGTAATCGGTGCCGTTGCGCCTGCGGAACTCGGCCAGCCACTTCTTGTTGAACGGCAGGTCCAAGTCCTCGTAATAGGAGTAGCAGGTGAGAATTCCGTCGGCGACCTCGGGCTCGAGCCGGACGATCTCGCCCGCCGCGCCGAAGGTGGTCGAGACCATGGGGATGCGCCTGTTCATCCCCGCCGCCGCCCACTGGCCGTAGAAGGAACCGTGCGCCGGACCGACGAAGACGTTCATCACGAAGTCGGGCTTGGCCGCCTGGATCTTGCTGATCGTCGGGCCGAACTGGTTCACGTCGAGCGGGAAGAACTCCTCGCCGACCACCTCGCCCCCGGCGTCGGCCATCGCCTTGCGGATCCACTTGGCGGTGATCTGGCCGTAATTGTAGTCGGCCGCCATCACGTAGACCTTCTTGCCCCAGCGCTTCATCGCCTCGCCGGTCAGAAGGTCGACATAACCGCCCGGCGTCGCCCCGGTGGCGAAGAAGTTGCGGTCGCACACCCCGCCTTCATAGTTGGTGTTGTAGATGTAGAGCGTCTTCAATCGATTGAGCAACGGCCGGATGACCTCGCGCGAGGAGCTGGTCAGCCCGCCCTGGACGACCGCCGCGCGATCGCGGAGCGCCATCTTCTTGGCGTACTGGTTGTAGAACTGCATCTGCGACTGCGAATCGTACAGCTTCACGTCGAGCTGGCGGCCGAGCACCCCGCCCGACCGATTGATCTCGTCGATCGCCATCTTGGCGCAGGCCCACTGGTTGGCGCCGAAGAGCTGCAGATTCCCCGATAGGTCGTAGATGGCGCCGACCACGATCTTGTCGGCCGCCCCGGCGCCCCTGGGCCAGAAGAACGGACCGGCGGCAAGCGCTCCCGCACCGGCGGCCGCCGATGTCTTTACGAAAGAACGACGCGTGAGTGCCATCGCGAATTTCCTCCCCTTGTCTGCGTTCGACCGCTGACGGCCGGCGCCCCTGTATCACGGGAGACGGTATCAAGCCGTTTTTCGGGCCGCAAGGCGCCGTAACCGTCACCGCCGGCGATTCTGGTCGTGGCGGTCCGCCTCGAAATCGGCCGGACCCGAGCGCCCTCCTGATTTTGGAAGCGAGTTGGGGAACATGGGCGTCTTCATCGGCCGCGCTTCCGGAAAGACGCCGACGACCGAGGCGCGGCGCAGCCGGCCCGCCGGCGGAACGCGTCGCGCGGCGCCGCGTCGACGAAGCCGTCGTCGAGGGCGACCGGGGGTTCGTCGGCGAGCGGGGCGGCGATCCCGGAGCGCCTAATGCATCGCCGAGCCGCCGTCCACGACCAGGGTCTGGCCGGTCACGAAATCGCTGTCCGAGGAGGAAAAGAAAATCAGCGCCCCGAGCAGGTCCTCCGGCACCTCCTCGCGCTTTATCGCCCGACTCGCGGTGTTGCCCGCCTGGATGCGCCGCCACTGGTCGTCGGCCGCCACCTTCTCGCTCATCGTCAGGCCGGGAGCGATCGCGTTGACGTTGATGCCGTCGTCGCCGATCTCGCGCGCGAGCGCCCGCGTGAACGCGACCATGGCGCCCTTCGAGCTGACATAGTGCAGCAGCATCGGCGTGCCCTTGAACACCGTCCCCGAAGCGATGTTGACGATCTTGCCGTAGCCGTTCTTCTTCATCTCGGGCACTGCCGCCTTGACGCAGCTGAAGACGCCGCGCGTGTTGACGCGCATGACCCGGTCCCATTCCTCCTCGTCGATCTCGAGGAAGGAGCGCTGCTGCAGATCGGCGAACAGGGCGGCATTGGTGACCAGGATGTCGAGCTTCCCGTAGGCGTCGACGGCCTGGGCGACCAGCGCCCGGACCTGGTCCTGCCGGGTCACGTCACAACGATTGCCGACCGCTTCGCCGCCGGCCTGCCGGATGATGTCGACGGTGTCGGCGGTATCGAGGATGTCGCTGACCACCACCTTGGCGCCTTCCTCGGCGAGCGCCTTGCAGTAGGCCACCCCGATCCCGCGCCCGCCGCCGGTGACGATCGCCACCCGCCCGTCCAGTCGCCCCATTGCTTCTCTCCTCCCTTGGACACCGACTCCGCCCGGCCGTCCGGGGCGGATTGATAGGCTGCGGCGCCGGGCGAGTCCATATCTCGGGCGCCATCTCGGGCGCCCGCCGCGCGGCGCGGCTACCGGAGCCGCGCGCTCGCCAGCCGCGCGCCCTCTACCATGGCGTCGAACTTGGCCCAGATGACGGTCGGATGGACCTCCGTGCGCGCGCAGGCCTGCGAGGAGAAGCCGCAGTCGCTGCCGGCGATCACGTTCTCGCGTCCGACCAGCCGGGCGTGGCGGACCAGCCGCTCGGCGATCAGCTCGGGATGTTCGACGATATTGCTCGCATGGGTGATCACGCCGGGGATGATCGTCTTGCCGTCGGCGAGCGGGATGTCCTCCCACATGCGATATTCGTGCTCGTGCCGCGCGTTGGCGGCTTCGTAGGAATAGGCGCCGGCGTCGATGTCGAGCATGTAGCGGGCGACCTCCGCCATCGGCGCCTCGTGGACCCGTGGCCCTTCGTTGATGCCGTAGCAGGTGTGGTAGCGGATCTTCTCCTGCGGAATGCCGCGCAGCGCGTGGTTGAGCGCTGCGACGTGGCGCCGGCATTTCCGGTCTCTGCCCGCCGCATCCAGCTCTGGATCGACGAGGATGTCGCAGAGGAACGGATCGTCGATCTGCAGGAGAAACCCGGCCTCGACGATCGCCAGATACTCGACCCGAAGCGCCTCGGCGACCGCCTCGGCGTAGAGATCTTCGCTGGCATAGTAGGCGTTGTAGCCAACGCCCGCCGGCGAGACGGCGGGGACGAACGCGCCGGCGCAGGGCCGGCCCTCGAGGGCGGCCTGCAGGTTGGCGAGATCGCGGGCGAGCTGCGCCTCGCCCTTGTAGCGGACCGGACCCACGCAGCGCAGCGGGTACATCGGCACCACCGCGCCGCCCATCATCATCCGGGCGAAATATTCTTCGTAATAGTCCGGGAACGCCGCCGTCTCGGCGGCGAAGAGCTTGAACCTCTCGTCCGGGCGCGGCTCGAAACCCTCCAGCCGCTCCTCGATATAGGCGAAGAAGCCGGGTTTCGACATCTCGCCGTCGGTGACGACATCGACGCCGATTTCGGCCTGCCGCGCGACGATCTCCCGCACTCCGTCGCGGATCTCCCTTTCGTAGGCGGCCTCGTCATAGGGCTCGCCGCCATGCTTGCGCCTCATCGCGGCGAGCACGGCCGGCGTGCGCGGCAGGCTTCCGGCATGGGTGGTCAGGATGCGATCGGGATGTCCCTGCATGTCCTCGGTCTCCGTCGTCTTCGTCTGGCGGCCGCCGCGCCGGCGGTCCCGGGTCGATCGCCGGAGACCGGCGCCCGAACTCGGCGCCTCCTCGCATCGCGGTCTCGGGGGCCTCGACGCCCGTCTCCCTGTAGTAGCAGCGCGCACCCGGGCCCGGCCCCGCCTTCAGCGCGCCACGATGGCGATCTCGGCGGCCTGGTTGAAGGGTTCGAACTTGGCGAGGAAATCGGCGACGGCGACGGCGTCGCCTTCGACCGTCACGACCCCCTCGGCCAGCGCGGCCTCGAACGTCGTTCGGCCGAACACCCAGCCGACGAGGAACTCCCTGTCGAAGCGGACGACGGCATCGCAGGAGGCGGGCGGGGCCTTGTGGAACTGGCACACTCCGCGCCGAATCTCGAGGGCGCAGGCCTCATCGCTGTCGCCGGTCCGGAAGGCGACGCAAAGACGGGTCTCCCAGGCGCGTTCGGCGATCAGTCGCACGGTCAGGACCTGCATGATCGCGGCGAGCGGGAATCCCCGGACCTGTTCGGGCGTTCCCAGCACCATCGCGCCTGCCCGATCGAGCGTACCGTCGAGCTCCATCGCCCCGGTCAGCCCCCAATTGCGCCAGGTCGCGTTCTTCTGCGCGTAGGCCCAGCGCCTGAGCGCGGCGGCCTTGAGCGCGCGGGCCTCGACGTCGTTCGGGTCGGCGGCGATCGGCCAGCCCAGAAGCTCCGCCGCCCATTGCGGGTCGCCCCGGTCGAGCGCCGCCGCCGCCGCCGCGAGAACCGCCGCCCTGCCGCCCATCTGCGCCACATAGCGCCGCGCCCGCTCGCGGCGCGGCGGCGGGTCCAGCGTCGCCGGGTCCCCCTGATACCAGCCGAGATAGCCGGCATAGATGGCCGGGATCGCATGGCGGTAGGAACCGTAATACTCGCCGAGCCACGGATGATTCCGGAGCCGTTCGGGCATGACGACATGTTCTGCGATCTCGTCCGGCGTGAGTCCCTTGTTCATGAAGCGCAGGGTCTGGTCGTGGAGATACTGGATCGCATCGCGGTAATCGGTCAGCAGCGCGTCGATCTCGGCGGCGCCCTCGACCGGCCGGCCGTGATGCGGGATGAGGATCTCGGCGCCGAAGCCGCGCAGCCGGTCGACGCCGCTCGCCCAGGTCATCGGGTTGCGGAACCGGGTGCCGCGCAGCGCATAGACGTTGGGAAAGGACTCGTAGATGGCGTCCGCCGAGAGCAGGACCCGTTCATCGGGAAGCCAGACCGCGCACTGGTCCTCGGTTTCGGACGGGATGAGGTGGACCTCGAAACGGACCCCCGCAGCCTCGCCCCGGTAGCATTGTCCGAAGGTCTTCGTCGGGGCCACGAAGCTGCGCGGCCCGGGTCTCTGCGGCGGCCCCAGCCCGGCCCCGACCGTGCCCTCGGGGCCGAGCGGCAGACGCATGCCGAACTGATAGGCTGCCCGGCGGCCGAGCACCGGCGCGATCAGCCCGACATCGCGCAGCACATTGTCGAGCAGCTCCTCCTGGGCGATGACCTCGACCCGGCCGGAGGCGATGTCCCGCTCCGAAACGAACGCCTTGGCGCCGCTCACATGGTCGGCGTGGAAATGGGTGTAGACGATGGTCTCGATCGGCTTGTCGGTGATCCCGCGGAACGCTTCGGCGGCGGCGGCGGCGTTGTCCATCCCGGTCATGGTGTCGACCAGGATGCAGGCGTCGTCCCCCTCGATCAGCGTGCAGTTCACGATCGCGTAGCCGAACGCGCAGTGAATGCGATCGCGGAAGCTGTAGACGCGGGGCGTCATCGCGGCCTGATGGCGCGCGAGTTCAGGGTGGACCGACGGCTCTGCATCCTTCATGGCTCGTCCTCGTCTGTGGGCTGCACCCGCCAGTCAAGCGCGGTTGTGCCGCCTTCCGCAAGCCGTGCCCGCGCCGTCGCATCCTGGATCGGCATTTCTTGTTTCGGGGGCTGCGACCGGCCGGACCACCCCTCCCCTGCCTCTCCCTCGAGGGGAGGGGTCGCGCACGCTCTTTCTCCCTCCCCCGTGACGGGGAGCCTTCCTCGAGAAGCGGGTGGCGATGCGGGCCCAGGATGCCGGTGGAAGCCGCCTGCCGGGACGCCAAGACGGGAATTTCTCGTCCGAACGAGCGCGGTTGACATCTCCCGCTTCTTCCGACAAGGCTCGGCTCATGAGTCCCGAACTCATTGCCATTCTCGCGGTCGGCGTCGCCCTGGGAGGCATGATCCTGCAGGGCCAGCGCAGCCTTGGGCAACGGCTCGACAAGCGCATGGACGGTCTGGACAAGCGCATGGACGGTCTGGACAAGCGCATGGACCGTCTGGATCAGCGCCTGGACCGCCTGGACAGGCGCATGGACGGTCTGGACAGGCGCATGGACGGCCTGGATGCCCGGCTGCGGGCGGTCGAAGCCGGCATGGCGGAAATCAAGGGCCAGCTTATGATCGTCCGAGACTATATCTCCGGTCGCAACATGCGACGGGACGAGCCTCCGGCAGCGGCCGCCGAATAGCTTTCGCCGCCTGCCCCGGCAGCCGGCAGGAAACGCAGAGATGATGGAGTTCGGACTGCCCTTGCTGTGCGCGCTCGCCGGCGCCGCGATGGTCTGGTTCGTCTTTGCCGCGCCCGCACGCGGCCGGGCGGACAGGGCGGAAGCGGCCATCGAGGCGGAGCGCAGAACCCACGAGGCGCGTCTGGACGAAATCGAGAAGGCACGCGGCGAACGCTTCGCGTCGCTGGCCGCCGAAGCGCTCGGACAAAACAGCGAATCCTTTCTGCGTCTGGTCAGCGAGCGTTTCCAGTCGCACAAGGTCGAAGCGGAGAAGGACCTGAAGGCGCGCGAGACGGCAGTGGAGGCGCTGGTCGCGCCGATCCGGGCGGAGCTGAAGAAGGTCGAGGACATGGCGCGGGACTTGGAGAGGTCCCGCGAAGGCGCCTATCGCGGGATTCAGGAGCAGGTGAAGGCTCTTGCCGAGGGACAGGCCGGACTGCAGCGGGAGACCGGCCGCCTCGTCCAGGCGCTGCGTCGGCCGGGAGCGCGGGGGAGATGGGGCGAGCACCAGCTCCGCAACGTGCTCGAAATGGCCGGCATGACGAACCATGTCGATTTCCGCGAACAGCCGACGCAGCAGGGCGGCGACGGCACGCTGCGTCCGGACGTGATCGTTCGCCTGCCGGGCGGCAAGTCGATCGTCGTCGATGCCAAGACGCCGCTGGACGCCTATCTCGATGCCGTCGAGGCGGAGGACGAGGAGACGCGCGCCGCCCAGCTCGGCAGGCATGCGGGTCATCTTCGTGGCCATGTCCGCACGCTGTCCTCGAAGGAATACTGGAGCGCGCTGCCCGACACGCCGGATTTCGTGGTGATGTTCATCCCCGGCGAGGCGTTCGTCTCTGCGGCGATGGAGCGGGACCCCGGCCTGTTCGAGGACGCGATCGCGGCCCGGGTGTTGATCGCCACGCCGACCACGCTGATCGCCCTGGTCAAGGCCGTCGCCTATGGCTGGCAGCAGGAGGCCGTGTCCAGGAACGCCCGCGACATCGCCGCGGCGGGCCGGGAACTCCATGACCGCATCCGGGTATTCGGTCGGCATATGGCGGATATCGGCCGGTCGTTGAAACAGGCGGTGGAGCGCTACAACAGCGGCGTCGGCTCGCTCGAAGGGCGGGTGCTGCCCTCCGCGCGCCGCTTCGAGGCGCTGGGCGCCGCGGGTTCGGACCTGCCTGCTCTGGATCTCGTCGAGACGGAACCGCGGAGCCTTCAGGCGCCGGAGCTGACGGGTCGGGCGGACGCGGCGGGCGCCGGCCGGAACCCGGCGTAGCTTCCAGGGAAGAACCGACGACGAAATCCGGGGCGGGCCGGACGGTCCGAACGGGGGCGCGTCCTTTGCAAACCTTTCGGATCCGCGTAAAAGGCGGCCGATGATGGATGCGCATCGGGAGATTCGCGACGCCGTCGCCAGGCTGTGCGCCCGGTTCCCCGGGGAGTATTGGCGGGCGCTCGACCGCGAGCGGGGCTACCCGGCGGAGTTCGTCCAGGCGCTGACCGAGGGCGGCTATCTCTCGGTCCTGATCCCCGAGGAATATGGCGGCAGCGGCCTCGGCATCGGGGCGGCGGCGGCGATCCTCGAGGAGATCCAGAAATCGGGGGGCAACGGCGGCGCCTGCCACGCCCAGATGTACATGATGGGCACCCTGCTTCGGCATGGGAGCGCGGAGCAGAAACGGCGCTATTTGCCGGGAATCGCGGACGGCCGACTGCGTCTGCAGGCCTTCGGCGTGACCGAGCCGACCAGCGGCACCGACACGCTGAGCCTGCGGACCACCGCCGAACGCCGGCCCGACGGCGGCTATGTCGTCAACGGCCAGAAGGTCTGGACCTCGCGCGCCGAGCATTCGGACCTGTTGCTGCTGCTCGCCCGAACGACGCCGCGGGAGCGGGCTGCCGGCAGAACAGACGGGCTCTCGGTCTTCCTCGTCGACATGCGCGCGGCACTCGGCGACGGGCTCGAGATCCGGCCGATCCGCACCATGATCAATCACGCGACGACCGAGATCTTCTTCGACAATCTGATCATCCCCGCCGACAGCCTGATCGGCGAGGAGGGGCGGGGCTTTCGCTATATCCTCGACGGCATGAACGCCGAGCGCATTCTGATCGCCGCCGAATGCGTCGGCGACGCCCGCTGGTTCATCGACAAGGCGGTCGGCTACGCGCGGGAGCGCCGGGTGTTCGGCCGCCGGATCGGCCAGAACCAGGGGGTCCAGTTCCCGATCGCCGAAGCCTATGCGGCGACCGAGGCGGCCGATCTGATGGTCGCCAGGGCGGCCTCGCTGTTCGAGGCAGGCGAGCCCTGCGGCGAACAGGCCAACATGGCCAAATATCTCGCCTCCGAAGCGTCCTGGAAGGCGGCCGACATGTGCATGCAGACCCATGGCGGCTACGCCTTCGCCGAGGAATACGACGTCGAGCGCAAGTTCCGCGAGACCCGGCTCTACCGCATCGCACCGATTTCCAACAATTTCGTGCTGAGCTATCTCGCAGAGCATGTTCTCGGCCTGCCGAGGTCCTATTGACGAGCGCCTCGGCCGCGCACCCGCTCGACGGGATTCTGGTCGTCTCGCTGGAGCAGGCGGTCGCCGCGCCCTACTGCACCTCCCGGCTCGCCGACGCCGGCGCCAGGGTCATCAAGGTCGAGCGCGCGGGCGGGGACTTCGCGCGCCGCTACGACCGCTTCGCGGGCGGCCACAGCAGCTATTTCGTCTGGCTCAACCGGGGCAAGCAGTCGCTCGTCGCCGATATCAAGGATCCGCAGGACCGGGCGCTGCTGTATCGGATCGTCGACCGGGCCGACGTGTTCGTGCAGAACCTCGCCCCCGGGGCGGCCGCCCGCGCGGGGTTCGGGTCGGCGGCGCTGCGCCGGCGCAACCCGCGCCTGATCACCGTCGACATCAGCGGCTACGGCGCCGACGGCGCCTATGCCGACATGAAGGCCTATGATCTTCTGGTGCAGGCCGAGAGCGGGCTCGCCGCGATCACCGGCGGGGTCGAGTCGCCGGGCCGGGTGGGCGTGTCGGTCTGCGACATCGCCTGCGGCATGTACAGCGTCGCGTCCGTCCTCGAAGCGCTGCTCGCGCGTGGCGTCACCGGTCGAGGCTGCGCCATCGAGACCTCGCTGTTCGCGGGCATGGCCGACTGGATGACGGTGCCGCTGCTCCACTGGGAGTCGGACGGCAGCGGACCGCGGCGTGTCGGGCTCAACCACCCCTCGATCCATCCCTACGGCGCCTATCCGACCCGAGACGGCCCGCCAGTCCTGATCGCCGTCCAGAACGAGCGGGAATTCGTTCGGCTGTGCGCCGAGGTCCTCGAGCGCCCCGAGCTGCCCGAGGACCCCCGCTTCGAGAGCAATGTCGCCCGGCTCGGGAACGCGGCGGCGTTCGACGAGATCCTGATCGCCGGCTTCCGCGCCCGCCCGCGCCCGGCGCTGCTCGCCCGGCTCCGCGCGGCGAAGATCGCCTATGGCGAGGTCAACGGCATCGAGGGCCTCGCCCGCCACCCGGCGCTCCGGCGCATGGCGGTGGCGGTGGACGACGGCGCGGTCTCGCTGGTGGCGCCGCCGGCGCGGATCGACGGCGAGACCCGCAGCCCCGGCCCGGTGCCGCAGGCGGGGGCGGACAGTGTCGCGATCCGCGCGGAGTTCGGCGCATGACCCCCGACGGGATGGCGGTGGCCCTCGAGGCCGCGAAGGGCTGGATCGGCAGACGGCAGACCGCGCGCGGGCTGGTGACGGCGGCCCCGGCGGATATTCTGGCCGCGACCCTCGACCGGGATGACCCGCCGCTCGCCGCGGGCGACGCGATCCCGCCCGGCTGGCATTGGTACTATTTCCCCGAAATCGTGCGGCTCTCCGAGACCGGGGCGGACGGCCATGCGCGGCGGGGCGGGTTCATGCCGGCGGTCCCGCTGCCGCGCCGGATGTGGGCAGGGGTGCGGATGACCTTCCGCGCGCCGCTGCGGGTCGGCGAGACGATCGAGCGGGTCTCGACGATCGCCGACGTGCGGCCGCGGACGGGGCGGTCGGGCACGCTCTGCTTCGTGACAGTGCGCCACGAGATTTCGGGCCCCCGCGGTCTGGGGACGATCGAAGAGCATGACACGGTCTACCGCGCCCCGGCTCCGCCGGGGGGAGAGGCGCGGACGCCGGCGCCGACCGAGGCCCCGGCGGAGCCGGTCTGGTCGCGGCGGATAGTCCCCGACCCGGTCCTGCTGTTCCGCTACTCGGCGCTGACCATGAACAGCCATCGCATCCACTACGACCGGACCTATGCGACCGAGACCGAGGGCTATCCGGGGCTCCTTGTCCACGGCAACCTGACCGCGACGCTGCTGCTGGACCTGTTCCGCCGCAACCGCTCGGAGGCCCGGCTCGAGACCTTCGCCACCCGTGCGCTGGCGCCGCTCTTCGACACGGCGGCCTTCGCCGTCCAGGGGGCGCCCGGCCCCGAAGACGGGCGGGCGCGTCTCTGGGCGGTCACGCCGGCCGGCGCCCTCGCCCAGTCTGCCGAGGCGACCTTCGCGCCATAGGCCCCGGAGGGGGCCTTCATCCCCGCGCGTCGACGGCCTCCAGGACCACGACGCCGATCGGCGCCGCCAGATGATCCGCGATCCGTGCGCGGTACGCCTTGTAGTGCCCGGTCTCGCGATGAGCCTGCAGGGCGTCGGCGTCGACATAGCGTTCGAAGAGATGGAAGCTCGCGGGGCCGTCGCCGGTCTTCCTGTAGAGATCGTAGATCTCGTTGCCGGGCTCTTCGCGCGTCGGCGTCACCATGCCGCGCAGAATTTCCTCGACCTCGCCTTCCCGTCCGGGGCTGGGCGAGAAGCTCGCGAACACGATCACCGTATTGTCTGCCATGGCTTGGAACTCCTCTTCCTCGGCCGGCCGCGCTCAGGACGATCGGAACCGGCCGGCTCGCCGACAGGACCGCCCTCCGGCGCCCTCGACCCTCGTAAGGCCGACAAGAAAGCTCTTGACCGGCGTCGGCGGGGCGGCTAGCATAGACGTATCAGGATGTTCTAGGACATCTGCGGCGTACTGTCCACACCCCGCGCAAGGAGGCTTCAGACAATGCCTGCAGTGAATCCGGCCGGCGACGCCATGAGCGTCGTGCTTTGTCAATTCTCACCCGAACCTGCGGAAGACTGGGCCGGGGTGGAGCGCAATATCGAGCGCATCTGCGACTACGTGGATCGGGCGTGCAACGGCTTCCCCGGCGTCGATCTGATCGTTATGCCGGAATACAGCACGCATGGTTTCGGTTTCGATCCCTATGCCAAGCATTTGAGGCTTGCGTCGACCGTTCCTGGTCCCGAGACCGCCCTGTTCGGTAACAAGGCGAGGGAGAAGGGGGTCTGGGTCTGCGTCTCCGTCGTCGAAAGGGCCGACAACCCCAACGACAAGCCCCACAATTCGATGGTCGTTATCAATTCGGACGGCGAGGTCGCCCTCAAATACCGCAAGATGATCCCCTGGTGTCCGAAGGAGCCGTGGACACCCGGCGAGGAAATGAACGTCTGCGACGGTCCGAAGGGGTCCCGTCTGGCGCTGACGATCTGTTCCGACTTCGATTACCCGGAAGTCGCCCGCGAGGCCGCCTGGAAAGGTGCGAACGTTATCCTGCGTCCATCCAAATACATGTATCCCTGGGACCATATCTGGGACATCACAAACCAGGTCCGCGCCTATGAGAACCAAGCCTATGTGATCGCGGTCAACCACACAGGCCAGGACGCATCCTATTCCTATTTCGGGCGTTCCATGGTGACGGATTACGACGGCAACATACTCCTGAAGATGGGCGATACGGAGGGGATGACAAAATGCGATATCCATCCTCGGCAGGTCGAAGCCATTCGCGACGAGCGCCTTTCGAATAACTATCTATATCAGTTGAAGCATCGCGGTTACACGGGTGTACCGCCCATCGGCAAGACCCACAACCCCTTCACCATATACCGGGATTGGGACGAGATTCCCGAACGGTGGAACCGCGGCCCCGACGAAGGTTCGGAGCGGATCGCCGATGCCGGCCGGGCGGCACTCGACCGGGCGGCCGAGGAGCTGAGGGAGGACGAGGCGGCGTAACGCGCCGGGAACGGATTCCGAACGCGTTCGAGAGAAGCGGCGTATCGAGAGAGAAAAGGAAGGTTGATATCATGAAACGGGCGATCGGCACGATTGCCGCAGGCTTTGCCGCCGCAGCCCTGTCATCGGTTCCGGTCGCGGCGGATTACCCGACCGGCCCGATCACGATGACCATCACTTTCAAACCGGGCGGTGCGGCCGACATCGCGGGGCGCTTGGCCGCCAAGGCGGCCGAAAAGCTGTTGGGCCAGCCGATCCAGGTGATCAACAAGCTCGGCGGGGGGGGGTCCATCGGATTCGACTTCGTCGGGAAACGGAAACCAGACGGCTACAATATCGGGTGGTTGTCGGCGTCGATCCTGACCACGACCCTTCTTGGCAAGCTGCCTTACGGTTACGACAATTTCGATTATGTCTGCGGCGTCACATTCGATGCGACGACGATTGCCGTGCGCGCCGACGCGCCTTGGAAGACATTGCCGGAATTTCTCGCCGCCGCGAAAAAGAAGCAGGGCCGGATGAAGATCGGCCATGCCGGCTCGGGCAGCTTCACCTACATGACGGCTGCGGCGCTGATGTCGGAACAGCAGGCCGCCGCCACCTTCGTCCCGGTAGGCCGACGTCGACTGCCGTCTCTGCTTGCCGGAGAGGTGGACGCGATCTCCGTCCATCCGCCCGAACTCATTCCGGCGATGAAGGCGGAGAAGGTCCGCTTGCTCGCGATTTCCGCTCCCAAGCGGGTGCCCGCATATGGCGAGGTGCCGACCTTCAAGGAGCTCGGTATGGATCTCGGGTTCTACCAGTTCCGAGGCGTCTTCGTGCCGAAGGGCAGCCCTCCGGGCGTAAAGGCAGCTCTTGCCAAAGCCTTCGAGGCAGCGGCGACGGACGAGAGGCTCGCAGCGGCGGCGCGGCAGAGGGGGTTCGGGATCGACTATATCGGCCTCGACGCGTTTCCGGGCTATGTCGAGCGGCAGAACATGCTTCTCGGCAAGGTGATCGCGAACGTTAGAAAGAAATAGCCTCCGACCTGGGGGCGGCAACGGTTCCGCCTTTCCGGTGGGATGTGGAATATCCGGATGGAGATCGGCCGGATCCTTTTCCCGTCCTTTCTGCTTCTGTCTGCGGTCGCCTATGGCGCGGCAGCGCAGAATTTCCCGCATATGGACTTGCAGGAGGGTTTCGGCCCGGGGTTCTTTCCGAGTATCGTGGCTGCCGCCCTCTGTCTGTTGGCCCTCGCGGAGGCCGCGCGGCGGCTGGTCGAACATCTTTCGGAAAGAGGCGACCGGCCGAGCGGCGGCCGTCGCGACCTTCTGAATGCTTCTCTTCTGGCCGGCGTCGTCGTCGCGGCCGTTCTGTCGATGCCGGTCGTCGGTTTCGTGCCGGCAAGCACGGCGCTCGTTTTCTGTCTTTCGGTCGCGATGGGCATGCGGCCCCTCTGGAAGAGCGCCTTGGCGTCGCTGCTGGTTGCCGTATCCGTCCATTTCATCTTCAGCCGGGGATTCGCGGTCTTGTTCGTCTTCTGACCGCACGGGGCGCGAGGAAACGTCGATTGGATTTTCTGGCCGATGGTATCGCCGCGGCCGTCGTGCCCCGGACGCTGCTGTTCACCACGGCGGGTGTCGCGTTCGGCCTCGTCATATCGGCGATGCCGGGGCTTACCGTTTCGATGGCGGTCGTGCTGCTGCTGCCGTTCACCTTCTATCTCGACAGCGGCCCGTCGCTCGGGCTCATGCTCGGGGTGTTCGTCGGCGGCATGGCGGGGGGCGCGGTTTCCGCGATCCTGATCGATATTCCCGGAAATCCGGCATCCGTGATCACGAATCTCGACGGGTATCCCATGACCCGGGACGGGCGCGCCGACCTCGCCTTGGGCATCGCTTTTCTGTCCAGCATTCTCGGCGGGTTGTTCGGCCTGGTCGCGCTTGTCCTGGTGGCGCCACAGCTCGCCGAATTCGCGCTTCTCTTCGGCGCCCCGGAACAGGCCATGCTCGTGCTTCTCGGTCTTACTCTGGTCGCCGGCTTCTCCGAAGGAACCCTGATTAGAGGCCTTTTGTCTGCGGCCATCGGTCTCGCCGTTGCGACGGTCGGGCTCGACCCGATTTCCGCCTCGCCCCGATACGACTTCGATACCGTGATCTTTCAACAGGGAATATCGTTCATTCCGGTGATGATCGGCATGTTTGCGATTCCGGCAGCGATCCGCAGCCTCGCAAGGGAGGGCGTGTCGGTATCGGTGACCAATGCCGTCGCCCTGCATCCGTTCGTCGGAGTCGTCGAAGCCATCGGCAAGCTCCGCAGTCTTGCCGGCTGCATCCTGCGCTCCTCGGCGATCGGCACGATCGTCGGTGCGATTCCCGGCACCGGAAGCGCTATCGCGGCGACATTGGGATATCAGTACGCGCAACGATTCTCACGAAATCGGGAAACGTCGTTCGGCGCGGGTCATCCGGAAGGAATTTCCGCGCCGGAAGCCGCCAACAGCGCGTTGACCGGCGGTGCGCTCATCCCGATGCTCATCCTGGGCATTCCGGGCGATCCCGTCACCGCCGTCATGCTCGGCGCGCTCACGATTCAGGGACTCACCCCGGGGCCTCTCCTGTTCCAGAACAGCCCCGATATCGTCTACGGCCTTTTCGGCTCCTACGCCGTTTCCCTGGTCGTTCTTCTGATCGTCGCTCTCGTCGGAATTCCGCTCTTCGTGCGCGCCGTGCGCATACCGCCCCGGATTCTGATGCCGACGATCGTGCTTCTTTGCGTGATCGGATCCTACGCCCTCAAAAACAGTGTTCTGGATATCTGGATCATGCTGTTTTTCGGGATTCTGGCATTCTATATGCAGAAATGGAATTATCCGACCCTTCCGCTCTTGCTTGCAGTCATCCTGGGACCGATTCTTGAGGAACAGTTTCGGATATCGCTGATCATCGGATTGGGAGATCCTTTCATCTTCTTCAAGAAACCGATCAGCCTCGGGTTCATCTTTCTCATTGCGATATACCTGATTTATATCTCGATACGGGGATGGCGGCGGCGGCGCGCGTCGTCCCCGCAATGTTGAACCGACGGCGCCGGCCGTCATGCGAAGAGGGCTCACCGATGACCGTTCGAGACCAGGCCGATATCGTGACCGACCTCCTGATCGGAGGCGACCGCGTCACAGGCGATACGGCACCCGCCGTCGATATCCTGAACCCGTTCGATAACGGAGCGATCTGCGCGGTCCGTCCGGCGACGGTGGAACAGGTCGACGAGGCCGTATCGGCCGCTCATGCGGCATACAAGGGGCCGGCTTGGCGCGGGCTCCTGGGGCGGGAACGGGGTACGTTGCTGCATCGCCTGGCAGAACTACTTCGGCGCGATCTCGAGACGTTCTCCGTTCTCGAATCCATGGATACGGGCATTCCGATTCGCGAAACGCGGATGGAAGTTTCAACGTCCGCGCTGCACATGGAATATTTTGCGGGTTTTGCCGGAAAGATCGAAGGAAGCTATCAGGATCTGGGTTCCCGGTTCAATTACACGCGCCGCGAACCCTATGGCGTCGTCGGCCAGATCGTGCCCTGGAACACGCCGCTGAAATTGATGGCGCGCGGCTTCGCGGCCGCTGTCGCCTGCGGCAACACGATGGTCGTCAAACCGTCGATACAGGCACCGCTGAGTATTTTGCGTTTCGCGAGGACCGTCGAAGAGGCCGGGTTTCCGTCCGGCTCGGTCAATATCGTGACGGGGTCCGGTCGCACGGTCGGGAAGCGGATCGTCGAACATCCTCTGGTCCGTAAGGTGATCTTCACCGGCGGCACGGAAGGCGGCCACGAGATCATGCATCAGGCGATCGCGACGGTGACGCCCACGGTACTCGAACTCGGCGGGAAGGGTCCGATCATCCTGTGCGAGGATGTGGATTGGGATGAAGCGGTCGACGGAGTCCTGACTCAGGCGTTCGCGCGTAAGGCCGAGGTGTGTTTTGCCGGAACCCGTCTTTTCATTCCTCCCGGGATGCATGACCGATTCGTGGCCGATCTGGCGGCGAAGGCGGATCGAATCCGCATGGGGCGCCCGCTCGACGAGGCAACGCAGCTCGGCCCGTTGATGACGGCGCGGCGCCTCGATGAAATCGTCGCCGCTGTCGAGGACGCGGAGAAACAGGGGGCGACGATCCGCTGCGGCGGCAGGAAGGCCGCGGCGCCCGGCCTCGAGCGGGGAAATTTCCTGCCGCCCACGATCCTGACGAACGTTCGATCGGACATGCGCGTTGCGCGGGAGGAGCTGTTCGGCCCCGTTCTCTGTGTCACCCCCTACGAGAATCTGGATCAGGCCGTCGATATGGCGAACGAGTCCGAATTCGGTCTGGCGTCCTATGTCTGGACAAACGATATCCGCAAGGGTCATCGGCTTGCCGATTCCCTCGAGTCCGGCAACGTTTTCCTGAATGCCTATGGCTACCAATCCGAAATCCCCTTTGGCGGCTACAAGATGAGCGGAATCGGTCGCGAGCATGGCGCGGAAGCCATGCGCGAGTACACGCAAGTCAAAAGCGTCACGGTGGGCATGGGCCGCTTCCAGTCGCGGTTCACGGATATCGGCGGCGCGCGCATATGAGCGGACGGCCCCGCGATCCCGGACGGCCGCTCTACAAGCAGCTGGTCGAAACTCTCGAAGAGCGGATGGATGCGGGCCGCCTGAAACCGGGCGCGATGCTGCCGAGCGAGCTCACGCTGGGGAGCGAGTTCGGCGTCAGCCGCGTAACGGTGCGTCAAGCCCTGTCGGAACTTCAGAAACGCGGTCGGATCGTGAGGCGGCAGGGAAAGGGCACGTTCGTCGGGACCCCGCCGCTCAACCAGCAGCTCGATCGGCAGGCCAAAACGATTATCGAAGCGCTACGCGAGCGGGGAATCGAGCCCGAGGTCGATATTCTCGGCATCGACCAGGTCGCGCCGCCGCAGCGTGTCCGCGAAGCGTTCGGCGACGTCGCGCCGGTGACGAGGCTGATCCGCTGCTACCGGCATGAGGCCGCGCCGATCGCGCTGGTCTATCTCTATCTTCCCCTCGCGATGAGCGGCGTAGCGCAGCTTCTGGCGAGGGAGGATCATCTCAAGGAAACCACCTATTCTGTCTTCGAAAACGAGCTGCATATCGAGATCAAGGAGGCCAGACATGTCATCCGCATCTCGGAGCTGGAGGCCGAAGCCGCCGGCTTCCTGAACATGGAACCCGGAGAACCTTGTCTGACGATGGACCGCATCACCTGTTCCGAACAGGACAAGGTGCTCGAGCTTATGACCTTCTACTATCCGGCGGATGGGGTTCGATTCGAAATCACCCTGCCCCGCAATGAACGGCGTCTGGCTCTCCGAATGGCTGGGGAATAGACGAATGGATCTGGGAATTGTCGACAAGGTCGCTCTCGTCACCGGCGGCAGTATCGGGATCGGGAAGGCGACGGCGCGGGAACTCGCCGAGAACGGCGCGAAGATCGTTATCGCGGCGCGCGGGAAAGATCGCCTGGAGTCCGCAGTCGAGGAAATCCGAACCGGCACCGGCGTACCCGTACTGGGAATCGCCGCGGATGTCGCCGCTTCGGGCGCGCCGGCGCGTGTCGTGGCCGAAGCGATAGAGGCGTTTGGCCACGTCGACATTCTCGTCAATAATGCGGGCCGCGCCCATGCGGGCGGCACCCTGCAGACGACCGATCGGGAATGGCTGGAGATGATCGGCGTCAAGCTCCTCGCCATGGTCGCTTTCTGCAAGGCCGCCGTTCCCGACATGAAAAAGCGGGGTTGGGGGCGCATCGTCAACATGTCCTCGGTGGGCGGGATCTACCCCAATCCGAAGCTCACCATTTCCCACGCGCTGAGCGCCGGAATCAACAATGTGACGAAGAGTCTCGCGCTCGACATTGCCGCCGACGGCGTTCTCGTGAACGCCATCGGCATCGGCGCCGTGACCACCGACAATTGGGCGAACAACATGATTCCCAAGGCGCGGGAGACCCATCCGGGCTGGGCTGCCCTGTCGAATGACGATCTCGTCGCGCAGCTCGGACGGGCGATGACACCGGTCGGCCGTTTCGGCAGGCCGGAGGACATCGCGGCCTTGGCAGCGTTCCTCGCGTCCGACAGGAACGGCTTCGTCACCGGCGCGACGATCGAGGCGTCGGGCGGCGCCGACCGCTTCATGTGAAGGGCGTCGCGTCTCGCATCCGCCCCAACTCGGTCGGTCGCCGTGCCGGCCTCCCCCGTCTCGAACGCGGCTTCATCCCCGCGCCGAGCGGAATGCGCATCTTTTCGTACAACCCGAACAAGTGCTCCACTCGTGCGCGCTCGGAGGCGAAGCCGGTGCGGCGGTAGAGGCGGTCCACGGCGCGGTCGAGGGCCTTGTGGGCGCGGCGCAGATCGGGCGGCATCAGGGTCGGGATCGTAGAGATCGGCGAGCGTCGCGCCCGGATGAGCGGCGCGGGCGTCGAGCACCGCCCGCGCCAGCGGCGCCAGCCTCGCCGGGTCCGCCCCCTCGGGCGGCGTCGGGAACGTGTTGTAGACCAGGCCGATGGAATAGCGGTAGTCGCTCTTCAGCCGCCCGCCGACATGGCGCAGCCATGCCATGTGCATCGCCGAGGTCAGCAGCGCGAAATCGACCAGCGAAGCGTCCTGAAGGACGAACACCAGATCGCTGGGGATGGTCGGCGGCTCCAGCCAACCCACCGGCACGTATTCGCGCCGCTCCGAACTGACCTTCGGAATCACCAGGAACGGCGCGGTGGGGATAACGTTGACATGGTAGAGCGTCGGCGTCTCCGCCAGCTTGCGGGTCGGCGCGCTTCTGCTCGCTTCCCGGAAGGCGCGGACGGCGGCGATCCGCTCCCGCACTCCCGGTAGCCGTGCAAGAACTTCGGGCGGTGTATCGTGCAGCGCCAGAATCCAGCGCTCGCCTCCCTGCAAGTACTCGCGTGCCCCGATGAACGGTCGGAGCCAAGGCGCGGCCTCCGGCTCCGCACCCAGAAACGCGTCACGTTCCGCCGCGTCGAATATGTAGCTTCCGCCGTCGATGGGCTTGGAGCCGATAATCAATCTGCCCATCCCGTTGATCGGGGCGCTCTCCTCCCGCACGGTCAGATGCGCGTCGGCGAGGGCGCCGGCGTCGAACAGATAGGGGGAGAGCGCCCTGTGGCGGGTCTCCTCGGGCGCGCCGTCGATGTCCGGGTAGCCGAACAGCCGCTTCTCCGCCCGCGCCGCCTTCCGCCGGTCGAGGCCGAGAATCACCACATGCACATGCGCCTTGCCGCGCGCGTCCGAGCCCCAGGCGAAGGTCCGGTGCGCGAAGGCGATCTCGAGCCCCAGCCGCTCGAACAGGATGGGCCAGAGCTGCGCCGCCTGCTCGCCCTGGGTGATCGAGTTGGTGGCGACGAAGCCGATCCGGGCATCGCCGGGCCGGACATATTCGCCCGCCTTGACGAACCAGGCGCTCACATAGTCGAGCGTGCCGCCGGATCCGCCCAGCGCGGCGATCCGGCGCAACTGCGCGCGCTGGTCCGCGCTCTGGTACTTGGCGCCGACGAAGGGCGGGTTGCCCAGCACGTAATCGCAGTCTTCCGGCGGCAGCAGCCGCGCCCAGTCGGTCTCCAGCGCGTCGCCATGGACGATATGCGGCGCCGCCTCGAGCGGGATACGGGCGTAGACCTCGCCGAGAGCGAGGCTCAACCGGTTGTTCATGATGTGGTCCATCATCCACAGCGCGGTCTCGGCGATGCGCGCCGGAAACTCCCCGAGCTCGATCCCGTAGAACTGGTCGACATCGACGACGGAGAGGCTCTGCCCGATCTTCTCCAACAGACCGCCGGCATAGATCTCGTTCAGCACCTCGATCTCCAAGGAACGGAGCTCGCGGTAGGCGATGACGAGGAAATTGCCGCAGCCGCAGGCCGGATCGAGGAAGCGGAGGCGTCCGAGGCGTGCCTGAAACGCCAGGAGCGCCGGCCTGCGTCGACCGTCCCTGCGCGCCTTCAGGCGCGCGAACTCGGCGCGCAGATCGTCCAGGAACAGCGGCTCGATCACCTTCAGAATATTGGTCTCGGTCGTGTAGTGAGCGCCCTGGGCGCGGCGCTCGGCGGGGTCCATCACCGACTGGAACAGCGCCCCGAAGATCGCCGGCGAGATGTTCGACCAGTCGAAGCGGCAGGCCTTCAGAAGCGCGGCGCGCATCGCCGCATCGAAGGCCGGGATGCGGAGCGCGTCGGCGAACAGCGCGCCGTCGATATAGGGGAAATGGGCGAGGTCGGCATCGAGCGTCGCGAGCCGCCCCTCTTCCGGCGTGTCCAGCACCTGGAACAGCTGCGACAGCCATGGCCCCATATCCGCGCCGTCCACGCCCGTCCGCGTCTCGATGAAGTCGAGGAAGAGGTCTCGCGGATCGAAGATGCCGGTGTCGTCGGCGAACAGACAGAAGGCGATGCGCACCAGGAAGCGCTCCAGATCGTGGCCCCGATAGCCCGTCTCCGCCAGCATGTCGTGGAGCCGCCCCACCAGCTCGGCGGCGCGGATATTGGCCGGATCCTGGTCGCGGAAGGCCCGGCGCCGCACCCCCGGGATGAAGCCGAACGCCTCCACATGGGCCGGCAGATCGGCGAGCGGGAAGGCGACGCTCTCTCTTTCGTCGAGATCGTGCAGCGTGAAGGTCCGAAAATCGCTCACCAATATGTAGCGCGGGCGTTCGCCTTCGGGCAGCGCGTCGAAATACGCGCCCGCCTGGTCGTAGGCGCGCGCGAGATCGCGCCCCGCGCTCTTCTGCTCGACGATCAGCATGCCGGGCCAGAACAGGTCGATGAAGCCCCCGCCATCGCCGAGCTTCGCGACATGTGCCTCGTAGCGCGCCACCGTGCGTCGCCGGACGCCGAACACCTCGAAGAAGTCGTTGTAGAAGCTCTGCGTCTCCCCCTTCTCGTGGGCGGCGTCCTTCCAGTCGTCGGCGAAGGCGGCGGCGCGGGCGCGCACCTCGTTCCAGGACAGGCGCATCAGGCGGACTTCCGGGCGAGGGCCGTGAGGCCCGGCAAAGTCGGGTGCGGGCGGGTGATCACCCGGGTCGGGACGGCGGCGAGCCAGGCGCGGTAGCGGCCCTTGTCCTCGAAACGGTCCCGGAAGACGGTCTCGGGGAAACGGCTCCCCAGCCCCGGCACGACCCCGCCGCCGATATAGACGCCGCCCCGCGCGCCCAGGCCGAGCGCGAGGTCGGCGGCGGCGGTACCGAGCATGGCGGCGAACATGTCGAGGGCCTCGCCGGCGACCGGATCGCCGCCGCCGGCGGCCGCGCCGATCGCCGCCGGGTCGCCGGGCGGCGGCGGGCGACCGTCGAGCGCGGCGACCGCCCGGGTGAGGTTGACCAGCCCCGGGCCCGAGACCGCACGCTCGACGGAGACATGGCCGAACCGACGAGCGAGCATGGCGGTGACCGCGGCCTCGCGCGCGCCGACCGGGGCGAGCGTCGCATGGCCGCCCTCGGTGGCGAGCGGAACCCAGCCGCTGCCGGCCGGGACGAGCCCCGATACCCCGAGCCCGGTGCCGGGGCCGAGCAGCGCGATCGGCGTCCCCGGCCGGGCCTCCCCGCCGCCAATCGGTCGCCAGTCGGCCGGCCCGAGTTCCGGCAAGGCCGCCGCCAGCGCCGTGAAGTCGTTCACCACGCGGAGCGTCTCCAGCGCGAGCCGGGCGCGGATCGCGGCGATCGAGAAGGTCCAGGGGTGGTTGGTCATCTCCACCCGGTCGCCGTCGACCGGGGCGGCGACGGCGAACAGGGCGGACCGCGGCGGCGGCTCCGGCGCAACGCGGGCGAGATAGGCGGCGGCGGCCTCGGCGAGGCCGGGATGGTCGGCGCAGGCGAGGCGAGCGGCGCGGCGCGGCGCGGCGGCGCCCTCCTCGGCCAGGGCGAAGCGGGCGTTGGTGCCGCCGATATCGCCGATCAGGACGGGGGGCCGCATGGCCGCGCCGACGGCGCCTTATCGGCCAGGGCGGCGAGGAAATCGCGGCACCAGCCGTGCACGTCGCGTCTCCGCAACTGCTCGAGCATCTCTTGATGGCGTCGGCGGCGTTCCGCGAGCGGCATCGCGAGGGCCTTCGTCAGGGCGCCCGCGACCTCGTCGATGTCGTAGGGGTTGACGACGACCGCGCCGCGGAGCTCGCGGGCGGCGCCGGCGAAGCGGGACAGCACCAGCACGCCCGGATCCTCCGGGTCCTGCGCGGCGACATATTCCTTGGCGACGAGATTCATGCCGTCGCGCAGCGGGGTCACCATCCCGACCTTGCTCGCCCGGTAGAAGCAGGCCAGCTCCGACCTCTCGAACTTGCTGTTGAGATAGCGGATGGGCAGCCAGTCGAACTTGGCGAAACGTCCGTTGACGTGGCCGGTCATCGTCTCCAGCTCGCGGCGGATATCGGCATAGCCCTCGGCGTCGGGCCGCGAGGGCGGCGCTATCTGCAGCAGAGTCACCTTGCCCCGCTGTCTGGGCTGGGCTTCCAGCATCCGTTCGAAGGCGCGAAACCGGTCGACGAGACCCTTGCTGTAGTCGAGGCGGTCGACGCCGACGATCAACGCGCGCCCGACCAACGTGGCGTCCAGCCGCCGCGTCTGCTCGGAACGGTCGGCATCGGCGCCGAGGGTCTCGATCTCGGCGGTGTCGATCCCGATCGGAAAGACGCCGGCCCGCAGCGTGCGGCCGAAGACGCTGACCCGGCCGTCGTCTCCCGCCACGCCGCCCGCCTCGATCCGGACATAGTCCCGAAGCGCCGCCAGATCGGTCGAGGTCTGGAGGCCTACCAGGTCGTAGGTGAAGAGCGCGCGCAGGATCTCCTCGTGCCGGGGCAGCGCCAACAGCACCTCGGGCGCCGGCAGCGGGGTGTGCAGAAAGAATCCCATGGGCTGGTCGCCGCCCAGGCCGCGCAGCTCCTCGCCCAGCGGGATCATGTGATAGTCGTGGACCCAGATCACGTCGTCGATCCGCAACAGCGGAAACAGCGCCCGGGCGAAGGCCGCGTTGACCCGCCGATAGCTGGCATAGTGGCGCCGCGAGAATCTGGCCAAATCCAGACGATAATGGAGCACCGGCCACAGCGTCGCGTTCGCGAAGCCGTTGTAATATTCGTTATAGTCGCGCCGGCTCATGGCGACCGTGGCATGGGTCACTCTGCCGTCCTGAACGAGTTCGGGCTTGGGCGGCGGGTTGCGCGCGATCTCGCCGTTCCAACCGAACCAGACCCCGCCCTTCTCCCGCAGGGCGGCGTGGACGGCGATCGCCAGACCGCCCGCGGCCGGCCGGCTTTCGACGATGGGGGCGACGCGGTTGGAGACGATGACCAGCCGGCTCAAATCACGCCCTCCCATGGCCTGCTGAGCCGCATCGCCGAGGAGATGATGCCGACCATCGAATAGGTCTGGGGGAAGTTGCCCCAGAGCTCCCCGCTCTCGGGATGAAGGTCCTCCGAGAGCAGCCCGACATGGTTGCGATGCGCGAGAAGGTTCTCGAACATCCGCCGCGCTTCCCCGGTGCGGCCGATCGCGGCGAGCGCGTCGATATACCAGAAGGTGCAGACCGTGAACGAGGTCTCCGGGACGCCGAAATCGTCGCGGCCGCGATAGCGGTACAGATGGTCGCCGTCCTTCAACCGCGCGCCGACCTGCTCCACCGTCCCGACGAAGCGTGGGTCCTGCGGGTCCAGGAAGCCCAGCTCGCCCATCAGCAGCAGGCTCGCATCGACATCGCGGCCGCGGCCGAAGCTCGCGACGAAGCTGTTCAGCGCGGGGTTCCACGCGCCCGCCGAGATGGCCGCGTGCATCTCTCGGGCGTGCCCCCGCCAATGCGCGGCCCGCGCGGCAAGACCGAGCCGTTCGGCGATCCGCGCCAGGCGATCGCAGGCGACCCAGCACATGACCGCCGAGAAGGTGTGCACCCGCGAGATCGAGCGGAACTCCCAGAGCCCGGCGTCCGGCTTGTCGTAGACCCGGACCGCCATTCCGCCGATCGTCTCGAGAAGCGCGAAAATCCGTTCGTCCCCCGGCTGGTCCAGACGATCGTCGAAGAACATCTGGGTGCAGGCGAGGACGATGCTGCCGTAGATGTCGTTCTGGACATGCTCGAATGCCTGATTGCCGATCCGCACCGGGCCCATGCCGCGATAGCCCTCGAGCGAGTCGACGACGCGCTCGACCAGCCGTGCGGCGAGGGTGATGCCGTAGACCGGCTGAAGACGGCCGCCGTCGAGCCCGGCGGCGATATTGGCGATGTAGCCGAGAAACCGCTCCATGGTCCCGGTCGCGCCGAGGCGGTTGAGCGCATGGATGGCGAAATAGGCGTCGCGCAGCCAGCAATAGCGGTAGTCCCAATTGCGGCCGCTATGCGGCGCTTCGGGGATCGAGGTGGTCATCGCGGCGACGACCGCGCCGGTCTCCTCGAAGCTGCACAGCTTGAGCGTGATCGCGGCGCGGATGACCTCGGCCTGCCACTCGAAGGGGATCGACAATGTGCGGGTCCATTCGCGCCAATAGGCGACGGTCTCCTCGTAGAACGTCCTGCCGGTCTCGGGGATCGGTCGCGTCAGGCTCTCGTCGGGGCCGAGCAGCAGGGTCAGATCGCGCTCGAGGACGAATGTCGTCTCGTCCAACAGGAAGGAGATCGGCGCATCCGTGGTCAGCCGCAGCGTTCCGGTGGACAGAACGTAGCGGATATGGTTGCTGCCATGGGTGATCTCGGGCGCCGCGGCGTTATAGGATCCCGTCGGCCGCAGGCGGATACGGATGCGCGGCATTCCGGCGACGGGCCGAATCCGGCGGACGATCATGAGCGGCCGGTAGGTCCGCCCGAACTGCGCGAAGCGGGGCGCGAAGTCGACGATCTCCACCGCTGCCCCGCTCGCGTCGTAGAGGGTGGTGACGAGGACGGCGGTGTTGCGCAGATAGCGCTGGTCGGAACGCGCGAAGCCGGCGAGCCCGATCTCGTACCGTCCGGCGCGGCCCGTCCCGTCGAGCAGCGCGCTGAAGACCGGATCGCCATCGAACCGCGGCACGCAGCACCAGACGATCCGCGCCTCGCGGTCGATCAGGGCGCTGAAATTGCAGTTGCCGATGGCTGCGAGCTGCAGCGTGCTCACGTCGCCGCGCCCGAGACGGCGCGGTCTCGGGCCGCATATCCGACGGCGAGCGCGCCCAGCCAGCGGCGCAGCGCGGCGACGCTCCCGACATGGAAGCCGGCCGCCGTCGGCGCCGGCGCCCCGACCCGGATCGCGTGGCCGCCCGCCCCGTTCGCCGCGGCGAAGGCGTCCTCGTCGGTGACGTCGTCGCCGATGAAGACCGGGCGCCGGCCGGAGAAGGGCGGCTCCGCGCAGTAGGCCGCGACGACATCGCCCTTGTTCGGCCCGCGTGGGCGGATCTCGACGACCATTTTCCCCCGCTGGAGCAGGAAGCGGCCGCCGAGGCGCGGCAGCGCGTTCCGGACGAAGGCGAGGCAGCGCCGTTCGGCGGCGGGCGCGCGGCGGTAGTGCAGGGCGATGCCGAGTCCCTTGTCCTCCACGACCACCGGGTCTTCGGGGGCGCGGAACCGGGCGACCGCCTCGCGAAGCCGCGCGAGGTCCTCCGGGTCGACCGCATGGCGGTGGATATTGCCGGCCGCGTCACGGCGCTCGATCCCGTGCAGCCCCGCGGCGGTCGGCGTCATCGGTGCGAACAATCGGTCGAGCGTCGACAACGACCGGCCGCTAACCAGCGCGACCGCGCCGCCGAACCGGACGCCGAGACCGGAGAGGATGCCGCGGAGCCCGGCATCGACCGCGACCGCGTCGGGATGCTCGGCGATCTCGAGAAGCGTTCCGTCGACATCCAGGAACAGCGCCCAGTCCTCGGCCGGCTCCGGCAGGCTGTGAGATGGAGTCATCCGATCCGAATCGTTCCGCCAGACCGCGCATCCGCTGCCCGGAGCGGCATCTATGTCGCCGACAGGGCGGTTCCTGTCAAGCGAAGGGTCCCGTGCGCGGTGCGCCGATCGGCAGGAATTCACGGCTCCGGCCCCCATTTGCGATGGCGGCAGGAACGACAATCTGCCATGGTCGGGGCAGGATCGGGCTGTTGCAGGAGCCTATCGGTAGATCGATGCCGGTTCCCGAGAGCGTTACCGAAGCTGCCGACGCCGTCTCCGCCTCCCTCGATGCGGCGGTGTTCGTCTATAGCGGCTCGATCGACAATGACGGTCTCGGTCGCCTGATCGAGGCCATGCAGCTGTCGGACGAGCAACCCGCGCGGCCGAACGCGATCATGTTTCTGACGACATATGGTGGGCATGCAGGGCAAGCGTACCGAATTGCATTCCGAGGATGGACAAACGGCGGAAACCAAAGGGAGAGCGGGACCATGTCGACAACGGAGCAGGCGCCAAAGGACGAGCAGGCCTTGGCCTGGATGCGGGACGCAAAGCGACGCGGCCAAGCGATGATAGAGGAGAGCGAAAGGCAAAGGATCAAGAACCGTCACATCAAGAAAACGACGAACAGGAGGGAAAAAGCGACCGCCGTGCTTGATCGCTAGGCAAGCATAGAAGAAGTTCATACCGATCCGCTTCATATCGGACGCCGCCTGCAGACAGGCTCACTCCGCGGCCAGCTTCCCGTCGCCGAGCGCGGTCATGGCGCGCAGCAGCACGGTCATGCGCTCGGCGGTCTCCGACAGCGAGTCGAGCCGCGTAATGCGCTCCTCGTCCATATAGAGCGCCCGATTGATCTCGATCTGGAGCGCGTGCACGCCCCGCTCCGGCCGTCCGTAATGGCGGGTGATGTAGCCCCCGGAGAACGGCTTGTTGCGGGTCACCCGGTAGCCCTGGCGCGCGAGCACGGCCTCGGCCTCGGCGACGATCGCGCCGTCGCAGGTCGTCCCGAGACCGTCGCCGAGAATGAAGTCGGCGCGCCCCCGCCCGGCGTCCGGGTCCATCGGGCCGCCGACCGAGGGCATCGAATGGCAGTCGAGAAGCAGACAGCGGCCGAAACCGCGCCGGGTCTCGTCGATCAGCCCGGCGAGCGCCGCGTGATAGGGGCGGTAGCAGGCCTCGATCCGCGCCAGCGCCTCGGCGTAGCGAAGCTTGCGGCCGTGGATCTCGCGCCCGCCGGAGACCACCCGCGCGATGGTGCCGAGCCCGGCGGCGACGCGGCTCGATCCGGTGTTGACATGCGCCGGCAGCGCATCCTCGAACATCTCGGGGTCGAGCTCGTAGGGCTCCCGGTTGGGATCGACGAAGGCCCGCGGGAACCGTGCGTGCAGCAGCGGCGCGCCGAGCGCCGGCGCCGACCGGAACAGCTCGTCCACGAAACAGTCCTCCGACCGGCGCAGGTCGAGCGCGCTCAGCGGCGACTGGGCGACGAAGCCGGGCGGATAGTCGGCGCCGCTATGCGGCGAGGCGAGCACCAGGGGCGCGGTCTGGCGATCGGGGCGCAGGACCTCACAGGGGCGCGCCGCCAGCGCGGCGGGAACGGGGGACCGCATCGTCGACGGCCCCATCCGATCCGGCAGACCGGCCTCGCCCCGCCCCGGCTTCAGGGAAAAGGCCCGCCATATCCGGTGGATCGTCGACGGCGCGTAGCCGGTCGCGCGCGCCATGGAGCGCGCGGTCCAGCGGGCCGCATCGCGCGGCGTCTCTTCCAGCGTCTTGCGGACTACCTCGGCCACGGCATCGTCGTCGATGGACCTGGGGCGGCCGGGGCGCGGCGCGTCCTCGATCCCGTCCAGGCGGCGTTCCGCGAACCGGTTGCGCCACTTCCTGGCGGTCTGATCGGTTATCCCCAGCTCCCTCCCGATCCGGACATTGTTCAACCCCTTGGCCGCCAGCAGCACGATCCGCGCCCGTTTCGGCAGGTCCCGCCGGTCTCCGTGCCCTTGCGCCAAGCGTTCCAGCGCGCCCCGCTCCTCCGCGGTCAGCGCGATCTCCACCGAAGGCCGCATCGCCCGATCTCCCGAAGCGCCGTTACTCGCCCAACCGTATCAACCCATCGAACGGGAGGCGATCCCCCCGGCCGGCGGATAGCGGCGCGCGAGCAGGGCGTAGAGCGCGCGCATCCCCTGGGCGTCGCCGCCGACGGGGCGGCCGGGGCGCGCGGTGCCATTCCAGGCCATGAGATCGAGATGGATCCAGGGCGTCGCGTCGTCCACGAAGCGCTGGAGATAGAGGGCCGCCGTGATCGCGCCCGCCAGAGGCCCTTCGGAGACGGTGTTGATATCGGCCACCCTGCTGTCGAGGAGCCGCCGATAGGGGCCCCATAAGGGGAGCCGCCAGAGCGGGTCCGCCGCCGCCGCCGCGCAGGCCGCGAGCGCGCCGGCCAGCGCGTCGTCGTTGCAGAACATCGCCGGCAGGTCCGCTCCGAGGGCCACCCGCGCCGCGCCGGTCAGCGTGGCGCAGTCGATCAGCAGATCGGGCTTCTCCCGCCCGGCCTCGTCGAGCGCGTCGCAGAGGATCAGCCGGCCCTCGGCATCGGTGTTGCCGACCTCGACGGCGACGCCCTTGCGGGTGCGGATGACATCGAGCGGCCGATAGGCGTTGCCGCCGATGCTGTTCTCGACCGCCGGGACCAGGACGCGCAGCCGGAGGTCGAGCCCCGCCGTCATGACCATTCGCGCCAGGCCGAGGATCTGGGCCGCCCCGGCCATGTCCTTCTTCATCCGGAGCATCCCCGCGGCAGACTTGATGTCGAGCCCCCCGGAATCGAAGCAGACCCCCTTGCCGACCAGCGTCACCTTCGGCGCCTCGCACGCGCCCCAGCGGAGATCGATCAGCCGTGGCGCGCGGTCGCTGGCGCGGCCTACGGCGTGAATCGCGGGATAGCCCTCCGCGAGAAGGTCGTCGCCCGCGGTCACCGAAATCTCGGCGCCATGCGCCGCCGCCAGGCCGCGCGCCGCCGCGGCCAGCTCCGCCGGCCCCATGTCGTTCGCCGGCATGTTGATCAGGTCCCGGACGAAGGTCGTCGCCTCGGCGGCGCTGCGCACATCGCCGCGCTCGGCGCCCTGGGGCCAGACCAGTGCGGGGGCCGGCCCGGCCGGCGTCGCCGAATAGCGGTCGAAGACATAGCAGCCGAGCGCCCAGCCGAGGGCGGCGGCCGTCGCCGCGCCGGGCCCGAGCCGCGCGTCGATGCGGTAGGTCCCCGCCGGCAAGCGGCCGGGCAGGCCGGCATAGGACCAGAGCCAGTCCAGCGCCTCGACCCCGGCCAGGACGCGGGCGAGGCGGCCGTCGCTGCCGGAGACCAGACACTGCGTGTCGGGCTCGGCGGCGAAGCCGGTCGAATCGACCCAGGCCTTCAGCTCCGGCGTCTGGCCCTCGCGCCAAGCCGCGAAGACCGCCGTCTCGATCGGGACGACCGGCACGGTCCGGTCGTCCGCCGCCGCCGTGAAATTCGCGCGCACCCCGCTACCCCCGCCGCCCGAGAGCGGGCGAGAATGGCAAGCCGGCCCGAGGGGAGCAAGCCGGCCAGGCAGTGTGCGGCAATTCTCGTTTGCCGCGTAACAGGTGCGGGATGCGGTCGCGCGGGAGGGTCGGGCGGCGGGGAGCTGTCCGGGCCGAACTGTCGAGGTCGAGGTCGCGTCGAGGGACCGGCGCCGAAGGCGGCTTGAACATCCCGTATCCCATCCCCTGTCTTCATCTGCCATGACAGGGTGCGCGGAAGCTGGTGCCTCCGGCTTATGGCTATTGGCGCTATCCCCTTGGCGGGCCGAGCCGGACGGCGCGCGCGGCGAGCCGGGGCAGCCAGGTCTTGCGCCAGATCAGCCAGCGCTGCGCGACCGGGGCGATGACGATCTCGTCCCGCCGGCGGGCGGCGGCGCCGACGATGCGCCGGGCGACCGCGTCCGGGTCCATGCCTTGCGCGATGGCCGGGTCCATTCGCCCGTAGGCGCTGCCGTCGCCGCGCAGCGCGTTGACCGAGACCCGCGTCCGCACGCCGCCGAGGACCACGAGGGTGACGCCGATCCGGTTCCGGTGCTCCTCCGCCCGCAGCGAGTCGAACAGGCCGTGCAGCGCCCGCTTGGCGGCGTTGTAGCCGGATCGGTAGGGCGAGGAGTAGCGGGCGGCGATCGAGGAGATCACCAGTATCCGCCCGCCGCCCGCCGCCGCCATCCCCGGCAGCACCGCCTGGGTCAGCGCCAGCGGCCCGAAGACGTTGACCTCGAACAGCCGGCGATAGACCGCGGGATCGGTGTCGCGGAACAGCGCCCGATGGGTCTGGCCGGCATTGTTGACCAGAACGTCGATCGCTCCGCGCCGCACCGCCGCCTCGGCGGCCGCGGCGGCGACCGCCGCGGGATCGCAGATATCCATCGGCAGCAGCAACGTCCCGCCCGCCGCACCCGGGCCGAGTCCGCGCGCGACATGGTCCAGCGCGCCCGCGCGCCGCGCCGACAGGATCAGCCGCGCCCCAGCATCGTGGAAGGCCCGAGCCAACGCCGCGCCGAGCCCGCCGGACGCGCCGGTGATCCAGACGGTCTTGCCGTCGAACGCCCGGCCCGTCATGGACCGCGATGCGGCGTTTGCGCCGCGACGGCGCCCGAGGGCGGGCTTCGTCCGGAGGCGGCGGAACCGCCGGCCCCGGATCGAAAATCGTCGGAGAGCGGGACCGGCGTCGTTCCGGATGCGGTCGACATCTCCAGCCCGTAGGCGAGAAACCAGATCAGGGCGACTCCCAGCCCCCACCAGAGGATGCGCCAGGCCCAGAGCGAGGGCATCGCGAAATCCCAGCCGTCATAGCCGGCGTCGGGCGCGCCGAAGAGGTCGTTGCCGACGACCCCGCCCGGCCCGGCGCCGAAGAACAGCCAGAGCAGGGTCAGCACCCAGGCGGCGGTGCGGACGCCGCGCCGCCCGGTCTTCGCCCCGGCGTGGGCGGCGAGGAAATCGTGGTAGGTCCGGCGGCGCGCCGCGTCCCGGCGGTCGCGGGTCATCGCCGATGCGGCGGCGCAGACCAGCAGGTTGAAGAAAATCCCCCAGCCGGCCGAATGGATGGTCCAGGGCCAGCGCCCCCAAGGCAGGGTGCCGCCGGTCAGCGTCTGGCCGACGCTTTCGGTCAGGACGACCGCGGCGATCCCGGCCGCGAGGCCGCAGACGGCGCCCTGGCGGGTGATCCAGGGGAGCCAGATCGCGCCCAGCAGGGCCGGCCAGAGCTGGAACGCGACCGGCAGCGCGAGCGCGCCGAGATCGACAAGCGCCTCCCGGTCGTAGGTCGCCAGCGACAAGGCGAGGACGGCGACGATCAGGACGGAGATCCGCGCGAAGAGCTTCTGGTCCCGATCCGTAGCGCCGGGCTTGAGGAACCGGCGGAACGCATCGCGGCCGAGCATCGTTCCCGACGCCGCCAGATGCGCCGCGCTCGCCGCCTGCATCGCGACTATGCCGCAGACCGCTAGCAGCGCGGCGAGCCAGGGCAGCGCCTCGGTGACCGAATTGACGTAGTAGGGAACGAGCGCCGCCTGACGTCCGCCCGAGAGATCGGGGAGGACCCGGGCGGCGGCCAACCCGGCATCGGCGGCGGCAGCGTTGCCGCCCAGGACGAGCGCTGCAAGGCCCTGGATCGCCGAGAAGACGAGGACGATCGCGCCGAGGGCCGCGGCCGACGCCCAGAGCTGCTGGGCCGCGAACGGCCGGGGCGTCGCGCTCGAAAAGGCCAGGATCGAGAAGGCCGGCGCCGCCAGGACGCCGAGCAAGGCGAGGAAGAAGCTGAGACACATCACCCCGGTCCACAGGCCGCCGATCGGCGTCTCCCGGCCGAGACCGGCGGTCCACTGGGCGACGCCGGAGAGCGCGAAGAGGCCGTTATAGTCGCCGCCGCCGAGCCCGCGCGTCGTGCCCCAGCCGCCGATCGGCGTCGCCGCCAGGTCGGCGAGCCTGCGGTTGAGGGTCTCGAAACCGCCGACGTGATCGAGCGCGACGAGGCCGAGGAGGATCATGCCCATCGCCATGAGGATGCCCTGGGGCACCGCGACATTGGCGATCCCGGCGATGCCGCCGGCCGTCACGTAGATCACGAGGACGACGGCCAGCCCCCACATCGCCGCGTCGCGCGACAGATAGCCGTCGGTGACGATGCTCACGAGGAAGCCCGATCCGGCGAGAAGCAGCCCGGTGAAGGGAATCGCGAACAGCAGCGCGATCGCCAGAGCGATCAGCCGGAGCGCTTCGCCGCCGTGGCCGCCGTAATAGTCGGCCAGCATCTCGCCCGGGCTGAGATAGCCGAACCGTTTGCCGAGCGCCCATTGCCGCTTGAGCAGCACCGCGCCCGACAGCGGGACCGCGATCGCGCCGACGGCGGCGAAAACGTAAGGGACGCCGTCACGATAGACGAGGCCGGGATGGCCTGCGAAGCTCCACCCGCCGAAGGCCGCGGTCGTGGCCGCCATCACGAACAGCCAGACCGGCAGCCGGCGCCCGGCGGCGAAATAGTCGCTCGCCCCCGGCGCGCGCAGGCCGCAGCGCGCGCCCCAGAAGATGCAATATCCCCAGTAGACGGCCAGGAAGACGAACAGCCAGGCGATCTTCTCCGACACCCGTTGCCCCCGCCCCCGTGGCGTCCGCGGCGCCCATCGGGCCGGCCGGGGCGGATCATCCGCTCCGAGCCGGGTCGCCGCAAGAGGTTGCGCCCTGTTTCGGCGCCGCCTAGACTGCCGCCGTTGGAACGCGCCGCTTCGTTCGGGCGGATCGGCCTCGCAGTCGGGGCCGATCCGAGGGACTGGGGAGAACAGGATGAGACGATCGGTCGGGATCGGCGCCCTGATGGGGGCGTTTCTGCTTTTGCCGGGCCTCGCCGCCGCCGAGGGCGTGGACGAGCTTCCCGCCGAGATTCGGGAACGGCTCTACGCGAAGGACATGCTGGATCCGATGCAGCCGGTCGGGCCGAGCGCGTATCGGGACTGGAAGTCGCCCAAGCCGCCACCCTGGACGATCGGCTACGCCAGCTCCTATGCCGGCAACACCTGGCGCGCCGGCGTGATGGACCGGCTGGTTCAGAAGCTGATCGACAAGTGGCAGAAGCTCGGGCTGCTCAAGCAGGTCTTCGTCACCCAGTCGAACCTGAACGACGCGCTGCAGATCCAACAGATGCGCCAGCTCGTGGACCGGGGCGTCGACGCGCTGATCGTCTGCTGCTCGAACCCGACCGCCCTCAACGCGACGGTCAAATACGCCTACGACAAGGGCGTTCCGACCTTTTCCTTCGTCGGCTACCTGACGTCGCCCTACTCGATCAACTCTTCGGCCAACTACCAGCTCGCGGGGCACCGGATGGGCAGCTGGATGGCCAAGGAGATCGGCGGCAAGGGCAAAGTCCTCGTCGTCGAAGGGATTCCCGGGACGTCCGGTTCCGACTCCCAGGACCGCGGCATCAAGGCCGGACTCGCCGAATTTCCGGGCATCGAGGTGGTCGGGAGCATCGCCGGGATGTGGACCGACCAGGTCGCCCAGGCCGAGGTGCAGAAATGGCTGGCCACCCACCCCGGGCGGCTCGACGGCATCGTCGTGCAGTCGGCAGCGGAGATGGGGGTCCTGCGCGCGCTCCAGCAGTCCGGCCGCAAGATGATCCCTGTGACGATCGGCGGCGAGCTCGGCGCGATCTGCTATTGGCGCAAGAACATCGACTATATCAGCTCCGCCTATCACGTCTGGCCGCCGGGCGACGATTTCGAGCTGATCTGGAACATCATGATGCGGACGCTCCAGGGACAGGGTCCCAAGCTCCAGTCGATGCTCGTCGACGTGATCCCGTTCGGCAAGGACGATGTCAAGGCCATGATGGGCGAGGACTGCGACGAGAACGACAAGCTCTGGGCGCATGTCGGCGTGGAGACATGGGGCGGTCGGGCGTTCCTGGACAATTTCTTCCTGCGGCCCGCCGACCCGGAGACGTACAAGCCATCCGACCACTAGAGGCCGCCGCGGCGGCGCGGGCCGGGGGCGCGACGCCGGCCGCGCGCGACGCCGTCTCGGCCGTCGACTTGCACAAGTCGTTCGGCGTCACCAAGGCCCTCGACGGCTGCGCGTTCGGCGCCCGGCTGGGCGAAATCCACGCGATCGTCGGCGGCAACGGCTGCGGCAAGAGTACCATGGCCAAGGTCATGTCCGGCGTGCAGATCCCGGACAGCGGCCAGATCTCCATTCTCGGCCATACGCCGAGATCGCCGATCGAGGCCCGGCGCGCCGGCATCGCGACCGTGTTCCAGGAAGTCCTCGTCGCCGACCAGTCCTCGGTCGCGGACAATCTGTTCGTCGGCTCCGACGGGTTATGGTCGCGGTCGCGGTCGTCCCGCGAGAAGCACGCAATCGCCGGCTCGCTGATGCGGGAGCTGACCGGCGCCGCCGTCGATCCCGACGGTCTCGTCGGCGGCCTGCCGCTCAGCATCAAGCAATGGATCACGATCGGCCGCGCGCTGCTCGCCGAACCCAGGGTCCTGATCCTGGACGAATCCTCGGCGGCGCTCGACCTCGACTCCACCGAACGCCTGTTCGACCGGATGCGGGCGCTGCGCGACGACGGATGCGCGGTGATCATCGTCACCCACCGCATCGCCGAGCTGATCCGGATCAGCGACCGGGCGACGGTCATGCGCGACGGCCGCGATGTCGGGGTCCTCGAAGGGGACGACATCACGGAGAGAAACCTGCTGGTCCTGATGACCGGCGAGCGGGGCGCCGCCGAGGCGCAGCACGGCCGCGCCGCGCCCGGCGGCGCCGGCGGCGAAATCGTCATGCGCGGCGCCGGGCTGCGTATCTGGGAGAGCGGCGAGACGTTCGCCTTCGATCTCGAGCGCGGCGAGATTCTCGGGGTAGCCGGTCTGGACGGCCAGGGCCAGGGCGAGTTCGTCCGCGCGCTGGCGGGGGTTGTGCCGGCCCCGCAGGGGCTTTCCGAGGTGCGGAACGACGCCGGCGATTTCGTCCCGGTCCGGGACCTCGAGGACGCCGAGGCCTGCCGTATCCACTATGTCTCGGGCGACCGCAAGCGGGAAGGCATCTTCCCGAATCTCAGCATCTTCGAGAACCTGCTCTTTCCCCTCTATCGCAAGTCGACGCGGGAGCGCGGGTGGGGGCTGATCGACTGGAACGATCTCGCGAGCGTGTTCTCCCGGTTCGTCGACGGATTGTCGATCAGGATCGGGCACCGGTCGAACCCGATCACCTCGCTCAGCGGCGGCAACCAACAGAAGGTGCTGATCGGGCGTGCCTTCGCCATGCAGCCCGGCATCCTCGTGCTCGACGATCCGGCGCGCGGCGTCGATGTCCAGACCAAGCGCGAGCTCTACGACCATCTGCGGGACTATGCCGCGCGCGGCAACGCGGTCGTGTTCCTGTCGAGCGAGCTGGAGGAGTTCATAGGGCTCTGCGCGCGGGTCGTGGTGTTCCGCCATGGCAGCATCTTCGACAGCTTCGTCGGCGACGAGATTGACCCCGACAGGATCCTCGAAGCCATGTTCGGCCAGACCGAAGGACGCGGCGCGCACCGCCACCGCGACGCCGGCGGCGAGACGCGCCGGGCGGCCGGCGCCTGCCCCGCGGAGGCGAAGCGGCAGGGACGGCGGCGCGCGCCGTCGGTCGGGCGCATCAGGATCGTCGACTCCGACGCCGCGGGCGAGAGCGCGCCTCCCGCGGCCGCGGGAGGCCGCATGAAGGTGGTCTATGCCGATGCCGGGGACGACGGCGGGCCCGAAGCGCGCGAGCGGATCGAGAGGGGTGCGAGTCGTGGGGCGTGACGGAATCAAGATCATCGAGTTCGACCGGAACGCCGCGGCCACGGCCGCCGGAGACCCCGATCACAAGAGGGGGATCAGGATCGTCGAATTTGACGACGAGCGGCCCGATGGCGGCGGGTCCGCGCCGCGACGTCCGGAGATCGGCCCGATCAGGATATTGGAGTTCGACGGCGACCGCCCTGCCGCGCCCCCCGCACCGTCCGCGCCGCCGAAAACCGCCGTCGGGCCGATAAAGATCAAGGATTTCGGCGCCGCCGCCGAGACCGGCTGGGGTGGCGGAACCCGCGCCAGGATCAGGATCGTCGAGTTCGACTGATGGTCTTCGGCCCGGCCCGCCCCGGCGGCCTGCCGGGGCGCTGACATGGGCGCGGCGGAACCCGGCCAGGCTTCGTCACCGTCGCAGACCTATCTGCTGGCGCCGATCCTGCTCCTGTTCGCGCTTCTCGTCATCGCGACGCTGCGGGCGCCGAACCTGATCTCGAGCGCCGGAATCGGCAGCGCCGTCATCGTCGCCTCGCCGCTCGTTCTCGCGACCTACGCCCTGACCTTCATCGCGATGGCGGGGCGGGCGGGGGTCGATCTGTCGATCGGTCCGCTGATCGGCTTCATCAACGTCAGCATGGTCCAGCTCCACGCCGCCGGCATCGTCGAGACCCCGGTGGAGTTCTTCGCCTATGCGATCGCCGTGGGCGTGCTCTACCAGCTCCTGATGGGCGCGATCATCGTCTATGTACGGGTTCAGCCGATCATCGTCGCCCTCAGCGGCTTCCTCGCTCTGGCGGGTCTGAATCTCGTCATCTTGCCGAGGCCGGGCGGCACCGCCCCCGAATGGATGCAGTCCTGGGGACTTGGAACGGAAATCTTCTCGCCCGTTCTGGCGATCGTCGTCGTCGCGACGCTCGCCTGGTTCGCTCTGACCCGGACCGCGTTCTTCGATCATCTGCGGCTCATGGGCGCCGACGAGCGCACGGCCTATGCCAGCGGGGTGCGCATCGAGATCGTCCGTCTGGGGGCGCATGCCGTCGCCGGCGTCTATGCGGCGATGGCGGCGCTGACCTTCACCTCGCTGATCGGCTCCGGTGACCCCAATCAGGGCACGACCTATACTCTGATGGCCGTGACCGCGCTGGTCCTCGGCGGCACCAGCCTCGTAGGCGGGCGCGGCAGCATCGTCGGATCCCTGTTGGGTGCCTTGAACATTTATCTGATCACCTATGTGCTCTCGACCTTCAGTTTCGGCCGGGTGCAGAGCTTCGTGACCGAGGCGGCCTACGGCGCCGTCCTGGTCGTCTCGCTACTGCTCACCTTGGCGCTGCCGAGGCTGCCGCGCCCGGTGGCGCGCGTCCCCTCCTTCGCGGTCTTCGTCCTGCTCGGCGTGGTCGCGTTCGGCGTGATCCTCTACGCAAAACAACCGCTGGCACCGCCGCCCGCGACCGCACCGGCGTCGGGGGAGACCGGGTCGACGGTTCTCGGACCCGCCGGATCCGGCGGGTCCGGCCTGACGGTGCTGGGCGGTGGCGGGTCGGGACTCCTGGTTCTGGGCGGCGGCACGCCCGCCGCGGCGGCGCCCGAACCGTCAGGCACGGCCGTCGTCTACGCCGCAATCGCCGTCGCCGCCGTTGTCTTCCTGGTCTTTCTCCTCTCTCGAGGCATGAGCATCTCGCTGATCGCGTTCATCGCGATCCTGGTTCTGCTGGTCCTCGGTCTGTCGCTTCACGGGGGCCCGGGTCCGCCCTCTTCCGCGGCCGTCGCTGCGGACCCCGGGCCGAAGAGCTTCCTGCTCGAATGGATGGGCCCCGCCGCCGCGGCCGCGATGCCGGGAGCCCTATTCGCCTCTCCGGTCGCGCCGGCGGCGCTGGTCGCCGCCGGCGGGGCGCTGCTGGGTTCGTTCCTGGTCCTGATCGCGCGAACCGGGCTCGGCGCCCGGATCGCCGCTGCGCCGCTGTTCTTCCTGCTGGCTCTCGGTGTCGCGGCCGCGGTCGTGGCGGTCTATGCGAGCGGCGGCATCTCTGCGTCGCGGAGCGCGCTGTTCACGCCGGCTCTCGGCGCGCTGCTGGTCGGCGTGCTTCTGTTCGTCGTCAACCTGCCTCGCCTGCGGCGACGGACCGGCGACCCGGCGATCCTCCCGCTCCTCGTCCTGGCGGCCGCGGCGCTGGGCGCGATGTATTTCGCCGCCGGTTCCGGCGGCAGCGAGATGTCGCAGGCGCCGGCCGCCGCCGTGCCCGCCGCGGTCGGCCAGCTCGACCCGTCGGAAGCGCTGCACGGCGCGCTGTTCTGGGTGATCGCGGCGGCGGCGGCCCTCTATATCGGGACCCTGCGGCCGGTCCGCCGCAGGATCGCCGCCTATGCTGCCGAGAGCATCGGCGAGCGCAGGTTCTCCTATGGCGGCGCGTTCATCGTCGCGGGTGCGGCGGCCCTTCTAGGGGCGGTCTTCCACGCCGCTGGGGCGCCGCTGTGGAAGCTCGGCGTGGCGGCGGCGGCCGCCGCCGTCGCCGCCCGCCACGCCTGGAAGTTCCTGCGCCGCTACCGTGGCGCGCGCCCGACCGCGGCGGCGAGACGATGACCCCGGCGGCGCATCGCTTCTACAAGTGGCTCGGCCTGGCGTTCGCCGCCCTGGTCGCCGGCGCGGGGACGGTCCTCGGCGTGGTGGAGGGCGCGCCGCTCCAGCATGTCATCTTCTTCACCGCGGCGACCGTCGCACTGGTCCTCTGGGGCTGGCATCATTTCTCTATCCGCTGGGTCTACAGGCGGGACCGTATCGGCCTGGAGAGCGCCCGCCCCCCTTCGGATGGGGAGGCCGAGGAGGGCGGGATCGGCGGCTTCCTTCGCCCGCTGCTCCACCGCAACCGGGCGCTCGCCATCGGCCTCGCCCTGCTGATCCTCCTGTTCCTGGTACTGACGGCGACCGTCGAGGGGTTCTTCGCCGCGCGCAACATCGCCGCCGCGATCGTTCTGCTGGTTCTGTTCGGGCTCGCGATCGCGCTGAACAGCCATGCGAGCGCCAACAAGAGCGCTTATATCGGGATCACCGTCCTGGCCGGGCTGTTCGTCGTCGGATCGCTGGTCGTCGACGGGTTCTTCTCGGTGATCAATCTCAAGTCGATGCTGGTGTTCGCAGCGTTTCTCGGGTTGGCGTGTCTGGGTCAGACGCTGGTCGTGCTGCTCGGGGGGCTGGATCTGTCGATCCCCTTCGTCATCGGATCGGCCAATATCGGCCTCGCATATCTCTTCGGGATCGCGGGCCTGCCCAACTGGCTCGCGGTGCTGTTCATTCTCGGCCTCGGCGGCTGTATCGGCGCGGTCACCGGCTTCCTGAGCTTTCGGCTCCAGGGACAGGCGCTGATCGTCTCGCTCGGCGTCGGGTTCGCGGTCGCCGGCGGCACCCAGATCGTCACCAGCATCGGGACCCGCTATGCCGGCAACGTGCACGGCGCGGTTCCGGGCTGGCTGACCAACATCGCGGCGATGAACGGCCAGACCTTCGGGCTGAACGTCCCGCCGGTGATCCTCATCTGGATCGTCGTCGCGGTGCTCTTGATCATCGCGATGCGGAACACCGTCTACGGCCGCAACCTCTACGCCCTCGGCGGCAGCCGGGTCGCCGCCGGGCGACTGTCGATATCGGAGCGGACATACTGGGTCGGCGTCTACGCGATCAGCGGCTTCATCGCCGCGATGACCGGCGGGCTTCTCCTCGGCTGGAGCGGCAGCGGCTTCATCGGCGTCGGCAACCCCTATCTGTTCACGACCCTCGCGGCGGTCGTGATCGGCGGCACCTCGCTCCTCGGCGGTTGGGGCGGGTACGGCTTCACGGTGATCGGTGTGCTCGTTCTCCAGGTGCTGACCTCGTTCCTCGTCGGCATCGGCCTCGACTATGAAGGGCAGCAATTCGTGTTCGGCCTGTTGATAATCCCGCTGGTGGCGCTCTATGCGAGATCGCCGCATATCCGCAACCAGATCTGAGGCGGAGATGATCGGGCGTTATCGAACCCTTCGGCGGGAGGAACCGTGAATGGGCAAGTTCGCGGACCCGGCCGATATCGTCGGCGCGACGTTCTGGTTGATCGCGGCCTCGACGGCCGCGGCGACCGCGTTCCTGTTTCTGGAGCGCCGCCGGGTCGCCAACCGATGGACGGCCCCGGTCACGGTGGCCGGCCTCGTCACCCTCGTCGCGGCCGTCCATTATTTCCACCTGCGCGAGATCTGGACCGAGACCGGCGCGGTCTCGACGGTCTACCGGTTCATCGACTGGCAGATCACCGTGCCCCTGCAGACCGTGATCTTCTACCTGATGCTGACCGCCGTCGCGGCGGTCCCGGCGGCGCTGTTCTGGCGTCTGCTGGTCGCCTCGACGACGATGATCGCGGCCGCCTATCTCGGGGCCGCGGGCCATATGAGCCCGACCCTGGGCTTCCTGATATCCGCCGCCTGTGGCCTCTATATCCTGGGCGAGCTCTATCTCGGAGAGGCCGGCAGGATCAATTCGGCCAGCGGCAACGCGGTCGCGCAGAACGCGTTCAACGCGCTGCGCCTGATCGCCACCATCGGCTGGGCGATCTATCCGCTCGGCTATTTCATGGAGTTTCTCGGCGGGGGCGTAGACCCGAAGAGCATCAACGTGATCTACAACCTCGCCGATTTCCTGAACAAGATTGCGTTCGGCCTGTTCGTCTACCGTGCCGCGGCGCGCGATACGGGCTGACGTGGCGGTGGGCGGCGGTTTCGTTTTCGGACGGGGCGCGCCGCCCTCGAGAACGGGGAGAGTCGAGCCGTGAGCGGAGTGGACATCATCACCGCGATCCTTCTGACGGGAATCGTCGTCGCGGTCGTCGTCTACCTTCTCTACTGGCTGTACCAGAGGTCGTCGAAGGACGCCTCCTTCGTGCGGACCGGCATCGGCGGCGAGAAGGTGGTCCTGACCGGCGGCGCGCTGGTTCTCCCGATCGTCCACACGATCACGACGGTCGGCATGCGGACGTTGCGCCTCGAGGTGAGGCGCGGCGGGGAGAACACGCTGATCACGCGGGACCGCATGCGCGTCGAGGTGGTCGCCGAGTTCTATCTCCGGGTCCGGCCGGACAGGGAGTCGGTGGCCCTCGCCGCGCAGTCGCTGGGCGACCGCAGCATGGACCCCGAGCGGCTGCGCGACCTCGTGCAGGGGCGGTTCGTCGATGCGCTCAGCATCGTCGCCGCCCAGATGACGATGGACGAGATGCAGGAACAGCGCGGCGCATACGTGAAGAACGTCAAGGGGCTCGTCGAGGAGGCGCTGACCCGGAACGGCCTCGAGATCGAGGCGGTCTCGCTGACCGGCTTCGATCAGGCCGATATCGGCCAGTTCAATCCCCAGAACGCCTTCGACGCCGAGGGTCTGACGCGGCTGACCGAGCAGATCGAGGCCCGGCGCAAGAAGCGGAACGACATCGAGCAGGACACCGCGATCCAGATCCGCAACAAGAATCTCGACGCGGAGAAGCTGACGCTGGAGATCGACAAGAACGGCCACTACGCGCGTCTGGAGCAAGAACAGGAGGTCTCGGTCCGCAGGGCCCGGCAGCGCGCCGAGATCGCGCAGGAGCGGGCCGAGCATGAGCGCGCGGCCGAAGAAGCGGAAATCCGCGCCCGCGAGGAGGTGGAAAAGGCGCGGATCGCCCAGCAGAAGGCGGTCGAGGCCGAGCTCTCGCTGCGCGAGACCCGGCTGACCGAGGAGATCGAGGCGCGGCGCAAGCACCGCAACGACATCGAGAAGGACACCGCGATCCGGATCTGGGAGAAGAACCTCGAGGCCGAGCAGGAGCAGCTTCGGATCGATCGCCAGACCGAGTTCCTGCGTCTCGAGCAGCAGCGCGACATCGCCGTGCGGCGTGCTCAGCGCGCGGCCGAGATCGCCCGCGAGGAGGCCGACCGGCGGCGCGAGGCGGAGGAGGCCGAGATCCGGGCGCATGAGGAGGTCGAGAAGGCCCGAATCGATCGGGAGCGCAACCTGGACGCCGCGCGCGTTTCGCACGCCCAGGAGACCGAGCGCCTCGAGATCCAGCGCCGCCGGCTGCTCTCGATCGAGGAGAAGGACCGCGCCATCGCGATCGCCGGGAAACGGCGCGAGGAGCTCGAGACCCTGGCCGCCGTCGAGGAGGCGCGCGCGCGGGAGACCGCTGCCGCCGAGAAGGTCGCCTCGGTCAAGGAGACCGAGATCGCCGAGCGCCGCAAGAAGGTGGAGACCATCCTCGCCGCCCTGCATGCGGAACGCGAGGCGATCCTTCTCACGACGATCGCCGCGGCCGAGAAGACGGCGGCCGAAGACCGCATGGAAGCGGAAAGGTTCTCGAGCCTCGCGGCCAAGCTGCGCTACGAGATCGACGCCGAGGGCAAGCGCGCGCTCAACGAGGCGGAGAACATGCGCAGCGCCGAGAACCGGCGGAGCGCTCTCCGCATGAAGCTGGTCGAGCATCTGGAAGGCATCGTCCGCGAATCCGTCAAGCCGATGGAGAGCATCGGGGACATCAGGATCCTCCAGGTGGAGGGGCTGCCGGGGCTGAGCGGGCTCGCGCCGGCCGCCGGCGACGGCGGCGCGGCCCCGGACGGCGGCGCGCGCCCGTCCGGCCCGGCCGGCGGCGGCACGCTCGCCGACAATGTCGTCGGCGCGGCCCTCCGCTACCGCGCTCAGGCGCCGTTCGTCGATACCCTCCTCAAGGAGATCGGCATGTCGCCGAACGAGATCACCCATATCGGGAATCTCTTGCGAGAAGAGCGCGGAGCGGCGGGGCGTTCCGAAGAACGGGAGCAATAGCGGCGCCGGCGCGAGGCCGCCCGCCACCGGGACGGAGTCCTTCGAAGAGACGATGGGGATACGGACATGGCTGTCGACGTGACGACTTGGGCGTCCAAGTTCAAGACTCTGACGGACAAGGACGAAACCATACAATGCATGGGAAAATACTATAGCTGTTCGTTCATGTACGACATGACGGACCGCAAGATCATCATCGAGATGCATGACGGAAAGGTGAAGAACATCAACACCGATCCGGCGCCGCTCGACCCCTACGATTTTGCGCTGCGCGCTAGCGCCGAGACCTGGCGGGAGTTCGCCAAGCCGGTCCCCAAACCGATGTTCCACGGGATCTGGGCCGCCAGCTTCTGCGAGGATCTCAAGCTCGAAGGAAATCTTCTCGTCCTGATGCAGAATCTCAGGAATTTCACGGTTCAGTTCGAGCTTCTTCGCAAGGCAGGCGTCCCCGTCTGAGCGGCGGACGAACCGGGACCGCGCAATTCGAACGCATAGGGAGCAGACGATGGCCCGCCATTCTCCAGTGACCGGCCGCTATGTGACGATCGACGTAGACGGCAACGAATACAAGGTATTCTATCTGCATAACGGCAGCGGGCAGCCGTTGATCTGCCAGCATACGGCGGGGTGTCACAACCACCAATGGCGCGGATTGCTGGAGGACGAGGAGTTTACCCGAGAATATAACATCATCGCCTACGACCTGCCCCGGCACGGCAAGTCGGATCCGCCGCATAACCGCGAATGGTGGAAGGAGGAATACAGGCTCACCGCGGAGCACTACGTGAATTTCATCGTCACGCTGTGCGATGCGCTCGAGTTGAAGGATCCGATCTTCATGGGCTCGTCTTTCGGCGGCAATGTCGCGTTGCAGCTCGCGCTCCGCCACCCGGACCGCTTCAAGGCCGTCATCCCCGTCGAGGCCGCGGATCACGCGCCGGGTTTTTTCCTCGACTGGTGGCGGCATCCGCACGCCAACGCGGCGCAGGTCTGCGCGAGCGGAGTCTGGGACCTGATGGCCCCACAATCGCCGGACATGGATCGTTGGCTGACCTGGCACTATTACAGCCAAGGTTCCGAGGCGTTCAAGGGCGACCTCTATTTCTATTCGGTCGACCACGATCTGCGCGACGAACTGCACAATATCGACGCGCGCCGCTGTCCGGTGGTGATGATGACCGGCGTCTACGATTATCTCACGCCGCCGGAGGCCACCGAGAACACGGCGCGCCAGATCCGAAGCGGCGTCTATATCGAGATGGAGGACATCGGCCACTTCCCGATGAGCGAGAACCACGAGCGGTTCCGGGTTTATCTGCGCGAGGCCTTGCGGATCATCAAGGAACGGACGCGGTGACGGGGCTTGCGGGGCGGGACCGCGCACCGGTCCCCGACGCCGCGCGCTGAGCCGCCGGGCATGTCGGGACCGCGACCCGGCGCGATCGACGCCAACCAGGCCTGGTGGGAGGGCCTCGCCACCGGCGGCCGCGGGCGGGCGGGGCGGCGCCGCGCGCGCAGCGGCAGCGTCGCGCTCTACGCGATGACCTGCGGCTGGCTCGGCTGCGATCTCGAGGCGCTGCTGCCGGGCGCCGAGGGACGGGTCACCATCCCGGTTCCGGCCTATCTGATCGACCATCCGAAGGGTCTCGTCCTCTTCGATACCGGCATGAACCCGCACAGCCGGGAGGAGCCCCACGCCCATATCGGCCCGCTCGCCGCCGCCTTCGAAGTGCGGTCGGGGCCGGGCGACGACATCGGCGCGCGGCTCGAAGCGCTGGATGTCGACCCGAGTCGGGTGCACTACGTCATCAACTCGCATCTGCATTTCGACCATAGCGGCGGCAACGCGCTCATCCCCAACGCCCGCATCGTCGTCCAGGACGCCGAATGGGAGGCGGGCCGGACCCCGGAGCTGATCGAGGCCAACGCCTACAACCCGCGCAACTACGATCACGGTCATCTGGTGACGCGGGTGAACGGCGCGTTCGACCTGTTCCGTGACGGCACGATCGAGACCATCCCGACCTTCGGTCACACCCCGGGCCATCAGTCGCTGAGGGTAAGACTCCCCAGCGGCGAGATCGTCCTCGCCGCCGATGCCTGCTATCTCTGTCGGACTCTGGACGAGCTGCACCTCCCCCCCCTGGTCTACGACCGGGCGGGGATGCTCGATTCGCTGCTCCTCCTCCGCAGGCTCAGGCGCAGCGGCGCGCGCATCTTCTACGGCCACGACCCGGCGTTCTGGCGCGGCGTTCCGCAGGCGCCGCTCTGCGTTCCGTGATCCGCCCGGCGTCACGCGGCCGGACGCCGATCTTCCGCGCCCGCCTCGTCGACGGCGTCCCGTCGTCGACCGCGCGATAGCGGCGCGGTCGTCCGACGGAGGTGTTCGGCCGTCTCTCCGGCAATGCTCAGGGGGCCGTGTGGGTTCTCCTGGGCGCGGCGCTGTTCTCGCTCAACGACATGGCGGTCAAGACCCTCGGCCCACGCATCGACCCGGTCCAGATGGCGCTCTTCCGCTATGCGATCGGGCTGATCGTGATCGCCCCCTGGCTGATCGTGGCCGGGCCGCGCTGCTGGCGGACCCGGCGGCTCGGGCTGCATCTGGGGCGCGCCGTGGTCGCCGGGATCGGCCAGGCCGGTGTCTACTATTCTGTGATCCATCTCTATCTGGCCGACGCTACCGCCGCCGCGTTCACCCGCCCCCTGTTCCAGACGCTGCTCGCGGTGCTGATCCTGGGCGAGACCGTAGGACTGCGGCGCTGGGCGGCGACCGCCTTCGGCTTTCTCGGGGTGCTGGTGATGATCCGGCCCGGCGCGGTTGCCTTCGACCTCGCCTGGGCGGTCGCCCTCGCCGCCGCCGCCCTGTTCGCGCTCGGCGTGGTGCTGATCCGCCATCTGTCGAAGACCGAACCGGTGGTGCGGATATTGTTCTACTACCACCTGTTCGGCATCCTGCTGTTCGCCGCTCCGGCGGCCGCTGTCTGGAAGACCCCCGTGGCGCCCGAACTCCTGCTGCTGGTCCTGATCGGCGTCCTCACCGCGGCGGCGATGGCCTGCTTCGTACACGCCTTCAGCATCGGCGAGGCTTCGGTCATCGGCCCGTTCGAATATGTGCGGATGATCTACGCCGCCGCCATCGGCCTGCTGCTGTTCTCGGAGATCCCGTCCCTGTGGACGCTGGCCGGGGCCGCGATGATCGTCGCCGGCGCGCTCGCCGGGGCGCGGCGGCAGGCCGGCCCGTAGATGCCGACTTGTTCGGCGTGTCGGCCTTCGCCGCCGTCGCGTCGAACGCCCCGACCTCCCCTTCGAGGGGGAGCGGTCTTCCGGCTCGCCGGGAAGCGTTCGCGTCTCCGGTTCCGGACGCGGCGTTCGAGGAGATCGACTGCGGCAGGCGCAGGCGCGCGCCATCGCCCAAACGCGCCGTCGGATCGCTTTAGTCGCGCGCCGCTCGGCGCGCATACCGTTGCCGAACGGTCTCGTCCCAAGCCATGTTCGGTTTCCGCATCCCGGCATCGCGTCGCCTGAGATCGCGTCATGTCGAGACCGCTCGCAAGTGTCGGGTGGAGATCTCGAGAGGCCGTGCCGTTCGGGAATTGCGGCGGGGTTCGTCCTGGCGGCCCTCCTCCACCGGAGCGGGCGAGCCCTCGAAGATATCGAAGTCCATATCCGCCTCGGTTTCCCGGGGGAGACGGGATCGTCGACGGTTTCCCGATCGCCCCCACCATACTGTATCCTAGGCTCGACCGTCTGACGTGGGACAAGCTCGCCATGACCCCGTGTCCGCCGCCGGCCCGGATGCTGAACCTCGTCTATCCCCGTCCCGTTCCGCTGGAGGCGCTGGTCGATCCTGCCGGTGCCGCGACCCCGCGGGCGCGGGCTCTCGACGGCGTGCGCATCACGCTCGAAGGCTATCTTGCACCGTCGCTCATGGCCCGCCCGGGGGGGCTGCTGCTGACCGAGCGCTCGCTCGCGCCCTGCCGGCTCTGCGGCGACATCCACGGAACGGAGGCGGGCATTCTGGTCGTGCCGCGAGCGCCGGCCGGCCACGCGGCCGGGCCGGCCGCGGGCATGGACACCGCGGTCTCGGTCCAAGGCCGGCTGCGGATCGCTGAGGGCGCGGCCATGCTGATCGACGCCGCGGTGCGGCTGCGCGCGGCCCCGGCCTGCGGTGCGGCCGCGCGGGCCTGGCTCGGGGCCTGGCTCGACGCCGACCCGGACCGGCCGGGCGGACCGCCGCCCCGACGGCCCGCCGCCCGGGACCGCGTCCCGGCGACCGGCACCGGAGCCGCCGCCGACATCCTGCTGCGCGGCGGGCGGGTGCGGGTCGTCGACGAGGCGTTCTCGACCGTCGAGGCGGTCGCCGTGCGTGGCGGACGCTTCCTCGCCGTCGGCGACGATGCGAGCGTCGCGAAGCATGCCGGGCCCGGCACCGAGATCTTCGACCTCGCCGGGCGGACGGTCGTTCCAGGGTTGATCGATTCGCATATCCACCAGTTCTACGTCGGGCTCAACGCGCCGACGGTGCAGCTCCTCGCGGCGCGTTCGGTCGCCGACGTCCAGGCGCGCATCGCCGAACGGGCGGCCGAGACGCCGCGCGGCGCGTGGATCGTCGGCAGCTCGGGCTGGCATGAGAGCCTGCTTGCCGAGGGGCGCATGCCGACGCGCCGGGAGCTCGACGAGGCGGCGCCCGACCACCCGGTGCTGATCCCGCGCGGCGGCCATGTCGTGACCGTCAACTCGCCGGCGCTGGCCCGCGCGGGCGTCACGCGAGAGACCCCGGATCCGGCCGGCGGGGTCATCGTCCGCGATCCGGGCACCGGCGAGGCGACGGGGGTGCTGCTCGAGACCGCGGCCTATTTCGCGCGGCGGGTGGCGCCACCCGCCCCGTCCGCCGACCGGATGGCGGAGCTCCTGCGCGGCGCGATGGCGGAGCTCAACGGGTTCGGCATCACCGCAGCGGTCGATCCGGTGATCGACGAGGCCGGCATTGCCGTCTATCGCCGCCTCCGCGACGAAGGGGCGATAACCGTGCGCACCGACCTCCTCTACAAGGCGTATGACAGGTTGCGGACCGAGCGCGGCATCCGGGCCATGCAGGGCGAGAAGAGCGACGACATGCTGCGCTTCGCCGGCATCAAGTTCATGCTCGACGGCGGCATCGAAGGCGCGCGTATGCGCGAACCCTACCGCGTCGTCCCGGGGGAACAGCCGCGCACGGACTATCGCGGCCTGCTGATGACGCCGCCGGGCGGCGAGGACGAGTTCGTCGAGGCGCTCACCCTGGTCGCCCGCGCCGGGCTCCAGGCGCAGACCCACGGCGTCGGCGACGAGGCGATCGACGTGATCGCCCGCGCCTACGCGCGCACCGACGCGGCGGTGCCGATCCGCGATCTGCGCTGGACGCTGATGCACGCCTTCCTGCCCTCCGACGAGGCGATCGAGACGCTCGGCCGGATCGGCGCGCCGGTCACGGTCCAGGACCATCCGGTCCTGCTCGGCCACAACCAGCGGCGCTGGTGGGGCGATGCGCGCGCCGCCGCCTCGATCCCGATCCGCAGGCTGATCGACGCCGGGCTGCTGGTCGGCGGCGGCACCGACGGGCCGGTGGTCCCGATCGACCCGTTCCTGTCGATCTGGTGGATGGTCACGCGCGGGACGCTGCTGGGCTACACGCTCGGGCCGGACCAGGCGATCACCGCCCGCGAGGCGCTCGAGCTCTACACCATCAACAACGCCCGGATCATGGGGGTGGACGACGAGCTCGGCTCGATCGAGCCCGGCAAGCGCGCCGATCTCGCAGTGCTCTCGCAGGACATCGTGACGGTCCCGCCCGAGGATATCCGCCGCACTCGCGCGCTGCTGACCATGGTGGGCGGCAGGGTGGTTCACCGCGACGGGATGTGAGCCGCCCGCCTCCGGTGGTATTCTGCCGCCGGCGAACGGACATGGGGGAGCGGCGGCCGGGTGAGCGGCGAGATCATCAGCTTCCGGCGGGTCGGTGTCCGCTTCGCGGCCGAGACGATCTACGAAGATCTCACCTTCGATGTCGCGGAGAGCGAGTTCCTGTGTATTCTCGGCCCGTCCGGCTGCGGCAAATCGACCTCGCTGCGGGTGGTCGGCGGCCTCCTCGGGGCGAGCGCCGGCGAGGTCGCGGTCTGCGGCCGCCGGCCCGCCGAGGCCTGGCAGAAGATCGCCTACATCTTCCAGTCGCCGCGGCTGGTGCCCTGGCGGAACGCGCTCGGCAACGTGACGCTGGGGATGGAGCTGCGCTTCGGCCGGATGGCGCGGGCGGAGCGCGAGGCGCGCGCCCGCGAGTTCCTGTCGCTGGTCGGGCTCGCCGCCGACATGGAGAAATTTCCGGCGATGCTGTCGGGCGGCGAGCGCCAGCGGGTGGCGATCGCGCGCGCCCTCTCGGTCGATCCTCAGATCGTGCTGATGGACGAGCCGTTCTCGGCGCTCGACCTCAACACGCGGCGGCGGCTCCGCGCCGAGATCGTCTCGATCTGGCAGGAGACCGGCAAGACGGTGGTCTTCGTCACTCACGATATCGACGAGGCGCTGGTCCTCGCCGACCGCATCCTGCTGTTGTCCAACAAGCCGACGCGGCTACTGGAGACGATCTCTGTCGAAGCGCCGCGCCCGCGCAGCATCGACGACCAGCCCGAGCTGCGCGCCCATAGGGACCGCCTGCACGCTCTTTTTCGGGGGCTGCAGACCGGTTCCGAGCATGACGTCGAAAGGGAAGAGGAGATACGGGTATGAAACGACTCGCCGCCGCCGCGGCAGCGCTCGCGGCCCTCGCCGCCGGCTCCGCCGCGGCCAAGGAGAAGATCACCTACGGCTATCTCATCGAGCCGGCCATGGAGGGCGTCCTCCACGGCATCAAGAGCGGCCGGGTCGCCTCCGACCTGATCGAGATCGAGGCGACGGCGCTCGCCATTCCGGCGCTGATCCAGTCGACCCCGACCAAGCGCTTCGACGTGCTGATGAACGCGGTGATGGCGATCCCGCGTGCCAAGGCGCGGGGGCTCGCGCTGATCGTGCTGTCGACCGCGCTCCGCGCACCGCCCGACCCGCTGAGCGGCGCGGTCTGGGTCAAGGCCGACAGCCCCTACAGGACGGTCGCCGACCTCAAGGGCAAGACCATCGGCAATGTCGCCCTGCAGTCGACCGGGACCACCTGGGCGCGCATCGCCCTCGCCAGGAAATACGGCATTGATGTCTCCTACAAGGGCGGCGACTTCCGCTGGGTGCAGATGCCCGCCCCGGCGATGCTGGGCGCCCTCGAGGCCGGGCGGGTCGACGCGGCGACGCTGATTCACTCCCAGGCCTACAAGGCCGGCAAATCGGGCGGATACCGGGTCGTCGCCTATACCAGCCGCGACATCAACGAGATCTTCGGCGTCCATGTCGTGCCGGCGGTCAATGTCAGCTATCCGAGCAAGCTCGCGGCGCGGCCGGAGGCGTTCAAGGAGTTCAACCGCATGCTCAAGGCCTCGGTCGACTATGCGATGGCCAACCCCGAGGCCGTCGGCGCCGAGATCGCCAAGGAGCACAATATCTCGCCCGAGTTCTTCAAGGCTTGGCTGACCCGGTTCTCCTATCTGCCGGCGACGGTCAGCGACGCCGACATGAAGGCGATGGAGACGGTCTGGGCGGGCGCCAAGGAGCTCGGCATCCTCAAGGAGTATCCGAAGGCCGAGACGGTGATCTGGGAGCACGCGATTCGCGAATGAGCTTTCGTCCGGCCGCGTCGCGCCGGCCTCGGGCTCCCCTGTGGCCGGCCCGGTGACCGGGGCGGCGGAGCCCGCCCGCCGGCGTCGCGCCGCGCATCTGTTCACGCTCGGCTTTCTCGCCGCCTGGGCCGCCTACGGCGCCAGCGTCGAGGAGTATCTGATGCCGGGCCCGCTGGCCGTGGCGCTCCGGCTCTACGAGTTCCTCACCGACATCCACCTGGCCAAGCACATGCTCTGGTCGGTGATCCATATCGGTGGCGCGATCCTGGCCTCGTTCCTGATCGGTAGCGGGCTCGCGCTGCTTTGTTTCTACGCGCCCGCCTTCCGCCTGATGGTGCATGGCCGTCTGAGTCCGTTCCTCAACTCCTTCTCCGGAATCGGCTGGACGCTTCTTGCGATCATCTGGTTCGGGATCAACGACTTCACCGTCATGTACGCGATCAGCATGGTTCTGATCCCGTTCTCGATCATCAATATGCGTGAAGGGCTGGAGTCGCTCGACGGCGAGATGCTGGAGATGGGACGGAGCTTCGGCCGCGGCCGCTGGCGGCAGTTCGGCCTGCTGATCCTGCCGGCGCTGTACCCGTTCATCTTCGCGACCCTCAGGATCAGCTTCGGCGTCGCCTGGAAGGTCGCGCTGACGGCCGAGCTGTTCGGCGGCGACAAGGGGCTCGGCTATCTGCTCAACCTGGCGCGGCAGGACTTCGATACGCCGTTGATCCTGGTCGTGATCCTCGTCATCATCCTGTTCGTCTACGCCTCGGACCGGTGGATGTTCGCCCCGATCCAGGCGCGGCTGGCGCGGCACCATGCGGCGCTCGGCTGAGCGGGCCTCCCGGCAAGCGGGGCTGCGCGCCCATGTCCTCGCCGAGGGGCTGCTGGTCGCGGCCGTCGCCGCCTGGTGGCTGGCCGCCCGGGAAATGCCCGAATTCGTGCTGCCCGGCCCGCTTGCCGTCGCCGAACGGGTGCTCGACTTTTTCTTGGCCGCGGGCATCGTCGACGACTCGCTGATCAGCACCGTCCGGGTGGCGGCGTCCGTGGTCGCCGCCGTCGCCCTGGGCAGCGTGCTCGCCTTCATCCCCCGGCGGTGGCCGGTCGCCGAGGCGATCGTCCACGAGCGGATCAAGCCTTTCCTCAACTCCTTCCCCTCGGTGGGCTGGGCGATCCTCGCGGTGATCTGGTTCGGAAATTCGAGCTTCACCGTGATCTTCGTCCAGGTCGCCATCCTGACGCCGTTCTGCCTGGTCAACGTCTCTGAGGGGCTGAAGGAGCTCGATGCGGAGCTGCTTGAGATGGGGCGAAGCTTCACCCGCAACCGGGCGAAGCTGTTCTGGCGCATCACGCTGCCGCTGCTGATGCCCTATATCGTCGCCGCCCTCCGCATCGCCTACGGCGTCGGCTGGAAGATCGCGCTGGTCTCCGAGCTGTTCGGCGCCGACAGCGGCATCGGCTATCTGATGCTGCGCGCGCTCACCGCCGCCGACGCGGTCACCCTCTTCGCCGCCTGTTTCGCGATCGTGCTGATTTTCTTCGCCGGCGAGAAGCTGGTGATCGATCCGCTGTCGCGGCGGTTCCGCCGGGTCTGAGCGGCGGGCGGCGAAATTTCCCTTCACCCCGCCGCCCGACAGGGATAGGATCGTTTCATCTTGTCGACCGCATGCGGCATTCGGATCGAGGGAGGCGTTATGACCGATCAGTGGACAGACGAGGCGACGGCCTTCGAAGCGTTCGAGTTTCCGCCGGATCCGGCGGACGACTTCGAATGGGTCCCGGCGACGGCCGAGATCGCGGGCGATCTCGCGGCGCCGCCGGAGCGCGCGGGCGCGAGCCGGCGCGACTTCCTGCGCGGCGTCGTCTGCTCGGGCGTCGCGGTCTCGGCGGCGTCCTTCATGTTCTCGGCCCAGCCCGGCGCGGCGCGCGCCGCGGTGCGCGGGGTCGAGCGGCTGGTCACGCTCGACGTCAACGGCCGGCGGCGGCGGGTTGACGTCCCGCCCAACGAGACCCTGGCCCAGACGATCCGCTACCGGCTGGGCCTCACCGGCACCAAGATCGGCTGCAACCGCGCCGAATGCGGCGCCTGCACCGTGCTCGCCGACGACGTGCCGGTCTATTCCTGCTCGACGCTGACCCATCAGGTCCGGGACAGGAAGATCACCACGGTCGAGGGCGTCGCGGCGACCGACGGCACGCTGCACCCGGTCCAGCAGGCGTTCATCGACGAGCTCGGACCGCAATGCGGCTTCTGCACCCCGGGTCAGGTGATGGCGGCGGTCGGGCTCCTGAAGAAGACCCCCAGACCGACCGTCGACGAGGCGCGCCGCGCGATGTCCGGCAATCTGTGCCGGTGCGGCGCTTACGCGAACTATCTCGCCGGCGTCATGCGCGCGGCAGGGAGGGCATAGATCATGGCCTATAGGCTTCTCGGCAAGGACTTCACCCCGCCCGATCTCCACGCCAAGGTCACGGGGCAGGCGAAATATGCGGAGGACTTCCGCGCCGACGGCATGCTTTTCCTCAAGGTCTACGAGTCGCCGATGCCGCATGCGCGGGTCAAGTCGATCGACACCGGCAAGGCGATGGGCATGCCCGGTGTCGCCGGGGTGCTCCTGCCCGGGGAGATCAAGCAGCCCAAGGACGCCGGCCACGCGATACTGACCGACTATCCGGTCTTCGTCGGCCAGCCGATCCTGGCTCTCGCGGCGGCGACCGAACAGCAGGCGGAGGACGCGCTCGCCGCGGTCGAGGTGGCGCTCGAGCCGCTTCCCTTCTGCATCGATCCGCTCGACAGCCTGCGCCCCGACGGTCCCAACGCGCATGTCGGCGGCAATGTCGCCAACAGGCAGGGGATCAAGCTCCAGGAGATCAAGTGGACGGGGCGCGACTTCGCCAGCGCCGGCGACGACAGGCTGCCGATGGGCAAGCCGGCCAGGGAATGGTCTTTCGGCGATGTCGCGGCCGGTTTCGCCAAGGCCAAGGTCGTCGTCGAGGAGAGCTTCGTCAGCGCGGCCAACGCCCATCACGCGATGGAGCCGCGCTCGGCCGCCGCCTACTGGGCGAACGGCAAATGCCATGTCTGGGGATCGACCCAGTCCTCGTCCTTCGCGGTGCCGAGCCTCGCCAAATATATCGGCGTCAAGCCGACGAATCTCAACCTCGTCACCGAGTTCTGCGGTGGCGGCTTCGGCGGCAAGGCCTATTCCTATCCGTTGATGGCGCTGCCGGCGTTGATGTCGAAGAAGCTCAACGGCCGCCCGGTGATGATGCGGGTGAGCCGGGCCGAGGAATATTACAACGGCTCGGCGCGGGCCGGTTTCCAGGGCTGGGTCAAGATGGGCTTCGCCGAGAACGGCAGGGTCATCGCCGTCGACGCCTATGTCGTGCAGGACAACGGCTCGACCTCCGGGTTCTGGGACTTCCAGAATTTCGGCATGGCGACCTCGGTCGTCCTACAGCCCGAAGCCATGCGGTTTCGCGGCATCCCCGTCCTGACCAATACCCCGCCCAAGGGCGCCCAGCGCGGGCCGGGCGAGAACCAGACCGCCAACATCATCGAGCCGATCCTCGACAAGGCCGCCCACCGGCTCGGGATCGACCGGCTAGCGCTCCGGCTCGCCAACGCGCCGGGCGGCGGCCAGGGCGGCAAGATCGGACCCAAGCAAGCGCCGCTGACCAGCGCCTATCTCCGCGAGGGGCTGGAGCAGGGCGCCAAGGCGTTCGGCTATGCCGAGCGGGTCGAGAAAGCGGGCAAGCAGCCCGACGGCAAGATCCGCGCGATAGGGATCGGTCAGGCCTATCACGCCGCCGGCTATAACGGCTTCGATGGCATGGTGCGGATCACGCCGGACGGGATACTCCACATCCATACCGGCGTCGGCAATCTCGGCACCTACTCCTATGCCGCGACATCCCGGGTCGCCGCCGAGGTGCTGGGCTACGACTGGAAGAACACGGTGATCGAGCGCGGCGGCACGCTCAAGGCGATGCCGTTCAACATCGGCCAGTTCGGCTCCAACACCTCGTTCACGATGACGCGGACCAACTATGCTGCGGCGATGGACGCCAAGCGGAAGCTGCTCGAGATCGGCGCCGCGGAGATGGGAGGTACGGCGGAGGACTACACGCTCGAGAACGAGCGGGTCGTCGCCAAGAGCGGCGGGAAGGCGATGTCCTTCGCCGATGCCGCGAAGAAGGCGATCGCGCTCGGCGGCAAATATTCCGCCAAGGAGGTCGATCCCGATCTCAACGGGCTGACCAAGGCGGCGGCGGCGATGATCGCCGGCACCGGGCTGGTCGGCGTTGCCAAGGACAAGCTGCCCAAGAAAGGCACGGTTCCGGCTTTGGCGGCGGCCTTCATCGAGATCGAGCTGGATCCGGAGACCGGGAAGGTCGTGGTTCTCGACTATCTCGGCGTCGGCGAGGTCGGCCAGGTCCTGCATCCGCAGGGGCTGGACGCCCAGATCCGCGGCGGCGCCGTGATGGGGTTCGGCCTCGCCGCCACCGAACGGCTGATCTACGACCCGGCCTATGGCCGCCCCAACGCGCGCGGCCTCTACCAGGCCAAGCCGCCGACCTATCTGGACGTTCCGGCCGAGCTCGCTTCCCACGCCGTGGAAGGGGCGGTGGATCCCCAGAACCCGGTCGGGGCCAAGGGCATCGGCGAGCCGATCCAGGGCTCGGCGTCTTCCGCCTATGTCTGCGCGCTCTCCGACGCGCTCGGCGGGCATCTGTTCAACCGGGTGCCGGTCGTCGCGGACATGATCGTCAACCATCTCTCCAAGCAGCCGCAATCCCACAAGCCGCTGCAGACGAACTGCCAGTGACCGGCGGCACGGAGGACGACCAATGACCGACTTCATGCATTCATTCGACCTGTACGCGCCCGCCAGCATGGAGGACGCGGCCCGGCTTCTCGACGAGCACGGCAGGGAGGGCTGGATCGTCGCCGGCGGCAAGGACAGCTTCGACTGGTTCAAGGACCGCCACAAGACGCCGCGGGCGGTGATCGACGTGACCGGGATCCCGGGGCTCCGCGGCATCCGGGACCGGGGCGATCATGTCGCCGTCGGCGCTGCGGCGACACTGACCGAGATCGAGGAGAGCAAGCTGCTCCAGGACGATTTCCCGGTCCTCGTCCAGGCGGCGGCCAAGGTCGCGAGCCCGCAGATCCGCAATTCGGGCACGCTCGGCGGCAATGTCGCGCAGGACACGCGCTGCACCTATTACCGCGACGGGTTCCCCTGCTACCGCGCCGGCGGCAACAGCTGCTACGCCAACACCCCGACGGCGATGAACCGCGAGCATGCGCTGTTCGAGGCGGTCCGCTGTGTCGCCGTCACCCCGTCGGACACGGCGCCGGCGCTGGTCGCGCTGGAAGCCGAGATGGTGGTCTCCCGCGGCGGCAAGGAGCGCATCGTCCCGAGCGAGGCGTTCTTCATCGGGCCCGATGTCGACATCACCCGGATGACCGCGCTCGAGCCGGGCGACATCCTGACCGAGATCCGCATTCCCAGGAAATGGGCCGGCGCCAGCTCCTATTTCGAGAAGGTCGCCGACCGCGAGACCTGGGACTTCGCGCTCGTCAATATCGCCATGGTCGCCCGGACCGACGGGGGCAAGGTTGCCGATGTCCGGGTCGCCTGCGGCGGGGTGCAGTGCACGCCGCGGCGGCTCAAGGATGTCGAAGACCTGATGAAGGGCGAGGCCGCGGGATCGGAGATGGAGGAGTTGGCCCGTCGGGTCGCCGCGCGCGGCGCCAAAGCGCTCAACTACAACCATTTCAAGATCCCGCTGATGGGCAATCTGGCGGCGCGGGCGGTGCGATCCCTGGCCTGACGGGATGGAGATCTTTCGCTACTCCAAAAACGCCTGGGGTCAGGAAATATTGCTGGGGATGTCCTGGGATCTGCTCTGGCTCCCGGTCGCGGCGGCGGCGGCCTGTATCGCCGGCCACCAGCTGCTGCGGCGCGTCCCGCGGCGGCGCTGAAAGTCGCACACCGCCATGTCGGCAGGCGCCGCGGGGACCGTCCGGCACAGGCTGCCGGACCGGCTGTTCCACTGGGCGATGGCGACCCTGGTGATCCTGCTGCTCGCCACCGCCTTCCTGCCGCTGCTGGGCGTCCGTTTCAACTGGGTACCGATCCATTGGGTCTCCGGCGTCCTGTTCGGGGCCGCGGTCCTGTTCCATCTCGATCGCGCGCTCAGGGTGCACGGCCTTGCCGCGATGATGCCGACGGCGCGCGACCTGCGGGCGCTCGTCGACCGGCGCGCGGCCGATCCTGAGGCCAAGTACGATGTCTACCAGAAGCTCTATCACTGGTCGGTGGCTGCGGTCCTTCTCCTCCTGCTGGCGACCGGCGGGGCGATGATGGCCAAGATCGACACGCCGCTCTGGCGGCGCGACCCCGCGATCCTCTCGGACGGCGATTGGGGGCTGGTCTACGCCCTGCACGGCGCGGCGGCGCTGCTGCTGATCTTCTTCTTCATCCTCCACGTTTATTTCGCGGTCCTGCCCGAGCACCGCCGGCTCCTGGCGGCGATGCTGGTCGGACGCGACGGCTTCCGTCGGAATGCCGATGCGGAGCGCGGGGCGTGAGCGACCCGACCGTCATCCGCGAGCGGATCGAGGCCATCGAGGAGGCCTACGAGTTCATGCTCGCCTATGCCGCCCAGGGCCGCAGCGACGAGGGCGCGGGCCCCGACGGAGCGCATATCCGAACATTCCTCGGCCAGTTCGCTGACGCCGTCGCCGCCATCTCCGAACAGGTCGCGACCCTGCCGGGTTCGGGGGGCAAGGCCGACGGCTTCCTCCGCGCGTTCGAGGCAGATTCCGAGACCATGGCGTCGGTGCTGGCGATGATGCTGGCCCGCGACCAGATCACCTCGCAGGTCGTCGACAATGCCAATGGCCTCATCTCGGTGCGGTCTTATCTCACGTCCTTGTTCTTTCTCGACAAGGCCGTGCTGCCCTGAAGCCGCGGCAACCGCGGCGGGCCTGCGCCGCAACCGAAGGAGGCCGACATGGATCGGATCGACAGGATCGAAGGCATCGACGAGCAGCGGGCGCTGGGGCCGGCCGAGACGGTATCGCGCCGCGGCTTCGTGGTCGGGGCCGGTCTGACGGCGGGCTTCGCGTTCGCGGTGCGGCCGGTTGGCGCGGCTGTCATCACCACCGACGAGGAAGGGCTCGCCGCTGGGGGCGTGTCGATCCCGACCTCTGACGGCGATATCCCCGGCTATATGGCGCGCCCGGAGACCGGCGGGCCGTTCCCGCTGATCCTCGTGGTCCAGGAGATCTTCGGGGTCCACGAGCATATCCGGGACATCTGCCGCCGCTTCGCCAAGCTCGGCCATATGGCAGTCGCGCCGGAACTCTATTTCCGTCAGGGTGACGTCTCCAACCTGCCCTTCAAGGAGATTTTCCCGATCGTCGCCAGGGTGCCCGACGCCCAGGTCATGTCCGACCTCGATGCGGCGGTAGGTTGGGCGGCCGGGACCGGCAAGGCCGATGACGGCAAGCTCGCGATTACCGGGTTCTGCTGGGGCGGGCGGATCGTTTGGCTCTATGCCGCGCACAACCCGGATCTCAAAGCCGGCGTCGCCTGGTATGGGAGGCTCGTCCGCCGCGGCGGTCCCAACCCGCTCCAGCCCCGCTATCCGGTGGACCTCGCCGACGCGCTCAAGGCGCCCGTGCTCGGTCTCTATGCGGGCCGGGATCGGGGCATACCGCTGGCCCAGGTCGACGAGATGAAGGCGGCGCTGGCGGCGGCCGGCAACGTGTCCGTCGCCTGGCAGATCTACCCGGACGCCGCCCATGGCTTCCATGCCGATTACCGGCCGAGCTACGACGCGGAGGCGGCCAGGGACGGCTGGCGGCGCGCCCGGGAGTGGCTCGAGACGCATGGCGCGCGTTAGGACGCGCGCGCCTCCAGATCGAACGCCTCGGCCAGCAATTCGTAGGAGCGCAGCCGGGCCGCGTAGGTCTCGCAGATGGTCAGCACCACGAGCTCGTCGACGCCGTGTGCCTCGGCGATCGCCGCGAGGCGGGTGCGAATCCGCTCGGGCGCGCCGGCGATAGTCCGGCTGCGGTTGTGACGGACGATCGCGCGTTCGCGCGGCGTGTAGGGGTAGCTCTCGGCCTCGGCGACGGTCGGCACCGGGCGGAGCTCGCCCCGGTAGAGCCTGAGCAGCCAGAGATCGCGGCTTTGGGCGAGGCGGAGCGCTTCCTTGTCGGTGTCGGCGCAGATCGCGAACACGCCGACGCTGCCCGCCGGCGCGGGCAGACGCTCCGACGGTTGGAAATGGCTGCGATAGGCGCGCATCATCGCCTCGCTGCCGCGGTCGTTGATGAAATGGGCGAAGGAGAAGGCGCAGCCGAAATGGGCGGCGATGGCCGCGCTCTGGTCGCTCGATCCGAGCAACCAGAGCTCCGGCAGGGTCGGCCCCGAGGGCATGACCTCGATGCGGCGAAATGGATGGTCCTCCGGCAGCGAGCCGTCCAGATAGCCGCGCAGGTCGCGGATCTGGGCCGGGAAATGCTCGATCCCGAGCGATCCCGGCCCGTGGGCAAGCGCAGCCGCGGTGAGCTGGTCGCTTCCCGGCGCCCGGCCCACCCCGAGATCGATCCGCCCGGGATAGAGCGACTCGAGCACCCGAAACCACTCGGCGACCTTGAGGGCGCTGTAATGGCTCAGCATCACCCCGCCCGAGCCGACCCGGATGCCGGCGGTCGCGGCCGCCACCTGCCCGATCATGATCTCGGGCGCCGAGCCGGCAAGTCCGCCGCTCGCATGATGCTCGGCGAGCCAGTAGCGTCTGTAGCCCAGCGCGTCGACGCGGGCCGCGAGGCGGAGCGTCTCGCGAAGCGCGTCCGCCGGCGTGCCGCCGTCGAGGATCGGTGACTGGTCCAGTACGCTCAATGCGACCATGGCGACACCGTCTCCCGGCGCATAAGCGCCGACTCGTTTGACCCGTCCGGATGACGCGTTCGGCGACCTTCGGCATGCGTTTTCGGGAGGGTTCGGAGAGGCTCCTGCAGACCCGGTTCCCGTTGTCGATCATCTGGGCGAGGGGGAGACGAGGTTCGACGACTCCGGGCGATCCGGTCGCGCATGAACCCGAAGCTCGGCTCCTTCGCCGTCGTCGCGTCGAACGTCCCGACCAAGAACCCGCTATCGGGTGACAAGGGCTCTCCCACCTCGCCCCTCCTCCTCAAGGAGGAGGGGCGAGGGATGCCTTCCCGGCTCGGACTGCTGTCTGGCGTAGCGCATGCCCGCAGGTCGGATTCGGCAACGGCCCCCGCATCGCGCTTCGGCCTGACGTGCCCATCGCAGATATCCCGAACAAGTCGGCGCTTATGGTCTTCCGGCGGCGCTCGGCCGTCGAGCGGGGTCAGCCCTCCTCGGCCGCGGCCGGCGCTTCTGGCGTCGTTTCCGTCTCCCCTGGAGGCGGCACCGGCGGCGCCTTGGCGACGCCGACGCGCGCCGCCCGCAACAGGCGACCGCGCAGGACATAGCCTTCCTGGACGACCTGCACCACCGTGCCGTGCGCGGCATTTCCGGCCGGCGCCTCGAACAACGCTTCGTGCAGGTTGTGATCGAACTTCCGGCCGTGGGCCTCGATCTTCTCGACGCCGTGGCGCTCGAAGATGGCGAGCAGCTCGCGCTCCGTCAGCGCGACGCCCTCGGCGAGCGAGGCCAGCGCTTCGTTCGCCGCATCCGCGCCGTCGGGGACGGATTCGAGCGCTCGCCGCAGATTGTCGGCGACGGCGAGAAGGTCCCGGGCGAAGTCGGTGACGGCGTATTTGGAGGTCTCCTCCCGCTCCCGCTGCCAGCGGCGCCGCTGGTTCTCGCCCTCGGCCAGGGTCCGCAACAGGCGGTCGTTGAGCGCGGCGATCTCGGCCTCGTAGTCGCGCGGTTCGGGCTCGGCGGCTTCCGCTTCGTCGGCGCCCTCGGCGGGCCGTTTCTCGGTGTCCTCCGGCGCGGCCTCGGGCTGCGCCGCATCCGCTTCGGGCGGCGTTTCTTCCGTCCTGTCCGTCTCGCTCATGGCAATGCCCTCAATTTCGTCCTCGAACCGTCGATCAGCCGACCCAGCACCCGCGCAGTGTAGTCGACGATCGGGATGATACGCGAATAGTTGATGCGGGTCGGGCCGAGGACGCCGATGGCCCCGATCACCTGCTGCGACCGGTCGGCGAACGGCGCGACGATCATCGCGCAGTCGGTCATGTCGAACAGCGTGTTCTCCGAGCCGATATAGATCTGGACGCCGTCGCCGGACCGAGTGAGGTCGAGCAGACGCACCGAAAGCTCCTGCGTTTCGAGCGCCTCGAACAGTTTGCGGACGCGTTCGAGATCGCTCAGCGCCGCCACGTCGTCCAGCAGATGGGCATGGCCCTTGATGATCAGCGACCGCCTCGCCGCCTCGCCGGCCCAGGTGGCGAGCCCCGTCTCGACCAGCCTGGCGGTGATCGCGTCGATATGCGCGCGGCGTTCCTCGATCTCCGCCGTGATGATCCGCACGGCCTCCTCGCAGGTCTTGCCGGCGAGGCGCGAGTTGAGATAGTTGCTGGCGGCGATCAGCGCCGAGGGCGGCGTGCCGACCGGCAACTCGATCAGCCGGTTCTCGATGATACCGTTCCTGGTCATCAGCACGACCAGAGCCCGCCCGTCGCCGAGATTGACGAACTCGATATGGGTGAGCGGCTGGTCGGTCTTGGGCGCGATGACCAGCCCCGCACAGCCGGCCAGTCCCGACATCACGGTCGTCACCTCGGCGAGGAGCAGGTTCAGATCGGCGCCCACGGCGGCGCAGCGCGCCTCGATGGTCTCGCGCTCGGCGCCGCCCAGCTCCCCCACCTGGAGAAGCCCGTCGACGAACAGACGGAGCCCGGCCTCGGTCGGGACCCGCCCGGCCGAGATATGGGGTGCGGCCAGCAGGCCCATCTCCTCCAGGTCGGCCATCACGTTGCGCACAGTCGCCGGCGACAGCGGCTGCGGCAGGCGCCGCGACAGGGTCCGCGAACCGACCGGCTCGCCGGTCTGGACATAGGTCTCGACGATCTCGCGGAAGACCTCCCGCGAGCGCTCGTTGAGCTCGCCGATCGTGCCTGTCGGAGCGGTCTCCATGGAGCCTCCCTGGAGAGGCTGGAATGTAGTAACGGCCAAATAGAGCGTCAACGCGGTCGGTCTTCGGACGGATAGCCCGCCTCGATCCGGTAGCGCGGGCCCTCGCCGCCGACAGCGCTCGAATAGAGGACGAATCGCGTCGCCGTGAAGGGGACGGCGCGGAACATGGTGTTGGCGGCGAGCCATGGGCCGACCTCCTCCGGCCTACTGCGGCTCAGCCGCGCCACCGTGACATGGGGATGGTAACGGCGGCGTTCCGGCGGCAGGCCGGCCCGCACCATCGCCGCTTCCAGACGGTCGCGCAGCGCGTGCAGTGCCGAGTTGGGCGACACCCCGAGCCACAGCGCATGGACCCGCCTGCGCGACTCGAAATGCCCGGCCCCGGCGAGGGTCACCTCCAGCGGGTCGAACCGCACCCGCCCGGCCGCCGACGCGGCCTCGCGCATGGCCGGCGGGTCGACCTCGCCGACGAAGCGGAGCGTGATATGCAGGTCCTCGGGCGCGACCGGACGCGCCCGGTCGATTCGGGGGGCGATTGCGGCGATCCGCGCGCGCAGATCGGGCGGCAGCTCGAGGCCGAAGAACAGCCGGATCATCGAGGCTCAGCCGAGCAGCGTCAGGACGCCGGTATAGCCGTAGAGGCGGTTGTTGGAGATCTCGCCGTTGGCGAAGAATCCGACCAGCGGCACCCCGCGGCCGATGCCGTCGGCGATGGCGCCGAGCTCTTCCGATTTGCGGCCGAACAGGTTGGGGCCGCGCGCCACGCAGGAGAAGTAGAGCCCCGCGCCCCGCGCCCCGCCCGCCCGGCGGGCGACATCGCCCGACATGCGTTCCAGATCGGCGAAGGCCGAAGGGCCGTCGCGCCGCACGAACATCAGCCGATCGCCGGGGGCCAGCCGCGCGCCGATCGCGAGCCTGCCGTTCGCCGGGTCGATACCCATCACGTTACGTACCAGATAATCGCCCTGGTCGCTGCCGGCGATCGGCAGCGCCGCATGGATGTAACCGCCGACGCGTTCGAGATCGCGTGCCAGGACCTCGCCGATATCCTCCTTGAAGACATCGAGCGCCGGCCGGCCGTTCAGCCTGTAGATCAGATTGTCGCGCGCCTCGGTCACGTCGTGGATGGCTCCGATCGGCGCGCAGCCCTGGCTGAGTCCCGTCGTCGCCCCGACGTCGCCGGCGAGCAGCACTCCCGAAAGCCCCCCCTCGGTGATTCCGCCGGCGATCTGGAGCATCGGGCCGCGCGACGCGGTGAGGCCGCCGACCAGAAAGCAGCCGGTCGCCTCGCAGACCGATTCGATCAGCCCGCCGAGGCGCGGGTTGCGCGGATCGCCATGGACGACGCCGAGCAGCGGGCGGCGGCGCGCCACCCAGTCGGCGACCCCGCCCGGCAGCGGCGCCCCGGGCTCGCGGACCGTCGGCAGGAGGCGGTAATCGTCCTCCGGCAGATCGGCGAGCAGGACGGCGAGCGCCGGCCGATCGAAATATTCCCGGCCGCCGACGCAGACCCCGAACCCCAGCGTGCCGACCCAGTCGGCGACCCCGGTGGCCGCGCCCAGCGTGTCGAGGATCGCCGCCGCGTCGCCGGCGAGGGCGTCGGTCATGTAGAGGAATCCGAGCCTCGCCTGCCCGGCCGGCCCGAGCCGGTCGAGACAGGATTCGACCAGACCCTCCCAAGGGCCGCCGCCGGCATGGGCCATCCGGAATCGGGCTTGGAGGCTCGTCATCGCATCCCCGTCATCGCACCAGGATTCCGGCAACATACGGCAGGATGCGGGCGACTATAACGGCGATCCCCTCCGCGTTGGGGTGAATCCCGTCCGCCTGGTTGCGTTCGGGCCGGGCGGCGACGCCGTCGAGGAAGAACGGGTAGAAGGCCACGCCGCGGCGGGCGGCGAGCCGCGGGAAGACGGCGTTGAACGCGGCCCCGTATGCGCGCCCGAGATTGGGTGGGGCGTACATCCCGACCAGCAGCACCGGCAGTCGGCGGCGGTCGAGCTCGGCGAGCATCGTGTCGAGATTGGCTTCGGTCAGCGCCGGGTCGATGCCGCGCAGACCGTCATTGGCGCCGAGGGCGAGGATCACCGCGTCGGGCGCATCGGCGAGCGACCAGGCGAGGCGAGCACGGCCTCCGGTCGTGGTGTCGCCGGCGACGCCGGCATCGACGACCGTCACGTCATGCCCCGCCGCGCGCAGCGATGCCTCGAGCCGAGCCGGAAAGGCCTCGGCCGCCGCGAGCCCGTAGCCCGAGGTCAGGCTGTCTCCGAAAGCAAGGAGGCGAAGCGGCCGGTCGGCGGCGGCATCGCCCGCCCCGCCGAGGAATGCCGCGGCGAGCGCCGCCCCCCGGACCGCGCTATTGAATCGCGGCGCCAGGCCGCCATATCCAATTCTGGACGAGGAACCGCCCCGGACCCTGCCATGACGCCCACCCCCGATGCCGGCTGACAGACAGAGCAGTGCGCCTCTGATCCTGCTCGACAAGGTGGAGCTGACGCTCGACAGCGTGGCCGGACCCGTGCGAATTCTGCGCGGCATCGACCTCTCCGTGCAGCGCGGCGAGACGGTCAGTGTGGTCGGGCCCTCGGGATCTGGCAAGACCAGCCTGATGATGGTGATCGCCGGGCTCGAGCGCCAGACCGCCGGCCGAATCGAGATCGACGGCGCCGATCTCTCCGCGCTGGACGAGGATGGCACGGCGCGGCTCCGGCTGGCACGAATGGGGATCGTGTTCCAGAATTTCCATCTGGTGCCGACGATGACGGCGCTCGAGAACGCCGCCGTTCCGCTCGAGCTCGCGGGCGCGGACGACGCCTTCGACCGCGCCGCCGAGGCTCTCGGTCGGGTCGGGCTCGGCGAGCGGCTGCTGCACTACCCGGCACAGCTCTCGGGGGGCGAGCAACAGCGCGCGGCGATCGCCCGCGCCCTGGTCGCCGGGCCCGCGCTGCTGCTCGCCGACGAACCAACGGGCAATCTGGACGGCGAGACCGGCGAAGCGGTGATCGCGCTGCTCTTCGATCTCGCCGCGCGGGACGGGACGACGCTGGTCCTGATCACCCACAACCCCGGCATCGCCGGGCGCTGCGGGCGCCGGCTGACTCTCGCCGACGGGCGGGTCGTCGCCGACCGGCGCGGTGCCGGGGCGGCGGGGTGAGGACCAAGGCGTTCCGGCTGGCGTTCCGCGAGCTGCGCGGCGGGTTCGGCGGCTTCCGGGTCTTCATCGCCTGTCTGGCGCTCGGCGTCGCCGCGATCGCCGCCGTCGGCGGCACCGCCGAGGCGATCCGCACAGGCCTCGAGGCCGACGGCCGCAAGATGCTGGGCGGCGATCTGTCGATCGCCGCCATCCACCGCGATATCTCCCCGGATGCGCGGGGATGGCTGGAGGCCCACGCCGAGGTCAGCCGTTCGGTGCGGATGCGGGCGATGGCGCGCGGCACGGCCGGCGCGGCGCCCGTCCTGATCGAGCTCAAGGCGGTGGACGGGCGCTATCCGCTCTACGGCGCGCTGCGGCTCACCGGGACCCGGCCGGGTCGGCCGGCGTTCGCGCGTATCGACGGCGTCTGGGGGGCGGCGGTCGGCCCGCGCCTGCTGCGCCGCCTCGGGGTCGCGCCCGGCGAGCGCATCCGCATCGGCGATGCCGCGTTCGAGATCCGCGGGGCGATCGCCGGGGAGCCCGACAGGCTGGGCGACGGCGGGCTGGTCGGGTTCGGGCCGCGCGTCCTGATCTCCACCGAGAGCCTCGCCGACACCGGGCTGATCCGCCCGGGCAGCCTGGTCCGCTTCCGCTATCTGGTCCGGCTCGCGCGCGGCGCGGATCCGGACGCTTGGCGCCGCGCGCTCGGGGAGGCGTTTCCCGACGCCGTCTGGCGCATCCGCGACCGCCGCTCCGGGTCGCCTGCGACCGGCCGCCTGGTCCGGCGCGCCGAGATATTCATGAGCCTGATCGGCCTCGCCGCGCTGCTGATCGGCGGTGTCGGCATCGGCAACGCGGTCGGGCATCATCTCGGCGGGCGCATGCAGACGATCGCCACTCTCAAGTGCCTCGGGGCGTCCTCCCGGCTCGTCTTCGGCGTCTATCTGATCCAAATCCTGACCATGGCCGCGATAGGGATCGGCGCCGGACTCGCGCTCGGCGTCGCCGCGCCGCTGCTGGCGGGCGAGGCGATCAGCGCCGCGCTGGGGGTGTTCGGGCGGTTCGGCATCTACCCCGCGGCGCTCGCGCTCGCCGCCGCCTACGGGGTCCTGACGACGCTGCTGTTCTCGCTGTGGCCGCTCGCCTGCGCCTGCCGGACCCCCGGTGCGGTGCTGTTTCGCGACGCCGTGGTGCCGGGTCGCGTCGTACCCCGCCCGCTCCATGCGGCGGCGGTTGCGGCTTCGGCGGCGCTGCTCGCCGGGCTGGTGCTGGCGAGCGCCGGGGACCGTCGGCTCGCGCTCTGGTTCGTGGGCGGCGCGGCGGTTTCCTTTCTCCTGTTCCGGCTGATCGGGTTCAGCTTGGAGCGCGGCGCCGCCGCCATCCACCGGCGGCGCACGCCGACGCTCCGCCTCGCGCTCGCCAATCTCCACCGCCCGGGCGCGCCGACCGCGACGGTCGTGGTCTCGATGGGGCTCAGCCTCACCGCGCTGGTCGCGATCGCCTCGATCGAAGGCACGCTCAGGGACCGCCTCGCCGACAGTCTGCCGGCGCGGGCGCCCGATTTCTACTTCCTCGATCTGCAGTCCGACCAGGCCGCGAGGTTCGAGGACGCGGTGCGCGGCGTCGCGCGCGACGCCGAGCTCGTCCGCGTGCCGATGCTGCGCGGCCGGATCACCGCCATCAACGGCGCGCCCGCCGCCGGTGTCGAGATCCGCCCGTCGGCCCGCTGGCTGCTGCGTGGCGACAGGGGGATCACCTGGTCGGCGGAGCCGGTCGAGGGCGCGCGGCTGGTCGACGGACCCTGGTGGCCGCCCGACTATCGCGGCCCGCCGCTGGTCTCGCTCTCGGCGAACGCCGCCTTCGGGCTGGGCGTCGCGCTCGGCGACAGCCTCACCGTCAACGTGCTGGGCCGCGAGATCACGGCGCGGATCGCCAACCTCCGCGAGGTGCGCTGGCGATCGCTGCGCATGAACTTCGTGATGGTGTTCTCGCCGGGCGCCTTCGCGGGCGCGCCCCATATGCAGCTCGCGACGCTGCGCGCCCCCCCGGGGTCGCTCCACCGGATCGAGCGGGCGGTGACCGACCGCTTCACCAACGTCACGGTCATCCGGGTTACCGAGATGCTGGCCCTGGTCGAGGAGATGGTCGCCCGCCTCGGCGCGCTGATCCGCGCGGCGGCGGCGATCGCCCTGGTCGCCGGCGTCCTGGTGCTGGCGAGCGCCGCGGCTGCGGGGCATCGGCGCCGGGTCCACGACGCGGTGGTCCTGAAGGTGCTGGGGGCGAGCCGCGGCCGCATCCTGCGTGCCTACGCGATCGAGCACGGCTTGCTGGGCCTCGCCACCGCGGCGGCCGCGGCGGGCATCGGATCGCTCGTCGCCTGGGCCGTGGTCCGTTTCGTGATGGAGACCGAATGGAGCTTCCAGCCCGGCATAGCGCTGGCGACGGCGGCGGGCGCGACTCTGCTCACCCTGGTCTTCGGCTTCCTCGGCACCTGGCGGGCGCTGGGCGAGAAGGCCGCGGTGGTGTTGCGCAACGCATAGCATCGAAGCCGAATGGCGGGCGTCGATGCGGCCACGCGCGGGCACTCAGGCCGCGGCTTGTCCGGGAGCGCGGGCGGCGCCGGGCGGTTGTCCGGCGCGCGAGGAGTCTGATAGCGTTGACCCGGCGCCCATGAGCGGCCCGGTCCAACAAGGAGTCCCGTGATGAAGACGCTCAGACTGGAGACCACCGCACCCTTCCAGGGGCTGGCCGAGCTGGTCGCCGACGCCGAGGGGCTGTTCGCGGCCGAAGGGATCGAGATCGAATGGGTGGCGCGCGACCAGGCGCCGCGCCGGACGGACACCTTCGCGACCTCGCCCGACGCCTTCTCGGCTTTCGCCAGCCACGGCAGCACCTTCGAGCGCGGCGGCGCCGACATGTACAACGCCTGCGAGTGCGGCAACTATCGGCGCGTCCAGGACAGCGGCGCGCGCGGCCGCCAGGTCGGGCGCCGCTCGATCGTCGTCTGCGCGGCCCTGGTCGTCCGCCCCGACTCGCCGGTTTTCACGCCCCAGCAACTCGCCGGCAGGCTGGTCGGCGTGCCCTATTATTTCGGCACCCACTATCTCGCCATCCAGATGCTCGAGGGCTTCGTGCCGCGCGACATGATCAGGACCTGCCGGGCGCCCAACGGCTCGGCGGCGCGGTTCGACTCGATGATGGCCGGCGAGGTCGAGGCGACCACCCTGACCGAGCCCTATATCACGGTCGCGGAAAAATCGGGCTGCCGGATCGTCCAGGAGGCACTCTATCACGGCACCGAGGTGGTCGCGGAGACGGTCGACGCCGAGACCTATGCAGCGTTCAACCGCGCGGTGGTCGAGGCGGTGCGCCGGATCAACGCCGACAAGCGCGAATATGTCCGATATTTCATCGACCATCACCGGGGGCAGCATCCGGGGATCGACGCCCTGACGGCGGAGGATTTCCGGCTGAGCCGGATTCAGGTGACCGAGCCCGCCCCGATCCCGGAGGATGAACTCGCCCGCACCTATGAGTGGATGCGGAGCTGGGACATGCTCGACGATGTCGGCGCGCAGAGTCTGGTCGATGTGGCGCGCCAGAACCGCGCGCATGCCCTGCTCGGCGCCTGATTCGATCCGGGGGGCGGTCATTTCGTGCGCCGCTCGGCCGAGCTAGCGCGCTTTGCGGGCAAGCGTTCGCTTGACAAGCGGAGATCCTCGGCCGCTACTCTCGGCGGCGACAACGGGGCCAGGGGAGGAGTTCGAGATGTCCGAACGGGAGAGAGTATCGCGCCGCGCGGCGCTGGGCGCGCTTGCGGCCGCCGGCGCCCTGTTCGTCGGCGCGGCCTGGACCGCGGCCGCCGAAGCGCGCCAGATCAAGGTGGCGTTCTTTACCAGCCCCAAGCACCATGTCTGGGCCAAGCTGATGCTGCCGTGGAGCAGGGAGATCGAGGCGGCCGATGTCGGCATCGAAGTCCTCGGCTTTCCGGGCGGCCAGATCGGCGGCAGCCCTCCGGGCGCCTTCAAGCGGGTCGTCAACGGCATCGCCGATGTCGAGTTCGCGATGCAGGGCTATACCTCGACCGTGTTCCCCCGGACTATGGTGGTCGAGATCCCGTTGCAATGGGGATCGCCCACCGAGGCGACCGAGGCGCTGTGGCGGATTTTCGACAAGCATCTTGCGTCCGAATACGCGCGCGTCGAGGTCCTCGGCATGTGGACCACGGATGTGCCCGTCCTGATGACCAACAAGGTCGTCCGCCATCCCGACGACCTCAAGGGCCTCAAACTCAGGACCCCGTCGCGCGACCAGGCCGCGATCATCAAGGGGCTCGGCGCCGTCCCGGTGGCGATGCCGATGCCGCAGACCTACGGCGCGATCGAGAAGGGCGTGGTCGACGGCGCGCTGGTCGGCATCTCGGTGGTGAACAGCTTCAAGCTCGCCGAGGTGGTCAAGAACTATATCGTCGACCTGCCGATGGGCTACTCGCCGCAGATGATGGCGATGAACAGCAAGACCTATGCCGGCCTCACGGAGGCGCAGAGGAAGGCCATCGACGCCCGGCGCGGCCTGCCGCTCAGCCTCAAGGGCGCGAAGCTCTACGAGGACGCGCGCGCGACCGGTCTCGAGACGGTCCGCACCCGGCCCGACACCACAGTGACCGAGCTGACGGCCGACGAGAAGGCGGCGTGGAACGCCCGATTCAGGACCATTGTCGAGGACTGGGTGGGACGTTACGAGAAGTCGGGCCTGCCCTATCGCGAGATCCTGGCGGACTATCTTGGGAAGGCGTCGTGACATGGCTCCGGGCGGCGGCCGGGTCTCCCGGGCCGTCGGCGCGGCGGTGACGGCGTCGGCCTGGCTTGCCGGCGCCGTCCTGATCGTCCTGATGTTCCTGACCACGGCCGATGTGGCCGGGCGCTACTTCTTCGATGCGCCGCTCAACGGGGTTTTCGACCTCACCCATTTCGCTGTGCTGATCATGACCTTTCTGAGCTTCGCCTATTGCGGTTTCCACGGCGCGCATGTGGCGATCGAGCTCCTCTACAACCGGTTCGGCAAGGGCTTGCGGCGGGTCCTCGACCGGGCGGTCGATATCGCCGGCTGCTCGCTGTTCGCGGTGATCGGCTGGCGCGCCGTGGTCCAGTCGGCGGATGTGCGCGCGTTCGGCGAGGCCTCGCAGCTTCTCACGATCCCGTTCTTTCCGTTCTACTGGGTGGTGGCGTTCGGCTCGGGGTTGTTCGTGCTCGTGCTCGCGCTCCGGGTGTTCGCGCCGGGGTCGGACGGCGACGAGGCCGCGTGAGCCCGACTCTGATCGGAATCCTTGGCCTCGCCGGGCTGTTCCTGCTGATCTTCCTGAGAATGCCGGTCGGCATCGCGCTGGCGATCGCCGGCGCGTTGGGGTACTGGGCGCTCAGCGGGCTCGATCCGACGCTGGCGCTGCTCGGCAGCGTGCCGTTCGAGATCGCTTACAACTACGATCTCAGCATCATCGCGCTGTTCGTGTTGATGGGGAACTTCGCGATGGCGTCGGGGATGAGCCGCGACCTCTACGACATGGCGCGGAGCCTTGTCGGGCATTGGCCGGGCGGGCTCGCCTCGGCGACCGTCGTCGGCTGCGCCGGGTTCGCCGCGGTGTCGGGCTCGAGCCTGGCTTCGGCGGTGACGATGGGCAGGGTCGCGCTCCCCGAGATGCGCCGCCGCGGCTATCACGCCCGGCTGGCCACCGGCTGCGTCGCGGCCGGCGGCACGCTCGGCATCCTGATCCCGCCGAGCACCGGGTTCATCATCTACGCGCTGCTGACCGAGGAGTCGATCGGGCGGCTCTTCCTGGCCGGGGTGGCGCCCGGTCTGCTTCTGACCGGGTTGTTCATGGCGGCGATCGCGCTGCTGACCCGGCTCGACCCGAAGATCGGACCGCCGGCGCCGCGGCTCTCCTGGCGCGATCGTGTCCGCTCGGTCGGCCGCTCCGTGTCGCTGATCGGCATCGTGTTCGCCGTCATCGGCGGCATCTATCTCGGTGTCTTCACCCCGGTCGAGGCAGCCGCGATCGGGGCGTTCCTGACCCTGGTGCTGACGCTGGTGCGGGGCAGGCTCACCTTCGAAACGATGCGTTTCTGCATCCTGGAGACCGTCAAGACCTTCGCCTTCGTCTATCTGATCGTCATCGGTGCGTTCCTGTTCAACCCGTTCCTCGCGGTCACGCAGATCCCCGCCGACCTCGCGGCGGCGATGCAAGGGCTCGATCTGTCGCCGCTCGCGGTGCTGGTCCTCATCGTCCTCGGCTATGTCGTCCTCGGCACCTTTCTCGAAGGGCTCGCCATGATGGTGCTGACGCTGCCGATCGTGTTCCCGCTGATCCTGGAGATGGGCTACGACCCGATCTGGTTCGGAGCGCTGCTGGTGGTGATTCTGGAGATGAGCCTGATCAGTCCGCCGCTCGGGCTCAACGTGTTCGTGGTCAAGGGCATCGCCGAGGGCGTGCCGATGGGCGAGATATTCCGGGGCATCATCCCATTCTGGGGCGCGATGGTGGTCTGCGCCGCGCTGCTGATCGCATTCCCCGAGATCGCGCTGTTCCTGCCCGAGACAATGATCCGCTGACGGTCCAGCTGTGTCCGGCGCCGGCGTTTGGCGGCGGCCATCGTTGGCGCTGCCTAGGGGTTTTGACCACAGTACGCCGCGACAGCGCGACGGCCCAAGAAGACCGACGCGTCATGGCTTCAATGAGGCCGGGGCACAAAGTACCCCGGAAGGCGCCTATGTGGCGGTATGTCGATCACCGGTTTGCGAAGCTTCAATGAGGCCGGGGCACAAAGTACCCCGGAAGGAAGCCAAATATTTCTGCCCCCACTGCAATATTTCAAGCTTCAATGAGGCCGGGGCACAAAGTACCCCGGAAGGGCCGCGTCCGATGTCTAGAAGATAGGCGGTTTGCGGGCTTCAATGAGGCCGGGGCACAAAGTACCCCGGAAGGCTACGGCCGATACGCGCACCTCGCAGACCCGCAGACGCTTCAATGAGGCCGGGGCACAAAGTACCCCGGAAGGCCTTCCGGCTAATCGTAATTACGCGCCCGTAGACCGCGCGCTTCAATGAGGCCGGGGCACAAAGTACCCCGGAAGGCAGTTCCTACCCCGATCAGGAAGACCTTATCATCGCCCAGCTTCAATGAGGCCGGGGCACAAAGTACCCCGGAAGGCGGTCGATTTCAGGATCGACCGAACGGGCGAAAACCGTTGCTTCAATGAGGCCGGGGCACAAAGTACCCCGGAAGGACTCCAGCTTCTCGACAGCCGAAACGGCAACGGAAACGCTTCAATGAGGCCGGGGCACAAAGTACCCCGGAAGGGCCTCAATGCTGACCATGGCGGCCTCGCACCTGGAAGACGCTTCAATGAGGCCGGGGCACAAAGTACCCCGGAAGGGTGGAGGAAAGAGCGACGAGCGCAGCCCGAGCGTCCTGCTTCAATGAGGCCGGGGCACAAAGTACCCCGGAAGGCGGTAATGGCCCCATGCGCGAACCTTGCGCAAAAAAGTGCTTCAATGAGGCCGGGGCACAAAGTACCCCGGAAGGGACGCGGGCGCGCTAATGCTGTTCAGGCGCGGGGCGTGGCTTCAATGAGGCCGGGGCACAAAGTACCCCGGAAGGTACCGCGCGCGAGATGGGGATTGTGCGCGCCATTGCGCTTCAATGAGGCCGGGGCACAAAGTACCCCGGAAGATAGCGCCAGCAATGCCGAGGCGTCAAGATGCTCGGGCTTCAATGAGGCCGGGGCACAAAGTACCCCGGAAGGCGCGCCCGACGGTGACGGTCTCCCGCAACACCTCTACGCTTCAATGAGGCCGGGGCACAAAGTACCCCGGAAGGATCCTCTGCGGGGAGGTCGGCGCAGACCAGCCGATAGCTTCAATGAGGCCGGGGCACAAAGTACCCCGGAAGGTCGCGTCGATCTGCTCGCCAGTGTCCGCACGGTCGATGCTTCAATGAGGCCGGGGCACAAAGTACCCCGGAAGGCGCTACTCGGTTGCGTAGTCATCGAGGATGCGAGCCGGCTTCAATGAGGCCGGGGCACAAAGTACCCCGGAAGGCACCCGCCGAACAAAGGGCCTACGTCCGAGGCTACCGCTTCAATGAGGCCGGGGCACAAAGTACCCCGGAAGGGCTCCCTAATTCGGCCCACCCAAGGAAGGGCGACCCACGCTTCAATGAGGCCGGGGCACAAAGTACCCCGGAAGGTTTGAGGAACGAGTAAACGCCATTGATCAGGCCGTCGCGCTTCAATGAGGCCGGGGCACAAAGTACCCCGGAAGGGGGGGCCTTCCTCCGCACCGCCCCCAAGCCCCGACCGGCTTCAATGAGGCCGGGGCACAAAGTACCCCGGAAGGGCAGGACGGCTTGCCGCGTGCGGAGTTCTTTCGCGAGGCTTCAATGAGGCCGGGGCACAAAGTACCCCGGAAGGGCGACAGTCTTTTCGAGCGAACCGCGCGCCGACTAGCAGCTTCAATGAGGCCGGGGCACAAAGTACCCCGGAAGGGATGCGATCCTGAATGGACGGCACAGGCTCCGCTTTCGCTTCAATGAGGCCGGGGCACAAAGTACCCCGGAAGGACCGCCGAGTCCATCCTGCCGAGCGTCTCACCGCCTGGCTTCAATGAGGCCGGGGCACAAAGTACCCCGGAAGGAGCAATAGCCGCCGCAGTGTATTCAGCCGGCACCTCGAGCTTCAATGAGGCCGGGGCACAAAGTACCCCGGAAGGCGAGATCGGCATAGGCGAATGTGTAGGGCTTTGGCTGGCTTCAATGAGGCCGGGGCACAAAGTACCCCGGAAGGCGCGTGAAGCCAGTGGCGCTCAGCGTGCCGGGTTTGCGCTTCAATGAGGCCGGGGCACAAAGTACCCCGGAAGGACTGCGCAAAGAGCCACTGGGGCTTTCACTGCAGCGGGCTTCAATGAGGCCGGGGCACAAAGTACCCCGGAAGGCATCGCTCTGCTAACCATGGCCATCACGCAATGCGGAGCTTCAATGAGGCCGGGGCACAAAGTACCCCGGAAGGCCGCAGTGCGGACTTCGTAGATGTGCCCCGTATGCTCGCTTCAATGAGGCCGGGGCACAAAGTACCCCGGAAGGTGGCGGCGTAATTAGTCGCGGCGCGGCTAAAGAGCTCGGCTTCAATGAGGCCGGGGCACAAAGTACCCCGGAAGGCGGACAAATCTTTGGGCGTGCTTCATGTTGTCGATTAGCTTCAATGAGGCCGGGGCACAAAGTACCCCGGAAGTTGTCCGCTCCGATACCCATTGGGTCGCCACTGACCGGGCTTCAATGAGGCCGGGGCACAAAGTACCCCGGAAGGTTGGAACCCCGATCGAACCAGATGCTTCCTAGCCTGCGCTTCAATGAGGCCGGGGCACAAAGTACCCCGGAAGGCTCAATTGTGCGGGCGCCGAGCCTAGTTTGGACATGAGCTTCAATGAGGCCGGGGCACAAAGTACCCCGGAAGGGATATCTGGGACGATCTATTCGTCACTCTCGAATTCGCTTCAATGAGGCCGGGGCACAAAGTACCCCGGAAGGACAGAGACGAGGAAAACGGAAATGCTGGATTGGATTGCTTCAATGAGGCCGGGGCACAAAGTACCCCGGAAGGATGACGAGGGTAGACAAGGAGACCTCTACGGACGAGCTTCAATGAGGCCGGGGCACAAAGTACCCCGGAAGCCGGCGGCCTCGGCGTCGCGCCCGGGATGGTCCCATAGCTTCAATGAGGCCGGGGCACAAAGTACCCCGGAAGGACCGGCGAGCCCGGCGACTGGTGGGTCGCCCTCTCCGCGCTTCAATGAGGCCGGGGCACAAAGTACCCCGGAAGGGCGCGTGTGGCTGCGACCGGGCGGGACAGTGCGATGATGCTTCAATGAGGCCGGGGCACAAAGTACCCCGGAAGGGCCGTTTCTTGGCGGCAGTGCGCTGTTTTTCGCACTGGCTTCAATGAGGCCGGGGCACAAAGTACCCCGGAAGGCTCGCCCGGCAAAATACATCCCGCCGTGTGCGTGCGGGCTTCAATGAGGCCGGGGCACAAAGTACCCCGGAAGGCCGATCATACGCGCGTCACCGTCACCGCTCCCGCCGCGCTTCAATGAGGCCGGGGCACAAAGTACCCCGGAAGGCGCCCCTGGCATACGCTGCCCGCGACGCTATTGCGGGCTTCAATGAGGCCGGGGCACAAAGTACCCCGGAAGGGGAGAATTACCGGGTTCATGGAAGTGTAATGAGCGCCGCTTCAATGAGGCCGGGGCACAAAGTACCCCGGAAGGTGGGATTTGTGCGCCGCCCCGCGAGTGAGAGACCTCCGCTTCAATGAGGCCGGGGCACAAAGTACCCCGGAAGGTCCACTGGAGCATCCGAGACCTCGTCAGCCAATCGACGCTTCAATGAGGCCGGGGCACAAAGTACCCCGGAAGGAATAAAGGAGATGAGAAATGAGAATACCAAGCCCCTAGCTTCAATGAGGCCGGGGCACAAAGTACCCCGGAAGGGCCGAAGCCCGCGCACCGTACGACGTGCGGGCTGAAGCTTCAATGAGGCCGGGGCACAAAGTACCCCGGAAGGAGGCCCCACAATGGCCGCCATCCCCCCATCATCCGGCTTCAATGAGGCCGGGGCACAAAGTACCCCGGAAGGCTCGAATTGTGCGTTCGCGGACCGTCCCGGCGCGTGGGCTTCAATGAGGCCGGGGCACAAAGTACCCCGGAAGGGAGGAGACTCCGAGGGTTCGGCTGTCTCCTGGAGTCGCTTCAATGAGGCCGGGGCACAAAGTACCCCGGAAGGTGCGGCAGAGGATCGCGCGCGAGAGGCGGCGAGGCTCGCTTCAATGAGGCCGGGGCACAAAGTACCCCGGAAGTCCGCCAGTGCGCGGCGGACTGTGGCTTCGTCCGATCCGGCTTCAATGAGGCCGGGGCACAAAGTACCCCGGAAGGGCCTATGCGCGGCCCCGGCGCTACCAGCATTAGATGCTTCAATGAGGCCGGGGCACAAAGTACCCCGGAAGGGATGGAGCACGCTGACAATTACGCGTCTCTATTGCTCGCTTCAATGAGGCCGGGGCACAAAGTACCCCGGAAGGCTTAGCCGTTGGGGAGTAGATGCAGAGGGGGGCGAGGCTTCAATGAGGCCGGGGCACAAAGTACCCCGGAAGGTGCAGCAACGGCGCAAGGGAAAATCGCACCTTTACCGGCTTCAATGAGGCCGGGGCACAAAGTACCCCGGAAGGCGGTCAGCGTAACGCTGTCATCGTCCCGCCCACGGAGGCTTCAATGAGGCCGGGGCACAAAGTACCCCGGAAGGCAACCGCAACCTGTGACGCCAACCGTGACGCTGGCCCGCTTCAATGAGGCCGGGGCACAAAGTACCCCGGAAGGCAACTGTGCGGTCTACTGCTGCGGTAAAAATATATTGGCTTCAATGAGGCCGGGGCACAAAGTACCCCGGAAGGGTAGGGGCTTACCTATGGAGGCCTGAGGATTGGAAGCTTCAATGAGGCCGGGGCACAAAGTACCCCGGAAGGGACCACGCGATCAACCGCCGCTATCGCCAGGTCGGAGCTTCAATGAGGCCGGGGCACAAAGTACCCCGGAAGGAGCTGTGCATCGGTGCCAGGGACGCCGCCGAACAGCTGCTTCAATGAGGCCGGGGCACAAAGTACCCCGGAAGGCCGACAATTCGGGGGAATAAGGAAATGATGAGAGACTGCTTCAATGAGGCCGGGGCACAAAGTACCCCGGAAGGCGTCTCGCCAGGTGCTCAATCCGAGCAATAGAGACGCGGCTTCAATGAGGCCGGGGCACAAAGTACCCCGGAAGGTTGGGAGGTCGCCGCAGACTAATTTATCGCTTGACACGGCTTCAATGAGGCCGGGGCACAAAGTACCCCGGAAGGGTCGAGAGGATGGTTATCAATGGGTTGAGGACGAAGCTTCAATGAGGCCGGGGCACAAAGTACCCCGGAAGGTGCGTAGTAATTGAGGATGCGAGCCGAAATCGGCGCTTGCTTCAATGAGGCCGGGGCACAAAGTACCCCGGAAGGGGGCAATTCGATATGGGGCGGCTCTTCCACGGTTGCGGCTTCAATGAGGCCGGGGCACAAAGTACCCCGGAAGGGCTGCTCTGGGTGGTTCTGCTGGTGACCCGGATATGCTTCAATGAGGCCGGGGCACAAAGTACCCCGGAAGCTCGAGGAATGATAGGAACAGGCTGAAGCCGGCCTGCTTCAATGAGGCCGGGGCACAAAGTACCCCGGAAGGCTATCTTCGAGACATCAGACGCGCAAATTGGAAGGATCGCTTCAATGAGGCCGGGGCACAAAGTACCCCGGAAGGAACGGGTTGGGGTTGCGATTGCGAGCCGGTCCAAACGGCTTCAATGAGGCCGGGGCACAAAGTACCCCGGAAGGAGTGAGCCGTAGCGCCAGCTTGGCGCGCTTTAGCGGGCTTCAATGAGGCCGGGGCACAAAGTACCCCGGAAGTTCTGCTAGAGGCGCTGAAGAGAGTGAAGACAGGATGGACGCTTCAATGAGGCCGGGGCACAAAGTACCCCGGAAGGGATTTTACGAATAGGGTTTTGCCTCGGCCCTACACAGGCTTCAATGAGGCCGGGGCACAAAGTACCCCGGAAGGGCGCGCGAACTCTGAGGCACTGGGCGGAGGCGATCGAGCTTCAATGAGGCCGGGGCACAAAGTACCCCGGAAGGTATTGCCGAGGCTTGACCTCGAGAAGATGTTCGATGGCGCTTCAATGAGGCCGGGGCACAAAGTACCCCGGAAGGGTAGTTGCTCTCGTCATAAACCCACTTCAAGGGCTTGGCTTCAATGAGGCCGGGGCACAAAGTACCCCGGAAGGCCATATCCTTTTCCATGCTGGTAATCTCGGGGGGGAGCTTCAATGAGGCCGGGGCACAAAGTACCCCGGAAGGGTTGAAGAAGCTTCCCTACCCCTGCGGCACCACCACGCTTCAATGAGGCCGGGGCACAAAGTACCCCGGAAGGCTGGCGAGGGCGGCGGGCGGCTTGAGGAACCTCAATGCTTCAATGAGGCCGGGGCACAAAGTACCCCGGAAGGCTGATCTTCGCCAGAACTTCGAGAAGGCCATGGAAGAGCTTCAATGAGGCCGGGGCACAAAGTACCCCGGAAGGCGCAACGTGATGTGGTCGATCATGGGCCGGCGGCCCGCTTCAATGAGGCCGGGGCACAAAGTACCCCGGAAGGCCAGCGCAGTCTACGCCTTGGGCATCGAGCGCGACGCCGCTTCAATGAGGCCGGGGCACAAAGTACCCCGGAAGGTGAGCAAATGAGGATTACCGCAAATACTCCGCTAGACGCTTCAATGAGGCCGGGGCACAAAGTACCCCGGAAGGAAATACCGGAAGCCTGCAGAGTAAACCGCGCAGTCGCTTCAATGAGGCCGGGGCACAAAGTACCCCGGAAGGTAGCGACGCCAGTGTTGCCACTCGATGGCGTGACCGGCTTCAATGAGGCCGGGGCACAAAGTACCCCGGAAGGGCCGGTCCAAACGGAAGCTGGCTCTGGCGTAAGAGTAAGCTTCAATGAGGCCGGGGCACAAAGTACCCCGGAAGGGGTCGGCGCGACCCGCCCAACTATCCTCGCGCTGCCGCTTCAATGAGGCCGGGGCACAAAGTACCCCGGAAGGTATCCGATGAGCGATGGTACGCAATATGGGCGATGGGCGCTTCAATGAGGCCGGGGCACAAAGTACCCCGGAAGGCAGGCCCTTTATGTCGGGCGCGGTCCCGCTCCCGATAAGCTTCAATGAGGCCGGGGCACAAAGTACCCCGGAAGGTTCGCGGTACCGCGGCATCCGCCGCCGTTTTTCCTCTGCTTCAATGAGGCCGGGGCACAAAGTACCCCGGAAGGCAGGCTATGCGGCGGCGCTAGCGATCGCCGAGGACCCAGCTTCAATGAGGCCGGGGCACAAAGTACCCCGGAAGGAACATTTGCCAGGGAAGCAACTCGAATGGTTTCGCGCGCTTCAATGAGGCCGGGGCACAAAGTACCCCGGAAGGCACTCACTGAGCGGCGACCCCGATAACCCCGACGTCGCGCTTCAATGAGGCCGGGGCACAAAGTACCCCGGAAGGGCCGCGTCCGATGAGTCAAATATAGGCCTATTGCAGGCTTCAATGAGGCCGGGGCACAAAGTACCCCGGAAGGGTGGAGGGGATCAATCGAGCTTCTCAAGCCGCTGCTTGGCTTCAATGAGGCCGGGGCACAAAGTACCCCGGAAGTGGGGGGAGCGTCGAACATACGCCTACCGACACCGGAGCTTCAATGAGGCCGGGGCACAAAGTACCCCGGAAGATCGTCAAGAGCCTGTACAAGCTTCTCGGTAACGTATCGCTTCAATGAGGCCGGGGCACAAAGTACCCCGGAAGGTCTGTCGAGAAATACGCGCGGCGCGTCTCCCTGGCCGCTTCAATGAGGCCGGGGCACAAAGTACCCCGGAAGGACCAAACATCGGCAGAGCTTTCCGAGGCCTGTCTGCCTGCTTCAATGAGGCCGGGGCACAAAGTACCCCGGAAGGCCCCCATGTCCGGCCCCCTGTCCGGGAGCGTAGAGGCTTCAATGAGGCCGGGGCACAAAGTACCCCGGAAGGCCTTAGGAAGATTGAGAAAGGTGTGAATAGAGTCAAGCTTCAATGAGGCCGGGGCACAAAGTACCCCGGAAGGCGCATTGGAGGGCGGGGGAGTGCTGGCCTCTCCTGCGTGCTTCAATGAGGCCGGGGCACAAAGTACCCCGGAAGGCCCGACACCAGGTGCTTTGCCTGCATCGAGAGAGCGCCGCTTCAATGAGGCCGGGGCACAAAGTACCCCGGAAGCCGGCGCCCGGGTGCTCGACGCCTTCGCCGGGACCGGCTTCAATGAGGCCGGGGCACAAAGTACCCCGGAAGGCCCCAGCTTATATCCCTTTGAAGGTAGAGGCAAATTTGACCTGGCCTCGAACGGGTCCCGATTCTCGTCCGAAAAGCGGCCTGTCCGCATCATGTCGTCATGGTTCCGTTCATGTAAAACGAAGTGGAATCAGTGCCTTGGGCGCTTTCGAGCGGTCCCCGGCGTTTGTGCGGCGCCGAGCCGCTCGATTCGACGCGGCGGCGCCGGGCGGGTGGCTTCCTGCCGCCGCGAGCGCGCCGCGCCGTCATACCACGATGGCCTGGCGTTCTATCGCCGAGAAGGTCTTGCCGATGCTCGTGACGGCCACATCTGTCTTGTCGACCGGTCCGATATCGATCACCAGCACATGGTCCTCGCCCGCCTTGACGAGCTCGCGCAGCCTGGTTTCCAGCTCGGCGCGGCGGCGCTTCGACAGACGGCACTGAAACACCGAGAGCTGCAGCCACTCGCCGAAGCCGTTCATGGTCTTGAACACGCGCCGCCATCGCCTGGCGTCGGCAATGTCGTAAGCGACAATGTAGCTGCGTTCTTCGCTCATGACCGCAAGGGTCTCACCGCGGCAGATAATGGGGATAGGCCGGCAGTTCGTTCAGCAGATGGCGGCACAACAGCCGGGCCTGCAACAGCAGCAGCCGGCGCATGCTGAGCCGGTAGCCGAAGATCGGATGCGTGGTCTCCTGCGAAAGGCGGCGTTCGAACGCGCCCACGAAGCGGCGGCGCCCGCTGGCGGTGAGCGCGGTGCCCGTTGCAGCGGTCACGAAATCGCCGGCCGAGATCTCGCCGGTGTTGACCGCCGACAGCACGACCGAGTCGGCGACGATGGGGCGAAACGGCTCCATGACGTCGAGGGCGAGCGCCGGCTTGCCATAGCGCGCCGCGTGGTAGAGCCCCCGATAGGGATCGAGGCCCACGGTGGCCAGCGCGACGGTCAGATGCCGCGTCAACATGGCGTAGGCAAGCGACAGCATGGCGTTCACCGGGTCGGTCGGCGGTCGGCGGTTGCGCGTCTCGAAGCGGAAAGGAGCGAGTTCCGAAGCCGGGCCGTGCTCCCCGGCCGGGTCGGGCGGGTGCAGAAGACCGGCGAAGGCCCGGAAATACGTCGCCGCCGCGTCTCCCTCTATCCCCAGCAGCTCCTGCAGCGTGCGCGCCCCGCCCGCCGACTTGCGGCCTGCCTTCAGGCGGTCGAGCACCGGTTTGCGGTCGGCCGGGCGGCCGCGCCAGTTGCGGCGCAGGATGGTTCGCTGGTTCACGATCTTCGCGGTAACGAGATCGCGCGCGAACCGCAGGCGGAAGGTCGCGTCGAAGCTAGCGCGGTACTGCGCGGTGCGCACCTCCACATTGCGGTGACCGGTGCCGTGGGCGACGCCGCGGAACCAGCCGCCGTGACTGTGAAACGCCACCGGAATGCCGCGCTCCATCAGGGCGACGAGCGCGGGCGTCGTGATCGAGACGTTGCCGAACAGCGCCATGTCGGACACCTCGTTCAGCCGAACGGTAACGTCGCCCTGCTCCTCGTCTGCGATCTTCAGCGTCTCGCCTTCCTTGGCGACGCGCGCCCGCTGGGACTGGACGATCAGCGGCAGGGCTTCGTCGGCGCCCACGGCGATCGGACGGGGCGCGAGGCCGGCGCCGCCGAGCGCACCCATCTCGTCCGGCAGGCAGATCGACACCAGCGCGCAGCGCGGGCATTTGGGGCTGTCGCGCAACGGCGGCGGGAGGCGCCCTTGGGAGACTGTCAGGCGCAGCCGGCTCACGGCGTCGAGCGCGGCGCGGCGCAGCTCGTCGTCGAGCGCTACCCGAATCCGCTCGCGGCTCGCGGCGTACCAGATCGCGCCTTCCTCGACCCGGTAGCCGTGCTCCTCGAGCAGCAACGCCTGGAGGCAGACCTGGACGCGCTCGGGCTCATAGGCGCCGCGCGCGACATGCGGCCGCTTTCCCCGCTTGTAGTCGATGGGGGTGACAATACCGTCCTCAGCTTCGGCGATGTCGATCTTCGCGATAACGCCCAGCCGTTCGGACGACAAGGTGAGGGAACGGCTCGCCACGCGCCCGTCGTCCGCCTCCAGCACCCCGGGATCGGGAAGCGGCGCACCCGGACGGTCGACCCGGCGGTGAACGCGGCGGCCGTCCACCGTGTCGCCGGTCTCGACCCATTCGCTCTGGCTCCACATCAGATAGGCCAGGCGCGGGCAATAGACGAACTCGTTCACCATCCGGGCCGGGGCCAGCGGGGTATCGGCGACCGCCGGCGGCGCCGGGAGATGGAGCTCGTACTGGTTGCCGGTCATCGGCCTGGCCGGGCTCGGCTCATCGCGGGGCGCCGCCGAAATCGGAACCCGGCGCCGCGACCGGCCGCGCCGCGGACGCCCGTCCCGAGTCCGTCAAAGTCGATCGTGAATCCAGCACGCGTGGCTCGTTGGAACGATTCGGGACTTCGCCCCCGAACGGAGCGCTGCCCGGCTTTCCGGATGCGCGTCCAGAGATTGTCCTCCACCCGGAACCGACCGGATACTCAGCGGGCATTCTGCCGCCATGCGCTCGCCGATCAACCCCTTACCCGGAACGGTCCTCCGACAACGCCTTGGCAGCCGACCGCGCCGCATCGGCGTTCGACAGGGTGCGGCTCGGCCGGAGCCACCATTGCGAGTTTCAGGGTGCGGATCGTCTCCGCCGCAAGCCTGCCGCGCCAGGCCTTCGACCGGTTTCGCCGCACGGGCGCCAGCAATGCAATCCGCTACACTTGTCTCGGCGCGGGGAGCCGCCGGGGTCGATGTCCGCCGACCCAGCGGATCCAAACTGTCGGTCCAACCGGCCTGCACCTCGTTTCGACCACATGGGCGTAATCCGGCTTGATCCCGTGAGCCGCGCAACTCTTCGCTCGCGATGAGCAAACCGAATGCCATGACCCGCATCTTCGACTTCGACACCGCCTTCAGGGCTTTGACCGGGCACGAGCCGTTCCCTTGGCAGCGGCGTCTGTATGACAGGCATCTGCGGCGCGGCGATCTGCCTCCGGCGGTGGACATCCCGACCGGCCTCGGAAAGACGACAATCATGGTGGTCTGGTTGCTGGCGCGAGCGGCGGGGGCGGGTCTGCCGCGCCGCCTCGTCTATGTCGTCGATCGCCGCGCCGTGGTCGATCAGGCGACCGAGGAAGCCATGAGGCTCCGCGAGCGGCTGAGCAACGGGGACGAGGCGGCTCTTGCGCCGGTGCGGAGGGGACTCGGTCTCGATCGCGACCGGAAATTGCCGATCTCCACCCTGCGCGGGCGTCATATCGACAACCGGGAATGGATGGACGATCCGGCAGCATCGGCGATCATAGTCGGCACCGTCGACATGGTGGGTTCGCGGCTGCTGTTCGAAGGTTACGGCGTTTCGCGGCGCGTGAGACCCTATGCGGCAGGCCTGCTGGGCTGCGATTCTTTGGTGCTGCCCCGATTTGCGCCCGCCGACCCCTATTCCGCTCCCGCCGTTTCACATGCTGCCCCTGTCCGCGACCCTGTCGCGGGAAGACGCGAAGCCGTTTCGCCTCGATGGTGAAGACCGTGCGCATGACATCGTCGCCCGGCGGCTGAATGCGCACAAGAGCCTGACCGTCGCGGCGTGCGATGAGAAGGAATTGCCGAAGCGTCTGGCCTCCGAAGCCTGGGATCTGATGCTGAAGGCCGGCGCCCACCCGCGCGTCCTTGTCTATTGCAACGCCCGCACCCACGCCGAACAGGTGAAAAGCGATCTCGACAAACGCGCGAAGCGGGACAAGGTCTGTTGCGAGTGCGAGTCGATCCTCTTCGTCGGCGGCCGGCGCGTGTTCGAGCGCGTGGCCGCGGCCGGGAGGCTGAAGCGCCATGGCTTGCTTCCCCGCGACGGGGCGGAGGAACCCGCGAAGGACGTTCCGGTTTTCGTGGTCGCCACATCCGCCGGCGAGGTCGGGGTCGATCTCGACGCCGACCACATGGTCTCCGATCTGGTCGCCTGGGAGCGCATGGTACAGCGATTGGGTCGGGTCGACCGGCGCGGGACCGGCAAGGCCCGTGTGCGGGTGATCGACCGGATCGAGTCGGAGAATGTCGGAAAGGGCTCGGACGCGAACGGCGATTTCGACCGCAAGGCCGTGCGCGCACTGCTCGATGCCCTGCCGCAAGACGGCGGAAGCGGATGGCTGGCCGGCCCCGGCGCCTTGGCGCGTCTCGCCGACCACCCGAAGTGGCGGGAAACGATCGAGCGCGCCTCGACCCGCCCGCCGCTCTACCCGGCGCTCACCCGCGCGCTGGTCGATGCCTGGTCGATGACATCGCTCGACGAACATACGGGCCGGCCCGAGATCGGACCATGGCTGCGCGGCTGGGTGGAGGACGAGCCTCGAACGAGCGTGATCTGGCGGTGTTTTCTTCCTCTTCGTTGGGACGGCAACGGCAACGTCGAGGCCGCATCGCACGGCGATATCGCGGCGTTCTTCGATGCCGCTCCGCCGCGCCTGGCGGAACTTCTGGAAACCGAAATCTGGCGGGTTGCGGACTGGCTGAAGAAGCGCGCGGCGGAACAGAAGAAGACGCTGGGCAGGCAAGCGACGCGCGATGAGGGTGCGGTATCGGATGCAGCCGAGGACGCCGCCGATGCGACACTCGCTCCCCTGACGACCGATGCGCCCGTCGCATTCGTACTCGACGGCGGGAACCGGCCCGGAAAGGACTGCTACAGCTTGAGTCTGAGGGACATCGTCGATTGCAAGAAGGACGAGTTGGCGAAACTCCTCATCGGCAAACGACTGGTCGTGGACGCGCGGCTCGGCGGTCTTGAGGATGGCTTGCTGAACTCCAAATGTAGGACGCCGGTTATGGAGACTGTGGACGCCAAGAACGCCGAGAATGACAGCTGGGGCAGGCCGACTTTCCGGATCGCGGTGGTGTCGAACGAGGACCGGATCGGAAATGATGCGCAGGAGGTGCTGGCTCTGCGCTACCGTGTGACTCGCGAAGGCGAGGCCGATGCATGGCTCGTCGTCCGGAAACTTCCCGGCGTCGGTGAGGGTGAGGACGCTCGCGCCGTCACCCGCCGGGAGCAACTGCTCGACCAACATCGGGAATGGACCGAGAAGGAGGCGGCGGATATCGCGAGGCGGCTCGATCTGCCGGACCGCGATCAAGCGATGCTGCGCGCCGCCGCACGCCATCACGACGACGGCAAGGCGGCGAAGCGCTGGCAACGGGCGGCACGGGCGCCGGGCGCCGGTCTCTATGCCAAAACCAGGGGGCCGTTCGATGGCCGCGCGCTGAACGGCTATCGCCACGAGTTCGGCTCGGTGCTCGACGCCGAGGCGAAAGGCCTCGACGACTTGGCCCTGCATCTGATTGCCGCGCATCATGGCTACGCCCGCCCCGTCATCGGCGTGGAGGGGCATGACGACCTGCCGCCAAGCGCGGCGGAGTCGAAGGCGCTTGAGATCGCATTGCGGTTCGCGCGGCTGCAACGGCGCTGGGGGCCGTGGGGCCTCGCCTGGTGGGAGGCCTTGCTCCGCGCCGCCGATCAGCGCGCGTCGCGCCGGCTGGATCGGGGCTGATGGCGGAAGCGTCGATCCCGGTCGATCTGACCAATCCCGGTCAGGTCTTCGCCTGCCTCGGCTTTCTGGAAGCCGCCGACATTCTGTGCGGCGAGGCGATGGGGGGATTCGACTGGTCGGATGAGCGCGACACGCGCTTCCGCCTATCGGCGGCGGGCGGCGAGAACCCGGCGGCACGAGTATTGGCGTTTCTGGAACGGGCGGAGGTAGTCACGAAAGCTCCAGCGGGCTCAGAGACTAGGTACAGGTGGCTCCCATCATGGGGAAAGCCGCCGGAGGAAAGCCTTCTCGATGAACCGTTCCCTTTTCCCGCTCCAGAGAAACCTCCCACTCTACCCATCGCCCTCCGAGATAATAGTGACAACGAAATTATGATCGAATATTGGGGCGACGAGACACGACGGGACAACGTAAAATTCTGGGGCGGTATGGGTGGCAATCTGGGCGCGTCTCTTACTCGGGACGCGCTCCGTCTGATGCGCGGATATGCGATTGACCATAGCAAGAACCCGTTTTCATTTTGCAAACCTCAGAGCAGCAGTTTCCGCTTCGATTGGCGACGAGACTATGTACCTATAGATGCTGGGTTCTCGCCAAACGAACATGATGATAGAGTGACCATGATAGGCTATCCTATTGTCGAGTTGTTGGCAGCTATCGGCATGCAGAATTCTCGACCATTTCGACGCTCAAATTTGGAATACACATATAGCGTTGTCGGCGTTTCTCATGAGGCATTCAACGACCCCATATTTGTTCGCGCGGCCCTCGGAGCGCGGCGGGCGCCCATTCCGGGTATGCCGTTTCGTCTGTTCGCTATGCAACTCGCTTGGCCCGGACAGGAAGGCCAGGCACGTTGTATCGTAAATGTCATGGAGGAAGCCCAGGAATGACGCTAGAATTCGATGACGATTTCGTCGGTCTCTGTGCCGACCGTCGCGAAGGTCCAGTGGCGCTGACCATGCGACAGAAACTGCTGCCGGCAGAAGGGGAAGCAGCCGTCGTGTTTCCGCCGACCTATGCCGGCGGCGGCTACAATATCGACGAACAATCTGACGGAACGAAAGTCGCGCTCATCGACAGCGTCGGCTCCCAGGCCAACCGTATGGAGCCGATTTTCAAGGCGGCGCCTGACGGCGAACCGGAAAGCCGATACGCGGCCCTCGTGCCGCAGGTGACGATCACCTACGGAAACGACAAATCTGTCTCCATTCTGGAAGTTGGGCACCGGCTGGGCGATGCGCTCGTTCGTTCGTCGGAACTGGCCGAGAAAGCGCATCGCGCTTTCCGAACCTATTTGGACTCGGGTGATTCGACAGAGATCGCGAGACTGGCGCCAACATCTCTGGTGTTCGGTGTCTGGGACTCGCGCGAGACGGGGGCGAAACTGCCGCGTGTCGTCCAGTCCTCAATTCGTGCCTGGAATGTTGATGAGCTGACGCGTTCGGCGCAGTACACGCCGCCGCTGGACTATTCCGAACTCGGTGTATTCAGTGAAAAAGACAAGGAAAAACAGGAGGGAGATCAAAAGAGCAATTTGGCGAAGCGCGGCTTCGTTCATGTTCCGGCAACGGGGGAACATGGCGGGATCGTTGTGCATGGTGACATCCTGCGGACCGTGACCGTCAATCTCGTGGCGCTGCGCCGACTGCGCGGCGGTAACGGTTCAATTCTGCGCCGCTACATTCTCGGCTTGTCCCTCGCAGCGGCGACCGCGCCGCTCGACGGGTTTTTTCGGCAGGGCTGCCTTCTTACGCCCGACCCGGAGACGCTCGCGACCTGGGAAGCCGTTGGCCGGGACGGAACAAGACAGGCTATTGATTTGGAAGATAAATCTGTGTTGTCTTTTGCGGAATCGGCCGCAGCGGCCTTCGGTATAGGACCCGAACTTACCGTCGCATTCGATACAAATAGAGCAAAAAACGACATCGGATAAAAGGCCAAGAGCAGCCGATCCATGAGCCTTGCGCTGGTCATCTCCGTTCGGTTTTACGAAAACCTCTATCACGGTGCGGGAGGCTGGCCGCCTGCACCTGCGCGCCTCTTCCAGGCTTTGCTGTCCGGCTCCGCATGCGGGGCGACGATTCCCGATCGAACGCTGGATGCGCTCGAATGGTTGGAACGGCTACGGGCGCCGATCGTCGCGGCGCCGTGTAGCGTACTCGGTTCGGGTTGGACGAATTACGTGCCCAACAACGACCTTGACGCTCGGCTTTCCAAACGAAAGCCGCCTTCGATGGCAGAGGCGGTGGCAGCGATCCGTACTCCCAAGAAGGTCCGACCGGTTCTGTTGGAATCCGAACCACCCCTTCTCTATGTCTGGTTTTTCGACGGCGCAGGCGCACAAGCTGGGGAGGTCTGCCAAGCCGCGCACGACCTCCTTTGGCTTGGTTGGGGAATCGACCAGGCCTGGGGCGAGGCGCATGTCACCGACAGTGCTGATACGGAGACGAGATTGTTCGAATATGATGGCGTCGTCTATTGCCCGTCGGAGGGTGGCGGCGACCGTGCATTTCTTTGTCCGCAACCCGGAAGCCTTCGGAGCTTGACAGATCGCTATAGCGCCACGCTCAACCGATTTCCGATCGGCGGGACGAACAGGAAGCCGACTCGCGCTTTCGTCCAGCCTCCGAGGCCGCATTTCGGCTTGGTTGTCTACGACGCGCCGCCGCGGCGGATGGTCTTCGCGTTGCGTGCGGGGGACGCGCGCTCCAGCTTCGCACCCTGGCCGCTGGCCGGCGCCGCCCGTCTCGTCGAACGCGTGCGCGACGCAGCCGCGGGTAGGCTGCGCAATCGGATGGCCGATCGACGGGGCGAGATCGAGCGCTATCTGATCGGCCGCGGCGCAACGGATCGCGACAAGGCTCGGCGCGTGCGCATCGTCCCCGTCCCGTCGGTCGGACACTCTCACGCCGACATGGCGATCCGCCGACTCGCCGTCGATGTGCCGCAGGCCTGTCCGATGCGGTTCGACGATCTCCACTGGGCGTTCGCCCAAGAGGTCTGGACCGACGAGGACGGGGCGATCCTTCGTGAGCTGCAACGCGCCGGGGATGACGATTCCATGATCCGCGCCTTCACGGGTCCGGCCAGGCTGTGGCGGAGCGTCACGCCGCTGGCGCTGCCGGTCGGTCGAGGATCGAGCAGAACCGGAACGGCCCGCCGGAATCGGGAGGCCGCCGCCGCCGGTGCGGTACGCCGCGCGCTCCGTCATGCGGGCGTCCGCGCCGCGCCGTTCGCCATCCGTGTGCGGCGCGAGCCGTTCGACGCTCACGGCGAGCGAGCCGAGGCCTTCGCCGACGGCACGCGCTTTTCCGAAGCGGCACTGTGGCATGCGGAGATCGGTTTCGCCGCCCCGGTCGCCGGGCCGCTGTTGCTGGGCGACGGGCGCTATCTCGGTCTCGGGTTGATGCGGCCGGAGGCGGACATCGACGGCGTTGTCGCCTTCGAGATCGAGGCCGGGCTGGCCGACGGCGCGCCGATCCCATGGAGGTCGCCCGCGCCACCTGGCGGGCGATGATGGCGCGGGCGCAGGCGATCCTGCCACAGGGCCGGCGTCTGCCGCCCTATGCGACCGGGCATGAGAACGCCGGCGCCCCCGCCCGCGACGGGACCCACCGCCATATCGCCGTCATCGTCGATCCGCAGCGGCGGCGGATTCTCTTTGTCTCGCCGACCCCGATTTGGGACGGCGCTGGAGAACGGCGAAGCCTTCGCGCGGATCACCGCCTCGTCGCGCTCGCACTCGCGGGCATGACGAGGCTGCGCGCGGGACCGGCTGGCTGGCTGGCGCTCGCTCCGACCCCGGTCGATGCGGCGCGCGACCCGTTATTCGCCCCTGCGCGGGTCTGGGAAAGCGTCGGCGACTACCATGTCGTCCGCCATCGCCGGGGACTCGCCCCTACCGAGGCGTTACGCGCCGACGCGTTGGCCGAACTCCGGCGTTGCGGCCGGCCGAATCCGAGGGCCGTCGAGGTTCTCGCGGTGCGGCGCGGCCCGCGCGGCGGGCTGGCGGGCCGGTTGCGGATCCTGTTCGCCGCGGCGCAAGCGGGTCCATTGCTGCTCGGTCGCAGCGCGCACGAGGGCGGCGGATCGTTCGGGCGTTCGGACTCGGCTCCGCCGTAGAAGTCCATCATCGGCCTGTCGGTTTTGCGATGAAACCCGCTTGCGCGATCGCGCATCGGCGGGAGTCGTTCCGAACCTGGTTCGCAGGATGCGTGTCGACATAGGCCTTGGGCGCGGCGTCGATCCGTACCCTGTCCTCTCCCCTCGTGAACGTCGCACGGGCGATCTGCCCGCCGGATCCCGCCGCCGGGCGATGGCGGGCGGCCGGCGTTTGGGGGTAGGCTCGGCCGGACGCCCGCGGAGAGGAGAGACCCATGATCGTCGATTGCCACGCACATGTAAGCGCGCCGGCCGAACTGTGGGCCTACAAGGCGACGCTGCTCTCCCATCGCGGGGCGCACGGCCGCGGCAGGGTCGTCGTCGATGACGACGAGATCCGCCGCGCGGTCGAGGAGACGCATTTCCCCGGCTCGGGCCACAGCCATCTCGACTATATCGACGCGCTCGGGACCGATATGCAGCTCGTCTCGCCCCGGCCGTTCCAGCTCATGCATTCCGAGAAACCGGCGCGGCTGGTCCAGTGGTTCCACGAGGAATGCAACGACATGATCCACCGCGAGACCGGGCTCTACCCCGGTCGCTTCGTCGGCATCGCCGGGCTGCCGCAGCCGGCGGGCGAGCCGCTGGACATGGCGATCGCCGAACTCCGGCGCTGCGTCGGAGAGCTCGGCTTCAAGGGCTGCCTCCTCAACCCCGACCCCTACGAGAACGGCGGCGTCCACCCGCCGGCCCTCGGCGACCGCTACTGGTATCCGCTCTACGAGGCGCTGTGCGAGCTCGACGTGCCCGCCCATATCCATGGCACCGGCTCGCGCTCCGAGCGCGAACCCTACTCGCTCCGCTTCATCAACGAGGAGACGACGGCCGTCTACGGGCTGGTCAACTCCACCGTGCTCGACGACTTCCCCGACCTCAGGATCGTCGTCAGCCACGGCGGTGGCGCGGTCCCCTACCAGCTCGGCCGCTTCGAGTCGGGCACGCTCCGCCGCCCGGGCGCCGAGCGGTTCAGTCGGCGGATGCGGCGGCTCTACTACGACACCGTCCTCTACACCGCCGACGCGATCGAACTCCTCATCAAGGTCGTCGGCGTGGACCGATGCCTGTTCGGGGCCGAATGCCCGGGGGTCGGCTCCTCGATCGACCCCGATACCGGGCGCCACATGGACGATGTCGCCCATCACATCCGCGCGTTCGACTGGCTGTCCGACGCGGACAAGGAGAAGATCCTGAGCGGCAACGCCAGGCGCGTCTTCAAGCTCGACGGCTGAGCGGCGCCGTCGGGCGGGACCACGGCGATGGGGCGCTTCTTCGCGCAGCGGCTGACGGTGGCGGTCCTTGTCGCGGTCACGGTCTCGATCATCGGCTTCGCCCTGCTCCGGCTGTCGGGCGATCTCGCCGCCGATCTCGCCGGCGAGGATGCGACCCCGCAGGAGGTCGCCGAGATCGCCGCGCTCTACGGGCTCGACCGGCCGCTGCACGCGCAATATCTGAGCTGGGCCGGCAAGGCGATCTCGGGCGATCTCGGCCTGTCGCTGTTCACCGGCGAGCCCGTCGCCGACCTGATCCTGGAGCGGGTGGGGGTGACGATCGCCCTCTCGCTCTATTCGCTCGCGCTCGCGCTCGCGCTCGCGATCCCGCTCGGGGTCGCCGCGGCGATCCGGGTCAACGGCTGGATCGACCGGCTCGCGCTGACGGTCGCGGTGTTCGGCCAGGCGATCCCCAATTTCTGGTTCGGGCTGATCCTGATCTATCTGTTCGGCGTCGTGCTGCGCTGGCTGCCGATTTCCGGGTCCGACAGCCTCGCTCATTTCGTGCTGCCGACGGTGGCGCTCGGCACCGCAGTCATGCCGGCGCTGATGCGGCTCACCCGCACCGGCATGATCGAGGTGCTGGAGGCCGACTTCATCCGCACCGCCCGGGCCAAGGGGCTGCGGCCGGGCGCGGTGCTGTTCAAGCACGCGCTGCGCAACGCGATCCTGCCCGTCGTCTCGTTGTCGGCGGTCTCGCTCGGCTTCCTGCTCGGCGGCTCGGTGATCGTCGAGACCGTCTTCGCGCTCAACGGGATCGGCCTGCTCGCCTATGAGTCGATCCTGCGCAACGACTTCCCGGTGCTCCAGTCGATCCTGGTCTTCGTGTCGCTCGCCTATATCCTGCTGACGCTGGCGTCCGACCTGATCAATGCCCGGCTCGACCCGCGGATCAGGCTCGGCTGAGGCGCGCGCGATGGCCGGGCCGGTACCGCTCTCGGACGGTCGACAGGCGGATGCCGGCTGCGCGTCGGAAACAGTCCCGCCGTCGCCGCGCGCGGTCATGCTGCGACGCGCGCGCGGCCATCCGGGCTTCCTGGCGGGCGCCGGCTTCGTCGCCCTGATCGTCCTGCTCGCCTTGTTCGCGCCCTGGATCACCGCGTTCGACCCGTTCGAGCAGAATCTCGAGGGGCGGCTGATCGCGCCGGTCTGGGGCGCGGGCGGAAGCTGGACCCATCCGCTCGGCACGGACTCGCTCGGGCGCGATTATCTCACCCGTCTCCTCTACGGCGCCCGCATCTCGCTGACCGTCGGCTTCGGCGCGGCGTTGATCTCGGGGGTGCTGGGCTCGGCTATCGGTATCACCGGCGGCCATTTCGGCGGCCGCGTCGATGCGGTCGTGATGTATTTGGTCAACGTCAAGCTCGCCCTCCCCGGTATCCTGATCGCGCTGTCGCTGGTCTCGGTGTTCGGCGGCTCGCTGATCGCCCTGGTCGCCATCCTCGGCTTCCTTTTCTGGGACCGGTTCGCGGTGGTGACCCGCAGTGTCACCCAGCAGATCCGGAGCCAGGACTTCATAGCCGCCGCCGAGGCGGTCGGCGCCTCCAGCGCGCGTATCGTCTGCCGCGAGGTCCTGCCCAACGTCATGGGCCAGATCATCGTCGTCGCCAGCCTCGAGATGGCGATCGCGATCCTGGTCGAGGCGGTGCTCTCCTTCCTCGGGCTCGGCATCCAGCCGCCTACCCCGTCCTGGGGCCTGCTGGTGGCGGAAGGCCGGAACTTCATGTTCTTCAAACCCTATTTGATCGTGCTTCCGGGGTTCGCGATCTTCTTCCTGGTGATCGCCATCAACCTGATGGGGGACGGGGTGCGCGACATCACCGCGCCGGAGGGCCGGGCATGACCGGCGTCCCGCGGCTGCCGGTGCTGGAGCTGCGCGGGCTCGGCGTCGAGATCGACATGCCGGCGGGGACGCTGCGCGCGGTGCGCGGCGTCGACATCTCGGTGGCGCGCGGCGAGACCCTGGCGATTGTCGGCGAGTCGGGGAGCGGCAAGACGATGACGGCGCTCGCGGCGATGCGGCTGCTGCCCCGCAACGCCCGGTTGCGGGTCGCCGCGGCGCGGCTCGACGGGGTCGACCTCCGCAAGCTCTCCGACCGCGCCTTCGCCGATCTGCGGGGCCGGCGGGCGAGCATGATCTTCCAGGACCCGATGACCTCGCTCAACCCGGTCTACACCATCGGCGACCAGCTCCTCGAGATCCATCTCCGCCATGTCCGGTCCGGGCGGGCGGCGGCGCGCGACCGCGCCGTCCATTTGCTCGACCGGGTCGGCGTCACCAATGCCCGGGCGCGGTTGGCCCAATACCCCCACCAGCTCTCCGGTGGGCTGCGCCAGCGGATGATGATCGCGATGGCGCTGATGTGCGAACCGGCGCTGCTCGTCGCCGACGAGCCGACCACCGCGCTCGACGTGACGGTCCAGGCGCAGATCCTCGCTCTGCTGGCCGAGCTGCAGGCCGAGCTCGACATGGCGCTGATCCTGATCAGCCACGATCTCGGCGTGGTCGCCCGCATCGCCGACCGGGTCGCGGTCATGTATGCCGGGCGGATCGTCGAGACCGGGCCGGTCTCCCGCGTCTTCGCCGCCCCCGCCCACCCCTATACGCGCGGTCTGCTCGCCTGCATTCCACGTCCGGGCCGGACGGCGCGCGGCGATGCGCTCGGCACCATTCCCGGAACCGTCCCCTCGCTGATCGGCGCCGGCGAGGGCTGCATGTTTCGCAACCGCTGCGCGGCGGCGGAGCCGCGCTGCCGCGTCGAGGGCAACGCGCCGCGCGAGGCCGCGCCGGGCCATCTATATCGCTGCATCCACCCGGCCGCCGGGACGCTCGCGTGAGCGCGCCGATGCTGGAATGCGCCGGCCTGACCCGGCTGTTCCGGGTGGGGGGCGGCCTGCTCCGCTCGGCGCGGCAGCTGCGGGCGGTCGACGACGTGACCCTGTCGGTGCGCCGAGGCGAGGTGCTGGCGGTCGTCGGCGAGTCGGGCTGCGGCAAGACGACCCTCGCCAGGATGCTGCTCGGTCTGCTCGCGCCGTCGCGCGGCGTCGTCCGCCTCGCCGGCGCGCCCATCGCCGGGATCGGGCGGGTGCGGATGGCCCGCCGGGTCCAGCCGGTCTTCCAGGATCCCTATTCCTCGCTCAACCCGCGCAAGACGTTGGGGCAGATCGTCGGGCTGCCGCTCGCGGTCCACCGCATCGGCGGCCCCGCGCAGCGGCGCGACCGGGTCGCCCGGATGATGGCGCTGGTCGGCCTGCCCGCGCATCTCGTCCACGCCTATCCCAACCAGCTCTCGGGCGGGCAGCGCCAACGTGCCGCGATCGCCCGCGCGCTCGCGATCGAGCCGTCGGTGGTGGTCTATGACGAGCCGACATCGGCGCTCGACGTCTCGGTCCAGGCGCAGATCCTGAATCTGCTCCAGGATCTGCGACGCGCGCTCGACCTCACCTATGTCTTCATCAGCCACGATCTCGCCGTGGTTGAACATATCGCCGACCGGGTCGCGGTGATGTATCTCGGCCGGCTGGTCGAGCTCGGCCCGACCGCCGAGATTTTCGCCCGCCCGCGCCACCCCTATACCGAGACCCTGCTGGGTTCGATCCTGACCCCGGAACCGGGGCTGGGGCTCCCGCCGGCCCGGCCCGGGGGCGAGTTTCCCGATCCGCTCGACCCGCCGTCCGGCTGCGCCTTCCATCCGCGCTGCCTGCGCGCCCTCGAACGCTGCCGCCGCGACGCGCCGGCGCCGCGGCGAGAAGCGGACCGGACGATCGAATGCCATCTGCACGATGATCGGAACGAGAAGGAGGATTAGGATGGAAAGGATGAGCGGACGGACGCCTTCGCCGATCCAACGGCTGCGCGCGCTCGACAGCTGCGCCCTGTCGGATGCGCTCGACGCGCTCGGGCTGCCGTCGGGGGTCGGCGGGATCGCCCCGTTCTCGACTCTGCGGCGGATCGCCGGGCGGGCGGTCACGGTCAAGCTCGCCGCCGGCCGGGGAGATGGGGCGCCGAAGCGCCATCTCTGCACGGCCGCCGTCGAGGCCGCCGAGCCCGGCGACGTGCTGGTGGTCGAGCAGCGGAGCGGGATCGACGCCGCCGGCTGGGGCGGCGTGCTGTCCAACGCGGCGCGGGCGGCGGGCATCGCCGGGGTGATCGTCGACGGGCCGGCGCGCGACATCGACGAGGCCGAGGCGCTCGATTTTCCGGTCTATGCCCGCCGGGCGACCGCGCGGACCGCGCGCGGGCGCATACACGAACGGGATTACAACGTCGCCGTGGCCGTCGGCGAGGCGACATTGCGCCCGGGCGATCTGGTGATGGCCGACCGCAGCGCGGTCGTGGTCGTGCCCGCCGAGCGCGCCGAGGAGGTGCTCGCCGCCGCCGAAGCCATCGCCGAGAAGGAGCGGAGGATGACCGAGGCCGTGCGCGGCGGCGCACCCCCGAGCCGGGTGATGGGCGCATCCTACGAGACGATGCTGGCCTCCGGGGGAGAGGGCTGATGGCGGAGATCGTTCTGGGAATGTGGACGACCCACGGGCCGACGCTGAACACCACGCCAGATCAATGGATCAACCGGGTCCGCGCTGACCGGGCGAACCGGCACTGGTTCAAGGGGGAGGAGCTGAGCTTCGACGAGCTGGTGGAACGCCGCGCCGGCGAGAACATCGCGGCCAGGTTCACCGACGCGGAACGCCGCCGCCGCCACGACGCCTGCCAGGCCGGGATCGCGGCGCTCGCCGAGGCCTGGGGGCGGATGTCGCCCGATGTCTGCGTCATCCTCGGCAACGACCAGCGCGAGCTGTTCCTCGAGAGCGTCCAGCCCACCTTCACCGTCTATACCGGCGAGACATTCGTCAACGGGCCGACGAGCGCCGAGCAGAAGTCGCAGCTGCCGCCCGGCATCGAGGAGGCCGAATGGGCCTACCGTCCCGATTCGGAGACCGTCTATCCGGGGCTGCCGGCCCTCGCCGAGATCGTCTTCGAGCGGGCGATGGCGGACGGCTTCGATCTCGCCGCCTCCAACGCCTGGCCGGAGCATCGCGGCCACCGCCACAGCGGCACGCCGCACGCGTTCAGCTTCGTCCTGCGCCGCATCATGCGCGACCGGGCGGTGCCGACCCTGCCGGTGATCGCCAACACCTTCTACCCCCCCAACCAGCCGACGGCGCGGCGCTGCTTCGAACTCGGCACGATGATCCGTCGGGCGATCGCGGACTGGCGCGCGGACGCCCGGCTTGCGATCGTCGGCTCGGGCGGGATGTCGCATTTCTGCATCGACGAGGATCTTGACCGGCGCTTCCTGGCGGCGTTCGCCCGGCGGGACGCGGACGCCCTGTGCGGGATCGAACAGAACCTGCTGCAGTCCGGCTCCTCGGAGCTGCGCAACTGGATCGTCGCCGCCGGCATCCTGTTCGGAACCGGGCTCTCCGGCGACGTGATCGACTATGTGCCATGCTACCGGTCGAAGGCGGGGACCGGCACCGCCAACGCCTTCGTTTGCTGGACTTGAGCGGCCGGGCGGCGGACGGGCGCGGCCGGGTCGCGGTTGTCGGCGGCGGCCCGGTCGGCCTCGCCCTCGCCCTCGATCTCGGGCTGCGGGGTGTCTCCTGCGTCCTGGTGGAACGGCGGCGCGAGCCGCACGCCATCCCCAAGGGACAGAACCTCACCCAGCGCACGCTGGAGCATTTCCATTCCTGGGGCATCGCCCGCGAGCTGCGCGCGGCCCAGCTCCTGCCGCCCGATTTTCCGAGCGACTTCCTCGTCGCCTATGGCGACCTGACGGGCGAGCATTGGTACGTCCCGGCGGCGCGGCGGACGCTCGACCCCTATTTCAGCCAGCCCGGCGCGCGGCTGCCGCAATATCTGACCGAGGCCGTGCTGCGAAGGCGTCTCGCCGGCGTCGGGGCGGTCAAGACGATGTTCGGTTGGGAGGCGGAGGAGGTGGCGGACGAGGGCGCCGGGGTCCGGGTCGCGCTCCGCCGCGCCGACGGCGCCGGCCGGGCGGTCCTCCGCGCGGACTTCGTCGTCGGTTGCGACGGCAGCCGGTCGCGGGTCCGCGAGATCGCCGGGCTGGCGCGGAACGGCACCGACGACCGGCGGAAGATGCTGCTTGCCGTCTTCCGCGCGCCGGTCCTTCACGAGCGGCTAAAGCGATTTCCGCCCGCCCAGGTCTACCGGGTGGTTCGTGCCGACCTCGCCGGCTATTGGCGCTTCTTCGGCCGGGTCAACGCCGCCGAGCACTGGTTCTTCCACGCGCCCCTGCCGGAGCGGTCCGCATCCGCGCCGCCCGGCCCGGAGGACGCCCGGCGTCTGTTGCACGAGGCGGCGGGCTTCGCCTTCCCCTGCCGCTTCGACCATCTCGGCGTCTGGGACATGCGCATCGCCATCGCCGCCGCCTATCGGCGCGGGCGCCTGCTGATCGCCGGCGACGCCGCCCACAGCCACCCGCCTTATGGCGGGTTCGGCCTCAACACCGGCTTCGAGGACGCGGTCAATCTCGCCTGGAAGCTCGCGGCGGTGCTGGGCGGGTGGGGCGGCGAGGCGCTGCTTCGCTCCTACGGCGCCGAGCGCCGGCCGGTGATCGAAGACACCGCCCGGAGCTTTATCGCCGCGCGGATGGCGGAGGACCGGCTGTTCTTCGACCGCTTCGATCCGGCGCGCGACCCGGCGGGGTTCGCCGAGGCCTGGGCGGCGCACCGTCGCGCGGGCGCCGCGCGGATGGCGGCCTACGTGCCCCATTACGAGGGCTCGCCGATCGTCGCCGGCCCGCCGGGCGCGGTCTGCGGGGCGCGCGGCGAGCACAGACTCGCGGCGCGGCCGGGCCACCATCTCGCGCCGCTGGCGCTCGCCGACGGCGTCGGCGTCCATGACCGGCTGGGCCGCGGTTTCACGCTGCTCGCATTCGGCGCCGGCGAGGACTCGATCGCGGCGATCGCAGCGGCGGCGGCGCAGGCGGGCCTCCCGCTCGCGACCGTCCGCGGCCGCTCGGACGGGGCCTGTCGGGATTATCGCGCGCGGCTGGTGCTCGTCCGCCCCGACCAGCATGTCGCCTGGGCGGGCGATACGGTCGCCGACGCCCCGGGGCTGATCGCGCGGATCGCCCCGGGCGCGAACCGGACTCCGTCACGGCAAGGGGCGCCCGCGGGCGCCCCGTCTCCGTTCCTGCCGCAGGCGGCCTCAGCGGCGGTCGCCCAGGAGATGCATCAGGATCATGAACAAGTTGATGAAGTCGAGATAGAGCCGGAGCGCACCCATGATCGCCAGCTTCGAGGAGGTCTCGGCGTCGTGATGTTCGGCATACTCGTTCTTGATCCGCTGCGTGTCGTAGGCGGTGAGGCCGACGAAGACGATCACGCCGATGACCGAGACCGCGAACTGGAGGGCGGTGGAGCCGATGAAGATGTTGACGATCGACGCGAGGATGATCCCGATCAGCCCCATGAACAGGAACGAGCCCATCCCGGAGAGATCGCGCCGGGTCGTGTAGCCCCAGAGGCTCATGCCCGCGAAGGTGGCGGCGGTGATGAAGAACACCCGGGCGATGCTGGTCCCGGTAAAGGCGAGGAAGATGCTCGCCATCGACAGGCCCATGATGCCCGCGAAGACCCAGAACAGCATCTGCGCGGTCGCCGCCTTCATCTTCTCGATCCTGAAGCTGAGAAAGAAGACGAAGCCCAGCGGCGCGAAAACCACCAGCCAGATCAGCGGCGTGCTCGCGAGCGCGGCGTAGACGCCGGAGAAGGCCGCCGCATAGGCGACGACGCCGGTCAGCGCCAGCCCCGTCGTCATGTAGTTGTAGACGCGCAGCATATGCGCCCGGAGACCGGCGTCGAACGCCTCCTGCACCCGCGCATCGCGCGAAACGGTGATCCTGTCGGTTCCGAAGGCCATATCGATCCTCACGCTGTCATTGGGTCCTGGCGCTGTCAGATATGGAGGCTGCGGCTGGAAAAATCAACCGGCCGGCCGCGCGTCGGCTTGAGGCGGCCCTGGAGAAAAACTCGCCTTCGCCGACGGGAAACTGTGCGAACGCCGCCCCGTCTCCCGCTCGCCCTGGGCTCGAAGTGGTCCACGCCGGCGACGGAAGGCGCATGAAGTAGCGCAGGCGTCCCGACCTGTAACCCGCCGTCGGACGACAAGAGGGGGGAGGGCGTGCGCATAGCAGATCGGCGCGAGGCGCGGCTTGAAATTCATGGATTTGAAGGCCATATCGCGGGAGCGGCGTCACCGAAATGCGGATCGCCCCCGCCCGGCGGGTCGACGGGCTGCCCGCGCCCCTCTTGCAATCAGGAGGCCGCGATGTCCCGGATGTCGGTATTCAACAGCCCCTTTCTGCTCGGCTTCGACCAGATCGAGCGGGCGCTCGACAGGGTCACGAAGGCGCAGGCCGACGGCTATCCGCCCTACAATATCGAACAGACGGGGGAGCGCGCGCTCCGCATCACGCTGGCCGTCGCCGGCTTCTCGCGGCGGGACCTCGTGGTGAGCCTCGACGATTCCCAACTCACCGTGCGTGGCCGGCTCTCCGAAGCGGACGACCGGGTCTATCTCCACCGCGGGATCGCGACGCGCCAGTTTCAGCGGTCCTTCGTTCTCGCCGAAGGCATCGAGGTGGTGTCGGCGGAAATGTCGAACGGGCTGCTGCATATCGATCTCGTGCGCCCGCGCCCGACGCGGCACGAGAAGGTGATCGAGATCCGCGGCGCCCAGGACGAAACCGGAGCCGGGGGGCGAAGGGTGGGCGTCGCCAAGGCCGGGGAGGCCGCGCCCGAGGAGAGATAAAGTCGCGACCGAATTTGGCCGGCCCCTCTCAACCCGCCCGACGCCGAATGTCCTCCGTAAGGATCTCGTAGAGGGCGGCCGCGCTCGGAGCCGCGCGCAAGGCCTCGCGGATGTCGGTATCGCGCAACAGGCGGGACACCCGCGCCAAGGCCTTCAGATGATCGGCCCCTGCACCCTGAGGCGCCAATAGCAGAAAGACGAGGTCGACCGGCCGGTCGTCGATCGCATCGAATTCGATCGGCATGTCGAGCCTGGCGAACAGGCCGTAGATCCGGTCGAGCACCGGCGTCCTGCCATGCGGGATGGCCGCGCCCCCGCCGACTCCGGTGGTGCCCAGACGCTCGCGCTCCAGCAGCAGGTCGAAGACCGTGCGGCCGTCCAGCCCGGTGATGTCCGCCGCCCGTCGGGCCATTTCCTCGAGGAGCTGCTTCTTGCTCCCGGCATGGAGCCGGGCGACAACGCGATCCTCGGTCAAGAGTTCGCCGATCTCCATCTCGTTCCCTCGGCGACCCGTGCCGCGCCGCATCTCTCGAGGTCGGAAGTCCCGTATGGCCCCGCCCATCGGCGCGCCGATACGGACCGTAACGCTACAACGCGAACCGATCGCCCAGATAGACGCGCCGCACCTCGTCATGGCGCACGATTTCGTCCGGGCCGCCCTCCATGAGGACGCGCCCGTCGTGGAGTATGTAGGCGCGGTCGACGATATCGAGGGTCTCGCGCACGTTGTGGTCGGTGATGAGCACGCCGATGCCCCTGTCCTTCAAATGGTTCACCAGAGCGCGGACATCGTTGACGGCCACCGGGTCGATGCCCGCGAACGGCTCGTCGAGCAGCATGAAGCGGGGTTCCGCGGCGAGCGCCCGCGCGATTTCCACCCGGCGCCGCTCGCCGCCCGACAGGGCCAGCGACGGCGTGCGGCGAAGATGGCTGATGGAGAACTCGACGAGCAACCGCTCCAGGCTCGCCTCGCGCTCCTCGCGCTCCCGTCCGCGCAGCTCGAGAATGGCGCGGATATTGTTTTCGACGGTCATGCCGCGAAAGATGGATGCTTCCTGCGGGAGATAGCCGATGCCCAGCCGCGCCCGCCGGTACATGGGCAAGGCGGTGATATCGCTTCCGTCGAACCGGATCGTTCCGCTGTCGGGCTGGATCAGGCCGGTGAGGATATAGAAGCAGGTGGTCTTGCCGGCGCCGTTGGGACCGAGCAGACCCACGGCCTCGCCCCGGCCGAGCCGCAAGGAGACGTCCCGCAGAACCGGCCGTCTTCCGAACCGCCTGTTGAGCATCTCGGCTTCGATCCCGGCGGCGTCGCTGACCAGATGCGGACCGATCCGGCCCTCCATCTCCGCCACGTCTAGCCTCCCCCCGCCGGTCGCCGGGTCGCCTGGGGCGTGACGAGTCCCCGGACGCGGTCGCGCCCGGCATGGAGGCGGCTGAGCCCCGTGTTGAGATCTATGTCGGCGGCGGCGCCGGCGAGCCGGTCCTGGCCGCGCCTGATGATCACCCCGCCTTCGAGCCGGACGGTTCCGGCCTTCGCGTCGTAGACGCCCCTGTCCGCGCGCGCCGACTCTTCGGCAGTCGAAATCTGCATGCCGCCGAAGGCCTCGACGCGCTGCAGCCGTGAATTGCCGGCCTCGTCGGGTTCGAACGTCACCCGCAACTCGTCCGCCCGCAGGCGCCGCCCACCGCTCTCGGCGACCGCGTCGCCCTTGGCGACCGCGAGATTTTCCGCCTGCCGATACTCCATCCGATCGGTGGCGCTGACCCTGTCGCCCGCGGCCTCGAGCCGGGGCCGGCCGGTGAGGACAAGGACCTTCCGATCGACCTCGTAGACCGCGCTGTCGGCGGTCGCCCGTCGATCCCGCGCGGCGATGCGCACCGCGCCTTGGGCCTCGATGCGCCATATCTCGGTCTCGCCGCCGCGCCGCCGGTAATGTGCGGTCATCCGGTTCGCCCGCACCGTCGCCTGGCCCTGGGTCGCGCGCGCATTGCCACGGGCGACGAACACCCGCTGATGCTGCCGCCACTCGATCCCGCCATCGGCCTCGATGGCCAGAGGTCCGATCCCGTCGTGAAAGGGAAGAGAACCGGTCTGGGCGTGGGCCGGAGCGGTGAGACCCGCCAGCGCCGCGACCCCGAGAACGGCGATCCCCCTCACAACGCTCTCTCCTCTGCGGCGCGGGGATTGAAGACGACCCGCGCCGGCCCCGTCAAGTCGATGCGCCGGCCGTCATCCCGAATGCGGAACCCCGCCGCCTCGAAATGTCCCGCCGGCCCTCGGCCGACCACCCGGGTCTCGGAATTGGCGACCCCTTGCGTGAAGTCGACCCGCACGCGATCGGTCTCCAGATCGTAGCCGAAATCGTGGAACAGGTGGACGCCGCCTTCGAGCTCCGCCACCCGGCGTTTGGGTACGAAGCTGCCGGCGGCGGCAGAGACCGCGATCCATGCGCCGTCCGCGGTGGTAAAGTCGCCTTCGAGCTCGCTCAACCGCACCGGATCGTCCAGCCTTCCGCCCTGAACGAGCGCCTGGGCGCTGAGCGTGTAGGGATTCCCGTTGCGATCGGTTCCGGTGAAACGCGCATTGGTCAGCCGATGGCCGTCGATGGCCTGTTCGACAAGGCTGATACCGACGACCCGGAACCGTTCGGACATATTGTAGAACTGCGGCAGGGCGACCAGAACCCCGAGTACCGTGGCGGCGGCGGCCAACAGGCTCGGCTTGGCGATCGACACGAAACGCGAATAACCGCCGCCGGCCGGCGCGACGCGCCCGGCCGCGCGCGCCGACCGCCGCCCATCACTATTGTCGCCGCCGCGCGCCATGCGTCCGCTCAACCGAGGCCGGCGCGCAGGCAGTCGTGGACGTGAAGGATTCCGATCGGTCGGTCTTCCTCGATCACGAACAAGCTGGTGATCCCGTGGGCGTTCATCGCCGCGAGCGCCTGGCCGGCGAGCGCGTCCGGACCGATCGCGCGGGGAGATGTCGTCATCACCGCCCGCGCCGGCCGCGCCAGCAGATCGCGCCCCATGTGGCGTCGGAGATCGCCGTCGGTGACGATGCCGACTAGCCGGCCGTCCTCGTCGATCAGGCCGATGCAGCCGAAGCTCTTCGCGGTCATCACGATCAGGGCGTCGGCCATGAGCGTGTCCGCGGTCGCCAGTGGCAGCTCTTCTCCGACATGCATGATATCCTGCACCTTGACCAGCCGGTTGCCCAGGCGGCCTCCCGGATGGCGCGCCGTGAAATCCTCCCGCGAGAACCCGAGACGTTCGAGCAGGGCCACCGCGAGCGCGTCCCCCAGCGCCATCGCGACCGTCGTCGATGTCGTCGGGGCCAGGCTCAGGGGGCAGGCCTCCTCGCTGTCGGGTATCGGCAGCACCACGTCGGCAGCCATCGCCAGCTCGCTCCGGGTTCGTCGGGTGATCGCCACGATCGGGATCGTCCGCCGCTTGGCATAGGCGAGGATGTCGGCGAGCTCCGGCGTGTCCCCGGAATTGGACAATGCGAGGATCGCGTCGTCGGGGGTCACCATGCCGAGATCCCCATGACTGGCCTCGGCCGGGTGGACGAACAGCGCTGGCGTGCCGGTCGATGCGAGGGTCGCCGCGATCTTGCGTGCCACATGGCCGGACTTGCCCATCCCGGTCGCCACGACCCGGCCGCCGCGATGGGCGCGCGCCATGATCGCGACGGCGGCGCCGAAACGCCGGTCGAGCAGGGCGATCAGCGCGTCCAGCCCGGCCCGCTCGGTCGCCAGCACGCGGCGGGCAACGGCGAGATCGTCGTGGATATCGGCCGGGCGCTGCCGAGCCTTCAGGACCGCCATGGTTCCGAGGAGTCCCGGACGCCGCCGGTGCGTCGGCGCACCCGCCCGCCTGCCGCCAGCCTAATGCGCGAATATATCGACATCGACCCAGCCGGCGAGGTCGAGCGCGGCGCGAGCGGGAAGGAAATCGAAACATGGCCGGACGAGATGCGCCCGCCCCTCGCGTTCGAGGGTCGCGTCGAGCGCATCGCGGATTCGATGGAGATGCAGGACATCCGCGGCGGCATAGGCGCACTGCGCTTCGCTCAGCTGCGCCGCGCCCCAATCCGAGGACTGCTGCTCCTTGGAGATATCGATCCCGAGGAGGTCGCGGGCGAGGTCCCGGAGCGAATGGCGATCGGTGAAGGTGCGCGCGACCCGCGAGGCGATCTTGGTGCAGTAGATCGGACGACAGCGCACCCCCAGATAGCGTTCGAGGACCGCGATGTCGAAGCGCGCGAAATGAAAGATCTTGGTCACCGCCGGGTCGGCAAGCAGCCGGACGAGGTTGGGCGCCGCATAGGCGCCGCGCCGAAAGCGCACCAGATGCGCGCTACCGTCGCCGGGGCTGAGCTGCACGAGGCACAGCCTGTCGCGGTCGGGTTTCAGCCCCAGCGTCTCGGTATCGACGGCGACATCCGAGCCGAGCCGGAGCCCGGCTGGAAGGTCGCCCTCATGGAGATCGATGGCCATGCCGCCCACCCGGATACGGATACGGAAACGGAGTCCTTCGGCGGCGAGGTGGTGCCCAGGAGAAGACTCGAACTTCCACGACCTTGCGGTCACAGGTACCTGAAACCTGCGCGTCTACCATTTCCGCCACCTGGGCTACCGAGGTCCGGACCGGAGCCGGCCCGCTGCGTAGCCAGACGCCGCGCGTCTGTCAACAGCCTGTCCTCGTTCGGGATATGCGCCGCCCGTCTCGGGAATGTCCGAACGGCCTGTGTTTCGGTGGGTATCCGGGTTGTCGGCGCATGAGCGAGACGGCAGAGACCATCGGGATCGTGTATGCGTGCCAGGAAATGGAGAATTCGACGCCCGCGCCGACCGTCCTCGCCGCCACGGCGAAGCGGCGCTGCGGGACGCAGTCGCAAGAATCTCCGCAGTCCCGGCGCGGCCTTCATCGCCTCCGCCGGTGCCGCCGAAGCCGTCCGGCTGCGGCGTTGGGACGACCGGGCGAAGATCGGCGGGCTCCGGACCCTTGCGCCGGACGCGTTCCACCCCCAACTCGAAGCCAGCTTTCGCTTCAGGGCAGCGAAAAGATATAGGAGGTCGCGATGAAACGGCTGCATGTTCATGTCAGGGTGCGCGATCTCGATCGGGCGCTCGCCTTCTATTCCGGCCTGTTCGGACAGCCTCCGCATGTCCGCCAGGACGATTACGCAAAATGGATGGTCGAGGACCCGCGGGTCAACTTCGCCGTTTCGACGGGAGCCGGCGAGACCGGGTTCGATCATCTCGGAATCCAGGTCGAGAACGACGCGGAGCTCGAAGACGTGGAGACCCGGCTCAGACGGATCGACGCGGTGGTCCAGAAGCAGCGTAGCGCGCAATGCTGCTATGCGACGGGCGACAAGTCCTGGACCGTCGATCCCGACGGAACGTCCTGGGAGACCTTCCTAACCAGGGGCGATATCGACGAATACGGGCCGGATCTGCGCCCGACCGTCACTCGCTGACCGCTCCGACCCTGCGGCGGTGGGGGCGTTGCGCCGACAGGCGTCGGCATCGAGATGAACATCGAATCTTCTTCTGCCGAGGGCTTGGCCTTCCTCCGGCGAGAAGGCGCGCCCGACGGCGCGGCCCCGGCCCGGCGCGCGCCGTATTGCCCGCATCGGTATCGGCGGCACCGGACTTGCGGGGGTGCCATCCGACGCGCGGATGTCCCGAGCACGGGCGGCGGGTTTGAGGGGCGGGCGCGCTGCGCTATATCTCCGCCGCCGCCGGGTCCGGACGCGCTCCGTTCGATCCGGCTAGCGGGACGGCTGCGGTCCCGGCCGCGGCCGCATCGGCGACGGAGGCCGCGTGATGCGGGTGCGCGCGAAGATCTGCGGGGTGCGCAAAGCGGAGGTGATCGAGACCGCGATCGCCCATGGCGCCGCTGAGATCGGGTTGGTCTTCTTCCCGCGCTCGCCGCGCAACGTCAGCGCCGCCGAGGCTTCGGCGCTGGCGGCCGCTGCGCCGCCCGAGACCGTGGTGGTCGGGCTGTTCGTCGATCCGGCCGACGAGACGCTGGAGACGCTGTTGGAGACGGTGCGGCTCGACATGATCCAGCTTCACGGCGACGAGAGCCCTGACCGGGTGGCCGCGGTCCGGACGCGGACGGGGCGCCCGGTGACCAAGGCAATCGGCGTTGCCGGCGCCGAGGACCTCGCCGCCGCCGAGGCCTACGCAGGCGTCGCCGACAGGCTGCTGTTCGACGCGAAGGCGCCGCGCGCCGACGCCCGGTACATGCCGGGCGGCAACGCGCTCCGGTTCGACTGGCGGCTGCTCGGCGGGCGCGGCTGGCCGGTTCCCTGGATGCTGTCGGGCGGGCTGACCCCGGACAATGTCGCCCATGCGATCCGCGCCAGCGGCGCCCCCGGAGTCGACGTGTCCTCCGGTGTGGAGAGCGCCCCCGGCGTCAAGGATCCGGCGCGGGTCGCCGCCTTCCTCGCCGAAGTTGCGAGCTTCTGAGAGGCGCGCGATGGCGGCGGCGAGCGCGCGCAACAGCTTCCGCGGTGGACCCGATGCCGGCGGGCATTTCGGCATATATGGCGGCCGCTACGTCGCCGAAACCCTGATGCCGCCGATCCTGGAGGTCGAGCGCGCTTGGCGGCAGGCGCAGACCGATCCCGAATTCGAGGCCGAGCTCGCTTATTATCTCGCGCATTATGTCGGTCGGCCGAGCCCGCTCTATTTCGCGCGGCGCCTGACCGAGACGCTGGGCGGGGCGCGAGTCTATTTCAAGCGCGACGAGCTCAACCATACCGGCGCTCACAAGATCAACAACACGATGGGGCAGGTCCTGCTCGCCCGGCGGATGGGCAAGACGCGGATCATCGCCGAGACCGGCGCCGGCCAGCACGGGGTCGCGACGGCGACGGTCTGCGCGCTATTCGACCTGCCCTGCACGGTTTATATGGGCGAGACCGATATCGCCCGCCAGGCGCCCAACGTCTTCCGCATGAAGCTCCTCGGCGCCGAGGTGGTGCCGGTCTCCTCGGGCAGCCGCACCCTCAAGGACGCGATGAACGAGGCGCTGCGCGACTGGGTAGCCAATGTCGAGACGACATTCTACGTGATCGGCACCGTCGCCGGACCCCACCCCTATCCCGAGATGGTGCGCGATCTCCAGTCGGTGATCGGCCGCGAGGTGCGAAGCCAGATCATGGAGGCGGAAGGGCGGCCGCCCGACCGGCTGGTCGCCTGCGTTGGCGGCGGGTCCAACGCGATGGGGCTGTTCCATCCCTTTCTCGACGAGCCCGACATCGCGATGGATGCCGTGGAGGCCGCCGGCGAGGGGATCGAGACCGGCCGCCACGCCGCCTCGCTGAGCGCCGGACGGCCGGGCGTCCTGCACGGCAACCGCACCTATCTGCTCCAGGACGCCGAGGGGCAGATCCAGGAGGCGCATTCGATCTCGGCCGGGCTCGACTATCCGGGAGTCGGCCCCGAACATGCCTGGCTGCACGATCTCGGGCGGGTCTCCTATGTCGCGGTCACCGACGCCGAAGCGCTGGACGCCTTCCGGCTCTGCAGCCGGCTGGAGGGCATCCTGCCGGCGCTCGAGCCGGCCCATGCGCTCGCCCATGTGGCGCGAATTGCCCCCGATCTGCCGCGCGACCATCTGCTGGTGATGAACATGTGCGGGCGCGGCGACAAGGATGTCTTCACCGTCGCCGAGGCGCTCGGGGTCGCGCTGTGACCGGCGGGCGCCGGCGCATCGCCGACCGGTTCGCGGCGCTCGCCGCCGCCGGCCGCGCCGGGATGGTGCCCTTCATCACCGCCGGCGATCCGGATCTCGAGACCTCGACCGAGATCCTGCTCCGGCTGCCCGGGGCGGGGGCGGATATGATCGAGCTCGGCATGCCGTTCAGCGACCCGATGGCCGACGGCCCGGCGATCCAGCGATCGAGCGGGCGGGCGATCGCCGCCGGCCAGACCATGGCGCGGACGTTCGCGATGGTGCGCCGGTTCCGCGAGGCCGACCGCGCCACCCCGCTGGTGCTGATGGGCTATTTCAACCCGATCCACAGCTACGGGGCGGCGACGTTCGCCCGCGACGCGGCGGCGGCCGGCGCCGACGGGCTGATCGTGGTCGACCTGCCACCCGAGGAAGAAGCCGAGCTCGGCGGTCCGGCCCGCGAGGCCGGTCTCGCCGTCGTCCGGCTGGTGGCGCCGACCACCGGCGCGGCGCGGCTGCCGCAAGTGCTCGACGGCGCCGAGGGCTTCGCCTATTACGTATCGATCACCGGGATTACGGGGACCAAATCGGCCGACCGCGACAGGGTCGCGCGCGGGGTCGCGCGCATCCGCGCGGCGACCGCGCTTCCCGTTGCGGTGGGCTTCGGGGTGCGCCGCCCCGATCAGGCCGCGCGGATCGCCGAGGTCGCGGACGCCGTGGTCGTCGGCTCGGCGCTGGTCGAGCGGATCGCCGCCGGGCTCGACGGGGCCGGGGCGGCGGACGGGCCGGTCGCCCTCGTCCGCGAGTTGGCGGCGGCGGTCCGCGCCCCCGCGGGGACACCCGGATGAGCTGGCTCACCAACATCCCGCCCAAGATCCGCGCCCTGGTCCGGCGGCCCGAGGTCCCGGACGATCTGTGGACGCAATGTCCGGCCTGCGAGCAGATGATCTTCCACCGCGAGCTCGACGCCGGCCTCCGCGTCTGCCCCCATTGCGGCCACCATATGCGGCTGGACGCGCGGCGGCGAATCGAGTCGCTGCTCGACCCGGAGAGCTGGATCCGGCTCGATCCGGAGCCGGCCCCCGCCGACCCGCTGCGTTTCCGCGATCGCAAGCGCTATTCCGAGCGGCTGCGCGACAACCGCAGCGCGACCGGGCTCGACGACGCGGTCATGGCCGCCGCCGGGACGCTCGGCGGCCATCCGGCCGTCGTCGCCGTGTTCGACTTCCGGTTCATGGGCGGGTCGATGGGCGTCTCCGTCGGCAACGCGATCGTCGCGGCGGCGAAACGGGCGGTCGCGGACCGCGCCGTCCTGATCGCCGTCACCTCCTCGGGGGGCGCGCGCATGCAGGAAGGCATCCTCTCCCTGATCCAGATGCCCCGCACCGCCATCGCGGTCGGTCTCGTCAAGGAAGCGGGGCTGCCCTATCTGGTCATCCTCGCCGACCCGACCACCGGCGGGGTGACCGCCTCTTTCGCCATGCTCGGCGATATCGCCCTGGCCGAGCCCGGCGCGGTGGTCGGCTTCGCCGGGCGGCGGGTGATCGAGGAGACCATCCGCGAGACCCTGCCCGCGGACTTCCAGAAGGCGGAGTATCTGATGGCGCACGGCGTGATCGACATGGTGGTGCCGCGCCACGAGCTGCGCGGCAGGCTGATCGACCTCGTGGGCCTGCTGACCGGCGGGCGGGCGCTGGCGGCGGGGAACGCCGCCGCGCCGGTTCCGGCGCTGCCGGCCACGGTTCCGGACCGAGGCGAGGATGACGCCGACTCCCCTGCCCGCCCTTGACTCCGCGCTTGACCGGCTCGCGCGCCGCCACCCCCGGCTCATCGATCTGGGCCTCGAGCGCATCGACCGGCTGCTCGCTGCGCTCGGACGGCCGGAACGCCGCCTCCCGCCGGTCGTCCATGTCGCCGGCACCAACGGCAAGGGATCGGTGATCGCCTTTCTCGGCGCGATCTTCCAGGCCGCGGGGTTCTCCGCGCATGCCTACACCTCGCCTCATCTGGTGCGGGTCAACGAGCGGATCGCGCTCGCCGGCCGGCCGATCTCCGACGGGGCGCTCGACGCCCTGCTCGCCGAGTGCGAGGCGGTCAACGACGGGGCGCCGATCACGTTGTTCGAGATGCTGACGGCGGCGGCGTTCCTGGAAATGTCGCGCCGGCCGGCCGATGTCGCCCTGATAGAGACCGGGCTCGGCGGACGGTTCGACGCGACAAACGCGATCGCGCGGCCGGCGCTCACGGTCATCACCCCGATCTCGCGCGACCATGTCCAGTTTCTGGGCGAAAGCATCGCCCGGATCGCCGGCGAGAAGGCGGGCATCCTCAAGAGCGGGGTCACCGCGGTGATCGGCGAACAGAGGCCGGCGGCGTCAGACGTGCTGGAGGCCCGCGCGCGGGCGCTCGGCGCGCCGCTCCGGCGCTGTGGACGCGAATGGCGGGTCCGCGGGCGATGCTATCTGGACGCGGAGGGACGGTTCGAGATACCCGAGCCCGGGCTGTTCGGACCGCACCAGCGCGCCAACGCGGCGCTCGCGGTCGCCGCGCTGCGCGCGCTTCCGGGTTTCCGGATCGGCGAGGACGCGCTCGCCGCCGGGATCGCCGCGGCGCGCTGGCCCGCCCGGCTTCAGCGTCTCGAGGGGGGGCGCCTCGCCGAGGCCGCGGGAGCCGGCCGCGAGCTTTGGCTCGACGGCGGGCACAACGCCGCCGCCGGGGAGGCGCTCGCCGAGGTCGCGCGCGGCTGGGACGACCGGCCGCTCGACCTGATCTTCGGTCATCTCGCCAACCGCGAGCCCAAGGAGTTCCTGGCGCCGCTCGCCCCGCATGTCCGGGCGCTGCGGGCGGTCGCGATCCCCGGCCATGACGACTGCCACGGCCCGGCGACGCTCGCCGAGGCGGCGGCCGGGCTGGGTATCCGTGCGGCCCCCGCGCGCCGGGTCGCCGCCGCCGCCGCATCGCTCGGCGCGGCCGGGGGGCCGCCGTCGCGCATCCTGATCTGCGGCTCGCTCTACCTTGCCGGCAGCGTGCTGGCGGGCGCCTGCTGAGGGTCGGATGGGTCCGGCCCCCGATACCCGCGCGGCTCCCGCGGCCGGCGCCCAACCCGGCGCGCGATCGGTCGCGGCCCTGCTGCTCGAGGCGGTGCTCGCCCGGGGCCGGCCGCTCGACGAGGCGCTCGCCGGCGCGGTGCCATTCCCCCGCCTCGCGCCGCGCGACCGCGCCTTCTGCCGGCTGTTGACGGCGACGGTGCTGCGCCGGCTGGGCCAGATCGACTGGCTGGTCGGGGATTGCCTCGCGCGACCGCTGCCGGCCGGGGCCGGCCGGACGCGCAACGCCCTCAGGCTCGGCGCGGCGCAGCTTCTGTTCCTCGAAGTGCCGCCGCACGCCGCGGTCAACGAGACCGTCGAGCTGCTCGCCGGGCCGCGTCGGAGCAGGGCGCGCGGCCTCGTCAACGCGATCCTCAAGCGGCTCGCGCGGGAGGGCGGCGCCGCGCGCGACCGCCAGGACGCGGCCCGGCTCAACACGCCCGACTGGCTGTGGCGGCGCTGGTCGGACGCCTACGGCGCGGCCACGGCGCGGCGGATCGCCGAGGCGCATCTCGCCGACCCGCCGCTCGACATCACCGTCAAGGCGGACCCCGCGCTCTGGGCGGAACGACTCGAGGCGACGCCGCTGCCGACCGGCACGCTGCGCCGCCGGCCGGGTCATATCGTGGCTCTTCCGGGCTTCGACGACGGCGGCTGGTGGGTGCAGGACGCGGCTGCGGCGCTGGCGGCGCGCACGCTCCTGGCCGGGCTTCCGGGCGGAGGCGTCGGGAGCCGGGCCGCGGATCTCTGCGCGGCGCCGGGCGGCAAGACCGCGCAGCTCGCCGCCGCCGGGGCACAGGTGACCGCGCTCGACATCTCGACGGCGCGTCTCGCGCGTCTCGACGAGAATCTGCGGCGCCTCGCGCTCCGGGCGGAAACGATCGCGGCCGATCTCCGAGACTGGACGCCGCCGGCGCCGTTCGATGCGGTGCTGCTCGATGCGCCCTGTTCCGGCACCGGCACCCTCCGCCGGCGCCCCGACATCGCCCACATCAAGGGACCCGGCGAGCCGCGCCGCGCCGCCGCGCTTCAGTCCGACCTGCTGGACGGGGCCGCGCGCTGCGTCCGACCCGGCGGCCTCCTGGTCTACAGCGTCTGCTCGCTGGAGCCCGAGGAGGGCGCGGGCGCGGTCGCCGACTTCCTCGCGCGCGACGGCCGCTTCGCCCGCCAACCCGTCGCGCCCGACGAAATCCCCGGCGTGGGGGCCTTCGTTACCCCGGCGGGCGACATCCGGACGCTCCCCTGCGATCTCGCCGGGAAGGGCGGCATGGACGGGTTCCATATCTGCCGGCTGCGGCGACGCGGCTGAACCGGTTGGGAACGGCGGCGGTCGGTGCGCGGACCGGGCGTCGCGCGCCGGGGAGGGCAGCGAGCCGGCCGTCGATCTCCGCAGCGGACACTTGCGTATGCCACCAGTCGTCGACGATGCGAGGCGCGCCGGCTGGCGGCCGACGGGGCGGATGTATAGGCTCGCCCCGGCGCGGCGCCGAGATGGGCGCGGCGGCTGGATCGGGGGCGACCGGGCACCGGGGAGCGGCCGATGATCGAGCGGGACGACCTTCGCGGCATCGCCGTTCTGCGGATCGGGCACGGCAAGGCGAACGCGCTGGATGTCGAGCTCTGCGGCGCGATCGTCGATGCGTTCGACGGCGCGAGAGGCGCCCGGGCGATCGTCGTCACGGGCAGCGGGGCGATCTTCTCCGCCGGGGTCGACCTGTTCCGGATCCTCGACGGCGGCAGCCTGTATGTCGAGGCCTTCCTGCCCACGATGAACCGCATGTTCGAGCGCGTCTTCCTCCATCCTGCCCCGGTCGTCGCGGCCGTCAACGGGCATGCGGTCGCCGGGGGCTGCGTGCTCGCCGCCGCCGCAGATCTGCGGCTGATGGCGGCGGGGAGCGGGCGGATCGGCCTCCCGGAGCTCCGGGTCGGTGTTCCGTTCCCGCCGACCGCGCTGGAGATCATGCGCGCCGCCATTGCGCCTCAGTTCCTCCGGTCGGTCCTCTATCTCGCCGAGACCCAGGAGCCGGAGGCGGCGCGCGAGCTCGGCCTGATCGACGAGATCGCGGCCCCGGACGCGCTGATCGACCGGGCTTGCGCCAGAGCCGAGCGGCTGGCGTCGCTTCCCGGCGACGGCTTCGCGACGACCAAGCGGGACCTCCGCCGCCCCGTGCTCGACCGGATCAGGGCGCGCGAGACGGAGGTCGGGCAGGAGATTGCCGCGCGATGGGGGGAGCGGCGGACACGCGACGGCATCCGCGCCTATCTGGAACGGACGATCCCCAGGAATCGGTGAGTGCTCGGTGCGGGACATGGGTCTGACGCTCGCCGAGAAGATCATCGCGCGCGCCGCCTCGCGCGACCGCGTCGCGCCGGGCGAGGTCGTCACCTGCCGCGTCGATCTCGCCATGATCCACGATTTCGGCGGGCCGCGTCGGGTGCAGCCGATCCTGGAGAGGCTGGGCGCCCGGGTATGGAACCCCGACCGAGTGGTCCTTGTCAGCGACCATTACGTATTACGTGCCGGCGGTGGATGCGGAGAGCGCGGCGATCCTAGACCTCACGCGGCGATGGGCCAGGGCGAACGGGATCGACCGCTTCCACGACATGCGCGGCATCTGCCATGTGGTGCTCCAGGAGCACGGCCATCTCGCACCCGGGATGTTCGCGGTCGGCGGCGACAGCCACGCGCCCACGGGGGGGCGCCGCGGGCTGCTACACGTTCGGCATCGGTGCGACCGAGATGGCGGCGGTTCTGGCGACCGGCGAGACATGGGTCCGCGTGCCCGGCACCGTCCGGGTGGAATGGACCGGTCGGCTCCCGGAGGGAGTCGCCGCCGATAGCCGTCGGTACGAGATCAGAAGAGGCGTCCGCCGTCGGGGACCTCCCGATCGACGCCGATCAGGCAGACCTCGCCGGCCTCGTCCGGAAAGCCCAGCACCAGCACCTCGGACATGAAGCGCCCGATCTGCTTGGGCGGCAGGTTGACCACGGCGGCAACCTGCCGGCCGAGGAGATCCTCTGCCCGGTGATGGACCGTAATCTGCGCCGACGACCGCTTGACGCCGATCTCGGGCCCGAAATCGATGGTCAGCTTGAGCGCCGGCTTGCGCGCCTCCGGAAAGGGATGGACCGCCGTGACCGTTCCGATCCGGATATCGACCCTGACGAAATCGGCGAAGGAGATATTCACGGCGCCGCCGCGGGCGTCGCTTCGCCGGTCGGCCGACCGGCGCGGCCGCGGCACGGCCCGAGGCGGGACGCAATCCGGTCGAGGCGGTCCAGCGCACGGTCGAGCCGCGCCATCGTGCGTGCCAGGTCGTCGCTGTCGTCGCGCAGAAACACCGGCAGGGTCGCGAGCCAGACCGCCGCGAGAGCCTTGCAGCGGAGCCGGCCCGCCGCGCCGGCGCCGCCGACCCCGGCCGTCTCGAGAAACCACGACATGGACCGCATCGTCCGGCAGCCTGCCGCGAGCCCCGACGACGGCGTGCGGAGCGCGTCCAGGACGATCCCGCCCAGCGCGGCGCGATGCGGCCGCAGGGCCTCGAACCGCCGGGTGAGAATATCGAACAAGCGGTCGCGAACCGGTTCCGCCATCGCCTCGGGATCGGTGCCGGCGATGACCTTCCTGTCGATTCGGTCGACGAAGGCGGCGACGATCGCGTCCTTGCTCGCGAACAGCGCGCGAAGATCGGCCAGCCCCATCCCGGCCTCGGCGGCGACGGCGCGGAGCGTCACGTCGCGCCAGCGCCGTTCGGCGGCAAGCGCGAGGGCCGCATCGATCGCCTTGTCCGGGTTGGGGCGTCGGGGAGCGGGCATGGCGCGGTGCCTCCTCCGTTCCGCTGCATATCCTCGACCGCCACTCTAGCGCGAAGCGATCCGTCTGCGGAAGGGATCGCCGTGGTGCGGCGCCGACGAACGGGGCCGCGGTGCGGCGCCGATCACCCGGGGCGCGCGAGGCCCCCCGCGCGCGCCTTCCGCGCTTCCGCGGCGACCAGTGCCCGCGCCTCCCGGCGCAGCAGCTTGCCGGCGGCGTTGCGCGGCAGCGCCTCGACGAACAGATAGGCGCGGGGGCGCTTGAAGCTGGCGAGCGCGCTGTCCCGGCACCAGGCGTCCAGCGTGGCGGCATCGCAGCCCGCCCCAGCGCAGACGACGCAGGCGATCACGATCTGGCCCCAGCGCGGATCGTCGAGGCCCACCGCGGCGCTCGCCGCCACGTCCCGGTGTCTGTCGAGCACCGTCTCGATCTCCTCCGGGTGAATGGTCTCCCCGCCCGATCGGATCACGTCGTCGATGCGGCCGCGCAGCGTGACGTTGCCGTTCGGCTCCAGCCGGACCACATCGCCGGTGTAATACCAGCCGTCCCGGATCTTCCCGCCGGAGGGGTCGGGCACGCCCAGATAGCCCGTGAAGCTCGTGTCCGCGTCGATGTCGACGATCAGCTCGCCCTCCTCGCCGGGCGCGACCGCCGCATCGGGGCCGCCGCCGAATCCGACGGCCCGGACGCGGGAGTAGAACCCCGGCCTGAGTGTCGCCGGACGGGGTGCCGGATCGGGGTTGTAGAGCGAGCACATCGTCTCGGTCGTTCCGTAGATATGTCGTATGGCGGCCGGCCAGTATCGATCCATATGGGCGATCAGCCGCGGGTCGATCGCCGCCCCGCCATACAGCACCAGCTCGAGCGAACCCATCCGCTCCGGCCCGTATTCGGGTGCGTCGACCATCGCGTGGAACAGGGTCGGGATGCCGAAGAGATAGGTGATGCGGGCGCGCTCGACCGTATCGACCGCGCGGGCCGGATCGAATGCCGACATCACGTAATAGGTTCCGCCAAAGGCGAGCGTAGCCAGGAACACGCCGTAGAAGCCGATCGCATGGCTCAGAGGCATGAAGCCCAGGGTCCGATTATGGGCGCCGTGACGCAGCCCCGCCTGGGTCGACAGCCAGAGGACCCGATGCTCGGTCGTCCGCTGCGCCAGCAGAACGCCCTTGGGCAGGCCGGTCGTGCCCGAGGTCAGAAAGACGAAGGCCGGGTCCTCGCGCCCGGGGCGCGGCCTCGGTGGGAGACCGTCCGGCGACGCGCGGCAGGCGGCGAGCTCTCCGGATGGCCCGGCGGACCCGCCGACCGTCCAGACCGGCGCGCCGGCCGGCAGGGCCGCCGACGCGGCGGCGAGAACCGCCGCGTCGCCGCGGACGATCGCCGCCCGGCAGTCGATGCGCGACATCAGGGCGCCGATCTCGGACGGCCCGAGGCGGAAGTTGAGCAGGACCGGGACTGCCGCCAGCCTCTGCAGGGCGAGCAGAACGACCGCGTGGTCGAACAGGCCGGGCAGCGCCGTCGCGACCCGCATGCCGGCCCCGACGCCGCGCGCGCCGAGACCGGCCGCCACCGCCTCGACCTCGTCGACGAGCCGTTCATAGGTCAGCCTGCGCGGCGTCAGATCGTCGACGATCGCGACATGGCCGGGGTCGCGCTCGGCCGAAAGCCACACGAGGTCGAAAGCGGTCTGCATCGTTCGCTTCCGCGATCGGTCACATGTCGAGCGATGCCGCGAGCCGGTCGAGACAGGCGCGCCGGTCCGGTTCGCATCCCACATCCAGCCACCAGTCCTCGATCGCGCGAAGAGACCGGCCGACGGCGGGGCCTTCCGGCACCCCGGCCGCGAGGACATCCGATCCGCTGAGGGGAAAGATCGGCCGGACCCAGTCCGCCAGCGCCGAGGCGCAGCCGGCCCAATCCGGCACCGCGCCGCGGCCCGCCACCGCCGAGACCAGCGCGTCGGCGAACGCCGGGGCGCCCCAGCGGTACAGGGCGTCGCGGATCGCGGGCTCGCCATGCGCGCGGGCGAGCTTCGGGCCGTTCTCGATCGCCGCCGTCAAGCGTTCCGCCGATTTTCGCGGCAGCCGAAGCCTCCCGGCCAGCGCGGCCGCCGCAGCGGTGTCGCAGTCCAGCATCGCGGCGAGCCGCCTGACCGCCGACGGCTCGAGGCCGAGCGCCGCCTCGCAGTCGACGGCCGCCGCCAGCCGATCGGGGCGCCGGGGCACCCCGAGGACCTCGTCGAGCGCGCCGATGCCGTCCATGAGACCGAACGCCGCCGCCGGTGCGGGCGCCCGCAGAGTCTTCGTCAGCTCCGACCACACCCGTTCGGCGGCGAGCCCGCGGAGCCGCGGCACGAACGCCCGGCAGGCCGCCGTCCCGTCCGCATCGGGCGGTCCGGCGCCGTACCACGCATGGAAGCGGAAGAAGCGCAGCAGCCTGAGCACGTCCTCGGCGAGCCGTCGCCGTCCGTCGCCGATGAACCGCACCCGCCCGGCGTGCAGATCGGCGAGCCCGCCGACGGGATCGTAGAGCGATCCGTCCAGGTCGCAGAACAGCGCGTTCATCGTGAAGTCGCGCCGCTCGGCATCGGCCGCCCAGTCGTCCGTGAACGCGACGACGGCATGCCGCCCGTCGGTCTCGACATCGCGGCGCAGCGTCGTGATCTCGAAGGACGAGCCGGCGATCGCCGCGGTGACGGTGCCGTGCGCCAGCCCTGTCGGAAGCGCCCGAATCCGGGCCGCGTCGAGAAGACGGATCACCTCGGCGGGACGGGTCGGGGTCGCGACGTCGATATCGCCGACGGCGCGCCCGGCGACCGCATCGCGGACGCAGCCGCCGACGAGCCGCGCCTGCCCCCCGCCCGCGAACAGCGCCCGGAAGAGCGCGAACACGGCGTCGGCCCGCATCCAGGGCTGCCGCGCGATGATCCCGGCGACGATCAAGGGCGCGGCCGTCACTCGGTTGCGGAATACGGTTGGGGTGGCGCGTTCGTCTGCGTCCCGGGGACCACCGCGCCGTCGACGACGCGGGCGGGCCGGTAGACGTTGCCCGGCTCGGCGGCGCCGAACAACGCGAGCGCACCCAGGGTCGCCGCCAGCAATACGACGCCGGAGACCGCGAGCGCCGGCCAGGGCGCGTTCTCCCATTCCGACCCGTTCCGCTCCGTTCTGGTCCGCGACGCCGACAGGCGACCCCAGACATACCAGGCCAGCGTCGGCAGAACCAAGGGCAGCACGTAGGTGATCAGGATCCGGACCATCGCCTCCGCAGCACGCCCGACAGATCGACGATGACTCGCGCCGTCAGGCCCCAGATGAAATATTCGCCATAGGGTATCGCATGGAACCGCCGCTCGACACTGCCGCGGACCAGAGTCTCGAAGCGATGATTGGCCGGCGCGATCAGAAAGTCGAGCGGGACCTCGAAAATCTCGGCGACCTCCCGGTCGTCGGGAACCAGACGCTCGGGGGGCTCCACGACGCCGACGACCGGCACCACCCGATAGCCCGACCCGGTCTCGCGGACATTGAGCCGCCCGGCCAGGCGGATCCGACCGGCGGACAGGCCGATCTCCTCGCCCGTCTCGCGCAGCGCCGTCGCCTCGGGGCTCGCGTCCTGCGGCTCCCGGCGTCCGCCGGGGAAGGAAATCTGCCCGGAATGCGAGCGGAGATGGTCGGTCCGCCGGGTCAACAGCAGGGTCAGGCCCTGCGGACGATCGACCACCGGCACGAGGACGGCCGCCGGACGATATTCCCGCCCGCAATCTTCGTCCATCGGCGCCGAAATCCAGTCCCGCCCGTCATGCCGCGGGTTCGCCGGAACGCCGGGACCGGGAAACGATGCCAGGACGCGGGCGCGATCGAGCCTGATGCCGCCCAGCGTCTCAGCCCTCCGCGATGCGGCCGAGCGCGAAGAACCGTCCGCTGCTCCAGACCCCGAACACGACCTCGTCGCGCTCCTCGCCGAGCGCGACGAGGTCGTAGAACACCGAACGCACGACCAGCGCCTCCAGACCGTCCCTCACCGTCAGGTAGGGCGCCGGCTCGCCGGTCGCCGGATCGGTCTCCACGCGCAGCGGATGATCGGCATCCAGCGTCACGATGTCGTCGACATTGGTTCGAAACCGCAGCCGCCGCGCCGCGCCGGCGCCCTCGGCGAACATCTCGACGGCGGTGAACGGGGCGTCGTCGACGCGGATGCGCGCCTTCTCGACCGGGGTCTCCAGCCAATAGTCTCCCGCCCCATCGCGGCGCAGCACGTGCGCGAACAGCCGGACCAGAGATTTGCGCCCGATCGGCGAGCCGTGATAGAACCAGGTGCCGTCGCGCGAGATGCGCATGTCGATGTCGCCGCAGACATGTTGACCGGCCCCGGCCTGCCTCTCTCCGCCGGTCGGTCGAGTCCGCAGGGCTTGCGCGATCGCCGCAGGATCGGTTCCCGGCATTTTGTTCGGTCCCAAACCCGAGTCGCCCGTGTCAGACCTGCCCACCGAGTCGATCGACGCCCCCATCGGCGAAGAGCCGCGCAGCGCCGCCGAGATCGAGGCGCTGAGCCATCGTATGGCGATGGCCCGGAATCGGGTCGGCCGCGTGATCTTCGGCCAGGAGCAGGTGATCGAGCAGACACTTACCACGCTGCTCGCGGGCGGTCACGCCCTGCTGATCGGCTATCCCGGCCTCGGCAAGACGCGGCTGGTCGAGACTCTCGGCACCGTCCTCGGCCTGGACGACAAGCGGGTCCAGTTCACACCGGACCTCATGCCCGCCGATATCCTCGGCACCGAGGTGATGGAGGAGAGCGAGGCAGGGCGCCGTTCGTTCCGTTTCGTACGGGGGCCCGTCTTCTGCCAGCTTCTGATGGCGGACGAGATCAACCGGGCCAGCCCACGCACCCAGTCGGCGCTCCTCCAGGCGATGCAGGAGAAACGGGTCTCGGTCGCCGGCCGGTATCATGACCTGCCCGCCCCCTTCCACGTTCTGGCGACACAGAACCCCCTCGAGCAGGAGGGCACCTACCCGCTTCCGGAGGCGCAGCTCGATCGGTTCCTGCTGCAGATCGACGTCGGCTATCCGGACGAAGCGGCGGAGCGACGCATGCTGGTCGCCACGACCGGGATCGGAGAAGCGGCCGCGGAACGGGTGATGACGGGCGCCGATCTCGGCGCCGGGCAGCGCCTCGTCCGGACCATCCCGGTCGGCGAGGCGGTGGTCAAGGCGATCCTCGGCCTCGTTCGCAACGGCCGCCCGGACAGCACCGACATCCCCGAGGTGCGCAGCCGCGTCTCCTGGGGTCCCGGCCCCCGGGCGAGCCAGGCGCTGATGCTGGCGAGCCGGGCGCGGGCGCTCCTCGACGGCCGGCTCGCCCCGTCTCTCGACGATGTGGCCGCCCTGGCGCCGTCGGTGCTGCGCCACCGCATGGCCGTGAACTTCGCCGCCCGCGCCGATGGCGTCACGGTCGACGACATCGTCGCAAAGCTGTGCGCCCGCCTCGGCTGACCGGCGGCAACGGCGCCGGCCGCGCGCCGGGCACGGCCCGGGCGCTGCGCGGCGACGCGGAAAGGGCGGCGGCGCGCATTCCCGAACTCATGGTCGCCGCCGAGCGGGTCGCCGAGGCGGTGTCGCAGGGCGTGCACGGCCGCCGCCGGGTGGGACGCGGCGATGCCTTCTGGCAGTTCCGCCAATATCAGCCGGGCGACCCGGCGCAAGCGATCGATTGGCGGCAGACGGCCAAATCGCGCCACGCGTTCGTGCGCGAGACCGAGTGGGAGGCGGCGCAGAGCGTCTGGATCTGGTGCGACCGCTCGCCGTCGATGCGGTTCTCGTCCTCGGTCGCCTGGGCGGACAAGCGGGACCGGGCGACCGTCCTGACCCTGGCGCTGGCGCTGCTGTTGCACCGCGGCGGCGAACAGGCCGCGCTGCTCGGAACCGGCATGGCGCCGACCGGCGGCCGCGCGGCGGCGGCACGCATGGCCGAACTCCTGGTCGACGAGGAGGCGCCCGAGGCGAGTCTGCCGGCCGTGGAGCCACTGCCGCGCCACGGACGCCTGGTGCTGATCGGCGACATGCTCCGGCCGATGCCCGAGATCGAACGGGTCGTCCACGGCTTCGCGGTGATGGGCGTGGAAGGCCATATCCTCCAGATCGTCGACCCCGCGGAAGCCGCGCTGCCCTATCGCGGCCGCGTGCGCTTCGAAGGGCTCGAGGGCGAAGGGAGCGTTCTGATCGGCCGCGTCGAGACCGTTCGCGCCGACTATGCCGCGGCGCTGGACCGGCATTGCCGAGGGCTCGCAGATCTGGCCCGTGCGGTCGGCTGGACCTGCGGCAGCCACCGATCGGATACGCCGCCGCAGACCGCGCTGCTGGCCTTGCACGCGGCGCTCGGCGGGCGGCCGGGCTGAGAGCCCGACCCGAAACTTGCGGGCGGACGGCGACGGACTCGCAGTGCCGAGCGCTCTCGACGCGCCGAGGCCGGGCGGGCCGCGGCGCCCGGTCAGCCCCCCTGGCCGGGGTTTTCCGAGAAATGCTGGGCGAACTTGTCGGGCACATCGCGCCAATCGTCGGCGTCGGCGGGCGAATCCCCCTTGCGGGTGATGTTGGGCCAGGCTTCGGCGTATTTGCGATTCATCTCGACCCACTGCTCCGCGCCGTCGTCGGTATCCGGGTGGATCGCCTCGATCGGGCATTCGGGCTCGCACACCCCGCAATCGATGCATTCGTCGGGATGGATGACCAGCATGTTCTCGCCTTCATAGAAGCAGTCCACCGGACAGACTTCGACGCAGTCCATGAATTTGCACTTGATGCAGGACTCGTTGACGATATAGGTCATTTCGACACTGCTCCCGATCCCCTTCGTGGTTTCCCGCGGTCCGGCGGAGGCCGCTCTCCGCTCCCGCACGGGCGCGCTGCGCAATGCGGCGGGGAACTTAGACCGATTGCGCCCGGGAACCAACCGTTTTTCGCGCCGGCGTCAGCCGTCCTCCAGACGGGCGGCGGCGCGCTGTCGCGCAAGCCCCCGATCGCGGTCGGTGACGTAGAGCAGCCCGCCTATGCGGCGCATGAGCTGGGCCTCGCAGGCGTCGAGGCGGCCGTCGCTCAGCACCACCTGCCACAGCATCTCGATCAGCGCGACCCGCTCGTCATAGGAAAAACCGTCCTTGATCGCGCGGGTGAAGCCGAGAATCTGCACCGCGCCGTCGACGGCCGTCTCCGCTGCCGCGGCGAGCGCGCCGGCCTCTTCGGCGTCGAGCCCGAACCGGGTTTTCAGCAGCGACAGGATCCGCCGCCGTTCGACCGGAGCGTAGTCGGCGTCGACCGAGGCGGCATGGACCAGGAGCGCCGCGGCGGCGAGACGCCGTCTGTCGTCCTCGTCCCCGTCCCCGGCTGTGGCGGCGCCCGGCGCCGGTCTCGCCGAGAGAAGCGTCCGCAGCCTGCTCAGCACCGCCCGTTCCCCGCCTCGCCGACCTCCTCATAGAGGCCGCGGGCCTCGGCGGGCGGCCCCCGCCGGCTCCCCAGCGCCAGCACCCGGACCACCCGGATGGTCCGCGCGTAGGGGAAGGTGAGCACGGCGCCGGGTCGCACCGGCCGACTCGCCCGGGTGACCACCGCGCGGTCGATGCGGATCTTGCCGTCGCGGCAGAGTCGGCTCGCCCGGCTGCGACTCGTGAAGAATCGGGCGCGCCACAGCCAGGCGTCGAGCCGCAGCGTCCGGTCGGTCATCGCGGCTCCCTCATCTCCGCGAGGGCTGCGAACGGCGAGGATGCGGGGGGCCGCGCTCGCCGCCTGCGCCGGCGCGCAGTGCGGCGCGACCGGACATAGCGGGTGCCGCCGTCGTCCTCATCCGGGCGGTAGCCGAGCGCGCCGAGCACTGTCTCGATCTCCGCGGCCGGGAGCCCGGCCGGCGCGGTCATCACCGGGGTAGGCACGAACGCGCCGTCCCGCGACGCTCGGGAGAGCGCGCGCGACAATCGGTCGAGAACGTCGATCCGGATCGCCCGGCCGCCCACCACCGGATAGCCGCAGGCGGCGTAGAAGGCGTCTTCGCCCCTGTCCGCGACGATGACCGAGCACAGCCCGGGCGGCGGCGGCGGGCGCGGCGGGAGCCGGTTGTGGACCGACCAGAGCAGCGCCCGCAACCGGGTCGCGCGCGGCTTGACCAGGGCCGGGAGATAGACCGCCTCGCGCCCGAACCGGACCCCGAGCCGGCGCATCCGCATCCGGTCCTCGTCGCCGATATCGGCGAGCAGCGCCCGTATCGGCCCTCTGGGCAGCGAGCCCAACGCCTCGACGAGCTGGAAGGCGAGGCCGCGCGCGGCGCCGGCGAACACCGCCGCGCCGAGTTGGCGGAGCGGCGCGAGCCCGGCCCCGAGATGGCGGTCGAGCCAGTCCGACAGCCGGTCTCGAACCCGGCGCGTCCGCGCGGCGCCGAGCTCGGCGCCGTCGATCACGACGATGGCAGGGGCCAGCGCCGCTGCGCCGGCCGAGAGTCGGGCGACGACCGCCCCGTCCCAGGTCAGCTCGGCCCCGTCGTTGAGTGCGAACGCGTCGTCGCGCGCTTCCGACAGCCGCCGCGCCCGCGCTTCGATCTCGCGCGCGGCGGCGGCGACGGCCGCGCGCCGCGCCCGCCCGTCGAGCGTCGCGGCGGGGCGGTAGCGGAGCCCGTCGAGCCGACCTGCCGGCTTCCCGGCGAGCAGGACCTCCCCCTCGCGGCCGATCTCCGCCAGCCGCCCGGCGGCCTCCGGCCGGCGCAGCAGCAGCGCCGCCCGGCGGTCGACGAAGCGCTGAACCAGGCGCGCGTGCAGAGCGTCCGACAACCGGTCCTCGATCGCCCGCGTCCGCGCCTGCCAGCCCCCACGGTTTTCGATCCAGCCCGGCCGGTGAGAGATGAAGGTCCAGGTCCGGACATGGGCGATGCGCGTCGTTAGCGTGTCGATGTCGCCGTCGACGCGGTCGAAGCCGGCGATCTGGGCGGCGACCCAATCGGTCGGCAGGCGTTCTCCGGGCCCTGCGAGATGGCCGAACACCGCCGCCAGCAGTCGGGTATGCGCTTCGTCCATGGTCTTGCGGTAATCGGGAATCTGGCAGACTTCCCAAAGCAGCCGCAGCCCCTCCCCGGTCTCGGCCCTGGCGCCGGCCGCGCCGCTGCAAATCAGGGCGGCGAGCGCGCGCTGGTCGTCGGCCTCGCGGACGCGGACGAGCTCCGGGCGCGGCGGGCGCGCCTCCAGGCTGGCGAGCAGGCGGGCGGGAGAGGCGAAGTCCAGCGCCGCGTTGCGCCAGCGCAAGGCGGCGAGGGGCGGGAAGATGTGGTTTTCCACGGCGGCGGCGGTCTCCGGCGGCAACGGCTCCGCCCCGGCCACCGTCCCGAAACCGCCGTCGGTCATGTAGCGCCCGGCCCGGCCGGCGATCTGGGCGATCTCGGCGGCGACCAGCCGCCGGCGCTCGCGACCGTCGAACTTGTCCAGCTCGAAGAAGGCGACATGGGCGAGCCGCATGTTGAGCCCCATCCCGATCGCGTCGGTCGCCACCAGATGGTCTACCTCGCCCGCCTGATACATCGCCGCCTGGGCGTTGCGGGTGCGCGGGCTCAGCGCGCCGAGGACGATCGCCGTCCCGCCGCGCTGGCGCCGCAGCGTCTCGGCGATCTCGTAGACCCTGGCGGCCGAGAAGGCGATCACGGCGCTTCGCGGCGGCAGGCGGGTCAGCTTGCGCGGGCCTTCATGGGTCAACTGCGACAATCGCGGACGGGCGAGGAATACCGCCTCCGGCACCAGCCGGCGAATCAGCGGGCGCATCGTGTCCGACCCGAGAAACAACGTCTCACGGGTGCCCCGCGCCTCGAGCAGGAGCCGGGTGAAGACATGTCCACGCTCGAGATCGCCGCAGGTCTGGATCTCGTCGACGGCGACGAAGGCGAATCTACGGTCGAGCGGCATCGCCTCGGCGGTACACAGGAAATAGCGCGCCCGGGGTGGGACGATCTTCTCCTCGCCGGTGACGAGAGCGACCTGGCGGGCACCCTTGAGTCTGACCACGCGGTCGTAGTTCTCGCGCGTCAGCAGGCGGAGCGGGAAGCCGATCACGCCGTCGGAATGGCTGACCAGCCGCTCGATCGCGAAATGGGTCTTGCCGGTATTGGTCGGGCCGAGGACGGCGGTGACCCGCGGACGCGCTCCGTTCGCCGACATGGCGGCAGAATCGCCCGTCGCAAGATCGAATGCAAGCCGCGCAGGGCGGCAGCGGCGGTTCTCGTTTTGCCGCGAAAATGCCCTGGGGTGCGGTACAGGCACCCGCGCGCGATGCCGGTGTGCCGTTCCGGGGTCGCCGGGTATTCGCGACGAATGGCGCTCCTCTTGCGGACTGCAACCGGCAGGCAGCGCCGGTGAGAGGGCTCCCGACGCCGGCGGGGCCGCTATGCGGCGGCGTGTCGAAACCGCCCGCGAGTTTCGGGTCGGGCTCTAAGCGGGCATCGTCCTCCGCTGCCACGATGTCGATGGCGATCGTGGAAGGAGCCGGAGCCGCCTGGCCCCCGGGGGTTGATCCCCGCCCGCTCGGAACACATATGTTGCGCCGTCATCACAGGACCGGAGCGGGGCCGCATGGGCGAGGAACGACTCGACTTCCAGACTGAAGTTTCCAGGCTGCTGCATATCGTCGCGAACTCGCTCTACAGCGAGAAGCGGATATTCCTTCGCGAGCTGATCTCCAACGCCTCCGACGCCTGCGACCGGCTGCGCTACGAGGCGCTGACCTCCCCGGAGCTGACCCGGGGAGACCCGGAGTTCCGGATCCGAATCGCGCTCGACGCGGAGGCGCGGACCATCGAGGTCGCCGACAACGGCATCGGCATGGACCGGGAGGGGCTCATCTCCGATCTCGGCACCATCGCCCGGTCGGGCACGAGCGCCTATCTCGCCGCGCAAGTCGAGGGCGACGACGGCGGCAAGGCGCTGATCGGCCAGTTCGGGGTCGGCTTCTATTCCGCCTTCATGGTCGCCGACGAGGTCGAGGTCGTGAGCCGCCGCGCCGGTGCGGACCAGGCTTGGCGCTGGCGGTCGGATGGCGGCGGCGTGTTCACCGTAGGCCAAGCCGAGCGCACCGGGCGGGGCACCACCGTCAAGCTCCATCTGCGCGCCGGCGAGGACGCGTTCCTCGACAGCGGGACCCTGGGCGGGATCGTCCAGACCTATTCCGACCATATCGCCTTCCCGATCCTGCTCTCCGGCGCGGACGGGGAGGAGACGATCAACCGCGCCTCGGCGCTCTGGGCGCGGCCACGCGGCGAGATCGCCGAGGACCAGTACAAGGAGTTCTATCGCCACATCGCCCACGCCTTCGACGAGCCGTGGATGACTCTCCACTGGCGCGCCGAGGGCATGCAGGAATACACCAACCTCCTGTTCATCCCCTCCAAGCGCCCTTTCGATCTCTTCAATCCGGAGCGCAAGCACGGGGTGAAGCTCTACGTGAAGCGGGTGTTCGTCACCGACGAGTGCGAAGGTCTGGTCCCGCGCTGGCTGCGCTTCCTGCGCGGCCTTGTCGACAGCGAGGATCTGCCGCTCAACGTGAGCCGCGAGATGCTTCAGGCGAACCCGATCCTCGATCGCATCCGGCAGGCCGTCGTCAACCGGGTGTTGGGCGACCTCGCCAGGAAGGCCGAGGCCGAGCCCGAGTCCTATGCGGAATTTTGGGATTCGTTCGGCGCCGTGCTCAAGGAGGGGCTCTACGAGGACGAGGACCGGCGCGGGGCGCTGCTGCCGCTCGCCCGCTTCCACTCGACGGCGGCCGACGGGCTGGTCGGGTTCGCCGACTATGCCGCTCGGATGAAGGACGGCCAGGAGGCGATCTACTATATCTCCGGCGAGGAACTCGAGATCGTCCGCCGCAGCCCGCAGCTCGAAGGCTTTCGCGCGCGCGGCGTCGAGGTCCTGCTGATGACCGATCCGGTCGACGAATTCTGGATTCCGACGGTCGGCGCGTACGAGGGCAAGCCGTTCAGATCTGCCACCCGCGCCGGAGCGGACCTGTCGCGCTTCTCGTCGGACGATGCGGGCGGCGCCGAGGATGCCGTCGATCGGGGGCGGATCGACAGCGTCGTCGCCATGTTCAAGCTCGCGCTGCATCAGGAGGTCAAGGACGTGCGCACCTCGGACCGGCTGACCGACAGCGCCGCCTGCCTGGTCGCCGACGAGGGAGACATGGACATCCATCTCGAGCGGCTCCTCAAGCAACACCGCCAGCTCGACGGCGGCGGCGCCAAGCGGATTCTCGAGATCAACCCCGACCATGCCTTGATCCGGCGCCTCGCCGAGGCGGTCGGCGGCGACGGCAGCGCGGGCCGGCTCTCGGACGCCGCTTGGCTGGTGCTCGATCAGGCGCGGATCATGGAGGGCGAGCCGCTGCCCGACCCGGCCGCGTTCTCGCGGCGGATGTGCGAGGCCGTGGCGCGCGGCTTCGGCGACGCTTGAACGCGAGGTTTTCATGCCGTGGCGCGGGCGCCTCCATGCAGCCTGTGCGGGCTTCGGCGCAGATCCTCCATCAGGACGGCGCCTATCGCGCTGGTCAGGCCGACGCAGAATGCGAGGTACTTCAAGCTCAGAAGATGATGAAGTGAAAAACTGAAAAGAGCGAACAGGATCGCCCAGCCGACGACGACGTCTCTGGCCAGGGACTTCGGCACCGTCCAGCGCAGCCGCAACAGCGAGAAGAAATAGAGCAGATACAGCGCAAGCGGAACGATGCCCGCCTCACCGGCCAGTCTCAAATACATGTTATGGACACCTGTCGGGAAGCCTTCGTAACTCAAATGGGCGCCTTGAAGGCGACCGAGATGACCGATCCCATGTCCGACGACGGGCGCCTCCAACACCTTCTGCAAGCCGAGGCTCCACACGGTCGTTCGGCCTGTAAAGACCCCACTCTGGGAGAAGTCTCCGCTCGCTAGATGTTGGATTTCCAAGGCTCTTTCGAGATGACCGGGATGCAGTATGATCAACCCATCGAAAGCGACGAACAAGGCGGGGGCCAAGCAAAGGAGCGCGCCGCCAAACCAGTACAGGATACGGACCCGGCCGTCGCGGCCGTTCAACAGGAGGAAAAAGACGAATAGGGCGGCCAGACCGATGACTCCCGTCTTGGAGACGGAAAGAATTACAGAGAGGACGCCCAAGTTAAGCGCCAGATACCCGAGGAAACGCTGCCGGCCGTTGCCCAGAAACGCGATGGCGAGCAACGCGGTCATGCAACCGATATAAGCCGCCTCATTGGGGCCGGCGAACGGACCCATATTACGAAAGGATGCGCCGATATAGCCCTGTTTGGGCACCGCTATACCGACGTCGATCAGGATCGGCGAGGCCAGAACTGCAACGCAGCTCGCCATCAGGATCAATAGCACCCATTTCAGGAATGTCTCGAATCCTACCCGGTCCAGGAATGCCCGGCTACCGACGGCGGCGGCAAGCGTCACCGAAAGGAAGATCGTCACGTATGTCGTCTGTCTGTACGCCCCGCTTCCCCGCGCTTCCGTGCCGGTGACGACCGCGACGACGAAACCGATCGCCAGATAGGATGCGGTCGCGGCGATGATCAACCCGCCCGGACCTCCCAGGGCCTGCGATATGCGCACATGGCTGACGCCCAACAGAAGTACGCAGCACGCGGTGACCAGCCCGAAGAAGGGCAGCGAGGGTATCAATCCGCGGAAGAACCCTTCCACGTTGAGCAGCGTGGCCACGGCCAGCGTCCAGAATGCGAGTGAAACGAACGGATCCAGGAGGCGAGACGGTCGCCCGTCATATGACCGAGCGTCGGCGATTACGGTCATGCGCCGCCGGCGGCCTCAAGGGCCGGCATCGTTCGAGCGGGAGGGCCGTCGAAAGTCGTTGCCTTCAACCCCGCCGCCCCTGGCATGGCCATCGGTCGCTCCGAAGATCAGGTGCTATTCTTCAGTCTGCGGATATAGTTTTTCCATATACTCAATGAAAGCGCGACGACAAAACCAAACACCGTCGTCGCCAATACGATAAGAACGGGACGAGGTCGAATATAGCGGTCCAGATCGGAAGGCCTCGCGGCATCGATGACCTTGAAGGCGTAATCCAATTTTGTTCCGTGACCATGATTGTATGAATCTGCGCTTCGATCATTCTATAAATTGCTTGTTTGAGCGACATGATTCTCGTATCCTCGGCTTCACGATTCAGAAAATCTATATTCTGCGCGGCCTGTCGGGCCGCTGCCATGCGAAGCTCGGAATTGAGTCGTGATATCAATGAGTTGGCCCAATCTGCGGCAACGGTAGAATCTTTCCAGTCGATGCTTACCTCGATCGTTTTATCCACCGGTCTCTGTTCGACCACGAGGATTTCCTCGATGAATTTTTCATAGGCGTCATGCATCGTTGGAATATCTTTCGGATCGGATTTCTCGAAATCCTCCGGATCGAACAACGTCTGTAAGAGCTTCCTTTCTTCAATAAAGCGTGTCAGAAAACCCCGGGAAGTCAGAGTCGCCAACGCCTCCTCTTCGATGTTTCCTTCTTGAGAAAAATTGGGGCTGAAATTGCCTCCCAGAAGCCCTATGGAATCGGAAAGATCCATAAGTCTCATGTCAAGACTCTGGCCCTGAGACGATGCCAGAATGACGGTCGCCCGATACACCGGCTGGATAGCCAAAGACGCCCCCAGCCCGAGCAATGCGCATATCGTCGTCATGCCGAATATGAGAAGCCGGCTCCGTTTTACGATGTCCCAATAATGGAGAACATTCGGCCGATCCGAACCGGAGTCGAGAGTATCGTCACGCATGTCGGCCGCAGGGTTCGCGCCGCCTGTCGTCGCTGCGCGCCCAACCTCGTCGTCCGGCCGACAGGACAGGCCGGGAAACATCCCGTTTCTCGGCCGTCACGTCGCGCCGATTGCCGTCCGTCATGGACCACGCATCTTCATTCATGAATATCGCCCGGCGGAAGCCTACCATGCCCGAGCATTCGGGCACACGGCCTAAAGCGCCTGGACGATCTCCTCGGTCATCTTCTTGGCATCGTCGAACAGCATCATCGTGTTGCTGCCGTAGAAAAGCGGATTGTCGACGCCGGCATAGCCGGGCGCGAGAGAACGCTTGATGAACAGCACCGTCGAGGCCTTGGCGACATCGAGGATCGGCATGCCGTAGATCGGGCTCTCCGCGTCCGTCTTGGCCGAAGGGTTCGTGACGTCGTTGGCGCCGATGACATAGGCGACATCGGCGGTGGCGAAGGCGTTGTTGATCTCCTCCAGCTCGAAGACCTCGTCATAGGGCACGCTGGCCTCGGCGAGAAGCACGTTCATGTGGCCGGGCATGCGTCCGGCCACCGGGTGGATCGCGAAGGCGGTCTCGACTCCTTGCGCCTTCAGCACGTCGGTCATCTCGCGCAGCGCGTGCTGGGCCTGGGCGACTGCCATGCCGTAGCCCGGCACCACGATCACCTTGGAGGCGTTCTTCAAGACGAAGGCCGCGTCCTCCGCATTGCCGACCGTCACGCTGCGGTCGGCGTCCCGGGCCTCCCCGGCGCCCCCTTCGACTCCGAACCCGCCGAGAACGACGCTGAAGAAAGAACGGTTCATTCCCCGGCACATGATGTAGCTCAGGATCGCGCCAGAGGCCCCGACAAGGGCGCCGGTGATGATCAGGAGGGCGTTGGACAGGGTGAAGCCGATCCCGCAGGCGGCCCAGCCCGAATAGGAGTTGAGCATCGAGATCACGACCGGCATGTCGGCGCCGCCGATCGGAACGATGATCAGCAAGCCGAGGGCGAGGGCGAGGGCGACGATCGCCCAGTAGGCGGGCAGCGACTCGGCCGCACAGAACCAGACCCCGAGGGCGAGGACGGCCGCGCCCAGGGCGGCATTGAGCCGGTGCTGGCCGAGGAAGACCAGGGGCGCGCCCGAGACCAGCCCCTGGAGCTTGGCGAAGGCGACCAGCGAGCCGGTGAAGGTGATCGCGCCGATCGCGGTGCCGAGGGACATCTCGATCAGGCTCGCGGTCTTGATCGCCCCCCGGGTTCCGATCCCGTAGGCCTCGGGCGCGTAGAGCGCCGCGGTCGCGACCGCGACGGCGGCGAGCCCGACCAGGCTGTGAAACGCGGCGACGAGCTGCGGCAGCGCCGTCATCTGGATGCGGAGCGCGATCACCGTCCCGATCGCCCCGCCGATGACGACGCCGGCGGCGATGAGCTCGAACGAGATCACGCCGGGGTTGGCCAGGGTCACCGCGACCGCGATCGCCATGCCGACGATACCGGCGAGGTTTCCGCGTCGCGCCGTCTCCGGCGAGGACAGGCCGCGCAGTGCCATTACGAAGCAGATCGCCGCCGCCAGATAGGCGAAACCCGTATACGTCTCAGACACGCCGGTCGCCCCGCCTCAACGCTTCTTCCGATACATCCGCAGCATGCGCTGGGTGACGATGAACCCGCCGAAGATGTTGATCGACGCGAGGGTCACGGCGCAGAACCCCATGACCTTGGAGAAATGCATGCCGCCTGGGCCCGCGGCGATCAGGGCGCCGACGATGATCACCGAGGAGACCGCGTTGGTCACGCTCATCAGTGGGGAGTGGAGCGCCGGGGTGACGTTCCAGACGACATAATAGCCGACGAAGACCGCGAGCACGAAGATGGTGAACAGGAAGACGAAGGGGTCGGACGCCGCCTCTGCCGGCGCGCCCGCCGCGGGGTCCGCGCTCATGCCACAGCCTCCTCGACCAGCATGGGGTGCACCGCGGCGCCCTCGCGCGTAATCAGGCAGGCAGCCGCGATCTCGTCCTCCCAGTCGATCGCGAAGCCCTGTTCGCCGAAGAACGGAGTCAGAAAGGCGAGCAGGTTGCGCGCATACATCGCCGAGGCGTCCTCGGCGAGCCGGCTCGGCATGTTGGCAGGGCCGAGGACGCGCACGCCGTGCCGCGTGACGGTCCTGCCGGGCCGGCTCGGCTCGCTATTGCCGCCCTGCTCGACGGCGAGATCGACGATGACCGCGCCCTGTTTCATGCCGCGAACCATATCGTCGGTGATCAGCAGCGGCGCCGGCCGCCCGGGGATCAGCGCGGTGCAGATCACCACGTCCTGGGCCGGCAGCGCCTCGGCCAGCGCCGCTTCCTGGCGCCGCCGATAGTCCGCGTCCATCTCCTTGGCATAGCCGCCCGCGGTCTCGGCGTCGGCGTCGGCGCCGACATCGAGGAACCGGGCGCCGAGGCTCTCGACCTGTTCGCGGGCCGCCGCCCGGACGTCGTAGCCGGTCACGATCGCGCCCAGCCGCCTGGCGGTGGCGATCGCCTGCAGCCCGGCCACCCCGGCGCCGAGCACCAGCACGCGGGCCGGCGGGATGGTGCCGGCGGCCGTCATCATCATCGGGAAGGCGCGGCCGAGTTCGGCCGCCGCGTCCACCGCCGCCTTGTAGCCGGCGATGTTGGACTGCGAGGACAGCACGTCCATCGGCTGGGCGCGGGTGATCCGCGGAAGCAGCTCGAGCGAAAAGCTCGTCAGCCCGGCCTCGGCGTAGGCGGCCACATGGTCGGGATGCTGGAGCGCGGAGAGGATGCCGACCAGGATCGCGCCCTCCTTCATCAAGGCGACCTCGTCGGGCTCGTCCTCGCCGGCGATCAGCGGCCGCTGCACTTTGAGGACGATGTCGGCGTCCGACAGCGCCTCGGCCGCACCGGCGGCGATCGCGGCGCCGGCCTCGGCGAAGGCCCGGTCGGGGATCGATGCGGCCCGTCCGGCGCCCGTCTCGACGACGACCTTACAGCCGAGGGCGACGAGCTTCCCGACCGTGGCCGGCGAGGCAGCGACGCGGCGCTCGTGGGGCCGTCTCTCCTTGGGGACCGCGATCTTCATGCCACACCATATCCTCGATCTTCGGCTCCGCGCCGGGGGGCCGGGCTGAGACGGCCGCGTGCAAGATGGGCGCTCGCGCCGGTTTTGCCAAGCCGGTTGTCCGCCGGACAGCCCCGCATCTTGCAGCGAACGGTCGTCCACCGGCCGGAGCAGGCACGCCGCTCGCCGTCTCGACCGATTCGAAGAAGCGCGTCGGCACCCGGTTGAACGCCGAGGGTCGCTCGATGGCCGCGCAATGCCCGGCGTGCGGCCGTCTCGCGCGGTGCGAGCGGGTCGTCGGACCCGGCGACCGCCAGTGCCGGCATCCGAATCCCCGGCGCGGCGACGAACGGATCGGCGAACGTCATCATCTCGACAGCCTGCACATAGGCCGCGGCGGGAGCGGTACCCATCGCGTCGACCAGTTCGGCGCCCAGATGCACCGGGGCGCCGGGGGCGAGCAGGCGCGGGACGCGCGATTCGGCGAATCGCCGCGCGCCCGGTTCCAGGAACGGGCGCGTGCGGGCGAAGACCGGCGAGACCACATGTTCCGGCGCCACCGCGGCGAAGGCGACGACGATCGGGGCCGCCGCGGACTGCCCCAGGAGATGGCAGCGCGGAATGCGCACCGCGTCGAGCAGGGCCGACAGGCGCCGGGCGTAGTCGGCCGGGGCCGGAGATCCGGGAAGCGGGTCCGAGCCGCCGCTCCAGCCCGTCGAACCGCGTGCGGAGGCGCTCCGCCGCGGTCCGGTCCATGATGCGGATCGGGAAGACGACGCCGTCGCGCTCACAGGCCGCGATCTCGGCGGAGCTCGGGAGCTTGGGCATACGGGCCTCCGCGCCCGCTCAGACCGGCCGGTCCCCGCCCTCCACCGTGGTTCGCCACATCAGCCGCCGCTCGCCGGCCGGGAAGTCGCGGCGCGCATGCATCGAGCAGCGGTTGTCCCACAGCAGCAGGTCGCCGACCCGCCAGACATGCTCGTAGACGAAAGCATCCCGCTCGGCATGATCGAAAACGCGCGCCAACAGGGCATCGCTCTCGGCCGCGTCCATGTCGAGGACGCGCTCGGTCATCAGCCGGTTGACATAGACCGCCTTGCGGCCGGTCTCGGGATGGGTGCGGAAGACCGGATGGGCCGACTCGGAGAAGGCCGGCGTGCCGATGTCGTCGCCGCGGCGCTGGGAGCCGTAATTGTAATGGTGGAAGGCGCGCCTGCCTTCGAGCGCCCGGCGCGTCTCCTCGTCCAGGGTCTCGTATGCCGCATAGCCGCTTGCGAACAGCGTGTTGCCGCCGCGCGAGGGGATCTCCACCGCATAGAGCAGGGTCGCCTTGTCCGGGCGATCGGCATGGAGCATGTCGTGGTGGAACATCATCTCGCCGTCGGGGAGCGCGCCGATCGGCTCTCCGTTCGCGCGGACATTGGTGATGAGCATGATGCCCGGCAGCATCTCGAGCTGGCCGGAGTTCCGATATTCGCTTGGCCGGGCGTTGCCCCCCGCCGCACCGAAATAGCGGGTGACCCGCAGCAGGCCCTCCTGGTCCAGCCTCTGGCCGCGGAAGACGAGAACGACATGCTCCAGCCAAGCCGCGTAGATCTCGGCGATCTCGGCCGGCGACGGTTCCCCCGCGGCGAGGTCGATCCCGACGATCTCCGCGCCGATATGCGGGGTGAGCCTGTCGATCCGGACGGCCATCGTTTCCTTCTCCTCACGCGCTCAACGCCTGGCCCAGGATGGTGCAGCGGCGGAGCAGGCGGCGTTCGCCGGCCGGGAAGTCGGTCCGCGCATGGCAGGAGCACCAATTGTCCCACATCACGAGGTCGCCAGGCCGCCAGACATGCTCGTAGACGATCTCCCGGCGCTCCGTGAACCCGCACAGAGTCTCGAGCAGTTCCGTGCTTTCCTCGGGGTCCGCATCCTCGATGCGGGCGGTCATCAGAGGGTTCACGTAGAGCGCCTTGCGGCCGGTCAGCGGATGGGTGACCGCGACCGGCTGGACATGGTGCGGATAGCCGTCGAGGCCCTCCGCCGGATCGACGCGCCCACGCACCGAATAGTCGTAGATCTGTAGCGCGCGCAGCTCCGAGATCCGTTCCCGCGTCGCCCGGTCGAGCCCGGCATAGGCTTCGTACATGTTGGCGAACAGGGTGTTGCCGCCCCGGCTCGGCACCTCGATGGCATAGAGGAAGGTCCCACGATAAGGCTCGGGATGATAGCACATGTCGTGATGGAACCACATCTCGCCGTCGGGCAACGAGCCGATCGGCCTGCCGTTTTCGCGGATATTCGAGACCAGCATGACCGCAGGGTGGTAGTCGGCGCCCTCCGGACGCCGTTCCGCCGGCCGCGACCGCTCGCCGAGCGTCCCGAACCGGGCGGCGAAGCGGATCTGCGCTTCCTGGTCGAGCGATTGGCCGCGAAACAGGAGGACGAGATGGTCCAGCCACGCGCGTTCGACGGCTGCGACCTCGGCCCCGCTCAGCGGGCGGGCGAGGTCGAGACCGCCGATCTCCGCGCCGATGCAGCTGCCAAGCGGTGTAACGGTCAGGCCCATCTCCCCGCTCCGATCGAAACCGGCCCTCCTCGCCGCCCACCATCATAGGCGGAACCCGGGGCACGACAACCGCAGAGACGCCGCCCGGCAGCGGTTCTCGTTCCGGCGTTCCGGCAGGCGGCCTCTGCCGGCATCGCGACCCATGTCGTCGCCCGTTCCTCGAGGAAGGACCCCCACCCGGCCTCTCCCCTCGAGGGGAGAGGAGGGAGAGAGGGCGGACGCGAACCCCCTCCCCTCGAGGGAGGAGGCTTCCGGCTTGCCGGTGCTGATCCGCGAAATGAGAACTGCCGTCCGTTCGGCGCCGTTTTGCCTGCATGGTGCGGCGGCCGTAAGCTGTCCGTCGGCGGCCGAGGCGCGGAGCGTCCGCCGGCGGCGGCGAGCGGGGAGGGGCGGCGGCCGTTGGGCTCGAGGCGCACGCTCATACGAATCGTCTTTCTCGGCGTCGTGCCCGTTGCGGTGCTCGCGCTCGGTGCCGAGCGCTGGGCCGCCTCCACCCGCTACGTCACCACCGACAACGCTTACGTCAAGACGAACCTCATCCATATCAGCGCCGAGATTTCCGGCAGGGTCGACAGGGTGTTCGTCGCCGAGAACGGCCTCGTCGCGGCCGGCGCGCCGGTCTTCGGGATCGACCCGGCGCAGTTTCGTATCGCCCTCGACCGCGCCCAGGCGAGGCTCGCGACGGTCATGAACGATATCGCGGCGCGGCGCGCGGCCCACCGGGAGGCGCGGATGGAGCTCGACGAGGCCCGCGAGGACATCGCCCATCTCGAACGGATCCATCGGCGCCGCGAGTCGCTCCTCGGGAGCGGTCACGTCTCGCGCGCGGCCTATGAGGAGGCCGAGCGGAACCTGCGCGCCGCCCGCGCCCGTGCCCGCGTCCTCCGGCAGAGGAGCCTGAAGCTGCTCGCCGGGCTCGGCGGCGAGGCCGATCTCGCCTCCGAACGGCATCCCGAATATCTCGCCGCGCTTGCGGCGCGACACGACGCCGAGATCGATCTCGGCCGGACGGTCGTGCGCGCCCCGCGCGAGGGGAGGATCGGGCGGCTGCGGCTGCAGGCCGGCGAATATGTCCGGGCCGGCGACGCGGTGGTGCCGCTGATCGAGACCGGACGAAGCTGGATCGAGGCCAACCTCAAGGAGACGCAGCTCACCCATCTGCGCGTCGGCCAGCGGGCGGAGGTCGTGATCGATGCGTTCCCGAGCCGGACCTGGCGGGCGCGGGTGGCCTCGATCAGCCCGTCTACCGGGGCGGAGCTCTCGGTGCTGCCGCCGCAGAACGCGACCGGAAACTGGGTGAAGATCGTCCAGCGGGTTCCCGTGCGCCTCGAGATCGAGGCCGCTCCGGACCGGCACTTTGCGATGCCGTCGGGCGTCACTGCCGCGGTCAGAATCGATACCGGCCGCGAGGTCTCGCTGCTCGATCTGGCGAACGACGCCTTCGCATTCGCGTCCGACGGGGGATGAGATCCCCCGACGGGGCCGGCGGCGGGCCTGCGGGGTTCGCGCGGTCGATGATCACGGCGGCGGCGATGATGGCGACCACCGTCGTCATCCTCGACATGACCATCGCCGCGATCGCGCTTCCCTACATGCAGGGGACGCTGGGGGCGAACCAGGACCAGATCTCTTGGGTGATGACCACCTATTTCGTCAGCCAGGCGGTGTCGACGGCCTGCACCGGCTGGATCGCCGGGCGGGTCGGGCGCAAGCGCACGTTCGTCCTCTCCATCGGCGGGTTCATCTGCTTCTCCATGCTCTCGGGAACCGCGTCCTCTCTCCCCGAAATCCTCTTCTACCGCGCCTGCCAGGGCGCCTTCAGCGCGCCGGTGATCCCGATCTCCCAGGCGCTCATGCTCGACAGCTACCCGCCCGAGCGGCACGGCCAGGCGCTCGCCGTCTGGGGCACCGGCGTGATGTTCGCGCCGGTCATGGGACCGGTGGTCGGTGGCTTTCTGACCGACCATTACGGCTGGCCCTCCGTCTTCTTCGTCGGCATCCCGTTCGCGTTGGCCGGGTTGGCGCTGGCGGCGATCTTCATCCGGGAGACGACGGTGGAGACGCGGCGGTTCGACGTCTTCGGGTTCCTCGCCCTGGCCTCGGCTCTCGTCGCCCTCCAGCTCATGCTGGACCGGGGCGAGACCGAGGGTTGGTTCGCCTCGCCCGAGATCGTCGTCGAGGCGGTTGTCGCGATCCTCGGCCTCTATGTCTTCGCCGTTCATTCGATGACGACCGATTCCCCGTTCATCTCGCGCCGCATCCTTGGCGACCGCAACTTTGTGCTCGGACTGTTCTTCATGTTCCTGCTCGGGGTCTGCGTGCTCGCGCTGAACGTCATCCTGCCGATGTTCCTGCAGCTGCTGCGCGGCCTCCCGGTGATGACCGCGGGCCTTGTGATGGCGCCGCGCGGCTTGGGGACGCTGATTTCGCTTCTGGCGGCGGGATGGATGGTGCGCGTCATGGATGGCCGGCTGGTCGCCGCCCTCGGATTCGGCGCCGTCGCGTTCTCCAGCCATCTGCTCTCGACCTTCCCGGCCGATGTCGGGCTCGACGCCGTGACCTTTGCCGCCTTCGTCAACGGCCTCGGGATCGGTTTCGTCTGGGTGCCGTTGACGGTGATCTGCTTCGAGACCTTGCCCCGCCGCTACCGCACCGAGGCGTCGACGCTGACCAGCTTGGTGCGCAACTACGGTTCCGGGGTGGGGGTCTCGGTCGTGGCGGCGGTCCTCAGCCGCACGCGCGCGGTCTCCTACGGCGAGATCGCCGCGCGCGTCCACCCCTACGGCGAGGCCACGCAGCCCCCCTTGCTGCCGCCGCAATGGGACTACCACTCCCATGCCGGCAGGCTGGCCCTCGACGGCGAAATATTCCGCCAGGCCCAGGCGATCGGCTTCACCAACGACTTCCACCTCCTGACCTTGGCCGCGCTGGCGACGATTCCGCTGCTGGCCTTCCTGCGGACCCGTGGACCGACCGGACGGAGTACCGAACGATGAAACTGCGCGACAAACCCCGGCTGCGGAGCCTCATGACCAAGCTCCGCGCGCTGCCGATCGACCCGGCGGACGCCTATGTCGTCGGCGCCGTTGCCCAGGAGCGGCTCGACTTCGTCGCGATGGCCGCCGGGCTGAAACCGGTCTACGTGACCGGGCGCGGCTTCGATCATCCCGCATGGACGGCCGGGGTGCGGGCCGCTGCACGGGACGCGGGGTTTCACGTCGTGACCGGCCCGTCATGGCAGGCAGTGCCGCCCCCGGCCGATCTCCCCGACTGGTTCACCGCCCCGGCGCAGGCGGCGCTCGCCGCGGCCGAGACGGTCTATGTGACGCGCGCGCGCCATCTCGCCCGCACCCTCGCCGAGCTCGCCGCCGGCCGGCGGCCCGGCGTGGCCGAGGAGGCGACGCTGCTGGGCTTTCCCGAATGCTGCGTCGCCGCGCATTACGCGAACGCCGAGGCGTTCGAGCGCGCCGTCTTCGAGATGCTCCGCCGGCGCGCCGGCGGAGACGAGGCCGCGGTCCGCCGCATCGTCGAGAGCGGCGCGCCGATCGCGCCCGAGACGGAGGAGGAACGCGCGGCGCTCGCCGCCCTGGCCCTGCTCGCCCCGGCGCCCTGGACCAGCCTCAACCTATGTGCGAGCTGCGCCGCCGACCCGGACGGCCCGGGGCTCCGTTTGTCGCGGACCTATGCCGAGTTCGCGGCCGCTCTGGCAGAGGCCGACCGGGGACTCAGATCAGACCGGCGCGCTCCAGAACGCCGTCGAGTCGGCGCTCGAGCGCGGCCTCGGCCGGGACCATCGGCAGACGGTGCGCGTTCTCGGGAATGATCCCGAGGCGCTTCATCATGTATTTGATGGGGATCGGGTTGGTGTCGTAGAACACCGCTTGGTTGATCTCGAACAGTCCGTAATGCGCCGCGCGCGCGGCCGCCAGATCGCCCGACCAGACCGCCTCGCACATCCTGGCCAGCCGGGTCGGCTGGAGATTGCCGACCGCGTTCATCAGCCCGCAGGCGCCGACCGCCATCATCGGGTAGCTGAGATCCTCGAGCCCGACGAAGATGCGCAAGCCCATCCCCAGCCGGTCGAGACAGCGGCTGACGAAGCCGAGATCGTCGACCGCGTGCTTCATGCCGACGAAGTTGGGCGAGTTCTCGGCGATCTCGCAGAGCGAGTCGAGGGTCACCGAGACGGCAGCGCGGCCGGGGATATGGTAGATCATCCACGGCAGGTCGGTCTCGCGGGCGAGCTCGAGATAGTAGGCGACCAGCCCGCGCTGCGGCGGCCGGATATAGTAGGGGGTGACGATCAGCAGCGCATCCGCTCCGGCAGCGGCGGCGTGGCGGGTCAGGGCGGCGGTTTCGGCATAGGATTGCGAACCGGTCGCGGCGACGATGGTCGTCCGGCCGGCGGCGGCCTCGACGGCCACATCCACGGCCCGGTTGCGTTCGGCGACCGTCAGCGTCGCCGGCTCCGAGGTGGTGCCGTTGACCAGGACGCCGTGCGAGCCGTTCTCGATCTGGAACTCGACCATGCGCGCATAGGCGTCGTAATCGACCCCGCCGTCCGTGAACGGGGTGATCAGCGGCGGGATGGAGCCGCGCAGGAAGTCTTCGGGGAGGTCGATCATCGCCTGACTCCACCCGCGCGGGCGGGGCCGCCGGCGTCCAAGGTCATTCGCCGAGCGCCTGCCTGACCTGCTCGACATTGGTCTCGAAGCCGGCATCGGCGCCGAGCACGGACCATGGATGCTTGAGGTCTTCCTGCCAGAGCAGCGACTCCATGGCGATGTTGAGCGGCTGGTCCTGGATCGTGAGCTCGTAGACCGGCGCATCGTGCGAAGCGTGGTTGTGCACCGCCCAGCCCGGCGCGGACAGCATCAGATCGCCGGCTTTCCATTCGTAGACCCTGCCCTCGACGGTCGACCGCCCGCTGCCCGAGAAATAGTAGTTGATGGCCGCCGAGACGTGGCGGTGGGGCCGGTCGACGATGCGGGGCGGCCGCACGGTCATGGTGGCGAAGAAGCTCGGGGTGGTGCCGTTGAAGCGCCCGGTCATGGGATTGAACAACAGATAGAGCCGGCGTCCGCGATACTCCTTGCCGAGCGCCTGCAGCCTGTCGAGTTCGCGCTTGACGTCCTGCCACGGCCAGTGCAAGGCGCGCGACTCGACGGCGGCGGGGTTGATGAGGGTCTCGTAGGGCATCAGCCAAGCGCCGCCCTCGTTGAGCTGGAAGGTACCGTAGGGGCTGACGCCGCCGGGGTCAGGGGCGGCCTCTTCCTCCGCTACTGGTTCGACGGAGCCCACCGCCTCGATCGCCGTCGGCGGTGCCGGATCGACGATATGGACGTTCATCTTCTCGAGCAGAGGCGCGTTGGAATAGCTCAACCGAACCTGGGTCTCGGCCCCGTCATTGACGTGCCAGTAGGTCGCCATCGACGGGAAGTTCCAGACGTCGTGGAGCGCGAAGTCGATGCGCCGGCCGTTGACCACCGAATGGCCGCCGCCGCCGATGCAGAAATTTACCTGGGTCGCATTGTGCCGGATCGGCGCCGACTGCTCGCCTGGCAGCAGCACCTCCAACGTGACCCGGATTCCTGGCTGAAGCCCGGGGCCCACGCCCAGCGTCCGCCAGTCCGGATGGGCGATGATGGAATGGCGCCGCCCGTTCGCCGGGCGGTCGAGCGCGGCGAGCCGCGCGACCTCGGCGTCGATCTCCTCCTTGGGAACGACCACCGGCTCCCAGAGCGCGAGTTCGGGCGGCTCGTAACCGGTTCTGTCGAGGAAGACCACCTTCTTTCCACTCATCGCCACGTTCCCTTGCGCGCCGCGTCCGAACGTTCGAGAGACTATGCAACCGGCTCGAACCCGTCAATTGCCGATCGATCGTCGGCTCGAACGGCGTGCTATGATCGCCGATGGCGGAATCGAATGCCCGCGTGGGGAACGGACGATCGGCGATGACATTCTGGGACTGGTTGAAGGATCATGGCGCATCTGTCGGGGCAATCCTGACCCCGATTCTCTTCGGCAGCTTCCTCATCTGGCAGATCGATGGCTTCAGATCGGGCGTCGACAAGCGTATCGACGGCCTCGGGTCGGACCTGGGGCGCCGCATCGACGGCCTCGACAAGCGTATCGACGGCCTCGACAAGCGCATCGATGGCGTCGACAAGCGCATCGACGGCCTCGACAAGCGCATCGACGGCGTCAGGTCGGATCTGGTTGAGGAAATCAAGGAGTTGAGGGCGGAGTTCAGGAGCGATCGCGCCGAGGCGACGAGACACCGCAACATCATTTCGCAGCGTTTGGACAACTTGTTCGCGAGGCCCATGACGGCTTCGAATGCGGCGATGGCGGGCGGCTACGACCGGGCTCTCCGGCTCTTGGCGGGCCAATCGGTGCGGACGCCGGTGGAGGTGTTCATTACGGCCGGGTCCCGGGCGGAGCGTCGGGATGCCCGAAGCCGGTGGGTGCGCGCGGCGTTGCCCAATGGCGTGTTGACCTTGTATCCGGAGGACGAGCGCGGGCGAGAGCTGTTGGCGGCGCATGGCTGGCGGCTCGGAGACATCACGGACTCCGATAGCGGTTTCGTTGCCCGGGAACGGGCGGGACCTGTCGAAGGGGGAAGTGCGCCGGCCGTGCGCTGACCGGACGTTCCGGGCAGGCGCGCTTCGCGGGCCGAACGCTTCCATGTCCGACACGGAAAAAGACCGCAGCAAATACATGACCTATCGAGAGAAAGCCTTTATTCAGGCGCCGAGGGCGGCGATGCCGGGCAGGGTGCGGCCCTCGAGCCATTCGAGGAAGGCGCCGCCAGCGGTCGAGACATGGCTGAAATCGTCCCGGACTCCCGCATGGTCCAGCGCCGCCAGCGTATCGCCGCCGCCGGCGACCGAGACCAGCGTGCCGTTCCGGGTGAGTCCTGCGGCGGCGCGGGCGACCGCGGTCGTCGCGGCATCGAAGGGCGTCGTCTCGAATGCCCCGAGCGGGCCGTTCCAAACCAGCGTTCGGGCCTCGGCGAGCCGCCGGCCCAGCGCCGCGGCGCTGGCCGGGCCGATATCGAGGATCATCATGCCGTCCGGCACCGCGGCGACCGGCACCGTTTCGGCCGCGGCGCCGGGCGCGACTGAAACGGCGATGCGGACATCGGCCGGCAGGACGATCTCGCAGCCCTCGGCGTCCGCTCGCGCGAGGATGGCGCGCGCGGTCCCGGCCATTCCGGACTCGTACAGCGAGGCCCCGACGGCGCCGCCGAGCGCATGGAGGAAAGTGTTGGCCATCGCTCCGCCGATCGCCAGCAGGTCGACCTTGCGGACGAGGTTGGCGAGCAGATCGAGCTTGGTGGATACCTTGGCGCCGCCGACGACGGCGGCGAGCGGCCGCCGCGGCCGGTCGAGTGCCGAGGCGAGCGCGACGAGCTCGGTCTCCATCGACCGGCCCGCCGCCGACGGCAGGAGCCGCGCCAGCGTATCGATAGAGGCATGCGCCCGGTGCGCCGCTGAGAAGGCGTCGTTGACGTAGATGTCGCCGAGCGCCGCCAGCGCCCGGGCGAAGTCCGGATCGTTGGCCTCCTCGCCAGCGTGGAAGCGGAGGTTCTCGAGGAGCGCGACCCCGCCCGGCGGGAGCGCCGCGAGAACGGCCTCGGCGCCGCCGCCGATGCAGTCCTCGGCGAAGGCGACCGCCGCCCCGTCCAGCGCCTTCGACAGCGATGAAGCGATCGGCGCCAGGCTGAGCTCGGGCACCCGACGGCCGCGCGGGCGGCCGAGATGGGACATCACCGCGATCCTGGCCCCGCGGGTCGCGAGCTCGGCGATGGTCGGCGCGGTCCGTTCGATCCGCGTCGCGTCGGCGACCGCGCCGCCGCGCATCGGAACGTTGAGGTCGGCGCGCAACAGGACCCGCTTGCCGGCGGCGTCGAGCGTGTCGATCGAGGCGGCCATGCTGCGCTCAGCCGAGCCGGCCGAGCAGCGCCGCCACATCGAGCATGCGGTTCGAGAAACCCCACTCGTTGTCGTACCAGCTCAGCACCCGCACCAGGGTGGACCCGATCACCTGGGTCTGGGTGAGATCGAAGACCGAGCTCGCCGGGTCGTGGTTGAAGTCGGCCGAGACCAGCGGCTCGTCATTGGTGGTCAGCACGCCCTTGAGTGCCGCCGTCTCGGCGGCGGCGGCGATGGCGTCGTTGATCTCCTGGGTCGCGGTCGGTCGGGCGGCGACGAAGTTGAAGTCGATCATCGAGACGTTCTGGGTCGGCACCCTGATGGCGGTGCCGTCGAGCCGGCCGTCGAGATGGGGCAGCACCCGTCCGACGGCGCGGGCCGCCCCTGTCGAGGTCGGGATCATCGACTGGCCGGCGGCCCGCGCGCGCCGGAGGTCGCCATGCAGCGTGTCGAGGATGCGCTGGTCGCCGGTATAGGCGTGGACGGTGGTCATGTAGCCGCTGACGATCCCGACCGCCGCGTCGAGTACCGACGCGACCGGCGCCAGGCAGTTGGTGGTGCAGGAGGCGTTGGAGACGATCCGGTGCTCGGGGACGAGTTTGTCGTGGTTGACGCCGTAGACGACGGTGATGTCCTCGCCGCTCGCCGGGGCGGATATCAGGACGCGCCGCGCGCCGGCCGCGAGATGCTTCTCGGCGTCCGCCCGGCGGGTGAACAGGCCGGTGCACTCCATCACCAGATCGATCCCGAGCTCGGCCCAGGGCAGCACCGCCGGATCGCGCTCGGCGAAGACCCGGATCTCGTGGCCTTCGACCGTCAGCGCCGACTCGTCGGCGGAGATTTCGGCGTCGAAGCGGCCATGGCTCGAGTCCCGGCGCAGCAGATGGGCGTTGACCTCGGGCGGCCCGAGATCGTTGACCGCGACGAAGTCGAGATCGCCGCGGCCGCTCTCATAGGCAGCGCGCAGGGCCAGCCGGCCGATGCGTCCGAACCCGTTGATCGCAACCCTGACCGTCATGATGTCCTCCGCGTGATCGGTCTATGCGTCGAGCAGGCTGCGCGCCGCCGCCGCGACGGCCGCCGCGGTTAGCCCGAAATGCCGGTAGAGCGCCTCCTGCGGTGCCGACGCCCCGAACCCGGTCATGCCGACGAAGGCGCCGCGCGGGCCGAGATAGCGTTCCCAGCCGATGCCGACCGCCGCCTCGACGGCGACCCGCACCGCGTCCCCGCCGAGTACGGCATCGCGATAGCCGGCGTCTTGGAGATCGAAAATCTCCCAGCAGGGAAGCGAGACCAGCCGGGTCGGGACTCCCTTGGCCTCGAGCAGGCTGCGCGCCGCCGCCGCGACCGCGACCTCCGAGCCGGTGGCCAGGAGCACTGCCTGCGCCGGCCCCGTCCCCGCTTCGGCGAGGACATAGCCGCCTCTGGCCGCGAGGTTTCCGGCCCCGGCCCCCGCGCGCAGCGTCGGCACCGCCTGGCGGGACAGCGCCAGCACCGACGGGCCGTCCGCATGCGCGAGGGCGAGCTCCCAGCATTCGGCGGTCTCCACCGCGTCGCAGGGACGGAAGACCCGGAGATTGGGCATCGCTCTCAGGCTCGCCAGATGCTCGATCGGCTGATGAGTCGGACCGTCCTCGCCGAGCCCGATCGAATCGTGCGTCAGCACGAAGACGACCCGTCGGCCCATCAGCGCGGCGAGGCGCAGCGCCGGTCTGAGATAGTCCGAGAAGACCAGGAAGGTACCGCCATAGGGTATGACGCCGCCGTGCAGCGCCATGCCGTTCATCGCCGCGGCCATCGCGTGTTCGCGCACCCCGTAATGGATGTAGCGGCCGGAGAAGTCCTCCGCGGTGATCGCCGCCGCCCCTTTCGGCCGCGTGTCGTTGGACTCCGAGAGGTCGGCGGACCCACCGATCAGTTCCGGCACGACGCCGGCCAACGCCGCGATGACCCGACCCGACGACCGGCGGGTCGCGCGGCGAGGTGCCTCGGCGGCGGCCCGGCCGATTTCGGCGGTCGCCTCCCGCCAGCCTTCGGGCAGCTCTCCGGCCATCCGCCGCATGAACTCGCTCCCGTCCGCCGCCGCCGCCAGCCGCGCCTCCCAGGCGCTGCGCTCGGCGCCGCCGCGGGCGCCGGCGCGCCGCCATTCGGCGCGGATCGGCTCGGGAAGGGCGAACGGCGGCGCATCCCAGCCGAGCGCGGCCTTGGCGGCGGCTGCCTCGTCGGGTCCGAGCGGCGCCCCGTGGGCGGCCGCGCTGCCGGCCTTGGTCGGCGCGCCGTAGCCGATCACCGTCCGGCAGCAGATCAGCGAGGGCTCGGGGCTTTCGAGCGCGCGAGCGATCGCCTCGGCGACCGCCTCGGGGTCGTGCCCGTCGACCGCGGCGGTCTGCCAGCCATAGGCGGCGAAGCGGGCGCGCGCGTCGTCGCCCAGGGCCAGCCCGGTCGGGCCGTCGATAGAGACGAGGTTGTCGTCGTGGAGGACGATCAACCGACCGAGCCGGAGATGGCCGGCGAGCGATGCGGCCTCGTGGCTGATCCCCTCCATCAGGTCGCCGTCGCTGGCGATCACGAAGACGTTGTGGTCGACGAGGCCGACGCCGAAGCGGGCGGCGAGGCAGCGTTCGGCGATCGCCATGCCGACGGCGGTCGCGAAGCCCTGACCGAGCGGCCCGGTGGTCGTCTCGATGCCTGCGGCCTGCCCGTACTCCGGATGGCCGGCGGTCCGGCTGCCGAGCCGGCGGAAGCGCGCGAGCTCCTCGGCAGTCATCTCCGGATAGCCGGTCAGATGGAGCAGCGCGTAGAGCAGCATCGAGCCGTGCCCGGCCGACAGCACGAAGCGATCCCGGTCGGGCCAGTCGGGTGCCGCCGGATCGAATTTCAGGAAGCGTGCGAACAGCACCGTCGCCGCGTCGGCCATGCCCATCGGCATGCCCGGATGACCGCTGCCCGCCGCCTCGACCGCATCGATCGCGAGCGCGCGGACGGCGTTTGCCATCTGAGCGTGAGTCACCATGTCCGTCGCGCCGCCGGGGGAGAATGAGGGACCGCAATGTGTCGCCCGGCCCGCGGCGATGCAAGCCCCTTCGACCGGCGCGCGGCGCTCACCCCTCGGGGGTCGCGAGCGGGACGCCGAGCCGCGCGCGGCGGAGCAGCCACGGGCTCGGCCGGTAGCGCGGATCGCGGTAGAACGCCCACAGTGCATCCAGAATCGCGAGCAAGCGGCGCCCGCCCAGACGATCGCCCCAGGCGATCGGCCCTTGCGGATAGGCGAGGCCGAGACGCACCGCCATGTCGATGTCGCCCGGCGAGGCGATCCGCTGCTGGGCGATATCGCAGGCGATGTTGACGATCGTCGCCACCACCCGCTGGGCGACGAAGCCAGGGCTGTCGTGGATCACGCTCACCGCCGAGCCGGCGGCGGCGAACAGGGCGTGCGCCTGGTCGCGGAAAGCGGGTTCGGTCGCCGGGTTGGTCATCAGCGTCCGCCGCCCGGTCAGCCCGAACAGGGTGTCGACCGCGACGGTGCGCGACGGCGGCAGCCCCTGGGACAGCGTCGCGGTCGTCGCGTCCTCGCCGAGCGGGGTCACCAGGCAGAGCGAACGGGGCCCGGGCGCGGCCCCGCTCACGACCTCCGCCATGTCGGCGATCGCCGCCGTGACCGCCGCCTGACCGGCCGGGTCGGCCGGGCTCACCCAGACCGAGCTCGGCACGGCCTCGGGAGGCGGCGCGGCGGGCGCGGCGATCTTGCGGCCGCTTTCGTAGCGGTACCAGCCCTGCCCGGTCTTGCGGCCGAACAGCCCCGCCGCCATGCGCTGGCGGGTCGCCGCCGCCGGGCGGAAGCGCGGCTCGTCGTAGAACTGGCGGTAGATCGACTCCATGACGACGCCGGAGACGTCGAGCCCGGTCGTGTCCATCAGCTCGAACGGTCCCATGCGGAAGCCCGTCCCGCCCTCGCGCAGGATATCGTCGACCGTCTCCGGCGCCGCGATGCCCTCCTGGACGATCCGCAGCCCCTCGGTGTAGAGCCCGCGTCCGGCATGGTTGACCAGGAAGCCCGGCGAGTCCTTGGCGCGCACCGGGCTGTGGCCGCAGCGCCGCGCGAAATCGACGAGCGCGTCGCCGACCCAGGGCTCGGTAAGCAATCCGTCGACGATCTCGACGACCTTGAGCAGCGGCACCGGGTTGAAGAAATGGCAGCCGGCGACCCGGCCCGGGGCGGCGCAGCCGGCGGCGATCGCGGTGACCGAGAGGGATGATGTGTTGGTGGCGAGGACGCAGCCGGCGCCGACGGCGGCCTCGAGGGCGGAGAACAGCGCCCTCTTGGCCTCGAGCTCTTCAAGGATCGCCTCGACGACGATGGCGCAGGGCGCGAAGCCGCCGAGATCGTCGACGATCTCGATCCGGTCGATACCGGCCTCGGCCTCGGCCGGGGTCGTCAGCCTCTTCTCGGCAGCTCTGCGCAGCATTCGGGCGACGAAGCCGCGCGCATCGATCGCCGCCCCGTCTCGGCTGTCGTGGAGCAGCACGCGGTATCCGCCGGAAGCGGCGATCTGGGCGATGCCGCGCCCCATCGTTCCTGCCCCGACGACCCCGATGACGGGAGGCTCCGCGTCGCGCGTCATGCGCGGCGCCCCTCCTGGCCGCGGAAGACGGGCGGGCGTTTGGCGGCGAAGGCCGCGCGGCCCTCGGCGAAGTCGTCGGTGGTGAAGCAGGACGCTTGCGCCAGCGCCTCCTGTTCGAGCGCGGCATCCAGGCTTTGCGGCGCGAGTCGGAGCTGCTGCTTGCAGAGCGCGAAGGCGAAGGGCGGCATCGCGGCCAGCGTCCGCGCGCGTATCAGCGCCGCCGCTTCCGCCTCGCCCTCGGGGGCGATCTCGTCGGCGAGCCCGGCGGCAAGCGCGTCCGCGCCCCGCAGCATCTCGGCGTTGAGCAGAATCCGACGGGCCCGCGCCTGCCCGACCCGCTGGGGCAGCGAGAAGAGAATGCCGTAATCGGGGATCAGCCCGACCTTGAAGAAAGGAAAACCGATCGCCCCGGTCTCGGCCAGCACCATCGTGTCGGCGAGCAGCGCGAGCCCGGCGCCCGCGCCCACCGCATAGCCCTCGATCGCGGCGACCACCGGTTTCTCCGCATCGGCGATCAGCCGCACCAGCCGGTGGTTCAGCCGCATCCGCGCGCGGCCCGCGGGCGCGTCGAGCCCCGCCATAGAGGCGATGTCGCCGCCAGCGCAGAAATGGCCACCATTGCCGGCGAGGATCACCGCATGCACCGACGCGTCGTCGAGCGCGCCCGCCAACGCCTCGATCAGCGCGCCCCGCAGCCCAGGATCGAGCGCGTTGCGCTTCTCTGGCCGGTTGAGCCCGATACGGACGATGCCGGTCTCCGGCCGTCCGACGGTGACCGGGGCGATGTCGCTGCTCATCTCTCGCCCAGCGAACGGGAAAGGGCGGCGACTATCGCCGGTTTGCAATGCGCGAACAAGCGCAGGATCGCTGCATCGGCAATTCTCATTTGGCATCCCGGCGGCCGGCCTCCGCCGAGTATCGAACGAGGCCGGCGGGGCGTCTATCCTGGATGGGCCTGGATGGGACGGGGGAACGGCGACGGCATGGACAAGATCTATCGGGGCTACACTCGGGAAGAGCTGGATCGACAGTACGAGCACCGTCATATCGTGCCCGATGCCGATGCCTTCGTCGCCGCGAACAGAGCGGAGAGCGCGCGCGTCCGCGCCGCCCTCCGTGGCCGTTTCGATGTCGCCTATGGGCCGGAAGCCGACCAGAGCCTCGACATCTATCTGGCGGACGCGGTCGCGCCCGCGCCCATCGTCGTCTTCTTCCATGGCGGGCGATGGGCGCTCGGCGGCAAGGAGAGCGATTGCGGGCACGCGGAGGTCTATGTCCGGCACGGCGTGCATTTCGTCTCGGTCGGGTTCGGCCTCCTGCCCGCGGTGACGATGGATGTGCTGGTCCACCAGTGCCGCGATGCGGTCGCCTGGGTTCGGAACAACGCCGCCTCCTTCGGCGGCGACCCCGATCGGATCTTCGTCCACGGCAAGTCGTCCGGCGCGCATGTCGCCGCGATGATGGCGGTGACGAACTGGCCCGCCGCCCGCGGCCTTCCCGCCGATACGGTCAAGGGCGGACTTCTGGTCAGCGGCATGTACGACCTGGAGCCCGTCCGGTTGACCTTTCGCAACGATTGGCTGCGGCTCGACGCGGAGGCCGCGGCGCGCAACAGCCCGATCCGCCACGTTCCCGACGGCGGCTGTCCGCTGATCCTGGCCGTGGGGTCGCTGGAAAGCGCCGAGTTTCGTCGGCAGCCTCGAGCCTTCGCCGAAGCCTGGCGGGCGAAGGGGCTGGACTGTCGGTTGGTCATTCTCGATGGCCGCCACCATTTCACCGTCCATGCGGACATGAGAAACCCCTGCGGCCCGCTGGTCGGCCCGTTTCTCGACCGGATGCGCGGGGCTTCCGCGCCGTCTTCCGAAAAACGCTTGTCTCGGCCCGCAACATAGGATACTAACCGCCCGGTATGTTATCGAGGGCGGTACAGAATCGAGATCGGGGGACAGTGTCGCCGATGCTCTTGGAACGACCGCACGCCTCCGCGCACGCGGAGGCGTGCGGTCCGCGCACGAAGAAGGAACGGCGGCGGGCGTCGATCGAGCGTCTGTTGGCCGCGGCGCTCCGCCTGTTCATCGCCCATGGCTACCAGGCCACGACGGTCGAGCGGATCGGCCAGGAAGCCGGGCTTACCAAGGGGGCGGTCTATTTCTATTTTCCCGCCAAGGCGGACCTCCTGCTGGCGCTGCTCGACAGAGTCGAGCGATGGGTCGTCGCGCCCAGCGTCGCCGCGGTCGAGGGCTGTGCCGGCTCGGCGCGGGACAGGCTGGTCGCCTTCATGCATTCCCAGTCGGCGATCGGAGCCGAGAGGGGCCCCTGGATGGTGCTGGCGATCCTGATGTCGAGCGAGTTCCACGGTTCCGACGACCCGATCGCCGGCCGGCTGGACGGTCTGATGGGCCGGCTCTCGCGGATGCTGCAGGCTGTCGTCGCCGACGGCGCGCGCGAGGGCAGCTTGCGCGCGGACCTCGCGCCGCGCGAGACCGCGAGCCTGCTGATGGCGGTCAACCAGGGATGCTTTCTCGAATGGCATCGCCGGAGCCGCGATCTGGACGGGCCGGATCTGGTCCGCGCAATGCGCACGATCGTGTTGGAAGGGCTCGCCGCGAGCGGGCGGAGGCCCGGCGGGGAACGGAGAACAGGAGGCAGGTGACATGGTGGCGGCAAACGCGCCCGATCCATCTATCGAGGCCCGCGAGAAGGCACTCCAGGAGCGTATCAAGGCGGGATTCGTTCTCGAGGACGCTGACGAGATGACGCCGCGCTACCGCGACGTCCTGGTCAATACCATACATATCGCCGCCGATCTCGAGGTGGTGACGCTGCCGACCTATTCGCCGGCGATCAAGACCGCGCCGACCCTCGAGGACAAGATCGCGATCGCCGCGGCCTGTCAGGACGAGCTGGGCCACGCCCAGGTGATGTACCGGATCCTCGAGGATTTCGGCTACGACACCCATGGCTTCCTGTTCGAGCGCGACCCCCGAAAGTGGCGCACCTTCCAGATGCTCGAGTTTCCTCACGAGGACTATATCGAATCGGTAGTCTCGATGTGCTATGGCGACCGCGCGGGTTATATCACCACCACGGATCTCGAGGAGAGCTGCTCCTACGCGCCCTTCGCCCGATCGCTGCGCAAGGTCAATTTCGAGGAGACCTTCCATGTCGGTCACGGCGAACGCTGGACGCGGTTCTTCTTCAACTACAGTGCCGAAACGCGGCGGCGCGTGCAGGAGGCGGTGGACTTCTACTTCCCGCTCTGCGCGGCGTGGTTCGGCATGCCCGATCATCTGAAGACCCGCCCCGACCAGATCGCCTACAGGATCCGCGGCGCTTCCAACGACGAGATGCGCCAAAAATGGATGTCGGAGGTCGTGCCCTATTCGGAGAGCGTCGGCATCAAGGTCCCCGCCCATCTCGACGCGGAGACCGGCAAGTACATGCTCGATTACGAGCCTCCGATCCATCTCGACGAGGAGACCCGGACTTGGCACTATGATCGCCGGATCACCTGGGAAGAGCAGCTCGAGATCTGGAAGAGGGGCTCCAGGCACAAGGTGCCGTCGATCTCCCGAGTGCAGCGCGAAGTCTGGGGCGGCGATCTGTGGTAGCGGCTGCCGCCCCCGACCGCGCCGCGGTGATCGCCGCGCTCGAGGCAGTGCACGATCCCCATGTGCCTGCGAGCCTCCGCCGCATGGGAATGCTGGGCCGCGTCGAGGTCGACGACGACGGCGAGGTCGAGGTCGAGGTCCGCATCCCCTGCATGGCTTGCCCCGGCGCGGCGACGATCCGCGCCGATATCGAGGCGGCGCTGCGCGCGCTCGACGGGGTGCGCACGGTACGCGTCCGGGAGAGCTGGCATCTCCCCTGGTCGCGCGAGATGATCGCGCCCGAGGTGCGGGACCTGATGCGCCGCAACGGAATCCAGGTCTGAAGGAGCGAGGCCCGATGACCGCGAGACGCAAGACCATCGATCGCCGGCGCGAGCGCGGCGGGATCACCCCCCGATATTACGAGGTGTTCGCGCGCAAGAGCTCCGCCGATGCGCTCGCCCATGTCGGCTCGGTCGAGGCACCCAACGACGATCTCGCGCAGATCCGCGCCTGGTACATCTACGACCAGCATCGCTGGAAGGAAATGTGCGTGGTACCGCTGGACGCGATCATCACCGTGACCGAACGGGACCGGCCCACCAAGATAAAGATGAACTGACATGACCTACGAGATCGCCGAGCTCGAGAAACGCCTGCATCCCGGTCTCGAAGCCGACCTCCTCGCCATCGCCGACACCAAGCTGGTGCTGGGCAACTGGTATGCCGAATGCGTGATGAACGGGCGGTCGCTGCCCGATTTCGCCGGCATTCTCGGCATGTGCACGGTCAGCTACGGGCATAGCCGGGCGATCTTTCAGCATCTCGACCGGCACGGCCACGACTATGCGCATCTGGAGCGTGGCCGAGGGCCCGAGGCGATCCATTCGATGAACCTGCTCGACGCGGCGCCGGTCGGCTGGGAGGACTTCATCCTGACCGTATGGCTGGCCGAGCTCGCGACTTGGCAGCTCGCGTCCGGCTTTCTCGGCCACGGCGACCGGGCGCTCGCCGGGACCGCCCGCAAGATCGGCGAGGAGGCCTATTTCCACCTCAAATACGCCCATGGCTGGATGCGGATCATCGGCGCGGACGCCGCCGAACGGGAGCGTTTCGTCGATGCCCTGGCCGGGCGCTACCCGCTCGCGCTGCAATGGTTCGGCTCGGAGGAGGCGGCCGATCCACTGTACGAGGCGGGCGAGCGCGACCTGCCGCTCGCCGAGATCCGTGCGGCCTTCGTCGAGCAGGCCCAAGGGGTCGGCGCCCATCTCGGGGGGCCGGCGCCGGTCTTCCCGGCACCGGCATCGTCGTCGCAGGGCTGGCGTGCCGACGCGCGCAGGTCGGGCCCGCTCCCCGGCAGTCTGTTCGAGGTGGTGCGTTTCAAGGACCCGGAGCTCGCCCGTTGACGCATCCGAGTCGGGCGCTGCGCCAGCGTCGGATCCATTCGGCCGATCCCGATTTCGCGGGCGTCCGCTGCCCCGATTGCGACGGCGGCGATCTCGAGGTGGTGTCGCTGTTCGGCGGCGCCGCCTCCGAAATCCTGTTCCGCTGCAATGTCTGCGCGAGCTGCTTCAACTGGATCAAGTGGCAGGGCGCGCTGCCCCCGGGCGGGCGCCGAAGCTGACCGTCCGCCGGGATCGTACCGTTCCCGCGCCCGCCTTTGCTACACTCGGGCTTCGTCGATGCTATCGGGAGGTTCCAGCATGGCCATCGCCGATGTCGACCGGACCCTGCCGGCCAACCGGCTGGTGTTCGAGCTGCGCCGCGACATGGCGCTACTGCGGCGTTTCCGCAACGATCTCGAAGGGGTGATGGAGGCCTACCGGCTGGGCGCCGAGGAGAAGGAGGCGCTCCGCCGGCAGGATATCGGGCGGCTCGCCGCGCTCGGCCTGCATCCCTATTTCCTGCCGCAGGTCGCCCGGCTCTTCGAAGGCGGCGCCTACAACCACAACCGCAGCCCGGCGGCCCGCCTCTATGCGCGCAACATGGTGCCGGGGGCCGGCGCGGTCGAGAGGGGGTGAGTCATGGCCGATCTCGTCTGCGCGCTGGCGCTGTCGCACGCACCGGGGCTCACTGGCTGGCTCGACCGCGCGCCGGAACGCCAGCAGCGGAGCCTCACCGACGGCTTCCGGGAGATCGGCCGCCGCTTCCGGGCGGCCCGGCCGGACGTGGTGATCGGGCTCGCCAACGATCACGTGCTCAACCTGCCGCTGGACAACACGCCCGATTTCTGTATCGGCACGGCGGCCGAGTGGCGGGGGCCAGCGGAGTGGTTCCGCGACTGGCTCAACGTGCCCGACTACCGCGTCGCCGGCCATCCGGAGACGGCCCGGACCCTGGTGCGCGAGACCGCCGCCTTCGGATTCCGCCCGGCTTTCAGCGACGCCCTGCTGTTCGACGACAACTGGTCGGTGCCGCTCTATTACCTGACCCCGGACCATGACGTAGCGCTGGTACCCATCCACATGAACTGCATCGTTCCGCCCCTGCCCGCGCCCGAGGCCTGCTACCGCTTCGGCGCAGCCGTTTCGGAGATCGTCACGGACAGGCTTCCGGCCGGTCTCCGTGTCGCCTTCATGGCGACCGGCGGGCTCAGCCACGACCCCGGCGGGCCGCGCTATTTCGATGTCGACGAAGCGTTCGACCGCCGGTTCCTCGAGCTGATGGAAGCGGGCGATCCGCAGCGCCTCCTCGCCGAGGCGACGCTCGAGCGGATGGCCGCGGCCGGCGACGGCGGCACCACCGAGCTGCTCGCCTGGATCGCCGCCGTCGGGGTGGCGGGCGGTCGGGCGGCGCGGACGATCTGCTACGAGCCGGCGGCCGAGCTGCGCTGCGGCATGGGCGGCGTGATCTTCGAGAACGAGGCCGTCTGATGGAGGCCCGCGCGATGGAAACCCAGGCGGGCGAGCTGCTGACCAGCTTTCCCGAGCGCGTGGTGCCGGCCCATAGCGCGCTCGTCGTCATCGACATGCAGAACGATTTCTGTGCCGAGGGCGGCTATATCCACAGGCTGCGCGGTGCCGACATGACCCCCAACGCCGCGCTTGCGGCACGGATCATGGGGCTGGTCCGGACCGCCCGCGGAGCCGCCGTCCCCGTCGTCTGGGTGCGCGCTGTCTACGATCCACCGCTCATCCCCGAGCCGATGCGGGCGAAGCGGGTCGAGGCCGGGATCGGCGACGTCTGTTGCGCCGAGGGGAGCTGGGGTGCCGAGTTCTACGGCGTGGCGCCGGCGGAGGGCGAGGTCGTCTTCACCAAGCACTGCTACGACGCGTTTCACGGCACGGGGCTGGAGGCGCATCTCAAGGGGAGCGGCGTCCGCACCGTGGTGGCGGCCGGCGTCGCGACCAATGTCTGCGTCGAGTCCACCCTGCGCGACGGATTCTTCCGCGGCTTCTACATCGTCGTCCCGGAGGACTGCGTAGGCTCCTACGACGCCGCCGCCCATGCCGGCACGCTGCGCGCGGTCGAGGCGATCTATGGCGACCGGACCACCGCGCGGGCGCTCGCGGATCTTTGGGCCGGATCCGCTTTGCGCTGAGGGGAGGCCGGCGGGTCCCGGCGCTTGGCGAGGCCGGCGAGGAATCGCTCCAGATCGACCACCACCCGTTCATGGCTCCCGCGCACGAAGGGCCGCCCGCCCGATATCCCGTTGACCGCGAATCGCGCGCGCCGACCTTCGCGCCTTTCGAGGGCGGCCTCGATGGTGACCAGCCGACCGGCCGGCACCGGGGCCAGATGATCGAGTTCCAGCCGCACGCCGACGCTCGCCTCCCCCCGCCCGAAGCCCGGTCGCAGCGCCCGGTCGCCAGCCTCCTCGCAGAACAGCGACAGCCAGGGGTCGGTCAGCTCCGGCGCGGCGGAGAAGCCGTTCGCGGCGCCGAGATGGGCCGCGTCCACCATCGTCCGGTAGCGCCCCCTGGGCCCGCGGCCTGGGCCCGGGCCGGCCGGGGCCGTGCGCGCGCAGCGCCCGGTGCGATCCGATGCGGCATCCAGCGTGACGGTCCCGGTCATCAGCTCGCGCCCGGCGCCGACGGCGCGGGTGCGGAAGACCGGCCCGGCGTCCTCGATGCCGATCGGGACGGCTTCCGCCCGGATATCTGCCCCCGCCGGGGCCGCGGCGACATGGTCGAGCGCGATGCACCGCGGGCGGAACCGGCCGGCGAAGGGCTGCATCGCTGCCCGGACGCAGAACCACACCATCCAGGGCGTGGCGACGACATGGACTCCGGCATTGCCCATCGCATGCGCCGTGTGCTGCGCCGTCGTCGGCGCCGAGAACCGGCCGAGGACGCGCGTCATCGGGGCCGCCGATAGCGGATCTTGCCGTCGGCGGAGTCCGCGATCTTCTCCAACGCGCCGTCGCCGACCAGGAAGTTCAAATGGGACAGCGCCTCGCCGATGGCGAAGGCGATCTGGTGGTCGTCGAGCGCGCGTTTGAACAGGACCGGGATCAGGTCGAGCGCCGTCCTCGGCTCGGTGCAGAAGGCGAGAGCGTCGTCGAGCCGCTGCCGATGATGATCGGCGAGATAGTCGAGCCGGTCGTGGAGACCGTGGAACGGCCGATTGTGCGACGGCAGGACCAGCGCGCCCTCGGCGAGCGGCCTCATCGCCGCGAAGCTGTGCAGGAACTGGCGGAGCGGGTCGCCGTCGGGCTCGGTGTACCAGACGCTGATATTGGTGGTGATCCTGGGCAGCACCTGGTCGCCGGAGATCAGCACCTCGATTTCGGGGCAGTAGAGGCTCGCATGCTCCGGAGAGTGTCCGCCGCCGGTGATCACCCGCCAGCTCCGCCCGCCGATGGTGAGGGTCTGGCCGTTCCAGAGCCGCCGGACGCGACGCGGCACCGGGGCCGTCCAGCGGCCGAAATTGCCGACCCCGGCGCGGTAGGCGTCGACCGTGCGCGCGTCCAGCCCGTTGGCCATGAAGAACGCCATCCAGGCGTCGACGTCATGGGTCACGTCCTGTGTCCAGGCGAGATGGGCCTGCAGCCATTCGCCGTAGGTCATCCACAGCGCGGCCCCGTGCTCCTCGGCGAGCCAGCCGGCGAGGCCCAGATGATCCGGATGGAAATGGGTGACGATCGCGCGCCGCAGCGGCTTGCCGCCCATCGGCCCGGTCATCGCGGCCAGCCAATGGGCCTTGACGTCCTCGCCGTTCCATCCGGTATCGACGACCGTCCAGCCGGACCCGTCTTCCAGCAAGTAGAGGTTGATGTGATCGAGCGCGAAGGGAAGCGGCATCTTGAGCCAGAGGACGCCGGGAGCAACCTCGAGCGTTTCGCCATAGGGCAGGTCGTCGTGCGGGTAGCGCGGCTCTCCGGTCATCGGCTCCGTTCCGGCGTGCAGTGGGGCGTCAGGAAGTCCGCGAGGATCGCGGCGATGCGCTCCGGCGCCTCGAGATGGGGGAAATGACCGAGATCCGCGAGCAGCATCGTCACCGCGTGCGGGACGGCGCGTTCGATGGCTGCGATCTGCTCCGGGGTGCCGTAGGCGTCTTCCGCGCCCTGGATCGACAACAGCGGCCCCCGGATCCGGGCGATGCGGCTGGTGATGTCCCAGCCGGCGAAGCCGGGGTCCCGGTGCATCCGGGTCCAGCACCGGAGCAGATGCGGGCCGCGCTCGCCGTGGAAGCGGTGCATGAAGCCGGGTACGGTACCGTCGTCGAGCATCTTCTGGTGGCGCGCGAGCTGCGACCGGGTCAGCGGGTCGAGAAACACATGCGCGGCGATGCTGACGGTCGCGCGTAGGCCCGCCGGGTCGGCCGCGGCGTGGAGGAGGGCGATCGTGCCGCCGTCGCTATGGCCGATCAGGTAGCAGGCATCGATCCCGGCGGCAGCGAGGACCCGCGGCAGCCGCTCCGCTTCGTCCTCCATGAAGTATCGGGGAAACGCGTCCCGCCGGTCCGAACGGCCGTAGCCCCAGCGGTCGTAGACGAAGGCGCCGGTCCCGAGCGCGCCGCCGAGCCGTTCCGGGAGGTCGCGCATCGTCTCGGTCGAGCCCAGCCCGTCATGCAGAAACACGCAGGTCGGCCGCCCGGCCACGGGCTCCCGGCGCCATTCGCCATGGATCCGAGCCTCCGCGAGAGCCACGGCGACCGCACGCCCGCGCGCCGCGCGCGCTTCCAGTCCGTCCATGGTGGCAGATCGCCCGTACGCCGCTTCTCGGAGAGGAAGCCAGCCTATCGATGCCGCCGCCACCGGGCAACCGCCTGTCCTGGTTCGGGACATATGAGACGGGGGGGGGTCATCCTTGGCTGTCTGTTTGGCAAGGTATCGGGCGGGTGTCGGCCCGGCGAGTGCCTGCTGCGCTCCGAGGGTGTCGAATTCGTCGGCGAAGGCGTCGCTCCATGCGTCGAGGCTGTGGGGGGCGTCCGCGACCGGGGTCGATGGAGAGCAGGTCGAGCTGGACGATTTCGCCGGGTCTTGTGGGTCTGCGTCCCTTGGGCAGGCGTTTGGCGTAGGGTCCGCTTGCGGCGCGCGGCGCGGCGCGGCGCGGCGCAGGGTCGGGACGGGGAGGACGGCGCCGCGGTCCATCGGCTTTTCGAGGATGTGTCCGACGGTGCTTTGCGAGACGGTTCCTCCTTCTCGGCGTAGCAGGGCGGTGATCCTGGACTTGTCCCACATGGGGTAGTCGGTGCGCATTTCGTGGATGGCGCGGTCCGCGTTTCCCAGCGATACAGGGTGGCGCGGGACACGCCGACCGCGTCGGCGGCAGCGGCCGGGCCGTTCGATCTGGCCCGGTGTCAACGCTCGAGGGCGTCGCGTCTGCGCGCCGCGAAGCGTCCCGCAGACGCGACGCCAGGGCAGCCCCTCGTGTAAGCTGGCGTGCAGGCTTCGTACCCGCATGGGGGTCCTCCTTCGGCTGCTTGTTCACACCGACAGCCTCGGAGACCCCCAACCCCGATTCAAGGCCCGCGTCTCACATCCGTCCGAACCCGGTCAGGATCCGTCCGCGCCCTGGGCGCGCGGGCGCCCCGCTCGTATCCGACCTCCGGGCGCGGCGAAAAATGCAGGCGGGTAGGGACGCCCGCGCACCCGATCGCACGCGAACAGGCGAAATGCCACGATCTTGCCGGCGGTGCCCTGCGAGCGTCCGGTTTCGGATGGGGATCGGGATCGTCATACTCGGTCCGCCGACGGATACGACCGCCGCGGGAGAGACCGATGACGACGCTGATCGTTCACCATCCGAGTTCCGCGCGGCACGACACCGGGCGCGGCCATCCCGAGCGGATCGACAGGATCGAGCGGGTCATGGCCGCCCTGTCCAGCGGCCCGTTCTCCGATCTGCCGCGCCGCGAGGCGCCGAGGGCGGGCGCCGACCAGCTCGCCCGCGCCCATCCGGGCGGCTTCGTCGAGGCCATGCTCGCCGCCGTCCCGGAGAGCGGCTTCGCCCGGATCGACCCGGACACCGTGGTCTCGCCAGGCTCGAGCGAGGCGTCGCAGCGCGCCGCCGGCGCCCTCGTGGCCGCGATAGACGCGGTGGTCGCCGGCGAGGCGGACAACGCCTTCTGTGCCGTCCGCCCGCCGGGCCACCATGCGGAGCCGGGGCGCAGCATGGGGTTCTGCCTGTTCAACAATATCGCCGTCGGCGCCTTTCACGCGCGCGCCGCGCACGGGGTGGAGCGGATCGCCGTCGTCGATTTCGATGTCCACCACGGCAACGGGACCCAGGCGATGTTCGAGAGCGACCGCCATCTGTTCTTCGCCTCGACCCACGAGTTTCCGCTCTACCCCGGCACCGGGAGGGCGAGCGAACGCGGCGTCGGCAACGTGGTGAACGTGCCGCTCCGCGGCGGGTCGGGATCGGACGAGTTCCGCGCCGGCATGGCGGAGGCGGTCCTGCCGGCCCTCGCCGCCTTCCGCCCCGAGCTGATCCTGGTCTCGGCCGGGTTCGACGCCCATCGCGCCGACCCGCTGGCGACGCTGCGGCTGGAGGAGGACGACTACGCCTGGATCACCCGGCGGCTCTGCGCGGTCGCGGACGAGGTCTCGGGCGGGCGGATCGTCTCGGCCCTCGAGGGCGGCTACGATCTCGACGCGCTTGCGGCCAGCGTCGAGGCCCATGTGGGGGCGCTGACGGTCGCCGCCTGACGGGGCCGCCGGGGTGGGCCGACATCTCCCGTCCGGGACGCTTGCCGGCGCGGTGATGTCGCCGATAATGCGCGGCGGCGGGACGCGGCGGGGAGAGAGGCGATGGCGGACTCGGTGACGACGGAGATGCGGTCCTATTTCGCCGTCTCCGCGGGCTTCGCGGACGGCGGCGACAGCCCGCGGCGGTTCCTGGAGCGCTGCATCGCCGCGATCGAGGAGTCCGAGCCGCTCGTGGGCGCCTTCGTCGCGACCAATTTCGAAGGCGCCCGCGCCGCCGCCGCCGCCAGCGGCGAACGCTGGAAGGCGGGCGCCGCGCTGTCGCCCATCGACGGGATGCCGGTCGGTATCAAGGACATCATGGAGACCCGCGACATGGTCACCGAGCAGGGATCTCCCCTGTTCGCGGGCTGGCGGGACAAGCGCGACGCGGCGGCGGTCGCCGCGCTGCGCGAGGCCGGCGCGGTCGTCGTCGGCAAGACCGTGACCACCGAGTTCGCCTCGACCCACCCGCGCGGCACCCGCAACCCGTTCGACCTCTCCCGCACCCCCGGCGGCTCGAGCAGCGGCTCGGCGGCGGCGGTTGCGGCGGGGATGGTGCCGGTCGCGCTCGGGACGCAGGTGATCGGCTCCACCGTCCGTCCGGCGAGCTATTGCGGCTGCTTCGGCTACAAACCGAGCGTCGGCGGCATCAACCGCGGCGGCAGCTTCGACGCGTTCAGCCAGTCTTGCACCGGCACGCTCGCCGCGAGCCTCGAGGAGGCCTGGTCGGTGGCGCGCGAGATCTCGGCGCGCGCCGGCGGAGATCCGGGCTATCCCGGCCTGCTGGGGCCGATGACCGCGCCCGAACCGGTTCTGCCCGAGCGCATGGCGTTTCTCGAAACGGCGGGCTGGGAGCGGGCGACCGAGGAGGCCAAGGCAGGCGCGGTTTCGGCGCGCCGGCGCATCGAGGCCGCGGGCGTCGCAGTCCTCGACCGGGGCACGAGCGCCGCCGTCGCGGCCGCCGAGGAAGCGATCGCGGACGCGCAGGGGCTGTCGATGCGCATCAACGCCTGGGAGGGCCGCTGGCCGCTCAACACCTATGCCCGGGATATCGACCGGGCGGGCCTCAGCCAGTCGGCGCAGGACCGGCTGGCCGAGGCCGAAGCGATGACCCAGGAAGACTATGCTCGGCTGATCGCCGAGCGCGCGCGGGTGCGGAGCGTCTGGGCGGAGCTCGGCGAGACAGTCGCGGCATGCGTGACGCTCGCCGCGCCCGGGGCGGCGCCGACCGGTCTCGGCTGGACCGGCGACCCGATCTTCGTCGTGCCGGCCTCGCTGCTCGGCGCGCCGGCGCTGTCCCTGCCGCTGCTCGCGGACGACGGGCTGCCGCTCGGCCTCCAGATGATCGGCTTCGTCGATCGGGACGCGGCGTTGTTCGCGGCCGCCGGCGCCGTCCATGCTTACGTCCAGGCGGCGTAGCCGGAAAATTTTCCGGCCGGCTCCCTCGCGGCCTCGCCGACGGCATGCTATACGCTGCGCCCGCACGACACTGCAGAACCCATTCAGCGGAAACGGGAGGTGGTGCCGGCTTGGTGATCGGTTCCGCTCCATCCATTCCGCCGCCGAAAGGAACGAACCGATGATACGAGGCATTCTCAAGCCCCTCGCCGCCTCTGCGCTGGCGGCCGGGCTGGTCGTCACCGCCGCGTCGGCGGGCGCCGAGACCAGGATTCGTCTCACCCTGGACTGGATCCCGCAATCGACGCACGGGATCAGCTTCATCCCTTACTATGAGGGATATTTCAAGAAGGCCGGTCTGGACGTGAAGATCGACGCCGGACGCGGCTCGGCCGACGCCGTCCGCAAGCTGGTCAGCGGCACCCACGATATCGGGCTCGCCGACGTCAACGCCTTGATCCAGTACAACGCCAAGAACAAGGGCAAGGAGATCAAGGTGGTCATGATGATGTACGAGCAGCCGCCCTTCTCCATATTCGTGATGAAGAAGTCGGGGATCACCCATCCCAAGCAGCTCGTCGGCAAGACGCTCGGAGCGCCGGTCTTCGATGCTAGCTACAAGCTGTTCCCCGCCTTCGCCGCCGCGATCGGGATCGATCCGGACGCCGTCGAGCGCACGAACATGGATCCCAGGCTGCGCGAGCCGATGCTGCTGCGGGGCGAGGTCGACGCCATCTCGGGTCACTATTTCTCCTCGCTGATCAACATCATGGCCGCGGGCTACAAGAAAGCGGACGTGACCCATTTCCTCTACGGCGACTACGGCATGGAGTCCTACGCCAACGGCGTCGCGGTACGGCCCGATTTCCTGAAAGAGAACGCCGACGCCGTCCGCGCCTTCGTCCGCGAGACCATCCGGGGCGCGCGGGAGATGACGCTCAACCCCGAGCTCGCTCTCGAAGCGGTGAAGAAGTTCGAGCCGCTGGTCAACGACGAGGCTGAAGCCGCCCGGCTGCGACTGACGCTGGAATGCTGCATCCTGACCCCCGATGTGCGGAAGAACGGCTATGGCGGCGTCGATATGGCGCGGCTTCAGAGGTCGATCACCCAGGCCGCGCATGCCTACGGCATCGCCAGCCCGCCGAAGGCGACCGACATGTTCCAGGAAGGCTTCCTCCCGCCGAAGGAAGCGCGTTTCATCCACAAATAGAGCGGCGTATCGGGGGGCGGATCGGTCTGGATCCGCCCCGTGCCGGTCGCCCGGAACGCCCCGCCGCGGACGCTGACGAAGGGACGAAGCGGCGGTACCCCCCCGTTTCGCCGACACGCCATATGAGCTTCATAGACATCGAGGATGTCGACCTCATCTACCGCAACACCGACGGCGATGAGGACGCATCGGGGACGCTGGCGCTGTCGGGGGCCAACCTGCGGGTCGAGCCCGGCGAGTTCGTGTCGCTGGTCGGGCCGAGCGGCTGCGGCAAGTCCACCCTGCTCAAGGTCGTCGCCGGGCTGATTCGCGCCAACAAGGGCCAGGCGACGGTGGCCGGAACCGTCGTCGACCGGCCGCTCAAGATCGTCGGCATGGCGTTTCAGAACGCGACGCTCCTGCCGTGGCGCACCACGCGGGAGAACGTGCTCCTCCCGATGGAGATCGTCGAGCCTCACCGCCGACGGTTTCGCAAAGAGCGCGCGCGCTACCGGGAGCGGGCCGATGCGCTGCTCGCGGCGGTCGGGCTGGAGGGCTTCGGCGACCGCGCGCCCTGGCAGCTCTCGGGCGGTATGCAGCAGCGCGCCCAACTCTGCCGCGCCCTCGTCCACGAGCCGGAGCTGCTGCTGCTCGACGAGCCGTTCGGGGCGCTCGACGCGTTCACCCGGGAGGAGCTCTGGGACGTTCTCCAGACGCTCTATCTCGACCGGAAATGCACGGTGATGCTCGTAACCCACGATCTGCGCGAGGCGGTCTATCTCGCCGACAAGGTGTTCGTGATGAGCGCCCGACCGGGCCGAGTGATCTTCGAACGGCGGATCGCGCTCGGCCGCCCACGGACGCTGGAGGACATGTACCGGCGCGAGGTCGTCGAGCTGATCCAGTACCTGCGCCGAAACATCAATGTCGCGAGGTCGGATCAATGAGCAGGAAGACCGTCGAGGCCCTGTCACCGTGGATCCTCACCCTGGTACTGGTCGCAGTCTGGGAGATCGGCGTGCGCTTGTTCGAGGTGCCGGCGGTCGTGCTGCCGACGGCCTCGGCATCCTTCGTCGCGGTCTGGGAGTACCGGGTCGCGCTCTGGCACAACGCCGTCCCGACCCTGATGGCGACGCTGATGGGGTTCGGCATCGCCGTGGTCTTCGGCGTGGTGCTCGGCGTCTTCATCGGCATATCGCGGCCGGTCTACGCCGCGATCTACCCGTTGCTGGTCGCGTTCAACTCGATCCCCAAGGTCGCGATCGTGCCGATCCTGATGGTCTGGTTCGGCATCGGCATGACCACGGCCACGATCACCGCCTTCATCCTCTGCTTCTTCCCGATCGTCGTGAACGTCGCAGTGGCGCTGGCGACGATCGAGCCCGAGCTCAAGGACGTGTTGCGCGCCCTCGGCGCTCACGAGCGGGACATCGTGATCAAGATCGGCATTCCCCGGTCGCTGCCCTATCTGTTCGCCTCGCTCAAGATCGCCATCACGCTCGCCTTCGTCGGCGCGGTGATCGCCGAGACCGTGGCGGGCGGCGACGGTATCGGCCATCTGATGCTGGTGGCGAGTTCCAACTTCAACATCGCGCTGATGATCGCCGGCCTCATCGTGATCGCGGCGATGGCGATCGGCATGTACGCGATCTTCGCCCTTATGGATCGGCGCTTCACCGGCTGGGCGACCCGCGACATGGCCTATGCGACCGGTGGGTAGGGCGGGCATCTAGAGAACCTCGAAGAGCCCGGCCGCCCCCATCCCGCCGCCGACGCACATGGTGCAGACGACGCGTTTTGCGCCCCGCCGCTTCCCTTCGATCAAAGCGTGGCCGACCAGGCGTGCGGCCGACATGCCGTAGGGGTGGCCGATCGAGATCGCGCCGCCGTTCACGTTGAGGCGCTCGTCGGGAATGCCGAGCCGGTCCCGACAGTAGAGGACCTGGACGGCGAACGCCTCGTTGATCTCCCAGAGATCGATATCGTCGATCTCGAGGCCGTGCGCCGCGAGCAGCCTGGGCACGGCGAACACCGGGCCGATCCCCATCTCGTCGGGCTCGCAGCCGGCGACCGTCATCCCGACATAGCGCCCGAGCGGCGCGAGCCCGCGCCGTTCGGCAAGCCGCGCGTCCATCAGAACCGAGGCCGAGGCCCCGTCGGAGAGCTGGCTCGCGTTCCCGGCGGTGATGCAGGCACCTTCCGCGACCGTCAGGCCGTTCCGAAAGACGGGGGCGAGGCTCCGCAGGCCCGCGACACTCGTGTCCGGCCGGTTGCCCTCGTCCTTCCCGAGGAGGGTCTCCTCGAACGAAACCTCCCCGGTCGCACGGTCCCTGACGAGCCGGGTCGAGGGGAGGGGGACGATCTCGTCGTCGAGCCTGCCGGCGGCCTGGGCGGTGGCTGTGCGCCGTTGGGACCGGAGGGCATAGGCGTCCTGCGCCGCGCGCGGGATGCCGTAGCGTTCGGCGACGATTTCCGCCGTCTCGAGCATGGTCATGTAGAGGGCGGGCTTGTTGGCCCGGAGCCACGGGTCCTCATGCGCGCGTTTCTCGTCGTTCTGGACCAGGCTTATGCTCTCCACTCCTCCGGCCACGGTGATGTCCATGCCGTCGCATATGATCTGCTTGGCCGCAGTCGCGACGGCCATCATTCCGCTCGCGCATTGACGATCGATCGACTGGCCGGGGACGGTGACCGGCAGGCCCGCGCGGACCAGCGCCTGGCGGGCCACGTTCCCGCCGCTGGATCCCTCCTGCATGGCGCAGCCCAGCACCACATCCTCGACCTCGCCGGGCGCGACGCCGGCGCGGGTCACCGCATGCGAGATCGCGTGCGCGGCGAGTTCCTGCGCGGTCGTGGCGTTGAAGGCGCCGCGATAGGCCCTGCCGATAGGGGTGCGGGCGGTCGAGACGATCACGGCGTCACGCATCATGGGGGTCATCTCCTCGAGACCATGGGCGCGTTGATCGCGCAGCCCAGTCTCGTAGATCGGTCCCGCCGGAGTCCACCGCCGGGCTGCGCGATCAGACGGCCTCGCCCTCCGCCGGCGCGATCCCGAGGGCCCTGGCCACGCCTGCGCCATAGTCCGAGTGGACGCGCGCGAAATGCCCGATCTGCCGACGGACGATGTCGTCCGGAACGCCCTGCATCGACGCGGCGATATTCGAGAACAACCGTTCCCGCTGACCGGTGTCGAACAGCGCGAACAAGGCCCGCGGCTGGGCATGGTCGTCATTGTCCTTGCGGTGATCGTAGCGGTCGGCGTCGCCCGAGAGCCGGAGCGGCGGCTCCGCATGGCGCGCGTCCTCGACCGGCCCGCCCATCGAGTTGGGCTCGTAATAGGCATCCGGATCGCCGGTGTCGTTCCGGAAGAACCGCATCGCGCCGTCCTTGTGGTAATGGTGGACCGGACATCTGGGCGCATTTACGGGAAGCGCCTCGTAATGCGTTCCCAGGCGATAGCGATGCGCGTCGGCATAGGCGAAGATGCGCGCCTGCAACATCCTGTCGGGGCTGAAGCCGATCCCGGGAACGATGTTGGAGGGGCTGAACGCGGCCTGCTCGATTTCCGCGAAATAGTTGTCGGGATTCCGGTTCAGCTCGACGACACCGACTTCGATCAGCGGGTAGTCGGCATGCGGCCAGACCTTCGTCACATCGAACGGGTCGAAAGGCGTCTTCTCCGCTTCGCGTTCGGACATGACCTGGACATACAGAGTCCAGCTCGGGTACGCGCCGCGCTCGATCGCCCCGTAGAGCGCCTCCTGATAGGATTCGCGCGACCGGCTGATGACCTCCGCCGCTTCCGCGTCGGTGTGATACCGGTGGCCCTGGCGGGTCTTGAAGTGGAACTTGACCCAAAAACGCTCGCCGCCGCGGTTCCAGAAACTGAAGCTGTGCGAACCATAGCCGTTCATATGGATCGGTGCCGTCGGCAGACCGCGATCGGACATCAGGATCGTGATCTGATGCAGGGACTCGGGAGACAGGGACCAGAAGTCCCACATCGCCGTCGGCGAGCGCAGGTTGGTCTTCGGATGACGCTTCTGAGTACGGATGAAATCGGGGAACTTGAGCGGGTCGCGAATGAAGAACACGGGCGTGTTGTTGCCGACCAGGTCCCAATTGCCCTCGTCGGTGTAGAATTTTACCGCGAAGCCGCGCACGTCGCGTTCCGCGTCGGCGGCGCCGAGCTCGCCGGCGACCGTCGAGAAGCGGATCAGAAGCGGCGTCTCCTTGCCGACCTCCGAGAACAGGCTGGCCCGCGTGTACCGCGTGATGTCCTTGTCGACCCGCAGCGTGCCGTACGCCCCCCATCCCTTGGCGTGCACCACCCTTTCGGGAATCCGCTCGCGGTTCTGGTGGGCGAGCTTCTCGATCAATTGATAGTCCTGGAGAAGGACGGGCCCGCGGCGCCCGGCCGTCAGACTGTTCTGGTTGTCGGAGACGGGGGCGCCGGCGGACGTGGTCAGGGTCTTCATCGCATGCTCCTATCGGTCCGGTTGGTCGATCGGAGGATGGCCCGCCCCAATTGATAAGTGAAATGGATTTATGCTATCGTTACGATTGTCGTTAGCGATCATCGGTCGATGAATATCCGCGATCTCGGATACGCCGTAGCTCTCGCCGAGCTGGGCCATTTCGGCCGCGCGGCCGCGGCCTGTCATGTGAGCCAGCCCACGCTCAGCGGCCAGATCCGCAAGCTGGAAGACGAGCTGGGGGTCGCGATGTTCGAACGGACGAAGCGGGCGGTCCGGATCACCCCCGCGGGGGAGGACATCGTCGCCCATGCGCGCGCCCTGCTGCGGATCGCCGACCTCATCAGGGACACCGCCCGGGCGCGGGCGAATCCCCTGGGCGGTCCCTTGCGGCTGGGCATGATCCCGACCGTCGGACCGTATCTGGCTCCGCGCCTGCTGCCGTCGATCGCCCACCGCCTGCCGGATATGACGCCGCAGCTCTCGGAGGAGATGACCGAGGCCCTCGAAGCCGCGCTGCTCGAAGGCCGGATCGATGCGGCGGTCGTCGCGACTCCGGCAGAGGATCCGCGGCTCGCGGAGATTCCGCTCTATGACGAGCCGTTCTGGATCGCGCTGCCGCGGCGCCATCGGTTGGCGGCGGCGGAGGGCGACGTCGATCTCGGAGACATCGGTCTCGAGGAGTTCCTGCTGCTCGCCGAAGGTCACTGCCTGCGCGACCAGGTACTCTCCGTCTGTGCCGACGTGCTGGGCCGCGAGCCGAGCGTCAGCACCCAGCACACCAGCCTTGCGACGCTCCTCGCCCTCGTCGGGGTGGGGGCCGGGGTGACGCTGGTGCCGGCGATGAGCCTCGGGGACGGCGGGGCGACGGATTCGGGACTCACGATCAGGCGGGAAGCGTCGGGTGCGGCCGCGCGCAGGGTCCGTTTGGTCTTTCGCAATTCGTTCCCGAGACGCCGGCTGCTCGAGACGCTCGCCAGCATCGTCTGCGCGGTTCTGCCGGATACCGTCTTTCCCCAGCGGCGGTGAGGCCGCAGCCGACGGGGTGACGGCGGCAGACCGTCCAGGGCCAGGGGCAGGGAGCCGCGACGACGACCGCCGGGCGGACGATGGCGGACTCGTTCGACAAGGACGGCGTGGCCGAAGGCGCGAAGGAAGCATCGGACCCGCCGCGCCGGATCCGGCCGGCCGCATCGATACGGGGCGCCGATCCGCCATGCATGCACCGATGCCAAGGGCTTCGCCCGCCGCGTCAGGCCCCGGGAGAATAGGACAGCGAGGATACGGAACGCTATCTTCTCCGCCGAAGTCGTCCAGCGGCAGTTCGGTGAGACGCCAACGGCGCCGCCGTTCACCAGGATGCTTCAGCGTCCCTGAACCGCGGAGAGCGGCTCTCGATGGATCGGCTCGAACTCGACACATGGGGCGCATGGATTGTGGATCTCATCCTCTGGTTCGCCGCTTGGCTGACCGGAGAAGATGCGCCCGGATGGGTCTCGTTGGCGCTTGTAGTAGCGCTCGTCGGGCTCTCCATCTGGCATGGAATATCCGCCTGGCGGTTTCGTCGAGCGGTCAAAGCGTGTCGCGCGAACATCAGGGATATTGACGGCCGCATTACCCACGAAAGTTTGGTCGATATCGACGGCCGCTTCGAGGAGCTGAAGAAAAAGAAGGGGTCGTGGCGCCGTTTGGGAGTCGCATGGCAGGAATTCAGAGAGACGACCGTCGAGCCGGAGCAGAATACCGGCCAATTGCAAAACACGGTGAGACCGACCGTGTTTTTTGCCCACGACGAGCTCGGCATCGATCGGGGGATATGGCGGCAAGTCCCGGCTCTGTTCGTTTCCGTGGGCCTGTTCCTCACCTTTCTCGGACTCGTCGCCGCCCTCGAACAGACCAGCCAGATTCTGGACAGCGCAAAGACGGGCGGGAACGGCGCGACCACCGACGGATTGAAAACGCTTCTCCGTATCGCCGGCGCCAAATTCATCATGTCGTTGACAGGATTGTTCTGCTCGATCGTCTTCACCCTCCTGTTGAGATCCGTAGCGAGGGGGATCGACAAGGCGCTCCATGGGCTGTGCGCCGACATAGAGAAGGGTTGCCTCTTCCTGAGCGAACAGACACTGCTCCGCGAGATGGTCGTCCAGGCCAGGGAGCAGACCGGTCACCTGCAATCCTTCAGCACCGAGTTGGTGGCCCAGATCGCGAAGCCGTTGCAGGAAGATCTGCCGGAAACGATCCGCACGTCGATCAGGGAAATCATGGCACCGGCAATCGAGATTCTTTCGCAAAGCACCAAAGAAGGGATCGAATCGATGGCCGACGATGTCAGTGCTCGTCTTGCGCGCGGCATCCAGGACTCGGTTGAGACGATGAATCAGGCCATCGACAAGATGTCTCAAGGGCTTTGTGTTGCTACAGAACGACTCGATAGCTCGGCGAACGCGATGGCTGTAACGGTCGATTCTTTACAGAAAAGCGTCATAGTCTCAGCCGAGAGAAGCGGACGCGAAATCGAGCGGGCTGGGCAAGATATGGCATTCGGCGTCGCCGCAGCTATGGATACTGTTCGCGGCAATATTCTCGATCCGATGAACGAACTCGTCGACAGCGTACGAAGTCTTTCTTCCAGTGTCGAAACGGCTTCAGATCGTTTCGATTCTTATTCGGTTTCGGTAGATAACAGCGCCAAATCTGTGGTGTCGACCAATCAAGAAATCGAACGATCGACCCAGATGCTTGCAAGGGCTATCGCGCCCGTTCGCGATGCGGTTACCGGGATCGAAGCTGTAAGCCGCATCATGGGAGATCGGGTGGAAGAGGCGTCCAGCGCCATAAGCCGAACCACCCAGCACACGGAAGCCGTCATGCGCGGCACAAGGAATGCGATCGAGGCATCAATGGTCACGACTCGGGAAGCGCTGGACGCTCTTAAGACTTCGGTGAGAGAATTCAAGGATATCCTCGATCGCTATGGCGTGATTGATGACAAACTGGGTGTGGCGTTCCAAAGGATCGAGACAGCGGTCGGTACCAGTATCGAAGAGATTGGCAATTTCCAGAAGAAGCTGAGCGAAGAATTCGGAAGCGCGCTCAACCGACTGGAGGCGGTAATTGCCCAGGCCGAGGAGTTCGTCCCACGGCAGAAGGGATAACTGCCAGTGGCGCTCATGAGCGAACGCCGTCGACGGCAGGAAGAAGAAGGCGAATCCGCTTTCGTCTCCATGACCGACCTCACCGTCTCTTTCCTGTTTATTATCCTGGTTCTTCTTGCGTTCTTTGCGACCCAGTTCAGGCCGGAAGATACGGTTTCCCAAAACGAATATGACATGCTTGCAATAGATTTGTCCGAGGCCCGCAATGAAGTCCGACGTCTCGGGAAGATGCTCGCCGATAAGGATCGGGAGATCGCGGCGTTGCGGAATTCGGAAGCGGGGCTGCAGGGCGAGCTCGTCACGGGGCGGGAACGCGCCGCATCGCTCGCGGCTGACGCCGACCTCCTCAAGCAGGCCGTCTCCGATCTTGAGCTCAGATCAGGGCGGTTGTTGGCGCGGATCGAAGAGTTGAAAACGCCGGATACGCTCGCCGACTATCTCGAAAAAGCCTCTTCCACCCGGACCGTTCTCCTGGAAAACTTGGCGGAGCGTATCCGTCGACGGCTTCCGGGGGTTCGCGTGACGGTGGTGGCGGCGGACGGCATCATACGCTTTCGTGGCGACGACCTATTCGAATCCGGGCAATGGCGGGTTCGCCCCGGCAGCACGGCCGAACGGGTGTCGCGCGCCGTGGGCGATGTGCTTGCCGACACGCTTCCCTGCTACACGGTGGGAAGTCGGGCCGCGTTCGAGGAGGGATGCAACGGCGGGTACGCCGCTATAGAGACCATTCAGATCGAAGGCCATACCGACGATGTGCCGCTCAGCAGGACCCTGCGCGACCGGGAGAGGATGCTGGACAACCGCGACCTCTCCGCTCGCCGGGGCGCCGAGACCCTCCGCGCCGCGACAGACCGCTACCGGCCCGAGCTGATGACGTTCCTCAATTTTCATGGACAGCCGGTTCTTTCGTTCGCCGGCTATGGCGCGATGAGGCCTATCGACCGTGGCGACAGCGCCGAGGCGCGGGCCGTGAACCGCCGGATCGACCTGCGCTTCATACTTCAGACGCCGCAGAACCTGGGTGAAATCGAAGAGATCCGCGATCGACTGGCGCAGAAGCGCCCGAGTCTTCTCCCGATCGTGAAAGAGAGAGTACGTTGACGAGTCTTTCGGAACTCCTGACGCGAGAGCACTCGCCGGCACTGCCACGAATGCCAGCGGAACCCGTGGTCGTGAGCCGGGCGGCCGAACGGATACGCCGCCGCTGGCCCGACGTCGAAACCCCGGAGCCCGAAACCGATGCGGAGGCGCTGGCTCGGGAAATGGACCGCCGCCGCCATGCCGACGATTGGCAGGGTTTCTACTGGGCGGATGCCACGCGCACGGCAAACGCGTTCCTCCGCAACGACTTGTGGAAGCGGCCGGAATTCGGTGAGCTGTTCGCGTTCCTGATTCGCCATATCTATCCGGACGCAAGCCCTTCCTACCTTCGCGCCATGTTCCGAAGATATCTTGAGATGTTCGATCCCCATTCGAAATCGACACGCGAACTGGCCGGCGCCTTGAAGGGTTGTTGGTCGGAAATGAATTTGCGGATCGACCACCTGGTCCACCGTTTCCGCGTTTTCGACATCGACGCGAACCCACATCGGAGGATTGCGAAATATATGGATACGGAATTGGCTCCCTTCCGGGCGTTGCGCATAGCGGGTCTCGAGGCTCCGCATGGAAACGGGCTGATGCAGCTTGCGCATCGGCGTTTCGTTTCGATGCTGAAGGGGCGTATCGCGCAGGGCGACGTCGCAGTCACCGAAAAGTTGCTCGACTGGCTGATCCCTGAGGGTAACTCGCGACCGATGCAGGGCAAGGATGCGGCCAAGGCGGTCGACGCTTTGCTGGAGCCCTGGAAAGACCACGATCCCGACCAGAAACTGAAGAATGTCATCGAAGCCCGTTTGATCGATGCGTACGGAGACCTACGGATCAGAAATGTTGGCGTCTGGTGCATGTGTTCGGAAGATGCGAGACAAGTGATCGGGAAATGGCTTACCGGTGCGACCATCAAGGTGTTCTTCGATATCATCACGCAAGCGGACGTTTCGCATATGTGGCGCGACAGAAAGAGCCTATGGCTCGATTTGTCCTCGAAGGGCCGCATCACGCAAGCATGGTTCGCTTTGAGCGCTCGCGGCGAGGAGATCGCCCACCGTCTCAACGAAGAAGGTGAAGGCGCCAAGCTCGAATTCGCCCGAAACCAATCCCGGAGATCGTCGGATGGGAAGAAGTGCTTGTTGATCATGGAGGTCGATGGCCGTTTGGCCGTGGAGGGGTCGAGCGACTTTCCGACATGGGTGTTTCCGAGGAAAGCCCCGTCGACACTGAGCTTGTACGAGAAACAATATAGATGCGAGAATATTCGTGACATAGAAGGTCCGGAAAAGCCGGTAAGAATTATTCATTCGTCCTCTTGGGACAACGAGGTGAAGAAAGCGCTCCTACAATGACCCGAATCCGCTACGACTATGACGATAAGACCGTGACCTTCACGATGGAAGGCACGGTGTATGGCAATTTCGCCCGCTTGTTCCGTCGCAGTGCCGATCTCGAGAACATCGATGGTTTGGTCGCCGGCGATGCGGTCCTTTGCGACGCGCTCGGCGCGTTGCGCATGTATGGCGAAGACAATCCCGGTGACGTGCGCTTCAAAAGCGACAGCATCGTCGTCACCCACGCGACAATTGCGACCCTCGCGTCCGGTCAGGCGCGGGCGCTCGGACTCCCCGACCGTCCGCCGCTGGTCCTCGCCACCGATACGAACGGAGTCATAGGCACGCCGGGCTTCAAGCTGACGACGCGCTGGCTCGATGCGGGCCGGCGAGTCCCGGCGCACCGGCAGGGTGCGTTTCTGAAAACGGGCAAGGGACAGTTTCTCGTCCCGGACCCGCTCTACTCCGCTCTCGAATTGTCCGACGGTTTCGACGCCGGGGCCGTCGATCTGCCGGATCAGTGGGCCGCTCTTGCTCGGTTCCGTCGCCTGCTCGACCCGGAGACCGTGGATGTGGATGATCGGATCGAGATGAGCGGCTTCCTTCGCGGCATCCGCATCTATACCGGTGCGGCCCTCTCCCTGGCTCTCGGCGGCGCCGGAGACGATGTGGACTTCGATCCCGTGCTGTTCGATGCCGACACTGCTCGGTTGGCTGAGGAGGAAGGACGACCGCTTGTCGAGCGCGACGGGATGTTGCCGGAGGAGATGCTCCGGGCATTCCAGCGACACGAGAACACGGGTTTCCGGGCGTTCGAGGCCGCCAAAAGAAGCTACCTGCTCGGCAAGAACACCTATCTCGTCATCGATGACGATCTCGAAACCGCGCTTCAATTGGTGCGCGAGAAACAACGGGCCGGGCCGGCCGACCGTCGAGCGTTCGCCGCCAACCCGCGCGCCGCCATCGCCGAGCGCCTTGGTGCAAGGGATCGGGCGCATGACGGCCGGACGGAGCCAAAGGACGAAGACAGTCGGGATGAAGAGATCGAGGCTCTTGCGGCAAGCCTGTTCATCGAGACGCCCGAATATGCGGACCGCGCCATTGGCATCGGTCTGTGGGAGACGCCAAAGCTGGAGTTTCTGCCGCACACACCGAACGTCTGGCTGCCCGAGGAATTCCCGCTGGAACTCGGGGGCGTATTGGTGCGCCTCGATACCGATACGGTCGCGGAATTGCGCGACAGGATCGATAAGGCGATCGACGCGGGGCGGCCCGAAGTGGACTACGGGGGCGATCGTATCCCGGCGACTCGCGATGTGCGCGACACGCTCGCCGGCGTCGTTGGGATCGAGACGCCAAACGGGCCGCCGGGCGACGACGATCCCGAACACGGCAAGGGCGATGACAAGAACGACGGCGCTGGAAGACCCTCAAAGGTCGTGGTGCACGTCGAAGACAATTTCGTCGAGGAAAACTGGTCGCCGCAACGACCGCCGCGCGAGGAACGGGTCGCGGCGGTCCCTCCGCTGCGCGTGGGCACGCAACTCTTGGACCACCAACTAAAGGCCTTGGAGTGGCAGATCGAGGCGTGGCGGGCAGGCCATTCGGGCATCCTGAACGCGGACGATCAAGGGCTGGGGAAGACCCTCCAGACGCTCGCTTTCCTCGCATGGTTGCAAGGCAACATGGCCGAAGGTCCGCCCGAGAGCCGGAGACCCGTTCTGGTCGTCGCACCGACCGGACTGCTCGGTACCTGGAAAAAGGAAGAAGAGTTACATCTGAGGGGAACAAGATTGGGCGCGCGCATCGATGTTTATGGTTCCGCACTCCGCGGGCTGCGAGTTCCCGGCATCGCCGGCAAGGACACCGATGATGGGAAACCGCGCCTATCTTTTGAAGACCTGCGGTTGGCTATCGGCAAAGGGAAAGGCCACGAATTCTGGCTGTTGACCACCTATGAGACATTGGCGAACTATCAACACAGCTTCCGGCAGATCGATTTTTCGGTCGTCGTGTTCGATGAAATCCAGAAGATCAAGAACGTCCAGACCCTGATGGCGATCGCCGCGCGGGCGGTCAAGGCCGATTTCCGAATCGGTCTCACCGGAACGCCTATCGAGAACCATATCGGCGACCTCTGGGCGATCATGGACGCGGTCTCCCCCGGAGACGGCGACAGCCCTGGGCGTCTCGGCACGTTCCGCGGCTATCTCGATCGTTATCGCAAAGTGACCGAAGCCGGGATGAGCGAACTGCATGAGCGTCTTTTCAGACCCACGAAGAATGGCGGCCGGACATGGCCTCCGGTCGCGCAGAGGCGTCTCAAGGAAGACGAGATCGCCGACCTTCCGCGCAAGGACTACCGCCTTTACCCGACGACGATGCCCGAGATCCAAGCCAAAGCCTATGAGGCAGCCCGGAGTCATCTGGTCGACAGCGCGCGCGGGGCGGCGCTCAAACTGTTGCATCACCTTCGCGGAGTCTCGCTCTATCCCCAACCGCCCGAGGTCTCGCAATGCGACATCGATACCTATTTTTCTAGCGGCGCGCGGTTGGAGGCGGTACGGCGCGTACTGACACGCATTCGCGAATGCGGCGAACGCGCCCTGATCTTTACCGAGGACCGGCGCATTCAGGCGTTCGTGGCGCAATGGCTCCGGTCGGAATTCGACCTGGACAACGTGCGGATCGTCAACGGCGCGACAACGATTGCGCGACGCAAGAAATACGTGGAGGAGTTTCAACGGCACATGGAAGCGGATGGCGGCTTCGACGTCATGATCCTGTCGCCCCGTGCGGCGGGTGTCGGGCTGACCCTGACCGCTGCGACCCATGTCGTCCATCTCAGCCGTTGGTGGAACCCGGCGGTCGAGGAGCAGTGCAACGATCGCATCTATCGAATCGGGCAGACGCGGGACGTCACCGTCCATCTCCCGCTTGCGATCCATCCCGGATATCGAGAGGGTTCGTTCGATTGCGTTCTGAACGACCTTATGCGCCGCAAGAAGTCCCTCGCACGAGCGGCGCTATGGCCTCCCGTCAACAGCGACTACGACAACAGTATGCTCGTGAACGGGATCTTCGATGCGGATCCTTTCGACCCCACGGGAGTGGACGATCTCGACTGGAAGGGGTTTGAAAATTGGATCCTGAAATGCGCCCGAGACAGCAAGGATTGGGAGGCGTCGGAGACGCCGCCCTCCGGGGACGGCGGCGCAGACGCGGTGCTCCGCCACCGCCGCCGCAAGGCTAGCGCGCTCGTTCAGGCGAAGCACAGGACGGATCCTCGCCGCCCGATCGACGAGTCGGCGGTCCGTGAAGTCCTGCACGCGAAGGAACGTTACCGTGTGGACAATCCCCAGCTCGTCGTGATCACGAACGCATGCCGGTTCACCCCCGCCGCCGGGAAGCTGGCATTGGACAACGACGTCAAGCTCGTCGACCGCGACCGGCTCGGCCTTTGGCCGAGTCATGTGCTCGGCTGAAGCGGTTCGCGGCCGGCCGTCGGCGCCGAACCCGGCTGGCCGGGCGGGCGGGGCCGGCTACCCCGTCCCGGCCGCGACCGGCAGAGCGGCGGCCGCCGGACCCCCTCGGGGGCGCGCCCAGTCGAGCGTGGCGAAGCCTTCGCAGCCGCCGCAGACCGGACTCCAATGCCGCCAGGCCGCGCCGCAGCTGCCGCACAGCCAGCCCGGCCCCGGCGCCGCCTCGGCGGCCGCCAGCAGCCAGCGCCGCGCCGCCTCGGCGTCGTTGTGCTGGGCCTCCTCGAGATCGGCGCGCAGCCGGCACAGACGTGCGTCGCGCCCGCCGACCGCGTCGGCGGCGTCGAGCCGGGCGCGCGCGGCCCCCCACAGCCCGGCCTCGATCGCTGCGCCCGCGACCGCGAAATGGCTCTCGATGTCGTCGGAATTCTCGGCGACCAGCCGCTCGATCCGGCGCATCCGCGTCAAGCCGTCTTCCTCCTGCCGGATCGCGAGATAGAGCCGGGCGATCTCCGGATGCGGCCGGGCCGCCCAGGCATCGCGGCAGAGCCTCGCCGCCGCGCGTTTCTGGCCGCCACCTGCCAGCAGCCCGACGAGGCGCAGCGTGGCCGGCATATAGTCCGGGTCGATCCCGTGGGCGCGCCGCGCGAGTTCGAGCGCGCGGCGCGGATCGCCCGCATCGCCGGCCGCCGCCGAGCAGGCGAGCAGCACGACGACGCGGCTGCGGCGACCGTCGGCGGCGCTATAGACTCCATGCTTCAGCCCGGCCTCGACGGTGGTCAGCGCCTCCTGCCAGAGATCCGCCTTGACCTGCAGGTCGAACAAGGTCGTCACCACCCACGGGGTGCGCGGACGGAGCGCGAAGGCGCGTCTGGCATAGTCGAGGGCGCCGCCATCGTCGCCGCGCTCGCGGGCCTGCGCGAGCAGCCCGCGCAGCGCCGGGAAAGCGGTCTCCGGCTGTTGCAGCATTTCGTCGAAGCAGCGCCGCGCCGCCGCCTCGTCGCCCGCGAGCTCCGCCGCCTGGGCGTTGAGGAGCAGCGTCAGCGGCGGCTCGTCGAGCAGGGCGTCGGCGCGCCGGGCGAGCCGCGCCGCTTCGGCCCCATCGCCGCCGGCGGCGGCGGCGAGCCCCTGCGTCAGTGCCCGATATCCCCGCTCGCGCCGCCGGCCGCGGCGCAGGCGGCGCAGGCCGCGAGGAATTCGCGCCGCCGCGACCCAGCTCCGATAGAGAAGCGCGGTCACCGCGGCGACGACGGCGACGACGGCGAACAGCAGCGCGGCGCTGGTATCGATGCGCCAGCCCCGCCATTCCAGCACCGCGGTTCCCGGCCGTTCGGCGAGCCCGACGGCGAGCGCGGCGAACAGGCCGATGCCGGCGAGGCGGAGGATCATGCGCCGCATCATCGGGGCGGGGCCTCCGCCGGGGCGCCCACCCGTTCGAGCGCTGCCGCGCTCAGCCGCGACAGCGCATCGGCGGCCGCGGCGCGCGCGCGCGCCTGGCCGCGCCATTCCTCGAGCGGCCGGGCCGGGGCGCCGTCGAGCCGGGCCAGTGCCGCCGCCGCGCCGGCGAGGTTTCCGGCCGCCACCATCGCCTCGGCTCGCGCCAGCACCGCCAGCGCGCCGTCCCCGCCGGCGTTCTCGCCGACCCGGCGGACGGTGACCACCCGGGCGATGCGGGCGACCGTCCGGTCGAGCCAGCTTCCGTCCTCCGGGGCGATAGCGGCGCGCGCCGCCGCGGCCGCCAAGGCCGGGAAGCGGTCGACGAGCCGCGCCTTGGTGGGAATCCCGGCCGCGGCCATCGGGGCGACGGCCGCGGCGAGCCCGTCGAGGGGACCGTCCGCGCCGGCGATCCGGCGCAGGGCCGCGAGCTCACGCGCGAACGGCCGTCCGTCGTCGACCGCCGAACGGAGCTGGCCGACCGCCAGCAGCAGCGCATCGCCGCGGCCGCCGACACCCGCCCCGGCGAGCCGCGCGACGCGGTCCTCCATCCGGTCGAGCCGCGCCGAGAACCCGGTCTCGCCGCCCGCAGCCGCCTCGAGCCGCGCGAGGCGGTCCTCCATGTCGTCCGCGCGCGCGACGAAGCGCGCCGCCGCCCGGGGGCCGGCGCCCGCCCCCGCCTCGACCCGGCCGAGCCGGACCGTCAGCCCGTCCACCCGTCCGGCGAGGGTCTCCAGCCCTGCCGCCGCCGCGCTTTCCGCAGCCCCCGGGTCCGGCGCGTCGGCGCGTCGGGTCTCGAGCGCGGCGAGTCGGTCGTCTATCGCCCGCAGCCGCGCGGCCGCCGCGGGGCCCGGGTCGGGCGGCGGGCGGTGGGTGGCCCGTTCCTCCAGCAGCGTCAATCGGTCGGCGAGGGCAGCGACGGCCGCGTCGAGACGAGCCGGGTCCTCGGCGTCCGGACCGGAGAACTCCGAGGCCAGCCAGGCCGCGCCGGCCGATACGGCGAGGACGACCACGGCGATCCCGACCCAGACCTCGACCCCCAGCCCGGCGACGCCCCGCGCGCCGGCGCCCCATCCCTGAGGCGCGCCATCGGACCCGGCGCCGTCGGCCGCGCGCTTGCCGTCGGGCGTCTCCGCCGGGAGGTCGGGGCCGCTCATCTCAGCGCGACGCCGGCCGCCAGGCGGATCGCGCCGCCGCCGCGATCAGCGACGCCATGTCCGGGCGTGCCGCGCGGATCTCCGAGCGCCAACGCAAAGGCCGCGCCGCCGCGGCGGCGGCGGCGGAGATGAAGATCCCGTCGATCCGCTGGCAGCAAGCCTCGAGCGCGGTTCCGCCGACGAGCCCGGCGAAGACCGAGGATGTCCTGGGCGAGAAGAACAGCGCCATCGCGAGCCCCCCCTCCGAGATCAGTTCGGACGCGGAAGCCGATAACCTCGTCACGGGCGCCGCCTTGTACAACACCGCCCGATCGACCGTGAAGCCCTGGGCGCTCAGACGTCCGGCCAGATCGCCTGCGGTGTCGACGCCGCAGGCATGGATCAGCGGCCCCGCGCCGGGCCTCAGCCGCGCGCAGGCCAGCCGTGCCAGATCCGCGCTCGACCCGCCGGCGCTGACGACGCACCGAAACCCGGCCGCCCGCGCCGCCCGGGCGGTCGCGTCGCCGACGGCAAGCAGCGGGGAGTCGCGGACCGGCGTCGCCGCGGCGAGCGCCTGCACGCCGTTTCGGCTGGTGACCAGCACCGCCTGCGCCCGCTCCAGCGCGGGGACGCCGCGGCCGGCGGGGAAGATCTCGAGCAGGGGTTCGACGACCGCGTCGATTCCGCACGCGCGCAGCCGGTCGGCCAGGGGTCCGGCTTCTTCGGCCGGGCGGGTGACCAGGGCGCGGGGGGCGCCGGTCGTCACGACTCGAAGAAATATCCGCCGTCGGCGCGGCCGCGGAGCTCGGCGGCGGCATCGCGCCCCATCGCCACAGCATCGGCGCGGGCGCCCGTCCGGGATGTCTCGAGCAACCCCGTGCCATCGGGGCGGACGACGAGGGCGCGGAGGGCGAGCCCCTCCCCCTCGGGCTCGGCAAGCGCGGCGATCGGCGTGCGGCAGGAGCCGTCGAGCCCCGCGAGCAGCGCGCGCTCGGCCGCCGCCGCCGCCGCCGCCGCGCGATCGTCGAGGGCGCGGAGCCGCGCCCGCGTCGCCGCGTCACCGCGGCGGCAGAGGATGCCGACGATCCCCTGGCAGGCGGCCGGCAGCATCTCGTCCGGAGAGAGGACGGCCCGCGCCCGGTCGGCGACGCCGAGACGGCGAAGACCGGCCAGCGCCAGCAGGGTCGCCGCGGCCTCGCCGCGGGCGATCTTGGCGAGCCGGGTCTCCACGTTACCCCGGAAGGGCACGATCTCGAGATCGGGGCGCCGGTGGCGAAGCAGCGCGGCGCGGCGGAGCGACGAGGTTCCGACCGTGGCCCCGGCGGGCAGGGTGCCGATGTGGTCGGGGCCGCGCGCCGGATCGGCGGTCAGGAATGCGTCGCGCGGATCCTCGCGCGGCAGCGCCGCGGCAAGGGCGAGCCCGTCGGGCAGCGCCGTCGGCACGTCCTTGAGCGAGTGAACCGCGAGATCGATCCGGCCGTCGAGCAGGGCGTCGTCGATCTCCCTGGTGAAGGCTCCCTTGCCGCCGAGCGCCGCCAACGGCGCCTGCGCCATTCGGTCGCCTGTGGTATGAACGACCCAGATGGCGACGGTGCCGTCCTCTGCCAGCGACGGGTCGGCGGCGGCCAGGCGGCGGGCCGCTTCCCCCGCCTGCGCGCGCGCGAGGGGGCTCCCTCGCGTCCCGATCGTGATCCGAGCGTCCATCGCCCTTCGCTGTCGGATACCGACCCATATGCGGGCATGAGTGGGAAGATGTCAAAGCAGCCGAAGAAGATCGCTCCGGCGCCGCGCGATCCCTATTGGCGGACGCGCCGCGCCCTTGGCGCCAAGCGCTGGCCGAGCGCCAAACGATACGACCGCCGGCGCGGCAAGGCGTCGGCGCGCGACGCGGCGGCGGCCGAAGAGACGTGACCCTGGTCCTCGGCATCGAGACGAGCTGCGACGAGACTGCCGCGGCCCTGGTCGACGGCGGTCGCCGCATTCGCGCCAACGTGGTGCGCGGCCAAGCCGGCGCCCATCGCGACTATGGCGGCGTGGTGCCGGAGATCGCCGCGCGCGCCCATCTCGAGGTGATCGACGCGGTGATCCGCCGAGCGATGGCCGATTCCGGAGCGTCGTTCGCCGATCTCGACGCGGTCGCCGCAACCGCCGGGCCCGGGCTGATCGGCGGGGTTATCGTCGGCGCCATGACCGGCAAGGCGGTCGCCGCCGCGCACGGGCTGCCCTTCGTCGCGGTCAACCATCTGGAGGCGCACGCGCTCACCCCGCGTCTCACCGACGCGGTCGCCTTTCCGTATCTCGCGCTGCTGGTCTCGGGCGGCCATTGCCAGCTCGTCGCGGTCGAAGCGACGGCCTGCTACCGCCGACTCGGGACGACGCGCGACGACGCGGTCGGCGAGGCATTCGACAAGGTCGCCAAGATGCTGGGTCTCGGCTTCCCCGGCGGCCCGGCGGTGGAACGCGCGGCGGCGACCGGCGACGCCGCGCGGTTCGCGCTGCCGCGGCCGATGATGCGGCGGCCGGGCTGCGACTTTTCCTTCTCGGGCCTCAAGACGGCGGTCCGACGCGCCGTCGAGGCGCTGCCGCCGGGGCCCCTCGCGGACCGGGACCGGGCCGATCTCTGCGCCGGGTTCCAGGACGCGGTGGGCGACGTTCTGGTCGACCGCTGCCGCAACGCGATCGCCGCCTTCCGCGCCGACTTCCCCGACGGAACGGCGCTGGTCGCCGCCGGCGGGGTGGCCGCCAACGGCGCGTTGCGGGGCCGTCTGCGGCGCTTCGCGGCGGCGAGCGGGCTCGCCTTCGTCGCCCCGCCGCCCGCGCTCTGCACCGACAACGGCGCCATGGTCGCCTGGGCCGGGATCGAGCGGCTGCGCCGCGGGCTCACCGACGGGCTCGACGCGGCGCCTCGGCCGCGCTGGCCGCTGGAGGAACGCCGGTGACCGTCGCGGGGCCGCTCGCCGGCATCCGGGTGCTCGATCTCAGCACGGTCGTGCTCGGCCCGCTCGCCACCCAGATCATGGGCGATCTCGGCGCAGACGTGGTCAAGATCGAGCCGCCGGCGGGCGACAGCACGCGCTATACCGGCCCGACCCGCTCGGAGGGGATGGCGGCGCTGTTCATGGCGGCGAACCGCAACAAGCGGTCGGTCGTGCTCGACCTCAAGCAGGAGCCCGCGCGCGCCGCGCTGTGGCGGATGATCGAGGGGGCGGACGTGTTCGTGCACTCGATCCGGCCGGCGAAGATCGCCGGGCTCGGCTTCGACCCCGAGGCGGTGCTGGCGCGCAACCCGCGCATCGTCTATGCGGGGCTGCACGGCTACCGGTCGGGCGGGCCCTATGCGGGGGCGCCGGCATATGACGACGTGATCCAGGGTCGGAGCGGCAGCGTCGACCTGATGGCGCGGCTGGTCGGCGAGCCGCGCTACATGCCGACCGTGATGGCCGACAAGACCTGCGCGCTGGTCGCGGCCTATGCGGTGCTGGCGGCGCTGTTCCACCGCGAGCGCGCCGGCACCGGCCAGTTCGTCGAGATCCCGATGTTCGAGACCATGACCGCGTTCAACCTCACCGAGCATCTCTACGGAGCGAGCTTCTCGCCGCCGGAAGGCGAGATGGGCTATCCGCGCGTGCTCGCCCCCTGGCGGCGGCCCTACAGGACCCGCGACGGCCATGTCTGCATGCTCGCCTATACCGACGCCCAGTGGCGCCGGTTCTGGGAGGCGGTCGGCCGCGCCGAGCTCGCCGAAGATCCGCGCTTCGCCGACCTGGCGCGGCGCAACGAGAACATCGCCGAGCTCTACCGGCTGGCGGGATCCTGCTTCGCCGAGCGGGGCTCCGACGAATGGCTGGCGCTGCTCGACGCGCTCGACATACCGGCGGCACGGGCCGCGGCGCTCGAGGACCTGCCGGAGGATCCGCATCTCAAGGCGATCGGCTTCTTCGAGACGGCCGAGCATCCGACCGAGGGCGGGATCGTGATGCCGGGTATCCCGGTGCGGTTCGCGGCCTCGCCCGGCGGGATCGAGCGCCTCCAGCCGAGGCTGGGCGAGCACAGCGCCGAGCTCCTGGCCGAGGCCGGGCTCGGCGGCGACGAGATCGCGGCGCTGTTCGCCGCCGGCGCCTCCCATGACGGCCGCACGGCCAGGAAACGGAGCGAGAGAGAGCCATGAGCGTCCGGACGATCGGAATCGGCTTCTATTGGAACGACCTGTCGGAAGGCATGCGCTTCCGGACGCTGAAGCGGACCATCACCGAGCCCGACATCGTGAACTTCATCGGTGCCACCGGGATGGTCGAGACCATCTTCACCGATCTCACCTTCGGCGCGGAGTCGGGGGCGATCGAGGGGCGGGTGGTGCCCGCGGCCTGCACCTATGCGATCATCGAAGGGCTGCTGTGCCAGGCGAGCATGCAGACGACCGGGCTCGCTCTGCTCGAAGTGGAAAAGAAGATCCGCGCCCCGGTCTTCGCCGGCGATACCGTTCATGCGGAGGTGACGGTTGCCGGCGCCCGCCCGACCAGCCGGGGCGGCCGGGGTGTCGTGACCACCGTCAACGACGTGCTGAACCAGCGCGGCGAGACGGTCATGACCTACCGCGCGGTCCGCATGATGGCCGGCCGGCTGGAATGACGGGCGGAGGCTCCCGTTTGCTGCGGAACGGATCGGGGATGGAGAGGTGCGAGAGAGTCGCGCAGCACCCCCATGCGCGAGCGGACATTATGCGCGAGCGGGGCGAGGCGCCCGGCCGGGAGGCGGTCATCCCTCCACGGGCGCCGCCGCAGTCATGGCGTCGATCCAGGCGGCGTCGACCCCGAGGGTCGCGAGCTCGGCGCCCGCTTCGGCCCTGGTCTGGGCGACCGCGGGGATCACCGCCGGGCTCTCGCCGTCGCCCGGCTGGCAGCAGGCCTCGAGCCGGATGCCGTTCGGGTCCATGAAATAGATCGACACCAGCCCGGGCATGATGTCGAGCGGACCGTCGAACGCTACGCCGTTGTCGGCGAGCCGCGCCCGGATCTCCTCGAAACGGGCGGCGGTGACGGCGAAGGCGACATGCTGCATCCCGCCGATCGCGTCCCGGTCCGCACGCGGCTTCGCCCCCTTCGGGATCTCGAAGAAGGCGAGGAGGCTGTCGTTGCCCATGTCGAAGAAATAATGGCGGATGTGTTCGAAGGGCGGGTTGCCGCGATTTCCCGGCCCGACACCGACGCCCTCGGGAACCTTCATCGCATGGACCAGCGGCATGCCGAGCACACCGGCATAGAACTCGGTCGTCTTCTTCATGTCCTCGGTGGTCAGCGCCAGATGGTGAACGCCGCGCGCGAGGCTGCACGCACGGATCTCGCGACCCAAGGACGGCCTTCCCGAATCGGCCATGGCGGTCTTCCCCCTCGCCCTCCGCTGCCGGTCTCCACTCTAGAGCGGTCGCGACCCGGGTGGAACCGGCCGCGCCGGTCTTCGATGCGGGGCGGCCGGGTCGGGCGCAGGTGGCGGTCAGCCTCGCAGCGCCGTCAGCACCCGTTCCGGCGTCATCGGCAGCCGCGTCAGCCGCGCGCCGGTCGCGTGCCGGACCGCGTTGGCGATCGCCGGGGCGATGCCGACCAGCGGCGGCTCTCCGACCCCCTTGGCGCCGAACGGGCCGTCCTCGTCCGGATCCTCGATCAGGATCGTCTCGATCTCCGTCGGCACCTCCATGGTGCCGGGGATCTTGTAGTCCATGAAGGAGGGGGTCGCGAGCCGCCCGGAATCCCAGATCATCTCCTCGTAGAGCGCATAGCCGAGCCCCTGGGCGATGCCGCCCTGGATCTGGCCTTCGACCGCCATCGGGTTGATCGCCTTGCCGATATCGTGTGCCGACCAGATCCTGAGCGGGGTGATCCTGCCCGTCGCCTCGTCGACCTCGACCTCGACCGCCTGGGCGGCGAAGATCCAGGCGCCGATCTTGCCGAACGGAAAGCCCTTCACGAAGCCCCGCTTGGGATCGAAATCCGGCCCGTCGAAGGCCAGCGAATCGGTGCCGATCACCGGGCCGGAGGCCACCCAATGGGAGAAGCCGGAGATGTCACGGAAGCGGAGCTCGGCCTCCGGAACCCCGGCGATCCCGATGCGGCCGCCGCGGCGGAGCTCGAGGTCCTCCTCCGCGCATTCCATCATGATCGCCGCGCGCTGCTTGAGCTTGGCGACCGCGTCCTCGGCCGCGGCGACGACCGCCCGCCCGGCCATATAGGTCACCCGGCTCGCCGTGGTTCCCCAGTTATAGGGCGAACCGTCGGTGTCGGGCGTCGCCAGGCTGACATCCTCGAGATCGAGCCCGAGCGCCTCGGCGCAGATCTGGACCAGCACCGTGTCCGAGCCCTGGCCGTTGTCGACGGCGCCGGTATTGAGCACCGCGGTGCCGTCCTCGAGGATGCGGATGATCGCGCCCGAGGTCAGCAGGCCCGAGATATGCGGCAGGCAGGCGACCCCGATGCCGCGCTTGACGCTGCCGGCGGGCGCGGCGGCGCGGCGGCCGTGCCAGTCGCAGGCCTCCCGGAGCCGCTCCAGGCATTCCACCAGCCCGGCCTTGGTCAGCCCCACCCCGATCATCCATTCCTCGCCGGGCCTGACGGCGTTCTTGAGTCGCATGTCGATCGGATCGAGGCCGAGGGCGTCCGCCAGCTCGTCGATCTGGATCTCGCCGGCGATGGTCACCTGCGGGCTTCCGAACCCGCGGAACGCGCCGGCGCGCAGCTTGTTGGTGTAGACCGGCCGCGACTCGATGGAGACGTTCTCGATCCGGTACGGCCCGCGGCAGAACAGCGCCGCGATCCCGGCGACGCCCGGGCTGTCGTCGGCATAGGCGCCGCCGTCGAGAACGATGCGGACCTCGCGGGCGAGCAGGGTCCCGTCCGCCGCCGCGCCGGTCTTCATCCACACCTTGCCCGGATGGCGGGTGCGGATCATTTCGAAGTCCTGCTCTCGGCTCAGCGTCACCTTGACCGGGCGGCCGGTCGCGCGGGCGAGCGCCGCCGCGACGGGTTGGACCGTCTGCTCCATCTTGCCGCCGAAGGCGCCTCCGACCTGCGGGGTGATGCAGCGGACCTTGGACATCGGAATGCCGAGCGCATCGGCGACGAAAGCCTGCACATGGAAGACCGACTGGTTGGACGACCAGATGGCGAGCTTGCCGTTGGAGTCGATCTCGGCCAGCGCCGAGCAGGGCTCCATATAGGCATGCGCCTGGGCCTGGGTCTCGTAGCTGCCCTCGACGACGGCCGCGCAGCGCTCCCAGGCTGCGGCGACATCGCCCTCGGAGATTTCCATGACCGACATCGTGTTGGGTTCGCTGTCGGCTTCGAATATCTTGACGTACCCGTCGAAGCCCTCGTGCAGGACCGGCGCGCCGGGGGCGGTGGCCTCCTCCGGGGTCAGCACCGCGGGCAGCGGCTCGTAGTCGATCTCGATCAGGCTCGCCGCCCGCTTGGCGGTGGCGAGATCAACCGCCGCGACCGCCGCCACCGGCTCGCCCATATAGCGCACCTTGCCGACGGCGAGCGCCGTCTCGTCCTTGATGAAGGGGCCGATCCTGCGGTCGCCGATATCCTCGCCGGTCAGCACCGCCGCCACCCCTTCCAGCGCACGCGCTGCGGAGATGTCGCAGCCCTTGATCCGCGCATGCGCGTGCGGGCTCGGGACGATCAGCCCGTACAGCATGCCGGGCCGCGACATGTCGTCGGCATAGACGGCCCTGCCGGTGATCTTGTCGCCCGTCTCCAGCCGCGGCAGGTCGCGGCCGACCGGACCCGGTCGGTCGTTCATGACGCGCCTCCCGCGCCGACGGATCGCACCGCCTCGACGACCTTCACATAGCCGGAGCAGCGGCAGAGATTGCCCGAAAGCCCCTCGCGGATATCGGCGACGCCGGGATCGGGCCGGCGCGCGAGCAGAGCGGTCGCGGCCACGATCATCCCCGGCATGCAGAATCCGCACTGGACGGCGCCATGGTCCAGGAACGCCTGCTGCACCGGCGACAGCGCGCCGTTGCCGGCGAGCCCCTCGATGGTGGTGATCTCGCAGTCTGCGGCGTTGGCGGCGAGGGTCAGGCAGCCCCGTACCACCGCGCCGTCGATCAGCACCGAACAGGCGCCGCAGACGCCCTGATTGCAGCCGCGCTTGGTGCCGGTGAGATAGAGCCGGGTGCGCAGCACCTCCAGCAACGTCTCCTGCGGCGCGACGAAGAGCCGCCGTTCGGCGCCGTTGACGTTCAGGACGACGGGGATCTCGGCGCTCATCGAACGGCCTCCGCCCGAGCCCCCGCGAGAGCGCGGCCGAGCAAGGGCGCGATCAGCGCCATCCGATACTCCGCCGAGCCGCGCATGTCCTCGATCGGGTCGCAGACCTCCCCGATCAGGGCCGCGGCCTCCGCGACCGCCGCCGGATCGAGCACGGTCCCGCGTAGCCGGTCCTCGGCCGCGGCAGCGCGCACGGGCGTCGGACCGCAGCTTCCGACCGCCAGTCGGACCCGACGGCAGGCGCCGTCCTCGAAGGTCGCGACCGCCGCCACCGAGACCGTCGCGAAATCGCCTTCGACGCGGGCGAACTTCTCGTACCCCGCCCCGGCGCCCGGCGCGGGCGGCGGCAGCGCGACCGCGGTCACCATCTCCCCCGGGGCAAGCGCGACCTCGAGATGGTCGACGAAGAACTCCTCGGCCGCGATGCGCCGCACCCCGTCCGGCCCGGTGGCCTCGATACCCGCTTCGAGTGCGACAAGGGCGGCCGGGTAGTCGGCGGCCGGGTCGCCATGGGCGATCGCGCCGCCGATGGTTCCCATGTTGCGGATCGCCGGATGGCCGATCGCCCGCGCGGCCTGGCGGAGAAGGGCGTGCGCGCCGCGTAGCTCCCCGGCCTCGGCGATCGCGTGATGGGTGGTCATCGCGCCGATGCGGACCGATCCGTCGCCGCCGCGCGAGAGACCCTTGAGCCCGCCGAGGCGGCGGAGACTGACCAGCGCGGAAGGCATCATCAGATCGGCGTTCATCATCGCGACCAGCGTCGCCCCGCCGGCCAGGCACCGCGCCTCCGCATCGCCGGCTAGCAGCCCGACGGCCTCCTCGACCGTGGCCGGGTCATGGAACTCCATCGAACCCGCCTCCCGCGCGCCCCGCTCGACCGAGTATGGCCGAAGCCGGGTCGCGCCGCAAACGAGAGGCGCGCGCATAGGCTTCGAGGGTGGCTCCGGTGCACGGATAGCTCTCGATCTCCCGCCGTTTCCGGACCGGATGCTCGAAAGACGGGTTGGCGGGCGCGCCCCTCTCCGGACGGTCGAAGAGAGCGATGCCCGGGAGATCGCGGCACGCTTCCCGGAGACCGTGAAAGCGATGCGCGGCCGCGGCCGGCCGGTTCCCGACATAGCGCACGAAAGGCCTTTCCTGCGCACGTATCCGCATCGATCCCTTCGACGACGATCTCGATCCGCATATCGCTCGTCTGCTGCCGCCCGCCCGCCTGACGTCTCGCGCATGCAGGCCGTGCCACGGCTGCGCGGCACGCGGATGGGGAATCGCCGACAGGTTCGGGCGGTCGCCGGGGCGTTTCTCCGGCGCTTCCGGGACCCCGGCGCCTTGCGGTTCGCCACGGTCTCCGCATCGAGCCGCGCTCAGGTCGCGGCCGTAAAGTCACGCCCCGGCCGCCGGCATGCCCGGAGGCGACAACGCGCGGCGGTCCGGCTATGGTCTCGGCTCGAGCCGCCGCGAGGAGCGTTCCCATGCCGATGGCCGCAGTGATTCACGAGAAGGGCGCGCCCGACATGTTCCGCTGGGAGGAGGTCGCGGTCGGCGCGCCCGGCCCGGGCGAGGTCCGGCTGCGCAACGAGGCGGTGGGGGTCAACTATGTCGACACCTATCACCGGCGCGGGATGCCGCACCCCTGGCCGGTACCCGACTTGCCGCTGGTTCTGGGCTTCGAGGCGGCGGGCGTCGTCCTGGAGACCGGGCCGGGAGTTGCCGGGTTCGCCCCGGGCGACCGCGTGGCCTACGCCCTGCCGCCGCACGGCGCCTACAGCCAGGAGCGGCTCTACCCGGCCGACAAGCTGGTCGCGCTGCCGGACGAGGTCGACGCCAGGACCGCCGCCGCGCTGATGCTCAAGGGGCTCACGGCGCAATATCTCCTGATGCGCACCTATCCGGTGCAACCGGGGGACGTCATCCTGGTCCATGCGGCGGCCGGCGCCATGGGCCAGATCCTCTGCCGCTGGAGCAAGCATCTGGGCGCGACCGTGATCGGCACCGTCGGCAGCGAGGAAAAGGCCGCCGAGGCCCGCCGCGCCGGCTGCGATCACCCGGTCGTGCACGGCGAGGGCGACTTCGTGGCGACGGTCAGGGAGGTGACCGGCGGCGAAGGCTGCCCGGTGGTCTACGAGGCGATCGGGCGGGACACGTTCCGCCGCTCGATGGACTGCCTGCGCCCGCTCGGGATGATGGCGAGCTACGGCCATGCCTCGGGCGCGCCGGACCCGGTGGACGTGATCGAGCTCGGCACCCGCGGCTCCCTGTTCCTGACCCGGCCGGCGATCATGCATTATATGGCCAAGCGTGCGGATCTCGAGGAGGGCGCCCGCCAGCTGTTCGCGGCCATCGCCGCCGGCGCGGTGACGCCCGCCGTCAACCAACTCTACCCGCTGCGCGAGGCCGCCGAGGCGCACCGGGCGATCGAGGCGCGGCGGACGACCGGCGCGACGGTGCTGCTGCCCTTCGAATAGGAATCATACGCGAAAGCCCCGAACCGGCCGCCAGGCGGCCTTACCTTCGCCTCGCGGCGCCCGATCGTCGTTTCGACCCTCCTTCCGTTCGATGCGCCGCAACGGCTTTCAGGATCGCTTCGGCGCTATCCGCGCAGTCTTCGAGATCCACCGCCCGAGAGCGCCCCGGATGGAGAGCGTCCCATTGCGAGCGTCTCCGATTACGCATCCCCGCACCGGGATCGTCGTTCCCGAACCCGCTGACGGCGACATTCCATATCGGGCGATACGTGGAGATCGACACCTGCTCGGTCAACCCGATCCATACCGAATCGAGCACCAGCCACCGGCAACGGAAGTCCTGTAAGTCGAGATTCTCGGCGCTCTCGATCGGCTTCGCATGATTCGGGAATCGCTGATGGAGCGCCGCTCCGACCCAGCTCGTCCACGCCAGGCGGGTAATAAGTTCGCATGGGTCACCTCTCGCAACTATGCCCGTTGCGACAGACGATCCAGAAGAAGTGCCGCTTTCTGGCGTGGTGGGCGGTCTGCCATTTCGTGGAGATGATGGGGCATGTCCTGATCTTGACGATCAGATCGCAAACGGTGAAGCCCGCCTCATCGGCCATGCGCATGGAATCGCAATGCGGCTATTTTGCTCTGTGGAAGTTTACCATATCCATGATTTTAGCCAGAAAAACCCGCGGGGTTTCAACACTCTCTTGGCTTTGCTGGAGGAATGGCGGATAGAGATAGCTGAGGCTCCAGTCCTCATCTTTCCCGCAATCTACCGTAGCGTCGAAATCCTTATCGAATCGCTTTCGGCTCTTGCCCCGTCCCTGGGGGCCGACATGGGGGGATCGTAAACGACAGCCCCGAAGGTCTCATCCGGAATACCCGCCATCTCTCGATTATCGTCAGCGATCATCGTTTCGAATTTGGGGTTCATGTCCATCGAGACGACGCGCCGAGTCGAATTCTTCCAGAACCGCCCCCTGTTATAGGTGGAGTCCAGGATGGGTTTCGGCGGGATCGAAGCATAAAAACGCAGCATCCGTTCCAGGAGGTCGCCATCGCTCCCTTCCCATACGCTGCTAAGGTGGGCGTATTCCGTTCTGTCGCCCAGATCTTCTTCAAGGCGCGCCTCGCCGGTGCCGTCCGCAATCTCGGTAAGAAGCGTTTCGGTCATCCTGCCGACTCCTCGGTATCGCGACCGCATGTGGTCTCGGCGCCGCATGGCTGGCGGCAGAAGTACATATGCAGAACTTCGCTTTTGAGCAACAGGGTTCCGAGGGCGATATGCGGATGCGTATACGGTCCCCTTCGAACGGGCGTCAGCCGCCCGCCTCAAGTCGGTGGAGCTCGCGCCGCAGGATCTTGCCGGTCGAGGTGGTCGGTAGGTCGGCGACGATCTGCACCTCGCGCGGCACCTTATAGGCGGCCATGCGGGCGCGGCAGTAGGAGAGGATGTCGTCCGGCGCCGCAGCGACGCCCGGCTTGAGCACGACATAGGCCTTGGCGATCTCGCCCTTCTCGGCGTCGGGCCTGGCGCCCACCCCGACCATCGCCACCGACGGATGGCCCGAGATCACCCGTTCGAGCTCGGCCGGATAGACGTTGAACCCGGCGGTCAGGATCATGTCCTTCTTGCGGTCGACGATGTGGACATAGCCGTCGGCGTCGCGCTTGGCGAGGTCTCCGGAATGGAGCCAGCCGTCGGGCTCGATGGTCTCGGCGGTCGCCGTCTCGTTGCCGTAATAGCCCAGCATCACGAAGGGGCCGGAGATCATCAGCTCGCCGACCTTGCCGTCGGGGAGCTCCTTCGCGGCGTCCCCCGGATCGACGATCCTGGTCCGGTGATAGGGCATGTCGATCCCCGCCGCGCCCAGCCGGTTCTCGCCGTAGGCATGCTGCATCACCGCCGGGCCGGCGGTCTCGGTCATGCCCCAGAGCTCGTAGACCGGGCAGCCGACCCGGGCCTCCCATTCCTCCGACTTGGCCGTCGGCATGGTCTGGCCGCCGACCACCGCCCGGGTCATCGAGGAGAGGTCGAAGGAGTCGAGCTCGGGATGGGCGAGCATGTAGAGATACATCGTCGGCACGCCGTCGGTGACGGTGACGCGATGTTCCTGGATGGCGGCGAGCATCGCGCCGGCGTCGAACCGCTCGAGCAGGACCAGCGGCGAGCCGAACAGGAAGCAGAGATTGAGGACGGCCGCGCCGTAGACATGCGCGCAGGGCAGCGCGGTCGCGTGCACGTCGGCGCCCGTCCGCATGTTCATCGCCGCGGTCATCGCCGCGTTGAGGACGACGTTCCGATGGCTCAGCATCGCCCCTTTGGGGAACCCCGTCGTCCCCGAGGTGTAGCAGATCTTGGCGAGCCCCCCGGGATCGGCGACGGGGCGGTCGAAACCGGCCCCGCCCCCGGCGATCGCCGCCTCGAACGAGGCGGTGCCGGGAACCGCCGCGCCGCCGAAGACCAGGATCTCGGCCAGGCCGCCCGACTCCTTGAGTGGGAGGATCGGCGCCGCCCGGTCGGCGGTGGTGATCAGCACCCGGGCGCCGCAATCCGCGACCACGAACGCCACCTCCTCCGGCGTCAGCATGACGTTGATCGGGTTGACGACCGCGCCGAGCTTGGCGGTCGCATAGTAGCTCACGATCCATTCCCAGCCGTTCTGGGCGTAGAGCGTCACCCGGTCGCCGGGTGCGACCCCGATGGCGGCGAGGCCGCCCGCCAGCCGGTCGGTCAGCGCGTCGATCTCGGCATAGGAGAAGCGGCGCCCTCCGAACAGCAATGCCGGCCGGTCGCCGAACGCCGCCGCCGCCCTGACCGGAATGTCGCCGATCGTCCTGTTCAGCATCCGCGTCATCTCCCTCGGGTCATGTGAAGGCGAAATCGAAAACATCCCCTGCCCGGCGCACACGCCCGGTCGAGGGCGAGGGGAAATGGGCCGTCATGACGAGGATGTCGGTCTCGCAATGCGCGTCGAGGAAGGCCCGGCGGGTCGCCGCCGACTGCGCGGGATCGGCGCAACCGACGGCGCTCCAGCCCGGCTCCCGGCATTGCAGCGGGGTGTGGCAGACATCGCCCGAGAGGACCGCGCGTCGCCCCTGGCTGGCCAGGTTGATGCAGACATGGCCCGGCGTGTGGCCGGGGCTCGGGCTCAGCCAGACCTCGTCGTCGAGGGCGTGGTCGTCGGCGACGATCACCGCCTGGCCGGCCTCGACGACCGGCAGCACCGAGTCGTCGATGCACCCGTCCGAATGGCGTTTGCCGGTCTCGTTGAGCGCGAGCCAGTGGTCGATCTCGGTCCGGGCGAAGACATAGCGCGCGTTGGGAAAGGTCGGCACCCAGCGGCCGTCGACCAGCCGCGTGTTCCAGCCGACGTGATCGGCGTGCAGATGGGTACAGAGGACGAAGTCGATATCCTCCGGCGTTCTGCCGAGGGCGGCCAGACCGTCGAGGAAAGCGGGCGAGCGCCGGTGCGACCAGGGCGCGTGGAACCGGCGCTCCTTGTCGTTTCCGACGCAGGTGTCGACCAGGATCAGATGGCGCGTGGTCTCGATCAGATAGGACTGCACCGCGAGCAGCAGACGGTCGGTGGCGGGATCGAGGAAGCGGGGCTCCAGCCAGCGGCGGTGCGGGGCCAGGGCCGCAGGCGTCGCGTCGGGCAGGAGGAAGCCGACCGGGAATTCGGGTCCTTCGGTCTCCAGGATACGGCGATAGGCGATGCCGCCGACGCGCCCGCCGTTCGTCATGGCGAGCGGCTCAAACGCCCCTCGCATAGTCGGCGATCAACCGGTTGAAGGCGCGCGGGTGCTCGCGATAGGTGAAATGGCCGGCCTGGTTGAAGACATGCATGTCGGTCCGCGGCTCCTTCTCGGCCAGCATCTCGAAAAGGCCGAACCCCTGGTCCAGCGTCGCGGTCGGATCGTCCGCTCCCCAGATCAGCAGGTTGGGCCGCCCGGTCCCGCGGCTCAGCAGCAGGTCGAACGTCTCCGCCTTCTGGCGGCCGAGATGGGGCAGAAACAGGCTCCGCAGCAACCCGCCGCGGTTCATCTTCTCGACCGCTTCCAGAGTCTTCGGAAGGGCGGCGATCCGCGCCAGCTCGTCCAGCCAGTCCTCGGTCACGCAGGAGGCATGGTAGGAATAGCGTTCCATGACCCATCTCTGGCTCTCGCGGCTCAGATAGGGTCGCGGGCGGTCGGCGAAGACGCGGGAGGTCCGGCTCTGTCCGGGGCCGAGCGTGCCCGTGTCGACCATGATGTTGGAGGTGATCCGGGACGGGTCCTGAAGGGTCATCCGGCAGGTCAGATAGGCGCCGCGCGAATGCCCGACGATGTGGCAGCCGGCGAGGTCGAGCGCCGCGAGCGCGCCGAGCGCGTGGTCGACCACGGTCTGCATGGTGTACTCGGCGTCGGCCCCCGGATTGTCGGTCTCGCCCTGGCCGATCTTGTCGATCGCCACCACATGGCAGGACTCGGCGAGCCCGTCGAAGTTGAGGTTCCAGTCGGCCGCGCAGTCGGCGCCGTCGAGCGAGCCGAAATTGCCGCCGTGGAACAGTACCACGGTCGGGCCGTCCCCCTTCTCGAAATAGCGGGTGCGAACGCCGTCGACATCGACGAATTTGGCGGTGCGGAGGTCCATGGGGGTCCCCTTCAGGCGGCGTGGACGAAGCTCTTGACGACCTCGTTGAAGCGCTTCGGGTTCTCGCGGAAGGTGAAATGCCCCGCCCGGTCGAAAATCTGCCAGCGCGCGCGGCGCTCCTTCTCGGCGAGGATGCGGTAGAGCGCTTCGGCCTGGGCGTGCGAGACGGTCTCGTCGTGGCGGCTCCATATCTGGAGCACCGGGCGCTGGATGCCGCGCTGGCCGAGGATGCGGAACATGTCTTCCTTGTCGGCGAGCAGCCCGGGCAGGAACCGGGTCCACAAAAACCCCTCCCCGGTCATCTTGGCGACGGCCGCCCGGTTCTCCGGGCGTTCGGCGATCCGCACCAGCGCGTCGAGCCAGTCCTCGGTGACGTGCGCGGGGTCGTAGGAGTAGCGCCCCAGGACCCAGCGCTGGCTCTCCCGGCTCAGCGCCGGCCCGGGCTTGTTGGCGAACACGTATTCGTTGCGGCCGGTGAAGGGGGCGCAGCTGTTGCTGTTGACGATGGTGCAGGTCGCCGCGAGCGCGGGATGCTCGACGGTCAGACGGCAGGCGACATAGCCGCCGCGCGAATGGCCGATCAGATGGGCGTTCTCGATGCCGAGCGCGCGGAGGAAGCCGGCCGCATGGCGGACCACTGCCGCCATCGTGTAGTCCTCGTCGGATGCGGGGTTGCCGGTATGGCCCTGGCCGAGCTTGTCGAAGGCGACCACCCGCGCCCATTCGGCGAGCCCGTCGAAATTGAGGTCCCAGTCCTCGGCGGCGTCGGCCGAGGTCGTGGCTCCGAAATGCCCGCCATGGACGAGCACCAGGGTACGGCCCGCGCCCTTGTCGAAATAGCGCGTCCGTACCCCGTCGACATCGACGAATCTCGCCTCGCAACCCGGCATGGCCGCCCCCCTCCGCGTCGTCGGGGCGAGTATAGCCCGCCCCGCCCGACGGGACAGCCGGCGCCGCGGTTCGGGGCGCGCGATGGACGGCGCGATCGGCCCCGGATAGACTTTCGCGGATGCAGTCCTGCCGCGAGCGCCAGCGTCTCGTCGCGCCGTCCGTCTGCCGCGGGATCGACCGGGCGGCGGCGTGACCGAAGCGCCGCCCGGCCGCGAGGCGCTGGTCGCCCGGGCGCAGGCGCTGGCCCCGGTCCTGCTGGCGCGCGCCGCCGAGGCGGAGCGGCTGCGCCGCATCCCCGACCGCAGCATTGCCGACATTCGCGAGGCCGGGCTGTGGCGGGTGCTCCGGCCGCCGCGCTTCGGCGGCTGGACGACCGATTTCGGGGCGATGATCGACATCTCGATCGCGCTCGCCCGCGGCTGCGCCTCGACCTCCTGGGTCTATATCAACCTCGTCGCGCATAACTGGATGCTGCCCTACTGGCCGGAGGCGGCCGAGGAGGAGGTCTGGGGCGCGAACCCGGAGGCGCTGATCGGCTCGACGCTGGTCTTCCCGGCCGGCCGGCTGGCCCCGGCGGCGGGCGGGTTTACCCTGACCGGGCGCTGGCCCTATGCGAGCGGGGTCGACGCCAGCGACTGGATGATGCTGGGCGCGATGCTGGCGGGGGACGGCGGCCCCGCGCCCTGCCTCGTGGTCCTGCCGGCCGCCGAGCTCCATGTCATCGACACCTGGCATGTCGCCGGGCTCTGCGCCGCCGGTAGCAAGGATGTCGCCTGCGCGGACCTGTTCCTCCCCGCGCACCGGGTGCTCGACGTGCGGCTCTGCCAGGAGGGCTTCACCCCTGGCACCGAGACGCTCGCGGACGCCTACAAGCTGCCGCTGCTCCCGCTGGTGCCGCATCTGGTCGCGGGTCCGATGATCGGCACGGCGCGGGGCGCGGTCGAGGCGCTGACCGAGGCGCTCGGGGCGCGGGTCTCGACCTATGATCGCGCGACGGTGGGCGGCCACGCGACGGTGCAGCTCAAGCTCGCCGAGGCCGCGACGCTGGTCGATCTGGCCGATCTGCTGGTCCGCGAGAACTGGCGCGAGGCCCAGCGCATGATCGCCGAAGGGCGGTGTCCGCCCCTGCTCGACCGGGCGCGCTGGCGGCGCGACGCGGCCTATGCGGCCGGCGCCTGCGTGCGCGCGGTCGACCTGGTCCATGCGATCGCTGGCGCGCGCGCCAACTATCTGGTCTCGGACCAGCAGCGCCGGCACCGCGACATCCACGCCGCCGCCCACCAGATCCATCTCTCCTGGGACATCAACGCCGTCGAGTTCGGCCGCATCGCCGTCGGCCTGCCGCCGGCCAACGCGCTGCTGTGACGCCGGCCCGCCCGCGCTGTTCAGACCGGGCTGTACTAGGCTATAGAGTGACGATCGTCGAGAACGCAATCGAAGGTGAGGACCCATGTTTGCAAGATTTGCGCTGGCGGCCCTGGCGGGTGCCGCGGCGTTCGCCGCCTCCGCCAACGCCCGGGAGAACCTGACCGCCGAGACCGCGGCGCCCGGCGCCGCGCCCCATACGGCCGTCACCACCCTCGGCGAGCTGGCTTCAGCGGCGGGCGTCGCCGACTTCCAGATCGCCGAGAGCCAGACATTGACGAATTCGCTTCAGAATCTGGCCCAGGGCAAGACGGATTTGGCCGCGGTCCCGCTCATCCTGCCCTTCCTGTTGTCGAGGGGGGCCGGCCCTTACGCCAAGCTCGGCAAGGAGGAAGGCGCGCGGCTCGCCGCCAATACGGCGGTTCTCTACACCTATACCTATGGCGGTTACGGCCTCTACGCCTATGACAGTTCCGCCGTCAAAGGCTGGGCCGATCTCAAGGGCAGGACGGTCGTCAACGGCCCGCCCCGCGGCGCCGCTCTGACCGTCGCCCGGGCCATGATCAAACTCGTCACCGGCTATTCGGACGGCAAGGATTACAAGGGCGTGCAATCCAACTGGGGGCAGATGGTCAAGACCATCACCGACGGGACCGGCGATGCGATGGTCCTGCCGATCACGTTCCCGGACACCCGGATCCTCCGCTCTCTCGGATCGGGAAGCATGACCCTCTGGTCGGTGCCGCTGGAGACGTGGAACGCCAAGCCCATGCAGAAATATCTCAGCGCGCCGGGCATCGCGCGATGGGTCGTCGACCTGAAGACGGTCAAGCCGATCAAGGGGCTGACGGTCGTTTCGGAGGACGGCCGCTTCCGCGGCCCGGGGACGGCGGGCGCCGAGATGGTCCAGACGTCCATGGACGCCGACCTGGCGAAGGCGCTGACCAAGCTGGCCCTCGCCAATGTCGACGCGTTCAGGAACAAGGCGCCCTACATGGCGAACACCCGTCTCGGCGAGACGGACCCGGCGATTACCGGAATGTGCGGCGCGGTGCCGGTGAAGTATCACCCGGGCGCCGTGGCGGCCTGGGAGGAAGCGGGCCACACGGTTCCGGATTGTGCGAGGCCATAGGCCGATCCGGGGGGTGGGCCGCGGCCTGTCCCCCGGCGGCATAGGGCCGCCGGGGTGACCGACCCCGATACCCCACCTGCCGTCCGCCGCGGGTTCGGCCCGCGCGCCGTATATGTCCTGTCGTTCGCCCTCGTCCTCGTCGGCCTGCTCAACGCGATGCCGGGGATCCCGGGCCTCGACGCCTGGGTCGCCGAAGCGGTCGGCGATCCCCGGTTCATCATCCGCAAGTTTCCATTCGAATATTACTATCCTCTCTTCTTCGCGGGGATGATGCTGATCGTCGCGCTGCATCATTCGATGTGGCGTTCCTGGAAGGACAGAAGCCGTCTGCGCCGCGGTTTCGGCCTGTTCATGGATCTGGCGCTCGTGATGACGGCGATCGCCGTATCGCTGACCTACATCGTCGAAATCGAGTCGGTCTGCCTCGTCGATCGGATCACGGGGGACCGCGAACGCCTGCTCTCCGAAAGCCTGAAGATCGAGAAGGAAAACGCCGAGATTTTCGGGCTGCCGGAGCCCGATACCGTGGAAGACCCGCAATGCCTGAACACGACGGGCGGTTGGATCGTGGCGATCATGGGGCTCGCGATCGTCGTTTTTCTTACCTACAACATCAAGGTCTGGGGGTTCCCGCTGGTCCTCGTCGCGCTCCTGGTCGCGGCCTACACCATCGGGACCATCCTCGTCTGGTACGTCTTCGGCCCCGAAGGCATGGACAAATATCTCGTGACCAAGCTCGGCGGCGACCCGCGATCGTTATGGGACGGGCGGCCGCGGGTCCATGACATCCTGACCAACAACGCCTCGGGCCTCCTCGGCCGCTTCATCGACATCATCCTCAACGAGATCTTCCCCTATCTGGTCCTGGGCTCGCTGTTCGGCGCTTCGGCGGGCGGCAAGTCTCTGATCAAGCTCGCCTTTCGCTGGACGCGGCGCCTCCGGGGCGGACCCGCCCATGCGGCGATCGTGTCTTCGGCGATGTTCGGCACGATCTCCGGCGGGCCGATCGTCAATGTCCTCTCCACCGGCGTCCTGACCATTCCGATGATGATCCGGCGCGGCTTCTCCCCTGTGTTCGCCGGCGGGGTGGAGGCGGCGGCCTCGTCCGGAGGCTCGGTCATGCCGCCGGTCATGGGAGTCGCCGCCTTCGTTCTCGCCGCCCTGACCGCGGTTCCCTACAGCGAGGTGATCGTCGCGGCGGCGATCCCCGCGCTCGCCTATTTCTTCTGCCTCTTTCTCTCCGCGATCTTCCAGTCGCGCAAGCAGAATATAGAGGCGCTGGGCGCTCTGACGCCGGAGATGCATCTCGCGCGGCAGGACATCTACAACCTGATCATGATCTTCGGGCCGATCCTGGTCATCCTGTTCCTGCTGCTCACCTCGAAGGAGGCGGTGGGTTGCGGCTGGCTCGACGGCCTGCTCGGGGCCGAGCGCGTGTTCGCCGACGGCGCGTGCAGGGTCTCGGATCTCCCGTGGCTGTTGAAGCTGGTCCAGAACGCCGCCGGCGACGCGGGAAGCGCGGGGTGGTGGGCGGTCGCGCTGCTCTGCTGCCTCGTCTTCCTGGACCCCGAGATGCGCGCCCGGCCGCGCAGACTGATCGACGCGTTGTCGGATGCCGGGATTCTGATCTCCACCCTCTATCTGATGTTCCTGGCTGTCTCGATCATCGATTTCTGCCTGAGCTTCACCGGGCTGCCCTTCTTCATCTCGCTCGATGTGCTGCAATGGCTGAAGGGCCTCGATCTGGGTGCCGACGGCTCAACCCTGTTCCAGTTCATGGCCCTCGCGATGACCATGCTGCTCGCGATCCTCCTCGGCATGGGTATGCCGGCGGTGCCCGCCTATGTGAACGTGGCCCTGTTGATGGGGCCGGTGCTGGCCGGGCTCGGGCTCTCCATCTTCACCGCGCATATGTTCATCTTCTATTTCGCCGTGGCGTCGGCGATCACCCCCCCGGTGGCGATCGCCGCGTTCGCGGCGAGCTCGATCACCAAGGCTGAACCCATGGCGACCGGATTCTCCGCGGTGCGGTCGGGCATCGTCATGTTCGTCATCCCGTTCGTCTTCGCGATCTATCCGGAGCTGCTTCTGATCGAGGACGCGGTCCTGGATCCGACGGCGACCGGTGCCCAGATCTCCTATCTGCAGGGATATGACGGCAGCCTGGATGTGGCGGCACTGCTGTCGCTGCTCGCCCGGCTGGTGCTGGCGCTCTATCTGCTGGCGAGCGCGCTCGCCAGATTCGACCGGACCGGGCTGCCGCTCTGGGAGGTGGCGCTGCGCCTGGTGCTGGCCGTCCTCGCGATCTCGAGCGACCCGACCGTCTACATCCCGGCCGTCGTCGCCGCGGTCGCCACGATCGGTTGGCATGGCTACCGGACCCGGCGAGGCGGCGAGGCCGCAGGGGACCGCATGGCCGGCTGACCGCGTCCCGGCGGCGCCCGCGGTCACGCCGGCAAGGCCGCGTTCCAGCTCGAGCGAATGAATGGAATGTGAAGGCTGTCGAAGCGTTCCGGCTCTTCGAGCTGGGGCATATGCGCGGAGGCCTCGAACAGTTCGAAACGCGCGCCGGGGACTGCGTTCGCGTACCGCCGGCCGTCCTCGATCGTTGCCGTCGGGTCGCCGCCCGTCCACAGGACCAGCGTCGGCGCCACGATCTTCGACAGCTCCCGCTCCGTAAGCAGGTTGCGCGCCCGGATTTCGGGATCCTGCAGACACAGGATATGCGGAAGCGCGGCTCTGTAGTCGGGCCGACGATAGATGGCCCAACGCGCATCGACGAGCTCGTCGGCGATATCGGCGGGATCCCGTATCACGAAGGCGAGCCGTTCGCGCACCGCGTCGCGGTCCGAGACCGCGGCACGGCTCAGACTCCGGAGCCTGTCCATGACCCCGCCATAGGCGGTCAGGCCGCCCGGGCCGATCAGGCTGAGGCTGACGACGTGTCCGGGGCGGCGCGCCGCGTACCGCGCGCCGATCCAGCCGCCCAGCGATGTGCCGGCGAGGCTGCAGCGGTCGATCCCCATCGCGTCGAGAAAGGCGGAGAGATGATCGAGATAGTCGTCGATTTCGTAGGGACGATCCGGCTTGTCGGAATAGCCGTGCCCTAGGAGATCGAGCGCGATGACGCGGAGCCCCGCCGCGGCATGGCCGGCGAGGTTGCGCAGGAACACCTCGAGATGGCCGTTGACGCCGTGCAGGAGCAGGACGACACGCGGCCCGGCGCCGGCCTCGACGAAGCGCGTGCGGACGCCGCCGGCATCGCACCAGTCCAGCCGATGCGGGACGGCGCCGAGATCGTTCCAATATGTCACGGGCAGGCTATGCGGCGGCCCCCCGTTCCCGCGCGGCCTTCCAGGCGGTCCATCCGCGCATCTGCTGCCGGGCCTCGGCGCTGTGTTCCTGGAAGACGCGCCTTTCCTTCGCCTCGGCCGACGCGAACTCCAGGCGGTACCCGTTCGGATCGTGGAAGTAGATCGAGCGGAACATGCCGTGGTCGATCGGCCCCTCCACCTCGACGCCCTTGTTTTCGAGCCGGGCCTTCCAAGCGTCGAGCGCGGCATGGTCGGCGACCCGCATGGCGAAGTGCAGGTCCATCCCCCAGCGTTTCCTGAACAGCTCCTCCGGATCGTCGCCGGGGTTGTCGACCACCTCGAAGAAAGCGATATGGGACGGGTTGTCGGGATCGCCGCCGCCGATATCGAAGAAGATATGCAGATAATCGACCGGCTCCCCCGTGGTCGGGTGCGTGTCGATACGCAAAGCCAAGTCGAGCGGAAAGCCGACCACATCCTCGTAGAAGGCCCGGGTTTCCTCGGCGTCGCGGCAGCGATAGGCGGAATGGTCGAGGCCGTGGACGGCCGGTCGGGTCGGGTCCGTGGCGTTTGAATGCATGATCGGGTTCCTGCAGGGCTGCGCGGCGACCGAACTCCGAGTCTCCGTTCGCGGAATCTCCTGTCAACCCGCGCCGCGCGCCGCGAGGAAATGGGCCGCGATCTCCCCGCCGGTCGCGAGCCACACCCCGTCATGGGCCGCGACATGGGCGAGCACCCGGTCGAGCGCGCCGATCCGGTGCGGGAGGCCGATGATATAGGGGTGGAGCGAGACCGCCGCGACCCGGCCCGAGCGCGCGCCCTCCCGGTAGAGAACATCGAAGGCGCGCCGCGCCATGGTCTCGAACTCGTCGGCGGTGTAGTGCATCGTCTCGATCGCCTGCTTGTCGCTGACCCCGGCGCCGTAGGGGAGCGAGACCAGCGTCCCGCCGTCGAGCGTCATCAGAACCGGCTGGTCGTCCGAATCCCAGTCGGCGACGTAGCGGCAGCCCGCGGCGACCAGCTGGTCGAGCGTGTCCCAGGTCTCTTGCCGCCCGGCGCCGAGCCAGCCGGCGGGGCGGGTTCCGGCCGCCTCGGCGATCCGGTCGAGCGTCCGGTCGACGATCCCGGCCGCCGCTTCCTCCGAGCCGGCCTCGTTGAGCCGGCCGAGATTGGTCTCGCAATGGCCCATGAACTCCCAGCCGGCCGCCAGGCATTCCTCGACGATGCGCGGATGGGCGTCGCAGACGGCGCTGTTGAGCGCGGCGGTGCCGCGCACCCCGTGCCGCGCCATGACCTCGATCAGGCGAAAGACGCCGACCCGGTTGCCGTAGTCGCGCCGCCCCCAGGCGGAGACGTCGGGGATGCGCCCGGACCCGTCCGGCATGCGCCGGTCGAGCGCGAAGAGCTCGATATTGGGGACCGCCCAGAACGCCACCCGCGCGCCGCCCGGCCAGGCCAGCGGCGGGCGGTCGACGATCGGCTCGTAGACATAGGGGCCGTAGGCCCTGGGCTCCATGTGCGTCTCCCCGAGCAGCGGGCGGGGTGAGACTGCGCCGATGCCGGGGCTCCGGCAAGCGCGGTGGCGGCCGTTGCCAGAGCGGCTGCGGCCGCGCGACAATGGCCCGCCGGAGCCGTCAGGGAAAGCGCCGCCATGCCGACGATCGACGCCGACGCCCATGTCATTGAGACGCCCGAGACCTGGCGCCATCTCGCGGCCGGGGAGGAACGATTCGCGCCGATCGTGGTGTGCCGCAGCGCCGGCGGGGCCGAGCGCGGTCGGGACGGCAACGAGATCGCCGAATACTGGGTCGTCGATGGCCGGCTGTTGCCCAAGGAGGACAATACCGGGCACGACACCGAGACGGCGGCGCGCGAGATGCGCGACATCCCCGCCCGGCTCGCCCATATGGACGCGCTCGGCGTCGACGTCCAGGTTCTCTACCCGACGCTGTTCCTGCGCCCGATCACCAGGAACGCCGCCGTCGAGCGCGCGCTCTGCCGCGCCTATAACCGCTGGCTCGCGGCGATCTGGGCCGAGGCGCCGGACCGGCTGCGCTGGGTCGCCGCGCCGCCGCTGCTCTCGATGGACGCGGTTGCGGGCGAGCTCGCCGAGGCCCGCGAGCACGGCGCGGTCGGGGTGTTCCTGCGCGGGCTGGAATGCGACCGCCAGATATCGGACCCCTATCTGTTCCCGCTCTACGAGGCGGCGGCGGCGCTCGACATGCCGATCTGCATCCATTCGGCGACCAACAGCCCGACCATGCACGATCTGTTCCTGCACGATTCCGGCTTCAACAAGTTCAAGCTCGCGACCGTCGGCGCCTGCCATGCGCTACTGTTCAACAAGGTGCCGGCGCGGTTCCCGAGCCTGCGCTGGGGGTTTATCGAGGTCTCGAGCCAGTGGGTCCCCTATGTGCTCAACGACCTCGCGCTTCGCTTCGCGCGGCGGGGCGAGACGCTGGGCGCGGACGCGCTCCGGCGCAACAACATCTACGTCGCCTGCCAGGTGACCGACGACCTGCCCTATGTGCTGGGCCATGCCGGCGAGGGGCAGATCGTCATCGGCACCGATTACGGCCACGCCGACACGTCGAGCGAGATCGAGGCGCTGCGCAAGCTCAAGCAGGACGGCCGCCTGTCCGGCCGGGCGGTCGACAGGATTCTCGACGACAACGCGCGGGCGCTCTATGGGCTGTGATCCATGAGCGCCGACCCGTTCGGGATATCTGCGATGGGTCCGTCGGGTCGGTGCGCGACGCGGGCGCTGTCGCGGCATCCGGCCTGCAGACACGCGCCGCGCCGGACCTGGGTCGGGCAGGGAAGGCACCCCTCCGCTGCCCCTGCTTCGAGAGGGGGAGGTGATCCGCATCCTCTCCCTCCCATCTCGAGGGGAGGGCCGGGGTGGGGACCCATGTCGTCTCTCGCCCCGGCGATCGACGCATGGAACCGGATCTGCAGGAGCCTCTCCCGACCGCCCCGAAGATGCATGCCGCAGATCGCCGAACGTTTCCGCCAAACACGCCGGACAAGTCCGCGCTCATGGGGTTGCGACCCCCGAGCGTTTCGGAGAAGGAGCCCCTGTCGATGCCGCCCGAGCTGAAGCTATTGACCTGCAGGCCCGAGGAACGGGATGACGGCGTCGTCCTGTTGACGGTCGGCAGGTCGACGCGGGCGATCCGCGAGTCGAGCGATTTCGAAGCCCTGATCGCCATCGATCGGCGCGGCCGGATCGCTTGGCAGAGGGTGTTCGATTTTGGTCTCATGGACGCGCGGCGCTCGCTTCGGGACACGATCCTGATCATGGGCGCCGGCGGCGTCGCGGTCGAGATCGACACGGACGGCACCATCCTGCACAGATGGTACTGCAAGGGGCTTCATCCGGGCGCGGTCGACGGCATCCCCGTCGACACCATGAAGTTCCACCACTCTATCTGCGAGATCGCGGGCGGCCGTCTCTGCTCGCTCTCGATCGAGCAGCGCCCCCTCGCCGAGCCCGCGGAGGACGCTGACTTCCTGATGCTGGACACGATCGTGATCTGGGACCGGTCGGGAACCGTCGTCCGGGAGATGAGCCTGGCCGACGTCTGCGACACCGAACGCTTCGGCCATAGCTCGACGCCGCTCTACTACGCGCATCAGGGCTGGCCGCGCAGCAGGGATCTGAGCCACGGCAACTGCATCGTCCAGGACCCTCGCGACAAGGGCTTCCTGATCTCCTTCCGCCACCAGGACAGCATCGTGAAGGTCTCCGAGGCCGGCGAGCTGATGTGGATCATGGGCCATGATCGCGGCTATCGACCGCGGTTCCGCGACAGGCTCCTGAAGATGGACTGGAAGCGGCCCTTCTTTCACCAGCACGATATCTCGATCGCCGCCGACGGCGAATTGATGCTGTTCGACAACGGGACCCAGGGCTCGTTTCCGCCCGACGCGCCTCGGCCTCTGGAGGAGCAGGAGAGCCATGCGCTCCGTTTCCGCGTCGACGAAGAGGCGATGACGGCGACCGAGATCTGGCGCTATGGCGGAAACGGCCACCTGCCGTTTTCCATCTATGTCGGCGGCGTCTGCGAGATGCCCAACGGCAACCGGTTCATCGCCTGTACCGGGCTCAAGCACGACGCGCACGGTAACAGGGTCGCGTTTCCTCCCCAGGGCGTCGGAGCGATCGAGCTGGTCGAAACGACGCCGGGCGGCGAACGTGTGCTCCACGCCCGGATCGAGGCGCCCGGCGATCCGGTCGACAAGGGATGGAACGGGTTTCGCCCGGAATATCTCGCACCCGATATGGCGAACCGCCTGACCGGGTGAGAACCTGATGATCGGCCCCGCCAGGGCCGGGTCCCGCAAATATCGGCCGCGACGGGGCACTTCCCATGTCTGTAGAAGGCGCGGATGTTCCCGTAACCGTCGCCAGCAGCGTCTTTCTCACCATGTCGAGCTTCACGGAAAGGAATGCCGCTTCCCTCGCGACCCTGGCATATTCCTCCGCGACCGAGTCGAAGATGGCGTTCCGCGCGCCATCGGTCGCGTACAGCTTCCGGTTACCGCTTGGCTCCGAATGCGCCGACGATGCTGCGCCTCTCGAATACCCCGCCAGCCTCCGTGGCTCGTGAACCGTAGAACTCGCCCTTGATGTAGTCGGAACGGGACCGGCGCTCCCGGAAACCGCCATCGACTACTGTCAGGTTGCGCCATGTCATGGCCGGACGGGTGTGCGGAGACAGAACGACATCGACGCGGGGATTTCCGAAATCAACGAGGCGAAGCGAGGCATCGCCACGCACCAGCAGGTTATTTTGGTCGAGGCCCACCATTTCGCTGGACCATGTCGCGCCGCCTCTGGGAATGCTGTTGGGATAGACGATCCCGCCCACGAAACCGTATCTCGCTTGCAACCCCTCCAACCGGTCGTATGCTGCGCCGAAGCGGAGGTCATTATTCCATTCCTCCATCGGCGTATAGAGAGTCCCCGTTAATCGGGGATCTTCTTCCGGGCGGAATGTGACGACCTGTCCTCGCATTGTCGTCGTGCAGAGCGATAGTCGGGATTACAGCTGATATCAGCCGCTCGCTCCGCTATTCCGTGTCCGCTAATGAGCATGTCGCTCAAGAGCACGGAATTGGGCACGATCCTCTTTGTTACCTGCGATCCTTCAACGGTCACGTTGGCATTTCTGCCACCGCCGCAGGAAATCAGAACGAAAGCGACGCCACGCACCGCCAGAACGGATGTCGGCGTAATCTTTTCTACAGTCGATAATCCTGCGGTCATGGGTCCGATGGCACGGCCGATCGGATGGCGGTTCGGTCAAGCGCCGATCTAGCTCGCATGCGACGGGCGCCAGGCGAAGGCGCGGCTCTCGAGGCGGGCGAAGACGCCGTGTTCGAGGATCAGCATCAGGGCGACGAACAGAACGATCCAGGCCAGCACCTGCTCCATGTCGAATTGCTCGAACCAGAAGAAGAACATGTAGCCGATGCCGAATTTGATGCCGAAGGTCTCGGCGAGGGCCACGATCTTCCAGGTCATGCCGAAGGCGAAGCGGAACGCCGAGAAGATATAGGGCATGAGCTGGGGCACGTAGACCCGACGGACGAGCTGGCGCCGGTTGGCCCGGAAGGTTTTGGCCATGTCGAGCAGCGATTTGTCCATCGCCTGGGCGCCCTGGTAGATGTTGACGGCGACGAAGGGCATGACCACCCCCATCACGGCGACCAGGCTGCCGACCTCGTTGAAGCCGAACCACAGGACCGCGAGGAATACCATCAGGATCGTCGGCATGGTCAGCGCGAGCGGAATCAGGGCCATCAGCGACTGCTCGAAGACTTTGCGCAGCCCCATGGCCAACCCGATCGCGATCCCGACCAGCATCGTCACGGCGAAGGTCACGAAGATGCGTCCGAGCGTAATGCCGATATGGAACCAGGCCGAATGCCCTTCCGGTCCGGGCTCCTCCAGGATCCGCAGGATCGTGACGCCGATCACCCACGGCCCCGGCAGCACCTGGTTGTCGTCCATCCAGACGGACAGGAGCCACCAAAGCGCGATCAGGACCAGAATCGAGCCGATCCTGAGCCCGATTCCCTGGATGCGGTCGGACATCAGCCCTCCCTCTCGAGATAGCTGAAGAAATCGCGGACGAGGTCCTTCTCCATGTCGAACAGCCTCGGATCCTCGGGCTTGCGCGGCCGGGCGATGTCGATCGAGATGCGCTTGAAAATCTGCGCCGGCTTGGTGCTCATCATGTATATCTGGTCCGAGAGGAACACCGCCTCCCCGAGATCGTGGGTCACGAAAAGGATCGTCGGCCTGGCCCGCTGGAGGATATCCATCAGGTCGAAGCGCATCTTGCGCGCGGTGATCTCGTCGAGATGGCTGAACGGCTCGTCCATCAGCAGGATGTCGGGTTCGATGGCGAGCGCGCGGGCGATGGCGACCCGCTGCTGCATGCCGCCGGAAAGGTTGAGCGGGTAGTTCTTCTGCTGCCCGCCGAGACCCACCATGTCGAGATATTTCGAGACCTGCTCGGACCAGCGCTCGCGCGGGAAACCCTGCGCTTCGAGGGCGAAGTTGAGATTGCCCTCGACGGTCAGCCAGTTGAGCAGCCGGGCACTCTGGAAGACATAGCCGATCCGGGGCTGGCCGTCGACGGCACCGCTCTCGGCGAAGACATCTATCGAGCCGCCCTCGTCGGCGTTGTGGGTCTCGATCCCGGCGATGATGTTCAGCAGGGTGGACTTGCCGCAGCCGGAGGGGCCGACGATGGCGGCGAAACTTCCCTTCTCGACCGACAGGCTGATCGCGTCGAGGACGACGAACTCCTCGCCGTCGATGGGCGCCTTGAATTTCTTGGTCAGGTTGTTTATCGCAACGACCGTCGATGTCACGCCACCATCCTCGCTTCTCCCGGTTACGTCGCGACCTGGTGGCGCCAAGCGAAGGTGCGCCGTTCCCAGAGGCGGAACACCAGGAGGTCGATCACCACCATCAGGATCATGAAGCTGATGCCCCAGGCCAGCATCATGTCCACCCGCGTGTCCTCGAACCAGTATATGAGCTGCTGGCCGACGCCGCTGGAGACCCCGAACGCCTCGCCGACAAGGACGATCTTCCAGGACAGCGACAGCGCGATGCGGAGCGCCGAGAAGAGATAGGGCATGAGCTGGGGGATCAGCACCTTGCGGATCATCAGCCGCCGGTCGGCCCGGTAGACCCGGGCCATGTCGATCAGCGCCTTCTCGACCGCCTTGGTCCCCTCCCACACGTTGAGCGCGACGAAGGGGAAGACGATCAGGACGACGGTCAGGATCGGCGCGACCTCGGAGAGGCCGAACCAGAGGACGGCGAGAAACGCCCAGCAGATCGCCGGGAAGGTCAGCAGCACCATGATCCAGCTGTCGCAGAAGGCCTCGACATCGCGCCGGAGCCCCATCAACAGCCCGATCGTCGTGCCGATGAGCATCGAGGCCACCAGCCCTTCGAGGATGCGGAGAAGCGTCTGCCAGACGACGAGATATGAGGACGCCTGCCCGTAGACCTCGATCGAGCGCTCCAGGAGGACCAGCGGTCCCGGCAGGAAGGCGGCCAGGAACAGCCGCGAGACGGCCTCCCACAGGAGGACGCTCGCCGCGATCGTGATCAGACCCGGGACGGCCGCCGGGTTGAGGAGTTTGGACTTCAACCTATACGACCCCGATCGCTGCCCCGGGCTATTCGAGGATCAGCGCGTGCTTGGCCTTGTCTGGCACCTGCTTGATGACGCCCTTCGCGGCGGCCATCTCGAGGAACGCCCACTGCGCGTCGACCACATCCTTGTCCCAGCGCGGCAGGAAGATTCGGCCGGCGGCCAGCCAGTCCTTGTAGACTCCGGCCTCGGCCGCGTTCTTCACCGCGGCGAGCTTGCCGTGGCTGGCGATGGCCGCGTCGGCATTCGCGGGATCGGCAAGCCAGGCATAGGCCTCGTGCTGCGCCCCGACCAGCGCCCTGGCGCGGTCGCGATCCTCCTCCACCCAGCTCCGCCAGGCGACGATCGGCGCGGACCAGACGATCGGATAGCCGGTCTTCTTCTTCCAGTAGTCGTTGGGGGCGAAGACCGACCGGTACTTGTCGGGCTGCGCCGCGGCCGCGATGGTCAGCGAGCTGATGTTGAACATCGAGTCGACATCGCCGCGCTCGAGCAGCTTGAACAGCGCCGGCGCCGCCGCCTGCACGAACTCGGTGTCCTTGAGCACGTCGAGCGCGAAGCCGTCGATCAGCGCCGCCCGGGTCGCCTTGAACGCGCCGGCTCCGGTCGACCAGGCGGCGAACTTCCTGCCGCGCAAATCCTCGATCGACTTGAAGGGCGCGTCCTTTCTGACGAAGACCTCCTGCATCACGGTCAGCCCGCCGCCGATAACGACGAGATCGAGACCCTGGTTGATGCGGGCGATGGCGGCGGTACCGGCATAGTTGCCGACCATGGCCTCCTTGGCGGGGATGCCCGCCATGAAGCCCCGGAAGGGCCGGGGGTCGATCTCCAGATCGATGCCGTGCTTCTCGAAGATGCCGGCGTCGCGCCCGCCATAGGCGCTGAGCACGAAGATGCTGTTGCGGGGTACGATGATCTTGACCTTCTTCAGCGCCAGCGCCGTCCCCGGCGAGGTCGCGAAGCAGAAGGCGAACAGGCCGAGAACGGCCAGCAGAAACGGCTTTTTCATATCGCTCTCCACATGGTCCCGCCGCCGGCCGCGCATGACGGGCGCACAAACCGCTTCGCGGCCCCGCGAGCGCGGCATAGTCGGTTCGTCCCGCCGGCCTGTCAACCTGTTTCGCCGACGCTTCGGGCGGCGTGACAGGGAGCCCGCGCCGCCCCGCCCGCGCGGCTATTCGAGGATCAGCGCGTGCTTAGCCTTGTCGGGCACCTGCTTGATGACGCCCTTCGCGGCGGCCATCTCGAGGAACGCCCACTGCGCGTCGACCACCTCCTTGTCCCAGCGCGGCAGGAACACGCGGTGGTTGGCGAGCCAGTCCTTGTAGACCTGCGCCTGGGCTTCGTCCCGCACCGCGGCGAGCTTGCCGTATTTCTCGATGGCGGCCTCGACATTGGCCGGGACGCGCAGCCACTGCCAAGCCTCGTGCTGCGCCCTGACCAGCGCCCTGGCGCGGTCGCGATCCTCCTCCACCCAGCTCCGCCAGGCGACGATCGGAGAGGACCAGACGATCGGATAGCCGGTCTTCTTCTTCCAGTAGTCGTTGGGGGCGAAGACCGACCGGTACTTGTCGGGCTGTGCCGCGGCCGCGATGGTCAGCGAGCTGATGTTGAACATCGAGTCGACATCGCCGCGCTCGAGCAGCTTGAACAGCGCCGGCGCCGCCGCCTGCACGAACTCGGTGTCCTTGAGCACATCGAGCGCGAAGCCGTCGATCAGCGCCGCCCGGGTCGCCTTGAACGCGCCGGCTCCGGTCGACCAGGCGGCGAACTTCCTGCCGCGTAAATCCTCGATCGACTTGAAGGGTGCGTCCTTCTTGACGAAGACCTCCTGCATCACGGTCAGCCCGCCGCCGATGATGACCCAGTCGAGGCCGGCATTGATCCGGGCGATGGCGGCGGTACCGGCATAGTTGGTGACCATGACCTCCTTGGCGGGAAGGCTTGCCATGAAGCCCTTGAAAGGCCGGGCGTCGAGCTCGAGATCGATGCCGTGCTTCTCGAAGATACCGGCGTCGCGCCCGCCATAGGCGCTGAGCACGAAGACGCTGTTGCGGGGCACGGTCAACTCGATCTTCTTCAACGCTGCCGCCGAGACGGGCGCCATGCCGAGAGCCAGAAGACCGAGGCTCGCGAGTAGAACCGGCTTCCTCATGTCATCCCCCCTGGGTTCTTGTCGGTGCCCGCCGCCCGGAATGCTCGGCCGGCGCGGGCAAGGTCAGCATAGCGTGGGTTCGCTCGCGCCGCGTGTCAACCGCCCCGACCCGCGGTCGGCGGTTCTCGTTCCGGAAAACGCGGCCCGGCCGGAAGGAGGTCTTTCTCATGGAATGGGCGGTGACGAACGAGACCGGCCGATACCGATCTGAACCGGCCCGTCCTCGGCGAAAGGATCGTCGTCCGCCCTCGGGAGGCGGAGCCTTCGGCGGATCTCGGCGACGGCCGGGCCGGCCATGTAGGAACGGCCCCGCTTCTCGCCCTCCGGGACCAGAAGGCCGGCATCCACGAGCGCCTTCAGGTCCCGGCTGGCGAGGTTCTTGGATATGTCTGCGCTCAGCCTGTAGGACGCGTTCCGCACCCTGGTCCCGAGGGCCGCCTGGAGAAGTGCCAGGGCCGTGCGGTCGGGGAATCCGTCGGCCCGGGCGCGGTTCGAAAGCTCCGCATGGATTCTCTCCGTCTCCCGCATTCGGCGCAGCAGCGTGCGGGCCTGCCGGTAATGGCCGCCCAGGCAGAAGCGGACCCAGCGCTTCGCATCGCGCGAGGGATTCCGTGCGCCGCCGCCGACCTCCGCCAGCACTTCGTAATATTCCCGTCGGTTACGACCGAGATATTCTTCGATCGACGAGAAGATCGGCGCGACGATGCCGTCATCAGCCAACACCGCGGTCTGCATGCATCTGGCCGTTCGTCCGTTGCCGTCGGTGAACGGGTGCAGCATCACCAGGTTCAAATGCGTCATGGCCGCGCGCAACAAGACCGCCCCGCCCCCTCCTTCGTTCGCATATGCGAGAAGCTCATGGACGCGCGGCTCCAATTGGTCGCGATCCACCCCCTCGTGGATCAATTCGCCGGTTCTGCCGTCCCGGACGCCGACCCAGCCGGGTCGGTATCGGCCCGGATGCGCGGCAAGGTCCGACTGGCAGATCATGAAGTGGACGGCGAGGAGGACATCCTCGGTGATCCGGAAGGACGGATCCTGGCGACGCTGGAGGATGTAATCCATCGCCGCGCGGTAGCCGAGGACGGCCCGCCATGTTTCGCGATCCGCATTCGCCGGGTCTTCGCCGTCGACCGCGGCGATGGCGTCGTCACCGGAAACGTGGATATCCTCCACGCCGTTGGACCCGGCAAGGGCGCGGGCCCGCGTCATCCGGGCGAGCAGGCCCGTCCATCGGCGCGGCTCCGCAACGACATAGGAACGCAGACCGGCCCGCATCCGAACCGTCGCCTCCTCGACCCGCTTCTCGGCGTCGTCCAGGGTGGCATAGGCGAACAACATGATCTTTTCCAGGTTGCAATCGACGATCCATCGGAATAGAACTGATTGCACATCAATTGTCGACCGCATGTATCGCATGAACGCGCCCGACGCCTGTTCGCCCCGCCCTCGCTCGCCGCCGATCGAGCCGGGCGCGCACGTGGCAAGCGAGCCTGTCGAGGGCGGCGTGGAAGGCGGCGAGATTGTCCGGGGCCGGCACCGGCGCGGTCTCGCGCCGGCGCGGCGCTCGGGCTGTCTTCCGACCTGCCGTCGGAGGCATTGGCGTATCCGGTCTCGGGGCCGAGGGTTCGCTTGCCGCTCGGGTAGACCCGGAGGGTCGGGCCGGACGCAACGTCGTCGCGGACGCCCGCCGCAGACGCCCGGCCGGCGGGGCGCCGGATGTCGAATCGAAACGGAGGCCGCATCATGACCGCCGGAGACGGCAACGGGACGGACCGCCCGAACATCCTGCTGATCACCTCCGACCAGCATCGCGGCGACTGCTTCGGCTTCGCCGGCCGGGCGGTGCAGACTCCGCATCTGGATGCGCTCGCCGCCGCGGGCACCCGGTTCGACGCCTGCATCACCCCAAACCTCGTCTGCCAACCGGCGCGGTCCTCGATCCTGACCGGGCTGCTGCCGCTGACCCACGGGCTCCACGACAACGGTCTCGCGCTCGACAAGGGGATCGGCGAGGCCGGGTTCGCCGGCTCGCTCGCCGCCGCCGGCTATGCGACGGCGCTGATCGGCAAGGGGCATTTCGCGCCGGCCCACCCGCCGGAGCCGATCGGCTGGCCCGAGACCGTGCCCGACTCGGCGGCGTACGGCGAAGACTGGTTCGGCCCCTATATGGGGTTCGATCATGTCGAGATGATGATCCTCGGCCATCTCTGGTTTCCGCCGGAGGAGCCGCCGCGCGGGCTGCATTACGAGCGCTGGTTCCACGCGGACGGTCTGGGAACGGCGCGGCTCGCCCAGTACCGAACGGCGCTGCCGCCCCGGACGGATGCGGCGCAGACCTGGAACTCGGCCCTCCCGGTCGCGCGGCACAACACGACATGGGCCGCCGATCGCGCCATCGCCTGGCTGGAGGCGCGCGATCCCGGCCGGCCGTTCTGCCTCTGGGCCTCGTTCGCGGACCCGCACCACCCGTTCGACGCCCCGGCCCCCTGGGGCCGGCTGCACCATCCGGACGCGGTCGACCTGCCGCCGCACCGGACGCGCGATCTCGACCTCCGGCCCTGGTGGCACGAGGCGGCGCTGACCCGCACCCCGCGCGGCAGCGCCGACGCCGTCCGGACCCGCCAGACCTACAGCCGCATCGCGCCGCAGACCGATCGCCAGCTCCGCGCCATCATCGCCAACTATTACGGGATGATCGCGCTGATCGACCACAATGTCGGGCGCATCCTGGCGGCGCTGGAGCGCCTCGATCTCGATCGGCGGACTTTCGTCGTCTTCACCGCCGACCATGGCGACTGGCTGGGCGATCACGGGCTGATCCTCAAGGGGCCGATGCCCTATGAGGGGCTGCTGCGGGTCGGGCTGATCCTGCGCGGCCCCGGCCTGTCGGCGGGGGGCGTGCGCGCCGACCCGGTCTCGACGCTCGATCTGCCGGCGACCTTCCTCGATTGGGCCGGCGCCTCGCCGCTCGGGCCACAGCACGGCCGTTCGCTGGCCCCGGTCATCGGCGGCGAGGAGAGTCGGGACCACGCGCTCGGCGAATGGGAGCTGCTGCCCAACCGGGTCGGCGTCGCCCTGTCGCTGCGGACGGTGCGGACGGCGCGGCACAAGCTCACTCTCGAGCTCGGCTCGGGCGCGGGCGAACTCTACGACCTCGCCGAGGACCCCTGGGAGACGACCAACCGCTTCGACGACCCCGGCTGCGCCGCCGTCAGGCGGGTGCTGACGGACATGATCCGCGCCCGCCCCGATGACGCCCGCCCGCCCGCCGGCGCCCCGATCGGGCCGGGCTGAGCGGCCGCCGCCGGCCTACCCCTTGCCGCCACGGCCGAAGACCCGGACGACCACCGCCGCCAGCAGCAGGAAGACGACGGCAAGCGGGCTCTCGACCAGGAAGAAGGGATCGCCGCCCGAGACCGCGAACGCCTTGCGCAGCGCGTCCTCGAGATTGTTGGCGAGGATGAAGGCGATCACGAAGGGCAGCACCGAGATGTCGAGCCGGCGCATCGCGTAGCCGGCGAGCCCGAACCCGACCGCGACATGGAGCGCCGTCATCGAGGTTTCCTGGACATAGACCGCGGTCAGCGTCACCACCAGCACGATCGGCAGCAGCAGGGGGCGCGGGATGCGCACCAACACCCCGGTCGCCCGCATGAACAGCCCGCCGATGGTCCAGTTGAAGAGGTTGGCGATCGCCATCGCGGTGAACAGGCCGAAGGCGATGACCATCTCCGGGTTGGCGCCGGTCTCGCTCATCCGGAACACCGAAGGGCCGGGGTTGAATCCGCCGATGCTCTCGGCCGCCAGGATCAGGAACACCGCCGCCACGTTGCCGGGGATGCCGAGGCTCAGCACCGGGATCAGATTGGCGCCCGAGACCGAGCTGTTCGCCGCCTCGGTCGCGGCCACCCCCTCCGGCACGCCGTCGCCGAAGGCGCCGGGGCCCTTGTACATCCGCCGGCCGGCGGCGTAGCCGAGCGTCGCCGCGAGCGTGGAGCCGATCCCCGGCAGCGCGCCCACGCCGGTGCCGATCGCCGCCGAGGCGCCGATGAAGGGCAGCAGGCGGCGGATTTCCCCCCGGCGCAACCGGTTGTCGCCCCGCCGGGCCAGCTGGGCGGCGCGCGCCGCCGCGCGGCCGGCGCGGCGCTCGCGACGGAGATCGTCGAGCGCGGCGAAGACCTCGCCGAGGATCAGCACGCCGAGGATCGCCGAGACCAGCGGGAAGCCCGCGCGCAGCTCGGGGAGGCCGAGGCTGAGCCGCGGATAGACGTCCTCGCCGGTGGCGATGAAGGCGCAGAACATGCCGAGCAGCGCCGACAGCAGCCCGCGCGCGACCGAGGTGCCCACCACCGCAGCGACGAAGGAGAGCGAGAGCAGGATCAGCGCTGCCTTCTCGGCGAAGCCGAGATGCGCCTCGACCAGCACTGCCAGGAACGGCGCGGTGGTGAACAGCACGATGTCGGAGAAGCTGTCGCCGGAGGCCGAGGCGAAATGGGCGGTCCTCAGCGCCTTGCCGCTCTGCCCCCTGCGGGTCATGGGATAGCCGTCGAAGGTGGTCATCACCGAGTCCGGCGTCCCCGGCGTGTTGAACAGGATGGCCGGCACCGCGCCGCCGACGGTCGCCCCCTTCATCACCCCGACCAGGAAGCCGAGCACCGGCAGCAGCGCGTCGGGGGTGACGCCGAACACCGAGATCAGCACCGGCAGCGAGACCGCCATCGCGAACGGCCCGCCTAGACCCGGCGTCGCCCCGACCGCGATGCCGCCGAGAAACCCCGCGAGCACCATGACCAGGGTGAGCGAGATGGGGACGCCGGCGAGGCTCGCCACCGGGGAGGCCGTCAGCGCCTCGAGCACGCCGAGCCAGACGATGTCGAGCAGCGACATCACTGGTCCCCGTTGGGCGGCAGCAGAAGGTCCTCGAAGGGCAGGTCGACGAGCGCCGCGAGTGCCGCCACGGCGGCGGCCGCCGCCACCGCGTCACGGCGGCGCGGCCGGCCGGCCACCACCACCATCGACCCGAAGGCGAGGACGAAGCCGCCGAGGAGGAAGCCGAGATATTTGTAGGGCGGCGTGTCGAGCAGCATGCGGTAGCTGCCGATCTCGCCGCCGAGCGCGTTCACCGCCCCGACCGCCGCCGGGCCGGTCCAGGCCAACAGGGCGAAACCGGCGGCGAGGACGGCGGCGAGACGGCCGAGAAAATCGAGGCTCGCCCGGTCGATGCCGGGTGCGATCGGCGCCGCGCGGCCCAGCCGGCCGGCGGCGGCCATCCACAGCCCCAGGGCGGCGAGAAGGATTGCGACCGCGCTCGGCGCCAGCGCGTCGCCGATCACGGTACTGCGGCGGAAGGTCTCGACGAGCCCGGTCTCGGTGTCGTTGGGAATCCAGAGGACGAGCGCCGCGAGCGCGGCCGCCGCCGCGCCGAGCCCGATGCCGGTGCTCCAGGGGTCGCGGCGCACTGTGTCCGCGCCGCGCCGCGCTATTCGAGCGCGGCGAGCAGGCGCAGATTCTCGGCCTTGTCCGCCCGCATCCTGGCCGCCAGCGCGTCGCCGGCGATCAGCTTGACGCCGCCGAAGGCGCGGTTGATCAGCTTCGCCGCTTTGGTGGCCGGGTCGCCCAGGACCTCGGCGACCGCGGCGGCGACGCCGTCGCGCGCCTCCGGCCGCAACCCCTTGGGGCCGACGAACAGGAAGAAGGGCGAGGCCGAATAGCCGATGCCGAGCTCGTCGAGGGTCTTGGCGTCCGGCGAGACCTCGAGCCGTTCGGGCAGCCCCGAGGCCAGGTTGACCACATCGCCCGACCTGACTGCCGGCGTCTGGATGCCCGCCGCCCAGCCGATGTCGATGTCGTCGGCGATGACCCCGTTGAGAACCGCCTTGCCGCCACGCAGCATAACGACGTTGAACTTGACCCCGTAATGCATGCCGATGACGTGGGAGAGGTCCTCCAGCCGGAGCCCCATCGCGCCGAAGGAGATTTCCCGTCCGCCCTTGGCGGCGGCGATCACGTCCTCGAGCGATGTCCAGCCGCGCGACGCCTTGGCGATGATCCCCGTCTGGCTGCCGGCGGTCGAGGAGATATAGGTGAAATCGTCCAGCGTATAGCCGATCCGGGGCACGGCGAGCGGGTTGTAGGCGAAGGCCTCGGAGACGCTCATCCCCAGGGCGAGCCCGTCGGCGGGCTGGTCCTTGAGCGCCAGCGCCATGTTGGCGCCGCCCTTGCCGGTGACGTTCTGCGGGATGATCTTCCAGCCCCGCCGCGTCTCGATCTCCTCGGCGATCAGCCGTGCCTGGGTGTCGGCGCCGCCACCCGCGCGGAAGGCGATCATCAGCTTGACCGGTCCGGCCGGTTTCCACTCGGCGAAAGCGGGGGCGGCGGCCGCGACCAGCAGGGCGGCGGCGGTGGATTTCAGGACGGGTCGCAGCATGTCGGATCTCCTCCGTTTGCGGGTCTCTTCGCTCAATTCGGGCGAGCGGCGAATTGGGGTACCGGGGTCGCGCCCCTTGTGCCCATGGCGGCGACCGCATCCGGGCCGCCATGGCGGGCGATCAGCGCCCGCTGGTCGGTCTTGGCGCGAGCGTCCGCCTCCTCCGGGTCGACGATGCGCCGGAGCGCGATCTCGCTCTCGGCGAGAATCGCCGCGTAGTCCGGGTCGGCGGCGAGGTCGCGCGCTTCGCCGGGATCCTCCCGGAGATCGAACAGCTCCGGCGGATAGTCCACATAATAGTGATACTTGAAGCGGCCCCGGCGCAGCATGAAGCCGCCCGTCCGGCTCGCCACGGCGTGATATTCCGAGAAGGCCTGCCGGTCGCGATCGTCGGGCGCGCGCACGATGTCCCAGAGCGATTCGCCCGGCAGGTCTTCGGGCACCGTCAGCCCGACGCCGGCGAGGATCGTCGGCGCCAGATCGACCAGCGTCGCCGGCGTCGCCGAGATGCGTCCCTCCGGTACGTCGGGACCGGCGAGGATCATCGGGATGCGTGCGGCGTCGCCGTAGAGGTTGGACTTCCCCCACATCCCGCGCATGCCGAGATTCTCACCATGGTCGGAGGTGTAGACGACGCGGGTCGTCGCGCCGAGCCCGGTTTCCTCCAGCGCGGCGAGCATGCGGCCGACCTGCGCATCGAGGAAACCGCACAGCCCGTAATAGCAGGCAGTCGCGAGGAGGCGCTCCCGGGCGCTCAACTGCTCGTCGACCGGCTGCGCCTCGGCCTGGGCCTGGAGCCATGGGTGGCGGACATATCCCGTCGACGGGTGCAGCCGGGGCAAGGTCATCGCGTCCGGCGGCGCGTGCGCCATGTAGGGCGCGGGCACGGTCAGCGGGAAATGCGGCGCGACCAGCCCGACGAACAGCACCCAGGGCGCCTCGCCGGGCTCCCGGCCGCGCGCGCGCAGCCAGTCGACCGCGCCGGCCGCCACCGCCTCGTCATAGGCGTTGTAGCGCGACCGGCCGGGACCGATCGGACGCAGCATCTCGTTCGCCCGGCGCGCATCCGCGCGCGGCGGATCCCGCAGCAGCCCCCAGATCTGACCCAGCCCGTCCTTGACATGCATCGCCAGATGCTGGGCATCGAACCCTGCCGGGTCCTCGGCGCGGCGGTAGTGAAGCTTGCCGATCGACTCGACGGCGACGCCGGCCTCCTGGAGGAAATGACCCCAGCCCGGCACCGCCCCGTCATAGGCGATGGCGTTGTCCCAATAGCCGATCCGGTGGACATAGTGCCCCGTGGCGAAGCTCGCCCGCGCCGGCACGCAGATCGGCGAGTTGGTGTAGGCGGCGCCGAACGCGGTCCCTCGGGCCGCCAGCCGGTCCAGGTTGGGCGTCGCGGCGAAGCGATGCCCGCGAGGGCCGAGACAGTCCGCTCGATGCTCGTCCGACATGATGATCAGCAGGTTCGCCGGCCGCATACCGCCCCCTCCCGCGGGAGACCGACCATCGCCACGGTCCGACGACTTGTCAACGAACGGCCTGGAAGGACGACGATTCCCGTTCCGGCGTCCCGGCCGTGGCCCGTATCCTCACCCGTTTCGCAAGGTCACCCGTTTCGCAAGGAAGGCGCCCTTCCGCCCCGACCCTCCTCCTCGAGGGGTGAGGGTGATCGGCGCATGCCCTCTCCCTTCCCCTTCGAAGGGGGGCAGAGGGAGGGGCGTCGTCCGGCCGGTCGTATTTCCCAGGATGCGCGCCGCCGGCCGCGCGCCGCCAGGTTGGCTTCCCGTCCGTCCGTCCCGCTATCATGGATGCCGTTCCGTATCCGATCCAGACGGAGTCCTCCGGGGATGGTCGATCTCGGCGTCTCCGCGCGCGCCCTGCGCAGCGCGTTCGCGGACCGCGCCAAGCGCAACGTACTGGTGCTCGCGACCTGCCAGATGCTCTACGGCTCCGGCCGGACTCTCAATGTCGCCACCGCCCCGCTGATCGCCTATGCGATCGCCGAGCAGAAAGGGCTCGCGACGCTCCCGGCCGCGCTGGTGATCGTCGGCACGGCGCTCGCCTCCATGCCGGCCTCCTACTATATGCGCAGGGCGGGCCGGCGAGCGGGTTTCATCGTCGGCGCCGCGATCGGCTGCCTGTCCGGCGTCCTCTGCGCGATCGGCATCGTCGAGGCCGATTTCTGGATGTTCGCCCTCGGCAACCTCGTGTTCGGGTTCTTCTCGGGCTTCGCCCAGCTCTACCGCTTCGCCGCCGCCGACACCGCGCCGCGGGAGTTCCGCAGCAGCGCGATCTCGCTGGTGATCGCGGGCGGCGTGGTCGCGGCGGTGCTGGGCGCAGAGATCGCCAAGCTCGGCCACGACATGTTCGGGGGCGCGACCTTCCTCGGCGCCTATCTCCTGATGATCGGGACGACGGTCCTGACCGCCCTCGTGCTGCTGTTCCTCGACATCCCGCCGCTGACGGCCGCCGAGGAGAGCGCCGCCCGCCGGCCGCTGTCGGCGATCATGGTCCAGCCGGTCTTCATCGCCGCGACCTTCTCGATCCTCATCGGCCATTCGGTGATGGCGCTGCTGATGACCGCGGCGCCGATCGCGATGCACCACGCCGACCACCATTTCCAGAATACCGCCTTCGTCATCCAGTGGCACAGCCTCGGCATGTTCGCGCCCGGCTTCGTGACCGGCCGTCTGATCCGGCGGTTCGGCGAGACCCGGATCATCTTCGCCGGCTTCCTGCTCCAGATCGTCTGCGTGCCCGTAGCGCTCGCCGGCGAGTCGGTGTTCGAGTTCTGGCTGTCGATGCTGCTGCTGGGGGTAGGGTGGAATTTCGCGTTCACCGGCGGCTCCTCGCTGCTGGGCGACGCGCACACCCCGGGCGAGCGGGCCGCTGCGCAGGGCGCGGCCAATTTCATCGTCTACGGCTTCGTCGCGATCGGCTCGCTGTCGTCCGGCGCGCTGATCCATTTCTTCGGCTGGAAATGGGTCAATCTCGGCGCGCTGCCGGTGCTCGGCTTCGCCGTTCTGGTGATGACGTGGTACGTCCTGTCCGGGCGTCGCGGCGGCGTCTCCGGGCCGAGCGGGGCCTGACCGGCGTCGTGCCGCCGCCATTGACCGCGGCGGCGCGATCGCTAGGCTGCGCTCCCAACGGGGCCGACGCGCGCGATCGGCCCGCGCATAGGGGAGGCCAGCATGACCGCGATCACCGCGGATTCGCAGATCGCGCGGCCGGCGGATGCCACGGGCCGCTACCGCGATCTCCTGATCCGTCTGATGACCCGCCAGATCTACGCCGAGACGGCGACGGCCGAGGTGTTCGGCAAGGCCATCTCGGCGGCGCCCAACTGGAAGGAGAAGGCGCTCGCCGCCGAGTTCGCCGCCGAGGAGGCACGCCACAGCCAGGGGCTCTACGACCTGCTGGCGGATCTCGGCGAGGATCCCGAGGCGATCATCGCCGAGCGGCCGGATGCGGCCCGGTTCTGGCAGATCGACCTCGACAACTGGCTCCATATCGCGGTCTTCAACTTCACCGTCGACCGCGCCGGCAGCCACCAGATCATGGAGTATCGCCGCTCGAGCTATCTGCCTTGGGCGGACAGCCAGGAGGAGGTCCTCGCCGACGAGGAGGACCATTACGACAACGGCGTCGAGAATCTCAAGGAGGTCGCGAAGGACCCGGCCCGGCTCGCCGAGTTCCAGACGGTCTTCGACCGCGTCCTGCCCAACTGCGTCAAGCGCGCCTTCGGGCGCCTCGCCGGCTCCGACAACGCGTTCTGTCTCGAGACCGGTCTCAAGCGCAACCGGACCGAGCAGATCGTCAACCGCTATCTGACCGAGATGCGCGGCCATATGGCGGGAACCGGTCTGGTCTTCCCCCCGCTGGCCGCGTTCGACCGGATCGGCTGCGAGCTCGCGGACAGCTCCCGCGAGATACTGCGGTCGCTCCAGGCCGGCTGACGGAGGGAGCCCGGTCGCCATGCCGGAGTCGGGCCGCGACGGGGGTGCTGCGGTGCCCGAGGCGATGGTGGGCACCTGGCGGCTGGCCGGTTACCGGCTTACCGATGCCGAGGGCCGGCAGTCGGAACCCTGGGGCGACGATGCGCGCGGCTATATCCTCTATTCCGCCGACGGCTACATGTCCTGCTCGGTCGAGCGCGGCGACGGTGCGGGCGGGCGCGACCATCTGAGCTATTGCGGCAGGCTCGAATGTCTGGAGGGCGTGAACCTCCACCGCATCGAGCTCAGCGGCGATCCCGCCCTGCGCGGCAGCGTGCAGAGGCGCGCGGTCCGCCTCGACGGCGACCGCATGACACTGACGGCGGAGCCCAGCATCGCCTACGGGCCCGGTTCCAGAGCCGAAATCCTCTGGCGGCGGGTCGGCTGAACGGCCCGCGCATCGACGAGAGGCGGAACGATGGGGCCCTCTATGCCGGCGCCGCTCCGGCGCCGGAGAAATTTCTGGTGCGCGAGGGGGCATAATCGCATAACATCCTGCCGCTCCGCGGCCGGACCGGGTGCGGCAACGACGATAGTTGGGAGGTTGCGAATGATTCCGAAACTGGGCTTGAAACCCTTGGGCGCGGCGGTCGCATCGGCGGCGCTGCTCGCTGCCGGCACCGCCTCGGGGGCGGAGACCGTCAAGATGGCGGTTCCGACGTTCCTGACCGGCGCCGGCGCGCCGGCGTTCGGCATCCCCGCCAAGAAGGGGGTGGAGCTGCTCGTCAAGGCGATCAACGAAGGCGCGCTGCCGGCGCCTTACGACAGCGTCGGGCTGGCCGGGCGCAAGATCGAGCTGCTCGTCTATGACGAGGCGGGCGGCGGGACCAAGCAGGTCACCGAGCTGCGCAACAAGGCGCAGAAGGAAGGGGTCGACCTCGTGATCGGCTACATCTCGTCCGGCACCTGCGCCGCGGTCGCGCGCGTCGCCGAAGAGGTGAAGATCCTCACCATCCTGACCGTGTGCGGCACGCCGCGGGTCTTCGAGGAGCTGGTGAAGAAGCCGAAATACCTCTTCCGCACCATGAGCCACGGCACCGGCAACAATTCCGGCGCGGCGCGCTACGTCTCCGAGAAGCTGAAGGAAGAGCTCAAGGACGGCTTTATCGGCATGAACCAGAACTATGCCTGGGGCCAGGACTCGTGGCGCGACTTCAGCCTGGCGATGAAGACGCTGGCGCCGGAGGTGAAGCCGGCGAGGAAGCAGCAGTTCCCCAAGCTGTTCTCGGGACAGTACGGCTCCGAGATCTCGGCCCTGCTGCGGGCCAAGCAGAAGGTCGTGCATTCGAGCTTCTGGGGTGGCGACCTCGAGGCGTTCATCGCCCAAGCCAACGCCCGCGGACTCTTCAAGCGCAAGATCTTCATCCTGACCGTCGGCGAGACGGTCGCCTACCGTCTCGGCAGGGATTTCCCCGAGGGTCAGCTTGTCGGCACCCGCGGCCCCTACGGAATGTATGCCGTCGGGATCGACACCCCGCTCAACAACTGGTTCCAGAAGACCTATCGCGAAACCTACAACGAACAGCCCTCGCAGCCCGGCTACCAGTTTGGACAGGGTATTCTCGGCGCCAAGTTCGCCTATGACATGGCGATGAAGAACAACGGCGGCAAATTCCCGTCGACCGACCAGGTGATCGCGGCGCTCGAGGGTGCGACCTACGAGTCGCTCGCCGGCAAGGTCTATATGGCGCTCAGCGACGGCCACCAGGCGATCACCGAGGACCGTTGGGGCGTCACCGCCTGGGACGAAGAGAAGGACGAGATGGTCGTCAAGGATGTCGTGGTCTTCAAACCCGACTGCGTCAACCCGCCGGACGGCATCGAGTCCGTGCCCTGGCTCGAAGGCGGGATGCAGGGCGCCAAGTGCGACTGATCGTGTCGATGCGTTAGCGGCAGCGGCCCGGGCGCCGGACCGCCGGCGCCCGGGCTCTTCTTCATTCGGCGTCGAGAACGGCGGCACCGGTGGGCGGCCGCCGGCGGAGGGACGTTTTGGATTTCGAACTTTTGCTCATTATCCTGATCGATGGGCTGGTCTACGCCTCCTATCTGTTCATGGTCTCCGTCGGCCTGACGGTCATCTGCGGCGTCCAGAAGATCCTGAACGTCACCCACGGGTCGCTGTACGCCTTCGGCGCCTATCTGACTGCGACTCTGCTGATCGTCTATGCCGACGCGGACTGGCCGCAGTTCGGCGCGTTCGCCGTCATGCTGCTCGCCGCGGCCTTCCTCGGCGTCCTGTTCGGCTTCATCATCGAGCGCGGCCTGCTCAAGCATCTCTATCACGAGGACGAGCACATCATCGTGCTCGCGACCTTTGCGGCATTCCTGGTGCTCGAGGACATCCTGCTTCTGATCTGGGGGACCGAGCCTTATATTGCCGCCGAACCGCTCGGGCTGCTCGGGCAGACCGAGATCGCCGATCTGCCCTTCGACAATTACAGCCTGTCGATGATCCTCCTGTCGGCGGTCGTCGGCGCGGTCCTCTGGTACGGGCTCAACCGGACGACTTTCGGCAAGATGCTGCTGGCCGTGATCTACGACCGCGAACTCGCCCAGACGATGGGGATCAACGTCACCAAGGTGTTCCTGCTGACCTTCATCATCGGTTCGTTCCTCGGCGCTCTCGGCGGCGCCTATCAGGCGCCGGCGATCTCGGTCCAGCCGGGGATCGGCGTCGAGGTGATCGTGCTCGCCTTCGCCGTCGTGGTGATCGGCGGGATGGGCAGCATTCCCGGCGCCCTGATCGGCTCTCTGATCGTCGGGGTCGCGCGCGCCGCCGCGGTCCATCAGGAGCCGGTGCTCGAGCTGTTCGTCATCTACATGATCATGGCGCTCGTGCTGATCGTCCGGCCGCAGGGCCTGTTCGCCCCGGCGAAGGCGAGGAAGATATGACCAGACATCTGGACAAGACGCTCTGGGGGCTGACGATCGGGCTGGTCGTCCTCCTGGTCCTCAACTTCCTGGTCGCGGAATGGTTCCGGACGATCCTCACCTTGTCGCTCGCGCGCGGCGCGGTCGCGCTCGGCCTGCTGGTGCTGTGGCGCTGCGGGCTGATCTCCTTCGGCCACGCGCTGTTCTTCGGCTTCGGCGCCTATACGGCGGCGCTGATCGTCAAATATCTCGGCATCACCGACGCGTTCGTGACCATCGGCTGCGGCGTGGCCGCCGCCGGGGGGTTCGCCTATCTGCTCGGCTTCCTGCTGCGACAGTATCGCGGCATCTTCTTCGCGCTGCTGAACCTTGCCTTCTCGATGATCCTGTACGGCGTGCTGGCCAAGATCGAGGAGCTGGGTTCGACCGACGGGATCAGCCTCGAGGCGACGACCTATCTCTGGTACGCGCCGGTCGGCGCCGAGAACAAGACGGCCCTGTTCGTGTTCGCGGCGCTGCTGACCTGGGTGGTCGCGATCCTGGTCCATCTCTATCTCCGCTCCACGCTGGGCAACATGACCACCGCGGTCCGCGAGAACGAGATCCGGCTCGAATATCTCGGCTATTCGGCCGAGCGCGCGATCCATCTCAAATATACGATCTCCGGGCTGGTCGGCGGGTTCGGCGGCACCATCGCGGCGCTGACCATCGGCCATGTCGACCCCGATTCGATGGTCTACTGGCCGATCTCGGGCGATTTCGTGTTCATCGCCATCCTCAGCGGCACCGGCAATGTCGGGGCGCCTTTCATCGGCGCGCTGATCTACGAGCTCATCCGCACTTACGCCTTCGATCAGTTCCCGGAAATCTGGCAGTTGATCATGGGCGGGACGCTGCTGCTCATCATCATGTTTCTGCCCAACGGGCTGTGGTCGCTGGTCGACCGGTACGGAAAGCGGCTCGCGCGGGGGAGGGCGGGCGCGCAGCGGGCGAAAAAGGAAGAGGCGTAATCTGCGATGTCGGTCGTTCTGGAAGTCCACGATCTCGAGAAGTCCTTCGGCGCGGTGGTCGCCGCCCGGGACATCAATGTCGTCATCGAAGAGGGGGAGACGGTCGGCGTCATCGGCGCCAACGGCGCCGGAAAGACGACCTTCGTCAACATGGTCACCGGCTATCTGCCGCCGTCCGGCGGCCGGATCGCGTTCATGGGCCGGGACATCCTCGGCAAGTCGGTGCGCGACATCACCCGACTGGGCCTCTGCCGGTCGTTCCAGGTGCCGCAGGTCTTTCTGTCCGAGACCGCCTTCGACAACATGATGATCGCGCTCGGCATCGCCGAGCGCGACGGGTTCGGCCTGCTGCTTCCGCTGATGGTCGGAGACCGCGGAGCGCGGGCGGACGCGCATCTCACGCGCTATCAGATCGCCGAGTACCGGGACGTGATCGGCTCCGCTCTCCCGCAGGGAATCCGCAAGCTCCTCGACATCGCGATGGCGACCGTCCGCAGGCCCAAGCTGGTCATGCTCGACGAGCCGACGAGCGGCATCAGCGTCGAGGAGAAGTTCGGCATCATGGACATCCTGATGCAGGCCCTGAAGGAGGAACGCACGACGGTGCTGTTCATCGAGCACGACATGGAGATCGTCGAGCGCTATGTCGACCGCGTGATCGCCTTCTATCAGGGCGAGATCATCTGCGATGCGCCGACGGCCGAGGCGATGCGCGATCCGGCGGTCGAGGAATATGTGCTGGGTCAGGAATATCACCGGGCCCGCAGTGGCGGGAACGGCGGGGAGGCGGCGCGGTAATGCTTACGGTCCAGGATCTCGATGTCAGCATCGGCGCGACTCCGATTCTGCGCGGCGTCAATCTCGACGTCCCGGCCGGGTCGATGTGCGGGCTGATCGGGCGCAACGGTGCCGGCAAGACCACCTTCATGCGCGCCGTCATGGGCGCGCTCGCGACGGCGCGCGGCACGATCGCGTTCGACGATGTCGAGCTCACCGAGACGCAGCCTCACCGCAGGGTGCATCTCGGAATCGGTTTCATGCCCGAGGATCGCCGGCTGGTGCCCGAGCTGACCGCGGAGGAGAACATCCTGCTGCCTGTCTGGTCGACCGGCGCCGAGGACAGCGAAGCGCGGCTGCGCTGGATCTACGGGCTGATGCCCGAGGTCGAGGAGTTCCGCAACCGCGGGGCGACGACCCTCTCCGGCGGCCAGCAGAAATTCGTCGCCTTCGCCCGCGCGCTGATGGGCGGGACGCGGCTCCTGCTGCTCGACGAGCCGAGCGAGGGCATCGCCCCGGTCTTCGCCCATCGCATGGTCGAGATCCTGGCCAATCTCAAGAACGAGGGCGAATCGGTGCTCGTCGCCGAATCGAACGATGTCCATATCGCCCGCCTCCTCGACCGGACCTTCGTGATCGAACGCGGCAGCATCGTCGACCATTGAGCGCGCCCGCCGCGCTTTCGCCAGGGATGCGCCCCGACGCGCGGCGGGAACGATCGCGGCCCGAGAAGGACGGACAGCCGGGAGCGCCCATGACGACACGCGGCCGGCGGCGGCACGATCTCTCGCTTCCGTTCGCGCCGGTGGCGGCGCTGCTCGACCGCTATGCCGAACGCCACCCCGCCAAGACGGCGCTGGTCGACCTCGACCAGGGCGTGGCGATCGACTATGGCGGCCTCCGCCGCCTCGCCGACCGCGTCGCCGGGGCGCTCGCCGAGCTCGGCATCGGCAAGGGCGACCGGGTGGCGCTGCTCTCCGACGAATGTCTGGAGAAGCTGGTGCTGTGGCTCGGCATCTGGCGGCTCGGCGCGATCGTCTGCCCGCTCAACGTCGAGATGAACGCGGCCCATCTCGGCGGGTTGCTCGCGCAGATCGCGCCGGGGCTGACGCTGCGGAACGAGGCGCTCCAAGGCCTCCCGTCCGACGCGGCGCGCGGGGCGCTGCGCTTCGGCCGCTGGCGGGGCGGGACGGGGGAGGACGGCGCCTTCTTCGACGGGCTTCCCGATGCCCCGCCGCCGCCGGCCGCCGTCGCTTGCCGGGGCGACGACATCGCCGCGATCTTCTGCACATCGGGGACCACGTCGAAGCCCAAATGCGTGGTCTTCGACCATCGCGCCTACTGGCTGAGCGGTCTGTCGACGATCGACATGCTGGGGCTGACCGCCGAGGACCGGACGCTCGAATACCGATCCTTCGGCTGGAACTCCGCTCAGATTCTGAGCCTGATGCCCTGGCTTCAGACCGGGCTCACGCTCCATGTCGCCCGCCGCTTCTCGCAGTCCCGCTTCTTCGACTGGATCCGCGGCCACGGGATCACCTTCGCGGCCGGCGTACCGACGGTCGTCAACATGCTGCTCGACGAACCCGGCGTCGTCACTGCGGACGACCTGCCGAGCCTGCGGCTGATGACCTGCTCGACCGCGCCGCTCAGCCCCGACCAATGGCGCCGGTTCGAGGAGATGTACGGCGTCACGCTGCTCCAGCTCTACGGGATGTCCGAGGCCGGTTGGATCTGCGGCAACCGGACCTATCGCCGGCGGATGGGTACCGTGGGACCGCCCGCGAAACATCAGGAGTTCGAGATCGTCGGACCCGACGGCGCGCCCTGCCCGCCGGGCGTCGAGGGCGAGGTCGCCGTCGGCGGTCCGCAGACCTGCATCGCCACCATCTCGCCCGACGGCGCGTGGGAGGACCGGACCCACGCGCGCACCCGCACCGGCGACCTCGCCGTCATGGACGCCGACGGCTTCGTCCGCGTGACCGGGCGGACCAAGGATCTGATCATCCGCGGCGGAGTCAACATCGCCCCGCTCGAGATCGACAACGTGCTGATGCGCCATCCCGGCATCGTCGAAGCCGCCGCGGTCGGCGTGCCCGACCCGATCTATGGCGAGGAGGTCGTCTGCTTCGTCGTCGCGCGGCGAGGGAGAACGATCACGCTCGCCGATATCCGGGAACATTGCGCCGCCGACCTGCCCGACTTCAAATGGCCGAAGGAGGTGATCCTGGTCGAGGATCTGCCCAGATCCGACCGCGGCAAGATCCGCCGCGATGCGCTGCGCCGGATCTGGGAGGACGCGCAGCCCCGAGAACGCCCCGGCCGCGCATGAACCTGACGTCCGGTTCCTTCTCCTTCGTCGCGTCGAGCGCTCCGACCCGGAACCCGTGATCGGACGACCGGGTCCCCCCACCCCTCGCCCTCGAGGGGGAGGGATAGGGAGGCCCCGGTCGTCCCTCCCCTTGAAGAAAAGAGGGCAGGGGGAATCGGACAGGCCGCCGGGAAGGACGCGCCGAGCGAACGACGGCGGTGCGCCGGCGTCAGCCGCCCCGTTCGAGGGCGATGACGTCGTTGCGCGACGGGATCTCGATCGTCTGCTCGGCCGGGCTCCGCGCCGTTCCCGGCGGATCCTCGCCGCGCTCGACCGCGGCGACCGCCTCGCTCAGCTTGCGCCGGAACAGGACGACGCCGCGGTCCGAGGTCGCGAGATTTTCGAGCGCGTGGACGGCGATCGGCCGCTGGCTGGTCTGTGCCTCCCAGTCGTCGGGCGCGCGCTGTGTCGTCTCGTAGTCGCGGACGATCGGCGCATGCGGCGGCTGGAAGATCTTGCGGGAGGGGTCGATCCGCTCGACATGGAAGCCGAACGTGGTCTCGTCGTCGGCCGGCACCCACCAGCCGACCATCCGGGCGCGCTCGGTCTCCCGGTCAGGGTCGGTTCCGCTGACCTCGGGGGGCGGGATCGACCGGGCGGTGGGCACGTAGATGGTCGAGGTGCGGATCATTCGGTTGCCGTTTTCGAGTTCGGCCGTGCGGATATAGGAGACGTGGCGGTCGGAATGCACGTACTCGAAGCGCGGCCTGACCGCGAAGGCCTCCGAGAACTCGAACAGCCCCGGATTCCAGCCGTGCAGGATATATGTGTGGACCGGGTCGGCGGCGTTTTCCTGCAACTGCAGCCAGTTGCAGGCGGCGGTTTCGCCCCGGCTGTAGTTCCGGTAGGCGATATAGTCGGCATCCTCCTCGAGGATGTCGTAGCGCGGCAGCAGCGGCTTCCTGTCTAGCGGCCCCATATAGACGAAGACCAGCCCCTTATACTCCTCGGCCGGGTACCAGGGCTGGCGCAGCTTGTCCCGATAGTCGCTCCCCTCCGGCTCGCCGGGCTGATCGAGGCAGTGCCCCTCGGTGTCGTAGAGCCAGCCGTGATAGCAGCAGCGCAGGCCGTTCGCCTCGATCCGGCCGTATTCGAGCGAAGTACCGCGGTGGATGCAGTGGGCGCCGAGTACCCCGACCCGCCCCGACCTGTCGCGGAAGGCGACGACCTCCTCGCCCAGCACGCGCACGAATCTGGGTAGATCAGCGAGCTCGGCGGACATGCAGATCGGGTGCCAGTAGCGCCGCATCAGCTCGCCCATCGGGGTGCCGAACCCGACCCGGGTGAGCCGGGCGTTTTCCTCCGGCACCACCGCGTTGCGCCCGTAACCGGAACCGTCCGCAGCGCTCATCGCTCGTTCCCCCTCTCGAGGCGGCAAGAGTGGAAACGACGCCGGGGATTGTCAACGGAGCGCGCCCCGGCCCTGGGGCGCGCAGGCCGGGGATCGGTTCAAGGGGAGTCTGGCGGCCTGAACTTCAACCGGAATACACCTTAACCGAGCTGCCAGGCTGTCCGACGAACCGGGGCTACCTCACGCCGAGGTGGAGCGGGCGGCCTACGAGGCCAAGGTAGCGGCGCGCGCCGGGCGCAAGGGCCGGGCCAAGGGCAAGCGGCCGAAGCCGCCTGGGGGGACGCCGCGCGGAGACGAGCAGAGCAACCTGAGCGACCCGGACAGCCGGCTGATGCGCAAGAGCAAGAGGCACGAGTTCCGCCAAGCCTACAATATCCAGGCGGTGGTGGATGCCGGGGGATCTCAGCTGATCGTCGGCGCCCGGATCAGCAACTGCGTCAGCGACCGCAACGAGTTGGTGGCGGACATCGAGGCGGTCGCGGCCGATCTGGGCCGGCCCGAGACGGTGCTGGCGGACAACGGCTATGCCAACGGTGCCGAGGTGGCGGCGCTCGAAGCGAGCGGCATCGAGGCCCTGGTGGCGACGGCTGCGCAGCGCTGGCGGCGGCGCCACGACTTCCGCCCGAGCGGGGTTGGGACGGCGGTGAAGGAGGCCAAGGCCGACTGGCTCCGGGAGATGGCGGCCAAGCTCGATAGCGAAGAGGGCCGGGCGCTGTACAGGCTGCGCCGGCAAACCGTCGAGCCGGTGTTCGGCGTCATCAGGGCGGTGCTCGGCTTCACCGGCTTCTCGCTGCGCGGCCTCGACAAGGTGGCCGGCGAGTGGAACCTGGTGGCGCTGGCCTACAACTGCAAGCGCCTGCACAAGCTGAGCCTGGCGACATGAGGCGCCGCGGCGGCGAGCATGGCGCGCAGGATCGCAGCCCATCGCACGCAGCTGCAGCCCATTGCGTGGGGTGAACCAAGGCCGCGAAGGCGGTGACGGAAGCAGGGATTGGCGGGAGAACCGCCGGCGCCCCGGGTCGCCGCGAGGAGTGCGGTGGGGCTGTTGCGGCGTTTGAGCGAGACGACCGGGCCGCTGGACAGGGCGGCCATGACCCGCTCGATCCTGTCGATCCGCTCGGGATGGCCGCGCCCGGTGTCGTGCCGCGCGGAACTCGGATGGTGAACGATCAGCGTCGTCATCGGTCTCCCCCGCGGCGGTCGTATCCGTCGGCGGACCGAGTATGACGATCCCGATCCCCATCCGAAACCGGCCGCTCGCAGGGCACCGCCGGCAAGATCGTGGCATTTCGCCTGTTCGCGTGCGATCGGGTGCGCGGGCGTCCCTACCCGCCTGCATTTTTCGCCGCGCCCGGGGGTCGAATACGAGCGGGGCGCCCGCGCGCCCAGGGCGCGGACGGATCCTGACCGGGTTCGGACGGATGTGAGACGCGGGCCTTGAATCGGGGTTGGGGGTCTCCGAGGCTGTCGGTGTGAACAAGCAGCCGAAGGAGGACCCCTCGAGGGCCTCCGCGAGGCCATCTCCGGCCGCCGGAACGCCGCGTAGCCGCTTTCGGCTCTTCCGCACTCCACCGCCACCCGTCCGCCCGGTCTTGACCGACGCGGCACCGCGCAGCTTATAATTCGCTCGATTGGCAGGATTTCGGCCGATCGCCCGATCCTATGGCCTCGGAGCGTTCGGCATCGCCCGAGCGCGGCGCCGTCGTCCGGTCGGAAACCGGCAGCCCGCCTTGGCCGCGATGTTCGGCGCAAGGGCCCGTTCCAGTAGCCGCAAGGGACTCGAGACCGATTCCGGACGACGCCCGCCTCGACACCTCCCCGCCGGTCTCCGACGAGATCAAGGAGACAACCTGCTACATGTGCGCCTGCCGCTGCGGCCTGCGCGTGCATCTGCGGGACGGCAAGATCCGCTATCTGGAGGGCAACCGCGATCACCCGGTCAACCGGGGCGTGCTCTGCGCCAAGGGCTCGGCCGGGATCATGCAGCACAACTCTCCCGCCCGGCTGAGCAAACCGCTCAAGCGCGTCGGCGAACGAGGCGAGGGCCGCTTCGTCGAGATCGAATGGGACGAAGCGCTCGACATCGCCGCCGGCTGGCTGGCGGAGATCCGGCGCAGCGACCCGCGCCGGCTCGCCTTCTTCACCGGGCGCGATCAGAGCCAGGCCCTGACCGGCTGGTGGGCGAGCCAGTTCGGCACCCCGAACCATGCGGCGCATGGCGGGTTCTGCTCGGTCAACATGGCGGCGGCCGGCATCTACACCATCGGCGGCTCCTTCTGGGAGTTCGGCGAGCCGGACTGGGAACGCGCCCGGCTGCTGGTCATGTTCGGAGTCGCTGAGGACCATGACAGCAACCCGATCAAGATCGGGCTCGCCAAGCTGCGCGCGCGGGGCGCCAGATTCGTCTCGGTCAACCCGGTCCGCACCGGCTACTCGGCGATCGCCGACCAGTGGATCGGCATCCGGCCAGGCACCGACGGGCTGCTGGCGATGGCCTTGATCCACGAGCTGCTGCGCGCCGACCGGATCGATTTCGACTATCTCGCGCGCTACACGAACGCGCCCTGGCTGGTGATCCGCGATCCGGGTGCCGACGACGACGGGCTGGTCGCGCGCGGCGCGGACGGCGCGCCGCTCTGCTGGGATTTGCGCGCGGGCGCGCTCGCGGCGGCCGACCGTGCGGACGCGGTCCCGGCCTTCGCCGGGGAGTTCGCCCTGGCGGACGGCCGGACGGCGACCCCGGTCCTCGCGCTCATCGCCGAACGCTATCTCGACCCCGCCTGTTCGCCGGCGGCGGTGGCCGAACGGACCGGCGTTCCGGCGGCGACCATCGCCGGGCTCGCCGCCGAGATGGCCGAGACCGCCTTCGATCGCCCGGTCACCGTCGAAACCGGCTGGATCGACTGGGCCGGCAGGCGGCACGAGACCATGGTCGGGCGGCCGGTCGCGATGCATGCGATGCGCGGCATATCGGCCCATTCGAACGGCTTTCACACCTGCCGGGCGCTGCATCTTCTGCAGGCGCTGCTGGGCGCGATCGATACCCCTGGCGGCTTCCGCTACAAGCCGCCCTTTCCGAAGCCCGCGCCGCCGCCGCTCCGGCCGGCGGGCCGGCCTGACCAGCTTCGCCCGGAGACGCCGATGCCCGGCCCGCCGCTCGGCTTTCCGGCGGGCCCCGAGGATCTTCTGGTCGACGAGGAGGGGCGCCCCGCCCGGATCGACAAGGCGTTCTCCTGGGAGGCGCCGCTCGCCGCGCACGGGCTGATGCATCTGGTCGTCGCCAACGCCTGGCGAGGCGATCCCTACCCGATCGACACGCTGTTCCTGTACATGGCGAACATGAGCTGGAACTCGGCGATGAACACGACCGGGACCATGCGCATGCTCACCGACAAGGACCCCGAGACGGGCGCGTACCGGATCCCCCGCATCATCTATTCCGACGCCTACCATTCCGAGATGGTCGCCTACGCCGACCTGGTTCTGCCGGACACGACCTATCTCGAGCGCTGGGACTGCATTTCGCTACTCGACCGGCCGATCTCGGACGCCGACGGCCCGGGCGACGCGATCCGCCACCCGGTGGTCCTGCCCGACCGCGATGTCCGCCCGTTCCAGGATGTCCTGATCGAGCTCGGCGCCCGGCTCGGCCTGCCCGGGCTTGTCGCCGAGGACGGCGCGCCGCGCTATCCCGGCCTCTATCCCGACTATCTGGTCAACCACGAGCGCGCGCCGGGGATCGGCAGCCTCGCCGGCTGGCGTGGCGCGGACGGCGGCGCGGAGGGCACGGGCCCGCCCAACCCCGACCAGCTCGCGCGCTATATCGAGAACGGGAGCTTCTGGAAGCGCGAACTGCCCGACGAGATGCGCTTCTTCAAGCACGCCAACCGCGCCTATCTCGACCATGCCGCGCGGATGGGCTGGATCGGCGCCGTCGACCGGATCGTGATCCAGCTCTATTCGGAGCCGATGCAGCGCTTCCGTCTCGCCGCGCGGGGCCACGGCACGTGCCGCCCGCCCGCCCGCCACCGCGCCCGGATCGAGGCGCGTTTCGACCCGCTGCCGATATGGTACCCGCCCCCCGGGGAGGACGACGGGGACTATCCGATGCACGCCGTCACCCAGCGACCGATGGCGATGTACCATTCCTGGGGCGCGATGAACGCCTGGCTGCGCCAGATCCACCCCGCCAACCGCCTCTATATCCCCCGCGCGCGGGGGGATGCGCTCGGCATCGGCGACGACGACTGGGTCCGCGTGACCAGCCGCCATGGCCGCATCACGGTGCGCGCGCGGCTCATGGAGGGTGTCAACGCGGACACGGTCTGGACCTGGAACGCGATCGGCAAGCGCGCGGGCGCCTGGGGGCTCGACGGCGCGACGCCGGAGTCGCGCGAGGGGTTCCTGCTCAACCATCTGATCCCCGACCTGCTGCCCGCAGGGGCGGACGGCGACCGGTCTGCCAACACCGACCCGGTGACCGGACAGGCGGCCTGGTACGACCTGCGCGTCAGGATCGAGAAGGCGCCGCCCGGGGAGACGGCGGCCGCGCCGCGCTTCCCCCCCCTGGCTGCGTTGCCGGGCCGCCCGAAGCCGCCGCCGCTCCTGCGCTATGGCGCGGATTTTCGCGGGCAAGCCCGCCGCGTCGGGGCGCGATGACCGGCCTTCCCGCCCCCGGCGGGCGCAAGCTCGGGCTGGTGATCGATCTCGACATCTGCGTCGGCTGCCACGCCTGCGCCGTCAACTGCAAGGAATGGAACAGCGGCGGGGTCTCCGCCCCGCTGACCGACCGAGACCCCTACGGCGCCGACCCTGTGGGGGTCTGGTTCAACCGTGTCCACAGCTTCGAGGCCGGCGACGGGGAGGAAGGGCGGACGGTGCATTTCCCGCGCTCCTGCCTGCATTGCGAGGAGCCCGCCTGCGTGACCGTCTGTCCGACCGGAGCCTCCTACAAGCGCGCCGAGGACGGGATCGTGCTGGTCGACGAGGATATCTGCATCGGTTGCAAGCTCTGCTCCTGGGCTTGCCCCTACGGCGCCCGCGAGTTCGACGACGATGCGGGGGTGATGAAGAAGTGCACCCTCTGTATCGACCGCATCTACAACGACAACCTGCCCGAAACCGAACGGGTGCCGGCCTGCGTCGCGACCTGCCCGACCTCGGCCCGGCATTTCGGAGATCTGGGCGATCCGGATTCGGCGGTCTCGCGTCTGGTCGCCGCGCGCGGCGGCTACGACCTGATGCCGGAGATGGGCTACCGCCCGGTCAACAAATATCTGCCGCCGCGCGCGCGGCAGGCGCCGCCGGCCGCTCCGCTGCCGGATCCGCCGGCCTCCGCGGAAGGGGAGAGCCGGTTCCTGCGCTGGCTCGACGCCCGGCTATCGCGTTGAGCCGGGAGCGGCGCGGTGCATCCGGCCTATTCGGTCATCTTCTTCACCACCGCCTCGGGCGCCGGCTATGGGCTGCTGGCGATGCTGGGGGTGCTGGCCTCGAGCGGCGTCGTGCCGGACAGCGTCTGGTTCGGGGTATCGGCCTTCGCGCTCGCTCTCGGCGCGGTGAGCTTCGGCCTCTTGTCCTCGACCTTCCATCTCGGCCGCCCGGAACGGGCCATCAAGGCCTATTCGCAATGGCGGACGAGCTGGCTGTCGCGCGAGGGCGTGCTGGCGACCGCGACCTACGCCCCGGCGTTGCTGCTGGCTTGGGGCTGGGTCTTCGGCGACCGCAGCGATCCGATCATCCGCCTCGCCGGGCTCGCGACGGCCCTGCTGAGCGGGCTCACGGTCTATGCCACCGGGATGATCTACGCGACGCTGCGGCCGGTCCATGCCTGGTGCAACCGCTGGGTAGTCCCCAACTATCTGGCGCTCGGCCTGCTCACCGGCACGCTCTGGCTGCATGCGCTGGTGGTCCTCTTCGGGCAGCCTAGCCCGGACGTCTCGATGGTGCTGGTGCTCGCGCTGTTCCTCGCCTTCTACCTCAAGCGCCGATATTGGCGCTTCATCGACTCGACCGCGGCCTCGGCGAGCCCGGAGAGCGCGACCGGTCTCGGCCATCTCGGCAGGGTCAGGCTGCTCGACCCTCCGCCGGGGCAGGCGACCTTCGTGACCCGCGAGATGGGTTATCGCATCGCGCGCCGCCACGCGCGGAAGCTCCGGCGCTACGCTTTCGTGTTGCTGTTCGCGCTGCCGCTGATCGGAGCGTTGGCGGCGACGGAGAGCGCGTATTGGCTCGCCGCCCCGGCGAGCCTGCTCGCGGCGCTGAGCGCCAGCGTCGGAGCGGTGATCGAGCGCTGGCTGTTCTTCGCCGAGGCGCGTCACGTCGCGAGCCTCTATCACGGCGCGTCCTCGGCCTGACCGCCGGGTCCGGATGCGCGCGAGGCGGCACCCCCGCGCAGGAACGGCGGCATATCTCGCCGGGCGGTTCGGAGAGGTTCTTTGTAGACGAACGGAAGTCTTTGCGAATCCGGTCGTGCGGGGGTTGTGGATGGGCTGTAGACGGGGATTTTCGGGGCGTTGAAGGGGTTTTGAAACGGCGGAAAATCCGGGCGGTTCGGGGCGTGCGGATTCGGGCGGAAGATCGGGGATTCAGGAGCGGTCGAGGGTTTCGGCGAGGTATCGGGTGGCGATGCGGCGGATGTCGGTCCGGTCGTCGTCGAAGGTGATCTCGATGGTGTCCATCGCCGCCTCCCGTAGTGAGTGTCCCGGCCTGCCGGGCCGACGCCTAGTTGATCGAGGAGACCACGCGATCCCGGATCTGGCCGGGATCGCTGGCGTGAGTGACGCCAGGAGTGGACGCGTCGGCGATGCCGAGGTCCCGGAGGTAGGCGACCGGTGCCGGGTGGCGCGTGACGATCGGCGCGGCTCTCATCCTAGGCCTTCTCGTCGGCCTTGAGGTAGGCGACGACGCTATCCAGCCATCGCTGCTGGTCTGCGGGCCAGGGCATTTCGCGCCCGGCCTTGTCTAAGTGCTTGAGGGCCAGATCAATACCCATGTCGTCGCGGGGCCGGAGCTTGTCGAGGCGCTGGTCGGCGAACTCGAGCTGGGCGCGGACGCGGTCGTAAGCGTCCCCGACGGGCGGGCCGAAGTCTAAATCGACCTCTTCGTCGTCTTCGCTGGGGAGGTCGAAGATGGACTCGTACCCGGCGGCGGCAGCGGCGGCGTTTACCTCGTGCTCGGACTGCATCTTGTTGAGTAGGTACTTCTCGCCTTCCGTCAGCTCGGCCTCGGACTTGGGCGGCGCCGATATGGCGCGCCACGTCTCCTCGCCAAGCAGGGCGATCATGTGCTGCTGATATTCCTCTTCGGAGACCGGCCTGTAGGTGCCGGTCTCGTCCATGATCGCAGGCATCGGTCGACCTCCTCCAATATGATCGTAGCGGTCCCGTTCAGCGAGGCGTCCACCACTCGGAACCGGGTCCCTGTCTTGAACAGGACTTCGGCCTCTCGAGGAAAGTCCGAATACGGCCGGATGTCCTTCCCGCGCCGCCCGGAGATGACGAAGCGGGTGTTGCGGTGCCGGAACACGCCTCCGGGGATCGTGGATGTGCTCGAGAACGCGGCCCAAGTCCGGATGCTACCCGGAGTGTAGTCCGCCTGTTTCGCGGCGGTAAGCTCGATGTTGCGCCAGACTTTCCCCGGACCCGCCGGCGGCGGCCTGAAGGGTTCGATGATGCCCCATTCCCCATCGCTCGGGCCGCTTGCGTACCGCAGCTCCCTGCGCTCATACCTCGGGTAAGCGATTTCAGTCCACATATTGTGCCACAATGGTCGCCTGACACAATCAATGATGCACAACCCACTGGAATGACTTGATTCGTTCCGGGCCAGACACTGAGAGGCGAAGGAGTGCGCTTATCCACAGGGCTCGTCGAATGCGGTGTCCAGCAAGACACGCCGCGGCACCGACCGGTTCTCATCGTCCCGCGACTCGAAACCCATACACCCGACTACTATCACAGCGAACAGGGCAAACCGACGATCAAGCCGAGGAGCGAGTCGTGACGATCGACTTTCAAGACCTGAATGACGCCATCAGCAAGGGTGCCGCGTTCCGCCGTATCTCCCGGCTCCAGCCGATCGGTGGAAGGGGCGACAAACTCTTCCCGCCCACCTATCCGGGCGAGCGCAACAACGATCCCCCGCGCCATGTGTTCGAGCGGCGGCGCATCGGCGAGCGGGAAGTCTGGTGCGTTCTGATCGACAGCGTGCAGAGCCAGGCCAACCGGCTGGAAGAGGCTCTCTTGTGGGCGGCCGATGGAGATGGCACCGGCGAGGTGGTACCGATGCCCTACATCACGGTGGATTTCCGTGGCTCGGGACTGGAGCCATTGGAGCGGATTACCTCCCTTGATGCCCCCCACCGTGTGTACGACGCCATCCTGAGGGACAGCCTGCTGGACGGTGTTCCTTTCATGCGGAGCGAAGAAGGCCGCCGCCTTGCAGCGGCGAAACCGGCCGCCGCAACAGCACTTCTGGAACTCTCCCCCACGGCTCTGGTTTTCGGCGCTTGGCACAGTCAGGGAGAGGGCGGCGGCCTCGGCGCGAAGTTTCCGCGATCGATCGTTTCCGAGATCGTCGCCGTCGACACCCCGATCGAGGAGATCGTCGTCGACCAGCGAACCGGTGAACTGGGCGCTCGAACCGCTGGCCGTCGAACCGGAAGCCGGATCGATCCGCTCGGCATTCTCCGAAAGGTCGACGTTTTCAAGGGCGCCTCCGATTGGAGCACCGACCAGAAATCGGCGGGTAGGGGGGCCAAGAAGGTCCGGCCCTCGGAAATCAATCACAGCAACATCGCGCCCTCGGTCGTGCCGCTCGGCGTGACCTGCGACCATGTGGAGCACAGGGCGACGATCACGCTGGCGGGGATCAGGCGGCTGCGGTTCGGCAGTGGCGAGCGCGATGCGGCGGGCCGAGCGCTGATCGCGTCGCTCGGCCTGCTGGCGATCGCCGAGCAGGACACACGCGGATACGCATTGCGCTCGCGCTGCGATCTCGTCTGCGACGGCGCCGCGCCGCTTGAGCTCGTGAATTGGGACGGCACTACAACGGCAGTCGGGTTCGATCGCGTCTCAGCGCGGGCGCTCTATCGGGAAGCCTATGCGCGAGCCGAAGATGCGGGTTTCGTCTTTCGCTGCCTCACGCTCACGCCGCAGGCCAAGCTGGTCGAGATCGTTCGCCGCAGCCGCGAACTCGCGCTTGAGGGAGAGGGAGGAGACGACGAGAACGGCCAATGAGCCTGGTTCTGGAGATTGAGTTCCTGACCCGCGTGTGCTGTGCCGCGCGGGGCCCCGGTGACGCGTCGCCCGACTGGCCGCCGCAACCTGACCGCGTGTTCTCGGCCCTCGCATCAGCCTGGGGCGTCCGAGGCGAGCTGCCCGAGGAACGCGCGGCACTCGAATGGCTCGAACGGCAACCGCCGCCCGCCATCCGGGCCAGCGGATACAGCGTCAGAACCGCGCCTGACGTGTTCGTGCCTCCCAACGATCCCAGGTCGTCGAAGGCGATGAAGACCTATCTCCGGGTGCTGCCGGAGCATCGCCCGCGCCAGCCGCGCCAGTTTCCGGTGGCTCGACCCGACGACCCCAATGTGGAGTTCGTCTGGCGGAAAGCGCCCGACGCGGGGACGGTCGATGCGTGTGGTGTGAGAATCAAGACCCCGACGGGGGTCTGGATGGTCGAAGCCGACCTGCACACCGTAACCGGCTTGAAGCGCCGGTGCCGCAAGGGCTTGGAGCCGCTGCGGCGATTGAGCGAGACGACCGGGCCGCGACACCTGAGCGCGTTCCGCGTTGTCGTCCGGGGGACAGAGGTAACAAAACGCGTGTCCTGGCGCAAGTCGGCGGCGGCGTTCATCACACATGGCGCACCGCGGCCGGGAGCGTTCCCTCAGCGCATACGCGCGGCCGCACATGTTCCGCCGGGCAAAAGGGCGCCGCGCACATTTTCCCGCAGCGCACGGGCGGACGGTGAATGCGATGCAGTTCATGGCGATGGCTCTCCTTTCACTCGTTACCGCGAGCGTGGGCGTGGTTGGGTAACCCGTTACCGCGACGTCAGCCGCACGGTGCTGCGGACCGATGCGGACGGAGCCGCGGGCAGTCGTGCGCAGCACGCTGCCGGACGCGGCGACGGCAGCGCGCGCACGGATGCCGACACTGCTGCCGGCACGACCGCGGACGGCAGTGCGGATGCCGGTGATTGGCGAAGCCGTCACCGGCGATGGACGAGGTGCGGGGGCGAGCGAGGCGGAGACCACGACGGCGAGCACAGCGCGGAGCGCCGACGCAAGCGGCGGGCGAAGTGCGGCGGGCGGTGCGCGGAATCCAATGCGGCGCTGCCCGCGCCGCCGCGCGGGACTCAAGCCGCGATTTTCTGTACGGGGATACCGAGCTGCGTGGCCTTCTCGACGAGAGTTGTCGGTGATGCCCGAGCCGGGGAAGGCGACGACGCCCTTCGGCATGAGGCCGAGCAGCTCGTCGTTGCGCCGGAACGGGGTGGCCCGTCCGTGGCGCTGCCAGTCGGGCTTGCACACCACCTGGTGCCGTTCTGTTCGGCCCACTGCGCGGCGAGCTGCTCGACGCCGGGGCCGCCTCCGTGGACCAGCACCATGTCCGGGTACTTGGCGCGGACGCGGTCGAGCCGGGCGAACACCGCGTTCGCGTCGGCGATGTGCCTGCCGCCGGTGACGGCGACCAGGGTGCCGCTCGGCAGGTGGACGCGGGTCTCGCGGTCCTTGCGTGCGCGGCGGAAGTCGCGGGCGTCGATGGCCGCCGAGGTCAGCTTTCCGGTCTGGCTGGTGTGGCTGCCGCGCCTCGGGCGCCAGACCTCGCCGGTGGCGGTGCGGTACTGCTCGGCCACCGCATCGCGCATCCGTTCGAAGGCGTCGCGGCGGTCGCCGAAGTTGCGCGCGCGCTCGGTGATGCGCTCCAGTGCATGGGCGTTGATTTCGGTGCCGTCCTGGGCGCGCATCAAGTCGCGCATCTCGGGGGTGAGCTTGTCGACGGAGCGGTCGAGTCTGCGGACCTGGGCGTCGAAGGCGTTGACGACGCCCCAGAGCAGGCTCTCGCGCTCGTCGGCGAGCTGGAGGCCGTCGGGGGCGGCGCCCTCGGCGAGGATGCGGAAGGCGGCGCCCGCCGCATCGATGGCCTCGTCGCGGTCCCAGACCTCTCCGGGGTCGTGCTCGCCGTGCTCGGGGGTAGCGCCAAAGAGTGCGGCGTTCTCGCACAAGATGGCGGTGGGCGACTGGTTGTGGCCTGCCTGCCCGGCAACACTGCGGCTACCGGTACGGATGCGAGGCGACCCTGGTCCGCGCTGCCTCGCGCACCCGCGAGTGGTCGTGCACGCGGGCCGGGCCGCGCGGGTCTTCGATGAGGTGGATGACGCAGGAGACGTCGCCCGCGTTGAGGATGTCGGGGTGGCGGTACAGGTCGCCGACCACATCGCCGTCGGGGAGTACACGGGCTTCGTCTTCGCCGACGCTCTGGAAGGCGATTTCGGTCATGGCAGTCTCCACACTGTCGAGGTGAGGCGGTGGCGCGCGACTCCCTGTCCCGCCGCGCGGCTCGCACTCGGAAAGCGAACCTCCGGCTCCCGGACCGTCGGCGCCGGGCTCCGGCCCGCCTGCACGAAAGAAGGGGCGGACCCCGCGCCGGATGTCGGCACGGGGCGCGCCCCCGAGGCGTGGAAGGACGGCCGTCCGTCAGAACGGAAGCGGATCTGCCTCCCCCTCTCCGGCCTGCGCCGCGGCACCGCTCACCGGCTCCGCCGGCGTCCGGGCGGCGATGTCGCCGTTCGCCGCGCTCGCGCGATCGAGGAACTGGATGCGCGAGCCGGGCGCCAGCAGGATTTCGGTGGAGAAGCGGTCGGCGTCCTCGCCGTCCTTGCGCCAGCGCCGCGTCTGCATCTTGCCCGCGACATAGACCAGCCGGCCCTTCCTCGCGTTCTTGACCAGCATGTCGACGAGGCCGGGCTGGAACGTGACGACGCGGTGCCACTCGGTCTTGTCGACCCGCTCGCCGTTCCTGTCGATGTAGGACTCGTCGGTCGCGATGCTGAGGTTGGCCACGCGGCCCCCCGAGACGAGATGGTTGACCGTGACGTCGGCGCCGAGGCGGCCGATGACTTCCGCGCGGTTCAATCCGAAGCTCATGGCGATCTCCTTGCGTTCCGGATTCTGACGATGGGTTCGAGAACGGCGGGACCGGAATCTCTCGCTCCGGCCCCTTGTCCGTTCATCCTTCTTCCGCTTTCCTCCAACTCCGGCTCTCTGGAACCTCGCAGTCGGGACAGCGCCGGGCCAGGTCGTCGGCGAGCGTCTGCCGCACGGCGTCGAGGTCGATGCCGACTTCGGCGAGCAGCATTCCGCCGCTCGGGGTGATGGGGTCGTAGTCGTGGTACAGGTTGAACATTCCGGGCCTCCCGGGTCTGTGCCGCGCCCGGTGCGGAAAGAACCCGCTCCCTCCCGTCCGCCGGGCGCTCGCCCGGCAATCGCTGTTCTCCAACTCCAGCATGTCGCGAGCGCCGCCGAGGGAGCCGCTCAGGACCAGCCCGTCACTCTCGCGGTGATCGGGGCGTCGCTGACGATTTCGACCTCGTGGAGCGAGAGCCTCGCGAACACCAGGCTGGCGGCGGCCTCGGCCTCGGAGTCGAACGGGCCGTGCACCGTCCCGGTGTCGAGCTCGATCACCGCGAAGGTGGGCTCCCATACCGGAATGCCGCGGAAGTGCGCGGACCGTTCATACGACCGATTCGCACAGTCGGGGCAGCGGCATGCGCCGTACGCGGGTCGCCCGCAGTCCGTGCAGGCATTGCGGGCGCGGCGCTCGGCATATCGCCGGCGGGCCGCGTCGTTCCTCCCGGCGCTATCGCGCCGCTCGCCCTCCACGGTCGCGCAGACCCCGCACCGGGACTGGCCGTCGAAAGCGGGCTCGCCGCACGTCACGCACAAGCCGCGCTCGCGAAGCCGGCGATACCGCCCGCGTTCGGCCGCGCGGCGCGCTTCACGGCACCGGTCGCAGACCGTGCCGCCCTCGACGGGAGGCGAGCGGCCGCATCGGGTGCACATGCCGGCATCGAGGCGGGCCTGCCGGCGCTTCGCACTCGCGGTGCGGGCGGCCTTGCGTTTGGCGCCGGGGTCCCTCCCGCCATAGAGCTCGCCCCGGGCCTTCGCTTCGACATACCGGGCGCGGTCGGCGGCCCGGCGCCTTTCGCCGCAACCGGCGCACAGGCGGCGGCCCGGCGCCGCAGGCTCCGTACCGCATTTCGTGCAGAGCCCCCGCGCGATCCGCACGACGATCCGCCGCCGGTCACGCGCGCGCTCGCTGGCCGGGTTGCGGCGGCGCTTGATATCCGCGGCCCGCCGCCGGGCGTCGCGGGCGCGCTCGGATGCCCGGCGTTTCTCGGCGCACGCGCCGCACAAGGTGAGGCTGTCTTCGGGCCGGCGCTCGCCGCATCGTGGACACAATCCGGCCGCCTTTCGTTCGGCGGTGCGCTTTCTGAACCGCGCGCGGTCGGCGGCGCGGCCCTGTGCGGGGTCACGGTAGGCCATGGTCGGCTCCAGGTCGTGAGAGGGGGATGGGACGCGGCCGGATGCCCGCCCGGCGGCGGGACGGCGGGACATCCGCACAAGCGCGCTGTCAGCCTTTCTGGCGGCGGTCGGCGAATATCCCCAGGCTGCGCCAGCCCCACAGCTGCACCCCGCAGTTACGCAGCCTGACCCCCGTCGCGATGATGATCTCGTCGCGGGCGGGCCGCATATTCTCAACGGCCTTCAGCGGCAGGATCGTGCCGCGCGCCCTGCGCCGCCCCTTCGGCTTCGTCCCGCCGGGCTGGACGGGGACGATCTCGCCGTTGGCGAGCGAGCGGAATCGCTCCACGATGTAGCGGTCGTCTTCGAGACCGCCGCCGACGAAGTGGGTGAGAAACGTGCGCGCGTCGCCGCGCGGTGCGAGTGCCGTCTGCATGGTGCCGTGCTCCTTCGACAGGTGGATGGGAACGGCGGGAGCGGCTCCCTCCGGAACGCCAACCGCCGCTCCGCTTCCGGCCGAACCTCTCCTCCCGGCGGTGCGAGGCGTTCCTCGGCGCGCCCGAACGGCGGTCGTCCCGACGGCTATACGGAAATGCGGAGGCGGTGCATGATCGCGGCCGGCGCTCTCGTCAGATGGGCGGCGGTGCGATACAGGGACCGGGGAAACAGCGAGGCTGGAATGACAAAGACCACACTTGGTGTTATAGAATACGGACGGTGAGCGGCGGGCCTGGACTGCGGACATTCAAGACCAAGACGTTTTCCCGGTTCGCCGGTCGCGAGGGAATCGACGATGCCGCGTTGTGCGAGGCCGGGATCGCGTATGTCGCGGCTCGGTCGATGCCGATCTGGGCGGCGGCGTGATCAAGCAGCGCATCGCCCGCAGGGGCGGCGGCCGGTCCGGCGGGTTCCGCATGATCGTGCTGTTTCGCCGGGGGAGTTGGCGTTCTTCGTCTACGGGTTCGCCAAGAGCGGGCGGGAGAACCTGCGCCGGGACGAGCTGGAGACGTTCCGCCGGCTGGCCGACGAGTATCTGGCGCTCGACCGGGCGCGCCTCGCGGCGGCGCAGGCAGTCGGGTCGATAGTCGAGGTGAAATGCGATGACCAGGCAGTACAAGATTGAAGCGCTGGCGGCGGCGCACGAGGCGGCGCTCGGGCTGGCCGAGGCCGGTCTGATGTCGAAGCGAACCATGCGGGCGTTCGACGAGATGTGCCTGACCCCGGTCGAGGATATGGCGCCGGAGGACATCCGCGCGCTCCGGCTACGCGAGAACGCGAGCCAGGCGGTGTTCGCGCGCTACCTCAACGTGACGACCGGGCTGGTGAGCCAGTGGGAGCGCGGCGAGAAGCGTCCGCGGGGCGCATCGCTGAAGCTGCTGACGCTGGTGGCGAAGAACGGCCTCGGTGCGGTTGCGTGAAAGCACGCATCATCGCCCCCTCGGGCCGCAAGGCCGCAGCGCACGAATCCAGCGCGGTGTCCCCGCCATGACGGCAGCCCAGATGAACCTCGACCTCGCGGGGAGGCCGAGCGCGCGGGTCGTCCTCGACCGCATCCGCGCCGAGAGCCGTGACGAGTCTGAGAAGGGGCGCTGGTTCGAGCAGTTGTTCATGCGCATCGCGCTTCAGGAACCGGAATTCGAGATTGACGGAATCTGGCGCTGGCCCGACTGGCCCGAGCGCGAGGCGCTGACCGAGCTCGACGGACGCGACATCGGGATCGATCTCGTGGCGCGGCGAACCTCCGGCGAATGGGTCGCCATCCAGTGCAAGTGCTACGATGACCGGCACATGCTCGGCAAGGGCGGGATCGACAAGTTCCTCGGCGGCTCCCAACAGGCGGTCTTCCGCCTGCGGTGGATCGTGGCGACTTGCCGGTGGGGGCCGAACGCAGAGCGTGCGATCCGGAACGCCAATCCCGAAATCAGGCAGATCGACTTCCGGGAATATCTCGATGTCCAGGTCGAGGAGCAGCACGCCGAGCGCCCGGTGCAGGAGCCATGGCCGCTTCAGGCCGACGCGATCGAGGACGCCATCACCGGGCTTGCCAACCACGACCGGGGCCGCCTCGTCATGGCGTGCGGCACAGGCAAGACGTTCACGTCTCTTCGTATCGCCGAGCAGATCGTCGGTGACGGGCAGCGCATTCTCTTCGCGGCCCCGACCATCGCGCTGGTTTCGCAGGCGCGACGCGAATGGCTACGGCAGACGGCGCGCCGTCTGGAATGCATCGTTGTGTGTTCGGACCCGACGGCCGGGGGACGCAAGGAGAACGAGGACATCCGGGTCTCCGAGCTCGAATGCCCGGTCACCACGGACCCGGCCGAGATCGCCCGCTCGCTCGATGGCGACGGCCCGACCCGTGTCGTGTTCTGCACATACCACTCGCTGGGACGGGTTGCCGAGGCGCAGGCGTCGCACGGCGCCCCGGCATTCGATCTGGCCATCGCCGACGAGGCCCACCGCACGACCGGAGCGCTCCACGGGAGCCGCGGATCGAACGGCGCGAGAAAGGTCGATTTCCAGGAGTTCCACGACGACGCGCGGCTGCGCGTCCGCAAGCGCCTCTACATGACGGCGACGCCTCGCCTCTATACCGAGCGCTCCAGGAGCAAGCTCGCCGAACGGGGGGTCGCTGTCGTCGACATGGGCGACTACGAGGTCTACGGGCCGGAGCTGCACCGGCTGCCGTTCGCCAAGGCCGTGGACCATGCAATGCTCTCCGACTACCGAGTGATCGTGCTCGGCGTGAGCGAGGGAAGCGTAACGCCGGGCCTGCGGCGGCGCCTCGAAGAGCTCGACACCTCGACGAGCCGGAAACAGGCCCCGACCGCCAACGATATGACGCGTGTGCTCGGCGTCTCGCTCGCGGTGAACGGCATCACCGAGGGCGAGGCCCTCGATCAGCCGGGCAAGCTCCCCCGCACCATCGCGTTCGCCAACAGCATCCCGCGCTCGAAATGGTACGCGGAAGCGCTCATGGAGAGCGAGGTTCTGAGGGCGACGACCCGAAGGATGCAGTCCGGGCGGGCGATGAAGGTCGTCGCCCGGCACCTCGATGCGTCGGCGAGCGCCCTTCAGCGCAACCGGGAACTTCGGGACCTCGCCCATGCCGACCGGGCCGGCGAGTGCAGGATCGTCTGCAACGTCAAGCTGTTCACCGAGGGCGTGGATGTGCCGTCGCTGGACGCGGTCGCCTTCCTCGACCCCCGGGACAGCCAGATCGATGTCGTCCAGGCCGTCGGGCGCGTCATGAGAAAGGCGCCGGGCAAGCGCTTCGGCTACATCATCGTCCCGGTCGTCGTCGAACCGGGCCGCGATATCGCGGCCGCGCTGGAGCGGGGCTCCGAGGGCTACGGCACCGTCGGTCGGGTCCTGCGGGCGCTCCAGGCCCATGACGGACGCCTCGCGGAAACGCCCGCCGACTTCATCAGGGTTTACGAACAGGCCAGCGGGAAGGCTCCGGAAGAATCGCCCGGCGGCGCGCTCCACGAGGACCAGAGCGCCTATGTCCAGCACGAGTTCGATCTGAAGGAAGCCGAGCAGGGGATTTACGCGCATGTCGCGGCCGCCTCGGGACTCGGCAAGCCGGGCCAGCTCGTCGCCGACGAGATCGCCGACGCGGTACGGCGCGCCAGCGCCGTGCTCCAGGACGAGGAAATGGAAGGTCCGCTCGCGGAGGCGCTGGACCTCGTGCCGGAGGACGATGGCGGCGCGAAGGGGATCTGCACGATCGCAGCGCTCATGCTCTGCAACGCCTGCCTGCTGCAGCGCCGGCTGAATGATGTGCCGGGCATGGAGACCGAGCGGCTCGACAAGGTCGCCGGCGCGGGAGACCCGAAGGAACCGCTCCAAGCCGCGTGGGAACTGATCCTCGAAAAGGACTACGCGCCGGTGTTCCGCCCCGCGCTCGCGGTGCTCGGGGCGTTGCGCGAAGCCAGGGCGATCGACGACGCCATTCGCATGGTCGCCGAATGCGCCAACCGCGTCGCCGACAGCTTGGGCGATCTCGGCTACGACCATGCCGGGCCGCTCTATCACCGCATTCTCGGTTCGGCGAAGAGCGACGGTGCGTTCTATACCAACAACCTGTCGGCGATCATGCTGGCGCGGCTCGCGTTCGACGGGGGTTTCGTGGACTGGTCGGACGCGGAGGCGGTTGCGAACCTTCGGATCGTCGACCCGGCGTGCGGAACCGGGACGCTGCTCATGGCGACGCTTCGGACCATCAAGGCTCGGGTCGGCAACGCGAAGGAGATGACCGACGAGGATCGCGACGCCCTGCACAAGCGCCTCGTCGAGGATGTCCTCTGCGGCCTCGACATCAACCGGCACGGCATCCAGCTCGCCGCCTGCAACATGACGCTGGGCGCCCCGACCGTCGATTACGAGCGGATGAATCTCGTCGTCCTGCCTCACGGACCGCAGGCCGAAGGGCCGCCGAGGGCGGGATCGCTGGAAATCCTGACCGCAGCCGGCGACGCGCTGGACCTGCACTCGATGACGGCGGCGCGACGGTCGCTCGATGCCCTTGACGCGGCGCAGGTCAACGAGAACGAACAGATCCGGTTTCCCTTGCACGATCTCGACGCGGTGATCATGAACGCGCCGTTTACCGACAACCGGAAGCGAAGCCGGAAATTCGGCGCCGTGGCCATCACGGCCATGCAGCGGCACGAACTCGATATCCGGGACCGGCTCCTGGCGCGCGATCCGGCAGCGGGGCGGGTCATCACGACCAACAGCATTAGAACCTTCTTCACCCCCCTCGCGGACATGCTGATCCGCGATACCGCCGGCGTGCTGGCCAAGGTGATTCCGGCCACCGCCTGCACCGGGGCATCGGGTGTCGATGAACGCCGCTTTCTCGCAGAGCGCTTCCATGTCGAACGGATCGTGACGACGCACGATCCGAAGCGGATCAACTTTTCGGAGAACACCAGCATTCACGAATGCCTGCTGGTCTGCCGACGCCGCCCGCAAGGCGACCGCCCGCCGACGGAGTTCGTATCGCTCCGCGTCATGCCGGATAGCGCCGAAGAAGCGATAGAGGCGGCGGATGCCCTCCTTTCCGGCAACCCCGGCCGCTGGGGCAATGTTCACCGTTGGCCCGCAGACCGCGTGCGCGAGGGGAACTGGACTCCGGCTCAGTGGTTCGACGGTGCGCTCGCGCAGGCCGCATGGGAGCTGGATCGCAATGCAGCGCTGGAGCCCGCCGGGCTTCGCTATCAGGTCGCCCCCGCAGGCCAGCGCATCCAGGACGCCTATGAGGTTTGCGACGGAGGAGACCCGGATGCGATTCCGGGCTTTCACTCGGTCAGCGGCGCTCTGAGGCGTACCCTGCTCGGTGAGCCTGACGTCTGGTATCGGCCGAAGGCAGCCAAACGGAGACTGGCAGACCGATACCGAACGCAGCGAAGCCATCTCCTGGTTCCCATGCGTCTCAACATGGTGAGCGGGAGATTGACGGGCGTATGGACGGCGCAACCCTCGTTCGGATGGTGGGTGCCGATCGCGGTGCCCGACGAAGACAGGCAGAAGGCGCTTGCCGCCTGGTGGAACTCGACGCCCGTGCGGCTGATGCTGCTCAATCGCCGGGCGCAAACGTTGACCTATCCGACATGGCAGCTTGAGCACCTTCGGGAAATCCGAATTCCGAAGTCGGACAATCCGGCATATGATTCCTTGCGGATCGCCTTCGATCAAGTCTGCGGCCTAGAATTGCTTCCCATGCGGCAGGCCGAGAAATGCGAAGTCCGGCGGATCATCGACGAAGCGGCCGCGCTGGCGCTCGGTGTTGAGCCGAATGTCTTAATGGAGTGGAGGCGGGGATTGGCGGCGGAGCCGACTATCACGAATGCCCGCGCTGGAAGGAATGCCGACAAAACGCCATAACAATACAACTTGTCAATGCAGAAGTGTACGCAGCATAGTCATCTGATCGCGTTCAGCCGCACCCTTCGTAGGCATTCCCACACGAGTGCGATGAAAGTCAGGCTACTTCAGCGTTGGGCTATGGTTGTCCTGGAATGGGTATAGGAATATTGAGCACTTGGGACGAGTGCTGCCGCCCCCATGCAATCCCTTTCGAGTTTTCGAACACCTTGCAAAAGGGGGTCTTTTCGAAGAACAACGTGTACTGATGATAAAGACTTCGAACCAAGTCGGCGAGGCGTTCACTCAGAACTGTAGCAGGGATCCCGGTAGATCTCGCCGCTTCAGCGTCAATACTTCTTCCATGACTTTTGTGTAAATCCCAGTTGCAGAAAAATTCGACTGCTTTGTCGATAGCACCCGGATCCGCTTGACGCATTGCATACTGCGTCAACCACGCACGCGCTAGTTCCTTTGATAGCTCATTTGCACTGCGGCACTGTTCCAACAGATGAAGGTCATATTTTTGAAGCAACGGAACATAAGCCGTTAGTGCTTTTGGGCCTTCCTTCGCTAGTCTTTCCTCCAATCTTTCGAACCCTCGAATAATCGCTCGGGCTGGGACGCCGTTTAACTGGGGATCTATAGGCCCTAATGTGCCTTCCGGAAGCATTAGAATTTCATCCCCAGAAAGACACATGAGAGTGGCAGCGCTGTAGGCATTCGACGGAACCAAGAATCGAAGCTCACTAAAGCGTCCACGCAATCGTCGAACAATTCGTTCAGTAGCTTCTGCGGATCCACCATTGGAAATGATGAAGACATTCGCCTTGCTTCCTCCGACAGAATCGATTAAGTCGCTGAACCCTACCAAGTCTCCATCATCTATTGAGACTGGAGCTCCCTCAGGAACACGCGATGTTTGTGCTGCGTAGCAGAGCAACGGCCTTTTTGTTTCAGACTGGATTCTATTGATGGCAGTCAGGCGTAATTCGAATAGGTTAAATCCTTCTTGAGATGCAAGGAATTCCTGAAGATTTCCATATGATATTGGAAGCGGGTCCGGGTGCTGATTGTCCGCAACAGCACCCGGATTTTCTGGGGTAGGATTAGCTTTCTCTGCCATTACCGGTGCTCTTTATCTTGAGCTGAGGTCGGGGTCAGATTCATCACAACCCCTGTCGACGTAACAGTAGAGTGCTCAGCGATGGGTTGCTGTCCCATTGCTATGAGGGCTTGCTCGTGAACTTTTGCCGCTTCACTGTAGATCCCCACGATCTCATCGACTGTCGAGTCGACTTCCCGGAACTTCAGCAGCTGGTCTGTCCGATTCACCATGGCTCTCCCCATATTCTAGATAACGTCGCTTCCGGTCGGATGCTGGCTTGATCGACTTGGGCATTCTAGCGCATAGTCATGGGGCACGCGCACATGGAGTGTGCCATAGCACGCCAACGCCCGCCACAAAAGCCTTTTCCGCCGCGCAGGATCACATTCACAACCAGTCCAAGGCTGGGCGTCCGGGAGGTTCCTCCGCGCCGCCTTCCGGCTCGGTCCAGTCCAGCCGCCCGGGCCGGCTGGCCGTCGTGGCCGGGGCAAGCGGATCGGCCGGCCCGGCGCGCCTGTCGGCAACGTCCGACCAGTCGAGTTCCCTGCCTCCTCCGGTGTCGTCCACATCGTCCGTCTGGTCGGGCAGCAGCGGCGGTTCGGCACTGTATCCCATGGCGCGGGCGATGACGGCGGCGGCCTGGGCGGCGGCGGCCTTGAGCGCGCCGTCGTCGAGATGGGCATAGATCGCAGTGGTCTCGCGCTGGCGGTGTCCGAGCAGTCGACCGACGGTGGTCAGGCCAACGCCGTTCATGACGCCCTGGGAGGCCCAAGTGTGCCGACAGTCGTGGATGCGAAGTCCGGGCAAACCCGCCTCTTCCCGGATACCGGCCCAGAACGTGTAGAGGTGATCCGACGTGAGGTCCTCGGGAAACACCCGCTCCCTGCCTTCTGGCCGGGGCAGTGCCGCGAGCAGCCTTGCCGCTTCCGGGCCGAGCCAGACGGTGCGCGGGCCGGTCTTGGTGTCGCCGAGCCGCGCGCTCGCGCCGTCCTCGCCCAGCTCGCCGATTTCGTCCCATCTAAGGTTGAGGACTTCGGAGAGCCGCGCCCCGGTCAGCGTCAGCAGGCGGATGGCCGCAACCGGCCAGGGGTGTTCATCGCGGTGCCGGTCGAGCACCGCGCCGAGGCGCTCCAACTCGTTGCGATCGAGGTATCGGGCGACGGGCCTGCGCGGGTTCTTGACGATGTTGGCGCAGGCGTCCGGGATGAGCTCACCCAAATCGCCCCACTGCCTCGCAGAAGAGAGCATGGCGCGCAGGATCTCGAAGGCGCGGTTGGCCGCGCCGGGCTTGTCCGTGCTCGCCGCGTCGAACCACGCCGAGACCCGCACATGGTCGATGGCGCCGAGCCGGAGCCGCCCGAAGTGCGGCATCAGGCGATTGCGCAGGTAGATGTCGAAGGTCTTGAGCGAGGACGGCTTCCAGCGATGCCTGCGCCGCGCGCGATAGCGGGCGGCGCAGTCGCGGAACAGCGGCGCCTTGTTCTTTCGCGGCGGTGTCACGTCCTCGCCGCCCCACAGGCGGGCGAGCACGGCGGCGCCTTCCCGGCGTGCCGCGTCGAGCGAGAGTTCGGGGAAGCGTCCCAGCGTGATCTTGCGCATGCGCCCGTTGGCGCGGGTCTGGACGATGTAGGACCGGACGCCGGAGGGCTGCACCCGCACCCCGAAATGTGCCAGAAGGTTGTCCCACAGCGTGTATTCTTTCGCCTTCGGCTTCGCGGCGGCGATGGCCTTCACGGTGAGCCGAATACGGTGCCTGCTGCCGCTCATCGCCCGTCCTCCTTCGCGTTTCCGGTCATGGCGTCGTTGACGATGCCGGAGATGCGTCCCGCCGCCTCGCGGACGTGCTCGTCGGCGAGATGGGCGTAGCGCTCGGTGGAGGCGGTGTCGGCATGGCCGAGCAGCCGGCCGACCGTGTAGAGGTCGAGGCCGCTCATCACCGCATGGCTGGCGAACGTGTGCCGGCAGTCGTGAATGCGCACGCCGTCGAGACCGGCGAGCTCGCGCAACTTGCTCCAGCGGTATCCAAGGCCGGTCATCGGACCGTCGCCCTTCCTGTTGGGAAAGACGTAACGCCCCTCGCGCGGCAGGCCGTTCAGGACGGCCCGTGCGGGCGGCGGAAGCTGGACTGCCTTCGGCCCGGTCTTCGAGTCCGGCAGGACGGCGCGGGCGCCGCGTATCCAGTCCCATCTGAGGCCCGTGATCTCGGAGGATCGCGCGCCGGTGAACAGCAGCAGCCGGATCGCGGCGGCGGCCTGCCGGTCGTCCGCGTGGTCGAGCACGAAGCCGAGGCGCTTCAGCTCGTCCGTCGACAGGAACCGCTCGCGCGGTGTCGTCTTGTAGCGGCGCATGTTGCGGCAGGGGTTCGAGCCTTGGGGGCGAAGGTCCCACAGCTCGGCCTGCCGCATCATGACCGAGAGCACGGGCAGGGTCCGGTTGGCGTTGCCCGGCGTCCCGCTCCTGGAGTCGAACCACCGCCGCACATCGGCGCGGTCGACCTCCGGGACGCGCATATTGCCAAAGAAGGGGATGAGATGGCGGTCGATCAGATGGCGGTTGCCTTCGCGTGTGGACGGTTTCCAGCGCCGCCCCTGGCGGCGCATGAACTCCTGCACGAAGTCGGCGAACAGGGGGCCGGCCTGGCGCTCGGCCTTCGTGGCTGCGATCGCCGCGAGAGCCTTCTCTCTCGCCTCGGCGGCGGTCATCTCGTCCGCCGTGCCGAGGATCGTCTTGGGCGCGCCAACCGGACGCAAGGCTTTGACAAAAAAGGTCTTGGTTCCGTCCTTCGCGACGGTGAAGCCGAACCGGGGCAGGTCGGTGTCGATGACGGTGAGGCCGTATCGCCCGGGCTTCTTCTCCCGGAAGGTGCGGCGCAGTGTGCGCTCGTTGATGGTCGTGTGGATGGGCATGGCCGTGTCTCCGTTGTCTGTTTCCTCGGGCGCCGGCCGTTCCAAGGGAACGAAACGGCGGCTTTGGACAGACAACGCGGCCCGCGCGGGGGATCTAGGCCAGAGGCCGGATCCGGCCTACAGGATTGTTATGAAACAGAAATCATCCAGAGAAGGCGAGCCGGTTGGGTCTCGCTCGATGCACCATCGGTGCGTTGAATGCGATCGCCAGCTGCGTGGGCTATGTCGGCCACTCGGCCAGCCTCACCCGATGCCGGTTCCTCGCGGCCGAAGCAGGGGCGGCCGAACTGAAATCCGTGCCCGCGCGCCGACGGGTCTATCCCGGCCGCTTGCGCGAACTCGAAGAGGCGCATCGGGTCAGACCCGACCGTCCCACGATTCGGCCTGGCGCGCCTGTTTACCCGGAATTCGAGCTATCGCGCGAGCCTCCCTCCGAATGGCTGATCCTGGAGGCCGTGATGGGCGGCGAGGTTCCGGATATACGAGCATCCACTCTCGTCTGCCGCCTGTTGCGGCAGGCCTTGATGGCAGGGTACCGGAGGCGTGGAGCAGGAGATGAAATTCCGGAGATCGTGTCCGGACATGCGATCGACGGAGTGCCGACGCGGCATCCTCATCTGTCGATAGCGCCCATGGCCTTCGTGGGCTCGCCGCATGCCGACGGCCGCGTCTTCGGCTTCGCTGTGATCCCACCGCCCGGCGTAGCGCTGCTTCGAATCGACGGATTCCGCGCCGCGTTCGAAGAGGTGGCACCCTATCGCGCAGACAGGCAACAGCGCGTGCTTACATTGCAGGGACGACCTCTTCGCAAGCCGCTCGATCTCGCGCCTGTACAGGACGAGGGCGACGGCAGACACTCGCTCCGGCCCAAGCCTTACATAGAGGAATCGGACCGGTGGGCGACCGTAACGCCCATCGTTCTGGACCGCCACCTGAAGCGAAACGACGATGCCGAAGTGCGGGAGCTTGTCGCGCGCGCCTGCGGGCATGCCGGCCTGCCCAGCCCGGATCCCGGGCGGATCCGTGTCGCCAAACATTCGGCGGTCCAAGGCGCGCCTCCAGCTCGCCCCTTGGCGGGGGAACCTCCTTGGGCCCGGTGGAAACCGCCCAAGTTTCTGGAAAGCCGGCAGCTGGTCCACGCCGTCATCGACTTTGAGCAGCCCATATGCGGCCCTGTCCTTCTCGGTGCGGGCAGGTTCACCGGCCTCGGCCTTTGCCGACGCATGGGATACTGACAGTGGAGCTTCGCGCTTGCGACTTCGCCGAGTTCTTTCGAACCATCCACGGCTGCGAACCGTTCCCTTGGCAGCAAGCCCTGGTCAACCGCCTCGCCGACTCCGACACTTGGCCGGACGTGCTGGATCTGCCGACCGGTTCGGGGAAGACGGCTGCCCTGGACGCAGCGGTGTTCCATTTGGCATTGCGCGACGATGCACCCGGCAAGGCTGCGTTACGGATCGCCCTCGTCGTGGATCGGCGGCTTGTCGTGGACGATACGTTTACGCGCGCTCGGAAAATCGAACGAGCGCTTTGCCGTATCCTGAACGGGACCGGGTCAAGTGCAATCGTCGCGGAAGTGGCCCGGCGGCTGCGGCGACTGGCGGGCAAGGACAGACCGCCCCTGGTCGCCCAACGGCTTCGGGGCGGTGCGCCGCTCGAGCACGACTGGGCCCGCACCCCGACGCAGCCCACTATTCTGTGCTCCACCGTCGACCAGGTGGGTTCCCGGCTCTTGTTCCGTGGATACGGCGTCTCCGACCGGATGAAGCCTGTCCACGCGGGCCTGCTTGGCACCGGGACTCTGATCCTGCTGGACGAAGCGCATCTCGCCGAACCTTTCCGGCAAACGATCGACGCCGTGCGCACGCTCGGTCGGGCCGAAACCAAAGTGGCGCTGTTGTCTGCCACACCAGGAAAGAAGGCAGACCGACGCTTCGTGCTTTCCGCCGAGGACCGAACCCACCCCGAACTGAGAAAGCGGATCGAGGCGCGCAAGCCTGTTGCGCTCAAACCGCCCGTTCGCGGTGGCGTGAAGGCCACTGCCGAAGCGTTTGCGACAGAGGCTCGCGCCATGGGCGACCGGTTGCGAGAGCGCGGGATTTCTCCTGCCGCCGTAGGCGTCGTCGTCAACCGCGTCGCGCTGGCGCGGGACATATTCAATATCCTGGACGGCGATGACGCGACCGATGCCGTGCTGATGATCGGACGGTCGCGCAGCGTTGATCAGAATGCCATCGCCGACTCGCTCGCGCCCTTCCGAACCGGAGAACGGAATCGTGCAGAGGCTCGGCCTCTCTTCGTCGCCGCGACCCAGTGCCTGGAAGTCGGCGTCGATCTGGATCTGGACGGCCTCGTGACCCAAGCCGCATCTCTCGATGCGCTCCGCCAGCGCTTTGGCCGGCTCAATCGCGCCGGACGGCCGATCGATGCGGAAGGCGCCGTCATCGCACTGACCGAGGACATCGCGAGACGGGCCGACGATCCGGTCTATGGCGATCGCATCCGCCACACCTGGAACGCACTCGGCGCGGTCGCGGACGGAGATACGGTGGATTTCGGCGTGGAGGCCTTGCCCGAAATGCTGACGGAAGCGGACATCGATCCGGATGATCTCGCCTCGGACCGCCCGGACGCTCCGGTCCTCATGCCCGCCTATCTCGACCTTTGGTCGCAGACCTCGCCGCGGCCGGCGGCCGACCCGGAGGTCGGGCTGTTTCTTCATGGTGCGCAACGCACGGCAGCGGGCGTCGCCATCGTCTGGCGATCCGACATCTCCGAAGCGGATCTGGCGGACGAAGCTGAAGTCGATCTCGGCAAGGTCATCCACCTGTTCCCGCCCCGCGCGGCCGAAGCCATCGAACTTCCGCTCTGGGTCGCTCGCCGATGGCTGCACCACTCGGACGACACCGGCACCGACGCATCAGACGTGCCCGAACATGAGCCGGAATCCTCTGCGGCACGAAGCTCAGGGATGTCCAGGCGGGCCTACCGCTGGGCAGGCCGCGACAATCCTGACACTGGCGTCGTCAGCGCGAACGAATTGCGGACCGGCGATCTGCTGATCGTCCCGGACAGCTATGGCCGTTGCGACCGCTTCGGCTGGGCACCGAAGTCCGGCTTACGCGTTGTCGATGTCGCCGACGAGGCCGGGAGACCCTATTGGGGACGGCGGTGCGCTGTCCGTATTGCCCCGGATATCGTGCGCTCGCAGGAAGAATGGGCCCGGATATCGGACGTGCTCGCCTCCGAGGATATCGGGCGTGCCGATCTTGTGAACCGCCTGCTCGCGGTGCTGCCGTCCGAAGCGGCGGAAAACAGCGACAGCGATGTTCCACCGCCACGAGGGGCGCGGGAGCCATTGAATGCGCTTCGGCACGCAAAAGGACCGATCGACCTACGTTTTCCCTATGCGGGTGGCCGCGCAGGCGGCGCGATCCTCATTGCTGAACGGGGAACTGCCGAGGCGAGCGAGGACCCTGCGGCCATGCCCGCGACAGAGGACGACACGGCTTCGCACACATCGAGTCGACCCGTGTATCTCGACGATCACGGATGCCGCGTTGCCCGATTTGCAATGGACTTCGCCCAGACTCTTGGTCTCGAAGATGTTGCCGACGACCTTCACCTCGCAGCCTATCTCCACGACGCAGGCAAGGCCGATCCCCGGTTTCAGACGATGCTCGCGGGCGGCGATCCCTGGAACCGACCCGACGGTCCGCCGCTGGCCAAGGGCGGTCGGTCCTGGTCACCACAAGCCTGGGCACGCGCCGAACTGCCTCGGGGATGGCGGTACGAGGCGTTATCGGTGCAAATGGCACGCGCGCATCCGCGCTTGATCTCCGCACACGACCCCGCACTCGTCCTCTGGCTCATCGGCAGCCATCACGGCCTGGGCCGGCCCTTCTTCGATTTCCTGGATCCCGCCCCGGAACGGCCGCTCCCGTGCCTGGACATCGCCGACTGGCGATTGCCGGAAGACGAGTCGGGACCGCAGTCTCTCGGGTTCGACTTTGCCGGCTCTGACTGGCCGTCCCTGTTCGAAGACCTGAAGCGGCGCTACGGCATTTGGGGCTTGGCCCACCTGGAAGCGATTTTGCGCCTCTCGGACCATCGGGCCTCGGAAGAGGAACGAGCTTCGTGACCGCCTGCACGACCCACCGTCTCGACGGGTTGGAACCCGACAATCTGCTCGCCTTCATGGCGTTGCTCGGCCTGCTGCGCACCCTTGAGGAAACGCGACCCGAATGGCGTGCGCGCGTTTCCTGGACGGTCGATAACCCCCCTCTTCGCCCGGCCCTGAGGGTCCCGGAAGTCGTGGATAAGGACGCCATTGCAGCGGCCGCCGCCGAGGGGCTCGACGTCCTGGCACAACGCCACGACTTCTATGGCCGCACCGACCTGACGCTCTCTCCGGAGGACGCAACCCGAACGCTGCGACGGGCCGCCGAAACCACAGGCCGGGACCGATACGCCGCTGACCTGTGGGCAGCCATGATCTGCGATGTAGCCGTCTCTCGCGACGGCAAGAAAGCGGAGCCTACGCCGCTCTGCCTGATGTTCGGCCAGGGGCACCAGCATTTTCTGGAACGCCTCACATCGGTCCCGCGGCGGAGAGGTCCTCCTGACCGCGGTAAAGGACGAAGCAAGTTGACGGTTTCTGAGATGGATTGCCTGCGCGAGGCCTTGTTCGCTTCCTGGGGACGCCCCGATGCGACGCCGTCTTTTCGTCGGGATCCCAACGAAGACGTCCGCTACGCACTGCGTGCCCGGGACCCGACCGATGCCAAGACGAAGGAGACTACGCAACACGGCGCGAACCGGCTAGCCGCGATCGGCCTTTCGGTTCTGACCGTTGTGCCGAAGCCGCGCCATGGTCAGGTGAGATTGGCCATGCTTGGCGGGCGTCGTGAGACCGATGGCGCGTTCGTCTTTCGATGGCCCATCTGGCGGGCGCCGATCAGCCTTGCCTGCGTTCGGGCGTTGCTGGGTCATCCGGGCTTGGAGAGCCGCGAGACGCTTGCCGCATTGGGCATCGTCGAGGTTCGACAAGCCCGGCGAATCTCCGCCGGAAAGTTCATGAACGTCACATGGGCGGTCCCGGAAATCGCTTCGTGACCTCCCGGCAACTCGACCTGCATCTCCCTGCACCACGGGCCACCGGCGATGATCCGCTGGTTCCGGCGCGAGGTCCGCCCATCTCATGCCGATGTGGATCAATTGCCTGTTCTCGAACCTGAAACGCCGGGTGCTCGGCATCGGCACCCGACTGCCAGCCGTCTGCCAACTAACGCGGCTTCGTTGAACGACGCGTCCGATCCCGGCGCCCGGCCGACGCCGCAGCTTGCCACGTCGACGCCATGCCGGCTTCTCGGCTCGCACGATGCCACCCGACGGCGTCCTTCCACGCCCGAAGATCCCGCGCCTCGTCCGCCCCGGTCGCAAAACAACCCACAACATCTCGCGTAACCGGTACCAAAGGGAGACGCCTTTTCCGTCGAATGGCGGAGGCTCGGGAATGGGCGCGGGAGGCTCTCCTCTCCGGTAGGATGAGGATCGAGGACGAGGCGAAACTTGCCGATCGAACGCAAGAGATGAAGACCGCGGGAAGCTGCGCGTCCGACGGCCCGCATGTCGTTGCGCTGGGGCAAATCGACGGAGCCCGCCTCCTCTGCTCCAATGACAAGGAGATCAAGAAGGACTTCAAGAACAAATCCTTGAACGACAACCCGCACGGAAAGATCTGCGCGACACCGGGGAGCGGGACGTTCACGAAGAGCCATCGGCGGCTGCTCTTGAACAGGAGCCTCTGCCGCGCCTGATCGCGTCGGACCAGCTTGTTGTCGACACGGGCCGACGCGCTGCGCCCGCGATTTGACAGCGGGCGGCCGCGCCGCTAGCGTCGGACGCTTCGCGAAGCCCCGATCCCGCTACGGATGGAAGCAGCCTGATGAAGGTCCTCAACTCGCTCAAATCGGCGAAGCGGCGCGAGCGGTCCTGCCGGGTGATCCGGCGCCGCGGCCGCGTCTACGTCATCAACAAGAAGAATCCCCGCTTCAAGGCGCGGCAGGGCTGATCAGCCGACTCGTATCCAGGTCTTCATCCCGGCGTCGGAGTGCTCCAGCATGTGACAATGCAGGAGCCAGTCGCCGGGGTTGTCGGCGACCAGCGCGATCTCGGCGGTCTCGCGGGGATCGACGAGCAGCGTGTCCCGGAACGGGCCGAGCGCCCCGTCCGGTCCGACCTGCCTGAAATGGTGGCCGTGCAGATGCATCCCATGCGGCCAAACGGTGTCGTTGACCATGACGATACGAACCGTCTCGCCGCGCGCCGCCGCGAGCAGGGGAGTCTCCGGCATGTCCGCCTGACCGTTCAGCGCCCAAACCCTTCCACGCGCGGCGAGGTCGCGGATGCCGAGAGCGCGCCCGTCCAGGGTCGCCCGGCGCAGCGCGCCCATCGCACCCCCCTCCATCGCCAGCCGGACGGAGCGCGCATCGGCCAGCGGGCCGAGGGCGGGCAGCGGGTTCGCCGGCAGCGGTCCCGGCGGCGGCAACCGCTCGGCGCGCATAGACCCGTCCACCGCGAACGTCGCGATCGCGTAGCCCCGGCCGCGCTCCTCCGAGACCAGGAACGCCTCGCCGCTGTCCGGGGCATCGACATCGAGGATCAGGTCCGCGCGCTGCGCGGGCGCCAGTCTCAGCCGCCCGGCCTTCCGCGGCCGGGCAAGCGGCTGGCCGTCGAGCGCGACCAGCCAGCCAACCAACCCCTTGAGATGGAGCGCGAATATCCGCGCGTTGGCGACATTGGCGAGGCGGAGCCGCAGCCGCTCGCGCCGGCGCACCCGGCGGGTCCAGCCGCTCTCTCCGTTGACCGTGGTCCAGTTGCCGATACGCCCGGCATGCGCCGCGTCATGCAGCGCGCCGAAGTCCTCCCGCAGGTGGCCGTCGGCGGCGAGCCGCCAGTCGTCGATCAGCAGCATATCGTCGCGGTCGACCGCGGGCGGCGCCTCCTCCTCGACGATCAGGGCGCCGTAGAGACCGCGCGCCATCTGCTCCCAGCTGCGGTGATGGGGATGATACCAGAACGTCCCGGCATCAGGCGCCGCGAAGTCGTAGAGGAACGACCCGCCGGGCGGGACCGGCGGCTGGGTCAGCCCGGGGACTCCGTCCATCGCGTTGTCGATGCGGACGCCGTGCCAGTGGACGCTCGAAGGCTGCGGCAGATCGTTTCGCAGCAGCCGTGCGATCCGCGCCCCCTGCCGCAGCCGGATCGTCGGGCCGGGAACGGCCCCGCCATAGCCCCAGACCGGGGTCGCCGGGGCGTCCGGCGGGCCGAGGCGGGCGGACCCGGGCCGGGCGAGCAGAACCGGCGGGACGCCGGCGCGTCCCGGGCGCGGCAGTCCCGGCAGCGCGGCGCAGACCGCGCCGGCGAGGAACCCTCTGCGTGACAGCGACATTCGATCTTCTCCCCGACCGATAATGCGCTAGACTCTGCCGGAGCGCCAGCCAGCCGGGACGCCAGACGATGAAGATGCCCGAGCCCGATGCCGGGGTGATCGCGCGGCGGCGCGAGATCGCCGCGGCGCTCCGCGCCATCGTGCCTGGCGAGGGCGTTATCGACGACGAGGTCGCGCTCCGCGCCTACGAGTGCGACGGGCTGACCGCCTACCGCCAGCCGCCGATGATCGCGGCGCTGCCCGAGACCGTGGCCCAGGTCTCCCGAATCCTCCGCTACTGCAAGGCCGAAGGCATCAAGCTGGTGCCGCGCGGCGCAGGCACCTCGCTCTCCGGGGGCGCGCTGCCGCTGGCCGACGGGGTGCTGCTCGGCCTCGCCAGATTCGACAGGATATTGGAGATCGACTACGCCAATCGCTGCGCCGTCGTCCAGCCCGGGGTGACCAACCTGGCGATCAGCCAGGCGGTCGCCGCCGCCGGCTTCTACTACGCCCCCGACCCGTCGAGCCAGATCGCTTGCACGATCGGCGGCAATGTCGCGGAAAATTCGGGCGGGGTGCACTGCCTGAAATACGGGTTGACCACCAACAACCTGCTCGGGGTGGAGATCGTGCTGATGGACGGCGAGGCGGTCCGACTCGGCGGCCGCCATCTCGACGCGGAGGGCTATGACCTCCTCGGCGTCGTGACCGGCTCGGAGGGGCTGCTCGGCGTCATCACCGAGATCACGGTGCGCATCCTCCCGAAACCGCCCGCGGCGCGGGCGATGCTGATCGGCTTCGCCGACGCCGGCCGCGCCGGCGACTGCGTCGCCGCGGTCATCGGCGCCGGTATCATCCCGGCGGGCATGGAAATGATGGACCGCCCGGCGATCAACGCCGCCGAGGACTTCGTCGCCGCCGGCTATCCGCGCGAGGCCGCGGCGCTGCTGATCGTCGAGCTCGACGGGACCGAGACCGAGGTCGATCATCTGGCGTCGCGCGTCGCCGCCATCGCCCGGGCCAACGAAGCGATGTCGCTGCGGGTCAGCGAGAGCGAGGCCGAACGGCTGCGTTTCTGGGCCGGGCGCAAGTCCGCCTTTCCCGCCATCGGGCGGATATCCCCCGACTATTACTGCATGGACGGCACCATCCCGCGACGCCGCCTGCCGGAGGTCCTGACCCGGATGGCGGCGATGTCGGAGCGCTTCGGGCTCGCGGTCGCCAATGTCTTCCACGCGGGCGACGGGAACCTCCACCCGCTGATCCTCTACGACGCCAACCGGCCGGGCGAGATCGAGAAGGCCGAGGCGTTCGGCGCGGAGATCCTCAAGCTCTGCGTCGAGGTCGGCGGCGTGCTGACCGGCGAACACGGTGTCGGCGTCGAGAAGCGCGATCTGATGGGAACGATGTTCAGCGACGAGGATCTCAAGCAGCAGCAACGCCTCAAATGCGCTTTCGATCCGGGGCAGCTCCTCAACCCCGGCAAGATGTTCCCGGTACTGCACCGCTGCGCCGAGCTCGGCCGCGTGCATGTCCATCGCGGGCGGACCCGCTTCGCCGATCTGCCCCGCTTCTGAACCGGCGATGGAGGAGATCCGCCCGACGACCGAGAAGGATGTCCGCGACGCGGTCTCCTGGGCGGCCGCCGCCGACCGGCCGATCGAGCTGGCCGGGGGCGGCACCAAACGCGGCCTCGGCCGGCCCGCAGCGGCCGAAGCCGCGCTTCGCCTCGACGGGCTGGACCGCATCGCGCTCTACGAGCCCGAGGAGCTGGTGCTGACCGCGGAGCCGGGCGCCCGGCTGTCCGAGATCGGCGCCCGGCTCGACCAGCACGGACAGTGCCTTGCCTTCGAGCCGCCCGATCTCGGCCCGCTGCTCGGCGCCGCGGCCGGCGGCGCGACGCTGGGCGGGGTGCTGGCGAGCAACCTGTCGGGACCGCGTCGCCCCAAGGCGGGCGCCGCGCGCGACCACATCCTCGGCCTGCGGGGGGTCTCGGGGCGCGGCGAGATATTCAAGTCGGGCGGGCGGGTGGTCAAGAACGTCACTGGCTACGACATGCCGAAGCTCCTGGCCGGCTCCTACGGCACCCTGGCGGCGATGACAGAGGTGACGGTCAAGGTGTTGCCGGCGGCGGAGACGGTGCGGACGGTGCTGATCGGCGGCCTCGACGACCGGGCGGCGGCGGCGGCGATGGGTCGCGCTCTCTCCGGCCCCTGCGACCCGTCGGCCGCCGCCCATCTGCCGGCGGCGGTCGCCCCCCTCTCCTCGGTCGCCGGCGTCCGCGCGCTCGGCGGGGCGGTGACCGCGCTCAGGATCGAGGGGCCGCGCCCATCCGCCGAGCAGCGTTCGGCCGCGCTGCGCGCCGCGATCGGCCCAGGCCATCCGACCGAGGAGCTGCGCGGGCGGGATTCACGAAGGCTGTGGCGCGAGATCGCCGATGTCGCCTATTTCGTGGCGCCGGCGGATCGTTTCGTCTGGCGGCTCTCGGTGCCGCCCGCCGAGGGGGCGCGGACCGTCGCGACCGTCGCCGCCGCCCTCGCCGTCGAGGCGTTCTACGACTGGGGGGGCGGGCTGATCTGGCTTGCCGTCGACGGCGCCGCGCGGGATGCGGGCGCGGCCGGGATCCGCGCCGCGATCGCGCCGGGCGGCGGCCACGCGACCCTGATCCGGGCGCCCGAGGCGGTGCGCCGGCGGACGGCCGTCTTCCAGCCGCAGCCGCCGGCGCTGGCGGCGCTCGGCGCGCGCGTGAAGCGGGCCTTCGACCCCAGGGCAGTGCTCAATCGCGGCCGCATGTACGAGGACGCGTGACGCCGGATGCAGACGCTGTTCACCGACGACCAGCTCGCCGACCCCGGGATCGCCGAAGCCGAGGGGATCCTGCGGAGCTGCGTTCATTGCGGGTTCTGTCAGGCGACCTGTCCGACCTACGTGCTGCGCGGCGACGAGCTCGACAGCCCGCGCGGCCGGATCTATCTCGTCAAGACCATGCTGGAGAGCGGGGGAACGCCCAACGCCAAGCTGGTCGGCCATATCGACCGCTGCCTGTCCTGCCTGTCCTGCATGACGACCTGCCCGTCGAGCGTCGACTATATGCATCTGGTCGACCTCGCCCGGGAGCGGATCGAGCGGACGCACCGCCGGCCCTGGGACCAACGCCTCCTGCGCCGGATGCTCCGCATCGTCCTGCCGGCCCCCCACCTCTTGGCGCCGCTGCTCGCGCTCGCCGCGCTGGCCGGGCCGCTGGCGCGGCGTCTGCCGGGCGCGCTCGGGCGGATGGCGCGGCTCGCCCCGCGCGGACGGCCCGCCTGGAAGCCGCCGGCCGGCGGCCGGGTTCATCCCGCCGAGGGCCCGCGCTGCCGCCGGGTCGCGCTGCTCGCCGGCTGCGTCCAGCAGGTGATGGGGCGCGCCATCGACGCGGCGACGATTCGGCTGCTGACTCGCAACGGATGCGAGGTGGTTCTGGCGCCGGGCGCCGGCTGCTGCGGGGCGGTGGCCCATCATCTCGGCGACCGGGAGCGCGGCCGGCGGAGCGCGGCCGCGAACCTCGATGCCTGGCAGACGGAGATCGACGGCGAAGGGCTCGACGCGATCGTCGTCAACGCCTCGGGCTGCGGTGCCATGGTCAAGGATTACGGCCATCTGTTCCGGGACGATCCCGAACGCGCCGAGGCGGCGGCGCGGGTCGCGCATCTCGCCCTCGACGTGACCGAGCTCGCCGCGCATATCGCGCCGCGGTTCGCGGCCGCACCGCCGCGGCTTCGGATCGCCTACCACTCGGCCTGCGCTCTCCAGCACGGCCAGGGGATCCATGTCGAGCCGGCCCGGCTGCTCGCCCGCGCCGGATTCGAGGTCGTCGAGCCCGCCGAGCCCCATCTCTGCTGCGGGTCGGCGGGCACCTACAACATCCTGCAACCGGCGATCGCCGAACGGCTCGGCGCCCGCAAGGCGGCGGCGTTGGAGGCGCTCGATCCGGTCGCGATCGCCGCCGGCAATATCGGCTGCATCGCCCAGATCGGCGCCCGGACGCCTCGCCCGGTCGTCCATACCGTCGAGCTTCTCGACTGGGCCGACGGCGGTCCGCCCCCGGCGGGCCTTGCGGGGGGCGGCGACGCCCCCGGGATGACCCTTCGAAACGCGTCCGCATCCGGCTCGCCGGTACCGACGCCGTCGCGCCGAGACTCACCGTCGTCGGGATGACGGCCGGGCCCATCCAAACCTCGAACCGCCGGCCGGGCCGCAGGAAGCGGGCGCACTATGTCGCCACCGCCCCCTGCTCGACGGCGGCGATGTCGAAGGCGGCGGCGAGCAGCGCCCTCGTATAGGGTTCGGCCGGCCGCTCGAATATCCGCTCCGCCGGGCCGCGCTCGACCACTCGCCCGGCACGCATGACGACGACCTCGTCGGCGAGCGCGCGGACGACCTTCAGATCGTGGCTGATGAACAGATAGGCGAGCCGGTGCCGCCGCTGCAGACCGCGCAGGAGATCGACGATCTGCGCCTGGACCGACATGTCGAGTGCCGAGGTCGGTTCGTCGAGAACGACCAGGCGCGGCTTGAGGGCGATCGCGCGGGCGATCGCGATCCTCTGGCGCTGGCCGCCGGAGAACTCGTGCGGGTAGCGGTCCTGGGAATCGGGGTCGAGCCCGACCTCTTCCAGCGCGGCGCCGATCCGCTCCCGGCTGGCGCCGCGGTCGCCGGCGAGGCCGTGCACCCGTAGACCCTCCTCGACGATCTGGCCGACCGAGAGGCGCGGGCTCAGCGAGCCGAAGGGGTCCTGGAAGACGATCTGCATCTCGCTCCGCAGCGGCCGGAGCTCGGACCAGCCGAGGCCGTGGATGTCCCGGCCGGCGAAGCGGATCGGCCCTTCGCTGCGCTCGAGCCGCAACAGCCCCAGGGCCAGCGTCGTCTTGCCGGAGCCCGACTCGCCGACGATCCCCACGGTCCGCCCCTCCCGCACCGCGAGGCTCACCCCGTCGACCGCTTTGATATGGCCGACCACGCGGCGCAGCACGCCGCGGCGGACCGGGAACCAGACCCTGAGCGAGTCGGCGGCGATGATCTCGGCGGCCGGTCCGGCCGCCGGGGCCGGCCGGCCGGCCGGTTCCGCGGCGAGCAGATGGCGGGTGTAGCCGTGCTGCGGCGTCTCGAAGACCGCCGCCGTCGGCCCGGTCTCGACGATCTCGCCCTCGGTCATCACCGCCACCCGGTGGGCGAGCTTGCGGACCACGGCGAGGTTGTGGGTGATCAGCAGCATCGACATGCCGAGCTCGTCCTGCAGCCGGCCCAGCAGTTCGAGAATCTGCGCCTGAATGGTCACGTCGAGCGCGGTCGTCGGTTCGTCGGCGATCAGCAGGTCGGGCGCGTTGGCGAGCGCCATCGCGATCATCACGCGCTGCCGCTGCCCGCCCGAAAGTTGATGGGGCCAGGCGTCGAGCCGGCTTGCGGCTTCGGGCAAGCCGACCCGCGCGAGGAGCTCGACGATCCGGCCGCGCGCCGCGGCGCGGCCGACGCCCCGATGGACCTTCAGTATCTCGCCGATCTGCTTCTCGACCGTATGGAGCGGGTTGAGCGCCGTCATCGGCTCCTGGAAGATCATCGAGATGCCGTTGCCACGCACCTGGCGCAGCCGGGCGGGGTCGGCGCCGAGAAGCTGCTCCCCGGCGAACCGGACGGCCCCGCCGGGATGGCGCGCCGGTGGATAGGGCAGGAGCTGGAGGATGGAGAGCGCGGTCACCGACTTGCCCGAGCCGCTCTCCCCGACCAGCGCGAGGGTCTCGCCGCGGCTGATCTTGAAGGAGACGCCGCGCACCGCGCGGACCTCGCGCGCGCCCGTCCCGAAGGATGTCGACAGGTTCTCGACCGACAGGAGCGGCGGGTCAGCCATCGAAAGTCTTGCGCGGATCGAAGGCGTCGCGAACCCCCTCGCCGACGAAGATCAGCAGCGAGAGCGTCGCCACGATGGTGACGCTGGCGGTGATCGCGAGCCACGGCGCTTGGAGGTTGGTCTTGCCCTGGGCGAGCAGCTCACCCAGGGACGGTGAGCCGGGCGGCAGGCCGAAGCCCAGGAAGTCGAGCGCCGTCAGGCTGGTGATCGAGCCGGTCAGTATCAGCGGCAGGAACGTCAGGGTGGCGACCATCGCGTTGGGCAGGACATGGCGGCGCATGATCGTGAAATTGTCGACCCCGAGGGCGCGCGCGGCCCGCACATAGTCGAAATTGCGCGCGCGCAGGAACTCCGCGCGGACCACCCCCTCCAGCGCGGTCCAGCCGAACAGGACCATGATTCCGAGCAGCCACCAGAAGTTGGGGGTGACGATGCTCGCCAGGATTATCAGCAGGAACAGCGTCGGCAGGCCCTGCCAGATCTCGATGAAGCGCTGCGCGGTGAGATCGATCCAGCCTCCGAAATAGCCCTGGACGGCGCCGACCAGGACTCCGATCAACGAGCCCAGCGCGGTGAGGGTGATTCCGAACAGCACCGAGATGCGGAAGCCGTAGATCGTCCGGGCCAGGACGTCGCGCGCCTGGTCGTCGGTGCCGAGCCAATTGTCGGTCGAGGGTGGCGACGGGGCCGGGGTCGCGAGGTCGTAGTTCACCGTCCGGTAGTCGTAGGGGATCAGCGGCCAGAGGATCCACCCGCCCTTGCCGCGGATCAGCGCCTGCACATCGGGTTCGCGGTATTCGGCCTCGGTCTCGAAGTCGCCGCCGAACTCGGTCTCGGGATAGGCCGTGAAGACCGGGACATAGTAGCCGCCGTCATACCGGACCAGGAGCGGCTTGTCGTTGGCGATGAACTCGGCCGGCAGGGTCAGCAGGAACAAGGCGAGGAAGATCCAGGCGGACAGGAAGGCCCGGCGGTTGGCACGGAACTGGCGAAGCCGGCGGCGGTCGAGCGGCGACAGGCGGACGGCCGGAAACCGCCTCCGGCCGGGCTCAGACATGGCGCGCCTCGAAGTCGATCCTGGGGTCGACGATGGTGTAGGTGAGGTCGCCGGCGAGACGCAGCAGCAGCCCCAGCAGGGTGAAGAAATAGGTGGTGCCGAAGACGATCGGGTAGTCGCGCCTGATCAGCGCCTCGAAGCCGAGCAGGCCGAGCCCGTCGAGCGAGAAGATCACCTCGATCAGCAGCGAGCCGGTGAACAGGATACCGACGAACAGGCCCGGAAAGCCGGCGATGACGATCAGCATGGCGTTGCGGAAGACATGGCCGTACATCACCCGCGCTTCCGTCAGCCCCTTGGCCCGCGCAGTCAGCACGTATTGCATGCCGACCTGATCGAGGAAGGAGTTCTTGGTCAGCATCGACAGCGACAGGAACCCGCCGGCGACGAGCGCGATGAGCGGCAGCGTCAGGTGCCAGAAATAGTCGAGGATCTGGCCGATCGGGCCGAGCTCGTGCGCGTTCTCCGAGGACAGGCCGCGCAGCGGAAACCAGTCGAGGAAGCTGCCGCCGGCGAAGAAGACGATCAACAGCACCGCCAGGACGAAGGGCGGGGTCGCGAAGGCCACCGACATGACGACCGTCGTCCAGACGTCGAAGCGCGAACCGTCGCGAATCGCCTTGCGGATTCCGAGCGGGATGCACAGCAGATAGATGATCAGGGTGCTCCAGAGGCCGAGCGAGATCGAGACCGGCATCTTCTCGATCACCAGGTCGACCACCGTCTCGTCGCGGAAATAGCTGCTGCCGAAGTCGAAGCGGAGGAAGTTGCCCATCATCAGCAGGAAACGCTCGTGGACCGGCTTGTCGAAGCCGAACTGCGTCTCGAGCTCGCGGATGAACTCGGGATCGAGCCCTTGCGCGCCGCGGTATTTGCCGGTTGTCGCCGATGCCTCGGCGCCGGTCCGGGCGGTGGCCTCGGAGGAGGGGCCCGTTTCGCCGGCGCCCCCGGCGAAACGGGCGGTCGCCGATATGTCGGTGCCGGTCACCTGGGCGATGATCTGTTCGACCGGACCGCCGGGCGCGACCTGGACGATCGCGAAGTTGATCACCATGACCCCGAACAGGGTGGGGATCAGCAGCAGCAGACGTCGGATTACGTAGCTCAGCACGACAGGTTCGACGTTACGGCGTCATTCTGGCGCCGCCGGCGCCTCGCCCCGCGCGATCGTCTTCGCCTTATCGGGATCGTACCACCAGCGGTCGACGACGCCGCGCGCGAATCTCGGTTTCACCGCCGGGCGATCGAACTTGTTCCAATAGGCCAGATGGTGCACGCCCTTGTACCATTGCGGCACGACATAGTTGTTCCACATCAGGACGCGGTCGAGGGCGCGGACGGCGGCCGTGAGACCGGCCCGCGTGCGCGCCGCGATCGCCTTCTCGATCAGCGCGTCGACCGCCGCGTCCCGGATGCCGCCGACGTTGAAGGAACCGGGGATGTCGGCGCTCGCCGAGCCGTAGAAGCTCCGCTGCTCGATGCCCGGCGTCAGCGGCTGGACGTATCGGCGGACGATGATGTCGAAATCATGGCCGTCGGTGCGCACCTTGTAGTTGGCGGCATCGACGATCCGTATCTCTGCTGCGATGCCAAGCCGTTCGAGATTGCGGATATAGGGGTTGATGATCCGCCCGAACGAGGCCTCGAAGAGCAGGAACTCGACCGTGAAGGGCATGCCCGCCGCGTCCGTCAGGCGGCCGTTCCTCACGGTGTAGCCGGCATCTTCGAGCAGGCGCGCCGCCTGGCGGAGCCGGGTCCTGATCCGGCCGCCGGTGTCGGCCACGCCGGCCTTGTAGGGGGTGGTGAACGCCGCATCCGGCACCCTGCCCCGCAACGGCTCCAGCAGCGCGAGCTCGGCCGCGTCCGGCGGTGCATGGGCGGCGAGCTGCGAGTTCTCGTACATGGAACCGGTCCGGTCATAGAGACCGTAGAACAGGTTCTTGTTCGTCCATTCGAAATCGAAGGCGAGGTCGAACGCCCGCCGCACCCGGCGGTCCTTGAACTTGTCCCGTCGGAGATTGAAGAAGAAGGCCTGAACCCCGGACGGGGTCTCGTCGGGCAGGGTCTCTCGGAGGATCAGCCCGTCGCGTACCGGCGGCTTGCCGTCGTACTGGGTGACCCAGCTGCGCGAGGTGAATTCCTCGCGCAGATCGTACTCCCCGGCGAAGAACGCCTCGAAGGCGATGTCGCGGTCCCGGTAATAGTCGATCCGGATGCGGTCGAAATTATAGCGGCCGCGATTGACCGGCAGGTCCCGCGCCCAGTAGTCGGCGACCCGCGCGTAGGTCAGCGACCGGCCCGGATCGACGCGGGCGATCCGGTAGGGCCCGCTCGAGAGCGGCGGCTCGAATGTCGTCCTGTCGAAGTCCCGCTCCGCATAGTAGGCCTTGGACAGCACCGGCAGCGCCGCGAGCTGCACCGGCAGGTCGCGGTGAAACCCCGGCGCGAAGGTGAACCTCACATAGTCGGGCGACACCGCCTCGGCTTTCGCCACGTCGCGGAACAGGGCGCGGAACCGCGGGTGGCCCTTCTCGACCAGAACCCGGAACGTGAACACGACATCCTCGGCGGCGATCGGGCTGCCGTCATGGAACCGCGCCGCGCGGCGCAGCCGGAAGCCGACCCAACGCCGGTCTTCCGGCAGGTCGACCGTCTCGGCGACCAGCCCGTAGAGCGCGTCGGGTTCGTCGAACGCGCGTGCCATCAAACCGTCGAAGATCAGCGCGTTCCAGGCTTCCTTGCGGCCCTTGAGCGTGAAGGGGTTGAGCGTCTCGAAGCTGTCGAGGCCCCAAAGCCGCAGCGCGCCGCCCTTGGGCGCATCGGGGTCGACATAGTCGAAATGGGCGAAGCCGGGCGGGTATTTGAGATCGCCGAAGGACGAGACGCCATGGGCGGTCCGCGTCTCGGCGGCCCCGGCCCCGGCTGCGAAAGCGAGGGCCGCGAGGGCGAGCGCGGCGGCCCTCATCGCGCCGCTCCCGGCGCGGTCCCCGGCCCCTCCAGCCGGCGCCGCTTCTCCGGGTCGATCCACCAGGAGAAGAGGTCGTTTCCGTATCCGGGCATGACGGCCGGCCTCCCGAAAATGTCCCAATAGGCGATCCGGTCGAACGTGATATGCCATTGCGGAACGACGTAATGGTTCCACAGCAGCACGCGGTCGAGCGCCCGCGCAGCGGTGACCAGCGCTCTTCGATCGGGGGCGGCGACCAGCGTCTCGATCAGCTCGTCGACCACCGGGTTGCGGATGCCGATCAGGTTCCGGCTGCCCTCGCGTCCGGCGGCGTCGCTGCTCCAGAAATCGCGCTGCTCGTTGCCGGGCGATTCCGACTGGCCCCAGCTCGCCACGATCATGTCGAAGTCGAACGCCCGCAGCCGGTTGACGTATTGGGAGGAATCGACGACCCGGATGCGCCCCTGGATGCCGAGCCGCCGAAGATTGCGCAGGAACGGCGCGACGACGCGCTCGAAGGCCGGGTTGACCAGTAGGAACTCGATCTCGAACGGCGCCCCGGTCCGGTCCTCGACCAGCCGCCCGTCCTCGACCGACCAGCCGGCCCGGCGCAGCAGCCGCGCCGCCGCGCGGAGATTCGCCCGGAGACCGCCCGGCCCGTCGCCATCGGGCGGCTCGTAGACGCGGGTGAACACTTCCTCCGGGACGCGCCCGCGATAGGATGCCAGCAGCGCTGTTTCCGCCGCGTCGGGCAGCGCCCGGGCGGCGAGCTCGGAGTTGGAGAAATAGCTCTTGCTGCGGCGGTACTGGCCGTAGAACAGGTTCCTGTTCGACCATTCGAAATCGAAGGCGTGGGCGATCGCCCGGCGGACCCGCCGATCCGAGAACTTCGCCCGTCGGAGGTTGAACGCGAAGGCCTGCATCCCGGTCGGGCGGGCATGGGGGATCTCGTCCCTCCGCATCTGCCCGGCCGAGAGGGCGGGGGTTCGGTAGCCGGTCGCCCAGTCCTTCGACGAGCTCTCCGAGCGGTAGTCGTACTCGCGCGCCTTGAACGCCTCCAGCGCGACGGTCTGGTCGCGATAGTAGTCGATGCGCACCCGGTCGAAATTATAGAGGCCACGGTTTATCGGAAGGTCAGCGCCCCAATAGTCGCGGACCCTCTCGAAGACGATGTAGCGCCCGGCCTCGAATCGTTCGATGCGGTAGGGGCCGCTGCCGAGCGGCGGATCGAGCGTCGTCCGGCCGAAGGCCCGCCCCTCCCAGTAATGCCCGGGCAGCACCGGGAGCTGGCCGGTGATCTGGGGCAGCTCGCGGTTCGGCGGCCCGGTGAAGTGGAACTTGACGCGGTGCGGGCCGAGCGCCTCGGCGCGGGTGATGTTGCGGTAATAGTAGCGGTAGAAGGGCGCGCCGTCGCGGCGCAGCGCCTCGAAGCTGAAGACCACATCCTCGGCGGTGACCGGCGCCCCGTCATGGAACCGCGCCTCGGGGCGCAGGTTGTAGACGACGAAGGACAGGTCCGCAGCCACCTCCACCGAGCGCGCGATCAGCCCGTACTCGGCCGAGATCTCGTCGTTCGGCGCAGTCATCAGGGTCTCGACGACCAGCCCCAGCCCGGCCGGGTTGCCCCTGGCGATATAGGGGTTGAAGCTGTCGAAGGAACCGATTGCGTGGAGCCGGACCTCGCCGCCCTTGGGCGCGCCCGGATCGGCATAGGGGCGGTGGCTGAAATCGGGCGGGTAGCCGAGTTCCCCGACGAGGGTCAACCCGTGGCTGACGGTGACCTCGGGCGGCTCTGCCGCCGCGGCGCCGGCTGCGACCGCCGTCGCCAGCGCGGCGGCACGGAGCCCGACCCGGGCCCGCACGCGGCGCGCCGGCAACGCTCCCTCCATTGGTTGGTGCGACATCCCCGGTCTCCTTGCGTCCTGGTCGAACGCGCCGCGACCCCGGCCAGTCTAGGATCTCGCCCCGAAACTTGCGAGCGGTCCCGCCGGCGTCGGAAGCCCCTGCCTCTCCTTCGAGGGAGCGGAAATCCCCCCCTGGGGGAGAAGGCTGGGGTGGGGGCCTCCAGGCCGGCCCGGCCGCGTCAGCCGGGGGAACATGCGTCCTCCGACAGGAACGCGCGGGCGCGGGCATGGCAGACGGCGTCGCCGGCGGCGGCGATGCGGCCGTCCGAGGCGAGCGTGACCGGCGCCCCGCGCCAGTCGGTGATGACCCCGCCGGCGCCCGCCACCACCGGGGCGAGGGCGCAGAAATCGTGGCGCTTCAGACCCGCCTCGACCACCAGATCGATGAAGCCCGAGGCCAACAGCCCATAGGCGTAGCAGTCGCCGCCATAGAGGGTGAGCCCGACCGCCGCGGCGAGCCGCCGGAACGCCGAGAGGTCCGCGCCGGCGAACAGGTCCGGCGACGTCGTGTTCAGGACCGCGCGTTCCAATCGATCGCAAGCGCGGACCCGGACCGGGGAGCCGTTGAACCGGGTCGGGCGGCCCTCGGCGCCGATCCAGCGCTCGCCGGCGACCGGCTGATCGATGACGCCGAGGATCGGCGCGCCGTCGCGCACCAGGGAAATCAGTGTCCCGAAGGTCGGCTTGCCGGTCATGAAGGCCTTGGTGCCGTCGATCGGGTCGAGCACCCAGATTAGCGACCGGTCGGGGCCGTGGGTGCCGAACTCCTCGCCGATCACGCCGTGCGACGGGGCCTTGGCAGCGAGGATCGCGCGCATCGCCGCCTCGGCCTCCCGGTCGGCGATCGTGACCGGGGTCCGGTCGGGCTTCTCCTCGACCCGCATCGGGGTCCGGAAGTGGCGGCGGATCGCCGCGCCGGCGGCGTCGGCGAGCCGCTCGGCGAGGTCGAGGAAGGCGGGCGGGCAGGGCGCGCCGGTCGTCGGCCGGGGCGCGGCGGGCATCAGGGCAGCGGCGCCGGCGAATCGCTGAGCGAGCGGAGATAGGCGATGATGTCGGCCCGGTCGCGGGCTTTCTTGAGCCCGGCGAAGACCATCTTGGTCTTTGGGATATAGGCCTTCGGCCTGGTCAGGAAGGCGTCGAGGCTCTCATAGGTCCAGCTCCCCTCCTTGGCCAGAAGCGCCTTGGAATAGGAGAAGCCGGCCTGCCCGCCGCGCGCGGCGTTGACGATGTTCCACAGGTTGGGGCCGATCTTGTTCTTGGCGCCTTTGGCGTCGGTGTGGCAGGTCTTGCACTTCCTGAAGACCTTGGCGCCATCGGCGGGGTTCGCCTCTGCCAACAGTACCCCGATGGGCCGTTCGGGTTCCGCCGGCGCGGCGGGCGCGGCCTGCGTCGGGGGCGCAGGGAGTTTCGCGACCACGACCCCGCCGCCGCGCGGATGAACCAGCGCGTTGCCGATCATGCCGATCGCCATCAAGACGAGCGCGCTCAGGATCGCCGCCCCGGCCAGCTTGTTGAGTTCCATCGACGACATCGCGCGCCTTTCCCGCAGGCCGGGAGGCGCGATGCTCCCGGCGAGGCCCCGGACGGGCGCGGGCTTACCAGATCGGCTTCTCCCAATGCAAGCCGAACGGCGCGGCCGCGCCGCGTCGAGACCGTTCGGAGCGGCGGTTCGCACGATGGCCCGCTTGGGGCCTTGTGATCCGCATCCGCCCGGACGATACTTTCGGTCTGCGGCAGGACGATACCGGGGATCGAGGATGGACACGATCGAGGCCCGCCACGAGGGCGCCGCGGCTCCCGCGCCGCCGCCGGATCTGCGCTGGCCGGCGGACGACGGCGAGGTGCCGGACTGGATCTATACCGACCCGCGCATCCATGCCCTGGAGCAGGAACGTATCTTCCTCGGCCGGCACTGGAACTTCGTCGGCCTGGAATGCGAGGTCCCGAACCCCGGCGACTTCATCCGCTCCTATGTCGGGGCCGTCCCGGTGGTGGTGACGCGCGACCGCGACGGCGTGCTCCACGTGTTCGAGAACCGCTGCGCGCATCGCGGGGTCGAATATTGCCGGGAATATCGCGGCAACACGGAGACCTTCATCTGCCCCTATCACAACTGGACCTACGATCTCGCGGGCCGGCTGGTTGCCATTCCGTTCCGCCGCGGCGTCAAGGGCAAGGGCGGGATGAAGCGCCCCTTCGACATGGGCGCGCACGATCTCCGCCGGTTTCGGGTGGCGACCCGGCGCGGCACCGTCTTCGCCACCGCGTCGGAAGAGACCGAACCGCTCGAAGACTATATGGGCCCCGAGATCCTCGCCCAGTTCGACACGATCTTCCAAGGGGACGAGCTGCGCCTTCTGGGGCTCCACCGCAACTTCCTTCCCGGCAACTGGAAGCTCTACCAGGAGAACCTCAAGGACCCGTATCACGCGACTCTGCTGCACACCTATCTGACGACGTTCGGGCTGTTCGTGACCAGCAACGAATCCGAGATTCTGGTCGACCCGATCGGCCGCCACAGCGCCCTCCTGTCGCGCCGGCCCGAGGGCAGCCCCGATGTCGACGCGGAGGAGCAGGCCGATATGCAGGCCTTCCGCGCCGGCTATCGGCTCAACGACCCGCGGGTGCTCGACTTCGTGCGCGAGTTCGGCGACTCGCCTTGGTCGGGAGCGGCGATGACCATCTTCCCCAACCTGAGCGCGCTCCGCCAGACCAACATCCTCAACACCCGGATCATCGTGCCGCGCGGACCGAACGAGATGATGATGATCTGGGCGGTCTTCGGCCGCGCCTCGGACGACGAGGCGATGACTCGCCACCGCCTCCGCCAGAACAACATATTCGGCCCCGGCGGGTTCCTCGGGATCGAGGACAACGAGGCACTCAAATTCGTGCAGCAGGGGCTGCGGCGCTCGATGCCGCGGGTCGGGCTCGCGATGCTCGGCGAGGACGACGAGGACCCGGCGACGATCATCACCGAGCGCGCGATCCGCGCCATGTACCGCTACTACCGGGGGGTGATGGCCCTGTGAGCGTGCGCGACCGGGCCGGCCGCGCGCCCCGGCGTCCGACCGGCCGCGCGGCTTTCCGGGACCTCCGCCTCGAAGTCGAGGAGTTTCACTACGAATATGCCGCCACGCTCGAGCGCGGCGACATCGAGGACTGGCCCGAATTCTTCACCGAGGATGCCACCTACAAAATCATCGCCCGCGACAACGCCGATCACGGGCTGCCGCTCGGTCTGGTCTATTGCGAGGGCAAGGCGATGCTGCGTGACCGCGCCTTCGCGCTTCGCAACACCGAGATGTATGCGCCGCGCTATCTGCAGATCCGCATATCCAACACTCGGATCCTGGCCGCGAACGGCCCGGAGATCCGCGCCGAGGCGAGCTATATTCTGATCGAGACCCTCGTCGACGAGGCGAGCAGCCTCCAGCAGGTCGGCAAGTACCGGGACGTGTTCCTGCGCGGCGACGGGGGGCTGCTGCTCAAGGACCGCCAATGCGTCTACGACACGGTGGTGATCGACAACTGTCTCGTCTTCCCGGTCTGACCCCGCATGGCTGAGTCGCAGCGTCCGGGCGGCGCGGCATGACGCCCGCTCGGCTCGCCTTCGGCGGCGCGGGCCGCGCCCGCCTGATGGGTGGCGTCCGGCTGCTGGCCGCAGCGGTGCGGGTGAGCTTCGGCCCCGGCGGCCGCACCGTGCTCATCGATCGCGGCGGCGGTGCGCCGCGAATCACCCGGGACGGCGGGCGGATCGCCGAGGAGATCGAGCTCGCCGACCGATTCGCTGACATGGGCGCGCGCCTGGTCCGCCGGGCGGCGGCGCGGACCGCCGAGGAGGTCGGCGACGGGCGAAGCACGGCGACGCTGCTCGCCGCCGAGATCCTCGAGGGAGGGGTCCGGGCGCTCGCCGCCGGCATCCATCCGACGGCGCTCAAGGCGGGGCTCGACGCCGCGGCCGCGGCCGCGCTCGCGGCGCTTGCGGCCGCGTCGCGGCCGGCCGCGGCCGAACCCGATCTCGCGCGGACCGCCGCCGCCGCCGCCGCCGGCGACCGCGAGATCGGCGCGATGGCCGCCCGCGCCGTCGTCGAGACCGGCCCCGAGGGCGTCGTCTCGGTGGAGACCGGAAGATCTCGCGGCATCGAGATCGAGCTGCTACGCGGGATGCGGCTCGGTGCCGGCTATGCGAGCCCCTGTTTCATGACCGATCCGGAAACGACGCTCTGCGAGCTGGAACGCCCGCTGCTGCTTGTCCATGACGGGCGGCTCGACCGGCACGAGCCCCTGCTGCGGGCGCTCGAAGCCGCGGTCCGGGCCAGACGACCGCTTCTGATCGTGGCCCAGGCGGTCGCGGGCGAGGCGCTCGCGACCCTGACCGCCAGCAAGCTGCGCGGCGGGCTTCGCCTGGCGGCGGTCGCCGCGCCCCTTTTCGGTGATCGCCGCCAGGCGGTGCTCGAAGACGTGGCGGCGGTCGTCGGCGCCGAGCTGGTCGCCGAGGACCGGGGCTTGTCGCTCCACCGCGTCGGCCGCGAGGCGCTGGGCGGCGTGCGGAGGGCCACGGCATCTCGCACCGAAACGCTGCTGATCGAGGGGGAGGGCGATCCGTGTCGGATCGCCGAGCGGCTGGCCGGCGCCCGCCTCGCCCTCGCGCGCGCCGAGAGCGAGGCGGAGCGCAGCCTGTTGCGCGACCGGCTCGCCTGCTTGGCCGGCCGCGCGGCGGTCCTTCGGATTGGCGGCGCGTCGGAGTCGGAGATCGCCGTCGGCATCGAGCGCGCCCGCGACGCCGCGCGGGCCGCCCGCGCAGCGCTCTCCGGCGGCGTGGTCGCCGGCGGCGGGGCGGCGCTTCTGGACGCCGCCCGGTCGCTGGACCCGCGCCGCCCGGCCGAGGCCGTGCTCGCCCGCGCGCTGACGGCGCCGCTCCGCCAGATAGCCGACAATGCCGGCGCCCCCGGCCGGACGATCGCGGCGCGGGTCGCGGCTGACCCCCGCGCCGGCTTCGGCTTCGATGCCGCCGACGGCGCGATCAAGGACATGGTCGAGGCCGGCATCGTCGATGCGACCGAGATCGTCCGGACGGCGCTCCGCAACGCCGTGTCGGTGGCCGGCATGATCCTGACGACCGAGGCCGTGCTCGCCAGACCGCCGTCGCCGCGCCAGCCGGAGAAGGAACGGCCGTTCGGCCCCACCAGCCCCGACTTCACTGCCGAGGAGCTGCCCGGTCTCGGCCTGGCGCCGGGCGGGAGTCCCGGCGCAGGGCGGCGGTGAGCGGGTTGTAGGAGTAGAGCCAGGCGTTGCGGTTTCCGCCCTCGTCCCGTGCGGCGAAGTCGCGCCGGATCTCGTCGACGCTGTCGAGGTGGAACAGGCGGCGGTTCTCGTCCGCCGCTCGCACGACGCGCGCCGTGCGGAGAGCCCGGCTCTGCTGGTACAGGTCGAGCGCTTCGGCGGTGTCGCCGCAGAGCGCCAGCGCGCGGGCCAGGACCGCCCCGTCCTCGATCGCCATCGCCGCTCCCTGGGCCAGATAGGGGAGCATCGCATGGGCGGCATCGCCGAGGATTGTCGCGCGGGCGGTGCTCCAGACGCGGGCGGGCGGGCGGCGGTAGAGTGCCCACCGATAGCAGGCGGCCCGGTCCGCGAGGTCGATGACGGTCAGGATGTCGGAATGCCACCCCTCGAAGTCGGCTCTCAACCGCGCCCAGGGGAGGCGCAGCGTCCAGGACTCCTCCGATGGGGTCGGAGTCTCCACCGCGCCCACGAAATTCAGCAGCTCGCCCCCGCGAATCCAGTATGTGACCGCGTGCTTCCCGGGGCCCATCCAGACCGACATCGCCTCGTCGATGAAGTCGGCAGGCAGCGCGTCTCTCGGTACGGTCAGCCGCCAGGCCGAGTCCCCGGTATAGGTTGCCGGCGCCCGGCCCGAGATCCGGTCCCTGACGATCGACCTGACCCCGTCGGCCCCGACCAGCAGCTCGCCCGCCGCGCTGGTCCCGTCCGCGAAACGCAGCGTCACCCCTCCCGCGTCCTCGTCGAACCCGGTGGCCGACTTGCCGAGCCGGATCGCGCCCGGTTTCAGCCGCAGCACCGCGCCCGCCAGCAGGGTGTGAAGATCGGCCCGGTGAATCTGGTTGTAGGGCGCTCCGTGAAGCCGCTCATGCGCGGTGGCGAGGGGGAAGGAATCGATCGTCTCGCCGCTGTCGTGGAGGCGGAAGACATAGCCCGCCGGACGCACCGAGACGGCGGAGACGGCATCGCCGATCCCCAGATGGTTCATCACATGCATGGCGTTGGCGCTGAGCTGGATTCCGGCGCCGACCTCGCCGAGCGCGGGCGCCTGCTCGTAGACCTCCACGTCATGCCCGGCCCGCAGCAGGCAGGCAGCCGCGGAGAGACCGCCGAGCCCGGCGCCGACGACCAGAATCTTCCGCGTCACCCGCGGATCTCGCCGTTCTCGATCCTCGACATACGGAAATCGATCATCGCCTTGCGGTCCTGGGCGCGGATGGGCTTGGCACCCTGCGGATGTTCGAAGGACTCGGCAAGCTTCGGGCCCTCGAGCGTCCGAATGAAGTCGGGCGTGTCTTTCCTGGAACGCCGACCGCTCTTCTTGACGGCCTGACCCATCACGCCGCCGGCGAGGGAGGTCGTCATGAAGCTCCGTCCTGTCGACGACATGGCTTGCTCCTCCTTCATGTTCCGTCCGGTCGTCGGCCAGATCGAAATGCGGAGACAGCGCCGGATCGTCCCGCAATGCGTTCGACATGGTCTCGTGCCAGATCGCAACCATTTCCATGATATAGACACGGGCGCAGATCGCGAGCGTCGCGCGCTCCAGGCTCAGCTGGGCTCGTTTCGGGGGTCTACGACCGGCCGGACGACCACACCGCACCCTGCCCCTCCCTCGAGGGCAGGGGGCACGCGCCCTCTCCCACTCATCCCCTCCGGGGTTGGGGGGGGAGGAGGGTCCTTCCCCGAAAAACGGGTGGTGATGCGGATCAGGATGTCGGCGGAGGCCGCCTGCCGGGACGCCAAAACGAGAATTTCCGATCCGGGCTTGCCGCCGGCGGTAGCGGAAGGCATAAGGGGCGCAGCCGTCAACAACGGAAAGGAGGTGATCCAGTGTCTCGTTGTCGTGAACCGCGTGCGCGGGTGACCTGGGTTTCCGCCTCACGGGGGATGTCCATCGCCTGATGTCCGGCGCGCGGCCGCGCCGCGGTAGGACAATGGAAGGGCCGCCCCGAAGGGCGGCCCTTCTCGCGATCGGCGGCCGAATCGGGTCAGGCCGCCGCCTGGACGCCGATCGGCGTCCAGGCGATCAGGAGGAGCTCGGTCGCGGTCTCGGCGTCGACCGCAAGGGAGTCGCCGGGATCGAGGAGGATGGCGCTGTGGCGGCGGTAGATTCCGTCCCCGGCCCTGCCTTCGGTGACGAAGATCAGGCGGCGGTCGGCGCCGGCCGGAAGGACCCAGCGGGCGCTGGCGTCGACGGCCAGCATCTCCAGCCCCACGCCGCGTTCCGAGAACAGGCCGAGCGGTCGGCGCCGGACGCCGGCGTCGGCGGGCGCCCAGGAAAAGCTCTCCGGCCGCATGATCACCGGTGCTTTGAAGCGCGGCGGCGGGTAGGCGACGGGCCGCTTCATGACGTGCTGCCAGATCGCCTCGTAGCCGTCCTGGTTGCGCCGGCCACGGGCCGTCCCGCCGCGGCGGAAAACGCCGCCCTCGAAACGTCCCTCCCTGGCGAGCTCGGCATGGCCGGCCTTGACCTGGCTCCGGCTCAGATATCCCTGGCCGCTCGCCCCGCCGAACTGGAGGACCAGCACCAGCCGGTCGCGCGCGCCCTCCTGCGGGCCGTAATGGACGCCCTCCGGGAAATAGCCGATTTCGCCGGCGTCGATGGCGAGCCTGGGCGCGACCGGCACGCTGCCCTCGATGCAGTAGCGGATCTGGTCCCAGGGGTGGCGGTGGCGGGGCGAGAAGAAGGAGGCGCTCTCGCGCGACAGAATGAGGCTGAAATTGTCCGGGCTCATCGGCTCGCCGTCCAGGAGATATTTGAACGCGATCCGCCCGACCCGATGCGGCAGCGGGTTCTCGTCGTAGCCGATCTCGTCGGCGTGGGCGATTTGCATGACGCCCCCCTTCGCGGCATGTTCCGACCCGGCATAGTAGGAGCCGGCCGGGATCGAGGGAACCGCTCTTCCCGGCCGGAGCGGGCAGAGCATGGCGCGACATCGGGCGGCAGCGGCGGAATACGACTACGTCATCGTCGGCGCGGGGTCGGCGGGCTGCGTCCTCGCCGGACGGCTGAGCGAGGATCCCGACCTCCGCATCTTGCTGATCGAGGCGGGCCCCCGCGACCGCGACCCGTTGATCCACCTCCCGATCGGCATTGGGCGGATGCACGCCCGGCGCAAGCACGACTGGGGTTTCGACACCGAGCCCGAGGCGGGGCTCGACGGGCGGCGGATCGAGGCGATGCGCGGCAAGGTGATCGGCGGCTCATCGTCGATCAACGTCATGGCCTATGTGCGCGGCAACCGCCGGGACTACGACCGCTGGGCGCAGACGGGCTGTCTCGGCTGGTCCTATGCCGATGTGCTCCCCTATTTCCGCCGGGCGGAGAGTTGGGAGAATGGCGAGAACGCCTATCGCGGCGGCTCGGGTCCGCTCGGCGTCCGCTTCTCGCGAAGCCGGGACCCGCTGTTTCCGGCCATGATCGAGGCCGGGGTCTCGGCCGGGTTCGGTACCACCGACGACTATAACGGCGCCGAACAGGAGGGTCTGGGGCGCAGCCAGTGGACGATCCGGGACGGCCGCCGCTGCAGCGCCGCCGCCTGGCTGCGCCCGGCGCGCCACCGCGGCAATCTCGATGTCGCGGCCCGGGCGCTGGCCCATCGCGTGCTCCTGGAGGGCGGCCGCGCCGCCGGCGTCGCCTATTTCCGAGGGGGTGCCGAACGGACCGTCCGCGTCGCGCGCGAGGTGATCTTGGCCGGGGGGGCCTTCAACTCGCCGCAGCTCCTGATGCTGTCGGGGATCGGGCCGGCCGACCATCTCCGCGGCCTCGGGATCACGGTCGCCCACGATCTGCCTGGCGTCGGGGTCGGACTGCAGGACCATCTCGCGGTCATGGTGAGCGTCGCGCGCCGCGCGCCCGGACATTTCCACGCCAGTATGAGGTTCGACCGGCTTGCCCGGAACGTTTCGCGCGGCCTTCTGTTCGGCACCGGGCCGGCCACCTGGCTTCCCAACGGTTTGCACGGCTTCGTCCGGACCCGGCCCGAGCTCGCCGTGCCGGACATCCAGTTCATCACCCGCGGCACCGCGCCCGACGCCCGGCCCTGGTTCCCCGGCGCCGCCCCGGCCTATGCGGATGGGTTCGCGCTCCGCCCGGTCCTGCTGCACCCGGAGAGCCGTGGCCGCATATCGCTGCGTTCGGCCGATCCGCGGGCGCCGATGCGGATCGCCCAGAACTTCCTCGCGGCGAAAGCGGATCTGGCGACGTTGCGGCGGGGAGTCGCCGCGGCCCGCGAGATTCTCTCGCGGCCGCCGCTCGCCCGATACGGCAAGGGAGAGATCCAGCCAGGCCCCGGCGTCCGGACCGATGCCGATCTCGCCGGCTGGATCCGCGCCACCGCGGTCACCGCGCACCACCCGGCGGGCAGCTGCCGGATGGGAATCGACGGCGGCGCGGTTCTCGATCCGGAGCTCCGCGTCCGTGGCGTCGCGGGGCTGCGCGTGGTCGACGCGGCGGCGATGCCCGACCTCGTCTCCGGCAACATCAATGCCTGCGTGCTGATGATGGCCGAGAAGGCCGCCGACATGATCGCCGGGCGGCCGCCGCCGCCGGCGGCGCAGGGAGTCTGAATCGCCGCGTCAGCCCATCAGCCCGGGCAGATAGGTCGCGATCCAAGGGAACGCGATCATCAGGAAGAACAGCAGGACATCGCAGCCGACGAAGGGCAGGACGGCGCGCGAGACGTCTCCCAGCGTCGTCCCGCCGGGCGCGACGCCCAGCATGACGAACAGGCCGAGCCCGAACGGCGGGGTGACGCCGCCGATCTCGAGCGCGAGCAGCACCACGATGCCGAACCAGATCGGATCGAAGCCGAGCGTCAGCGCCAACGGAAAGAAGATCGGCACCGTGATCAGCATCATCGAGACTTGGTCCATCAGCATGCCCAGCAGCAGGAGCAGCAGGAACATCGCCATCAGGACGCCGAGCGGCGGGAATTCGAGCCCGACGACCCATTGGACGAGGCCGCGGCTGGCGCCCGAGATCGCGAGTATCTGGCTGAAGGTCGAGGAGGCGAGCACGATGATCAGGACCATCACGGTCACCCGCAGCGTTCCGGTCAGCGAGTCGAGGACCGCCTTGCGTGTCAGCCTTCGGAACGCCGCCGCCAGGATGAGGACCCCGAGTACGCCGAAGGCCGCAGACTCGGTAGGCGTCGCGATGCCGAGCAGGATCAGCCCGATCACCATGAACACCACGAAGCCCATCGGCAGCAGAGTCGCCGCGATCAGCCCCAGCCTGGTCGTCCATGCGACGCGGGGGATATCGTAGCGGGGCGCCGCCGCGGGGTCGATGCGAACCTGAACGAAGACCGTCGCCATATAGAGCAGCGCCAGGAAGAGGCCGGGGAGGACGCCGGCGATCAGCAGCTTGCCGATGTCGATGCGGGCGATGCTGCCGAGCAGCACCGCGAGGCCGGACGGCGGGACGATCATGGCGAGCCCGCCCGCTCCGAGGATCGGGCCCATCGCCATATGGGGCTTGTAGCCGCGCCGCGTCATCTCGGGCACCAGCAGGGCGCCCAGCATCGCGGTGCTTCCCATGCTGGTCCCGGACAGCGTCGCGAACATCGTCCCGCCGGCGACCGTGACGTAGGATAGCCGCCCCGGCAGCCGGCCGAACAGGGCGTCGAGGGCGTCGAACACGCGGACCGCCAACCCGGTGTGGAAGAACAGCTCCCCCATCAGCACGAAGAGCGGGATCGGCAGAAACACGAACCGGGTGATCGCCGCGGTGGCGTTGACGGCGATCTGCTGCAGGCCCGCCTCGCCGCCGATGAAGATCAGCATTCCGGCGATGCTGACCGCGAGGAAGGCGAAGGCCACCGGCACCGACAGCGCGATGAGCGCGATCAGCGCACCGACGATCAGCGCGCCCGATTCGTACCATTCCATCGCCGCGCCCGTTCCGCCGTCGTCGGCCCGAGGCCCGCGATCACAGACTGCCCGCCGAGCGGCCGCTGGCATACATGCTGTCGGGACCGAGGAGAAAACGCAGAAATTCCAGAGCGCACGGGATGAAGCCGATCGGCATGGCGGCGAACAGGACCCATCTCGGCATGACGATCGACCGCCAGTCCTCCTCGCCGCGCGCGGCGGCAGCCAGGCCCTGGTCGATCGCATAGTAGGAGAGAACCAGGCATATCAGGATGCAGAGGCCGTAGACGCCCGCTTCGACCCGCTGACGGAGCGCCGGGCCAAAGCGGCGGGCGATGGAGTCGACGAAGACATGGCCGCGCGTCCGCACCAGCCAGGGCGCGCCGAGCATGGTCATGTAGAGAAGCGCGTATTCCGTGAGCGCGCTGGTCCAGGCCGGCGGGTGGAACCCGGTGCTGCGCAGGGCCACGTCATGGACGATCGCGAGGAACACGGACGCCACCATGGCCCCGGCGACGACCGCCAGGCCCGGAACGACGGCGTCGTAGACCCTGATCAGGGAGCGCAAGCGGGCTCCCGACCGCGTCCCGCGGCCGCTATCACTCGGTCGGCGGGAACTTTTCCCGCAGCCGGTCGTAATACGCCGATTTCTTCGCCGCGATCTGCGCCCATTGAAGGGCCTCCGCCCTCCGGATGTGCGTCTTCGCCGCCGCGCCCTGGAGCGCGAAGGGCTGGACGCCCGCCGCCAGCGTCTTCTTTCGTTCGGCCGCGGCCAGGGCGGCATAGTAGTCGTAGGCGTCGCGCTCGAACCCGATCACCGATGCGGTGAGCGCATCCCTCTGCGCATCCGTGAGCCCGTTCCATCTGTCGAGATTGATCCAGAGAAGATTGTCGAACTGCCAGACCGGCGGGTCGATACGGTACTCGACGAACTTCTCCCAGCCGAAATCGGTCACGCCGAGCCCGGGCCAGGCGGCGCCGTCGACGGTGCCGCGTTCCATCGCAGTATAGATTCCGGGAGCCGGCACCATGACCTGGGTCGCACCCATGCTCTTTAGCCAGCCGCGGTAGAGCGGCGAGGAGCGGATTTTCAGGCCGCCGAGGTCCGGTGTCCCGTCCTTTCGGAGACGCGGCTTCTCCTTGAGCCAGGCATGGTAGCCGATTCCGGCGGCGACCCAGCCCAGCACGTGGGTGTTGGACTTCTCGCGGTAGATCTCGGCCAGGAGGTCGATGCCGCCGTTCGCCCGCGCTGCGGTCGGCGTGATCCGGGTCCCGTAGAGCGCGAAGGCCTCGGGGACCTGCCCGACGTAATAGCCGGCGGCGCCGAACATCAGGTCGAACACGCCGTTACGGACCGCCGTCAACTGCTCGAGCGCCGGCGTGGTTTCCGGCCCGCCGACATAGGAAATCCGGATCCCGGCCGCCGCGGCCTCGGGGCTCGCGTTGAACGCCTCCATCCATTGCAGGGTCCGGGCCGGCGAGTAGACGGTCTTCGCCCAGTTGGTGACGAAACCGAGCGTCGTCTCGGCCCCCGCCGAGGGCGCCCGGGCGAGCGCCGCGCCCGCGATCGCCGCCGCGGCGAATATCGACAATCCGCGAATACGCATGTCGGCCTCCTCTCGGGTGGCGACAACATCTCCGGTACCGTTTGGTGCCGCTCGATATGGTAGCGAAACCGGCCGGGCCATGCGAACATCGCGCGCCGGCGTCGGCGGTTCTCATTTTGGGAATATGTGATCGGCACCCTTTCCTCCCCTTCCCCCGGGGAGAGGCCCCCCCCCGCCCTCTCTCGCCCCTTCCCCTCGAGGTCAAGGGTCGGGGTGGGGGTCCTTCCTCGATAACCGGCCGCCAGGACGCCGAAACGATAATTGCCACGCCGGCGGCCCAACGGGAGCCGAGGGATGACCGACCATCGCGAACTCTCCGCCGAGGCGCTCGACCGACTATACGACGTGACGGTCGGCGTTCCGGATGTCGACGGGCTGCAGGCCGGCTACCGCGCGGCTTCGGATGCCGTCGTCGCCGAGGGAGCCGGGCGGCTCGATATCGCCTATGGCGGCGACTCGCTCCAAAGGCTCGACATCTTCGTGCCGACCCGCGCGCGCCGCGCGCCGATCATGGTCTATATCCATGGCGGCTACTGGAAGGGCGGCGGGAAGGCCGGGCGCCGCTTCCCGGCGCCGCTCTACAACGGGGCCGGCATCGTCTGGGTCCCGATCGACTATCGGCTGGCCCCGGCGGTCTCGCTCGACGAGATCGTCGCCGACGCCCGCGCCGCCATCGGCTGGATCCACGCCAACGCGGCGGGGTTCGGCGGCGATCCGGAACGGATCGTCGTCTCCGGCAACTCTGCCGGCGGCCATCTGGTCGGCATGTTGCTGGCCCCCGGCTGGCAGGACGCGCACGGCCTGCCGGCCGATGTCCTGAAGGGCGCCTGCGCGATGAGCGGGATATTCGATCTCGCACCGCTGAGGCGGATCGCCACCGGCGCGCATCTCGCGCTCGACGACGAAAGCGCGGCGCGCAACAGCCCGATCCGCCGCATCCCCGAGGCCTGCTGCCCCGTGGTCGTCGCTTGGGGCGCCCGGGAGAGCAGCGAGTTTCGGCGCCAGTCGGAAGACTATGCGCGGGCTCTCGTCCGGGCCGGACACGAGGTGCGGACGATCGCCGCCGAGGGCCACGACCATTTCTCGCTGATGGGCGAGATGGCGCGGCGGGAGAGCGAGATCGGCCGGGCGATGCTGGCGCTGGCGCTCAGCGATCCAGCCGGTGACGGTCGATGAAGGCGTGGAGCGCCGCCAGACAGGCGGCCGGCGCCTCGATCTGGAGCATGTGGCCCGCCCCGTCGATCCGGCGATAGTCGAAACCGCCCTCTTCGGCCATGGCCGCGTTGGGCCGCGCCGTCGGCGAGGGCCTGTCCCGCGTGGGATCGGCGCCCAGCAGCAGCACCGGCCCGCCGAAATCGGACGCGCGCGGCCAGAGATCCATGGCGATGTTCGCGAGATAGATTTCGGCCTCGAGATCTCGGGGGCAGACCAGCCCCCAGCTTCCGTCGGCGCCGTTGGAGCGCAGCACCGCCTCGGCCATCAGCGCATGGCTGCCGGCCGTCCAACCCTTGTGGACCCGGCTCGACGCGTAGAGGGCGGCCTGCTCGGACGGGTCCGCGAATCGGTCGCGGCGCGCCCGCGCCCAGTCGGCGAGACGCCGCTCGAACGCGACCGAGCCGTCGTGCAGCGGGTGCCCCTCGGGCGGGATGTCCGGGGGATCGACGAGGACAAGGGCGTCCCAGCGCCAAGCGATGTCGATCGCATCGTGCATCGCCGCCCGCCCCGACATGGAATGGAACAGGCCGAGCGACCGCTTGGCGCCCAACCGCGCCGTCGCCCCGTCATGGACCGCGCCGATGTCGCGCGCCATATGCGGATAGTCGTGGCGCGCAGGATCCCCGCGCCCGCTGCGGCCATGGCCGCGCATGTCGAAGACGACGACATCGTAGCGTGCGCAGAGCGGCAGCCAGAACGCCAGATATCCATCGATCGCGAACCCGTTGCCGTGGCTCAGCAGGATGCGTAGCGGCGCGTCGGCGACGCCGTGGCGCCGGGCCAGAATACGCGCGCCGTCCGGAGTCTCGATCCAAAAGCTCTCCAGCGACTCGGGAACCGTCAATCGGATCATCTCGCTCTCCCAGCAATGGGAACGGCGCGGTCAAGTTTACCATGGCGGGCGAACCGGGTATGGTCCGCTCGGCACGGCGTCGCCTGCCGGGGACGGCTCCCGGCTCGGACGCGGCGAGAACCCGGCGAAGTCGCGAGATGATGGCGACATACAGGACCATATTCTGCGGCGCTCTCGTGCTGCTTGCGACTCTCTTCCCCCCGGCACGGGCGCAAGAGGGCGTCGCGCCGATCGGCCAGCTGCAGAGCCTGGGCGCGATCGGCTCGACGACGCAGCGTCCGCTGGTGATCCGGCCGCTGGATCCGCCCGGATCCGCGACCCCGGGGGCGGCGCGGATCCGGGCGCCGGCCGCGGACCGCAGGCTGCCGGGGGCCCTGCCGCCGACGACATTGTCGGAGGACTATGCGCGACGGGCCGGCGACAGCTTGACGCTAAGGCCCGGCGAAAGCTTGCGCCAGTTCGGCTATCGGTCGTTTCGCGCCGACGCGCCGGCGCCGGCGCCGATCACCGGGGCGATCAACGAGTCCTACCGCCTCGGGGTCGGCGACGAGGTCAATGTCACTCTGCAGGGGCAGACCTGGCAGAACATCCTCTCCCAGGTCGATCGGAACGGGCGAATCGTCGTCCCGGGTCTGCCGCCGATCGCCGCCGCCGGCAGGACCTTCGGCGAGGTTCGCGCGGAGCTCCGCGCCATTGTCGAACGGACGATGCTCGGTACCGAGATCTACGTTTCCGTCGGGAGACTGCGCAGCATCAACGTCACGGTCGTCGGCGAGGTGAGGTTCCCCGGCCTCTACTACATGACGTCCTTGTCGACGTTGATGGACGTGCTGGTCCGCGCCGGCGGACCCAAGCGGAGCGGCAGCCTTCGGAGTATCCGGATCGACCGGAGCGGCAGCGTCCGCACGGTCGATCTCTACGAGCTGCTGCTCCACGGCGTCATCCGACAGGACATCGCGCTGCGCGAGGGCGATCGGATCGTCGTCCCGACGATCGGCCCGACCATCGCGGTGGCGGGCCACGTCAAGCGGCCGGGGATATTCGAACTGCCGGTCGGCACCCGCCCGTCGCTCGACGACGCCGTCGCCTATGCCGGCGGGCCGATCCGCCCTCAAGGTAACCGCTTCGTCCGTATCTCGATCGACAAGGACGGGCGCGACCTGATCCAGGCGCACCCGCAGCCGGCGCTGGTCCGGGTGCGCAACGGCGACATCGTCAGCGTCCAGCCCGCGGCGAATCTGCTCGTCGACCACATCCGGCTCCGGGGCGCCGTGCGCGTTCCCGGCATGCGGCCGCTGCAGGTCGCCGGATCGCTGCGCGCGCTGATCCCCGAGACGGGAGTCCTACGGGACGACGCCTATCTTCCGTTTGCCGTCGTTCGGCGGGTCGACCGGAACACGCTGAAGCCGGTCTATATTCCGTTCGATCTCGGCGGGATTCTGTCGGGCGCCGGCGATCTGGCGCTGCAGTCGAAGGACGAGGTGATCGTCATCTCCCGCCGCGCCGTCGCGTTCCTGGGCTCCGCCGACGTACGGGCGGCGAGGTCGGGGCAGATTCCTCCGAGCGTCGCTCTGCGGCAGTCGGATGAGGCCTGGGCGAGGTCGGGGTGGATTCCTCCGAGCGTCGCCCTGCGGCAGTCGGATGAGGCCGGGGCGAGGTCGGGGCGGATTCCTCCGAGCGTCGCCCTGCGGCAGTCGGATGAGGCCTGGGCGAGGTCGGGGCGGATTCCTCCGAGCGTCGCCCTGCGGCAGTCGGATGAGGCCTGGGCGAGGTCGGGGCGGATTCCTCCGAGCGTCGCCCTGCGGCAGTCGGATGAGGCCGGGGCGAGGTCGACCGGTTTCGTCTGGCGCGAGAGCGACGGGACAAACGAGGGCGACGGAAAATATGTGCGGACCGAGTACTCCTGCGCCGGGCTGCTCGAACTGCTGACGGCCCACACGGCGGGCGGCGGGAGCCCGTTGCACGAGGTCGACGGGGGCATCCGGACGCTTCAGCCGAAGAGCGTCATCGATGTCATTCCCTGCCCGTATCTGTACGAGGCCTTTCCCGATCTTCTGTTCTTCCTCCTCAAGCATTCGGTGGTCGTGACCGGCGCGGTGGTCGCGCCCGGCTTATATCCCATTGCCGGAGAGAGCACGGTCGCGTCCATGGTCGCCCTGGCCGGCGGGCCCACCCATGAGTCCCATCCGTTGACCGTCAACGCGACCTTCGCGAGGCCGTTGGACGGCACCGGAACGGTGGATGTCGTCAACAGTACCGTCCTGGTCGACCGCCGAAGCGGCGGAACGGCGGCGGACGCCTCACGAGTCCGCGCTGGCGACTCGCTTCGCATCGCTGGCGCGCAGACCCCGCATTACGGCACGGTCGAGCTCGTGGGCCAGTTTCGGCGCCCCGGCCGTTACATGATAAGGCGGGGAGAACGGCTTTCGGAAGTCATGGCGCGCGCCGGCGGCCTGACCGGGATCGCATATCCGGCGGGCGCCGTGTTCCTGCGGACGTCGGCTGCCGAGATCGAGAGGCAAGCGAATGTGCGGCTGGCGGAGCAGTTGACCTTCTCGACGGTCGCCAAAATTGGGGATTTCTCCCGGGGAGTCGCGGAGGTCACGAAGGCGTCCCAGACGCTGATCGACCGTTTGCGGAGCGCGCCGGTACATGGGCGTATCGTCGTTCATGTCGATCCGGCGCTGCTGTCCGCCCGGTCCGATCTCAACTTTTTTCTCGAGCCGGGCGACAGGCTGATGATGCCGGCGCGCCCAACGACGGTGCGTGTCAGCGGCGCCGTCCTCAACCCCGGCGCCTATCAGTTCCTGTCCGATCTCCGTAGCGAGGACTATATCGAGCTCGCCGGCGGGCTCGACGATTCGGCGGAAGAGGGCAGAATGTTCGTGGTTTTCCCCAACGGTGCGGCGGAACGGCTCAAACTGTCGAGCTGGAACTACTCGCGGACGAAGATTTTGCCGGGCAGCTCCATCGTGGTGCCGCGCGATCCGGCTCCGCTCGGGCTCGGGGTGATCGCCAGCGAGGTGACCGAGGTGCTCAGCAGGGTCAGCCTCACGGCGGCGGCGATCGCCTCGATCGGCCGCTAGGCGCGCATGCCTCGAACGCGGACGGCCGTGTCGTCGATGGAATCCCTGTCGAGACTCCGGCCGTTTCTATCCGCCTACCGAAGAGTTGCGGTTGTCGGCGATCGGCCCAGGGGATGACACCATGACCGCCGACGCCATTTGCGACGGGTAAGGCGACATCGCCACCAAGGCCGATCTCGCCAATCTCGAAATCCGCATGGTTCCGCATGGTCAAGTGGGGCATCGGCATCGCCGCCGCGAACGCCGCCCTGATCATCGGCTTCCTGCGGCTCACCGGCGGGGCCGGGCAGTGAACGCGCCTCGCGCAGACGCCGGAAGCCCCCTTCCTCGAGGCGAGGGGTGCCCCGCATTCTCTCTCTCTCCCCTTGAGGGGGCGGGGTGGGATGCCCGCCCCGGAGCCCGACCCGAAACTTGACCGCCGGGCGGTCGCGCGCGGCTTTGCCCGGCCTGGCCGTTGCCGTTGCCGTGCGGGTTGTGGCATTCTCGACGCCGGCCGGTGCCGCAGTAGCTCAGTGGTAGAGCGCGCCCTTGGTAAGGGCGAGGTCGAAAGTTCAATCCTTTCCTGCGGCACCACCCCGCACGCGGCGCTTCCGGCCCGCGCCGCATCGGAGCCGGAAGGAGGCATCATGGACGATTCCGTCGCGCTCGACGGCGAGACGGCCGACAACCGGGCGGCTCTCGCGCCGATGACGGGAAGCGAGTTTCTCAACTCGATCGATGACGGGCGCACCGTCTACATCTACGGGGAAAGGGTCGCGCGGGTCATCGACCATCCGGCCTTCCGCAACACCGCCCGCATGATCGCCAGACTCTACGACGCGATGCATGACGAGGCGACCGCCGCCAATCTGATGGTGCCGACCGACACCGGGAACGGCGGCCGGACCCAGGCCTATTTCAAGGCCCCGAGGAGCGTCGAGGAGTCGGTCGCCGGGCGCGACGCGATCGCCCAGTGGGCGCGGCTCACCTATGGCTGGGCCGGTCGGGCGCCCGACTACAAGGCCGCCTTCCTCGCCACGCTCGGCGCCAACGCGGAGTTCTACAGCCCGTTCCAGGACAATGCGCGACGCTGGTACCGATTCAGCCAGGAGCGGATTCCCTTCGTCAACCACGCCATCATCCACCCGCCGATGGACCGCCACAAGCCGCCCGACGAGGTCGCTGATGTCTGCGTCCATGTCGAGAAGGAGACCGATGCCGGCATCGTCGTCTCCGGCGCCAAGGTGGTGGCCACCGGGTCGGCGCTGACCAACTACACCTTCGTGGCGCATCACGGGCTGATCCCGGTCCAGGACCGCGACTTCGCGGCGGTCTTCATGATCCCGTCCGACGCGGAGGGCGTGAAATTCGTCTGCCGCACCTCCTTCGAGATGACGGCGACCGTGATGGGGAGCCCCTTCGACTATCCGCTGTCGAGCCGGATGGACGAGAACGACGCGGTGTTCATTCTCGACAAGGCACTGGTTCCCTGGGAGAACGTTTTCGTCTACGGCGACGTCGAGCGGGCCAACAACTTCTTCCCGCAGACGGGCTTCCTCCCGCGCGCCCTGCTGCATGGCTGCACCAGGCTGGCGGTGAAGCTCGACTTCATCGCCGGGCTGATTCTCAAGGCGATCGACGCTGCCGGCACCAGGGACTTCCGCGGCGTGCAGGCCAATGTCGGCGAGATCATCGCCTGGCGGAACATGTTCTGGTCCTTGACCGAGGCGATGACCCGCAACCCCATGCCTTGGATCGACGGCTATCTGCTGCCCGACATGACCCCGGCGAGCGCCTACCAGGTGCTGATGAGCTTCGCCTACTCCAAGATCAAATACATCATCGAGGAGACGGCGGCCTCGGGCCTGATCTTCCTCAACTCGCACGCCCGCGACTTCCACAACCCGGAGATCCGGCCCTATCTCGACCGCTTCCTGCGCGGCTCCAACGGCTACGACGCCGAGCAGCGGGTCAAGCTGATGAAACTTCTCTGGGACGCGATCGGCAGCGAGTTCGGCGGCCGCCACGAGCTCTACGAGATCAACTATTCGGGCTCGACAGAGGAGATCCGCCGCTATGCCCTGTTCGGCGCGACGGCGAGCGGCGACGTGGACAGGTTGAAGGGGTTCGCCGAGCAGTGTCTCGAGGAGTACGACCTCGACGGTTGGCGGGTCCCGGACCTCACCGATCCGGGCGAGCTCAGCTATCACGTGGGCAAGGGCCGCTGAGGGTGGCCACAGCGAATTGAAGCAGGAGCGAAGAATGACGGGAAAGACAGGGCGCGCGGGCATTGGCCGGCGCGAGTTCGTCGCCGCTTCGGCAGCGGCCGCCGCGGCCGCGCAGTTTCCGATGCCGGCGATCGCGCAGGCGAAGCGGATCACCCTCGGCTATGTGAGCCCGCAGACCGGGCCGCTGGCGCCGTTCGGGGCCTCCGACCGCTTCAACGCCGATCTCTTCCGCAAGGCGATGCGCAACGGCATCGAGATCGGCGGCAGGACCCATCCGATCGAGGTCATCGTCAAGGATTCGCAGTCCAACCCCAACCGGGCGGCCGAGGTCGCCAAGGAACTGATCGTCGACGACGAGATCGACATCATGCTGGTCGCCAACACGCCTGAGACGACCAACCCGGTCGCGACCCAATGCGAGATCGAGGAGGTGCCCTGCATCTCCACCAACTGTCCCTGGCAGCCCTGGTTCATCGGCCAGCAGGGGAACCCCGGCAACCCGGCGAACTGGAAGCCCTTCCAATGGGCCTATCACTATTTCTGGGGGTTGGAGGACGTGATCGCAGTCTTCCTCAACATGTGGTCGCAGCTCGACACCAACAAGGTCGTCGGCGGCGCTTTCCCCAACGATGCGGACGGCAACGCCTGGGGCGACCCCAAGCTCGGTATGCCGCCGGCCTTCGCCGCCAACGGCTACAAGCTCGTCGATCCCGGCCGCTACCAGAACCTGACTGACGATTTCACCGCCCAGATCGCCGCCTTCAAGAACGCCGGCGCCGAGATCATGACCGGGGTGATGCTACCCCCCGATTTTACCACCTTCTGGACCCAGGCGCGCCAGCAGGGCTTCCGGCCTAAGGCGGCGAGCGTCGGCAAAGCAATCCTGTTCCCGGACTCGGTCGAAGCGCTCGGCGAGGCCGGCCACAACCTGTCGTCGGAAGTCTGGTGGACCCCGTCGCACCCTTTCGCGTCGACGCTCACCGGACAATCGTCCGACGATCTCGCGAAGAGCTACAGCGCGGCGACCGGCAAGCAGTGGACCCAGCCGATCGGCTTCGTGCACAGCCTCTACGAGATGGCGGTCGACGTCCTGAAGCGCGCCGCCGATCTCGGCAGCAGGGAGGCCATCCGCGACGCCATCGCCGCGACCGATCTCGACACCATCGTCGGGAACGTCCGTTGGGACGGCAAGGGCGTGCCGCCCTTCGCCGCCAAGAACATCTCCAAGACGCCGCTGGTCGGCGGCCAGTGGCGCCATGTCGGCGGCGGCAAGTACGACCTCGTCATCACCGAAAACCGGACCGCGCCGCAGATCCCGGCCATGTCCGAGATGCAGCCCATCGCCTGACGGCGCTCAGCCTTGCTCCATGCTTCTCGAGCTCAAGGGCCTGTCGAAGGCCTTCGGCTCGGTGGTGGTCGCGGATCGGATCGACCTCGCCGTCGAGGAGGGGGCGGCTCTCGGAATCATCGGTCCCAACGGCGCGGGCAAGTCGTCGCTGTTCAACCTGATCGCCGGCGAGATCGCACCCGACGGCGGGGCGATCCTGCTCGACGGGCGCGACGTCACCGCCGCGCCCGCGCCCGACCGCTGCACCGCCGGAATCGGGCGCTCCTATCAGATCCCGCGGCCGTTCCCGTCGATGACGGTGTTCGAGAACTTGCTGGTCGGGGCCGTCTACGGCGCCGGGTTGACGGAGGCCGAGGCGGGCCGCCGCTGCGGCGAGGTGCTCGAGCGGACGGGGCTGCTCGGCCATGCCGACCGGGTCGCCGGGTCGCTCTCCCTGCTCGAGCGCAAGCGGCTCGAGATGGCGCGGGCGCTCGCGACCGAGCCCCGCATCCTGCTGCTCGACGAGATCGCGGGCGGGCTGACCGAGTATGAATGCGAAGCGCTGGTCGCGGCGATCGTCGATATTCGCGGCTCGGGGGTCACCATCCTCTGGATCGAGCATGTCGTCCATGCGCTGCTCGCCGCGGTGGACCGGCTGACGGTGCTCAATTTCGGCCGGGTGGTCGTCGACGGCGAGCCCGGCGCGGTGATGGCATCGCGCGAGGTTCAAGAAGTCTATATGGGGGTGTAGCATGCGCGGCCCCACCGCAGCGTCCGGTCCCGCATCCCGCGGCGACGACCAGGTGACGGGGCGGCCCTTGGCGCTTCTCGAGACCCGCGACCTCACCGCCCATTACGGCGACTTCCAGGCATTGTTCGGCATCGACACCGATCTGGCGGAGGGGGAGACGCTCGGCATCATCGGCGCCAACGGCGCCGGCAAATCGACCTATCTGCGGAGCATCGTCGGGCTCCACCCCTGCCGGGCGGAGGCGGTGCGGTTCGACGGCGCCCCGATCGGCGCTCTGCCGGCTGCCGAGGTGGTCAGGCGCGGTATCGCCCTGGTCCCGGAAGGACGGCTCCTGTTCACCTCGCTGAGCGTCGAGGAGAATCTCGAGATCGGCGCTTATGGCCGACCGCCGGGCGGGCATTGGCGGCTGTCCACCGTCTATGCGCTGTTCCCGGTCCTCGAAAAGCTGCGCCGTCTGCCGGCCAACGCGCTCTCGGGCGGCCAGCAACAGATGGCCGCTTTCGGCCGGGCCCTGATGTCCAACCCGCGTGTGCTGCTCTGCGACGAAGTCTCGCTCGGCCTCGCCCCGGCGATCGTCAAGGACATCTACGCGGCCTTGCCGGCGATCAAGGCGGCGGGCGCCTCGGTCGTCCTCGTCGAGCAGGACGTCCGCCGCACCCTCGAGGTCGCGGACCGGATCTACTGCTTCATGGAGGGGCGGGTGACGCTCGCCGGCCGGCCCGCCGAGCTCGACCGGGAGGCGATCCGCGCCGCCTATTTCGGGACGAGGGGCGCGGAGCCGCCATGCTGAGCTGGATCGACGCGGTCCTGCAGGGCGTTCTGCTGGGCGGGCTGTTCGCGCTGTTCGCGACCGGGCTGTCGCTGACCTTCGGGATCATGCGGCTGGTCAACCTGGCGCATGGCGACCTGATCGTGCTCGCCGCCTTCGTCATCCTGCTGGTCGTCAACTCGTTCGGCGTGAACATATTCCTCGCCGCTACGCTGGCGCTCCCGGCGATGTTCGGCCTCGGCTACGCGCTGCAGCGCCATCTGCTCAACCGCACGCTCGGCGAGGATATCCTGCCACCGCTCCTGGTCACGTTCGGGATCTCGATCGTGATTCAGAACGGGCTGCTCGAGGGCTTCAGCGCCGACAGCCGGCGGCTTCAGGCCTTCGATGTCGAGGCGCTCTCCTGGTCGCTGGGCGGCGGCATCGCCGTCGGCGTCCTGCCGCTGCTCACGTTCGCGACCGCCGTTGCCGCGATCCTGGCGCTCAACCGGATCATGTACCGGACCGAGCTCGGCCGCGCCTTCCGCGCGACTTCGGACGACCCGAGGACGGCGCAGCTCATGAGCATCGATCCCCGCAAGGTCTTCGCGGTCGCGACCGGCATCGCCTTCGTCGCGGTCACGCTGTCGGCGCTCTATTTCGGCAATCGGGCGCAGTTCGACCCGACCACCGGCTCGCTCCGTCTGCTCTACGCCTTCGAGGCGGTCATCATCGGCGGCCTCGGCAGCCTCTGGGGGACGCTCGCCGGCGGGGTCATCCTGGGCGTCGCCCAGACGATCGGCGCCAAGATCAATCCCGAATGGCAGATCCTCGCCGGACATGTCGTATTCCTGATCGTGCTGGTGATACGCCCGCGCGGGCTGTTCCCGCGCGCGGTGGACTAAGCGCGGGCGACGGAATGGCGAAGACGCGGCCCGGCGGCTCGCCGCGCTTCGAGGTCCGGACCCGGACGCGGCTCTCGACCGCCGGGCTGATCCTGTGCCTCGTCCTGCTGGCGCTGCTCTTCGCCGCGCCGGCGGTCGTCTCCCGGAGCGCGCTTCAGGACCTTTTCTTCGTCTTCACCATGCTGGCGCTCGCCCAGTATTGGAACCTGCTCGCCGGCTATGCGGGGCTGGTCTCGGTGGGCCAGCAGGCCTTCGTCGGCGTGGGCGGCTACACGCTCTTCGCCGCGGCGATCCTCTACGGAATAGACCCGCTGATCGCAATCCTCCTCGGCGGTGTGTTCGCGATGGCGCTTGCGTTGCCCACCGCGCTGGTGGTCTTCCGCCTGCGCGGCGCCTATTTCGCGATCGGGAGCTGGGTCGCCGCCGAGGTGTACCGCCTCGTCTTCGCGCAGTGGAAGAGCGTGGGTGGCGGCACCGGCACCTCGCTGCCGCGCAGCGCGACCAGCGGCATCTACGGGCTCGATTTCATCAAGGAGCTGTTCGGGGTCCGGACGGCGGCGGCGCGCGACATCGAGGCCTACTGGCTCGCCCTCGTCGTCGCCGCCGGGACGGTCGCCCTGATCTACGCCATCCTGCGCTCGCGCTTCGGGCTGGCGCTGTCCGCGATCCGCGACGCCGAGACGGCGGCGGGCGGCCTCGGGGTGCGCGCTTTTCGCACCAAGCTCTGGGTGTTCGTCGTTGCCGCCTTCGGGACCGGCGTCACCGGGGCTCTGATCTATTTCCAGAAGGCGCGCATCTCGCCCGACGCGGCCTTCTCGGTGATCGACTGGACCGCCTTCGTGATCTTCATCGTCGTCATCGGCGGAATCGGTACCATCGAGGGCCCGGTGATCGGGGTGATCCTGTTCTTCGTGCTGCAGAACTATCTTGCGGAGTTCGGCGCCTGGTATCTGATGCTGCTGGGCGCGATCGCCATCGCGGTGATGCTGTTCGCGCCCCAGGGCATCTGGGGGTTCCTGTCCCGGCGCTACGATCTGCAGCTCTTCCCGCTGCGCCGCCGCCTCGTGACGGACGAGTGAGAATTGCTCGACATGCGACGACGGGTCGTATGTCGGTTCCGGACGCTGTACCATGCGGGCGGCGGCGATGGGGGATCGGGTGGTGACCGACGGAACGAAGCAGCAGAAGCGCTGTGATCTTCGCAATGGGGTCGATATCCGGGAGCGCCGAGAGCGACGCGCGCGACGACCCTCTCGGGGTTGAAAACGGCGGCCGCGAGTCTGGCGCGCGGCTGCGGGGTCGGCGCGAGTGCATGGCGAAGGCGGCACGACGGGCGGCGGGTTCATGAGCACCGCCTTCGATACTCTCGCGGCGGCCCGCGACATGGAAGCGGCGGGGCTGGAGCGCGTGGCTGCCGAAGCCGTCGCCGCTGCCATCCGCGCCGGGCAGGGAGAGCTCGCGACCAAGGCCGATCTGAAATCCGAGATCGGATCGGTGCGGGCGGAAGTCGAGGCGGTGCGCAGTGACATCACCGGGCTTCGCTGGGTGATCGGCCTGCACGTCGCGATCGGCCTGGCGACGCTCGCGGGCGTGCTGGCGATGGCTTTCCGTTCATGAGCGTCGCGCGGGTGGCGGAGCGCGCGGCGTAGGACCGGCGGGTCGGAAACGGAGAGGGCTGCGTCTATTCCGTGGCCCGGGCGGGCGCCGCGCTCTCGGGCACCGGCGTCGGGTAGCTGTCGAGCACGGTCTCGACGATTCCCCGCATCTCCTCCCAGGGACAGGCCAGATAGTTGTAATGGGTGTTGATGAAGGCGGGTCCGGCATAGAAACGCTCATACTGGACGTGGCGGCCGGCGAAGTCGGAGCCGAGCAGATCCCAGGCCAGCTTCATGAACTTCATCCGCTCGATCGCCGACTGCCCCGGCACCGACCAGTAGGTCTCGAACTGCGCGCGCAGCTTGGGGTCGTTGATGACCGAGATGTCGGCCGGCATCTGGAACGGGCCGGCACCGAGCAGCTCGCGCACGATCTCGCAGATTTCGTGGTAGTTGTGGGTGCACCAGTGCAGGGCCGCATACATCGCCCGCCGGTTGACGGTCAGATAGCCGGGCACCATCTCCTCGGCGTCCTGGATCTGGCCGTGAATCATCGCGCCGAGCCCGGCCTCCATCGCCGCCAGTCTGCCGAGCGTGCCCTGCACTGCCGGGATATGCCCGACGCCGTTGATCTCGGTGATCCGACTCGCGATGCCGACGATCAGCTTGAGCTTCTCCCAGAACCGGACGTTGGACTGATGGTTGCCCATCGCGTGGCTGGGCGAGGCGAAGTAGATCTCGCGCGAGAGCTCGGCGTCGTCATGGATGAACACCCGTTCCCAGGGCACGCGGACATCCTCGAAGATGACCATCGAGTCGGTCTCGTCGAAGCGCGACGAGAGCGGGTTGTCGAACTCCGAGACGGCATGACGCTCGAACGGCTTGCGCGACCAGATCGAGACGCCGGGGGCGGCGAGCGGGACCGCGCAGGTGATCGACTCCTTCTCGCGGTCGGGCGCCAGCGGCAGCAGGTTGCCGACCCAGGTGTCGTTGGAGAAGATCGCCGAAGTGCCGAGCATCTTCATGCCGTTCAGAGTCACTCCGGCATCGTCCTCGGCGGTGACGCGAAGCGTCGGCGCCTCCCGCCCCTCGCGCTGATAGAGCTCGGGCTTGCGCGCGCCCTGCGGCGGAAGGACGGTGTAGCAGGCGAAGATGTCGTCCTTCCGCATCCGCTCGTAATAGCCGAGCAGGTTGGCGCCGAAGCTCGCGCGGTTGCCTTCGAAGAGATCGGGGCGCATCGCGAGTCCGGTTACGAAGGAGGCGACATGGTCGGGCGACCGGCCGAGCAGCCCGCAGGACCAGGCCGCGATCCGGCGGTGGGTCTCCAGCCGCTTGACGAGATCGTCCCGCGTCTCGGGCATCAGGAACCAGGAGGTACAGCGCTCTCCGTCGACCTCGTAGGACATGGTCTCGATGTTCTCGGGCGTGCGCTTGCGGTCGTAGAGCGCCGCGAACGACCGGGCGGCGCGGCGGAACGCCGGATGGGTGGTCACGTCGTCGACCAGCTCGTCGCCGATATACACCCTGCGCCCGTCGCGCAGGCTTTCGAGATGCTCCGCACCGGTCTTCAACATCGCCTCTCGCTCCTGCTGCTTGTTCGGGCCGTGGTCCGTGGTCAGCCCCCTTCGGCGGGGCCGCCGGACGACTGTCGCGGCCACGGCTTGTCGGCGACGATCGCCGGGCGGACGGTGATCTCCTCGGCGATGTCGATCACCATCAGATCGTAGCCGATCTCGACCCGACCGTCGAACGACTCGCGGATCTGCGCGAGCGCCGGGCCGACCACATCGTCGTTGTTGTACATGTGATAGATGACGCCGAGCCGCGGGCGCGCCGCGGCCATCGCTTCGCCGGCCTCGCGCGGCGCGGTGTGGACCTCCTCGGCGATGACCCGCGCGAGCTCGATCGGCCGGCCGGCCTTGCCGGCATAGATCTCGACCGGCGGAAATGCCTCGTGGATCAGCAGGTCGACCCCGCGCGCCTGCGCGATCAGGGCGGGGCATTTCTTGGTGTCGCCCGAGAACACCATCGACCGGCCCGCATGGTCGATGCGCAAGCCGAACGTGTTGTGCGGCGGCGTGTGGACGACCTCGAACGCGGTCAGCCGGATCCCGTCCTCCTCCCAGACGACGCCTTCGCCATAGTCCGCGGCCTCGATCTCGGAGCCGGCGAGAGTCCCGAATACCCGGCGTCGCGTCTCGATGTCCCAACCGTAGACGGCGCGGAGATGGGCGGCGATCTCCGCCGTGCCAGGCGGCCCCCAGACCCTGAGCGGGGTTCTCCGCCCGTAGGTCCAGCCGCCGATCCAGAACTGGTCCAGCCCGCCGATGTGATCGACATGGTGGTGGGTGAGAAAGATCTTGTCGACCTCGGGGAACGGTATGTCCAGCGAGGTGAAGTTGGCCGGCGCGCCGGGGCCGACATCGAGCAGGAATTTGTGTACGCCGGCCTCGACGAGCACGCCGGCCCCGGCCTGGCCGCGGCGCGGGAACGGCGTGCCGGTGCCGAGCAGGGTGACGCGGAGCGCATCCGGCGCCAGCGGCTCGCCGGGATAGAAGACGTGGCGGGGGCGCGTTCCGCCGCTCATCGGACCATCAGCCCCGGCAGATAGAGCGCGAGACCGGGGAACAGGATCAGCAGCACCAGGACGATCAGCGCGCAGCCGATATAGGGCGCGGCGGCCAGCGCGACCTGCCAGAGCGTGGTGCCGCGCGGAGCGACGCCGATCATCACGAACAGCAGCAGCCCGAAGGGCGGGGTCGTCAGGCTGATCTCCAGGGCGAGCAGCATCACCAGCCCGAACCAGATCAGATCGAACTGGAGCGTCTCGGCGAGCGGGAAGAAGATCGGCACGGTGATCAGCATCATGGAGACCTGGTCCATGAACATGCCGAGGATCAGCAACACGCCGAACATGATCAGCAGCATGACGACCGGCGCCAACTCCACCTGGGTCGCCCATTCGATCAGCCCGGCGCTCGCGCCGGTGAACGCGAGCAGCTGGCTGAAGGTCGAGGAGGCGAGGATGATGAGCAGCACCATCGCCGTCACCCTGAGCGAGCCGGAGACCGATTTCACCAGCACATCCCAGGTGAGGACGCGGTAGATGACGGCGAGGACGAGCACGCCGAGCGCGCCGAAGCCGGCGGCCTCGGTCGGGGTCGCGATGCCGAGGATGATCAGCCCGATCACGCAGAATACGACGAAGCCCATCGGCAGCACGTTGAGGGCGAGCGCGCGCAAGACGGTCCAGAAGCCGCTATGGTCGACCGAATAGGCTGGCGCGGCGTCCTTGTCGAGCTTGACCTGGGCGTAGATCAGCATCGAATAGAGCACGGCCAGCACCAGCCCCGGCAGGACGCCGGCGACCAGCAGCCCGCCGATGTCGATCTCGGCCAGGCTCGCCAGCAGCACCGCGAGCGCCGAGGGCGGTATGATCATCGCCAGCCCTCCGGTGCCGAGAATCGGCCCCATCGACATGTGCTTCTTGTAGCCCCGGCCGGTCATCTCGGGGACCATCATCGCGCCCATCATCGCGGTGTTGGCCATCGTCGAGCCCGACAGCGTCGCGAAGATCGTGCCGCCCACGACGGTGATGTAGGAGAGCCGACCGGGCAGCCGGCCGAAGCACAGATCGAGCGCGTCGAAGACCCGGACCGCGAGCCCGGTGTGGAAGAACAGCTCTCCCATGATGATGAACAGCGGCACCGGGATCAGGGCGAAGATCGTCACCGACTCGACGGCGTTGACGGTGATCTGCGGCATCGCGTGGACCCCGCCCATGAAGATCATGGCGCCGACGACATTGGCGGTCAGAAACGCGAAGGCGACGGGAATGCCGAGCAGCATGAAGGCGATGACCATGCCGACCAGGAACCCGGCGATGCCGTACCACTCCGTCAGCATCGCCATCACAGCGACTCCGAGGAGCCGACCTTGCCGGAATAGTAGGATCCGTACCCGAACAGATAGCGGCCGAACTCGACCGCCACCAGGCCGAACCCGACCGGGAAGGGCAGAAACAGGATCCATTTCGGCATGTCGATGGAGCGGAGATCGAGATCGCCGATCTCCAGCGAGGCGGCCATCTCGATGAAGCCGTAATAGACGAAGAGCAGCGAAAGCAGGATGCAGAGCAGATAGACCGCCTTCGCCATCGCCGCGCGCAACTTGGGCGGCATGGCCATGGTGAGCGATTCGACGACCACATGACCCTTGAGCCGCACCAGCCAGGGGGCGGCGAGCATGGTCGAGAACAGGAGGCAGTATTCGGCGATCGCGCTGTACCATTGAAGCGCGTTGTAGCCCGCGCTTCGGATGGCGACATCCAGGACGATGCCGACGAAGATGAGCACCAGCATCAGACCAGCCACGATCGCCAGACCGACGATCAGGCCGTCATAGAGCTTGGAGACGAGCTTCATCGACACGACAGCGGCCGCCGAGCCCGGCGGGGCAGGCCCCGCCGGGCTCGCGGAAGACCGCTCCGGCCTATTGGCCGTGATAGAGCTTGCTGAGCTCCCGGGCCTCCTCGGTACCGACCGTCTTCAGCCTCTCGACCGGAACCCGGTTGGCGAGGGCGACATAGCGCTCCGCCGCCTCGCCGGTCATGATGATCTCCTCGATGCCGAACTCCTTGGCGAGGATGTCGCGCTCCTTGTCGACCAGCGGCTTCCAATAGTCGTGGGATTTATGCTCCCAGTCGCGCCCCAGCTCGAGCATCAGCGCCTGCCCGTCCCCGGTCAGCTTCTTCAGCGCCTTGTTGGAGATGAAGATGCAGGGCTCGAGCTGGTAGAAGTTGGGGTAGACGCGGTACTTGACGAACTTGGCCCAGCCCTGCCTGCGGGTCCAAAGCTCGGGAAAGGCGAAGCCGTCGACGAGGCCGCGCTCGAGGGCGTTGTAGATCTCGGGAACCTGGACGGTCATCGTGGTCGCGCCGAGCGCCTTGAGGAAGCCGTCATAAATCGGCACCGAGCGCATCTTGAGACCCTCGAGCGAGACCATGCCGTCCGGCCCCGTCTTCGGCTTGCTGCGGAGATAGACCACGAAGGAGACGCTGGTCGCGGTCTGCGCCAGGATGATACCGTCGAGCCGCTTGGTGATCGCCGCGTTGAGCGCCGCCATGGCGCCCGACTTCCGCGCGTCCCAGGGCCTGATCTGGGTCGCCGACAGCGCGTCCACCTCGGGCGCCACGCCCCGGTGATAGCTCGCCGCGGTGAACATCAGGTCGTAGAGCCCCGACTTGAAGCCCTTGGACTGCGCCGGCGCCTTGGATATCTCCGGCCCGCCGATATGGCGGATCCTGAACTGGCCCGCCCCGGCCTTGTTGGCGGACTCGATGAAGCGCAGGAAGTCTTCGGTCAGCGGGAAGTTCTTGGGCCAGCCCGAGATGCCCTTGAGCAGGACTTCCGCCCCTTGCGCGGCCGGCGCGGCCAGCAACGCCGCTGAAACGGCCGCGGCCGCGGCCGCGATCGAGAGCGAGGATCTTCTCATGCCAATTCCCCCTGGTCGGTGTGTGCCCCTCGTTGGCGCGACAGGGTTCCCCATTTCCGCGTCTGGCGCAAGGCGCTGCCGCACGCAGTCCGCGAGATGCGCGCCGACTACCCGATGTGGAGCAAGGCCAAGCTCGCCGTTCCGCTGCGCCGAGAGGGATGGACCGTCTCGGAGAGCACCGTCGGACGCATCCTCGAGAGGCCGATGGACCGCGGCGCCGTCGATCGGTCGGGCCCGCAGGCGTCCGGCCCGCTCGCGCGGCGTCTCAAGTTCGCCCGAACCGGGACAGCCTCAGGCGGCGCGGCAGTCGGGTCCGCGGCGGCACGCCTTCCGCGGCGGCGGGCGGCGGCGGCGCGGTCTCGGGGGGCGGTTCCGCGCGGTCGGCGAGGGTGCGGGCCAGCGCGCGGGCGCGGCGCCGGTCGGCGCGCGCCCGGCGGCGCCATCTCGAGTCGGCGGCCCACTGCATCGAGCCGCCGATCAGGAAGCCGATCGCCATCGCCCCCAGCACCGCCAGATAGACCGGCAGATCGATCGCGAAGGGGAGCGGCCACATCTCCAGCGTGACCTCCTGGCGGTTGGCCACCGCGAAGACCGCGACCGTCAGGGCGATCGGGACGAAGACGAGTCTGGACAGGAGCTTCATCGTCGCTGACGCTGCCAGCAGCGTCAGCCGGCGGCGTTGATCCGCTGCCGGAGCTCCTTCCCCGCCTTGAAGAAGGGTACGAGCTTGCGGTCGATGGCCACCTGCGCGCCGGTGCGCGGGTTGCGGCCCAGGCGGGCATCGCGGAGCTTGACCGAGAATGTGCCGAACCCGCGCAGCTCGACCCGGTCGCCGCGCGCCAGAGCTTCGGAGATCTCGTCGAAGACGGTCTTGACCAGCCGCTCGATGTCCCGGCGGTTGAGATGTGGGTTCAACTCGGAGATATGCAGGATTAACTCGGACTTGGTCATCGCGACCCGCCTCCCGATCGCCCCGCACGAGGCCCCGTCCGACCCCGTTTTCAGTTCAGCGAAGGGTGCCAGACCGAGACCAGTCCGTCAAGGATAAACCGTTCGGAAAGCGCCGCTTTTTCGCCGAAGAGGGTGGTCAGCCGGAGCAACCGCACGACATCGGAGCGGCGCCCAACATCGCGCATCGGCAACGCTGCTGCAACGCCTCTCTCGTCGGCGAGCCATTGCCGCGCTTCGGCCTCGCCGCCGATGCCGTCGACGAGTCCGGCTCGGAGCGCGCGCCGCCCGGAATAGATGCGCCCGTCGGCGGCGCGCTCGAGCGCCTGTTCCGTCAGACGCCGGCGCTCGGCGACCCGGTCGAGAAAGACCCGGTGGGCGTCGTCGATCACGTCCTGCAGGGTGGCGCGCGCGTCTTCGGTCATCGGCAGGAGCGGCGAGGGGACGGATTTGAGCGGGCCGCTGCGGATCTCCTCGACGGTGATGCCGAGCTTCTGCAGAAGCTCGGTAATCTCGGCGGTCTGCAGGATCACCCCGATCGAGCCGGTCAGCGTTCCCTCGCGGGCGAGCACCCGGTCGGCGGCGATCGCCGCCAGATAGGCGGCCGAGGCCGCGACCTCCCCCATCACCGCGACCACCGGCTTGTCACGAGCCGTCCGCCTGAGGGCGCGGTATAGCGCCTCGCCGCCGACCACGGAGCCGCCGCGGCTGTTGACATGGACGATCAGCGCCCTGGCATCGTCGTCGCGTGCGATTCGGGCGAGGATGGCGCCATGACGGCGGTCGTCGGCGATCACTCCGCTCACGTCGTAGCGGGCGACATAGCCGCCGTCGGAGAAGGTCTCGAAACGGCCGAACGCGGCGAGGGCTGCGGCGGCCAGAGCGGCGACCGCGAGGCCGCGCCATCGCGCGAGCCGCCGGACCAGCCGGCGTCGGTCGATCAGCGCGTCGGCCTCGAAGGCCATGGCGGTGCCGCGCCGAGCCGCCGTCCGGGATCAGGCGCCGCCGCCCTCCGCGCTGTTCTCCTCCCGCTCCGCCTCGGCCCGTTCGCGGTTGGCGCGGCTGATCGCGGCGCCCAGGATGTCGCCCAGACTCGCCCCCGAGTCGGAGGAGCCGTACTCGGCCATCGCCTGCTTCTCCTCGGCGACCTCATGGGCCTTGACCGACAAGGTGAGCCGGCGGTCGCGGCGGTCGATATTGACGATCCGGGCGTCGATCCGGTCGCCCGGGGCGAAACGGTCGGGCCGCTGGTCGATGCGGTCGCGGGACAGCTCGGCACGGCGGATGAACCCGTGCAGCCCGCCGGCCGCGGTGACGTCGAGCCCGCTCTCGGAGACCCGGGTGATGGTGCAAGTGACCACGGTGCCACGTTTGACCTTGCCCAAAGCGGCCTCGGTCGGGTCGCTCTCGAGCTGTTTGATCCCGAGCGAGATGCGCTCCTTCTCGGGGTCGACATCGAGCACCTTGGCGCCGACGGTCTGCCCCTTGGCGTAGTCGGCGACCGCTTCCTCGCCACTCCGCTTCCAGTCGAGGTCGGAGAGATGGACCATGCCGTCGATCTCTCCGTCGAGGCCGACGAACAGGCCGAACTCGGTGATGTTGCGGATCTCGCCCTCGATCGTCGCGCCGGGGGGGTACTCCTCGGCGAAGCGCTCCCAGGGATTGTCGTCGCACTGCTTGAGGCCGAGGCTGACGCGGCGCTTGTCGGGGTCGACCTCGAGCACCATCACCTCGACTTCCTGGCTGGTCGAGACGATCTTGCCCGGGTGGACGTTCTTCTTGGTCCAACTCATCTCGGAGATGTGGACCAGCCCCTCGACGCCCGGCTCGAGCTCGACGAAGGCGCCGTAATCGGTGATGTTGCTGACCCGGCCGGTGAACTTGGTAGCGACCGGGTATTTGTGCTCGACGCCGTCCCACGGATCGGCCTCGAGCTGCTTCATGCCGAGCGAGATACGCTGGGTCTCGGGGTTGTAGCGGATCACCTGGACGCGAACGGTCTGGCCGATCGAGAGCGCCTCGCTCGGATGGTTGATCCGCCGCCAGGCGATGTCGGTGACATGGAGCAGCCCGTCGACGCCGCCGAGATCGACGAAGGCGCCGTAATCGGTGATGTTCTTGACGATCCCGTCGAGGATCTGCCGCTCCTGGAGGTTGGCGAGCAGCTCGTTGCGCGCCTCGGCGCGGGCCTCCTCGAGGACGGCGCGGCGCGAGACCACGATATTGCCGCGGCGGCGATCCATCTTGAGTATCTGGAACGGTTGGGGCGTGCCCATCAGCGGCGAGACGTCGCGCATCGGCCGGACATCGACCTGGCTGCCGGGCAGGAAGGCGACGGCGCCGGACAGGTCGACGGTGAAACCGCCCTTTACCCGGCCGAAGATGTTGCCGGAGACGTGCTCGCCGTCCTTGAAGGCCTTCTCGAGCAGCGTCCACGCCTCCTCGCGGCGCGCCCGGTCGCGCGACAGCACGGCTTCGCCATGGCGGTTCTCCATGCGTTCGAGATAGACGTCGACCCGGTCTCCGACCTGGATCTCGGGCTCCTGCCCGGGGCCGCCGAACTCCTTGAGTGCGACACGGCCTTCGGCCTTCAGCCCGACATCGATCAGCGCGCTGTCCTTCTCGATGCTGATGACCGTGCCCTTGACCACCGAACCCTCGGTGGGCTTCCCCTCGGCGAAGCTCTGCTCGAGAAGATGCGCGAAGCTCTCGGCGGGAGCGCCTGCCGTCAGCATATCCGCGGCTATCTCATTCGACATCTGCATTCCCTGTTCCAACCCGTTCCCGGTCCATGATGCCCGGTCTGCGTCGGCGGCGCCAGCCGCCTGGCGACGGCCGCGCCGCCCGCGGGTTACCGGATCCCCGGCAAGGTCCGCCCAGCAACGAACGCCAGCGCCGCAGCGAAGGCGGCGTCGGCATCCAGCGCCGAGGTATCGAGCACCAGCGCGTCCTCGGCCGGCCTCAACGGCGCGCAGCCGCGCGCCCGGTCCCGCGCGTCGCGCGCCACCATATCCCGCAGGACCTCGGAACATATAGGCTTCCGCCCCCGTTCCCGCAACTCGCGCACGCGCCGCCCGGCGCGGATTTCGATATCGGCGTCGACATAGATCTTGTGGTCGGCGGCGGGGCAGATCGCGGTGCCGATGTCGCGCCCGTCGAGTACCGCCCCGGCGGCGCCGCCGGGGGGTGCGGCGGCGAAGCCGCGCTGCCGGTCGAGGAGCGCGCGGCGGACACCGGGATGGGCGGCGACGAGGCTCGCCGCCGCGCCGAGGGGCTCGTCGCGGAGCCTGGGCGCATCGAGATCGCGAGCGGCGAGCGTCCGTGCCGCGGCCTCGGCAGCCGCGGCGTCGGCAGGGTCCCGGCCCGCCTCGATCAGCCGTCGGGCCACCGCCCTGTAGAGCAGCCCGGTGTCGAGATGCGCGTAGCCGAAATGCCCGGCGAGCCGGCGCGCGATCGTGCCCTTGCCGCTCGCCGCCGGCCCGTCGACGGCGAGCACGACGGGGGCGTCAGCCATCCTCGGCGGTTTCGGCGATGCGCGCGCCGAGCCGGGTCATCGTCTCGGCGAAGCCGGGAAAACTGGTGGCGACGGTCTCGGCCCCGGTCACCGCGATCGGCGCCCGCGCGGCGAGGCCCAGCACCAGGAAGGCCATGGCGATCCGGTGGTCGCGCCGGCAATCGATGCGCGCCCCTCCCGGCACCGGCCCGGCCCGGCCGGCGACAATCAGCGTATCGCCCTCGATCCCGGCCGCGACCCCGGCCGAGGCGAGCCCCGAGGCGAGCGCGGCGAGCCGGTCGCTCTCCTTGACCCGGAGCTCGGCGAGCCCGTGCATCCGCGTCGTCCCGCGCGCCGCCGCCGCCGCCATCGCCAGGATCGGGTACTCGTCGATCATCCGGGGGGCGCGGTCCGCCGGCACCTCGATCCCGGCGAGCGCGCCCGGCTCGGCGCCGTGGAACACGAGATCGCCGACCGGTTCGCCGGCGTCGCTGCGGCGGTTCCCGATGTCGACACGAGCGCCCATCTCGGCTAAGCAGTCGAGCAGCCCGGCCCGGGTCGGGTTGAGGCCCACCCCCGGCAGGGCGACCCGCGCGCCTGGCACCAGCAGGGCGGCGACGCCGGGAAAGGCCGCCGAGGATATGTCGCCCGGCACCCGGACCGATCGCGCCGCGATCTCGGGATACCCCTCGACCGCGACGGCCCGGCCGCTCGCGCCGCGCTCCTCGATCTCGACCGCGACCCCGAAATGGCGGAGCATCAGCTCGGTATGGTCGCGGCTCGGGCGGGGCTCGACGACGCGAGTCCGGCCAGGCGCGTTGAGCCCGGCGAGCAGGACCGCCGACTTGACCTGGGCCGAGGCGACGGGCAGCACATACTCGATCGGCAGCGCCTCTTCGGGGCCGGTGACCGCGAGCGGCAGCAGCCCGCCCGCGCGGGCGACGAACTCCGCGCCCATCTGGCGCAGCGGCGCGGTCACCCGTCCCATCGGCCGGGCGCGCAGCGACGGATCGCCGGTCATGAAGCAGGTCATGCGGTGGCTCGCGATCGCGCCCAGCAGCAGCCGGGCCGAGGTGCCGGAATTGCCGAGATCGAGCACGGTCTCGGGCTCGGCGAGGCCGCCGACGCCGACCCCGTCGACGGTCCACGCCCCGTCGCCGCCGCGCGCGATCTCCGCGCCGAGCGCCCGCAGCGCGGCGGCGGTCGCGCGCACATCGTCGCTCTCCAGCAGCCCGGTCACCGTCGAGCGGCCGACCGCCAGGGCGGCCAGGATCAACGCCCGGTGGGAGATCGACTTGTCGCCCGGCGCCCGCACGGCCCCGCCGAAGCTCTCGGTGAAGCGGGAGACGAGCACCGTCATCGTGGGCCCGGGCGAGGAGCGGTTGCGGACATGGGCGGGCGCTCCGGGCGGGCGGGACAGCGGATGATCTAGCACGGCCGCGCGCGCCGGCAACAGGGCGCGACGATTTGCGCTTGTCGAGACCGCGCCTGTTTCGATACTACTAGGTTCGTGCGCGGGTGCGCCGACGGACCTGCCGGGGCCATAGCTCAGTTGGGAGAGCGCTTGAATGGCATTCAAGAGGTCGGGGGTTCGACTCCCCCTGGCTCCACCAGGCCCCGCACGAGCTACGGCGTTGCGGTGTCTGCCCCGATCCCGTCGATAACCGGAACGGCTCGACCTCCCGCACTCGCTCCGTCGGCCCTGGCATCCGAATTTTGCCGCTCGCAGAACCGGCTCGGCGGCTCACGGCTGGCAACCGCGCGCTTCGTGATCTTGCTTCGGCCGCTTCTTGGTTTCGTATTTCCTCCCGAACTCGAACAAGCGTCCGGCTCATAGGTTTTCGCATAACGGGCGTCATCATGAGCCGCGAGCGTCGACACCGGTACCCCGAACCGAGACATTCCGTTTACGACCCTCGGAATATCCTCCTACTCTTCGTTCTTCGGCAGTGGAGACGTGGTGGCTTCGCGATGAAGCAGATTATGGGGATGCTATTCGCCACGGGTCTCGCTGCGGCGGTGCTGGCGGCGCCGGCCGGGGCCGAGCGGCTGCGGGGGGTGGTGCCGTTCACGGTCATGTCTCCGGACGGGCTCGCGCTCGCCGCGGTCGAGAGCGGCGAGACGACTGGGCGGCCGGTTCTGTTCGTGCACGGCTTTTCGCAGAGCGCCGCCGCCTGGCGTCGGCAGATGCTCAGCGACCTCGGAGACAGCTACCGGCTGGTCGCCTTCGATCTCAGGGGGCACGGCTATTCGTCCAAGCCAGACGAGCCCGACCGCTACGTCGCGAGCAGGCTCTGGGCCGACGACATCGCCGCCGTGATCGCCGCCAAGGGGCTCGACGGGGTCGTGCTGGTCGGCTGGTCCTATGCTGGGCTGCTGCTGCTCGACTATGTGAAGACGCACGGCCAGGAAAAGCTCGCCGCTCTGGTGTTCGTCGCCACCGGCTACAACCTCGATCTCCGCCCGCCCGATGCCGGCGGCCCCGAGATGGTGCTGGGGCCCGGAGTGATCGAGAACACCGCCGCTATGGTGGGCATCCCAGCCGGCCCGCCGGAGGCCGACCTCGACGGCTGCGGCGCCGCCGGGACCTGCGGCGACTATGCCCGCCAGCTCGCCGGCACCAGGCGCTTCCTCGATATGGTGCCGGGCGGCCCGCTATCCGCTGCCGCCGCGGCCGAGGCCCTCGCCTACAACATGCAGACGCCGCCTTACGTCCGGCGCGCCATGGTGATCGACCGCTTCGTCAAGGGCGGGCCGCTCGACCATTCCCCGACCCTCGGCACGATCGGGGTCCCGGTGCTGTTCATCCATGGAAGCAGGGATCGGCACGTCCTGCCGCGCGCGACCGAGATCATGAAGGGGCTCGTCGATGCCGGCGGCGGCCGGTCGCACCGCATCGTCTATCACGGCATCGGGCACGCGCCCTTCATCGAGGATGCGGCCCGCTTCAACGCCGATCTCGAGGCGTTCCTCTCGGGTCTGTAGGGTCGACCTCGGCGGAAGGCCGCGGGCGGCGGCCAGGTTACGGACATGGTGGCGCTCCCCGCTGGGGGCGGGCATCGCGCCGGGCCGGTTGGTGGAGCCGAGGGGAGTCGAACCCCTGACCTCGACATTGCGAACGTCGCGCTCTCCCAACTGAGCTACGGCCCCGCAACCGCAAGCGCCGCTAATGTGGCGCGCGCGCGGAAGATGTCAAGAAACCGGGCGCGGCCGTGACCGAGTTCGGGGTCCGGCAATTCGCCAGGTCCGTCACCCATGTCGACGGGTTCGCGTTCGACCCGACCTTCTCGGTCTTCGTCGACGAGAAGACGTGGGACAGGCTCTCCAGCGCCGCCAGGGCCAAGATCGCCGCGCTATCGGGCGCGCCGGGCGCGGACCCGGGACGCGCTCGACCGGAAGGCGCGCCATCTACGAGACGTCGGGCAAGCCCTATCTCCGGGCGGATGCGAGCCCGAACGCCGCGATCAAGGAGATCTCTGCCAGGATGCTCGACGATTGGACCGCCCGGACGAACGGGCTCGGGATCGACGGCGAGGCGGCGCTTGCGTCTGCCCTGGGCGGGGCCGCGCGATTATGTTCCGGGCCCCTGCGCCACTATATTCGTCGGGTGCCGTCCGTCCCGACGAGACCGCGCAAACCACAAGGAGACCGATCCATGAAGACCGTCCTGTCGCTGACCGTCGCCGCCGCGCTCGCCGGCGCGCTGTCGATCCAGCCCGCGGGGGCCGACACCCTGACCATCTCGATATGGGGCGGCGGCTACGGCGCGATGTGGAAGAAGCATGCTGCTGAGCCGTTCGAGCGGCAGACCGGCCACGAGGTGGCCATCGACGGCGGCCGGTCGAGCCAGCGCCTGTCCAAGCTGATCGCGACCAAGGGGCGGGGGATCGACCTGATCTTCCTCACCGACTACCAGATGGCGATCGCCCGGGAGAAGAACCTGCTTGCCCCGGTCGATCCCGCCAATATCGGGGCGATGGCCGAGCTCTACGACTTCGCCAAGGACCCGCTGGGCGGCGGGCTGTGCCCGGCGATCACCGTGATCGGCGCCGGGCTCGCCTACAACAAGGAGCATTTCGCGAACCCGCCGACATCGTGGAACGACCTGTTCCGGACGGACATCGAGGGGCGTCCGGGCTATCCCGACCTGTCCCAGTCCTATTCGCCCCTGGTCCTGATCCGCATTGCCGAACTCCACGGCGGTAGCCTCGAGGCGATCGATTCCGGGTTCGCCAAACTCGCCGCGATCAAGGAAAGGGTCCAGATCTTCCGGATCTTCGAGATCCTCGACGCCATCAACCAGGGGAACGCGTCGATCTCGCCGATGCTGAACATCTTCGTGAAGAAGGACCCCGAGGTTCCGCTGAGCTTCGCCTGGCCCGGGGACGGCGGCATCGGCGTCCTCAACCTCGCCTGCGTGGTCGCGGGAAGCCCCAACAAGGCGCTCGCCGAGCGGTTTCTGGACTTCTACCTTTCGGCCGCCAACCAGCGGCGCATCGCCGAGGGCGGCGGTGACTCCCCGGTCAACAAGACCGTCAAAGTGCCGACCGGCACCAAATACAACATGGTCACCGAGGATCAGGTCGCCAAGCTGCACTTCTACGACGCGACGACGGTCGCCGCCAGGCGGGCCGGCTGGCTGACCCGGTTCCAGGAAGAGATCGTCGCCAAGTAGATCGCGCCGATGGCTGATGTCGAGGTTCGCGGGGTCTCCAAGCGTTACGGTGCGGTCCCGGCGGTCCGCGACGTCAGCTTTTCGGTTCCCGCCGGAACCTTCGCCAGCCTCCTCGGACCCAGCGGCTGCGGCAAGACGACGACGCTCAGGCTGATCGCCGGCTTCGCCGCACCCGACGCGGGCGAAGTCCGGATCGGCGGCCGGGCGATCGACGGCCTGCCGCCATGGAGGCGCAATCTCGGCGTCGTCTTCCAGAACTACGCCCTGTTCCCCTTCATGACGGTCGCGGAGAACGTGGCCTTCGGCCTCCGCCGACGTGCGCTCGGGCGAGAGGAGATCGCGGAGCGCGTGGCCGCGGCTCTCGCGCTGGTCGATCTGCATGATCTCGAATGCCGCTATCCGCGCCAGCTCTCCGGCGGGCAGCAGCAGCGGGTCGCCCTCGCCCGCGCTCTGGTGATCCGCCCGGAAGTGCTGCTGCTCGATGAGCCGCTGTCCAATCTCGACGCCCGGCTGCGCGCCGAGATGCGGTTCGAACTCAAGCGGATCCAGCGCGAGACCGGGGTCACTTCCATCTTCGTCACCCATGATCAGGAAGAGGCGCTGACCCTCTCCGACCGGATCGTCGTCCTCGACCGGGGGCGGGTGCGGGCCTCCGGCACGCCGAGATCGGTCTGGGAGAACCCCGGCAGCGCCTTCGTCGCCGATTTCCTCGGTGTCGAGAATCTTTTTCCGGCCCGCTTCGTCGGCGTTGGCGGCGACGGGACCGCCCGCTTCGCCGTGGCCGGCGGGACGCTGAGCGCCGCCTGTCGCCGCCCGCTCGCGCCCGGCGACGCGGCCGTGCTCGGGATACGCGCCGGCGACATCGTCGTCGAGACCGGTACCGGCCAGGCGGGCGTCAACGAGACACTGGGCGCGGTGCGTGCGTCCACCTATCTCGGGACCCATGTCGCCCTCCAGGTCGAGACGCCCCTTCGGGCCCGACCGCTGATCGCCCTCGGCCGCCGCGAGCCGTCGCCCGGGTCCCGCGTCAGGCTGCGCCTGCCGGCGGAACGGATCGCGGTCCTCGAGCCCGACCCGGAGAGTTGATGCCGAACCGCTTTCCCTACGGGCTGGCGGTGCCGGTGCTGCTCGCCCTGCTGGTCGCCGTTCTGGTACCTTCGGCCAATCTGCTCGTGCAGAGCGTCGCCCCGGCGGACGGCGGCGCCTGGCCGGACCTCGTCAACTTCGCAGCGCTGTTCGAAAGCAAGATCGGCCGCCAGGCGCTCGAACGCACCGTCCGGATCAGCGTCCTCGTGACCCTGATCTGTATCCTGGGCGGTTATCCGGTCGCCCTGTTCATCTCCCGGACCGGGCCGCGCTGGCGACCGGTCCTGCTGGCGCTGGTGATCTTTCCGTTCCTGATCTCGGCGGTCGTTCGCGCCTTCGGCTGGACGGTCGTTCTCGGGCGCACCGGCCTCGTCAACCGGGCGCTCGTCTGGTCCGGGCTGACCGACGAGCCGCTGGCCCTGGTCCAGAACGAGATCGGCATCGTCATCGGCGAGACCCATCTGTTGCTGCCCTACATGATCCTGTCGCTGCTCGCCGTCATCCAGCGCATCGACCCCGATCTCAGGGATGCCGCCCAGAGCCTCGGTGCCGCCCCGACCGCGGTCTTCTGGCGGGTGGTGGTGCCGATGACTCTTCCCGGGCTGCTCACCGGCACGCTCCTCGTGTTTAGCCTGGCGATGACGGCCTTCGCGACGCCGTTCCTGCTTGGCGGTGGCCGCACCCCGATCCTGACCACCCTGCTCTATCAGTACGCCTTCGCGCTCTACGACTGGACCAAGGCCGCGACGATCGGCGTCGTGCTGCTCTGCCTCGGCGCGCTGTTCGTGACCCTCCACCGGGGGCTGTCGGGCCGGGGGCTGCGCAGCTATGGCTGAGCTGCGCCCCGGCCGCTGGCTGGTCGCCGCCGCCGCCGTCGCCTGGCTCGTCTTCCTGCTGGTTCCGATCGCGGTGACCGCGGTGGCGTCCCTGACCTCGTCCTCCTATCTCGTTTTCCCGCCGCCGGGCCTGTCCCTGCAATGGTACGAGAAAGGGCTCGAGATGGACTGGTTCTGGACCACGCTCGCCAACAGCCTGATCATCGCCGCGGCCTCGACGGCGGCCGCGGTCGCGCTCGGGATCGCCGCGGCGCGGGTGCTCGCGCGGCACCGTTTCCGGGGCCGCGCCGCCTTCGAGTATGTCGTGCTGAGCCCGTTGATCATCCCCGGGGTCGTCGTTGGTTTCGCGCTGTTCAGCTTTGCGATCATGATCGACTTCCAGGGCGCGCCTCTGCTCAATCTGATCATCGGCCATACGGTGGTGACCGTCCCGTTCACGGTCAGGTCGATCTGGAGCAGCATGGCCGGCAGCGATGTCTCCCTGGAGGAGGCCGCGCAGAGCCTGGGCGCGACGCCCTGGACGACGTTCCGGACGGTCACGCTGCCGCTGATCGTCCCCGGCATCGTCGCCGGCGCCATCATCGCCTTCACCTTCTCGTTCAACGACGTCACCATCTCGGCCTTTCTCGCCGCGCGCGAGACGCGGACCCTGCCGGTCGAGCTCATGTCGCATATCGAATATGTTCCCGACCCGACCCCGGCCGCCGTGTCCTCGATCATGATCTTTCTGACCCTCGGCTTCTTCCTGCTGGTCGAACGGACGGTTGGCCTCGGCGTCTTCACCGAGAAGTGAGCCGGGGCATGGATCGCTTCGTCGCCGGCATTCCCAAGGCCGAGCTCCATGTCCATATCGAGGGCACGATCCGCCTGGAGGAGCGCCGGGCGCTCGCCCGGCGGAACCGGCTGCGTTGGACCGAGGACGGAAACCGAGACTACGGCTCTCTCGAGGCCTTTCTCGGGGCCTATTACGCCGGTATCCGACTGCTGGTGACCGAGCGGGACTTCTACGAGACGACCCGGAGCTTCCTCGCGCGCTGTCGCCGGGACAACGTGATCCATGTCGAGATCTCGTTCGATCCCCAGCCCCATCTCGCCCGCGGCATCGCCATCGAGACGGTCATGAACGGTCTTGTCGATGCTTGCCGCGACGCGAGCGGCGCGGTCGGCACCAGGCTCATCATGTGCGTCAACCGCGACCGCCCGCTCGAGGAGGCGATGTCGCTGCTCGACCTTGTGCGGCCCTGGCGGGAGGAGATCGCCGGGATCGGTCTCGACTCCGCCGAGCGCGGCAACCCGCCGGTCAAGTTCGCCCGCCTCTATGAGCGGGCGCGGGCCGAGGGCTACCGGCTGACCGCCCATTGCGATGTCGACCAGGAGAACGCGGCGGCGCATATCCGCCAATGCCTCGACATCCTCAGGGTCGAGCGTATCGACCACGGCGTCAACGCCATCGAGGACCCCGAGCTGGTCGCGAGGCTGCGGGACGCGGAGGTCTGCCTCACGGTCTGCCCGACCTGGCGGCCTTCGGACCCCGCGCCGCGACGGCTCGACCGACTCCGCCGGCTGTTCGATCTCGGCGTCCGTGTCACCGTCAACAGCGACGATCCGGGCCTGTTCGCGAGCGGCGATCTCGGCGAGATGCTGCCCGTGGTCCGCTCGACGGGCGGCTATTCGGACAGCGAGACCGTCGCCCTGATGCGGAACGCCTTTCTCGGCTGCTGGGCGGGGGAGGACGAGAAGCGGGCGATGCTCGACCGGCTCGCCGCCTATGCCGCCGCGTCAGGCTGAGTCCGCGAGCGCGTCGTAGCGGGCCGTCCACTCGGCCCGCCAGCGCGCTCGCAGGGCGTCTTCGATCCAGGCGCCGTCGAGACCGGCGAGCATGAACTCGCGGAGCCTGGCGAAGGGCAGCCCGAAGGTCGTCACCATCTCCGCATAAGCGTTGGCCGGATCGGTATGATGGAGCGGCGGGTCGTCGCTGTTGGGCACGATCCTGAGCCCGGCGTCCGCCATGCGGCGGATCGGATGGTGGACCGCGAACGCCTTGCCGCGCAGCGCGCGGTTGTAATGGGAGTTGGTCGGCACCACGGTGAAGACCAGCCCGTCGTCCCGGCAGCGGCGGAGCAGCGCTCCGTCCTCGATGACGGTATAGCCGTGGTCGATGCGGTCGCAGCCGAGCAGGTCGAGCGCGGTCTCGACGTTGCGCGCCGGCTCGCCGAACTCGCCGGCATGAGCGGTGCGCTTCAGCCCGCGGCGGCCGGCGAGCCGGTAGGCCTTCCAGAACTTCTCCGGCGGGTGGCCGACCTCGAGATAGTCCATCCCGATCCCGATCACCTCGTCGCGCGGGTGGGCGGCGGCCTCGGCGACCATCTCGTAACCGAGCTCCGGGCTGGCTTCCCGGTCGATCGAGGGAATCAGTCGGCCGACGATCCCGAAGTCGCGTTCGGCGTCGCGGAGCCCGGCGATCATCCCGTCGACGGCCTCCTTGTAGGAGACGCCGGCGATCGACCGATGGTCGGTGGGGTTCCAGAACATCTCGCGGTAGCGCACGCCGCACTCGGCCGCGTGCTTCTGCGTGTCGTAGACGGCGCGATGGAAGTCGGCAGCGCGGCGGAGAGACCGGCAGACGAGCTTCAGCGTCTTGAGGACCCGGTCGAAATTCTCGCCGCGCGCATAGAGATCGGTCGGATCGTCATGCGCGGGCAGTGCCACGGAATTCCCGCGGGCGAGCGCCAGGAAGGTCTCCAGCGGCACGGCGCCGGTGAAATGGACATGCAGCTCCGCCTTCGGGACCGCCCGGCAGAACGCCTGAAGGTCGGCGGGTGTTTCCGTCTCGCTGTCGGTCAAGTCTCCTCCTCTCCGGATCGGCTCCGCCCCGGTCGATCCCTTCACCCGTTCGATATCCGTGCCGGACCTGCCGGCGGCGCCTCGGCCGAATCGCGCGGGTTCGGCCGGATGCCCGCGTCGTGCAGAATCCGGCGCCCCGAGCGTGCGAGCTCGGCCTTCCGCTCGGCGAGGTCGCGATGGCGCAGCCTGCCGCCCTTCTTGAGCACCCGTCCGGCGACCATGACCGTATCGACATTCGATCCGTTGGCGTGAAAGACCACCGCCTCGACCGGGTCGTGCACCGGAAAGAGGTTGAGCGAGTTCGCGTCGATCATGACGAGATCGGCCTGCTTGCCCGGGGCGAGCGTGCCGATCCGGCCGTCCAGCCCGAGCGCGCGGGCGCCGTCGATCGTCGCCCATTCGAGCGCCTCGCGGGGGGATATGGTCAGGCCCCCGGCGGGCGCCCCGCCGCGCGCGGCGGCCGCCTCGTTGTCGCGCGCCCGCTGGGTCTGAAGCGCCATACGCATCACGGTGAACATGTCGCCGGAGATGGCCGATTCGACGTCCACGCCCAGCGACGGCCGCGCGCCGCGCGCCCTGAGCCGCCCCGTGAGCGGCGCGCCGTGGCTCATCTGGAGCTCGACCTCGGGCGTCACCGTCACCGACACGCCGCGGTCGATCAGCAGCCCGAGCTCGTCGTCGCCGAGGAAGTTGCCGTGTACCAGGTTGTGGTCGGGACCGAGAAGTCCCTGGCGCGCGAGCCTCCGATATCCGTCCTCGTTCAGCCGGCCGGGCGCCCCCCATGTGTGGGCGCTGACCAGGAGGCCGAACTCCCTGGCGAGCCGAAAGTCGTGCTCGGTCACCTCGTAGGTGGAGAAGTCCGGTCCCAACACCGCCATGGCGAGCGTGACGAGCCCCTCGTCGGAGGCGAGCCTGCCGCGCCGCAGCCGCGCGATCTCGCCCCGCGGATGGGGGATGTGAGAATATGGCGTCTCGCCCTCTCCGGGGTCGGGTTTGGGCGAGCCGTGGCCGAACACCGCCCGGATGCGGGAGGCCGCCAGCCCGTCGAGCGCCGCATCGGTATGGGCGGGCGTGGCATTGGCGTGGCACCAGTCGAAGATCGTCGTCGTCCCGTTGGCGATCTGGTTGAGGGCGCCCACAAGGTTCGCGATACGGATGTCCTCGGCCCTGTAGCGGGGGGCGAGTCCGGCATGCATCGCGTGCAGATATTCGGGGATCGACCAGTTTCCGGCGATGCCGCGAATGCCCGTCTGCCAAGTGTGGATATGCGCGTTGACGAAGCCCGGCAGGACGATCATGCCCTCGGCGTCGATCGGCCGCGCGCCGTCCGCGCGAAGCCCCCGCCCGACGCGGGCGATCCGGTCGTCTTCGACGAGAATGTCGGCACCCCGAATATCCCCGAGATCGGAGTCGAGGGTGATCAGCCAGCCGTTCTTGACGAGCGTTCGTGCCATGGTCGGGTCCTTGCCCCGCGCGGCCGCTACAGCCGCAGCCGCCCGGCGATCTCCGGCGAGTCCTCGGCATAGCGCAACGCGCGGAATATCCAGTTCACGTCGTCGCCATGATGCGCCCTGTTCTCGAAGGGGGAGATATACTCCCACACCAGCTCGCCCGCCGGCGTGACCTCGAAGACGCGGCCCCACAGCCCCTCGCAGATCAGCGTGTTCCCCGACCACAGCCGCTGCTGGCCGCTGATATGGTGCGAGTAGAAGTTGCGGGTCGGCGCGTCCTTGTAGACCCAGGCCTCCTCGCCGGTCGCCGGGTCGAATTCGACGATCCGGGAGAAGGGGTGGCTCTCCCCGGTCGCCCAGCCGTTGGCGAAGAGGATGATGTTGCCGTTGGCGAGCATCTGCGGGTCGTGCTGCCCGCCCCAGGACGGGTCCGTCCTCTCCCAGCGGAACCCGCCGGTCCGCCGGTCGACGATCGCGCAGGTGCTGATGTTGCGCAGGCTGATCAGGATGTCGCCGTCGGCGAGCGGGAACGTCGTGTTGCACCAGGCCCAGACCAGAAGCGGGGCCATCGGGTTCAACCGATACTTCTCGATCTCCATGTCGTAGGCGTGCCACTCGAAGAGCAGATTCCCGTCGGCGTCCACCTCGCGGACCACGTCCGAATACATGCCCTCCTCCGGTCGGGTGCCCGGCCGGCCGCCGATCACCCGCCGCGCATGCTCCTCGGGCATTCTCTCCCACGCCGCGTAGACGGTGTGGCCGTTGGGCAGGCGCCACAGGTCGTGATGCTGGAAGTCGTCGACGAATTCGTTGACGATGTTGCCGTCCCAGTCGAGCTCCTGCATGCGCCCGCCCTGGGCGCCGCCGGCGAAGCTCGGACCGGTCGGGGTGTCGGTCGCCACGAACAGATTGCCGTTGGGGAGCAGCCGCGCATAGCCGGCCGGCCCCGCCGGCAGCGTCCATCCGTGAACCACCTCGCCGCGCATGTCAATGAGATAGCTGGCGGTGCCCCAGAGCGGCGAGAACAGCGTGAACCCGGGCGTCGCCCTGGACATGTCCGAATGGGTGACGCCCGTCCGAAGAACGCGCATGCGCAAGCCTCCCGAATGCGACGGTGGGGTATCCGCCGCCATGTTAGAGCCTCGCCCGCCGGCGGGAAAACCGGCCCCACCGGCGTCTCGTGGATCGCAGCGCCCTCGCCTATGATCGCCGCCGGCGGCGGCTCCGCGCATCCGGGCGGCCATGATGCCGAGGCGGAACCGCGGCCGCGACATCTCTGAGCCCTGCCGGGGGAGCGCGGGATGGATGGCGACGACGGACGGTTGATCAGGAACGCCTGGTATGTCTGCGCCTGGGACCGCGATCTCGGCAGGGCGCCCCTGCAACGCTGGATCTGCGGCGCGCCGCTGGTGCTGTGGCGCCGGCGCGACGGTCGGCCGGCGGCGATCGCCGACCGCTGCCCGCACCGCGGCGCGCCGCTGTCGCGGGGTCGGGTGATCGACGACGACATCCAGTGCGGCTATCACGGGCTGCGCTTCGGCGCCGACGGCGTCTGCACCGCGGTCCCCGGAACCGACCGCGTCCCGGCCGGGGCGCGCACCCGCGCCTATCCGATCCTGGAGCGCTGGGGCTGGGTGTTCGTCTGGACCGGCGCGCCCGAGATGGCCGATCCGGCGCTGCTGCCCGACTATCACTGGAAGTCGGCGCCCGGCTGGACGGGAAAGGGCGAGACGCTCCACGTCAAGGCGCATTACGGGCTGTTGCGCGACAACCTGCTCGATCTCACCCACGCCCATTACGTGCACCGCCAGACCCTGGCGACCGACGGGGTGATCGCGTTCCCGATCGAGACCCGTTTCGACGGCGCCCGGCTCACCGTGCTGCGGGACATGCGGGGGATCGCCCCGTCGCCCTTCTTCGCGCGGCTCGGCGGCTTCGCCGGCAGGGTCGACCATTGCCAGCGGATCGACTACAGCCCGCCCGGAAACATCGTCATCTCGCTCCGCGTCGCCGACGCCGCGGAGGGCGGGCGCAGCGTCGAGATGCGGGTGCTCAACGCCCTCACTCCGGAGACCGAGCGCAGCACCCATTACTTCTGGTCGCTGGTCCGCGACACCGACCTCGACGACGACGGCCTCACCGAGTGGATGTTCCAGGTCAACAAGCGCACCTTCGACGAGGATGTCGCGGTGGTCGAGCCGCAGCAGACCATGCTGGACAGCGCGCCGGAACCCGGACGGCCGATCCGCTGGTCGGTCGACAAGGGCGTCACCCAGGCCCAGCGCTGGGTCGCCGAGATCCTGCGCGGAGAGGCCGAGACCGAGCCGTGACGCCGTCGGTTCAGGCGATGCCGTAGAGCCGGCGCGCGTTGTGGTAGAGGATCCTGGACTTGACCGCGTCGTCATAGTCCGGGTCGGCGAGGAAGTTGGGAACGTCGGTCATCAGATCCTCCTCGGTCGGCTCGTGCGGGAAGTCCGAGGCATAGATGATCCGGTCGGCGCCCATCATGTCGATGGTGTATTTGAGCGCGCGCTCGCCCATCTCGCATGACACCCAGAAATTGTCCGTCTCGGTCATGTACCAGGACGGCCGGTTGCGCAGCCGCTTGCGGATTTCCGAGCCCTGGACGGAGTCGTACTCGTAGTCGAGCCGGTCGGCCATGAACGGCACCCAGGACGATCCGCCTTCGAGAAACGCCACCCGGAGCTTCGGAAAGTCTTCGAACACGCCGGCGAACATCATGTCGGTGAGCTGGATGAACAGCGGCACCGGATGCTCGAGCGTGTGGACCTTGACGAAGGGTCTGAAATGGTCGAAGCCGAACCCGACCGAGGGAGCGCCGTGCAGCGCCAGCACCATGCCGCTGCGCTCGGCCTCTTCGTAGACCGGCCAGAAGGACGGATCGCCGTAAGTTTTGCCCGACGCGGTCACCGATGGCAGCAGCATGGCGACGAAGTTCCTGCGCTCGGTGCGGCAGCGCCTGAGCTCGGCGACCGCCCCCTCGGGGTTCTCGACCGGCATCAGCCCGACCCCGAACAGACGGTCGTCCCTGCGTGTGTATTCGGCGTCAAGCCAGTTGTTGTAGGCGGTCGCCGTGGCGGTGGCGAAGCCGATCTCGCGCATCAGCCCGTAGGCGAGCCCGATCGTCGGATAGAGCACCGAGCCCTCGAGACCCATGCGGTCGAGGATGTCGGCCCAGACCTCCGCATCGGTGTGCCAGTAGCGGCGGTTGGCGTCGACCTCGGAGATCTGCACGCTCCGCGACCAGCCGTCGAGACTCGGGAAGATGCTCATCCCGGCGAGCCGCCGCGACTCGGCCCAGGCCCCCTCATAGTAGCGGTCGAGATCCCGATCCGTCTCCAGGACATGCCCGTCGCCGTCGAATACCGGCATGCGATGCTTCATGTTTCCCTCCTTGCGCGGTTGCCAGCGCGGATTCTACGCCATTCCGGCCTTGTCCCAAATCGCCGGGGCGGTTCGGGGATCGTGGCGGGGCGGCTTCGTTGACGCCGGGCCGCGCAGGTGGAACAGTGCCGACCGAGTCCGGGTTCCGGGCGCGCCGCGGAGGCGGCTGCAGCGAGGGGCGGTCATGACCAGGAACGGCACCAAGAACGGCGCGGACCACCTGAACAGCCTCCGCGACGGGCGCGAGGTGTTCCTCGACGGCGCCCGCGTCGGTGACGTCACCGTCCATCCTGCCTACCGCAACGCCGTGGCGGAGGTGTGCGGGCTCTACGACTTCCAGGCGGCGCCGGAGAACGAGGAGCTGATGACCTTCGAATCGCCGACCGGCGGCGGGCGGGTCAACCGTTGCTGGCAGCTGCCGACCAGCTATCGCGACCTGGTCGAGCGGCGCAAGGCGATCGAGGCCTGGTCGGCGCTTTCGGGCGGCTGGCTCGGCAGATCGCCCGACCATATCGCCTCCTCGATGGCGGGCCAGGTGATGGGGGCGCATCTGTTCCGCCGCCACGGCGAGGCCCGCGCCAGGGCGCTGCTCGACTACTACGTCTGGGCGCGCGACGAAGACGTCTACATGACCTATGTGATCATCAACCCGCAGGCCGACCGGTCGAAGGACACGGGCGATCAGGAGGAGGAGTTCCTGGCCTGCGGCGTGGTCGACGAGGACCCGGCCGGGATCACGGTGCGCGGCGCCAAGATGCTGGGCACCGGATCGGTCATGGCCAACGAGGTTCTGGTCGCCAATATCCAGCCGCTGAAGCCCGGCGAGGAGGCCTATGCGATCTCCTTCGCGGTACCCATGGGCCAGAAGGGCGTCAAACTGCTGTCGCGGCGCTCCTACGAGGAAGCGGCGACGACCGAGTTCGACTATCCGTTGTCGGCCCGCTTCGACGAGAACGACGCGCTGATCTATTTCGACGATGTGCGCGTGCCCTGGGATCGGGTCTTCATCTACCGGGACACCGACATGTGCCGGGCGCAATTCTCGGACACCTACGCCCATTACATGCAGAACTATCAGGCGCAGATCCGGCTGATGGTGAAGATGCGGTTCCTCGTCGGCGTCGCCCACAAGGTGGCCGAGACCAACGGCACGCTCGGCCTCCCGCAGGTGCGCGAGCAGCTCGGCAACCTCGCCGCCCAGGCGGCCATGGTGACCGGTCTCGTCTACGGGATGGAGGCCGGGGGCGGCGCGTATCACGGCTATTTCGTCCCCGACCGCAACCTGATGTACAGCGCCCAGGTGCTGACCCAGGATCTCTACCCCCGGTTCGTCACCGCGATCCGCGAGCTCGCCGGCGGCGGGCTGATCATGCTGCCGTCCTCGGCGCGGGACTTCGCCAACCCGGAGATCGCCGGCTACATCGCGCGCACCCAGAAGTCGCCGGCGACCGACTCCGAGGGGCGGGTCAAGTTCATGAAGCTCGCCTGGGACGCCGTCGGCTCGGAGTTCGCGAGCCGCCACACCCAGTACGAGATGTTCTATGCGGGCGCCCAGTTCGTCACTCGAAACCACGCCTACCGCACCTATGACTGGAACGCGGCGACCGGCCTCGTCGACGAGATCCTCGCGCGCTACACCCTCGCCGAGTCGATGGGCCCCGCAAGGGCGGCGGCGGAGTAGGGCGGCGAGAGCGGCCCGAAGATCCGTCCCGCATCGTCACGCGGCGCGTCGGAGACGCCGGCCGGCGCCGAATGCGGCGAGCGTCGTCTTCGGTCTCGACCGAGCGAAGATGCTGCGGCCCCGGCATCGGAAATCATCCCGATGGTTTCCGAGCCATTCCCGGAGAGAACGGCTCGTATGGCCGGCACAGGCGCCTCCGAGCGCAGAAACCGCGGCGCGACAGCCGCACCGGCCAAGCACCACTGGCCCCGCGGCCCGGGATTTCGATGACGGAGGTTCGTTTCACAGCCTTCTTCCCGCGCATATGCGCGTCGGCGAAACGTAGAGGCACCGGATAACGCCGTGCAGGTCGGGGCGTAAGGATCTGCGCGGGAGGCGGCCGCGGAACGAGCCGTCTGCGCTTCCGGGACGGTTCTACGGCGCGGATCGAGACCGTAGCGCGGCCTCGATGGCGAGGCCGATGCGGATCAGACGGTCGTCGGCCCCGTTCCGGCCCATCGCCATCAGCCCGACGGGCGCCGCTCCTGGCCGGTGGACCGGTAGCGAGAGCGCGCAGAGATCGAGGAAGTTGCCGAGCGTGGTGTTGCGCAGCATCAGCGGGTTCATCTCGGCATAGAGGTCGTCGCTCGCCGCGATATCGTCGATCGGCGGGGCGAGGACGGCCACGGTCGGCATCAGCACCGCGTCGTAGGGGGCGGTCAGGGCATCGTAGCGGGCGCGGATGTCGGCGCGCGCGGCCTGGATGTCGAGCAGATCGGCCGCCGAGATGCGGACGCCGCGCTCGATTCGGACCCGGACCCGGGGATCGACCATCCCGCCCCGCTCCGCCAGCCGGGCGCGGTGGAGCGCATAAGCCTCGGCGCCGAGGATTCCCCCCTGCGCGTTGATCGCCGGGATCTCGGCGAGCGGCGGCAGGGCGACATCCTCGAGACGCGCGCCGGCCGTTGAGAGACGCGTCAGGGCGGCGGCGAAGGCGGCGCTCACCCCGGCGTCAAGGCCGTCCTGGGCGAGCGTCGTGGCGACGGCGAGCCTGAGCCCCCCGACCGGCAAAGGCGGCGGGGCGGCCCAGGGATCCCCGCCCGACAGGACCGTGTCGATGAGCGCGCAGCAGGCGACGGTCGGGGCCAGCGGCCCCGCCGAGTCGAGGCTGCGCGACAGCGGAAAGACGCCGTCGAGCGGGACCCGCCCGGTCGTCGTCTTGAGCCCGACGAGCCCGCAGAGCGCCGCCGGGATGCGCACCGACCCGCCGGTATCCGAGCCGATCGCGGCGGCCGCCATGCCGTCGGTCACCGAGACCGCGGCGCCGCTCGACGAGCCGCCCGGGATGCGGCCGGCGGCGCGGTCCCAGGGGTTCTTCGGGGTTCCGAAATGCGGGTTGATGCCGATCCCCGAATAGGCGAACTCGGTCAGGTTGGTGCGCCCGAGCGGCACCGCGCCGGCCGCCCTGAGCCGCGTGACGACCGCCGAGTCCCGGACCGCCGGGGGCGCGTCGGCCAGCGTCGGCGACGCCGCCGTCGTGACTTCCCCGGCGACATCGAACAGATCCTTGATCGAGACCGGCAGCCCGGCGAGCGGCGAGGGGACGACACCCGCCGCCCGGAGGCGGTCGCTGGCCTCGGCCTCGATACGCGCGCGGCCCGCGTCGAGATGGACGAACACGCGCCCGCCCTCCCCATCGGGGGCCTCGGCCGCGGCGATGGCCGCCTCGACGAGGCCGCGGCTAGTGGCGCGCCCGGAGGCGAGATCCCGGGCGAGCGCGGCGAGCGGTGTCGCGCCGAGAGGCATGGCGCCAGCCCCGCGCTATCCGCCGGTCTCGTCGTAGTAGTGATGCTCGAGCAGCACGCAGCCGCCCTCCGAGCGGAACGGGCCGTGCGCCGCGCCTGGCGGCCGGCAGGCATAGGTGTTGGGGGAGAAGCGCTCGCCGCCCTTCCCATCGGCGTCGCTGCCCACCCAGAGATCGCCGGTCAACTGATAGACCTCCTCCCAATAGTCATGGACGAAGGGCTCGGCGGTGAAGGCGCCGGCCTCGAAGCGAAGCAGCCGGGTGCGCCCTCCGGCCTTGCCGTCCTCGTCGAGACGGCCGGTCAGGATCTTCTGGGTGATCCCGGGCGGATAGCCCGGCACCGTCTCGAAGCCTCCGTCGAGATCGAGCGGATGGAATTCCAGATGTTGCTTGTTGATCGGCATCTTCGTCCTCCTCGATCCGATGCGCCGCCGTCAGCCTTCGACGGGCAGGACGGCGATGTCGTAGCCGTGGGCGATGGTTCGGCCGAGGCGCGGGTCGGCGAGCTCCATCTCGAAGCGGTCGGCCGGGCGCACACCGCCCGCCACGGCGAGCGTGCCACAGAACATCGCCGTTCCGGGAGGAAGCGCGCCGCCTCCGCAATAGCGCGCGACGAGGTCGGCCGGGCTGCGCATGGCGCTGACCGGTCCCGCCTGATAGTCCTCGCGGACCCCGTCGGCGACCGCCCAGGATCGCAGGGCGAGGGAATCCCAGTGCCCGGCGACCTCGTCGAAGCGCCAGACGGTCCCGGCCACCGGCTTGGCGCAAGCCTGCTTGGCGACGGTCACCGACCAAGCCTCGACCCTGCGGTCGGTATGGTCCGAGCCGAGCCCCACCAGCATGCCGGTTTCGGTGCCGAACAGCACGACTTCGACCTCGCCGCTCGAGTCGGGGCCGACGGCCTGGATCGCGGGCGCGCGGGTCAGCAGGTCCGCGGCGACACGGTAGAAGCAGGGCACCCTCGACGGGCGCGCAACCCCGATCTCGGCGAGCTCGGCGATATGCGCTTCCACGGCGGCGGCGTCCCGGCCGGTCCAACCGGCGATCACCAGCTCCCGGACCGGGACCTCGACGGCCTCGGCGCCGACCGAACTCTCGAGCGTCAGCCGCATCTGCGATCCCTGCGCCGCAATCTACCAGGCGGACGCCGGCCCGCGCCCACCGTCAGCCTAGCGCATTTCCTCTGCCGGTGGAATGCGGCCCCGAGTCCGGCAACGGTTTTCGTATTGGCGTCCTGGCAGCCAGCCTCCGCCAGCATCGTGGCCCACTTCGTCACCCGGTGCTCATACCATCTACAAGCCGAAGACCATAACCCGAGGAAAACCCCGGAAACGAACGGAACAGGATCGGAAGACCCATGACGAGAATCGCCGGCCCTCGGGCGGCGATGATGCCCTGGCATGGGTACCCTGCTATGATCGCCCGCCATGGCGCAGCAGAACGCACGGAGCGCAGCGGCGGCCGCGAACGCCTTCCGCCAGCCGGGGATCCATGCACGCGCCGATCCGCGGATGTTTCGCCGCTATCGCCGGGAAGCCCTGGCGTTCCGCGCGGGGATGGTCTTGTTCCGGCTGATCGGTCTCCGCACCGCCTCGGCGCTCGGCGGGTTTCTCGGCCGGGTGGTCGGCCCCCGGACCTCGCGGGCGCGAACGGCAGCGCGCAACCTGCGGTGGGCGTTCCCGGACCGGACGGAGGGGGAGCTGGCGGAGATCGCCGATGGCATGTGGGACAATCTCGGTCGGACGCTGGCCGAGTTCGCCCATGTCGACAGGTTCTGGATCGACCGGCCCGGCGGACGCATTTCCTTCCTCGGCACCGAGCATATCGACCGCGCCCGCGCCGCCGGACGCTCGATCGTGTTCGTATCCGGGCATTTCGCCAACTGGGAGCTGATGCCGCGCTGCGCCGCGCAGTACGGGCTCCGGGTCGGGGTGCTGTACCGGGCGCCCAACAACCCGTTCGTCCGCGACTGGCTGGTCGAAGCGCGTGCCCGGTCGATCGCGCCGGTGCAGATCCCCAAGGGCAAGGCCGGCACCCGCGAACTGATCGCCTTTCTTGCCGGCGGCGGCAACCTCGCGATGCTGATGGACCAGAAGCTGGTCGAGGGAATTGCCGCGCCGCTGCTCGGGCATGAGGCGATGACCTCGCCGATAGCCGCGCAGCTCGCGCTCAAGCACGGCCATGCGATCCTTCCCGCCTCGATGGTTCGTCATCCGGGGCCACGGTTCGAGGTGGTGATCCACCCGCCGGTCGAACTGGAGGACAGTGGCGACCGCCGCGCCGACATCGCCGCGGCGACGCGGCGGCTGAACGACATCCTCGGGGGCTTCATTCGCGCCCATCCCGAGCAGTGGCTGTGGATACACAGGCGTTGGCCCGACCGACCGGGGATGACGGGATGAGCCGGCCGATCGAGTTCTATTTCGATTTCATCTCGCCATACGGCCATCTGGCGGCGGAGGCGATCGAGGGCCTCGCCGGGGAGTTCGGACGGGATGTGGTCTGGCGTCCGTTCCTGCTCGGCGTGACGGTGCTGCAGGTGATGGGTCTCAAGCCGCTGACGGAGACGCCGCTCAAGGGAGACTATGTGCGTCTCGACAAGCCGCGCATGGCCCGGCTGCTGGGCATCCCGCTCGCCGACCCGGACCTCCGGGGGGTCAACGGCGTCGCCGCCGCACGGGCCTATTACTGGCTTGTCGAGGCCGAGCCCGCGCGCGCCAAGGCGCTCGCGAGGCGGTTGCTCAGGCGGTTGTGGGTGGCGGGCGCCGACATCACCCCCGTCGATGCGGTAGTCGAGGAAGCGGCCGCCTGCGGCGTCGCGCCCGCGCCGCTGCGCGCCGCGCTCGGGCGGGCGGAGGTCAAGGACCGGCTGCGCGCCGAGGTCGACCGCGCGGTCGCGCGGGGTGTGTTCGGCTCGCCCTTCTTCATCGTCGACGACCAACCGATCTGGGGCGTCGACCGGCTGTGGATGATCCGCCACTGGCTCGAGCATGGAAGTTGGGAGCCCGCGCCCGGCCTCCCCGCTGCCGGGCGACCTATAGAGGCGGAAGCCCGCCGGCTGTCGCCTCCTCCCGCAGCGCGGCCTTGCGGACCTTGCCGCTCGCGGTCGACGGGAAGCGGTCGACCCGGAAGAACCGGGCGGGGACCTTGAATCGCGCGATCCGGTCCGCGCAATGGCGCGCGAGAGCGCCGGCGGAGACCGGCCCGGCGACCGTCACCGCGGCGGCGACGATCTCCCCGTAATAGCGATCGGGAAGGCCGAACACCGCGGCGTCCGCGACCGCGTCATGGCCGCGCAGCGCGGTCTCGACCTCCGCCGGATAGACGTTCTCGCCGCCGCGGATGATCATGTCGCGCAGCCGCCCGCCGGCGATCACAAGGTCGCCGTCCGCGGTGAGAAGGCCGAGATCGCCGGTGCGCATCCAGCCGTCCTCGCCGATAGTCTCGCGGGTGGCCTCGTCGTTCCCGAAATAGCCCAGCATTACCATTTCGCCCCGCGTCTGGATCTCGCCGATCTCGCGGGTCGGCAGCGCCGCACCGGTCGCCGGATCGACGATCCGGACCTCGGCGCCCGGCAGCGGCGGCCCGCAGGTCGCGAACCGCCCGGGGGCTTCGTGATCGGCGAGGCCGATCAGCGTGCTGGCCTCGGTCTGGCCGTAGACTTGAACCAGCCCCGGCAGCGGGAAGGCGTCGGCGCAACGGGCGAGCAGAGCCGGGTCGGTGTCGGCACCGCCGCAGGTGCCGGCGCGAAGGCTGGACAGATCATGCGCCGCGCGCGCCGGATGTTCGAGCATCGCCAGGAAGGAGGTCGGAACGCCGGACAGCATCGTGCAGCGCTCGTCCTCGATCACCCGGAACATCCGCTCGGGATCGAAGCTCGGAACGCCCACATAGCAGGCGCCCCGCTGGAGAACGCCGAGGATGCACATGATGCAGCCGGCGCAATGGAAGAGGGGAATGATCGACGTCCAGCGGTCGGACTCGGACACGCCCAGCCGGCCGGAGATGCCCCAGGAGTTGCCCATCATGCCACGATGGGTCAGCAGCGCCCCTTTGGGGAGGCCGGTGGTTCCCGACGTGTATTGTAGCGAGGCGGTGGCGTCCGCGTCGATATCGGGCAGCCGGGCGCCGCCGGTCCGGGCTGCGGCCGTGAACTCATCGAGAGACAGGCAGCCGGGCGCCGCCCGGTCGAAGCAGATGACGGTCTCGAGATATGGCAGCGTCCGCCGCAGCCCCGCAACCGTCTCCAGGTAGCGGTTGCTGCGGAACGACTCGGAGAGGAATAGGGCCGAGACCTTCGAATGGGCGAGAGCGTGACGCAGATCTTCGCGCCGGTAATGGGTGTTGAACGGCACGAGGACCGCACCCGCCATCGCCACGGCGAGCTGGACGATCGGCCATTCGAGTCGCGTCTCGGCGAGGAGGCCGACATGGTGCCCGCGCGCGACGCCGAACGCGAGCAGCGCCGCGGCGAGCCGTGCCGCACCGTCATGCCACCCGGCATAGGTGAGCGCCCGTCCGGAGTCCGGGAAGACGAGGGCCGGGGCGCCGCCGCGCGCCGCCGCCTGGGCCGCCAGCGCCGCCCCCGGTGTGGCGAATGGTGACAGTGGCGGCATCGGCCCCGGCCGCAGCTCCGCGGTTCGACAATCCGAGCGACCGATGATAGCGTCACCGCCGCCTCGGTCCAGAGAGTCGTCGTGTCCATCCCCCGAATAGAGATCGACCCCGACCGGCTGCTGTCCGACCTGCGCACGCTCGCCGGCTTCGGGAAACGCGGCACGGGGGTCAGCCGTATCGCCTTCTCGGACGCGGACATCGCGGCCCGGAACTGGCTTTGCGGCCGCATGCGAGAGGCCGGCCTCGACGCCGCGATCGACGGAGCTGCGAATGTCCTCGGCCGCATGACAGCGGCACGGCCGGCGGTGCTGATCGGCAGCCACAGCGATTCGGTGCCCGACGGCGGCTGGCTCGACGGCGCGATGGGAGTCGTCTACGGGATCGAGATCGCGCGCGCCGTGATCGAGGCGGGCCTCGAGGCTCGGTTCCCGGTCGACGTGGTGTCCTTTCAGGACGAGGAGGGCGCCTATCTCGCCACCTTCGGCAGCCGGTCGCTGTTCGGTGCCGTGGGCGCCGAGGAGATCGCCGCGGCTCGCGGCGGCGGGCGGACGCTTCTCGATGCGATGCGCGCGCACGGCATCGACCGCAACCCCGCCCTCCGGTTGGCGCCCGAGGAGTATCGCGCCTATGTCGAAGCCCATATCGAGCAGGGGCCGCGGCTCGAGGCGGCGGGTCTCGTCATCGGCGTGGTCACCGCGATCGTCGGCATCCGCCGCCGCCGGATCGAGATCGTCGGCGAGGCCGGCCATGCGGGGACGGTGCCGATGGCCATGCGCAGGGACGCTGGCGCCGCGGCGATCCGCCTGGCGGCGGCTCTGCTCGAGCGGATACCCGGCGCGGCAGGACCCGATTCGGTGTGGAACATCGGAGCCATGTCGCTTCGCCCGGGCGCTGCGAACGTTATCCCGAGCGCCGCCGAGTTCCTTCTCGAGCTGCGCGACACCGACGCCGGACGGCTCGACGCGCTGGAGGCCGAGCTGAACGAGGCCGCCCGCGCCTGCGCCCGCGAGACCGGGCTCGCGGTCTCGGTCGCCCCGACGCTCGACATAGAACCCTCGCGGATGGACCCCGCGCTCGGCGACCATCTCGCCGCCGCCGCCGAGGCGCTGGAGACCCCCGCGCTTCGCATGCCGAGCGGCGCAGGCCACGATGCCGCGATCGTCTCGCGCCATCTGCCCTCGGCGATGCTGTTCGTCCCCTCGATCGGCGGGCGCAGCCACACCACCTCCGAGGACACCGCCGAGGCGGACATCGTCCTCGGCTGCCGCGTGCTGGCGGAGACCGTGCGGCGGATCCATGGCTGAGAACGTCGTCGTGCGCGATCGGGTGGGCGCCCCCGCCGATCCCGCCCGGACGATCGCCTTCCAGGGGATCGCCGGCGCCTATTCCGATCTCGCCTGCCATGCGGTCTTCCCCGACATGGCCTCCCTCGCCACCGCTTCCTTCGAGGACACGTTTGCCGCGGTCCGCGAAGGCCGGGCGCGCCGTGCGATGCTGCCGATCGAGAACTCGGTCGCCGGCAGGGTCGCGGACATCCACCGGCTGATGCCCGAGTCCGAGCTCCACATCGTCGGCGAGCATTTCATGCGGGTGCGCCATCATCTGCTCGCCCCGGAGGGAGCGACGCTCGACTCGATCCGCGCCGTGCACAGCCATGTCCACGCGCTCGGCCAGTGCGGGCGGATGATCCGGGAACGCGGCTACCGGCCGATCGTGCACGCCGACACCGCCGGCGCCGCCGCCGAGATCGCCGCACAGGGGGACAGGAGCCAGGCCGCCATCAGCTCGGCGCTGGCCGGTGATATCTACGGCCTCGTGTCGCTCGCCGCGGACATCGAGGACGCCACGCACAACACGACCCGTTTTCTCGTCATGGCGGCCGAGCCGCGCCGGGACGCGCCGGACGGCGCTCGGCTGGTGACGACATTCGTCTTCCGCGTGCGGAACGTTCCCGCGGCGCTCTACAAGGCGCTCGGCGGGTTCGCGACCAACGGCGTCAACATGACCAAGCTCGAGAGCTATATGCTGGGCGGGCGGTTCTCGGCGACCCAGTTCTACGCCGACATCGAAGGCGATCCGCACGACTCCGACGTTCGTCTGGCGCTCGAGGAGCTGGATTTCTTCTCGCACGAGGTGCGCATCCTGGGCACCTATCCCGCCGACCCGTTCCGCTGGACCGGCACGCCCATCGACGACATCTGAGAGACCGACCTGAACTTGCGAGCGGTCTCGCCCCCTTGTGATTTCCGGAGGCGTGAAGCCCGGATGTGGGGACTCGACATGGCTTGGGACGAGACTGCTCGGGAGCAGCATGCGCGCCGGTCGGCGCGCTGCGAAAGCGATTTGACGGACGAGGAGACATTCTTGTTTTGGTGTCTCGGCAGCCGGCCTTTGCCTGCATCGCGGTCCATGTCATCGCCCGTTTCTCGAGGAAGGGGTCCCCCACCCCCTCGAGGGAGGGGCAGGGGGAGGGATCGTCGTCCGGCCGGTCATAGTCCCCGAAACGACAACCGCCGTCGTTGCGGCTCCGCGCTTTCCCGATCGCGGCCCCGGCCCTAGGATGGGCGAACTATCGGAGACCCCGCAATGTCCGAGTGCATCGAGTCCAGGAGCGTCATCGACTGGGTAGCGCGAACGAGAGTGCTGGCGCCGCGTTTCGCGGAGGCCTCCGCGCGGATCGAGCGCGCGGGCAGAGTGCCCGAGGAGCTCATGGCCGTTCTCCACGAGGCCGGGTTGTTCCGCCTCTGCCTGCCGCGCGCGCTCGGAGGGGCGGAGGCATCGCCGATGACCATGGCCGCGGTGCTGGAGGCGCTCGCGGGTGCCGATGCGAGCACCGCCTGGTGCCTCGGCCAGGGGCTCGGCTGTTCCCTGGTCGCCGGCTTCGTCGCTCCCGAGATCGCCGAGAGGGTCTTCGGGCCGCCCGGCGCCGTGCTCGCCTGGGGCCCGTCCCACGACCGCGCCCGGGCGGTGCGGGTCGACGGCGGCTATCGGTTGACCGGCCGGTGGCATTTCGCGAGCGGGATCCGGAACGCGACCTGGCTCGGCGCGCACGCGCCGGTCTACGCCGCCGATGGCAGGACCGTACCGGTTGCGCCGGGCCGGCCGCGCATGCGGACATTCCTGTTCCCGAAGGACCGGGCGACGGTCTATCCGGTCTGGGAGACGATCGGTCTCCAGGGAACGGGCAGCGACGACTACGCCGTCGAGGACCTGTTCGTCGCCGACGAATACAGCTACAGCCGCGACCTCGTCCATGACCGCAACGGGCCGACGCCGGTCCACCGCATCCCGCACGCGACCTTCTATGCGATGGGTTTCGCCGGCGTCGCGCTCGGCATCGCGCGCACCCTGCTGGATTCCTTCATGGAGCTCGCGGCGGAGAAGACGCCGAGCTACGCCAAGCAGAAGCTCCGCGACAACCCGGCGGTCCAGCAGCGGGTCGCCTGGTCGGAGGGCAACCTCTCGGCGGCGCGCGCCTTCCTGTTCGAGATGCTCTCGGAGCATTGGGAGCTGGCCCGCGAGCGCAAGCTGCCGACGCTGCGGCAACGGGCGCGGCTTCGGATCGCCTGCACCTATGCCAGCCAGCGCGCGCGCGAGGTCGCCGATTTCGCGTATCACGCCGCCGGCTCCTCCGCGGTCCACCGGCGCGGCCCCTTCGAGCGGAGATTCCGCGATATGAACGCGGTCGCCCAGCAGATCCAGGCGGCGCCATCCAATTTCGAGCATGCGGGGCTGGCGCTGTTCGGGATCGAGCCCGACGGGCGCGTGTAGAGCCGCCGACCACGATGGCGCCATCGCCCGGACCGGACCGTTCCCCGACGCCTTCCGTCCGCGCGCCGGTCGCCCGGCTGGCCGCCGATGTGGGCGGTACCTTCACCGATATCGCGGTCGCGCATGACGGCAGCCTCACCACGGCGAAGGTGCCGACCACGCAGCAGGAGCCCGAGAAGGGCGTTCTGGCAGGCATCGCCCGCGCCCTCTCCGCCGCCGGGCTCTCTCCCGGAGCCTTCGAGATCGCGATCCACGGCACCACCCTCGCGACGAACGCGCTGATCGAGCGCAAGGGCGCGAAGACGGCGCTGCTGGTGACCGAAGGTTTCCGCGACGTGGTCGAGATGGCCTTCGAGAACCGCTTCGAACAGTACGACATCCATATGGACCGGCCGCCGCCTCTGGTTCCCCGCCATCTCCGCCTGCCGGTCGCCGAGCGGATCGACGCCGCCGGCAACGTGCTGATCCCGCTGACCGACGCGGCGCTGGCCCCCGCGATGGCGGCGCTGAAGGCCGAGGCGGTGGAGGCGGTCGCGATCGGCTTTCTCCACGCCTATGCCGACGACCGCCATGAGCGCCGCGCGGCCGAACTGCTGGCGGCGGCGCTCCCCGGCCTCCCGGTCACCCTGTCCAGCGCCGTCTCGCCCGAGATGCGCGAATACGAGCGCTGGTCGACGGCGGCGGCCAACGCCTATGTGCAGCCTTTGATGGCCGGCTATATCGCGCGGCTGGAGGCGGGTCTTCGGGCGCTCGGCTTCGCCTGCCCGCTGTTCCTGATGACCTCGGGCGGCGGGCTCACCCGGACGGAGGCCGGGCGGCGGTTTCCGATCCGGCTGGTCGAATCGGGGCCCGCCGGGGGCGCGATCCTGGCCGCCGATCTGGCCCGCCGGCTCGGGCTCGACCGCGTGCTGTCCTTCGACATGGGCGGGACGACGGCCAAGATATGCCTGATCGACGACGGCGAGCCGCAGGCCTCGCGCAGCCTCGAAGTCGCGCGCCAGTATCGTTTCCTGAAGGGCAGCGGCCTGCCGCTCCGCATCCCGGTTATCGAGATGGTGGAGATCGGCGCCGGTGGCGGCTCGATCGCCGCGGTCGACGCGCTGGGCCGGCTCACCGTCGGTCCCGAGAGCGCCGGCGCCGACCCCGGTCCGGCCTGCTACGCCAAGGGGGGCGCGGCGGCGACGGTGACCGATGCCGACGTGGTGCTCGGCTGGATCGATCCCGCCGGCTTCGCCGGCGGCGCGCCTCCGCTCGCACGCGGGCGCGCGGAGGCGGCGGTGATGCGAGGAGCCGGCGACGCCCTTGGCCTGCCGCCGATCGAGGCCGCGTTCGGCATCTCCGAGGTGGTGGTCGAGAACATGGCCAACGCCGCCCGCATCCATGCCGTCGAGCGCGGTACCGGGGTCGAAGGGCGGACGATGATCGCCTTCGGCGGCGCCGCGCCGGTCCATGCGGTCCGGCTCGCCGGCAAGCTCGGCATATCGCGGATCGTCGTCCCGGTCTCGGCCGGTGTCGGCTCGGCCGTCGGTTTCCTCAACGCCCCCGTCGCCCACGAAGTGGTGCGCAGCCGCCGTGTGGCGCTCGAAGAGGACTTCGATACGGCATCGATCGAGGCGCTGTTCGCCGAGATGCGCGCCGAGGCCGGCGCCCTTGTCTCCGCCGGTGCTCCCGATACGCCGCAAATCGAGACCCGGACCGCCGACATGCGCTATCGCGGCCAGGGGCACGAGCTTGCGGTCCCGCTCCCAGACGCGGCGTTCGACGGCGGCCCCCGGCAGCGGCTCGCCGCCCTGTTCGAGGACGCCTATGCGGCGGCCTACGGGCGGATCATTCCGGGCCAGACCGTCGAGGCCGTGAACTGGACGCTCCGCCGCGCCGCCGCAGGGCCGCCGCCGGAACCCGCCCCCGCCACGCCGCCGCGCCGCGGCGCGGCCGCCGACGGCGCTCGCCGCATGTTCGACCCCGACGGCGAGACGATCGTCGCGGCGCGGACCTACCGCCGGGACCGGCTGGCGCCCGGCGTGACGATCGACGGCCCGGCCGCGATCGTCGAAGAACAGACGACGACCATCGTGCCGCGCCGTTGCCGCGCCGAGATCGACGCGCTCGGCGATGTCGTCATCTTCCGGAACAACCGGTCATGAGCCGCGCCGACATGCTGCCGCCTATTCGCCTGCAGCTCCTCTGGGACCGCTTGATCGCCGTCGTCGAAGAGCAGGCGCAGGCGCTGGTCCGCACCGGATTCTCGACCTCGACGCGCGAGGCGGGCGACCTCTCCGCCGGCGTCTTCGACGCGGGAGGTCGCATGCTCGCCCAGGCCGTCACCGGGACGCCCGGCCATGTGAATGCGATGGCGCGGTCGGTCGGCCATTTCCTCGACCGTTTCCCGGCGGACGAGATGCGTCCCGGCGACGCGTTTCTGACCAACGACCCGTGGATGGGGACGGGTCATCTGCACGACTTCACCCTCGTCACTCCGGCCTTCTACCGCTCGCGGCTCGTCGCGCTGTTCGCGAGCACCTGCCATGTCGTCGATATCGGCGGGCGCGGGTTCTCGGCGGACGGCCGCCAAGTCTACGAGGAGGGTCTCCATATCCCGCCGATGCGGTTCGCCGACGCCGGCGCCGTCGATCGCACGCTGATCGACATCGTCGCCGCTAACGTGCGCGAACCGGTGCAGGTGATCGGGGATCTCCATTCCCTCGCCGCCTGCAACGATGTTGGCGCGACCCGGCTGGCGGCGATGATGGACGAGTTCGGGATCGACGCGCTGGATCGGGCAGGCGACCATATTCTCGCGCGTTCGGAGGCGGCGACGTTGGCGGCGATCCACCTGTTGACACCCGGAACCTACCACAGCCGAATGCGGATCGACGGGCTCGAAGCGCCGATCGATCTGATCGCGGCGACGACGATCGGCGCCGAGGGAATCGATGTGGACTTCGCCGGCACGTCCGGGACCTCTTCCTTCGGCATCAATGTCCCGCTGTGCTACACCGAGGCCTATACCGCGTTCGGCGTGCGCTGCATCGTCGCCCCGACGGTGCCCAACAATGCGGGCTCTCTCGCACCGATCCGCGTCACCGCCCCCGAGGGCACGATCCTGAACGCCCTCCATCCTGCCCCGGTGGCGGTGCGCCACGTCACCGGCCAGATGCTGCCCGATGTGGTCTTCGGCTGCCTGGCGCAAGCGCTGCCCGATGCGGTCCCCGCCGAGGGAACGTCCTGTCTGTGGAACGTCTACGCCTTCGGCGGGCCGGGCCGGGTGGACGCTCCCCCCGAAGCGATCGCGCGGGCGACGCCGTTCACGGTGTTGAGCTTCCATGCCGGCGGTACCGGAGCGCGGCCGGGCAAGGACGGGCTGTCGGCCACGGGTTTTCCCAGCGGCGTGCGCAGCGTGCCCGTCGAGGTCACCGAATCGATTTCGCCGCTGATTTTCTGGCGCAAGGAGTACCGGCCGGATTCGGGCGGGCCGGGGCGGCATCGAGGCGGTCTCGGCCAAGTCATGGAGATCGGCCTCAACGAGGATGCGCCCTTCGCCTTTTCCGCCCTCTTCGATCGGATCGCGCATCCGCCGCGCGGCGGCGCCGGCGGGAACTGCGGCGCCGCCGGCCGGATCTCGCTCGGCGACGGCACGGCGCTCGCCGGCAAGGGGACCCAGACCGTGCCGGCGGGAGCCCGGGTGGTGATCGAGATGCCCGGCGGCGGCGGGCTCGGCGACCCGAAAACCCGCGATCCGGACGCCGTCGCCGCCGATGTGCGCGCCGGGCTGATCTCGCCGCAAGCCGCGCGCAGCGCCTATCGCGTCGCCCTGACCCGCGGCGGCGCGGTGAACGCGGGCGAGACGGCGCGGCTCCGCGCCTGAAGCGAGGACAGTCATGCGAGTCAGCGTCGGCCTGCCAACCGGGATGGAAGGACTGACCTACCCGATCCCGTTCAGCGACCCCGAAGCGGTGATCCGCATCGCCTGCCATGCCGAGGCGCTCGGCTATCACTCGGTGTGGGGCAATGATCATATGACGACGCAGAACTATGTCCGCGCCGGGTTCGCGGACCCGCCCCGGTTCTGGGAGCCGCTGATCGTCTACGCCTTCGTCGCCGCCGAGACGACGACTCTCCGCTTCGGGACGGGGGTCCTGGTGCTGCCGATGCGCCGGGACATCGTGGTAACCGCCAAGCAGCTCGCGACGCTTGACCATTTTTCGGGAGGGCGGCTCGAGATCGGGGTCGGGATCGGCGCCTATCGCGAGGAGTTCGAGGCCCTGTGGCCGGGCGCCGCGGTCCCGCGCGGGCGGATCCTCGAGGAGGGGGTACAGGCTCTGCTCGCGCTCTTTCGCGACCGCGTGGCCTCCTTCGACGGCGCCTGCTACGCCTTCCGGGACGTCGAGCTCTACCCCAAGCCCCGCCAGGACCGCATACCGCTCTATATCGGCGGCAACAACGCCAACAATCTTCGCCGGACGGTGGCGTGGGCGGACGGATGGCTGCCGGCGGCGGTCCCGCTGGCGCGGCTGCGCCGCGACATCGCCGTCCTCCGCGGCCTCGCCCGGCAGGCCGGGCGCGACCCGGCGGAGATCGAAGTCGCGCCGCAATATGCCGTGCATATCGGCAAGACGCGGGAGACGGCGCTCGCCCGCTTTGAGAGGACCCGGATGTGTGCGCATCTGACCTCGCTCCGCAAATCGACGCTGCGCGAGCAGAGGGCGCTCGGCCATGAAGACGTCAACCTGATCGGTTCGGCGGCCGAGGTCGCTGCCCGCGCCAACCAGATCCGAGAGGCCGGGGCGACCCATCTGCTCGGCCTCTATTTCGCGGCCGACGACCTCTCCGAGCTGTGCGACCAGATGCAGCTCTTCGCCGAGGACGTCGTCCCGCGGATCGGCTGAGGACCCGTCGATGCCGGAGGACCGATGGGACCGCGAAGTCGATCTGCTGGTTGCCGGGGCCGGGCCCGGCGGCATGACCGCGGCGCTCGCCGGGGCGCTCGAAGGGCTGGAGGTGCTGCTCTGCGAGAAGTCTGAGCAGGTCGGCGGCACCGGCGCCACCTCGGCGGGGACACTGTGGATCCCGGGCAACAGCCAGAACCGCGCGGCCGGCTACCCGGACAGCTCCGCCGATGCCGCCGCCTATCTCGACGCGTTGATCGGGGACAGCGCCGCGGACCCCCGCCGCGCCGCCTATCTCGCCGACGGCGCGCGGATCATCGACGATCTGAGCGCGCGCAGCGCCCTCGCGTTCACCGCCTGCGGCCCTCACCCGGACTATCGCAGCAACCTGCCGGGTGCGGCCGAGGCCGGCCGGGCGATCGTCCCGAAGGTCTTCGACGGGCGGCTGCTGGGGCGAGATTTCGCCCGGGTTCGCCCGCCGATCCCCGAATTTCTGCTGCTGGGCGGGATGATGGTGGGGAAGGCCGATCTCGCGCGGCTGCTCCGCCGCTACCGGAGCCTCGGCGATTTCGTCCATTCGGCGCGCCTGGTGCTGCGCTATCTCGCCGACCGGCTGCACTTTCCGCGCGGCACCCGGCTGGTGATGGGCAACGCGCTGGTCGGCCGGCTCTATTACAGCCTCAAGCGGAACCGGGTCCCGATCCTGTTCGGCACTGCGCTCGAGGAGGTGCTCGCCGAGGGCGGGGCGGTGACCGGGGCGGTGGTCGCGGTGCCGGAGGGGCGGCTCGCCGTCCGCGTCCGCCGCGGCGTCGTGCTGGCGACCGGCGGGTTCGCCCATGACCGGGCGCTGCGCCGGGCGCTGATGCCTGCGCCCGTGCCGGAGCACTCGATGGCGGTCGCCGAGAACACGGGGGACGGGATCGCGATCGCCCGGCGGCTCGGCGGCCGGCTCGGCGCCGGGCGCGGGCGTCGGGGCGGGTTGTGGACCCCGGTCTCGCTGATCCGGCGCGACGGCGGGGGTGCCGGACTCTACCCGCATATCATCCTCGACCGGGCCAAGCCGGGGCTTATCGCGGTCGACAGGGCGGGCCGGCGCTTCGTCAACGAAGCGGACTCCTATCACGATTTCGTCGAGGGGATGTTCCGCGCCCACGAGGTCGCACCGGCGATCCCCTGTCATCTGGTCTGCGACGCCGCCTTCGTCCGCAGATACGGGCTCGGCGATCTCCATCCGGGGACGGTCGATCTCGCGCGGGCGGCGCGGCGCGGCTATATCCGCCTGGCCCAGGATCCGGGCGGCCTCGCCCGCCGGATCGGCGCCGATCCGGCGACACTTGTCGAAACCGTCGCGCGGCACAACCGCTTCGCCGAAGCGGGCAGCGACCCCGATTTCGGCAAAGGGGACACAGCGCTCAACCGCTTCAACGGCGACGCCGACCACCGCCCGAACCCCTGTCTGGGTCCGATCGCCGTTCCGCCCTTCGTCGCCCTGGATATCTGGCCCGCCGAGCTCGCCTGCGCGACCGGGCTTGCGACCGACGCGCAAGCGCGGGTGCTCGACGCCGCCGGGGCACCGATTCCGGGCCTCTATGCCTGCGGCAACGATATGGACTCGATCATGGCGGGGACCTATCCGGGGCCGGGCACGACTCTCGGCCCGGCGATGGTCTTCGCCTATCGCTCGGCCCGCCACGCCGCCGGCCGGCCGGCGGAGGGAGCGCCCCAGGGATAGCGCGAGAAGTCGTGGACCTCCTCGGTCACGCATTCGATCAGGAACGGCGCCCCTGTCTCGGTCGTCGCGACCGCCTCCGCGAGCGCCGCCGGGAAGTCGTCCGGCGCTTCGACGCGGCGGGCGGCGACGCCGAGCCCCTCGGCGACCCGCGTGTAGTCGCCGCCGACCGCGAGCGCGCCGTAGCGTTTCTCCGAAGCGATCAGCACCTCGCGCTCAGCGGCCATCACACCGTTGTTGAACACGATGGTGAGGATGCCGATGCGATTGCGCGCCGCGGTCTCGATGTCCATTCCGGTCATGCCGATCGCCGCATCGCCCATCACGTTGATACAGAGCTTGTCGGGTTCGGCGAGCTTGGCTCCCATGATCAGCCCGAGCCCGTAGCCGAGCTGGGTCGATTTCCCCCAGCCGAGATAGGAGCCGGGCCGGGCGGTCTCCCAGAACGGGAGGAGCTGCTCGCGCGGGCTGCCCGAATCGTGGGTGACGATGACGCGCTCCCGATCGACATGGTCCAGCAGGTCGGCGATGAGCCGGTAGGGGTCGATCGGGATCTCGGCCGAACGACGATGGGCCGCCCAGTCCGCTCGCCAGGCCGCCTTGACGCCAGAAATCTCGTCGGAGAGAGCGCGCAGCGCCGCGCCGTCGCCCCGGCCGCCCCGCCGCCGCGCCACCTCCTCGACGACCGCCTCCAGCACCAGCCGCGCGTCGCCGATCACCGCATGGTCGGTGCGGTAGTCCTTGTTGACGTCCTCGGGATCGTTGGTCGAGTGGACGATCCGCCTGCCGGGCGGGATCTCGGGGCCGAACGGCGTCCGAGTGAGGCTGGTGCCGACGGCGAAGACGAGGTCGGCCCGGCCGAGGAACTCGAACAGCATGCGCGGCCCCGATCGGGTACTCGCGCCGCAGGCGAGGGGGTGGGTCTCCGGGAAGGCGCTCTTGCCGGGGTTGGTGGCGACCACCGGGGCCGGCAGCAGCTCCGCCAGAGCGGTGAGCGCTTCGCTCGCCTCGGCGTAGAGCACGCCCTGGCCGGCCCAGAGCAGAGGCCGCTCGGCCGCCAGCAGCATCCGCGCCGCCTCCCGGACGGCCTCCGGATCGGGCGCCGCGCGGTAGACGGGGGCGGGCGCATAATCCAGCGCGCCGGTGAACTCGGCCTCCCATATCTCGGCGGGAATCTCGAGCAGGACCGGGCCGCCCTTGCCGTTGCGCATCGCGTGATAGGCGCGGCGCATGAGATCCGGCAGCTCCTGGACCGAGTGGGCGCGGGCCGCCCATTTGGTGACCGGGCGATAGACGTCCACCGCGCTGAAGGTCGGATGCCGATACTGGCGTTCCAGAGGCTGCCCGGCCGGCAGCACCAGGATCGGCACGTTCTCGGAATAGGCCTGGGCGATGCCGGGGAAGGCGTTCTCGATGCCGGGTCCCGCCTGGACCGCGAATACGCCGTTCTGGCGCCCGCGCCGGACGCGGCTGAACCCGTCGGCCAACCCGACGCCGACGCGCTCCTGCCGGCACAGGATCGGGCGGATGCCGATCTCCGCGCAGGCCTCGATCAGCGGGTTGCGGGGATAGCAGGAGAGGAACTCGGTTCCTTCCCGTTTGAGGATCTCGGCGACGATCCCGGCACCGTTCATGATGGGGCTCCTTGATGGCACGGTCATGGTAGCGGCCGCGGCCGCCGCCGCGCCGGCGGCCCGGTATCGGGGAAGCGGTCGGTCGGCCGCCGGACCGCGGCGGTCGCGTCGGCGGGCGATCCGACTCGTCAGGCGAGCCCCATCTGGCGATAGGACCGCACGACCTTCTCCAGCGCGACGGCGAACGCGGCCGTGCGCAAGTCTTCTATCGACGCCGACTCGCGCATCTTTTCGCGTATCGCGCCGTAGGCCTCGCGCATCGTGCCCTCGAGCCCGGACTGGACAAGGTCGTGCTCGTCCACGCCGCGCAGCAGCGGCGCCTTGAGCCGGTCCGGCACCGTGCGGCCGGATGTCGTTTCAATCATGTCGATGATGCGCCGGCCGCGCTGGATGTCGAGTTGGCGCGAGAGGCGGCCGAAACGCATATGCGAGACGTTGGAAACCCACTCGAAATAGCTGACCGTCACGCCGCCGGCGTTGACGAGAATATCCGGGAGGATGACCTTTCCGCGCGCGAGCAGCGTCCGTTCGGCCGCCAGCGTCACGGGGCCGTTGGCGGCCTCGACGATCAGAGGCGCGCGAATACGCGAGGCGTTGGCCTCGGTGATCTGGCCTTCGACCGCGGCGGGGACGAGTATGTCGCAGTCCGCTTCGAGGACAGAGAGGCCATCGGCCGCGAATCGGGCGCCGGGGAATCCGCGGAGCTCTCCCGTGCGCGCCCGGTGTTCGGCGAGGTCTGCGGGAACGATGCCGGCGTCGGACAGGAGGGCGCCCTGCCGCTCGATGACCCCGACCAGGCGCGCGCCCTCTTCCTCGACGAGGAATCGGGCCGCGTTGGAACCCACATTGCCGAGCCCCTGGACGATCACCCGCTTGCCTTCGAGCCCGCCCTGCAGACCGGCGCGCGCCGCGTCGTCGGGATGGCGGAAGAACTCGTGGAGCACGTATCGGAGACCGAGGCCGGTCGCCTCCTCGCGCCCCGGAATACCACCCTGGGTCGGCGGCTTCCCCGTGACGCAGGCCAGAGCGTCGATGTCGGCGGGGTAGAGCTGCCGGTACGCGTCCGCCATCCAAGCCATCTCGCGCGGCCCCGTACCGATATCCGGGGCGGGCACATCCCGGCTCGGACCGATATAGCCCCGATCGGCGAGCTCCTGCGTGAAGCGCCGCGTGATCAGCTCGAGCTCGTCTTCCGTGTAGGCGTCGGGGCGAATCGCCAAACCGCCCTTGGCGCCGCCGAACGGCACGTCGACGAGGGCGCATTTGAAGGTCATCAGGGCCGCCAGCGCCTCGACTTCCTGCTGGTCGACGAAGGGCGCGTAGCGAATGCCGCCCTTCACGGGGAGGCGGTGCTCGCTATGCACCGCGCGCCAGCCGCAGAAGGTCTGATAGCTTCCCCGCAGGCGTACCGGGAAGCGGAGCTGGATGACGGACTTGCACTCGCGGATGGTCTCGACGAGGTCGGCCGGGACTTCGAGGGCTTCGGCGGCCCGGTCGAACATCCCGCGCACGCTGGACTGAAAATCGGGCGCGGTCACGCGAGTCTCCGGCGGCGGACGAGGCGGAACCCGTACCCGAGCCCCGTATCCTGATCACTATGCGCCGGCCGGCGCGCCGATTCCAGGCCTTTCCGGGCTTTGGCACGCCTTTCCCGCGGCGGCGACATCCCCGCGATCGGCGGTCCCGACGAATCCTCTGAACGAGGACGGGCGCTTGGGGCGTGTGCGCGAATCCTGATATAGTCGCAGGGGAGGTCGGCGGCGGACGGGGCGCTCGCCAACCCGGTCAGGTCCGGAAGGAAGCAGCCGTAACGAGATTGCGCCGGGTCGCCGTCCGGCCTCCTGCCTTCCGCACGGCTCCGCTCGCAGGGTGCAGGATATGAACGGCCCACCCGAAACGCCTGCGCCCTATCTCGCGCTGGCCCGCAGCTACCGCCCGACCCGCTTCTCAGAGCTCGTCGGTCAGGACGCGGTAGTGCGCACGCTCAGCAACGCGATCGCGACCGGCCGGATCGCCCACGCTTTCATCCTCACCGGGACGCGCGGCGTCGGCAAGACGACCACGGCGCGGATCCTGGCGCGCGCGTTGAATTGCGTCGGGGCCGACGGGGCGGGCGGCCCGACGGCGAATCCCTGCGGCGTCTGCGCGCACTGCATCGCGATCGCCGAAGACCGGCATATGGACGTGATCGAGATGGACGCCGCCAGCCGGACCGGCGTCGACGACATCCGCGAGCTGATCGACGGCGTGCAGTACCGCCCCGTCTCGGCGCGTTGCAAGGTCTATATCGTCGACGAAGTTCACATGCTCTCGCGCAACGCGTTCAACGCCCTGCTCAAGACGCTGGAGGAGCCGCCGGAGCATGTGAAATTCATCTTCGCGACGACCGAGACCCGGCGGGTCCCGGTGACCGTGCTGTCGCGCTGTCAGCGCTTCGACCTGCGGCGGATCGACGCCCCGACGCTGCGGGACCATCTGCGCGGCATCGCCGAACGGGAACGGATCGCCATCGCTGAAGATGCGCTGGCGCAGATCGTGCGGGCCGCCGAGGGCTCGGTGCGCGACGCGCTCTCGCTGCTCGACCAGGCGATCGCCTATGGCCGGGCGGGGCCGATCGAAGCGGCGCCGGTGCGGCGGATGCTCGGCCTCGCGGACCGCCTGCAAGCCGCCGACCTGTTCGAGGCGCTGATGCGCGGGTGCATCGGCGAGGCGCTGGCGCTCTTCGATACCCTCTACGAGGCGGGGGCCGACCCGGTGGTCGTGCTCCAGGACCTTCTCGAGCTCTGCCATTGGCTGACGCGGCTCAACGCGGCCCCGGAGGCCGGCGCGCCGGGTAGCGCGGTGTCCGATGTCGAGGCGGCGCGCGCTCTCTCTCTGGCCGAGGGGCTGTCGGTGCCGGTGCTGTCGCGGGCCTGGCAGCTTCTGCTCAAAGGGCTCGCCGAAGCGCGGATCGCGCCGGAGCCCCGCCAAGCGGCGGAGATGCTGCTGATCCGCCTCGCCTACGCGGCCGATTTGCCGACTCCCGCCGAGCTCGTTCGCGTGATCGACGGCGCCGGCAAGACGGAGGCGGAGAAGAAGAAGCCGCGGACGGGGCAGCCCCCACCGCCCGAGCCGGTCGCGCCGCCGCCGGATTTCGCGGCACTGACGGCGCTGTTCAACGCGCGCGGGGAGTCGACTCTGGGCGCGCATCTGGCCGACAACATGCATCTGGTCCGTTACGAGCCCGGGACGCTGGTCTTCCGGCCGGGACCGGGCGCGCCGCCCGATCTCGCGCGCATCGTCGCTGACCGGCTGGAGGGCTGGACCGGGCGGCGCTGGTCGGTGTCCCCGGTCGAGGCGGGCGGCGAGCAGCCCGGCCCCCAGGAGCGGCGCGCCGAAGCCGAGGCGGCCGGGCGCGAGGCGGCGATGTCGCACCCCGCGGTACAGGAGGCGCTGAGGCTGTTCCCCGGCGCCCGGCTGGACGAGGTCCGGTCGGCCGGGACCGCCCCCGCGACGGGCGAGGACCCGATCGATCCGGAAGACCGACCCGAGGAAGGAGACCGACCCCCATGAGGAGTTTGAGTCAGCTCATGAAGCAAACCTTCGACATGCAGTCGAAGATCCAGGACATGCGGGCCAGGCTCGCCGAATTCGAGGTCGAGGGCCAGGCCGGGGCCGGCATGGTCACGGTGACCATGGATGGCAGGGCCGAGGTCCGCCGCGTCAGGATCGCGCCGGATCTGTTCGATGCTTCCGACGCCGGGGTGGTCGAGGACCTGCTGGTCACGGCCTTGAATGACGCGAAGTCGAAGGCCAATGCGCTGCTGGACCGGGAGATGGACAAGTTGACCGCAGGGATTCCCCTGCCACCGGAGCTGCGCCCGCGGGTCTGAAAGCTCGACCCGAGACTTGCGAGAGGTCTCGACATGATGCGATCTCCGGGGATGAGAGGCGCGGATCCGGAGACCGGACACGGCATGAGACGAGACCGCTCGGCAGATCGTACGCGCCGGGCGGCCTTCCCCATAAGCGATGGACGAGGATCGGGACGTGGTGACGTCGTTTCTGCCCTCTGGATGGCGGGAGGCGGCGCGCGCGACGGGGGCGCTTCGGTGGAGAACCCGAGGCGGGCGCTGCCGCTTCATGTCGGGTGCGACCATTCATCGTGTGAGGCCGCGATTCCCGCCGGGAAGGCGAATCCGGCCGATCGTTCCGTCATGGCGCCGATGACGCGGCCAAAGAATTCGAGGAACACGCTGCCCGCGCCGTTCGTGGCGCCGTTCCGGGAACAGGTGCGCGGGCTGTCGGCCGATGGCGGGTTTCAGGTCGGGCTCTGATGGCGGTCTCCGAGATCGACCGGCTGATCCGGCTCCTCGCCCGGCTACCCGGCCTCGGACCGCGCTCGGCGCGCCGCGCCGCGCTCTATCTGATCAAGCGCCGCGAGAGTCTTCTGGAACCGTTGGCGGCGGCGTTGTCGTCCGCCGCCGAAAACGTCCGAAACTGTTCCGTCTGCGCCAATATCGACGCCGCCGATCCCTGCGGCATCTGCCGGGACGCCGCGCGCGACCCGGCGACGATCTGCGTGGTCGAGGATGTGGCCGATCTGTGGGCGCTCGAGCGGTCGGGCTCCTTCTCCGGGGCATACCATGTGCTCGGCGGCACGTTGTCGGCCCTCGACGGGCGCGGTCCCGACCAGCTCAACATCGACCGTCTCGTCGCCCGCGCCGGCGCGGCGGCGGTGCGCGAGGTCATCCTCGCCACCTCGGCGACGGTGGAGGGGCAGACTACGGCCCATTACCTGGCCGACCGCCTGGCCCGGTCGAACGTGACCGTCTCTCGGCTCGCCCACGGGGTGCCGGTCGGCGGCGAGCTCGACTATCTGGACGACGGCACCCTCACCGCCGCCCTGACCTCGCGGCGCACCCTCGTCGCGGGCCGGGCCGCTGACCCGTCCTGCGGGATCCGCGGCATGGCGCGGGAGGACGGCTCGCCCGGGCCCGGCGGAACCGCACCGCGGTGAGCATCGAGCGACGCTTCGATGTCCCGCCGCGCGCCGGCGGGCGCGCAGGGCCGCGCCGTCTACAGGGACATCACCCCGACCGTGCAGCCGACCGCGAAGATCGGGATCGCGTCGTAATGCCAGATCTCGCCGGTCGCGCCCGCGCAGGCGCCAGCGACCGCGATCATCGTGCGTATCTCGAACCCGCCCTGGCCGGCCTCCCGATAGGTCTCCCGGTCGGTATATGAGAGAAGCGCCTCCCGGTCGTTGGCGGCGAGGCGGTCGAGAAAGGCACGGTCCCAGGCCTCGTTGATTCGCCCCGAGTCCGGGGTTGCCGGCCAGTGGGAGATGCCGCCGGTGCCGATCAGGGCGATCCGTTCCGGGACCGCGTCGCAGGCCCGGCGCAACGCCTCGCCGAAGGCGTAGGCGCGGTGGACGGGCGACAAGGGTGGCCCCTGACAGTTGATGTTGGCGGGAACGATCGGGACGTCGTAGCGCGGGGTGAGGAAATGGAGCGGCACCATGATCCCGTGATCGAACTGCCACTCCTCGGCATAGGCCACGTCGATCTCTTCGAGCACGCTCTCGATCAGCCGGCGGGAGAGGTTCGGCGCGCCAGGGATCGTCCGGCGCGGGATCGCCAGCCAGTCCGGATCCTCGATCGGCCCGCGATAGGAGTCCGCCATGCCGATGCAGTAGGCCGGCATGTTGTTCATGAAGAAGTTGGCGAAATGCTCGGCGCCGACCACGAACAGCGCGTCGGGCCGGCTCTCCTCGATCGATCGGCGCATCCGCGCGAAGGCGGCATTCAGCCGGGCGACCCGGTCGGGCGGCGCCATGGACTCCCTGCCGGTAATCCCCGGGGCGTGGCTGCAGACGCCGGCGAAGACCAGGGTCACGCCGCGGCGTCCGTGGCCAGGGCGTAGAGCCCGGCGCGCACCGGCCCGTAGCGGCGAAGGCCTTCGCGCATCGCCTCGATATAGGCGTTCCACGGATAGCCGCGCAGCGCCGCGTAATGCATCAGGAGCTGTCCGTTGACGCCGAGCACGTAGAGAAGGCCGATATCGGGCTCGCGCACCGCCCGACCCTCCTCCTCGCTAAGTGGATACTCCTCCAGCAGGCCCTCGAAATCGGTCTCGTAGCGCTGCCGCGTATGCGGGTCGCGGTTGAGCTGATAGATCAGCTTCTGAACATGGTATAGACCCATCCGGCGAACCTATTCGGGCCGTCGGCGGACCGCAAGCCGCTGTCCTGGTTCAGGACATCCGGCTCCGGCCTCTCGGAAGGGATGGCCGAGTTCGGACGGATGTTAGACGCGCGCCTTGAGTTGTGGATAAGGGGTCCGTGCGCTATGGTCGATTGCCCGCTGCGCGCTTGGCCGATCGTCGCGCTGGGGACTCGGAGGGACATTCATGACAGCATGTCCGGCCCCGATTTCGCGGCCGCCTGTCGGGTGCTGTATGTGGGTCGGAGCCGTCATGGCCATGTTTTCGGCGTTCGTGCTGTCCGCCGCGCCTTCGGCCGCCCAGAACGTGCCGCGGCAGGGAAGGACAGGCCCGCCGGTGTCGGTCGATCTCCGAACGATCGACTCGTGGAAGCCGCCCCTGGTGCGGAGGCATCGAACCCCCGCCACGCTCGTAGCGCCGGAACGGATAGGACGGAAACCGCCCCGGATCGGCGAACGCATCGTTCTCGAGCCGCCGGACCAGGTCGAAGCAGCTCCCGTCGCCGCATCGCTCGTCCCTGCGCTGCAGGACGGTCGCCCGCCTGCGGGCCGCCCGGCGCCCCCGACGCTTGCCGCCTTCCCGCCTTCCCCGGCGGCGCGTGAGACGGCCGTCGCCGCACCGCCCGCCCCTGCGCTGCAGGACGGTCGCCCGCCTGCGGCCCGCCCGGCGCTTCCGACGCTTGCCGCCTTCCCGCCTTCCCCGGCGGCGCGTGAGACGGCGCGCGCCGGAACGTTCGATCCCCTGAGCCGATACCGACTGCGCTTCGCCGCCGGCTCGGCGGCCGTCGACGGCTCGGCGGCCGCGGTTCTGGACCGGGTGGCCGCTCGCCTCGAGGCCGATTCGAGTCTCAGGCTCCGGCTCGTCGCCTACGCCGGCGGGGCGGGCTCCAGCCCCGGCGAGTCGCGGCGGCTGTCGCTCGCCCGCGCCCTCTCCGTCCGGTCTCGTCTGATCGACAAGGGAGTCGCGAGCACGCGGATCGATGTGCGGGCGCTCGGCAACCGCAGCGCCGGCGAGACGCCGGATCGTGTCGATATCATGGTCGGACGGCACTAAACCGGTGCACGGGGAGGACGGGATGACGACCAGACGATGACCAACCCGGTTTTTTATCTCTGGCGGATGCTGTTGTTCGCGATCGCGGTCGCGGTGATAGTCGGGCTGCTGCGTGAAGATCTCCTGCACGCTTTCGAGGCCAACTCGGCCCTGAACGGCCTGATCCTCGCCGTCTTCGCGCTCGGGGTCGCCTATATCTTTCGCCTTGTCCTGGGGCTGCGGCGCGAGGTCAGATGGATCGCCACTTATCGCACCGGCCAGCCGGGGCTGTCGGTGCAGGCGCCGCCGCGGCTGCTCGCGCCGATGGCGACCATGCTGGGCGAGCGGAGCCAGCAGCTCAGCCTCTCCGCCCAGGCGCTGCGCTCTCTCCTCGACGGGATATCGACGCGGCTCGACGAGCAGCGCGACATCTCCCGCTACATGATCGGGTTGTTGATCTTTCTCGGCCTCCTCGGGACCTTCTGGGGTCTTCTGCAGACGATCAACTCCGTGGGCTCCGTGATCGCCGGCCTGACGCTCGAGAGCGGCGGACTCACCTCGGTCTTCTCGGATCTCAAGAGCGGGCTGCAGACGCCTCTCCGCGGCATGGGAACTGCATTCAGCTCATCGCTGTTCGGTCTTGCCGGCTCGCTCGTCCTAGGCTTCCTCGAGCTCCAGGCGAGCCAGGCGCAAAACCGCTTCTACAACGATCTCGAAGACTGGCTGGCGGGGCAGACCAAGCTGGTCGGCGGCTCGCTGCCGGTCGGCGGCGACTCGTCGGTTCCCGCTCTCGTCCAGTCGCTTCTGGAGGTGACGGCGGAGAATCTCGAGCGGCTGGAACGCACGCTCGAACGGAGCGAGCGAAGCTGGAGCGCGACCAACGATGCGATCGTTCTGCTGTCGGAGAGGCTCTCGGCGCTTACCGATCGCATGTCGGCGGACCAGAACCTTCTCGAGCGGCTCGTCGAAGGCCAGGCGGTGCTGCGACCGACGCTGTCGCGGCTGGCCGACGGGCTGGACGGCGAAGCCCTGCAGTCGCATATCCGCAGCATCGACACCCATGTTTCGCGGTTGCATGAGGGGCTCGGCGCGGCTCGCGCCGAGGGGGTTCAGGAATTGAGGTCCGAACTGAGGATGTTGGCGCGCACCATCGCGGCGGCGGCCGAGTCCAAAGACCGCCGGTAGACGGCCTCCCGGATGCCCGCCGCAACCCGGAGACAACGCAGTCCCCCGGACATATGGCCGGGATTCGTGGACGCGATCTCCGCGATCCTGATCATCGTCATCTTTCTGTTGATGGTCTTCACGATCGCCCAGTACTTCCTCGGCGAGATTCTGAGCGGCCGCGACGAAGCTATCGAACGGCTCAACCGCGAGGTCAGAGGACTCGCCCAGATGCTGGCCCTGGAGGAGCAGACAAACGCGGAGTTGCGCGAAGGGATTTCCGGCCTCGCGGCGCAGCTCAAGGACACGCAATCGGAACGGAAGCGGCTGTCGAGCCGTCTGACCGCGACGCTTTCGGAACAGGAGTTGCTCAAGGCCCTGCTCACCGAACGCACCACCGAGCGCGACAGCCTCTCCGAGACCGCCGCCGACACGGAGAAGCAAGCGGCGGACCTGTCGGCCGAGCTCGAAGACGCCTACAAGACGATCTCGGCCGACAAGCAGCGGATCGAGATCCAGCTTCGCAGGCTGGAGAGCCTCGAACGCGACATCCAGGCGTTGCGCGCGCTGCGCGACAGGCTGGAGAAGGAGGTCGCCGAGCAGGCGGCGCGGATCACGGGTCAGACCGAGGAGGCGGGCGCGCTCCGCGATCGATCGAAAGAGCTGACTGCCGAACTCGCATCGGAACGCGAACGGACGCTGCTCTCCCAGAAAACCATCGAAGACCAGGATGTCCGCCTCGCGGCTCTGCTCGGGCGCAGCGAGCGGGCGGAGGAGGCCCTCTCCGCCGAGCAGGACCGGTCGCGGAGCGCCGACCGGCAAATGCAGAGGCTCAACGACGAGATCGCCGGTCTGCGGGCGCAGCTCGGACGGATATCTCTGGCCCTCCAGGCATCCGAGGAGAAGGCGAAAACCCAGAAGGTCGAGATCGCCAACCTCGCGCAACGGCTGAACTCCGCACTCCTGGACAGGGTGCAGGAGCTCGAAAGTTTCCGTTCGGAATTCTTCGGGCAGTTGCGGAAGGCGCTCGGCAACCGCCGGGACATCCGCGTCGTCGGCGATCGGTTCGTCTTCGCCTCGGAAGTCCTCTTCCAGCCCGGCGACTCGCAGCTCCAGACCGAGGGCCGCAGACAGATCGCCCGGCTCGCGCGGACATTGCTCGACCTGTCGACGACCATACCTGGCGATCTCGACTGGGTCCTGCGGGTCGACGGGCATACCGACCGGACGCCGATCTCGACATCCGCCTACCCGTCCAACTGGGAGCTGTCCACGGCGCGCGCGGTCGAGGTGATCAAATATCTGATCGAGCTGGGTGTGCCGCCGGACCGGCTGGCGGCGGCCGGGTTCGGAGAGTTCCATCCCATCGACAGCGGGGACACCCCACGGGCCCATGCCCGCAACCGGCGAATCGAGCTCAAGCTCACGCAGCGTTGAACCGGACGCGGTCCCCCGGCGATTCGGCGCCGAATTGCAGCGCGGCGAGCCGGGCGTAGAGCCCTCCCTCCGCGATCAGCGCCCGGTGGCTGCCGGTGGCGACGATCCGACCGCGGTCGAGGACGATGATCCGATCGGCTTCCTGGACGGTCGCCAGACGATGGGCGATCACAACCGAGCTGCGCCCGGCCATGAGCCTGCGCAGCGCCCGCTGGACGAGCTGCTCGTTCTCGGCATCGAGCGCGCTCGTCGCCTCGTCGAGCAACAGGATGGCCGGGTCGCGGAGCACGACCCGGGCGATCGCGAGCCGTTGCCGCTGCCCGCCCGAAAGCCGAACCCCCTTCTCGCCGAGGAAGGTCGAGAAGCCCTTGGGCAACGCATCGAGAAACTCCGCCGCCGCCGCCGCCTCGGCGGCGGCGCGTATCTCGGCCTCGGTCGCGTCCGGTCTGCCATAGCGAATGTTCTCCCAGGCGTCGGCGGAAAAGACGAACGGATCCTGTGGAACGAAGCCGATATGCCGCCGGAGCTCGACCGGATCCACGCCGCGGATGTCTACGCCGTCGATTCTGATCGCTCCCGACTCCGGATAGTAGAAGCGAAGCAGGAGCTGGAAGATCGTCGACTTGCCGGCCCCGGACGGGCCGACCAGAGCGACCCGCTGCCCGGCGGCGATCCTGAACCCGGCCCCCCGCAGCGCCGCAGCGCCGGTCTGCGACGGATAACGAAACCCCACCTCCTCGAACGCGATTTCGCCGGTGACGCGCGCCGGCAGAGCGGCGGCGGCCGACGGCGGGACGCCGACCGCCGGAAGTTCGATGCGCATCAGTTCGAGCAGCCGCTCGGTGGCCCCGGCCGCGCGCTGAAGGTCGCCGAAGATCTCGCTGACCGCCCCGGCCGATCCGGCCACCACGACCGAATAGAACACGAAGGCGGAGAGCTCGCCGGCAGAGATGCGGCCGGCCATCACGTCGTGACCACCGATCCAGAGAATGACGCTGACCGCTCCGAAGACGGTCAGAATGACGAACGCCGTCAGGGCGGCGCGGGCGGAAATCCGCATCAGCGCGGCGTCGAGGGCACCGTCGACGAGCGCAAGGAAACGCGTCCTTTCCGAGGTTTCCTGGCCGAACGCCTGGACGGTACGGATGGCGTTCAGTGTCTCCTCGCCATGGGACGACATGTCGGCGATCCGATCCTGGCTGACCCGCGACAGCCGCCGCACGCGGCGGCCGAAAAAGACGATCGGGACCACCACCACCGGCACGATCAGAAAGACGAGAGCGGCGAGTCTGGGGCTGGTCACGAACAGCATCGCCGTACCGCCCAGGAACAGGAGGACATGGCGCAAAGCGACCGAGATCGACGAGCCGACGACGAGCTGCAGCGTCGCGGTATCGGTCGTCAGCCGGGACAGGATCTCGCCGACCCTGGTGACCTCGAAGAAGGCGGGGGTAAGCGTCAATACGCGGCCGTAAACGTCGCGCCTCATGTCGGCGACGACCTTCTCGCCGATCCAGGACACCAGGTAGTAGCGGGCATAGGTCGCGCAGGCGAGAACGGCGACGATCGCGAACAGCCCGAACAAGGCGGTGTCGAGCAGCGCTGCATCACCGCCGCCGAATCCTTCGTCGATCAACGCCCGCAGCCCTTGACCGGCCGCGAGGACGGTCGCCGCGGCGACGCTCAACGCGCAGAAGGCGGCCGCGATAGGCCAGCCATAAGGTGCGAGATAGGGGAGCACGCCGTTGAGTTTGCGGATTTCTCCGCGCGGCCTGTCCGCCGCCCCCGCGCGTCCATCGTCAGCCACATCCAACTCCCGAATCGGCCCAATCAATACAGCATCCGGCCGTCGGCGGGTATCCGCGCCGCTTGCGCCGGATCGTCCGGCCGCCTATATACGCGCCGCCGTCACAGGGGATCCGCGTCATGAAGAAGGGCATTCACCCCGATTATCACGAAATCACCGTCGTCATGACGGATGGGACCAGCTACACGACCCGGTCGACCTGGGGCGACGCCGGCGACACGCTCAAGCTCGACATCGACCCGAAGACTCATCCCGCCTGGACCGGCGGCGCGCAGCGCCTGGTCGATACCGGCGGCCAGGTTGCCAAGTTCGCCCGTCGTTTCCAGGGCCTGGGTATCGGCTGAGACGACCGGCGGGCGCCGTCAGCGTTTGAAGAGCGCCTCGACGCCAGCGCGGTGCCTGGTCTTCTTGGCGATGTCCTCTCGCACCCGCGCGATCTCGACCTCGAGCGCGGCGATATAGTCCTCGAGCTCCTCGATCGACATGTCGCCGAGATCGCAGAGCTTCACCTGCCCCTTGCGCGGCAGGAGGTCGTCGTCGTCCAAAATCCCGGTCCTTCGAAGATGGTCCCTCTCGCCGCTTGCCACCTCGGCGGTTGACGGTTAGACAGGCTACCCGCATCGCACAACAGCGCAACTGGTACCCTGCCCGATGGGTGCATCCCTCCCCGACGCCATGACGGCGATCGAGATCGCCGAGGCCGGCGGGCCGGAGGTCCTCCGGCCCGCGACCCGCCCGACGCCCGCTCCCGCCGACGGCGAGGTGTTGATCCGGGTCGCTGCCGCCGGCGTGAACTACCCCGACATCGTGCAGCGGCGCGGCCTCTACCCGCCGCCCCCGGGGGCCAGCGACATTCCGGGGCTCGAAATCGCCGGCAGCGTGGTCGCGGCCGGCTCCGGCGTTCGGGACATCGGCCCGGGCGATGCGGTTTGCGCGCTCGTCGCTGGCGGCGGCTATGCGGAATACTGCACCGCGCCGGCGCGGCAATGCCTGCCGGTACCGGCCGGGCGCAGCCTGGTCGAAGCCGCGGCGATTCCCGAGACATTCTTCACCATGTGGACGAACCTGTTCGACGGTGGGCGCATGAAGGCCGGCGACTGGCTGCTCGTCCACGGCGGGTCGGGAGGAATCGGCACGACCGGCATCCAGCTCGCCACGGCGTTCGGCGGCCACGTGCTCACGACCGCGGGCAGCGCCGAGAAATGCCAGGCCTGCCTGGGGCTGGGCGCGGTCGGCGCCATCAATTACCGGGAGGAAGACTTCGTCGAGGCGGTCGCGCGCGCGACCGGCGGCGCCGGCGTGGACCTCGTCGTCGACATGGTCGGCGCTCCCTATCTCGCGCGGAACATCTCGGTCCTCAAGACCGGGGGCCGGCTCGTTCAGATCGCCGTCATGGAGGGCTGGAAGGCCGAGCTCCGACTCGACATCGTGATGCGGAAGCGGCTGGTGATCACGGGATCGACGCTCCGGCCGCGCAGCGTCGCCCAGAAGGGCGCCATCGCCGAGGCGCTGCGCGCCGAGGTTTGGCCGCTCATCGAAGCCCGTGGGATCGGTCCGCTGATTTACCGGACCTTTCCCCTGAGGGAAGCCGCCGCGGCGCATCGTCTGATGGAGTCGCGCGCCCATATCGGCAAGATCGTCCTGACCAACTGAACGCGCGCGCCGCGCGGTCGGAGAGGAACCATGGCCAGAACTCTGATGCCCAAGGCCACCGCGGTGTGGCTGATCGAGAACACCGCCCTGACATTCGAGCAGATCGCCGAGTTCTGCGGGTTCCACGCTCTCGAGGTCCAGAGCATCGCCGACGAGGAGGTGGCGATCGGAATCGTCGGCTTCGACCCGATCGCCAACGGCCAGCTCACCCGGGAGGAGATCGCGCGCTGCACGGCGGATCCCGATGCCCGGCTGCAGACGGCGAAACAGGACATCCCGGCGCCGGCGCTGCGCACCAAGGGGCCGCGCTACACGCCGATCGCCCGGCGCCAGGACAAGCCCGACGCGATCGCCTATCTGGTGCGCAGCTATCCGATGTTGACCGACGCACAGATCTCGCGGCTGATCGGCACGACTAAGCCGACCATCGTCGCGATCCGCAACCGCACTCATTGGAACATGACCAATATCAAGCCGCGCGACCCGATCGGCCTGGGCCTGTGCTCGAAGCTCGATCTGGAGACCGCACTCGAGAAGGCCGGCTACACTGAAGAGAGCGCGCCGCAGCCCAGCCCGGCCGCGCCGCTCTAGACCCGGCCGCGATGCCGGGAGCGGGAAGCGGGCCGGGGCGGTCCTACCCCCGCGGCGCCCCTCCGTAACCGGCCGCGGCCAGCGCTTCGGCGATCTCGTCGAGGATCGCCGGATCGTCGATCGTCGCCGGCATCGACCAACTCTCGCCGTCGGCGATCGCGCGCATGGTGCCGCGCAGAATCTTTCCGGACCGGGTCTTGGGCAGGCGCTCCACGACGGCCGCGTCCTTGAACGCGGCAACCGGGCCGATGCGACCGCGCACCATGCCGACCACCTCCGCCACCACCTCCGAGGACTGCCGGTCGGCGCCGTCCTTGAGCACCAGGAAGCCGAAAGGCAGCTGGCCCTTGAGCGAGTCGGCGACGCCGATCACGGCGCATTCGGCAACATCGGGATGCTCGGCCAGCACCTCTTCCATCGCCCCCGTGGACAGCCGGTGTCCGGCCACGTTGATGATGTCGTCGGTACGTCCCATCACGAAGACATAGCCGTCCTCGTCGATATAGCCGGCATCGGCGGTCAGGTAGTGGCCGGGATATGCGCCGAGATATGCCTCGTGAAACCGGTCCCGGGCGTTCCACAGGCTCGGAGCGCAGCCGGGCGGCATCGGCAGCCGCGCCACCAGGGCGCCGGTCTCGTTGGCCTGCCTCTCCGCACCGTCCGGACCCAGGACCCTGAGATCCCATCCCGGCACCGCGCGGGTCGGCGAACCGTGCTTGACCGGGAGCCGTCCGAGGCCGACGCAGTTGGCGGCGATGGGCCAGCCTGTTTCAGTCTGCCACCAGTGATCGATCACCGGCACCCTCAGCACGTCTTCGGCCCAGCGGACGGTATCCGGATCCGCGCGCTCGCCCGCCAGGAAGAGGGTCTCGAACCGTCGGAGATCGTGCCCCGCACGCAGCCGGCAGTCGGGGTCCTCCTTCTTGATCGCGCGGAAAGCGGTCGGCGCGGTGAACAGGACCTTGACTCCGTGCTCGGCGATGACCCGCCAATAGACGCCCGCATCCGGCGTTCCGACCGGCTTGCCCTCGAAGAGAACGCTCGTTGCCCCGTGGATCAGCGGCGCATAGACGATATAGGAATGGCCGACGACCCATCCGACGTCCGAGGCGGCCCAGAACACCTCGCCCGGCGCGGTGCCGTAGATGTTGGGCATCGACCAACGGAGCGCCACGGCATGGCCACCATTGTCGCGGACGATTCCCTTCGGCCGGCCGGTGGTTCCCGACGTGTAGAGGATGTAGAGCGGATCCGTCGCCGCGACGGGGACGCAGTCATGCGGAGTCGCCGACCCCTCGGCCTCGTCCCAGGCGACATCGCGACCCGGAACCAGCTCCGCCGGCGCGGCCTCGCGCTGCAGGACGACGCAGACATCGGGTTTGTGGGCGGCCGTTTCGATCGCCGCGTCGAGCAGCGGCTTGTAGCGGACGACGCGGCCGGGCTCGATCCCGCAGGAGCCGGCGACGATCGCCTTGGGCGTGCAGTCGTCGATCCGCGCCGCTAGCTCGTTATGCGCGAACCCGCCGAAAACCACCGAGTGCACCGCGCCCAGCCTGGCACAGGCCAGCATGGCGATCACCGCCTCGGGCACCATCGGCATGTAGATCAACACCCGGTCGCCAACCCCGACGCCGCGCCGGGCGAGCGCCCCGGCGAAGCGGGCGACCCGGTCGCGCAACGCACGGTAATCGAAGCTCTGCCTGCTGTCGGTGACCGGGCTGTCGTAGATCAAGGCCGGACGGTCGCCATGCCCGTTCTCGACATGGCGATCCAGCGCGTTGTAGCAGGTGTTGAGCCTGCCGCCCGAGAACCAACGATAGAACGGGGCGTCGCGGTCGTCGAGCACGCGGTCCCAACGCCGATCCCAGGAAACATCCTCGGCGGCTGCGGCCCAGAAGGCCTCGGGATCGTCGAGTGATTGGCGGTAAACCCGCTCGAACATGTCGCTCAATGTGTCTCCCATCCCCCGGGCGGGCCGTGGAGCCTATACCGACGGCTCGGAGGCGGCCTCGCCGAGCAGGTGCAGCTGGTCCTTGATCCGGAGCTTCCGCTTCTTCAGGTCGGCTACGAGCATCGGGTCGGGCCTCGGCCGCGCCGTCTCGGTCGACAACGCGATGTCGAGCTCGGCGTGGCGGGCCTTCAGAGAGGCGACCTGATCTTCCTCGCCCATTGGATGTCTTCCTCCTCCGCCGGTGGATCTCGGCCCGGAAGATAGTGCGACGCGGCCGCTATGGAAATCGGTTCGGACGCATCCCGTCAGGGAACGAGCCCGGCCGCCGCCTCCCGGACGGCCTCTTCCGATGTGCCGGGGAAGGCGGGCGCGAGGACCAGAGCCACGTTCGCGGCATCGTCGGCGCTCGGCGCGACGCCGACCGCCTCGAAATAGCCGCCGATATTGGCCAGCGCATCGTCGAGGCGGTCGGGCGTGGGGCGGGCCTCCTCGCTGGTGCGGTCCACCGCTTCGGCGAGCATGAGCTGCTCGACATGCTCGAACTGCACCTCGAGCGCCGCCAGGCGGCGGCGCAACGGCTCGGAAAGAGCGGTCGGGGCCGGCGGCATACCGCCTTTGAGGCGTTGGCGGACCGCCCTCACGCCGCGCACCACGACCTCGTGCCATTCGGCGACGGCGCGGCACGTCGCCGCGGTCTCCTCGGCGCCCAAGCGGCCGCGGCCCGTCCGGCCGACCCAGCAGCAGAAGAGGATCACATTGACGTCGATACCGTGCGCCTCCTGCAGCCGGAGGCAGGCGTCCGGCACGCCCGGGCTGCCATAGACCTCAAGCGAGAAATCCCAGAAGGGATGTTGGGGGAAGTCGACGGCCATGCGCGCTCCTATGTGCCGATATAGATGCCGAGCCCGCGCGCGGTACGCACCAGGGCGCCTTCGGGGTCGACGGCCTGATAGCGGGCGACGACCTCCTCGAGCGGCACGTCGATGCAGTCGCGGTTCGACCAGGCGACCATGCGGTCGAGCTTCCCTTCGGCGATCAGGTCGACGGCGCGAACCCCGAACGCGGCGGCGAACAGGCGGTCGCGCGGCGAGGGAGCGCCGCCGCGCTGTATGTGGCCCAGGACCGTGACCCGCACCTCCGCACCGGTTCGATCGGCGATCAAGGCACCGAGCCGTTCTCCGATACCGGCGCAGCGCCGGCCGCCGTCGGGCTCGGCCCCGGCGTCCGGGGCGGGCACGACCGCTTCGGCGACCACGACCAGCGCGAAGTTCCTGCCCTGCCGTTCGATCCGTTCGAGTTTCTCGACGATGCCGGCGACGCCGTAGGGGATTTCCGGGATGAGAACGATGTCTGCGCCGCCGGCGATTCCGGCATTGATCGCGATATGCCCGGCATCCCGCCCCATCACCTGCAGGATGTGGACCCGGCTGTGGCTCGCCGCGGTCGGCTGGAGCCGGTCCAGCGCCTCGGTCGCGACGTCGACCGCGGTCCCGAACCCGACCGAGTTCTCGGTCAGCGCGACATCGTTGTCGATGGTCTTAGGAACGCCGATCAGATTCAAACCGCCCGCCTCGGCGAGTCTGCGGGCGATCTCCATGCTGCCGTCGCCGCCGACCACGATCAGGGCGTCCAGCCCGAGCAGGCGGTAGCCCTCGATGATCCTGTCGGCACGCGCGCCCGGCGCCTCGTCCGGCCGCGGAGGATCGAACGGATCGTCGCGGCTGTTGGTCCCGAGCATGGTACCGCCCTGCCGCAGGATGTTGCCGTCGAACATGTCGAGCGCGAGTTCGCGGCAGGCGACGGGGCGCCGCATCAACCCCGCGGTCCCGTCGAGGATGCCGATGACCCGCCAGCCGTAGCCGCCGATAGCGCGATGGACGACCGCCCGGATCACCGCGTTGAGGCCGGCGCAGTCGCCGCCGCTTGTCAATATGCCGATGCGTCGTGGTTCGGCCACGCCCTCGGCCCTCCCCTGGGACTGGCTGGTCGCGCCGTCCAGTCATAACCGTCTCGACCGAATTTCGCTATAGTGCGGTCGCTGCGGCACGGATGTTTCGGGACATGAGAGCGAGGGAACAGGAGCGTTTGCGCCGGAAGCTGGCGGATCTCGAGACGCAGCACCGCGATCTCGACGACGTGATCGCGCGCATCTCCGGCGACGTTCCCTTCGACCAGCTCCAGGTCCAGCGGCTCAAGAAGCGCAAGCTGATGCTGAAGGACGAGATCACCCGGCTGCGGGCCTTCGTCCTCCCCGACATAATCGCCTGACGCGGGATGGCCGCGGACGGCGCACCACCCTCCGGCGCGCCTCGGGTCGGCCTCCCGCTGGCCGGCGTCGAACGTCGCGCAGACGCGGCGATGACCGACATCCCCGGGGACGGAATCGACGTCCGGTGCGCGCCGCTGTGCGACCCGACGGCGCGGCGATGCCGCAAGATCGGCCACGTTACCCGGCTCCTGCCGCGCTCCGACGCGGAGGCGTAGCGAAACCCTGCCTCGGAGCGAAGAGGCATGCATAGGGTCGCCGGCCGTTCTGGACTTCGCGGGCCGGCCGGTGCATATCGGCGCCATCGACGCGACTCTTCGGAGTTCCGCCGAGAGTTCGAGACCGCCTCAGGAGATCGTCATGGATGATCAGACCCGGACGGCGCTGGAAGCCGCCGCCTTCAGAAGCCTCGTCGACCATCTGCGTGCCCGGACGGATGTCCAGAACATCGACCTGATGAACCTGGCCGGGTTCTGCCGCAACTGTCTCAGCCGCTGGTACAAGGAAGCCGCGGCCGAACGGGGCCTCGATCTCGATTACGAAGACGCGCGGGAGACCGTCTACGGAATGCCCTACGCGGAATTCAAGAAGAAGCACCAGAAGGAAGCGACGCCCGAGCAGCTCGCCGCCATGCGGGAAGCGCGCGCCGGATCATCCCATTGACCTGACGGCGCGGCCGGGCGCTCAGCCGGTCCCCGGCCCGGCCTCCGGCGCCCCGGCCCGGCCGGCGAGCAGACCGAGCAGCCGTTCCGGGGTGAGCGGCAGGCGGACATCCCCACAATCCAGGTCGAGCGCATCCAGGACCGCCCCGGCGACGGCGGCCGGGGCGCCGATGGTCCCGCTCTCGCCCATCCCCTTATAGCCGCCCTTCGTGAACGGTGACGGCGTTTCCTGGTGGACGATGCTCAAGCGTACCCCGTCCAGCGAGATCGGCAACAGATAGTCGGTGAGCGACGCGGTCAGGAGCTGCCCGCCGGCATCGTAGACCATCTCCTCGAGGAGGGCGGCGCCGATTCCCTGGAGGACGGCGCCCCGGATCTGGCCTTCCACGGTCTCCAGGTCGGCGATCGGACCGCAATCCTCGGCGACGATGAAGCGCCGGATCTCGACCGCACCCGTTTCGATGTCGATCTCGACCAGAGCGATATGGACCGCCGCAGAGACTGCCGCGCCGGGGTTGTCGTAGCTTGCCGTCGTCGTCAGCCCATGCTCGAAACCGGACGGCAGGCCGCCGTCCGGTCCGTGGGCGAACTCGGCGACCTCCGGGAAAGTCGCGAACCGGTTGCCGCCCCGGCCGTCGCCGAACCTGCCGTTCGCAAAACGAATCTCGGACGAGTCGACATCGAACATGACCGCCGCGTGCTGGGACATTCGAGCGATCATCTTGTCCGCCGCACGCAGCAGCGCGCTGCCGCCCGACACCAGGCCGCGGCTCGCGAAGGCGCCGGATCCGAAGGGCATCGCCGAGGTGTCGGCGCAACGGACGGCGACCGTCTCCGCCGCCACGCACAGCTTGTCCGCCAGGAGCTTCCGCATCGTGTTGAAAGGCAGCTGCCCCATCGCCGGCACCGTCACGGCGGCCTCGATGTCCCCCGATCGATTGACTCGAATCTGGGCGGAATCGAATGCCGGGATGTCCCGCATTCCACGCCCGCGAAAGACGTTGCAGCCCATACCCGTCGGCTCGATGAAGCAGGAGATGCCGACCCCGCGGCGGCGGCCGGCGGGCGCCGTCCGGGCGGGCCGGGCGGAGAGCTCGAGGCCGTCCGCCGCCCCGAGCGCCCTGTCGAGCAGCGCCGGATAGTCCCCGCTGTCGAGGAGCGTGCCGGAGACGCTGCGATAGGGGTGCTGGTCGGGTCGGACCATATTGCGCCGGCGGAGCGCCACGCGGTCGAGCCCGGCCGTTCGCGCCAGTTTGTCGAGCAGAAGCTCGGTGACCACTGGCGCCAGCGCGAAACCGACCCCGCGATAGGGGCCGGTAGGGCATTTGTTGGTGGCGACCGCATACGCGCTGTAGTCGTACCATGGGACCGCGTAGGGTCCCGGCAGACCCACCATCGCGGTATGCGGCTCGAGCGAACAGCCCAGCGGATAGGGAGAGTATGCGCCGGAATCGCACCACAGCCGGGCGCGCAGGCCGAGGATGCGCCCATCGCCGTCCGCGCCGATCTCGGCCTCGATCTCCGCGTCCCGCGCGTGATAGCCCGTGTACAGATGCGTGACCCGATCCTGCACCCATTTGACGGGGCGACCGAGCCGCCGAGCCGCGAACAGGGTGACGATCTCCTCTGGGTAGAGCGGCATCTTGACGCCGAACCCGCCACCCATATCGACCAGCACGACGCGGATGCGCGACTCCGGGATCCCCAGGAAGCGGCTCAACCCGTCGCGGGCCATATGCGGGACCTGGCTCGGCAGATAGACCGAGATCACGCCGGTCCGCCGATCGGGGACGGCGAGGCAGCCGCCGCACTCGATCGGCGCCGGCGCCAGCCGCGGGTGGCGAAACCGACCGGCGGCCCGGAGCGCCGCCCCGGCGATCGGGTCGCGTTTGCCGTCGCTCACGAAGCGGCTGCGGAACATCGTGTTGCCCTCGATGCCGGCATGGACCCGCGCCGCCCCCTCGGCCAACGCCGCCCGCATGTCGGTGACCGCAGGGCCGGGCTCGTAGTCCACCGCGATCCGCGCGCACGCGTCCTCCGCCGAATAGGGGTCGGCGGCGGCGACCGCCGCCACCGCCTCGCCGGCGAAACGCACTCGATCCACGGCGAGGGCGGGCCAGGCGGTCTGCCGATAGACGTACCAGTCGGCCTCGTCCATCCGCGCCGAGATCGGCAGTACCTGTCCTTCGAGATCGCGCGCCGTCAGGACGGCGGCGACGCCGGAGGCCGAGACCGCAGGCGCGATGTCGATCCCGGTGATCTTGGCGCTCGCGAAGGGGCTGCGCAGGAAAGCGACATGCAGACAGCCGGGCGGGCGGATATCGTCGATGTATCGGCCGTCCCCGCGCAGGAGCGGAAGCCGTTCATCCATCGGGTCGGGCGTCATGCCGCGTCGCAATCGTAGCTGTCGAGGAGGCCGGTCACGATGCGGTCCGGCCCGTCCCGGTCGCCGGCGAGATAGCTGTAGCCGTCCATCACGAAGCCGGGGCCGGCGTAGAACTTCTCGTACTGGGCGTGTCTCCCGGCGAATTCCGAGCCCGGCAGGTCCCATGCCAGCCGCATCGGCTTCATCCGATCCTTCGCGCTCAGATCGGGGCCGGACCAGTAGATCTCGAAACGGCGTGCGAGATCCGGCGCGGTCAGGACCGAGGCGTCGGCCGGCATCTGGAAGGGGCCGCCGCCCAGCAGCTCGCGCACCTGGTCGCAAATCCGGGCATAGTTGATGCTGCACCAGTGAAGGGCCGCATACATGTAGCGGCGGTTGACCGTCACATAGCCGGAACCGGGCACCGTCTCCTCGCAGTCGAGCAGCTGTCCTCGAATGAGGCCTTCGAGCGCGGCGAGCTTGGCGGCGAGGCTTCCCAGGACGCTTCGGACCGCCGGGATGTCGGCGGCATCGTTCGCCCGCGCGACGCGATGGGCGACCGCGACGATCAGCTTGAGCTTCTCCAGAAACCGGACGTTCGCCTGGTGGTTGGCCAGCGAATGGCCGGGGGTCTCGATATGGATGGCGCGACTCATTTCCGGATCGTCATGCAGGAAGACGTTCTCCCAGGGGACGTGCACGTTCTTGAACAGCACCGCGGCATCGGTCTCGTCGAAGCGCCAGCTCAACGGCATGTCGAACTCGCTGACGGCGAAATTCTCGTAGGGCTTGCGCGCCCAGATCGAGACCCCCGGCGCCGAGAGAGGAACCGCGCAGGTAATGCTCTCCTCCCGGCGGTCCGGCGCGACCGGCTGGAGATTGCCGACCCAGGTCGCGTGACAGAATACCGCCGAGGTTCCGATCGTCTTGAGACCGTTGACGATCACGCCGGAATCGTCTTCACCGGTCACCCGGAGGGTCGGGTTCCGCCCGTCCGGGAAGCTGCGGCGGCGCGCGGTCTGGGGGTTGATGACGGTATGGGCCAGGAACAGGTCTTCGCGCCGCGCCTTCTCGTAATAGGCCGTCAGACGCCCGCCGGTTCCAGGCCGCAAGGCCTCGAACATCTCCGGCCGCGTCGCGAGACCCGCGAGATAGCTGGGGAAATTGTCGGGCGACCGGTCGAGCAGGCCGTAGGATCGAGCGGCGATGCGTCGGTGGACCTGGTAGCGCCGCTCGAGATCCGCCCGCGAGCGCGACTTCAGCCAATAGGCCGAGTAGGTCTCGTCCTCTTCCTCGCAGACCATCAGCTCCCGCAGCTCGGGCGCCCGTTTCAGGTCGTAGATCGCCGCGAAGGAGCGGGCGGCATTGCGGAAGGCCGGATGGGCGGTCACGTCCGCGACGGTCTCGCGGCCGACATGGACGCGGCGGCCGTCGCGCAGGCTCTCCAGAAATTCCGTACCGCTGAGCAGCATCGCACCGGCCCTCGGCCCATCGCCGGAGAGCATAGGGGGCCCGTGACGGCGCTGCCACTGCGGTCGGTCGCCATGCCGTAGCCGGTCGATGCGGTGCGCATCCGAGCGGGGTGATCGACCGATCCGCTACGCGGACTCCGATGGGGCGCGGTCGGCGAGGCATCTGATCGAGGCGAACAGCACCCGGTCGTCGACGACCCTCGGGACCTTGTGCTGTCCCCCGAGCTTGCCGCGGGACTTCATCCATTCGGCGAAGCTCCCCGGCAAAAGGATGCGAATCTCGGGCGCCTTCATGCCGAAATCGGCCGACCGATAGGTCGCGTAATCCGCGTTCCTCTCGGCGAGCCCGCGATCCAGATTCCGGGCGAACGCAGCGGCGGCGCGCGCCGAAAGCGGCGCGCCGGTCTCGACGAAGAAGAGATGCTGCCCGAGCAGGGAGGCCTCGTCGGGGTAGAGGGCGCCGACGCACCAGTCCGTCACCGCCGCGCCCACCCGCTCGGCGGCGTCGGCGACCGCCGCCTCCATCTCGGAAAGCGTCAGATGCTCGCCGAACGCCGACAGCGTGTAGGCGGTGCGCCCGGTCACCCGCACGCGCGGCGGGTCCCGCCCGACCAGTTCGACCGTGTCGCCGATGACATAGCCCCAGAGCCCGGCGCAGGAGGACAGCACCAGGGCGTAGTCGACGCCGGGCTCTGCATCGGCGATCCAGTGCCGCGTCGGCGCGGGTGCGCCGAGCTCGTCGACCGGGACGAACTCGTAGAACAGCCCGGCGTCGAGTTGCAGCCGCATCCCGTCGGCCGGCCCGCGGTCGGCGACGGCGATGAAGCCCTCGCTCGCCGGGTAGACCTCGCGGAGTTCGGCTCGGGTCCCGGCGAGCAGCGCCTCGAAACGGCGGCGATAGGGCGCGAAGTCGACGCCGCCATGCACGAGCAGCTCGAGACGCGGGAACCAGCGCGCCAGATCGACCGGGCCGCCGCTCTGCCGGGCAAGCGCGTCGAAGAACAGGAGCAGCCAGCTCGGCGTGCCGCCGATCAGGCGGATGTCCGTTCCCGGCGCGGCGGCCGCCATACGGGCGATCTTGTCTTCCCAGTCGCGGATCAGGGCGAGATCGGCGGGCGGGAACGCGCGCGGGCGGAGCCATCGCGGAAGCTGGGCCGCCATGATCCCGGACACATCGCCGGAGTGGACCCCGCGCGCCCTTTCCGCGAGATCGGTGCTGCCGCCGAGCATGAAGAGCCGTCCCCCGAGCACCCGGCTCGCCGGGCGCGCGAGGCTGTGATAGCCGAGCAGCCGCCGCCCCGCCCGGCGGAAGGCGCCCACCATCTCGCGCGAGCAGGGTATGTACTTCGTCCGGCCCGTCGAGGTGCCGGAACTGGTTGCGAAGAAGGGGACGACGCCCGGCCAGGTGACGTCTTCGAGACGCGGGAAAGCGGCCTTCCAGAACTCGTTCCAGTGATCGTCATATGTACGAAGCGGCACGCGGCGCTGGAACCCGGTCACGTCGGAGATGCGCCCGAAGTCATGCATCCTTCCGAACGCCGTGTTCCGGGCACGCGCGATCAGATCGCGCAGCTGCCGTTCCTGGACCCGGCGCACGTCCTGCCGCCGTTCGGCCGCCTGCCCGATCCGCGCGCATATGCGGAGCGTCGGCGTGGCATCGATCATCCTGGACCCGCGCTCCCGTACCCGCTCCGGAACAAGGCGCCCGCGTTCTCCCGGAGGCCTATGGCCCGAGGCCTATGGCCCGAGGCCTATGGAATGTACATATGCAGCGGCGGCCGGTCTCATATATGCTGAGCTCGCGCGTCTTCATGGCAAGGGCGGCAGGACGCGGCGGTGCTCGCTGCGCGGGTCCTGGAGTCGAGTAACGGGACCAGATCATGGCTGCGCGGGATTGGACCGTCATTGGCGGATCGGCAGGCGTCTTCGTGACTGTCGTTGGCTTGCAGACATGCTGGTTGAGCAGGTCGATAGACGGTGTCGGCGCACGGGTCGATGACATCGTCGCCGTCCTCGAAAATTGATTGGAAGCGCATCGGACAAATCTCGAAACAGAACTCCAAGGTCTTACGAAGGAAGTTCGGTCGAATCGCGAACAGATGACCGCGCGGATAATCCAGTTGACAGGCACGACTGCCAGGCTCGAGAAACTCGGTGCTTTCCCCCTGGTTGCGATCGACGCTGCAGAAGCGTTGCCGCTGATCGAAACGCTGCGTGCGATAGAGGCCAAGAAGAAGCTGAAGCCCGCCAGATAACTCCACTCAAATTCCGCCTTGGAACCGGTTGAACGAGAACGTTATCCTGATGTCGGAAACATCTGTTCTTTGGGAATCTCAGGGGCGTTTCTTTTCAGATGAGATATCCGGTTTCTGAAGGGTCGATCACGGCAATGACGGACGAGGAGAACAGGGCCACGATCGTCGTGACCGGCGCGGGCAGCGGGATCGGCTACGCCGTGACCCGGAGGCTGCTCGACGCCGGCTATGCGGTCTCGGCATGGGATATTGCGCCGGACCGGCTCGACGGCTGCGCGGCGCCCGGCCTCGCCCGCCACCGTCTCGATGTGCGCGACCGGGCGGCGATGGTGCGCGCGGTCGCCGAGGCTCCGTCGGCGGTCGTCGGGCTCGTGACCTGCGCGGCGATCTATCGCCCGGCGCCCTTCCTCGATCTCGACGAGAAGAGCTGGGACGCGCATCTCGACATCAATCTGAAGGGCACATTGCTCGCCTGTCAGACCGTGCTGCCGGCCATGCGGGCGGCGCGCAGGGGCGCGATCGTGATGTTCTCTTCCGGTGTCGCCCGGACCGGCGCGCGCCGCGGCGCACATTACGCAGCCACCAAGGGCGGAGTCCTGGGACTCGCCCGCGCTCTGGCGCTGGAGACCGCCCAAGACAATATTCGGGTCAACACGGTGTCTCCCGGCGTGACCGACACGCCGCAGCCGCGCGGCCACCGCACGCAGGCCGACCTGGATGCGATGGCGGCGGCCATTCCGATGGGCCGGATCGGCCGGGCGGAGGACATGGCCGAGGCTGCCCTCTTCCTGCTCGAGGACGACAGTTCCTTCGTGACCGGCCAGGACATTCGCGTGAACGGCGGCGGGACGATGATCTGATGGGCTGCGCTCTGATCGCCGGCGCCGCGAGCGGCATCGGCCGGGCGACCGCTATGCGGCTGGCCCGGCGTATGCCGCTCGTCGCGGCCGACCGGGACGCGGCGGGTCTTGCCTCGCTGCGCGCCGAGATCGAGGCCGGCGGCGGGCGGGCGGCCGTCGCCCGCGTCGATGTCGCTGACCGGTCTTCCGTCCATGCGATGATGGAGGTCGTCGATCGGCTGGACGAGCCGCTCGAGGCCGCGCTTCTCGCCGCCGGCATCTTCATCAAAGGTCCGGTCGACGGATATTCGGAGGACGACTGGGACCGGATGATCGATGTCCACGTCAAGGGGACCTTTCTCTGTTGCCAGGCCGTCCTGGCGCGCATGGTCCCGCGTGGCAAGGGCGCGATCGTCACTATGTCCTCGGATTTCGCGGTAATGGCGGTGCCCGACGGCGCCGCCTATTGCGCGGCCAAGGCCGCGATCTATTCGATGACCAAGTCTCTGGCGCTCGAGTTCGGCGGGTTGGGAATTCGGGTGAACGCCCTCGGCCCGGGCCCGATCGACACGCCGCTGCTGCGCTCCGGGCGGACTGATGCCGAGTATCGCGACGCCCGCCTTTCGCTCGCGCGGAGCCTGCCGATGGGGCGGCTGGGACGTGCGGAAGAAATCGCCGCGGTCGCCGATTTCCTTCTCGGCCCGCGCGCTTCCTACATCAACGGCCAGATCGTTCATCCCAACGGGGGCCAACAGACCTGGTAGGCCTTCGTGGTATGCGTCTCGGGGTCGAGGAGCCTTGTCGTCCGTCGCCCGGACGATCGACGACCGGAACCGGACCTCCGGGAATCTCCCCGAACCTCCCCGAAGACGCATTCCGCGGATCGCCGAACACGTCATCCAGACCCGCCGAACAAGTCGGCGCTTACGGGAGGAGAAGGGACCATGCGGGCCTATATCTACGGCGAGAAGCGGATGCTGCCGGGCGGGTTCGAGGCCTATGCCGATCGCACGCGGACGGCCGTGATCTCGATCGACATGCATCAGGGCCATCTTGCCGACGATCCGAACTGCCCCTGCCCCGCCCCCCGCGCGCGCGACATCGTAGCCCCGATCGACGCGTTTCATGACAGCGCGCGGGCGCTCGGCGTCCCGGTGATCCATGTCCGCACCGTGCTCCGCAAGGGGGGCGTGGACGATGTCGGCGGCGGCCGGTCGGCCTGGCGCCTGGTCTTCCCGCTCCATGTCGGCGAGATTCCCAACGCCGACGCCCATGCGATCGAGGGCTCGCGCTGGACCGAGTTCGTCACCCGAGTCGCGCCCGAAGACCAGATCGTCGAGTCGAAGAAGCGGCTCTCGGTCTTCTACCCGACCGATCTCGACTTCCTGTTGCGCAACATGCGGATCGGGACGGTCGCGTTCAACGGCGGCTTCACCGATTGCTGCGTGCTCAATGCCGCGTTCGACGCCAGCAACCGGGATTACCGGGTGGTCGTGCTCCGCGACCTCGTGCGGGGCACCGACCCGGAGATGGAGGAGGCGGCCCTCAGGATCGTCTCGCTCCATACCGGGCTGGTCATGGACGCTGCCGACCTGCTCGCCGCATGGAAGGGCGGGGGGTAGGGGCGGGCGAGGAGCGGTCCCGTCATTCCGCCCAGAGACGGGCTTCTTTCAGCCTCGCGGCGACATCCGCCCGGATCTTTTCCTTCTCGGAGTCGAACTGCGCCTAGACCTGGAATGTCTGAACCGTTCCCCTGGCGCCGCGGTCGAACAGCTGGCCGTCGATAGCGCAAGGGATCCTCCCAGGGATTTCCGAACGACGGCACCGCAGGCGGGTTTCGCTTCGCGGCGGCTGAACGGGCCGAGCGTGATTCTGGTGATGCCGGGAACGCGCAGGATGAGATCGAACACCGCTCGTGCCGGTTTCGAGGGAATGTTCTCCACCCGCGTCACCGTATGGCCCCAGATCGTGGCGTGCGACTTGGCGGAAGAGAGCTCGGCGCCGATCTTCTCGGGCCGGGGCGCCGTATCGACAGCTTGCGGCGTTCGAACGGCTCGTCTTCCCGCCCGCCGAATTTCATCACGCTCCAATCCGCCTCGGCGCGCAACAGATTCAACAGAATGTTGGCGGCCTTGAGCGGCGTCTCTTCGACGGCGTCGGCGTAGAAGTCTAGCATTCTGCTGCCAAGGAAGTTGGGGTCGGCGACAACCACCGGCCGGCCCGCCGCGTGCGCATGGACGACGCAGATGGCGGACCCGATGGACTCTCGCCACATATTGACGAGCAGCCCGTCCGCCATGGCGATGGACCGTAGATCGGCCTCGATAACCTCGTAGGAGGGCGCGCCGGTATCTTTCAATCTGTCGAGGGGGTCGATAAAGTCGCATTGCGACCGGTACTTCTCCTTGACCCGGTCGCGCCAGTACCGCCGCTGGAGATCGTTGCATCCGCTGATCGGGCCGGCGAGATAGACACGGAACTTTCGGCGTTTGGGCATCGGCATCCGATTCCGCGCCCGGTTCGCCTCCCGGCGCCTGACGGCTCAGCGTGCGTCCGGCTGGCGCGACGGGTGGGCGTCGGCGAAGGCTGGAAGCGCTTCGCAGGCCTCGTAGACGGCCATCAGCGCCGGGTATGCGCCGGTCGGGCAGGAGAAGCGCAGCGCGTTGAAGACCTGGGGCACCAGGCAGACATCGGCCATGCCCGGATCGTCGCCATGGCAGAAGCGGCCCGGCGCTGCGCGCTCGGCCAGCATGCGTTCCAGCGCCTCGAAACCCTCGGCGATCCAGTGGCGGTACCAGGCGTTGCGGGCCGTCTCGTCGTGGCCCAGCCGGTTCTCCAGATATTTCAGGACGCGTAGGTTGTTGAGCGGGTGGATGTCGCAGGCGATGATCTGGGCCATCGCTCGCACCCGGGCGCGGCCGCCGGGATCGGCCGGCAGCAGCGGCGGGTCGGGTCGGGTCTCCTCAAGATACTCGATCGCCGCCAGCGACTGGATCACCGTCCGTCCGCCGTCCAGAAGGGCCGGGACCAGACCCTGCGGGTTGACCGCAAGATAGTCGTCCTGCCGATGCGCCGATCCCGGCAGGTCGACCGGAAGCCGAGCGTAGTCGAAACCCTTGAGGTTGAGCGCGATCCGCACCCGGTAGGCGGCCGAAGACCGAAAATAGCCGTAGAGCTGCATGGAATATCCCCGTTTCGGCCCGACCTCCGGGGCGCGGACGATCGGTTCCGCATGCCACGGACCGTATCGGAGACGCCCCGGGTCGTAAACGGCGCGGCGATTCCCATTCCGGGAACCACGACCGGAAGGTCCCCCTGCCCCTCCTCGATGGAAGGGGGGCGCGCATCGCCCTCTCACCTCTCCCTCCCCCTTGAGCAAGAGCGTCGGGGTGGGGGTCTTTCCATAAGCGAAGGACGAGGATCGGGATGCGCTACCGCCGTTTCTGTAGGGCGGGTGGCAGGACGCGGCGCGCGCAACGGCGACGGGTCCTGGCAAGCTGGTTCACACGGCGTTCTCGACGAAGATCGCCCGCGGCGCCCACATTCCGAATATCGGGACACCTACCGAGACCGTCCGGTCGGTCGGCGAGTTCCTGGCCGATTTGCCGTCGAAATGGGCGGAAACGACCACCCCGAGGGAGTTCCGCGCCTCCCGCAAAGCCCCGCGGGCTCGTGCGGCGAGCCCGCGGGCGGACCCCGGCCCCGCACCGGTGCGGGGCCGGCGAAGCTTGCCAGGCGGATCAACTTGCATCGCACCCTCCCTGCTATCGTCTTCCCGGGCGGCCGCTGCCCGGTGAGGCGACTCTGCGGCGGCGTCGCAGCCATGTCAACAACTTAATTCTGATATAAGAAATTTATTTCGAGCGCCGCCGCTTTCCCGAGCGGCGGTCGGGCCGCACCGGGCTATGGGCGGCGCGCGCGGCGATTGTGCTATACACCCAGGCGTGCGTGGATCGGGAGGTACGAGGATAAATGCGATATGAGGCTCCGGAGACGCTGGAGGTCGCGACCGCGTTGCTGGCCGGGGCCGGCGGCGGGGCGCGGGTGCTGGCCGGCGGCACGGACCTGTTGATCCAGATGCGCGGCGACATCGTCGCGCCGGATCTCGTGGTCGACATCAAGAACATCGCCGAGATGCGCGTCCTCGCCGAGGAGGGCGGGCATTATCGGCTGGGTGCGGCGGTCACCGGCATGGAGGTGATGGAACATGCGGGTTTCAACGCCGCCTGGCCAGGGGTGGTCGACGGGGTCCGGCTGATCGGCTCGATCCAGGTGCGTGGCCGGGCGACGGTGGGCGGCAATCTGTGCAACGCCTCGCCGGCCGCCGACAGCGTGCCGGCGCTGATCGCCGCCGGGGCGGTCGCCTGTATCGCCGGGCCTGGCGGCCGCCGCGAGGCGCCGGTCGAGGAGATCGCGACCGGGCCGGGCGCGACGTCGCTCGCCGAGGGCGAGATCGTCGTCTCCTTCCTGTTCCCCGAACGCGCGCCGCGCAGCGGCGACTGCTATCTGCGGTTCACGCCGCGGACCGAGATGGACATCGCGGTAGTCGGGGCGGGGGTGTGCCTCGCTCTGGACGGGTCGGGGGTCTGCACCGCCGCGCGGGTGGCGCTGGGCGCGGTGGCGGCGCGAGCGCTGGTCGTCGAGGACGCGGCGCGGGCGCTGATCGGCAGCCGGCTGGAGGCGGCGGCGCTGGAGCGGCTGTCGGCGGCGGCGCGGGCGGCCTGCCGGCCGATCGACGACAAGCGAGGCACGATCGCGTTCAGGACCGAGGTCGCCGGCGTTCTCGCCGAGCGGGCGGCGCTGGTCGCGGCGGAACGGGCGGAGCGAGGCTGATGGCACGACACCATGTGACGACCAGAATCAACGGCGACGAAATCGACTTCCTCTGCGAGACCGATCAGACGCTGCTTTCGGTGCTGCGCGACGAGCTCACGATGACCGGCACCAAGGAAGGCTGCGGCACCGGCGATTGCGGCGCCTGCTCGGTGATGGTGGAGGGCAGGCTGGTCTGCTCCTGTCTGATGCTCGGCGTCGAGGTCCGGGGCAAGTCGGTCGACACCATCGAGGGGATGGCGGACGGCGAGACCCTGCACCCGCTCCAGCGCAAGTTCCTCGAACACGCGGCGCTGCAATGCGGGATCTGCACGCCCGGCCTGCTGATCGCCGCGCGCGCGCTGCTCGCGGTCAACCCCGATCCGACCGAGAGCGAAATACGCTACTGGATCGCGGGCAATCTCTGCCGTTGCACCGGCTACCACAAGATCGTGGAGGCGGTTCGGGACGCGGCCGCCGAGATGAGAGGAGTCTGACATGGCGACGATGCTGAAATACGAGGACCGGGATCTCAAGGTCGTCGGCACCCGGCCGATCCGTCCCGACGGCGTCGACAAGGTAACCGGGCGCGCCCGCTACGGCGCCGACATCAACCTGCCCGGCCATCTCTACGGGCGGGTGCTGCGCAGCCCGCACGCCCATGCCCGGCTGATCTCGATCGATTGCTCCGCGGCCCTGGCCCTGCCCGGGGTGAAGGCCGTGGTCACCCGTGACGATTTCCCCGAGATGCCGGTCGAGTACGCCGCCGCCGGCGAGTTGATCGTGAACTTCCGCGACGTGACCCGCAACATGATGGCGCGCGAGAAGGTGTTTTATGACGGGCACCCGGTGGCCGCGGTCGCGGCGACCAGCGACGCCGTCGCGCGCAAGGCCGTCCGACTGATTGAGGTCGTGTACGCGCCGCTCCCGCACGTGATCGATGTGGTCGAGGCGATGCGGGAAGACGCGCCGCTGCTCCACGAGGACCAGATCACCGCCGGGGTCGAGCCCCCGCCCGAGACGCCGTCGAACGTCGCCAAGCGCGTCCGGTTCGCCAAAGGCGATGTCGCGGCGGGCTTCGCGCAGGCGGATCTGGTCATCGAACGCGAGTTCGACACCAAGCCGGTCCATCAGGGCTATATCGAGCCCCAGGCCTCGATCGCCAGCTATACCGAGGACGGTCAGGTCGAGCTGTGGACCGCCACCCAGGGCCATTTCGTCATCCGCGCCCAGTGCGCGAAGCTGCTGCGGATGGACATCTCCAAGATCCGGGTCACCCCGACCGAGCTCGGCGGCGGATTCGGCGGCAAGAACAACGTCTATCTGGAGCCGCTTGCGATCATGCTGTCGCGGAAGTCCAACCGGCCGGTCAAGATGGTCATGAGCCGCGAGGATGTGTTCCGCGCCACCGGCCCGACCTCCGGCGCCCATACCCGGATCCGGATCGGCTGCACCCGGGACGGCAGGATCACCGCCGCCGAGGCGCAGCTCGACTTCCAGGCCGGCGCCTTCGCCGGCTCCTCGGTGCCGATGGCCTCGATGTGCGTCTTCACCCGCTACGACATCGACAATGTCGAGGTCGTCGGCAACGACGTGACCGTGAACCGGCCCAAGGTCGCCGCCTATCGCGCGCCGGGGGCGCCTATCGCGGTGTTCGGCGTCGAGAGCATCCTCGACGAGATGGCGCGCGAATTCGATATCGACCCGATCGAGATCCGGCTGAGAAACGCGGCCAAGGAAGGCACCAAGACCTATTACGGCCCGGTGCTGGGGCCGATCGGCTATGAGGCGACGCTGGAAAAGGCTAGGAGCCACCCCCATATGAAGGCGCCACTCGGCCCCAACCAGGGCCGCGGCATCGCCACCGGCTTCTGGTTCAATATCGGCAACGAGACCACCGCCTCGCTCAACGTCAACGAGGACGGCACGGCGACGCTGATGATGGGCACCGTGGATGTCGCCGGCGGCAGCCGGGCGGCCATGGCGATGATGGTGGCCGAGGAGCTCGGCGTCGCGGCGGAGAAGGTCCGCGTCTTGGTCGGCGACACCTCTTCGCTCGGCTTCAACTTCGTGACCGCGGGCAGCCGCGGCACCTTCGCCTCGGGCATGGCTTCGGTGATCGCCGCCAGACAGGCGATCGACAAACTCAGGGAACGCGCGGCGCGGATCTGGGAGGTGCCGGTGGACGGCGTCCTGTGGGAGGGCGGCCATGCCCGCCCGGCGAGCTCCAATGTCGGCGAGTTCGAGCCGATGTCGATCGGCGACATCGCCCGCGTCGCCGGCAAGACCGGCGGGCCGATCGCCGGCCATGCCGAGATCAACGCTCAGGGCGCCGGCCCCGGCTTCGGAACCCATATCGTCGATGTCGAGGTCGATACGCGGACCGGACTGGTCAAGGTCATCCGCTACACCGTCGTCCAGGACACCGGCAAGGCGATCCATCCGGCCTATGTCGAAGGCCAGTTCCAGGGCGGCGCGGTGCAGGGGATCGGTTGGGCGCTCAATGAGGAATATATCTACGATAAGGACGGAAGGCTGCAGAACCCGGGCTTCCTGGACTACCGGGTGCCGGTGGCTTCCGACGTGCCCTTCATCGATACCGAGATCGTCGAGGTGCCCAATCCCAACCATCCCTACGGGGTGCGCGGCATCGGCGAGGTGCCGATCATCCCGCCGATGGCGGCGATCTCGAACGCGATTCATGACGCGGTCGGGATCCGCCTCCGCGAGCAGCCGATGTCGCCGCCCAAGGTTCTCGAGGCGCTCCGCGCCAGGGAGGCCGGCCTATAGGGCGCCGCCGCCGCTTGGGAATGTCTGAACAAGCCCGGCTTCCGGTCATACGGGTTTTCTGGCGCATGGGCGAGACGGGAGAGACCCTCCGGATCGTGTTTTCGTGCCAAGAAATGGAGATTTCGCCGCCCGCGCCGACCGTCCTCGCCGCCACGGCAATATCTACGTTCTGATCGCCCATCGCATCGACGACGCGCTCGAGATGGCCGACCGTATCCTGGTGCTCGCCGCGCCGGCCCGGCTCGCGCCCGAGGTCGGGGTCGGGGTAACGGCCGAGCTCCGCGCTGCCGCCGCGGCGATGGGCGGCGAGGAGGCGGCCGCGTGACCCGATCCGCGGACCGAACGAAAGGAACATCATGGCCAGGGAGTTGACATCGTTCCGTCGTCCCGAGGCGGGGGCGCTCAAGATGGAGTACGAGACGATCCTCGCGGAGATTCGCGGGAACGCTCTCGAGATCACCTTCAACCGGTCCGACCGGCTGAACACGATCAACGAGGAGATGGCCGACGACATCATGCACGCGATGGACGCGGTCGAGCTCGAGCGCGATGTGCTGGCGGTGATCCTGCAAGGCGACGCGCGCGCGTTCTGCGCCGGAGCGGATCTCGGCGGCTTCACCGATCTGCCCGAGGACCGCTACGACAATTATCGGGCGCGCTACAATCAGCGCAGGAACCGGCAGCTTTACCGGTTCATGATGGCCTACACCAAGCCCGTCGTCTCGGCCGTCGAGGGTTACTGCCTCGGCGGCGGGTTCGAGCTCGCCATGCTCGGCGATCTCATCGTCGCCGGAGCCGACGCCCGGTTCGGCCTGCCCGAGGGCCGCCATGGGCTGATCCCGGGGGCCGGCGGTACCCAGATCCTGCCCAGGCTGATCGGACCCCAGCTCGCCAAGGAGCTGATCTGGACTGCGCGCCGGCTCGGCGCTGCCGAGGCGCAGGCGCTGCGCATCTGCAACCACGCCGTCGCCAAGGGGGAGGCGCTCGCCAAGGCGCGCGAGATCGTCGAGGCGATGGCCCGGACCGGGCCGCTCGCAGTCATGATGTCCAAGCAGGCGATCGACCGCGGACGCGACATGACCCTCCAGCAGGGTTTCCTGCAGGAGGCGGATCTCGCCTATCTGCTGACCTGGTCGGAGGATCGGGCCGAGGGCCTGGCGGCGTTCAAAGAGCGCCGCCAGGCCCGGTTCAAAGGCCAGTGACGTGTCTCCACGGAAACGAGGCCTGGCACCGCGCCGGCTATGCGCGGCGTGTCTTCGGCGCGCCGATTGACACCCACCCGCCGCAGACCGAGTGTAGCGGGGGTCGCGAGACGCTCGCCGTCGGGAGGCACCGATGATCGAGAAACCGAATGTCCGTGCGAACATTCCGGTCGTCGCCGAGCAGGACGGTGTGACGGCGACCCGCATCGGCGCCTGGCTCGGCGCCGAGATCGGCGGGGTGGATATCGGGCAGGCGCTGTCGGATGCGGCCTTCGCCGCCGTGGAGGACGCCCTTGTCCGGCACGAGGTGATCGTGTTCCGTGATCAGCATATCGACTCGGAAGACCTCATGCGGTTCGGCCGCCGGTTCGGCGAGCTCTCCGTCCACCCCTTCGCGCCGAGCGACGGCACGACGCCCGAGTTGATCAGGTTCCGCAACGATGGGGACCATGCGCCCTTCGGGACCGATGTATGGCATTCCGATGAGACCTTCCGCGCCGAACCGCCGATGGCGACGATCCTGTGCGCCAAGGTGGTGCCGCGTATCGGCGGCGACACCCTGTTCGCGAGCATGACCGCGGCCTTCGAGGGGCTCAGCGATCGCATGCAGCAATTCGTCTCCGGGCTCGAGGCCGTCCACGACATCAAGCCCTTCCGGCCGCTCTTCGGCGACGGCGAGGAAGATCGGAAGCGGCTGCAGCATTTCGAGCGGCTCTACCCGCCGCGGGTCCACCCGGTCGTCCGGGTCCACCCGGTCTCGGGGCGAAAGGTTCTATTCGTCAATCCGCAGTTCACCATCGCCGTCAAAGGCATGGACGAGCGCGAAAGCCGATCGCTGCTGGACACGCTGTTCCAGCAGGCCCTGATCCCCGAATACCAGTATCGCCACCGCTGGGCGCCCGATGTCGTGGCGATATGGGACAATCGTTCGACCCAGCATTACGCCGTCCACGACTACTACCCGCAGCGCCGCTACATGGACAGGGTGACCATTTGCGGGGGGGCGGTGACCGGCGGACCCGCCGTCGATCTGGACAGCCTGCGCAAGCACAAATTTTTTTCCGCTGCCGAAGGCGTCGACCGCTTCGGCGGTCACCGCGCCCTGCCGGCGCTCGAGCCGGGGGCGCCCTGAGCCGGGCGCCGGTTCCCTCGGCCACCCCCGCGGTCGGGCCGCCGACGGTCGGGCGCGCGGCCCGGACGGCAGTCTTCGCCCGGTCGATCGGGGGGCCGAGTCTTCGCCGCCGCCCTCCGCTCGGTTGCGCGTCCGGAAGGGGCTCACTACAAAGCCACTGCCGTCCTCGTCCGCGGAGGCCCGACATGCCGGATCAGTCCTTGCGCACTTTCCTTAAGAACCTCGAGCAGCAGGGCGAGTTGATCCGTTTCAGCAAGGAGGTGGACCCGCTGGTCAACATGGCGGCGGTGGAATGGAAGGCTTATAACGCGCTCGGCAAGTCCAGCCTGTTCACCAATATCCGGGGGCATGAGAGCTGGCAGGCCTGCAGCCAGATTCTCGCCGACCGCAGGAAATGGTCGATCGGCCTCGGCGTCGACGAGGAGCGGTTGCTGGAGACCGTATCGGACCGTCTCCGCCGGCCGATCGACACCGTGGATGTCGCACGCGCGACGGCGCCCGTGAAGGAAGAGATCCTGATCGGTGCAGATGCTGATCTCGGCGATATCCCGGCGATGATCACCTCCGAGAAGGACGGTGGCCGGTTCCTCGCCTCGGGGATGGCGATCGTCAAGGATCCCGAGACCGGCATCCGCAACATGTCGATCCACCGCCAGCAGATCATGGGCCGCGACAGGACCGGGTTCCTGATGCTGCATCGACAGGCGCGGCGCATCTACGATCTCTGCTGCGCGCGCGGCACGGCGATGCCGGTAGCGATGGTGTTCGGCGTCCACCCGGCGATCTTCTTCGGCTCCGCCTACACCACCCGCTTCGGCGTGGACGAGCTCGCCCTCGCGGGCGGAGTACTTGGCGAGGCGGTCCGCATGGTCGCCTGCGAGACCATCGATGTCGAGGTGCCGGCGGAGGCTGAGCTGGTGATCGAAGGCGAGGTGCTGCCCAACCGGCTCGAGCCCGAGGGCCCGTTCGGCGAGGTGCCGGGGACCTATGCCCAGCAGGGGCATGCCGAAGTCTTCATGGTCAAGGCCATCACCCGGCGGCGCGACCCCGTCTTCTACGCCATCCATTGCGGCTTCCCGGTGACCGACACCCAGCAGACGACGGCGCTCGGGATCGAGATCGCGACCCGCGAGCATCTCCGCAACGTCGAAGGCGGGCTCGACCTCCGCGATGTGCGCTGCGTGACCGCGGCCGGGCTGATGATGCTGGTCCTCAAGCTCCGCCCGCGCGTCGAGGGGCAGGCCAAGACCGCGCTGATGGCGGCGTTGTCCGGCCCCTATCTCCACCCGAAGATCGCCGTCGCCGTCGACGAGGACATCGACGCCGCCGACCTCCGCCAGATCATGTGGTCGATGACCACCCGGGTGCATGCCGAGAAGGACGTGACCCTGATCCCCAACACCCGGGTGTTCCCGCTCGACAATGTCTCGCCGATCGTCGAGGGGCAGGACAGCCTGCACCGGATCGGCACCAAATGGATGATCGATGCCACCATGCCAGCCCCGACCCAGTCGGAGGCGCGGATGCGGTTCGAGCGCGCGATCCCGAAGAATTTCGAGTCGGTGGATCTCGCCGACTTCCTGCCCTGAATCGGTCGCCGTGCCGAAGGGCGGGCCGCCTATCCCGCCGGCGGTTCCGGCACGGGCGCGTTGCGGCGCAGGATATGGTCGCGCACGAACCCGAGCTCGCCCCGCATTTCGGCCATCCCCTCCTTGACCGCCATCAAGCTCGTCTCCCGCCGGTCCCGCCGGCGATCACCAGCTCCCGGACCGGGACGGTACCGTGGCGGCCGCCGCTGCTATACTGCGGGTCGGCCGGCGCGGCGGCGGCGGTCTCGGAACGGGGAGGGAAGCAGGCATGACGGGCAGGGCGGTACTCGTGGTTGCGGCGGCGGCGATAGCCGCGGCGCCCGCCTTCGCACAGAAGGCGAAGGACACGCTCAGGGTGGGCTTCTACGATCCCATCCCGGGCGTCGACCTGGTCTATGACCCCAAGGGCGAGACGTCGTTCACGGCAAGAGCGGTATTCGACACGCTGATCTCCTATAACGAGCGGACCAGGGAGTTCGAGCCGCTGCTCGCCGAGTCCTGGAGACGGGTCGATCCCACGACCTACGAGTTCAAGCTGCGCCGCGACGTGAAATTCCATGACGGTTCGGCCCTCGATGCCGACGATGTCGTCTACACGCTCAACTTCCTCGCCGATCCCAAGGTCAAGTTCCGCATCAAGACGCGGTTCCTGTGGATCGCCAAGGCGGAGAAGGTCGATCGCTTCACCGTGCGGGTGACCACCAAGGGGCCGCGCGCGGTCGCCATGGCGCGGTTCGCGGTCAGCATCCCGATCTTCCCGTCCGACGCGCACGGCGCGCTCGAGAACAAGGCCGCCTTCGGCAAGAAGCCGATCGGCACCGGCCCCTACAAGGTGATCGCCTACGATCCCAACGACGGGGTCAGGATGGCGCGCAACGACGCCTACCGCCATGGCGCCCCGTCCAGGCCGGCGGGCGCCATCCGCAACGTCCATGTGCTGCCGATCCCCGACGTCCAGACCCAGGTCGCCCAGCTCCTGACCGGCGGGCTCGACATGATCCACAACGCGCCCAAGGACCAGGCGGACAATCTCGCCCAGGACCCGAGGCTCGCGATGACGGTGAGCAACGGTATCCTGTTCCGCTATATCGCCTTCGACGCGCTCGGGCGCAGCGGCAGAGACGATCTCAAGGACGTCAACGTGCGCCGGGCGCTGATCCACGCCGTCGACCGCGACGCGATCCGCCGCAACATCTTCGCCGGCGGCGAGGCGGTGAAGGCGATGGATTCGATCTGCAAGCCGCTCCAGATCGGATGTGCCTTCGACGTCCGCCCGCCCGCCTACGACCCGGCCAAGGCCAGGGCGATGCTGGCGGCGGCAGGCAAGACCGGGCTCAGGCTCGAGATCACCACCCTGCCGGAGTCGCGCAAGGTCGCCGAGGCGATCGCCGGCTATCTGCGCAAGGCCGGCGTCCAGGCCTCGATCAAGAGTGTCACCTTCGGCGCCTACCGCAAGCTCCAGCGCGGCGGCAAGATCCAGACGCTGGTCCACCAGTTCAGTTCGGGCGGGGTGCCGGATGTCGACGCCCTGGTCACCTTCTATTTCGGCAGCAAGGCGCGCAACTATTACGGCGACAAGGACATCCCGGGCTGGATGAAGACCGCCGGCGCCGGCTTCGACATCGCCGCGCGCGCGGCGCTCTACCGCAAGATCTTCGACCGAATCAACGAGCAGGCCTACATAATCCCGATCGCCAGCCTGCCGTCGGTCTTCGTCCACGACAAGGATCTGGAGATCGACAAGGGCATCATCAACCCGTTCGGGGCGGAGATGGGCCGCATCCGCTGGAAATAGCGCCCGCTCGGGCGGCCGCGTTTTCCCCCACGACGGAGTCGCGGTAGCCGCGCGCACCCTTCTGTTCGGCCGGGAACAGATCGAGCGCATCGATCCATCGATAAGTGCGCTCGAACATCTCGCGCGTGTAGGGCTCGAAGACGATGCGCTCGCCCGGCCCCATCCGGCGGACATCGACCAGCGCGTGATAGCGTTCGGGAAGCTCGCGCAGGAAATAGCGGGTGTAGCGTTCGGGCTCCAGGTCGAGGTCGCGCTGCGCCCGTCGGAGCGCGCGGTAATATTTCTCCACGTCCGATATCTCTGCGCCGCCGGTCACCAGCGCGCCGATCATGAAGGTGGTATCGAGGACCTTGCGGAAACCGAGCTGCTCGAGCAGGTAGTACGGGGCACCGAACGCGTTGCCGGCCCGCGCCTTGCCGTCGACCAGCAGAGCGAGCCGGTCCCACAGAATGCCGCCGAAGCGGAGATTGACCGCCGCCGGGTCGAGGAAGCGGAGCAGCGCCTGGAGCGTCGAGTAGTGGCTGCCCGAATGATAGCCGACCTCGATCGGCACCCCGGCGAGGTCCTCCGGCCGTTCGATGTCGGAATCGGGGGGCACGAAGATCGCCGACGGGGTGACCGAGTAGGCGTCGCCCCACATCTTCCCGTGCCCGGCCGACGCGGCCATGTTGACCGTCCAGTGGCAGGCCGACGATACGTTGCAGGCGCGCCCGGCTTCGTAGGACTCGTAGGCGCCGTGCCTGATCTCCGCCGGCGCCACCGCCACGCCGGCGGTCCCGGATGACCAGATGGCGGCCCTGCCCACCTGGAACTCGTAGTCGAGCCCCTCGTCGCGGAAATAACCGTGCTCCTCGGCGATCCATTCCTGGAGGCGGCCGTGCGAGCGGATCGCGAATGTCGACATCTTCGGAACTCCTCTGGCCTGTCGGCGCCATAATGCTAACATCGGCGATCCTTGGCGGGGAGTACGGACGCGATGCTCGATCCGGAGACCAACCGCAAGCTGTCTGAGGTCGGCCCCGGCACGCCGATGGGCGGGCTGCTCCGGCGCTACTGGCATCCCGTCGGCGGGGTTTCGGAGTTGGCGCGCCGGCCGATCAAGCCGGTTCGCCTGCTCGGCGAAGACCTTGTGCTCTACCGCGACCGGTCGGGCGGCTACGGCCTCCTCGACCGCCACTGCCCGCACCGCCGCGCCGATCTGCTCTACGGCTTCATCGAGGAGCGCGGCCTCCGCTGCAGCTATCACGGCTGGCGGTACGACCGCGACGGGCGCTGTCTCGCCCAGCCCTTCGAGGACAGCGTCGACCCCGGCTCGCGCTTCAGGGATAAGGTCCGTATCAAGGCCTATCCGGTCGAGGCCAAGGCGGGGTTGCTCTGGGCCTATCTGGGCCCGGATCCGACGCCGCTGGTGCCGACCTGGGAGCCGTTCACCTGGGAGAACGGCTTCCGCCAGGTCGTGCTCGCCGAGATTCCCTGCAACTGGTTCCAGTGCCAGGAGAATTCGATCGACCCGATTCATTTCGAGTGGCAGCACGATACCTGGCGGCTGCGCCGCGCCGGCGACCCGGACGGGCGGGCGCCGGCGCATCTCAAAGTGGCCTTCGAGGAATTCCCCTACGGCATCACCTACAAGCGGGTTCGCGAAGACACCGACGAGGACCACCCGCTGTGGACGATCGGGCGCAACTGCCTGTGGCCCAACGCGCTGTTCACCGGCGACCATTTCGAGTGGCGGGTGCCGATCGACGACGATGCGACGCTCAGCGTCGGCTGGTTCTTCAACCCGGTGCCGCGCGACCGCCGCCCCTATGTCCAGGAGGAAATCCCCTGCTGGCACGGCCCGGTCCGCGACGAAGCGACCGGGCGGTGGATCACCAGCCACGTCATGAACCAGGACTTCGTCGCCTGGGTCGGCCAGGGCCGGCGCGCCGACCGCTCCGGGGAGCATCTAGGGCGCAGCGATCGCGGCGTCATCATGATGCGGCGGCGCTTCCTCGACGACCTCGCGCGGATCGCGGACGGCGGAGACCCCAAGGCGGTCGTCCGCGACCCCGCCATCAACCGCCGGATCGACCTCCCCGTCATCGGCCGCGAGTTTCTGGTCGACGGACCGGCCCGCGAGGACCTCGAGGACGCGACGCATCCGCGCATCCGCGCGCTGCGCAGCTTCATCTTCCAGGCCGGCCAGCCCGAGGAGGTGCGCACCGCCTACGACGCGGCGATGGGCTTCACGGGCGCCGGCTGACCGCGCGGGCCGGCCCGCCTCCCGCGCTGCCGTCGTCCTGCGCCCGGCGCAGGACGAAGACCAGGAGGGCGGCCCCCAAGGACAGAGCCGCCGCCGCCGAAGAGGCGATCACCATCGGGATGGGAGTGCCGTCGGCGAGCTCGCCGTAGAGCTGGCTGAACAGGCTGGCCCCGCACATCTGCAGGAACACCCCGATCCCGGCACCGGTCCCGGCGAGGGCGCCGGCCTCCCTGAGCGCCCCCGTCTGCGCGTTGGGCAGGCTGATACCCTGACCGAAGGTGATAACGAAGCCGGGGAGGAAGATGACCAGCGGAGTCAGCGCCCCCGCCAGGATCAGACCCGCCTGACCGGCCGCGGCCACAGCGACCAGCGCGCCGCCGGCGAGCACCATCGCCTCGACTCGCACCCGGTTGCCGAGCCGGCCGGAGACCAGATTGCCGAGGATGTAGCCGGCAGGAAAGGCCATGAAATAGAGGCCGTACTCGGCCGCCGACCGGCCGAGCAGCTCGCGCATCAGGAACGCGCCGCCCGTCGCCATGGCGAAGAACACGCCCGACATCCCACAGGACTGGAACACGAAGGCGGAGAAGCGGAGATTGCCGAACAGGGCGGCATAGTCACCCACCACCGACCGACCGACCGCGGCCCGGCTCTCCGGCGGGCGGGTCTCGTGGAGGGTGGCATGGCAGAGGATCAGGATCGCGACCCCCGCCGCCGCGCTGACCGCCATCACCGCGCGCCAGCCCGAGACGTCGACCAGGAAGCCCCCCAGCGGGGGCGCGATCATCGGCGCCGTCGCATAGGCCGCCTGCAGATAGGCTATCGCGCGGACCAGCTGATCCGTGCCGTAGACGTCCCGGGCGATGGTCCGGGCGAGAACCAGCCCGCAGGCGCCGCCCGCGGACTGCAGCAGACGCCACAGCAGCAGCGTCTCGATAGAGTTCGCGAGGGCGGCCCCGGCACCGCCGAGCGCGAACAGCGCAGTTCCCGACAGGACCATGGTCCGGCGACCGAGGCGGTCGGAGAGGCTGCCATAGGCAAGCGTCATCGCCGCCATCGCGAGCATCGGCAGGCTGACCGTGAGCTGCGCGGTCGCGGCGTCGACCCCGAACCTGGTCTTGATCGTGGGCAGCGCCGGAAAGAAGAAGTGCAGCGAGAGCGGCCCGATGAAGGTGAGCGCCGCCAGTATCGCCAGGAAGAGCCTGTCGGGCTGTCCGCCCCGCCGCGCCGCGGCCACGCCTACCCGCCCGCGGCTGCGCCGTCGGGTGCCGCGCCGCGGTCTCCGACCGGCGCCCTGATCGGCCGGCTCGTCAGAACGCGCGCCTGACCTTGAGCAGGGTCTCGGTGATCGACGGCTCGGGGCCGTCGGACGGATCGGTCCCCGAGAAGCTCAGCATCACGTCGAAGTCGAGGATGGCCACTGCCCCGGACACGCTCCATCGGGTATGGCCCGGAACGCTGAACCCGTCGATCAGGCCGCTCCACGGCTTGGAGAAGCCGGCCGAGAGGGTGAAGCCGGAGCCGAGCGGGAGCTCCGCCGCCAGCGTCCGGTAGTGCCCGATCCTGCCGCCGGACTCGGACGCCGCGGAGTCGATCCGCGCCGCAAACGCGATCGCACCGAAATCGTAGCGCAGCCCGCCCTCCAGCGCGACCGCCGCGCCTTCGGTGCCGGGTCCGGCGAGCTGCGCGGCCGGGTCGTGCTGGGCCACGCCCAGATAGAGGACCAGCCCCGATCCGGACAGCACGCCTCTCAACCCGAAATATTTTCCCGCCTCCAGCCGCGATCCCGGAAGGTCGACTCGGACGCCGTCATGCTCTGCGGTCGGCCAGAACCCGTCTTCGTCCCGAAGCGCGAGACCGGCGCCGATGCGGCCGCTCCGGCGGTCGTATACGAAGGAGATCCAACCCGGATCGGCCGCATCCCCGGCGCGCATCGCGGCCGGGGCCCGGCCGTCCGTGGGCTGGGCCTGGGCGGCCGCCGCGCCGAGGGCGGCGGCCAGCAACGCCGCCAGACGGAACATGAACGGACGGAGCATGGGGACGCGCATCCTCGCAGCGGCGGAACGGCGCCAACCGTAGCGCGCCGATCATGCCCGCGTCCATCCCGAAATTGAAGCGGAGCCCGGCTCGGGACATCCGGGGCCGCGGGCCGCTGCGCCGGATATTTCCGCCGGGCGGCGCGCTGTGCTATCTGGCTGTCGCACGTTTCGGGACCGCTTTCGGAGGGGGACATGACGATCACGCTCTACGAACTCTGCGGTCGGGACGACCGCCGCTTCAGCCCCTATTGCTGGCGCACGCGACTGGCGCTGGCCCATAAGGGGCTGGACTACCGGACGGTACCGGTCCGGTTCACCGACAAGGAGACGCTCGCCTTCAGCAATCAGGAGCGCGTTCCGGTAATCCGCGACGGCGACGCCGTGGTCAGCGACTCCTGGACCATCGCCTGCTATCTCGAGGATGCCTATTCCGACGGGCCGTCGCTTTTCGGCGGCGAGGCGGGCTGCGCCATGACCCGTTTCTTCAACATCTGGGTGGATCTGGAACTCAATCTGAAGATCGTTCCGCTGGTCGCGAAGGATATCTACGACCATGTCGACGACGCCGACCGCCGCTACTTCGTCGAAACCCGGGAAAAGCGGTTCGGCCGCAGCCTGGCCGCGCTGCACGCCGCGCGCGGCGAACGACTCCCGGCCGTTCGGGCCGCATTCCAGCCGGCCCGCGCGCTGTTGGAGACCCGACCCTTCTTCGCCGGCGCCGCGCCCGCCTATGCGGACTACATCCTCCTGGGGACGCTCCAGTGGCTGCGGATGGTGAGCTCCTATCCCGTTCTCGAGCCGGGGGACCCGATCCTCGACTGGCGCGGACGCATGTTCGATCGGCTCGAAGCAGCGGTGCGGGACGTCCCGGCCCATGACTGCTGAACCCGGCCCGAGGCCGGCAGGGGCATGACGGGAACGCCGGGCGCGCGCCGTCCATGAACGATCTCGCATCCCATATCCTGGTCGTCGACGACGACATCCGTCTCCGGGGCCTCCTTCGGAAATATCTGATCGAGAACGGCTTCCGGGTGACGACCGCGCGCGACGCCGACGATGCCCGCGCCAAGCTTTCGGCGATTTCCTTCGATCTGATCGTCCTCGACGTCGTGATGCCGGGCGAGAACGGCTTCCAGCTGACCGCCGCGCTACGAGAGACGTCCAGCGTTCCGATCCTGCTGCTGACGGCGCGCGGCGAGCCGAAGGACCGGATCACCGGCCTCGAACACGGCGCGGACGACTATCTCCCCAAGCCCTTCGCGCCGCGCGAGCTGGTGCTCAGAATCTCCAACCTGCTCCGCCGGGTTCCGGACGCCCGACCCGAAACGACCGTCAGGCTCGGCGCCCATGTCTTCGACACCGAGCGGCGGTCGCTGACGCATGGCGGGCGGGCGGTGCGGCTGACCCCCGTCGAGAAGCGCCTGCTGCGCACGCTGGCCCGCCAGCCGGGCGTTACACTGTCCCGCGAGGAGCTGATCGAACGGAGCCGCATCGCCGGCGGCGCCCGCACGGTCGACGTGCAGGTCACCCGTCTGCGCCGCAAGATAGAGCCGGACCCCAGGATCCCGAGATATCTCCAGACCGTCCGCGGCGAAGGCTACGTGCTGGAGCCCGACTGATGACGCGCCCCCGGTCCCGGCGGCGCGTCCTGCCGCGCACGCTGATCGGCCGGTCGGTCATAATTCTCGTCACCCCGCTGATCGTGGTCCAGGTCGTCGTGACCTGGGCGTTCTACGACCGCCACTGGAACATAATCACCAAGCGGCTGGTCACCTCCGTTGCCGGCGAGGTGGCGATGACGATCGAGGGTATGAGACTGTTCCCCGGGATGGAGAACGAGCGGCGGATCCTCCTCGCCGCCCGCGAGGCCCGGCTTCATGCGACCTTCGAGCGGGGCGCCAGGCTGACCGGACCCGAACCGGAGATCGGAGACAGGCTGGTCGAGCGCCGGCTGTTCCATGCGCTTCGGAACAGCGTCGACCGGCCGTTCCACATGCGGATCGCGGGCGTCGGGACATGGGTCCGCATCAAGATCCAGCTCGATTACGGCGTGCTCGACATCTACGTCCCCGCCGGCCGTCTGTTCACCTCGACCAACTATCTGTTCATCGGCTGGATGGTCGGCACGTCGCTGGTCATGCTCGTCATCGCTGGCCTTTTCATGCGCAACCAGGTGCGCCCGATCCGGCATCTCGCCGCGGCGGTCGACGATTTCGGCAAGGGCCGCGACGTTGGCGAGATCAGGCCATCGGGCGCCTCGGAGATCCGCACCCTGGCGTCCGCCTTCGAGATCATGCGCGAGCGGATTCGACGCATGATCGTCCAACGCACCGACATACTCGCCGGCGTTTCGCACGATCTGCGGACCCCGCTCACGCGGATCAGGCTGCAGATCGCGATGATGGGCGGCGGGCGCGAGGTCGCGGCGCTGGAATCGGACATCGCGGAGATGGAAGAACTGGTCGAGGAATATCTCGCCTTCGTCGCGGCGGAGGGCGTCGAAACGGCGGACGACGCGGACCTGCTGCCCATTCTGGACGAGGCGGCCCAAGGCGCGCGCCGCGCCGGCGCGGAGGTGACCGTCGTCGCGAGGCCCGACCTCGTCGCCGCGGTGCGCCCGATCGCGTTCCGGCGCTGCCTCGCCAACGTGATGGGCAACGCGGCCCGGCATGCCCGACATATCGCGGTCCGGGCCTTCCGCACCGCCGACGGAATCGAGATCGTGATCGACGACGACGGTCCGGGAATCCCCGTCCACGCCCGCGAGGTCGTCTTCAAACCGTTCTTCCAACTCGGCGACCGGAGTGACCCCGCGAGAGGCGGGACCGGTCTCGGCCTCACGATCGCGCGCGATATCATGCGCGGTCACGGCGGCGACATCAGGATCGAGAGCGCGCCGCTGGGCGGGGTGCGCGCCCGGCTCTCTGTCCCCAGCTGATACCGGCAGTCGCCGACTCCGTCCGCTATCGTCGATACGCGATCGGGGCAAGCCCATGACGGCCGCTGCCGTCGATACTCTCGCCGCGCTCGAAACCCGCATGGATGCCTGCATTGCCGGCCTCGACATCGGCCCGATCGAGTTCGGCTCCGGCCTCGCCGTCGGGATCGTCGGCGCTTCGGTGGAGACTCTGCAGCGGGTGCTGCCGCTTCATGTCGGGTGCGGCCGTTCGTTGCGCGAGACCGTGCGGGCCGGGAAGGCGCCTCTTTCCCCCGCCCCTCCCTCGAGGGGAGGGGATTCGCGCATGGCCGGGGTCATGTCGCGGCCGGCGGCGATCAGGCGGCGCAGGGCGCGCCGGACCTCGGCGTCGTCGAACGTGACCTCGATGGTGGCGCCGGGCATGGCCGGCGCGGTCAGTCGTCGACGAGAGCCGCGACGGAGCGGCCCTCGCTAGTCAGTATCCGGATCATCTCGTCGTGCGCTTCGGCCACTTCTCGCCGCAACGATTCCACGTAGTCGGGCGGCAGGTTGTCGCGCGAAGTTTCGGGCCTCTCGCTGGGATAGGGCGTCGAAGCCGTATCCGAACGCGGCGCGGAAGTCGTTTTCGATCTCGCCATGTTTGGCCCTCAATGCCCGCCGCACCTCGGCAGTGGCCTTCAGTATAGTCCCGTCGACGCCGGCGGCAAAGGACGCGGCGCCGACGACCTTGCCGCCGCGGGCGTGGATGTAGGCGGCGAGTTCGAGCAGGGTCGAGCCGCTGGTCACCACGTCGTCGACCAGGACATAGCGCCGTCCGGGGACGACCGGTCCGTCGAAGGCCGGGATGTTGAGCGCCCTGTCTGCGAGGGACGCGCCGGTATGGCTGGCGATGTTTGCCTGGACGATCTTTCCGCGCGGCGTCTTCGCGCCGAGGCCGTCGGCGACTTCGTAAGCGAGGGCGAGGGGCAGGCGGTTGGCTCCGTCCTTCAGCCCCTCGCGCAGCGCGACGGGCATGACGATGACATCGCCGGCGTCTTCGCCGATGCGCGCGCGCATCGGGGCCAGCATTCTGTCGCGCTTGCCCCGGAGCAGGGTCCGCGCGATCGCCATGGCGGCCCGGGTATCGCCGCCTCGTTTGGCGGCTTCGTATCCGGGCTGTTTCTTGAGGTTCCCGATCGTCGTCACGACGGGGACCTTGGGAAAGTCGTCTGGCAGCGGTTGGCGCGGCGCGAACAGGGGCGGCTTGTAGTCGGGGGCGGGTCGGTTGCGGGTCGGGGGCATGGTGGTCCTTCCGGGCGCGTATGCCCATCCCGGGTCGATGCCTTGGGGGACGGCGACGGTTCGGGGGCTGGGTCCGTTGACGCCGACGGTGACGGTTCGGGTGCGGATCTCCGGCGCCTGGTCGGGGCCGGACTTTCCGAGGCGTTCGAGGCCGGCGTCGTCGAGGGTCTCGACGAAGCATTTGCAGCCCCATCCGTTGGGCGGGTAGTGGGTGGCCCACCACGGGGCGTCGTGGCGCAGCACGAGGCCGTCCCATGCGAGGTGCGCGTGGCGCGGTTCCTCGGAGGCATCGGAGTGCCGGTAGCGCCAGTAGGGGCGGCGCCCGGCGATGTCCTTCATCTGCCGGTAGCGCCCGGCGGCGTACGAGGTGCGGAGATTGGTCGCGTAGATGACGCGGGTGCGCCAGTCGCGGCCGCCGTTGTAGCTCCACCCGTGCCTGGCGACGAGGGAGTCGAAGTCCTTGCGGAAGGTGTCGATGGTGGCGCCGTCGGCGATAGCCTTGTCGACGGCCGCCCGCAGGTCGGTCAGGAGGTCGGCATGCGCGGCGCCGGCGACGACGAAGGCGCGGTCGTGCTGTTCCTGCCAGATGTCGGTCCATGTCCGGGTGGTCAGATCGAGCTTGCTGCGGAAGAACGCGATCTGTTCGTCGAAGGGGCGTTGTGTGTGTTGCGCCGCCGCGCTGGCGAGGGCTATCGCGGTCGGCGATGCGAGGGCGGGTCCGGTTCGGTCGCCCTCGACATCGTATCGCCCGGCGAGCTGTGCGGCGGCGAGTGCGGGGGCCAGCGCCCCGGCGGCGTCGGCGACCTCGGGGGTGGGCGCCCTGGGGTCAGCGGTCCATGCGAGGGCCTCATCGAGGCGGTCGCGGGCTGCTGCGAGCGTGTCGGCGTTGGCGATCCCGTCGCGGATGCGGTCGGCCCATCGGTCGACGAGGGGGCCGAGGGTCTCGCGCGTCCTTGCGGCGAGGTCGGGGATCGGGTCGTCGGCGCCGTTGGCGGCGAACAGACGGTCGCGCGGCGCGGGGGTGCCGCCGGCGTCACGCGCTGTCGCCGGCGGCGGCGGAGGGTCCGGGCGTGGCGGATCGGTCGGGCTGGCGAGGCGGCGGTCGTCGCCCGGCGGCGGGGCGGGCGCGGGTTCGGCGACGGGCTCCCACTCGCCGCCATAGGTCTGGACGACATAGGCGAGGCTCGGGCGGAGCCCTGCGGTGCGGGCGACGATCTCGTCGCGTCGGGCGCGCGCCTCGAGGTCCTGGGGCGGGGCGGTGTCGCGGGCAAGCAACGGCACGGCGGCGCCGGCGGCATCTCCTACACCGCCCGCATCGGCCCCGACCGGCGCCGGTCCTGGGAGGCCGCCCTCGAGCTCGAGGGCGCGCCGGGGGATGTCTCGTCTGATGCCGTCGCCGCGCTACGCCCGCGCGCTCCGCGCCGCGAGCCCGGCGGACACGGTGCTGACGGCGCTCGAGATCCGCCACCCCGCCGTCGCCGACCCGGTCCGGGTGGTCGACGGCACGGCGGGGCTGGCGATCGGCCCCTACCGCTACGCGGCGCTGCGCTTCGCCGTCCGTCTCGCCGACGACGTGGAGGGCCGCGCGCCGCGCGCCGAGCTCGCCATCGACAATGTCGGGCGCGACCTCGTCCAGTGGATCGAGGCCGCCGGCGGCGGCGCCGGCGCAACGGTCCGCATCATGCGGGTGCTCGCCGCCACCCGCGCCATCGAATGGGAGATGACCCTCGACGTGGCCGAAGTCCGGGTCGACCAGAGCCGGGTGACCGCCCGGCTCGGCTTCGACCCCCTGCTGGAGCGCGCCGCGGTCGCGCTGCGCCACGACCCCCGGACCTCGCCGGGACTGTTCTGATGGCGGGTCTGATGGCGCCGGCCCACTGGTCCGAGACCTATATCGGGCGACCGCATGTCGCGTGCGAGTGGCGGAGATCGTGAATGCGCAGCGTCGAGTACCAATGGATCCGCATCCGTAACGAGGCAGGGCTGCCGAGGTTGTGGATTCATGACCTTCGCCACAACTGGGCATCGGTCGCGGCCATGAACGATGTGGACATGGTGACCGTCGCGAAGCTCCTCGGTCACGCCCTGGTCGAGACCACGGAGCGCTATGTCCACCTGTCCGACCGGTCCGTTGCCGACGCCGCCGACCGGGTATCGAACCGCATCCATGCGGCCCTGGCCGGAATGGGCGCGGAGAACGAAGGAGGGACAAGCCATGCCCAGGGTTGACCTCACCCCGCGCCTGGCACGCGAGAGCAAGCCCGGCGGCAAAAGGACACTATCCTGTTCGACAACGCGCTCCCCGGCTTCGGCCTGCGCATCCACCCCTCGGGACGGAAGGTCTGGATCGTGCAGGCGCACATCGAGGGGCGGAGCCGGCGCTTGCGTATAGCCCGGCACGGCGAGATGGAGCTTGCGGAGGCCCGCCGCCGCGCCCGCGACATGCTCGCGCGCATCCGCGCGGGCGAGAACCCCGCAGACGACATCCAGCGCGAGAAGAAGACCCCGGCCTTCCGGGAGTTCGCGGACGAGTACCTGCGCCGCTGCGAGCCGCACTGGAAGCCCTCGGGGCGCAGGACCGTGCGCATCTATCTGAAGGCCCGCATCCTGCCCGCCTTCGGCAGGATGCCGCTCGACCGCATCGGCCCCGAGGACATGGCCGCGTGGTTCGACGCGGCGAGCAAGGACAAGCCCGGCGCGGCCAATCGCGCCTTCGAGATACTGCGCTCCATGATGTTCCGGGCCGGGGAATGGGGCTTGCGCGGGCGCGGCAGCAGCCCCTGTCTCGGCATCGCGAAGAACCCGAGAAACCGCATCGCCCGGTTCCTGGACTCGGACGAGCTGGCCCCGCTCGGCCGCGCGCTCGACGCCCGCGAGACGCAATGGCCCGAGACCGTCGCCGCCATCCGGCTGCTGGCGCTCACCGGATGTATGAGACGGCGCGCGAATTTCAGGTTGGGCTCTCAGCGGTCCAGCCTGAACGCGATCGGGATGAGGATTACGTCCGCGACCGGGCCCCCGCCCGCGCGGGCGGGGACGAACCGCCAGCTGCGCACCCCGTCGCGCGCCGCCTCGTCCAACAGCCGGTAGCCGCTCGAACGGCGGACGAGAACCGAGGCCGCGCCGCCGTCGGCCGTCACCCGAACCTCGAGCAGAACCCGCCCCTCCTGACCGCGGCGGCGCGCGAGATAGGGGTAGCGCGGCTTTGCGTTTCGCAGCCCGGCGGCGCGCCAGTGCGCGCGGGTGCGCGGGGCCGCGGGCGCCGGTGTCGCTCTCGCCGGGGCCTCCTCGCGCGGCACCGTCTCGCCCACCGGCCCGATATGCGGCCCCGCCTCGGCGGAGGCGGCCGGCGGTGGGGGCGCCGCAACCGCGCCGCGGGCGGGTCGCCTGGGGGCCAGGGCGGGCGCCGGGGCGGCGGCGGTCTCCGACGGCGGGGGGGCGGGGTGCAGTTCCGCGGGCACGGGCGGCGGTATCGGCTCCGCCGGCGAAGGCCGGACGGGTGTCTGCGCCAGGATCTCGACCGCGACCAGATCGACGTTCGAACGGGCGGTCGGCGCCGGCGGGCCGCCCCCCGCCAGGGCGAGCGCGGACGCTGCCGCGGCCGCATGGAGGACGAGCGAGGCCGCCGCCGCTCCGAGCGGCGGCGGCGGACGCTCCGGCGCCGGGTCGCGCGCCGCCGCCTCCGCCCGCCAGGCGGCGGGGGTCGCCGAGCTCAACATGCGCCGGTCCCGTCCGATGTCCCCGACCGGGCGATCGGGACGACGAAGCGCCTGCCGTGGACGCTGCCGCGGTGGACTGTCACGCCGTAGCAGCGCGCAAGGATATCGGGGGTCAACACCTCCGCCTCGCCGCCCTCGGCGACGATCCTGCCGGCATGAAGCAGTACGAGCCGGCTGCAATAGCGCGCCGCCAGGGTCAGGTCGTGGAGGACGACGATCACCGCGCGCCCGTCCTCGGCGAGACCGGAGAGCAACGCCATCACGTCGAGCTGGTGGGCGGCATCGAGCCCGGCGGTCGGCTCGTCGGCGAGCAGGATCTCCGGCTCGCCGGCAAGCGTCCGGGCGAGCAGGGCGCGGGCGCGCTCGCCGCCCGAGAGCGTCGTCGCGGGCCGGTCGGCCAGCCCGTCGACGCGGCATTGGACCATGGCGCGCGCCACCGCCCGCCGGTCCGCGGCGCGCGGCCCGCGCCAGGGCGCGAGATGGGGCAGCCGGCCGAGCCCTACCAGGGTGCGGACATCCACCGGCCAGCCGGGCGCCGCATCCTGCGCGAGATAGGAGAGCGTCCGGGCGCGGTGGGCCGGTGCGGCGCCGGCGAGCGGGGCGCCGCGCAGCAGCACCGCACCGCGTTCGGGGGCGCAGAGCCCGGCGAGCGTCCGCAGCAGCGTGGTCTTGCCGGCGCCGTTGACCCCGATCAGCCCGACCAGTTCGCCCCCGCCGGCCGCGAATTCGATCCCTTCCAGCACCCGCTTGCCGCCGAGCGTCACCGAGAGGCCGCATGCCGCGATCAGCGTCACGGCAGATACCGTCTCATCCGCAGAACCAGATAGAGAAAGAACGGCGCGCCGACCAGCGCGGTCAGCACGCCGAGCTTGATCTCGCGGCCCGGCGAGACAAGGCGGACGGCGATGTCGGCGGCGAGGGTCAGCGCCCCTCCGGCGAGCGCGCTCGCCGCCAGCGTCGCCCCGGGGCGCTGCCCGACCAGCGGGCGCACCAGATGCGGCACCACCAGCCCGACGAATCCGATGGCGCCGGCGACCGCGGTCGCCGCCCCGATCGAGAGGGCGATGCCCGCGATCAACCGGCGGCGCAGCCGTCGCAGATCGACGCCGAGGGTGGCGGCGCTGTCCTCGCCGAGCGTCAGCGCATCGAGCGGCCGGCCCAGCCCGGCGAGCAGCAGCCAACCGGCGGCCATGAAGGGGACCGCGAGATAGACATGGCTCATGCTGCGGTCGGCGAGGGATCCGAGCAACCAGAACAGCATCTCCAACGCCGCGAACGGGTTGGGCGCGAAATTGAGGGCGAGCGCGGTGAGCGCCGAGGCGAGGCTGGTGACAGCGACGCCGGCGAGGATCGTCGTCAGCGCGCCGGCCCCGCGTCCGGCCAGGGCCTGGACGAGAAGCGCCGCGAGCAGCGCCCCGGCCATCCCGCCCGCCGGCAGGGCCAACGCGAACAGGGAGGCGAGCCCGAAATAGAACGCCAGCACGGCGCCGAGCGCCGCCGATGAGGACACCCCGATCAGCCCCGGCTCGGCCAGCGGATTGCGCAGATAGCCCTGAAGCGCGGCGCCGGCCAGACCGAGCGAAGCGCCGATGCAGAGCCCGAGCACGGCGCGGGGAAGGCGGATCTCCCGGACGATGAGCACCGCCGCATCGGCCCCGCCGCCGAACAGCGCCGCGAGCAGCGCGCCCGGGTCGACCGCGGCAGGACCCACCAGAAGCGAGGCGGCGAAGGCGGCCGCGGCCGCGAGCGCGAGCACCGGGAGCGGCCAGCGGCGCGCGGTCACCGCATTCCCTCGCCGGCGAGAGACGCCCGCCGCCCGGCGAGGCGCCGGATCGCATGGGCGACCATGGGCGTGCCGCAGAGCCAGAAACGCTGCGGCAGCGCGATCCTGCGCCGGTCGGGGAAGCGGCGCCGCAGCGCCGGGTGGTCGCGTGCCGCGCCGGCGAGCGCCGCCCCGCCCCAGCCTTCGCCCAGGACCAGAAAATCGGGCGCCGCCGCCAGCATCGTTTCCAGCGGCAGCACGCCGGCGCCTCGGATGCCGAGGGCGCGGCCGAGGCTGCGGAACCCGGCGGCCTCGACGACCGCGTTGGCGAGCGTCCCCGGCCCCGAGCTGTAGCCGTTCGCCCAGTAGAGCGCGGCCATGGGCGCGGTCTCGGGTCGCCGCGCCGGGCCGGCGGTCTCGGCCGCGAAGGTGGCGGCGAGCGTCCGCCCCCGCCCGGGCGCGCCCACCGCGCCGGCCACCAGCGCGATATTTTCTTCTATGTCGTCGAGCGAGCCGGCCACCGGAACCTCGACCACCCGGTAGCCGAGGCGGCGGAGCAGCGCGTTGGTCGGCCCGGCGGCGAAGGCGCTCGCCAGCACGAGATCGGGTTTGAGCAGGACGATCTCTTCGGCCTGGCCGTGGTTGCGCGGGAGTCCTCGCGCGGCGTCGGCCATCGCCGAGACCCGCGGGTCGGCCGCGAGATGGCTGAGCGAGGCAATCCGCGCCCGGTCGGCCAGCATCAGGACGAGCTGGTCGGCGCAGACGTTGATCGAGACGATGCGCTCGGGCGCCCCGGCCCCGACCGGAGCGGCGGCGAACAGCGCCGCCGCCGCCAACGGCCGGAGCATCTTCACGGCTCAGCTCGGCCCGCTCCGCACCCGCAGACCGAGATAGCCCGCGATGCCGGGGGTGGCGTAGGAGAATACGTCCTCATAGTCCCGGTCGAGCGCATTCTCGACGCGGCCGAAGAGTTCCACGCGATCGTCGATTCGGTAGGAGCCGACGATGCCGAGAAGGATATAGGGCTTCAGGCGCACCCGTATCGGTCCGTAGGTCGGCGGGGGGAAATGCTCGTCCTGTCGACCGCCGCTGTAGATGACGCCGAGATCGAGCTTCGCGCGGCCGCCGAGCAGGCTGCGGGTCGCGTTGAGGCTGGCACTATGACGGGGCCGCCGGACCTCCCGAGAGCCGTCCGCGTTCCGCGATCGCGTATAGGTGTAGCTTCCTGCGACCGACAGCGTCTCGGACGGCCGCCCGGTGATGCTCAACTCGAACCCGCTGCGTTTGCTTTCGCCGTCGTCGTTCTCGACCGAGGATTTGCCGTCGGCGAACGTCATCGCGATCTCGTCCTTCAACGTCGCCGCGAACCAGGTGAGATCGACCGTCAGCCGATCCCGGACAAGCTCCGCCTCGACCCCGAAATCGTACCCTCTCGACGTTTCCGGGCGGAGGTTCGGATTGCCGGCAAAGCTGTCCGGAATGAAGCCGAACCGCTCGAAGACGGTCGGATTCGTGATCCCGGTGCCGTAGCTCGCATGGAACCGGGCCGCGAGGTCCGGAACGAGCAGGGCCGCCGTCGCCCGCCAGGTCGTGGTATCGGCGAAATCGTCGTCGTCGTCGCGGCGAACGGCGCCCGCCAGGAACAGGCGGTCGTCGAGCCCCAGCCGATACTCGCCGATGACGCTGTCTTCCGCGGCGGATCTCCGCACCGGAACCGACGAGGAATCCCAATCGAAATCCGCCCTCTCGCGCTCATAGGCAGCGATGAGTCGGTGTTCGGCCGGGACGGGCGCGCGGGTCTCTAAGAAGACGTGCGACTGCGCGCCGAGCGTTACCCGCTTCCCGTCATAGCGTCCCGTCCGCCGCCCCGCGCCGTAATAGGTTCGTGCGGCATCGGCAAGCCCTGCCTCGACTCTCTGTTCGAACATCCCGTCGAGCAGACGGAGCGTCGCCCCGAGCCGACCGTAGAGGAAGCGCTCGTCGCTTTCGTTATCGCCGGGATCGAAGGAAACGTCGGCGCGGATATGGCGCAGCACCGTCTCGATCTCGATTGCCTCGTCGGGGCGCAGGGCGCCGACGAAGGACGCCGAGATGTTGCGGTAGCCGTCGGCGTCCCCGCCCGCCCCGGAGACATCGAAGCCGTCGGTCCGGTAGCTGGTCGCCGCCAGTGCGTAATCGCCCCGTTCGCCGCCCGCGCCCAGCCAGGCGCCGGCGGTGGCGGTCCCGAACGACCCGCCCTCCGCGAACCCGTCTATTGCCAACGGCCCCGCGCCCCGCCTGCTACGCACGTCGATGGTGCCTGCCAGCGCGTCGCTGCCGTAAAGCGCGCTCTGCGGTCCGCGCAGCACGGTTACCCGGTCGATGCCGGCGGCGGGGAGATGGGCGAAGTTGAACGCGTTGCCGTCCATCGGATCGCCGACCTCGATACCGTCGATCCGTACCTGGACGTGATTCGCTTCGGCGCCGCGAATGCGGACATATGTCTGCGCGCCGGGGCCGCCGGATCGGCTGACCGCGACTCCGGGCGCCCGGCGCAGGATGTCCGAGGCGATCCGGACCCGGCTGTCCTCGATCTCGCGGCGGGAAATCACCGTGGCGGCGCTGCCGATCTCCTCGGCCGGCAGCGGGACCCGGCTCGCCGTGACCACCAGCTCGGGCAGCGTCCGGACGGACTCGGCGCCGTCCCCGGCCGCTTGGGCGTAGACGACGGCGGGGCTCGCCGCAAGGGCGGCGGGTAGGAAAGGTAGCAGGGAACGTGGCAAAGTCATCGGAACCCTTCCGATCGGTTACGGTGACGCGGACGCGCACGCCACCGCCGACGGAACGGGCCCCGCCACCGCCTTCGCACCCCGGAAGACGGATCGGTGACGCTCGCGGCGGCAGGTCTCCTGGCTCGCCGGTCATCGCACGCGCCCTGCCTTCCCAGTCTCCCAGTGGCAGTGTCGAGCGCGCGCTCGCCGCTCACAGTTGCGGGGGCAGCCGGGGCTTCGGCAGCGCGCGCCGCCGCTCCCCGTTCCCTCTTGCTTCCCTAACGGGAACCGCCGCTCGGCGGATGCTAGCCGAGTTCGGCGGCCGGCGGAACCGGCGGTGAAGCGCGCATGGCGGAGCCCGTCGGGGAACCACGGAGCGTCGTTCCGCCGCGCCCGCCGGGTCGGCGGCGTTTCCTGGCTCCGGCGAACGCGCTATATCACGGTGATCGCAAGGAGGCCGGAGCGGCGTGTCGGACCGGATCGCAGCCAGCGCGGAGACCGGGATCGCGGAGCGGCTCGCGCGGTTGCGCGCAGAGATCGCGGACCTCGCCGGCGCGGCGGGCAGGCCGGGCGCCGCGGTCGAGCTGGTCGCGGTCGCCAAGTCGCACCCGGCGGCGGCCGCGGAGGCGGCGATCGCGGCCGGCCAGCGTCTGTTCGGCGAGAACCGGGTCCAGGAGGCCGGGGCCAAGTGGCCGGCGCTCCGCGCCGCCCATCCGGCGGTCCGACTGCATCTGATCGGCGGTCTCCAGACCAACAAGGTGCGCGACGCGGTGGCGCTGTTCGACGTCATCGAGACCGTCGACCGCCCGCGGCTCGCCGCCGCGCTCGCCCGCGAGATGGCGCGCCGCGGCCGCCGGCCCGACTGTCTGGTCCAGGTCAATACCGGCGCCGAATCGCAGAAATCCGGGGTCGCACCCGAGGCGGCCGACGCCTTCGTCGAGGAATGCCGCCGGACCCATGGTCTTCCGATCGTCGGGCTGATGTGCGTGCCGCCGGTCGACGAAGAGCCGGCGCTCCACTTTGCGCTGCTCGCCGAGATCGCCAGGCGCCGCGGCCTCGTGCGGCTCAGCATGGGCATGACGGCGGACTACGCGACCGCGATCCGCTTCGGCGCCACCCATGTCAGGCTAGGGACGGCGGTGTTCGGCCCACGGCCTCCGGCGGCCGGATGACGATCGCGTCCTCGGGGCGCCAGGCCGCGAGCACCGCCTGCAGGTCGGCGAGGGCGAGGGCGACGCAGCCCTCGGTCGGCGCCCAGCCGGAGGACGCCGCGTGCAGGAATATCGCGCTGCCGAAACCCGCGCGCACCGGTGCATCGTTGTAGCCGATCACCGCCAGCAGATCGTAGCATCCGTCGTCGCGCCACAGCGCCTCGGCCTCGGCCGTGCAGGGGAGCCGCACCGGCCGGTTGTAACGCGGATCGGCCGGCGCGCAGCACCAGCCGTCGTCGCGGGCGATCGCCGCGGTGGGGAGCCGGCAGGCCGGCGCCGCCAGCCGATCGGCGCGGTAGAGGACGCATTGCAGCGGATAGCGGCCGGCCGGCGTCCTGAGATCGCCTTCGCGCTTGCCGCGCCCGATGCCGCCGGCGCCGACGGCGCACGGCATCTCGCGGGCTCCCCAGCGGGCGTACCCCGGCGGGGTCACGATCATCTCCATGACCGCCCTGCGCGGTGACCGAGGGCCGCCGCGGCGGCATAGCGGCGGAGGCGGTCCCGTCCATCTACCGCTTCGGCGACGGCGCATGTCCGCAGCTTGCGCCGGGAGATCGATCCCGACCCCGCCGACGCCCGTACCCCCGTCACCGCGCCGGGCGGCTGCCGGCCCCGGCCTCGTCGCCGGGCAGCAGCCCCGCCCGCGCGAGGATGCCGCGCACGCGGGCACGCTGTTCGTCGGCGATGTTCAGCCGCTCGGCGAAGTCGCGTCCGGCGGGCCTCGTCGCGTCGATCCCGACCTTGGTCACGGTGTGGTCGTCCGGGTCCGAGCTCGGGTCGAGGATCGCCCCCATCGCGCCCGGGATGTAGACCACGTCGTGTTCGGCGCGGGTGCGGGTGATCACCGCCCACATCACGTCGGAGAGGTCGAAGACATCCACGTCGTCGTCGACCACCACGACGGTCTTGACGTAGAATTCGGTCCCGAGCGCGGTCATGATCGCCTGGCGCGGCTGGCCCTCGGCAGTCTTGCGCATCGAGACCACCGCCATCAGCGCCCCGACGGCGACCGTCGGCACGTGGACCGCCCGGACGTTGGGCAGGTTGCGCCGGAGCGCGTTCAGGATCTCCGCCTCTCGGCTGATGCTCGAGACCAGGATATGGTCGGCGGCGGTGCCCGAGGCGACACTGTGGAACAACGGCCTGGCGCGCCGCTGGATTCGTCTGGCGACGAAGACGTTCTCGGTCGACCGGTAGGAGGCGTAGCCGGTGAACTCGCCGAACGGCCCCTCGGGCTCGCGCACCCCGGCGAGGATCTCGCCTTCGATGACGATCTCCGCGCCCCAGGGGATCTCGAGGTCGTCGGTCCGGCAGCGCGCCACCCGGTAGGGAGCGCCGAACAGGCCGCCGATGATCTCGACTTTGCGGACGCCGGGCGGGTAGTGATAGGCCATCGAGCCCATATAGTGGATCGGGTGGATGCCGAGTGTGATCGCCGCCGGCAGCCCCCGGCCGCGCTCCTCGGCGCGGCGGTGGAACTCGTACATGCGCCGCCGGGAATGGAGCGAGAGACCGAGCCGGTCGCGCCCGCGCAGCATCAGCCGGTGGAACCCGGTGGTGTCGACCCCGGTTTCCGGGTCGCGGGCGGCGATCTGGCCGGCGGTGATGTAGGGAGCGGCGTCGACCGCGAAATGAAACGGGATCGGGAGCCGCGTGAGATCGACGTCGTCGCCCTCGACCACCGTCTCCTGCCAGGGCGCGTCGCCGGCGAGTTCGACCGGGACGTAGTTCTGACAGCGGCTGCGGAAGGTCTCGGGCAGCGCCTGGGAGGAAGTGTCGAGGGCGAGCGCCAGCAATTCGCGGTTGGCGGCGACATTGGTCACGACCGGCATGTCGAAGCCGTCGACCGCCTCGAAGACCATCACCGGAGCGCGCCCCGCCCGCGCCATCTCGAACACCGCCGAGGTGATGTCGAGGTCGCGGCTGACGGTCTCGGCGATCCGCACCAGCTCGTCGGGACGGCGGCGCCCGACCGCATCGAGGAATCCCCTGAGCGACTGCGCTTCCACTCTGCCCCTCCGCGCTGCCGCGCCGACAATGGCGCTGCGCCCGCGCCCTGGCAAGCGAGGCGGCCGGCCGGACCCCGCCTTGCTCACTCATATGGCTCGGACGCAGGCGGTGGCTTGAACCGCGCGGAACGCCGCGCCATCCTGCGGCGCGCCGGCGCAGCATCGCCGGCGGCCCGTATCGTCACCGGAGCGGCCCGATGAACGGCCCCGAGATCGACATCCCCGAGATCGTCGCCGAGGTGACGCGGGCCTTCGAGCGCTACGAACGGGCGCTCGGGGCCAACGACCTCGACACGCTCGCCGAGCTGTTCTGGGAAAGCCCGCTGACGCTTCGCTACGGCCCCGACGGCACGTTGCTCGGCCATGCGGCGATCGACGGGTTCCGTCGCGCACGCGGCATTCCCGGGGTCGCGCGGACGCTGCGCAACACGGTGATCACCACCTTCGGCCGCGATGCGGCGACCGCCAACACCGAATCGACGCGCCCCGGCACGACCGCCGTCGGCCGCCAGAGCCAGACCTGGGTGCGGATGGCGGAGGGCTGGCGGATCGTCGCCGCCCACGTCTCCGACCGGCCGGCGAACGGCTGATGGCGCCGCCGCTGGTCCGCGTCTATCAGGCGGTCGACGAGACGGGCGAGTCCTATGCTCGAATGCGTGCGGCGGGGATCGTGGTGACGCTGCCCGAGGAGAGCTGGGCCGAGGCGGCGAACCGGCGCGGCCCGTCCGAGGAGCTGATCTTCGATCCGGCGACGGTGGCCGGCGTCGGCGTCGCCAACCGGCTGAAGCGGATCACCAGGCGGTCGCTCGCGAGCGCGCCGGGGTTGCGGCTGATCGCCAAATACACGGTCGGATACGACAATGTGGACATCGAGGCGGCGACCGAGCTCGGCGTCGCGGTGGTGCACAGCCCCACCGAGAGCAATTGGGGCGGGGTGGCGGAAGGCGCGATGGCCTTCCTTCTGGCGCTGCTCAAAAAGGTTCGCGAGCGCGACCGCCGGGTCAAGGAAGGCGGCTGGCGCGCCCCGTCGCTGCGGGGCACCTATCTCGGCGCACGGATGATCGACGGATATGAGGGAATCTGCGTCGGGATCGTCGGGCTCGGCCGCATCGGTGCTCGGCTGGCCGATCTGCTGGCGCCCTGGCGGGTGCGGCTGATCGCCTGCGACCCACATGTCGACGAGGCGCGCTTCGTTCATCACGGCGCGCGCAGTGTCGATCTGGAGACGCTGCTCGCCGAGGCCGACGCGGTGAGCATCCATTGCAACCTGACCCCCGAGACCGCCGGGCTGATCGATGCGGCCGCGCTGGCGCGAATGAAGCCGGGCGCGGTCCTCATCAACACCGCGCGCGGCGGAATCGTCGACGCGGACGCGCTGTTCGACGCGTTGGATCGGGGCGGACTCGCCGGCGCCGCGCTCGACGTGCTTCCCGAGGAACCGCCGGATCCGCAGAGCCCGCTGCTCGGGCTCGGCGACAAGGTGATCCTGTCGCCACACATGGTCTCCAACAATCACGGGACCGGGCTCCGCATGGCCGTCCCCTGGGTGGAGCGGGCGGTCTTCGCGGCGTTGCGCGGCGAGGCCCCCCGCCATGTCGTCAACCCCGATGCGCTGCCGCTCTGGCGCGACAGGTTCGGCGGCCAGGACCTTCTTCAACCCCCTTCGAAAGGAAACGACGATGATCTATGAAGCGCGGACCTACCGGATCGCACGCGGCCGGGTGCCGGAATTTCTCGACGCCTTCGAAGATGGCTACAAGACCCGCCGCGCCCATTCCGAGATCGTCGGCATGCTCTACACCGAGATCGGCGAGCTCAACCAGGTCTGCCATATCTGGCCCTATGCCAGCCTCGCCGAGCGCGAGCGCGTCCGTACGGAGGCCAACAAGGACCCCAACTGGCCGCCCAAGGTCGCGTATCTCCAGGAGACCATGCAGTCGGAGATATTCACCCCGCTGCCCTTCTCGCCCGAGATGAAGACGGGCGCGCTCGGCCCGATCTACGAATGGCGCGAATACATGCTCGCGGCCGGCGGAGCGGTCGAGCTGACCAGGCGCTGGGAGGCGGCGATCGAAGCGCGCGAGAAGCTCTCGCCGCTCGCCATCGCCATGGTCACCGAGTGCGGGCAGCTCAACAAGTTCGTCCATATCTGGCCGTTCGAGAGCCTCGAACACCGCGCCGAGATCCGCAGGGAGGCCGTCGCCAAGGGCATCTGGCCGCCCAAGGGCGAGGGACCCGACCCGGTGCTGACCCAGGCCAACAAGATCATGCTGCCGGCGTCCTATTCGCCGATGCGGTAGCGGGGTCGGCTGGCCCGCCGCCTCCCGCGAGTCCCGGCCGCGGCGTTCAGCCCTCCCAGAGCGGGCTGAACGCGGTGGCGACGACCTCGTCGTAGCCGAGGGTGCGATCGACCAGACCCATCGCCCGGGCGAAATCGTTCATGCCGCGGACGAAGGTCTCGCCGATCTCCGGGCCGTAATAGGGAAGGTCGCGCGCGACGACGCCGGCGATCAGCGCGGCCTCCTCGGGCGAGAACAGCTTGGCGCCGATCCCGGCGGCGAGGCCGACATCGGCCTTGAGACGCTTCTGGGTCGCGACGATCGCCCGCACCGCGGCGGCGGCAGTCTCGGGCCGCTCGGCGATCAGCCGGTCGGTGGCGACCAGCACCGGCTGGGTGTAGTTGAAGGCGGCCGGCGGTCCGTCGCCGCGCCGGACATCGAGCAGCACGGCGCCGGCACCGCGGGCGACCGCGAGCTCGGCCCCCATCCCGTTGGCCCAGAACCCGTCGATTCTGCCTTCTTCGAGCGCCTTGGCGGCGGTGACCCCGAAGCTGACTCCGGGCCCGGCGGCGCCGGGGATCGGGCGGATGTCGACGCGGTCGGCGGCGACATCGATCCCCGCCTCGGCGAGCAGGCGCCGCAACCCGTATTCGACCCAGGGTGCGGCGCCGAGATGGCGGCCCTTGACCGCCGACAGGTCGCCGCGCGCGGCGCCGAGATCGGCGCGCATCACCAGGAACCAGTACATGCCCTGCGAGAGCGCGCAGAGCAGCTTGGCGCCCTGCCAGTCCGGAAAGGCGGAGAGCACCGCATGCGCCGAGCCGCCGACGAAATCGACATCCCCGTCGCGCAGCGCCGCATAGCAGCGGTCGACCGGGAAGATCAGCGCGTGGCTCATCTCCAGCCCCTGGTCGGCGAAGTCGCCGAGCTCGACGGCGGAGATCGCCGGGAAATAGGAGTTGGAGACCAGATCCGGCACCGCAAGACGCATCGCGCAGCCTCTCCGTTGGACGACCGCGCCCCTGTTACCATATCGGGCGCGGCGCCGCCCTCCCCCCGATGTCGGATAAGGGCGCCCGGATTACCCCTTCCCGGCGTCCGACAGATCGCCCGTCATCGATACCCGCTCGAAGCGGACGGTTTCCATCGGGCGGTTTCGATGGCACTCTGCGGGAGAAGGTGAGAGGGCGGCGCTTGGGATGGCGTATGGCTCGGGGCCGCGCCGCAAGCGCCGGCGGCCGTCATCGAGGAGGAGTCCGCATGTCGCATATCATGTCGGGCGGCTGCGCCTGTGGCGCGATCCGCTATACCAGCGTGGAGGAGCCGTTCGTCTCCTATCTCTGCCACTGCACCGAGTGCCGGAAACGGACCGGCAGCGCGTTCGGAATCTCGGTGCAGGTGCCGCGCGGCGGCTTCCGCCTCGGTGTGGGCGCGCCGCGCACCCGCATCCGCATTGCCGACAGCGGCAACGAATTGCATGTCAGGTTCTGCGACGCCTGCGGGACCAGCATCTGTTCCGAGAGCCCGGCGCGGCCGCATGTCACGGTGATCTATGCCGGCACGCTGGACGATCCGGGCCGGATCCCGATCCAGGCCAATATCTGGACCGACAGCGCGCTCGACTGGGTTCCCATCGGCGCCGATGTCCCGCGCCATCCGAAGGCGCCGGACCTCTCCCGATATTACGACCGGGGCTGACGCGACATGGCCAGGCGCAGTTCGATCGAGATCGCGAGCTTCCGCCATTCCAACCCGATCCCCAACGCCTCCAGAATCGGCAATCTGGTGATGTCGGGGGTGATATTGGGCCGGGATCCCGAGACCGGCGCGCCGGTCTCGGGGCTGGAAGCGCAATGCGCGCTGGTGTTCCGATACATGCGGGAGACGGTGGAGGCCGCCGGCGGGACCTGCGACGACATCATCAAGGTCTCGGTGTGGCTGCGCGATCCGTCCGACCGGACGGCGCTCAACGCCGAATGGGTGCGCATGTTCCCCGACCCCGACGCGCGCCCGGCCCGCCACACCCAGCCGATCCTGGGCGAGAGCCCCTATCTGATCCAGTGCGACTTCACCGCGATGCTGTGAGCGTCCGGCTGGGGGGCCCGGCCGGACTCGAACCGGCACTCCATCGGGAAGCAGATTTTAAGTCTGCTGTGTCTACCAATTCCACCACGGGCCCGCATCCGGGATCGGCGGTGGCGATGATAGCGCATCTTCGCCCCCTGGGGGACGGCTCCGCCTGGGCCCGCGCGGCGACGGGCGGCAGCGGCCCGCGACCGCCGCGCCCGTCCGGAGGACGCCGGCATTCGGCGCCTCCGTCCGGGTCGGGCGGGGACGCGCGGTGACTCTCCGTCTCGTCCTGCCGGCCGCCGTCCTGCTGGCCGCCGCGCCGCCTCAGGCGGAGCCGCTCGTGCTCGGCCGTTTCTCGGCCGGCGACACGGCCGGCTGGCGCGTTCGCCATTTCGCGGACGAGACGCGGTACCGGATCGCCGAGATCGACGGCGCGACCGCGTTGGAAGCGGAGAGCATGTCGGCGGCGTCGAGCTTCTATCTGGAACGGGAGATCGACCTCGCGGCGCGCCCGGTGCTGGAATGGTGCTGGCGGATCGAGGCGCCGGTCGCGGTCGCCGACGAGCGCGTCAAGCCGGGCGACGACTTTGCCGCCAGGGTCTATGTCGTCGCTCCGGGCGAAGGATGGTTCGATCCGCCGTACGCCATCTCCTATGTCTGGGCGGCGCGGGCGCGCGTCGGCGCGGACTGGCCAAACCCGTTCACCTCGCGGGTGCGGGTGATGGCGGTCGAGTCCGGCCCCGACCATGCCGGCGCATGGCGCAGCTACCGCCGCAATCTCCGCGACGACTTTCGCCGCCTGTTCGGCCGAGAGGTGCGGAGCCTCGAAGGCATCGCCGTGATGACCGACTCCGACAACAGCCGCCAACGGGCGCGCGCCTGGTACGGCGACATCGTCTTGCGCGGGGAGACTGGCGGCCGGGCCGGCTGTCCGCACGACGCGCCCACCCGGTTGACGCAATGAGATGCCGCGACTACCTACGTCCCGTCGCGGCTCCAGGCAGTCCATGGCCAAGCTTCCGATCATCACCGCTCCCGATCCGCGCCTCCGGCTGACTTGCAAGCCGGTGGCGGAGGTCGACGCCGAGATCCGCGCGCTGTTCGACGACATGCTCGAGACCATGTACGCCGCGCCCGGTGTCGGCCTCGCCGCGCCGCAGGTGGGCGTGCCGCTGCGCTTGATCGTCGCCGATATCGCCGGACCCGAGGAGCCGGCCGATCCGATCCGTATGGCAAACCCGGAGGTCGTCTGGACGTCCGACGAGATCGAGACCAACGAGGAAGGCTGTCTGTCGCTCCCCGGTCACTATGCCGAGGTCGGGCGTTCGGCGCGGGCCAGGATCCGCTATCTCGATCCCGACAACCGGGCGCGGGAGATCGATGCCGAGGGCCGGCGGGCGACCTGCCTGCAGCACGAGATCGACCATCTCGACGGCAGGCTGTTCGTCGATCTCCTCTCGCGTCTCAGGCGCGGCATGATCCTGAAGAAGCTGGCCAAGGCCAAGCGTCTGGAGGCCGCCGCCGGCCGACCATGACCCGTCTGCGCACGGCGTTCATGGGAACGCCCGACTTCGCGGTCCCGGCGCTGGACGCGCTCCGCGCCGCGGGCCACGAGGTGGCCCTCGTCTATACGCGGCCGCCCGAGCGGGCCGGCAGGGGGCGGCGTCAGCGACGCTCGCCGGTCCATCTGCGGGCCGAGGAGGCGGGCATCGAGGTCCGCCATCCGGCCGACCTGCGTGCAGCGGGGGTCGGGGCCGCCATCGCGGCGCTCGAAGCCGACGCGGTCGTGGTCGCCGCCTACGGTCTTCTGCTTCCCGCGGATGTCCTCGAGGCACCGCGGCTCGGCTGCGTGAACATCCACGCCTCCCTGCTCCCGCGCTGGCGCGGGGCGGCGCCGATACAGCGCGCGATCCTCGCCGGCGACGACCGCAGCGGAATCACCATCATGAAGATGGAAGCCGGGCTCGACACCGGCCCGATCCTCGCCCAACGCGCCCTCGCGGTGACGCCCGAGACCAGCGCCGGGGAGCTTCACGACCGTCTGGCGGAGCTCGGCGCGGCGCTCCTGGTGCCGACTCTCGAGGCGTTCGCGGACGGCCGGATCGCGCCCAGGACACAGCCGGCCGACGGCGCGACCTACGCGCGGAAGATCGACCGGTCCGAGACCCGGATCGACTGGCGCAGGCCGGCATCCGAGATCGCTCGGCAGGTCCGGGCGTTCTCGCCGGCGCCGGGCGCCTGGTTCGAGATCGAAGGGGAGCGCATCCGCGTACTCGCCGCCCGCACCGGGGAGGGCGCGGCCACGCCGCCCGGGACGGTGACCGACGACGGCGCCGCGATCGCCTGCGGCATCGGCACTCTCCGGCTCGACCGGCTGCAGCGCGCGGGGCGGGGCGCGATGGAGGCCGCCGCATTCCTGCGCGGCTTTCCGCTCCGCGCCGGTAGCCGGCTGGGGGGCGCCGGATGACCCGATGGCGGATCATCCTCGAATATGACGGAACGGGATTTGTCGGCTGGCAGCGGCAGCGGAACGGGCCGTCCGTCCAGGCGGCGGTGGAGGCGGCGGTCTTCGCGTTCTCGGGCGAGGCCGCCGCGGTCTTCGGGGCCGGGCGTACCGACGCCGGCGTGCACGCGCTGGGCCAGGTCGCTCATTTCGACCTCGCGCGGGAGACGACCGCCCATACGGTCGCGGAGGCGCTCAACGCGCATCTCGGCCCGCTTCCTGTCGCCGTCCGCCGCGCCGAGCCGGCGGCGCCCGACTTCGACGCGCGGTTCTCGGCGACGGGCCGGCGCTATCTCTATCGGATCGTCAATCGGCGGGCGCCGCTGACGGTGGCGCGCGGCCGCGCCTGGCGGGTCCGGGCCGCGCTCGACGTTCCGGCGATGCGCGCCGCGGCGTCGCGTCTGGTCGGACGGCACGACTTCTCGACCTTCCGCGCCGCCGGTTGCCAGGCGCGATCGCCGGTCAAGACGCTCGACCGGCTCGACGTGGCCCGGTGCGGCGAGGACATCCGTATCGAGGCGGAGGCGCGGTCGTTCCTCTATCGACAGGTGCGCAACATGGTTGGCACCCTCCGGCTGGTCGGGGAGGGGCGGTGGACCCCCGACGCCGCCGCCGGTGCGCTCGAGGCGAGGGACCGGCGCTACGGCGGCGCGACCGCGCCGGCGGAGGGTCTCTACCTCCTCGAAGTTCTGTACGGTCCCCGATCAGACGAACCGGCCGGCGACGACATAGATCGATAGGGTGATCGCGAGGTCGAGACCCACGATGGCGATCGCCGCCCGCCTGGAGATCGCGAGCGCAGTACGGGTGACGAACCACTGGTAGATCAGCGTCGCGACGATGGCCATGAGGTCCAGTACGGCGCCCAGACCCGGACCGAGCAGCCCGCGCGACAGGATGGCGGCACCGAGAAACACGCTCATCTTGACGATGCCCGACCAGTTATGCGCAACGATGAACCTGAAATAGCGGTCGAACCGCCCCATCGTGTCGCAGACCGGAATCATCGCCAGCGGGAAGGCGACCCAGCCGATGCCGTAGGAGATCGCCTGGACGAGGACGACCTGCACGAGGTTCGCCTCGGTGGGGCCGACCGCCGGCCGGAGCAGGAACAGCAGCATATAGGCGGGCGCGAGGAACAGCGCCGCCTGGAACGAGCGCCAGAAGGCCTCGACGCTGTTGTCGAAACAGTCGAGTCCGTTCTTGTCGAGCATGGCGAGCCGCCCCGCCCCGGAGGCCGCGCGCGCCAGCTCGGCAGGGCTCATCAAGGCCACGCGATCACCCCGCGAAATAGCTGTCGATCACCGCCTCGTAAATCTCGCCCAGCATCGCCAGATCGGCGAGGTCCACGCGCTCGTCGATCTTGTGCATGGTCTGGCCGACGAGGCCGAACTCCGCGACTTCGCAATACTGCTTGATGAAGCGCGCATCCGACGTGCCGCCGGCGGTGCCGAGCTCCGGCGCGATGCCGGTCTTGTCGGCGACCGCGCGCGCCAGCAGGCCGGTAAACCGCCCCGGCGGCGTCAGGAACGCCTCGCCGCTTACATGGATATCGAGGGCGGCGTCCCCACCGATCTCGGCCAGGCGATCCCGGATCCACTGGCTTAGCGACTCGCCGGTATGCAGATCGTTGAACCGGATGTTGAAGGCGGCCGAGCCCGAGCCCGGGATGACGTTGGCCGCCGGGTTGCCGACATCGATGCTGGTGAGCTGCAGATCGGACGGCTGAAAATGCTCGGTCCCGTCGTCGAGACGGGCCTCGGTCAACGCCGCCAGGATGCGCACCAGCCTCGGCAACGGGTTGTCCGCGAGTTGCGGATACGCCGTATGGCCCTGGACGCCCGCCACGGCGATCCGCGCGGCGAGGCTGCCTCGCCGGCCGATCTTGATCGTCTCGCCGAGCCGGAGCGGATTGGTCGGCTCGCCGACCAGGCAGGAATCGGGGATCTCGCCGCGTTCGGCCATCCAGCGCAGGACCTTCGCGGTGCCGTTGATCGCGGGGCCTTCCTCGTCTCCGGTGATCAGCAGGCTGAGCGAGCCGTCGAAGCGCCCGCCACGGCGCGTCAGAAAACGGGAGGCCGCGCCGACGAAAGCGGCGATCGCGCCCTTCATGTCCGCGGCGCCGCGCCCGAACAGCACGCCGCCGCGAATCTCGGCGCCGAAGGGATCGATCGACCAGGCTTCGGGGTCGCCGATCGGCACGACATCGGTATGTCCGGCGAAGCAGAGATGGGGGCGCCCGCTGCCGAGGCGCGCGAACAGGTTGCCGACATCCGGCGTGCCGGCCTCGGAGAAGGTCAGCGTCTCGCACCGAAAGCCGAGCCCCTCGACGGCGCCGGCCAGGGTGGCCAGCGCACCGCCGTCCGCCGGTGTCACGCTCGGGCAGCGCAGCAACGCCCGGGCGAGCTCCAGTGGGTCGATATGCCCGCTCAATCGCGCAACAGATCGTTGATCGAGGTCTTGGCGCGGGTCCCTTCGTCGACCCGCTTGACGATCACGGCGCAGTAGAGGCTGGGGCCAACGCCGCCGCCGGCCTTCGGCGTGGCGGGAAGCGCACCCGGAACCACCACCGAATAGGCCGGAACGCGGCCGTGATGCACCTCGCCGCTGGCCCGGTCGACGATCTTGGTGGACGCACCGATGAACACCCCCATCGACAGCACCGATCCGCGCTCGACCAGCACGCCTTCGGCGACCTCCGACCGGGCGCCGATGAAGCAATCGTCCTCGATGACCACCGGATCGGCCTGGAGCGGCTCGAGCACGCCGCCGATGCCCGCGCCGCCGGAGATGTGGCAGTTCCGCCCGATCTGCGCGCAGGACCCGACCGTCGCCCAGGTGTCGATCATCGTGCCGCTGCCGATATGGGCGCCCAGATTCACGAAGCAGGGCATCAGCACCACGCCAGGCGCGATATAGGCCGAGCGCCGGACGACGCAGCCGGGCACGGCGCGGAATCCGGACGCGCGGAACCGCGCGTCGTCCCAGCCCGCGAATTTGGGCGCGACCTTGTCGAACCAGGGGCTCTCGCCGCGATGCGGATCGGTGGGGCCGCCCGGCATCGGCGCGGTGTCGCACAGCCTGAAGGACAGCAGCACCGCCTTCTTCAGCCACTGGTTGACCCGCCAGCCGCCGTCGCCCGGCTCGGCCACCCGAAAGGCGCCCGAATCCAGCCCGTCGAGCGCCGCTTCGATCGCCGCGCGCCGGTGCCCGTCGGTCTCGGGAGAGACGTGCTCGCGATCCTCCCAGGCGGCCTCGATCTCGGCCTGCAGATCGGTCTCGGTCATGGCGGATCGAATCCCGCTGGTCGGCACGCGCCGACAATCACCGCGGCATCCTCAGCTGTCAACCGGCCGCGCCGCCGCCGAGCCAGGCGGCGATGTCGTCGACGGCATGGTGGATGAACGGCCCGGCGGCCGTGTCGCGTGCCCAGGCGGCGGCGCTGCGGCGCCAGACCGTCGTCATGCCGAGCTCCGCCGCCGGCGCCAGGTTGTGCGGGATATCGTCGACCATCGCCGACCGCCGCGGATCGATGTCGTAGCGGACGCAGAGGTCGCGGTAGGACTCGATCGCCGGCTTGGGGCGATAGCCCATCTCCGAGATGTCGTGGACCGCTTCGAACAGAGCGTTCATCGACAGATGGTCGAGCACCGCCTGGGCGTGGGCGGCAAAGGCGTTGGTGAAGACGATCTTCCGGCCCGGCAGCGCGGCGACCGCCTCGGCCAGCCCGGCGGTGGGGTGGATGGCCGCGATGTCGAGCCCCGCCATGCTCCGCTCGAACTCGGCCGGGTCCAGCCCGTGGCGGACCATCAGCCCGCGCAGGGTGAGCCCGAAGCGGCGAAAATAGCATTTCTGAATCCGCCGGGCATCTTCGGGGCCGACGCCGAGATACTCGCCGACGAACCCGGCCATGCGGCGGTCGATCTCCCGGTGCAGCGCCTCGGGCACGTCGTAAAGCGTGTTGTCGAGGTCGAAGACCCAGACGTCGATGGGGCCGATCGGCGGTGCCAAGCCTAGACCCCCGGGCAGGTGGAGGTGACTCCGCCGTCGACGACGAGCGTCTGGCCGGTCACGTAGGATGCTTCGTCGGAGGCGAGGTAGAGCGCGGCGTAGGCGACGTCCCAGGCGGTGCCCATGCGGCCGAGCGGCACGATGGCGTGGCGCGCGGCGGCATACTCCTCGGCGGTCTCGAAGCCCTTGTAGGTGTATGACGGTCGCCCCGCGACCTCGCGGCGAATGAACGGCGTGTCGATATAGCCCGGCAACACGCAGTTCGCGCGCACGTTTCTGTCGGCATATTGGAGCGCGATGTTGCGGGTGAGCTCGTTGAGCGCCCCCTTGCCGGCCGCATAGGTGGTCATCGGGGTGTTGAGATGGCGGATGCCGCCGATCGACGAGATGTTGACGACCGCGCCGCCGCCCTGGGCCGCCATCAACGGGACGATCGCCTTGCAGGTCAGGAAGGCGGTGGTGACGTTGACGTCGAAGGTCGCCCGCCAGTCTTCCTCGGTGACCGTGTCGAGCCGCCGCCCGGGGCCGGTGCCGCCGACATTGTTGTGCAGCACGTCGATGCGGCCGTAGCGGGCGATGCAGGCCTCGACCATGGCCGCCACCTCGCCACCCTTGGTCGCGTCGGCGGCGAACGCCGCCGCGGTGCCGCCCTCCGCCTCGATGGCCGCTGCGGTCTCCCCGGCGGCGTCCGGCGCGATATCGACCGCGAACACGTGGGCGCCCTGGCGCGCGAAGACCATCGCCGCCGCCTTGCCGTTTCCCCAGCCGGGGCCGCTCGACCCGGCGCCTACCACCACCGCCACCTTGCCGCTCAACCGGTCGCCGCGCTTTATCTCGTTCGTCATCTCGTCCGTTCCTCCTCGATCGTCCGTTTCTTATCCGGCCGCCGCTCCGCCGCCCGCTTCTGCCTCCGCTCCCGCGTCGAGCCGTTCGCGCAGGGCTGCGTTGACCGCCTTGGGGTCGGCCTTGCCGTCGGTCGCCTTCATGACCTGGCCCACGAAGAAGCCGAACAGCCGGTCCTTGCCGGCGCGGTACTCGGCGACCTTGTCGGCCTGGTCGGCGAGGACCCGGTCGACCGTCCCGGCGATCGCCGCGCCGTCGGTGACCTGGCGCAGGCCACGCGCCTCGACGATCGCGGCGGCCGCCTCCCCGGTCTCGACCATCGCCTCGAACACCTCGCGCGCCGTCCGGTTCGAGATCGCGCCCTCGGCGATCAGATCCAGGAGACCGCCCAGCGCCTCGGCGCTCACCGGGCTCTCCGCGATCGCGAGCCCGGCGCGGTTGAGGGCGCCGAACAGGTCGCGGATCACCCAGTTGGCGGCGAGCCGGGCGTCGCGGCCCCGCGCGGCAGCCTCGAAATATTCGGCGTTCTCGCGCTCGGCGACCAGGACCCGCGCGTCGTCGACGGGGAGCCCGAGCGCGCCGACGAAACGGGCGAGCTTGGCGTCGGGCAGTTCCGGCAGCGCCTCCCGCATCCGGGCGATCCGCTCCTCCTGGATTTCGACGGGGAGCAGGTCGGGGTCGGGGAAGTAGCGGTAGTCCTGCTCCTCCTCCTTGCCGCGCATCGCCCGCGTGACCCCCCGGTCGGGATCGAACAGGCGGGTCTCCTGGGCGACGCTGCCGCGGTCCTCGATCAGGGCGATCTGGCGGTCGGCCTCGCAGGAGGCGGCCTCGCGGATGAAGCGCAGCGAGTTCAGGTTCTTGATCTCGCAGCGCGTGCCCAGCGGACCGCCGGGCCGGCGCACCGAGACGTTCACATCGGCGCGGAGCGAGCCCTCCTCCATGTTGCCGTCGCAGGTCCCGAGATAGCGGAGGATCCTGCGCAGCGTCGCCATGAAGGCGGCGGCCTCGGCCGGGGCGCGGATGTCGGGCTCGGTGACGATCTCCATCAGCGCGGCGCCGGCGCGGTTGAGATCGACGAGGCTGAGGTTCGGATCCCGGTCGTGGATGCTCTTCCCGGCGTCCTGCTCAAGATGCAGCCGGGCGATCCGGACGGTGCGAACCGTCCCGTCCTCCAGCGCCACATCGAGTCGGCCGCGGCCGACGATCGGCCGGCCGTACTGGGATATCTGATAGCCGGACGGCAGGTCGGGATAGAAATAGTTCTTGCGGTCGAACAGCGAGACCCGATTGATCTCGGCATTCAGGGCGAGCCCTGTGCGCGCCGCCTGGTCGATGCAATGCCTGTTGACCACCGGCAGCATACCGGGCATCGCCGCGTCGACCAGCGAGACCTGGCTGTTGGGCTCGGCTCCGAACGCCGTCGACGCGCCGGAGAACAGCTTCGAGTCCGCGCTGACCCGGGCATGGACTTCCATGCCGATCACCACCTCCCACGGACCCGTCCGGCCCTCGATCAGGCTCATGTCAACCGCCCGCTCCGCGCACCAGCGCGGCGATCAGCAAGGTCAGCACGCTGAACGCCGACACCCGGAAGATAAGGACGCGGAGCAGCCGGCTCCAGTAGCCGCGCCGCGCGGCCGCGGCCGCCTGGGCGTCCGTGTCGGGGGCGAGCCCGACCTCGAATCTCTGCCGCGCCACCAGATGGATCTGCCAGACCGCATAGCCCTGGACCACGAGCCCGGCGAGCGCGCAGTAGAGCGCGCCGAGATTGGTGACGGTGAAATGCTGGCTGCCGATCAGGCCGAGGCTGACATGGATCAGCACGTACCAGACGACGGTCACGCCAGGTCGGCCCTCGCATCCTCGGGGGCCGGCGGGCGGGCGTCGAAGCCGGCCGCCTTCTCGACCGCCCGCGCGGCGCGGAACAGGACATCCTCGGCGAAGGACGGGGCGATGATCTGGAGGCCGAGCGGGAGCCCCGCGCCGGACAACCCGCAAGGCAGCGACATCGCCGGCAGCCCGGCGAGGCTCGCCGGGACCGTCAGCACGTCGTTGTAGTACATCCCGATCGGATCGCCGCTCATCCCACCGATCGCGAAGGCCTCCGACGGACAGGTCGGAGTGAGCAGGAAATCGCAGCCGGCGAAGGCCCGGTCGAAGTCGCGGGCGATCAGCGTCCGCACCTTCTGTGCCTTGAGATAGTAGGCGTCGTAGTAGCCGGCCGAGAGGGCGTAGGTGCCGATTAGGATGCGGCGTCGGACCTCGGCGCCGAACCCGGCGCTACGGGTCGCGCGGTACATGGCGTCCACATCCTCGGCGTCGATGCGGAGACCGTAGCGCACCCCGTCATAGCGCGCCAGGTTGGACGAGGCTTCGGCCGGGGCGACGATGTAGTAGGCCGGCAGGGCGTAACGGCTGTGCGGCAGGCTGACCTCGACCGGCTCGGCGCCGGCGTCGCGCAGCCAGGCGATGCCCCGCTGCCAAAGCGCGTCGATATCGCCCGGCGCCCGGTCGAGCGCGTACTCGTCGGGGATGCCGAAGCGGAGCCCGGCGACCCCGTTCTCCAGCCCGGCCTCGAAGTCCGGCACATCCAGATCGGCCGAGGTCGAATCCCTGGGATCGAAGCCGGCCATCGCCCGCAGCAGGATGGCCGCGTCGCGTACGCAGCGTGCGATCGGCCCGGCCTGGTCCAACGACGAGGCGAACGCCACGACCCCCCAGCGCGAGCAGCGCCCATAGGTCGGCTTGACGCCGACCACGCCGCAGAACGCGGCCGGTTGGCGGATCGACCCGCCGGTGTCGGTCCCGATGGCGCCTAGGCAGACCCGCGCTGCCACCGCCGCCGCCGAGCCGCCCGAGGAGCCGCCCGGCACCAGCCGGGCGCTGTCGCCGGGCCGCCGCCAGGGGTTGATCACCGGCCCGAAATGGCTGGTCTCGCTGGACGAGCCCATCGCGAACTCGTCGAGTCCGGTCTTGCCCAGCATCACCGCGCCCGCAGCGCGCAGATTCATGGTGACCGCGGATTCGTAGGTGGGGATGAAGTCGGCGAGCATGCGCGAGGCGGCCGTCGTCCGGACGCCTTCGGTGCAGAACAGGTCCTTGACGGCGATCGGGATTCCGTCGAGCGGCCCGGCCGCCCCCGCCCTGCGGCGGGCGTCCGAGGCATCGGCGTCGGCGCGGGCGCGCTCGGGCGTCTCGGTGATGAACAGGTTGAGTGCCCGCGCCCCTTCGACCGCGTCGATATGCGCCTCCGCGAGCTCGCGCGCCGAGACCGCGCCGGCCTCCAGCAGACCGCGCGCCTCGGCGATCGTCAGATTGGTCAGCTCGGGCACCCGCGGGCCTTCACGCGATCACCTTCGGGACCGCGAACATCCCATCCCGCACCTGCGGGGCGTTGGCGAGGATGTCGCCGGCGATCTCGCCTTCGGTGACCCTGTCGTCGCGCCCGTGTGGCGCGGCCGGGGCGACGACGGCCATCGGCGCGACGGAAGCGGTGTCGACCTCCGAGAGCTGCGCGACCCAGCCCAGGATGGCGTCGAGCTCCGCCGCCAGCGAATCGAGCTCGTCCTCGGGCATGCCCAGCCTTGCGAGCGCGGCGATACGGCGCACCGCATCCCTGTCGACCGGCATGTCGAGCCTCCAGATTGCGCAAGCGGGGACCCTATAGGCGCCGGTTCCCGGCGGCAAGCCGGCGCCCCGCAGCGCATAGTCGAAGCGGGCGGACCCGTAACGAGGGACTCGCCGGACCGATGACCGATTGACCGCCGGTTCCGCCGCGCATAGAGTGCGTGTCTCTCTGGAACGACAGGGATCGCTCGCGCCGTTTTGGCGTCCGCCAATCCACGCCGCGCGTGCACTGGCGCCCTCGTCGTCGGCCGGACACGGGTGGGGTGAATGTTCGACGGTTTGAGCGCGAAGCTCGGCGAGGTCTTCGGCCGACTCACCCGGCGCGGCGTCCTGAGCGAGCGAGACGTGGACGACGCGCTGCGCGAGGTGCGGGTCGCGCTGCTCGAGGCCGATGTCGCCCTCCGGGTCGTCAGACGCTTCATCGACTCCGTGCGCAGCCGCGCGCTCGGCCAGGAGGTTCTGCGCAGCGTCACGCCGGGGCAGATGGTCGTCAAGATCGTCAACGACTGCCTCGTCGAGATGCTGGGCGCTTCCTCGATCGACATCGATCTCCGGGCGCGGCCGCCGGTCGTTATCCTGATGGCCGGGTTGCAGGGATCGGGCAAGACGACGACGACCGCCAAGCTGGGGCGGATGATCCACGAGCGGCACCGCAAGAAGGTGCTCATGGCCTCGCTCGATATCCGCCGCCCGGCCGCGCAGCAGCAGCTCGCGATCCTCGGCGAGCAGGCCCGGGTCGATACGCTCCCCATCCTTCCCCTGCAGACCCCGCGCATGATCGCCGACCGAGCGCTCGATGCCGCCCGGCGCGGGGGGTACGATGTCGTCCTGCTCGACAGCGCCGGGCGGCTCGCGATCGACGAGCAGTTGATGGACGAGCTCGGCGAGATCGCCGTTGCCGCCGGCCCCAAGGAGACGCTGCTGGTCGCCGACGCCATGACCGGCCAGGACGCGGTGGCCACGGCGGCCGCCTTCAAGGATCGGATCGGCATTACCGGCATCGTGCTCACCCGCATCGACGGCGACGCGCGGGGCGGGGCGGCGCTCTCCATGCGCGCCGTTACCGGCTGCCCCATCAAGCTGCTGGGTACCGGCGAGAAGCTCGACGCCATCGAGGCCTTCCACCCCGACCGCGTCGCCCAGCGGATCCTCGGCATGGGCGACGTGGTGAGCCTGGTCGAAAAGGCCCAGGAGACGTCCGACGAGGAGGAGGCGTCGCGGCTCGTCGAGAGAATCCAGAAGGGCCGCTTCGATCTCGAGGACTTCGCGGCCCAGCTCCGACAGGTCAGAAAAATGGGCGGCATGAGCGGGATCATGACGATGCTGCCGGGGGTGGCGAAGGTCAAGAAGCAGCTCGCCCGGGCCGAGATCGACGAACGGATGCTGCTTCGCCAGGAGGCGATCATCGGCTCGATGACCTCGGCGGAACGGCGCAGGCCCGAGATCGTGAAGGCCTCGCGCAAGCGCCGGATCGCCGCCGGCTCCGGCACCAGCGTCCAGGACGTCAACCGGCTCATGAAGCAGCATCTGGAGATGGGCCGGATGATAAAGAAGGCCAACAAGCTGGGCGGGAAAGGGTTGATGCGGGGGCCGCTGGGCCAGATCGGCCAGATGCTGCCGCCCGGCCAGTTCCCCGTCCGATGAACGCACGACCGCGGCGTCCCAGGCCGCTGGGAGGTGGAGACATATGTCGTTGAGGATCAGACTCGCACGCGGCGGCGCCAAGAAGCGGCCGTTCTACCGCATCGTCGTCGCCGATTCGCGGAGCCCGCGCGACGGCCGGTTCGTCGAGCGCGTCGGCACCTATAACCCCATCCTCGGCCGCGACCATCCGGAGCGGGTGGTGCTCAAGGAGGAGCGCATCCGGCACTGGCTCTCGCACGGGGCCCGGCCGAGCGACCGAGTGGCGCGGTTCCTCGGCGCGGCCGAGATCGTCCCGATGCCCGAGATCCGGGAGACCCCGAAGAAGAGCCGGCCCAAGGCGAAGGCCCTCGAGCGGATGAAACGAGCCGAGGGCGGGGAGTAGCCGGACGCCGTCCCGGAAGCCGGATCGCGACATGGTTGCCGTCTCTGCGCTCTCGACCGCGGGCGCGGCCGGGGCGGGGCGGGTCTGCCTGGGCGCGATCGCCGGCGCGCAGGGGGTGCGCGGCCGGGTTCGCATCAAGAGCTTCACCGCGGATCCCGGCGGGGTGGCCGCCTATGGGCCGGTCTCCGACGAGGACGGCGGGCGCGAGTTCCGGCTCACCGTGCTGGGCCGGGCGCGCGGCTTGGTGATCGCCCGGATCGACGGCATCGAGGATCGGAATGCCGCCGAAGCGCTGCGCGGCACCCGGCTCTATGTCGAGCGCGGCCGCCTGCCGGCGATCGCCGATGAGGAGGAGTTCTATCACGCGGATCTTCTGGGACTCGCGGCCGTCGATCCCGACGGCGCGGAGATCGGCCGAGTCGCGGCGATCGTCCCGGTGGGGGCCGGCGACGTGCTCGAGATCGCGGGACGGGCCGGGCCGCGGCTGCTGGTGCCCTTCGCCCGCGAGACCGTGCCCGAGGTGGACGTCGATCATGGGCGGATCGTGATCGCCCCGCCGGCCGACGGCGCCGGTGGCGGGGAGGGGGAAGAATGAGGCCGGCGCGCGCGCCGTTCCGCGCCCGCGTGCTGACGCTGTTTCCCGAGATGTTTCCGGGGCCGCTCGGCCATTCGCTCGCCGGTCGGGCGCTGGAGGCGGGGCTGTGGGCGCTGGAGACGGTGGACATCCGCGACCATGCGCGCGATAGGCGCCGGTCGGTTGACGACGCCCCGTTTGGCGGCGGCGCCGGCATGGTCATGCGGCCGGACGTGATCGGCGACGCCCTCGCCGCGCTGCCGGCGGATGCCGCGCCGCCGATGCATATGAGCCCGCGCGGCCGTCCGCTGGATCAGGCTCGGGTCCGCGCGCTCGCCGCTGGGGCCGGGCTCACGATCCTTTGCGGACGCTACGAAGGCATCGACGAACGGGCGATCGAGGCGCATGAGATCGAGGAGATCAGCCTCGGGGATTTCGTGCTGTCGGGAGGCGAGCCGGCGGCGATCGCGTTGATGGATGCCTGCGTGCGGCTGTTGCCCGGCGTGGTGGGCGCGGCCGCCTCGGTCGCGGAGGAGAGCTTCAGCGAAGGGTTGCTCGAATATCCGCAATTCACGCGCCCGCCGGTCTGGAGCGGGCGCACCGTTCCCGAGGTTCTGGTCAGCGGGCATCACGAGCGCATTCGACGATGGCGCCGCGCGGAGGCCGAGCGGGTCACCCGGCTTCGCCGGCCCGATCTCTGGGCCGGCTACCGCGATCGGCACAAGAAGGGAGACGAGGATGAACAGGGTTGAGACGCTCGAGGCCGAGCAGATCGACAGGCTGACGGCCGGCCGCGAAATCCCGGAATTCGCGCCCGGCGACACGATCCGGGTGCATTACAAGGTCGTCGAAGGCAGCCGGGAACGCATTCAGGTCTTCGAGGGCGTGGTGATCGCGCGTTCGAGCCGGAGCGTCAACTCGGCCTTCACGGTCCGCAAGATATCCCACGGCGAGGGGGTGGAGCGCGTCTTTCCCCTCTATTCGCCGCGTATCGAGCGCATCGAGCGGGTCCGCCGCGGCGCGGTCCGGCGGGCGAAGCTGTACTATCTGCGGAGCCGGCGCGGCAAGAGCGCGCGAATCCCGGAGAAGATCGACCGCCGGCCGCGAGCCGGGAAACCGCACGCGGCCGGCGGCGGAGATTGAAGCGGCCACGTTCCAGCCAGGGAATCCAAGAGATGTCCAAGCCGAGGACCTTGTTCGACAAGATCTGGGAGAGCCATGTCGTCGACATCCAGGACGACGGGACCTGTCTGCTCTATATAGATCGCCAGATCATCCACGAGATCACCAGCGCCCAGGCCTTCGACGGGCTGCGCGAGAACGGGCGGGGCGTCCGCCGCCCGGACGCCCAGCTCGTGGTGCCCGACCATAACGTGCCCACCACCGACCGGTCTCTGCCGATCGAGAACGAGGAGTCGCGCGTCCAGATCGAGCTTCTGGAGGCCAACGCCGCCGAGTTCGGGCTGCCCTTCATCGATCTCAAGGACATCCGCCAGGGTATCGTGCATGTCATCGGGCCGGAGCAGGGCTTCACCCTTCCGGGGCTCACGATGGTGTGCGGCGATTCCCACACCTCGACCCATGGCGCCTTCGGCTGTCTCGCCTTCGGCATCGGCACATCCGAGGTCGAGCATGTGCTCGCGACCCAGACGCTGATCCAGCGCCCCGCCCGGAACATGCGGGTCACCGTCGACGGGGCGCTGCCCCCGGGTGTGGTCGCGAAGGACATGGCGCTCGCGATCATCGGCGCCATCGGTACCGCCGGCGGTACCGGCTGCGTGATCGAATATGCGGGGCGCGCGGTCGAGGACCTGTCGATGGAAGGGCGGATGACGCTCTGCAACATGACCATCGAGGCCGGCGCCCGTGCCGGTCTCGTCGCGCCCGACGAGAAGACCTTCGCCTATTGCAAGGGGCGTCCGATGGCGCCCAAGGGCGCGCTGTGGGAGCAGGCGGAGGCTTATTGGCGGACGCTGCCCTCGGATCCGGGCGCGGCCTATGACGAGGAGGTCGCCGTCCCGGTGGCCGATATCGAGCCGCAGGTCACCTGGGGGACGAGCCCGGAGATGGTCCTCCCGATCTCGGCCTCGGTGCCGAACCCGGCGGCGGTCGCGGACGAGAACCGTCGACGCTCGCTCGAGCGGGCGATCGAATATATGGGGCTCCGGCCGGGCCAGAGCCTGACCGACATCCGGGTCGACAAGGTCTTCATCGGGTCCTGCACCAACTCGCGGATCGAAGATCTGCGCGCGGCCGCGGCCGTGGCCAGGGGGCGGCGGGTGGCCGGAACGGTCCATGCGATGGTCGTCCCCGGTTCGGGGTTGATCAAGGAGCAGGCCGAGCAGGAAGGGCTCGACGCGGTCTTCAAGGAGGCCGGGTTCGACTGGCGCGAGCCCGGCTGCTCGATGTGTATCGCGATGAACGGCGACATGCTGAGTCCGGGCGAGCGCTCGGCCTCGACCTCGAACCGCAACTTCGAAGGGCGTCAGGGACCCGGCGGGCGCACCCATCTGGTCAGCCCGGCCATGGCGGCGGCGGCGGCGGTCAACGGCCGTCTCAGCGACCATCGCGACATGCTTTAGGGGGATCGGGGATGCGCAAATTCACCAGGCTGAGCGGGATCGCGGCACCCTTCCCGATGGTCAACGTCGACACGGACCGCATCATCCCGGCGCGGTTTCTCAAGACGGTCAAGCGGACCGGGCTCGGCAGAAATCTGTTCAACGAGCTGCGCTACGACGCGGACGGCGCGGAGAACCCCGGCTTCGTCCTCAACAAGCCGGCCTATCGGAACGCCGAAATCCTGGTGGCGGGGGAGAATTTCGGTTGCGGCTCCTCGCGCGAGCACGCGCCCTGGGCGATGCTGGATTTCGGCATCCGCTGCGTCATCGCGCCGTCTTTCGCCGACATCTTCTCCAACAACAGCGCCAAGAACGGCATTCTGCTGATTGCGCTGCCGCAGGAGACCGTCGACCGGCTGATGTCGGACGCGGAAAAGGGGGAGAACGCCCGGCTCTCCGTCGATCTCGCGCGGCAGGAGATCGCCCGCCCCGACGGCGAAGTCATCCGTTTCGAGATCGACCCGTTCAAGAAGCACTGCCTGCTCAACGGTCTGGACGATATCGGCTTGACCCTGCGGCGCGAGGAGAGGGTCGGCGCCTTCGAAGCTGCGCATCGCAGGGCGCAGCCCTGGCTGTGAACGCCCGCGTGCGGGCGAGCGGTGCCGAGAGCCTGATCTGAAACCCCCCATCGGCCGACGGCGCGCGCCCGTTCCCGGAACGGCGCCACGCACGGTGCGCGCGGCCGGTTCCTCGACTTCTTCGGCCGCGTCATCGGCGCCATGGCCGGAATCGGGACCGAAACAAGTCATCAGGCTATACTGACCCGCATGCGAGAGCGTCTTCGCGTTTGCTACCCCCCTCTTCCCAATCCTCGACGGCCTGCCTTTGCGTTGCCGCCGGGGGCCGTCGACACCCATTTCCATATATTCGGCCCCCCCGACCTGTTCCCGTTCGCGGCCGAACGGGCCTATACCCCGCAGACGGCGCCGCTCGAGCACTATCTCAATCTCGCGGCGGTTCTCGGGATCGACCGCGGCGTGGTCACCCAGCCGATGGGGCACGGGTTCGACAACGCCGTCACGCTCGATGCGGTGAGCCGGTCGGCGGGCCGGTTCCGGGCGGTGGTCAAGGCCGACGACCGCTTCACCGAGGCGGACTACCGGGCGTTTCACGCGGGCGGTGCGCGCGGCGTCCGGGTGACCGTCGCGACGGCCGCGGCGTTCGACGCGGCGCGGCCGATGTTCGATGGCATCGTCGCCCGCATCGCCGATCTCGGCTGGTCGCTCACCCTTCACGCGATGCCGGAGGCGCTGCTGCGCGGCGCCGACTGGATCTCCGGCCTTCCGCTTCCCGTGGTCATCGACCATTTCGGGCGCATCGATGTCGCGGCCGGGAAGCGCCAGGAGGCGTTCACGGTCTATCGCCAGCTCCTTGGCGAGCCGCATGTCTGGGCGAAGATCTGCTGCCCGGACCGGCTCAGCCGGTCGGGCTATCCCTATGAGGATGTGCTGCCCTTCGTCGCCGCGGCTTTCGAGAGCGCATCCCCCGACCGCGTGATCTGGGGCACCGACTGGCCGCATACGCAGCGCTGGGAGCTCGGAGAGATGTGCGATGACGGCGATCTCGTCGATCTCGTCCCGAGGATGGTTCCCGATACCGCTTTGCAGCGCCGAATGCTGGTCGACAACCCGGCGCGGCTGTTCGACTTCGGTCCGCGCTAGATGCGGCGCCGCAACCGGTTCCCGATCGAAGCGAGAGGCGCGACGTGAAGCTCTATGTCTGGAAGATCGCGCCCAACCCGCGGCGCGTGACGATCACGCTGCGCGAGAAGGGCATCGATGTTCCCATGGAAGATGTCGGAGTCCCCGGCAAGCCGATTCTCGATCCCGGTTTCCTGGCGCGGTTCGGCCACCGCCGCGTGCCCCTCCTCGAGCTCGACGACGGGACCGTCATCGGCGAGGCGATGGCGATCTGCCGCTATTTCGAGACGCTGAATCCCGAACCGCCGATGATGGGGATCGGCGCACGGGAGGCGGCCCTGGTGGAGATGTGGGAACGCATCGGCGAGCAGGAAGGGCTTCAAGCCGTCGCCGAGGCTTTCCGCAACGCCAAGCGCGCCTTCGCGGGCCGATCCCTGCCGGGCGTCGCCGAGGATATCTCCCAGATCCCGGCCCTGGTCGACCGGGGACGGCAGCGTGTGGATTTGTTCTATCGCAAGCTCGACCGGAGGCTGCGCGATGTCCGTTTTCTTGCCGGAGACCGGTTCACCGTGGCCGACGTCACGGCGGTCTGCGCGGTCGAGTTCGCGAAGTTCATCGACGCGTCGATCCCCGAGGACCGCGCGGCGGTGCAGCGCTGGTACGGGGAGGTCCGCGCCCGGCCCTCGGTCGCCCAAACCGCGTTCTGACCCGTCTCGAGGCCCCTATGGGGCGCCGTCCTCGGCGAGCGCCTCGGTCGCGAAATCATGGGGCGAGGCAACCTCGAGCAGCTCCAGGTCGTCCGACCATTCGAGGACATCGTGGGCGATCCCCGGCGGCTGGAGGATGCATGCCCCGGCCGCGACCAGGGTCTCGCCGCGGCCGTCGTACCAGAACCGTATCCAGCCCTTGAGAACATAGACCATCTGGAAGTCGATGGCGGTGTGACGGTGGAGGCCGACGGCGGGGCCGCCGTCCCCGTTCGCCCGGATGACGTGGGCATGGTAGCGGCCACCGGTTGCTTCCCTGATGCCCAGATCGCGGTAGACGAACTGGGACCGCAGCCCGTCTCCTTCGAACCGGACATCGTCCGCGTGGACGACGGAGAGGCGCTGGCTCGAGTCCTGCATCCGCGGGCTCCCTTCGATTGCTGCAGTCCAGAATATTGCATCACCGCAGCAATGTGCGGAACCGCGGCGACGCGGGGACCTCTCCCTTGCCGGCGTAGGCCTCGTGGTTGTTGGCGATGTCCTTCAGGTCGTAGAGATAGTTGACCATCAACCCGGCCGATTGCGCCATGCCCCGGTCGGAGCGGTCGGCGAGCCAGTTGAGCCGTTCCATCCGGGCGCCGTTGGACAGATGGAAGTGGGCGACCGGGTCGCGGGCGCGGCCGCCGTTCCGCTTCGCCTGCGCCAGATAGGCTGCGCAGAGCCGCGACAGCGGCTCGCTCAGCGCCTTGGCGAGCGCCGGATCGTCCGGCCAGCCCGGACGTTGCAGCGCTTTTGCCAGCAGGGCCGCATCGGCGATCTCCCCGGTCTCGGCCGCGCCGAGCAGCGCGGCGAAGCCGCGGCGCTCGCCGCGGTGCAGCAGCTCCTCGCCCGGCGTGGCGAGCCGCTCGTCCAGCCAGTGCCGGAAGCCGGGTATCGGCGACAGCGTCGCGAAGGTCGCCAGCCCGTCGATCTCGGAGGCGAGCTGCTCGACCACGCGCTTGATCAGGAACGCGCCGAAGCCGATTCCGTCGAGGCCGCGCTGGGCGTTCGAGATCGAATAGAAGATCGCGCTGTCCGGCTTGTCCGGCGGCTCCGCCGACGAGCGCTCGGCGAGCAGGGCGCGAATCGTGCCTGCCATCCCCCTGGTCAACGCGACCTCGACGAAGATGAGCGGCTCGTCGGGCATCCTGGGATGGAAGTAGGCATAGCAGCGGCGGTCCGAGGCGAGCCGGGACTTCATGTCGTTCCAGTCCCGGATCTCGTGTACCGCCTCGTATTCGATCAGCTTCTCGATGACCGCCGCCGAGCTGTCCCAGGTGATGCGCCGTAGCTCCAGGAACCCGATGTCGAACCAGCTCGTCAGCAGCGCCTTGAGATCGGCCTCGAGATCGGCGAGCAGGGCGTCCTCCCGGGCGAGGGGGAGCAGCGACGCGCGCATGTCGACCAGGAACTTGACCCCATCCGGAAGCGCGTTGAACTGGGTGAGCAATCGGCGGCGCGGCGGCTCCAGCGCCTGGCGGAGCTGGCGCTCGCGCTGCTTGCGCCCGCCCCAGTCGTCGAGCTCGTCGAGACGCATCGCCGCCGCCGCGACCGCTTGGCGGTCGGTGTCGAAATCCGACGCCAGGATGCGCAGGAAGCGGATCCGCCCGTCCCGGTCGAGCGACAGATAGGCGCGGCCGAGCTCGGCCGCCCGCGCCCGCGCCGAGACCTCACCGCCATGCCCGTCGAGGCAGGCGCGCATCTGGCGGCGCACGCGCTCCGCATCCGTTTCCGGCAGGCCGGGTCGGAGAGCCTCGGTCTGATCGCCCAGAATGCCGTTGGATATCTCCCGCCACTGGCCGACCAGCCGCCGCGCCGCGCGCTGGAGAAGGTTTTGACCCTCGCCGTTCATTTTGCCGAGATATCTCCTGGCGGGCCGCGCGACGATGCCGAGCGGATGCGAACCTCGCCCATGGTTCGAAACCGAGATCTCAAGATAGCATGGCGGCGGTCGGCGAAAAGGGCCGCGGCCGCCCGGGCTTCCGGCCCGGGGCCGACCGCTCCGGCTCTTCCCTTCCGCCCGGAGGGCCGCTCCGGCCGCGCAGCCGCTCGATAGACGTTTGACAACTCGTGTCCGAGGGTGGAATTTGCTCTCTGCGAAGCGTCAACGACGAGACAGGGGAATGCCATGAAGGCTTCAGTCGCATTGACGGCGGCGGTTGCAGCGGCGCTTGTCGTCGCCCACGCGTCCGCCCAGGACAAGGAAATCCGCATCGGGTTCATCAATACGTTCTCGGGCGGGGCTTCCATCTACGGGAAGCATCAGAAGGACGGTGTCGAGTTGGCGCTCGATCATTTGGGGCGCAAGATGGCGGGGCTCGACGTCAAGATGATCTATGGCGACGATCAGCGGAAGCCGGATGTCGGGCGTCAGGCCGCCGACAAGATGCTTAAGAAAGACAAGGTGCATGTCGTGGCCGGGATCACCTGGTCCAATATCTTGGCGGCGGTCCAGCGCCGGGTGATCCGCGCCAAGAAGATCCTGATCAGCACGAATGCCGGCTGGTCGGCAATGGCCGGCAAGAACTGCAGCCCGTATTTCTTTTCGACGTCCTGGAACAACGACCAGACCCCGGAAGCGATGGGCCATCTGATGAACCAGCTCAAGCTGGACAACGTCTTTCTGATCTCCGCGAATTATCAGGCGGGCAAGGACATGTTGACTGGGTTCGAGCGCTTCTACAAGGGCGGGGTCGCGGGCCGTATCCTCTACCGTCTCGGCCAGCGCGACTACCAGGCGGAAATCTCTCAGATCCGCGCTGTCAACCCGTCCGCGCTCTTCGGCTTCGTGCCCGGTCCCATGGGCATCGCTTTCATGAAGCAGTACCGAGCGGCCGGGCTGCATGAATCGATCCCATTCTATTCAGTGTTCACGATCGACTATATGACTCTCGGGGGACATGGGAAAGCCGCTATCGGGACCTACCACACCTCCTATTGGAACAACAGCTCGGACGATCCCGTCAATCGAAAATTCATCGAGGATTTCAAGGAGAAATATGGCTATCATCCCTCGATGTTTTCGGCGCAGGCCTATGACATGCCGATGCTGGTCGACAGTGGCGTCCGGGCCGTCAAGGGCGATCTGTCCGACGTCAAGGGCATGATCCTCGAGATGGAGAAGGCCGATTTCAAGTCGACGCGCGGCAAGTTCGCCTACAATACGAATCACATTCCCATCCAGAATTTCTATCGTCGCGAGGTCCGCGCAGACGCGAACGGCGACCCGGAGATCGTCACCACCGGCGTCGTTTTCGAGAACCACAAGGACTCGTACTACGAGACCTGTAAAATGAAGTGGTAGGCCTGCGAGGGCCGAGGGCGGTGCTGCGCCCCCGGCCCTCCATGAGCCGGCCGCATCCAGACCCGCCAGACTTGATGGTGAACGCGTCCAGATGACCTGGCTCCTGCTGCTCGAGCAGATTCTGAACGGCGTCCAGTTCGGGGTCTTCCTGTTCCTCGTCTCCGCCGGGCTGACATTGGTGCTCGGGATCATGAACGTGGTGAACCTGGCGCACGGGTCGCTGTTCATGCTGGGCGCGTATTATGCGGCGACCGTCTTCGGCTGGACCGGAAGTTTTCTGCTTGCGGCGGTCGTCATGGTGCCGATGGCCCTGCTCAGCGGGATCGCGATCGAGGTCGTGGCGCTGCGGACCATGTACGACCGCGACCATATGGATCAGGTGCTCGCGACGTTCGGGCTGATCCTGTTCTTCAACGAATCGGTCCGGCTGGTCTGGGGGGCGGAGAGCCAGCCCATGCCGGTTCCGGATTTCCTGGCCGGCAGCGTCGAGGTGCTTCCCGGAACTCCCTATCCGGTGTTCCGGGTCGCGGTCATCGCCGTCGGTCTCCTGACCGCGTTCGCGCTCTATTTGCTGATCACCCGGACGCGGGTGGGCATGTTGATCCGCGCCGGGGCGAGCAACCGGGCGATGGTCGGCGCCCTGGGGATCAATATCCAGCTCCTCTACACGCTGGTGTTCGGTCTCGGAGCGATTCTCGCCGGGCTCGCCGGGATGATGGCCGGGCCGCTGCAATCCGTCGAGCCCGGGATGGGTGAGGACATGCTGATCCTTGCCTTCGTGGTCATCGTGATCGGCGGGATCGGCTCGATCCGCGGCGCGATGATCGCCTCGGTCGTCATCGGTATCGTCGAGGTGGTCGGTCGGTCGATACTGCCGTTCGCGATGACCGGTTTCATGGGGGAGGACGCGGCCCAGACTGCCGGTCCGGCGGTCTCCTCCATGCTGATCTACGTCCTGATGGCGGCGGTGCTGTTCTTCAAGCCAGAAGGGCTGTTTCCGGCGAAGACGGGGTGAGGAAGTGCTGACACGGGTCAAGTTGATCTGTCTGTTTCTGAGCGCGGCGATCCTGTTGGCCGTGCCGCCGCTTGCCCAGGCGACGGGAGAGGATTTCTACGTGACTCTGTTCGCGCGGATCATGATCTTTGCGATCGCCGCCGTCAGCCTGGACCTGATCCTCGGTTTTGGCGGAATGATCAGCTTCGGCCATGCGGCCTATCTGGGGCTCGGCGCCTATGCGGTCGGTATCTTTTCCCATTACGGGATTACCGACGGTTTCCTCCAGTTCGGGGTCGCGATTCTGGGATCCGCTGCGGTCGCTCTCGTCATCGGCGCGATCTGCCTGCGCACGCGCGGCATCTATTTCATCATGATCACCCTCGCCTTGACCCAGATGCTGTATTTCCTCGGAATCAGCCTGGAGGAATATGGGGGCGACGACGGGCTCAACACCGACCGCAGCGAATTCGTGACGGCGCTGGACCTCTATGACGACGTGACTCTCTACTATTTCACGTTTGTCATACTCGTCGTTTGCGTGTTCATCATGCACCGCTTGATCAACTCCCGTTTCGGGATGGTCATTCGGGGCTGCCGCTCCAACGAGGATCGAATGCAGGCGATCGGTTTCCCCACCTTTCGCTACAAGCTGGCGGCATTCGTGATCTCGGGGGCGATGTGCGGCGTCTCCGGGGCCCTGCTCGCCAATCTGACCGAGTTCGTCACCCCGGAATTCATGCACTGGTTCCGATCCGGCGAGATCATGATCATGGTGCTGGTCGGCGGGATGGGCTCTCTGTTCGGGCCGGCCTTCGGCGCGGCGGCCTACCTCCTGTTCGAGGAATGGGTGCCCGAGATCATGGAGCTGGTCGTTTCCGGCTCCGGCCAGAACTGGCAGTTCATCTTCGGTCCGTTGCTGGTGATCCTCGTCCTGTTCGCCAAGCAGGGGCTGTGGGGTCTCATCCCCGGTGGAAGATCGAACGATGGCTGAACCGATTCTGAGGGTAGAGGGTCTCGGCAAGCAGTTCGGCGGAGTCGTCGCGACCGACAACCTCGATTTCGAGGTTCTGCCCGGCGAGATCCACGCGGTCATCGGGCCGAACGGCGCCGGCAAGACGACCTTCGTCGCCCAGATCTCGGGGATGATCAGGCCCGACGCCGGCCGTATTTTCTTCGATGGTCGGGACGTGACCCAGCTCACGGCCCCGGCGCGGTCCCATGCCGGGCTCGCGCGATCGTTTCAGATCACCTCGATCTTCAAAGGCTTTTCCGCGCTCCAGAATGTGGCGCTCGCGATACAGGCCCATTCGGGGCACAGCTTTCGCATGTGGTGCCCCGCCGGGACCGACGAGACCCTCGTCGCGCCGGCGCGGGAGATCCTGGGCCGAGTCGGGCTGGGCGACCGGGCGGAGGTGACGGCCGCCAGCCTTGCCCACGGCGAACAGCGGCAGCTCGAAATCGCGATGGCGCTGGCGACCCGCCCCAAGCTTCTGCTGCTCGACGAGCCCACCGCCGGCATGGGCCCCGAGGACTCCCAGCAGATGACCGCGTTTCTCGGCGCCCTCAAGGGCGACTATTCCATCCTTCTGATCGAGCACGACATGGACACCGTGTTCGCCCTGGCCGATCGGATCACGGTGCTGGTCTACGGCCGCGCGATCGCCACCGGCACGCCCGAAGTCATCCGCGCCAACGACGAGGTGCGCGCGGCCTATCTCGGCGAGGAGAAGGCCCTTGCTTGAGGTGCGCGGACTCGAGACCGCCTACGGGCAGTCCCAGGTCCTGTTCGGTATGGCGTTCGATGTCGGCCCCGGCGAGGTGGTGACGCTGATGGGGCGAAACGGCATGGGCAAGACCACGACCATCCGCTCGGTCATGGGGCTGATCCCGACCAGGGCGGGGTCGATTCGCTTCGAGGACCGGGAGCTGCGCGGGAGCCCGTCCCATCGGATCGGTCAGCAGGGGTTGGGTCTGGTCCCGGAGGGGCGCCAGATCTTTCCGAACCTCACCGTTCGCGAGAATCTGGTGGCGACTGCAGCGAACCGCTCGGGCAGCGCGGACCCGTGGACCGTGGACCGGGTGTTCGCCCTGTTTCCCGCCCTCGCCGAACGCGCGAACAACATGGGCAACCAACTCTCCGGCGGTGAGCAACAGATGCTGGCGATCGGCCGGGCGCTGACCACCAATCCCAAGCTGCTGATCCTCGACGAGGCGACCGAAGGCCTCGCCCCACTGGTCCGCGCCGAAATCTGGACCTGTCTCGCGAGCCTGAAGGCGGAAGGCCAGGCGATCCTGGTCATCGACAAGTCGGTCGAAGCCCTGACCCGGATCGGCGATCGCCACTATATCGTCGAGCGCGGACGCGTGGTCTGGCAGGGGGATTCGCGTGCGCTGACCGCCGACGAGGACATCCAGCATCTTTATCTCGGCGTCTGACCGGCCGGTTCCGGGGTCAAGCCCCAGGGCAGGGCGGCCAGCTCCCGAACTGTTTGGAGAGCGCCAGCCCCTGGCCCTGATAGGCGGAACCGATCGCCGGGCCGTAGACGCGGTCGGGCCGCGCGAGCAACCGCTCATAGCGCAGCCTGCCGATGATCTGCTCGTGCTCGAGGAGAAACGGCACGTCGTGGGAGCGGACCTCGAGCACGGCTCTGCTCCCGTGGCCGCCGGTGCCGACATGGCCGAAGCCGGGATCGAAGAAGCCGGCATAGTGGACGCGGAACTCGCCCATCTGGGTATCGTAGGCGATCATCTCGGCGGCGTGGTCGGGTGGCACCGTGATCGATTCGCGGGTGGAGAGGATGTGGAAGTCGTCGGGGTTCAAGATGATGCCGCCACCGCGGGTACGGATCGGTTCCCAGAAGTCGAGCGGGTCGTAATGGGCGATGCAGTCGACATCGATGACGCCGCCGTTCTGCCGGGCGCGGTAGCCGATCGGCCCGTTCTCGGGATCTCCGTCGAGATCCAGCCTGACCAGCAGCCCGTTCCGACCGTCCAGCGCGAGCGCCCGATCGACCAGCCCGACCTGTTCGTGAAGCGGTCGCAGATCGACCGGAGCGGCCGCGCCGACCCGCAGCCGCATCTGGTTGAGCCGGCTTCCCCGCCGCACCAGGATCGAGAATGTGCGGGGCGCGATCTCGGCGTAGAGCGGCCCTCGATAGCCGTCTGCGATGACGTTGAACTGTCGCGTGCCGTCGGCGATCACGCGCGTGAAGACGTCCAGGCGGCCGATCGAGCTCTTCGGGTTGGCGATGGCCGATAGTGCCGGGGGCAGCGCAAGGCGCTCGCACAGCGGTACGATATAGACGCAGCCGCGCTCGAGGACGGCGCCCTTCGAGAGATCGATCCGGTGCATCTCGAAGGCGCGGATCTTGTCCTCGACGCGGGTCGCGTCGCCGGGCAGAAAGCTCGCGCGAATCCGGTAGGCCGTGCGTCCCAGCCGGAGATCGAGGCTCGCCGGCTGTATTTGGTCGTCTCCGATCTCCTCCGAGGCCGAGATATCCCTATCGTCGATCAGCGCCCGGATGCACTGCGCCGGCAGGATCCCCGACCGGCCGCCGGTCGAGGGCGGCTCGTCGGCTCGCGGAGCGCTGCCGCGGCGGCTCATCGGCGGCCGAGCACCGCGCCGCGGCCTCCCCGGGACGGAGGCGTAGATTCTTTAGGCTTCAAATAATTTGACGGACTCATCGGTTTGATCCTAGCCTGACGCCGTCCCGAACCCTACGGAGACCGCAGCGGGCGAGGCACGGCATGAAGATCGAGGTCATCGGCGGGGGGCCTGCGGGCCTCTATTTCAGCCTGTTGATGAAGCAGCACGACCCGGGCCACCGGATCACCATCTACGAGCAGAACCGGCCCGACGACACGTTCGGCTTCGGGGTGGTCTTCTCCGCCGAGACGCTCAGCCATTTCCACGACTACGACGCCGCATCTTACGACCGCATCCGAGCCAGCTTCGCATATTGGGACGATATCGACATCTTCATCAAGGGAGAGAAGATCACCTCGGGCGGGCACGGGTTCTGTGGCATGTCGCGGAGGGCACTCCTGCTCCTGCTCCAGGACCGCTGCCGGGAGTTGGGCATCGAAATGGTCTTCCAGCGCGAGATTCGGAGCCTCGACGAGGTCGCGGGCGCCGATCTCGTGATCGCCTGCAACGGCATCAACAGCTGGGTTCGCGACGCGTTCGCGGACCATTTCCGCCCGACCGTCGACTGGCGGCCGAACAAGTTCGTGTGGCTCGGCAGCACCCGGCCGCTGTCCGCCTTCACCTTCGACTTTCGCGAGAACGAGGCGGGCATCTGGAATCTGCACGCGTATCGCTACGACGCGGAGATGACCACCTGGATCGTCGAGACGACCGAAGAGGCGTGGCGCCGGGCGGGACTCGCCGACGCTTCGGAGGAGGACACGGTCGCTTATGTCGCGGCGCTCTACGGAGACCTTCTCGACGGCCATCCGATCGTCACCAATCGGTCTCTCTGGCGAAATTTCCCGATGATCCGCTGCGAGACCTGGGTGCGCGACAATCTGGTCCTGCTGGGGGACGCCGCGCATACAGCGCATTTCTCCATCGGCTCGGGTACCAAGCTCGCGATGGAGGACGCGATCGCGCTCTATGAGGAGTTCCGCGCCCATGGCGGCGTCGCCGCGGCGCTGGCCACCTATGACGGGAACCGCCGCGACGAGGTGGGGCGGCTGCAGCACGCATCCGAGGTTTCCCTTTCCTGGTTCGAGCATGTCCGGCGCTATTGGGACATGGAGCCCTGGCAGTTCGCGTTCAGCCTGATGTCCCGCTCGAAGGCGGTCACCTACGACAATCTGAGACTCCGCGACCGGCGCTTCGTCGATCGGGTCGACCGCGGCTTCTCGGCGCAGATCGCCGATGCCGAAGGCGCCCCGGCGCTCGCGGAGCGCGCGGTCCCGCCGATGTTCGCCCCGATCTCCATCGGCGGGCTGCGACTCGCCAATCGGGTCGCGGTCGCCCCGATGTGCCAGTACTGCGCCGAGGAGGGCGTGCCGGGCGAGTGGCACTACGTGCATCTGGGGAGCCGCGCGATGGGCGGGGCCGGCCTGGTCTACACGGAGATGGCCTGCATAGCGCCCGAGGCGCGCATCACCCCGGGCTGCGCCGGGATCTGGTCCGACGAGCAGGAGGCGGGCTGGCGGCGCATCGTCGAGTTCGTGCATCGCCACACGAACGCCAGGATCTGCGTGCAGATCGGACATGCTGGACGCAAGGGCGCGACCCGCCTCGCCTGGGAGGGAATCGATCAGCCGCTCGACCCGGCGGAGGCCTGGGAGATCGTTGCGCCGTCGCCGCTCCCCTACCTCCCCAATTCCCAGGTGCCGCGCGAGATGGGCCGGGCCGACATGTCGCGCGTGCGTGCGGCGTTCGAGGCCGCCTTCCGCCGCGCGGCCCGTGCCGGCTTCGACATGGCGGAGCTTCACTGCGCCCACGGCTATCTGCTGGGCGGCTTCCTGTCGCCGATCACAAATAGCCGGACCGACGCCTACGGCGGAAGCGTGGAGAACCGGCTGCGCTTCCCGCTCGAGATTCTCCAGGCGGCCAGGGATGTCTGGCCGGCGGACCGCCCGCTATCGGTGCGGATATCGGCGCATGACTGGACCCCCGGCGGAAACGTGGGCGAGGACGCGGTCGAGATCGCCAGGGCCTTCGTGCGGCACGGCGTCGACCTGGTCAACGTCTCGACGGGCCAGACCGCCGCCGAGGAGAAGCCGGTCTACGGGCGCATGTTCCAGACCCCGTTCTCGGAGCAAATCCGCATCCAAGCCGGCATCCCGACCCTCGTCGCCGGAAACATCTTCACCTGGGACCAGGTCAATACGATCGTCGCGGCGGGGCGCGCCGATCTGGTCGCCCTAGCCCGTACCCATCTCTACAACCCCTGTTTCACCCAGCAGGCGGCGGCGCATTACGGCTACGAGCCGATTCCCTGGCCCAACCAGTATCTGTCGGCCAAGTTCGCGGCGTTCCGGCAGTTCGCGCGGGAACGGGGCGCGATCGACGAGCTGCGGGAGGCGGCCAAACCGGTCGAACACGTATCCCCGCGACGGTTCCGCACCGATGCGGGGGCCGAGGAGTGGGAGAGCAAGGGGGCGGCCGTCGGCGCCGCCGCTGCGGAGACCGCGGCGGGCCGGGGGGCGCGGGCGGAATCGGCTCATGCTAAACCGACCCCGGACGAAGCGGGAGAACGACGCCGTGGCTGAAACGGTCGACCGGTCGGCAGACTATCTCCGCGCGCTGGAGATCAGGCGCGCCGACATCCTCGAGCGCTGCGTCGCCTGCGGCCGTTGCGCCGAAGTCTGTCCGATGCCGGCCCCTGCCGGGCTGGAGATCCCGGACGGCGCGGCGCTCACGGCGGCCGTGCTCTCCCTGCTCAGGACCGGTAGGGGATCCGAAGATGCGCGGCGCTGGGCCGAAATCTGCACCGGCAGCGGGCACTGCATCCCCGAATGCGGCTATGGCGTGAACCCGCGCTTCATGCTCAAGCTGGCCAGGATCGCGGCGCTGCGCACCGAGACCGACCCGGCCCAACTGCGCGCCGGCGGAGCCGGCCCGTTCGGCGCCATGAGCCGCGGCGTCCGCGTGCTCTCGCGCCTGCAGCTCGCCCCCGACGAGCTTGCGCGGTTGGGGCAGGCGGGGCTCGGCGCGTCGGAACCCGAGAACCCCGACATCGTCTTCTATACCGGCTGCAACGTCCTCAAGACGCCGCATATCGTCCTGCTTTGCCTCGACGTGCTGGACGCCCTCGATGTGAGCTATGTCGTTCGCGGCGGGCCGTCCTTCTGCTGCGGCGTCCATCAGTTCGCATCCGGCGATCTCGAAAAATTCGGCGCGACGTCCCTTCGCACCGTCGACCGGTTCGCGGCGACCGGCGCCCGCCAGGTGCTGTCCTGGTGTCCGAGCTGCCAGGTGCATCTCGGCGAGGCGTCCCTCGAGACGCGGGCGGCGGTCGGACCGGCGGATTTCGCGTTGACCCCCTTCGTCCTCTATCTGGCGTCCCGGCTCGCGGATCTCCGCGGCCTGATGGTCGGCCCCGTCGAGAAGCGGGTGGGCCTCCACGAGCACCCGGGCGTCGCGGGTGTCTCCGAGGCCGCAGAGACCGTCCTGCGCGCCATCCCGGGCCTGTCCTTCGTCGATCTCGCCCAGCCGCGCATCGGCTATATGTGCAACACGCTCTCGGTGCTGCCCGACCATAAGCGCGGCGTCCATGCCGCCCAGCTCGAGGCGGCGGCCGATGCCGGGGTCGAGGTGTTGGCCGGCGTCTATCACGCCTGCCACCGCGAGCTCTGCGCGCATGAGCGGGACTGGCCGTTCGAGGTGGTCAATTTCATGGAGCTGGTGGGCGAGAGCATGGGGCTCGCGCGGGCGGATCTGTTCAAGCGTCTGAAGGTCATGCAGGACATCGATGCGATCGTCTCCGAGACCGCGGAGATGATCGATCTCCACGGGCTGGATATCAACGAGGTCCGCAGCGTCCTGGCCGAGACCATGCTCGCCGAGCAGCCACTGCCTCTGAACGGACCCGCCACGGGCGCATAGATGCGCGTCGGGACGCTATCCGCGCCGGCCGTTATCCCCACCTTCAGTTCCCGATTCGAGCGAAGCTGCTAATTGTCCGGGCGACATGGAGCACGCAGATTTCGTTCATCTCCGGGTCCACACCGCCTATTCGCTCTCGGAAGGAGCGCTCAAGATCGACGATCTGGTCGCACTCTGCGCCGACCAGAGGATGCCCGCCCTCGCCATAACCGACACCAACAACCTGTTCGGCGCGCTGGAGTTCGCCGTCAAGACCCGTGCCGCCGGGGTGCAGCCGATCATCGGCTGCCTGCTCTCGATCCGTCCTTCCGAGATGCGCACCGCCCATGCGCTATCCCCGCGCCGGCCGCAGACCGAAGAACAGCTTCTGCTGCTCGCTCAGACCGAGGCGGGCTATCGGAATCTGGTCCTCCTGGCGACGAAGGCGTTTCTCGAAAGCGGCACCGGCGCGCCTCAGGTCTCGATGGGGGACGTGGAGGCCCGTGCGGAGGGGCTGATCGCGCTCACCGGCGGGGTCTCGGGATCGGTGGGGCGTTTGTTGGCAGACGGCCAGGTCCAGAGAGCGCGCGGGGCGCTGCAGCGGCTGCGCGCGGCGTTTCCCGGCCGCCTCTATGTCGAGTTGACTCGCCACGGGGAGGAGACGGAACGGCGCATCGAGGACGATCTGATCGAAATGGCGATCGCCCACGACCTCCCCATCGTGGCGACGAACGATGTCCATTTCGCCGATGAGGCGATGTACGAGGCCCATGACGCGCTGCTGTGCATCGCGCAGGGAACGCATGTGGGCAATGCGGACCGCCGGCGGCTGACCCCCGAGCACAGGTTCCGCAGCGCCGCCGAGATGCGGGCGCTGTTCGCCGATCTGCCGGAAGCCGTCGACAATACGCTGGTCGTTGCCCGCCGCTGCTCTTTCATGCCGCGCCCTTCGGATCCGGTCCTGCCGGGCTTCGCCGTACCGGAAGGCAAGACGGAGGCGGATACGCTCCGGGACGCCGCCCGATCCGGCATGGACGCGCGTCTGGCCGGCAGCGGCGCGGACCGCGCGGCCTATGATGAACGGCTCGACTACGAGCTCGGCGTGATCGCGTGGATGGGCTTCTCCGGCTACTTCCTGATCGTCGCGGACTTCGTCCAATGGGCCAGGCGCGAGGGAATCCCGGTCGGGCCGGGGCGCGGATCCGGGGCCGGTTCCCTGGTCGCCTGGGCGCTGACCATCACCGATCTCGATCCCTTGCGGTTCGGGCTGCTGTTCGAGCGGTTCCTCAACCCGGAGCGGGTCTCGATGCCCGATTTCGATATCGACTTCTGCCAGGAAAGGCGGGACGAGGTGATCGGATATATCCGCGACAGATACGGGGTCGATCGGGTCGCGCAGATCATCACCTTCGGCACGCTGCAGGCGCGCGCCGCATTGCGGGACGTGGGCCGCGTGCTCGGCATGCCCTACGGGCAGGTCGACCGGCTGTGCAAGCTAGTCCCGTTCAAGCCCGCCAACCCGCCGAGCCTGGCCGAGGCCCTGGAGCAGGAACCGCGGCTCCGCCAGATCCGGGATGGCGACGAGGCGGTCGCCAAGCTGTTCGATATCGCGATGAAGCTCGAAGGGCTCTACCGCCACCCGTCGACGCATGCCGCAGGGGTGGTCATTTCGGATCGGTCCCTGACCGAGGCCGTCCCGCTCTATCGCGATCCCCGCGCGACGCTGCCGGCGACGCAGTTCTCGATGAAATACACCGAGATGGCCGGCCTCGTGAAATTCGATCTCCTGGGTTTGAAGACCCTGACGGTGCTCGACATGGCGCTGCGCTTCATCGCCCGCAGGCAGCCGCCGCCGGGCCTCGCCTCGCTGCCTCTCGACGACGCCGCGACCTACCGGATGCTGGCGAAGGGCGACGCGACCGGGGTCTTCCAGATGGAAAGCGCCGGTATGCGGGACGCGCTCCGCCAGATGGCGCCCGACTGTTTCGAGGACCTTGTCGCGCTGGTGGCGTTGTACAGACCGGGCCCCATGGACAACATTCCCCGCTACACCGCCTGCAAGCACGGGCGCGAGAAGCCGGACCATCTGCATCCCGACCTTGAAGACATCCTCCGCGAGACCTTCGGGGTCATCATCTATCAGGAACAGGTGATGCAGATCGCGCAGCGGTTGTCGGGCTTCAGCCTGGCATCCGCTGACCTGCTGCGCCGCGCGATGGGCAAGAAGATTCCCGCCGAGATGAGGGCGCAGCGCGGCGCATTCGTCGACGGGGCGGTCGCGCGCGGCGTGGACGCGGCCAAAGCTCGGCAGATATTCGATCAGGTCGACAAGTTCGCGGGCTACGGCTTCAACAAGTCCCACGCCGCGGCCTATGCGCTGGTTGGTTACCAGACCGCCTGGCTGAAGGCGCATTTCCCGGTCGAATTTTTCGCGGCGCTGATGTCGGTCGATTCGGGCAACACCGACAAGCTCGCCCAGTTCAAGCAGGAGCTCGCGCGGCTGGACATTCCTCTCCTGCCGCCCGACGTCAATGCCTCCGACGCGGCGTTCTCCGTCGAGACCGTCCGCAACGGCCGCGGGACGCTGGGGATCCGTTACGCGCTGTCGGCGATCCGGAACGTCGGCGAGCAGGCCATGGCGGATCTCGTCGCGGAACGCGGACGCGGCGGCCCGTTCAAGGACGAGCTGGATCTGGCGCGGCGTGCCTCCGGCTGGTTGGGCAGCCGCCGCCAGATCGAGAATCTGGTACGCGCGGGGGCTCTCGATTCGCTGAACCCGAACCGGCGGCAGCTCTTCGAGAGTATCGACCGGCTCGCCAAGATCAGCCGGACGGCGGCGGAAGAGCGCGAGACCAGCCAGACCAGCCTGTTCGGGGGAACGGGCGGCGGTCTGACCGCCGTGTCGGAGACCCGGCCCGATGTCCCCGACTGGCCGTCGATGGAACGGTTGAACGAGGAATATGCAGCGATCGGGTTCTACCTGTCGGCGCATCCTCTGGACGCCTATGCCGGGCGTCTGAAGCGGCTTCGCGTCGGCGCGTCGAACACCCTCGCCGGCGCCGTGGCGGGCGACGTCAGGCGGCTCGCGGGGATCGTCGCCGCCTGTCGGGAGCGCATCTCGACCAAGGGCAATCCGTTTGCCCATGTCCAGCTCACGGACACCGCCGGGGATTACGAAATGGTGGTGTTCTCGGAGACCTTGAGCGCCGCGCGGGACCTGCTCGTGCCCAATGGCCGGGTCCTGGTGACCGTGGAGATCCAGTCCGACGGGGACGGGATCGGTCTTCGGGCCGAGCGGATCGCGTCCCTCGACGAGGCGATCGCGGAGATGGATCCCGGGGTCGAGGTCCGGATCGCGGATTCCGCCTGTCTCGACGAGGTGCGGAGACAGGTTGCGGGGTGGCCGGCGGGCCGATGGGAGGTCCGGCTGGTGATCGAGACCGAAGAGACCCGCGAGGTCGAGCTCGTCCTTCCCAATGGATATGCGGTGCCGGCGGGGGCCTCCGAGCGGCTGGGAACTGTCGCCGGAGTGCGAGCGGTGCAGGAGATATGAGAGCCCGGCCCGGAACCCGCCATCGGTCGACGGCGCGATAACCCGACAACATCTACGCCTATGGGGAGACCGCTCGCCCCGACCTCCCCTCGAGGGGGAGAGAATTGGGTATGGCGCGTGATCCCCTCCCCTCGAGGGAGGGGCAGGGGGACGAGAGCCTCCGGCTTGCCGGGAAGCGTTCGGGGCGAGCCCTGGCGGGTGTCGGGCGAATCTCCTTGCCGTTCGTCTGTTCGAGGGCTATCAAGCGCCTCGAATTCACACGCGAGTGCTGGGACGGTTTGCCGTGTCCCCTCCGGTGGTCGTGCGGGCGCTACGCCCAGCGGCTTCTGACGCGCTCGCGGAGGTATAACCGGAAAAGGATGCTCGGCGATGGCCGCTCTCGACTTCACGATGCGTCAGCTTCTCGAAGCCGGCGTGCATTTCGGACATCACACGCGGCGGTGGAACCCGAAGATGGCTCCCTATCTGTTCGGGGCGCGCAACGGCGTTCACGTCATCGATCTCGAACAGACGGTGCCGATGCTCTACGCGGCGCTGGCGGCGATCCGCGAGATCACGGCCGGCGGGGGCCGCGTACTGTTCGTCGGTACCAAGCGGCAGGCGTCCGAGCTGATCGCGGAGGCGGCCGCGCGCTGCGGGCAGTATTTCGTCAATCACCGTTGGCTCGGCGGAACGCTGACCAATTGGAAGACGATCACCGCCTCGATCAAGCGGTTGAACGACCTCGACGACACCCTGGCCGAGCTGGACTCCGGCTTGACCAAGAAGGAGCTGCTGGGCCTCACCCGCGAACGCGAGAAGCTTCAGAGGGCGCTTGGTGGCATCAAGGGCATGGGCGGGCTGCCCGATATCCTGTTCGTGATCGACACCAACAAGGAAGCGATCGCGGTCAAGGAGGCGGCCAAGCTCAGGATCCCCGTGGTCGGCATCGTCGACAGCAATTCTGACCCCAACGATATCGCCTATGTGATCCCGGGCAATGACGACGCGATCCGGTCCATCGCGCTCTACTGCGATCTGGTGTCGCAGGCGGTGCTGGACGGTCTGCAGCAGGAAGCGATTGCGACCGGCTCGGATGTCGGCGAGTCGGAGGAACCGCTGGTCGAGGATGCCGCAGCGGAGTTCGAGGACTCCGAACCTCGACCCGAAGCGCCGGCGGAAACCGGCCCGTCCGCGTCGGAAGCGGGGGGCGGGCCCATTCACGCCTCGGCCTAGCCCGAGGACGAACGCCCGAACGCCCCGGCCCCCCCCTGCCGGCCGCGACGGGCCCGGAAGCCGACGAGGACAGGATGGTTCAGGTAAGCGCAGGCTTGGTCAAGCAGCTCCGCGACAGGACCGGCGCAGGGATGATGAACTGCAAGAGGGCGCTCGCCGAAACCGGCGCCGATCTGGACGCGGCGGTCGACTGGTTGCGCAAGAACGGGCTGGCGGCGGCGGCGAAGAAGGCGGGCAGGGTCGCCGCCGAGGGCCTCGTGGCCGTCGCCACGGACGGCAACCGCGGCGCGGTCGTCGAGGTCAATTCGGAAACGGATTTCGTCGGCCGCAATGCAGAGTTTCAGGCCTTCGTCGCGTCGGTGGTCGCGTTGGCGCTGGGGCGGACGGGCGGCGTCGAGGAGCTCGCGCTCGCGCCGATGACCGGCGGCGCCACGGTTGCGGATACCCTCACCGAGTTTATCGCCCGGATCGGCGAGAACATGTCGCTGCGACGCGCCGAGACGATCGAGGTCGGCGAGGGGGTGGTCGGCAGCTACGTCCATAACGCCGTGGCGCCGGGGCTCGGCCGGATCGGGGTCCTGGTGGGTCTCGCGACCGGCGGAGCCGGGGAGCGGGTCGAGGCTCTCGCCAAGCAGCTCGCGATGCAGATCGCTGCCGCGAACCCGCGATGGCTGCGCATCGAGGATGTCGATTCCGACGCCCTCGAACGGGAGCGCGCGATTCTGACCGAGCAGGCGCGGGCCAGCGGACGACCGGAGAAAGTGCTGGGGAAAATGGTCGAGGGGCGACTGCGAAAATTCTTCGAGGAGAATGTCCTGTTCGAGCAGACCTTCGTCGTCGACGGTGAAACGAAGGTGTCCGAGGTGATCGCGGCGGCCGCCGAGGAGGTGGGCGCGCCGATCGCCGTCGAGGGGTTCGCGCACTTCACCCTGGGGGAGGGCATCGGGCGGGAGAAGGAGGACTTCGCCTCCGAAGTCGCTGCGGTGCTGAAGGACTGATGTGCGCAGGATGCGCCACCGAACGGAGCCGCTGATCCGGCGCTCGCGACGTGGGCTATAGACGCGTACTTCTGAAGCTGTCAGGTGAAGCCCTGACGGGGACCGGCAGCTACGGTCTTCACCCGGGCACGGTGCAGCGGATCGCCGGCGAGATTGGGTCGGTGGCCGATATGGGCGTCCAGCTCTGCGTCGTGATCGGCGGCGGCAACATCTTTCGCGGCGTGTCGGCCGCCGCGGAGGGCATGGAGCGCGCGACCGCCGACTATATGGGTATGTTGGCGACCGTCATCAACGCCCTCGCCCTGCAGGGAGTCCTCGAACGCAGTGGCGTGACGACGCGCGTACTGTCGGCGATCGGCATGGAGGCGGTCTGCGAACCCTATATCCGCCGCCGCGCGATCCGCCACATGGAGAAGGGCCGGGTCGTCATCTTCGCCGCCGGAACCGGCAATCCGTTCTTCACCACGGACACCGCGGCGGCGCTTCGCGCATCGGAGATGGGCTGCGACGCGATCTTCAAGGGCACCCAGGTCGACGGCGTCTATTCCGCCGATCCCAAGAAGGTGCCGGACGCTGTTCGTTACGACCGGCTCGACTATTTCGACGTGATCGCCCGCGATTTGCGGGTCATGGACGCCTCCGCGGTCGCGTTGGCGCGGGACAACCGCATACCCATCATCGTATTCTCCCTGCAGAGCTCGGGGGCGTTCGCCGACATCGTGGGCGGCAGGGGCGTGTTCACCGTTATCGGTGGGGAGGACGAGAGCAGTGGACGAACCTGACCTTCTCGGCATCGATCGGCGCATGAACGGCGCCGTCGCCGCGCTCAAACGCGATTTCGCCGGCCTGCGGACGGGCCGCGCATCGGCGGCGCTGCTCGAGCCCGTGACCGTCGACGCCTATGGCGGCAAGATGCCGATCAACCAGCTCGGGACGATCGGCGTGCCGGATTCCAGGATGTTGACCGTCCAGGTCTGGGACCGGAGTCTGGCCGGCGCCGTCGAAAGGGCCATCCGTGATTCCGGTCTCGGCCTGAACCCGCAGACCGACGGCAGCCTCGTTCGCGTCCCGATTCCGCATCTGAACGAGGAACGACGGTTGGAGATCGCCAGAGTCGCCAACAAATATGCCGAGCAGGCTCGGGTGGCGATACGCAACGTCCGCCGCGACGGTATCGAGAAGCTGCGGCGGATGCAGAAGCAGGGCGACATCTCGCAGGACGAACAACGCGCTTGGGAAGACGAGATCCAGCAGCTCACCGACACGACGACGCGGCTTGTCGACGAGTTGCTGGCGAGCAAAGAACAGGAAATCTTGCAGGTGTGAACGGGATGGAGGCGCTGTCTTCGAGACCGGATCCCACATCGTCCGAATTGCCGCGGCATGTGGCGATCATCATGGACGGGAACGGCCGATGGGCGCTCGCTCGCCGCCGTCCTCGATCCTTCGGCCATTGGCGCGGCGCGAAGATCGTGCGCATGGTGGTCGAGAGCGCGCTCGAACTCGGAATCTCCTATCTCACTCTATACGGGTTTTCGAGCGAGAACTGGAAGCGGCCGAAGGCGGAAGTCTCCGCCGTGATGAGCGTGATCAGGGAGTTTTTGATCCGGGAGATCGATCTGCTCGCCCGTCGCGGCGTTCGGATACGTTTCATCGGCGAACGGCAACTCCTGAGTCCCGAGATCGTCGCGCTCATGGAGGATGCGGAAACGCGTACATGCGGCAACGGCGCCCTGAACCTGATCGTCGCTCTGAGCTACGGGGGGCGCCAGGAAATCGTCGTCGCCGCCAGGAGATTGGCGTTCGAGGCCGCCGCGCAGGAGATCGATCCGCGGATGATCGACGATCTCGCCATCGAACGGCGCCTGTTCACCGCCGACATCCCCGATCCCGAACTGATCATCCGAACCAGTGGCGAGCAGCGCATCAGCAACTTCATGCTGTGGCAGAGCGCCCGCTCCAGGCTGGCGTTTCCGGAAACCCTGTGGCCCAATTTCTCGAAGGACGAGTTTACGGCAGCCGTCCTGGGCGGCCCGGCGCAGGGCCGCGAGCCGGACGGCGGCGACGTCCCGCCATCTCCGCCCGGCGACGCCTTGCGGCGGCCGTCGCGATATGCCTCCGTCGCCGTCGGCCGCCGCTCCTCGGGCGGGGCTGCCGGGGCCGGGCCGCCGCATGTCGCCATCGTGATGGACGGCGGCGACCTGTCGCGGCAGCGGCGCGCGCTCTCCCGCCGGGCCGATCTTCAGAGCGGCGTGGACCGGGTCAGGACGTTGATCGATAGCGCGCTCGACTGCGGCATTTCCTATTTGACGCTGTGCGGGCCGTTCGAACGGGGCGCGCATATTCCGAAGACCGAGCGGGTGGGGATCGTAGCCCTGTTCAGACTGTATTTGACCCAGGGTCAGGACGGGTTGGACAGGCGCGGCGTACGGATCCGCTTCGTCGGCGATCGGGAATTTCTGGGCCCGGAGATCTCGGCCCTCATCGATGCGGCGGAAGAGCGGACATGCCGTAACGCCGTGCTGACGCTGGTCATCGCCTTGCGGCACGGGGGGCGCGCGGAGATCGCGGGGGCGGTGCGCTCGCTCGCTCTGGACGCGGCCGCCGGCCGCCTCGATCCCCAGGCCATCGACGAGGCCGCCCTCAGCCGGCGCCTCTCCAACCCCGATATACCCGATCCCGACTTCGTCATTCGAACCGGCGGCGGGCCGCGCATCAGCGATGTCCTGTTGTGGCAGGGTGCCTATGCAGAGCTGGCGTTCCGCGAGAGGTTGTGGCTGAATCCGTCGAAGGCGGAGTTCGTGGAAGCCATGAGGGACTATAGCGGCCGCGAGCGCCGGTTTGGGACCACGGACGCTCCCTGACCGGGCCGCGTCGCCGACATGGCGGCGCGTCGTCTCGGCCGTTCTGCTGGCGCCCGTCTTTCTCGCCGCCGTCTATCGCGGCCCGCCGTTTCTGGACGTCGTCCTGGCGGCGGCGGCGATCGCCATGGGCTGGGAGTGGGTGCGCCTCTGCGGCGACCGCCGTTTCGGCGCGAGCGGATGGGCGGTCGTGCTGGCGGTCGCCGTGGCGGGCGCCGCCGCATGGACCGGGCGGTTCGATGTCGCGCTTCTCCTGCTGGCGCTCGGCGCGGCGGCGAGCTGCGCCGTCGCCGCGGCGTCCGGCCATGTCCGTCCGGGCTGGATCTGCGCCGCCCCGCTCGTCGTCGGCATCCCCTGCATGTCCGTCGTCTGGCTGCGCACCGTACCGGCGGAGGGTCTGCAGATCACCGTCTGGCTCGTCGGTTCTCTATGGGCGACGGATCTCGCCGCGTTCTTCTTCGGCAGGCGTTTCGGCGGACCTCGGCTGGCGCCGCGAATCAGCCCGCGCAAGACCTGGTCGGGTCTGGCGGGCGCGGTTTTGTGCAGTGCGCTATGGGGCCTCGTCTGCGGGCTCTGGTTTGCCGCCGGGAGCCCGTTTCTGATCGCCGCGCTCGGGGCCGCCGCGGCGGTCGTGGCGCAGTCGGGCGATCTTGCGGTATCATCGGTAAAGCGGCGATTCGGCGCCAAAGACGCCAGCCGTCTGATTCCCGGTCATGGCGGCGTGCTCGACCGGCTCGACGGCATGTTGACCGCAGCGCCCGCTCTTGTCGGGGTTGTCCTTTTGAGTAACGGGAGCCTGCTCGCATGGTGAACGCCGCCGAGGATCGCAGCCGACCGCCGCGTTCGGTCACGATACTCGGATCCACCGGATCGATCGGCTGTACTACCGTCGGGCTGATCGAGGAGAATCTCTCCGGCTACGAGGTCTTCGCCCTGACCGCGAACACCAACGCCGCCTTGCTCGCCGATCAGGCGCGTCGGCTGGGGGCGGGGCTCGCCGTCATCGCGGACCCCGCCCGTTACCGCGAGCTCGCCGCGGCCTTGTCGGGTTCGGGTATCGAGTGCGCCGCCGGGCGCGATGCGCTGGTCGAAGCGGCCCGCCGACCCGCCGAATGGCTGATGGCGGGGATCGTGGGCGCCGCGGGTCTCGAACCCACGCTCGCCGCCGTGCGTCGCGGTGGCGTCGTCGCGCTTGCCAACAAGGAATGCTTGGTTTGCGCGGGCCCGTTGTTCATGCAGGAAGTCGCTACGAACGGAACGACGTTGCTGCCCGTCGACTCCGAACATAACGCGATCTTCCAGGTCTTCGATTTCTCCGCGCCCGACAGCATCGACGAGATCATCCTCACCGCTTCCGGCGGCCCGTTTCGTGGCCGGTCGCTGTCGGGGATGGCGTGCGCCACGCCGCTCGAGGCGGTCTCGCACCCGAACTGGGAGATGGGCAGCAAGATATCGATCGATTCAGCGACGATGATGAACAAGGGGCTCGAGCTCATTGAGGCCCATTACTTGTTTCGCGTGCCGCAAAGCAAGATACGGATCGTCGTTCATCCGCAATCGATCGTCCATTCGCTGGTTGCCTATGTCGACGGCTCGGTACTGGCCCAGATGGGCGAGCCCACGATGCGGACTCCGATTTCCTACTGTCTGGACTGGCCGACTCGGAGGCCTGCGCCCGAGGCCCGTCTCGACCTGGCCCGCATCGGCGAATTGACGTTCGAGGAGCTGGACCCCGCGCGGTTCCCCGCAGTCGGGCTCGCCCGGCAGGCGCTCGATATGGGGGATGCGGCGCCGGCCATGCTCAACGCGGCAAACGAGGTCGCCGTGCATGCGTTCTTGGACGGGCGGATCGGTTTTCTCGACATAACCCGGATCGTGGGCGACATCCTGGATCGCGCTCACGGGCTGCCATGTTCGTCGTTCGACGATATCGTCCATGCGGACGCTGTCGCGCGCCGCCGCGCTCGCGAGCGCGCCGTGTCCGTGTCGGTGCACGCCTGAGACGGCGGGGCAGGGCAGATCATGGACGTCCCGGGCGCAGTCATCGACATCCTGTTCGCCGTTTTCGGATCGGTGATCGACTACGTGCTTCCGTTCTTGATCGCGATCACGGTCTTGGTGTTCGTCCACGAGCTGGGGCATTACCTTGTCGCGCGCTGGTGCGGGGTCCGAGTCGAGGTTTTTTCCGTCGGATTTGGCCCCGAGCTGTACGGCCGTACCGATTCGCGCGCCACCCGTTGGCGCTTCAGCGCGATACCGATCGGCGGATACGTCAAGATGTACGGCGAGATGGCCGGAGTTCCGGAAAACCGGGAGATCTTGTATTCCGAAGAGGAGGCCCGGGTCGCATTCCACACCAAGCCTCTCTGGCGCCGGGCTGCGATCGTCGCAGCCGGGCCGATCGCGAATTTCCTCTTTGCCGTTGTCGTTCTGGCAGGTTTGTTCGCGACGGTGGGCGAGCCGTTTACGCCAGCACGCGTTACCGATGTCGTCGCCGGCACCCCCGCCGAGGTGGCGGGGTTTCGGCCCGGCGATCGGATCACCAGAATCGACCGGACCGAGGTCGAGAGGTTCGAGCAGGTCGTCCGGATCGTGCGCCTGGCCCCGGGCGAGGGGCTGCGTTTCGAGGTCGAACGGGCCGGGCGGGTGGTGGTTCTGAACGCCGTCCCGGAAGCGGTTCGACAGAACGACGGGTTCGGTTTCGAGCAGGTCGTCGGCCGGCTCGGCATCGTTCGCGGCGGCGGGATGGAGATGAAGCGGTACGGCCCTGCTTCGGCCTTTCTGCGCGCGGGCGGCGAGCTGTTCTCCATCATCGGCGATATATTCCGGGCGCTCGGGCAGATGTTCAGCGGCACGCGGGATGTCAGCGAACTCGGCGGCCCGATCAGGATCGCGCAGCTTTCCGGTGATTTCTGGCAGCTGGGCTTGATCAGCAGCCTGCTGTTCCTGGCCACGCTTTCGATCAATCTGGGATTGATAAACCTGTTTCCTATCCCCATGCTCGATGGCGGCCACCTGATGTTCTACGCCATCGAAGCGGTCTCCAGGCGGCCAGTCAACGAAAGAGCACGCGTGTACGGCTACAGGGTAGGGATCGCGATGGTTCTTGCGCTGATGGTCTTCGTGACGCTGAACGATCTGATCCAGCTTCGTATTCTGGACTTTGTCGTCGATCTGCCAAGCTGAGGAAACTTTTTTGTCTCTTCGCATGTCCTGTCGAAATGCTGCCGCCGCGTTTCTCCTTCCTTTTCTTCTGATGGCTGGCGGATCTTCATCATCCGCTCAGGAGACGATATCGACCGTCGAGCGGATTCGGATAGACGGAGTACAGCGTGTCGAAAAGGAGACTGTTATCTCGTATCTTTCCTTCAGGACTGGCGACCGGATCGGGGGGAGGGATTTGGATGATTCTCTCAAAAATCTGTTCGATACAGATCTTTTTTCGGACGTTCGCCTCGAGCGAGACGGCAGTACGGTGATCGTCCGCGTGGTCGAGAATCCGATCGTCAATCGAATTGTTTTCGAAGGTAACAAGAGAATTTCCGACGACATCCTGTCGGATGAAATCAGGTTGGAAGCCCGATCCGTCTTCACGAAGGCGCGGGTCCAGGATGATGTTCAGACGATTATCTCTCTCTATCGTAAATCCGGTCGATTCGCCGTCCGGGTCGAGCCGAAGATGGTGCGCCTCGCGCAGAATCGCGTGAACCTGATATTCGAGGTTTTCGAAGGAGACCGTACCGAGGTCAGCCGAATTTCTTTTGTCGGGAATCGTCGGTTCTCGGATCCGGTTCTCCGCGATACGATCGCTACGAAGGAGTCAGCTTTTTGGAGATTTCTTTCTTCCAACGACAGTTACGATGCGGACCGCCTTGCGTTCGATCGGGAGCTGTTGCGGAGAAAGTATCTGAAGGAGGGTTATGCGGACATCCGGACCGTCTCTGCGGTGGCCGAGCTCACCCCGGATCTCCGCGCATTCCATATTACGTTCACTCTGGAAGAGGGAGCACGGTACAAGATTCGGGACGTCACCATCTCCAACAGGGTAAAAGGCATCGACGACGCCCGGCTGGCGCAGGCGATCGAGGTGCGATCGGGGGACTGGTACGATGCGGAAGCAGTCGAGGATACTGTCGATAACCTTTCGGAAGCAGCATCGAGGCTTGGACACGCATTCGTACAAGTCGTTCCGAAAATCGAGAAGGATCGCACCGAGCATCTGCTGGATATCGTCTTCGACGTCCGGCCCGGCCCGCGCGTCTATGTCGAACGGATCGACATTCGGGGCAACCTGAGGACGAGAGATCACGTGATTCGTCGAGAGTTCGAAGTTATCGAAGGGGATCCCTTCAACAGTGAAAAGATCAGGCGGTCACAGAGGAATTTGCGGAATCTGGGATTCTTCGGGGGCGTCGATATGCGGAACCTACCGGGTTCGGAGCCCGATCGAACGGAGATCGAGGTGGATGTCGAGGAGCAGTCGACCGGAGAGATCGCCTTTGGCGTCGGGTTCACCTCGGACGGCGGCTTACTCGGGGATATTTCCCTGGCGGAGCGGAATCTGCTCGGGAAGGGACAGTATTTCAGGATCAGGACCCGGGCCGGCCAGAGAACGAACGAGGTCGACCTGTCCTTCACAGAGCCGTATTTTCTGGATCGGAAACTTCGATCGGGTTTCGATCTGTTTTATTCCGACGAGGACTTTCAGCGCGAAAGCTCCTATGATCTCGACTCCCGGGGGTTTCGGCTGAGAGCCGACTATGTTTTGGGTAGAGATCTCACGCAGCGCTGGCGATACGAGCTGCGGCAGGATCACATCGGCGGGATTTCCGAGGCCACCTCGCCGGTCATCAAAGACTTGAGCGGGAAAAGCACCGCGTCGATAATCGGTCACGGACTGTCTTATGACACGCGCGATTCCCGGTTTGATCCGAAGACGGGCATGTTGGTTACCCTTGATAACGATTTTGCGGGACTCGGAGGATCCGAGAAATTCATCAGGAACCGGGCGTCGATCAGGAATTACGATCCAGTTGGCGACGAATTGACGCTTGCGGCGGGAGTGTCCATTGGTCATATTTTCAGCTTCGATAAATCGGTGCGTATTTTCGATCGGTTTTTCCTGGGCGGAAACAACCTTCGTGGGTTCGAGTTCAGGGGGGTCGGGCCTCGAGATGAAGATACGGATGACGCGATCGGAGGAAAGTGGTTTTATTCCGGCTCGGTCGGATTGTGGTTCCCGCTGGGCGTTGCCAAGGAGATCGGCCTGCGAGGGCGCGCCTTTTCGGACTTCGGCAGTCTCGACGGCGTGGATGAAGACCTGGTATCCATCCGGCGTAGCTCGAATCTTCGCGCGAGTGTCGGGCTTGGCTTGAGCTGGCAGTCGCCGATTGGCCCGATGAATATCGATTTCGCGAAGGCCGTGGCTCGGGAAAACTATGATCGGCTGCAGACTTTCCACTTCAGTTTCGGGACAAATTTTTAAATGAAGAATGGGATCGACAAACGCTCTCTGTCTTCGCTCGCCGTTTTCGCGGCCGTCTTTGCATGGGTGGCTCTCGCTGCCGTTCACCCCGCCGCGCGCGCGCAGGATAAACGCGTGTCGATCGCGGTCGTCGATGTGCAGGCGATCCTGCAGAACTCCGCGGCGTCGAAGAATCTGCGCGAGCAGATGGAGAAGATCAGAGCCGACTATCAGGCCGCAGTGCGCAAGCGCGAACAGGCGCTGCGGAAGGAGAGCGAGGATCTGCAACGTCAGAGAGCCGTCCTGTCGCCGGACTCTTTTGCCCAGAAGCGACGGGAATATGAGGCGGTGGCCCATGAGGCGCAAACGGCGTTTCGCGACCGGAAAAGACAGATCGACCGCGCATACGGGATCGCGCTCGGGAAGATCAACCAGATGATCGTTCTTTCGGCCGCTCGGATTTCGGAGAAGCGATTCGTCGATCTCGTTCTTCCCAAATCTGTCGTGATTCTGTCGGACAGGAAGCTCGACATCACCAAGGAGGTTCTCGCGTCGGTCAATAAGGAACTTTCCTCGGTCTCCGTGGCGCTGCCGGAATTCTCGGAAATGGGGCGCAGCAAGAAATAGCTTAGATGCCGGATCCCCGGTTCTTTGACGCTCACGGGCCTTTTACGCTCGCCGAGCTCCGCGATATCGCCGATGCGGAGTCATATCCGCCGGGGGACGGCGACCGACTGTTTCACGATATCGCGCCGCTCGATGCGGCCGGGCCGGATCAGGTCAGTTTTTTTGTCGGCGGAAAGTACGCGGCGGCCTTCCGGAAGAGTCGCGCGGGGGCCTGCGTGCTGAGCGGCGCGGACGCCGGTGGCGCGCCCGAGGGGATGGGGCTCCTGATCGTGGCACGCGTGGATCTTGCGTTCGCCCGGATCGCTGCGGCGTTTCACCCCGAGCCTCCCGTCCGTCCGGCGACCGCCCCGAGCGCGGTGGTCGATCCCAGCGCCGAGATCGGGTCGGACAGCCGCATAGAGGCCAACGCCGTCGTCGAGGCCGGCGTCATCATCGGCGGGCGGTGTCTCGTGGGACCGTCTTCGGTTGTCGGGCGAAACGTGGTGATTGGCGATGACGTGAGAATCGGCGCCAATGTCACGCTCGGATATTGCGTGATCGGGTCGCGGGTGCGCTTGGCTTCAGGTGTCCGTATCGGGGAAGCCGGCTTCGGATTGGCGATCACCCCCGGCGGAGCCGTCGGCATTCCACAGCTCGGCCGGGTGGTGATCGAAGACGATGTCGAGATCGGCGCAAACACCGCCATTGACCGCGGCTCCGCCGCCGACACGGTCATCGGCCGCGGATCCCGGATTGATAATCTGGTGCAGATCGGACACAATGTACGGTTGGGAGAGGGCTGCATCGTCGTTGGACAGGCGGGGATCGGCGGCAGCAGCACCGTCGGCAAGGGGGTTGTGCTGGCCGGTCAGGCGGGGATCGCCGGGCATTTGAAGATCGGCGACGGCGCCCGTATCGGGGGGCAGGCCGGGGTGATCGGAGATGTTGGCCCCGGGGAGAGCGTCGTCGGCTTCCCGGCGGTACCGGTGAGGAGTTATTTCCGCGGTGTCTCCATCCTGAAGCGGATCACGGAAAAGAAGAGCCTGAAGCGGCTCACGGACAAGAAGAGAAGGTGACGATGGACGGGGTCGAGAACGAAGGCATGGCGAAGGGGTTGGATATCGGCCGCGTGATGGAGATGATTCCTCACCGATATCCCTTCCTCCTGATCGATCGTATCCTCGATCTCGTTCCTGCGGTGCGGGCGACGGGCTTGAAGAACGTGTCCGCCAACGAATCGTTCTTTCAGGGCCATTTCCCGTCGCGCAAGGTCATGCCGGGCGTTCTGCTGATCGAATCGATGGCTCAGACGGCGGCCGTGCTGGTGGTCTACACCCTCGGTCCGGAGGCGGAAGGCAAGCTGGTCTATTTCATGTCCATCGACAATGCGCGTTTCCGCAAGCCCGTGGTGCCGGGCGATTCGGTGCATGTCGAGGTGACCAAATTGCAGATGCGGGGGCCGGTCTGGAAATTCTCAGGGAAGGCCGTCGTCGATGGCGCCGTCGCCGCCGAAGCCGTCTTCGCCGCGATGATCCTCGACGAGTAGCCCGCCATGGCCGACATTCACGCGACCGCGATCGTCGAGGGCGGCGCGTCGCTGGGCGAGGGCGTCGTCATCGGCCCCTACTGCCGGGTCGGTCCCGAGGTCGCCCTCGGCGACAACGTGCATCTTCACTCCCATGTCGTGATCGCGGGCCGGACGAGCATCGGCGTCGATAACCGCATCTTTCCGTTCGCGGCCATCGGAACGGCGCCCCAAGCGGTCAAGTATCGTGGCGAGCCGTCTCGTCTGTTGATCGGCGACAGGAACGTCATCCGCGAGCATGTCACGATGAATCCGGGCACCGAGGACGGCGGCATGCTCACCCGGGTCGGCGACGACGGGCTGTTCATGATCGGCACGCATATCGCCCATGACTGCTGCGTCGGCAACGGCGTCGTCTTCGCCAACTCCGCGACTCTCGGCGGCCATGTCGTCGTCGGCGATTACGTCACGATGGGCGGGGTGTCCGCCGTCCATCAGTTCTGCAGGATCGGCGCGCATGCGATCGTCGGCGGCATGTCGGGCGTCGACCGCGACGTCATCCCCTATGGTTCGGTCATGGGCAATCGCGCCCGGCTGACCGGGCTCAATGTCGTAGGCCTGCGTCGGCGCGGGTTCTCGCGCGGCGAGATTGGTGTCTTGCGGACCGTCTACCGCCTCTTGTTCGCGGAGGAGGGGACGATGGCGGAGCGCGTGGACGATGTCGTCCGGATGTATCGGGACAACGCCCCGGCGATGGAGATCGTGGACTTCATCCGCGCCGAGTCCTACCGTGCCATCTGCCAGCCGAAGGTGGGGAATGCGGCCTAGGATCGGCGTCGTCGCCGGCGGTGGAGACATGCCGCACGACGTCATCGCCGCCTGCCGTGAGCAAGGCCACGACGCCTTCGTCCTCGCGCTCAGGGATCAGGCCGAGCCGGGCTCGTTTCGCCGCCGCCCGGACGCGTGGATCCGTGTCGGCGAAATCGGCCTCGGTATGGACTTGCTGCGCAGGGCCGGTGCTACCGAGATCGTTTTCGCGGGCGCGGTCAGACGGCCGTCGCCCTCCGCGCTTTGTCCCGACATGCGGGGCGCGAAGCTCCTCGCCGGTCTCGGGCGGGCATATTTCCGGGACGGGGCAGTCCTGGCGGCGCTCGCCGCGCTGCTCGAAGAGGACGGGTTCGTGGTCCGCCCGCCCGAGAGCGTCGCGCCCCTGCTGATGGCGGAGGCGCGAAACTACGGGCCGATCGCGCCCGACGCCGCTGCGCTCGCCGACGCTGCGCGGGGCTTCGAGGTCGGGCGCGCGCTCGGCCGCCTCGATGTGGGGCAGGCGGTCGTCGTCCAGAACGGCGCCGTTCTCGGCGTCGAGGCCGTCGAAGGGACGGACGCTCTCGTCGCGCGCGCCGGGGACCTCGCTTTCGAGGGGCCGCGCCCCGTTCTCGTCAAGACATGCAAGCCTGGTCAGGACCGCCGCGTCGATCTGCCGACGATCGGGCCGCGCACGATACGACTCGCCGCTGGGGCCGGTTTCGCCGGGGTCGCGGTGGAGGCCGGGGCGGCGCTGATCGTCGATGCCGGCGGAACGGCCGAGCTCGCCGGCGAAACGGGTCTCTTCGTCGCCGGTATGGCACCGCCGGATGCCGCGTGAGCGACCCGGACCGGCCGCTGGTCTTTCTCGTCGCGGGCGAGCCGTCCGGCGACGAGATCGGCGGGCGACTGATCGCGGCTCTCGCCTCGGCGACCGGCTCTCGCCTCCGTTTCGCGGGGATCGGCGGCGAAGCGATGGCGGCGGAAGGGCTGAAGAGCCTGTTCCCCATCGCGGAAATCTCGGTGATGGGGCTTCTCGAAGTCCTGCCGCGGGCGCTGGTGGTGCGGAGGAGGATGCGGCAGACCGCGCGGGCGATTCTGGCGCTGCGCCCCGATGTCCTGGTGACGATCGATTCGCCCGGTTTCGCCAACGGCGTCTGGCGTCGCCTGCCCCGGCGCGGTCCGCCGCGTGTCCACTATGTCGCGCCGACGGTCTGGGCGTGGCGCCCCGGACGCGCGGGTAGGCTCGCCCGCAAGATCGACCGTCTGTTGACCCTGCTGCCGTTCGAGGCGCCCTATTTCGAGGCGGAAGGCCTCGAGACGACCTATGTCGGGCACCCGGTAACGGAATCCCGCCCCGACCCCAGGGCCCGCCCCGACTTTCGCGCCGGGCACGGCCTCGACGGCCGGCCCGTCCTGGGCCTGCTTCCGGGGAGCCGCGCCGGCGAAATCGTTCGGCTGCTGCCGGCCCTGGGCGCGGCAGCCCACCGGATCGCGGCGCGGCGGCCCGGCCTGGCCATCGTGATCCCGACGCTCGCGGGCCATGCGCGCATGATCGCGGCGGCGACCGCCTCCTGGCCCTCCCCGCCGATCGTCTGCGCCGACAGAGGGCGGCGTTCGGCCGCGATGGCGGCCTGCGACGTGGCGATCGCGGCGTCGGGCACGGCGACGCTGGAACTGGCGTCGCTGGGCGTGCCGATGGTGGTCGCCTACCGTGTCAACCCGGTGACCGCCGCCCTGTTGCGCCGGATGGTCAAGGTGGACTATGTGACGATTGTCAACCTCCTCCTCGAACGCCCGTCGATACCCGAGCTTCTGGCGGAGAACTGCCGCCCTGATCTGCTGGCGGCGGAAGCGGACCGGCTCTTCGACGACGCCGGCGCCCGGAGGGCGCAGCTCGAGGACGCGAGGACGGCGCTGGAAATTCTGAGCGTGGGGGGCCGGCGCCCGAGCGAACGGGCCGCCGAGGCGGTTCTGGAAACGGCGCGACGCGCGAACGGGGAGACGGATGAATGAACGACGACACGGCCACCGACTATCGTTATTTGCACACGATGCTTCGCGTGAGAGATCTCGAGGCGTCGATCGACTTCTATACCCGTCATCTGGGGATGCGTATCCTGCGTCGTCGGGAATTTCCGGACGGGCGGTTCACGCTGGCCTTTCTCGGTTACGGGGACGAAGCGGACACGACGGTCATCGAGCTGACCCATAACTGGGACCAGGAGGACGGCTACGAGCTCGGGACCGCGTTCGGACATCTTGCGGTGGCGGTGCCCGATGTCTATCGGACCTGCGGCAGGCTGAAAGCGGAAGGCGTTCCGGTGCCGCGCGAACCGGGGCCGATGAAGTTCGGCGGAAGCCGGACGCATATGGCGTTCATCGAAGATCCCGACGGTTACCGCATCGAGCTGATTCAGAGGGCTTGACCGGGCCCGCGTCGGCCTCGGAGGTCGGCGCGGCGGCGGGCGAGGCAGGGGAGGGCATGGACATGGCGACGGCCTTAGAGACGAGGCTCGAGATGGAAGAGACGATCTCCGGCGGCCATCTGGTCGCCAAGGCGCTCAAGAACGAGGGTATCGATACGATCTTTACCCTCTGCGGCGGTCATATCATCGACATCTATGACGGTTGTCTGGACGAGGACATCCGCATCGTCGATGTTCGCCACGAACAGGTCGCCGCGCATGCCGCCGACGGCTACGCCCGCCAGACCGGCAAGACCGGCTGCGTCGTGACCACCGCCGGGCCGGGAACGACCAACGCGATGACCGGGGTCGCCAACGCGTTCCGCGCCGAGAGCCCGATCCTGATGATCGGCGGTCAGGGCGCGCTCAGCCAACACAAGATGGGCTCGCTCCAGGACCTGCCCCATGTCGACATGATGGCGCCGATCACCAAGTTCGCGGCGACGGTGCCGGGGACGGAGCGCATCGCGGATCTTGTCTCGATGGCGTGCCGCGAGGCGCATGCGGGCGCGCCGGGGCCGGCGTTCCTGGAAATTCCGCGCGACGTGCTGGACGCGAGGGTCAGGCTCTCCGATGCGCGTATCCCGGCGGCCGGCCGGTACCGGGCATCGACGCGCTCGCTCGGCGATCCCGCCGACATCGAACGCCTGGCCGATATCCTCGTGCGTTCGGAACGGCCCTGCATCCTGCTGGGGACCCAGATCTGGACCTGCCGCGGCACCGATTCGGCGGCGGCGCTGGTCCGCGCCCTCAATATCCCCGCCTATATGAACGGTGCCGGGCGCGGGATGCTGCCGCCCGGCGACCCCCACCATTTTCACCGGACGCGGCGGATGGCCTTCGACAAGGCCGACGTGATCGTCATCGTCGGCGCGCCGTTCGATTTTCGGATGGGCTACGGCCGGAGGCTCGGCCGCGCGGCGACGGTCGTCCAGATCGATATGGACTACCGCACCGTCGGCAAGAACCGCGATATTTCGCTCGGTCTTGCCGGCGATCCCGGCGTGATCCTGGATGCGGTCCGCGCTGCCGCGTCGGGCCGCGTGGACAACGGCGCGGCGCAGCGCGAGGCCTGGATGGAGGGGCTGAGGGCGGCCGAGGAGGCGGCCTATCGGAAGCTGCTGCCCATGTTCCGTTCGGAGGCGAGCCCCATCCACCCCTATCGGGTCGCATATGAGATAAACGAGTTTCTGAACGAGGACACGATCTATATCGGCGATGGCGGGGACGTGGTGACGATCAGCGCCCAGGCGGTTCAACCGAGGGCTCCCGGGCATTGGATGGACCCGGGACCGCTCGGGACTCTCGGCGTCGGCACCGCGTTCGCGATGACGTCCAAGCTCGCGCATCCGGACAAGGAAGTGCTCTGCTATTACGGCGACGGCGCGTTCTCGATGACGAGTTGGGATATCGAGACCGCCCAGCGCTTCGGTCTCCCCTTCATCTCGGTGATCGGCAACAATTCGGCGATGAACCAGATCCGCTGCGGTCAGATCATGAAGTACGGCGAGCAGCGCGGAAATGTCGGCAACAAGCTCGGCGATGTCGCGTTCGAGCGGTTCGCGGACTGCTTCGGCGCGCACGGGGAAGCGGTGCGCGAACCCCAGGATATCGCCCCGGCGCTCCGCCGCGCGCGTGAAGCCGTCCGCGGCGGCACCTGCGCGATCGTCAATATCTGGGTCGACCCCAACGAGTATGCGCCGGGAACCAGGGCGCAGACCATGTACAAGTAGCCGCCGCCGAAATCGGGGCGCGGCGGGTGTCACAGAATTCGAAAAGGCCGGAGATGAACGCAGCACTGGACGGAATCAGGATACTCGACATGACCCATGTCCAATCCGGACCCTCGGCGACCCAGCTGCTGGCCTGGTTCGGAGCGGAGGTGATCAAGGTCGAACTGCCCGGGCGGGGCGACATCACCCGGCAGCAGCTTCGGGACATCCCCGATGTCGATAGCCTCTATTTCACCATGCTCAACTGCAACAAGAAGTCGATCACGATCAACACCAAGATCGCGGAAGGGCGCGAGACGTTTACCGGGCTCCTGAAGAAATGCGACGTCATCGTGGAGAATTTCGCACCCGGCGCTCTGGCCCGGCAGGGATTCTCCTGGGAGCGGATCCACGAGATCAATCCGCGCATCGTCTATGCGTCGATCAAGGGATTCGGCCCTGGACCTTTCCAGGACGTCAAGGCATACGAGAATGTCGCCCAATGTATGGGCGGCTCGGCTTCGACGACCGGGTTCGACGCGGGGCCGCCGCTGGTCACGGGCGCCCAGATCGGCGATTCCGGGACCGGCGTCCACTGCGTCGCCGGCATCCTCGCGGCCTTGATCCAGCGCGGGAAGACGGGCAGGGGCCAGCGCGTCGAGGTGGCGATGCAGGACGCGGTGCTCAATCTCTGCCGGGTCAAGCTGCGCGATCAGCAGCGGCTGGCGCACGGCCCGTTGACGGAGTACCCGCAATACCCCAACGGCGAGTTCGGCCCCTCGGTCCCGCGCGGCGGCAACGCCTCGGGGGGCGGCCAGCCGGGCTGGGCGGTCGAATGCGCGCCGGGCGGCCCGGACGATTACATCTATGTGATCATCCAGCCGCAGGGCTGGGCGCATTACATGCGGCTCTGCGGCCGGGAAGAGCTTATCGAAGATCCGGCATGGGCGACGCCGGCGGCGCGGCTGCCCAAGCTCGATCGGTGTTTCGCGATCATCGAGGAATGGACCCGGACCCTGGACAAGTTCGAGGTCATGCGCCTTCTGAGCGCGCACGACATTCCCTGCGGTCCGGTCATGAGCATGCAGGAGTTGCAGGACGACGAGTCGCTTCGCGCGAGAAACTCGGTGGTGGTCGTGGACCATCCGGAACGGGGGCCGTTCGTGACGATCGGCTGCCCGATCAAGCTGTCCGACTCGGCCGTTCGGGTGACTGCCTCCCCGCTTCTCGGCGAGCATACCGAACGGGTTCTCAAGGAGGTCGTCGGCTACGACGACGCGCGGGTCGCCGCCTGCCGGGAGGCGGGCGCCATCTGAGCCCGCCGGACGGATATCCGGGGTTGCGCGGGATGCCCGCTCCCCGGCCGGTTATTCCCGCGCCTCGATCGGGATGAACGGGCGCTGCACCGCCCCGGTATAGAGCTGGCGCGGGCGGCCGATCTTCTGGTTCGGGTCTTCGATCATCTCGTTCCACTGCGCCACCCAGCCGACCGTCCGGGCGACGGCGAAGATGGCCGTGAACATGCTGACCGGGATGCCGATCGCCCGGAATATGATGCCGGAATAGAAATCGACATTCGGATAAAGCTTGCGCTCGACGAAATATTCGTCCTCGAGCGCGATGCGTTCGAGCTCCATCGCGAGTTCGAGCAGCGGCTCTTCGCGAACCCCGAGCTCGTTCAAGACCTCGTGGCACGACTCGCGCATCAGAAGGGCGCGGGGGTCGAAATTCTTGTATACGCGGTGACCGAAACCCATCAACCGGAACGGATTGTCCGGATCCTTCGCGTGGTCGATGAATTCGGGAATGCGGTTGGTACTTCCGATCTCGTTCAGCATGTTGAGAACGGCCTCGTTGGCGCCGCCATGGGCCGGTCCCCAGAGGCTGGCAATGCCGGCGGCGATGCAGGCGAACGGATTGGCGCCGCTGGAGCCCGCCATCCGGACCGTCGATGTCGAAGCGTTCTGCTCGTGGTCGGCATGCAGGATGAGGATGCGGTCGAACGCTTTCGCGATGATCGGGTTGACCTCATACCGCTCGCACGGTGTCGCGAACATCATATGAACGATATTTTCCGCGTAATTCAAATCGTTGCGCGGGTAGATGAAGGGTTGGCCCAGAGAGTATTTGAATGCCCATGCGGCCAGGGTGGGCATCTTTGCGATCAGGCGGTAGGACGCGACCATTCGCTGATGGGCGTCCGCGATATCCGTACTGTCGTGGTAGAAGGCCGACAGCGCGCCGACGACGCCGCACATGATCGCCATCGGATGCGCATCGCGGCGGAAGCCGTCGATGAATTTATGCAGCTGCTCGTGCACCATCGTGTGATGGGTGATGCCGTAGGCGAAAAGCGACTTCTGCTCCTCCGTCGGCAGTTCGCCGTAGAGCAGAAGGTAACAGACTTCCATGAAATCGCAGTTCTTGGCGAGATCCTCGATCGTGTAGCCGCGATGCAGCAGGATGCCGTTCTCGCCGTCGATATAGGTGATCTTGGATTCGCAGCTTCCGGTGGAGGTATAGCCGGGATCGTAGGAAAACATGTCCATTCCGGCATAGAGCTGACGCATGTCGATCACGCGCGGACCAAGCGTTCCATGCAAGACCGGTACCGTCATGCCGGCGCCCGTCGCATGGTCGGTGACAGTCACCGAGTCCACCGGGGAGGCGCCTGCATCCGCCGACGCGTCGTCGTTCATCATGTGGTTCCTGAAGTCGTTGCGTGCCGAGATCGGATGAAAGCCGAGACGCCGAGACCGGGCGCCCGGTCGCCGGCCAATGTATCGGCCTCCCCGCGCCGGGGCAAATTTCCCCCGGCCTCGGGTCAGGGCCGGCAAGCGTCGTCGAGCCGCCCGAGCGTCTCCGCGCGGCCGAGGACAGCGGCCACCTCGAATATGCCGGGCGAGGCGGTAGCGCCGGTCAAGGCCGCGCGCATCGGCTGGGCGACGGCCCCCAGCTTCCAGCCGCGCGCGTTCGCGAACTTTCGTATCGCGTCCTCGATCGCGTCCTCGCGCCAGTCGGTCAGCCCGTCGAGCGCCGAGGCAGTATCGGCCAGCAGCGACCGCGCCGCATCGGTCAGGAGCCTGCGCGCCTTGCCGTCGATCTCGATCGGCCGGGGCATGACGTAGAACAGCGCCTTCTCGGCCAGCTCGACCAGCGTCTTGGCGCGGGTTTGGAGGCCCGGCATCGCCGCTTCGAGGCGGCGGCGCTCCACCGTCCCGAGCGGACGCCCGATCCTCTTCGCGACGAGATCCCGAATTTCGCCGACCAGACGCGGGGCGCCGGCGCCCCGGATATAGCGCCCGTTGAGGCTCAGCAGCCTGTCGAGGTCGAAGCGGGCGGCGGCGCGTCCGACGCCGCCGAGATCGAACCACGCGATCGCCCGATCGCGGGAGATGATCTCGTCGTCGCCGTGGCTCCAACCGAGCCGGAGCAGCCCGTTATTGAGCGCCTCCGGCAAGATGCCCATGCCGCGATAGGCGTCGACCGCCAGCGCGCCGTGGCGCTTGGAGAGCTTCGCGCCGTCCGCGCCGTGGATCAGCGGGATGTGGGCGTAGCGCGGCGGCGTCCAGCCCAGCGCGCGAAACAGCGCCGTCTGACGGAATGCGTTGGTAAGATGGTCGTCCCCCCGAATCGCGTGGGTGATCCCCATGTCGTGATCGTCGACCACGACCGCGAGCATGTAGGTGGGCGTGCCGTCGGCGCGCAGCAGAACGAGGTCGTCGAGCTCCGAATCGGCGACCCGGACCGTCCCCTGAACCTCGTCCTCGACGATTGTCTCGCCGCCGCACGGCGCCTTGAACCGGATCACGGGGGCGATGCCGTCCGGTGCGTCCGCCGGGTCGCGATCCCTCCATCTGCCGTCATAGAGGACCGAGCGGCCCTCCGAGCGGGCGGTCTTCCGCATCTCCGCGAGCTCGGCCGGCGTCGCATAGCAACGATAGGCCTTTCCTTCGGCGAGCAGGCGTGCGACCGCCGCGAGATGCTCGGCCCGCCTCCGGGACTGGTAGACCGGCTCGTCGTCCCATTCGAGCCCCAGCCACGCCAGACCGTCGAGGATCGCCTCGATCGCTTCGGGCGTCGACCGCGCCTGATCTGTATCCTCGATGCGAAGCAGGAACCGTCCGCCGTGGCGGCGCGCGAACAGCCAGTTGAACAACGCCGTGCGGGCGCCGCCGATATGCAGGAAACCGGTGGGCGACGGGGCGAAACGTGTGATGACCGACATGCGATCTTCCTGCTGGCGAAGCGTTCCGCCGACAGCGCATACATGATTGCGGATTGCCTGTCATGGCCGGGTTCAGCTTCTCGATCGCTTTCCCGGGCGCCGGAATGGAGGCGGTGCGATCGCTCCGGCATGCGCTCGGCGCGCAGAGCGGGCGCTGGTTCCTGTGGTTGCCGCCGCTGCTCGGGCTGGGCGTTGCGGTCTATTTCGCGCTGCCGCGAGAGCCCGCCGCCTGGATCGGTCCGTTGTTGGCGGGTCTGGCCGCGCTCGCGTTCGTCGCGCGGCGTCGCGCCTTCGCGCCCGCGCTGCTCGGCGTCGCGGCTCTCGGACTCGGCTTCGCGGTCGCGCAGCTGCGCACCGCCCTGGTCGCCGCGCCCGCGCTCGAAACGCGGACCGGACCCGTCGCCGTCACGGGCGTGATCGAGAGCGCCTCGCCGGGCCGGGCGGACGGTTGGCGTCTGGTGTTGAGGGATCCGGCGATCGGCCGTTTGCCGCCGGAGGCCGCCCCGAGGCGCATTCGGGTCACCGCCCGGCGCATCGACGGGGAACCGCTGCCCGGCCGCCGGCTGAGTCTTCGGGCGGTCCTGCAAGCCCCGCCCGAACCGGCGGCGCCCGGCGCGTTCGATTTCGCCAGACGCGCCTACTTCCAGCGCATCGGCGCGGTGGGGTTCGCCCTGGGCGCGGCGCGCGTCGAGCCGCCGTCCGAGCCGCCCGGCTTGGGCGCCCGAGTCAACGCGCTCCGCTATCGCATCACCGGGCGGGTGATGGAGGCTCTCCCGCACCCGGAGGACGCGATCGCCGCGGCGTTGATCACCGGCGAGCGGCGCGCGATCCCCGGCGATGTTCTGACGGCGATCCGGGATTCGGGGCTCGCGCATCTGCTCGCGATCTCGGGGCTGCATTTCGCGCTGGTCGCCGGTTTCCTCTATGGCGGGCTGCGCATGGCGATGGCCTGCGTGCCGTATCTCGCCTTGCGCCGCCCGATCAAGAAATGGGCGGCGGTCGGCGCGTTCGCCGGCGCGTCCGGCTATCTGCTGATCTCGGGGGCATCGATCCCGACCCAGCGCGCCTTCGCGATGTTGGGCATCGTCCTGCTCGCGGTCATGCTCGATCGGACGCCGATCTCGATGCGCTCGGTCGCCATCGCCGCGGCCTGCATCCTGCTGATCTCGCCCGAGAGTCTGCCGAGCGCAAGCTTTCAACTGTCCTTCGCGGCGGTCGTCGCGCTGGTCGCCTTCTACGAGGCCTTCGGCCCCCGCCTGGCTCTCCTGGCAAGGGACGCGGGACCGCTCCGCCGCGTCCTGCTCTACGCGTTCGGGATCGGGTTGACGACCGTGATCGCGGGCTTGGCGACCGCGCCCTACGCCGTCTACCATTTCAACCGGTTCGCGTTCTACGGCGTGGTCGCCAATCTCGTGGCGGTGCCGGTGACCGGGCTGTGGATCATGCCCTGCGCGCTGGCCGCTTTCGCGCTGATGCCGTTCGGCGTGGAGGGCTGGGCGCTGACTCCCATGGGGTGGGGGATCCGGGTCGTCGTCGGGGTCGCCCGCGAAACCGCTTCCTGGCCGGGGGCGGTGGTCCATGTGACGGCATTGCCGGTCGTCTGCCTGGTGCTGGTGAGCCTCGGGGGACTGCTGGCCGCCCTCTGGCGCGGTCGCCTCCGCTGGTCGGGCGTCCTGCCGATACTCGCCGCGGTCGCCATCGCGCTGCCGGTGCGGCCGCCGGACATCATTCTCGGTCGGTCGCCGTCCGCCTATGCGGTCCGTTTGGGCGACGGCGCCCTGGCCGTTTCGCCCGGGACGTCGCGATACGTGCGCGACCTGTGGCTGCGCCGCGCCGGCGCCGTCCTGCCCGTCCCTTGGCCGAACCGCCGCCGCGGCCCGCATTCGTCGTTCGCGTGCGACGGGTTGGGCTGCATCTGGACGCCGAGCGACAGACGGACCGTCGCGATCGTTTCCGATCGCGCCGCCCTCCTCGAGGACTGCCGCGCGGCGAGCGTGGTGCTGGGCGCGGTCGCGATCGCGCCGTGGCGCTGCCCGGGGCGCGACCTGGTGATCGACCAGCGTGCCCGCTATCGCTACGGCGCGCACGCGATCCGGCTTTACGAGGACGGAATCGACGTGGAGACGGTTGCCGAACGTAGAGGGCTGCGTCCTTGGACGGCTCAATACCGCCGGTACAAGGCCGTGAGCCGGCCCTGAATCCTGACCTGATCGGGTCCGAATATGCGCGTCTCGTGGGCCGGGTTCGCCGGTTCCAGCGCGATCGAGTCGCGGCGGCGGCGGAACCGCTTCAACGTTACCTCGTCCTTCAGAAGCGCCACCACGATATCGCCGTTCTCCGCCGTTTCGGTCCGGCGCACGATGGCGATGTCCCCGTCATGGATGCCGGCGTCGATCATCGAATCGCCGTTGACCTCCAACGCGTAATGCGCCCCCTGGCCGAGCAGGCTCTCGGGCACCCCCAACGTCCGAGAGGGGTCTCTGAGCGCTTCGATCGGGGTGCCGGCCGCGATCCGGCCATAGAGCGGAACCTCCACGACATTTTCGGACGCGTGCACCGGCCTGGTCGCCGTCTCATCCCCGAAGCGGCCGTCGACGACTTGCGATACGTTGCTTCCGGGCTCGGCCGGCCGCCGGCCGCCGCGCACCATGTTCTCCGGCCTCCGGCGCACCTCGAGAGCGCGGGCGCGGTGCGGCAGCCTCGCCAGGAACCCGCGCTCCTCGAGGGCGGTGATCAGGCGGTGGACGCCGGACTTGGACTTGAGGTTGAGCGCCTCTTTCATCTCGTCGAAGGAGGGCGAGATGCCGCGCTGGCTCAGATAGCCGTCGATATAGACCAGCAGCTCGTATTGCTTCGCTGTCAGCATGACCGCTCTCCCGGAGTTTCGGGGAGATCCGATCCCGATGTCGGGCGGGCGGGCTCCCACCATCTGTTCTAGGAAAGTTCCGGCGTCCCGTCAAGCGCGCGCCGCCGAGGCGCTATGCCGCGCGAAAGCCGGGATCGAGCCGTAGGATGTCGACCTCCGTCCCGACCGATTGTGCGGGCGCGTGAGGCGGACGGACGATCAGGCAGTTCGCACGGGCCATGTCGGCGAACATCGAGCTGTCCTGGGCGTCGAACGGGGTCACCCGCCGCCGGCCGCCGGCGGCGCGGGTGGCGACCGCGCGCAGATAGTCCTCGCGCTCGTCGTTCTCCGACAGGTCCGCGGCGAGGACCGCCGTTCCCCGCCCGTCCGCGATCTCCGCGCCGAGCAGCGCGCCGAGAGCCGGACGCAGGAAGATCAGCGCGCAGACCATCGAGGAGACGGGGTTCCCGGGCAGTCCGAGGAGGGGGGTCCCCGACAGGTGGCCGAAGATGAGCGGCTTGCCCGGTCTCATGGCGATTCGCCAGAAATCGATCTCCAGGCCCGCGGCGCCCAGCACCGATCTGATCAGGTCGTGGTCGCCGACCGATGCGCCGCCCGTCGTCACGACGAGATCGGCACCCTGTGCGCCGGCCGCCATGGTCCGCAACCCTTCCGGCGAATCCGGTGCGATCCCGAGATCGACCGGGACCGCGCCGCAGGATCTGACGACGCCGGCCAGGGCCAACGCGTTCGAGCTGACGATCTGATCCTCGGCGATCGGGTCGCCGGGCATGACGATCTCGTCCCCGGTGGCCAGAATCGCGACGCGCGGGCGCCGACGAACCATGATCCATGGAACGTTCATGGCCGCGGCCAGACCGAGATCGCGGGCGCTAAGCAGGCGGCCCGCGCGCAGGAGCACATCGCCTTCGGCGAAGTCGAGGCCGGCCGGGCGGACGAAGCGGCCGGGCGGGGCCTGTCCCGCCGTCACCTCGATCCGTCCGCCTCCCGCCGGCGACGCGTTCTCCTGGATGACGATCGTGTCCGCCCCGTCCGGCACCGGGGCGCCGGTAAAGATGCGGACCGCCTCGCCGGGTCCGACGACGCCCTGAAAAGCGCGCCCGGCGGGGGCGGACCCGATCACGGCGAGACCGGCCGGCAGCGTCCCGACATCGACCGCGCGGACGGCATATCCGTCCATGGCGGAGACGGGTTTGGGAGGTTGGGTCCGTCTGGCTGCCACGTCGCGGGCGAGCACGCGGCCCAATGCGTCGGCCAGAGCGACCTGTTCGGCGGGCAGCGGGCGGAGCGCGCGGAGGATCCGGTCCCGGGCCTCGGCCACCGGGATCATCCGTCACTCGGCCTCGAATCGACCGGAGCGTCCGCCCGACTTGCGCACCAGGCGAATGTCTCCGATGCGCATGCCGCGCTCGACGGCCTTGCACATGTCGTAGATGGTGAGCGCCGCGACGCTGACCGCGGTCAGCGCCTCCATCTCCACCCCGGTTCGACCGGGCAGCCGGCAGGTCGCCTCGATCTCGACGACTCCGCGCGCGGCGTTGCAGGTCAGCGTCACGTCCACCGCCGTCAGACCGAGCGGGTGGCAGAGCGGGATCAGATCCGAGGTCCGCTTGGCGCCCATGATCCCCGCGAGCCGCGCGACGGTCAGGACGTCGCCCTTGGCGATCCCGCCCTCGGCGATCTTCGCGAGGGTCTCGCGCGACATCCCGATTTCGCCGCGCGCCGTGGCCGCCCGTTCGGTGACCTCCTTGTCGGAGACATCGACCATGACCGCGCGGCCGCGCGCGTCGACATGGCTGAGCGGGCTGCTCATGCGCCGGCCAGAAGCGATCGGACCGCCGCCCCAACGTCGGGCGCGCGCATCAGCGCTTCCCCGATGAGGAAGCCTGTCACACCGATATCTCTCATCGCGGCGAGATCGGCCGGCGTGGACAGCCCGCTCTCGGCGACGACCGGACGGCCCTCCGGGACCAGCGGCGCGAGGCGCCGGCTCGTCGCGAGATCGGTCTCGAGGGTTTTCAGATCGCGGTTGTTGATGCCGATCATACCGCCGTCGAGGGCGAGCGCGCGGGCGAGCTCGGACTCGTCGTGGATCTCGACAAGCATGTCCATCCCGAGTCGGGCGGCCGCGTCGCCGAGCTCCGCGGCCTGTCCGTCGCCGAGGGCAGCCATGATCAGAAGAATGCAATCCGCGCCGATCGCCCGCGCCTCGACCACCTGGTAGGGGTCGAGGATGAAATCCTTGCGAAGCACCGGAAGATCGATCTCGGCGCGGGCCGCCGCGAGATGCGCGTCCGATCCGTGGAAATAGGGCGTATCGGTCAGGACCGAGAGACAGCATGCGCCCCCCGCCGCGCAGGCTCGCGCCAGGGCGGGCGGATCGAAATCCTCGCGGATGACCCCCTTGCTCGGAGATGCGCGCTTGATTTCGGCGATCAGGCCGTAGCGGCCTTCGGCGCGGGCGCGCTCCAGGGCGGCGGCGAAGCCGCGCGGCGGCCCGGCCGACGCGGCCAGATCCCGGATTTCGCCCGGAGGGCGCCGCCGCGCGGCCTCGGCCACATGGCGGCGCTTGGTCTCGCAGATACGCGACAGCGTATCGCTCATCCGTCCTCCTCGGGATCCCGGTTGGATATCTCGATCATGCGGGCCAGGCAGGACGCCGCCGCGCCGCTGTCGATCGCACGCGCCGCGCGGTCGACCCCGTCGCGGATCGACCGGGCGCGCTCCGCGACGACCAGCGCGCCCGCCGCCGTCATCAGCACCGTGTCCCTGTAGGTCCCGGGCGCGCCGTCGAGAAGCGCGGTCAGCCGCTCCGCATTATAGGACCCGTCCCCGCCCCGGAGCTCGTCCAGGCGGCCCTCCGCCAGCCCGGCATCCTCCGCCGTGAGGGTGAAGAGGCGTATCCCGCCGTCGGACCATTCGGCGATTCGGGTCTCGCCGACCGAGGTCAGCTCGTCGAGCCCGCCATGTCCGTGGACCACCCAGGCCCGCTGCGCGCCCAGCCGGCCGAGCACTTCGGCCAGGGGCGCGATCAGCGCCCCGTCATAGACGCCGACGAGTAGGCGGCGGACGAAGGCCGGGTTGGACAGCGGGCCGAGGACGTTGAAGATCGTCCGAACCGACAGCTCGACGCGCGGCCCGGCCACATGGCGCGTCGCGCTGTGATGGCGCGGCGCCATCATGAAGCCCAGCTTCGCCTCCCGGATACAGCGCTCGATCTGACCGAACGCGGCGTCGACGTTCACCCCGAGCGCCCCCAGAACGTCCGCCGCACCGGACCGGGAGGACAGGGCGCGGTTGCCGTGCTTGGCGACCGGCACGCCGCAGCCCCCGACGACGATCGCTGCGGCGGTGGAGATATTGAGCGTGCCCGCCCCGTCGCCGCCGGTGCCGACGACATCGATCGCGTCCTCCGGCGCCCGGATCCGCGCCGCCTTGGCGCGCATGATGCGCGCGGCGCCGGCGATCTCGTCGATCGTCTCCCCGCGCAGCCTCAAGGCCATCAGAAAGGCGCCGATCTGCGCCGGGGTCGCGTTTCCCGACATGATCGTGTCGAACGCGGCCTCTGCCTCGGCCTGGTCGAGCCGGTCGCCCTCGGAGACGCGTCGGAGGACATGCTTGAAGCTGTCGAAATCGCCGGGCATCGCGATCGGTTCCAATTGCCGTTCGGCCGGACGGGACGCTCGGCGGAGACCGCGCGGTTATATCAGCCATGCGCCGACCGCCATAGCGGGCCGCCGCCGTCAGCGCGCGACGACTCCTTCGTCGAACAGGCGGTCCAGGGCGGCGGTGTCGATGCTGACCGGGTAGAGCCGGCGCAGCGCGGAGGTATATTGGGCGATGAGGTCTGCGGCGATCGAGGCCCTGAGATCGCGCCGCAGTCGGGTCAGCGTCTCCGCGTCGTCGGGGACGGCGCGCCGGATGTCGTCCAGCACGGCGACGACATGGCCGTCGGCGCTCGCCGCCGCCGCGGCCTCGCCGCGCTTCAGACCGAACAGCTCGGCGACCAGCGCCGCCGGCAGCGCCGGCTTCTCGCCCTGGTCGAATCGGGTGAAGGCCGGCGTCGTCGCGACGGCGAGCCTGGCGTCCGCCGCCGCGGCCTCGAGGGATTCGCCGCCGCGGACACGCTCCAGAATCCTTTCGGCGCGCTTTCTCGCCGTCTCGCTGCGCCGCTCCTCGACCCAGGCCGCCGCGACGCTGTCCCGCGCCTTGTCGAAGGGCTCCGGCGCGGTCTCCTGCATGCGGTCGACCCGCAGGATGAAATATCCGCCGGCTTCCGTTTCTTCCAGATCGCCGACTTGCGCTTCCTCGGCGGAGAAGGCGGTCGCGAGAATGCGCCGGCTGTCCGGCAGCCGCGTCTCCGTCTTGCCGTCCGGCCCGGTGCCGTCAGCCGCGAGCCCGATGAGACGAAGCACGGGGGTGTCCAGCTCGGCCGCCGCTTCCTCCAGCGCCGCGCCGCCCGCCAGGATGTCTTCGAGCCGGTTGGCGAGCTTGACGACCGCGTCCTGCGCCATCTCTTCCGCGATGTCCTTCCGCAGAGTCTCCCTGACCTCGGCGATGGACGGCGTGCGACCGGGCTCGATCTTCGTCACGACGAGAACATGCCAGCCGACCGGCGAGCGAACGGGCGCGCTCGGCGTGCCGACCGGAAGCGCGAAGGCGGCGTCGGCGATTTCCTCGGGCAGGTCGCCGCGCGTCACCATCCCCAGCTCGACCGCATCGGCATCCATGCCGGCGATCGCTTCGCCGACTTCCGCCACCGACTTTCCCGATCGGAGGGACTGCAGCGCGGCGCGCGCCTCGGCCTCGTCGTCCAGGACGACCTGTTCGACGCTGCGCCGCTCGGCGACCGAGAGCTCGGCCAGACGGGAGTCGTAGGCGTCCCGAATCTGTTCCTCGGAGGGTTGGATTTCTCGCGCCAGCCGCTCCGGACTCAGGTGGACGATCGTCAGGTCGCGGCGTTCCGGGTTCATGAACAGGCCCGGACGAGTCCTGTGGAATTCGCCGAGGACGCCGTCGTCGGGCACGGCGACGGACTCCCGGCTCGGGCGCGGAACCTCGACATAGCGGGCGACGCGGCGGTCGTTGGCGTAGCGATAGAGAAGATCGGTCAGGGCGTCCGGCACCGCGGCGGCCTCTCCGATCGCATCGGTCAGGTGGCCGAGCCTGAGCCGGCTGCGCAGGTCCTGGACATAGGTCTGCTCGCTGACTCCCATCCGATAGAGCGCGTTTTCGAAGGCCACCCGATCGAACCCGCCGGCGGGGCCGTGAAACAGGGGTTGATCCTGAATGTGCTGGCGGATCTGGTCGTCGCCGACAAGGATGCCGCTGCTGTCGGCATGGAGACGCAACAGCCGTTGCGCGACCAGCCTTTCGAGGACGGCGTCGGCGGTTCCGAACTGCCGTGCCTGTTCGGAATCGATCTCCGTTCCCAGGGCTCGCCGCAGCCGCTCGACCTCGTTTCTGAAGGAGGCGCCGAACTCCCGGGCGGTGATCTTGGTGCCGCCGACCTCGGCGACATCGGTCGGAACGCCGCGCCCCGTGATCATGTCGCCGACGCCCCAGGCCGCGAAGCTGATGATCAGGAGGACCGCGAGCAGACGGATGACCCATTTCGCGGCTCGAGACTTCATCGCTTGGAGCATCGCGCTTTCCTGGGCGGGTGCGGGCCGGACGGGACCATATGTATGGTCCCCTGAGTCGTCGCGCAACCGCGGACCCGTCGGCCGGCCGAACGGGGGGCCTTCCTCGAGAGACGGGTGATGGCGCGACCCGGGATTCCGCCGGGCCGGCAGCGCGGCGACGCGCCCGGACTCGCAGGGGCGGGCATTTCCGTCCTTCGACGGCAAGCCCGGCCATGTCGAGGGATCTCGCGCGCATCGCCAAGTCCGGCGGCGCGATATCGCATTTGCTATAAGGCGGCGCATCGCATAGTCTCGGCACCCGGTTCGTTCGAGGGCGAGCGATGCGTTCGGCAAAAGGCGATGTCCCCCAGGACTACCCCCACCGGGTCAAGGACTTGCGGGAACGGCTCGGGCTGACGCAGATGCGTATGGCGGAGCGCGTCGGCGTGTCGTTCGCAACCGTGAACCGATGGGAGAACGGCCAGTCCAGGCCGGCGCGGCTGGCATGGCGGCGGATCGTCGATCTCGAGGCGGGTCTCCGCGCATCCGCTGGGTCGCCGGAACCGGTTCGCGCCTCGGCCGTGCCATCGCTCGATTTCGGCGCAAGGCCCGAGATGGCTTCCGCGGTCGCGGAAGCGACCCGTCTCGCCTATGGCCATCTTGCCAACCCGGCCTTCGCGATCGAGATATCGTCGATCGATCCGTTGCCGCATCAGCGCATCGCGGTCTACGAGCACATGCTCGGTCGGTCGCCGCTGCGCTTCCTCCTCGCCGACGATGCCGGCGCGGGCAAGACGATCATGACCGGCCTCTACCTCCGCGAGATGCTCGCGCGCCGTCTTGTCAGACGCGTCCTCGTGGTTCCCCCGGCCGGGCTGGTCGGCAACTGGGAGCGCGAAATGCGCACCCTGTTCCGGCTACCGTTTCGAATTGTCCGCGGTTCCGACGCTCGCACCGGGAACCCGTTCGTCGGCCCGGAGAGCGACCGCCTCATCGTCAGCATCGACACGCTGGCCGGCGAGCGCATGTTCGGACTGATGCGCGATGCGGCGGCTTCGGGCGAGGTGCGCCCCTACGACCTCGTGGTATTCGACGAGGCCCACAAGCTGGCTGCCGACCGCGACCGGGATTCCCATGTCAGCAAGACCGACCGCTACCGTCTCGCCGAGGCGTTGGCCGGCCTGCCCGGCGCCGGAGAGCGCTGGCGGCTCGGCTGGTCGGCGCCGAACATCCTGCTGCTGACCGCGACGCCGCATATGGGCAAGGACTTTCCCTATTACTGCCTCTGGCGTCTTCTCGCGCCGGACGCGCTCGCGACCTTCGACGCGTTCGCGGCATTCCCCGAGGCGCAGCGCCGCCGCCACTTCATCCGCCGCACCAAGGAGGAGATGGTCCGCTTCGACGGCCGGCCGCTCTACCCGCAGCGGAACTGCGATACGCTGAGCTATGCGCTGAGCCCGGAGGAGCAGGAACTCTATGACGCGACGACGCGCTATATCGCCGAGACCTACAACAAGGCGCGCGTTCTGAACCGAAACGCGGCGCGTCTCGCCATGAGCGTGTTCCAGCGCCGCCTCGCCAGCTCCACATACGCGTTGATGCGCTCGTTCGAGCGTCGTCTCGACCGGCTCGACGAGGCTATCGCGCTGGTTTGCGCCGACCGCGCCGACGAGCTGGAGCGGCGCCAGACGGGCATCGCCGACACGCGCGACTTCTTCGAGGCTCAAACCGCGGATGAGGACGCCGGCGAAGGAGGCGAACAAGAGGGGCACGAAGCGTTCGAGGAGACGGCCCTTGGCGGCCTTGCCGCAATCACTCTCGCGGAGCTTCGGGAAGAGCGGGATGAAGTCGAAGCCCTTCTCTCCCGGGCGCGCCGCCTCGCCGAAACCGGCGAGGACTCCAAGTTCGAGAAGCTGCGTGCGGTCATGGACGATTCCGATTTTGCGCAGGAGAAACTCATCGTCTTCACCGAACACCGCGACACGGCGGAGTTCCTGGTGCGCCGCCTGGAGGGGCTCGGCTTTACCGGACAGGTGGCCCTGATTCATGGCGGACTCGACTATCGCGAGCGCGAGGCCCAGGTCGAACTGTTCCGGCGCCCGGCGGATCGGGGCGGCGCCCGCTATCTCGTCGCGACCGATGCCGCCGGCGAGGGCATCAATCTCCAATTCTGCTGGCTGATGGCGAACTACGACGTGCCCTGGAACCCGGCGCGTCTGGAGCAGCGGATGGGGCGCATCCACCGCTACGGCCAGACGCGCGACCCGGTGGTCATTGTCAATCTGGTCGCCGGAGAGACCCGCGAGGGGCGGGTGCTCAGGGTGCTTCTGGACAAGCTCGAGGCGATCCGCAAGCAGCTGCGCTCGGACAAGGTATTCGATGTCGTCGGGCGGCTGTTCGAGAACATGCCGGTCAAGGACTATCTGGAGAAGGCGGTGACGGAAGACGGCGCGCGCGCCGCCATCGAGGCGCTCGACCGCCGCCTGACGCCCGAGCGGGTGGCGGCGATCGACGAGCGCGACCGCGCCCTGTGTGGCGGCGGCGAGGTGCGCAGCCGCCTTCCCGAGATCAACGCGGCCATGGAGCGCGAGCGGTATCGCCGCCTGCTCCCCGGCTATGTCCGCCGTTTCGTCGAGACCGCCGCCCCGCTGATCGACCTGCGGCTGGAGGGCGATACGGGCGGCGTCTTCGACCTCGCGCCCGAACGCGCGCGCGCCGCCGACGATGTGCGCGGCGCGATGGAGATCTATCCCGAGGGGATGCGCGGCCGCCTGACGGTCGATCGACCGGATAGCGACGGCAACGCCATCTGGATGCATCCCGGCGAGCCGGTGTTCGAACGCTTCCGCGCCGCGCTGCTGGCGCGCTGCGGCGGGGAGGCGCGGCGGGGAGCGATCTTCGTCGATCCCCATGCGCAAGCACCCTATCTCTTTCATCTGGCCCGGGTTTCGGTCCTGCGCAGCGACGGGGAGCGTTCGGAGACGGTCGAGACCCGCCCGATCGGGCTGCGCCAGGAGGCCGACGGCGCCGTTTCGCCTTGCCCGCCCGAACATCTGCTGCTGCTGCGCGGCGCGCCCGGCATCGCGCCCGGCGGCGTGCCGCTGGCCCGGCGGGCGGGCGGGCTGAAGGAGAGTGCGGAGGAATGGTTGCGGGAGACCGTGCTGGGCATGGCGGAGGAACATCGCGCGCGCATCCGGGATGCGCTGCCCGAGCGCCGCCGCTCGATCGCGCGCGGCTACGACGGCAAGACCGCCGCGCTGATGGCGAAGCGTGGGCGGGTGAGCGCCGGGGCGCGCCGGGGCGATGCCGGCGCGCAGGCGGAGCTTGCCCTCGTGAAGGGGGAACAGAACCGCCTGGTCGCGGAGAAGCGGCGCGGTCTGGCGGCGCTGGACGCGGAGGCGTCCCTGATCGGACCCGGCGAGGCGGAGATGATCGCCCATGCGCTGGTTCTGCCGACGGACGACCGGGAGGAACGGCAACGTCACGACTCGAACGTCGAGGCGGTGGCCATGGAACTCGCCCGCGCCCATGAGGAGGCCGCCGGCGCCGTGGTCCGGGACGTATCCCGTCCGGCGCTGGCGCGTCGCCAGGGTCTCGGCGACTGGCCGGGCTTCGATCTTCGCTCGCTATACCCGGCTGCCCCGCATCGGCAGGCCGAAGACCGCGCCATCGAGGTCAAGGGCCGCGCCGGATCGGGCGCGATCGAGGTGAGCGAGAACGAATGGGCAGCAGCCTGCAATTTGCGCGGCCGCTACTGGCTCTATGTCGTCTATGACTGCGCCACGCCCCGGCCCCGCCTGGTCAAGGTCCGCGATCCGTTCGGCCGTCTCTTGGCCAAGGCGCGCGGGAGCGTTGTCATATCGAGTACCGAGGTCCTTTCGGCAAGCATGGATGAGACGATCGCATGAAGGTTTGTTATGTCGACGAAAGCAGTAATGCGACGCAGGATCCCTGTCTCATCATGGTCGGCATCCTGGTCGATTCCTCACGTTTGCACAGAACCCAAAGGGAATTCGCCAAGTTCTTCGATCTCGTGCAGGGTTTGTTCGCCGAAACTCTGCGCGAATTGAAGGGCTCGAAGATGCTTTTCGGGCGCGACCGTTGGCGGAAGGTGAATCCCGATATCCGGAAACAAATTATCAGCTATTTCTGTGATTGGATCGCCAAAAGAAAGCATCGTTTGATCGTCACGGGAATCGATCGGGCGAAACTGAAGGGAATGGAGAAGGATGGACAGCCGGCCGAACGCCGGGACGAATGGCTGGCCGCAGCCCTTCATGTGGCACTCCAGATCCAGAAAGTCAATTACGCCGAGATCGAGGACTACGATGCAGGGGAAGAATGGCCCGGCGAGAAGGCGTCGATCGATGGTTACGTGGTTTCGCTTGCCGAGCGGCTTCTCCCTAAGCCCGCGAGATGGCCGGCGCACACCGGAAGCAGCGCCGCGAAGTGGTTCAACGACATTGCTCCGCCTTCCCTGAAAGCGCTCGGATATAGCTTGTGACCGCGCATAGGAAGATACTGATCATTGCCGGGCCGAACGGGGCGGGGAAGACCACCTTCGCGATCGAGTTTCTGCCCAACGAGGCGGATTGCCCGATCTTCGTCAACGCGGACTCCATCGCCGCAGGGTTGAGCCCGTTTCGGCCGTCTTCGGTCGCGTTCCGGGCCGGCCGTCTGATGATCGAGACGATTCACGGATATGCGGCCAGAAGCGAGAGCTTTGCGTTCGAGACTACCCTGAGCGGACGGGCCCATGCTCGCTCGATTCCGCTCTGGCGGGAACGCGGCTATCGTGTGAGGCTGTTCTTCCTGCGGCTGCCGACGCCGGAGATGGCGATCGCCCGCGTCCGGCATCGTGTGTCGGAAGGCGGCCACGATGTGCCCGATGCGGTCGTCCGACGGCGGTTTCATGCGGGACGGCGCAACTTCGGGCGCATCTATCGGGATCTGGTCGACGAATGGGCACTCTACGATAATTCCGGGGCCGCCCCGGTCTTGCTTGCGGAGGGAGAAAGCCGATGACAGCGGAGAAGTCGGAAAACGGGACATCGGCCGCGCGCCAGCGCTCCTCGGACCTTGCCGGTGCGGAGGCGGCGATGCGCCGGGCGGCCCAACGCGCCCGCCGGCGCGCCGCGGCGAATGGAACGCCCATCCCCGTTTTTCGGGATGGACGAGTCGTCCGGGTGATGGTGGACGGAGATGACGCCGGTTGACGACGCGCTTCTCGAACGAATGGTGCAAGCCATCGTCGACGAGGTGGAGCCCGAACGGGTGATCCTGTTCGGCTCCCGCGCGCGCGGCGACGCCAGGCCGGACTCGGATGTCGATCTGGTGATCGTCGAGGCGGAACCGTTCGGGCCGGGTCGGGATCGACGCGCCGAGGCCGTGCGGTTGTACCGGGCGCTCGTGGACTTCCGAGTCTCCAAGGATATTCTGGTTTACAGTCGCGACGAAGTGGCCTATTGGCGCGATTCCCTCAACCACGTTCTCGCCCGTGCACTCCGCGAAGGCAGGCTACTCTATGAGCGACCATAAATGCGCTCGCGCGCTCGTCGAGGCTGCGGAAAGAGATGTTTCCGCCCTTCGCGGCATGGGTGACGACACCGTTTTTGCCGATGAAATAGTCGGCTTTCATATCCAGCAGGCGGCCGAGAAGCTGTTCGAGGCCTGGCTCGCGCTGGCGGGTCGACTCTATCCGCCGACTCACGATCTGAACGAACTGCTGGCGTTGCTGAAGCCCTGCCAACCGGATGCGGCAGGCTTTGTCGAGTTGACCGACTATACGCCTTATGCCGTCCAGTTCCGCTATACGGGGGCCGATGCCGATGCCGGACCGCTCGACCGCGATGCGACCTTGAATCAGGTCAAGATATTGTTGAAAAGGGTTCGGCGACAATTGACGGAAGAGACGGAGGGCTGACGATGGTCGAGATAACCGTCAAGGTCCCGGCGCTTGAGAAGCTGCTGGGCTACGTGGTCAGCGGCATCGGTGCGGTGGCAGGACCGATGCTGGCGCCGATAGAGCCGACGTATCGCCTTGAGTGACGAGGGGACGGTGATGGACGAGATTCAGCGGCAGGAAGACGAAGAACATATCATCGATCCACAGGACGGCGACGACGATCTGGGTCGACCCGTTCGCTACATGATGTCGAGCTATGGCGCGGATATGCCGGTCGATGGGCTGATCGACCGCCTCGATCGGGAAGACATTTTCGTTCCGGATTTTCAGAGAAAACTCGTCTGGACGATCGTGCAGGCATCGCGCTTCGTGGAATCCCTGCTTCTGGGATTGCCTGTTCCCGGTATTTTTCTATTCAGGGAGCCGGATACGAAGAAACTCATGATCGTGGACGGACAGCAGAGGCTTTGGACGCTTCGATCCTTTTGCAAGGGAATCTTCGGTGAGAAACAGTTCAGGCTTACCGGAGTCATCGAGGAATTCGAGGGGAAGACCTACGACACCCTTTCCATAGAAGACCAACGGACCTTCAATGATTCAATCCTTCATGCGACCATATTCCATCAGACAAGTCCGGAAAACGATCGCAGCTCTGTATATTCGGTCTTCGAGCGACTGAACACGGGAGGAACCCCGTTGAGCCCACAGGAGATCCGGGCTTGCATCTTCCGAGGAAAGTTGAACGATCTGTTATTGGATCTGGCCAGGAATTGCCACTGGCGGAATCTGTACGGGACGCGGAGCAAGCGAAAGAAGGATGAGGAGGTTATTCTGCGGTTCCTCGCCCTGTATTTCGATCTTGATAGATATGAGCGCCCGATGAAAAAATTCCTGAACTTCTTCATGGAAGAACATCGGGAGCCGAACGAGGATCAGATTCGCAAATTTCGGGAAACGTTCGAAAATACGGTGAAAACGGCAGACATCATACTGGGGCGGGCAGCGCTTCGTCCGAAGCGTAACCTGAATGTCTCGGTCGTCGATGCCGTTCTTGTCGGCCTCGCGCATCGCCTCATCTCCGGCCCTGTTACCGATCCGGATTCTCTCAAATCGGCGCATGAGCGGTTGTTGTCCCAATTGGAAGATGAGGATCTTTATAATCGCGGGACCACGACGAAGGAGCGGGTGGACAGGCGTATCGTTCTGGCTCGCAAGGCGTATGAGCATATCCGGTGAGACGCGGAGACAGTGACCGTCTGGAAGCGGCCATCATTTCTGCGCGAGAGGAAGCCAGCGAGCTTTCGATCGCGAACCAATCCCGCCTTGCGCAACTCATGACGGTTTGGGTGTCGGGATATCTGGAAGCGACGTGCAGGGAGGTGCTGCGGGCCTATGCGAGAAACCGTGCGGATCCGCAGGTGTATCGCTTCGTCAGTCGGAATCTCGAACGTTTCGCCAATCCCAACATGCAGCGAATCGTCGATCTGGTCGGTTCCTTTGACAGGGACGCGGCAAGAAAGCTGGAAGAATTTGCCGACGGCAGCATAAGAGACAGTGTCGACGGCGTGGTTGCGCAACGTCACAATATCGCTCATGGTCGCCCGTCGGGTACTACCATCGCGAATGTCGCTCGGCAGTTTGAGGATGCCAAGAAGCTCGCGGGTAAGTTGAAAAGCCTTTTCCAGTGAGGCGTTGCGGGGCCGTGTCATGGCCGACCGACGCCCGCTCTATCGAAGCGGTGTTTCTGCGGGACAGGCCTCGCTCGACTCAGTGTACGACAGGAACCTGCGGTACGGACATGTTTCGACCGACTCATTTCATTCGCTGAAAGAGCAATGCAGGAGGGATGACGAAATGGGAGCGACTCATGTCACCGTCGCCATCAGGAACCCGGCCGATCCGAAGAGGTGCTGGGAAGGGCTGTTCCTGGTCGATACCGGCGCGACCGACACGCTGGTGCCGCGACCGCATCTGGAGTCCATCGGGCTCGCGCCCAGGGGCCGTCGGGTCTACGAGCTGGCGGACGGCAGCGAGATCGCGATGGACATCACCGTCGGGGAGATCGAATTCATGGGAGAAACGGTCGGGGGAACGATTCTGTACGGCGCGGAGGATGCCGAGCCGTTGCTTGGCGTGACCGCCCTGGAATCGGTCGGCATCGAGGTCGACCCGCTGAACCAGCGGCTGAAACGGCTTCCGGCGGTGCGCCTCAAGCATGTCCGGGCGGGCGCTCGATGATGGACGCACCATGACTCCCGGCGATACCCGGCCGATCGAGGCGGCGTTTTCGCTGGAGCGGGTCTCGCGCGATTCGGTGCACGAGAAGAACGTGCGGCACGGGCATATCTCGACTCTGCATATATGGATGGCGCGGTGGCGAGGCTCGGCGCGAGGCGGCGGAAAACCGGCCGGTCGATGGGCGTCGGAACGGCGGCGGTTCCGTCGCGCTTGCCGATGATGCGGGGTCTTTCCAGACACTGCTGCGCGGGAGAAGCAAGCGTCTTCGCCCGGACGCCGCCAACGAGAGGCGCAGGATGCTGAAGCGCGTGCATATCAGGGGCTACAAGTCCCTTCATGACGTCGAGGTGCCCCTGCCGACGGAGGCGCACTCTCTGGCGCTGGCCGTGCTGTTCGGACCGAACGCGGCGGGAAAGAGCAATTTCCTCGACGCCCTGCAACTGCTGTCGAAGCTCGGGACCAGCCGGACGCTCAAGGAGGCTTTCGATCCCCCTTACCGCGGCAAGACGATCGAGTCGTTCACGGTCGGGGAAAAGGGCATCAGGGGCCTGATCGAGCAGGAGCGGCTGGTCTTCTCCATCGAGGCCGATCTGCATCTCTCCGATACGGTCGTCGAGTCCGTCGATCGGCAGATACGGGACATGCGCCAGCCGAGCGGCGACGCCGCGTCGGGGACAGTCCGGAAGATTCCCGCCCGGGTGCGCGAACGCGATCTGCGCTACCGCATCGAGATCGAGATGCTGCCCGGATCGGGCATCCTGCGCGTCACCGATGAATATCTGGCCGCCCTGAACCGCGAGGGCGAGCCCACCGGGAAACGGAAACCCTTCGTCGAACGGCAGGGCGAAAAGATACATCTGCGATTGGAGGGACAGGCGCACCCCACCTATTACGACCGCTATCTCGATCATTCGATTCTCTCGATGCCTCACTATCCGCCGCACTACCCGCATCTCGTGGCCGTGCGGCGCGAGCTCGAGAGCTGGCTGTTCTTCTACTTCGAACCACGCGAACGCATGCGCATGGCCAATCCGATCAAGGAAGTGCGGCATATCGGGTTGATGGGCGAAGACCTCGCGGCGTTCCTCAGAACGCTTCAAGCGCTCGAACCCAGGCAGTTCGAGGCGGTCGAGAAGTCGTTGCATATGGTCATGCCGAACATCGACGGCATCGAGGTGGACGTGAACGATCTTGGCGAGGTCGAGCTTCGTCTCAGGGAGAGCGGCGTCGCCATCCCTGCGCGCGTGCTGTCCGAGGGCACGCTCCGAATGCTCGGACTCCTGGCGCTGACCGGCGTCGGCACGCCCCCCTCTCTGGTGGGCTTCGAAGAGCCGGAGAACGGCGTTCACCCGCGCCGCGTCCAGCTGATCGCGGAGCTGTTGAAAACACGTGCCGGCTCGGGCCAGACCCAATACATCGTCACCACGCATTCTCCGATCCTGCCCGATCTCCTGCCGGACGCATCCCTGTTCGCGGTGCGGCGGACCGAGCGCCAAACTCGGATCGATCCCTTTTCCACGTGGGGACCGCTGGCGCGGCGGGAGAATATCGACCGCACGCTCGACGACCAACCGAAGAGCCTTCCCGTTTCCGAACGTATTTTGCGAGGCGACTTCGATGCGTGAGGTCGCACTCTTCGTCGAGGACCACGCCCACCAGCAGATCGTCGGTGCGTTGGTGAGGCGGCTAGCTGGAGAACACGGCGTCGCGGTGCGCCTCGACTGGCGCAGTGCGGATCCGCAGGTGTATCGCTTCGTCAGTCGGACTCTCGAACGTTTCACCAATCCCAACATGAAGAAAATCGTCGATCTGGTCGGTTCCTTCGACAGGGACGGGGCAAGAAGGCTGGAAGCATTTGCCGATGGCAGCATAAAAGATAGTGTCGACGGCGTGGTTGCACAACGTCACAATATCGCTCATGGTCGCCCGTCGGATACTACCATCGCGAATGTCGCTCGGCAGTTCGAGGATGCGAAGAAGCTCGCGGATAAGTTGAAGAGCCTTTTCCAGTGAGGCGTTGCGGGACCGCGTCATGGCCGACCGACGCCCGAGATGGCGATCGCCCGCGTCCGGCATCGTGTGTCGGAAGGCGGCCACGATGTGCCCGATGCGGTCGTCCGTCGGCGGTTCCATGCGGGATGGCGCAACTTCGAGCGCATCTATCGGGATCTGGTCGACGAGTGGGCGCTCTATGATAATTCCGGGGCCGCCCCGGTCTTGCTTGCGGAGGGAGAAAGCCGATGACAGCGGAGAAGTCGGGAAACGGGACATCGGCCGCGCGCCAGCGCTCCTCGGACCTTGCCGGTGCGGAGGCGGCGATGCGCCGGGCGGCCCAACGCGCCCGCCGCCGCGCCGCGGCGAATGGAACGCCCATCCCCGTTTTTCGGGATGGACGAATCGTCTGGGTGATGGTGGATGGCGAAGCGACGTCATAGCGACGCCAGCGCCGCGATGTGCGAGACGGAACGGCAAAGGACCGGTGACGGTCGGGAAGGGAAGAGCTGCGCACGAAGCCGGCTTCTTGCCATGAGCCGCATTCGTTGAGAGGAACGGGAGTCGTGCCCATATTCGATATTTTCTCGAAACGCCAAAAAGCGTTGCGCGGTGACATCCCCGATGTCTATCGCTATGACGATATTCCAACGCAGTTGAGAATTCAAATCGTCTATATCATGGAGGACGTTCTCGGGAATCGGCAACAGTACGAACATTACTCTTATGTGAGGATAATATACAACTCCATAGCGAATATCCTGTGCCGTGAATATGGGGTGTTTCACCTTTCAGAGAATTACAGAAAGCATTCCAACGAAATGGACGATCTTATGGATTTTTTCTTGAATGAAAGAAATATTGAAAAAGTCCTCGATGTAGTAGAATTGTCTTTCCGTATGGTTGATCGCGAAACGCGGCGTTATAATTATCTGAACAAACGGAACCCGTCGAAAGATGCGGACCTTGCTATCGAGGATCTGAATCGTAGATTCGAGGAGCACGGCGTCGGCTACTGCTTCACGAGCGGCCAAATCGTTCGTATCGATTCCGAACTCATCCACTCAGAGGTAGTTCGGCCCGCTTTAAAAATTCTCAACCAGAGCCAATATGCCGGCGCACAACAGGAGTTCCTGACGGCCCATGAGCATTATCGGGAAGGCAAAACCAAGGAAGCACTCAACGAGTGCCTGAAATCCCTGGAGAGCGTGATGAAGTCGATATGCGACAAGAGGGGATGGTCCTATGGCGACGGGGATGCCGCGCACGCGCTCATCGCGATTTGCTTCGACAAGGGCCTCGTCCCTCCCTTCTGGAAAACCCAGTTCTCCGCTTTGAGAAGTCTTCTGGAAAGCGGAGTGCCCACGGCCCGAAACAGGCTCGGCAGCCACGGTCAGGGCGCGGCTCCCAAGCCCGTTCCGGATCACATCGCCGGCTACGTGCTGCATATGACGGCGGCGGCCATTGTCTTTCTGGCTGGAGCCGAAGCAAGCGACGCTGGGTAATGGCACATCGCCGTCTCATCGAGGTCGCGTTCCCGCTGGAGCGGGTCTCGCGCGATTCGGTGCACGAGAAGAACGTGCGGCACGGGCATATCTCGACGCTGCATATCTGGCCGGCGCGGCGGCCGCTGGCGGCGTGCCGGGCGGCGCTGATCGCGACGCTGCTGCCGGACCCCGGCAATGCGGCCGAGCGCGAGGCGCTCTATCGCCGGCTCGCGGGTCGGGCGGTCGAGACGGTCGTGGCCGAGCGGCGGGGCGGGCGCGCGAGCGAGCGGCACAAGCGCGAGACCGAAGGCGGCATCCTGCATTGGGGGCGCGAGAGCGACCCCGACCTCGACTGGTTCCGCGAGAGGCTCCGCGCGGCCCATGGCGGGCGCGCGCCCCGCGTGCTGGACCCGTTCGCCGGCGGCGGCGCGATCCCGCTGGAGGCGATGCGATTGGGCTGCGAGGCGACCGCCGCCGACATCAACCCGGTCGCCTGGCTCATCCTCAAATGCACGCTCGACTATCCGCGCCGGCTCGCCGGCAAGACCCTTGCCTTGCCCGAATTCGCGCGCGCCGACCGGCGTTTTCTGGAGGCTTTCCTCAAGGCCAAAGGGGTCCGGGGCGCGCGGCTCGGCGCGATGCTGGAACGGCTCGGCCATGGCGACGACGGCGCGATCCAGACCGACGCGCTGCCCGGCGGCGATCCGACGCGCGACGCGGACCTCGCCTGGCAGGTGCGCGCCTGGGGCCGGCGCGTGCTGGCGCGGGTCCGCGCGGCGCTGGCGGCGCGCTACCCGACCTATGCCGAATTCCAGGCTCTGGCGCCCGGCGGCCGGCCGTTCGAGGCGCGCCCGCTCGCGCTGCTGACGCCGGACGAGAGGGGTGAGACCGACGCCGGGCGGCTGAACGCGGCGTTCGATTCCGCCTGGCTGGCGAACCCGCGCAACCCGCGCTGGGTGGCGAAGCCGACGGTCGCCTATCTGTGGGCGCGCATGGTGCGCTGCAAGGGCTGCCGGGCGGCGCTGCCGCTGCTCAAGACCCGCTGGCTCGCCAAGAAGGACAACAAGCGCGTCCTGCTCACCATGACGCCGAACGCGGACGGCAGCGGCGTCGATTTCGGCGTGGAAACCGACCCGCCGCGCGACGGCGGCAACGCGGCGCAGCGGCGCGCGCATGACAAGCGGCTCGGCGCCGGCACGATGAGCCGGTCGGGCGCGCGCTGCCCCTGCTGCCCCGCGACCATGACCATGGAGGATATCCGCCTCGAAGGCCGCGCCGGGCGGCTCGGCGCGGCGATGACCGCCGTGGTCGTGGACGGGCCGAAGGGCAAGGAATACCGCCCGCCGGAGGAAGAGGAGCGCGCCGCCGCCGAGGTCGCGGCGGAGGAACTCGACGCGCTCTATGCCGATATTCCCTTCGGCCTGCCGGACGAGCCGACGCCACGCCAGGGACCGGGCGCGGCTCGCGCCTTCTCCGTGGAGAATTACGGCTTCGACAAATGGGCGAAGCTGTTCACCGACCGCCAGCTTCTCGCGCTGGGAACCTTCGTGCGGGAAATCCGCCGCTGCCCCGAGGCCATGGACGGCATCCCGGAAGAATGGCGGGAGGCGATCCTCGCATATCTGTCCTGCATCGTCAGCAAGCTCGCCGACTACAGCAGCACGCTGTGCTCGTGGCACAACAGCGGAGAAAAATTACGCAACACCTTCGCCCGTTTTGCTTTGCCGATCGTGTGGGATTATTGCGAAGTCAACCCGTTGTCGGAGACTTCCGGCGGATTTGCCGGCATGGCGGAGTGGGTTGCGCGCTATCTCGACCGTGCGCCCGATGCGGTGGCTTCGGCGCCGTTGCCCGTAGCCCAGGCGCAAAGCGCAATGGATAAGAATGCGGGTGGCTTCGACGCGATCTGCACCGATCCGCCCTATTACGACGCCATACCCTATTCCGACCTGATGGATTTCTTCCATGTCTGGTTGCGGCGCGCGGTTCGCGGGCTCACGCCGGACATGGATGCCGCGTTCGCCGAACCGCTTGGCCCGAAATGGGACGGCGCGGCTGCGGACGGCGAGCTGATCGACGACGCCAGCCGGTTCGGCGGCGACAAGGCCGTCTCGAAGCGGAATTACGAAGACGGCATGGCGCGCGCCTTCCAGGCCTGCCGCGAGGCGCTGAACGCGAACGGGCGGCTGGTGGTGGTGTTCGCCAACAAGTCGCCCGACGCCTGGGAGACGCTGGCCGCCGCCCTGATCCGCGCCGGCTTCGTCGTCACCGGCTCCTGGCCGATCCGGACCGAGATGCAGAATCGCCAGCGCTCGCTCGCCTCCGCCGCGCTCGCGTCCTCGGTCTGGCTCGTCTGCCGCAAGCGTCCGGCGGCCGCCCGCCCCGGCTGGGACGGCGCGGTGCTGGCCGCGATGCGCGCGAACGTCACCCTCAAGCTGCGCGATTTCTGGGACGCCGGCATTCGCGGGCCGGACTTCGTGTGGGCGGCGACGGGGCCGGCGCTCGAAGCCTTCTCCCGTCATCCCGCGGTCAAGAAGGCCGACGACCCGGGCGCGCTGTTGACGGTCTCCGAATTCCTGCGCGAGGTGCGCCGGATGGTGGTGGATTTCGTCGTCGGCCGGGTGCTGACCGGCGGCGGGGAGGCGGACGCGGCGGCCGGCCTCGACGACGTGACCGCCTACTACCTGTTGCACCGGGGCGATTTCGGCCTCGGCGAGGCGCCGGCCGGGGCCTGCATCCTCTACGCGCTGTCGTGCAACCTGTCCGACCGCGATCTCTCGCACCGCTTCGACATACTCTCCCGCCCCGGCCGCGCGCCACCCGACGCGCCGGAGGACGAAGCGAACGACGAGGACGCCGATGCGGCGTCCGGTTCCGGCGGCGGCAAGGTCCGGCTCATGCCGTGGACCCGGCGCAAGGCCGGGCGGCGCGGCCACGAGGGGCCGGGGGGCCAGCCCGTGCCGCTCATCGACCGCGCCCACCGGCTGATGCATCTCTGGCGGGCCGGCGACGAGGCGAAGGTGAACGAGTATGTCGACGACAACGGCCTCGGGCGCCACGCCCTGTTCGCCCGCCTGCTGCAGGCGCTGATCGAGCTCGCGCCGGCGGGCTCGGACGAGCGCGCGATCCTCGAATCGCTCTCCAACCACATCGCCGCCCGCGCCGGTATCGCCCCGGCGCGCCAGGCCGCCCTGCGGCTGGAAACCACGCCGTGACAATGCGGGCCGGGTTGCCCGACCGGAACAGCGGGCGCATATGAAGCGATGGCGATGAAGACGAACCGTTGAAGGCAATTCCGATGGCGCAACAGACGGTGCGGAAAGCAGGCCGCCGGGAAATCCTGAGAACCTCGCGGCACGGCACGGACGAGGATTTCGCCGCGCGGGCCGCCGCGCTGCGCCAGCGGCTCCGCTCGTCAGTCGACAGCAGCGACACGATCCGGGCAGACCGCGACGGGGCGCCGTGATTACCTCGCTCCGCCTCGTGGACTTCAAGAACTTTGCCGACGAGACGCTGCGCGTCGGGCCGTTCACCGTGATCGTCGGCGCGAACGCCAGCGGCAAGAGCAACATCCGCGACGCCTTCCGCTTTCTCCACGGCATCGGCCGCGGCTATGCGCTCGCGGAGATCCTAGGCGGGAAGTACGGAGCCGGCGGGCAGGTCGAATGGAGCCCGATCCGCGGCGTTCCCAACGAGATCAGCCGTTTACAACAGGCCGAAGACTATTACGGGTTTTCTCTTTCGGTTGGCATGAGGCATGGTCAAAAAAAACTTTCATACTCCATAGGTGTAAAAAGAGACGCGCAAGACTTTGGTGGTTTTCGGACGCATGAAGAGGACCTCAAGGAGGATAACTCGACGATTTTTACGAGTCATCCAGACACGCCGGATCCTGTCCGTGCTCAGGGCGACGATACGCATCTCCTGCTTCGTATGGGTAAAGTCCAAGGGAAAAAAAAATACGGAGATCGACTCTCTGTCAGACCGAATCAGCCCGCGCTGACACAGATTGGAGAACATGGCCGGGTAAGACGATCTCACAAGGAAAGTGCGGCGCATGTCATCGATACCCTTGCAAACATGCGCTTTCTGGATTTGGCACCGGACCGAATGCGGCAACCCGCTTTTCCCGGCCAAATCGTTTTGGGAGACAGCGGTGAGAATCTGTCGACAGTGCTGCGTAAAATCTGCGCCGATCCGCAGCGTAAAGCGAACTTGATCGACTGGACCCGCGAACTGACACCGATGGACGTGCAGGCTTTCGAGTTTCCGGTCGATAATGTCACGGGTCTGGTCCAACTCGTCATCTGCGAGAGCGGGCAAAGGAAACTCTCCGCGTACAGTATCTCGGACGGCACGTTGCGTTTCCTTGCCATGCTGGCGGCACTGCTTTCGGAAGACCCGGCACGGCTTTACTTCTTCGAGGAAATCGAAAATGGCCTTCACCCCTCGCGCCTTAGACTATTGCTGGACCTGATCGAACGACAAACTGCGAAGAGCCGGATTCAAGTGCTCACGACCACCCACTCGCCCGATTTGCTGTCCATGGTGAGCGACGAGACCTTCAGGAGCATTTCGGTCACCTGCCGCCTGGAGGACTCGGACGACGCCATCGTCCGCCCGGTCGCCGACTTGCCCAAAGTGGAGCGGCTCCGCAAGGACCGGGGATTGGGCCGACTTCTCGCCAGAGGATGGATGGAGGATGCGCTCGCCTTTACCGAGGGCAGCGACGGGAACGACAAGAAATGAACGTCCTCGTCATTCCCGAGGATTTTCGCAAAGACCAGTATCTTCTGAAACCGCTGTTCAAGCGGCTCTTCTCGGATATGGGCAAGAGAAAAGTGCGTATCCGTGTTTGTCAGGACCCCCGGCTTGGCGGCGTCGATGAGGCGCTCAAATCGGAGCGTATCCGGGAAGTCGTGGATCGGTACGATGGCATGACAGACATCTTTATTCTCTGCATCGATCGTGACGGTATTCAGGGGCGGCGGTCTCGGCTGACGCAGATCGAAGGCGAGCTCTGCGGCGGCCGTGACTTTCTTGCCGAAAACGCCTGGGAGGAGCTCGAAACCTGGGTTCTGGCGGGCCTGGACCTTCCTCAAGACTGGCGTTGGGCGGATGTGCGCGCGGAAGTCCACGTCAAGGAACGGTATTTCGAGCCGCTTGCCGAACAACGCGGCGTCGCCGACGGCCCCGGCGGCGGGCGCAACGCGCTGGGCAAGGAAGCCGCACGCCGCATCGCCGCGATCCGCCGGAAATGCCCCGAGGACTTCGACGCCCTCGCCCGGCGTCTCGAATCCCTCCGCTGAGCGAGGACGACATGGCCCGAAAACTCCGCTGGACGCCGTGGCACGAAGTCGTAAGGCTGCGCGAGGATGTGCGCACGGGCGAACTTTCGCTCGCCGATTTCGCCGCCGACCTCCACGACGTGGTGATGCAGAAGGGCGCGCGGCCGGTCTACGAGGACCCGGGCCGGTTCTTCGCGCTGACCTACCCGACCTTCCCCTTGCGGGAGATCGCGCGCGACGTCGCACTACGCCTCGCCGGCCGGAACGCCAAGGCCATCCGCCAGCTCGAGCTCACCTATGGCGGGGGCAAGACCCATACGCTGGTGGCGCTGCGCCACCTCGCGCACGATCCAGAGTCGCTGCCGGCGCTGCCCGCGGTCGAGCAGTTCCGGTCCCATATCGGCGCACCCCTGCCGGCGGCGCGGATCGCGGCGCTCTGCTTCGACAAGCTGGATGTCGAGAAGGGCATGGAGGTGCGCGGGCCGGCGGGCGAGCTTCGCTGGCTCAAGCATCCCTGGAGCGTGCTCGCCTTCCAGATCGCAGGAGAGGAGGGATTGCGCACGCTCCACGCCGACGGCGCGAACGAGGAGCGGGAGACGCCGCCGGCCGAGCCGCTGCTCGCCGATCTGTTGTCGCGGCCGCAGGCGCAGGGGCTCGCCACCCTGGTGCTGATCGACGAAGTGTTGATGTACGTCCGCGAGAAGGCGGCGATGGGCGAGGTCTGGCGCGACCGCCTGATCGACTTCTTCCAGTATCTCTGCCAGGCGGTCGTGAAAGTGGACCGCTGCGCGCTGGTCGCCTCGCTGCTCGCGTCCGACCCCGCGAAGAGCGACCCGTTCGGCAAGGAGCTGACCCGTCGGATCTTCGACATCTTCAACCGGCAGAGGGAGGAGGGTGTCCAGCCGGTGCAGAAGGAGGATGTCGCCGAAGTGCTGCGCCGGCGCTTCTTCGAGCCGGGGTCGATCGCCGATCCCGACTCCTTCCGCCCGCATGTCACCGCGGCGGTGGCCAATATCGCGCGCATCGACGAGGCCGTGCGCAAGGACAGGGCGAACGCCGAGAAACGTTTCCTGGACGGCTATCCCTTCCATCCCGACCTGACCGAGATCTTCTACACCAGATGGACGCAGCTCGACGGGTTCCAGCGCACGCGCGGCATCCTGCGGACCTTCGCCGTCGCGCTGCGCGATGCCGAGGCCTGGGACGCAGCGCCTCTGGTCGGCCCGAACGTGTTTCTGTCAGCGCCCGGTGAAGGCGCCCTCGCCGAGGCGGCGCGCGAGCTCGCCGGCACCGCCACGCGCGAGTCGACGGACGGCGCCGGAAACGAGTGGCGAGCCGTGCTCGAAGGCGAGCTTGCCAAGGCGCGGACGATCCAGGCCGAGCAGCCGGCATTCGCGTTCCGCGAGATGGAGCAGGCCGTGTGCGCCGTGTTCCTGAGTTCGCAGCCGATCGGCCAGAAGGCGCATATGCCGGAACTGGCGGCGCTCGTCGGCGCGACCCGGCCCGATCGCATCGAGCTCGAGAAGGGGCTCCGCCGCTGGACGGATATCTCCTGGTTCCTCGACGAGGCGGAGTTCGCCGGCGCGGCGAAGGCGGGCGGCGGGCCGGACGGGCTGCCCGGGGCGTGGCGTCTCGGAAACCGCCCCAACCTCAGGCAGATGCATCACGACGCCTGCGCCAACCGGGTCGCGGCGGACGCCGTCGCACAGATGCTCCTAGGCGAAATCCGGCGGACGAAGAGCCTGACCCAGGGCGCGGCGGCGACCGGGGCGCGCGTGCATATGCTGCCCGAACGGCCGCGCGACATCGCGGACGACGGCGAATTCCACTTCGCCGTCCTGGGGCCTGGGGCGGTGTCCGACTCCGGCAAACCCGGCAGCGAGGCGCGCCGCTTCATCGACGAGACCACCGGGCCGGACCGCCCGCGCGTCCGCCGCAATGCGGTCGTGCTGGCGGTTCCCTCCCGCGACGGCCTGGACGCCGCCCGCAACTGCCTCCGCGACTGTCTGGGCTGGGAGGAGGTGCGCCGGCAGTTGGAGGGCCAGCCCCGGGACCCCGCGCGCGAAGCGATGCTCGCCGACTGGACGGACCGGGCGCGCAAGCGCGTCCCCGAAGCGATCCGCCAGGCATGGTCGGTCGTCGTCGCCGTCGACGAGCGCAACGAGATCCGGGCCTTCAAGGTCACCGTCGGCGCGGAGCCGCTGTTCGCGACCGTCAAGGCGGACCGGCGCGCCCGCATCCGGGAGACCGCGATCAGCGCCGAGGCGATGCTGCCGGGCGGCCCCTACGATCTCTGGCGCGAGGACGAACCGTCGCGCCGCGTGAAGGACCTGGCAGGCGCGTTCGCGGAGAACCCGAAGCTGCCGAAGATGCTGCGGCGGAAGGAGATCCTCGATACCATCGACAACGGGGTTCGCAGCGGCATTTTCGTCGCCTCCCTCGCCCGCCCCGACAAGTCGGTCAGGACATGGTGGCGGGCGCCGATCGACGAGGCGGCCCGCGCCGAGCCCGCGCTCGAGCTGTTCCTGCCCGACAAGGCGGTTCTGTCGGAACTCGATCCGGGCGTCCTGGCGCCGGGCGCGCTGCCGGAACTATGGGCGGGCGAGTCGGTCGCGCTGGCCGATGTCGCCGCCTATTTCGCGGGCGGGCGAACCGCGACCCTGCCGCGCGAGGGCTATGACGAGACGGTCGCCATCCCGGCCTGCCCGCGCGCGGCGGTCGAAGCGGCAGTGTCAGACGCTGTTCGCCAGGGCGATCTTTGGCTGGTGAACGGCCCTGCAAGCATCCAGGGCGAGCCGGCGCCGCCCGGCGTGCTGACGGACACCGCCCTGCTCCGCGCGCCGATGCCGCCGCTATCGGTCGACCGGCTGACGAAGGACGCCGTGCCGGAAGCCTGGAAGGACGGGCGGGCCGGCGCGCTAGCGCTCTCGGCCGCGCTCTCGGTGCAGGTCGGCGCGCCGATTCCGTGGCTTGTCATCTGCCAGGCGATCGGCCATGCGCTCGAAGCGCGCTGGCTCGAGCTGGCCTCCGATAGCGGCCCGTGGCCGTGCGAGGCCGCGGGTGCGGGTGCGGTGACGCTCATCGAACCGGGCGTCGCGGAATCTCAAAAGGTCTTCAAGTCGCTCCCGAAGGGCATGCGCACGGGGGCCGCCGACCTGGAGCCCAACGAATTGCAGGACCTCGTGGACGCGCTTCCCGGCGCGATTACGGCCGCGGCCGGCATCCCGTTGCGGTTTCACCTCCGCATCACGCTGGGAGACGGCGGCGACATACCCTCGGAAGCGGCGACTTCCGTCAACGAGATTCTGGAGGGGATAAAGTCCGATCTGCGCTTGCGCGGATAGCGTCCGCATCGGGCGGAGCCCCGGCAAGGCTGGCCGGGTCGCGCGCCGCGCAGACGGGACGGGCCGCTGCGGCTCGAGATGCGCCCATCGGTCGCCAAGCCGGCGCGCGAACGGTATAAGGGCGGTGCGAGACGCGATCGGGGAGCCTGGCGGGGCGTGCGTTACGACCATGTGATCGTCGGCGGCGGGTCGGCCGGCTGCGTCCTCGCCCATCGCCTGTCCGCGCGGGCCGGCCGGACCGTGCTGCTGGTCGAGGCGGGCCGCGACACGCCGCCCGACCGGGTGCCGCCCGATGTGCTCGATTCCTATCCGCTGGTCGCCTATTTCAATCCGGCCTATCAATGGTCCGATCTTCGCGTTCGCCTGCCCGCGGTTCCGCATAACGATCCCTACGAGCTGCCGCCGAGACGCTACGAGCAGGCGCGGGTCATGGGCGGCGGGTCGTCGATCAACGCGCAGCTGGCCAATCGCGGCGCGCCGGCCGACTATGACGGCTGGGAGGCCATGGGCGCGCGGGGCTGGGGCTGGACGGATGTCCTCCCCTATTTCCGCAAGCTCGAGCGCGACATGGATTTCGACGGCGCGCTCCACGGGAAGGACGGCCCCCTGCCCATACGGCGGATTCAGCCCGATGTCTGGCCGGGCTTCGCGACCGCCGCCGGCCGGGCCTTCGCCGAGGCCGGCCACGCCTATCTCGAAGACCAGAACGGACCCTTCGAGGACGGCTATTTCCCGATCGCGATCTCCAATCTCTACGACCGCCGCGTCTCGGCGGCGATCGCCTATCTCGACAACGCCACGCGGCGGCGCCCGAACCTGCGCATCCTCCCCGAACGTCAGGTCCGGCGGGTCCTGTTCAGGGGCAGCCAGGCGGTCGGCGTCGAGCTGTCGGCAGGCGACGGCGGCGCGGCCGAGCAGGTCGAGGCGGGGGAGGTGATCCTCAGCGCCGGGGCGATCCACTCTCCGGCGATGCTGATGCGCTCGGGGGTCGGCCCGGCGTCCCATCTGGCCGATCTCGGTATCGCGGTCGTCGCGGATCTGCCGGGGGTCGGCCAGGGTCTCGGCGAGCATCCGGCGACCGGCGTCTCCGCCTGGCTCGATCCGGCGGCGCGTATGCCGGACGGCCAGCGGCGCCATATCCATGTCGCACTCAGATATTCCTCGGGCGTCGAGGGCTGTCCGCAGGGCGACATGTACTGCGCCGTGATCGGCAAATCGGCCTGGCATCCGATCGGCTGGCGGCTGGGATCGTTCCTGCTCTGGGTGAACCGGTCCTTCTCGCGCGGCGAGGTCCGGCTCGCGGACTCCGACTGGCGGGTGGAGCCCCGCGTCTCGTTCAACCTGCTCGCCGACCGCCGCGACCTCGAGCGTCTCATGCGCGGGGTGCGCAAGATCGCCGGTTTTTTCGCCGGCGGCGCCTTGGACGGGGCGGCCAGCGATCCGTTCCCGTCCAGCTACTCCGAGAGGGTGCGGAGCGTCGGCGTGGTCAGCCGGTCCAACTTCCTCAAGACGCTGGCCGCGGCGCGGCTGATGGATGCGGGCCGGCCGCTGCGCCGCCATGTCATCCGCCGTCTGTTGACCGACGGCGACGACCTCGCCCGCCTCGTCGCGGATGACGACGCGCTGGAGGCCTATCTGCGCAGGACGGTGCACGGCACATGGCATGCCTCCTGCAGCTGCCGGATGGGCGCCGATGACGACCCGGGCGCGGTGACCGACCCCGAGGGCCGGGTGCGCGGCACCTCCGGGCTGCGCGTGGCCGATGCGTCGGTCATGCCCGCCACGCCCTGCGCCAACACCAATATCCCGACCGTCATGATCGCCGAGAAGATGGCCGATCGCATCCTCGGGGACTGACCGGAAGGGATCTGCAGATGGCCGCCAGCTTTCGCGATTTCCTGGACGAGCTGCGGCGCGCGGGCCAGCTGACCGAGATCGCGCGGCCGGTCGATATCCGCCATGTCGCGGCCCTCGTCGACCAGTCCGACAAGGCGCTCCTGTTCCGCCGCGTGGACGGGTACGACATGCCGGTGGTGTCCGGCCTGATCGACGACCGCGACCGGCTGGCGATCGCGATGGGCTGCACCTTCGGCGAGATCGAGGCGCGGGTGCGCGACGGCCTCGACCGCCCGTTGGCGCCGCGCGTGGTCAATTCCGGCCCGGTTCGCGATATCTTCGTCGAGGGCGGGGCGGTCGATCTCTATCGGCTGCCGATCCCGCTGTTCTCGGTGCTCGACGGCGGGCCGATGATCACCGCCGGCGTCACCCTGGCGCGGGACCCCGACGGCGTTCACGGGCTGAACGCCGGCGTCTACCGCTTTCTGGTCAAGGAACGCGCGCTCACCGGGATCGACATCGTCACGCCCAACAATCTGCGGCGCTTCGCCGAGACGGCGCTCGCCCGCAACGAGACACTGCCGATCTCGATCAATATCGGCACGCATCCGATCGACGTGATCGCCGCGACCTACAAGGCGCCCATCGGCACCAGCGAGGTCGCGATGGCGGGCGGCATGCGGGGCGAGCCGCTCGCGCTCACCCCCTGCAAGACGATCGACGTCCCGTGCATCGGCGACGCCGAGATCGTGCTCGAGGCCGAGATCCTGCCGACCGGCTGGACCCGGCCCGAGGGTCGGTTCGGCGAGTTCACCCGGCTGATGGGCGGGCTGCACTGGAACCCTCTGGTGCGCGTCAAGGCGGTTTCGATGCGGCGCGATGCGGTCTATTACGCGCTGCACATGCCGTGGGAGAATATCTGGCCCTCCGGTCCGATCTACGAAGCCGCGGTCCGGCGGGTCTGCTTCGAAGCCGGCGTCCAGGTGACGGCGGTCAACATCACGCCCGGCGGCTGCTGCCACTGGCACGCGGTGATCGCGATCAAGCCGCATCCCGGCGACGGCAAGAACGCGCTGATCGCGGCGCTCTCGGTCGCCGATATGAAGCATGTGACCGTCGTCGAGGAGGATATCGACGTCTTCGATCCGGTCGATGTCGAGTGGGCCGTGGCGACGCGGGTCCAGGCGGACCGCGACGTCGTGATCCTGTCCAACGCCCGGTCCAAGCCGCTCGATCCGAGCCTGCGGATCGAGCCGGGCAAGGTGCCGACGACGGCGAAGATGGGGATCGACGCGACCATCGCCGACGATGTGCCGCGCGAGCGGTTCCACCGGATATCCTATGCCTATGCCGACCGGATTCGGCTCGATGACTATCTCGGTGGTGCCGGCGGCCCGGTGCCGACGCCGCAGGTCGCCGCGGAGCCGGCGGCGCTGGCGCGGCGGATAGAGGCGGAGCTCCGTACCGCGCCGGCATATTTTGCCGATCTTGCCGAGCGCCACGCCGATGCGGGTTTCCAGACCGTCAGCCGCGCGCTCGGGGATCTGCATGCCGCCGGCCGGCTGTGGCAGGACTCCGAGGGTCGGCACTGCCTCCGGGACTCGGCGTTCGCGGCCGAACCGCCGGCGGCGGGTCGAGGCTCCCGACCCGGCCGCGTCGGCGGCGGGGTTCAGGAGTCGTAGCGGACCAGGGTCTCGACCGGCGCGTCGAGCCGCTCGCGCCCGCCGAGGATGACGAGCTCGACGAGACAGACCGCCCCGACCACCTCCGCCCCCGCCCGGCGCAGCAGCGCGATCGCGGCCGCCAGCGTCCCGCCCGTCGCGAGCAGATCGTCGACCACGACCACGCGCTGCCCCGGCGGAATCGCATCGGCCTGGATCTCGAGCCTGTCGGCGCCGTATTCGAGTGTGTAGTCGTGCGCGATGGTGGCACCCGGCAGCTTGTCCCGCTTGCGGATCATCGTCAGGCCGAGCCCGAGCTGAAAGGCGAGCGGCGCGCCGACCAGGAAGCCCCGCGACTCGACGCCGGCAAGGCGGTCGGGGCCGAAGCGGCACGCCAGCCCGGCCAGGCCGGTGACGGCGCTGCGCCAGGCATCGGCATGCTGGAGCAGCGTCGCGATGTCGTAGAACAATATCCCCGGCTCGGGGAAATCGGGTACTTGCCGGATATGCCGCTTCAGGTCCAACGCGACCTCCCGCCTGCCGTCATCGCCACGGCCGGCATCCTAAGCGGCGGCCCGGCGCCCCGCCATCGGCGGCCGTACCGCCGCAGTCGATGGCGTCGGCGACCCCGACCGACGCGTATCCCGTCCCGTAGAGGAGAGGATAGCGTTTCGCCTCCCGGCTTCTCGATCGAGGGGCGGGCGGGCTATCCTGCCCGGCAGGTCGGTCGATGGCGGGGGAGGGTCGGATGGCGGGCGGTCTGGACGCGGCCGAGGCGGCGCATTTCCGCGAGCATGGATATTTCTTTCCGAAGCGCGCGGTCTCCGCCGCCGAGGCCGGACGATACCGCCGCCTGCTCGATCGCTATGAGACCGTGCTTGGGACCGAACCGCAGACATATCTCAAGATCAAGGCGCATGTCGCGGCGCCGTGGATCGTCGATCTGGCGCGCAACGCGGCGATCCTGGACGCGGTCGAGTCGTTGATCGGCGGGGACATCCTGCTGTTCGGGACATCGCTGTTCGCGAAGAAGGCCAGGGATTCGCGTTTCGTGTCCTGGCATCAGGACTCCGCCTATTACGGGCTCGATCCGCATGAGGAGGTGACCGCCTGGGTCGCGCTGACGCCGGCGACGCGGGAGAATGGCTGCATGCGGGTCATTCCGGGCTCGCACAGGGGCCCGGACCTGGTTCACGAGGAGACATACGACCCGCAGAACCTGTTGGCGCGCGGCCAGTCCATCCACGGGCTCGACGACGCCCGGGCGGTCCATATGGAGCTCGAGGCGGGGGAGTTCTCGCTCCACCACGAGCGCACCGCGCACGGCTCGCTCGCCAATCGGAGCGGACAGCCGCGCATCGGCATCGCCTATTTCTACATGCCCGCCCATGTGCGCTCGACAATCGGCCGGCGCAGCGCGCTTCTCGTGCGCGGCCGCGACCGCTTCGACCATTGGGACCGCGATCCTCTGCCGAAGGAGGATCTCGATCCCGACTGCATGGCGTTCCTGAAGGAGATGTGGGCGCGCTACCAGTCGGGCGACGTGGCGCAGGAAAGCCTGCGCGCCACCGACTCTCCGCCGGGCTGAGCCGCGGCGCGTTCAGGCCGCGCCGTCCAGCTCGTCGACCGCCATCTCGTTGATCGCGCGGAGCTGTCCCGCCGCATCTTCGGGCGGCACAGCCCGGAGACGGTGGAGATGGCCCCTGATCCTGGCCTCGATCGCGTCCGCTTCCTTCACGCTCAGCGGCCGTTCGAAATAATGCGCGGCGATGCGCTGCGCGGCCGTGCCCAGCACGAACAGGAACGCGGCCCGGTCCCGATCCTCCAGCGCCCGCCGGAAGCAGGCCTGGGCGAACTGCTCATAGGCGCCGACGCCGGCGCCGGCCGCTTCCAGTTCCTCGAGGAGATCCTGATGCATCGGGTCGGTTCCTACGGGCTTGCCGCGAACCGCGAGGCGCCGCCATGGCGCGCCGACCAGGCGACCGGATCGTTCATGAACCGCTCGACCTCGTCGAGGGCCGCCGAATCGAAGCGGTCGGTCTTCCGGCACACGGCGAGCACGTCCCACCAGGTCGCGAGCGACAGCATCGTCATGTCCATGCGCGCCAGCACGTCCCCGGTTTCCGGGAAAATGTCGTAGTGGAAGATCACGAAAGTGTGCGAGACCAGCGCGCCGGCGTCGCGCAAGGCTTGACAGAACTTGATCTTGCTCTGGCCGTCCGTCGTCAGATCCTCGACCAGCAGGATACGCAGCCCCGGCGCGAAGTCGCCCTCGATCCGGGCGTCGCGGCCGAAGCCCTTGGCGCGCTTGCGGACATATTGCATCGGCAGCATCAGGCGGTCGGCGAGCCAGGCGGCGAAGGGAATGCCGGCCGTCTCGCCGCCGGCGATGGCGTCGATCGACTCGAAACCGATCTCGCGCACGATCATCGAGGCCGCGAAATCCATGATCGTCTGGCGTACCCGGGGAAAGGAGATCAGCCGTCGGCAATCGATATAGACCGGGCTCGCCCATCCCGAGGTGAAGCGGAAGGGCTCGTCGGTCTGGAAGCGGACGGCCTCGACCTCGACGAGCATTCGCGCCGTCATCTCCGCGACCAGCGCCTTGTCGGGAAAGGCAGAGGGCAGCATTCACGCCTCCGGGATCGTGTCGTCGCGGGCGGGTGGGCGCCCCAGCGGCCGCAACCCCTCGACCACCTTCCAGCCGGGCGCGGCAGGCGGCGCGAATATGCGCACGCTCTCCCCGCCCGCGGCCACTGCCTCGGGCTGCGGGGCGGAGCCTAACGCTTCTTCCAGAACGATCGAGTCCGCATTGCGCGGCATCCGGTAGAAATCCGCTCCCGAATGCGCGGTGAAGGCCTCGAGGGCCTGCAGCGCCCCCTCCTCGTCGAAGACCGTGGCGACGCAGGCCAACGCATTGGGCGCGTTGAATATCCCTGCGCAACCGCAGTCCGATTCCTTGGCGCTGCGCGGATGGGGTGCGGAATCGGTGCCGAGGAAGAAGCGCGAATCTCCCGATACTGCCGCCGCCCGAAGCGCGCGCCGGTGCGACGCCCGCTTGGCCACGGGCAGGCAGTACATGTGCGGTCGCAACCCGCCCTCGAACAGGGCGTTCCGGTCGATCGCGAGATGGTGAGGCGTGATCGTCGCGGCGAGCCCGGCCGCCGCTTCGCGCACATAGTCCACGGCCTCCCGGGTGGTGACGTGTTCGAGCACGACCCGCAGCCCCGGAAAGCGCCGGCGTAGGGGATCGAGCACCGTTTCGACGAACACGGCCTCGCGGTCGAAGATGTCGACCGAAGAATCGACCACCTCGCCATGCACCGAGAGCGGCATGTCGATCCGTTCCATGACCTCGATCGCGCGGTGGACCCTTTCGAAATCGGTCACGCCGGCCCGGGAGTTGGTCGTCGCGCCCGCAGGGTAGAGCTTGACCGCGTGAAACAGGCCTTCGGCGAACCCCTGGGCGAGCCCGGCGGGGTCCGTATCGTCCGAGAGATAGGCGGTCATCAGCGGCTGGAAGGGGTGTCCGCCGGGCAGCGCGGCGCGGATGCGGGCGCGGTAGGCACGGGCGTCCGCGGGGGTCCGGACCGGTGGGGACAGGTTGGGCATTACCAACGCCCGGCCGTAGAGCTCGGCCGAGAACGGCAGCACCGCGCGCATCATCTCGCCGTCGCGCAGATGCAGATGCCAATCGTCCGGCCGCGTGACTGTCAGCCGTCGGGTCATCGCGGCGGGTCCAGCAGCCCTTGATAGAGGAGGTCGCAGCCCTTCATGAAATCGTCGATCCGCATCGCCTCCCGCGGGTTGTGGGACCCGTGCTCGTTGCGCACGAAGATCATCGCCGAGGGGATGCCCGCCTCGGCGAACAGCGCGGCGTCGTGGCCGGCCCCGCAGGGAACCGTGCGCGCCGGCAGGCCGAGCCGACCCGCATGACGCAGCAGGCGGGCGCGCCAGTCGGCGTCCATCGTCGCCGGCGGCGTGTCGACGCGCCGATCGAACGCGAAGCGCACGTTGCGTTCGCCGGCAATGCGGCGGCATTCGTCTTGGAGGACCGCGTAGAACGCTTCGAGAGTCTCGCCGTTCTGGCTGCGCGCCTCGAAGCTGAAGGCGAGTTCGCCGGGGATGCGCGACATCGCGTGGGCGCGGCCGTCGGTCTCGACGATCCCCGCGGTAACCACGAGGTCGTCGCCGTCCTCCAGGCGCTCCGCCCAGCGATCGTCCAGCGCGGCGATCAGCCGGGCGGTCGCGAACACGGCGTCCCGTCGCAGCCGGCGCGGCACGGCGCCCGAATGGCCGGCCTCGCCGAGGCACAGAATCCGGCGGTGGCGAATATTTCCCCGGATTCCCGATACGACGGCAACCGGGATGTTGTCCTCGACGAGGACCGGACCCTGTTCTATATGGAGCTCGAGCCAGCCGGAGATCCGGGCGGCGTCGACGAGGGGGTCGCCGCGCGCGATCCGCGCGATGTCGGCGCCGGTGCGGGCCATCGCCGCGCCCAGCGTGCCCTCTCCCTCGCGGTGCGGGGCCGCGAGATCCTCCGGCGTCAGCCGTCCGAACAGCGCGCTCGATCCGATGCAGGCCCGGCCGTACCAAGCGCTTTCCTCGCCCCGGAGCGCGATCGTCTTGACGTTGTGCGCCGGGGCCGTGCCCTCCTCCAGGAGGCGGCACATCGCCGCGAGCCCGGCGACGACGCCAGCGGCCCCGTCATAGTTCCCGCCCTCGGGAACCGAGTCCAGATGCGAGCCGCAGGCGACATAGGGGGTCTCGGACGCGCGGCCGGGCAGGGAGATCACCAGGTTCGCGGCCGCGTCCGAGCCGGTTTCGAGCCCGCGTGCGCGCGCTTCCCGGTCGATCAGCGCGATCGCCTTGTCCTCGCCCGGGCCGTAGCTCTCCCGCGAGACGCCGCGCCGCGAGGCGGTGGCGTCGCGAAGCTCGTCGAACAGGGCCGCGGCGGCGTCCGGGTTCATGCGGTCGGCTCCGCCCATTCGAGGTCGGTCGCGTCGATCTCCCCGGTCCGCAGATCGCCGATCAGGTCCGTGAAGGTCCGCACCCCATGGCGCATGCAGTACTGCGCGATCCCGTCGAGGACGGCGGTCATCGCGGTCGGATGCAGGAAGGTGGCCGTGCCGACCTGAACGGCGCTGGCCCCGGCGAGGACATATTCGAGCGCGTCCGCCGCCGTCAGGATTCCGCCGCAGCCGATGACCGGAATCTCGACCGCCCGATGGCATTGATGCACCATGCGGACGACCACGGGTCGGATCGCCGGGCCGGACAGCCCGCCGGTGACGGCGCCGAGCCGCGGCCGCCGGGTCTCGACATCGATCGCCATCGCGAGAAAGGTGTTGGCGACCACCAGGGCGTCGGCGCCCGCCGCCTCGGCCGCGCGCGCGATCTCGGCGATATCGGTCACGTTGGGGCTCAGCTTGACCCAGAGCGGAAGCCCGGTGGCGCCGCGCACCGCGGCGACCGCCCTCTCGGTCGGCCGCGCCTCGAGGGCGAACGCCTTGCCGTCCTCCTCCAGGTTCGGGCAGGAGATATTCGCCTCGACCGCGGCCACGCCGGGCCGGGTCACCTCCGCGGCGAGGTCGGCGAAGCCGTCGACGGTCGGGGCCGAGATGCTGACCACCAGCGGCGGCGAGAACCGCGCATAGGCGGGCAGGATGGTGCCGTGGAAATAGGCCATCCCCTCGCAGGGGATCCCGATCGAGTTGAGCATGCCCTCGGGCGTCTCGCAGACGCGCGGGACCGGGTTGCCCGTCCGCCTCTGGCGGGTGATCGTCTTTATGACGAGCGCGCCCAGGAGATCCAGGTCGATCGCCTTGTCCAACCCCTCGGCGAAGGTTCCCGAGGCGGGCATCACCGGGTTGGCGAGGGTCAGCCCGCCCAGGTCGACGCCGAGATCTACCAAGAGAGCGCCTCCTGAAGGTCGAATACCGGGCCGTCCCAGCAGACTCGCCGGTGCGCCAGGGCGCCGTCGATGCGAAACTCGCGAACGCAGCAGAAGCACATGCCGAGGCCGCACGCCATCTGCTGCTCCAGCGCGACCTGGCCCGGGATGCCGCGCTCTCGCCCGAGCCGCTGGAGCATCTCGAGGAGCCGATTCGAGCCGCAGGTGAAGAGCGCGTCCGCCTTTCCCTCGGCGATCAGGCCGCGGATCAGCCGCTCGACTCGGGCGGGGCCGCTGGTCCGTTGGGAGTCGGTCACGGTGAAGACGCGCGCCCCGATCTCCTCGAAGCGCTCGACGGACATCAGCAGTTCCGGCGCGCGGGCGCTCAGGACGGCGCTCACCCCGATGCCGCGCCCGCGCGCGAGCTCGGCCAGCGGGGCGAGCGTCGCCAGCCCGACTCCCCGGCCGACGACGACGATGCTGCGCCAACCGTCCGCCAGCGTGAAGCCGACGCCGAGGGGGCCGAACAGGTCGAGCCGATCGCCCGGCGTCAGACCGGCCAGGCCGCGCGTTCCGACACCGTGGACCTTGTAGAGGAACTCGACCCGCCCTCGGTCGGCGTCGCAGGCGTAGACGCTCATCGGGCGGCGGAAGAACGGGGCGTTCGGCCCGCCGCCGGGACAGCGGAGCTGGAAGAACTGGCCGGCCCGGACGGCGGTGAGCGGCGGCGCAGCGGCCAGAACGAGATGGAGGTATTCGGCGTTCGATCGGGCGTTCGACAGGACCTCGCACGCCCCCTCCGCCGCGGGCTTGCCGGTCGCGGGAGGGATTCCGGTCGCTTGGGCGCGGTCGTCAGCACGATCGGTCGAAAGCATTGCTTGGACCATGGAGGCGGGACCCTGGACTCTACGCTATTGCGCATGGAGGCGGAACCGGTTCGGCCGCCGCTGCCGAGGGCGTCCTCCCGCCGGTTCCGCCGGGATTGCGCCGGCGAAGGCCGTCTGCTTTGTTCCCGACCAACGGAGGCGGCGATGGATGCGATCTCGGTCGGCAGGCTGAATATCGACAGGGTGGTGGAGGACGACCAGCCGATCTTCTCGCCCTGGGCGCTCTACCCCGACGCGCGGCGCGAAGACCTCGCGCGCGAAAGGGGCTGGCTAGTGCCCCGTTTTTACGACGAACGGCGCGAGCTGCTCGAGACCTCGATGCACTCCTATGTCTTTCGTACCGCCGATCATGCGGTGCTGATCGATACCTGCGTCGGCAACGACAAGCCGGGGCGCCGGCGCGATCATTGGTGCGGCGCGCGCTGGCCCTATCTCGACAACCTCGCCGCCGCCGGCTATGCGCCCGAAGACATCGACATCGTGTTGCTCACCCATCTTCACGTCGATCATGTCGGCTGGAACACCCGCCTGGTCGACGGGCGGTGGGAGCCGACATTTCCCAATGCCCGCTATCTGTTCAGCGAGATCGATCTCCGGGCGCTATGCGCGAAACATGCGGCCGGGGCGGGCCAGTACGTCCATGTCTACGAGGACAGCGTGAAACCGATCCTCGACGCCGGGCTCGCCGAACCGGTGGGGCTCGACCATGTCGTCGAGGACGGCCTCCGCTTCGCGCCGGCGCCCGGCCACACGCCGGGCCAGGTCGTCATTCGTATTTCCGACGACGGGGAGGATGCGGTGGCGACCGGCGATGTCTTCCACCATCCGGTCCAGGCCGCTCGGCCGCATTGGAACAGTTCGGCCTGCGAGCATCCCCCGACCGCCCGCGAGACGCGACGCGCCCTGTTCGAGCGGATCGCCGATAGCGGGACCCGCGTTCTGCCGGCCCATTTCCCGCCGTGCCGGCTCGAGCGCGGCGCGGCCGGCTTCGGTTTCGTCTTCGCGTGAGCGCATCGGGAGCGGCGTCATGGCCAGACCCAACGTCTTCGTCTTCGCGGTCCCGTCGGAATTCGGCGATACGGGGGCCGTGTTCGAGCGCGCCGGTTGCACCCTCGCCTGGGGGGACGAGGGCTGGCTCTACCCTGGCTGCATCTACGAGGAGGATATGGCGGCGCTCGCCGCCGGGGCCTCGGCGATGACCGGGACGTCGGTGCGCAACGCGCCGATCACCCGGACCGTCATGGAGGGGGCGCAGCGGTTGCGGGTCATCGCCAAATGCACCGTCGGCACCGATGACGTCGACGTCGACGCGGCTTCGGATCTCGGCATCCTGGTGACCCATGCGCCGACGCTATCCAACTGGGGCGGCGTCGCCGAGGGGGCGATGGCGATGATGCTCGCCATGCTCAAGAAGAGCCGGGAGAAGGACCGGCTGGTCAAGGCGGGCGTCTGGCGGCACGAGTCGATGACCGGAACCTATCTCGGCAGGCGGAGCGAGGACGGCTATCCGGGGATCACGATCGGGATCGTCGGCCTCGGGCGCATCGGCGGCCGCATGGCCGAGCTGCTCGGCCCCTGGCATGTCCGGCTCCTCGCCTGTGACCCCTATGTCGAGGACGGGAAGTTCGTGCGCTGCGGCGTCGAGAAGACGGATATGGCGACCCTGCTCGCCGAGTCCGACGTGGTGACGCTTCACAGCACCCTGACAAGGGAGACGCGCGGGTTCTTCGGCGCCGCGCAGTTCGAGGCGATGAAGCCGATGGCGCTGTTCATGAATACCGCCCGCGGCGGGCTCGTCGATCAGGACGCGTTGGCCGATGCGTTGGCAGCGGGGAAGATCGCCGGGGCGGCGATCGATGCCTTCGTCGACGAGCCGCTGGCCGAGGACTCGCGGCTGCGCGGTTTCGGCGACCGGGTGCTTCTCTCGGCCCACAACATCTCGCACAACCGGGGGAGCGGTCTCGGTCCGGGGATCGCCTGGGCCGCCGAATGCGTCCTCGACGCGCTGCGCGGCAGGATACCCGGCCATGTCTTCAACCCCGACTGCATCCCGAAATGGCGGGAGAGGTTCGCCGACAACGCGTTGATTGACTGATCCCGCCCGCATGACAGGAATTTTCTTGCGTCGCCTGCGACCCTGTCCGAATGAGCCGATGTTCCGTCATTGCCGCGAGGGGTCGATGCTGCGGTAACGCATCCGGCAGGCGAGCCGCGGTCGGCGGCGTCGCGCGCGCCCATTCGTGCGCAAGGACATGGGCGAATTGCGCAATGAGTTGTACGAGGAGATCCGAAGCTTGCGCGCCGAGATCGGTCACGTCGGAAACGAAGTCGCCAATCTCAAAGGCGTGGTGGCGTCGATGAGCGAGCGGATATCGGATATCGCGGCTGCGAACAATAGCATTCTTTCGGTAATCGCAGGCCGTGAGGCCGCGTCGAAGCCTTCTGCCGCCGGCCCGATACTTCCGACGCCCGAAAGCGTTCATGCGCCCGGCTTCGAGATCGTCCGCTGACCGGCTTCCCCGATACCCGCGCCCGTTGAGGCGGCGCGGGTTCGCCGTATGGCGCGCCGGCCGCGGTTACGGCTCGGGCGTCGCCAGCGGCGCCGGCATGGCGACGCCGAGCCGGTCGGCCTCGGCCGCGAGCCGCCGCCAGGTGCCGTCGGGGAGCGGAACGCCCCGTTCCCGCCGCTCGGCCAGCACGCGGTCGCCGCGCTCTCCGGGTACCAGTATCTCGTCATGGTCCGCGGCGCGCGGCAAGGCCTTCAACGTCGCGATCAGAGCGTCTAGCTCGGTCTTGTAGCGCGCCGGCTCGATGAAGGACGCAATGTCGATCGCCAACGCCAAGCCGTTCTGGCTGTGCGCCGTCTCGCGGCGCGGGCCGATCGCGGGCGCGATCAGCGGGTTGGCGACCAGGAGTCCGGTCAGACACTCGAACAGCAGGGAGAGGCCGGCACCCTTGGGGCCGCCGAGCGGCATCGGCAGAACCGCATCGAACGGGTCGGTGGTGGGCGCGCCCTCGCGGTCGAGCGCCCAGCCGGGCTCGAGCGGACGGCCCGAGTCCCGGGCGAGCATGATCCGCCCCATCGGGGCGATCGCCGTCGCCATGTCGAGCATCACCGGCGGGCGGTCCATGCCCGGCACCGCGATGGCGATGGGGCTGGTGGCGACGCCCGCGCGGCGGGCGCCGTGATAGGCCATGTTGGGGCGCGAGGTGCCGATGACCACACCCAGCATGTCGGCCGTCGCGGCGCGCAGCGCATAGCGGCCGATCGCCGCCATATGGGTGATCCGGCGCACGAACACCGTCGCGACGCCGGCGCCCCGCGCCTTTTCGATCGCGAGGTCCATCGCCCGGGTCATGCCGACGGGCCCGAAGGCCCGGTCCGCATCCAGCACCGCCGCCGCCGGGAGATCGGTCGCGACCGTCATCTCGGGGCGCGGATTGAACTCGCCGGTCGCGACCCGGTTCAGATAGCCCGGGATGCGCAGCACGCCATGGGTATCCACCCCGCGCAGATTGGCCCAGACCAGGACATCGGCCACCAGCTGCGCATCGGACTCGGGCATACCGGCCCTGACGAACAGGGCGGCGGCCAAGCGTTCCAACGCCAGGGCCGCGACCCGGCGGGGGGCACGGCCCATGATCCGTCGCGGCCTAGAACTGGACGACCGAGCGGATGGATTTTCCTTCATGCATGAGGTCGAAGGCCGTGTTGATCTCTTCGAGCGGCATCCTGTGGGTGATCAGATCGTCGATGTTGATCTTGCCGTCCATGTACCAGTCGACGATTTTCGGCACCTGGCTGCGGCTCTTGGCGCCGCCGAAGGCCGTCCCCTTCCAGACCCGCCCGGTCACCAGCTGGAAGGGGCGGGTGGATATCTCCTGCCCGGCGCCGGCCACTCCGATGATGACCGAAACGCCCCAGCCGCGGTGGCAGCATTCGAGGGCCTGGCGCATCGTTTGGACATTGCCGATGCATTCGAAGGAATAGTCCGCGCCACCGCCGGTGATCTCCACCAGATAGGGCACGAGGTCTCCGTCGGCCTCGCTGGGATCGACGAAATGCGTCATCCCGAACCGCTCGGCGATGTCCTTCTTGGACGGGCTGATGTCGACCCCGACGATCTTGTCGGCGCCCGCCATCCGCGCGCCCTGGATCACGTTGAGACCGATGCCGCCGAGACCGAATACCACGACGTTGGCGCCGGGCTCGACCCCGGCGGTGTTGATGACCGCGCCGATCCCCGTGGTCACCCCGCAGCCGATATAGCAGGCCCGGTCGAAGGGCGCGTCCTCGCGGATCTTCGCGACTGCGATTTCCGGCATGACGCTGAAATTGGCGAATGTCGATGTGCCCATATAGTGATGGATCATGTCGCCGCCGCGCGAGAACCGGCTGGTCCGGTCGGGCATGAGGCCCCGGCCCTGGGTGTCGCGGATCGCGGTGCAGAGATTGGTCTTGCCCGACAGGCAGGCTTTGCACTGGCGGCATTCGGGGATGTAGAGCGGGATGACGTGGTCGCCCTCGCTTACCGACGAGACGCCGGGTCCGGTATCGACGACCACCCCGGCCCCTTCATGGCCGAGGATCGCCGGAAACAGACCCTCGGGGTCGGCTCCCGACAGGGTGAACTCGTCGGTGTGGCAGACGCCGGTCGCCTTGATTTCGACCAGAACCTCTCCTTCTCTCGGTCCGTCGAGCCGGACGGTCTCGATCTCCAGCGGCTTGCCCGCTTCGTAGGCGACGGCGGCTCTCACATCCATTGTCGGTTCTCCAGATGGTGGCTGCTGCTACGGTCGGTCGGTCCGGGGCGGCGGGGCCTCCCGCCGCCCCGGCGTCTCGAGCGCTTCGAGGTCGTCGAGCATCTCGTGATCGGCGCGGACATCGGCGCGGTATTGCGGCGACGGCGGATCGTCAAGAGCCCGCTTCCCCGCTCCATCGTCTCGTCGCGCATTGCCCGGCGCGTCTTCGAACGGTCCGGGAACCCGGCGGGTCGGCCGTCTGCCGTGAGTCTCACCGTCGGCGCGGTCATGCACTGTCTCTGCCTCGTGGCAGCCGGCATTTTGCGGTCGCCGGCCGGGCGAGATCAATCGGGCCGGCTCCCTTTTCTTTTGGCTCGACCAGCAATTCGTTGCCGCGACGCTCGATGATCGCTTGGCGAGGCATGCGCGCGCCGCCGGTCTCGATGCCCTCGCGAAGAATGTCCCGGGCGATCGCCTGTTCGTCCGGGAACCGGGGATCGTAGCGATCGAGCGAGCCTCGGTGTCCACGCCGGCGCCGCCGCGGTCGTGCGTCTCCCCCGCGTCGGGCCGGCCGGCATTTTGCGGTTTCCTTTTGGCCGCCGCCGCGATATGCAGGCGCGGTGCCCGCGTTCGGCGATGTCTCCACCCGGAGGATACGGCCCTGGCAGCAGCGGCGGCGATGGACGGGATCGGCCGGCACGTTCGATGGCTTCTGCTGGTCTGCCTGCTGTGCGGCGTGCTGACGGCCGCCGGATGCGGCGAGAATCCGAGCGATCTGGTCGGGCGCGAGAAGGCGCGGATCTTGCAGAAGATCGACGATCTGGGGCGGCTGATCGACCGGGGCCGGCTCTCCAACGCGGCGGCCGTCGGGACCTATGCCCGGATCGTTTCCGGCGACCGGCCGGAGCTCTCCGACCTCCTGACCGAGCTCGGCAAGGAAGCGACGACGGAAGGGCTCGCCTTCACAAACCTGCGCACCCGCCTCGGCGCCGTCGCCGACAGGCCGAAAGGCCGGGAGGAGACCGCACGCGCCCTGGACGATCTCCTGCGCATCGAGGCGGCCGCCGACCCGGTCGTGTTCAACGACTCTCTGGTCGACGTGATCAACGTCCTCGCTGACCTCTCCGGCGGCAAGCTCGCCCGCATGGAAGGGGCGGCGCGCGAGGCGCCCTCCCCCCAGGGCGCGGGGAGCCATCTCGTCGGCAACCCTGCCTACGGGACCTGGCGGCGCGACGGTGCCGGGTTCAGCTTCTGGGAATGGTACGGCGCCTACGCGTTGTTCCGCGACGCGTTCTGGCGGCCCGGGCGGTTGGGCTATGACGAGTGGTATCCCCGCCGAGGCTGGAGCTATTACGGCGATGTCGGGCGCAACTATTACGGGACCCGCAGCGATCAGCGGCGCTGGGGCGATGCGGCGAAGCGCAATCCCGCCGCGCCGCGCAAGACCTATCGCGATCTGCGCAGCGAGCGCCGGCTGTCCACCTATGGCCGGTCGGACGCGCGTAGCGCCGCCAAGACGACGCGCCGCGCCTCCTCCTATTCGGGCTTCGGCGCATCGGTCCGCGGCGGTCGGTCGGTCGGTCGCCGCGTCGGCAAATGACCCAGGAGGGGGGCCTTCCCGAATGACAAGCGTTGATCTGACGGAACGGACGCTGGCGATGCTGCTCCTCGGCGTCGTGATCGTCTTCGCCGTTCTGGCCGTCGTCCGGGTTCTCTACGGCGCCGCGCTCGGTGTGAAGACCGCGCGAGAGCTCGCCCGGAAGGATAACGCCGCCTACGGTGTCGGCCTCGCCGGTGCGACCCTCGGGGTCGCGATCATGTTGACCGGGGCGGCGGAGGGCGGCTTCGCCGCGACGCTAAGCGAGGAAGCGAGCGTGGTGGCGGTCTACGCGCTCGTCGGGCTCGCCTTGATGTGGCTCACCCGGCTGATCGTCGATCGGGTGGCGCTTCCCACGCTCTCCGTTGGCGCCGAGATCCGCAACGAGAACGTGCCGATCGCCGTCGTCGAGGCGGGCAACTTGGTCGCCACCGCCGTCATGGTCAGGGCGGTGATGCAATGGTCCTCGGGCAGCCTCGCCGCCGCCCTCGTTGCGGTGCTGGCGGGCTATGTCGTCATCCAGATCATCGTGACGCTGACCACGTTCTACCGGGTCTGGCTGTTCGGCAGACGCAATCCCGGACGCCGGTTCAGCGATACCGTCCGGCAGGGCAACCTTGCGCTCGCTCTCCGCTTCGTCGGATTTCAGATGGGGGTAGCGCTCGCGGTGACCGCCGCCTCGCATCTCGTCGCCTACGACCCGGGCGCATCGCCGGTCGTCCAGGCGCTCGTCTGGGGGCTGTGCTCGGCGGCGCTCGCGGTCGTCCTGCTGTTGCTCGCCTTGTGCGCCGAGCGCGTCATCCTGCATCGGATCGATGTCTCCGAGGAGGTCGACCGGCAGCGCAATGTCGGCGTCGGGCTGACCGAAGCCGCCGTCTATATCGCGATCGGCCTTCTGTTGAACGGGCTGCTCGCCTGAGCCGGTCGATGGCGGCGGCGGCGCGCGGCAGAGCCACCCTCGACGACATCGCGGTGATCGTCCTGACCGGTGTGCTGGCGGGTTGCGGGCTGGTGTACGAATATCTGCTCGCCAACACCGCCGGACGCATGCTGGGCGCGGTGGACGCGGTGATCTTCACCATGATCGGCGTGATGATCGTGTCCATGGGGGTGGGCGCCTTCCTCGCCCGGCTGGTCGCCGCGCCCTTCACCGGGTTCGCCTGGCTGGAAGCGGCGGTGGCGATACTCGGCGGCGCCGCGGTGCTGATCCTCGGGGCGATGACGGCGGCGGTCGTCTTCCTGCCCAACGCGATCGCCGAAACCTACGGGATGCCGCCCGATCTGGTGCCGCGGGGCGCGCTGGTCGTCATGCTCGAAGGGGCGGCGGATATCGCCCCCTTCGTTCTCGGCGCGGCGCTCGCCATCCTGGTCGGGATGGAGATTCCGCTGCTCGCGCGCATCCGCCAGAGCCTTCATGCCGACGCGCTGGTCCATAACACCGGCACGATTTACGGCGCGGACTATATCGGCGCCGGGATCGGGGCGGCGCTTTGGGTGGCGGTCATGCTGTCGATGGAGCCGGTGCGCGCGGGCTATCTGACGGCCGCTGTGAACCTGGCGGCCGGTCTCGTCTTCCTCGCGTATTTTCGACGCTTCATCCGGCGCTTCGTGCCGATCCTCGCGCTGCATGCCGCGGCCGGTCTCGGGCTCCTCCTGGTGGTTCAGGACGGGACGCGCTGGCAGCGCGCGATGGAGGATCTGCTCTACCGCGACAGGGTGGTGTACGCCGCCAATACACCGCATCAGCGGGTCGCCCTGACCCGGCGTCTGGTCCGCCCCGAAGCGCCGCCGGTCCATGCCCTCTATCTCAACGGCAGGCTCCAGTTTGATTCGAGCGACGAGCACATCTATCACGCCTTCCTCACCTATCCGGCGCTCGCGGTCTCGGCGCGGCGCGCGCGCATCCTCCTGATAGGCGGAGGAGACGGGCTGGCCGCGCGCGACATCCTGCGCTGGGCGCCGCGCGAGATCCTGGTGCTCGATCTGGACCCGGACGTGGTCGCGCTGTTCACCCGACCGCACTTCGTCGAGGGGGAGTTCGTGAACCGGGATCTGCTCGCGCTGAACGCGTTCGCCTTCCGCGATCCGCGGGTACGGGTCCGGTTCGGCGACGCCTTCGTCGGCGTCGACGATCTGCTCGGCGGCGGCGAGCGGTTCGATGTGGTGATCGTGGATCTGCCGGATCCGAGCCGCCCCGATCTCGCCCGGCTCTACAGCGTCGGCTTCTATCGAAAGCTGAGGCTGCTGTTGGCCGCCGACGGCGCGGTCGCCGTCCAGTCGACATCGCCGTTCTTCGCGCGCGAGGCCTTTCTCAGCATCGGCAGGACGCTCGAGGAAGCGGGATTCGCCCATGTCGATCAGTATGGCTACAACGTCCCCAGCCTCGGCCAATGGGGGTGGAGCCTGGCGACGCCGCGCGGCCCCTCGCCCCTGGTCCGGCTTCGCCGGCTGGATGCGCTGCCGATCGACGATGGCTTCATGACCCGCGCGCTTCTGCTCGGCGCGTTCGCCTTTCCCAAGGGGTTCTTCGACGGCCGGGCCGGGATCGCGCCGAGCCGGGTCGCCAATGCGGCGGTGTACCACTACTACCGTCGCGGCTGGGAGGAGGTTTCCGGCGTCGGCGGGAGCCTTTCGACTCGAGGCCCTTGAAGTTGGCGGCTCGCGCCCCATATTGTGACTTGTCACGTGTGACATGTCACAATATGGGGCGGGGGACGAATCTTGGCCGAGGCCCATCCGCAGCCTCCGCTCAGCGCCGCGGAACGCAAGCGCCGCCAGCGGGGCCGCCTGCAGGCGGCCGGTCTCAGTGCGATGGAGATCTGGGTCAGGGCGGAGCACAGACCGCTGGTCCGGCGTTTCGAGAGATTGCTGCGCCAGGGGGTCGTCCCGCCGTTGCCGCCGACCGGCACGAACGACCGACGAGGAGATCGGATCATGGACCTCAAGCTTCTGGGACAAGCGCTGGATGCGTACACGTCTGACAATGGCTACACGTTCCGCACCCGCATGGCCGGGGACGGCGCGGCCCTCGAAGTGATCGTCGAGGACCGCGACGAGTTCCCTATCCTCGTTTCGGTCGACGAGGAGCAGACCCTGTGTCTGACCTATCTGTGGGACGAAAGCGAGATTCGCCCCGACAGGCGGAGCGCGCTGCTGACGGCGCTGCTGGAGATGAACGTCCCGCTTCCTTTGTCCTCGTTCGGCAAGGTGGCGGACCGCTACGTGATTTTCGGCGCGCTCGCCGCCGAGGCCGCGACGGAGGACATCGTCGGCGAGCTCGAGGCCCTCAGCGACAACACCCTCGAAGCGCTCGAGGTGGTCGCGCCCTATCTGAATTGAAGCCGAATCGAAGCGCCCTTGAGGGAGACGGAAAGATGGCGATCTTGGCCAAGCTGTTCACGGCGATGCGCGGAGCGGCCACCGAGGCCGGCGAGGCGGTCGTCGATCATCAGGCATTGCGCATTCTCGACCAGGAGATGCGGGACGCCGAGCGCGAGCTCGCGCAGGCGAAGTCCCATCTCACCGACGTCATGGCCCAGAGGCGGGGCGTCGAGCGCGAGATCGAGACGCTGCGGAAACGGATCGGCGAGCATGAGGGCTACGCGGTGACGGCGCTCGACAAGGGGGACGAGGCCTTGGCGGGGGAGATCGCCGACCGTATCGCCCAGTTCGAGGAGGAGCTCGATCTCCAGCGACAGGCCCTGACCCAGTACGAGTCGGGGGTCAACCAACTCAAGCGCAGCATCAGGTCGACCGAACGCAACATCGCCGCCATGAACCGCCAGATCGGGATGGTGAAGGCCACCGAGCGGGTGCAGCGGGCGAGCGCGGCGGCGAACGCCCGGTTTTCGAGCAGCGACAGTTCGATGTCGCAGGCGACCCGGTCCCTGGGTAGGATCAGGAAGCGCCAGCAGCAGCGCGCCGACCGCATGGATGCCGCCTCCCAGCTCGCCGCCGAGGGCGAGGGCGGCGATCTCGACAAGCGGTTGCGCGACGCCGGTATCGTCAGCCCCGGCAAGTCCCGATCCGACGTGCTGGAGCGGATCCGCGCCCGGCGGGGCGCGTGATGCTGGGCCGGCTGTTCGGCCGGCACGCACGGGAGAAGCCGGCTCCGGCGCGGCATCCGTGGGATCTCCGCCCCGGCGGGTTCCTGAAGCTCGGCTTCGGTGCCCCGGAAGGCCTCGCCGACGCCGAGCTCCAAGTCGTGGGCGTCCATGCGCTGGACCTCGGCCGGGTCGTCCGCCGGGTGCTTGCCGTCGAGGCGCTCGGACTCGGGCGCCTCGAAATGTGGCGGGGCGAACGTGGCGATCTCGCGCTCTCCCGGCAGATCGACCGGCCGGAGGTCGCCCGCCTGTTCGATCTCGACGAGTTCGCGCGCCTGTTCGATCCCGACGCCTCGGCCAATGTCGTTCTGAACCGTCTCGCCGAGCCGGCCGGGTTCGAGGGCTGGACGGCGCCCGTCTACCGTCAGGAAGCGGCGCAGGAGGCCTATCGACACGAGGTCGACCCGGCTTCGGAGGCGGTCGGCGGCGCGCTCGACGACGACGCCCGCGCCTTCGACTTCTACCGCCTGGTGTCCGACCGCCGGTCCCATGCCGTGGAGGCCCATGTGTTCGACGGCGGGCGCACCGACATTGCCGTCGGCGCCCTTATGCCGGAGACTGCAGTGGAGGAGATCTGGTCCGGCGACTGAGCGGGGCGCCTGTCACGTGTTCCAGTTCCTGGTCTCGGGCCTGCGCTTCCGTCGCCGTGCGATCGGGATCCGTTCCGAGCTCGTCCATGCGCGGCAGGGTCTGCGCCGGCTCGGTCTCTACCTCGCGGCGATCGGCGCGCTGCACGTCCTGGCGATGATGCTGTTCGAGGGGCTCAGCCTGGGCGACGCCGCCTGGCTGACCGCGACCACGGCGACGACCGTCGGATACGGAGACTCGTCGGCGGCCAGTGCGGCCGGTCGATGGTCCACGGTCGTTCTGATCTATGCCGGCGGGATATTCGTGCTCGGTAAGGGGGTGGGGGACTATTTCGACTATCGGGCGACCCGCAAGACGTTGCGGGAGCGCGGCCGGTGGAGGTGGCATTTGAAAGACCATGTCCTGTTCGTCAACGCGCCGTCGGCGGGGGCGGAACGCTATTTCGAGACCCTGGTGCGCCAACTCCGCCAGACGCGCTGGGGCGCGGCGCGTCCGGTGCTGATCCTGTCGGACGCCTGGCCGGACGGTCTGCCGGCGGCGTTCGACGGGCTCGGCATCGTCCACGTCCACGGGAGGGCCGGCGCGATCGACCGTCTCGAAGCGGCGGATGCACGGGATGCGGCTGCCATCGTCTTGCTCGCGACCGATGAGAGCGATGCGGTCTCGGACGGCGGCGCCTTCGATGTCGTCCACCGCCTGGTGGAGCTCGGAGCCGCGGCACCGATCGTCGTCGAATGCGTCGAGGATCGGAACAGGGTCCGGCTGCGCCGGGCGGGGGCGTCCGCGGTGATCCGGCCGATGCGCGGCTACCCCGAGATGACGGTCCGCGCCCTGGTGGCGCCGGGATCGGAGGAGATCATCGAGAACCTCTTCACGCCCCGCGGCGACGAGTGCATGCGTTTCGATGTCGAGATCGACGACGTCCCCTGGGGGCGGCTCGCCGCGGCGCTGCTCGAAGGCGGCGTCGGGACGGCCATCGCCTATGCGCGCGTCGGCGAACGGTCGGTCGTGACGAACCCGGGGCCCGGGGATCGGGTAACCGCCGAGGCCGTCTACGCGATCGTCAAGGAGGGCTGCGAGCCGACGCCCGAGAAGATCCGCCGCGCTGCCGCGGCGGCCGGCGCGATCAAGACCGGTGCCGGATGAGCCGCCGGAGCAGACAGAGGCCCGCCCCCGCGAGGCCGAGCAGGGCCAGCCATTTGAGCACCGCGAGAAACGCCCAGAATTGCCATAGCAGGAACGCCGCAGCGAGCAGGAGAACCGCGAAGAGGGCGGGGCGATTCATCGCTCAGAACGGAACCGACAGGCCGTCGAGGGTGGCGTTGCAGTTGACCAGATCCACCCGTTTCCAGCGGATCTTGAACGTCGCGCGCGCGGCGACGAGGCCGTGATGGACGGTGCCGCCGAACAGACGCTGCCGCTCGCGCCGATATTCGATCAACTGCAGCTTCGAGCGGACCGCGATCCCGTCGCCGTCGTCTTCGCGCGTGACGTTGGCGACGATCCGGGATGTCCGGGACGGCGGCTGCTGGGCGTGCGCGCGGGCATCGGCAAGGCGGCGGACCCGGGTCTCGAGAAGCTTGCGGTCGTCATAGATCAGCGAGACCGTATCGAGCGGGCTCGTCTGATCGGGCTGGCTCGGCACCCAGTACCACGCGTCCTCGGTGAACAGGTCGAGCCAGGCGCGATAGCGCGCCTCGTCGAGGAGGCGCGCCTCGTGGATCAGGAACGCCTCGATCTCGGTCGGCGGCCCGCTCACGGCGCCGTCATCAGCGCGAGCCACGCGTCGAACATGTTGCGGATATAGATCTCGCTGGTCGCGTTGAGCCCCCGCCGCCCGCCATGGTCGTCGGGCATGTCGGACGCGTAGCCGCGACCGATCTCTATCCAGTCGAGCCCTTCGCTCGCGAGTCCGCTGCCGATCCGTCCGTATGTCTCGAGGTCGTCGGTCAGCACCGGAGAGCCGGCCCCGTTGACGATGTTGGCGAACCGGACCGTGTCGTGGAACATCGGCTCCGGCGCCCCGCCCAGGCGAAAGCAGAAGGTGTGGACCTCGGTTCTGTCGACCGAGATCGGGTGCACGACGCGAAGCTGCCGGAACTGGCTCATGAACGAGCAATTCGGATATACGCTGGAGTTCCAGCGGCCGACATCGAGGATTTCGCCGGCCCGCGCCGCGCCGTACCTTCTTTCCAGGAGCCCGACATATTCGGCGAAGGCCGGATCGCGCCGGGCGGCGACCAGCCTGGCGTCGTCGTGATAGTCTCCGAGGAAGCTGTGGCCGTTGGGATAGGTCCAGATGCCGACCCGGTTCTCCCAGAATTCGTAGGACGCGCCGTTCTGACGCATCTGCCGCACCGCGATCTCGCCGGCCCCGTCGGAATGCGCGTCGTCGTCCTGGACCCGCGCTGCCGCGATCGACGAGTCGTGGACGAACAGCGGATGCGCGGCGTCGCACAGATTTTCGAGATAGAGCTTCCAATTGCCGTCATAGCCGTGCTTGAGCACGCCGCCGGCGACGGCGATCGTGCCGTCCGGCGCGCGGTCGATCATGTCGTCGAACGAGGTCGTCATGTGGCCGAGGAAGTCGGCGAGATCCGGCCCGTCCTCGGCGAGGCTCGCGAACACGAAGCCGCGATAGCTCGCGACCCGCGCCGCGGGCGCCAGCCCGCGAACGGCGCCGTCCTTCCGGAAATGGTCCGGATAGCCGTGTTCGAGCGGGACCGAGACAAGGCGCCCGTCCGTGTCGTAGGTCCAGCCGTGATAGCAGCAGACGAAGGCCTCGGCATGGCCCCGTTCGAGGCCGACGACCCGAGCCCCCCGATGCGCGCAGCGGTTGTGGAGCACATGGACCGATCCGTCCTTGTGACGGACCAGGAGGACGGGCTGGCGCCCGATTCTCGTAGCGTAGAAGTCGCCGGGCTTCGCCACCTGGCTCTCATGGCCGACATATATCCAGCAGCGCCCGAATATCTTCTCGAGCTCGCGCTCGAAGATTTCGGGGTCGGTGTAGAGCTTGCGGTGAACCCGTCCTGGCTGGATCAGGGAGCGCAGATCCGCTGTCCTGCCGTCGATCATGGGCGATTTCCTCGACATCTCGCGATGTGCCGGATGATCGCACCGCCCCGACGGCCGGGCAAACCCCCTGTTATCGACCGAGGCGTCGACGGACCGGGTTCCGCTTCGTCCTCTCGAGAGGAACCGTGGGTCGAACGCGCGAAACGGCCGTCCTACCGATGCGTTACCATCGCCGTGTAATGGTCGCGCTTCTCGCGCTCCCAACCGGCGGCCAGGGTATCGTCCAGCGACTTCATGTCCCGACGCGCCGAGGCGGAGACCTCGATCCCCGGAAGACCTTGGATGAAACGGAAGAAACACACGTTCAAAATGTGATCCATTTCATATTTCGTCCTTACCGTCGCGTCGCGGAGGGTGCTTCCGTCCTTTTTGGCCGAGCATTGGATCGAGACGCGACAACTGGCCCTGGCGGAATCGCCGCCGGGCAAGCCCCTTGCATCCGCACCGAATATCGCCACCAGCCTGTTTCCGACGCCCTTGGCGTCCAGCCGCGGGATCTCACCCCGGTAGCTATAGATAGCCCGCGCTCATCGTGTATGCTGTGTCGGTCATGGTCGGCCCTTTCTTGCCAGCCACGATTTCCTCGAAGACGCGGTCGTACATCTCCGTGTGGCGCTGTACGAGGCCGCGCATCGCATCCTTCAGATCGTTCACACCCTCCGACCCTTCGGGGCGCAGCCCGAAGATGCAGTCGATCGAGAAGAGGCCGCCACGGTTGCCGGTCAGCGAAAAATAGTAGCTGAATTCCGCTAGCGAGACGATTCTCCGGCGGAATCAGACCGGCGCTGGGGCCGGCGTCGAGATGACCATCGGCCGGCATGCTATACTGGCTTCGGTATCGGATGCGGAGCCGGATCGGAGGCGGAGATGAACGCGAGCGTCGTCCAACCGATAACGGAGCTGCCGCTCAGGGAGCGGGTCGGCAACGAAGAATGGAATACGCGTGTGGAGCTCGCCGCGGCATATCGCCTGGCGGACATGTACGGGTGGGCGACGACGCTGATCTACAACCATATATCGGCTCGGCTGCCGCCCGAGGACGGCGCCGAGCGGTTTCTGCTCAACCCGTTCGGGCTGCGCTACGACGAGGTCACCGCCTCGAATCTGGTCAAGGTCGACATCGACGGGGCGATCCTCGACGACAGCCCTTACGAGATCAACCAGGCCGGATACGTCATTCACAGCGCGATCCACGCCACGCGCCCCGACGTCAACTGCGTGATCCACACCCATACCGAGGCGGGCATGGCGGTGTCCTGTCTCGAGGACGGGTTGATGTTCGTCAACCAGGACTCGCTGATCTTCCATGACAATGTCGGCTACCATGATTTCGAGGGCATTGCCTTCAATCTGGACGAGCGCGCCCGCATGGTCGCCAATCTCGGCGGAAACTTCGCTCTCATACTCCGCAATCACGGTCTGTTGACGGTGGGGAGGACGGTTGGCGAGGCCTTCACCCTTATGTTCTTTCTCGAGAAGGTCTGCAATGCCCAGCTCAAGCTGATGGCGGCGGGTGGGCGGGTGCGGACCCTGACCGAAGAAGTCTGCCGCTACACCGCCCGGCAGTTCGATCTCGCGGCTTCACCGATGGGGCGCCGCGAATGGCCGGCCCTGGTCCGTCGGCTCGACGCCGTCGATACGTCCTGGCGCGTCTGAGGTCGTGCGGTGGCGCGGGTCGACGAGATAGCGCCGGACATCTTCCGCCTCTGCGCCTACAACGAGGCGGCCGATTTCCAGTTCTGCAGCTTCCTGGTCAGGGACGAGGAGCCGCTTCTCTACCACACCAACCTGCGCGGTTTCTTCGACGATGTCCGCGAGGCGGTCGCGCGCGTCCTCGATCCTTCACGCCTGCGTTGGGTCGGCTTCAGCCATTTCGAGTCCGACGAATGCGGTTCGTTGAACGCCTGGCTGCGGCTGGCCCCCGACGCGGTGCCGCTGTGCAGCTTCGTCGGCGCGCGGACCAGCGTCGGCGATTACGCATGCCGATCGCCGCGCGTGCTCGGCGAGGACGAGCGTCTCGAGACCGGCCGTCGGGTCTTTCGCCTGTTGGAGACCAAACATGTCCCGCATGGCTGGGATGCGAGCCTGCTCTTCGAGGAGACGGAGCGGACGCTGTTCTGCTCGGACCTGTTCGGCCATAACGGCGATGTCGCGCCGCTCTGCGACGGCGATCTGGTCGGGCGCGCGGCCGTCTATCTGGAGCGGCAGCAAGAGGGGCCGATGTCCCAATCGGTTCCCTTCACCCGCCAGACGCAGCCGATTCTCGATCGCCTCGCCGCCCTGGAGCCGACGACGCTCGCCTGCATGCACGGGTCGAGCCACCGGGGCGACGGCGCCGGGGAGCTGCGGGCGCTCGGTGCGCTCATGGCAAGGAACGCCGGGGAGTTGTGACGCGATGGCCGAAAGCGGCAAGCCCGACAAGGTGACAAGGACGGATGCCGAATGGAAGGCTCGGCTCACGCCCGAGCAATATGGGGTCGCCCGCCGCCACGGGACCGAGCGCCCGTTCAGCGGTGAATACGACAATTGCAAGGATGCGGGTACCTATCGCTGCGTGTGCTGCGGCCGGGCGCTGTTCGATTCGAAAGCCAAGTTCGACTCGGGCACGGGCTGGCCGAGCTTCTACCAGCCGATCGACGGCGCCGCCGTCGAGACCAGCGTCGACCGTAGCTTGTTGTTCATGGCTCGGACCGAGGTACACTGCGCGCGCTGCAATGCTCATCTCGGGCATGTCTTTCCCGACGGCCCGATGCCGACCGGGCAGCGCTACTGCATCAACTCGGTGGTCCTCGATCTCGATCGGGCGACGGACGGATAGCCCTCAGCGCGGCGGGCCGAAATTTCGGGCAAGGCCCTGCCAGCAGTCGGGGTAGTCGCGCTGTCGGGCCGGCGTTTCCATCGCGAACCGCGTCGGCCGGCAGACATGGCGGGTCTCGAACATGAACGCCATCGTCTCTCCGAGAAATCGCGGGGCGAGCTCGCCCTCGACCGCGCTGGCATAGGCGTCGGCATCCGGGCCGTGCGGGACGAAGGCGTTGTGCAGGCTGGACCCGCCGGGGACGAACCCCTCGGCTTTGGCGTCGTAGCTGCCCGCGACCAGACCCATGAACTCGCTCATCACGTTGCGATGGAACCAGGGCGGCCGGAACGTGTCGTCGGCGACCAGCCAGCGCGGCGGAAAGATCACGAAGTCCACATTCGCCGTCCCCGGCCGGTCCGAGGGCGCGGTGAGCACGGTGTTGATCGACGGGTCCGGGTGGTCGAAGGTGACCGTGCCCATCGCGTTGAACCTGCCGAGATGGTACTTGCAGGGTGCCAGATTCCCGTGCCATGCGACCACGTCCAGCGGCGAATGGCCGATCGGGGCGGACCATATCTCGCCCAGGAACTTGGTGACGACCTCGAAGCCGCCCTCCCGGTCTTCGTAGCGCGCTTCGGGAGTTTCGAAATCTCGGGAATTCGCCAGCCCGTTGGCGCCGATAGGGCCACGCTCGGGCAACCGGAACGCCGGACCGTAATTCTCGCAGACATAGCCGCGCGCCGTGCCGTCGGGCAGGACGACGCGCATTCGAATGCCGCGCGGGACAAGGCCGATCTCCCAGGGGGCGAGCGAGACCGCGCCGAGCTCGGTGAGCAGGACCATCCGTCCCGACTCGGGGACGATCAGCATGTCGCCGTCCGAATTGGCGAAGAAGCGGTCCTCCATCGACCGGTTGGCGCGGTAGATATGAACAGCCATGCCGGTCTGCGCCGCCGGATCTCCCGCCGTCGCCATGGTCGCGAGCCCGTCGACGAAGTCGGCCGCCTCGCCCGGCATGGGGAGCGGGTCCCAGCGGAGCTGGATCGGCGGGCAGTCGGCTTCGACGACCGGCGCGGTCCGAAGCAGCCCCTTGTCGATACGTGCGGGCCGGCCCTGTTTGACCGAGGGCCGGATTCGGTAGACCCAGCAGCGCAGGTTTTCGCCGCGCGGCGCGGTGAACGCCGTCCTGCTCAACTGTTCCGCATAGAGGCCGTGACGGACCCGTTGCGGCGAATTCCGGCCGTGCGGCAGGACGCCGGGGATCGCTTCGGTGGCGAATTCGTTCCCGAAGCCGGTCATGTAGGTGAGTTCGGTTTCCGCCAGAGTGTCCATGGCAATGCTGCTCGGCGCTCGGGATCGGGTTGGCCGAGCAAGCATATTGTCGGCCACGGCCTTGCTGCAAGCCTGTGTCCTGGTTCGGAACATGTGGGACGGCAGGGCCTCTTCGGCAGTGCGTCCGCGGACGGTCCCGGGGCAGCCGTATCTGCGAGTGCGGCGGTCCGTTACGGGCGGATCCGCCGGGCCGGCAGAGGGCGCGAAGCCATGGTCTGCGTCCGGAAACGCGAAACGATGACGGATCTGCACCGGTATCGGGCCGCGCGCGGGCTCTCCCTGCTACGCGGCGTCCCGGCGTCCCGAAATGGCCTCGCGGAGGCCCTCGAGAAGCCCTTCGAGCCTGGCCATGCGTTCCCGCAGATCGCCGATCTCACGGCGGATCTCGGCGCGGAGGTCACCGATCTCACGGTGGAGCTCACCCCGAAGCTCGCCGATCTCACTGCGCAGACCGGTCATCTCGGCGCGCAGACCGGTCATCTCGGCGCGGTTGGCGCGCTGGCCATTGAGCACTATGCCGACGACGGCAACGCCAACGGCCAGGATGGCGATCAATTCTGGGCTCATCGGCCGGGATGCTCGGGATCGTGGTCGTGGTGCGATGATAAGCGGGGAAGGCGACCGAGTCTATCGGCTGTCGCCGCTCAGGTCGGCGCTTCCCGACCGCCGCCGGAAACGTCGGGGAGGAGCCGGAGGGCGTTGCCATGCTCGATCGCGGCGAGGTCGCCCGGCGGCAGACCGAGCCCGATCAGGCCCGAGACGGTCGCGGTCATCGTCGCCTCGGGGGCGAACGGATAGTCGCTGCCGAACAGGACGCGGCCGGCGGAGACCAGTTCGAGCAGGCTCCGGAAGGCGAGCCAGTTCGCCGACAGCGCCGTGTCGTAATAGAGCCTTGCGAGCTCGGGCACGACGCCGTCGGGCACCGCCTCGCGGAAGCCCGGGCGGGCGCCGAGACGCGCGAGGCGCTCGGCCAGAAAGGGAACCGCGCCCCCGGCGTGGGAGAAGATGAACCGGATGTTGCGGCAGCGTGCGAAGGTGCCGGAGAACAGCAGACTCGCGATCGCCCGCGTCGTGTCGAACGGGAAGTCGAGCGTGGCCGCCGGGATCTCGGGGAGACAGCGGCTGCAGGCGGCGGCGGTCGGATGGAAATAGACCACCGCCCGGCGGCGGTCGAGCTCGTCGAACACCGGTCGGAAGACGCCTGCGCCCGGATAGTCGTCGCCGTAGCTGGTCAGCAGGCCGATCCCGTCCGCGCCCAGCGTGTCGAGCGCGTATTCGATCTCCGCGAGGCTCGCCGCGATGTCGGGCAGCGGCAGGGCAGCGAACATCCCGAACCGGCGCGGGTAGTCGCGTTTGAGATTCGCGGCATATTCGTTGGTCTCGCGGCAGAGCGCGGCGGCCGCGTCGTCGTCGCCGAACCAGAGGCCGGGCGCCGAGATCGACGTGACCGCGGCCGCGATGCCGTTGCGGTCCATCGCCTCGATCGACATCTGCGGCGACCAGTCGGGCGTGCGGCCGGCCAGGATCAACGGGCCGATCCGTTCGTCCCCGACCTTGGCGACATAGTCGGGCGGCAGGATGTGATGGTGAACGTCGATCCGGGTTGCGTCCATGTTCGGGTTCCTTCCGATCCGCGTTCCGCGCCGCAACGCGCGCATGACCTAAGCTGTGCCCGACCGGGTTTCGGTCCGGGCGATGAACGTCGTGGCGGCGACGATGACGGCCGCCCCGAGGAGTGTCCAGGGATCCGGCGCCTCGCCGAAGAGGAACGACCCCAGCAGGGCCGCGTAGATCAGCCGGGTATACTCCATCGGCCCGATCACGCTCGCCTCTCCGGCCGCGAAGCCGCGAACGAAGGCGACCATGCCGAGCGTGGTCAGCGCGCCGATGCCCGCCGCCATCAGCCATTCGACGCCGGTCGGCGGAGTCCAGACGATGACCGCCGGAAGGAGGAACACGACGCAGCCCCCGCAGTGATAGTAGAAGAGGATGCGGATCGCCGGCTCGGTCGACGACATCATGCGGATCAGCACGTTGGCGACGGCGAACGACATCGCCGAGCCGACGGCGATCGCGGCCACCGGCGCGATCCCGCCGCTTTCCGGGCGCAGCATGAGGACGACGCCGACGAAGCCGGTCGCGGTCGCCCACCAGCGCCGGCGGGCGACCCGCTCGCGGAGCAGCAGGATCGCCACGACCGGCGTGAACAGGACGCGGGAGAACGCCAGCGCCGTCGCCGTCGCCAGCGGCAGGTTGATGACCGAGAGCATCGTTCCGACCTGGGCGATCGAAGCGACGACCAGCCGGACCGCGTGGAGGCCGAGTCGTTCCGTCCGGAGCCCGGCCATGCCGGCGCGCCAGAACAGCGGCGCGAGGATGACCAGTCCCACGACATAGCGGAACAGCGCGAGCTGCAGGGCGTCCAGCGACCGGCCGAGGGTCTTGATGAAGACATCGTTGGCGGCGAAGGCGACGGAGCCGAGGGTGATCCAGACGATCCCGCGCAGGTTTGGCGGCGCTTTCCGCCATGCGGCGGCGAGAGCGCTCACCATCGCGTGGCCGCGCGGACTCCCGCCTGCCGATCGCCTTCGGAGGATGCGGCGGTTCCGACCATCTCCCCACCTTGCGTTCCCGGCCCCGTCCTGGCATGTCAGGCGAGCCGGCCATACGCGCCGGCACTCGCTTGCGCCGCGCGCGGCCGACCGATCCCGTTCTCCGTCCCGAAGGTGCCGGTAGATGACACGATACGCCCCCGTCGCGCCCGATACGATGACTGCCCGGCAGCGGCGCGTCTTCGAGGCGATCGCCGGAGGGCCGCGCGGCTCGGTCGGCGGCCCGTTCACGGTGCTTCTGCACGGCCCCGGAATCGCCGATCACGTGCAGAAGCTGGGCGCCTATATCCGTTTCGAGTCGCCGTTGCCGGACCGGCTGCGCGAGCTCGCGATCCTGGTCACGGCGCGGTTCTGGCGTGCCGAATACGAATGGTTCGCGCATGCGCCGATCGGCCGCGAGGCCGGGCTCTCCGCCGCGCTCGTCGAGGCGATCCGAACCGGAGGCCGGCCGGTCTTCGGGTCGCCCGAAGAGGAGGCGGTCCACGCGTTCTGCGCGACGCTGCATGCCGAAAGATCGGTCGACGACGCGACCTATGACCGGGTGCTCGCCCTGCTGGGGCAGGAGAATCTCACCGAGCTGGTCGCGATCTGCGGCTATTACACGTTGATCGCGATGACGCTCAACGCCCATCGGGTACCGCTTCCGGACGGCGGTCGCGCCTTCGACGACTGAGGGGCGGACGGGGAGGGCCGAGGCATGTACATCGCGGGTGGCGCGGCGCTGGTCACCGGCGCGTCTTCGGGCATCGGCGCGGCGGTGGCCCTGCGCCTGGCTCGGCACGGTTGCAATGTCGCCGTGAACTATCGAGTAAACGCCGCCGGGGCGGCGGAGACGGTCGAGCGCTGCCGGGCGGCCGGGGTCGATGCGGTCGCGCTGGCGGGCGATGTCGCCGAGGATTCGGACTGCCGGCGACTCGCCGCTTCCGTCGCCGAGCGCTGGGGCCGGATCGACGCACTCGTCAACAACGCCGGCGCGACCCGGTTCGTCGATCCGTTCGACCTCGAGGGGTTGACCGCCGCCGACTTCGCCGAGTCCTACGCCGTCAACGTGATCGGCGCGTTCCAGATGAGCCGGGCCGCGGTGCCAGCGATGAAGACGACCGGCGGCGGGGCCATCGTCAACGTCTCGAGCTTCGCGGCGTCCAACGGGACCGGCAGCTCGATCGCGTATACCGCGTCGAAGGGCGCGGTGAACACGCTCACTCTGTCGCTCGCGCGCGTGCTCGCTCCCGAGATCAGGGTCAACTGTGTCGCGCCGACCCTGACGGACACGCGCTGGAACCGGGCCGGCCTCGGCGACGAGCGCTATGAGCGGGTGCTCGCCCGCTTCGTGGACTCCGCGCCGCTCAAGGCGCGGCTCGAAGCGGATCACGTCGCCGACGCGATCCATTGGCTGATCGCCGGCGCCGACCGGACGACCGGGGAGATACTCTGGATCGGTGCCGGCACGCATCTCGGCTGACTCGCGCCATGGCGTCCATGAAGGCATGGCGGTCGGGCACGGAGGCCTCGATCGGCGGGCTGGAACTGGTCGATATGCCGCGGCCCGAGCCGGGCGCCGGCGAGCTCCTCGTCCGGGTGGAGGCGGCGGCAGTCAACTTCTCCGACCTGCTGATGATCGGCGGGGGGTACCAGATACGCCCGCCGAGACCCTTCACGCCGGGCCAGGAGGTCGCCGGGCGGGTCGTCGGCACCGGGTCGCGGGTGGCGGCGAAGGTGAGATGGGGAGGGTTCGCCGAGTACGCCCTGGTCCGGGCGGACATGGCGATCCCGATCCCCGACGCGATTCCGGCGCCTGTCGCAGCCGCGCTTCCGGTCGCGTACACGACGGCGCTGGTGGCGCTCGCCGAGACGGCGGCGGTTCGCCCCGGCGACTGGGTGCTGATCTTCGCGGCGACAGGCGGGCTGGGGCTCGCGATGCTTCAGGTCGCCCGGCATCTCGGCGCTCGGGTGATCGCGGTGGCGAGCGGTCCGTGGAAACGGGCGGTCGCCGAGGAGGAGGGGGCGGAGCGCGTCGTCGACTCCTCGGCCCCCGACCTCGCCGCGCGGGTGCGTTCGGCGACCGGCGGCGTCGGGGCGCGCATCGTCGTCGACAGCGTCGGCGGCGCGGCGACCGGGACGGCGCTGGAATGCCTGGCCTGGCGCGGCGAGATTCTGCTTGCGGGGTTCCTGAGCGGCGAGATTCCACGCATTCCCGCGCACCGCCTGCTGCTGGGCGGCGTCACGGCGCGCGGGGTCTACTGGGATCACGACCGCGACGCCGCGATGCTCGCGCGCTGCAGCCGGCGGCTGATCGCTCTGTACGACAGGGGGGCGATCCGGCCCCGGATCGTCGACGGCTACCGCTTGGCGGATTTGCCCGACGCCCTGGCCGACCTGCGCAGCCGGCGCACCACTGGAAAGCTTGTCGTCAGACTGGCGGCGTCGGAGACGTGAACCGCACACTCCTGGGCGGCGCGCCCGCGATGCCGAAAATCGGGTGGTTTCGCGCGGGTTCAGTCCGAGAGACTATTGTCTCCGCTGCGCCAGCGGGTCTGGGACTTGCACTTCTTGCAAATCCGTTCCCCCGCCCAGGCGCTCGGGAAGGTCGTCCCGCACATAAGGCAGGTCCTGTCCCGTTCGCTGTACCTGTGCTCCAGCCCCTGATCGTCCAGTTCGTATTCAAGGTCATCCATTCGGACAGTATAGGATAACAATCGGCGGTTGACAATGCCGATTGTTGCCCGACGGTAGGCCTCGTTTTGCGGACCGCGATCGACTGGGCGACGCCCCTCCCTCGAGGGAGGGGTGACGATGTGGGCCAGGGTGCCGGTGGAGGCCGGCCGCCAGGACGCCGAAACGAGAACTGCCGATCGCCCGTTTCGGCCCTCAGCCCGTCCGCGCGGATTCCTGGCCGATGCCGGGGTCGGCATAGTCCCGGATGCCGCGGCGCATGATCTCCATGCAGATGGGGTCGAGGTCCCGGCGCGGTACCGGGTCGTAGTCCCAGTGGCCGTAGGCGTCGGTGCCGCGCACCAGAACGGCGTTTCGCCCGGGAAGGGTGCAGCGCACCCGGGTCGGCAGATAGGTGAACGACATGCCGAGCCGCCGGTCGTCGGAACGGTTGGGTTCGGAACCGTGGATCAGCCGCTCGTGATGCATCGAGAACTGACCGGCCGCGAGTCGAAGCTTGACGGCGCTCGACTCGTCGATCCCTTCGATCGACTGCCCGCGGGCGAGCAGGTTCTCCGCCGCATAGGTCTCGACATGCCGCCGATCGGGCTCCCGGTGGCTTCCGGGGATCACCTGGACGCAGCCGTTCTCCGCGTTCGAGTCGGTGAATGCCAGCCACAGCGTGATCACGTCATGCGGGTCGAGACCGTAATAGGCCGAGTCCTGATGCCAGGAGACATAGCGTCCGTCCCTCGCGTCCTTGAACCAGAGCGTCGAGAGATAGAGGAGGATGTCCGGGCCGATGAGATCCTCGACGGCGTCGAGCATGCGGGGGTGGTGGGCGAGGTCCCAGAGCCAGAGGAAGCTCAGATGCGCCTTGATGCGGATATGCTTGTGAATGTCCTCGTCGAGGGTTCGCTCATGGGCCTCGAACCGGGCGCGCGCCTCTGCCGCCTCGTCCCTGGTCAGGCAGTCGAACGGAAACGCATAGCCTTCTTTCCAGAACCGGTCGATCTGGCTTCGAGTCAGCGATTTGGGCATGAGCGCTCCCTCCCGTTCTCCGGGCGTCGATTCCGCCCCGCTGCCCGGCCGGTCACGTCCGTTCGATCACCATGGCGATGCCCTGGCCCACCCCGATGCACATGGTGCAGAGGGCGTAGCGCCCGCCGTTCCGTTCGAGCTCGTGGAGCGCCGTGGTGGCGAGACGGGCGCCGCTGCACCCCAGGGGGTGGCCGAGCGCGATCGCGCCGCCGTTCGGGTTCACCCGAGGGTCGTCATCGGCGAGGCCGAGCTCGCGCGTGACGGCGAGCGACTGGGCGGCGAAGGCTTCGTTGATCTCGATCACGTCGATCTCGGCGAGATCGAGCCCGGCCCGCGCCAGGACCCTGCGGGTCGCCGGGGCTGGCCCGATCCCCATGATCCGGGGCGGCACGCCGGCCGTCGCCGAGGCGACGATCCGCCCGCGCGGCGCGAGCCCGTGGACGCGGGCCGCTTCCTCGTCGGCGACCAGCAGGGCGGCGGCGCCGTCGTTCACGCCCGACGCGTTGCCGGCGGTCACGGTGCCGCCGCGCCGGAACGCGGGCCGCAGGCCGGCGAGGCTCTCCGCCGTCGCGTCGGCGCGCGGATGCTCGTCCTCCGAGATCGAGACGGGCGGGCCGCGCCGCCGCGGGATGGAGACCGCGACGATCTCCTCGGCGAGGCGCCCGGCCTCCTTCGCCGCCTGCGCCTTGCGTTGGCTCCACAGCGCGAAGCGGTCCTGGTCGTCGCGGGTGATCTGGCGTTCCTCGGCGAGGTTCTCCGCCGTCTCCCCCATCGAATCGACGCCGTAGGCTTCCTCCATCCTGGGGTTCACGAACCTCCAGCCGATCGTCGTGTCGAAGATCTCCGCCTTGCGGGAGAACGCGGTCTCGGCCTTGCCCATCACGAAGGGCGCGCGCGACATGCTCTCGACCCCGCCGGCGACCGCGAGCTCCGCCTCGCCGGTGCGGATCGCGCGGCCCGCCTGGGCGAGCGCTTCGAGACCTGAGCCGCAGAGCCGGTTGACCGTCGCGCCGCCGACCTCGACCGGCAGCCCGGCCAGCAGGCCCGCCATCCGCGCCACGTTGCGGTTGTCCTCGCCTGCCTGGTTGGCATTCCCGAGATAGACATCGTCGACCGCCTGCCAGTCGACCGCCGGGTTGCGCGCCATCAGCGCCGAGATCGGGACCGCTGCGAGATCGTCGGTCCGCACCGTGCTCAGCCCTCCCCCGTAGCGGCCGATCGGCGTCCTCACGGCGTCGCAAATATAGGCTTCCGGCATCGAAGGGCTCCTCGAGATTGGCGGTCGTTGCGGAAGCGCCGCTCAGGATCGGGCCTACTCGACCGGCACGAACAGCGATTCGACCGAGATCGGCGCGCGAATGAAATGCTGGTCCACCATGTGGCGCATCAGCGCTTCGAGCGTCGGGCGATTCGCCTCGACGCCGTAGGGCCAGGGATCGCCGCCGAAGATTTCGTCGATCTCGTCGAGATCGGCATGGAGGAAGGGCAGCATCACCTTCTGGGCGGCGGAGACCCGAAGCCGCGCGAGCGCCTGGTTCTTGGCGCGCGCCATCGCTTCGTAGAGCGCACCGGCGATCCACGGCTCCGCCTCGTAGAGCGCCCTTCTGATCGCCACCAGATGCATGATGGGGTGGATGCGGGTGCGGATGTAGAACTCCCGCTCGACCGCGCGATAGTTGGGGAACAGCCGGACGACCCTGTCGCTCGTGAACAGCGAATCGGGCAGCCGGGAGCCGAGGAGCGCGTCGATCTCGCCGTCCGCCAGCATGTCGGACAGCGACCGCCCGGTGTCGTTCCGGCTCAGATTGACGGGCTCGAGCAGCGGCATCGCGGTCGGTTCGCCGTGGGCGCCGACCTTTTCGACCGCACCCTGCACCCATTCGATGCTGTCGAGATCGACGCCGTACTCCTCTGCCAGATGCCCGCGTACCCAGACCGCCGCTGTCTGGGTATAGAGCGGCACGCCCACCCGCCGGCCTTCGAGGTCCTTGGGGGAGTCGATTCCGGCGTCGGCGTTGATGCAGATGAACCCGTGCCGGAAGGCCTTCGAGGGGAAGACCGGGATCGCGACGAAGGGGCAGTCGCCGGTGCCGAGACGGGCGATATATTCCGAGCTCGACATCTCGGAGGCGTCGAATTCCTGCACTCCGGCCATGCGGTCGAATATCTCGCGCGGCGACTCGATCGCCAGGAATTCGAGGTCGATCCCGTCCGGCGCGACCGTTCCGTCCTTGATCGGCTCCATCCGGTCGTAGCTGCCGCACGCGAAAGTCAGCTTGAGTGCCATTCGGCCCTATCCGTCACAAACGCTTCAGCTCGGAATTTTCGCCCCGCAAGCTGCATGAACTTTCCCGATCCGATAGATATGTTTCTCGGCAAGGGCATGAAACGGACCGGAGAGCTTCCCAGATGGGCGTCGACTGTACCCCGGATCGGTTGGGTATTGAACCCCTCGAAGGCCGCTGGGCGATGTCGTCGATGGCCGCGACGGTAGCGAGAGTCCCCCCGGGCGACCGGGCATGGCGGCATGACGGAAACGCCCGCCGTGACGGGTGACGGCGGGTTTCTCTCCGATGTCGTAGCCCGCCCCTGGTCGCCCAAACCCGGGCATGGCTTCCGGCCGGCGGAGTTGTTCGTCGGCAAGGGCTTGAATGGAATCGAGGTCGCAGCGGCGCGAGCGCCCGCTGCGCCGCGCCGGACGGCGTTGCTGGAATGCTGGAAGGCGCGACGCGGAGGCGGTTGTTTCTCGACCTCGCCGAAAGGAGAGCGCCTAGACCGTAAACCAGCGCAATTGTTTGACTATTTCGGAGACTCTGGTTCTTCCATATGATCTGTCAACACTATCGCAACACGACGACCCGGGCAGCGAGGACGGCGAAATCTCATGCAACCGCCCCGAGACCGTGCTTCGCCACCAGCGTCAGAAGCTTCAGCGACGCCCCGCGCGGATGCTTCTCGCCGCGCTCCCACTGGCTCACCAGCCCGGTCGTCACGTTGAGATAGCGCGCGAACACCGCCTGGCTCGCATTCTCGCGAAGCCGGAGCGCGCGGATGTCCTCCGGGGCCATATCCTCCACCGGCGTCAGGCACATCCGGTCGAACGCCTTCATCATCCGTTTGGACATCACGCCGGCTTCGGCCAAGCCGAGCGCCGCCTCATGCACGGCCGCCAGCGCTTCACTCTTATACTGCTTGGTCATCGCATGACACCTCGATAATCGCCCCGACCGCCAGCGCCGCCGCGAGGCCCGCCCGGTCGAGCGCCAGATACGCGTCGGCCAGCCGGCGGAACGTCTCGTCCCGGCGCAGGTTCTCCCGTGCGTCCTTGGCGAACCCGTACACGAAGAACGCGCGCTCTCCCCGGCGAAACACCACGATCGTGCGGAACCCGCCGGACCGGCCCTGTCCGCGATTCCCTCGCGATGGGCGAAGCGCGCGAAAGGCTTGGTCTTGAACGTGCGCAATCCGCGCCCCTCGCGCGCCTTCCATCATGCCGCACGATATAGCACCCGGTGCTACATCAATCAAACCGCGGGACGCCGGTGCGTGCAGGAAGCCACGGCCCCGCCGGCCGGGCGCCGCCACCGGAACCGACCGCACCGGGCGCCGGCCCTGCGTCCCGCGCCCACGAGAGGAGAGTCTGGCCCGAAGCAGGGCGGCGGATGGCGCCCCGGAGGGAGGCGCCGCCGCCGTTCCCCACCGATGGCACGACGGAGACGGCACGATGAATGCAGCAATCGCGGTTCCCGGCAACACTGAGTCCACTTTCCTGGTTCACCTCTTCGGCACCGGTCTTGAAGACGACAGATACGTTGTCGAGCGTTTCAAGGCCCACGCCGACGGCGACATCCGCCCCTGGTCCGGCGAGTCGTCGGGGAAGGGCGCGGGCCGGCGCAGGGCGAAGCGTACCACCGCCATGCGGAAGGCGGTGAAGGAGATGCGGCCTGCCTGCACCGAAATCATCATCTGCACGGGCCTGCGCACGCGCGGCGGCGTCCAGGTCTGGGGTTCCATCGCGGACGGCCTCCTGTGCGACCGCAAGCAGCGGGGCTGAGCGGCGCCGCCGGATTGTGCGTGCGGTGCGGGGGGAGGGACGCACGGTGTGCGATCCCTGCGCCGAGGCGCGCCGGGCGCGCGAGCGGACGCGCTACGCGAAGGCGAAGGCCGAGGCCGAGGGGAAGCTCTACGGCGGCCGGAAAGTGGAAACCCGGCGGCGCATCGGCCGCGAACGCAGCCGCAAGCGCGACGAGGCCCGCCGCGCCGCCAGCCTGTGCACCGGATGCGGCAAGGAGCCCCCTGCGCACGGCGGCGCGAGGAGTACGCCAGGCGCCGCGCCGAGGGGCGATGCACCGACTGCGGAGAACCATCGCAGGGGGCTGCCCGCTGCGAGCCCTGCGCCCGCCGGTCCGGGGAGCGCTCGACATACTTCCGGACGGTGCCGGTCTTCGACCCGCAGTTCACCGTCGTCGACCTCGAAACGGGCGACGAGCACGGCCCCTACGACTCCTGGGAGGACGTCGCGCTGGCGCTCGCCTTCGCCCGGCTGCTTCCCGACCGGGTCGAGGTGATCACGGACGCCCCGGTGATCACCAGCATCGCGGCCTGGGAGTGACTCGGCCACGCCGGCGCCGGCGGCCGGGAGCGAGAGGCAAGCGAGTGCCGGGCAAGCGCCCGGCGCAATAGAGGGAGAAGGGCTCCATCACCGCCGGGCGCGGCATCCGAGAGGAGACCCGGCGATGTTCGACTTCGATACCGACTACGACCTCATCACTCCGAGCGGCGGCGCATTGCTCGCCGAGATCGGCATCGACCCCAGCGCCGGTGGCGACAGTCCTCAACCGTCCACCGAATCGGGGTAGGCCCAGGCGGTGCCTGTCGCAATCGTACCGGCGACGATCAACACGGTGATACACGCCGGCAATCATGACTCCGCAACCCGCGACGCGGTTCCTGAATCGCTCCATGATTGTCTGTTACCTCCGGTAGCCTGTTTGTAGTTCCGTCAGATCGCACAACTGTCAATCCGGTCACCGTGCGCCGAGCTTGGGAAATCGGAAGACATCCTCGTCCGCCATCTCGACCAGCGACAAGGCGCCTTTCCACAGCTTGTCGGATTCTCCGGAGGACACGGCCGTGAAACCATGTCCCGCAATCGAATCGTTACGTTTCGACAGCGAGGATCCTGAATTGTTCCAACCCAGGGCGTCGAAGCGAGTTCCCAAGGGATCGTCCTTGAGCCGCAACAGGTCGTAGGCATCCTGCAAGCCGAGCTTCAGCATTCCATCCTCGGCCCGGGTCGCCAGGCGGCTGCGCATGGCTACGGGAACGTCTCCCAGCGGCAGCTTGCCGGTCCTGATCCCGAACCCTTCCCACAGGCGCAGTTGCGCCGCCGCCTCGATTGCGCGGTAGAGCCGGGCGACGGCATCCACGTGCCGCCCTTCCTCCCGCCGTCGATCGGCATTGGCGATCAGATCCTCAAGGAGCTCGCGAGTGGGAAGGCTGGAGGCCTGCTTCAGCTTCTTTAGCCGATCTATGGCCCGATCGATGTGCTGCCGAAACCATTCCTGTGTCTTGCCAGGCACGGCGGCGGCCAGATCATTCAGGCGCTTGGCGCAGTTCCCAAAATCGCCGAAGGCCGGCCTGTACTCCGAACGATCCCATTTATCGTATCCTTCCATGAACGTGACCAGAGCGCTCAGCTCGGCCTTGCGCGAGCCGCTGTCAGCAATATGGCTCAAGGCATTTCGCAGCCGTTCAGCGCCCCACCCACAGGCGTTGCGGTCGAAGGCGGCGACGGCTTCCTCGACCACCTGATAGCCGAGCGTATCCCATGGGTTAATGACGGACACGACCCGTTCGCTGCCGGCAACGACGATGCCGACATCGTCCTTGTCGCGCCGCGCACCCCCGACATAGGAGAATCGGACGGCAGGCCACGGCCGGGCCACCAGTGCCAGGGCGGCGCTCATGCATTTGGTCCCGCCGGTGAAGTCGACTACGCACTCGTGACCCTCACCATGCCCGCGCCATTGGGTGACCTGTTTCTCCAGGTCGCGCCGCATCTCCCCCACGCAAACCGAGAAATCCTGATGGTCCGACACCGGAATCGTATCGAACCGTCCTGCGTCCAGCTCGTATCCCTGCTGCGCGAGTGAATCCCGAATGTCGTCTATCTGGCCTTTCGTACCCGCAGAGGGCACGAACAGGACCCTTGCGGGCCGCCATTTGCCGATGGACGCGACCAGCGGCGCCGGCGCGCCGCCGACCGTCGCGATCAACAGGATTCTGGATAAAGCCCTGTCCGGCATCGCGTCCTCCCGATCAGTGTCGATGCGAGCGCCGCCGGCCGCGACCGGGAGAGCGTCGCCCGGTCGCCGGGCCGGATCCCCCCGCCACCCACTGGAATTGCAGATTTCGTGGCGGGACGCGCACATACAGGGTCCGGATCCCGTCGACAATGGCGTCGTCCGGCGACGGTCCGAATATGGTGCCCGATTGCCCGTCTTCGGTACGTCCGCACCAGCGGCCCCTGTCATCCCGATACAAGGTCGCCTCGACCGCTTCGCCCTTGGCCAGCGCGCGCGGCGGCGCCGGACGCGCTGCCCCGAAGCGGCCGTAGCCGACTGCGGTCTTGGCGCCGGCGCCGATCCACTCCAGCGCCTCTGCGAGCCAGCGGCAGGCCGTATTGCAGTGGATCTTCCCTGCGGCGGAAGGTCGCCGCGGTGCGACGGCGAAACGAAATGTCGCGCCTTTTCCGACCGCCAGAAACGGAATCGGGTTTGGATCGATCCAGTCGCCCGGCGGTTTGCCGCCCTGGTAGTATTCGCCGTAATGTAGCGTCATGACGTCCCTCACCAATTCGACAGGTTCCCTGGGCAGAGCATCGAAGAACACCACGTCGCCCACATGCCGTTCCGTACCCAAAACGGCGCGCCAGACGGCTTTATCCTCCCGTTTCCAATGTCTGGCCCAGGCGCGGACCATGCCCTTCACGGACGACCCGGGCAGATAGGGCACGCCCAGCGTGTGGTGCCACAGAAAGCCGTTTTCCACCGGATGGTCCAAGCCCAGGCCGGTGACGAACGGGCCGACGGTCTGCAGATCGACGCATCGACCGTTCAGACTCTCGATCATCTTCCGCAGCCGTTCGCATTGGCTCTTCAACTCGCCGCGGTGGCCGCGACGGCCGAGAACCCGGTCAATCCATGCTCCCTTGTCAAGCTCCGCTGCCGTCCTCGACAAATCGATCCAGGCAAGGCAGAACTTGTCGTACCATAGGCCGGCATGCGCGCTCTTCGGCAAGGCTTCGATATCGGCGCTTTTGTAGAGAGGACGTTTACCCATCGCCGTCGTTCCGGGAGTCCGCCTTCAGATGGGCGGCGGCGAGCTTCTTCAGCCAGTTCAGGTAGCCCTGCGCCTCGGCCTGGGCCCGCAGATAGTGCCGCTGATCCCTGGTGGCGATCGCATCCAGCAGACCCTGCGCGCCGCGATAGGGTGCGTCTTCGTCAGCGCCGCACAGCCAGTCCTCCAGATCCCGATACAGCAGGAAATGCGGGTCATCGCCATTCGACCTGGCCGCCGCCAGCAGGGTCGCCATCGCCTGCCCAAGGCCGTTCTGCAGGATCGACGCGGGCAGCGCCCTGGCGTAGCTCAGATAGTCGGATTGCTTCGGGTGCTTTTGCTTCTTCCTGACCCTGTGCAGCGCGTGCGCCGCACGGCGCTGTTCGAGATTCAAGTCGGTCATCCGTCTGTACTCCGCCACGCCACCGCGAACCATCCCTGGCCGACGGTCTCGTTGCCGCCGATCTGAAGCCAGGGCCGGCGTTCAAATGTCCGATGAACCGCCGCCATTCCACTGGCGCCCGAGTCCCGATCCGCCAGAACGGCGTACATCAGCGTATCCGGCGGGAGGGTTTCCTCGTACCACAGGTTGACGCTTCTCTTTTGCTCATCGAGGACGTTGCGTGCATGCACGGCGAGACCGTTACGGGCGAACCATGAAAAGTCGTGGTCGTTCAGCAACACCAGCCGCTCTGTCAACCGCCCGCGCGCGGAGGCATCGGAAATCAGGCTGCCGATGGCTTCGATCCAGCCGTTTGCGGCAGCGCGCGCGCCGTCTTTGGACGGCATCGCCTCGAAGCTGCGTTCCTCCAGATAGAGCTTGTCGCCGCCCGATGCATTCGATGCGTCGACATAGCGATACTCTTCGATTTGGGGCACCGCGTCCGGCGTATTGCCGATACCCGCGCGCCGGCCGTCGCGCGCCAGGCGTTCCAGAAGATGAGGACATGTCGCCCAGCGATAGGCGCCCGTCAGGCTGCGTACCGGGAGCAGCAGCAGCCGGGCGTCCGACACCAGCAGTGCGCCGGCTCGATCCGGTTCGCCGAACACGCGGTCCCGTTCGTCCGATTGCAGATCCCGCCCCACCGCATCCTGCAGCGCGCCCTTCAGGCTGGAGCCGGCGACGAACGGGTAGTCCGTCGCCGCCTCGCGCGCTACCGGCAAATCGATGGCGCCGCCGGTCTGGCCAGCGCCCGGATGGACGAAAGTTTCGGCCAGCAGGCCGAGCATCACATGGTTCATTGCGGTCCTTCCGTTGTCCGGTCGGAATGTTGGCTCCAAAGTCCCACCGCGACCAGCCCGAAGCCCCAGGCGGTACGTTTCCCGATCGCGGCGCCGTGCAGCGCCTCGACCTCGCCGACCGCATCGCTCGTCGCCTCGATAAACAACACGCTGCCAGCGGGCAGGTACGGCCGCAACGCAAGCGGCTCCATCGTTCTTGAGTCCCAGCCGCCGATCAACGTGGGACGAGGAAGGCAGGCGCTTACGATACGGCCCGGCAATCCGGCATAGCCCGGCTCACCCGGACGCGGCGGCGCCCCCGTGTCGGCAGGGGTGAGGACGGTGACCGCATAGTGGAGGCGACGGTCGGCGACGACGAGATCGGGCGCATCGGGCAGGGGAAGCGGGTCTTCGTCCGGATGCAGCCAGCAGGCGCGCGCCTCGCCGCCGACCGGCCAGGGCCGGTGCTGCAAGGCATCGATGCATTCGTGCGGCAGTTCTCGGGCCTCCATCGCCAACGCGACGCCTCGGCCCAAACGGACATGGCTCGGGGAGTACATGGCGTTCTCGCCGGTGGTGCGCGTCGTTCCGGAACGAGCGATGCCGACGCGCGCTTCCGTTTCCCACAATTTGCGGCGGTGGACCAGACATGCCGGGTCGGGCGATCGACCCTCGAGCAGCGCTTCAAGTCCTCGGGATGTGATCCACCAGCCTTGCTCGCCGAGCAGCTTGGCGCCGTCGGTAGCGCTATTCGCGATCGGCAGCCGCGCGTCGTTCCCGAAATCGCAGGCGGCGCCGATGTCGGCGGGCGCCAGCAGGGTCGAAGGCGCGGACTCCGTGGTCGCCGTCGGCTTTGCCATCAGGTTCGCGGGAGCAGGGAACAGGCTCTCACCGTTCCACTGCACCACCGGCCCGCGGAAGCGCAGCGGACCGAGATCGCTGCCGTCCCCGAGGCGCGCAGAAATCCCCGTGTTCCATGCGCCGCGTTCCCAACCCATGGCGCGTGCGCAAGCGGCGCGAACCGCGCCGACCAGGGTCGACGGCGCGGGCGGAAACAGGCTTCTTACGCCGGCCTGATTCTGTTCCTCCCGGTTGTACGGGCGGCCGTCCCGGAAGAACAGCGTGTCCAGCGGTTCGAAGCGGATGACGGTCACGGCGGCAGCTCCTGTTGCCCGTAACGGCTCTTCTCGGCCAGGAAGCGCGAGACGAATATGCCGTCGAGCTGAAACGACGACTCATTGCTGGCCGCTTCGTCGCCCCGCTGCGTGCGGCAGGCGGCGAGCAAGTCATCGACGGCGGATTCGGCGCGCCTTCGATGGTCATCGTCCTGCGGCGGCGCGCCCTTTGCATACTCCGCCAGAACGACGGCTCGGCGATCGTCGGGGGTGAATCCGGCGATGGTTGTCGCGTAGCGTTCCCGCAGACGATAGAAGAAGCTCGCCGAATAGTGGCGATCGTCCGTCGCGATCCGGTCACGCAACGACACGAGCGCCTTCGGCAGCGCGCCGAAGCGTCCGACCCACCGCTGGTTGACGCCGCCCGCCAGCATCACGGCAAGCGCCAGAGAGTCGCGGCCATTGCAGGCCTTGGCGGTGTTGTCGAGTTCGTCATGGGCGAGTGCGAGCACCTCGCGCAACGGGTTGCGATAGTGGGAGAAGACGATTGCGCAAGACGCCGTCGCCTGCTTTCCCAGCGCCTCGGCGCCGCCCGGTCCGTGATGGGCGAAGGCCACGCCATAGCTCTCGCGCAGCGCGATGGCGCACTCGATGGCGCGATCGGCGGGCAGCATCGCCAGCACATCGTCCCCACCGGCATACACCGTGATGCCGTTATATTCACGGACGGTATCGGGCACGTGGCTGACGAATCTTGCCAACGCGCCGGACACCGTCTGCTCGCCATGCGCACGCAACAGCTTGCCGAGCCGGTCGCCGTCCATCAGCAACAGGGCATAGAACGGCTGCGCCGGGCCGCCGACCTCCTCGACCAAACCCTTCAGCGCTTTCGACAGGCGTGCGCGAAGCGCCGCATCGGACTCTTCCTCCGCTGCGGATTCGGCGGGTTCATCGTCGTTCAACGGCGTCGCACGCCGGTTCTCCAACGCGGATTCCAGAAACAGATTGCCGTCGAGGTCCGCGTTCTTCCCGAGCGGCTCGAGCTCCGGCAACCTTGTTGCGCGCTCCCCGCAAAGCCTGCGGAACGTATCGGAGCCGACGACGTCTCGAACGATCTCGACATATCCGTTCAACGCCGCGCAGCGCGCCGGGTCGCCGGCGAGATGGGCGAGCCAGGGCACGGCCGCCATGTAGGCGGTCGATGGCCAGTTCACCGCGCCGGTCCGCCATCCGACGACCCGTTCCGCCTCCTGCTCTCCGAGCTTCGGGAACAGGCGCTTGACCAGAGCGACGGCGCACAGACGTTCGTCCTCCCGCAGGTCGAGTCGCCCCGCCCTGCGGCGCAACGCGCTCCAGAAGGCGTCCTGCCGTCGCCGCTCGCGGCTGCGGACGAAGCCCGACAGCTCCTGCCAGTCGCTCATCGCTGTGCAGTGGTCGCCGCCTTCCGGCGGCGGCCAGTGGAACCGCCAGTTCTTGCGTCGGTCAAGCCAGCTGGCATCGTTGCCGTCCTCCGGCCTGATGCCCATGACCCATTGGATGTCCCAGAATCGATCGATCTGCCGGTCCCAGATGACTCGGGTATCGCGGCCTTGACTGGCCGTTCCGGCGACGAATCGCAACCACACCGCTTCGGCCAGCTGCCGCCATTTCCGCCGCACCTCGCCGGCGGCCGCTTCGGGATCGAATGCCTCTGTGACCTCCGCCTTGAACCGGTTGGGCAACGTGCCGATGCGGGGATGACGGTCACCGCGTGGCGGCCGGCCCAGAATTGCCGCCAGCATCGGCTCATCGGGGGTTGGTTCGCTACCCACATGGGGAAAGACCACCCGGCCGCCCTGGCGCAACACCGTCGCCATAAGCTGCCCCGACAGCCACGAAAGCAGGAACGATCCGGCCCACAGGTCGCGCGTCCGCCGCGCTTGGGAAACGAAGCCCTGCACCGGGCCGACCGCGACATGCAGGATACGATCAGCCATCACGGCCAGATCCTCTGCTTGCGGTTCTCGTCGAGAAAATCCGTCAGCACGGTCCAGTCGGGGTTGGCGGAAACGGCTTTGTCGCGCGCCAGGATCTTCTCGCCGTGGGGTAGAAACCGGGACCGCAACAGAAGCGCAATACCCGCATATCCCTCCCCGAACCGATGAACGTGGAACAATAGCGGGCTGGCGCGTCGGTCGTGATCTTCCGGCTTTACATTTGTCCTCTTCCCATAATTGTGCGGCAAACCGAACACCGCCCGCCGCGGATGGAAGTTGCTGTCGGTTGCCTTGCCCTTCATCCAGTCATGGTCTTCGGGGAACCTCCGGCAGGAAGGTTCCCCCTCGAAAATCTTTCCGTTCCGACCCCAGCTTCGGTAACGTACCATCGCCTTGCCGTAGTCGTCGAGAACCTCCATCGGTGCGCGGCTCTCAAACAGAAGCTCGACCTGCGCATGCGACGAGAAGGCGCTGAATTCCGGTTCGCGGCCACAGGCAGCCGCTGTGTCGAGCAGCGAAGTCAGTTGATGGCGATAGTCATCGATCGTTCCGGGCGGTTGCCAGTCTTCAACTCCGGCACCCTTCAGGGAGATCAGGTTGAGGCTGCCATATCCCTTGCGCGCACGGGCGCCGAGCCCGCCTGCCAGACCGAGCAGACGCAGCGCAGGTTCGACACTCCGCAACGGCGCCGCGTCCTTCGCGCCGAGCCGCAGGACGAACTCGAACGGCGCCGCCAGACAGGGCCGGATCAGTTCACCCGCCTGTGTGCCCTTATTCTTGCTCGCGAATGCTTCCAAAACTCCGTAGCCCAGATAACGCGCGCCCGGTCCGATCGTCAGGGCGCCGTCACCTTTCAGGACTTCGCCCTTCTCGAGGACCCGCGGTCCGGTCTTCACATCGAGCCGCATCGCAAGCCGGCTCTGCCCCGTCTCGCTCGAGCCGAAGAGCTCATTCTCGCACTGCCGCATCCTCTGCACGGCGCGGTTCACATTGTATTTGCCGACGAACGCCACATAGGCGTGCGCACGCCACCAGAAACGCAGTACACCCTTGATCGAGGGCAGGCGCAGTTCGGCGCCATCTTCTCCCGAGCCTGCGAAGCAGGGCGTAACCGCCCTGAAGCGAGCCTCGATGTGCTTCATTTCGTGCTCCAACCTCGGCTTGAGATGTTCGATTTTACATCCCCACTTCTCCGTCACAAGGCAGTCCCGGAGCCAAAGCCGTCGAGGGGCGACATCGCGGAGCAGGTGGCGTTGCCCTGTATCGCACCATGGCCATGAGGTGGTTCCGGGAAATCGGACAGGTAGGTAAGGTGTATTCCACCGTTTGGCGGAGGGATGCATATGAGCAGCCAGCGGCGGAGATTTTCGGGAGAGCAGAAGTCGAAGATCGCGCTTGAGGCGCTTCGTGGCGACCGGACCTTGCAGGAGATCGCCTCGAAGCATCAGGTTCATCCGAACCAGGTTGGCGCCTGGAAGCGCCCGGCGGTCGAAGGTCTGGCGGAGGTGTTCTCGAAGGGGGCCGAGCGGCGGACCCGGGACCATGAGAGCGAGGTGCGCGATCTTCACGCCAGGATCGGGGAGTTGCTCGTGGAGCGGGATTTTTTGTCTCGCGGGTCCGGTCGATGAGCCGGGCCGAGCGTCGGGCGATGGTGGAGCGCGATCATCCGGCGCTGAGCCTGAGCCGGCAATGCCGGCTGCTGTCGATCGGGCGCTCCTCGCTCTACTACGAGCCGAAGGGGGAGAGCGCCGAGACGCTGGCGCTGATGCGTCGGGTCGACGAGCTGTTCCTGAAGTATCCGTTCTACGGCGCCCGCCGGATGGCGCTTCACCTGCGCCGCGAGGGGGTATGCATCGGGCGCCGCCGGGCGGCTCGACTGATGCGCCTGATGGGGCTTCAGGCGGTCTGGCGGGCGCCGCGGACCAGCGATCGGGATCCCGAGCACCGGGTGTGGCCCTATCTGCTCAAGGGCTTGCGGATCGAGCGGCCGGACGACGTCTGGTGCGCCGACATCACCTACATCCCGGTGCAGCGCGGCTTCCTCTACCTGGTGGCGATCATGGACTGGGCGAGCCGCCATGTGCTGGCCCGGTGGCTGTCGAACACGCTGGACGCGGGCTTCTGTACGGACACGCTGGAGGAGGCCCTGGCGCGCTACGGCACGCCGGAGATCTTCAACACCGACCAGGGCAGCCAGTTCACCAGCTTGGCCTTCACCGGGTGCCTGCGCGAGGCCGGCATTCGGAGCTCGATGGACGGCCGCGGCCGGTGCATGGACAACATCTTCATCGAGCGGCTGTGGCGCTCGCTCAAATACGAGGCGGTCTACCTGCACGAGATCGCCGACGGCTTCACCGCCCGGCGCGTGATCGGCGCGTGGATCGGCTTCTACAGCACCATCAGGCCGCACTCGGCGCTGGGCGGGCGGACGCCGGCCGAGGCCCACCGAGGTGACACGCCTGTGGATATGATGGACAAGCCGCTTCGCGCCTTGCCCACATCCCCACAGGCGCAACAGCAGCAACAGGAAGATCTATTCAAGGGGATTCTGGCAGCCTGAACTTCAACCGGAATACACCTTGACCAAGCCGCCAGGCTGTCCAAAAAGGCGGAGCCACCTCAGGCATCTGGTGTGCCTGGCATTGAACATCAAGCGCATGGTGGGCTGGCGGCATGCTGACGCAACAAATGGCGCTTCGCGGTGTCGACTCGGGGGGGGTCGCTCGTCCCCGGAACGCTGTCTCTACGCCTTCGAGCGTTCCCGGCGCAGGGCCTCAGCTCCGGACCATGAAAAACCCACATCTCCACGTCCGGTCAATCGGCCGGCTCCGCTACGGTCAAACGCCGTCTGCCCACCGCGAAAACTCCTGCGGCGCACGCTCCTAGGGCAGGATTCGGAATCCAATCCAGAATTCAATCTGTAAAATCACGAAGCCGATGGCAGCGATAGCCGTCGGCAGATACCCCAGCCACCGCCAATGCCTCACAAAACGCCAGCGGTGGCCCGACGCTTCGGGCGCGGGCTTGGGCATCGTCGCCCGTCCACTTCCGGGGCATCGCCCCGGGCAGCCGATTCACGGCCTCGGTCAGCACCGGTTCCTGGCGTTCTTCATCGTTGCCGGCGGCGTGCCATCGCCTGCGCAGGTCTGGGAGGATCGGATTCGGGCTATATATCGAGCATGGGCTTGCCGTCCTTTGTCGGTTGAAGTCCTGGGGGCCGGGCGCGGGTCTGGCGCCGGGGACGTCGAGCCAGGCGGCGCGTACGGCATCGGCGGGGGCAGTCCGCCTTCCTCGACGAGCGCGACCCGCTCGCCGATGTCCGCCGCCCAATCGTCCGCCGGGTCGCCGCTCGACCGCCAGACCGGCGGTCCCCCTGCGGCGAGGCATCGCGCGCCCGGATGCAGCCAGCGGCAGGCCAGGGCCGATACCTCGCCTTCGGCGAGCACGATATCGGGGGCGGGTCCGTCGCCGGGGGCAGATCACCGAGCGCCTTGCCTCGGAACCGATCGAAACGGCTATACTCCTTCCTCCCTCACGATGTTCGAGACATGCGGGCCAAGGCGATTGCGGCGTCGAGCGCGCCGTTGCCAAGCCCGCCGGGGAGAGACCGCCCATGACCGACCGCTATGCCGGCTATACCCGCCTGACGCTCGCCCGTCCGGAGCCCCGGATTCTCGAGATCGTCCTCGAGACGCCGGGCAAGCTCAACGCCGCCGACGCGGCGATGCATGGCGAGCTCGCCCGCATCTGGGGCGATATCGACCGCGATCCGGATGTCTCTGCGGTGACGATCCGGGGCGCCGGCGAGGCGTTCTCCGCCGGCGGCGATCTCGACCTCGTCGAAGCCATCGTCAACGATTTCGACACCCGCGCCCGGGTCTGGCGCGAGGCGCGGGATCTGGTCTACGGCATCATCAACTGCTCCAAGCCCGTGGTCTCGATGATGCACGGCCCGGCGGTCGGCGCCGGCCTGGTCTGCGGGTTGATGGCGGATATCCCGATCGCCGCGCGGGATGCGCGGATCATCGACGGCCATACCCGGCTCGGCGTCGCGGCCGGCGACCATGCGGCGATTGTCTGGCCGCTGCTCTGCGGCATGGCCAAGGCCAAGTACTATCTCCTGCTCTGCGAGCCGATGTCGGGGGAGGAGGCCGAGCGCATCGGGCTGATCGCTCGCGCCGTCGACGCGGCCGAATTGATCGAGACCGGGCGCGGACTCGCGCGTAGACTGGTGCGCGGCGCGCCGAGCGCCATCCGCTGGACCAAGTACGCTCTCAACAACTGGCTCCGCATGGCCGGCCCCGCGTTCGACAGCTCGCTCGCGCTCGAATTTCTCGGCTTCACCGGGCCGGACGCGGCGGAAGGGCTGGCGAGCTTGCGCGAGAAGCGGCGCCCCGAGTTCGACCCGCGTTCGGAGGTCTGATCGGCGGGCCGGGACTCCCGGCGCTGTGCCGCCGGCAGGCCCGCCCGGATCCGAAACCGGCTGGGCCGCAGTCGCCGGAACCTTCCTGATTCTTCTCGCCGGGTTTGGCAGCCTCTACGCCTTCGGCGCCTTTTTCGCCCCGCTGCAGGCCGAGTTCGACGCCACGCGCGGCGCCGTCTCGGTGGTGTTCTCGGCCGCCGTGCTGATCCTGTTCGCCGTCGGGCCGGCGAGCGGCGCGATCGCCGACAGGTTCGGGCCGCGGATGTTGGCCGCCGGGGGGCTGGCATGCGTCGGGCTCGGGCAGATCGCGGCGAGCCAAGCCGACTCCCTCTGGCAGGTCCAGCTCGCCTTCGCGCTCGGCTTGGGGCTCGGCATCGGGCTCGCCTACGTGCCGGCGGTCGGCGCGGTTCAGAAATGGTTCTATCGGCGGCGCGGTCTGGCTAGCGGTCTCGCCGTCACGGGGATCGGGGCGGGCACCCTGATCGTCCCGCCGCTGGCGGCGGCGATGATCGGCGCGTTCGGGTGGCGCACGACCCTTCTCGCGATCGGGGCCGCGGTGACCCTGCTGGGCGCCGCCGCGGGTCTGCTCGTCAGGGCGCCGGCGGGCGGGGCGCGCCGGGCAGCGGCGCAGCTCCCGGGCGCCGGTCTGGCCCGCGCGGTCCGATCGCGGCCCTTCCTGCTGGTCCTCCTCGCCTTTCTCTGCGCGTCCTTCGGCCAGTACGTGCCGATGGTTCACCTCGTGCCCTATGCGCTCGACCGGGGAATCCCGCCGGAGGAGGCGGCGCTGCTGTTGAGTCTGCTGGGCGTCGGCAGCACCGTCGGCCGGTTCGGCGTCGGCGGCGTGGCCGACCGCATCGGCCGGAAGCACGGGCTCGGCTGCGTGTTCGCCGGCCTCGGGGCCAGCTGCCTGATCTGGCTGTTCGCCGACGGTTTCCTGTCGCTCGGCGTCTTCGCCGTCCTCGCGGGCGCCTGCTATGGCGGGTCAGTTGCCCTGGCCCCGGCGGTGATGGCGGACTATTTCGGGACCCGCGCGGTCAGCGGCATCATCGGGGCGCTCTATACCGGCGTCGGCCTCGGCGCGCTCGCCGGCCCGGTCCTCGCCGGGATTGCCTTCGATCTCTGGCACAGCTACACGATCGCCATCGCGTTCAGCGCCGTCGCGCCGGCGATCGGCGGGCTGCTGGTGTTCTCCGCCGAGGCGCCGGCGCGGTGGCGGCGAAGCGGGGCCGGAGGAGGAGACGAGCCATGAGCATCTATCGCGGGTTCGATCAGGAAACGCTCGACCGCGAGTACCGCGCGCGCGCGACCGTGTCCGAGGCGGCGTTCGAGGCGGCCGTCGCCCGCTACGCCGCCGACAGCGCGCGCGCGCGCGCGAAGCTGACATGCCGGCTCGACGTCCCCTACGGCGCGCATCCGGACGAGGTCGTGGACATCTTCCCCGCCGGCGGTGCCGCGCCGGTCTTCTTCTACATCCATGGCGGATATTGGCGGATGCTGAGCCAGAAGGAATCGGCGTTCATGGCCGAGGCCTTCGTCGCGCTCGGCGCCGCCGTCGTGACCGTGAACTACAGCCTGGCCCCCGGTGCGAGCCTCGACACCATCGTCCGCCAGTGCCGCAGCGCCCTCGCCTGGACCTGGCGCGAGGCGGCCTCGTTCGGTGCCGATCCCGCCCGCATCTTCGTCGCCGGAAGCTCGGCCGGGGGCCATCTGACCGGCGCGACAATCGCCGGCGGCTGGCATGAGGCGTTCGACGTACCCGCCGACATCGTCAAGGGCGCCTGCGCATTGAGCGGCATCTTCGACCTCGAGCCGATCCGGCTCGCCGAGACCAACGACTGGATACGGCTCGATCCCGACTCCGCTTACCGCAACAGCCCGATCCACCATCTGCCGGAACGGGGCTGCCCGCTCATCGTTGCTTACGGCGGCAACGAGACCGGCGAATTCAAGCGCCAGACGGACGGCTTCGCCGAAGTCTGGCAGGACGCGGGCTTTCCCTGCACCGCCGTCGAGATGTCGGACAGCAACCATTTCGACATCGTCTTCGATTTCCAGAACCCGGACGGCCGCCTGATGCGGGCGGTCCGCGACATGATGGGCCTCTGACGGCGCCCGGCGCGCCGCCTCAGCCGCGTGGTCTCCGTGTCGACATGGTCACGCCGGCGACGATCGCGGCGGCGCCGACCAGATGGTAGAGCCCGACCTCCTCGCCGAGGGCGGGTATCGCGATCGCGGCGCCGAACACCGGTACCAGATACATGTAGAACCCCGCCCGCGACGGGCCGAGCCGCGCCAGCGCATGGTTCCAGCAGAGGATCGCGACGACCGAGGGGAAGATCGCGACGAAGCCGAGCGAGACGAAGGCCGGCCAGCCCGGCCGGAACGGCTCCTCCGACAGCGTCTCGATGGCGAAGAGCGGGAGATGGATCACGGCGCCGATCGCGCAGACCAGCGTCAGCAGGGTCAACGGATGGCCCCCGGGCGACATCCGCCGCACGGTGATCGCGTATCCGGCGAGACCGAGATTGCAGACGATCAGGAGGGCGTCGCCGATATTGAGGGTGAGCCCCAGTAGCGCCTCGGGGCGTCCGCGCGCGACGATGCAGAGCACGCCGGCGATCGCGACCGCCGCGCCGGCCCATTGCGCCGTCCGGATGCGCTCGCGCAGGAACAGCCAGGCCAGGACGATCGTGAATATCGGGAGCGATGTCTGGAGCACGCCGCCGTTGACGGCGTTGGTGTAGTTGAGGGCGACATAGGTCAGCCCCGCCCCCAGAAACGGCATCAGGAAGCCGGCGAGCAGCAGCGCCTTCCAGTTCCTCTCGATCCACGCCCGGTCGTTCGCGATGCGCCGCCAGGCGAAGGGAAGCATGACCAGCGCTCCCGCCGTCCAGCGGGCGAATCCCATCGTGTAGGCCGGGACCTCTCCGGTGGCCCAGCGGGCGACGACATAGTTGATCCCGAAGATCAGGGTGGCCAGCACCATCGCGGCATGGGCCAGGGTCTCGTCGTCGGCCGCCGCGCCGCGCGCCCGACCGCTCATGCAAGCCCGTTGCCGAAGATGTCGACCCCGTATGTCCGCTCGAGATAGCGCCCGAAGCGGAATTTGCATTCAGGGCCGTCCATCGGCGGATCCGGCAGGATCTCTCCCGCCGGCTCGACCTCGAGCACCACGAACGCCTCGCCGTTGACCCGCCGCACATCGTCGATCCCGGCTGCAAGGTCGTCGCGCGAGCTGAAGCGGAAGACGTTCCGAAGCCCGGATGCACGGGCCAGCCCCGCATAGTCGGTCTCGCCCCCGTCGGCCATCGTCACCTCATGCGTCGCGCCGTAGCAGCCGTTGGCGACGAGGAAATGGGTCAGGTTCGGGAGCGCCATGCGCCGTTCGACCGTCAGCATGCCGGGGTTCATCAGGAAGGCGCCGTCGCCCGAGAAGGCCCAGACCGAGGCCGTCGGAATGCCGCGGGCGATGCCGGCCGCGAACAGCGAGGCGAGGCTCATCGACGCCTCGAGATAGAACGCGCGCTCGGTCTCTCGGGTCAGCCGCCACCACATCTCCGAGGCGTTCCCGGCCGAGGTCACGACGATTTCGTCGGACCAGCGGCCGACAAGGACCTCGAAGCAGGCCTGCATGGGCATCGCCATCAGCCGCTCTCGCCATAGAGCAGGTCGCGGGTGAAGCCGATGACGACCGGGCGGGCGATGGTCCGCGAATGCGCTTCGGCGCGGCGGATCTTGCCGAGCTCGCCGCGCCGCTCGACCACCGTGTAGGGCAGGTCGATGGCCCGCATGACCGGTTCGAGATAGAGCCCGTTCGAGACGTGGAACTTCGCCCGGTCGCCGAGCCGCCCCCGCATCGTCACGAAGATCAGGAGCGGCACCATGTAGGTGTAGTTGATCTTGGTGATCGCGTAGATGCAGGTCATCAGACCGGACGCGCCCATCAGGGCGAGCGCCCGCCGGCCCCCGAAAAACGATCCCGAACAGAGCCCGATCGCGGATTCCTCGCGGTTGACGGGGACATGGTCGAACCGCGCGTCGGCATCGAACCGCGCGATCAGCGCGGCGATCCAGCCATCGGGAAGGCTGGCGACCAGATCGATTCCGCAGGCCGCCGTCTCCTCGGCGATCACCGCCGCCACCTCGGCGCTCGGCCCCGCCATGGCTGCGCTTCCGAACCCGTCAGACGCCGGCGACGCCAGCGTTGCAGGCCAGATACTCCCAGGCGCGGTTGACCGAGATCTCGCTCGCGAAGGTCGCCGTGCAGAGGCGTATTTCCTCGTCCGAGAGATAGCGCACCTCGCCCATCGCCATCGCCTCGCGCTGCAGCTTGGCCGAGACCTGCAGATAGACCGACGTCATGACCGATTGCTGGATGTTGCCGCCGGCGACGGCGCAGCCATGGCCGCGCATCAGCGCCACCCGGTTGTCGCCCAGACAGGCGGCGAGATCGCGCCCCTGCTCCATATCGACCACGAGGAGGTTGGTCTCGCCGAATCTGTCGCGGATGTCCCAGACCGGTATCTCGCTGCCGATGGCCGCCCCGACATGAACGATCGGCCGGAGCTTGACGCCGGTGACCCCGAAGGGGATCACCGCGTGGGAATGGTTGTGGACGACCGAGTTCACGTCCGGGCGCCGCTCGAAGATCGCGCCGTGGATGAAGCGTTCCGCATAGGGGGTGCGGTCGCGCGGGTCGCACGCCTCGCCGTCGAGGGTAAACTCCATGATGTCGTCGAGCGTGACCAGGGCCGGCGCGCGCGAACAGGACATGAGATAGCGTTCCGGGTCGTTCGGGTGGCGCACGCTGAGATGGCCGTAGGCGTCGACCACCCCCTCGTTGGCTAGAATCCGGTTGCCGATGACCAGTTCGCGCATCGCCTGGATCGCGTCGCTCATACCGGTTGCCTCCCGCCGTCCGGCCGTTCAGACCGGAACGGCCTTTCTATCACGCTCCGGGCGGCGGTGCGACCGGACGGCCGGCGGCCCGGGATCCAGGATGTCGACCACGCCCTCGGCCCGGGTGATGCAGGCGGCGATGGGCCGCCCTCCGAACCCGGCGCCGCCGTCGATGGTCGCCGTATGGGCGGCGAGCCGCACGCCGCGGCGCTCGGGATCGTAGCCGCGGACGACCAGCCTGCATCCGAAATAGCACGTCTCCATCTGGTCGAATCCGCGATGTTCCCACCAGAAAGTATCGTTCTGGGCGTCGAGCGGGCGCTCGGGGTCGATCCCGGTGTTGACGAAGAGCAGCGCCCCGTCCCGCGTATATGCGGCGCGGCGGATGCTGCTCAGCAGGTCGCGGTGTCCGGGCGCTTCGGCGAAGGAGTCGCGCAGCGCGGAGGTCCAATGGGTGAGCGGCATGACGCCGGCGCGCGCCGCGGCGAGGCCGCGCGCCGGGTCGGAGCCGTAGGCCTCGATGGTGCCGCCGACCCCGCGCTTCAACATCCATTCCAGGACTTCGGCCGGGTCGAGCGTGAACTGAAGCTCGAACAGCCTGCGCCACATCTCCTCCTGGGCGCCGCGCAGAACCGCGTAGTCCTTCACGTCGTTGTCGCCGAAGGCCAGGAACCAGCGGCGGAAGGCGAGCAGCTCGTCCACTGTCCCGCGCGCGTCTGCGCCATAGCCGAAGATGTTTCCGAGATAGACCAGCCTGTCGCCGCCGACGATGCGTTCCCTGAGCATGTCGTGCAGCGCCGCGAGGCCGTCGCGGTCGCTATGGATCGACGAGACCGCCCATACGCGGCAGGGTGCGTCGAAGGCGGCGAATTTGACGGACGCCTCCATCGGCGATCGCGCCTCGCCTCACCCGGCGCCCGGCCCCAGGGCGGATGACAGGAAGACGAGCAGCTTGACCTGGGCATCCTTCGCCTGCGCCTCCCGAAAATTGTCCCCGAGGAAGTTCTGAAAGGCATGGCCGGCGCCGTCATAGCGGTGAAAGCTGTGCCGGATGGCGTGGCCGGCGAACCCTGCGGAGAGCGCGGCTACGTCCGCGGGCGACGGGTTGTCGTCGTCGTTGCCGAAGAAGCCGATGACGGGACAGGAAATGTCGGCGATACGCGCGAAGGGCGCCGGATTGCCCGCGCCCCAGGGCTTGAAGATGTTGCCGCCGTAGAAGATCCCGCAGGCTCGGTAGACCCCGTCGGTGGACGCGCCCAGAAACGCCGCCCGCCCGCCCATGCAATGGCCGACGATGCCGAGCGCATCCGCCCGCACGTCCGCCCGGCCGCCGAGATAGCGGGCGGTCGCGTTCATGTCGGCGATCATCTCCGCATCGTCGAGCGCCGCCATCGACGCCTGGGTGGCCTCGCCGTCGGGGCGGCGGTGATAAAAGGAGGGCGCCGCGGCGACATAGCCCGCCGCGGCCAGATCGTCGCTGAACCTGCAGGTGAACGCATCCAGGGCGCCGCGGTGATGGGTGACGACGATCCCTGGGTGCGGCCCCGCCCCGTCCGGCTCGGCGACGCGGACCGACATGACGCTCCCGCCCACGACCAGCCGATCGAACGTCGCCATCATCGTGCCCCCGCCGTGGCGACGGCCGAGTCGGTCTCGCGGTAGCGCAGGTCGCGGAAGGCGCCCGACGTCACCGGCGGATAGAGCGGCGGGTGGTCGCAGCCGCTGCAGCCGGGCAGACAGTCGATGACCGCGTCGTAGTTCGGCTGATGAAAGAACCCGATCGAGACGCGCCGCATCGACGGCGCGACATCGGCCGGCGGGTTGACGACGCGGTGAAAGTTGGAGGTCCAGACATCGTTGGTCCAGCGGCGCAGCAGGTCGCCGGTATTGACGACGAAAATATCGGGTCTGGTCTCGACATCGTGCCAGCCGCCGCCGCGGTCCTGAACCTGGAGCCCGCCCGGCGCATCCTCGCCCATCAGGATGGTGAAGGTGCCGAAGTCGGTATGCGCACCCGCGCGGAGCTGGCCCGGCGCCGCCGGCGCCCGTTGCGGCGGATAGTGGTTGATGCGCATGGCGGTGACGTGGCGGTCGATCTTGTCGGCGAAATAGTCTTCCGGGAGACCGAGGGCGAGCGCGGCGAGCGCCATCAGGGTGTCGACGAGCCTCTCCATCGCCGCATAATAGGCTTGGGCGGCGGGGCGGAAATCCGCGGGCCGGTCGGGCCAGATGTTGGGGATGAAATAGGCGCGGCCTTCCGGCCCGGTATAGTAGGGGTCGTCCGGCCAGTCCTCGCGTCCAAAATGGTAGAATTCCTTGAGGTCCGGCGGCGCCTCCCGTCCGGCGGCGCGGCCCAGCGCTTCCCCCTCCATGACCCGCAGGCCGCGCGGCGTGCCGGCGACCGGATGCACGCAGCGCCGCTTCTCGGCATCGGGAAGGACGAAGAACGCGCGTGCCGCGCGGCGCAGACATTCGGTCACGCCCCGGTCCACGCCGTGGCCGGCGAGCGTGAAGAAGCCGATATCGGCGCAGGCCGCGCCGATTTCCCCGGCGATCCGCCGCCGGGCGGCCGGGTCGCCTTCGAAGCAGGGGCCGATATCGATCAGCGGAACGCGTGCGGACATCATCGCGGTCTCCCCAGGACGATCCGACCCTCGTATACGACGAAGGACCGAACGAGGCAAAGCGAGCGGCGCGGTTGATCGGCCGCGCCCGCTGAGCTTGGATGCGCGTCCTGGTTGGAGACATGCGGATTCGATCGATGCTGTCCGGCGAAATTCTCCGGTTGTCGGCCGCGCGCCACCCCGAGAAGACGGCGCTGGTCTGCGGCGCAAGACGCTGGTCCTACGGCCATCTCGACGGGCTGGCCAACCGCTTCGCCAACGCGTTGGCCGGGCACGGGCTGGTCAAGGGCGACCGGGTGGCGGTGATGTGCCCGAACGTCGCCGAATACGCCGTCGCCCATTTCGGCGCCGCCCGGCTGGGCTGCGTCCTGGTCAATCTCTCGATCATGTACGCCCCGGAAGAGGTGGTGGATATCATCGCCAGGACCCGAGCGCGCGCGCTCGTGGTGGACCGCGGGAGCTGCGCCGGGATCGAAGCGGTGCGGGACCGGCTGCACGGCGTCGAGCCGATCCTCGTCGTCGGTGCGGCGGCCGACCTGCCGGGCGCGGTCGCGTTCGCCGATTTCACTGCCACGGGCGCCGAAACGCCGCCGCCCGTGGACCTCCACGACGGCGAGCCGGTCGGCATGACCTTCACCGGCGGAACGACCGGCCGGCCGAAGGGGGCGCTCGTCAGCCATCATGCCCGGTCCGTTTCGGCTTGGACGACGGCCCTGGAACACGAGCTCGCGGGCGACGACGTGGCGGCGGCGGTGACGCCTCTCTATCACGCAGTCGGGCTCTATATCTGGTTTCAGGCGGCGATTCTGACCGGCTGCACCTGCGTGCTGATCCGGCGCTGGGACGCCCGGACCTTCGTCGAGGCCGCGTCGCGCCACCGGGTGAGTGCGGTCCTCACGGTGCCGATCCAGCTCGCCGGGGTGCTCGAGGAGGGGGTCTTTGATGGCGCCAAGCTGGCGAGCCTGAGGAAGGTCGTGGCCAGCGGGGCCAACGTGCCGGCCGCGCTGATCGCGCGCTGCCGGGCGGCGTTGCCGCATGCGCGGGTCTTCGACCATTACGGCCAGTCGGAGACGGGTCCGCTCACGGTTCTCAAACCCTGGGATCCTCCAGAGAAATACGCCACCGTCGGCCGGCCGGCCCTCGGCGTGGATCTCGACATCGTCGAGGCCGACGGCCGGTCGGCTCCGCCCGGCCGGGCCGGCGAGATAGTCGTCTCGGGCCCCTTCCTGTTCGACGGGTATTTCGAGGACGAGGAGGAGACCCGCCTCTATTTTCGCGGCGGCGACCGCCGCGGCTGGACCGGGGATCTCGGCGTCCGCGACGCGGACGGGTTCGTCATGCTGGTCGGCCGTTCCAAGGAGATGATCGTTACCGGCGGCATAAACGTCTATCCGCGCGAGGTCGAACTGGTGCTCGAACGCCATGACGCGGTCGGGGAATGCGCCGTCATCGGGGTGCCGGACGAGAAGTGGGGGGAAGCGCTGGTCGCCTATGTTGTCGCGAAGGATGGCAGCCGGCCCGAGGCCGACGCGCTAGCGGCGTTCTGCGCGGCGCATCTCGCCCGGTTCAAATGTCCGCGCGAGATACTCCTCGCCGACGAGATCCCCAAGACGCCCACGGGAAAGACGCAGAAACCGCGGCTGCGCGAAGCGTATCTCTCCGCCGCCGGCTGACCGTGGCTGGACTCGGCCGGCGATTGCCGCATGATCCGGCGGCGCCTAGAGGGAGGGACGCGAGCGTGTTACAGGCCGAAACGGAAACGATCTCCTTGCAGGGGATCGAGCTGCCTTATGTCCGCAGGGGAAGCGGCCCGCAAATGCTGCTTCTCCACGGCGGTTCAGGTCCGCTCGCCGCCGCGCCCTTCTTCGAGGGTCTTGCCCGGAGCTTCGAGATCGTCGCGCCGATCCATCCCGGCTTCGGCGGGACCCCGATCCCCGACCGGTTCGACGACATTCACGACCTCAAATTCCTGTATCTGGACCTGATGGATGCGCTGGATCTCCGGGATGCGGTGCTGATGGGGTTCTCGATGGGCGGCTGGACCGCGGCCGAGATCGCGGTGATGACCACGGCGCGGCTCTCGAAGCTGGTGCTGGTCGATTCGGTCGGGATCAAGACCGGAGACCGGGAGACCCGCGAGGTCGCCGACGTGTTCGCCCTGCCCATGCCTGAGCTGGCGAAGATCACCTGGCACGATCCGTCGCTGGCGCCCGACATCCAGGCGCTCGACGATACGGCGCTGACCATGGTCGCGGCCAACCGGACCGCGCTCGCACTCTACACCTGGGACCCGTACATGCACAACCCGAAGCTTGCTGGGCTCCTGCACCGTATCGATATCCCGACCCTCGTTGTCTGGGGCGAAAGCGACGGAATCGTGCGCCCGGCCTATGGCGAGGCTTTTCGCGACCGCATTCCGGGCGCCAGGATGACGGTGATCCCGAATGCCGGGCATGCACCCCAGATCGAGCAGCCCGAGGCCTTTCTCTCCCGCGTCCTCGCCTTCGCGCCCTGACAGGAGCCCGCCGTGAAGACCTGGTTCTTTACCGAAGACGCCTATCCCTATCTGCCCGACGCGGACAGCTACGAGTCCATCCGGGTCAACCTGCCCAACAGGCATTACGACCCCGAGAAGGGCGCTGACCTCTATCACAAATATCTCGACATGTGGTGCGCGGCCGACGAGATGGGGCTTGAGATCATGCTCAACGAGCACCATCAGACGGCGACCTGCGTGGTCCCCGCGGCGCCGCTGATGCTGTCCATACTGGCGCGCGAGACGTCCAGGGCTCGGCTTCTGATCCTCGGGAATCCGATCGCCAATCGCAACACGCCGGTGCGTGTCGCCGAGGAGATGGCGATGGTGGATGTCCTGTCGCGCGGGCGGCTCGAATGCGGTTTCGTGCGCGGCGTGCCCTATGAAGCCGCGCCGGCCAACGTGATTCCCCTGCGCGGTACCGAACGGCTATGGGAGGCGCACGACCTCATCGTCAAATGCTGGACGACCCATGACGGGCCGTTCAACTTCGAGGGGCGCCACTACCGCATGCGCCAGGTCAATGTCTGGCCGCGCCCCTATCAGCAGCCCCACCCCCCGATCTGGGTCACGATCGGCAGCGCCGGCAGCGGCGTCCAGGTCGCGCGGCACAACCATGTCGGGGCGGTGTTCCTCGCCGGTTACAACGGTATCCGCGCGATCTTCGACGGCTATCGGCGGGGCTACGGCGAGGCTCATGGCGGCGAGGCGCCGCTGGATCGGCTCGCCTACTGCGCGCTGATCTATGTCGGGGAGAACGAGCGTCGCGCGCGCGAGGGGGCGGAGAAGATCCTCTGGTACATGACCTCCAACAAGGTCGCGCCCCAATGGTCGAACCCGCCCGGCTACCACCCGCCCCAGGTCTCGGCGACGATCATGCGCGGCGGGCGCGGCGGGGCGGGCGTCCCGCTCGCCCCGAAGCTCGACGAGCAGATGGAACGCGGCAACGTCTTCGCCGGGACGCCGGATCAGGTCTACGAGCAGATCAAGAGCTTTTTCGACTATAGCGGCGGGTTCGGCAACCTGTTGATGATGGGCCAGGCGGGCTTCTTGAGCTTCGGCGACACGCTGAGCTCCATGGAGCTGTTCGCCCGGGAGGTCTATCCCCGGCTCAAGGAGCTCACCGCGTCCTACGATCCCGGCCGGGCGGCCGAGACCCGCGCCCGCATGCCGCATCGCGAGGCGACATCGCTCGGCGATATCGGCCTCGCCTTCGCGCGGTGAATGCGGTGGCCGGAGCGGTCGGCAGATTCGTCGATGTCGACGGTGTCCGCACCCATTATCTCGAGGCCGGGGAGGGCGGCCCGACCGTGGTGCTGCTACATTCCGGCGAGTATGGCGGTGCCGCCGAGATAAGCTGGGAATATACGATTCCCGCCCTCGCGCCGGAATTTCGGGTCATCGCTCCCGACTGGCTGGGGTTCGGGCGCACCGACAAGCTCTACGATTTCGGCGACGCCAGGGGCCGCGTGCTCGGCCATATGCGGCGCTTCTTCGAGATCATGGACATCGAAGACGCGGACTTCATCGGAAACTCCATGGGCGGAAGCAATCTGGCGCGAATCATCGCCGCCCGGCCGGTCATCTTTCCCGTCCGGTCGGCGGTGCTGTGCAGCGGCGGGGGTTTCACGCCGGAGACCGAGGCGCGCAAGGTGTTGCTCGCATATGACGGCACGACCGAGGCGATGCGCGCGCTGGTCGCGGCGATGCTCCACGACCCGGGCTGGAGCGAGAACGATGCCTATATCGCCCGGCGCCAGGCGCTGGCGACGATGAAGGGCGCGTGGGAATGCCAGTCGGCGCCCCGCTTCGGGCTGCCATCCGCCGGCAAGGCCGGCGGTTCCGGCTTCGGGACGCCGGATACGACCCCATACGAGCGGATCGCCGTTCCGACGCTGATCGTTGCCGGCGCGAACGACTCGCTGCGCGAGCCCGGCTACGCGCCGAGGCTCGCCGAACGGCTTCTGAATTCGAAGCTGATCGTCTACGACCGGTGCGGGCACTGCCCCAATATCGAAAAGGCGGACGCGTTCAACGAGGCCGTGCTGGCATTTCTTCGACGGGTGAACGCTCTGTAGCGCCGCCGCTGCGAAGGCCGGCGCGGCCGTTCGACGACCCGCGCGTGGCGCAGCCCCTCGTCCCCGAGAGCCCGACCCGAAACCCGCCATCGGCCGTCAGCGCGAGGCGACGCCAAAATTCGAGATCGACGCCTGGGTTCCGACCGGTCCGCGTTGCGCGAAGGTCCGAACGTCGATCGAGAACGCCGATACGCTCGGTTTCGTCTAAAGGACGATCGAACGAATGCGCGCCGGGTCAGTCGAGAACGGCGATGGCGTTGATCTCGATCATGCAGCGCGGGTCCGTGGCGAGCGCGGCCACCTGGACCGTGGTCGTCGTCGGCTTGTTGTCGCCGAAAAACTCGGCCCAGACCCGGTTCATCGCATCCTGATCCGAGAGATCCGTGACGTAGCGGTTGGCGCTGACGATATCGGAGAAGCCGGCGCCCACCGCATCGAGACTGCGGCTCAGATTCTCCAGCGCCGCGCGCGTCTGCCCCTCCATGTTCGGGGGCATCGCGTCGAACTCCTCGGGCCGGTGCGGGTGGTGGTGGTAGACCGGGGCCGCGGTCACCCCGGCGAGATAGACCGTCCTGCCGCCGGCCACGGTAATCGCCGGCGCGTAGGGCATCCACATGTCGGGCGCATCGGGCCAGTGCACATGCGCGACGGACTTCACCATCTCGGCCTCCTCCGGGGCGGTCGCACCCAGTCTCGTCGTCAATCGCCGTGCCCCGCCTCTTGCAGGGCGATCAACCCCATGCCAGTCGTCATCGGCGCGTAATAGAATCGGTGGACGCGCCGAAGCGGCTCTTCGAGAGCGCCCCGCATGACCAGCCACATGATGAGCTCGACTGCCTCGGCGCCCGCTGCCTCCATGATGTCCTGATGGGTCAACGCCGTCAGCGACGCCGGATCGGACTCGATCCTGTCGAGGAAGTCGGCGTCGAACTCAGGGTTGAGATGGCCGAACCTGGCGCCGTTGAGCTGATGCGACATCCCGCCGGTCCCGAGCACGACGACGCGGAGGTCTTCCGGATAGCTCTCCACTGCGCGGCGGATCGCCTGCCCGAGTTTCCAGCAGCGCAGCGCGGTCGGCAGCGGGTGCTGTATCACGTTGACTGCGACCGGCACGGTCCGCACGGGCCATCCCGCGCTGTGATCGAAACAGAGATGCATCGGCACCATGAACCCGTGCTCGACGGCAAGCTCCTGGCAAACGGTGATGTCGAACTCGTCATGGACGAGGGCGTTGCAGAGATGCCAGGCGACGTCCGACGCTCCCGGAAAATCGGGCAGCGGCCGCCGGCCCCAGCCCTCGTCGCCGACGGGGTGGATATCCGCGGCGCCGACGGCGAAGGTCGGATACTTGTCGAAGAAGAACTCGCAGCCGTGGTCGTTGTAGATGACGATCGCGACATCGGGCCTGATCTCTTCCGTCAACCAGCGCCGCACCGGGCGATAGCCATCGAAGAGCGGTTTCCATGCGGGCTCCTCGGTCCGGCCCTGGTCGTAGGCGACCCCGATCGAGGGAACATGGGAGCTGCCGATGCCGGCGACGATCCTGGCCATGAGACCCTCTCCTAACGCGCGCCCGAAGCGGCGCGCGTGGCCAGGAATGTCTCGAAGCTCTCGCCCCGCTGATGCGCCCCGATCTGATAGAGGCCGTGGCCCACGACCGCGCCGATCTTGATGACCATGTAGATGTTGCCGCCGTGATCCTCGATCACCGCCCGCCAGTCGCGCGCGCGGACCGCGCGGCGCTCCTCCTCCGTCAACCCGTGCGTCTCGAGATAGGCGTCTTCATCGGCCGCGAAGGCGGCACGGTTCTCCGCCCGGGCCAGGGACATGGCGAGCTTGTTGACTCGATAGCCGCGCCTCGAGACGGCACCGTCGAAGATCGTCGTGCCGGGGATGGGGCGGTCGCGGTCGATCTGTGCGGTCATGCCGCGGCTTCCTCGCCGCCGGCCTCGATTCCGAGAATGGCGGCGACCTCGGGCCAGCTCCGGGTGCCGTTCACCCGCAGGTCGCGGGTCAGGTCCTCGGGCATCCATCGCCAGATCGCCGGCGCGAAAGAGGGCCGTGTCTTGACGTTCGCGAGCCATTGCGCGACCCGCGGCAGCCGTCCGTTCGCCCACATCCCCTGCATCGACAACATGTCGAGGCGCATCACATAGGGGATCATGGAGATGTCGGCGAAGCTGAACGCGCCGCCGGCCAGCCATTCGTGGGAGAGGAGCGCGTCCTCCATCTTGCGCAGATAGCGGTCGTAGAGTTCGATCTTCTGCCGCCCGCCGGGCGCTTCGAAGCCAAGGCGCACATAGGTCTTCTTCCGCTCGTGCCAGTCGGCGGTCACCGAAAAGGGCGGCGTCGAATCGAGGAAGCGCCGCACCCCCTCGGACCCCAGGGCGGCGATCGTGTGGCGGTGCGAGGCCATGAAGGTCAGCGCCCCGCATGCCGGGTGGAGCTCCTCGTCGACCGCCTTGGTCCAGTAGCGCACTTCGGCGCGGCGCAGCGGCTCGTCGGGGCGCAGCCGGGTCTCCTCGAAGACATCGTCGAGATACTCGCAGATATTGGTCGATTCGCGCACCACCGCCCCATCATGGACCAGCGTCGGAACGACCGCCTTGGGGTTCACTTTCACATATTCGGGCGAGAACTGCTCGCCCTTGAGTATGTCGATATAGCGCCCCTCCCACGGAAGCCCCTTCTCCTCCAGGAACAACCGGACCTTGGCGGCGCAGACCGACGAGCCATGGTGATAGAGTACGAGCATCCGCGATCCCTCCTCGAAGCCGACCCACCCCAACGCCACCAGACAAGCGCCCGCGAGTCAATCCGTCGATCGTCCCGTCCCCGAACGCCACGCCGTCGATCGGGGGTTTGGCGATCTCAGAGAAAGCTGTAGGGGTCGATGTCGACCTGGATGCGGACGCCGCCGCGCGCGGGCGCCTCTCGCAGCCACGCCGTCAGCAGCGGCTGGATGCGGATGTCCGACCGGGCCTTGACGAGCAGCCGATGGCGGTGGCGGCCTCGGACGAGCGCGAGGGGCGCCGGAGCGGGGCCGAGAACCAGCAGGCCTTCCTGCCGCGGCGCCGCCCGCGCCAGTGCCCGCCCGGCTTCGGCGACTGCCTCGAGACGGCGCCCGGAGACGACGATCGCTGCGAGGCGGCCGAAGGGCGGCATACCGGCGGCACGCCGGGCGCGAGTCTCGGCGGCCACGAAGCCGTCGCGGTCGCCGGCGATCAGGGCGCGCATCACCGGGTGATCGGGATCATAGGTCTGGACCAGCGCCCGGCCCGGAAACGCGGCGCGGCCGGCCCGCCCGGCGACCTGGTGGAGCAGCTGAAAGCTGCGCTCGGCCGCCCGCAGGTCGCCGCCCTCGAGCCCGAGATCGGCGTCGATCACCCCGACCAGCGTCAGATGCGGAAAGTCGTGGCCCTTGGCGACGAGCTGGGTGCCGATGATCAGGTCGTAGTCGCGGGCGCGTATCTCGGCGAGGAGCCGGTCGATCGCCTGCGGACCGCGCAGCGTATCCGACGACATCAGCGCGATGCGGGCATCCGGAAAGGCGGCCGCCGCCTCCTCCGACAGCCGCTCGACGCCCGGTCCGCAGGCGACCAGCGAGTCCGTGGCCCCGCATTGGGGGCAGTCCGCCGGCCGTGCCTCCCGATGGCCGCAATGGTGGCATTGCAGCCGCTCCGCCAGACGGTGGTCGACCAGCCAGGCGGCGCAGTTGGGACAGGACATCCGATGGCCGCAGCCCCGGCAGAGGGTCAGCGGCGCGTAGCCGCGGCGGTTGAGAAAAAAGAGGACCTGCCGACCCTCGTCCAACGCCTGTCGGGCCGCGCTGCGCAGGCTCGGAGACAGCCAGGACCGGGGCGCCTGCGCCTCGGCCCGCATGTCGACCGCGGAGACCGACGCGGCGCCGGCGCTGCCGAACCGTTCGGCGAGGCGAACGCTGCCGTAGCGGCCGCGGCCGACATTGACCACCGTCTCGAGCGACGGCGTCGCCGACGACAGAAGGAGCCGGCATCCGGCGTTGCGGGCGCGCACGACCGCGATGTCCCGCGCGTTGTAGACGACGCCCTCCTCCTGCTTGTAGCCCGCATCATGCTCTTCATCGACGACGATCAAACCGAGAGAGCGGAACGGAAGGAACAGGGCCGACCGGGCGCCGACGACGACCGGGGCCTCGCCCCGCGCCACCGCCCGCCACAGCGCGCGCCGGGCCGGTCGGGAGATGTCCGAATGCCACAGCGCCGGCGGCGCGCCGAACCGGTCCGAGAAGCGCCGCAGCCAGTCGACGGTCAAGGCGATCTCGGGCAGCAGCACCAGCACCTGGCGCCCGCGGGCCAGGGCGGCGGCGATCGCTTCGAAATAGACCTCCGTCTTGCCCGACCCGGTGACGCCGTCGAGCAGGGTCACGCCGTGCGCCCCCGGCGCGGCGACCAGCGCCCGCAGCCGGGCGGCGGCGGTCTCCTGGGACGTGGTCAGCGTGGCGCCCCGCCGACGCCAGTCCGGAACCGGCGGCGGGGTCTCGGACGACAGCGAGACCGGGGCGACCGCTCCCGCGGCGACGAGGCCGCGGACCACCGACGGGCCGACCCCCGCACCGCCGCCGATCTCGCGCATCCGCTTTGGCTCCCCGTCGGCGAGGAAGCGGAGGAGCCTGCCCCGCGCTTCGGTCATGCGAAGCCCGTCGGGGAGCGGTTCGGGGCGGCGCGCATAGGCGGTCTCGGGGCGCGGCGGATCCAGCGCTTCGGGGACGCTCATGGCCATGCGCAGCAGCGCCCCCGGTGGGCTCAACGTGTAGGCCGCGGTCCAGGCGATGGTCTCCCGGAGGTCGCGGGTCATCGGCGGCGCGTCGAGCACCGAATCGATCGCGCGCAGCCGCGACGGGTCGATCGCGTCTTCGGCGGCGCCCCAGACCACGCCGGCGACGGTGCGCCCGCCGAGCGGAACCAGGACGAACTGCCCGTGGGCGACGGAGAGACCGGGCGGCACCGTGTAGTCGTAGGTGCCGGCGAGCGGGAGAGGGACGAGCACCGCCACGCGCCCCGCCCCGATTCGGGGACCGGTCCTGACAGGGTCGAGAGCCATGCGCTACACTCTAGAAGCCGGCTGGCGAATTGGGAGTCGGCGAGGGGCCGGCCCGACGAGGCCATGTCATGAAATTCTTCGTCGATACCGCCGATGTGGACGAGATCCGCGGTATCGCCGCGACCGGCCTGCTCGACGGCGTGACAACGAATCCATCTCTGGTCGCCAAGACCGGTCGACGCGTCCTGGAAGTCATCCGCGAGATCTGCGAACTCGTCGACGGACCGGTGAGCGCCGAGGTCGCGGCCACGGATCACGTGGCCATGCTCTCGGAAGGCCGCAAGCTCGCGCGGCTCGCCGGCAATGTCGCTGTCAAGGTTCCGCTCACCCCCGACGGCCTCAAGACATGCCGCGCTCTTGCCGATGACGGGATCATGGTCAACGTCACGCTCTGTTTTTCCGCAGGCCAGTCGATCCTCGCCGCCAAGGCGGGTGCCGCCTTCGTCTCGCCCTTTATCGGGCGGCTCGACGATATCGGCCGGGACGGTATGGGGCTGATCGCCGAAATCCGCCGGATCTACGACAACTATCCCGACTTCGAGACCGAGATCCTGGTCGCGTCGGTACGAAGCCCCAACCATGTCGTCGAGGCCGCCAGGATCGGCGCCGATGTCGCGACCATCCCCCCGCGCGTGATTCGCCAGCTATTCCACCACCCGCTGACGGACAAGGGGCTCGCGGCCTTCCTGGAAGACTGGGGTAGGACGGGGCAGTCGATTCTCGATGGCTGACCTGCCGCCCCCGACCGCCTTCGCCGCGGACCCGGATCTCCTGGACGCCATCGCTTCCTGGCGGGCGCGGCTGGCGATCGAACGGCGCTCGTCGCCGCACACGACCGCCGCATATCTCAGGGATCTGAAGATATTCCTCGACTTCATGCGCGAGCATCTCGGGGAAACGGCGAGGCTGGCGAGCCTCGAGGCGCTGAGCCATCGCGACTTCCGCGCCTATCTCGCCCGCCGCGCGATGTCGGGGAGCGCGCGGAGTTCGACCGCGCGCGCCGTCTCCGTCCTGCGCAGCTTCTTTCGCTATCTGCGCGAGGCCGGGCTGGCGGACAACCGGGCGATCGGCGGGCTCCGTGCGCCCCGGCTGCCGCACTCGGTACCGCGGCCGCTCGCCGCCGGGGATGCGCTGGCGGTCATCGAGAGCGGCGGCAGGGCCGAGACCGGCGGCTGGACCGCCAAGCGTGACCGCGCGCTTCTGCTCCTTTTCTACGGCTGCGGCCTGCGTATCAACGAGGCGCTGAGCCTCGACCTCGCCGACGCGCCGACGGGCGGCAGCCTGCGGGTGCGCGGCAAGGGCGGCAAGGAACGGCTCGCGCCGCTCCTTCCGGTCGTGGTCGAGGCGGTCGCGGACTATGTCGCGGCCTGCCCGCTGCTCGGGCCGGGGGGGCCGCTCTTCGTGGGCGCGCGCGGCGGGCGGCTCAATGCCGGGGTGTTGCAGCGCCGCATGCGCGAGATCAGAGTCCGGCTCGGCCTGCCGGAGACCGCGACCCCGCACGCGCTGCGCCACAGCTTCGCAACCCATCTCCTCCAGGCGGGCGGCGATCTGCGGACGATACAGGAGCTTCTAGGCCACGCCTCGCTGTCGACGACCCAGCGCTATACGGAGGTCGACACCGCGACTCTCTTGAAGGTCTATGACGAGGCTCATCCTCGGGCGCGCTGACCGGCAGCGTCAACCGCGCAGCGCCGTCGACATCGCCGTTCCGATCTCCGCCGGGGATTCGGCGACCGTGATCCCGGCGGACCGGAACGCCTCGACCTTGTCCCCGGCGGCGCCCTTGCCGCCCGAGACGATCGCCCCGGCATGACCCATCCGGCGGCCCGGCGGCGCGGTAACGCCGGCGATGAAGCCGACGACCGGCTTGCCGGATCGGTCGCGACGAACGAACTCCGCGGCCTCTTCCTCGGCGCTGCCGCCGATCTCGCCGATCATGACGATGCCGTCGGTCTCCGGGTCGGCGAGGAAGGCCTCGAGGCAATCGACGAAGCTGGTGCCGTTGACCGGATCCCCGCCGATGCCGACGCAGGTCGACTGACCGAGCCCCGCCTCGGTCGTCTGGGCGACCGCTTCGTAGGTCAGCGTTCCCGAACGCGAGACGATGCCGACCCGCCCCCGCCGGTGAATATGGCCCGGCATGATGCCGATCTTGCACGCGTCGGGAGTGATGACGCCCGGGCAGTTGGGACCGATGAGCCGGGTCGTCGACCGCGCGAGCACACGCTTGACGACGACCATGTCGAGCACTGGTATCCCCTCGGTGATGCAGACGACCAGCGGGACGTGCGCGTCGACGGCCTCCAGGATCGCATCGGCCGCGAAGGGCGGCGGCACGTAGACGACCGATGCGTCGGCCCCGGTCGCGGCCACGGCTTCGCCGACGGTGTCGAAGACGGGCAGGCCGAGATGGGACGTCCCGCCTTTCCCCGGGGTAACCCCGCCGACCATCGCGGTGCCATAGGCGATCGCCTGCTCGGAATGGAAGGTGCCCTGGGTCCCGGTGATCCCCTGGCAGATGACGCGGGTCGCGGAGTCGACGAAGACCGCCATCAGCCCACTTCCTCGACCGCCCGGACCGCGCTCTCCGCCGCCTGCCCCAGCGTGTCGGCGGAGACGATCGGCAAGCCGGAATTGGCGAGAATCTCCTTGCCCAGGGCGACATTGGTGCCGGCGAGGCGGACCACGAGGGGGACGTTCAGACTGACTTCCCGGGCGGCCGCGACCACGCCTTCGGCGATGACGTCGCAGCGCATGATGCCGCCGAAGATATTGATCAATACCGCCTCGACATTGGGGTCCGACAGGATCAGCTTGAAGGCTGCCGAGACCCGCTCGCGCGACGCGCCGCCGCCAACATCGAGGAAATTGGCCGGCTGCCCGCCATGCAGCTTGATGATATCCATGGTCGCCATCGCCAGCCCGGCGCCGTTGACCATGCATCCGATATTGCCCTCGAGCCTGACATAGTTGAGGTCGTGGCGGAGCGCCTCCCGCTCCATCGGATCTTCCTCGTCCTCGTCGCGCAGCCCGGCGATGTCCGAATGTCGATACAGGGCGTTGTCGTCGAACGACATCTTCGCATCCAGGGCGCGCAACCCGCCGTCGGCGGCCACGATCGCGGGATTGATCTCGACGATCGAGGCATCGAGGGCGACGAAGGCCTTGTACATGGCGGCGATGAACGCGGTCGCGCCGGCGACCTGCGCGGCTTCGATACCCAGGCCGAAGGCCAGCCGCCGGGCGTGATGGTCCTGCATCCCGGACGCTGGATCGACCGAAACGGTGAGGATCTTCTCCGGAAAGGCGGCCGCGACCTCCTCGATGTCCACCCCGCCTTCGCTGGAGCCCATCAGCGTGACCCGGCTCGACGCACGGTCGATCACCATCCCCAGATAGAGTTCGCGCCGGATATCGCACCCTTCCTCCACATAGACCCTCTTGACCTCGCGGCCCGCCGGTCCGGTTTGGTGCGTGACCAGAGTGCTGCCGATCAATGCGGCGGCGGCGGCGCGCAGCTCGTCTATCGAGCGCGCCAGCCTCACCCCGCCCGCCTTGCCGCGACCGCCGGCATGGATCTGCGCCTTGACGGCCCATCTGTCTCCGCCCAAGGCGTCGGCCGCCGCGACCGCTTCCTCGGGCGTATAGGCGACGGTTCCGCGCGGCACCGCGACGCCGAAGCGGGCGAGCAGCGCCTTGGCCTGATATTCGTGAATGTTCATGTCGCCCTCGCCCGTCGGTCTGTCGCGGCGGGGGCCTAGCGGGCCGCGTTCATTCGCTCGACAACCCGGACAAGGTCGCGGACCGCTGCCACCGAGGCCTCGAACGCCGCCTTCTCATGGTCGTTCAGATCGATCTCGACGATCCGCTCGACCCCGCCGGCTCCGATGATCACGGGCACGCCGACATAGAGCCCACGCACCCCGTACTGTCCGTCGAGCATGGCGCAGCAGGGAAGGACGCGCTTCTTGTCCTTGAGATGGGACTCGGCCATTTCGATCGCCGCGGCCGCCGGGGCGTAGAACGCGGATCCGGTCTTCAGCAACCGGACGATCTCGCCGCCGCCGTCGCGGGTCCGCTGGACGATCTCATCGAGGCGCTGCTGCGTCGTCCAGCCCATCCTCACCAGATCGGGCAGCGGGATACCGGCGACCGTCGAATAGCGGACCAGCGGCACCATGGTGTCGCCATGGCCGCCGAGGACGAACGCGGTCACGTCGGCGACCGACACGCCGAGCTCCTCGGCCAGGAAATAGCGAAACCGCGCGGAATCCAGGATGCCCGCCATTCCGACCACCCGGTCCGCCGGAAAGTTCGAAGCCTCCCGGAGGGCCCAGACCATGGCGTCGAGCGGGTTGGTGATGCAGATGACGAAAGCGTCGGGGCAGTTCCGCCGAAGCCCCTCCCCGACCTGGTTCATGACCCGGGTATTGATCTCGATCAGATCGTCCCGGCTCATCCCGGGCCTGCGCGGTACGCCGGCGGTGACAATCACCACATGGGCCCCGGCGAGCGCGTCATAGCTCGACGCGCCCCCCATCCGCGCGTCGAACCCGTGGATCGGCGACGACTCGACGAGATCGAGCGCCTTGCCGTCGGGGACTCCTTCGACAATGTCGAACAGAACGACATCGCCGAGCTCCTTGAGTCCGGCCAGATGGGCGAGCGTGCCGCCGATGTTTCCGGCGCCCACGAGCGCGATCTTCTTTCGTGCCATTCGATATGCCCGCAATTCGCCGAAGAGATGGAGGGGACGACGGCGGGGCCGGCCGCCGACACGGCCTGCTTAGCGCGATTCGAGGCCGAGCACAACCGGTCGATCCGGTTCGCCCCATTCGGGCCGCCGCGCGCCGACCGGCGAGGATCCCCACGGCCCCCCAACCCGCTTCGAAGACCGGAAGGAGCGCCCGTGCTTGCGCCCGGCTATCGTGGCGGCGGAGCCGGAGCGATGGGAGACGGTTATGGGAGAGCTTCCGCAGAAGCCGATCGGACGGGGCAGGGCCGAGGGGCGCGCCGAGGGAAGGGTCGCGGAGCGCGTCGAGGGCGAAGCCGGAGGGATGGTCGCGGGGAAGGGCCGCGGGGCTGGCGCGTCTGTCGGAACGCCGGTCCGGTCCGCTGCCGTGGCGGCTTCCGCGGCGAGGGCGAAATGAGGCTATTGACCATCGACGCCGGCCCGACCGGCCGTCCGGCCGCGATGCTCGACGACGGGAATGTCCTCGACCTGGCCCTCGCCGGCCGGTGGCTCCGCGTGGCCAGACCGGTCCCGCCGTCGATCAGGGCGCTGCTCGATGCCGGGGAGGACGGGCTGGAGCTCGTGCGCCGTATTCTCGGCGCGGTAGAGCGCCGGACGCCGGCGGATCGGGCGCGGCTCGCCGAGGCGGGCGCGATCCGCCCCTTCTCCGGAATCGCCCTTGCGCCGCCGGTTCCGGATCCCCGGTTGATCCTGTCCGAGGGCCTGAACTACCGTCGCCATCTGGCCGAGATGAAGGGGACCCCGGAGCCACCCCATCCGACCGCCTTCATCAAGGCCGCCTGCTCGCTCACGGGGGCGGGCAAGCCCGTCTTCGTTCCGCGCCAATGCCCGGACATGCTGGATTTCGAGGGCGAACTCGCCTTCGTGTTCGGCCGGACCTGCCATAACGTGGATCGCGCGGATGCGATGTCCCATGTCGCCGGCTATACGATCTGCAACGATATCTCGGCGCGCGACTGGGTCGGCGAGCTGTTCGCCGCCGAGGGGGCGTTTGGCGCGATCCATGCCTGGGAGCGCAACATCATGGGCAAGCAGCTCCCCGGCTTCACCCCTTGCGGTCCGGTGATGATCACCGCCGACGAGATCGCGGACCCGCACGACCTGCGGCTCACCACCACGCTCAACGGCAGTGTCATGCAGTCCGCGCGGACCGACGATCTGATCTACGGTGTGGCCGACATCATCGCCTATTTCTCGAAATGGTACCGGTTCGAGCCCGGTGACCTCGTGACTACCGGCTCGCCCGCCGGGGTCGGATTTGGCCGCGACCCGCAGGTCTTCATGAAGCCCGGCGACGTCGTCGAGGTCGAGATCGAAGGGATCGGCCGACTCTCGAACACGCTCTGCGCCGGCGTCTGAGCCGTCTCAGATCGCGGTCATGTCGGTGGCGTTCACCTCCCGACCCATCATCCAGCCGCCATAGGTCTGGTAGTGCCGCTTGCGGCCCTGGATCTGCAGGGCGACGGCGTGGATGTCGCGGAACCGGCGTTCGAACGGGCCGTCGGCGAGGACAGCGCTGCTGCCTGCGGTGTCGTAGAGCATGTCGACGACCGCCTTGGCCTCGTGGATGGAATGGGTGCCGGCGAGGCGGATGCGCATGCGCGTCTCGATCGACGCCCGCCCGTCCCGTTCCAGCTCCCGCCAGCTGCGTCCGATCTCGTCGACCAGGAAGGCGCGCGCGGCGGACAGCCTGGCCTCGGCGCGCGCGGCCTCGTTCTGCACGACCGGGCTGTCCTTCAGCGCCTCGGCGATACCGCGCGGCTTCTTGGTGAGTGCGAGGTCGAGAAACCGGTCGAGAAAGCCTCTGGCGATCCCGAGGGCCACGCCCGCGAACCCGCTCGCATAGACCGTCATCAGGGGCAGCGCATGCAGGCGTGACCGCGGCGGGCGGTCCTCGATCATCCGCGCGCGTACGATGCTTCGCTTTTCCGGCACGAACAGATTCTCGATGACGAAGCCGTCGCTCCCGGTGCCGCGCAGCCCGACGACGTTCCAGCTGTCGCTCAACGTCGCCTCGGCAGCGGGGATCAGCATCGAGCGATTCTCCTGGACGCCGGCGGAGTCGCGGCGCGGCGTGCCGTCGGCCTCGACGACGAGGCAGTGCGCGGCGAGCCAGGTCGCATGATGGCTGCCGCTGGCGAAGAACGTGTTCGCATTCACCCGGTAGCCGCCCGCGACCGCGCGCGCCTCGGCCCGCCCCGGCCCCCAGGCGAGCAGGGCGGTCGAATCCCCCGCCCAGATTTCCGCGGCGAGGCGCGCGTCGAGATAGCCGGCCAGCATCGCGCAAGCGTTGCCCTGGCAGACGCACCATGCGGCGCTGCCGTCGAACCCGGCGACGGCTTCGACGATCTCGAAGAATTCCGGGAGCGGCAGTTCGAACCCGCCGACATCGCCGGGCAGCAGCAGGCGCAGCATCCGCTCTCCGTGCAGTGCGGCGATCGCCTTTCCGGTCAGCTCTCGCAGCCGGTCGGCCTCGGGCGCCTCCGCTTCGAGGACCGAGCCGATGGACGCGACCCGCCGGAGCCAGGTCTCTGCGCCCGACATGGCGCGCATCTCGTTCATGGCCGATCAGCCTCCTATGCCGTGATGGACCCCGAATCGCGCATGCCGCCGGTCACCTCGGTGCCGGGGCGGCTCCGACCGCGGCGAGGGTCCGGACAATCTCGGCCGGCTCGGCCGGCCCGGCCAGGACGATATGATCGAGGCCGGTGGCGCGATAGGCTGCGAGCTTCGCGCGGACGGCATCGACGCTCCCCGTCGCGGCATGGGCGGCGACCACCTCGGGCGTGATCAGCCGGTCGACCGCGACCCAGTCCCCGGCGGCATAGGCGGCGCGCAACGCCTCCTGATCCAGGCGTACGCCGGCGGCGGCGAGATTGGGCGCATGATGCGTGCCGCGCAGGACGAAGCCCAGCGTCCGCCGGATCGGCGCGTCGGCGGGTCCCAGCCGAACATGGACCAGCCCGCACGTCGCCGGGCGGCGACCGTCCGCCGCCGCGATCGTCCGGCCGATACAGTGGCGCATATGGGGGACGGAGACCCCGTCCGAGATCAGAACCCCGTCGGCCTCCCGCCCGGCAAGCGCCAGCATGCGCGGACCCGTCGCGGCCAGAATGACGCGAATGGCGCGCCCGCCGTTCACCAGAGCGCGGCCGGAGAGCCGGAACCTCTCCCCGTCATGGATGACCGGGCCGCCGGCGAAGAGCCGCTGGCAGACCGCGATCGCCTCGCCGAGGGTCCGGGCCGGATGCGGGGCCGCGATCCCCGCCGCCGCCAGATCGCCGGGCGCGCCGACCCCTAGCGACAGCAGGACGCGGCCGGGATACAGCTCATCGAGGGTCGCCGCCGCCATCGCTGCGTGGACGGGGTGGAGCGCATAGGGACTCATCGCCATCAGGGCGACGCCGAGGCGTTCCGTCGCCGCCAGCGCCGCCGCCGCCAGCGCCACGGGATCCCGGAGATAGAGATGGGTGGCGATCCAGAGCCGCGCAGCGCCTCCGGCTTCGGCCGCGCGGGCCTGCGCGGCGATGTCCCGGGCCGGCGAAAAGCCGTCGATCGACAGCCCGAAATCTCGCATCCACGCTTCTCCGCCCGCCCCGTTCGGATGCCGGAAAGCCCCCGGTCTCCGCGGTCGCGATCCCATGCCGCAGCCGCCGGCCGGGTCGCGGCCGACGACGCCATAAATTCCCATTCTAACGGATCCAGCCCCCCCGCATGGCGTTCGTCGCTCCGGGATCCGACCTCGAACCGCGGTTAGCCGCGGACGCCGCCTCCGTGCCCCGACACGCCTCGTTCCCGTCTTCCATCGTCCGACACGCGCCTTCCTCGACCCGCCGCCGTGCTCTGTCGTATAAGGCGCCTTCCGCGCACTCTTCTCGGGAAACGGCGGGACATGTTCCGGGCAATGCGGCACGCGGCGTCGTCGCGCCGGCGGCGCGACGCAGTCGGGCGCGGCCCGAACGGAGCGTCCTTCCGCGCCCGACTGCGCGTCTGGACCGAGACCGCGCGCTTCCGGTACGCGGTCCTGGCGCTCATCTTCCTCAACGCGATCACGCTCGGGCTCGAGACCTCGCCGACCGTCGTAGCGGCGTTCGGCGGCACGCTTTCGATCCTCGACCGAGCGGTGCTCGTGGTCTTCGTCGTCGAGCTCTCGGTCCGGATCTATGCCCACGGTCCAGCCTTCTTTCGCGACCCGTGGGGCGTGTTCGATTTCGTCGTGGTGGCGATCGCGCTTGCCCCGGCCAGCGCGAGCTTTGCGGCTCTTCGGGCGCTCCGGGTGCTGCGCGCGCTGCGGCTGGTCTCGGCGATACCCAGAATGCGCCGCGTGGTCGAGGCCCTGCTGAGCGCTGTGCCGGGTATCGGCGCCGTCGGCGCGCTGCTGTTCCTGATCTTCTATGTCTTCGCCGTCATCGCGACCAAGCTCTACGGTGCCGGCTTTCCCGAATGGTTCGGCACGGTCGGGCGGTCGATGTTCTCGCTGTTCCAGATCATGACGCTGGAGAGCTGGTCGATGGGGATCGTCCGCCCCGTGATGGACGCGCACCCCTATGCCTGGGCCTTCTTCGTCCCGTTCATTATCGTTTCGAGCTTCACGGTGCTGAACCTGTTCATCGCGATCATCGTCGATTCGATGCAGGCGCTTCACGAGGCGGAGCGGGTCCGGACGGTCTCGGATGTGGCCCATGTCGTCGATGCCGATGCCGAGACGCTGTCCGCCGAGATCGCGAGGCTCCGCGGCGAAGTCTCCGCGCTGCGCGCGAGCCTGGAGCGGCATGGCCTGTCGGACGGGCGATAGGATGAGCAGGCTGGACCGATACATCCTGCGGCAGATCGTCCTGGTCACGGTGCTGATCACCATCGGGCTGTCCCTGGTCGCCTGGCTTACCCAGTCGGTCAGGCTGGTCGAGTTGGCGGTCGACCGCGGACTCTCGGCATGGCTGTTCTTCTGGCTGACGTTTCTGCTGGTTCCGACCGTGCTCTCGATCGTGCTCCCGGTCGCCCTGTTTGCCGGCGTGACCTTCGTCTACAACCGGCTCGCTTCGGACCGCGAGTTGGTGGTGATCCGGTCCGCCGGCGTCAGCCAGCTCGCCTTGGCCCGTCCGGTGCTCGCGGCATCGGCGATTGCGGTCCTGCTCGGCTACGCATTGACGCTCTATCTGCTGCCCGCTTCCTATCGCGCGTTCAGGGACCTTCAGTCGGACATCCGGAACAACTATGCGTCGGTCCTGATCCAGGAGGGCGTATTCACCCAGGTCGTCGACGGCGTTACCGTGTATGTGCGCAAGCGCGGCCCGGACGGCGCGCTCCACGGCGTCTTGGTGCATGACGACCGCGAGCCCGCGAGCCCGGTCACCGCTCTGGCCCAACGCGGCGCCGTCAGATCCGCCGAGAACAGGCTCCGCATGGTGCTGGTCAACGGGATTCGCCAGGAACTGCGCCGGGGCGTGCTGTCGGAGCTTCAATTCGATCGCTACGAATTCGATCTCGGCATCGAGGGCCGTTCGGCGACGATGGGGTGGCGGCAACCCAAGGAGCGTTTCCTGTCCGAACTGTTCGTCGAAGGCGACGCGTCCTGGCCCGTTCATCGCAGATTCCGGCTCCATGCCGAAGGCCATGACCGGCTCGCGCAACCGTTGTTGAACGCGGCCTTGCCGTTGATGGCGCTTGCGCTCCTGCTGACCGCGCCCTACGACCGCCGGGGCCAGCGCCGCCGCATCCTCGCCGCGACGGGGGCGCTGGTCGCGGTCGAGGCGGCGGCGCTGAGCCTCAAATCGCTCGGCGGTCGGGAGCCGGCATTCGCGCTGCTGCTATACGTCGTTCCGCTGGCAGCCGGTGCGGTCTCGCTGTTCCTGCTGCGGCGCAGGCCGCGGGACGCCGCGCGCGCGGCGCTTCCCTGACCGCCGACCGAGCCGCGGCCCGCGATGTATTTGTCCGCGACGCTCACCCGCTATATCGCCGGGCTCTTTCTGCTGCGCTTCGTGAGCGTTATGGCGGTCTTCGCAGTCGTGATCCTGCTGTTCGACATCGGCGAGCTGCTCAGGCGCACGGCGACCAACCCGTTCGCGCGGTTCGACATCGTGGTGGCGATGGCGCTGGCGAAGCTGCCCAACGTGATCGTGCGGGTGCTTCCCTTCGCGGTCCTCATCAGCGCCATCCTGTCGTTCTGGCGGTTGAATCGCCATCACGAGCTGGAGGTGACGCGGGGCAGCGGGGTCTCGGTATGGCAGCTCGTCCTGCCGCTCGCCCTCTGCGCCTTTGGCCTGGGAATCTTCGCTCTGCTCGCGCTCAGCCCCGTCGCCTCGGCGTTCTATGCGCGTTATCAGGCGATGGAGGACATCTATGTCGGCAGCAGGCCGACGGGGGCGGTGATCGGCGGCAAGAGCGTCTGGTTCCGCCAACCGACGCAGAACGGCTCCTATTTTCTTTACGCTCGGGAAATCCGTCCGAAGAGCGCCAACCTGCATGGGGTGATGGTCCTGATGATGGATGACGGCGACCGCTTCACCGGTCGGGTCGACGCGGCCCGAGCGCGTCTCGGAGTCGGCTATTGGGTCCTCCTCGATGCGACCCTCAGCAGCTCCGGCGAAGAACCGCGCAAGCGTTCCGCTATGCGGCTGGAAACGGACCTGACCATGGGCGAGGTCCTGGAGAGCTTCGTCCACCCGGCGACCCGCTCCTTCTGGACGATTCCCGGCTTCGTCCGCGTGCTCGAGACGGCGGGTTTCTCCGCCGTTCGCTACCGGCTGCACTGGCAGACCCAGCTCGCGTTGCCGGTGCTCCTCGCGGCGGTCGTGCTGATCGCCGCCGCCATTTCCCTGCGCCCGATGCGGCGTGGCGGCCCCGCCATTCCCATCGTCCTCGGGCTCGCCTTGGGCGTCGGCCTGTTCGTCTTGATCGACGTAGCCGCCGCGCTCGGCACCGGTTCGCGAATCCCGATCTGGGTCGCCGCCTGGAGCCCGGTGCTGATCGCCATGCTGCTGGCGGGCGCGATGCTGTTCCACCTGGAGGACGGCTGAACCGATGCGGATCGGGCGCGCGGCCGCGCTGTTACTCGCCGGGCTCCAGGCCTTCGCGCTCGCCCCGGGCCAGGTTCGGGCGCAGCCGGAAGACGGCGCGCGCCGAACGGTCGAACTCCTCTCCGACACACTCGCCTATGATCGCGCGCGCGATCGAATGACGGCCCGCGGACATGTCGAGATCCGCCATGCCGGGCGGCTGTTGCGGGCCGACGCCGTCATCTACGACCGCGCGGCCGACCGGATGGAAGCGCGCGGCAACGTGTCCATCCGCGAGCCGTCCGGTCGGACGGTGCTCGCCGACGAAATCGACATATCGGGCGATCTCAAGGACGGCGTCGCGCGGCGCATCCGCATCCTGCTCACCGAGGCAGCCCGCATCTCGGCGGAGCGTGCGGAACGCATCGGCGCGGCGCGGACCGAACTGAAAGACGCGGCCTACACGCCATGCCGGCGCTGCCCCGAGGAGCCGGCGCGGGCACCCTCCTGGGAGCTGAAGGCCGACAGGGTGATCCACGACAGCATCGCTCGCGACATCGTCTACCGCGACGCCTGGTTGGAGGTCGGCGGGATCCCGATCCTCTACACCCCCTATTTCATCCATCCCGACCCGACGGTCGAACGCAGTTCCGGACTCCTGATTCCGACCGTCGGAAGCGATGCCATGCTCGGCCTGGTCGCGCGGGCGCCGATCTTCCTCGACCTCGCCCCGGACCGGGACGCCACGTTCACGCCGATCGTCACATCGCGGGAAGGCCTTGTCGGTCTGATCGAATACCGCCACCGCTTCCCCGGCGGACTGTTCGTCGGCGAGGGCAGCCTCACGCGCGGGAGCACGCAGACCGAGCGCTCCGCGACCCGCGGCCATTTCGACGGAAGGCTCAGATACGACATTGACGGAACCTGGCGGACCGGGATCGATGTCGCCTTGGCCAGCGACGACACCTATCTCGGCCGCTATCGCCTGTCGTCCGACAAGATTCTGACCAGCAACCTTTTCCTGGAAGGTTTCGGGGCGCGCCGCCATGTCGTCGCGAATCTCTTCCGTTTCCAGGGGCTGAGGCCGGGCGATCGATTCCGGGCGACGCCGCTGATCCAGCCCGAGATCGAGGCCAGCTATCTCGGCGTGCCCGACAGATTCGGCGGGCGGACGGGTATCGAAGCCGGCCTCCGCGTGCTCACGCGCCGGAGCGGTGAGGACAATCTGCGGCTCTCCCTCGAGAGTCTCTGGACGCGCCCGCTCTACGGCGCCGGCGGCCATTTGGTCACGCTGGAGGCGCGGCTGCGCGGGGACGCCTATCTGTCGCGCGCGGCCGACGCGGACCGCTTCGCCGAGCCGGTCGGCAGAGTATTCCCACAGGTCGGGCTCGATTGGCGTTACCCGCTCATTCGCGCGACCCGTTTCGGGGAGATCGTCTTCACGCCGATCACGGGCCTGATCGCCGGACCCGCGCTCGGCAGGCGAACCGCCATCGTCAATGAGGACGCCCGGCATTTCGAGCTGGACGACACCAATGTTTTCGCCGCGTCTCGTCCGCCGGGCCGCGATCTAATCGAGGACGGCCAACGTCTCAAATACGGTGCCGAGCTGGCGTTGCTCGACAGGGCGGGGTGGGGCGCGACGGGATTTCTCGGCCAGAGCTACCGGATCTCCGGCAGCCGCTTGCTGTCGGATGGCGGGAGCGGCCCGGAGCGCTTTTCGGACCTCGTCGGCCGCGCCGCCCTCGACCTGGACGCGTTCGGGGAGTTGTCCTACCACTTCCGCCTCGATCGGGAGGACCTCTCGGTCGAGCGCAGCGAGCTCGCAGGCACGTTCGGACCCGAGACGCTGACTCTGGCCATCAGCTACCTCTGGCTCGACAACCGCAACGCGGCGCGCGCGCGGGGGGAGCGTCAGGAGCTGCGCCTTCGCCTGGCCGGCAGGCTGAGCGAAAACGTCCATGCATCCGGATCGCTATGGCGCGATGTCGCGGCATCGCGCGACATCCAGCAGATGTTCGAGATCGGCTACGCCGACGACTGTCTCTCGGTGACGCTGAACCTCACGCGATCCTTCACCTGGGACCGCGACATCCGACCGACGGACTCCCTGTTCCTGCGGATGCGCCTCATCGCCCTCGACGGCGATTAGCCGTCGCGCTCATCATCCGGGGTCGACGGCGGGTGACGCCGCGCCGCGCTCAGTCCTCGTACAGGCCGCGGGCGCGGTGCCAGTCCTCGATTCCCTGATCCGGATAGACCTCGTAGGCCGCGACCTCGGGGCCGTCGGCGATCTCGGCCCACCCCGCGGCATAGCGTGTCATGAGCACCGTACAGGCGTCGGGGCGGGGCAGCGGGGTGTCGATCGCCGAGGCGAACGGGTACACCGTCTCGGGCCAGCTCGGGTCCCAAAGCCAGAGGGCGCTGCCGCACGCGCCGCAGAAGTTGCGGCGCGCCGTGCTCAGCCCGTCCTCCTCGAGATGGCCGCGCTCGTTGCTCCTCGCGCGGTATATCCTGATGGCGTCGCGGCCCTCGACCTGGAGGGTCGCCGCGACGCCCATGATGTTGACCGCATAGCCCCCGCCGCCGGCAGTTTTCCGACAGATCGCGCAATAGCAACGGTTATACGGGTAGGGCGTATGCGAGACGACGCGGAACCGCACCGCGCCGCAATGGCAGGATCCTTCGAGCTTCACGATATCGTCTCCCGGTTGGAGGCTGCCGAGTAGCGCATTTCCGACCGGAACGGAACCGGCGCTGCCGGTTGCGCGGCGCGGCGCCCGCGCTCATGATGATCCGAGATGCTGCGCGGCGATCGCTTCGAGGCTCGGTCGGGGAAGGGCGCCGGGGACGAGAACTTCCCCGTCGGTTCGGTGCTTCTTGCCCCGTCCGTCCGTCCGCACGTGGCCGCGTTCTACGCGTTCGCGCGGGCCGCCGACGATGTCGCCGACGCGCCGCATCTCGGCTCGGACGAGAAGTGCCGCCGCCTCGATGCGTTCGAAGGTGCGCTGCTCGGCCGCGAGGCCGGGCCGTCCGAAGCGCGGCGGCTGCGCGAGAGCCTGGCGGCAACGAGGCTCGGCCCCCGCCACGCGCGCGATCTTCTCGCCGCGTTCCGGCAGGACGCGACGGTGCGCCGCTATACCGGATGGGACGCGCTGATCGCCTATTGTATGCTCTCTGCGGCTCCTGTCGGACGCTATCTGCTCGACCTTCACGGAGAGTCGCAGACCCTGTGGCCCGCGGCGGACGCGCTCTGCTGCGCGCTGCAGATTCTGAACCATCTGCAGGACTGCCGCGCCGATTATGAAGCGCTCGATCGCGTCTATCTCCCCGAGAGCTGGATGTGCGCGGCGGGGATGCGCGTCGCGGAGCTGCGCGCTGCGCCTGCGTCGCCGCGAGTGCGCGCGGTGCTCGACCGGGCGCTCGACGAGACCGTGACTCTGATCGCGCAGGCGCACCCGCTGCCTAGGTTGCTTGCCGACCGCCGGCTGGCGATGGAGGCCCGGACCATTATCGGCCTCGCCGACCGTCTGGCCGCCCGGCTCGCCGCACGCGACCCGATCGTCGCGCCGGTGGCGCTGCGCTGGTGGGACTTTCTGATCTGCGGGGTGCATGGGGCGATCCTTGGCCTCGCCCGGCGGAGGCCGTCAGCCGATGGCGCCGACCGGGTCCGGCCGGTGCGGCAGAAGCCCGTAGCGCAGGACCAGCCACAACCTGGCCGGGCCGGAGAGGACCACCCTTTGGTCGAGCCGGTTCCAGCCGCGACGCTCCAAGCCGTCGAGCAGCCGTCGATAGCTCATCATCATCACCACCGCCGGCCTTAGCGACCGGACGGGGCAATCCGCCAGGGCCGTCGCGGCGTCGCCGAAACAGGCCCGCGCCCTGCCGACCAGCCCGGCACAGACGCGGGGCAGCATCGGATGGGCGAGCACGGCCTGGGGCGGAAGGCGGTCGATGCCGGCTTCGACCAGCAGTTCGCGCGGCAGATAGAGCCGGCCGAGCGCGGCATCCTCTCTCAGGTCGCGCAGGATATTGGTGAGTTGCAGGGCCGTGCCGAGCGCCAGGGCGAAGTCTTCGGCGCGCGGCGAGGCGACGCCGAAGACGCGGACCGCGAGCAACCCGACCGCGCCGGCGACGCGGCGGCAGTAGAGTTCGAGCTCGGCGAGCGGCGGGGCGCGGCCGGTCGGGCCGATATCCATCGTCATACCGTCGATCACCGCGAGGAAGTCGTCCCGCTTGAGCCCGAACTCGGCGACCGGTGCGCAGAGCGCCCGCGCCGCCGGCTCCGTCGGGCGGCCCCCGCCGTAGATCTCCTCGATCTCGGCGCGCCAACTCTCGAGCCGCCGTTTCTTCTCGCCGTCGGGGGCGTCGCCGTCGGCGACATCGTCGACCTCCCGGCAGAAGGCATAGATCGCGTACATGGCCCGGCGGCGGCGGCCGCGCAGAAGGCGCATCGCCCAATAGAAGGACGAGCCCGATGCGGCGACCACCGCCCGCGCATGGAGGACCGCGTCCGCGTCCTCCGGCAGGGTACCCCGGACCGCGACGACTTCGGAAGACCCTGCGTCCGTCGCCACCCCGTCCATCTCCGATCGGTTTCTGGCGGCGTCGCCCATTCCGCGCGCCGATCCGATCTCCCTCCAACCTCCGTAAACTCTAGCGAGGGGCCCCGTCGACGACAAGGAAGTGCCCGCGTCGGATGTCGACGGCATCGGGTTGTGAGCGCGGCTAACGAACTATAGGCTCGTATACCCTGCCTATGCTGGAGGATCCGGATATGGCCGCGACAACGCCGCTGCTGAAGGACGAAACCCTGCTCGACCCGCTCGCCTCGCGCTTCGTTCAGGTCGACGAGATCCCGTGGAAGCCGACCCAGTGCGAAGGGGTCGAGATGAAGATCCTCGTGGAGGACGGCGAGACCGGGCTGATGACCGCCCTGTTCAGATGGGCGCCGGGCGCGGTGCTGCCGCTGCACGAGCATGTCGAGCTCGAGCAGACCTATGTGCTGGAGGGCAGCATCCTCGACGACGAGGGCGAGGTCACCGCCGGCAACTTCGTCTGGCGGCCGCCGGGGAACCGCCATGTCGCGACCGCCCCCGACGGGGCGTTGGTGCTCGGCATGTTCCTGAAGCCCAACCGCTTCCTCGACGGCGACCTCGCCGGGCAGGAACTGAAGTGATCGCCGGGGCCGGGCGCGCGAGAAAGGGGAGGGGGCGAGCGATGCTGCCGAGAGGAACCGTGCTGGCGGCCGCCGTCGGGGCGGCGCTGCTGCTGTCCGCACCGGCCGCGGCCCAGGGCCTGCGGATCGGGGCGGTAACGAATGTCGGCGGCATGGTGGTCTTCGTTGCCCAGGACAAGGGCTTCTTCGCCAAGCACGGGCTCGACGCCAAGGTCGTCACCCGCAATAGCGGCCCGCAGCTCACCAAGTCGCTGCGCGCGGGCGAGATCGACTTCGCCCCGGCCGCCTTCACCAACCTGCCGGCCGCGCTCGAACGGGGGATCGATCTCCGGGGCGTCGTCGGCTATGTCGGGAGCTCGTACTCCAAATCGACATCCGACACGATGATGGGGATCGCGGCCCGGCCCGGCACCGGAATCGAGTCGATCGCCGACCTCGAGGGCCGTAAGGTCGGCGTGGCCTTCGGCGGCACCGGCGATCTCTATCTGCGGATGGTGCTCGTGCGCAACGGGATGACGGTCGCCGATCTCGACCGCATCAACGTCCGCCCGCCGAGCTTCGTCTCGATCTTCGATTCCGGCGGCGTCGAGGCGATCACCGCCTGGGAGCCCGCCTTGACCAGGCTGCTCGACAAGGTGGCGGGATCGAGGCTGGTCTTGCGCGGCGGCGATTACGTCTGCTTCTGCGCCGTCCTCCACGGAACCCCCGAGACCGTGCTCGGCGATCGGGGCCGGACCGGGAAATTCGTCGATGCGATCTCGGAGGCGGCGGCCTTCGCCCGCGACCCGGCAAACGCCGAGGAGGTCGCGCAGATCGGCGCGCGCTTCATCCGCGGCATGTCCCCGGACCTCGTCAAGCGGACGCTTCGGCATGTGGTCTACGATCCGAGGCTCGGCGAGAACACCCGGAAGGCGTTCGACTTCTCGGTCGAGCAGTTGATCGCCCAGAAGAAGATGAAGCGCCCCTACGACCCCGCGAACTATCTGGAATTGTCCTTTATCGACTCGACGATGAAGCGTCACCCGGAATGGTTCGCCGACCTGCCGTCCGGCGGGTGATGCGCGCGGACGCGGGCGTTCGTTGGCCGCCAAGCTCGTCGTCGAAGGGCTGAGCCATGTCTACCCGGACGAATATACCGGGCAGCCGGTCCATGCGCTGGAGGACATAGACCTCGAGGTCGCGGACGGCGAACTCGTCGCCGTCGTCGGCCCGAGCGGCTGCGGTAAGTCGACCCTTCTCAACATCCTCGCCGGGTTGCTGCCCTGCCGCCAGGGCAGGGTGACGGTCGACGGCGCGCCGATCTCCGGGCCCGGACCCGATCGCGGCGTCGTTTTCCAGGAGCATGCGATCCTCCCCTGGCGGACCGTGGCCCGAAACATCGGCCACGGGCTCGAACTCCGCAGGGTCCCCAGGGCGGTGCGGGCGCGAAGGGTGCAGGAATTCGTCGACCTCGTAGGGCTTGCCGGCTTCGAGGACCGCTATCCGCACGAGCTCTCGGGCGGCATGAAGCAGCGCTGCGCGGTCGCGCGCACGCTCTGCGCCGACCCCGCGGTCATGCTGATGGACGAGCCCTTTGCCGCCGTCGACGCCCAGACCCGGATAACGTTGCAGGAGGAGCTGAATCGAATCGCGATGGCGACCCGGAAGACGATCCTTTTCATCACCCACGCGGTCGACGAGGCGGCGTTCCTCGGCGACCGCTGCTTCGTCTTCTCGCGGCGGCCCGGGCGTCTCAAGGCAACCGTGCCGATCGACATCCCGCGCGAGAAGCGCGTCTGGAAGGGCCTCCTCTCGGATCCCGTTTTCACCGCCGCCCGCGACGAGATATTGAAACTGGTCCGCGAGGAGGTCGCCATCGACGAAGGCACGGGCGTCCGCGGCGCGTCATGAATCCCGGAGCGGTCCGCAGGAGCGCGCGCGATGCGCTGCGCTCGGGCGCGTTCAACGTCGTCCTGGTGGTGATTGGGCTGGTTCTCCTCTGGACGCTGGTCTCCGCGCTCATCCCCAACCCCGACCGCTACCTGCCCTCTCCCGCCTCGGTTGCCCTCTCCTCGATCGACATGCTCTACAAGGGCCTGCTGCCGAGCTTCTTCGGCGACACGCTGGCGCGGCTTGTCCTCGGCAGCCTGATCGGGCTCGCCGCGGGCATCCCGTTTGGCCTGCTGCTCGCGATCAATCGCAGCGTCGCCGACATGTTCTACCCGCTGATGAATTTCTTCCAGTCGGTCTCGGGGATCGCGATCATCCCCATCGTCGTGATCTGGTTCGGGAACAGCGACACGACGGTCCTGATCGTCATCCTCTATACGAGCTTCTTTCCGATCGCCTTCAGCGTGCTCGCCGGCGTCCGCGAGATCCCCATCCGTTACATCCACGCCGCCCGGACCCTGGGCGCGACGCGCTACCGGGTGATCCGGGATGTCCTGGTGCCGGGGGCGCTGCCGCATATCGCGACCGGCTCGCGGCTCTCGATCGGCTTCGCCTGGCGGGCGGTCATCGCGGGCGAGATGCTGGCGGGCCGCGAGGGGCTGGGCTGGATGATCTTCACCGCCCAGGACGCCGATCTGACCGCCCAGGTGATCCTCGGCATGATCCTCATCGGCGGCACCTGGATCGTCCTCGATCATTTCCTGCTCCGGCCGTTCGAGGCCGACACGATCGAGCGCTGGGGGATGGTGCAGCGATGAGATATCCGCTCCGGCGCGCGCTCCGAAGGCGCTTCGGGCGGCAGCGCCTGCGCCGGGCGTTCCTCGGCGCGGTCCCCTTCGCCGGGCTGTTGGCGCTCTGGCAGATGAACAGCAGCTTCGGCTGGCTGCCACCGGTCTTCATTCCCGACATGGCGGCAGTGATCGAAGCGGTATTCACCCTTCAGGAGGACTGCCCCGGGGTCGGCAGCGCGCTCGCGATGGACAATCGCTGCATCATGTCGAACCATGTCTTTTCGAGCATCGGCCGCGTCCTGCTCGCGGCGCTGATCGGGCTCCCGCTCGGGGTCGCCTTCGGCATCCTCGCCGGCATGAACCGCACCGTCTCGCGTGTCCTGGAGCCGGTCGGCGTCTTCGCCAACTCGATCTCGGGCATCGCCTGGATTCCGCTCGCGATCGTCTGGTTCGGCGTCGGCTGGCTGACCACGCTGTTCATCATGCTCAACACGATTTTCTGGCTGCTGTTCTTCAACGCCATGCTCGGCGTCCGAAGCGTGCCCCGGGTCTACGAGCAGGGGGTCCTGACGATGGGGGGGAGCCGCTGGGATCTCATCGTCCAAGTCTATCTGCCGGGCGCGATGCCGAGCATCATCGCCGGCATGCGGATGAGCATGGGGTTCGGCTGGCGCGCCCTGATCGCGGCCGAGATGATCGGTGGCGACAGCGGGCTCGGCTTCATGATCTTCACCTCCGCCCAGGAGTTCAAGATCGAGGAGGTGTTCCTCGGCGTGATCGTGATCTCGCTGATCTGGATGTCGACCGACCGCTGGCTCCTGGTCCCGCTCGAGCGCTGGACGATCCATCGCTGGGGCACGGTCTGGAGGCCGGAATAGGGCGATGAACGGCGCGCTCTCCGGTCGGCCGGCGCAGGGCCGGCGCTGGCACCGGCGCCGCGACCTTCGCTTCGTCGCGGTCGCGGCGGTGCTGATCGCGGCCTACTACGCCCATGGCTACGCGACCGGCGCAGGGCGCATCACCGACCGGCTTCACGCCGCGCTGGACGCCGATCCCGGGCGGCTCGACATCCGGGTCACTTCGCGCTTCCCGCCCGAGGCCTTCCATATCGAGCTCTACCAGCGCTATGGCGGGATGCGCGGCACCGAGGGCGCGACGGTGACCCTCTTCGGCGTCCGCCCGAGCGATGTCCGCCGGCTGTCCCGCCGCTACTGGATCGCGCGGATCGACCTCGCGCCCCGGTAGGACGGCGGTCCTCACGCCCCGCGCGCGAGCGCCGCGTCGATGTCGATCTCCGGTTCCCAGAGCGGCGCGGTTAGCCGCCGACGGCCGTCGGCGGTGAGCGCCGCATCCGGCGCATCCCTATCCCGCCTGTCCCACAGCTTGCAGGTCACGGGGACATGCTTCTGGTCGAGGGCCTCGCAGTAATTCGTGTACTCGCAGACCACGACCTCGGCGCCCCGCCCGAGCCGGACCTTGAGGAACCAGTCGGGATCGGCGAGACTTTGGCGCGCGAACCCGACGATGTCCGCCCGCTCCTCCGCCAGCAAGCTCTCGGCCTGGGCGAAGCCGTGGATGCCGCCGGTCACGACCACCGGCGTTCTGCGCCCCCCGGCGCGTACGGCCGCCCGGATTCGGGCCGCCGCCGGCACGTTGCGGCCGAAGGGTCCGATTTCGTCGGAGACGTATTGCGGCATGCACTCGTAGCCGCTGGGGCCGGTATAGGGGTAGGCGGTGGCGCCGACCGCCGGCTGGCGGGCGTCTTCGAACCGGCCGCCGCGTGACAGCGAGATGAAGTCGAACCCGGCCGCAGCGAAGGCGCCGCCGAAATAGGCGGCGTCCGCGACCCCGTTGCCGCCGGAGACGCAGTCCTCGGCGAGATAGCGGCAGCCGACCGCATGGCCGGCGCCGACCGCGCCGCGCACCCGGCGGTAGACCTCGAGCGGCAGCCGCGCGCGGTTGGCGCGCGGGCCGCCATAGCCGTCCGTCCGGTTGTTCAGCCGCGACAGGAATTGCGACATCGTATAGGCATGAGCGTAGTGCAGCTCCACCCCGTCGAACCCCGCCTCCTCGGCGCGGTGCGCGGCCGCCGCGAACAGCTCCGGCAGCGTCTCGGGCAGGTCGCGGATATGGGCGAGCGCGGTATCGGTGACGCGCTCGCGATAGCCCTGGCGCAGTGCCTCGCGCTCGCGCTCGGTGAGGACGGAGTCGAGCGCCGCGTCGTCCATCTCGGCGAGATGGGCGCGGACGCGCGCCTCCGGCCAGCCGCCGGCGTCGAGCGCGTCGCGATGCCTGTGGGTGATCTCGAGGAATTGCGCGAAGTAGCGCTTCGGGTCGGGCCGCCGCCGGATCGCCAGGAAATCGATAAGCTGGATGAACAGCCGCGTTTCTCCGCCCGAGGCCGCGCGCACCGTCTCGACCAGCCGCCGCAGCCCGGGGATGAACCGGTCGTCGCCGATGCGAAGCAGCGGCCCGCTCCGGATGTCGCGAATCCCGGTCGCCTCGACCACGATGGCGCCGGGGCGTCCGCGCGCGAACCGCCCGTACCAGGCCAGCACCTCGGGCGTCACCAGACCGTCCCCGGTGGCGCGCCACGGGACCATCGCCGGCACCCAGGTCCGGCTTTCGAGCCGAGCCGGCCCGACCAGGATCGGCTGGAACAGCCGCGCCCGCGCCGCTTCGCCGCGGGTCGGCCAGACGCCCGGATCGGTCGACCATTTGATGCGCTGCGGTGGCCGCCACATGGCGTCGTTCCCTCACCGAGGCCGAAGGCGCCGCGAGTCTAGGGCAAATCGGGATCGGACGGAAGCGGCGCGCCCATGAAGGCCTGGAATGCGGCCTCGCTCATGCGGAGATCCCACCCGTAGAGGCCATCGACGACGACGCTACATCCGGCCCTGCGCGGGTTCTCCTTCACGATGGAGATCGGCGTTCGGCCCAAGGGACCGCCGCGAGCGCCGGACGAGCCTGCCCGATACCCTGCCAAGGAGACAGCCAAGGACAACCCCCCGTCTCATATGTCCTGAACTAGGACACGCGGTTGAGCCGGGGCGGCCGACGGTCTATGCTGGCCTGTGGACCGATGGCGGCCGACGCGACGGTGTCGGCGCCCTGCTTGACCAGGACGCGGGCCGCCTCGGGGACTCAGGAGAAAATGATGGCAGCGCCTGTATCGAGCCTCCTCGGGGGCAACGACCGGACCACCGCCGAGCGGCGCGCTCGGCCGCGGATGCCGAGCGCAGATATGCGGTGTCTGCCGGTTCTGTCACGGCCGCCCGCGCCCGAACGATCCGCGAGGAGAGGACGCCGCGGCCTCGGAGACATCATTCATGACCAGACGCATGTTGATCGATGGCACCCACCCGGAAGAGGCGCGTGTTGTCATCACCAGTTCAAACCGGCTCGACGAGTATGACGTCGAGACGTCGACCAAGAAGCAATTCAAGGGAAACATCTATCTCGCCAAGGTAACCAGGGTCGAACCGTCCCTGCAGGCGGCCTTCGTCGATTTCGGCGGCGACCGCCACGGCTTCCTCGCCTTCAACGACATCCATCCCGACTATTTCCAGATCCCGGTCGAGGACCGCGAGGCGCTGATCGCGGCCACGCTCGCGCGGGCGGGCGATTCCGCCCAGGAGCTGCTCGACGAGTTCGATGGTGCGGTCGACGAGCAAGACCGGAACGAGGACGAAGAGACCGCGGACAAACCCGCCGCCGAGGCGGACGAAGGGGGCGAAGGCGCCGAGACCGGCGTCGACGAAGGGGAGACCGCCCAGGAGGCCGCCGGCTCGCCGGCCGACGCGGCGGTCGAACCCCGCGCCGAAGACGCCGAGACGGGCGCGGGCGGCCCGTCCGAACCCGAGGACGAGGCGGACGATTCGGGGGACGATTCGGAGAGCCGGCCCCGCAGCCGCAAATCCTCGGACGGCGCGGCGCCCCGCTCCGTCCGGCAACGGCCCCGGCGCTACAAGATCCAGGAAGTCGTGAAGCGCCGCCAAATCATCCTGGTGCAGATCGTCAAGGATGAGCGAAGCAACAAGGGGGCGGCGCTGACGACATATATTTCGCTCGCCGGGCGGTACTGCGTCCTGATGCCCAACACCGCCCGCGGCGGGGGGATATCCCGGCGGATCACCGGCACCACCACCCGCCGCAAGTTGAAGTCGATACTCGACGGCCTCGATATTCAGGACGGCATGGGCGTGATCATACGCACCGCCGGGATGGACCGAAGCAAGGCCGAGATCGGACGCGACTGCGCGTATCTCCTGCGCGTCTGGGACGGAATCCGGGACCGCGTCATGGAGGCGATCGCGCCAACCATGATCCACGAGGACGCGAGCCTGGTGAAACGGGCGATCCGCGACCTCTACACCAAGGAGGTGGAGGAGGTGCTCGTCGAGGGCGCCGAGACCTATCAGCAGGCGAAGAAATTCATGCGCCTGATGATGCCGAGTCACGCCAAACGGGTGCAGCCCTACCGCGACGATGCCATCCCCCTCTTCTACCGTTACCAGGTGGAGGATCAGCTCGACGCCATGCACCGCCCGGACGTTCCACTGAAGTTGGGCGGCTCGATCGTCATCCATTCGACCGAGGCTTTGGTCGCGATCGACGTCAACTCGGGCAAGTCCACGCGCGAGCGCAACATTCGCGACACCGCGCTCAAGACGAATCTGGAGGCGGCCGAGGAGGTCGCGCGCCAGCTTCGCCTGCGCGACCTCGCCGGGCTGGTGGTGATCGACTTCATCGACATGGAGGAAGCGCGCCATCTGCGCCAGGTCGAGCGGCGGCTCAAGGAGGCGATGAAGCCGGACCGGGCGCGGATCCAGATCGGCCGAATCAGCGAGTTCGGCCTGCTCGAGCTGTCCCGACAGCGGCTACGGTCGAGCCTCGAGGAGTCGAGTTCGGATGTCTGCCGGCACTGCCGGGGCGCCGGAGTCATTAGGTCGACCGAGTCGCTCGCCCTCAGACTGCTCAGGACCCTCGAGGAAGAAGGCATGCGTCGCCGCTCGAGCGAGGTCTCGATCGCCGTTCCGACCGAGGTAGCGCTGTATGTTCTGAACAACAAGCGCGCGACGCTCAACGACATGGAGACGCGCTACGGCTTCCGGGTCGCCGTGGTCGGCGACGATACGGTCGTCCCGCCCGACATGCGCATAGAACGGGCGAAGGAGACGCCGAACGGCGCGGACGGCGACGACCCCCCGGAGCCCGTGCCCACCCCGGATGACGGAGAGCGCAAGCGGCCCAGACGGCGGCGAACCCGGCGCAAGCCGGCGCGGGACGCTGCCGCCGCCGAATCGGTCCCGGAGGCCGCTGAGGGGGGCGACGGCGGCGATGCCAAGGATGCCAAGGATGCGAAGGAGGACGCGCCGAAACGCCGGCGGCGCGGCCGGCGGGGAGGCCGCGGGCGGGCTTCGCATAGCGGCAGCGAGGCCCCGGCGCAGCGGCCGGAGGACGACGCTCCCGAGACCGTCCATGCGGCTGCCGAGCCTGCAGAGGCCGGCGCCGCGGCCGACGTCTCTCCTGAAACGCCGGCGCCCGCCGACGATGCGGGGGACGCCGCTCCGAGCGTCGTGTCCGCCGAGGCACCCGTACCGGTCGAGTCGCGGACCGCCGAGGGCGCGCTTTACGACGCCGAGCCGGCGCCGGAGGGAAGCGAGGCCCCCAAGCGCCGGGGCTGGTGGCGGCGTCCGGCCGATTAGCGGCTCGGCGCGCGGGGGCTACCGATCGCGCCCCAGCCAGCGCGCCAGTCGCGCGATTGCCTCCCGCATATCTTCGGTCGACCCGGCGAAGGACAGCCGAACGAAGTCGCGGCCTCTGCGCGGATCGAAGTCGCGACCGGGCGCGAGCGCGATCCCGGCTTCGGTGAGCAGCCGGTCGCAGAGCCGGTCGCTGTCGAGACCGAGCCCGCCTATGTCGGCATAGATGTAGAACGCGCCGTCCGCGGGCGCGAGCCGGTCGAACCCCGCCTCGTGCAGGCCGGAGAGCAGCACCGCCCGGTTGCGGGCATAGCGCGCGACATTGTCATCGAGTTCCGCCGCGGAATCGAAGACGGCGGACGCCGCGTGCTGGGACAGGGTAGGGGCCGATATGAAGAGATTCTGGGCAAGGCACTCGATCGGCCTCAGGAGATCTTCCGGCGCCACCAGCCAGCCGATCCGCCAGCCCGTCATCGAGAAATATTTCGAGAAGCCGTTGACGATCACCGCCTCGTCGGTGAGGTCCAGCACCGTATCCGCCGGCCCGGAATAGGCGATCCCGTGATAGATCTCGTCCGAGATCAGGCGGAGGCCGCGGTCCCGGCAATAGGTGACCAGCTCCCCGAGAGCCCGGCGGTCGAGCATCGTACCGGTGGGGTTCGCCGGGCTGGCGACGATCAACCCGTCGAGCGGGCCCGACACCGCGTCGAGATGCGCCGAGGTCAGCCGATACCCGTCCTCATGGTCGAGCGGCAGCGGGACCGGCTCGATCCCGAGCGCCATCATCATGTTCCTGTAGGCGGGGTAGCCGGGCTCGGCGAGAGCGACGCGGTCTCCGGCGTCGAAGGCGGCGAGGAAGGCGAGAACGAAGCCCCCCGAAGACCCGGTCGTCACCACGACCTGCCGGGGATCGACGGCGACGCCGTAACGATCCGCGTAATGCGCCGCGATCCGCTCCCTGAGATGCGGGATCCCGGTGGCGGCGGTGTAGCCCAGCGCGTCCGCCTCCAGCGCGCGCGCCGCCACCGCGCGTACTCCCGACGGCGCCGGCGTCGCGGGCTGGCCGATCTCGAGATGCAGGATGTCATCGCCCGCCTGTTCCCGGGCGATGGCCGCGTTCATGATGTCCATGACGACGAAGGGCGGGACAATCCCCCGCCGGGCGCGCTTGAGGACCATGACTCGGTCTTACGTGCCCGTCGCGCGGAGATCGGCGCACGGCGACGCGATCGTCGTTTGACCGTCGCCGGACCGCGCCCTAGGCTCGACCGAACGAGGGAATTTCATGGCAATTGTCCGCTTTGCGCGTCAGGCGATGTCGCTCGGGACGGCGATCCTGATGCTGGCGCCGCTCGGAGCGGCGAGCGGGGCAAGCCGCACCGTCCAGATCTACGACGCCGAGGTCGAGGATACCATCCACCTGTATGCGAAGCCAGTCCTGCGGGCGGCGGGGCTGCCGGCGGGCTCCGTTCGCGTCCATCTGATCCGCTCCGATGTGCCCAACGCGTTCGTGTCGAGCGGGCGGCATCTTTTCCTGACGACGGAACTGCTGCGGACGACCCGGCATCCCGGCCAGCTCATCGGGGTGATCGCGCACGAGCTCGGCCATATCTCCGGTGGCCACCTGTCGCAACTGGATGCCATGCTGTACAAGGCTCGGACCCCGGCGATGCTGACGACGATCGCGGCGGTCGCACTCGGCGTCTTGTCGGGACGGTCCGACGTGGCGATCGCGGGGGCGGTCACCGGGGCGAGTCTGGTCGACCGCCGGCTCCTGGCCTTCAGCCGCGCGCAGGAGCAGGCGGCCGACCGAGCGGCGGTGTCCTATCTTGACAGGGCCGGGATCTCCTCGCGGGGGCTGCTCGAAATCCTCGAACATCTCGACAGGCGGCGTGCGCTGCTGCTCAGCCGAGAGGATGCGCGGGCGATCACCTACCAGACCACCCATCCGCCGACCTTCGAACGGGTCGACTTCCTCCGCGACCATATTCGGCGCTCGGATTTTTCCGACGCGCCGATCTCCCCTGCGCTCGCCGGCCTCCATGAACGGCTGGTCGCCAAGCTCGACGGGTTCACGGCGCCGCCGGATCGGGTCCTGCGCAAGTACCCGGCCTCCGACGCGCGGCTCGCCGCCCGCTACGCCCGCGCCATCGCGCTCTATCGAAAGACGGAGATCCAGGATGCGGTCGACGCGGCGGCAGCTCTGATCGCCGCGCATCCCGACGATGCCTATTTTCGCGAGCTGATGGGACAGATCCTGTTCGAGAGCGGACGGATCGAGGCGGCGCTTCCCCATTACGAGAAGGCGGTCTCGCTGCGGCCTGAGGCGCCGCTGCTCCGTGTCGGGCTCGCCCATGCGCAGATCGAATCGAATAACGACGGTCTGTTGCCGACCGCGCTGAAGCATCTGCGGATCGCCCGGCGGGACGAACACGGCATAAGCCTCGCCTGGCGGCTGGCCGCTGCAGCGCATGGAAGGCTCGGCGAGGAAGGCGAAGCGGCCTTGGCATCGGCCGAATACGCCCTCAGGACCGGGGCTCCCGAGAACGCGGTGCGGATGGCGAAGCGGGCGCAGCACCTTCTGAAACGCGACTCGCCCGGCTGGCTCAGGGCCGAGGACCTGATCGCCATGCACGGGAAGTCGGACGATAAGGATCGCTAGACGCAGCCTCCGACAGGGCCGCAGCCTCGGATCGTTTCGGTACTACGGAGAAGCCCGCCATGCCCCGTGTCAGTTTCCTCCTGCCCATGCTCGCTTTCGTGGTCCTGCCTTCTGCGCACCTCGCCGCGGCGGAGCCGACCCCTGAGCAGCGCCGCGCGATCGAGGCCGTGATCGAGGACTATCTCGTCCGCAACCCGGAGGTCGTCGAGAGAGCGCTGACCGCGCTCGAGGCCCGTCGCGAGGCCGAGGAGCGCCGCGCCGTTCAGGCGGAGATCCGGCGCAACCGCAGGGAGCTGTTCGACAGCCGGGACATCCCGGTCGGCGGAAACCCGAAGGGCGACGTGACGGTTGTCGAGTTCTTCGACTATCGCTGCGGCGTCTGCCGCCGGGTGCACCCGATCGTTACCCGCCTTCTCGAGGACGATCGCGGGGTTCGGTTCGTCTACAAGGAATGGCCGATCCTCGGCCCCGAATCGGTCTATGCCGCCAGGGCGGCGCTGGCGGCCCGCGCCCAGGGCAAATATGCCGCGTTCCACGACGCGCTGATGGGCGGGGGCCGGCTCTCCGAGGCCGTGGTGCTGCAGAAGGCCGCGCGGATCGGCCTCGATGTCGAGAGGCTTCGGCGCGACATGGAAGCCCCGGAGATTTCGCGAGTCATTGCCCGAACGGCCGAGATCGCCAAAGCGCTGCGGCTCGACGGAACGCCGAGCTTCCTCGTCGGCGACCGCTTGCTGCGCGGCGGGCGCGACCTCGAGACGATGAAGCGACTGGTCGCGGAAGCGCGGGCGGCGGCGAACTAGCCCCGGCGCCCCTCAGATATAGTGTTCCTCGAGGGGCGGAAAGCCGTTGAACCCCACCGACGCATAGGTCGTCGTGTAGGCGCCCGCGCTCAGGATCTCGACCCGGTCGCCGATCCGGAGGTCGAGCGGCAGTTCGTAACCCGCCCGGTCGTAGAGCACATCTACCTCGTCGCAGGTCGGACCCGCGATCACCACGGGGCCGGTCGGACCACCGTCCCGCGGCGTCCGCAAGCGATACCGGATCGCCTCGTCCAGCACCTCGGGAAGACCGCCGAACCGGCCGATGTCGAGATATATCCAGCGTCTGTGGTCGGCCTCACCCTTGCGCGAGATCAGCACGACTTCGGACTGCAGTATTCCGGCGTCGCCCGAGATGCCGCGGCCCGGCTCCACCATGATTCGCGGCAGGCCGTTGCGAAAATGCCGGCGCATGAAGGCCATGATCGCTTCGCCGTAGGCGTCGACCGGCGCCGTGCTCTGGCGGTAGCGCGCGGGAAACCCGCCGCCAAGATTGACCGTTTCGAGTTCGATTCCCGACCGCGCCAGCTCGGCGAAGATCGCCTCGACCCGTCCGAGCGCGAGATCCCATCGCGTGACGTCGCGCTGCTGCGAGCCGACATGAAAGGACACCCCATGGGGTGCGAGCCCGAGCGACGGCGCGCGCCGCAGCAGGTCGATCGCCATGCCGACCGGGCAGCCGAACTTCAGCGACAACGGCCAATCCGCGCCCGCCCCGTCGGTCAGAATGCGGCACAGCACCCGTGCGCCCGGCGCCGCCCGCCCGATCTTGGCCAACTCCGCCTCGCAGTCGAAGGCGTAGATGTCGACTCCCATGGCGAAGGCGGCCCCGATATCGCGCTCCTTCTTGATGGTGCTGCCGAATGCCATACGGCCTGGGTCGATGCCGAGCGCGCGGCAACGCTCGATCTCGTGGATGCTCGCGGTGTCGAAACGGGAGCCCAGCCGGTCGAGCAGACCGAGCACCGGAGAGGCCGGATTGGCCTTCACCGCATAGTAGATCTCCGCATCCGGAAGCGCTCGGCGCAACGACCGGTAGTTCGCCTCGACGATGTCGAGATCTACCACCAGGCATGGCGTCGGCGGCCGCTTCTCGGCCAGGAATTTCGCGATCTTGCTGCTCACCGCCGCTCTCGGAGCCTCGCAACCGCCGGTCTGCGGGGCGGCTGGTGATAATGCCGCTGCGGCGGGCTGTAAAGCGCCCGCCAGGACGCCGGATTGCGGCGGCGACCGCCCGGTCCTATAACGCGGAGCCATCCGGAGGCGGGAAAGGCGGATCGGCGTGACGGCACGGATCCTCGTTCTGAACGGCCCCAATCTCAACCTGCTCGGGACCCGGGAACCCGACATCTACGGCCGCCGGACGCTTGCGGAGATCGAGGCCGCGTGCAGGGCGAAAGCCGATGCGCTTGGCGCGACGCTCGATTTCCGCCAGACGAATCACGAAGGCGTTCTCGTCGACTGGATCCAGGGCGCGGACGGCGCCCATGACGCGATCGTCATCAACCCCGCGGCCTATACCCATACGTCGATCGCGTTGAGGGACGCGCTGAAGGCGTGCGGGATTCCGGCGATCGAGCTGCATCTCTCGAATCTGGCGGCGCGCGAGCCGTTTCGCCGGCATAGCCATGTCTCCCCGGTCGCCGCGGGGCTGATCTGCGGCTTCGGGAGCCTCGGCTATGAACTCGCGATCGAGGCGGCGACGCGCCTGGCGTGCAGCGCTGCAGACGGTGGGACCTGATCGGTGGGGGTCGACGAGGCGCTGATCCGCCGTCTGGCTGCCCTCCTTCAGGAGACCGGGCTCGGCGAGATCGAATATTCCGAGGGCGATCTCCGCATCCGGATCGCCCGCGCCGGCGCGGGCGCGCCGGCGGCAGCGTCCCCGGCGCTCGCAGCGGCGGTCGAGGTCGAGGCGTCGGACGATCATGCCCCGGAAGACGCGGTGACCGCGCCGATGGTCGGCACCGTCTATGTGTCGCCCGAACCTGGCGCGGCGCCCTTCGTGCGCCCCGGGGACGTGGTGACGGAGGGCCAGACCCTGCTTCTGATCGAGGCGATGAAGACCTTCAATCCGATCCGCGCGCCACGCGCGGGCAGGGTCATGCGCGTGCTCGTCGCCGATACGACACCGGTGGAGTACGGCGAAGTGCTGATCATCCTCGAATAAGCGCGCGGACCCATCCTCTCACCGGAGGAGGCAGGGCGCATGAGCGTCGACATGGTTTCGGGTTCCGGATGTCGGGTCCGGTCGTGGCGACGAGATTCCGGGGGATGGACGAGGATAGGGACGTGCCGATGTCGTTTCCGCCGAACGGACGGCGGGAGGCGGCGCGCGAGACGGGGAGGTTTCGGTGGAGACCTTGCCGCGGGTGCCGCCGCGTCATGTCGGGTACGGCCATTCGTTGCGCGAGACAGCGGGTCCGGGCCGACATCCGACGCATCGTCATCCCCGATACCTCGCCGAAGCCCGCGACCGCTCACGAACCCCCGCGCGGCGATGTCGACTATAGTCGCGCAGCGGTTCGGGAGTGTCTCCGCAAGTGCGCGGCGGGCGCTGTCGCTCAAGCGCCGCTCGGGCCGACTGCCGGATGCAGGTCGGCTTTCGTCGCCCGAAGGTTCGAGAGGTCGGGAAGCGCGATGGGAACGCCCTTCGGCGCGTGGGTTTCGAACCCCACTTTCCGCGGGCCGCACGAATGGCATAGACTCCGCGCGCCCTCGCGATCCTTTGCCGGAACCGTTCGACCCGACGATGCCCGCCCGACCCCGAGACCTCGATCTGCGGAGCCTGCTGCCGCCGGCCGCCGAACGCCGGGGGCTTATCGCGGCCTGGCTTGCCGAGGATATCGGGCGCGGCGACATCACGACCGAGTTCCTCATCCCGCCGGGAGCGCGCGCGCGCTTTGCAGTCAATACCCGCCAGGAGATCACCGTCTGCGGAATCGGAATGGCGATGGAGGTCTTCGCGCAGCATGTTCCCGAATGCGAGACGGAGATACTCCTTCCCGACGGATCCCGCGCCGGGCCGGGCGCGGCGCTCGCCCGCATCGCCGGGCCGGCGCGCGGTCTGCTGACGGCCGAGCGCACCGCCCTCAACCTGTTGCAGTTCCTGACCGGGATCGCGACCCTGACCGCCGCCTACGCACGGATGGTCGAAGGAACCGGGGCGACGCTGATCGACACGCGGAAGACGATACCGGGGCTTCGCGCGCTCTCGAAATATGCCGCCTGCGTCGGGGGGGCGCGCAACCACCGCATCCGGCTCGACGACGGATTGATGCTCAAGGACAACCATATCGCCGTCTGCGGGTCGATCGCCGCCGCCGTCGCCCGTGCCAGGGCGCTGACCCCGGCGCTGACCAAGATCGAGGTGGAGTGCGACCGGCTGGACCAGGTGGCGGAAGCCGCGGATGCCGCCGCCGACGTGATCATGCTCGACAACATGGACGCGGCGTCGATGCGCGAGGCCGCCGCGCTGGTGGCCGGGCGCGCGCAGCTCGAGGCCTCGGGCGGCATCACGCTGGAAACCATCCGCGAGAAGGCGGAGAGCGGGGTCGATTTCATCTCCGTCGGGCGGATGACCCAATCGGCGCCGGCCGCCGATATCGGTCTCGACGTCTCGCTCGATCTCTGAGCGCGCTGCGGAACGAGGAGGAAACGATGGCGGAGACGGGACGGACGGCGATCGCCGAAATCGACGTCGCGACGGCGGGGCCGGGCAGCAATGTCGCGGCCGTGCTGCCCTACGGCGATCTGCGGGAATGGCTCGCCGAGGCCGAACGGCTTGGAGAGGTCACGGTCGTCAAGGGTCTGGACAGCGACGAGGAGATCGGCATGGCGGCCGAACTCGTCATGCATTCCGACGAGGCCGACTGTATCGTCTTCGACGACATCAAGGGCTTCCCGCCGGGATACCGCGTCCTGGTCAACTTCTTCGGCGGCAGGCGCAAGAACATGACGCTGGGCTTCCCGACCGATCTCGGCAAGACCGAGCTCTCGGAGGCCTATTACGCGCAGCAACTCAAGGACATCGCACCGATCCCTTATCGCGTCGTCGACGACGGTCCGGTCACCGAGAACCTGCTCGAAGGCGATGCGCTGGACCTGACCCGCTTCCCGGCGCCTCTCTGGCATCCGGACGACGGCGGCCGCTATATCGGCACCGGCAGCTACGACGTCACTGTCGACCCCGACAGTGGTTGGATGAATCTCGGTACCTATCGGGTGATGGTCCAGGACGCGAAGACCGTCGGCTACTACATCTCGCCCGGCAAGCACGGCCGGGTGCACCGCGACAAATATCTCGCGCGCGGCGAGAGGATGCCGACCGTGATCGTCATCGGCGGCGATCCCATGACCTTCCTCGCGGCCTGCACCGAGATGCCGCCGGGGGTCTGCGAATACGATGTCGTCGGCGCCATGCGGGGCGCGCCGCTCGATGTCGTCGAGGGGCGCCATACCGGAATCCCTTTCCCCGCCGACGCCGAGATCGTGCTGGAGGGGTTCGTCGACCCGATGGAGCGCCGGCCCGAAGGGCCGTTCGGGGAATGGACCGGCTATTACGGTTCGGACATGCGCGACGAGCCGGTCATGCATGTCTCGGCCGTCTATCACCGGAACGACCCGATCATCCTCGGCTGCCCGCCGCAGCGGCCGCCCGACGAGATGTGCCGCTACCGGGCGGTCACCCGCTCGGCGATGCTGCGCGACGCGATCGAGAAGGCGGGCGTTCCCGATGTCGTCTCCGCCTGGGCGCACGAGGTCGGCAACTCGCGGATGCTGCTTGCCGTTGCGATCAAGCAGCGCTACCCGGGCCACGCGAAGCAGGCCGGGCATTGCGCGGCGATGTGCCATGTCGGCGCCTATGCCGGCAAATACGTGATCGTCACCGATGAGGACATCGATGTCTCGAACCTGGAAGAGCTGACCTGGGCGATGATCACGCGCTCGGATCCGGCGACCTCGATCGACATCATCAAGGGTGCCTGGTCGACGCCGCTCGATCCCCGGATCCCCCCCTGGGAGAAGGAAGCCGGCAACATGACCAACAGCCGGGCCGTGATCGACGCCTGCCGGCCGTTCCACTGGAAGGATGTCTTCCCGATGGTCAACGCGCCCACGCAGGAGGTCGCGCGCCGTGCGAAACGCAAGTTCGGCTATCTCTTGGAAGGCCGAAGCGCGCCGGAGAGCGGCGTCTAGCCGGCGAACAGCGCCGCTGCCTCGTCTTCGAGCAGCGGCCCCGTCACCGCCACCCGGCGTTCGCCGCGTGCGAGGACCTCGCGGCAGGGGAGGACGAGCGCCGGCGGCCCGCCCCGCCGCACATTCGCCAGGCGCCCGTGGGACAGGCCGTAGACCAGCCGGCCGATCCCCGACCAGTAGACCGCAGCGGCGCACATCGCGCAGGGCTCGCAGCTCGTCACTAGCGTGTAGCCGTCGAGACCGCCGAGACCGTATTCGCGGCAGGCGAGCCGAACCAGGTTGGTCTCCGCATGGCCGGTGCAGTCGCTGCCGGTCGCCACATCATTCTCGGCCTCGAGCACCACGGCGCCGGCCGAATCGACCAGGACCGATCCGAAAGGCGGGTTCCCGTTGGCGCCCGCCCGCCTGGCCGCGACGAAGGCGCGCCGCATCGCCTCGTCGTCGTTCATCGCTCCCCCTCCTTCTCCGGCCCGCCGTCTCACAGAGACCTGGTCAGGCCGCCATCCACACGGATGTTCTGCCCGGTGATGTAGCCGGCCGCGTCCGACAGAAGAAATGCGGCGGTCTCGCCGATCTCCTCCGGCAGGCCGAAGCGGCCCGCCGGGATCGTCCGGGCGACCGCCTCATCGCTCCCATGGGTATCGATGAAGCCGGGGAGGATGTTGTTCATGCGGATCCCGTCAGACGCGTGAGCATCGGCGTAGAGCTTGGCGTAGGCGGAGACCGCCGCCCTGAAGGTCGCTGAGACCGGGTATGCCGGGCTCGGCTCGACGGCGGCATAGGTGGTGATGTTGACGAAGGATCCGCCGCCCTGAGCCTGCATGATCGGGGTGACGAGCCGCGCCATCCGGATCACGTTTAGGAGCACCATGTCCATCCCCGCGACCCAATCCGCGTCGGGGATGTCGAGCAGGGGCCCCTTCGGCGCAAACCCGCTGTTGTTGACGACCGCGTCGATCCGCCCGTGGGCCGCCATCGCCGCGTCCGCCAGCCGGGCGAGGTCCCCCGCCTCGGTGACCGAGCCGTTGACCGCGACGCCGCCGAGGGCGTCCGCGAGCGCCTCCGCCGAGCCGCCCGGCGACATCAGAACGAGCGCGTAACCCCTTGCCGCCAGCGCGCGAGCGCAGGCTTCTCCCATTCCCCGGCCGCCGCCGGTGATCACCGCAACGCTGCCGTCCGCCATGTTTCAAACCCTCCGCGCCACGCTCTCTCGACGGAACGACGGCGCCGAGCACCGGTCCGGCGGGGTCCGGTTTGACCCCGGCGATCCGGCAGTCTACCATCGGTCTTGCAAAGCGAAAACCAAGAATTGTTTCACCTGGGGCGGATTGACGGCCGGCAGGGAGAGCCCGATATGCGGATGAAGTTCTATAATCTCGGGAATCTCGATACGATTCCCCAGATCGACAAACTATCGAATGAAGATCGACTCGCGATGAAAGTCGTCGCGCACGTTCTTCCATTTCGGGCAAACAACTATGTCGTCGACGAATTGATCGATTGGAACGCGGTCCCGGACGACCCGATGTTCCGCTTGACGTTCTATGACCGGGAGATGCTTTCGAATGCTCAGTTCTCGGCGGTCGCGGATGCGCTCCGCCGCAATGAAAAGGGACCCCGACTCGAAAGGATCATCGAGAAAATCCGCATTGAGATGAATCCACACCCCTCGGGGCAGCTCACGCATAACATACCGGTTATCGGCGACGATCCGGTCCCCGGCGTCCAGCATAAATACGCCGAAACGGTCCTCCTTTTTCCGCCCAAGGGGCAGACCTGCTTCTCCTATTGCACCTTCTGTTTCCGCTGGCCGCAATTCGTCGGAATGCAGGATCTGAAATTCTCGACGGGCGGCTCGAAGGCCTTCGTGAGCTATCTGCGCGGCCAGAAGCAGGCGACCGACATCCTGCTGACCGGGGGCGACCCGCTGGTGATGCACGCCCGCGCGCTCGGCGACTATATCGAGCCGCTGCTGGCCCCCGAGCTCGACCATCTGCGGACGATCCGCATCGGCAGCAAGGTCCTCGGCTTCTGGCCATACCGCTTTCTCACCGACAAGGACTCCGACGAGCTGCTGCGTGTGTTCGAACGCATCGTGGCGAGCGGCAAGCATCTGGCGCTGATGAGTCATTTCAACCACTGGCAGGAACTCGCCGCGCCGGCGGTGCGCGATGCCATTCGCCGGGTCCAAGCCACCGGGGCGCAGATCCGCGCCCAGGCGCCGCTGCTGCGCCGCATCAACGATTCGGCCGAAATCTGGGCGCAGCTCTGGCGGGAGGAGGTCGCATGCGGAATCTTCCCCTACTACATGTTCGTCGAGCGCGACACCGGCCCCAAGACCTATTTCGAGGTCCCGCTGGTCGAGGCGGCGGAGATATTTCGCGACGCCTATGCGCAGGTCTCCGGTCTCGCCCGTACCGCCCGCGGCCCCGTCATGTCGGCCGCGCCGGGGAAGGTGCAGGTCTGCGGCGTGGCAAACATTTGCGGCGAACGCGTCATTCAGCTCAACTTCCTCCAGGCGCGGAATCCCGACTGGGTCGGTCGGCCCTTCTTCGCCGCCTACGATCCCGACGCCGCTTGGCTCGCCGCCCTGAAGCCGGCATTCGGCGAGCGCCGGTTCTTCTACGAAGAGGAGGAACGGGAGATCCGCCGCGTCGCTTGACGCTGCAAGCCGGGGCGGCGCGCGGCCCTGCCCGATGCCGGATATCGCCTTTCGGTCCGCCCGATCGCTCGCCCGGTCGATCCGGCGGAATGGGTGCGCAATATCGTGGCGGCGTGTGTCGATCGTGAATAAGTGCATGATTTTACAATCGGAATCCTCTTTCTTTTGCATTTTATGCCGTTCGATTGCAGGTTCGAATCCCTCCTCGATGACCGCGTATTTCGGGAGGGCGGCGGGGATGAGGAAAAGCAGGGACTGCCGCTTTGACCGGCCGGGTGGTCGGTCCTATCCTCGACTCTGCCGGGAGGGCCGACCATCGAGGAACCGATGACCCGAAAATACCATCTGATCAGCTCTTTCACCTGACCCTGGGTCCAGCGCGCCGTGATCCTCTTGCGCGCCAAGGATATCGATTTCGAGGTGACCTATATCGACCTGCGCGAGAAGCCGGACTGGTTTCTCGAAATCTCTCCGCACGGCAAGGTGCCGGTCCTGCTGGTCGACGACCTGCCGCTGTTCGAATCGAATGCGATCGCCGAATTCCTCGACGAAACGGTCCCGCCGCGTCTCCATCCGGAGGATCCGATCAAACGGGCGCGCAACCGTGCGTGGACCGATTTCGTGCCGGATTTCGCGCGCGCCCTGACCGGCATCTACTACACCAAGACCGCGGAGGCGGCGGCCGAGGGCCTCGCCAGGGCGCCGGCGCGGGTCGCGCGCCTCGAGGAGGCGATCGAGAGGGAACGTGACGGCGGACCCTATTTCAACGGGGGTCGGCTCTGCCTCGTCGATGCCGCTTATGCACCGTTCTTCCAACGCTTCGAGCTCATCGAGCGGTTCCTGAAGACCGGTCTCCTGGACGGCTTTCCGCTGGTCCATGCCTGGTCGGACGCGCTGCTGTCCGACGAGCTGGTGACGGGATCGGTCGTCGCGCATTTCGAGGACGAATTCTTCGGCAATCTGCGGCGCAACCGCCATTACGTCGCGAGCCTGATCGACGCCGGATCCGAGGCGGCGGAATAGCGCACGGCGCGGCGCCGATCGCGCCGGGGGCCGCCGATGCCGGGATCGTCCAGCCTTTCCAGTCCACGCGGCCGATCTTCGCGTCCTCCTGCGGGAAAGGAAGGCCGTGCGCCGCGCGGCCCGCCCGTCCGGCTCCTTGCCAGGCGGCGGGCGATGATCGAGAGTGCGGGCCGCCCGCGCCGCCCGAAGCGAAGGACCCCGGAGATCATGTTGGACCTGATCCTGCGCAATGCGAGACGGCTCGACGAGGACGGGCGGTGGGACATCGGCGTTCGCGGAGACAGGATCGCCGAGATCGCGCGGCGGATCGACGGCGAGGCCGGTGAGGAGATCGACGCCTCCGGCGACCTCGTCGCGCCGACCTACGTCAACGGCCATGTCCATCTCGACAAGTGCAATCTCGGCGACATCATGCGTCCCAACGAGACCAACAGCTTCCAGGAGTGTTTGCAGATCACCTGGGAGCACAAGCGCGGCTACACCGTCGACGATATCGTCGCCCGCGCCAGCCGGGCGATCGAGGAAGGGATTTTCGCCGGAACCACCGTGTTCAGGGTCTTCGCCGATGTCGATTCCGTCGGTGGGCTGCGCCCGCTCGAAGGCATTCTCGCGCTGCGCGAGAGATGGGCGGGGATTGTCGGAATCGAGGCCGTTGATTTCCCGCAGGAAGCCATCGTGCGCGATCCCGGCACGTTCGAGCTCATGGAGGAAGGGCTGCGGATGGGCGCGGACGTCGTCGGCGGGCTGCCGTGGCACGAATATCTGGACGAAGACGCCCGCAGCCATATCGACCTCTGCTTCGCGCTCGCGGCCAAGTACGACAAGGACATCCATATGCTGGTCGACGATACCGACAACCCCAACAGCCGCTCGCTCGAATATCTGGCGGTGAAGACCATGCGCGAGGGCTATCAGGGGCGGGTGTCGGCGAGCCATTGCGGCGCGCTCGCCGCCTATGACGAGATCCACGCCCACAAGGTGATGAACCTGGTCAGGGAGGCCGGGATCTCGATCTCGTCGAACCCGCAGATCAGCCTGGTGGCGCAGGGCCGCCACGATCGGGCGAATCCGCGGCGCGGCGTGACGCGTACCAAGGATCTCTGGCGGGTCGGCGTGAACGTGTTCTCGTCCCAGGACGACGTCAACGACCCCTACTACCCGTTTGGGCGCAACGACCAGCAGGAGGTCGCCGCGCATGTCTGCCATGCCTGCCACATGACCTATCCGGACGAGATCCGGGCGGTGTTCGATTTCGTGACCGTCAACGCGGCAAAGGCGCTGCGGCTGGAGGATTACGGGCTGGAGGTCGGCCGCAAGGCGGATTTCAACCTGCTCGCGGCGCCGACGGTCCAGCATGTCCTCCGTCTCCAACAGCCGCCGCGCCGGGTCTTTCGAGACGGCAAGACGCTCGCCCGCAGCGAGATCCGGCGTAGCCTCGTCCGCGCCCCGGCCGGCTAGCCGGCCGGGGCGTCTCTCCATCGGTGGTTCGGGAGAAAGGCGAATGTCGTCGTCCGGAATGCGGCGGGCGCTGTGCCGCGCAGTCTTGACCGCCTCGCTGCTCGTGCCCCGGCTCGATTCGGAGGCGCGCGAGAGGCTTGTCTTCGGCACCAATTGGAAGGCCGAAGCCGAACATGGCGGCTTCTATCAGGCCCTCGCCGAGGGCCGCTATGCGAGATACGGACTCGACATCGAGATCCGCCCCGGCGGGCCGATGGTCAACATCCTCCATCTCCTCGCCGCCGGCCTGCTCGATGCGGCGATGCTGTCCAACAACGCCCAGAGCGTCAATCTGCATCTGCGCCGCGTGCCCGTGGTCACCGTCGCCGCGTTCTTCCAAAGGGAGCCGCAGGCGCTGCTGACCCATCCCGGCAGCCCGCACGCCTCCATTGCCGACATGAAGGGAGCGCCGATTCTGATCTCGATGGACACCCGCGAGACCTGGTGGCGGTATTTCAAGCTCAAATTCGGCTTTTCGGACACGCAGATCAGGCCTTATACCTTCCAGATGGCGCCGTTCCTGGCCGACAAGGACGCGATCGTCCAGGGCTACATCACCTCGGAGCCGTTCATGCTGCGGCACGAAGGGGTCGATCCCAGGATTTTCCCCATCGCCGATACCGGCTGGCCGAGCTACTCGACCCTGATCGCCGTGCCGCGGAGGCTGTCGGACGGGAAGCCGGATGTGGTCCAGGCGTTCATCGACGCTTCGATCGAGGGTTGGTACAGCTATCTCTACGGCGACCCGCGCCCCGCCAACCGGCTTATCCGCGCCGACAACCCCGAGATGACGGAGGAGCTGATCGCCTACGGCATCGCCGCGATGAAGGCGCATGGGATCGTCGATTCGGGCGACGCCCTCGCGCGCGGGATCGGCGCGATGACCTGGGAACGCCTCGATTCGTTCTTCGAGGTCATGGCCGCGGACGGGGTCTATCCCGAGGCGCTCGACCACCGCGCGGCCTATGATCTGCGCTTCGTCAACAAGGGCCATGGCCTGACCATGCGCCGCTGACCGGCCGCGCCGCGCGGCGAGCGCAGCCTGGATCGCCGGCGCCCGGCATGCGAGCATCGGCCGGTCATGCCCGAACCGCCCCATATCGCGGTCTATGTCGAATGCCTCGAACGCCGCAAGCCGAACCGGAACCGGGCGCCGTCGCGGCTGCGCGACGGGGGCCGACCCGTGCATGCCGCCGATCGCTTCATCCGGGCATACCAAACGAGTTGACGCCTATGCCCATGCGTGTCCTCCCGCGCAGCGGCCCGCGCCGGCCTCGGCCGAGCGTCGGAGAGGACAATGTCGTCTACGCCGTCGGCGACATTCACGGCCGGCCGGACCTGCTCGACCGGCTGCTCGACAGGATCCGGGCCGATGCGGCGAACCGCAGGGCGCGGCGAAAGACGGTGGTCTTCCTCGGCGACTATGTCGACCGCGGACCCGACTCGCGCGGCGTCATCGACCGCCTCCTCGCGCAGGGCGAGGATGGCTTGCGGTATGTGTGCCTCAAGGGAAACCACGAGGACGCGATGCTCCGCTTCCTCGAAGGTGGTTCCGCCGGATATGACTGGCTGGGTTTCGGCGGTGCGGCGACGCTGCAGGCCTACGGAATCGATATGCCGCGTATCGGCGCCGGAGACTGGCTGGAACCGCTGCGCCGGCAGATGCGTGACCGGCTTCCGCGTGCCCATATCGGGTTCCTGGAGAGTCTTCCGCTCACCCACGAGGAAGGGGACTATTTCTTCGTCCATGCCGGCATCCGCCCCGGCGTGCCGCTACACCGCCAGGACCCGGACGATCTCCTATGGATACGCGAGCCGTTCCTGCGGTCGATGGAGAGATTCGATAAGGTCGTCGTGCACGGCCATACGATCGCGGAACGGCCGGTCGTCGCGGTCAACAGGATCGGCATAGACACCGGCGCGGTCATGACCGGGGTCTTGACCGGCGTCGCCCTGCACGGGACGCAACGCCGCTTCATCCAGACGCGGCGAGACCGGGCGGCCCGCGATGCGGAGAGTTGGAGCGGGTGATCGGATTCGAACCGACGACTTCAACCTTGGCAAGGTTGCGCTCTACCCCTGAGCTACACCCGCGACCCTACCAGCAAGCATAGCGGCCGGGAGGCGCCGGGTCCAGTGTCTGTCCGTCCCGAACGGGGACGGGCCCCGGAAACGCGGCTCTGTTGCCGATACGATCTCTCCAGGCCTGTCGATCCCGGCCGTCCCCTCTCCCTTCTCTCTTGGGAGGCAGGGCAGGGCAGGGGTGGGGGGGCCTTGTGGTTCGGGATTGTCGTGAACAAGCCGGCGGCGGCCCTGCGCCCGTGACGAGCGCTGCCGACATAGCGTGCCTCTCTCGCGACGCGATCCGGGAATCCGGATCGCGCTCGCCGCTCGGGACGATCCCGCGTTCGGGATCGTCCCCCTGCCGCTTGGGCATGGACGCGCATCCTTTCGCGCGCGCAGCGAATATCGCCCCGTACGGGCCGCCGGATGTCGCAATGCAGCCGCCCGATTGCGACCGTCCGGAGACTTCGCGCATTATGGGAACCCGGCCGTGGCTTGCGATGCCGGCGGTGACGGGGAACGGGAGGGTCGGAGCGGTCGATCGATGGGGATGACCGCCGAGGCGACGGACTCCGGGGCGAGAGGTCCGACGGCGGACCAGCGGGCGCTGTTCGCGCTTCTGTCCGAGCTCGGGATCGAGAGCAGGGCCCATCGGCACGCCCCCGTCTTCTCGGTCGAAGAGAGCCGAGGGATGCGCGGCGCATTGCCCGGCGCGCATTTCAAGACCCTGTTCTTCAAGGACCGGAAGGGTGCGCTCTGGCTGGTGGCCGCGATCGAGGACCGCAGGCTCGACATCCAGGCCCTGGCGCGGCTGATCGGCGCCGCCCGGCTCTCCTTCGGGAGCCCCGAACGGCTTCGCGAACATCTCGGTGTCGAGCCCGGCTCGGTGACCCCGTTCGCACTGATCAACGATCCTCGCGGCCGCGTCGCGTTCGTCGTCGACGCCGCCGGGCTCCGCGGCGAGCTCGTGAACTTCCATCCGCTCAGGAACGATGCGACGATGGCGATCGCCCCGGCCGACCTGTTGCGCTTCGCCGAAGCGACCGGTTACGAACCGCGCGTGATCGACCTCGACCCCGCGACGCGTCGAGGGTGACGGCGGCCTTGCTTCCGACAACGCGGTCGCCCATTTTGTCGCTTGTCAGCGGGGCGAAGGCCCCATGGAACAAATGAGGTCAGGCCATGGAGCCGATTCTGGGACTCTCCGGCAATGGACGGGCTCCGCAGAATGTCGTCAAGGACGCGACCACGGAGAGCTTCATGGCCGACGTCATCGAGGCCTCCTCGGAGGTCCCCGTGATCGTCGATTTCTGGGCGCCGTGGTGCGGACCCTGCAAGCAGCTCGGGCCGATCATCGAGAAGGTGGTGAAGGCCGCCCGCGGTGCGGTCAGGCTGGTAAAGCTCGACATCGACAAACATCCGGAAATCCCGCAGCAGCTTCGCGTACAGTCGATCCCCGCCGTGTTCGCCTTCGTCGGCGGTCGTCCGGTGGACGGTTTCGCCGGCGCTCTGCCCGAGAGTCAGGTCAAGGCGTTCGTCGACAAGCTGGTGCACAGCGCCGGCGCGCAGGCCTCCTCGCCGGTCGACGAGGCCCTCGCACAGGCGGACGATCGTCTGGCGGCCGGCGACTTCGCCGCGGCCGCCGCGATCTACGCCCAGGTGGCCGAGCATCAGCCGGACAACATGGCCGCGCAGGCCGGGCGGATCCGGGCGCTCATCGGCCAGGACGCCCTCGAGGAGGCCGATCGCGTCGTCGCGAGCCTGCCGGAGGCCGACCGCGGCAAGGGCGAGGTGGCGGCTGCCGTCTCGGCGCTGGATATCGCCCGCAAGTCGGCGGACGCCGGGGACCGCGGCGAGTTCGAACGAAGGGTCGCCGACGATCCCGGCGACCACGAGGCGCGCTTCGCGCTCGCGATGGCGCTCTACGCGAACGGCCGCAGGGAGGCGGCGATCGACGAGCTGATCGAAATCGTTCGCCGCGACCGAACCTGGAACGACGAGGCCGCGCGCAAGCAGCTCGTCCAGTTCTTCGAGGCGCTCGGGCCGACCGACCCGCTGACGGTCGGGGGCCGCAGAAGACTCTCCTCGGTTCTCTTCTCCTGATGCCCGACCCCTTCGACCCGGCGTTCCCGGACCTTCCGGAGGAGATCCCGATCTTCCCGCTGGCCGGTGCGCTGCTGCTGCCGGAGGGGCTTTTGCCGCTGAACATCTTCGAGCCGCGCTATCTCGACATGACGGCGGCCGCCCTCGCCGCTCCGCAGAGGCTGATCGGCATGATCCAGCCGCAGGAGAGCGCCGCGAGCGCGCATCCGCCGGTCTTCCGGACCGGCTGCGCCGGCCGTATCGTTTCCTTCGCGGAGACCGCGGACGGCCGCTATCTGATCACGCTTAAGGGGCTTCTGCGGTTTCGGATCGCGGAGGAGATGCCGATGCTGGGCGGCTATCGCCGTGTCAGGGCCGATTTCGCGCCGTTCCGGAGCGATCTCGAAGCCCCGCAGACGGCGCCGGCGATCGACCGCGCGCGTCTGCTGCGCGTCTTGCGCGCCTATCTCACCCATCACGGGATCGAAGCCAAGTGGGAGGCGATCGAGGGTTCGGACGACGCCCGGCTGGTCACCTCGCTGGCCATGATGTGCCCCTTCCAGCCGAGCGAGAAACAGGCGATGCTCGAGGCGCCGACGCTGGAGACGCGCGCGGAAATCATGACCACGCTTCTGGAGATGGCATTGCGGGAGCGCGGCGGCGACGAAGGCCGCGTGAAGCAGTAGGGCGGAGCGGAATGACAGATGCCGCCTTTCCTTCGGACGACGGTGCGCCGCGCGCTCGCGCCCTCGACCCGAGGCTCCTCGAGATTCTGGTCTGTCCGCTGACCAAGGGCCCGCTGAACTATGACGAAGCCGGCCAGGAGTTGATCAGCGTCCAGGCCGGGCTCGCCTTTCCGGTGCGCGACGGGATTCCGATCATGCTGGTCGACGAGGCCAGGCGGCTGGACCCGGACGAATGACCGTCGGCGACCCCGTTCGTTGGCCGGTCGAGCTGCGTCTGAAGTCGGCGGAGAAGCGCCTCGAGGTCGATTTCGACGACGGAAGCAGCTTTTCCTTTCCGGCGGAGTTCCTGCGGGTCGAGAGCCCGTCCGCCGAGGTTCAGGGCCATGGACCGGGCGAGCGGCGGCTCGTCGTCGGACGCCGCCATGTCGGAATCATGTCGCTCGAACCCGTGGGGAACTATGCCGTGCGCATCGTCTTCGACGATCTGCACGACACCGGCATCTATTCCTGGCGCTATCTCTACGATCTCGGCGAGAACAAGGAGCGGCTCTGGCAGGCCTATCTGGCGGCGGTGGACGCGCAGGGGCTGAGCCGCGACCCTTGAGAAGCTGCCCCCGGAATGTCGGGGCGATCACCGGCCGCCCCGAGTCGCGGGCGTCTCGGAGACATGCTCGGCGGCGAGATAATCGGCACTCTGCATTTCATGCAGGCGGGACACCGCCCGCCGAAACGCGAAGGAGGCCTCGCCCTCCGGGTAGAGCCTCTCCGGCGGCGCCGCGGCGGAGACGACCAGCTTCACCCGATGCTCGTAAAGGGCGTCGATCAGGGTGACGAGGCGTCGGGCCTCGTCGGACCGTCGGGCGGCGAGCGTCGGTATGTCGGCGACGACTAGCGTGTGGAACGTCCGCGCCAGGGCCAGATAGTCGGGCGCCCCGAGCGGGCGCCCGCAAAGCTCCTGGAAGGTGAACGCGGCCACGCCGCGCGCCGCGCGCGGTATCCGGAGGCTGCGGCCGAGCACCTGCAGGCGGGCGGAGCGCGGCTCGGCTCCCTCGGTCAACGCGCGGAAGGCGAGCTCCAGCTCCCGGTCCCCGTAGCGCCCGAGCGGGGTGAAGTAGAGCCCGAGGCGGTCGATCTTCCTGCGCCGATAGTCGACCGGCCCGTCGAGTGCGAGCAGATCGAGCCGTTCTTGAATCAGGGCGATGAACGGGAGGAAACGGTCCCGCTGCAACCCGTTCTTGTAGAGATCGGACGGAGGCAGGTTGCTGGTCGCGACGACGACGGCGCCGCAGTCGAAGAGCCCTCGAACAGCCGGCCGAGAATCATCGCGTCGGCGATGCTGTCCGCCTGGAACTCGTCGAAGCAGAGCAGCCAGGCGCGCCTCGCGACCTCCTCGGCGACTCGTCTCAGCGGGTCGCGGGTCCGGTCGCCGCGCAGCGCGTGCAGCCGGTCCTGGATCTCCAGCATGAAGGGGTGGAAGTGGGTCCGCCGCTTGGCCGCCAGAGGGGCGGAGGCGAAGAACATGTCCATCAGCATCGTCTTGCCGCGCCCGACCCCACCGAACAGGTAAAGCCCCTGCGGCGCTGCCGGTCGCCGTCGGCCGCCCGACAGCAGGCCCCGCCATCCGGACCCGCGGGTCTCCGGACGATAGCCGGAGATGGCGTCATGAAGGCTCTGAAGCTTCTTCGCGGCAAGGGCCTGACGGGGATCGTGGGTCAAGGCGCCCGCGCGCACCCGGGCGCGCCACACCGCCAGCGGACCCTCGGACATGATGCGGGTTCAGCGTCGGGCGATCATGCGCCGCTTGATCTCGCCGATGGCCTCGGCCGGGTTGAGGCCCTTGGGGCAGGCCTGCGTGCAGTTCATGATCGTGTGGCAGCGGTAGAGCCTGAACGGATCCTCCAGCCGGTCGAGCCGCTCGCCGGTCCGCTCGTCGCGGGAATCGACGATCCAGCGATTGGCCTGGAGCAGCGTCGCCGGACCGAGATAACGGTCGCCGTTCCACCAATAGCTCGGGCAACCGGTCGTGCAGCAGAAGCAGAGGATGCATTCCCACAGCCCGTCGAGCCGTGCCCGGTCTTCCGGTGCCTGGAGCCGTTCCGCATCGGGCGGCGGCGGTGTATCGGCCTGGAGCCAGGGCTCGATCGACTCGTATTGCGCGTAGGCCAGCGTCAGGTCCGGAACCAGGTCCTTGATCACCCGCATATGGGGCAGCGGGTAGACCCTCACCTCTCCTGCGATGTCGTCGAGATATCGGGTGCAGGCCAGCGTGTTCGTGCCGTCGATATTCATCGCGCAGCTTCCGCAGACCCCCTCGCGGCAGGAACGCCGGAAGGTCAGCGTGGAATCGATCTCGTTCTTGATCTTGATGACCGCGTCGAGGACCATCGGCCCGCAATCGTCGAGATCGACGGCGAAAGAGTCGAGGCGGGGCGTCTCGCCCGAATCCGGGTCGTAGCGGTAGATCTTCAGGGTCTTCGTGCGCTTGGCGCCTTCCGGCGCGGGATGCGACCGGCCGACCCTGACGCGGGAGTTTTTGGGCAGCGAGAGCTGAAACATCGTCCGGGTCCCGGTTCAGTACACGCGTTCTTCTGGGGGAATCGCCTGGGCCTCGTTGGTCATGGTGTTGGTGTGGACCGGGCGATAATCGAAACGCATGCGTCCATCCTCGTCGAGCCAGACCAGCGTGTGCTTCATCCAGTTCTCGTCGTCGCGCTTGGGGAAGTCTTCGCGGGCATGCGCCCCGCGACTTTCCTCCCGGTTGAGCGCCGATTCCACGCTCACCACCGACTGGGCGAGCAGATTGTCGAATTCGAGGGCTTCGACCAGATCGGAATTCCAGATCATCGAACGGTCGGAGACGGCGAGGTCGGCCCGGCCGCGCCACAGATCGGCGAGCTTGGCCTTGCCCTCGGAGAGGACCTCCCGGTCGCGGAAAACGGCGCAGTGAGCCTGCATGACCCGCTGCATCTCGAGACGCAGCGCCGCGCAGCGCGTTCCCCCCCGCGCGTAGCGATGCCTGTCGAGCCGCGCGAGCGCGTTCTCGCCGGCGCCGCGCGGCAGCGGCGCCGGCCGCGCTTCAGGCTCCAGGATCTCGACACAGCGTTCGGCCGCGGCCCGCCCGAAGACGACCAGATCGAGGAGAGAGTTGGAACCCAGCCGGTTGGCGCCGTGGACCGAGACGCAGGCCGCCTCGCCGATCGCCATCAGCCCGCGTATGGGGGTCTCGGCATGTCCGTTCGCCGGGACCACGACCTCGCCGAGATGGTTGGTGGGGATGCCCCCCATATTGTAATGGACCGTCGGCAGCACCGGGATGGGCTCTCGTGTGACGTCGACTCCGGCGAAGATCCGCGCTGTTTCGACGATGCCGGGCAGGCGGCTGGCGATAATGTCGGGGTCGAGATGCTCGATATGCAGATGGATGTGGTCCTTATCCGGCCCGACGCCGCGCCCCTCGCGTATCTCGATGGTCATCGAGCGGCTGACCACGTCGCGCGACGCGAGGTCCTTAACGTTGGGCGCGTAGCGCTCCATGAACCGCTCGCCCTCGGAATTGGTCAGATAGCCGCCCTCTCCCCGCACGCCCTCGGTGATCAGGCAGCCAGCGCCGTAGATTCCGGTCGGATGGAACTGGATGAACTCCATGTCCTCGAGCGGGAGCCCGGCACGCAGCAGCATGGCGTTTCCGTCGCCGGTCTGGCTGTGGGCGCCGGTGCAGGAGAAATAGGCGCGCCCGTAACCTCCCGTCGCGATGACCGTCATCCTTGCCTGGATACGGTGGAGCGTACCGTCCTCGAGGTTCCAGGCGATCACCCCGCAGCAGGACCCGTCCTCGGCGAGGATCAGATCGATCGCGAAATACTCGATGAAGAAGGATGCGCGATGGCGCAGCGACTGCTGATAGAGCGTGTGCAGGATGGCGTGGCCGGTCCGGTCGGCCGCCGCCGCGGTCCGCTGCGCCGGAGGGCCGGCGCCGAACCTGGTGGTCATGCCGCCGAAGGGCCGCTGATAGATCTTGCCCTCCGGCGTGCGCGAGAACGGGACGCCGTAATGTTCGAGTTCGATCACCGCCGGGATCGCCTCGCGGCACATATATTCGATCGCGTCCTGGTCTCCGAGCCAGTCCGCGCCCTTGACCGTGTCGTAGAAATGCCAGCGCCAGTCGTCCTCGCTCATATTGCCCAATGCCGCCGAGATGCCGCCCTGGGCGGCGACGGTATGGCTCCGGGTCGGGAAGACCTTGGTCACGCAGGCTGTGCTGAGCCCCTTGACGGCCATGCCGAACGTCGCGCGCAGGCCGGCCCCGCCGGCGCCGAGGACGACCACATCGTAGCTGTGATCGATGAACTCATAGGCCTTGGCCATGCATCAGCCCCCAAAGGCGATCTTGAGGATCGCGAACCCCGCCGCGACTCCGAGGGCCGCGACCGCGAACTTCATCGCGGTCACCGCGGCGATCCTCGGCAATTCGGCGTGAACATAGTCCTCGATCACCACCTGGAGGCCGAGCTGGGCGTGATGGAACCCGGCCAGCACCAGCAGCAGCATCAGGATCGCTGTCAAGGGATCGCGGAGCCAGGCCGAGAAGGCGGCGTGATCGGCCCCGGCATTGACCGCGACCGAGGCGGCGAACCACAGGAGGAGCGGTATCAGCGCGATCGCCGTCACCCGCTGCGCCCACCAATGGGCCGTGCCCTCCTTGGCCGATCCGAGGCCGCGCGCGCGGGCGAGGGGGCTGCGCAGGCTCACCCGAACGCTCCCAGACTCGCATAGCCCCAGACCCAGGCCGCCAGCGTCAACACGACCGCCGCCGCCGCCGCCAGCCAACCCGTGGCGCGCGCCGTCGGCAGATCGAAGCCCCGTCCGGCATCCCAGAACAGATGCCTCACCCCGTTGCACAGATGGTAGAAGAGGGCGAGGGTCCAGCCGAAGAGGATCAACCGGCCGAACGCCGAATCGGTAAAGGCCTGGACCGTCGCATAGGCGTTCGCCCCGGCAGCGGCGGCAATCAGCCACCAGACCACCAGCAGCAGGCCGAGCGCGAGCGCCACGCCGGCCGCGCGATGGGCGATCGACGTAACCGAGGTGATCTGAGGTCGGTAGACCTGGAGATGTGGCGAAAGCGGCCTGTGGTCGTCGGTCATGGATTGGGTCCCGGGCCCGCCGTCGGTGGGAAGGCGGCCCGGATGAAAACACATCTGCGTCGGCCGGTGCCCCGCCGGGCGCCGGGCATTCTATAGATGCTGGTTCCGAAGGAGTCAAATCCGGCGGCCGGACCGGAGTCGTCCTCCGGCCCCGAGTCGTGGCCGTCGGCGGAAAAACCCGGGCGTATGAACGGAATACGCGCCGGGGTCGCCCCTGCGCTCCGCGAAGCCTTCTTCCGAGGAGTGTCGATCGCACGGCGCTCCGGGTCTGCGCCGGCGCCGAGAGGACGGACTCCGTGATCCAACCCGTCCCGCGCCGCCCTAGCCCGCGGGGAGGGGGCCGCGCGTTCGGAGCCTGCACGGGCTCCGGCTGCCGGGCGGGGCCGCGGCGTCCCCGCCTTCGCGCGACCGACTCTTCTCGGTCCCGATCCCGACGGGGCGCATTCGCAGCGCGGGTGTCCCATCGCGCTCGGGAGGCCCGCGCTCCCCTTCTCGGTTCGGGCCGGGCGTCAGGGCCTGCCGATCACGCCCCGGACCAGCCAGGTCATGCCCCAGAGATCGGCGTCGGTCGGAGTCTTGCCGGCCGCGACCCTCTCCTTGCCGTCCTGGTCGAGGATCGGCCCCTGGAACACATGCGCGCCGTCGACGATCTCCTGGCGCCGCGCCATCACCTTGGCCTTCACCTCGTTGGGGACCATGGGACCGCAGCAGGCGATGTCGGTGCCGCCGTGGGCGATGCCGCGAAACTCGCCATAGGGCTTGGTCTTCCACGCCTGCCCGGCGCCGATGGTCTTGAGCAACGGCTCGAGATAGCGGTCCCAAACCCAGATCGACGAGCAGAGGGTGGCCTTGGGCGCGAATTCGCTCATGTCGCGATGATGCCCGGTCCCGAAGGCGTTGCGCTCCTGGGCCGCGACCAGCGCCGCCGGCGTATCGACATGGATGCCGATCGCATCGACGCCCTGCTCCAGGAGGGCGAGTGCGGCCGCCCGTTCCTTGACCGGGTCGATCCAGGAACCGGTATAGACGACATTGACCGTCGCCTTCGGGTTCATCAGCCGCGCGCCGAGGAGATAGCCGTTGATGGTCCAGTTCACCACGCCGATGGGGTGGGCGGCGACGAAGCCGAGCTTCCCCGATTTGGACATCGCGCCCGCGACCATGCCGCAGAGATGATGGCTCTCATAGGTGCGGCCGTAGAAGGACTGGAGGTTGGGGCCGTTGGTCGTGCCCGACGCGTTGAGAAAGGCGACCTTCGAATATTCCTCGGAGAGCTCCTTGAAGGTGTCGCTATAGCCGAACGCGGTGCCGATGACGATGTTGTACCCGCGCCGGACATAGCGCTCGACCACCGGACGGATCTGCGAGGCGACCTCGGGGACCTTCTCGGTGAAGGGGATTCTGGTACCCAGCCGGCCTTCGAGCCGCATGCGCGCCTCGTGGAACGCCTGGGTCCAGCCGCCGTCGTTCTTCACGGCGAAATAGACCATGGCGATCTTCGGGTCGCCCTCCAGCACGAACTGCGCCTGCGACGGAGCGGCGGCCGCCGCCGTCACGGCGGCGGCCAACGCCAGACCGAATTTTCCGATGTTCATCGCGCTTCGACCTCCCTTGTGTCCGAATGACTTCCGACCGGCGAGCGCGGCTCCGGCATCGGATCCGCGCTCATCCCTCCCGCCGCTCCTCGTAGGAGGGCCGAAGATGCGCGATCATGTCGACCAGCGCCGCGACCGACGCCTCGATGAAGGCGCGGCCGGACTCCGCCGAGGCCGGGCGCGGGTCGCCGAAGATGGACGCGTGGTCGGTCTCCGGCGTCGGCCGCCGGCGATAGGTGCGCGCGGGCGGCGCCGGGGCGACCAGGTCCCATCCCACCAGCGGCATGTGGACGCCGTCGAGCCTCTCCATCTTCACCAGGTCCGGGCGGGTCGCGAGCTGGAACGAGGTTTCGAACTCGCCGCCATGCCCCATGCCGCCGATCCGGGACTTGCGCAGCGCGTGCACCGCCGCCGCGCCCGGCTCCCAATAGCTCACCGCGGTCACGGCGATGTCGTCGGCGTCGAAATCGTCGATCAGCCGGCGCGCCACGGCATCGTTGGAGGTGCCGTTGGGCCGGTTGCCGTTGAGAAGCAATATGTTGCGGAACCCCTGGCCGATGAGCGCCGCCCCGATCTCGTAGAGCATCTGCTGGTAGGTCGGGATCGAGAGCGAGATCGTCCCGGGGAAACGCTCGAAGGTCTTCGAGACCGCGTAGGCCACGGGCGGCGCGACGACCGCGCCCACCCGGCGGGCGAGCGCGACCGCCATGTGATCCGCCTGATGGGTGTCGGTGTCGCAGGGCATGTGGGGGCCGTGCGACTCGGTCGCTCCGGTCGGCACGATGACCAGACGCCCGGCAGCGGCCGCCGCGCCGACCTCGTCGAAGGTCATGTGGCCGAGGCGGACCTCCATCGGTCAGGCTTCGGCTCCGGCGCGCGCCCGCGCCAGGAGGTCGTGGATCGCGTTCGGCGTCAGCGGCGCCTCGTGGATCGGCGCGATGCCGAACGGCGCCAGCGCGTCCTCGACCGCCGAGGCCACGACCTGGGCGACGGGGATCGTGCCGGCCTCGCCGACGCCCTTGACCCCGAGCGGGTTGAGCGGGGTCGGGGTTTCCATATGGACGATCTCGACGTCCGGCACCTCGGTCGCGTAGGGCATCAGGAAGTCTACGAAATTCGCGTTGAGCGGCACGCCCTCCGCATCGAACGCGCAGCGTTCGTAGAAGGCGCCGCCCATCCCCTGGGCGAGCCCGCCCATCACCTGCCCCTCGACGATCATCGGATTGATCATCCTGCCGCAATCGTGGATGCAGACATAGCGCTTGACGTCGATGGTGCACAGGTCGGGGTCGACCTCGATGACCGCCGCATGGACCCCGAACGCCCAGGTGGAATGGGACGGGCTGAAATAGTCGACCGCCTCGACGCCCGGCGCGCAGCCCTCGGCGAGCGGCGGGCCGTCGCTGCGGCTCGCCGGGGCGAACTGGGTCGCGCTCGCCGCCGCCTCGTTGAAGGCATAGCGCAGCGGGTTGGTCGCGGTCGCGATCTCGGCCAGAGACGCCGACCGGTTGGTGCCGACCACCCAGGCGGCGCCGTCGCGCAGCTCGATATCCTCCTCCGCCGCCTCCAGCATGTTGGCGGCGGCCGCGAGAATGATCCTGCGCGCCTTTGCCGCCGCCTTGTGGATGGCGTTGCCGCTGCACACCGCGGCGCGGCTGGCGAAGGTTGCGACGCCCCAGTCGAAGGCAGCGCTGTCGCCCTCGACCACGATCACGTCGTCGACGCGTGCCCCGGTCTGATCGGCGGCGATCTGGGCGAACACGGTCTCGTGCCCCTGCCCCTGGTTGGTGAGCCCGGTATTGACGTAGACCTTGCCGGTGATCGGGTGGATCTTCACGCGGCCGCCCTCATAGGGGCCGAGCCCGGTGCCCTCGACATAGAATCCGAGACCCAACCCCAGATAGCGCCCCTCGGCCCGCGCCGTCGCCTGGTCGGCGCGAAACCCGTCGAAGTCGATCTCCCGGCTCACCCGGTCGAGCGCCTTCTCGTAGGCGCCGCTGTCGTAATTCACCTGCAGACCGTCGGCGAAGATCACGCCCTCGCGGGGATAGGGGAACGCGTCTTCGGCGATGAAGTTGCGCCGGCGGATCTCCAGCCGGTCGATGCCGAGCTCGTCGGCAAGCCGATCGAGCGCCCGTTCGAGCGCGTAGCAGGCCTGCGGGCGGCCGCAGCCGCGATAGGGCGTCACCTGGACCAGCGGCAGATAGACCGGGCGGAAGGTCACGCGGAAACTGGGAATCCGATAGGGGCCGGCGATCGAGGTCGAACCGACCTGGGCGACGGCGATGCCGTAGGGGATGAACGCGCCGGTGTCGTGGAGAAAATCGTCCTTCAGCCCGAGAACGGTGCCGTCCCGGCGGGCGGCGAGCGCGATCTCGTGGATCTGCGTCCGCTCCTGCGAGGCGCCGACGAAGTTCTCGACCCGGTCCTCGATGAACTTGACCGGACGGTCGAACTGCATGGAGGCGAACGGCACCAGCACCTCGTCGGGGTGGAACATCATGATCTTCTGGCCGAAACCGCCGCCGACATTGGGCGCGATGACGCGGATTCGGTCCTCGTCGATGCCGAACAGCGAGGCCAGCCCGCCGCGCACCGAGAGCGTCGCCTGGGTGCTGTCCCAGATCGTCATCTCGCCGGTCACCGCGTCCCAGCGCGCGGCCATGGCCCGGCATTCGAGCGGCGCCGCGGTGCTGCGCTCGACCCGGACCTTGATTCGGACGACATGGTCGGCCTCGGCGAAGGCGCGGTCGGGATCGCCGGTCTCGACCAGGAAATCGCCGGCGACATTGTTGGGGACATCCGGGTGGACGCATGGAGCGTCGTCCGAAACCGCCTTCTCGAGGTCCATCTCGACCGGCAGGGGATCGTAGACGACCTCGACCAGCCGGGCCGCGTCCTCGGCCACATAGCGATCGACCGCGACCACCATCGCGATGCATTGGCCGACGTAATAGACGTCGCCACGCGCGAGCGGGCGCTGGGTCTTTGGCCGCGTCAGGTCGGGATGCGGGATAAGAAGGGGCAGCTCGACATCGAGATCGCCGATATCGTCGCAGGTATAGACGGCGGCGACGCCGTCGAGGGCCGCCGCCGCCCGCGTATCGACCGACCTGATCCTGGCCCGCGCCGCGCTCGAGCGCACGAAGGCCGCATGCAGCGCGCCCGGCAGGTCGATGTCGTCGATGAAGCTGCCCTCGCCGCGCAACAACACCGGATCCGCGTTGCGGAGAATCCGCTCGCCGAACTGCATCGTCGACATCGTCCCGCTCCCCCGGCTATGCGCCGCGCATCAGTTCGACGCTGCGGCGGAACGCGGCGACGATGTTCTTGTAGCCCGTGCAGCGGCACAGATTGCCGGACAGCGCCTCGCGGATCGCCCCGTCGTCGAGATCGGGCTCGGGCTCGTGGGTCAGATGATCGAGTATCGCCATCACGAAGCCGGGCGTGCAGTAGCCGCATTGCAGCGCGTGGCATTCGCGGAAGGCCTGCTGGATGGGATGCAGGGCGCCGTCGGGGCCGGCGACATCCTCGATGGTGCGGATTTCCGCGCCGTCGGCCTGGACCGCGAATGCCAGGCAGGACCGCGCGGCGCGGCCGTCGATGATCACCGTGCAGCAGCCGCAGACGCCGTGCTCGCATCCGACATGGGTGCCGGTCAGGCGCAGCTCGTGGCGAATGAAATCACTCAGCAGCAGACGCGGGCTGACCTCGCGCTCGACGCGTTCGCCGTTGACGGTAAGCGAGACCGGGATCGCCGGGTCGGGCGAACGCATCGGCAGTCGGCGGCGCCGGAGCGGTCCGGTCACGATCGCTCTCCCGCCCGCGCGGCGGCCGCCGCGACGCAGCGCCGCGTGAGCGCCGCGGCGAGGCTCCGGCGGTAGCCGGTGCCGGCATGCAGGTCGTCGGAGGCGGTGACCCGTTCCCGCGCCGCAGCGCCGGCGCGGGCGAGGCTCGCTGCGTCGAGCGCAGTGCCGATGAGCGCCGCCTCCGCCTCGGCGAGGCGCACCGGGGTGGCGGCGATGCCGCAGGCGGCGAGCCGTGCCGCGGTGCAGCGGCCGCCGACGACCGTCACCAGGGCGCAGACCCCCGCGAGCGCGAAATCGCCGCGCCGCCGGGCGACCTCCTGGAAGGCCCAGCCGGTATCCGGCGGGAGGGCGGGTATGCGCAGCTCGCGGAGCAGCTCGCCCGGCTCGATGGCGGTCGTCAGATGGAACCGGAACAGGTCCCCGGCCGCGATCGTCCGGTCGCCGCCGGGGCCGCAGACCACGACCTCGCCGCCGGTCGCGACGAGCAGGCAGGGAAGCTCCGCCGCCGGGTCGGCATGGGCGATGCTGCCGCCGACCGTGCCGCGATTGCGGACGACGATATGCGCGACATGGCCCAGCACCTCGGCGATAAGCGGGTTGGCCGCGTCGGCCGCCGCGTCGCATTCGAGCTCGCGGTGCCGGGTCATCGCGCCGACCCGGATCGCGCCGTCGTCGACCGCGATCCCCCTCAACGCGTCGATCCGGCGCAGATCGACCAGCTTCGACGGCGCGGCGAGGCGGAAATTCATCGCCGGGATCAGGCTCTGGCCGCCGGCGAGCGGCCGCGCGTCCTCGTCGCCGGCGAGCGCCGCCAGGGCGTCCTCGACGGTGGACGGCGCGGCATAGTCGAACAGGGCCGGCTTCATTCGGCCGCTTCCGCGGCCGCATCGACCGCGGTCCAGCCTTCGTCGGGATCGTCCCAGCCCTCGGGCCGGCGGATCGCGCCGCGGCGCTTCATCTCGTCGAAATAGGGTCCGCGGTCGAACATCGGGAGGGCGCCCCGCCGTGCCCGCATGACGTTGCGGAGCCGGTCGCTGGCCTGCCGGTCGATCCGGTAATGCCGGCCTTCGCGCCGGAGCACGACGCCGTACTCGCCTTGCGCCGCCCGCTCGGAGACCAGGCCGCACTGCACGTCGGCGCAGACCTTCTCGGGCTCGCGCGCCAGCGGGTCGCCCCATCCGCCTCCGCCGGTCGTCCGGATGCTGACGACCGCGCCCTCCGGCACCGGGACCCGGTCCTCCATGCCGGCGAGCACCCGCTCCTCCCCGCCCGGCGCCTCGACGGCGACCCGATAGGTGCCGCCGTGCCGGCCGCCATTGACGCCGTAGGTGTGCATCAAGGAGCGGTCGGCATTGGAGAGCGCCTCGCACGCCCGCAGCACGCGGATGCGCTTGTCGTAGCCGAAGCCGCCGCGCCGGAAACCGGCGCCGCCGGAATCGGTGGCGAGGCCGAGCTTCTCGACGATCACCGGGTAGCGGGTCTCCGAGAACTCGGCCGGCAGGTTGCGCGAATTGGGAACGACATGGACCGCATCGCTGCCGTCGGCCCAGGGCCGGCCGGGGCCGCCGCCGCCGAGCACCTCGCGGAACAGGAAGAAGTCCTCGCCGATTCGCCCGCCATGGAGTCCCCAGATGCGGATCGTCTCGTGGTCGGCCGGCATGCGCCCGTCGGTCGCCTTGGCGAGCAGGGCCGCGAACACCCCGAGCGAGCGCAGCAGCGGGAAGAACCGCATCCCCGTCGCCTTGCCGAAATGCGGCGTGACCAGCGTCCCCTTGGGCGGGAACCTGATCTCGATCACGTCGAGCACGCCCTCGTTCATGTCGATCTCGGCGGCGCGTTCGGGCGTCGCGGCCAGCGAGCGCAGCACCGGCCCCATCCATTTCCGCGCGAACTTGCCCTCGCTGTAGTCGATGGCCCAGTTGATCGGCCCCTTCGCCTCCTCCGAAGTGCCGGTGAGGTCGAGCAGGATCTTGTCGGCCGTCTTGGTCATGGTCATGCGCAGCGCATGCATCCTGGGGCCGTCGACACCGTCGTCCTCGACATAATCCTCCCAAGAATAGACGCCGTCGCGGATCCTGGGCAGCAACTCTCGACGGATGGTCTCCGCGCAGTTCTCGATCATCGCGTCATAGGCCGCCTCCAGGGCGGCGACGCCGTAGCGTTCCGCCATCGCGACGACGCGCCGGCTGCCCAGCCGGGCGGCGCCGATCTCCGCATCGAGATCTCCGCGCAGATGCTCCGACAGGCGCGAGTTGCGGGCGATGATCTTGAACACCGCCTCGTTGACCCTGCCGCGCTCGTAGATCTTGATCGGCGGCACCACGAGCCCTTCGGTCCACATGTCCGTCGCGTGGGCGGGCAGGCTGCCGGGCACCGCGCCGCCCACATCGTCGTGATGGCCGAAGACCTGGCTGAACCCGATCAGCCGGTCGCCATGGAAGATCGGCAGCGTGGTGCACAGATCCGGAATATGGCCGATCCCGCCCGAGCTGTTATACGGGTCGTTCCAGAAGAAGATATCGCCGGGACGGATGTCGCCCGCGTCGAAATACTCGAACACCGGGTCGACCACGGCGGAATAGGATCTGCCGGTCAGCTTGCGGCCCTTGGCGTCGAACAGGGCGACGCGGTAGTCGTGCTGATCGCGGATCATCGGCGAGCGCGCCGTGCGCTCGACCGCCGCCTCGATCTCGAGCTCGGCGGTTCGAATGGTGCCGCCGATGACCTCCAGCTCGATGGGCCCGAGGACCGATCGGGGGCGGCGGCCCGCCTGTTCCGCCGCCGTCACGGCCGCTTCTCCAGAACCAGGTTCGCGTAGTCGTCGACCGCGAGCTGCCAGCTCTCGGGAACGACGAGGGTCGATCCGTATTCCTCGACGATCGCCGGCCCCACGATCCCGGCCCCGCGCCCGAGATCGCCGCGGCGATGGATCGCACAGTCCACCCAGCCGCTGCCGCGCCAATAGACCGGGCGGCGGCCGGACGAGGTCGGCACCGCCCGCCCATCCCCGTTCATCCTGGCTGTCCGGGGCCGATGGACCCGGCCGACGGCCTGGACGCGCAGGCTGACCAGCTCGACCTCCTGGCCGCCGCGATAGTGGAAGCCGAAGGTCTCCTGGTGGACGCGGTGGAAGTCCGACCACATATGCGCCGCCGCCGCCGCCCCGACGAGCCCCCGCGGCAGCGGCACCATCACCTCGTGCCCTTCGCCGACATAGCGCATGTCGGCGCTGCGCTCGAGCGCGATGTCGGCTGCGGCCACGCCTTCGACGGCGATTTCGGCGAGACCGCGGCGTTCGAGCGCCGACCACAGCGCCTCGATCTCCTCGACTCGCGCCGCGGACTGCTGGCGCACGAGGGTGCGCACGTAATCGCGCCTGATGTCGGAGACATGGAGCCCGAACGCCGACAGGTTGCCCGGATCGGGGGGCGAGATCGCTACTCCTATGCCGAGGAAGTCGGCGACATCGGCGGCGAACAGCCCGCCCGCACCGCCGAACGCGACCATGGCGTAATCGCTCGGATCCAGGCCGCGCGCGGTGGTCACGGTGCGGATTCCCTGGACCTGGTTGGCGGCCGCGATCTCGATCACGCCGGCCGCCGCCTCCTCCGCCGACAGATCGAGCCGGCGCCCGAGCGCCGCGAACCCGGCGCGCGCGGCGGCCGCGTCCAGCGCCAGCCCGCCGCCGATGAAGGCGTCGGGCAGCCGACCCAGCGCCACCCCGGCATCGGTCACGGTCGGCGCGTCCCCGCCGCGCCCGTAGCAGATCGGCCCCGGATCCGCCCCGGCGCTGCGCGGCCCCACCTTGAGCGCGCCATAGGCGTCGATCCAGGCGAGCGAGCCGCCGCCGGCGCCGACCGCCACCACGTCGAGCATCGGCGTCTTGACGGGGTAGTTCTCGATCCGGCCCCGGGTCGAGAGCTGCGGCGCGAGCCCGCGCACCAGCGAAACGTCGGTCGAGGTGCCGCCGACATCCAGCGTCAATATGTTCTCGTAGCCGGCGAGACCGGCCATATGGTTCGCTCCGAGGACGCCGCCCGCCGGCCCGGACAGCAACATCGTCACCGGTTTCTCGGCTGCCGCCCCGCTCGAGACGATGCCGCCGTTGGACTGCATGATCAGGAACGGCTTCCCGCCGGCGCGCGCGGCGATCCGCGCCTGCGCCCTGCCGAGATAGGTCTTGCAGTAGGGCTTCACCATGACGTCGATCAGCGTCGTCATCGCGCGCTCGTATTCGCGGTATTCGGGCAGTACCACCGAGGACAGCGATACGAAGAGCTCGGGGAACCGCGCGGCGATCGCCGCGCCCGCCCGTTCCTCATGCGCCGGGTTGGCGTAGGCGTGGAGCAGGCAGACGGCGATGCGGGTGACGCCGAAATCGACGAGATCCTCGACCGCCGCGACGACGCTCTCCTCGTCGAGCGGCGCGAGGACCGACCCGTCATGGCGCAGCCGCTCGTCGACCTCGCGCACCAGATGGAGCGGCACCAGCCGCGGCGGTTTGACCCAGAAGAACGAGTTGCCGTAGCCGTCGGGCACCGACTGGCGGGCGATCTCGATCACGTGGCGGAAACCGCGCGTGACCAGCAGGCCGAGCCCGTCGAAGCGATGTTCGAGGACCGCGTTGGTCGCGGTCGTCGTCCCGTGCAGGACCTGGCTCAACGCGTTCGGGTCGCGGCCGGCGGCGACGGCGACCTCGTCGATGCCGTTGAGCAGGCCGCGGCTCGGGTCGTCGGGCGTGCTCGGGGTCTTGACGACGAAGCGGTCGCCGGTTGCCTCGTCGATGGCGATCACGTCGGTGAAGGTTCCACCGGTGTCGATGGCGATGCGCAGCCCCACCTGCCCTCCGGTCGCGGCCGTTCGGAGCGAGCCGGCCGAATCATAGCGGGCGGGCGCGGCCGGACGCAAGCGGCGGGCGCTATTCGCCCCGCGCCGCGAGCGCTCGCCAGACCTTCTCCGCCGTCGCCGGCATATCGATCGGCGTTGCGCCGACGCCTGCGAGCGCGTCGTTGACCGCGTTCATGACCGCCGGCAGCGCGCCGACGGTCCCCGCCTCGCCGACCCCCTTGACCCCGAGCGGGTTGCTCGCGGTCGGGATTGCAAGGGCGGCCACGCCGAAATCGCAGAAATCGTCGGCGCGCGGCATGGCGTAGTCCATGAACGAACCGGTGAGGAGCTGACCGTCCGCCGGATCGTAATGCAGGTCCTCCATCAGCGCCTGGCCGGCCCCCTGGGCGATCCCGCCATGGATCTGGCCGTCGAACAGTAGCGGGTTCAGGATGTTGCCGGCGTCGTCGACGGCGCTGTAGCGGACGAGCCGGACCCGCCCGGTCTCGGCATCGATCTCCACCTCGGCGACATGGCAGCCGTTGGGGTAGGTCGGCGTCCCGCCGGCGCCCATGCCGAACTCGCCGTTCTCGTACAGCCCCGGGGTCTCGCCGGGCGGCAGCCTGGGGTACTGGAAGGCGGTCCGCGCGACCTCGTCGAGGGCGACCGCGTGGTCGGTTCCGGCGACGGTGAAGCGCCCGTCGGCGAAGTCGATATCGGACACGGCCGTCTCCAGCAGATGGGCGGCGATGCGTTTGCCCTTGGCGACGATCTTGTCGGCGGCGGCGACGACGGCGCAGCCCGCGAAGACCGCGCAGCGGGCGTTGAAGGTGCCGACGCCGGCCGTCACGGCGTCGCTGTCGCCGTAGCGGTAGCGGATCGCCGCCGCGTCGACGCCCAGCCGGTCGGCGAGGACCTGCCGGTAGGTGGTGCCGTGGCCCTGGCCGTGGTCCATCGCGCCGCAGAGCAGGGTGATCCCGCCGCCCGAGTCGAAGCGCACCTCGGCATGCTCGAAATTGGTGCCAGCCACCGCGGTGACGGTGTTGGAGATGCCGAGCCCGCGCAGCCGTCCGTCGGCTTCCGCCGCCGTCCGCCGCCCGGCGAACCCGTCCCGATCGGCGGCGGCGAGCGCCTGGACGAAGGTTCCCCGGAAGTCGCCGCAGTCATAGATGTCGCCGAGGGCGGTGCGGTAGGGAAGCCCGGCGGAGGCCAGCGTGTTGCGCCGGCGGAGCTCGGCCGCGTCGACGCCGAGCGCCCGCGCCGCGCGGTCGATGATGACCTCGGTCACATAGGCCGGCTCCGGCTTGGCCCCGCCCCGGTACTGCGCGTTGGTCATCATGTTGGTCAGCACCCCGGTCACCCGCGCATGGATCGCCTCGAAGCTGTACACGCCCGCGAGCCCGCCGAGCCCGCTGGTCGTCGAGCGCAGGTTTCGGTCGGAGGTGAAATAGGCGCCGATCGGCACCCTGGTATGGGTACGCAGCGCGATCAGGCGGAGATCCGCGTCGAGCGCCAGCTCGGCGTCCGCCACCCCGCCGCGCGCATGCTCGTCCGAGACCAGCCCCTCGCCGCGCTCGGAGATCCACTTGACCGGGCGGCCCACGATCTCCGAGGCCCACAACGCCAGGCTGTATTCCGGATAGCAACCGCCCCTGATGCCGAACCCGCCGCCCATATTGTCGCAGACCACGCGGAGCCTGTGCTGGGGCATGCCGAATATCTGCTCGGCGATCGTCGCCCGGATCCCGTGCACCGACTGCACCGTAGCGCGCAGCGTGTAGCGGTCCTCGTCGGCGTCGTAGGCGCCGATGCAGCCGCGCGGCTCGAGCGCGTTCGCCGTTACCCGGTTGACCGCGATCCGGCCGCGCACGACATGGACGGCGCGGGCGAAGGCGGCGGCGGTCGCGTCCGGATCGCCGACCTCGTGGCAAAAGGCCTCGTTGCCCGGGTTGTCCTCCCAGACCGCCGGCGCGTCGGGGGCCAGGGCCGCGTCGACGCCGATCGCCGCCGGCAGCTCGGCATAGGAAACCGCGATCAGCTCGGCCGCGTCCTTCGCCCGGTCCACGCCGTCGGCGACGACGAAGGCGACCGGCTCCCCGACGAAGCGCACCCGCGCTTGCGCGAGCAGGGGCTGGGGAGTGACATGGCCGGGCCGGCCGTCGCTGCGCCGACCGGGATGGGCGGGGCGCTGCGCTCCGAGCCCGCGGGCCGCCAGCTCCTCGCCGGTCAGCACCGCCAGCACGCCCGGCGCGGCGCGCGCGGCGGCGGCGTCGACGACGCGAATCTCGGCATGGGCGTGGGGCGAGCGCAGCACCCAGCCCCGCGCCGCCCCCGCTGCCGCGACATCGTCCGCATAGCGCCCGCGGCCCCGCAGCAGCCGCAGGTCCTCCTCGCGCAGAACCGGCTTGCCGATACGTGCTTCCATCGTCATCCGCTGTCGAACTCCCTCACGAAGATGTCGGCGAGCCGTTCCGCGAACCGCGACGAGGCCACCGGCAGGACACGATCCCGAAGTTGACCCATATACAGGATGCGCGGCGGAAAATCGCGCGGATCCACCGGGCGGCAGACCCGGCCGTCCAGACCGCGCGCGCCGGCCAGCCCGATCGCCGGCTCGAAGGCGATCGCCCTGCCTGCCGCGGCGCAGGCGAGCAGAAGCTCGCGGCTGTCGGAACTCACGGCGAGGTCGAGCGCCAGCCCGGTCCGAGCGGCCAGCGCCTCCAGGACCGGGCGGATTCCCGACGCCGACGCCGGGAGCGCCAGCGGGAAGGCGAGACATTCATGCAGCCGGAGCGGTGCGCGGCCGGCCAGCGGGTGGTCGGCGCCCATCACCGCGAACATGGGCTGCTCGACCGTCATGACGGTCTGGAAGTCGACGAAACGGCCGGGCTCGAAGACCAGCGCGAGATCGGCCTCATGCTCGGACAGCGCCCGTTCGGCCGCCTCCCCGTCGCGCCGCAGCACCGCGAAGGTGACCGCCGGGTGGGCGCGGCGATAGGTCTCGATATGGCGCGGCAGGAAGCTGGCGAGCAGCGTCTGGCTGCAGGCGATCGCGACATGGCCGCGCCGAACCCCCGAGAGGTCCGAGATCAGCGAGCGCACCCGCGCCATGTCGGCGGCCTGGCCGCGGATGTGATGGAGCAGCACCTCGCCCGCGGTGTTCAGCCGGACCCCGCGCGCCAGCCGCTCGAAGAGCGGCACGCCGAACTCCTCCTCGAGCGCCAGAATGCGGCGGTTGAGCGCCGACGGGGTGATCGCGAGCCGCTCTGCCGCCCGACGGATCGAGCCCGCCTTGGCGACGGTTTCGATATAGAGGAGCGGGGTCAGATCGGGCATCGGAGTGCTCTCGGATCGCCGGTCCGCCCGGGACCCGGCGCGGTCATGGGCGGATTTCGATCGGGGTCCCGTCTTCGACCAGACTCCAGATCTGATCCATCTCCCGGTTGGTCACGGCGATACAGCCTCGGGTCCAGTCGATCCGGGGATGGTCGAGCTCGCGCGCGGTCCAGTCGTTGGGCAGACCGTGGATCATGATCGCGCCTCCGGGGGAGACCCCGAGCGTCCGCGTCCGCGCGAGGTCCCGCTCGTTGGGGTAGGAGATATGGATCGCCTTGTAGAAATCGCTGTCGTCGAGCCTGTAGTCGAGGACATACCGGCCCTCGGGGGTCCTGCCGTCGCCCGCTTTGGTCTTGCGGCCCTTGGGGTAGCGTCCGAGGGCCACGCGGTAGGTCCGGAGCACCCGGTCGCCCCACATCAGCGTCATCCTGCGCTCGGACTTGACGACGACGACGCGGTCGGCCTTCGGCAGCAGGCGCGGCACCGGCCCGCCCGGATCGGTCTGCGCCGCGGCCGTCGCCGAGACGAGCCCGGACAGCAGAAGCATCGCCGACGCGAACCGCATTGCCGCCGCCTCCCGCCCCCGCCTAACCGATCGGGCGGAGCGCCGCCACGATCTCGCGCCATTCGCGGTCGCTCAGCCCGAAATCCCGCCCCGGCTCTCCCCGGCGCGCCTCCATCTCGGCCAGCCTCGCCCCGACGCCCGGATCGTCAAGCAGCTCCCGCAGCACGGCGGCGGCCCCGGCCGACAACGACACCGCGTTGCGGACATAGTCCTCGAACGCTTCATGGGTCACCGGGACCCAGCGCCGGACGATCTCGTCGAGGATCACCTCGGCATAGGCGCGAATCTCGTACTGGGCGTGCGGGTCGGCGCGGAGCGACAGGAAGTGCAGAAGGTTGTGCAGATCGATCTTCCAGTAGAACTGGGTGTAGTAGTTGACCGGAAGCACCGCGCGGGCCAGCTCGCGGGCGAGACCGGGACGGTCCGGATCCCTGGGCTTCCCGGTCTCGTCCTCCTTGAGAAGGTTCTCGTAGACGCCGTAGGCGTTCCGCGACAGCCAGGCGATGCGCGACAGGATCGTCTCGACATCGTCCCGGGTCATGCGGCTCCCGCGCCCCTGCCGGTTGGTCTCGGACTGGGCCGCGAGCTGTTCGGGCGCGCCGCCGGCCCCGGCGGGAGGAAACATGTCGTGCATGTTCCGTCGGCTCTCGCGCTGCCTGCCGACCTGCTTTTCGAGCACGGTCTGCAGATGGGGCGCGTCGGGGACGTAGAACTCCCGGTCGAGCCGCGAGTAGCGCGCCGAATACTCGTTGACGTTGGCGGTGCGGTGGCGGAGCCATTGCCGCGCCACGAAGATCGGCGCCTTGACGTGGAGCTTGATCTCGCACATCTCGAACGGGGTGGTGTGCCGACGGCGCAGGAGATAGCGGATCAGGCCGCGGTCGTCCGAACGCCGCCGGGTCCCGGTTCCGTAGGAGACGCGCGCCGCCTGGACGACGGCGGCATCGCTCCCCATATAGTCGACGACCCTGATGAAGCCCTGGCCCCGGCCCTGGCTTCGGTCGAGGACCGGAAATTCCCGGTAGAGCACCGCTTCCAGCTCCGCCACGACCGCCCGGCGCGTCTCGCTCCGCGCTTCGCGCGCATCCCTCTCCTCGTCGGGCAGAGGCGTCTGCGGCGAGGCGGCCTCCGTCGCGGCGGCGGCAGGACTATCGGCCATCGGCCCGTTCCGCTCCGACGGCAGTGCGGTCCGTGCCTTGCGGCGGTTTCAAAGGGACGGCTCCCCTGGAGCATGGCCGGCGGCGCCGGGATCCGCCGTCAGTATAGATCCGCCGAACGAGGTCGGAAAGCCGCTGTCCTGGTTCAGGACATATGAGACTGTCCTGGTTCAGGACATATGAGACGGGGGGGCTTCATTTCCACGCCCGACGATGCTATATTCGCGGCGCTGGGCAACCGGCTATGGCGATAAACGGCGTTTGGAATAAGCGCAGCGGACCCGGGGGCAGTACCCGGCGCCTCCACCACCACGGCATGCGCCCGCCCGTCGGGGCGGTGCGCCGCGCGGGGGCGAACCAGGATCGACGCGCGTCTAAAGACTCGCTTTTCGCTCGGCATGGCACCACCGTTACCGGGCCTATCGTATAGATGCCAACGACAACGATTTGGCACTCGCTGCCTGATTCTATCGGGTAAGCGCGGCATGGGGGGCGCCGGGCAACAGAAGCCCCCCGACCTGCCGGTCTTCGGCGGGACGGAGCGGGAGCGGACGATGCCCGGCCTCGGCCAGTCGCTGATCCCCTATGGGGAGATGGTGGAACGCGCGATGCGCGGCGTGGTCCGCGAGGCGCTCGCCCGCGTCGCCGCCGACGGCCTGCCGGGCGGCCACCATTTCTATCTGTCCTTTCGCACCGCCGCCGACGGGGTCGCTGTCCCCGGCCATCTGCGCGCCAGTCATCCGGACGAGACGACCATCGTCCTCCAGCACCGGTTCTGGGGGCTGGAGATCGCCGAGGACTCCTTCTCGGTGACGCTGGCCTTCGGTGGCCGCCATGAGCGGCTGACGATCCCGTTCGCCGCGTTGACGGCCTTCGTCGATCCGTCGGTCGAGTTCGGGCTTCAGTTCGGACGGTCGGACGCCGCGAACGATGCCCCCGAGGCGGCCGCGCCCGAGGAAGCGCCCGAATCGGAGCCGAGGCCGGCGACGGTCGTCGCCCTCGACGCCTTCCGCAAGAGCTGAGCCGTTTCCCGGAAATCGAGCCGCGCGATGTCCGATTTCGTTCATCACGAGATCTTCCCGCTCGCCGACGACGCGACGCCCTACCGGATGCTGGACGCGGGCGGCGTCGGCACCGCACGATTCGGCGGCGCCGAGCTTCTGACCGTCCCGGCCGAGGCGTTGCGCCTGCTCTCGGCGCAGGCGTTCGCCGACATCGCCCATTACCTGCGGCCGGGCCATCTCGCGCAGCTCCGCCGTATCCTCGACGACCCGGAGGCCTCCGACAACGACCGTTTCGTCGCCTTCGATCTGCTCAAGAACGCCAATATCGCCGCCGCCGGCGTGCTGCCCATGTGCCAGGACACCGGGACGGCGATCGTCGTCGGCAGCAAGGGCCAGCGGGTCTGGACCGGAGAGGACGACGAGGCGGCGCTCGCCGCCGGCGTCCACCGGACCTTCACCGAGCGGAACCTGCGCTATTCCAACGTCTCGCCGCTCAATATGTACGACGAGGCCAATACCGGAACCAACCTGCCGGCGCAGATCGAGATCCATGCGGTCCCGGGCGGCGCATATCGCTTCCTGTTCATCGCCAAGGGCGGCGGATCGGCCAACAAGTCCTTCCTGTTCCAGGAGACGCCCGCCCGCCTCACCCCCGAGGCGCTGCCGCGCTTTCTCGACGAAAAGATCCGCACGTTGGGGACCGCGGCCTGCCCGCCCTACCATCTCGCCATCGTCGTCGGCGGGTTGTCGGCGGAGTTCACGATGAAGACCGTGAAGCTTGCGAGCTGCCACTATCTCGACGGGCTGCCGACCGCCGGCGGCCGCAACGGCCAGGCCTTCCGCGATCTGGAGATGGAGGAGCGGATCCTCGAGACGACCCGCCGGATGGGGATCGGCGCGCAGTTCGGGGGCAAGTATTTCTGCCATGATGTGCGGGTGATCCGGCTCGCCCGCCACGGCGCGTCGCTTCCCATCGGGCTCGGCGTGTCCTGCGCCGCCGACCGTCAGGCGCTGGGCAAGATCACTCGCGACGGCGTGTTTCTCGAGCGGCTCGAGACCGACCCCGCCTCCTATCTCCCCGATATCGACGAGGCGGCGCTCGGCGGGCCGGTCGTGGAGATCGACCTCGCCCGGCCGATGCCGGAGATTTTGGCGGCGCTGTCCGGGCATCCCGTGAAGACGCGGCTCTCTCTGACGGGGCCGATGATCGTCGCCCGCGACGCGGCGCATGCGAAGATCAAGGCGCGGCTCGATGCCGGCGGGCCGATGCCCGGCTATCTGCGCGATCACATGGTCTACTATGCGGGCCCCGCCAAGACGCCCGAGGGCTACGCCTCGGGTTCCTTCGGCCCGACCACCGCCGGGCGGATGGATTCCTATGTCGCGCAGTTCCAGGCGGCGGGCGGCAGCATGGTCATGCTGGCGAAGGGCAACCGGTCGCGACAGGTCGCGGACGCCTGCAAGACTTACGGCGGCTTCTATCTGGGATCGATCGGCGGACCCGCCGCGCGCCTCGCCCGGGACTGCATCAAGCGGGTCGACTGCATCGAATATCCCGAGCTCGGCATGGAGGCGGTCTGGCGGATCGAGGTCGCCGACTTCCCCGCCTTCATCGTCGTCGACGACAAGGGGAACGACTTCTTTTCCTCCCTGTAGCCTCCCGCTTCCGGGGCCGTTCCACCGCCGCCGTCTCCCGCGGCCGCCCGCGCTCTTCCGAATGCGTGGCGACAGGGGAGTTTTGACGCATCGGAGGCGCGTGCCATGACGCAGATGAATCTCGATCTCGCGGAACGGCCGAGCGCGCGGGTCGTCCTCGACCGCATCCGCGCCGAGAGCCGTGACGAGTCTGAGAAGGGGCGCTGGTTCGACTGGTCCGAGCGCGAGGCGCTGACCGGCCTCGACGGCGGCGGCGGCCTCTCTCCGGACCATCCGCCCCCGCGCCCGCTTCCGGCCGGACCTCTCCTCCCGGCGGCGCGGGAGCAGTTCCGGGGAGCAGGCAGAACGGCGGTCGTATTGACGGCTATACGGACAAGGGAGCCAGAACGCGATCCAGCCGTTGTTGCCTCCCGCGCTTGTGCTTCGCCTCGCCGGAAGCGTTCACGGCGCCAGACGCCGCTTGGCAGTCGTACTCGGCGCCGCTACCGGCGAGTTCGCCCGCAGCGCCTTGATTGCATCGCAATCGTTGCGTAGATTGGGCTCCCGGAAGAACGGAGGGCTTGGCCTTGGCGAGCATCACGATCCGCAACCTCGACGACGACGTGAAGACGCGCTTGCGCGTGCGCGCCGCCGAACACCACCGCTCCATGGAGGAGGAGGCGCGGCTGATCCTGCGCGAAGCTGTCGATTGCATGAAGGCCCCCCGGAATCTTGCCCGCGCCATTCGCGCCCGGATCGCGCCTCTCGGCGGTGTGGACCTGGAACTGCCGACGCGCGGACCGATGCGCGAACCGCCCTCATTCGACTGAAGCGGCAGTGTTCCTGCTAGATACGAATGTCGTATCCGAACTGTTGCGGACGTTTCCGGACCCGGGGGTCGAGGCATGGGTTGGGGACTGCCCGGCGACGGAACTGTATTTCTCGGCGATCGGCGAGGCGGAGCTTCGTTACGGCGTCGCGATCATGCCGGCGGGCCGTCGCCAGGCCGCGCTTGCCTCCGCCATAGAGGGAATCCTGCGGGAGGACTTCGCCGGGCGAGTCCTGCCGTTCGACAGCGCTGCCGCTCTCGTCTATGCGGAGTTCGCGTCCGGTCGCCGCCGCGGCGGCCGGCCCATCGGCGAAGCCGACTGCCAGATTGCGGCGATCGCCCGTTCCCGCGGCATGGCGGTGGCCACGCGCAACGTTCGCGACTTCGAAGACATCGAGATCAAGGTCGTCGATCCGTGGACGGCGGCGTGAGTGGTACAACAAACAGACGCTAAAAGGAGTGAGTCCCGACGATGGAGATGATCACACCCGAACGCGATCTTGAAGAGTCCCTTGTCGCGAAGCTACGGGATCTCAAATACGAATATCGCCCCGACATCCGCGATCGAGCAACGCTTGAAGCAAACTTCAGGGAAAAGTTCGAAGCCCTGAATCGTGTCACACTTACCGATGGCGAGTTCCAGAGACTCCTCGATGAGATCGTCACACCCGACGTGTACGAAGCCGCACGCTCTCTCCGGAACCTGGAAGCGTTCATCCGCGACGACGGCACGCCGCTCAACTACACCCTCGTCAACATCAAGGACTGGTGCAAGAACAGCTTCGAGGTAGTCAATCAGCTCCGCATCAATACGGACAACAGCCATCACCGCTACGACGTCATACTCCTGATCAACGGCGTCCCCGTCGTTCAGATCGAGCTGAAGACGCTTGGGATCAGCCCGCGGCGGGCGATGGAGCAGATCGTCGACTACAAGAACGATCCTGGTAACGGATACTCCAAGACGCTGCTCTGCTTCGTCCAACTCTTCATCGTTAGCAATCGCACGGACACGTGGTACTTCGCAAACAACAACAAGCGGCATTTCGCCTTCGACGCCGACGAGCAGTTCCTTCCAGTCTACCAGTTCGCGGCCGAGGATAACACCAAGATCACCCACCTCTGCGACTTCTCCGATCGGTTCCTCGCCAAATGCACGCTCGGCCAGATGATCAGCAAGTACATGGTCCTTATAGCGAGCGAGCAGAAGCTCATGATGATGCGCGCGTATCAGATCTACGCCGTCAAGGCCATCGTCGACTGCATCGATCAGAACTGCGGCAACGGCTACATCTGGCATACGACCGGCTCGGGCAAGACGCTCACCTCCTTCAAGGCCTCGACGCTCCTCAAGACCAACGAGAGCATCCACAAGTGCCTGTTCGTCGTCGATCGCAAGGACCTCGACCGCCAGACCCGAGAGGAGTTCAACCGGTTCCAGGAGAACTGCGTCGAGGAAAACACCAACACCGCGGCGCTCGTTCACCGCCTCCTGTCCGACGACTACGCAGACAAGGTCATCGTCACGACCATCCAGAAGCTCGGGCTCGCCCTCAACGAGAACAGCAAGCACAACCGGCAGAATATCGCTCGGCGGCGCTCAACGTTCAAGCGGCGGCTCGATCCGCTCCGAGACAAGCGGATGGTCTTCATCTTCGACGAGTGCCACCGCTCGCAGTTCGGTGAGAACCACAAGGCCATCAAGGACTTCTTCCCCAACTCCCAGCTCTTCGGCTTCACCGGCACCCCGATCTTCCAGGACAACGCGACCGTCAAGAAGATCGAGGGAGATGTCGCCACCCTTCGAACCAGCGCAGACCTCTTCCAGAAGGAACTCCACGCCTACACCATCACCCACGCGATCGAGGATCGGAACGTCCTCCGCTTTCACGTGGATTACTACAAGCCCGAGGACGCTCCGGCTCTCAAGCTCGGCCAGACTCTCACCAAGCAGGCGGTTGCCCAGGCCATCCTCGACAAGCACGATGCCGCGACCGGCGACCGACGTTTCAACGCGCTGCTCGCTACGGCCTCCATCAACGACGCCATCGAGTACTGCGAAGTCTTCAAAAAACTCCAGGCCGAACGGCAGTCCGCCGACCCGGAGTTCGTCCCTCTCAAGATCGCCGCCGTGTTCTCGCCGCCTGCGGAAGGCAACAAGGATGTCCGGCAGATCCAGGAGGATCTTCCCCAGGAGAAAGAGGACAACCGGCACGACCCCGAGGGCAAGAAGACCGCGCTCAGGGCCATCATCGCCGACTACAACCAGCGGTATGGCGCAAATCACGACATCAACAACTTCGACCTCTACTACCAGGACATCCAGCGGCACATCAAGTATCAGCAGTTTCCCAATCGAGACCTGCCCCGCAAGGGCCAGGAAAAGATCGACATCACCATCGTCGTCGACATGCTCCTCACCGGATTCGATGCCAAGTTCCTCAATACGCTCTACGTCGACAAGAATCTCAGGCACCACGGCCTGATCCAGGCCTTTTCCCGCACGAACCGCGTCCTCAACGTTACCAAGCCCTACGGCCACATCCTCGACTTCCGCCAGCAGCAGAGCAGCGTCGATGCCGCCATCGCTCTCTTCTCCGGCGCCCAGCCCGACCAGGCCCGCGAAATCTGGTTGGTCGACAAGGCTCCCGTCGTCATCGACAAGTTCAAGCAGGCCGTTGACGATCTCGGCGAGTTCATGCGTTCGCAGGGCCTTGAAGCCAAGCCCGATCAGGTGAACAATCTGATGGGCGACGACGCCCGGGTCCAGTTCATCAAGCGCTTCAAGGAGGTCCAGCGCCTCCGAACCGAGCTCGACCAGTACACCGACCTCACCGACGAGCAGCGGAAGCACATCGAGCAGGCCTTCCCCGAGGATGAGCTCCGCGCCTTCCGCGGCGCGTACCTCGAAACCGCCCAGCGCCTCAAGGAGCAGCAAGGCGCACCCGGAAGGGACGGCGAGCCGGCCGACCCGGAGGTCGACCAGCTCGACTTCGAGTTCGTCCTCTTCGCCTCCGCCATCATCGACTACGACTACATCATGAAGCTGATCGCCAAGTACTCCGGACAGGACCCCACGAGTGTCCAGATCAGCCGCGAGCAGCTCATCGGATTGATTCAGTCCGACGCCAAGTTCCTCGACGAGCGGGAGGAGATCACCGAGTACGTCCGCTCACTCACGGAGGGCGAGGGCCTCGACGAGGCCGCCATTCGCGCCGGCTACGAGCAGTTCAAGGCCGAGAAGCAGGCCGGGGAGATCGAAGATCTCGCCCAGGCCCACGGTCTCACGACCGAGTCCCTCACGGCCTTCGTCGACACCATCCTCCAGCGCATGATCTTCGACGGCGAGCAGCTCACCGACCTGATGGAGCCGCTCGGCCTCGGCTGGCGTGCACGCCGCAAGCGGGAACTCGCCCTCATGGACAAGCTTGTCCCGCTCCTGAACAAGCGGGCTCATGGCCGGGACATCTCGGGGCTCGACGCTTACGAGCATGGAGGTGCGCGATGACGGCCCGCAAGCCATTGCACCTTGTGCCGCAACTGCGGTTTCCGGAGTTTCAGGAAGCCCCCGCATGGTTCATTGAGCCGCTAGGATGCCTATTTCCTGAGAGGAACGAAACTGGCTTTTCCGAACTTCCATTGCTATCGGTCACAGATCGTGAAGGAGTTGTTCCCCAAGAGGAGACGAATCGGAAGATTACCGCAAACGCGAACCGGGCCAAGTATCTAAGGGTTGTTCCAGGCGATATCGTATACAATACGATGCGAATGTGGGAGGGCCGAAGCGCGCGAGTCAGTATGGAAGGAGTGGTAAGCCCTGCTTACACAGTATGCCGGCCAAGCGACGAGGTTAATAGCTACTTCTTCGCCTATTATTTCAAGACTTGGTCTCTGATAGCGCAGTTCAGAAAATACTCTCAGGGCTTAGTGAAGGACACGTTAAGTCTGAAATATGGGGCGTTCTCACTGATCCCAGTTGGTTTTCCGCCGCCCAATGAACAGCAGAAGATAGCCGATTGCCTCGGCTTGCTGGACGACCTGATCGCGGCGGAGGGCCGGAAGCTCGACGCCCTGCGGCAGCACAAGCAAGGACTGATGCAACAGCTCTTCCCCCAGCCCGGCGAGACTGTGCCGAAACTGCGGTTTCCGGAGTTTGAGGACGCTCCGGGTTGGCGACAAGCCACTATTGGTGAATTTTCCCCTTTCTCCTACGGCAAGAGCCTGCGGAAGGATATACGTAACTTGGCAGGGCATATCCCTGTATTCGGCTCTAATGGCCATGTTGGTTGGCATGACAAAGCGCTTACAGATGGTCCGACGATTATTATCGGACGCAAAGGAACGGTAGGAGCGGTTCACTATTCGCCAGTCCCTTGCTGGCCTATCGACACCACGTTTTTTGTATCTGGTAGCGATGCGGAGTTAGTGAGCTTCAAATACTACGCTCTCAATGCACTAGGTTTGGCGGCGATGAATACCGATTCCGCTGTGCCAGGGCTTAACCGCAAAGCCTGCCAAGCGCGTGAGCTGCGAATTCCTCCGCAGTTCGAACAGCGCGTCATCGCCGACTGCCTCGGCTCTCTGGACGACCTGATTACGAAGGAAGGCCGGAAGCTCGACGCCCTGCGGCAGCACAAACAGGGGCTGATGCAACAGCTCTTCCCCTCGCTGGACGGGCAGTAAGTCATGAGCGACGCAACCACGTTCACGAACCTCGATAATCTAGCCATACACCTGCGGCAAGAGCTGGAGAACAAGAAGTTCATCCTGCTTTTCGCCTATAACGGCACGGGCAAGACCCGGCTGTCCACAGCCTTCAAGAACCTCGGCAAAGCCCCGAACACCGATGACGAGACCGAACAGCGCGACACGCTCTACTTCAACGCCTTTACCGAAGACTTGTTCTCGTGGGACAACGATCTGGAGAATGACAGTGAGCGGAAGCTGAAACTCAATGCGGATTCGAGCTTCTTCGCCGGTCTCGAGTCGATGGAGATGGACAATCGACTCCGTACCCTGCTCAACCGCTACGCCGACTTCGAGTTCCGGATTGACACCACGACCTGGGAGGTGGTCTTTGCCCGAGAGTTCAGAGTGAAGAAGGATGGCGCCGCCGGCGACGGGGCCGGCAGCGCGGACGCGGGACGCGGTGAGAGCGAAGACGAGTACGAAACCCGCCGCGAGGAGGCCATCAAGATCTCCCGTGGCGAGGAGAATATCTTCATCTGGTGCTTCTTCCTCGCCATCGTCGAGCTTGCGCTCGATGACGATGGAACCGGTCCTTACAACTGGGTCAAGCACATCTACATTGACGACCCGGTCTCATCGCTCGACGAGCACAACGCCATCGCCGTGGCAAATCATCTGGCGAGGCTGCTCAAGAGGCCGGAGAGCCGGCTCAAGACGGTGATCTCGACGCATCACACGCTGTTCTTCAACGTGCTGTGCAACGAGCTGAATAAGGCGAACAAGTACTTTCTCGGCCGCGACGGGTCGCCGGAGGGGCTTCTCCTGCGCAAAACCGGGGATACGCCATTTTTCCACCATGTGGCCGCGCTCGCTGAGCTCTACAAGGTGGCACGCGATGACAGACTGTACACCCATCACTTCAACCTGCTCCGCGCAATCCTCGAGAAGACCGCAAGTTTTCATGGCTACAAGAACTTCTCCGCGTGCATCAAACGCGCCGCTGACGATAAAGACGGCATCCTTCACACACGGTTGATCAACATCCTCAGCCACGGGAACTATTCATTGTTCGAGCCGCAGGAGATGCTGGAGGAGAACAAACGCCACTTTCGGAAGATCCTCCGCGAGTTCATCAACCAATACCCCTTCAATCCCGCCTTGTTCCCGAGTGAGCCGGCAATGGAAATGAGTAACGCGACATGACGGAACAGAACCAGAAAAAGCTCGGCAATACGCTCTGGGCCATCGCCGATCAACTCCGCGGGGCGATGAACGCGGACGACTTTCGCGACTACATGCTCGCGTTCCTGTTTCTCCGCTACCTCTCGGACAACTACGAGCAGGCTGCGAAGAAGGAACTCGGGCGCGACTACCCTGACCCGAACGCTATCGGCAATGGCGGGCGGTCCTCCTTGTCTGTCTGGTACGAGCAGAACCCCGACGATGTGTCGGCGCTCGAGAAACAGATGCGGCTCAAGGCGCACTATGTCATCTGCCCCGAGCACCTCTGGACCAGCATTGCCCATATGGCCCGCACCCAGGATGGCGATCTGCTCGACACGCTCCAGGCGGGCTTCAAGTACATCGAGAACGAGTCGTTCCAGAGTACGTTCTCCGGTCTGTTCTCGGAGATCAATCTCGGCTCCGACAAGCTCGGCAAAACCTACGAGCACCGGAACGCGAAGCTCTGCACGATCATCACCAGAATAGCCGATGGCCTCGCGGAGTTCTCCGCGGACAGCGACACGCTAGGCGATGCCTATGAGTACCTGATCGGCCAGTTCGCCGCCGGCTCGGGGAAGAAGGCAGGTGAGTTCTACACGCCGCAGCGGATCTCGGACATCCTCTCCGCGATCGTCACGCTCGACAGCCAGGAGCCGAAGACCGGCAAGCGGAAGCACCTCGCCAGCGTGATGGACTTCGCCTGCGGCTCGGGCTCGCTGCTGCTCAATGTGCGCAAGCGCATGGGGCCGCACGGCATCGGCAGGGTCTTCGGGCAGGAGAAGAATATCACCACCTACAACCTCGCGCGGATGAACATGCTGCTGCACGGGGTGAAGGACTCGGAGTTCGAGATATATCACGGCGACACGCTGACCAACGACTGGGACATGCTCCGTGAGATGAACCCGGCAAAGAAGCCATACTTCGATGCCGTGGTCGCCAACCCGCCGTTCAGCTACCGCTGGACCCCGAACGAGGCCTTGGGCGAGGACGTGCGCTTCAAGAACTACGGGCTGGCGCCGAAGTCGGCGGCGGACTTCGCTTTCCTGATGCACGGGTTTCACTACCTCAAGGACGACGGTGCGATGGCGATCATCCTGCCGCACGGCGTGCTGTTTCGCGGCGGTGCGGAGGCGAGGATCCGCCGCAAGCTCCTTGACGACGGGCACATCGACACCGTCGTCGGCCTGCCGGCAAACCTGTTCTACTCGACCGGCATCCCGGTCTGCATCCTCGTCCTGAAGAAGTGCAAGAAGCCCGATGATGTCCTGTTCATCAACGCGTCCGAGCATTTCGAGAAGGGCAAGCGGCAAAACTACCTGTCCGACGAGCATATCGAGAAGATCATCGACACCTACCAGCAGCGTCCGGAGAGCATCGAGCGGTATGCCAGACGCGTGGAGATGGACGAGATCAAGGCCAACGGCTTCAATCTCAACATCTCCCGCTATGTCAGCACGGCCGAGCCGGAAGTCGAGATCGATCTGGCGGCAACGCACAAGGAGTTGGTGGAAATAGAAGAGCAGATTCAGGAGTCAACGACGAAGCACAACGCGTTTCTGAAGGAACTTGGGCTATCGCCATTGCCAGCGCCCGACAAGTAATCGAAGCGATCCCCCACAATCCTTGCGACGCCGGACTATTGCGACGAGCCGGAAATCAAGGCCCTCCAAACACAAAACCTGCTCAGCGGGCTTTCCTAATAATCTATTTTGTTCAGAGGAGCCAATGCTGTGTCGTGCGCCACGCGGGGTGCTCCGATTGTCCTGCCGGACCAACGGTTGCACGGAGCGGCCGACGCGCTTCGTTGCGCTGCGTAGGATGCCTTCGAATGCCGAAGAGGCCGTCGAGACCGCAGATGCCATCCAGACGGGCGCCGTCGGGAAATGGCTGACCGTTTACGAACAACCCGAGGCGCGGATCAGAGACGGAGACTGGCGACCGTGCCAGTTTCTGGACCCGGAGCTCGTCGGCGCGGCGATGCGGCTTGAACGGGAAATGCGCCTGGTGTCACTGCGGGACCGATATCGTCTCGGTCCCGCGGGGCGGCGCATTCGGGATGCGTTCCGTCCCGTCGACGACGAAGCCGAAGGCTACCGCGTCTTCTGGGGCCGCTCGAAGGATCTGCGGACCAGCATGGAGGCCGAACCGGAGCAGAGCGTCGTCGACAGGAAGGAGGCGCTCGCCGCCCGCTACCGAAATCAGGCGGGACGCGTTCTTCTCGCGGCCAAGTTCAGGACGGATTCCGGCCGTCTCCTCGCGATCGCCCGGACCGGGACCGCCTCGGCGGCTTGATTTCCGCCGCGGATACCGCCATCCTGGCGCTTCCCGCACAGGGTATCGTCGCATGCGGGTGGCGCGCCCGGAACGCCGGGCGCGGTTTCGGCGCGTCGCTTCGAGGGGGAATAGATGGTTCATCTCGCCGATACGGACATCAAGACGCGGGAGGTGCTCGGGTGGAAGGGCGTCCATCTCCTGCATTTCCCGATGTCCTCCTGTTCGCAGAAGCTTCGGATATTCCTGAACCTGAAGGGCGTTCGGTGGGAGTCCCGCGAGGTCGACCTGATGGCCAACGAGAACCTCACCGCCTGGTTCCTCGGCATCAACCCGCGCGGGCTGCTCCCGGTGCTGGTCCATGACGGGGCCGTGCATATCGAGAGCAACGACATCATCACCTATGCGGAAGCGGCGTTCCCGGGGCCCAGGCTGATCCCGGCGGGGGCCGAGCGGGAGATGGCCGCCCTGCTCAAGCATGAGGACGACCTCCACATGGACCTTCGCGCCTTGAGCTTCCGCTTCGTGTTCAACCCGCCCGGCCCACCCAAATCGCCCGAGGACCTCGCGCGCTACGCGACGACCGGATCGGGCACGGTGCGGGGCGAGAAGGACGCGGCGATCGGCGAGCAGATTGCCTTCTGGGAGCGCTACGCCACCGAAGGCGTCACCGACGAGGTCGCGCGGGGCGCGGCCGCCAAGTTCCGCGCCGCGTTCGACAGCCTCGAGAACCGCATCGGCGGCGGCGATTTCCTGATGGGCGCCGAGGCGAGCGTCCTCGACATCGCCTGGTTCATCTACGCCAACCGGCTGATGCTCGCCGGCTACCCGCTGGCGCGCCTCCATCCCCGGCTCGGCCGCTGGTTCGAGAGGCTGGCGGAGCGGCCGGACTTCGCGAGAGAGATCGCCCTTCCGCCGCCGGTCAAGGAACGCTTCGATGCGACCCGCGCAGAGCACCGCGCTGCGGGCGTCTCGCTCGAGGCCGTCGCCGCCCTCTGACGCCGGCGGCGCGCGCATCGGGATGGAGGATATGACCGGGGCGGCCGTCGCCGCCGACGGAGCCGACCGCGCCGCCCGGCTGGGCGCCCTCTACGACCGGCTCGAAGCGCTCGACATGGCGCCCTACTGGGCGGTCGAGACCGGGTCGGGACATGACGAGGACGCGCAGATCCTCAAGGCGCGGAGGGCGCGCCCGCATCTCTGGAAATACCGCGACATCGCGCCGATCCTCTACGAGTCGGCCGAGCTGATCACGATGGAGGATTCCGAGCGCCGCTCGGTGGTGCTGGTCAACCCGGGGCTGGCGCCGCAGCGGGCGACGGTCTCGACCCTGTATACCGCCTATCGGCTGAACGATCCGCGCGAGATCATGCCGCCGCACCGCCACAGCATCAACGCGGTGCGCATCGGCCTCACCGGCGAGAACAATTTCACCGGCGTCGAGGGCGAGAACATCACCTTCGGCCCCGGCGATCTCGTGCTGACGCCGGCCGACGCCTGGCACAATCACGGCAATCGCGGGGACGATTTCGCGGTCAATGCGAGTGTGCTCGACCTACCCCTCACGGAGGTCCTCAACGCCGCGGGTTTCGAGCACGGCTATGCCGAGGACGGCGTGCGCAGGCGCGAGCAGACCGCGCGCTACGACGAGGACTACTCGGCGCGGGTCTACGGCCAGGGCGGGCTGATTCCACGCTTCGTCGACCATGCCCGCGGCGCCGGGCGATCCTCGCCGATGTATGTCTATCGCTGGGAGCGGACCCGCGAGCTGCTCGATCGGTTCCGCGACCATGACGGCAGCCCCTATGACGGAATCGCGGTCGAATATATCGACCCGACCACGGGGCGGGCGCCCTATCCGACGATGACCTTCTTCGGCCAGCTGCTGCGGCCGGGCGAGGCCACGCGGCCGCAACGGCAGAACGCGTCCCTGGTCTGCTTCCCCTTCCACGGGCGCGGTCGTACGACCGTCGGCGAGGCCGTGCTGGAGTGGGAGCCCTTCGATGCGATCGCCGTGCCGGGCGGCGAATGGTTCGCGCACGCCAACGCGTCGGAGGACGAAGACGCGATCCTGTTCGTCGTCAGCGACGAGCCGACATTGGCCAAACTCGGCTTCCTCCGGCGCCACGGCAGGAGCGACTCGGGCGAGATCGTCCGCCTTTCGTGATCCTCCCCGCCCGTCCGCCCTCTTTCACGCCCCCTCGAAGGGGAGGGCAGGGGTGGGGGCTTCCTCGAGAGCCGGGCGGCGATGCGGGCCGGAATGCCGGCGGAAGCCGTCTGCCGGGACGCCGGAACGAGAATTGTCGAAGCCCCCCGACCGCGTTCCCACACGCGCCCGACTCGCCTAGGCTGCGGCGGATGGAGAGCGGCGTCACCCTGGTTCGCGAGGGCGCGGTCATGCGGATCGCGCTCGACCGCCCGGCGCGCCTCAACGCGCTCGACCGCGCCGGCTGGGAGCGTCTGGAGCGGGCCGCCGCCGCCACCGCGCGTGCCCCCGGGATCGGCTGCGCGATCGTCCAGGGGACGGGCGGCGGCGCGTTCTCCGCCGGTCTCGACATGTCGCGCTTCGCCGAGGAGCGCTCTGACCCCGATCAGGCCCGAGCCTATGGCGAGGCCACCGCACGCGCGACCGCGCGCCTCGCCGCCCTGCCGATGCCCAGCATCGCCATGATCGAAGGGGTGTGCATGGGCAGCGGAGTCGACATCGCCTGCCATTGCGATCTGAGATTCGCCGCCGAGGACGCCCTGTTCCGCGTTTCGCCGCTGTCGATCGGGCTGTTTCTCGACCGCAGCTTCGTCGCCGGCCTGGTTTCGGCGGTCGGCCGGGCGCGGGCGCTCGAGATGGTGATCGAGGGGCGCGCCGTCGATGCGCCGACGGCATGCGCGATCGGGCTGGTGACCCGCCTGATCCCCGCCGCCCGGCTCGCCGAGGAGACGCTGCGCCATGCGGTCGACCTGGCGGCGCGGTACGCAAGGCGCCGGAGCGCCGGCCGGCGTCCGATCGGGGAACGAAGGAGAGGCCCGACATGGTCGAGGTCATGATCGAGAAATGGTCGAACCGGGACGGAAGCGCTGACTATTTCTGGTCCGCCTGGCAGAACGGCCGGCGCATCCGCATGGGCGGCCCGCACGACTCGGTGGAAGGGGCGGAAGAGCAGGGCGTCGGCTTCTGTCTGCGCGGGCTCGGCGCGCGCCCCGACGCGGTGACTCGGCTGTGAGGAGGCGGGGCGCCCCGACGCCGGGGCGGTCGGCGGCGGGGCGCGACGGGAAACCGAACCCGTCCTAACGCGGCTGCGGGACGATCCGGAGATAGGGTTTGGGCGCCGTCCAGCCCCCGGGGAACGCCTTCTTGGCCTGTTCGTCGGAGACCGCGGGCAGGATGATGCAGTCGTCGCCGTCCTGCCAGTTGACCGGGGTCGCGACGGAGTGCGCGGCGGTGAGCCGCACCGAGTCGAGCAGCCGCACGACCTCGTCGAAATTCCGCCCGGTGCTCATCGGATAGATCAGCATCGCCTTGATCTTCTTGTCGGGTCCGATCACGAAGACCGACCGGACGGTGGCGTTGTCGGCGGGGGTGCGCCCCTCCGCGGTCTCCCCGGCGCCTTCGGGAAGCATGTCGTAGAGCTTGGCGACCTCGAGCTTCGGGTCGCCCACGAGCGGATAGGTGACCGCGTGCCCCTGGGTTTCCTCGATGTCCTTGAACCATTTCTTGTGGCTGTCCACCGGATCGACGCTGAGGCCCAGAATCTTGGTGTCGCGCTTGGCGAACTCGTCGGCGAGCCCGGCCATGTAGCCCAGCTCCGTCGTGCAGACGGGCGTGAAGTCCTTGGGGTGCGAGAACAGAATGGCCCAGCCGTCGCCGATCCACTCATGGAAGTCGATGGTTCCCTGAGTGGTCTCGGCGGTGAAGTTGGGCGCCTCCGAGTTGATCCTGAGCGTCATATCCGATCTCCAGTTGCAGCCGCCGGCGGGCCGCCGGCTCGCCGTTCCGTTTTCCTTTGGGAGAGATAGTATGCGTAATTGGCCTCGGCTACCCGCACCCGGCCGAAAAATCCGCTCGGCGGCCGCGTTCGGCATGGCGTTCGGCGCCGCCGCTGTCGCCCGTGCGGCCCGCCCGCTATACTGGGCCGCAACGGATGACGGCCGGAGGCGGGGGAGCGCCGACATGACCGCGCTACCAGCCCGGCGGCCGGCCGACGGGGGCGGCGCCAAGTTCCGCGATCCGCTGCGCACGGCGGCCGGCGAGCGGCGCGCCTCGGTCGCGTTCGCCGGCCTGAAGACCCTCTGGTTCAACACCGGGACGCTCTGCAATCTCGCCTGCGAGGGCTGCTATATCGAGTCGAGCCCGGTCAACGACCGGTTGGCCTATATCACCCTCCGGGAGGTGACGGTCTATCTCGACGAAATCGCCGCCGGGGCCGCGCCCGGGGCCACGCGCGAGATCGGCCTCACCGGCGGCGAGCCGTTCATGAACCCCGAGATCATGCAGATCGCCGAGACCTGTCTGTCTCGCGGCTTTCATGTCCTGGTGCTGACAAATGCGATGCGGCCGATGATGCGCCATCGCGCGGCGCTGCAGGCGCTTGCCGCGCGTTTCGGCCCTCGGCTGGTCGTCCGCGTGTCGCTCGACCATTACAGCGCCGAGTGCCACGAGGCGATGCGCGGCGCGCGGTCCTGGAAGCCGACCCTCGACGGCCTCGTCTGGCTGATCGAGAACGGGTTCGATGTGCACATCGCCGGGCGAACCTGCTGGGCGGAGGACGAGCGGTCGCTGCGGGCGGGCTATGCCCGGCTGCTGGCGGGGGCGGGCCTCGCCTTCGATGTCGAGGATCCGGTGAAGCTGCTGCTGCTGCCCGAGATGGACGAGGGCGCCGATGTCGCCGAGATCAGCGAGAGCTGCTGGGATATCCTCGGCGTCGCGCCCGGGACGATGATGTGCGCGACCTCGCGGATGGTCGTCAAGCCCAAGGGTGCGGCGCCGCGCGTCGTGTCCTGCACGCTGCTGCCCTATGATGTCCGGTTCGCGCTCGGTGCGACGCTCGCCGAGGCCGCCGGCCCCGTGACGCTCAACCACCCGCACTGCGCACGGTTCTGCGTGCTCGGCGGCGGCGTTTGCAGCCGTTGAGAGCGGACAGGCCGCCCGGCCCCCGGCCGGGCGCCTGTCCTCGGCATCGATACGGAAACGGCTCTAGGAGCCGAAGATCAGCTTCCGGGCGCGGGCGACGACCTCCGGCGAGGCTTCCTTCAGCGCCTGTTTCACGACCGCCTGGATGTCCGCACCGCTGGACGCCATCAGACGGAGCCGGCGCTTCTGGAGCTGCGCGGAGAAACCGGAATCGGCGTTCATCTTGTCGTAGGCGGCGCGCAGAGTCTCGACCGCCGAATCCGGAACGCCGGGCGGAAGCGCGAGGCCCCGGCCGAGAAGCCCGGCGACCGCGATGAACTTGACGACGGCCTTGTCCATCGGATCCGAGACCAGCTCGTCGAGCATCGGCACGTCCGCCGGCAGGTCCGGGTCGCGGAAGATCCCGACCTGGAGAATGGCCTTCGCGAAGGGCTTGTCGCCGGCGAACCATTGCGGAACCTTGGAGCTCCAGGCGAGCCAGTTGAAGGAAGCCGCGCTGGTCTCTCCCTGCTCGACAGCCATGATCGAGCGCGAGGAACCCTTGTAGCCGGTCACGATCTTTGTCTTGAGTCCGAGCAGCTCGGAGGCCAGCTTGGGAACGATATAGCCGGTCGAGTTCTTGCCGCTGGTCGAGAAGATGATCGGAATCTTCCGCATGTCCTCCCAGCTCTTCACCCCGGTGTCGGTGCGCACCACCATGACCATGTTGGTCTGGTTGGAAGATCCGACCCAGACGAAATTGCCCGAGTCGTAACGCATCTTCTCGGGCCGCATGAGCTGGTTCACGACCGAGTTGTCGAGCGGCACGATCATGTTGAAGCCGTCTTTGGGCATCGCGTTATACGCCCAGTTCATCGCTTTGGCCCCGCCGGCGCCCGGCATGTGCTGAAGGATGATGTTGGGGTTGCCCGAGATGAATTTGCCGAGATTGTCGGCGAAGGTGGCGCCGTACTTGTCATATGTCCCGCCCGGACCGTAGGGAATGACGATCTTGATCGTCCGTCCGGAATAGTCCTGCGCCTGGACCCCGCCCGCCGTCACCGCAAGGACGGCCGCGGCGGCCAGCGCGGACCGCGATATTCCAACGATAATCCTCTTCATGACCGGATGCTCCCCCGTCGCGTGATACCCGGGCCCTCGCCGGACCCCGCTGCAAGGCTGGCATCCGCGAATGCCGGACGCAAGCCGAAATTCTCCGACCCCGCCCGGAGATCACCTGCCGTCGAGGCCGGCGAGCAGACTGCCGAAGCCGCGGATGCCGAGACGCAGGCCCAAGGCCGCGAAGGCGGCGCGGAAGTCCGCCGGGTCGCTCGCGACGACGGGCAGCCCGCAATCCTGCTCGATCGCCTCCACCGCGTCCGCGGCCGGCCATTGCGGGCAGGGGATGTAGAGCGCGTCCGCCCCGGGCGAGTCGGCGGCGACCGCGCAGGCGAACCTGTATATCTCCTCGCTGTGGACGGCTTGGAGACGCTTGAAGACCACGTCCCTCGTCCGGCGCCCGACGACCTCGAAGCCGTCCGCTTCGAGAAACGCCGCCACGGCCTGGTTGACCGTCTCGGGATAGGGCGACGCGATGGCCACCTTGCGCGCTCGGAACCAGCGCAGCCCGTCCGCCGCCGACCGGATCGAGGTGGTCGCGGGCACCCCCGCCCGCTCCTCGATCGAGGCGATGAGTTCGGCGTCGAACCCGTGGCCTCGCGAGGCGACCAGCGGCGCCCCGAAATGGATCACGAAATCGACCGCGCGCGAACCGAGATAGCGCGCCCCGTCGCCGATCGTCGCCAACGCACGATCGAAATTCTCCTGGTCCCAGAACTCGATGTTGCAGGTGATCCCGACCAGCCCGATCCCGTCCGGCGCCATCCGGTAGAAATCGTAGGGGACGACCTCCATCACCGTCGGGCTGATGCCGCCGATCCGCTTCCGCCAGCCGAACATGACGCGCCTCCCAGTTTCGCCGATCATGCGTGGCGGCGGCGCGCCGGGCAACGGGGTCATGTTCATGTTTCGTGCAGATCGGTATGATCCCCCGCCCGCCATCCGCCGCGCCGAACCATGCCCCGCCTCGCCCCGCCATCCGCCGCGTCGTCGTCGACCGGATCGGAGGCCTTGCTCCGCCGGGGGGTGGGCCGTCTGCTCGCCGATATGGGTTACGGCATGTTGACGAAGTTCAAGCTGACCCGCGGCCGGCGGGTCGACGTCATCGGGCTCAACGATCGCGGCGAGCTCGCGATCGCTTCTATTTCGCGATCCTCCGCCTGTTCGCGGAGATGGCGGTAAACGCCGCGCGCCGGCGCCGTCAGATCGGCCGCTTCGCGATGACGGCCTCGTTCAGGCTTCGCCGCGTCCGCGATCCGGGCGGCGGTTGAGCGGGGTCCCGGCGGCATGAGCGCCGACTCGTTCGGCGTGCCCGCAGGCCGGAGGCGGCAACGGCGCTCCATCGCGCGCCGCCCCGACGGACCCGTCGCGGATACCCCCGGCGGGTCAGCGCTTGCGGGTCCCGGCGGGGCCCTCCCGCGGGGCGCGCTTCGCCAGGATGCGCTGGAGCGTGCGACGGTGCATGTCCAGCCGCCGCGCCGTCTCCGACACGTTGCGGCCGCACTGTTCGAAGACCCGCTGGATATGCTCCCAGCGGACCCGGTCCGCCGACATGGGTTGGTCGGGCGGCGGCGGGAGCGCGCCGTCCTGGGCGAGCAGCGCCGCTTCGATCGCGTCCGCGTCGGCCGGCTTGGCGAGATAGTCCACCGCCCCGGCCTTCACCGCGGCGACGGCGGTCGCGATATTGCCGTAGCCGGTGAGCATGACGATCCGCGCGTCGCGCCGCGCCGCGCGCAGCACGGAGACGATCTCGAGCCCGCTGCCGTCGCCGACCCGCAGGTCGAGCACGGCGAAGGCGGGCGGCCGAAGACGGGCCGCCGAGACGCCCTCGGCGACGGTCGCGGCGCTTTCCACCGCGAAGCCGCGGCGCTCCATCGCGCGCGCCAGACGGGTGCGGAACGGGGTGTCGTCCTCGACGATCAGCAGGCTGCGGTCCGCCGGCCCCGTCATTCCGGTCGCTCCGGGGCCGGCGGGAGGTCGGCGGCGGCGAGCAGCGCGCGGTCCCAGTCGATCCGGACCCGGGCGCCGCCCCCCGGGCCGTTCTCGAAGCTGAGCCGTGCGCCGATGCGCTCGAGCAGGCTGCGCGCGATGAAGATGCCGAGTCCCATATGGCCGTCGTTTCCGGGCCGCGTGGACATGAAGGGCTCGCCCAGCCGGTCCAGGGCGCGCGTCGGGAAGCCCGGCCCGTCGTCCTCGACGCAGACGCTGATGCGGTCGCGGCTCCAACTCGTCGCGACCGTGACCCGCAGGCTCGCGAACTGGACCGCATTCTGCACCAGACTGCCGATTCCGTGCACGATCTCCGGGCGGTTGGGGACGAGCGGCGGCGCCCCGCCGTCCGACCCCTCGGGCGCGGCGCGGATGTCGAGCCGGACGGCCGGATCGGCGTGGCGTCGCGCCGCGGCCGAGACGACCGAATCGACCGGCAGCTCCGGATGGGGGCCGAGGGCCGCCGACTCGGGCGTGTTGCCGTCCAGCCGGGCGAGAATGTCGCGGCAGCGCGCGACCTCGTCCAGGATGAGCGCGACATCGGCGGCGGCGGGGCTGCCGGGTGCGACCTCGCCGGCGAGCTCGCGGGCGACCACGGCGATCGTCCCGAGCGGCGTTCCGAGCTCGTGCGCGGCGGCCGCGGCGATCCCGTCGAGCGCCGAGAGCTGTTGCTGGCGCGCGAGCGCGAGCTGGGTGGCGGCGAGCGCGTTCTGCATGAGGCGGGCGTCCTCGGCGACCCGCCATGTATAAGAGGCGAAGAAGCCGATCCCGAGCGCCAGCGCGACCCAGGCGCCGATCACGTAGGTCTCGGGCAGGGAGAAGCCCCCCGCGCCCCAGGGCAGCGGGGCATGGTCGATCGCGAGCACCGTGACCGACGCCAGCGCGAGCCCGCCGAGCAGGATCGTGCTGCGCAGCCCGAGGATCGTCGCCGAGACCGTCAGCGGCGCGAGGAGGAGGAAGGCGAACGGATTCTCCAGCCCGCCCGTGAGATAGAGCAGGGCGCCGAGCTGGACGATGTCGAAGGCGAGCAGCGACGCGAGCGCCGCTTCCCCCGGCCGCTCGCGCAGCGGACGCAGGACCGAGAGCGCGAGGTTGAGGACTACCGAGGCGCCGACCACCGACAGGCCGGCGGCGAGCCGGACGGTGAAGTCGAGCCCGAAGTCGACGAAGAGCAGCGCCAGCGCCTGCCCGACGATCGCGCCCCAGCGCATCAGGATCAGCGTCGCCAGCCGCGCGCCCTGCTGCGGCGCCGCGGCGCCGCGCCCGAGCCGTGCGACCGCCTCCGCCATGGGCACCCCCCGCTCCGACCGGACGGACCCGGCCAGTTTCCGCTTCCGAAACCCCTCGATCCCGATATAGTGACCCGTCATGAGGCCGATGGCCAAGGCGAAGATGCGCCGCCGCCCGCTCGACCGACTCCGGCGATGAGCGCCGCCGGGGCGGGGAACGCCGAAGATGGGGCGGGCGCGGCGGCGATTCGGGTCGACGGTCTGTTCAAGCGGTTCGACGACATCGAGGCGGTGCGCGGCTTGAGCTTCTCGGTCGCCCGCGGCCACATCGTCGCGCTGCTCGGCGGCAACGGCGCCGGCAAGACGACGACCATCGCGATGCTGCTCGGGCTGATCACGCCGACCGCCGGCCGGATCGAGATCCTGGGCGTCGACATGATCGGGAACCGGTATGCCGTTCTGCCCCGGATGAATTTCTCCTCCCCCTATGTGGATCTTCCGAAGCGGCTCACGGTCCGCGAGAATCTGCGGGTCTATGGGGCGCTCTACGGCGTGCCGCGGCTGGGCGAGGCGATCGGCCGGATTTCCGCGGACCTGAACCTGACGGCCTTGCTCGACCGGCCCTATGGCCAGCTCTCCTCCGGTCAGCGGACCCGGGTCGGGCTCGCCAAGTCGCTTCTCAACCGGCCCGCCGTCCTGCTGCTCGACGAACCGACCGCCTCGCTCGATCCCGAGACCGCCGAGCGCGTGCGCGCCTATCTCTCGGGCTATTGCCGGGAGACCGGCGCGACGATGTTGATCGCCTCCCACGACATGGTCGAGGTCGAGCGGATGTGCGGCCAGGTGCTGATGATGAAGGAAGGGCGGCTGGTCCATGACGGGACCCCGGCGGAGCTGATCGCCGCCTATGGCCGGGACACGCTGGAGGAGGCCTTTCTCGCCATCGCGGCCGGGAACGGCTGGTGACGCCGCCGGCCGGCCCGGCGCGCCGACCCGACCCGCGCGGCGCGGCGCGGCGGATCGGGGCGATGGTGCTGCGCTACGCCTATCTCCTCAGGGGCTCGTGGGCGCGGATCGCCGAGCTCGCCTATTGGCCGACCATGCAGATGCTGATGTGGGGGTTGCTGGCCGAGTTCCTGGCCGGCCACAGCGCCTTCTTCGTGCGCGCCGGCGGGGTGCTGATCGCCGCGGTCCTGCTCTGGGACATCCTGTTCCGCGGCAATCTCGGCGTGTCGATTTCCTTTCTCGAGGAGATGTGGGCGCGCAACCTGGGACAGCTGTTCGCGAGCCCGCTGCGCCCCCATGAATGGGCGTTGTCGCTGCTGGTGATAAGCTTCCTGCGCACCCTTATCGGCATCCTGCCGGCGGCCCTTCTGGCGATCCCCGTCTATCGCTTCTCGATCTTCGATCTCGGGCCGCAGCTGGTCGCCTTCTTCGCGCTCCTCCTGGTGTTCGGCGCGGCGGTCGGGCTCGCCGTGTCGGCGCTGGTGCTGCGCTACGGGCTCGGCGCGGAGAGCCTGGCCTGGGTCGCCGTCTTCGCGGTCGCGCCGATCAGCGGCATCTACTACCCGATCGCGGTCCTGCCCGAATGGCTCCAGCCGGTCGCGCTGGCGCTCCCCTCCGCCCATGTCTTCGAGGGGATGCGCGCAGCCCTGGTGGACGGGGTCGTGGACGCCGACCGGATGATCTATGCGGCGGCCCTGAACTTCCTCTATCTTGGCGGCGGATTCGTCGTATTCCTGCGCGTCTTCGATATCGCCCGGCGGCGCGGCGCGCTGCTGCAGATGGGCGAATGACGCAGCGGGCGAATCTGCCGGGGCCGAGACGCGCGTCCCGCGCGAACACAGAGGAGGCCGTCGATGACCGCCTGTCGCAGAATTCCGTCCGTGCTGCTTGTGGCCGGGAGCCTGCTCGCCGCCCCGGCGCAGGCCGGCGTCGAGGAGGCGCAAGGGCTCGTCGACCGGGCCCGCGCGACCGTGCACAAGCTCTTCTCCAGCCCCGACATGACGCATCTGCGGCAATGGGTGAAGTCCTCGCGGGGGGTCGCGGTCATCTCCAACCTGCTCAAGGCCGGCTTCATGCTGGGCGCCGAGGGCGGGCAGGCCGTCGTCCTCGCCCGCGATCCGAAGAACGGCTGGAGCGCGCCCGCCTTCTACGCTGTCGGCGCCGGCAGCATCGGGCTGCAGGTCGGGATACAGAGCGCCGAAGTGATTCTGCTCATCGCCAGCGACGACGCGCTGAGGTCGATGGTCGAGACCAAGATCAAGTTCGGGGCCGATCTGTCGGTGGCGGCCGGTCCGATGGGGGTGGGAATCGGGGGCGCGACGACGCCCGATCTCGGCGCCGACATTCTGTCCTACGCGCTGACCCGCGGCGTGTTCCTCGGTGTGGCGGTCGAGGGCGCGGTCCTGGCCGAGGAGGATGCGCTCAATCGGGCCTATTACGGGGCGGGCGCGACCGCGCGCGGAATCCTGCTCGAACGCCGGTTCACGAACCCCGGCGCCGACGGGTTGATACGCGCGCTCGAAGGCGGGTGATGCGGGGCGGGCGAGCCGTCTCTCCGGCGCGGCGCGGCATGACCGATCGCAGGCTGGTCCTCTTCGTCGGCATCCTGTTCGCGGCGGCCGCGCTCGCCGCCGTGATCGCCGTCTATGCGTGGCGCGGCAACGGCGCGATCGCGTCGATCGGCGGACCGTTCGCGCTCGTCGACCAGGACGGGCGGGAGCGCACCGACCGCGACTTCCACGGTCGATACGCGCTGATCTATTTCGGCTACGCCTTCTGTCCCGATGTCTGCCCGACGGCGCTGTCCGACATGATGGTCGCGCTCGACGAGCTCGGCCCCCGGCAGGATCGCATCCAGCCGGTATTCGTAACGATCGATCCGGAACGCGATACGCCGGAACGGCTGAAATCCTTTGTCGCGGAGTTCGATCCCCGGCTGATCGGCCTCTCGGGATCGCCCGCGCAGATCACCGCCGCCGCCAAGGCCTATCGCGTCTACTACGCCAAGGCCGAGGATCCCGAAGCGGGGCCGGACTATCTCATGAATCACAGCTCCGTCATCTATCTCATCGACCCCCGGGGGCGTTACGTGACGCATTTCAACCACGGAACGGCGCCCGACCGCATCGCCGAGCGCCTGCTCGAGGAACTGTCCTGAGCGGGGGGCCACCGTGATCGCGCCCGGTTTCTGGCGCCGCAAGGCCCTCGAGCGCATGTCGCGCGAGGAATGGGAGGCGCTCTGCGACGGCTGCGGCCGATGCTGCCTGATCAAGATCGAGGACGAAGCCGGTGGCGACATCGACTGGACCGATATTGCCTGCCGGCTGCTCGACCGGGAGAGCTGCCGCTGCACGCGCTATGCGCGGCGCACCCGCCTTGTTCCCGACTGCGTCGCCCTCTCGCCGGCGGTGGTGCGGCGCCGCCTTCGCTGGCTGCCGTCGACCTGCGCCTATCGACTGGTCGCCGAGGGGCGGGACCTGTACTGGTGGCATCCCCTGGTCTCCGGCGATCCGGAGAGCGTTCATGCCGCCGGGATCTCGGTGCGCGGGCGGGTCGTCGACGAGGCGGACGGCGACGACCCCGAGGACAGGATCGTGGACTGGCCGGCCTGAGCGGCCGCGCCTTCTCACCCCGTCGCCCCGGCGCGCCGGTCGACGAGGGCCGCGGCCATGATCGACCGCCAGATGCGCGCCGGCAGGCCTCCGCCCGTGACCCCGCGCATCGGGCGCCCGTCGTCGTTGCCCACCCAGACCCCGGCGACGAGGCCGCCCGCGAACCCGACGAACCAGGCGTCGCGGAACCCCTGGCTGGTTCCGGTCTTGCCCGCCTCGCCGATGCCCAGCGCCGCGCCGCGGCCGGTGCCCCGGCCTATCGCGGCGCGCAGCATCGCCCGCATCGCCTCGGCATGCGCCGGCGCGACGACCCGGCGGCGGCCCGACCCGGCGCGGCGATAGACCTCGCGTCCGGCCCGGTCATGAACCGCGGCGACGGCGAACGGCCAGATGGCGACCCCGCCGCTCGCGATCGCGGCGTAGGCGGCGGTGAGCTCGACGAGCGTGACCTCGCTCGCGCCGAGGGCGATGGACGGATGCGCCGCGAGCGGCGTCGTGATGCCGAGCCGCCGCGCCGTCTCCCTCACCCGGCCGCGCCCGATGCGCTCGCTGACCTGCACGGCGATCGAGTTCACCGAGCGGGCGAACGCGTCGGCGAGCCGCATCGGTCCGTGGAACAGGCCGTCATAGTTGCGCGGAGACCAGCCGTCGACGCGGACGGGCTTGTCGACGAAGACATCGTCCGGCCCGAGCCCGGCTTCGAGCCCGGCGAGATAGACGAAGAGCTTGAATGCCGAACCCGGCTGGCGCTGTGCCTGGGCGGCGCGGTTGAACTGGCTGGCGCCGTAGGCGCGCCCGCCGACCATAGCGCGGACCCCGCCGTCGATGGACATGATCACCACGGCCACCTGGCTTGCGCCCGATCGCTTCTCTTCCGCATCGAGGATCGCCAGCGCCCGGCTCTCGGCCAGGCGTTGAAGACCGGGATTCAGCGTGGTCGTGACCGTGAGGTCGCGGGCGATGTCCCCCACATGGCCGGTGGCGCGGGCGAGCGCCCAGTCGGCGAAGTATTGCGTGCCGGCTCCGCCCTCGGCCCTGAGACCGAGCGGCGTGCGCCCGGCGGCGGCCGCTTCGTCGGCGTGCAGATAGCCGGCGTCGACCATGGCCGCCAGCACCCGGTCGCTGCGCGAGACCGCGGCCCGGGCGCTTCGCACCGGGGAGTAGCGCGACGGCGCCTTGAGCAGCCCGGCGAGGAGGGCGGACTGGCGCAGGGTGAGCGCCTTGGCCGGACGCCCGAAATAGCGCTGCGCGGCGGCCTCGATCCCATATGCGCCGGAGCCGAAATAGACCCGGTTGACATAGATCGAGAAGATCTGGCGCTTGGTGAAACGCTTCTCCAGCCAGAGCGCCAGTATGGCCTCCTGGACCTTGCGGCGGACCGTGCGCTCGGGGCCGAGGAAAAGGTTCTTGGCGAGCTGCTGGGTGATGGTGCTGCCTCCCTGGCGCACCGCCCCCGCGCGGAGATTCACGATGGTCGCGCGCAGCAGGCCCAGCGCGCTGATCCCCGGATGATCGAAGAAGCCGCGGTCCTCGGTCGCCTGGATCGCCCGAACCAGGTGATACGGCAGATCCGCGAACCGGACCGGCCCCGAATGGAGCTGGCCGTGGCGGGCGAGGATCGTTCCGTCGGCGCCCCGCAGCACGACCGCCGGCTGGCGGGTCGGAGTCTCGAGAAGCGAGATGTCGGGCAGATCCCACGCATACCAGGCGACCAGACAGCCGGCCGCGACGCCGAGCCAGATGCCGGCCACCAGACAGTATTTGGCGGCCCGCAGCAGTAGGCGGCCCAGGCGGCAGCGCCGCCCGGATGCGGCGGGCGCGGCCGCCTTGCCGCGCCGGCGGCGGCCCTTTCCGGCGCTCTCGGCCATCGTCAGAGACCCGCCGGTCGGCGCGACGGCGTGCCGGATCCGGCGCTGCGGACATGGGTCATAGAACGCGCTCCGACTGCATCCTCGACACGACGTCCCGCCGGCGCCCGCCATCGCACGAACCGGCGGAAACGCCCTGGCCGCGGGGTGCTGCGCCTCCCGCCCGGTCGCAAGACGCCGCGGGAGTATACAGGCGGGGCCGCGCGCCGCCCCGACCGGATCGAGACCGGGACCTCTGCCGCGGCGGCGCGCCGCCATGCTGCGAGGCCGTCGGGACGAGGTGGCGCTGGACCGCCCGGCGGGGCCGGGATAGTTTCACGGCGGGCCGGCGGCGTATCCGAAGAAAGAGGGCGAGATGGCGACGAGGCGGGAGGCTGCCGAACGCCCCTCCGGCCGGGCGCATGACGCGCTCCGCGAGGTGGCTCTCGAGCCGGGCTTCGCCAGGCATGCGGAGGGCTCCTGTCTGGCGCGGTTCGGCGACACCCATGTGCTTTGCGCCGCGACGGTCGAAGACCGGGTCCCGTTCTTCGTCAGGAACAGCGGGCGCGGCTGGGTGACGGCCGAATACGGGATGTTGCCGCGATCTACCCACAGCCGTACCGACCGCGAGGCGACACGCGGCCGACAGAGCGGGCGGACGCAGGAAATCCAGCGGCTGATCGGCCGGTCGCTGCGCGCGGTGGTGGATCTGCCCCGGCTCGGCGAGCGCCAGATCCGGCTCGACTGCGACGTGATCCAGGCCGACGGCGGCACCCGGACCGCCTCGGTCACCGGGGCTTGGGTCGCGCTGCGTCTCGCGGTCGACGGGCTGCTCGCCGGTGGCGCGCTCGCCGACGACCCGATTCGCGACTCGGTGGCGGCGGTCTCCTCCGGCATCGTCGCCGGCCGGCCCCGCTTAGACCTCGATTACGCGGAGGACAGCGGCGCCGATGCGGACGCCAACTTCGTCTTCACCGGCAGCGGTGGGATCGTCGAGATTCAGGTGACCGCGGAGACCGCGCCCTTCGACCGGCGGGTCTTCGAGACCCTGATGGCTCTCGCCGAGACGGGTACGGCCCGGCTCGCCCGGCTCCAGCGGGAGGCGGTGGGACGCCGCTGACATGGCGCGGGCCTTCATCGGGACCCGGCTGCTGGCGGCGACGCATAACGCGGGCAAGGCGGCGGAGATCGCGGCGCTGCTCGCCCCCTGCGGCATCGAGACGGTCTCCGCCGCGGCGCTGGGGCTGGCGGCGCCGGAGGAGACGGGCGCCGACTTCCGCGCCAACGCCGCGCTCAAGGCGCGCGCCGCCGCGGGCGCCGCCGGGCTGGCGGCGCTGGCCGACGATTCGGGCCTGTCCGTGGCGGCCCTGGGCGGCGCGCCAGGCATCCATTCCGCGCGCTGGGCCGGGCCGGGGCGCGATTTTGCGGCGGCGATGACCCGTGTCGAGGCTGCGATCCCGGCAGGCGCCCGGCGGGATGCGGCCTTCGTCTGCGCGCTGGCGCTGGCCTGGCCCGACGGCCATTGCGAGACCTTCGAGGGCCGCGTCGACGGCCGGCTGGTCTGGCCGCCGCGCGGCGGCAACGGCTTCGGCTACGATCCGGTCTTCGTTCCCGCCGGCGGCAGCGCGACGTTCGGCGAGATGGCGCCCGAGGACAAGCACGCGATCAGCCACCGCCAGGCGGCCTTCGCCCGGCTCGTCGCCGCCTGTCTGCCCGGGCGCCGGCGGTGAGCGCCCGACGGCCCTTCCGCGCCGGGGCCGACTCGCTCGGCCTCTACGTGCACTGGCCGTTCTGCCTGTCCAAATGCCCCTATTGCGACTTCAACAGCCATGTCCGGATCGAGATCGACGAGACGCGCTGGCGTCGCGCGCTGCTTGCCGAGCTCGATCATTTCGCCGCTCTGACCGAAGGCCGGCGGCTCGAGACCGTCTTCTTCGGCGGCGGTACGCCGTCGCTGATGCCGCCCGAGACCGCGGCGTCGGTGATCGCGCGGGCGCGCCGGCGGTGGCGCGCGGCGCCGTCGCTCGAGGTGACGCTCGAGGCCAACCCCACCTCGGTCGAGGCGGGCAGGCTCGCCGCCTTCCGCGATGCCGGGGTGAACCGGCTGTCGCTCGGCGTGCAGTCGCTGGAACCGGCGGGGCTGGCGGCGCTCGGCCGCGCGCACGGGGTGGAGGAGGCGCTCGCCGCCCTCGCCGCCGCCGGCGAGCTGTTCGCGCGTACGTCATTCGATCTGATCTACGCCAGGCCCGGCCAGAGCCCGGGCGACTGGCGGCGGGAGCTCGAGCGGGCCTGCGCGCTCGTCCCGGGCGGCGGCGTGGGCCATCTGTCGGTCTATCAGCTCACCATCGAGCCCGGCACCGCCTTTCACGCGGCGCGGCGGCGCGGCGCGCTCGACACGCCGTCGGACGCCGCCCAGGTGGAGATGTATGTCGAGACGCAGCGAATCCTGGAGGCGGCGGGGCTGCCCGCCTACGAGATATCCAACCACGCCGCGCCCGGCGGGGAATGCCGGCACAACCTGCTCTACTGGCAGGGTGCGGACTATGCGGGGATCGGTCCCGGCGCGCATGGCCGCATCACCGCCGCCGGGACGATGACCGCCTTCGCGCAGCGCCGCGCGCCGGAAGCCTGGCGTGCCGAGGTCGAGGCCGGGGGCCATGCGACGGTGCGCGCGGAAGCGCTCGACGCACGAACCAGGCTGGAGGAAGTCGTGATGATGGGCCTCCGGCTCCGAGACGGGATCGCCCGCAGCCGTTTCGCGGCGCTCTTCGGAGCGCCCCCCGAGGACCTGCTCGACGCGTCGTCGCTCGACCGGCTGATCGGCGGCGGCTTCGTCGCGAACGACCGGGACGGGCTGCGCGCGACGCCGCGCGGCCGCATGCGCCTCGACGCGGTGCTGGCCGCTCTCCTCGCCTGACCCGAGGCGCGCGTCAGTTCGCCGGGGCGGCGAAGCCGGGCGGCGCAGGGTCGATCCGGCGGGCGGCCCCCTCGTTGACCTGGAAGACCGCCAGCCCGTGCTCGGATTCCCCCCCCGGCCGGAACCGGAAGATGCCGCCACTGCCGGCGAAGCCGGCCGGATCCGTGAGCGCGGCCTCGGTGAACGCGTGGTCCAGGCGGGCGAAAGCCGCGGCGAGCGCCACCGCGTCATAGGCGAGTCTCTCCAGACCGTTCGGCCTGGCCCCGAACGTCTCGCGATAACGGGCGACGAACCGGTCCAGTGCCTCGGTCGGAGGCGCTGCGAACCAGGCGCCGCGCAGGATCGCTTCCCGAACGTCGGGGTCGCCGCGCCAGGACGACAGGCCGAGTATCCTGATCCGCGCCGTATCGATGTCGAAGAAGGGCAGATAGGCCGCCGCTTCCCGCAGCTGGGCGCCGCTCACCGCGAGCAGCAGGGCGTCGTAGCTCGGATCGCCCACCGTCTCGGCGCCGTAGCGCCCGCGTTGGGAGCGGCGCAGCGCGGCGAGGCGCTGGTCGTACTCCGCAACGGCCCGCATGGCGGCGGCGGTCTCGCCGGTCAGACGGACCGTCCGCACCAGGGCGCCGCCGCCGAGGATATCCGGCAGCTCGGACTCGATCCGCCGGCCGAGGGCCGTGTCGGGCACGAGGGCGGCGAAGCGCCGGTAGCCCTGGCGCAGCGCATGGGCGGTCACCCGCCGGATCTGCTGGATCGGCGACACGCCGATCAGGAACACCCCCGGCCCCGCCGCCATCCGGTCGTTGGAGAAGGAGATCACGGTCAGACCGGCCGCCCGGGCGATCGGCGCGACCGCCCGGGTCGAGACCGAGAACAGCGGTCCGAGCAACAGCGCCGGCTCGCGCGCGGTCAGCTTCCGCGCCGCCGCCGCGGCGCCCTCCGGGGTGCCCCCGGTGTCCTCGGGCAACAGCACGAGGCGATCGGTGCCGACCTCGAACAGCGCCATCGCGGCCGCGTTCATGAGCGCCCGGCCGACCGCCGCGGCGGGGCCGCTCAAGGGCAGCAGGAGTCCGACCCGAACCTCGCTCGGCGTCGTCGCGGGGGCGGCCGGTCGGACGCGCGGCGCCGGCTGCTGCCCGGGTTGCGGTCCGGGCCGGGGTTCGGACCTCGCCGCCGCCTGCCCGGCTTGCGGCTGTTGCGCGGCCGGAGGCGCGCCGGGTACTGTCTTTTCTGCGCAGGCTGCCAGCAATGGGAGGGCCGCAACCAGCCATGCCAGCACGGTCCGCGGCGCCGGACCCGTCGTCCGCCGCGTCTGCGGGGCATTCGTCATCCGAGACCGGCCGGGGTACGGGGGGCCGCCCGGTTCCCACCACGCCCGGGCTTCACCTCGTCGCCACCCCGATCGGCAATCTGCGGGACATCTCGCTCCGCGCCCTGGACACGCTCCGGGACGCCGAGGTGATCGCCTGCGAGGACACCCGCGTAACACGGAAGCTGCTCTCCGCCCATGACATCTCCACGCCGCTGACAGCCTACCACGATCATAACGCCGCGCGCGCGGCTCCGGGTCTGCTCGCCCGCCTCGAGGCGGGCGCGATCGTGGCCCTGGTCTCGGACGCCGGCATGCCGTTGATCTCGGATCCCGGCTACCGCCTCGTCGGCGCGGCCCTGGCGCGCGGCATCGCGGTCTCGGTGGTGCCGGGCCCGTCGGCGCCGCTGGCGGCGCTGGTGTTGGCGGGGCTGCCCACCGACCGATTCCATTTCGCGGGCTACCTACCGGCGCGGCGCCCGGCCCGGCGCCGCGCCCTGTTCGCGATCGCCGACATCGACGCGACGCTGATCCTGCTGGAGACGACGCCGCGGCTCGCGGCGAGCCTCGCCGATATGGCCGAGGTGTTGGGCGCCCGTGCGGCCGCGGTCGCCCGCGAGCTCACCAAGCGTCACGAGGAGATCCTGCGCGGCCCTCTCGACATATTGGCGCAGAGGGCCGCCGCGGCGGCTCTTCGCGGCGAGACCGTCGTCGTCGTCGCCCCGCCGGATGCGCCGGCGGAGGCCGCCCGGTCGTTGATCGATGCCGAGCTCGACCGGGCCCTGGCGACGCTGTCGCTTCGCGACGCGGCGACCGCGGTCGCCGCGGCCCTCGGCGCCCCGCGGCGGATGGTCTACGAACGGGCGCTGGCGATGATCCGGCGGCGGCGCGAGTGAGCCGCGCACTCCGCAACGATCGGCGCGGCCGCACGGCCGAGGCGCTGGCGCTCCTTCTCCTGCGGATCAAGGGCTACCGGCCGCTGGCGCGGCGCTTCCGGTCGACCGCCGGAGAGATCGACCTGATCGTCCGCCGAGGCCGGCGGATCGTCTATGTCGAGGTCAAGGCGCGCGGTGCGACGGCCGCCGCAGCCGAGTCGGTCGGCCCCCGACAGCGCCGGCGCATCGGCCGGGCGGCGGCGCATTTTCTCAAGCTGCGCCCCGACCTCGCGGCCCTGGAGCAGAGGTTCGATGTCGTCCTGATCGCTCCCCGAACCCTGCCTCGGCACATCGTGGACGCTTGGCGCGAGTAGCTGCCCGTCTCCATAATCGCCGATCTCCTCCGCAATCGCCGACCTCCTCCGCCTGTCCGCCTTCGCCGTGGTCGCGCCGAACGCCCCGACCTGGTGTCCGCCACCCGACGACAAGGAAGTCCCGGCCCGACCCTTCCACTCACGGGGGAGGAGAGAGGGCCTGCGCTGGTCGACGCTCGTGCGGGCGAACCGCTTGGCCGGCGGCCCGTTCGACCGAGAATCGGCGGAGGAACCGCCATGTCGCTCTATTCCGACTCGCCTCGGCCGCTACCGGCCGCCCGGCCCGGCGCGCCGTCGCGCGACCGGTCGGCGGCGGCTGTCCGGGAGCGGGCCTGGGTGCCGACCGTTCCCAGCCTGCCTGAGGGCGGCGCGGCGGCCGAGGAGCTTTATGTCGGTCGACCGAAACCCTATATCGTCCGCGCCTTGAGCCCGGTCCCCGGCGAATTGCGCCAGACCGCCCTCTACGACAGGCTCGCGCTCCGGTCCGGGGCGCGGATCGACGGGCCGGCGATCCTCGAGCAGACCGATGCGACCGCCTTCGTCGATCCCGGGTTGACCGCCGAGATCGACCGCTTCGGCAATGCGGTCATCGCCCCGACGCACCGTTGAAAAGGAGCCGTCCTGGACGAGAGCGCGCGCCCTTCCCGTGCTCTTCAGGTCCGGTCGAAGCCCCCGTCGATGCGGCCGAGCGCCCGCAGCGCGTCGGCGGCGAAGCTCCGCGCCAGCACCGCGTCGAGGTCGATCCCCGCGGTCTCCGGGTACAGTGCGCCGCAGAGATCGCGCTGCCGCGTCCAGTGAGAGTCCGACATTTCGCCGTTTACGGCGAAGCCGCCGGTGTCGCGCTCATGTCGCCAGATCGCGCGCAGCTCGTCCTCCGAAACGCGCATCTTCACATGCGTCTCGCACGCCGCGCGGAACGCGTCGAAGTCGTCGTTCAGCGCGCGTGCGGCCCGGATCATCCCGCGCGTCAGCCGGGCGAGCGCCTCGGGACGGGCGCGCTCGAAGGCCTCGGTCGTTCCGAGAACGCCGTGCGGCTGGACCGGGACGAGCCGATCGAGTCGGTCCGGGCCGAGCAGCGTGTGAAGCCTGTCCCCATGCGCGCGGGTGAGCGATACCGCTTCCTCGACCCGGATCAGGGAGACATCGATGCTGCCGGCGACCAGCCGTTCGATCCGCTCGGGCGGCGGCCCGACGACCCGCCAGTCGATCTCCGCCTCGTCGATGCCGAGGGCACGGACGGTGAGCCGCGCCATATGGTGGCTCAGTGCGTTCATGCCGTCGAGCGCCCAGGAGACGCCGCGCAGCGCACTTTCGGAGCGGATCCGGCGTTGGGTCACGAGGCTCTGCGCGAGACCGCGCGCCATGGAAACGACGACGCGGACGGGGTTGCCGGCCGCTCTGGATCTCAGGAGAGGCCCCAGCCCGCCATAGGAGACATCCACCGCCCCGTTCAGCACAGCTTCGATCGCGGCGACGCCGCCGTGAACCGGCATCCAACTCACATCCAGGCCTTCGTCGGCCCAGAACCCGAAGCTGGTCGCCGCCGCGCAGGACAGGTCGTCGACGCCGAATGTCGGCCCCGATCCGGCGGCGAGGCGAAGGGGCAAGCGATCGGTCATGGCGCCTCCCGATCCGCGGCGGAGGGACGACCGATCGAACCGAAGCGTCGGATCTCCCCACGGTCGGCAGACCCTGGCGCCGCGGGGATGCCCCGTCAACCGGCGGCGGTTCTCGTTTCGGCGTCCCGGCAGCCGGCCTCCGGTGGCATCGCGGCCCAGATCATCACCCGTTTCTTGAGGGAGTGGGCGGGGAGGGGTCTTCCGGCTCGCCGGTCGCGGTCCCCGAAACGGGAATTGCCGGTCGATTGGTCATGCGGCGTCGAGAACACGCTCTTGAATCCGGAAGGCCGAACGCTTATTGTGGCAGACAGTCAGGACCCCTGAGCGGCGGCGCGGGACAATACGAACAGCGGGCCAGCGCCCGCTTTTTTGCGCTTGGCGGTTCGGAAGGCCGTATTGGAGACTTGGAACCGGGTGGACGCGATCGACGGAGTCGGCGAGTTGGTGGCGCCCTGTCTGGAAGGGCTCGGCTACGATCTGGTGCGGGTGCGGCTGACCGGCGGTGGCGGCCGTCAGACCCTGCAGATCATGGCCGAACGCCGCGACCGGGCGCGGATGACCGTCGAGGACTGCGCGGGGATATCGCGGGTCGTCTCGGCGCTGCTCGACGTGGAGGATCCGATCGCCGGCGCCTACACGCTCGAAGTGTCCTCGCCCGGGCTCGACCGCCCGCTGGTCAAGCCGGGCGACTATGCCAGGTTCGAGGGCCGGTACGCGCGGATCGAGACGCGCGCGCCGCTCGACGGGCGCCGGCGGTTCAAGGGCCGGCTGCTCGGGGTGGACGGCGACAGCGTGCGCATGCTGTGCGGCGGCGTCGAATGGGAGATCCCGTTCGAGTCCGTGCTGCGCGGCAAGCTCCTGACGACGGATGAGGCCGCCGCGGCCGCGGCGGAGACTTAGGGACGGGGAGTCGGCGATGGACAGCGAGATCATACCTGCGGGCGGCCTCGACCGGCGGGAGCTGCTCCACATGGCCGAGACGGTGGCGCGGGAGAAGCTGATCGATCCCGAAGAGGTGATCGAGGCCATGGAGCAGGCGATCCAGAAGGCGGCGCGCTTCAAATACGGGCTGGAGCACGATGTTCGGGCGCGGGTCGACCGCAAGACCGGAGAGATCGGGATCGCGCGCTATGTCGAGGTGGTCGAGGTGGTCGAGAACGAGGTCACCCAACTCACCCTCGACGCGGCGCGGCGGCGGAAGGCCGACGCCGAGATCGGCGAGTTCCTGATCGACCGGCTGCCGCCGATCGATTTCGGGCGCGTCGCCGCGCAGACCGCCAAGCAGGTGATCGTCCAGCGGGTGCGCGACGCCGAGCGCCAGCAGCAATACGAAGAATACAAGGACCGCGCCGGGGTCATCGTCAACGGCATCGTCAAGCGGGTCGAATTCGGCAACGCGACGATCGATCTGGGGCGCGCGGAGGCGGTGCTGCGCCGCGACGAGATGATCCCGCGCGAGTCCTTCCGCACCGACGACCGCGCGCGGGCCTATATTCACGATGTCCGCCAGGAGCCGCGCGGCCCGCAGATATTCCTGTCGCGCACCCGGCCCGAGTTCATGGCCCGGTTGTTCGCCCAGGAGGTGCCGGAGATCTACGACGGCATCATCGAGATCAAGGCGGTGGCCCGCGACCCCGGAAGCCGCGCCAAGATCGCGGTGCTGTCCAACGACGCCAGCATCGACCCGGTCGGCGCTTGCGTCGGCATGCGGGGCAGCCGCGTCCAGGCGGTCGTCGCCGAGCTGCAGGGCGAGAAGATCGACATCATCCAGTGGAACGAGGATCCGGCGACATTGGTCGTCAACGCCCTGGCCCCGGCCGAGGTCACCAAGGTGGTCGTCGACGAGGACCGGATCGATGTCGTGGTACCGGACGACCAGCTCAGCCTGGCGATCGGTCGGCGCGGCCAGAACGTGCGGCTGGCCTCGCAGCTCACCCGACTGGAGATCAAGATTCTTACCGAGGACGAGGAGTCGGAACGCCGGCAGGAAGAGTTCCGCACCCGCTCGCAGATGTTCGTCGATGCGCTCCATGTCGACGACGTGCTCGCCCATCTGATCGTCACCGAAGGCTTCACCTCGGTCGAGGAGGTGGCGTTCGTGCCGATGGACGATCTGCTGGACATCGAGGGGGTCGACCAGGAGCTGGTCGCCGAGCTGCGCTCGCGCGCGCGGCAATATCTGATCGAACGGGACGAGCTGCATACGGCCCGCCGGCGCGAGCTTGGCGTCGCCGACGATCTGGCCGCGCTCGACGGGCTGACGCCGGCGATGTTGGTGGCTCTGGGAGAGGCCGGCATCAGGACCCGGGACGATTTCGCCGATCTGTCGGTCGATGAGGTGATCGGCGGCGAGGACGGGGTGCTGCGCGATCACGATCTGACCGAGGAGGAGGCGAGCGCTCTCGTCATGGCCTCGCGCGCGCATTGGTTCGGCGAGGAAGACGGGCCGCCGGCGGCCGAAGCGCCGGACGAGGCCCCGCCGCCCGCTGCCGGCGCGGCCTGACGGGATCTCGCGGCGGAGGACCGGCATGGGGCGGCAAAGCGAGCCCGTGCGGCGCTGCCTGGTCACCCGCGAGAGCCTGCCGCGCGATCGTCTGGTGCGTTTCGTGGTCGGCCCCGACGCGGAGATCGTTCCCGACATAGCGGCGCGGCTCCCGGGCCGCGGTTTGTGGGTCAAGGCGGAGCGCGATATAGTCGCGCGCGCGACCGCGGTCGCGTTCTGCCGGGCCGCGCGTCGCAAGGTGGCCGTGCCCGACGGGCTCGCCGATCGGGTCGAACTGCTGCTGGCGATGCGCTGCGCCGACCTGATCGGTCTCGCGCGCCGAGCGGGCCAGGCTCTCGCGGGGTTCGATAGCGTGGTCCGCGCGATGGGGCGGGGCTGGGCGGCGCTGCTGGTCGTCGCCGCCGACGCCTCGCCGCGCCAACGGCGGCGCCTGCCGGCCGCGCGGCTTGGCGCGCCGGTCGTCGATGTCCTCGACGCGGCGGAGCTGGGGCCGGTATTCGGCCGCGCTCGCGTCGTGTATGCAGCGTTCTGCAGCTGCCGGCTGGCCGGCCGGTTTCGTATCGAGGCCGGCCGGTTGGAAGCGTTCCGGCCCAGACAGGTGAGTTGAACGGATATGACCGACCAGAAGACCGAGACCCGGCCGAAGAAGACTCTGAGCCTGTCGAGGCCGAACCGGCTGGTGCTGCAGAAAACCGTCGATGGGGGGCAGGTCCGTCAGAACTTCTCCCACGGCCGGAGCAAGTCGGTCGCCGTCGAGGTACGGCGCAAGCGGACCTACAAGCAGACCGCCGACGGCGGGATGACCGAGGTCGAAGCCCACCGGGAGGTCGCGGAAGAGGCGCTGAAATCGCCGCCCCCGCAGGCCAGGACGGAGGCCCCGGCAATGAAGTCCGGTCCCGGCCTTGTTCGGGCGCGGGAGTTGACCGACGACGAGAAGGCGGCGCGCGCCCACGCCCTGTCGGTGCTGAAGCGGGCCGAGGGTGAAAACCGCGAACGGGCGCAGGACGCAGCGCGCAAGAAGGCTCTCGAGGAAGAGGAGCGGGAAGAGGCGGCGCGGCGCGAGGAAGAGGCGCGGCGCGAGGAAGAGGCGCGTCTCCAGGAGGAGCGCGAGAAGGCGGAACGAGAGGAGGCGGCGCGCGTCGCGGCCGAGGCGGCCGCCGAGGCCGCCGCCAACAAGAAGGCCGCCGCACCGGCCGCGCCGGCGCCGGCGGACCGCGAGGAAGACAGCGCGGCGGCGCGCGGCCGCGGCCGCAAGGGCGCCCGCGTCGAGCCCCGCCGTCTGACCCCGAAACGGGGGGAGGCCAAACGGCGCACGGGTCGGCTGACCATCGCGCAAGCCCTGGAGGACGAGGAGCGGATGCGCAGCCTTGCCTCGCTGCGCCGATCGCGCGAGCGCGAGAAGCGCGCCCGGCGGCGGACGGACGAGCCGGTGGCCAAGGTCGTCCGCGATGTCGTCCTGCCCGAGACCATCACCGTCCAGGAGCTCGCCGGCCGCATGGCCCAGCGCAGCGCCGACGTCATCATGGCGCTGATGAAGATGGGGGTGATGGCGACCACCAACCAGTCCATCGACGCCGACACGGCCGAGCTGATCGTTACTGAGTTCGGGCACCGGCCGAAGCGGGTGAGCGACGCCGATGTCGAGATCGGCCTCAAGGGCGGGGACGACATCGCGGGCGACATGATCGCCCGCCCACCTGTGGTGACCGTCATGGGTCATGTCGACCACGGCAAGACATCGCTGCTGGACGCGCTGCGCAGCAGCGATGTCGCGGGCGGAGAGGCCGGCGGCATCACCCAGCATATCGGCGCCTACCAGGTTCGGCTCGAGGGGGGGCGGCGCGTCACCTTCATCGACACGCCGGGCCATGCCGCGTTCACCGCGATGCGGGCACGCGGCGCCAACATCACCGACATCGTCATCCTCGTCGTCGCCGCCGACGACGGGGTGATGCCGCAGACCGTCGAGGCGATCGACCATGCCAAGGCGGCCGGCGTGCCGATCGTCGTCGCGGTCAACAAGATCGACCGGCCCGGCGTCGACCCATCGCGGGTGCGCAACGAGCTGCTGCAGCACGACCTCGTGGTCGAGGAATTCGGCGGCGACGTGCTGTCGGTCGATGTCTCGGCGACCCGCGGCGTCAATCTCGACAAGCTGATCGAGACAGTGCTGCTGCAAGCCGAGCTTCTCGAGCTCAAGGCCAACCCCGACCGCTCGGCCGAAGGGGTAGTGATCGAATCGCGGATCGAGCGCGGGCGCGGGGCGGTCGCGACCTTGCTGGTCCGCAGGGGGACGCTGTCGGCCGGCGACATCGTCGTCGCCGGCCGGGAATGGGGGCGCGTGCGGGCGATGCTCGACGATTCGGGCGCCGCCGCGAAGTCCGCCGGGCCGGCGATGCCGGTCGAGATCCTGGGGCTCGGAGGAACGCCGGCGGCGGGCGAGGAGTTCGCCGTGGTGTCCAGCGAGGCGCGGGCGCGCGAGATCACCGAGTTCCGCGGCCGCCGCGAACGCGACCTCAAGCCGGCCGCGGCGGAGCGCGGCTCGCTCGAGCAGATCCTCGAGCGGATGGGGGGAGAAGCGGTCAAGGAGCTTCCCCTCATCATCAAGGCCGACATGCAGGGCTCGGTGGAGGCGATACAGTCGAGTGTCGAGAAGCTCTCCGTCGACGAGGTCGCCGTCCGGGTCCTCCACGCCGGAGTCGGCGGCGTGAACGAATCCGACGTCACGCTGGCCAACGCCTCGGAGGCGCTGATCGTCGGCTTCAACGTCCGCGCCAACCCGCAGGCCCGGGCGTTGGCCCGCCGCGACCGGGTCGAACTCCGCTACTACGCGGTCATCTACGACGTGCTCGACGACATCAAGGCGCTGCTGAGCGGCATGCTGTCGCCGGTCTCGCGCGAGCATTTCCTGGGCAACGCCGAGATCCTGCAGGTCTTCAACATCTCGAAGGTCGGCCGCATCGCCGGCTGCAGGGTCACCGAGGGGCTGGTCCGCCGCGGCGCGCGGGTGCGGCTGCTGCGCGACAGCATGGTGATCCACGAGGGGATGTTGTCGACGCTCCGGCGGTTCAAGGACGAGGTTCGCGAAGTCCGCGGCGGCCTCGAATGCGGGATGGGGTTCGAGAACTATCAGGACCTCCGGGAGAGCGACGTCATCGAATGCTTCGATGTCGAGGAGGTCGTCCGGACTCTCTAACGGGCCGCGAGGGCGGTTCCGGGGCGCGGCATGGCGCGGCGCGGACATCCGGATCCGGCGCGCGCGCCCTCGCATCGCCGCCTTCGCGTCGGCGAGACGATCCGCCATGCTCTGTCGGCGGCGCTCGATCGCGGGGCGATGCACGACCCCGACCTCGCCGGCGTCCCGGTGACCGTGACCGAGGTGCGCATGTCGGCGGATCTGCGCAGCGCCACCGCCTATGTGACCCCGCTCGGCGGCGCCGGCGGCGAGCTTCTGGTGGCCGCGCTCAACCGCGCCGCCCCGGCGCTGCGCCGTCTGGTGGCGCCGGCGCTGACGTTGAAGTTCCTGCCGACGCTGCGCTTCGCGCTCGATACCAGCTTCGACAACGCCGCGCGGATCGAGGCGCTGCTGGCCGAGGCCCGCGCCGGGCGGGGCGGGCGGGGGCCGGGCCCGAGCGATGCCGCGTAGGCGCGCCGGGCTTGCGATTCACGGCTGGGTCGCGATCGACAAGCCGGCCGGGGTCACCTCGGCCCGCGTCGTGGGCTGGGTGCGGCGCGCGACCGGGGCGGCGAAGCTGGGCCATGCCGGAACGCTCGACCCGCTGGCGACGGGCGTCCTCCCCATCGCCCTCGGCGAGGCCACCAAGACGGTGGCCTGGGCCATGGCGGGCCGCAAGCGCTACCGCTTCACCGTCGCCTGGGGCGAGGCGCGGGACACCGACGACGCCGAAGGCGCGGTGGAGGCGGTGAGCGGCGTCCGCCCCGACGCGGCCGCGATCGAGGCGGCCCTCGCCGGATTTCGCGGCCGCATCCGCCAGGCGCCGCCCCGCTATTCGGCGGTCCGCCTCGACGGCGCGCGCGCCTACGCGCTCGCCCGCGCCGGCATGGCGCCCCGCCCGGCGCCGCGCGAGGTGCGAATCGACCGGCTGGAGCTGATCGAGCAGCCCGACGACGACCATGCGGTCTTCGAGATGGATTGCGGCAAGGGCGCCTATGTTCGCAGCCTCGCCCGCGATCTCGCGCGGGCGCTGGGCACGGTCGGCCATGTCAGCCGGATCCGGCGCAGCGCCGTCGGCCCGTTCACGGAGACGACGGCGATTTCGCTGGAACGGCTGGAGACTCTGGTGCATACTGGGCAGCAGCAGGGCTGGCTGCTGCCGATCGAAACGGTGCTGGACGACATCCCGGCGCTCGCCGTATCGGAACGGCAGGCCGCCGCACTCAGGCATGGACGGGCGGTGCGGATCGCCGGTGCGGGGTGCGAGGCGCCGCCGCCGCGCGGCCTCGGGGCCGACGGCACGGTCCTGGCCATGGCCGCCGGCAGGCCGGTCGCCCTGGCGCGTGTCGAGTGCGGCGAGGTCCGCCCGACGCGCGTGCTCAACATGTGAATCTGGAGTGCATGATGTCGATTGTTTCCGCTCGCAAGGCCGAGCTCATCACCGAATACGCGACCGGCCCGGCCGATACCGGCTCGCCGGAGGTCCAGGTGGCGATCCTGTCGGAACGGATCCGCAATCTGACCGAGCATCTCAAGGAACATAAGAAGGATTTTCACTCCAGGCGCGGCTTGCTGATGATGGTCGGCCAGAGACGGCGCCTGCTCGACTATCTCAAGCGCAAGGACCCGGCCCGCTATTCGACGCTGATCGGCCGTCTCGGTCTCAGGCGCTGAAGCCGGGATGATGACGACGCGCCCCCTCTCCGGGCGGCGCGTCGTCGAACCGCACGCGAAACCGAACTCCGCCGGGCATGGCACGGCACGGCACGGCACGGCCTGCCGCCAAGGGGGCGGCGGGCTCTCGAAGGAAGGACGATACGGATGTTCTCGATACACCGGAAGGAACTGACCTGGGGCGGCCGTCCGCTGGTCCTGGAAACGGGAAAGGTCGCCCGCCAAGCCGACGGCGCGGTGATGGTGACCTATGGCGAGACGACGGTGCTGTGCACCGCGGTCGCCCAGAAGGAGCCGCGGCAGGGCGTCGATTTCTTTCCGCTGACCGTCAACTATCAGGAGAAGGCGTTCGCCGCCGGCCGCATCCCCGGCGGCTTCTTCAAGCGCGAGGGGCGGCCGTCCGAGAAGGAGACCCTGACCTCGCGCCTCATCGACCGACCCATTCGGCCGCTCTTCGTCGACGGCTTCCGCAACGAGACCCAGGTCATCTGTACCGTGCTCAGCCACGATCTGGAGAACGATCCCGACATCGTCGCGATGATCGGGGCCTCGGCGGCGCTGACGATCTCGGGCATCCCGTTTCTCGGTCCGATCGGCGGCGCGCGGGTGGGTCTGGTCGACGACGAGCTGGTGCTCAACCCCAGCTCGACGCAGCTCGAAGCATCGGCGCTCGACATGGTCGTCGCCGGTACCTCCGAGGCGGTGCTGATGGTCGAGTCCGAGGCGCGGATGCTGACCGAGGACCGGATGTTGGCCGCGGTGATGTTCGGCCATCGGGAATGTCAGGCGGTTGTCGCCGCGATCGTCGAGCTGGCCGAGCGCTGCGCCAAGCCCCCCTGGAACCTGCCCCCGCCCGCGCCGCCCGCCGAGGCCCGCGTCGGCGAGCTCGCCGAGGCGGGGCTGCGCGCCGCCTATGCCGAGCGGGTCAAGCAGGCGCGGGTCGAAAGGATCGCCGCGGTCAAGGCGCAGGCGCGCGAAGCGCTGGCCGGCGAGCATGGGGACGACGCGGTCGCCGGCGCCCTCAAGGCGCTTGAGAAGAACATCGTGCGGGGCGGCATCCTCGACGGCGGCGTCCGGATCGACGGGCGCGACACCGCGACCGTGCGGCCGATCGACATCGCGGTCGAGATCCTGCCGCGCGCCCATGGCAGCGCCTTGTTCACCCGCGGCGAGACCCAGGCGCTGGTCGTCGCGACTCTGGGGACCGGGCAGGACGAGCAGATCGTCGACGCGCTCGAGGGCCAGTACCGCGAGCATTTCCTGCTGCATTACAACTTCCCGCCCTACTCGGTCGGCGAGGCGAGCTTCCTGCGCTCCCCCGGCCGCCGCGAGATCGGCCACGGCAAGCTCGCCTGGCGGGCGGTCCGCGCGGTGCTGCCGGGCAAGGAGGAGTTTCCCTACACGCTGCGGGTGGTCTCCGAGGTCACCGAGTCAAACGGCTCGTCCTCGATGGCGACGGTCTGCGGTGCCTCGCTCGCCCTGATGGATGCGGGCGTCCCGCTGACCGGCCCGGTCGCCGGCATCGCGATGGGGCTGATCAAGGAGGGCGAGCGGTTCGCCATCCTCTCCGACATCCTCGGCGACGAGGACCATCTCGGCGACATGGACTTCAAGGTCGCCGGCACGCGCGACGGGGTGACGGCGCTGCAGATGGACATCAAGATCACCGGGATCACCGAGGAGATCATGCGCGCCGCGCTCGACCAGGCGCGCGCGGGCCGGCTGACCATTCTGGAGCGCATGGACCGGGCGCTGTCGCGCGCGCGCGAGGGGATCAGCGACTACGCCCCGCGCATCACCTCCTTCTCGATTCCCAAGGACAAGATCCGCGAGGTCATCGGCACGGGTGGCAAGGTGATCCGGGAGATCTGCGAGGTCACCGGCGCCAAGATCGACATCGAGGACGACGGCACCATCAAGGTCGCGGCGGTCGATTCCTCGGCCGGCGACCGGGCCATCGAGTGGATCCGTGGCATCGTCGCCGAGCCCGAGATCGGGGTCGTATATTCCGGCAGCGTCGTCAAGGTGGTCGATTTCGGCGCCTTCGTGAACTTCCTCGGCGCCCGCGACGGGCTGGTCCACATCTCGGAGCTGGCGCCGCGCCGGGTCGGCAAGGTCACCGATGTCGTCAACGAGGGCGACCGGGTCAGGGTCAAGGTCCTCGGCATCGACGACCGCGGCAAGGTGCGGCTCAGCATGAAAGCCGTCGACCAGCGCACCGACGCGGATCCGGCTCGTAAGGAGGCCGCGGCCGGCGATGCGTGACGCGCAGTCGTCGAAAAGGGGCTGTTCGTCGGACGCAATCGGTATAGCCTGAGGGCAGCGGCCCGGGAGGGGCCGGGGAGAAGCTCGCTGAAGCCGCTCGGTTCCATTCCGATTTCCGGGAAGGAGGTGCTCCCGCTGGTCGAGGGCGGCAAGGGGATCTCCGTCTCCAACGGTCTGAGCGCGGGCGCCTGGGCCGCCGCCGGCGGGGTCGGCACTTTCTCCGCGGTCAACGCCGATGCCTATGACGCGGCGGGGCGGCTGATCCCCGTCCGCTATTGTGGGCGGACCCGGCGGGTGCGCCACGAGGAGCTGCTCGCCTACGCGATCCAGGGTGGCATCTCCCAGGCGCGCATCGCCTACGAGACCGCCTGCGGGCGCGGCCGCATCCATATGAACGTGCTGTGGGAGATGGGCGGGGCCGAGCGCGTGCTCCACGGCGTGTTGACCGGGGCCAAGGGGCTGATCCACGGCGTGACCTGCGGCGCCGGCATGCCCTACCGCATCGCCCAGATCGCGGCCGGCTACCGCGTCTACTACTATCCGATCGTCTCCTCGGCGCGCGCGTTCCGGGCGCTCTGGAAACGCGCCTTTCACAAATTCTCGGAATGGCTGGGCGGAGTCGTCTACGAGGATCCCTGGCGCGCCGGCGGCCATAACGGGCTGTCCAACGGCGAGGATCCCGAGACGCCCCAGGATCCGCGGCCGCGGGTCGTCGAGCTGCGCCGCATGATGGCCGGCATGGGGCTCGACAGGACGCCCATCTTCATGGCCGGCGGGGTCTGGTGTCTGCGCGAATGGCAGGACTGGATCGACAGCCCCGAGCTCGGCCCGGTCGCCTTCCAGTTCGGCACCCGGCCGCTGCTCACCCGCGAGAGCCCGATCTCGCCCGAATGGAAGCGCCGCCTGATGCGGCTCGCCCCCGGCGACGTCTCGCTCAACAGGTTCAGCCCGACCGGTTTCTACTCCTCGGCCGTGTTCAACGACTTCCTCGACGAGCTCAGGCATCGCTCCGAGCGCCAGATCGCCTATGCCGCCCGACCCGCCGGCGCGCTGACCGAAGGGCTCGCCGTCGGCCCGCGCGGCCGGCGGGTCTTCGTGACCCCGGCCGACCGGGTGCGCGCCGAGGCCTGGCTCGCGGCGGGGTATCGGGAGGGGATGCGCACCCCCGACGGGACGATGATCTTCGTCACGCCCGAGCAGGCGCGGCAGGTCCGCAAGGACCAGGTCGAATGCATGGGCTGCCTGTCGGCCTGCCGGTTCTCCAACTGGTCGCAGGGCGAGGCGGGCAGCACCGGCCGCAAGGCCGACCCGCGCTCCTACTGCATCCAGAAGACGCTGCAGGACATCGCCCATGGCGGGGCGGTCGACGAGCAGCTCATGTTCGCCGGTCACAACGCCTACCGCTTCCGCGACGACCCGTTCTATTCCAACGGCTTCATCCCGACGGTCGAGCAGCTCGTCGAGCGGCTGCACTCGGGCGACTGACCGGGTTCGGAGGCTCTCGCGGACTCTTCTCCGTTCGGCGATCTCGATACGGCAGGGAGACGACGATGACGGCCCTTGCGTTCCGGAAGGCGCGCGCCGTCGCGGCGGGCGTCCCGGGAATGATGGCCTTCTCATGGACCGCCCCCGCATCTCCGCGGCCTCCGGATTGCCGGTGGGGCACGCCGGGTTTCATGCGCGCATGGGCAGAATCGGTGAGGGCGTGTCTTGCAGCAGGCGCGGACCCGAACGCCCGCGACGGGGCGGATCGAACCCCGCTCGATTTTGCGGTGATCGACGACGATTCGGAGGTGATCGGGGGCCTCGCGGCGGTCGGAGCGAAACGGGGTTACGATTTCCGATGGAACGGGATGCCGATGCCGGCTTCGAAACGGAGGCCCGACCGTATCGATGGGGCACGGATTCGTCCCGCCGCCGACCGGTCTTGCCGGGCGCGCGCGGGCTCGCTACCGTCCGCGTCCTGCGGCCGCTGCCGGGCATGACGATGAAGCGCCGGGAATGAAACGATCGCGCCGGTCTCTCGCCGATCTTTTGAGACGCCGTGGGCTCCGCCCGACACGGCAGCGCCTGGTGTTGGCGGGGCTGCTGTTCGACGGCGCCGACAAGCATCTGACGGCCGAGGATCTCCACGGCGAAGCGCTGCGCGCCGGCAGGCCGGTGGCGCTCGCGACCGTCTACAACAGCCTGCATCAGTTCACCGAGGCCGGGCTGCTGCGCAAGGTGATCGTCGATCCGGGCCGGCTCTATTTCGATACCAATACCGACGATCACCACCATATCTATCATGAGGACAGCGGGCGGCTCGAGGATGTCGGCACCGACGCCGTCGAGGTCGGCGCCCTGCCGCCGCCTCCGAAAGGGACCCGGATCAGCCGGGTCGACGTGACCATCCGGGTCAGCCCGGCCGGCGGCGGCGCCTGACGAAATCCGGATTGGAATCATTCCAAGCTATTGACTGCCGCCGGGTGAACATGTATATCCTGGGCCATCGCGCGAACCCGCCGCAGCCGGCGCGAAGACGACGGCTGCGGAACCGTCATGTCAGCATCGGGAGGAGACCATGCCCGCACTCTCAGGAACCAGAACCGAGCAGAATCTGAAGGACGCCTTCGCCGGGGAGTCCCAAGCCAACCGGCGCTATCTCTATTTCGCGCAGAAGGCGGATGTCGAGGGCTATAACGATGTCGCCGCGGTCTTCCGCTCGACCGCGGAGGGCGAGACAGGCCACGCCCACGGCCATCTCGAATATCTCGAGGAGACGGGCGATCCCGCGACCGGGCAGCCGATCGGCACGACCTCGAACAACCTCAAGGCGGCGGTCGCCGGAGAGACCCACGAATATACCGACATGTATCCGGGGATGGCGCGGACCGCGCGCGAAGAGGGTTTCGAGGAGATCGCCGACTGGTTCGAGACCCTCGCCAAGGCCGAACGCTCCCATGCCGGGCGGTTCACCAGGGCGCTCGGCGAGCTCGACTGAACCCGGTCGGAGAGGCGCGGCGGCGCCGGCGGCGGTTCCGCCCGCCGCCCGGACGGGGAGGGTGGAGAATGCGTGAGGGCGGTCTCGACGCGCCGGTCCGTCGCCCTCTGGGCTGGACCGAGCCCGAGTTCTACGATGCCGGGGCACTGGACGAGGAGATGCGGCGGGTCTTCGATGTCTGCCACGGCTGCCGGCGCTGCTTCAACCTGTGCGAGTCCTTCCCGCGGCTGTTCGACCTGATCGACGAGTCCGAGACCATGGAGCTCGACGGGGTCGACAGCGCCCGGTTCGGGTCGGTCGTCGACGCCTGCACGCTGTGCGACATGTGCTTCATGACCAAATGCCCCTACGTGCCGCCGCATGAATTCGACATCGATTTCCCGCATCTGATGCTGCGCTACAGGGCGGTCGCGCACCGCGCCGGGAAGTCCGGCCTTGCGGCCCGGCAGTTGGCCGAGACCGACCGCAACGGCCGGCTCGCCGCACCGGCCGCGCCGCTGGTCAACTGGGCCGGCCGGACCGGCAACCGGCTGACCCGCCCGGTCATGGAGCGGACGCTGGGTATCGACCGCGACGCGGCGCTCCCCGCCTTCCACCGCCGGACCTTCCGGGCCGGGGCGCGCGCCGACCCGCCCGCGGTGGACGCCTCGGCGCCGGCGGCCGGTCGCAAGGCGGTGATCTACGCTACCTGCTTCGCCAACTACAACGCGCCCGAGATCGGCCATGCCGCCCAGGCGGTGCTGGCGCGAAACGGGGTCGAGACCGAGGTGGTCTATCCGCGCTGCTGCGGCATGCCCAAGCTCGAGCAGGGCGACCTCGCGCGCGTCGCCGAGAATGCCCGAGCGGTCTCGGCCGCGCTGGCGCCCTGGATCGCGGAGGGCCGCGATGTCGTCGCCCTGGTCCCGAGCTGCGCGCTGATGCTCAAGTTCGAATGGCCCTTGCTGCTTCCCGGCGACGAGGCCGTGGAACGGCTCGCGGCGGCGAGTTGGGACATCAGCGAATATGTGGTCGACATCGCCCGCAAGGAGGGGCTGGCGCCGGGGCTCGCCCCGATCGAGGGCGGCATCGCGGTCCATCTCTCCTGCCATTCCCGCGCCCAGAATATCGGCCCCAAGGCGGCCGATCTGCTGCGTCTGCTGCCCGACACCGAGGTCGCGGTCATCGAGCGCTGCTCGGGGCATGGCGGCTCCTGGGGCATGATGAAGGCCAATTTCGAGACCGCTCTCAAGACCGGGCGCCCGGCGGCCCGCCGGGCGCTGGAGTCGCGATGCGCCCATGTGGTCTCCGAATGTCCGCTGGCTGGGCTGCATATCGTCCAGGGGATGGCGCGCCAGGCGGACGGCGAAGCGGCGGCGGTGCCGGAGACGATCCCCCACCCCATCCAGATCGTCGCGCGGTCCTATGGGATCGGCTGAGGCGATGGCGGGCCGGCGCGCCATCACCCGCGCCGACATCCTTGGAACGGACGCCTATGCCGCGCGCCGCCGCGAGATCAAGCGCGAGATCCGGGCGCTCAAGCGCCGCCGCCGGCTCGCGGTCGGACCCCATGCGACCTTCCATTTCGAGAACTACCGCACAATGTGGTACCAGGTCCACGAGATGCTGCATGTCGAGAAGGGCGGCGAGGAGCAGATCGCCGACGAGCTCGCTGCCTACAACCCGTTGATCCCCCAGGGGCGCGAACTGATCGCGACGGTGATGTTCGAGATCGACGACCCGGCGCGCCGGGCGCGCCTCCTCGCCGGGCTCGGCGGGGTCGAACGCTGCATGAGGCTGACCGTCGGCGGGGCGGCGATCCATGGCCGGGCCGAGGACGATGTCGAGCGGAGCACCGCCGACGGCAAGGCGTCCTCGGTGCAGTTCGTCCGGTTCGCGCTCGACGAGGCGGCGGCGGCCGCGTTCCGGACCCCGCGCGCCCGGGCGGTCATCGGTATCGAGCACCCGAATTACGGCCATATGGCGCTGCTCCCGGAGCCCGTTCGCGCCACGCTCGCCGAGGATCTGGACGCGGCGTGAACGCCGGGCTCATGCCGTCTCCAGCGCCTCGCGCACGCGTTCCGATTCGGCGCGCTTCTCCAGCAACGGCTTCCGCGTCTTGGCGTAGGTCTGTTTCTCGACGATCTTGCCGTCCCGGAAACGGAGCAGGTCTAGGCCGCGCCAGCCGCCCGCCCGCCCGCCCTTCTCCAGCGTCAGCAGCCAGCTCGTCATCACCTTGCCGGCGGCGGCGTCCACGAACAGGTCCTCCTCGTGGAAGCGGAGCCGCCCGTAGGCGCCCGCGAACTGCGGCGCGAACGCCTCCCGGATCGCCGTCGTGCCGCGGTGCCGCGCGCCGTCGAACTCGTCATAGACCGCGTCCTCGGCGAACCAGCGCATCACCCCGTCGAGATCGTCGCGGTTGAACGCCTCGGTGAACGCGACCGCCGCCGCCTCGAGCTCGCTTCGATCCATGATCCGTATCCCGCCCCGACCGCGCCGGAGCCATGGTGCCGCCGCGGCGCGCCCGCCGCAATCCCCGACCGCAAGCGCCGGCGTGGCGCCGGCGGCGGAATCGCCTATACTGCCGCCTCGCGCGGCCGCCTTAGCTCAGCCGGTAGAGCATCGCATTCGTAATGCGGGGGTCGTAGGTTCGAGTCCTACAGGCGGCACCACCCCGCAAGCGCCGACGGTATTCGTCCGCTGTTTCGGCGCGTCCTAGGACGAGAACCGGGCAAGCCCATCCGATCGGTCCCTGGAGCGCGGATCCCGCAGGATGTCGGCCCCGCACGCGAGGAGCGTCCGGGCATCGGGCGCCCTTGCCCCCCGTGCCCGCATGACGGGAGACGTCATGCGGGTTCCGACCCGTCCCGTGCGCCGCCATGTCGGCGCGATCGCGGAATTCGGGCAGGCGGTTGCGGGGCGGAGAGTCGCCTGCCGGATGCCGAGGAAGCCGAAGACCGGAGCGCGCCTTCTTCGCCTGTTGCATATACGCAACAGCGATCCGCCCTTTTCGCCGCGGCGCGCGGCGTATCGATTGACCCGCCGCGCCGCGGCGGGCACCAAGGGCGGGCGCTCGGTTCGTCTCTCGCGGGCCGACGCGGCGGGCCGCAGATTGCGGCCGCGGGCAATCACCAACCCGATGGAGGGGCAATGAGAAAATCTATGACATCGACGGCACTGGCCGCCGCTGGCGCGCTCGCGCTGGCGTCCGGTGCGATGGCCCAGGATGAGGCGACGAAGCCGACGCTCTCGCTCGGCGGTTACCTGAATGAGATCGTGGGCGTTGTCCTCAGCGAAGATGACGATCCCGGCAGGGCGTCGGTCGACATCCACAACGACGGCGAGATCTTCTTCAACGGCAGCGGGGTCCTCGGGAACGGCATGAGGGTCAGTGCGCGGGCCGAGCTTGAAATCTCCCAGGACAGTGGGAAAAACACCTTGGACGGAAAAAGAGAACAAGACAGCGATACGATCGACGAGGTGTATGTGAGGCTGAGCGGCGCGTTCGGCGAGCTCAGGCTCGGGCAGGACGATTCGGTCGCCTGGCTGATGGTCGCCGGCTACTCGGGAAGCTGGGCGACCCAGGTCGGTCAGAACCTGTCCTTCGATGCCTTCGAATGGGCCTCCAAGGGGAACACAACAGGTTCTCCGAGCCATGTCTCCGTCGGGGGCGTTATTAGCGGCGATCCCGAGAAGATCAGCTATTTCTCCCCCCGCTTCAACGGGTTCCAGGTCGGCTTCTCCTATACGCCGAATGCGGTGGAGCACGATGACGGCGTGTTCGCCAGGGACGATGAGCTCCACGACGGAGTCGGCGTGGCGGCCAACTATTCCGGCAATTTCGGCGACTCGGGCATCGGCCTGGCCGTCGGATACGAAACCGCCAAGGTTGCTTCAACGGCACCGGCCAACGCCGACAATCCCGAGCGGCTCAATGTCGCGATGCGGGTCGATTACGGTCCGATTCGCGTCGCTGGCTCGTGGTCGGATATCAAGGATAACCGTACCATCATCGATGTCGGCGCCAGGTATTCCCTCGGGCCGAGCGCTGTCAGCTTGACCTATGCCAACGCCAATGCGGACGGTAGCAAGGCGTTTACGCAGGCTGGCATGATGAGCTATGCGTACAACCTCGGCCCCGGCGTCAAATGGCATCTCAACCTGATCCACACCAGCGTAGAAGGTACTGGGGGCGAAAAGAATAAGGCCCTTGCCGCGACGACGGGTATCAACCTCAGCTTCTAGGAACCGCGTATCCGCGCCGGCCGAGCCGGTATGCGGGAACACCAAGGGGCGGCCTTCGGGCCGCCCCTTTCGCGTCCGCCGCCTCATCCGAGCAGGGCGCGGCCGGCGGCGATGACGCGGCGGGTCTCGCGCCAGAGCGGGACGCCGTCGAGCGCGTCAAGCGGCGTCCAGCGAAGCGCGGCGACATCGCTCGCAGGTTCCGCCGTCCCCCCGACCCATATCGCGGCGAAATCGACCAGGGTGTAGTGGTAGCGCACCCGTCCCGCCGGATCCCGGACGATCCCGTCGACCACGTCGATCAGGCCGAGGATCCGCGCCCGGATCCCCGTCTCCTCGGCGAGCTCGCGGAGCGCCGCCTCGCGCACGGTCTCGCCGATCTCCTGGGCACCGCCCGGGATGGACCAGCGTTCGGAGGCGGGGGGCCTGGCGCGCTTGACCAGAAGCACCGCGTCGCCCCGGAAGACCACCGTCCCGACGCCGACGAAGGGCCGGCGCGGATAGAGGCGGTCGTCCCCGCTCACGCCCCGCCCCGCCGCGGCCAGACGAACCAGAGCAGCGCCGCGGCCTGGAGCGCCACCAGGATCCCGAACGCCGCGGCATGCGCGGCCGGCGCGTAACCGCCGCCGGGAACCGGCGGAAACAGGCCGATGACCGCGCCGATCCCCCACTGGAAGACGAAAGCGAGCACGAACAGGACGAGGTTGGCCGAGGTCGCGACCCGCCCGATCGCCTGCGGCGGGAACCGCTGGGCGAGCAGCGCGAAACAGAGATAGGCCGCGGCGGTCGTGACCCCGACGGCGAACCAAAGCGGGCCCACCGCCCAGGTCACGCCGGCGGCGAGCAGCGCCTGGAGCGCGGTGCAGAGCCCGAGCCCGGCCGCGACCAGGCGCTCCGTCGGCACCCCGACCCGCTGGAGCCGGTCGGCGAGAAGACCGTTGGCCAGGATGCCGACGAACATGCCGAGCTGGATCAGGAGCAGGACCTCCGCCGCGCCCTGCGGATCGAGCCCGGCGACATCCCTGAGCCAGGGCGCCGCCCACAGCGTCTGATAGACCATGAAGGCGCCGTGACAGACCGCCAGCACCGTGGCGACGCGCCGGAAATAGCCGCTCGAGACAATGCCCGGAAGCGCCGCGAGGCCGTCGCCGCGCCCCGTCGGGCGGTGCGCCGCGCCACCTTGCGCCGGCACCGCCGCCCAGGTAAGGACCGCGAGCCCGGCGGTGAGCGCGGCGAGCCCCCAGAACAGTGCCCGCCAGCCCGCCGCCTCCAGCACGAGCTGCGCAGGCGTCGTCGCCGAGAGCGCGCCGAAGCTGCCGAAGGCGGCGATGACGTTGTTGACCAGCGGCAATCGTTCGGGCGGCCACCACTCGGCGTTGGCCTTGAGCGCGGCCATCAGGCAGGCCGATACGCCGAGCCCGATCAGCCCGCGGGCGATGCCGAGGACCAATAGCGACTCGGCGTGCGCGAACAGCCCCGCGCCGAGCGCGGCGACGGCGAGAAGACAGGCCTGGATACGCCGCGGCCCGTAACGGTCGAGCAGCAGACCGAGCGGGATCTGGAAGGCTGCGAAGGCGATGAAATAGACGCTGGTGACGAAGCCGAGCTGCGCCGGACCCAGCCCGATCTCGGCCGCGAGCGCGGGCGAGATCACCGCGTTGACCGTTCGGTAGAGATAGGAGAGATAGTAACCGAGCCCGAACGGGATCAGCACGCTCAGCACGATCCGCGGCCCCGATACCGGCGCGCGCGTCATCCGCCGGCGCCCGGCGGTCTGCGCCATGTCGACATTCCCGAGACCATAGGGCGTCGCGGTGGCGGATGGGAGATGGCCCCTCCACCTGCCCCTCTCCGCGACCTTCGAGTCTGCCGGTCCATGTGCTTTGCGGTCGCCACCCGCTGTCGCGAAGCTTCGTCGGTCGAACGTCGACGCGGCGGCCGGCGCGGAGAAGGAGGCGCCGCCCCGTCAGTCTCCGGCCCCGGCGCGGGCGCGGAGCGCCGCGCGCAGCACCTTGCCGTTATGGGTCTTCGGCAAGGCGTCGAGGAAGGCCACGGCGCGCGGATACATATAGGGCGGCGCGACCGTCTTGGCGTGATTCTGGAGCGCCGCGACCATCGCCTCGCCGCCCCGATGGCCCGGGCCCAACACCACATAGGCCTTGACGATGGCGTTGCGCCGGCCGGTGGGGTCGGGGGCGGCGACGGCCGCGCACTCGGCCACCGCTTCGTGCCGCAGCAGCGCGGTCTCGACCTCGATCGGCGAGATGTTGTAGCCGCCCGACACGATCATCTCGTCGTGTCGGGCGACATAGGAGAAGAAGCCCTCGGCGTCGCGGGTCACGACATCGGGGAAGACATTCCAGCCGCCCCGCACCAGCTCGGCCTGCTTCTCCGGGTTGCGCCAGTAGACGGCCCCGGTGGGTCCGCGTACTGCCAGCAGCCCCTGCCGGCCGTCGGGCACCGGGGCGAGCGTCTCCGCATCCACGGCCTCGACCTCGTAGCCCGGCACCGCGCGGCCGAGCGTCGACGGCCGCGCGGGCTCGGTCGGACGGCTCGAGGCGACGAAGACGTGAAACATCTCCGAGGTCCCGAGAAACTGCTCGAGCACGCCGCCGGCCGCCGCCAGCCAGGCTCGCTCGGTCTCGGGCGACAAGGGCTCGCCGCCGGTCAACGCGCGTCGGATCGAGGAGACATCGCGCCCGCCCTCCTCGATCGCCGAGGCAAGGAGCCCGAAATAGCTCGATACGGCGGCGAAGACGGTGATGCCGAAGCGTTCGATCGCCGCCAGCGACGCCTCGACCGACTTGTCGGGCTCCAGCACGGCCGAGGAGCCGAACCGTGCCGGGAAGATGACGAACAACCCGTAGCCCAGGGCGAACGGGGCGGCCGGCGGGCCGCCGATCACGTCGCCCGACGCCGGCGAGATGCATCCCCCCCAATAGGCGTCGGCTGCGGCGATCATGTCGCGATGGGCGTGGCATGCTCCCTTGGGGCGCCCGGTGCTCCCCGAGGTGTAGAGGATCAGCGTCAGCTCCTCGGCATGGCTGTCGTGATAGACCGCGGCCGGGGCCGCATCGGGCAGCAGCTCCGAGAGCGCGCGAAACCGGCCGGTCGGGTCCTCGGGCAGGACGACGATGGTTACCTCCGGGCAGGACTCGGCCGCGGCTGCGAGCTCGTCCAGCAGATCTGCCGCGGCGAAGGCGAAGCGCGCCCCGGAATCCTCGAGCCGGTAGACCAGATCGCCGGCGCGAAGCTGGACATAGGTCGGGATCGCCACCGCGCCCACCGCATGGGCGGCGAGCAGGGTGTAGATCAGCTCCGGCCGGTCGGGGATCCGCACCAGCAGCCGGTCGCCGGGCGCGACGCCGAGCCGGCGCATCGCGTCCGCATAGCGGTGGACGCGGTCGTGCAGATCGGCGTAGCTGACCGTCTCGTCCCGGTGATAGTAGGCGGTGCGCGGCCCCCAGCCGCGCGCCAGCGCGTCCTCGAGCAGGGTGCGGGCGGCGTTCAGCCGTTCCGGATACCCCGCGCCCGGAAGCTCGCCCGCGATATCGAAGGAGAGCGTCGGGCGCGCCTCGGCGGCGCAGAGATCGTCGTATTTTCTCATCCGGCGCCGTCGGCCGCCATCAGCCGGCCATAGCCCGGAACCCGTTCCCCGATGCCGAGCCGCTCCAGGCAATGCCAGACCATCGCTTGGTTCGAGGTCACGACGGGCCGGTCGAGATCGCGCTCGAGCGGCTCGATCGCCTCGACCGCGCGGATCGCGGTGCAACTCACGAAATAGGCGTCCGCCGCATCGTCGCGCTGCGCCTTCACCCGGCGGTACCACTCGCCCGGCGGCACTGCGATCATCTTCTCGGCGTCGGCGGCGATCCCCATCCCGGTCTCGCTCAACACCGAGATTCGGTGGCTGTCGAGGAAGGAGACCTCCCGGTCGTTGGTTTCCTGGACATAGGGGGTGGTCAGCACGATGCGGCGTGCGCCGATCTTCCGGAACGCCGCGAGCACGGCCCTGGATGTCGCGGTCGCCGGGATGCCGGTCGCGGCCTCGATACGCTCGACGATCTCGTCGTCGAAGCCCGGCCGGTGCATCGAGACGGCAGTGCAGTGAAAGACGATCAGGTCGACCCTGGCGTCCGCGACCAGCGCCGCCGCTTCTTCGAGCCTTTCGACCATGCCCATGATGTCGGACTCGGCCGCCCCCTTCAGCGTGAGCCGGGCGGTGTGGAACGAGACCCCGTCGGGCGCCATCGCCACGGCCTGCGGCTCGGCGGCCGTATTGACCGACGGCAGCAGCATGCCGACCCGCGCCCGCCATCCATGCATCGCGTCCCCCTCCATCCGACCGGCCAAGCGTTACCCGCCACGCCGCGCCGGAGTCAACTCGGACCGTTCCGACCGTCCTGGCTCAGGACGGGCGGCGGCCCGTCCGCAGGTTCACCAGGAACAGCCCGGCGAGAACGAGCGCCATCGCCGACCAGACCGGCAGGCTGTGACGCTCTTCGAACAGCAGCATGCCGATGACGACCGCGAACAGCACCGACAGGAAGTTGGACTGTGACATGTAGACCGGTCCGGCCAGCCGGATGAGCTCGAAGATGGCATAGAAATTGACCGCGGCGAGGATGAAATGGGCGATCAGCGCCGACTCGCCGAGCGTGAACGGCGGCGCCAGCCAGCGAAACTCTCCGGCGGCCAACAGGATGGGAAGCGAGAACACGGCCCCGGCGAGCAGCGTCCCGCAGCCGAGCGTCAGCGAATCGACCCCCGCGGGCCGCGATCTTTCGGAGAGCGCCACATAGCCGACGGCGTGGAGCAGCGGCGCGGCGAAGCCGATCGAGACCCACAGAGCCAGCCCCGGATCGGGCAGGCTCGCGCGCGGCACAACGATCAGGAGCACGCCGGCAAAGCCGAGCCCGATCCCTGCCATCCGTACCCGAGACAGACGCTCGATTCGCACCAGCAGGCTGAGCCCGTAGGTCAGGATCGGCACGAAGGCCATCACCACCGACATCAGCCCGACGGGCAGCTTGGCCTGGACCGAGTAGAGGATGAAATTGGCCAGAGTGAAGCGCACGAGGCCGAGCTTGGCGTAATAGCCCAGATGGGCGGCGCGGATCGCCGGCGGGCGGCCGCGGGCGGCTCCGGCGGCGGCGAGGCACAGCCCGGAGCCCAGCGTGAACCAGAACAGATAGTTGAGCGGATGGACCCCGCCGGTCACCGCGATCTTGATCAGCGAGTAGAAGCCGCCCCACAGCAGCCCGATCAGAACGAGCAGGGAAAGGGGCAGAAACCGCCGAGCGGTCACGCCCATCCGACGGCGGCGCGGGGCCTGGCTATTCGTAGAGTTCCGGCCATTTGGAGCGGATTCGCGCCTTCAGCTCCGGGCTCGCCTCGGCGACGAGCGGGAACTCGTCCTTCCAGCCATAGGGGCGGCAGGCATCGACGATGGCCCGGTTGTTGTGGAAAGGGGGCGCGCGGAGCAGCGGGTCCAGCGGCGTCGACCAGGCGCGCTTGACATACTGGATGTCCTCCGGCGGGTCGCACCGGGTCGACATCGCCCAGATCACGTCGAACATGTTGGACGGGTCGATGTCGTCGTCGACCACCACGACCCAGCGCCCGGCATAGTTCCCGGCATGGCAGTTGGCGGCGAGCATCGCGGCTTGGCTAGCATGGCCAGGATACATCTGCTTGATCGCGATCACGTTGAACAGCCGCCCGGCGCCGGCCTCGTGGCACCAGACTCCCGCGACCCCCGGCAGCCCCGCCTTCTCGACCTCCTCCCAGATCATCGCCGATTTCACCGTCGCCCGCGCGAAGGTGAAGTTCTCGGGCGGGCGCGAAGGCACCGCCAGGGTGAGGATCGGATCGTTGCGGTGATAGATCCGCTCGACCCGCACGACCGGCTGCTGGCTGGCATTGGATGCGTAGTAGCCCATGAACTCGCCGAACGGACCCTCCTCGCGGGTCTCGCCCGGCAGCATCACGCCTTCGATGGCCAACTCGGCGAAGGCGGGCATCGGCAGGCCGTGGACTTCCGACGGCACGATCTCGATCGGCCGGCCGCGCACCCCGCCCGCATAGGCGAGCTCGTCGACACCGATGTCGATCTCCTGATGGGCGGCGATGAACAGCAGCGGGTCCTGACCGCAGCAGATCAGGACCGGGCAGGGCTCGCCCCGGTCGAAATATTTCTCGCGGATGAAGCGGCCGTGCTTGCCGGGCGAGATCCATATCCCGACCGTCTTCTCGTCATGGACCATCACGCGGTAGGTCGCGGCGTTGATCCAGCCGCTGTCCGGGTCGCGCATGATGACCAGATCGTCGGTGCCGATATAGCGGCCCCCGTCATGCTCGTGCACCCAGGGCGCAGGGAATTCGAGCATGTCGATCTCCGCCCCGCGCCGGACGTTTTCGAGAATCGGCCCCGTCCGCAGCTCGCGCGGCGGAATCGGCGCGAAGCCGTCGCGCATCCGCGCGCGGTAGGCGGCGACCAGATCGAGCTCATGCGCGGGTTCCGGCAAGCCGAGCACCACGGCCAGCCGCCGATATGCGTTGGCGCCGCCGGCGAGGATGCGGTAGCCCTGCGGATAGCCGGGAATGTCGTCGAACAACAGCGCCGGCGCGCGGCCCGGCGCCCGCGCGGCGACGGTCTCCGAGATCGCGCCGATCTCGAGGTTCCAGTCGGCGCCCGAGACCCGCTTCAACTCGCCCATCCGCTCGAACCGCTCGATCAGATCGCGCAGGTCCCGATAGCCCCGGTTGAGCCGCGCCGACGATCCTTCCTCGTCCATGCCGTGGGCGCTATTCGGCGGCGGCGCGGGCGCCGAGCTGCGGCGCCAGCTTGAACAGCCGGTTGGCGTTGCCGCCGAGGATATTGCGCTTGGCCGTTTCGTCGAGCCAGGGGATGTCCCAGATCGTCGACGGGCCGTCGAAATCCCAATGCGGCCAGTCCGAGGCGTAGAGGAGTTGGGTCTCGGCGTTGATCGCCTCGAAGGTCGCCTGCATCAGCTTTCGGTCGCGCGTCTCCATCGGTTGGCTGGTGAAATACATCTCGCGGATATACTCGCTCGGCGGCCGCTTCAGCATCGGCGCCTCCGACGAACGCATGAAGAACTCGTTGTCGAGTCGCTGCATGATGAACGGCACCCAGGCGAGCCCGCTCTCGATCCAGACGACGGGCAGGCCGGGGAAACGCTCGGACAGGCCGTGCAGAACCCAGTTGGTCATGTGAACGAGATTCGACAGCACGAAGGAGATCGCATGCACGCCGATGAAGCGGTCGATCTGGCGGGTCCATTCGTCGTGCCAGGTCGGCCCGGCATGGAAGCCGAGCGGCATGCCGCGCTCCTCGATGGCGGCGTAGACCTTCATGTACTGGTTGTGATGGATCGGCTTGTGACGCACCGACGTGATGTTGAAGCCGACCACGCCGGGCTTGTCGGCGAACTCCTCGACCGTCGCGAGCGAGGCGTCCGCATCGCAGAACGGCAGATAGATCATCGTCGTCACCCCGGGGTCGCCCGGCAGCACCTCGCGAGTCAGCCAGCGATTGTAGGCGAAGGCGAGCGCGACCTCCATGTCGGGGTTGGGGTGCAGTCCGAGCTGCAGCATCGGCGTCGGGAACATGACCTGATAGTCGATCCCCATCGCGTCCATCGCGCGTCGGGCGATGACGACATCCCGGTGCGGGCCGTCGGGGTCGACCGGCTCGCGGCTGCCGCCGCCGGAATGCGGGATGCGCCCGGCGACATTCTGGAAGTTCATGCCGGGCTGGACCGGCAGCAGCCCGCCCGGGTTGGTGCCGTCCCCCCGCTCGAAGCTCCGGGCGAGATGGCGGAGGACCGGATCCTCGATATGGTCGACCACCCGCGCCCAGGACATGTTCTCGAAGTGATGGGCGTCGACATCGACGATCAGAAACCGATCGAGCCGGTGTTTGCGCTTGTAGCGTTCCGCATGGGCAAGGACATCGGTGGTGGAGGTGGTCGGCGCCATCTCCTTGATCTCGAGTTCGCGCTCGGCGTCTCGTCTCGCGGTCATCCTCTCTCTCCCGGTCGCTCTCCCGGCCTCGCCGGCCGCCCCGGATAATAGCCCCGCCGCTACGGGAGTCGTAGGCCCAGGAATTTGAGCTGCGACAGTTCCTCCATGGCGTAGCGCACGCCCTCCCGCCCGAAACCGCTGCGCTTGACCCCACCGAAAGGGTAGGTGTCGAGGCGAAAGCGGCTGCCGTCGTTGATCCAGAGCGCGCCGACCTCCAGCTCCTCGGCTACCCGGAAGGCCGCCGAGAGACTGTCGGTGAAGCATGCGCCCTGGAGGCCGAACGGGGAGTCGTTGGCGATCGCGAGCGCATGGTCGAGATCGTCGGCGGTGACGACCGCGGCGACCGGACCGAACGCCTCCTCGCGCATCAGCCGGGCATCTGGCGGCGGATCGACGACGATCGCCGGCCCCAATATGGCGCCCTCGCGGGTCGGCGCCAGCGCCAGCCTGCCGCCCTTCGCGACCGCATCTTCGATCATCGCCTGGACCCGGTCGGCCGCCTCCATGCCGACCATGGGTCCGACCGCCGTCGCCTCGTCCGCCGCATCGCCGACCACCAGGGCGCGGGCGGCGGCGACGAATCTCTCGAGGAACCTGGCGGCGGCGGGTCTCTCGACGATGACCCGCTGGGCCGAGATGCATTGTTGGCCCGAGGCCTCGAAGGCGGAAGCCGCGATCCGCCGCGCCGCGTCGTCGAGATCGGCGTCGGCAAGGACCAGATTGGCGGCGCTCGCGCCGAGCTCGGCGACGAACTTCTTGGCGCCCGCCGCCCGCGCCAGCGCGTCGCCGGCCGCCGTGCCGCCGGTGAAGGTAATCGCCGCCACGTCCGGATGGGCCGCGAGCGCGAGCGCGGCCGCGCTTCTGCCGGGCACGATATTGAATAGCCCGTCCGGGAGCCCGGCGCGCTTGAATGCGCGGGCGACGATCAGCGCCGTCTCGACCCCCTGCGGCGCCGGCTTGGCGACGACGGCGTTGCCCATCGCCAGCGCCGGCGCGGCTTTCTGTACCAGCAGGTTGGCGGGCGCGTTGAACGGGGTGATCGCGCCGACGACGCCGTAGGGCACGCGCCGGGTGAAACCCTGCCGGCCGGCGCCCTGGGCGGTGATATCGAGCGGCAGCGTCTCGCCGCCCATCGCGCCGAGCTCCGCCGCGACCATGCGGACGAAGGCGGCCGACCGCCCTGCCTCGAAGGTTGCCGGTCGGACGGGCTTGCCGATATCGCGGATCAGGGCGGCGACGATCGCGTCGCGATCGGCATCGATCTCGTCGGCGGCCGCGGTCAGCCAGGCCGCCCGTCGGGCCGCCGCGCCGCGCTGGTGCCGGAGGAAGGCGGCGCGGGCGCTGGCGACCGCCGCGTCCACCACGGCCGCGTCCGAATCGACGATCCGCGCCGCCACGCTGCCGTCGGTCGGCGAGATCAGCGCGTAGCGCGGCCGCCCGTCGCCGCCGCCGTCAAGCCCGTCGATCCAGGGATCGAGAAGCCTCGCCCCTTCGGCCATCGTCGCCCCTCCTTGCGTTTCGGCCCAGTATCGGCCCGCGGCGACCCTCTCGGCAACGGATTCGCTGGGCGGAGTCTCGCGTCGCCCGCGAACTTCCCTATTCTTCCGCCATGCCGACCGGGAAGCAGGACGGAGCGGACCCGAACGCGCGCCCGCCGGTCACCGCCGCGCTTGCCGACTTCGCTCGGAAGAGCCGTTTCGAGGATGTGCCCCCGCCGGTCCGCCGCGAAGCCGCGCGCACGCTGCTGAACTGGGCGGCATGCTGCGTCGGCGGCGCCGGCCGGCCGGCGGTCGCGGCGCTCGCCTCCGGGCTCGGCCCGTTCATGGGGCCGCCGCAGGCGACGGTGCTCGGCCGGCCGGGCAAGGTGGACGCGCTCCATGCCGCGCTGCTGAACGGCGCCTCCGCGGCCGTGCTCGATTTCGATGACGCTCATCTTCGCACCGTCATCCACCCGGCCGGGCCGATCGCTCCGGCCGTGCTGGCGCTCGCCGAATACCGCCCGCCGGTCAGCGGGGCCGCGTTCCTGCACGCGCTGATCGTCGGCATCGAGGTCGCCTGCAAGCTCGGCAATGGCGTCTCGCCGGCGCATTACCGCCATGGCTGGCACATCACCGGGACGTGCGGGGTGATCGGCGCGGCGGCGGCCGCCGGGCGTCTGCTCGGGCTGGACCGCACCCGGATGCGCTGGGCGCTCGGTACCGCCGCGACCCAGGCGGCGGGGTTGCGGGCGATGTTCGGCGCGATGAGCCGCATCCTCCATTCCGGCCGCGCCGCCCAGAACGGGCTCGCGGCGGCGCTGCTCTCGGCGGTGGGGCTGCAGAGCGCATCCGCTGCGATCGAGGCCGAGGGCGGCTTCGCCGATGTGCTCTCCCCCGAGCGCGACTGGCAGGCGATGACCGATGGTCTCGGAACGGTCTGGGAAACCGCCGCCAACAGCTACAAGCCCTTCGCCGCCGGGATCGTCTCGCAGGCGGCGATCGACGGTTGCCTGCGGCTGCGCGAGACCCGCGGTATCGCCGCGGCGGAGATCGCGGAGATCGCCCTCACGGTCAACCCGATCGCTCTGATGCTGGTCGACGACCCGGCGCCCGGCGACGGCGACCGGGCGCGGTTGTCGCTCCAGCACGCCGCGGCGGCGGCGATAGTGCACGGCCGGGTCGGGGCAGCGGAGATGGAGGACGGCGCGGTCGGGCTGCCGGAAACGGTCGCGCTCCGCGCCCGGGTCTCGCTCTCGGGCGACGAGACGCTCGCTCGCGATCAGGCGCGGGTCAGGATCGTATTGGCGAGCGGCACCGCGCATGACTGCTTCGTCGCCCACGCGCTTGGCAGCCGGGACAACCCGATGAGCGACCGCGATCTCGACGAAAAGCTGCGCGGGCTCTGCCGCCCCGTTCTCGGTGTTGCCGGCAGCGAGGCATTGATCGCCGCCTGCCGAGGAATCGAGGCGCTGCCGTCGGCGGCGGCCCTCGCCGACGCCGCGCGGCCGGGCTGACGGGGGCGGCTACCCCGTCTTGGCCTCCTGGACGACCGAGCGGTCGCGGTAGCGACGCTGTGCTGCGCCGATATGAGCGAGTATCTCCGGATCCCGGTCGCGGCGCGGCACCGGGTCGGCGTCCCAGTGATCGAAGCGGTCGACGCCGCGCACGAGCTGGGCGCTCCGCCGGCCGAGCGTCGAGCGTACCGAGGGCGGGATGTAGAACAGCCCGAGCCCGATCCTCGGCGCGCCGCTTCGGTTGGGAAGCGAGCCGTGGACGGTCCGCTCGTGATGGATGGAGAACTCGCCGGCGGCAAGCTCGATATCGACCGCCGTCGACTCGTCGAGGCCCTCGATCGCCTGTCCTCGGGCGAGCAGATTGTCGGCGGCATAGGTCTCGTTGTGGCGGTGGGCCGGGCCGAGATGCGAGCCCGGCAGCACCCGCAGACAGCCGTTGCCCCGATCGCTCGGGGTCAGCGCGATCCAGACGGTCGCCAGCGTGTGCGGTTCGAGACCGAAATAGGCCGAGTCCTGATGCCAGGACACATGGGCATCGTCGCGACCGCTCTTGATCCAGAACTTCGAGGCGAAGACCAGGATGTCGGGGCCGATCAGGTCCTCGACCGCGTCGAGGATATCGGGCCGCGACGCGAGCGCGTGCGACCAGGTGAAGCAGAGATGCCCCTTGAAGTGGACCGAACCGGCAGATACGCCCTCGCGGCGTTCGAACTCGGCCAGCGACTCGCACATCGCCGCCGCCTCCCCGGGCGCGATCCCGGGCAGAGGCGCCAGATAGCCCTGGCTGCGATAGAAGGCGATCCGTTCGGCGTCGAGCGCGCGGGCCATCCGATCCTCCCCCTGTTTCGGCAGACGCGGGGAACCCTGCCCGGCCGGGCGGCGGCGCGCAATCCCCGGCGCGCGGCCGGAAAGCGGGCCGTCGAGCCCCTCAGCGCGACGACAGAACGACCGACAGGAGATTGCCGGCATAGTCGGCGGCGGAAGCGGGCGGCATCAGCCGCGCCTGCGCGATATAGGCCTTGCAGGCGGCCAGCGCCGCGCGGCTGCGCTTCACCAGCCCGGCGAGAAGCGCCTCCGTCTCGGCCTCGAGCCGGCCGGGGGCGGCGACATGGCTGACGAAGCCGAGCGCGCGCCCCGTCTCCGCGTCCACCTCCTCGGTCGAATAGACCAGCCAGGCGACCGCCTTGGGCATGGTCCGGTCGATATGGGCGCATATCGCCAGAGTCGGCGGCAGGTCGTGCCGCATCTCCGGCAGGCCGAAGCGGGCATCCGCCGCCGCGATCGTCAGGTCGGCGACCGCCGCGGCCGCGCAGCCGAAGCCGCTCGCTCGGCCCTGCACCGCGACGACGACGGGGATCTCCGATTCGCGCACCGCGGAATAGAAGTCGAGGATCGGCGTGGTCAGCCGATCGCGCATCTCGAGCGCCGTCCTGGGCGCGCGTTCCGGCGCTCCCGCCGGATCGCGGCCGAGGCAGAAATCCTCCCCGGCGGCCGAGACCGCGATCGCCTTGAGGGCAGGGTCGCGCCCCGCCGCCGAGATGAGCGCGGTCAGCTCCTCCACCATCGGCACGGTGAGCATGTTGCCGGCCTCCGCGCGGTCCAGCCTGAACCGCGCGACCTCGCCCTCCTTCGTCTGTCGAATGGCACCGTCGCTCATCGAAGTCCCTCCCCGGTTTCGCCGGCGCGCCCGACGGCCTTGGCCGCGCCGATCAGGGCGGCGAGCCGGTCCGGCCGAATCGGCACCTCGTCGATCTTCACCCCGAACGGCGCGAGCGCATCCTCGACCGCAGCGGCGATCGCGGCGAGGGCGGGGATGGTGCCGCCTTCGCCGGCGCCCTTCACGCCGAGGGGATTGTTGGGCGTCGGCGACTCCACATGGATGACCGAGACCCTCGGGACCTCCGAGGCGCCCGGCAGCAGATACTCCGCGAAGGTCGTCGTGACCGGCTGGGCGGCGGCGTCATAGCCCATCCATTCGTAGAGGGCGTTGCCGACCCCGTGCGCGCAGGCGCCCTGGACCTGTCCGTCGACGATGAACGGGTTGATGAGCCGGCCCGAATCGTGCGCCATCGCGTAGTTCAGGATCGCGACCGCGCCGGTGTCGGCATCGACCTCGACCTCGACCACGGCGGTGCCGTTGCAATAGGCCGATTGCGGCGGGGAGAAATACTGCGTCGATTCGAGTCCGGGCTCGACGCCCCCCGGCAGCGAAAAGCCCGGCATGCCCTGCACGGCACGGGCGATTTCGCGCAGGGTGACCGACATCCCCGGAACGCCCTTCACGAATATCCGCCCGTCTTCGATCTCCAGGTCCGGTTCGGCCGCCTCCAGCAGATGGGCCGCGACCCGGAACGCCTTCTCGCGGACCGCCGCCGCCGCCAGATGCACCGAGTTGCCGGCGTTGACGGCGATCCTGCTGGCGAAGGTGCCGACCCCGTTGGCGATCTTGCCGGTATCGCCGAGCTCCACCAAGACCCGTGCCGGGTCGACGCCGAGGGCGTCGGCGCAGAGCTGGGCGAGCGTCGTCCAATGGCCCTGCCCCGAATCGCCGCCGCCGGTATAGACCGTGACGCCGCCGTCGGGATGGACGCGCACCGTCGCCCCCTCGAACGGGCCGAGCCCCGTGCCCTCGACATAGTTGGCGATGCCGATCCCGACCAGACGGCCTTCGGCGACGGCGCGCGCGCGGCGTTCCGGGAACCCGGGGTAATCGGCGAGCGTCAGCGCTTCGCGCTGGCAGCGCGGATAATCGCCGCTGTCATAGGTCATGGGCTTGCCGTCGCGGAAGGTCATCCCGATCGAATAGGGCATCGCGTCGGCGGGGATCAGGTTGCGCCGTCTGATCTCCGCGCGGTCGATCCCGATCCCGCCCGCCGCCCTGTCGAGCAACCGCTCCATGGCGAAGACCGCCTGCGGCCGGCCGGCGCCCCGCACCGGGGTGACCGCGACCTTGTTGGTCAACGCGACCCGCACGACCAGCTCGAAGGCGGGCACGACATAGGGGCCGGGCACGGTCGTCGCCGAAATATAGGGGCTGATGATCCCCCAGGGCATGTAGGCGCCGCTGTCATGGATCATCTCGCCCCGCAGCCCCGATATCCGTCCGGCCTCGTCGCAGGCGATCTCCATGTCCCAGTACTGGTCGCGCTCCTGGTTGGTCGCGACGAAGTTCTCGCGCCGATCCTCGATCCATTTGATCGGGCGGCCGAACAGCCGGGCGCAGAGCGGGACCATGGCCTCTTCGACATAGTAGATCGTCTTGGGGCCGAAACCGCCGCCGACCTCGGGGGCGATCACCCGCAGACGGTCGGGCGGCCAGCCGAGCATGTCGACCACGTTCATCTTGACCAGGAAGGGCGATTGCGTCGCCGACCACAGCGTCACCAGGTCGCGCAGCGCGTCATATTCGGCGACCGTGGCGCGGTTCTCGATCGCATGTCCGCCGCCCCGATGGCTGAGCGCCGAAACGGCGAAGCGGTGCGCCGCCCCGGCGAACGCGGCCGCGACATCGCCATAGCCCACCGTGAACCGGGCGCATTCGTTCCCGTCGGCATCGGAATGGGAGGCGGCCGCCCCCGGGCGCAGCGCGTCGCGGCAGTCCGACACCGCGTCGAGCCTCTCATAGTCGACGGCGACCGCGGCCGCCGCGTCCTCGGCGGCGTAGCGGCTCTCGGCCAGCACCATCGCGATCGGCTCGCCGACGAAGCAGACCTCCGCATCCTCGAGCAGACGCTGCTGGAACGGCTGGCCGATCGCCGGGTTGGGCACCTGGAAGGGGACGCGGACCGACCGCAACGCCTCGGGGAGGTCCCGGGCGGTGAGGATCCCGAACACGCCCGGCATGGCGGCGGCCGCCGCGGTGTCGATGCCGCGAATCCGGGCGTGGGCGTGCGAGCTGCGCACGAAAGCCGCTTCCAGCATCCCCGACAGATGGATGTCGTCGGTATAGCGGCCGCGCCCGGTGAGGAGCGCCGGGTCCTCCCTCCGCCTGACCCGGGCGCCCATCATCCGCGCGCTCACGGGTTCAGGCCTCGGCCGCCGTCTCGCCGCGCAGCCGCCCCGCCGCATCGAGCGCGGCGTCGACGATGCCCTGATAGCCGGTGCACCGGCAGAGATTCCCGGAGATCGCGATCCTGACCTCCTGCTCGGTCGGATCGGGGTTGTCGCGCAGAAACTCGAGCAGGGTGGTCAGCATCCCGGGCGTGCAGAAGCCGCATTGCAAGCCGTGATTGTCCATGAAGGCCTGTTGCAGCGGGTGCAGCTCCTCCTCGTTGGGCGCGATGCCCTCGATCGTCAGGAGCTCGTGACCGTCGGCCTGGACGGCGAGCATCAGGCAGGAGCGGGCGCTGAGCCCGTCGAGCAGAATCGTGCAGGCGCCGCAGACCCCGTGCTCGCAGCCGACATGGGTCCCCGTCAACTCGACCTCGTGGCGGATGAAGTCGGACAGCAGCAGCCGCGTCTCGACCTCACGCTCATAGGTCTGCCCGTTGATGGTGACGCTGATCCGTCTGGTGTCAGGCATCGGTCCCTCCGAGGCGCGTCTGCGCCTTTTCCAGCGCACGCCGGCTCAACACCGCCGCCAGATGCTGACGATAGGAGGACGGAGCGTGCACATCCTCCAGCGCGTCATAGGCGCGACAGGTCTCGGCCGCCGCCCGGAACAGCTCCAGACCCGGCGGCTCGCCGAGGATCATCCGTTCGGCGTCGGCGCAGCGGATGGGCGACGGCCCGACCCCGCTGACGGTGAGCGAGACCCGCGCCACCCTCCCCGCGTCGTCGACGCCGAGAAGCGCGGCCGCCGAGACGATCGCGAAATCGCCGTGGCGCCGGGAGAACTCGATGAATGCGTAGCCGTCGCTATCGTCCCAGAGCGGGAACGTCACGCCGGTCACCAGCTCGTCGAGCTCGATGGCGGGGGTCATGTAGCCGGCCGGATAATCGGACATCGCGATATCCCGCGCCCCCGATTTGCTGCGCACATGAACCGTGGCGTCGAGGGCCATGGCCACCGCCGGCAACTCGGCCGCGGGGTCGAGATGGGCGAGGCTGCCGCCGACGGTGCCGCGGTTCCGGGTCTGACGGTGGCCGACCTGAAGGATGGCCTCGTGCATGATCGGGCATCGGGCCGCGACCAGATCCGAGAACTCGATCTCGCGCTGCCGGGTCATCCCACCGATCTTCAACGCTCCGTCGGCTGCGTCGATCCCGGTCAACCCCCCGACCCGGTTGAGGTCGATCACGTGGTCGGGGAGCACGTAGCGCATGTTGAGCATCGGCATCAGCGACTGACCGCCGGCGAGGATCTTGGCGTTCTCCTTTTCTCCCAGAAGGTCCAGGACATCGGGAATCGTTCGCGGATCGTGATAGGTGAACGGCGGCGGTTTCATCTGCGGCCTCGTCCTCGCTTCGCAAAGAATACGGGTCGGACAGGCCCGGCGGTCGGCGTCCGAAAAGCCGGACATCTCGCTGAAACGGCCCGCATGGAACGAAATCTATTCGGATCGCCCGACAGGGCAAGCGCAAACGGACTCGCCCGCGACCGCCGAATCGTGTTGAGTCCGCCGGCAACCCGCAGCGGCAGCCGACCGCGCGGCCATGGGCCGCCGCATGGCCTCGGAGGCAGAGATGCGCGTTCGATCGACAGCGACCCGCCCGCCGTTCGGCCGCGCGCTCGCCGCGTGGCTGGGGCTTTTCGGCGTCTTCGCCGGACCCGCCCCCGTCCCCGCCGCCGTCGGGTCGACCGAGGCGCCGGGCGCCTCAGTCTTCATGTATCACCGCTTCGGCGAGGGCGTCCATCCGCTGACCAACAGCTCCATCGACCAGTTGACGGCGCATATCGCGGAGCTGACCGGCGGCGGCTACGCGGTGATGGCGCTGCCGGACATTCTGTCCAGGCTCGGGAGCGGCGCAGGCCTTCCCGACCGCACGATCGGCCTCAGCATCGACGACGCCTTCCTTTCCGCCTATCGGGAGGCATGGCCTCGGTTTCGCGACGCCGGACTGCCGTTCACGCTGTTCGTCGCCACGGATCCGGTCGATCGCGGTTTCGGCTCCTATATGAGCTGGGACCAGATCCGGGAACTGGTGGCGGACCCTCTGGTCACCATCGGCAGCCAGACGGCATCGCACCCGCACATGCCGTTCCTCGACCCGGAAGCGATCCGCGGCGAGCTCGCACGCTCCAGCGCCCGGTTCGAGGCCGAGTTGAAGCGCCGTCCCCGCCTCTTCGCCTATCCGTACGGCGAATACAGCCTGGCGGTCCGCCGCGCCGTCGTCGAGGCCGGGTTCACCGCTGCCTTCGGTCAGCATTCCGGCGTGGTCCATGCCGGCGGCAACCGTTTCTACCTGCCCCGGTTCGCGATGAACGAGGCCTATGGAGGCATGGACCGCTTCCGCCTCGCGGCCCTCGCTCTGCCTCTCGAGACGGCCGACATGACGCCGTCCGAGCCGTTCCTGACCGGCGCCGCCAATCCGCCCGAGTTCGCATTCTCCCTGCGCGGTGCGGCATTGCGGTCGCCGAACCCCGTCGCCTGCTATGCCTCGCACAGGGGCCGCGTGCCGACGGTTCGGGGCGAGGCCGGGCGCATCCGGGTCCTGCTCGCCCGCCCGTTCGATCCGGGCCGGGTGCGAATCAACTGCACCCAACAGGCCGAGCGCGGACGCTGGCGCTGGTTCGGGCTCCAGTTCCTGATCCCCGGCTGACCCTCAGCCGGGCGCCCGCATCTTCAGTTTCATGCCCGCGACCCTGTAGATGTCGAGCCCGGTCAGGCTCACGATCTCGGTCAGCGGCAGGCTGGTCTCGGCGATCAGCACCCGGGCGAAGCTCAGGGGATTCCGCCGACGCCTGTAGAGCGCCGCCTGCGGCCGAAGCTGATTTCTCTTGCCCGCCGCCGGCCTCGGCTCCCCGTCCAGCCGCCGCGACACCGCCTCTCGTAGCGCGGACTCGTAGCGCGCCCGTTCCGCCTCGAGATGCGCCTCGAACGACGGGGCGGGCGGTCTCGCCGCAGCGGGTCGGCGACGAGGCGGGGCACGACGCGCCTGATCCAGCGTCAGACCGTGGCGGTCGGCGACACGCCTCGCCGCGTCGAGCGCATTCGCCCGTTCGCCGGGGAAGGGGCTTTCCGCCGCGATCTTCAGGAACGTCTCGAACCGCTCGCGATCGACCTTCCGCATGATGCTCCCCTGCGGGCGGGCGCGGCCGGCTAAGACATCCGATCCAGGTCGCCGAGGACCTGCTCCGGATGGTTGGCCGGCTTGACGCTGGCATAGACGGCGGCGACCTTTCCGTCCGGGTCGACCAGCACAGATTTGCGCGGCGCGCGCGCCGCGTCGGGATCGGCGACCCCGAAGGCGATCGTCGCCCGATGGTCCCCGTCGCTCAGCAGATCGTAGGGGAAGCCGTATTTCTCGCTGAACTTGCGGTTGGCCGCGGGCGTGTCGTAGCTGACGCCGAGGACGACCGCGTTGCGGTCTCTGAAGTCCTGGATTCGATCACGGAATCCCTTGCCCTCGATCGTTCATCCAGGCGTGTCGGCCCGTGGGTACCACCACAGCAGCACGTATTTGCCGACGAAGGCGCCGAGCGAGACGGTCTCCCCCGCCTGGTTCGTCAACGAGATTTCGGGGGCAGGACTGCCCGGCTCGATCAATGACATCTTCATTGCCCTCCTCCGGACCGCCGCGGACGCCTATGAGGCCCGCTGCGGTCCCATACGGTCGATTTTCCCGGTCTCGCGGTTGAAGGCGATCCGCTCGATCTCGTCGAGATCGGTTCCCGTAACCCGCACGAAGCGCGCATCGTCCGGGTAATCGATCGAATGGATCTTGCCGTCGGCATAGATGCCGGCCTCGCCCGGGTTCAGCCGGTAGGACCTGATCGGGCGTACCTCGCCCGCATCGGGGTCGCTGCCGTCGTCGACCCGCTCCCACTCGGTCATGTCGGTGTATCCGCCGGCCTGGCCGTAGATCGCCCAGGACGCGCCGTGGTCGTGCGGCGGCGACTTGCGAGCGTGCGCATTGATATGGGCGAGCACCTGAAAGCCGAGCTCCACGTCATCGTAAAGGACATGGACGCCGCGCTCCGCGCCGGGGCCGCAATGGCGCGCGACGAAGCCGGGCTCGCGCAGCAGCCGTTCGAGATCCCGACGCACTCGCTCGCGCCCGTCCGGTCCCGGGTCGGCATCGAGATGGTCCCGGCAATCGGTACAGAACTGTTCCAGCGTATAGCTCATCGCGGGCCTCCCCCAACCCGTTCGCATGCCCGCCATCCTCGCACGATCGCGAGCTCCAGGCCATAGAATATCCCGAACGAGGCCGGGTTGGGGACCGAAGCCCCCGGTTCAGGCTCCGAATTTCGCGAACGGATCGGGTCGTGGCGGCGTCGTTTCTGCCCTCCGGGTGGCGGGAGGCAGCGCGCGAGAAAGGCATCCTCCCTCTGCCCGCCCTCAAGGGGAGGGCGATCCGCCGCCTTCGAAAGCCGCGACGAGGCCGCCGTGGATCAGGGAAGGAGCTTCATCGGCGCGACGGTTGGACCGACGATGGCGACCGACATGACCAAGATCTGTCGGAATATTTCCTCGCCGAGCTCCGACGTTTCGGAGATGATCTTCAACGTCGGTTCGCGGCCTTGCGCATCGAGCTTCTCCTCCACATGCGCGATCGCCCTATGGACCCGGCTGACCCGACAGACGAGACGGGATATTGTATCATCGAACGGTTCGCTTCGCATCGATTACGGCCGCCATGAGCACCCCTTGCCAGTCTGGTGGAGATGCTGGATTCCCGTCGCCGGTCGAGCGCCGTCCGGCGCGTCTTGCCGCGGCCCGCGCCGGCCGAGTGCGCCGGACGGATCCGCCGGACCCCGGAAGCGAAGCGGGCAGGTTGCGATTCGCCGGCGTTGGCGGGGTCGGAGGAGACCACGGCTCGGCCGGGCCGGCCTGGACCATGAGGCGGATGTTCGTTCGGCGCCATGCGATCGGGTAACGGCGACCAACCGGGTTCGGGCGCGAGCGTTCTCGAAGCCCGCAATATCGTCAAGCTCTTCGGCGACTTGCGGGCCAACGACGATATCGCCCTGACCCTGAAGCCCGGCGAGATCCATGCGCTGCTGGGCGAGAACGGCGCCGGCAAGTCCACCCTGGTGAAGATTCTCTACGGCGCCTTGCAGCCGACGTCGGGGCAGATCTTCTGGAAGGGGGAGCCGGTGACGATTTCGAATCCGGCCGCCGCACGGGCGCTGGGCATCGGCATGGTGTTTCAGCATTTTTCGCTGTTCGATGCGCTGACCGTCACGCAGAACATCGCGCTCGCTCTGGCGGCGGGGAGAGATTCGGCGGCGCTCGCCGAACGGATCGAGACGGTCTCCGTAGATTACGGCCTGCCGCTTCGGCCCGACGCGGTGGTGGCGGATCTTTCGGTCGGCGAACGCCAGCGCATCGAGGTGGTGCGCTGCCTCCTGCAGGAGCCGCGTTTGCTGATCCTCGACGAGCCCACCGCGGTCCTGACGCCGCAGGAAGCGGGTCAGCTCTTCGTCACCCTGGAGCGGCTGGCCGGCGAAGGCTGCGCGCTGCTCTACATCTCCCATCGCCTGGAAGAGGTCAAACGCCTTTGCCACGACGCGACGATTCTGCGCCACGGACGCCTGGTGGCGCGGGTCGACCCGCGCCGGGAATCGGCCGCGTCCCTCGCGAAGTTCATGATCGGCAGCGATGTCGCGGCGCTCAGATCGGGGCAGGGCGCGAAACCCGGCGCGCCTCTGCTCGAGCTCGCCGGCCTTTCCATGTCGACCGACGATCCGTTCGGCGTCGCGTTGAAGGACATCGATCTCGTGGTACGGTCCGGCGAGATCGTCGCGATCGCCGGTGTCGCGGGCAACGGCCAGTCGGAGCTCTTCGATGCCGTCTCGGGCGAACGGACCAACGCGCGGGTGGATGCGGTCAAGCTGGCGGGGGCGCCCTGCGGCGGCGAAACCATCACCCAGCGGCGGCGCCGCGACGCCGCCTTCGTGCCGGAAGAGCGCCTCGGCCACGCCGCCGTTTCCGACCTGCCGCTCTCGGAGAACATCATCCTCACCCACCATGCCATAGGCGAGGGTGTCGTGCGCAATGGCCTGATCGACCGCGGTGCGGCGCGGGACGTGATGACCCGGGTCGCCGAGCATTACGACGTACGCAAGAACCTGCCGGATCCGGAGGCGCGCGCGCTTTCCGGCGGCAACCTCCAGAAGTTCGTCGTCGGCCGCGAGATGGAGCGCCGGCCCCGCATCCTGGTGGTGCATCAACCGACCTGGGGAGTCGACGCCGGCGCCGCGGCATTCATTCGCCAATCCCTGATCGACATGGCGGGGAGCGGCTCGGCGGTTCTGATGATCAGCCAGGATCTCGACGAGATCTTCGAGATCGCCGATCGCATCGCGGTGATCTCGCGCGGCGAGCTTTCGGAGGCCTACCCGGCGGGGGAGCTCAGCCCGGAACGGATCGGCCTGCTGATGGCGGGCACCCATGAGAGAGCCGGCCCGGACGGCGGGCTCGGAGATCGGGCGTGATCATCAGGCTGGAAAGGCGCAGCCGGCGTTCGACGGCGATGGCGCTGCTGTCCCCGCTGCTGGCGATCGCCGTCACCCTCGCCCTCGGCGCCGTCATGTTCGCGGCCCTGGGCTTCGATCCCGCCAGAGCGCTCTACATCTACTTCGTCGAGCCGTTGACCAGCGTCTGGTCCGTCGAGGAAGTGATCGTCAAGGCGGCGCCGCTCATCCTCATCGGCGTCGGCCTCGCCGTCTGCTTCACCGCCAATGTCTGGAACATCGGCGCGGAGGGCCAGCTCACGATCGGCGCCCTGCTCGGCGCCGCGATCCCGATCCATTTCACCGCCTGGCAGTCGCCGTTGGCCCTGGTCTTCATGCTCGCCCTGGGCGCCGCGGGCGGCGCGCTCTTCGCCGCCGTTCCGGCGTTCCTGAAGACCCGTTTCTCCGCCAACGAGATACTGACCAGCCTGATGCTCGTCTATGTCGCCCAGCTGCTGCTCGACTGGCTGGTGCGCGGGCCGTGGCGAGACCCGGAAGGCTACAACTTTCCACAGTCCGTACCATTCGAGGGCTGGCAGCTCCTGCCGCTTCTGGGCGAGGGGCGGGTGCATATCGGCGCCGTCTTCGCCGTCGCCGCGGTCGTCGTCGTCGCCTTCATCATGGGGCGGACGCTGCGCGGCTTCGAGATCCGCGTCGTCGGCACCTCGCCGCGCGCCGGCGCCTTCGCCGGTTTCCGGGAGAAGCGGGTGATTCTGTTCTGCTTCATGCTGTCGGGCGGCCTCGCCGGGCTGGCCGGCATCTGCGAGGTCGCCGGCCCGAGCGGCGAGCTGCAGCCGATCGTCTCGCCCGGCTACGGCTTCACCGCGATCATCGTCGCCTTTCTCGGCCGCCTGAACCCGATCGGCGTGCTCTTCGCGGGCGTCCTCCTGGCGATCAGCTACATGGGTGGAGAGGGGGTGCAGGTCGAGCTCGGCATTTCCGCCAGGACGACTCAGGTGTTCCAGGGCATGCTGCTGTTCTTCATCCTGGCCTGCGACACGCTGATCCGGTATCGCATGAAGCTCGTTCACACCCGGAAGATGGCCAAGGAGGTCTGAGCGGCAAACGATGGGAGCCCTGGAAGCCGTCATTCTGACGATCATCGCGGCCTCGACGCCATTGCTGCTGGCAGCGACCGGAGAACTCGTCACGGAACGCTCGGGCGTCCTCAATTTGGGCGTCGAAGGTATGATGATCATGGGTGCGGTATGCAGTTTCGCCGCCGCCTATGTTTCCGGGTCGGCACCGGTCGGCATTCTCGCCGGGCTGGCCGCGGGCGTCGCCATGTCGATGCTCTTCGCCTTCCTGACCCAGACCCTGATGACGTCGCAGGTCGCGACAGGGCTGTCGCTCACCCTGCTGGGGCTCGGGCTCTCGGGCCTGATCGGCGAGGGGTTCACGGGGCTGCCCGGGGTGAAGCTCGCGCCGGTCCAGATCCCCGTCCTGAGCGGCATCCCCTTCATCGGACCGATCCTGTTCGGCCAGGACATCCTGGTCTATGCGTCCCTGGCGCTGACCGCTGCGGTCGGCTATGTGCTGTTTCGTACCCGCACCGGCTTGGTCATCAACGCGGTGGGCGGCAATCACCAGTCTGCCCATGCCTTGGGCTACGGGGTGATCAGGGTGCGCTACGCCTGCATCGCCTTCGGCGGCGGCTGTTCCGGCCTGGCCGGTGCGTATCTGTCGCTCGCCTACACCCCGCAATGGGTCGAGAACATGAGCGCGGGGCGCGGCTGGATCGCCCTAGCGCTGGTCGTCTTCGCCACCTGGCTGCCCGGCCGCCTGTTCGTCGGGGCCTATCTCTTCGGCACGGTCTGGATCATGGGGCTCTACGTCCAGGGTCTGGGCGTCGCGGTTCCCTCGCAGCTATTGTCGTCCCTGCCCTATCTCGTCACGATAGCGGTGCTGATCGTCATTTCCGGAAACAAGGCCCTGATAACGGTGAACACGCCGGCATGCATCGGGCAGCCCTTCGCGCCCGAGAGGTAGAGGGCGAGCGCCGGCGGAACGAGACGTCGCGCCACATGGAAGATCGCTATCGACATCCGCTGAAGTGAAAGGAACCATCATGAAAAGACTCGTTGGAATTGCCGCGGCCGTGCTCGCGGCGACACTCGCCTGGAGCGCCGCCGCCGAGAAGCTGAAGGTCGGCTTCGTCTATATCGGCCCTGTCGGCGACCATGGCTGGACCTATGCCCACGATCAGGGCCGCCGCGCACTCGAGAAGGAGCTCGGCGGCAAGATCGAAACCGTCTATATCGAGAACGTACCGGAGGGTGCTGACGCCGAGCGCGCCATCGAACGGTTGGCGCGGCAGGGCGCCAAGCTGATCTTCACCACATCCTTCGGCTATATGAACCCGACGCTCAAGGTCGCCAAGCGCTTCCCCGACGTGAAGTTCGAGCATGCGACCGGCTACAAGAGATCCGCGAACGTCTCGTCCTACAACGCGCGCTTCCACGAAGGCCGGTATGTCAACGGCCAGATCGCCGCGCGGATGTCGAAATCGGGGACGGCCGGCTATATCGCGTCCTTCCCCATTCCCGAGGTCGTGATGGGAATCAACGCCTTCATGCTGGGCGCGCAGACCGTGAATCCGAACTTCAAGCTCAAGGTGGTCTGGGTCAACTCGTGGTTCGATCCGGGCAAGGAAGCCGACGCTGCGAAGGTGTTGATCGGCCAGGGTGCGGATATCCTCACCCAACACACCGATTCGACGGCGCCCCTGCAGATCGCCCAAAAGGAAGGCGCGTCCGCCTTTGGTCAGGCATCCGACATGATCGCCTTCGCCCCCAAGGCGCAGTTGACGGCGATCATCAACAACTGGGCCCCCTATTACATCGCGCGCACCAAGGCGGTGCTCGACGGGACCTGGACATCGTCGGACACGTGGAACGGCATGGCCGCCGGCACGGTCCGGATGGCGCCCTACACCAACATGCCCGATGACGTCGCGGCGCAGGCGAAAAAGACGGAAGCCATGATCGCATCCGGGGAGATCAACCCCTTCGCCGGTCCCATCCATCGGCAGGACGGCACGCTGGCCGTGCCCGAAGGCAAGGTCATGGACGACGGGACGCTGCTCGGCATCAACTGGTACGTCAAGGGTATCGACGACAGCTTGCCGAAATAGGTCGCTGCCGATGCCGGCCGGCGCACCGGTCCCGCCGCGATCGCGGCATGGTGCGGCGGCCGGCGGGGCGACGCGGGAGCATGCGCAACCGGATCTCGCCGGTCCGGCGACTGTCGCGGGCGGCGGGCGAGACACGACGCAGGGGGCCGGCCTTCGACCGGAGGCCGGGGCCGGAGCGAGCCGGGCGCGTCGTCCCGCCGGAGGCCGCTGACCGGCAACCCGTCGGGGCGACCTTCGCGTTCGCTATGGAGAACGTGGCGGGCGGTGCCGCCCGCATCGCGCATCGGGCCGCGGAATGACGAGGGGCGCCGATGGCGCGGCGCTGGTCCTGCGCGGCCGCACGGTGAGCTTCAGGGACGACCCCCGCCTCGTCGGTCCCGACCGGGCGACATGCGGGCACGAGGACGGCGCGGTCGTCGTCGGCGGACAGGGCCGCATCCTGTGGCACGGCGCCTTTGCCGACCTGCCGCGGACGCATGCCGAGGCGCCGTGCGACCGCTATGACGACGCGGTCATCCTGCCCGGATTGATCGATGCGCATGTTCACTTCCCGCAGCACCGCATGCTGGCGGCGCCCGCGCGGGACCTGCTCGAATGGCTCGACCGCTTCGCGTTCCCGGAGGAAGCGCGCTACGCTTCCGAGGACCATGCCGCGGCGGCGGCCGAGAGCTTTCTCGACAAGCTCGTCAGCCACGGCACCACCAGCGCCCTCGTCTTCTCCTCGGTGCATGGGATAGCGGCCGATCGTCTCTTTCGGGCGGCGCGGCGGCGCGGCCTCTGCCTGGTCACGGGGGCGACCATGATGGACCGCAACGCGCCGGCGACGGTGACTCGGGGCGCCGCGGCCAGCGCCCGGGAGAGCGCAGATCTCATCGCGTCATGGCACGGGGTCGAACGGCTGCGCTATGCCGTCACTGTGCGGTTCGCCGTCACCTCGAGCGAAGCGCAGCTTCGTCATGCCGGCGAGCTGCTGGCGGACCATCCCGGTTGCCTGCTCCACACCCATCTCTCGGAGAGCGCCGCAGAGATCGCGCTGGTGAGGCGGTTGTTCCCCTGGTCGAAGGACTATACCGACGTCTATGCGCGGTTCGGCCTCGTGGGCCGCAACGCCGTCTTCGCCCATGGCGTCCATCTCTCGGAACGCGAGTGTCAAGCCTTGCACGACGCCGGGTCGACGGTCGTCCATTGCCCGACCTCGAATGGTTTTCTGGGATCGGGCCTGTTCGACATCGCGCATGTCGGCGCGGCGCGGCGCCCTGTCGGAGTCGGCGTGGCCACCGATATCGCGGGCGGCACGAGCTACTCCCTGCTCCAGACGCTCGCCGAGGCGTACAAGACCGCCAGGTTGAAGGGGCGCGGCTTCGACGCCTTCGACGGGTTCTACCTCGCCACTCTGGGCAATGCGCGCGGCCTCCGACTCGATGGCGAGATCGGTACGCTCGACGCCGGGCGCTGGGCCGATATCGTCGTCCTCGATCCACAGGCGACTCCGGTGATGGCCGCCCGCCAGGAGCTGTCGGAGAGCCTGGAGGACATGCTGTTCGCGCTGATGATGCTGGGCGACGACCGCGCTGTGAGGGCGGTCTACGTCAAAGGCCGGAAGGCCGCCGGCCGGGACGGAAACGGCAGCGCTATCCCGCTTCGCGGTGGGTCTCGATGAAGGTCTCCGGCATCCTGCCCCCCGAGGCGTTCGAAAAAGCGGACAGGTCGAGGGCGGGCCGATAATGCTCCGGGCGGATCGGCCGCGCGGTCGCGGGATCTTCGCCTGGTGCCTCTACGACTGGGCCAGCTCGGGCTTTCCCACCGTCATCTTCACCTTTGTGTTCTCGGCCTATTTCGTGCGGGCGGTCGCCCCGGACGCCACCACGGGGACGGCGCTCTGGGGTCAGGCGGTCGCGCTCTCGGCGCTGCTGATCGCCCTTGTCGGGCCACTCCTCGGCGCCATCGCCGACCGGACCGGGCCGCGCAAGCCCTGGCTCGGGGTGTTCACCGCCCTCACCGCGCTCGCCACGGCGCCGCTCTGGTTCATCGCGCCCGACGCGTCTTTCGTCCTCTGGGCGCTCGCGCTCGTCGTGCTCGCCAACACGGGCTTCGAACTCTCCGGCGTTTTCTACAACGCGATGCTGCCGGAGATCGCGCCGCCCGACCGGATCGGCCGGGTCTCGGGCTGGGGCTGGGGCCTCGGTTACATGGGCGGGCTCGCCTGCCTGGCGACCGTCCTGCTGGTCTTCGTCCAGACCGACTCGCCGCCGTTCGGGCTCGACAAGGACGCCGCCGAGCATATCCGCGTCGTCGGGCCGCTGGTCGCGGCGTGGATGGCGGTCTTCGCCTTGCCGCTCTTCTTCATGACCCCCGACCTGGGGCCGACCGGGGTCCGACCGGGGCGGGCGGTGCGTGACGGTATTCGCAACCTTGCCGCGACGCTGCGCGCGATCCGCAGGCATGGCGACATCGCCCGCTTCCTGGCGGCGCGGCTGCTCTATGTCGACGGCATGAACACCATGTTCGCCTTTGGCGGGATCTACGCCGCAGGAACCTTCGGCATGGTCGAGGAGGAGATCATCGTCTTCGGGATCGCGCTCAACGTGACCGCCGGTCTGGGCGCCGCGGTGTTCGCTTGGGCAGACGATATTCTGGGCCCCAAGCGGACGGTGCAGATCGCGCTCGCCGGCCTGGTCCTGCTCGGCGTCCCGCTGCTCCTGGCCGACGGCAAGACGGCGTTCTGGCTGCTCGCCTTGCCGCTCGGCCTCTTCATGGGGCCGGCCCAGGCGGCGAGCCGGTCGCTGATGGCCTGGCTGGCGCCGCCCGAGATACGGGCGGAGATGTTCGGCCTCTACGCCTTCTCCGGCAAGATCACGGCCTTCCTCGGCCCGGCGCTCGTCGGTTGGCTTACGCTCGTCTTCGACTCGCAGCGCGCCGGTATGGCGGTCGTCCCGCTGTTCCTCGTCGGCGGCCTTCTGATCCTGTGCACGGTCCGACAACCCCCCGCTCAGTGACGGAAATGGCGCCGGCCGGTGAAGAGCATCGCGAGACCGCGCGCATCGGCGGCGGCGATCACCTCGTCGTCGCGGATCGAGCCGCCGGGCTGGATGACGGCGCGCGCCCCCGCCTCGGCAGCCGCGATCAATCCGTCGGCGAAGGGGAAGAACGCGTCCGAAGCGACCACGCCGGCCGAGGATCCGGCCTTGGCGGCGGCGAGCTTGACAGAATCGACGCGGCTCATCTGACCGGCGCCGATCCCGAGCGTCGCGCCGTCCCGCGCGATCACGATCGCGTTCGACTTGACGTGCTTGGCGACCGCGAACGCGAAGACGAGATCCGCCATCTCCTCCGGCGCGGGCGCCCGCCGGGTGACGACCCGCAGTTCCGCCGGGTCGACCCGCCCGTTGTCGCGATCCTGGACCAGCAGCCCCCCCGCAACCGACCGCATTGTCAGCCCGACCGCTGCCGCATCGGGCACCGCGCCGGCCTCCAGAACGCGGAGACCGGGCTTGCGGGCGAACAGCACCCGCGCCGCCTCGTCCACGGCGGGGGCGATCACGACCTCCAGGAAAATCTCCAGGAGCGTCTGCGCCGTGTCCCTGTCGAGCCGGCGGTTGACCGCGGCGACGCCGCCGAAGGCGCTCGTGCGGTCGCAGTCCAGCGCCCGGGCGCTGGCTTCCGCGAGCCGGTCCGAAAGAGCGGCGCCGCAGGGAGTCCCGTGCTTGACTACCACCGCGGCCGGACGGTTGAACTCCGCGGCGAGCTCGTATGCCGCGTCCGCATCGGCGATGTTGTTGTAGCCGAGCGGCTTGCCCTGGAGCTGTGCCGCCGCGGCGGCGCCAGGCCGCTCCTCGATCGCGCTCAGATAGAGCGCGGCATCCTGATGCGGGTTCTCGCCGTAGCGCATCGTCCGGGCGCGGCGGCCGCCGAACCCGATATGGCGCGGGAAAGGTTCTCCGACCTGGCCCGCGAACCAGCGCGCGACCGCCGCATCATAGGCTGCGGTGCGGGCGAAGGCCGCCCCGGCCAGCCGCGCCCGGAGACCGCGGCGCGTGCGGCCGCTATCGGCCTTCAGCGCCGACAGGATCTCGGGATAGTCCTCCGGACCGGTCGCGACGACAACGCGGTCATGGTTTTTGGCGGCGGCGCGGATCAATGCCGGACCACCGATATCGATGGTCTCGAGGCAGTCTTCGGGCGTGGCGCCCTGCCGTGCCGACGCCTCGAAGGGGTAGAGATCCACGGCGACCAGATCGATCGGGTCGAGCCCCTGCTCCTCCAGCGCCCGGAGATCGCCGGCATGGCCGCGCCGCGCGAGAATTCCTCCGTGGATCGCCGGATGGAGGGTCTTTACCCGCCCGCCCATCATCTCCGGAAAGCCGGTGAGATCGGCGGCGTCGCGGACCCGGAGCCCGGCTCCGGCCAGCGCCCGCGCCGTCCCGCCGCTCGCGACGAGCTCGACGCCGAAGCCGGCGAGCCCGCCCGCGAAATCGACGAGCCCGCCCTTGTCGGAGACCGACAGCAGCGCCCGGCGGACCGGGACGAGATCTTCGCTGTGGACCAATTGTCGGGCTCCCCTGGCGGGCTCCGGCTCAATCGAACGGGTAGACCCCGGGCCGGGGCAGAAAATTGTCCTCGATCCCCTCGATCGCCGCGAAGGCGAGTGCGTGCCGCGCCTCTATTGCGCTCCCCGCGATATGCGGCGTGGCGATGAAATCGGCGCGCCCGAACAGCCTCGGGCGGTGGCAGGGTTCGACAGCGAAGACATCGAACGCCGCGCCCCCGATGCGGCCGCTCTCCAGCGCGTCCTCGAGCGCCGTCTCGTCGACGATCCCGCCGCGCGCCGTGTTGACGAGCAACATGCCCGGGCGCAGCGCCTCGAGCGCCTCACGGCCGTAGAGCCCGCGCGTCGAGGCGTTGAGCGGCAGATGGATGGTGAGTATCTCCGATTCGCGCCGCAGCACCTCCGGGGAGACCTGGGTGAGGTTGTTGCGGCGCAGATAGGCGCCGAGATCGACCCGGTCGCAGACCAGCAGGCGCGCGCCGAAGGGCTGCAGCAGCGAGACCAGCTCGCGGCCGATATGGCCGCAGCCATGGATGCCCACGCAACGCCCCTGGAGCAGCCGTCCGCTGCGCCGGCGCGGCCAGCCGCCGCTCCGAAGCGTCCGGTTGTAGGCGCCGGTGCCGCGCAGCAGGTCGATCATCAGCCCCAGGGTCAGCTCGGCGACCGAACGGCGGTTGACGCCGGGCTTCCAGCCGAGCCGGATGCCGCGCCGGGTGAGGAGCTCCGGGTCGATATGATCGACTCCCACCGAGCAGCAGCTCAGGACGCGGAGCTCGGGCAGCCGGTCGAGCACCGCCTCGGTGAACCGGTCGAGCCCGATCACCGCCGCCTCGCAGCCGGCGACGAACGCGCTCAGGCGGTCCGGGTCTTCGAAGGCGATATCGTCGTCGTTGAAGCGGATCTCCGCCGCCGGATAGCGGGCGATCAACGCCGCGCGTGCCTCGGGCAGCGCCGGCAGCGACCGGGCGGTGACGGCGATCTTCATGCGTTCCGCCTCGCCGCGCGCGCCGCGAGCAGGCGGTCCGCGAACTCGCGGACGGCGCCGTCGCCGCCGCCACGGGTGGTGACGATTCGCGCCGCGGCCCGCACCTCGGGCACCGCGTCGCCGACCGCGGCCGGCAGGCCGGCGCGCGCCATCACCGGGAGATCGTTGAGATCGTCGCCGAGATGGGCGACCGAGTCGATCCCGAAGCCGAGCGCGGCGCAGAGTCCCTCGATCGCGGCAAGCTTGTCCTCGATCCCCGTCAGGCAGTGGCGAACGCCCAGATCGGCGGCGCGGGAGGCGATCGCGCGGGCCGAATTGCCGGAGAGGAAGGCGACCGCGAGCCCGCTTCGTATCATCCGCCGAATGCCGACGCCGTCTCGGACGTGGAACGCGACCAGCCGCTCTTCGGCACCGTAATAGATGCGGCCGTCAGTCATGACGCCGTCGCAGTCGAGGCTGACGAGGCGGATCGACCGGGCGATGCGGGCGAACGAGCGCACCGGCTCAGCCCTCCTTGCGGGCGGCCAGCGCCGCCTCGACCCGCGCGACGTCGGTCGGGAGATCGACGCCGATCGAGCCCGGCGGCACCGGGACGCAGGCGATTCGCCCGCCATGCTCGAGGACGCGGATCAGCTCGACACTCTCGGCGCGCTCGACCGGCCCGCGCTCCCAGGAGCGGAACTTCACCAGCGCCTCGGAGGTGAAAGCGAACATCCCGACATGGACCGGATGGGTGGTCGCGCAGGCATGCTCCAGTGGCACCGGAAGCCGGGTGAACGCCATAACGCAGCCGTCGAGGCTCGGCACCAGATGCACCACCGACGGCGCACGCTGCTCCTCCGGCGAGGAGTCTTCGAGGAAGCAGGTCGCAACCCCGATCCCGCGCCGCCGCGCCCGCTCCAGGCAGCCGATGACGGCGTCGACGGCGCCGGGGGCGATCAGCGGCTCGTCGCCCTGCACGTTGACGTAGATCTCCGCTGCCCGCCGCTCGGCGACCTCGCACAGCCGGTCCGTCCCGGTCGCGTGGGCGGGCGAGGTCATCTCGACCGCGGCGCCGTGGTCTCGGCACACCCGCGCGATTCGGTCGTCGTCGGTGGCCACGACGGCGAGGTCGACCCGCGCCGCGGCGCGGGTGCGACGCCACACCCGGACCACCATCGGCACCCCGGCGATCGGGACGAGCGGCTTGCCCGGAAAACGGGTCGAGGCGTAGCGCGCCGGGATGACGGCGAGGACGGGGACGGGTTCGGGCAAGGTCGGGACCCTCGAGGCCGTGCGATCCTAGAAGATCCGCCGCCCGCGGGATAGATTGGCCGCGCCTCGGAATCGGATCGGTGGGCCCATGCATCCCTATGACAGCGGGGTCGAAACGGTCGTCTTCGACCTGGACGGCACTCTCGTCGACACGCTGCCCGACATCCATGTTGCGCTCTGCGCCGCGCTCGCCGGGGTCGGCGGATGCACCCCGAGCCTCGCCGAGACACGGGCGCTGATCGGCGGTGGCGCCCGCGTGCTGGTCGCCGGCGCTCTCCGTTCGCGCGATCCCGGCGCCGGGATCGCCGAGATCGACGACCGCCATGCGCGATTCGTCTCGGCCTATGCCGCCCGGCCGGTGCGCGGCAGCCACGTCTATGACGGCGTCGTCCCCTGCCTCGAGGCGCTGGACCGGCGCGGGATCGGGCTCGCCGTCTGCACCAACAAGCCCGAGACGCTCGCCCGCGCGGTTCTGTCCGGCCTCGATCTCTTCCGGTTCTTCGGTGACGCCGTCGTCGCGGGCGACACCCTCGCGGTCAAGAAGCCGGATGCGGCGCCGCTCCTCGAGGCCGTCGCCCGCGCTGGCGGCGATCCGGCGCGGGCTGCGCTGGTGGGCGACAGCGCCGCGGATGCGGGGGCGGCGCGGGCGGCGGGGATCCCCTTCGTCGCGGTCAGCTACGGCTACGGCCGAACGCGCGCGGCGGCGCTCGACGCCGATCTGGTCATCGACGGCTTCGACCGGCTCGCCGCCGCGCTGGACCGCATTGGCGGTGAAGGCTGTACCATGTCCGCCGCACCGCGCCCGTCTCCGGGGCGCCGGCGACCGGAGGAAAAGGATGGACGAGGGGCCGCTCGAGACCGCGCGCGCGACGATCCGCGGGGAGTGGACCGATTATAACGGCCACATGAATCTCGCCTATTTCGTGCTGATCTTCGACTATGCCACGGACGGGTTCTACGGCCGGATCGGCCTCGGTCCGGACTACCGCGCGCGGACCGACCGTTCGACCTTCGCCGTCGAGACGCACACCAGCTATCTCGCCGAGCTCATGGAAGGGCAGGCCGTCGTCTGCACCACCCAGCTGCTCGGTTTCGACGAGAAGCGCATCCATTTCTTCCACCGCATGTTCAAGGCCGGATCCGATCTTGTCGCGGCGACGACCGAGCAGATGGCGGTCCATGTCGATCTCGTCGCGCGGCGGGTCGCCTCGATGCCGGAGGAGATTCAGGAGAGGCTGGGGGATGTCTTCGTGCGCCATGCCCGGCTCGCCAGGCCGGCGCAGGCAGGGCGGGTGATCCGCCTCGCCGGACGCGCGCGCAAATAGAGCATGGCCAAGCGTGCCCTGCCGGGCTACATTTGGCCATGTCGGCGGCGATGCGTCTCGTTTTCTGCGTGTTCCTGGGCACGCTCGGCTTCGGCGGAGCGGCGGTCGCGGGATGCACCGATCCGGGCGGACACGACGTCGACTGGCGGCGCTGCATCTTCGACCGCCAGGACCTGCGCGGCGTCGATCTGACAGGTTCCCGCCTGCGCGATGTGTCGTTCAGCCGCGCCGATCTCTCCGAGACGGACCTGTCGGGAGCCGACGCCTTCCGCGCCAAGTTCCTGAGCGCGACGATGAGGTTGTCGAAGCTCGACGGCACCCGCCTCGTCGAGGCCGATTTCACCAAGGCGGACCTGTCGGGCGCGTCGCTGCGCGGTGCCGACCTGCGCCGCGCCCGGCTGTTCCGAACGATTCTGCACAGGGCGGATCTGACCGGCGCCAAGCTGCGCGGGGCGGATCTGCTCAACGCCGACCTCACCGGCGCGACATGGTTGGACGGCAAGCGGATCTGCGGTCCCGGTTCGATTGGCAAGTGTCACTAAGGAAGGTCTGAACAGCCTGGGTTTTGGCGGGTGTTCGGTTCGTCCGGTGTGTAGGTGAGGCGCCGGCGGCGCTTGGGGTTGTGTTGTCCTGTCGATAAAGGGCGATTTCGGGGACCGAACCGACCGTCTGTCTCCCCCGCCTTGGGGCGGTTGCGGACGGGAAGACCCCGCATCGGGCGACGGCGTAGCGCCCGGCGATGCGCTGGGTGTTCTTCGCCAGCCCCCGATAGCGCATCTTGGCGTAGCCGAAGTGGCGCTTCACGTACAGGAATGGATGCGCCACCCTGGCCCGCACCGAGGCCTTGCGCTTCTCCGCCGCCGCCTTGTCCAGCAGCCGGCGCTTGCCGGCCTTCATCGCCACCTCCCAGTCCACCTCCGTGTCCCGGTTCTCTTCGCGCTTGCCCACCCTCTGGAAGCCCGCATCGCCCCACACCCGCTCCTCGCTCCCGTGCGCCGGCGCGTGCGCCGTCGCCACGTCCGATATGTTCGCCGGCGTCGTCTCCGGACTGTGCGCCGAGCCCGACTGCGCATCCACGCCGATATGCGCCTTCATCCCGAAATGCCACTGATTGCCCCTCTTCGTCCGGCGCATCTCCGGGTCCCGCTCGCCGGTGCGGTTCTTCGTCGACGACGGCGCGGCGATGAGGCCCGCGTCCACGATCGTCCCCCTGCTCGAGCGCATCCGGATGCGCGTCGATCTCCTCGAGCAGCGTCTCGCCCGGACCGCGCCTCTCCAGCAAGTGGCGGAAGTGCAGGATCGTCGTCTCGTCGGGCAGCGCACCCGACAGGCGCAGCCCCACGAACCGCCGCGACCTGCTCCACCTCGTAGAGCAGATCCTCCATCCCCGGGATCGCTCAGGTTGTAGAACAGTTGCACACAGTGAACGCGAAGCATCACCCCCAGCGGATAGGGCCGCCGACCGCGACCGGCCTTCGGGTAGAACGGCTTGATGCGCGTCTCCGGACGACCCCGAGGAACCAGCCCGTCCATCTTCTCGCAAAACGCCTCGCGCCGCGTGCAACGCTTCTTCAGGTCGTGCTCCAGCCCCGCGAAGGTCGACTGCTCCATCGGTCACCCACTACCCGACCAGTCCAACGATCATCACAGAACCGACTCGTTCAGACATTCCCTGGGGGATCGATTCCGGCGTTTGAACTCCTCTTGGATTCCGGCCGCAACGGTCTCCTCGGGATCTCCGCTCCCGGCGGGCCGCCCCACCGTCTCATACCGGCTGAACGAGGACATGCCGATTTCATTCGGCCGGGCGCGGCGCTAGACTCGGCGACGCTGGGGCGCGCAAGGCGAGGGACAGGGATGAGAGCTGGTGGTTGAGCGATCGGAACGGATCGATTACGTCATCGTCGGCGCCGGATCCGCCGGTTGCGTGCTCGCCAACAGGTTGAGCGCCACCGGCGCCCGGGTACTCGTTCTGGAGGCCGGAAAGCGGGATCGGAGCTGGCTGATCCATGTCCCGCTCGGCGTCGGGCGGGCATGGCACGCGCCCAGGTTCAACTGGTCCTACATGTCCGATCCCGAGCCCAATCTCGGCGGCCGCGAGATATTCCACCCGCGTGGCAAGGTGGTCGGCGGTTCCTCCTCGATCAACATGATGGCCTATGTGCGCGGCCATCGGGGCGACTATGACCGTTGGCGGCAGATGGGGCTCCACGGCTGGTCCTATGCCGACGTGCTTCCCTATTTCCGCCGCGCCGAGACGTTCGAGTACCCGAACGACGGCCCCTATCGCGGGGATACCGGCCCGCTGAGCATTCAAGTCAGCAAGACCGACGACCCGATGATCGACATCTTTCTGGCCGCGGTCCGGTCGGCAGGCTATTCCCTCACCGAGGACTATAACGGCGCGACCCAGGAAGGTTTCGGCCGCCTCCAGGTGAACGTCGCCCACGGCCGGAGGTGCAGCGCCGCGGCCGCCTATCTGCACCCGGCGGTCGTCGCCGGGCGCGTCGGTCTCGAAACCGGCGCGCTCGCGACGAGCCTGGTGATCCAGAACGGGCGCGTGCACGGCGTTCGCTATCTCAAGAACGGCGTTCTCCGCACGGTGCGTGCGGAACGCGAGGTCATCCTCTCGGGCGGGGCGATCAACTCTCCGCACGTCCTGATGCTGTCCGGAATCGGGCACGGCGAGCATTTGGCGGAGCACGATATCGACACCGTCGTCGACCTCCCGGGGGTGGGCGCCAATCTCCAGGACCATCCGTCGATCGGGGTGGACTATCTCTATGCCGGCGCATCGCGCTTCCACGAAATGCTGAGGCTCGACCGCCTTGCATTCAACATGGTTCGGGCGCACTGGTTCGGCTCCGGCCCGGCATCGATACCGCCATCCTCGGCGACAGGCTTCGTGCGCAGCCGGCCGGAGGCCGCGCTCCCGGACATACAGCTCTTCTTCCGTCCCGCCTCTTTCTCCGCCAGGGAATGGTTCCCGCTGCTCAAGCCGTCCCCGCCCCGGACCTTCACGTTCCGCGCCTGCCATCTGCGACCCGAGAGCCGCGGCCGGCTGCGCCTGCGCTCATCCGACCCCACCGACAAGATACGTATCCGAAACGACTTTCTTTCCACCGAGACCGATAGGCGGGTCCTGAGAGACGCCTTCCGGCTGATCCGCAAGATCGCCGGCCAACCCGAGTTCGCGGAGGTCGGCGGCGCGGAGTTTCACCCCGGCGCCGATATCGAGTCCGACGACCAGATCGACGCCTTCGTGCGCGAGAATCTGATGACCGTCTATCACCCGGCCGGGACCTGTCGCATGGGGGTGGACGACGAGTCCGTCGTCGATCTCGAGTTCCGGGTCCGCGGAATCGAGAACCTCCGCGTGGTCGATGCGTCGGTGATGCCGGACCTCGTCGGCGGCAACATCAACGCCGTCGTGATCATGATCGCCGAGAAGGCGGCCGATACGATACTGGGCCGGGCGCCGCTTCTCCGCGCCGAGATCTGAGCGAGGCGGGCGGCCTGGAAGGGGACATGAGAGTCGGTCTGTTCGATCACCTCGAGCTGGCGGGCGACCGGCCGCTTGCCACCCAGTTCGACGAGCGTCTGGAATTCGCGGCGGCGGCCGACCGGGCAGGCTTCTACTGTCTGCATGTCGCCGAGCACCATTCGTCGCCGCTCAACATGGTGCCTGCCCCCGGCGTCTATCTCGCCGCGGTCGCGCGGGCGACGCGCAGCATGCGCCTCGGGCCGCTGGTCTATCTTCTGACACTCTACACCCCGCTCAAACTGGCCGAAGAAATCTGCATGCTCGACCATCTGAGTCGCGGCCGGCTGGAGGTGGGCGTCGGGCGCGGCGTCTCTCCGTTCGAGCTCGACTACCATCGGATCGATCATGCCGAGTCTCGCGAGATCTTCTTCGAGGCCTTCGACTGTCTGAAGACGGCGCTCGGCGGGGACCGCTTCAGCCACCGCGGACGCTATTTCAGCTATGACGACGTGCCGATGCCATTGCGGCCGCTGCAGGACCCCTTCCCGCCCTTCTGGTACGGTTCGTCGAGCGCCGTCGGAGCGTCCTGGGCGGGCGCGCAGGGATTGCATTTCGTTGCCAACGGACCCGTCGCCTTCGCCCGCAAGAACCTCGACGCCTACCGCGCGGGGCTGGACGAGCGCGGCGCGGCGGCGCAGCCGAAGGCGGCCTTTGGCGGCGGTGCGGCGGTCGGTCTGCTCCGCCATGTCGTGGTTGCCGAGACCGACGCGGATGCGCGTCGGATCGCCAAGCCTGCGCTCGACCACCACGCGGGCAACCTCCACTGGCTGCGCAGACGCCACGCGAACGATCCCTTGGCGGCCCGTCTGGTCGTCCCCCATGGCGAGACCTTCGAGGAATGGGACGCGGCGCGAATGGTGATCGCGGGGGCGCCCGACCTCGTCCGTGACGAACTCGCCGCGCAGATTTCCGAGACCGGGATCAACTATCTCGTCGTCTATCCATTCTTCGGGACCATGAGTCTCGCGGACGCGCTGCGCTCGCTGGACCTGTTCTCCAGCGAAGTCATGCCGGCTCTCGGCCGATAGCGGACCGCGCGTCGGCCCGCCGAAAGATCAGGACGGCTCCGCGCCGGCCGCGCGGCTCCTGGTCCTTGCCCAGCCGTCGCGCAGGCCCACGGTCCGGTTGAACACCGGCCGGCCGGCCCCCGAGTCGGGGTCGCGGGCGAAATAGCCCTGGCGCTCGAACTGGAGGGCGGCGCCCGGCACCGCGTCGGCGAGGGCGGGCTCGACGCGGGCGCAATCCAGCAGCGTCAAGGATTTCGGGTTGAGATCGTCGAGGAAATTTTCCTCCGCCCCGGGAGCCGGGACGGAGAACAGATGGTTGTAGAGGCGGATCTCGGCCGGTCGCGCATGTGCCGCCGAGACCCAGTGGAGGGTACTCCTCACTTTGCGGCCGTCGGGTGCATCGCCGCCCCTGCTCGCCGGATCGTGGTGGCAACGCAACTCCCGCACCGCACCGCACCGATCCCGCATCACCCGGGTGCAGGTGACCAGATAGGCGTATCTGAGACGCACCTCCCGCCCCGGGGCGAGCCGGTGGAACCTGCGTGGCGGGTCCTCCATGAAATCGGCGCGCTCGATCAGGATTTCCCGCGAGAACGGGATCGGTCGGCGTCCGGCCGCCGAGTCGTTGGGGTTGTTGGCCGCCTCGAGTTGCTCGACGCGCCCCTCGGGATAGGTCTCGACGACCAGCTTGATCGGGTCGAGCACCGCCATCCGGCGTTCGGCGGTCCGGTTCAGGACCTCGCGGATGCTGTGCTCCAGGAGCGCCGTCTCGACGAGGTTGTCGGTCCTGGAGATACCGACGCGGCGGACGAAATCGGCGACCGCCTCCGGTGGCACGCCGCGCCGGCGGAGGCCCGCGAGGGTGGGCATGCGCGGATCGTCCCAGCCGGCGACATGGCCCTCCTCGACCAGGCGCAGCAGCCGGCGTTTCGAGAGCACCGTGTGCGAGAGGCCCAACCGGGCGAATTCGTATTGGCGCGGCCGCGCCGGCGCCGGCAGGTTGTCGAGCAGCCAATCGTAGAGCGGGCGATGATCGGCGAATTCGAGCGTGCAGAACGAATGCGTGACCCCTTCGATCGCATCGCACTGCCCATGCGCGTAGTCATAGGTGGGGTAGATGCACCAGGCGTCGCCGGTGCGCGGATGAGGGGCATGGAGGATGCGATAGAGGACCGGATCCCGCAGGTTCGGATTGCCCGAGGCCATATCGATCCTGGCACGCAGCACGCGGGCGCCGTCGGGAAACGCGCCCGCCCGCATGCGCCGCAACATGTCGAGATTTTCCTCGACCGGGCGGCCGCGCCAGGGGCTGTCGACGCCGGGCTCGGTCAGCGTGCCGCGCGTGCGCCGGATCTCCTCGGCGCTCTGGTCGTCGACATAGGCCTTGCCCGCGCGCACCAGATGCTCGGCCCAGCCGTAGAGCCGCTCGAAATTGTCGGAGGCGAAATGGAGATGCGCACCCCAGTCGGCGCCGAGCCAGCGGACATCCTCCTTGATCGCCTCGATGAAGGCAGCGTCCTCGCCGACCGGGTTGGTGTCGTCGAAGCGGAGATGGCAGCGCCCGCCGAACTCCCGGGCGACGCCGAAATTGAGCATGATCGACTTGGCGTGGCCGATATGCAGATATCCGTTCGGTTCGGGCGGGAAGCGGGTTACGACCTCGGCCGCCCGCCCCGCCGCCAGATCGTCCCGGACGATCCGGCGGATGAAGTCCTGCGCCCCATCCTCGCCGCCGCGCGCAGCCACGTCTATGCCGGCCGTCGCCTAGACCCACCACTGAAGAACATAGTCGTAGGGGCCTTCCCGGTTGACGAGGTCGACCCGCTGCAGGGCGATCCGATAGCCGTCCGCCGTCCGCCGCAGATAGTGCCGGTATTTGCCGGTAAAGCTTCGGACATCGTAGCGCAGATATTCCGCGCAATGGAACCGCGAACGGACGATGATGTCTCCGCTCGCGTCTTCGGATTCGATTATCGCGTTGGAAACGACGTGGCACAGCCGGTTCTGCGGCGACTGGCTGTGCGCACGGGGATGGGAGTTGCGCGCGATCCGCATCTTCATCATGTCGAGGTTTTCCCAGAAGATGTTGGGAACGCCCTCTCCGTCCTCCTGCTCCTCTTCCGCCGGCATCCAGTAATGGCCGTCCTTGGCGAACAAGGCGAGCCAGTCGTCCCAGCGCTTTTCGTCGAGAATCTCGGCCTGCCGGTAGAGGAATCCCTCCACCGCCAGGCGGGTCTCGACGGCGACCTCGGCGACCGCGAACGGGTCGGAGGCCGCCAGCCTAGCCGCAGCGCCGCCCATCGTCCTCACCCTCCCCGGCCGTCGGCGGTCATATAGGCCTTCCAGGCCTCCGCCATCGAGCGCATAGGCAGTTCGCTCATCGAGGCCGGGGCCGATCTCATGATGCCGTTCTCCTTCGAGTCCTGACCCGCGTTGCGGTGCAGGCTCACCCAATCGCTGCCCGCGCTCGCCAACCCGTGCTGGCACTTCCACCAGTTGAACAGGTCGTCGGCGTTGACCATCGTCGAGGGCGAGTTGACCAGATAGTAGTAGGCGAGCGAACGCTGGTAGATCGCCTCGGGCGCCCCCTTCAGACGAAAATGCCAGATCTCGGTCAGCGTCCGATCGGGGGCGAGCGGGCGGATGGTGCGGAGCTGCTGCAGCGGCGGCTGCACCGAGTTGCAGGGATAGATCAGTACATGGTGCAGGTTGACCCCGAGAATCTCCTCGGCGCGCTCCTCGCCATAGGCGTCGTACATCGAGCGGACATACGCGTTGGTGTCGGGATCGTCCGGTCTGAGGCCCATATAGCCCTCGAGCGTGCAATGGCCCTGCGGATGACCGGTCGTTCCGAACTTGTCCCAGCCGTCGATTCCGAAGCGCGCGAAATCCGATAGGAACCCGTAGGACATCGGCGGCGCGCCGCCCGCCTGGCGAATCTCGTTCTCGACGCCGCGCGCGGCGATGCCCGTCGACTCGTGGGTGGCGCCCGGATGGGAGACGTCGATCTGGTTTTCGAGGAAGATCTTCCAGTTGGACTGCTGGATCATCCGGAAACAGTCCCCGACGACCTCGACCTCGCCATAGGGCGCGCGGTCGACGAGCTGGTCCAGAGCGAGCTTCGCGCCGCCGAGATGGGGCTCGAGATCGGGCGCGTTCTCGTCCAGCGACGCGAACCAGAAGCCGCGGTAGCTCTCGGCGCGCGGCGCCTTGCGCAGATGGAAGGCGGGGTCGTCCATGTCGAAGCGCGTGTCGTCATAGCCGCCCGCGGCGGGGACGCTGTCGATCCGGCCGTCGAGCGCGAACATCCAGGCATGGTAGGAGCAGCGGAACAGCTTCCCGGCATTGCCCTTCCGCGCCGTGCAGATCTGCGCGCCGCGGTGAGGGCAGCGGTTGTAGAGGACATGGATATCGCCGTCGCCATCGCGGACCATCATCATCGGCTGGCGGCCGATCCGGGCGAGGTAATAGTCTCCGGGCTTCTTCACTTGGCTCTCATGGCCGACATAGATCCAGAGCCGCTCGAAGATGCGTTCCATCTCGAGGTCGAAGATTTGCGGGTCCACATAGGCCATACGGTGGACCCGGTCCGGCTCGACCAGCGCCGCGATATCCTGGTTGGACCACGTCATTTCGCCTCTCCCGATCGCAGGTCGCCGACGGCCCGTATTGCGCGGTCGGCATCGTCGCCACCACGCGATAATTGCCAATAGCGGCGCCGTTGGGAAGCCCTGGGGAGGACTCCGCTCCGCCTCTGCGCCAGCTTGCGCCCCCCCTTCGCGTCGTGTATCCGGGCCGGCGGGGCGAGGGCGGCATGTTTGCGGACTTTCAGGATCGAGTCACCCTGATCACCGGCCCTGCGAAGGGCATGGGCGCGGCGATCACGCGGGGCTTCGCCGAGGGAGGATCCCACCTGGTCCTGCTCGGCCGCGACCTGGAAGCGATCGGCCCGGTGGCGGAGGCGGCGCGGGCGCTCGGCCGGGACGCGCTGGTCGCGCGCTGCGACGTCACCCGTGCGGACGAGGTGGACGCGGCGGTCGGAGCCGGGCTCCGGCATTTCGGCGGCAGGATCGACATCCTGGTGAACGTCGCCGGCGGCACCGGCCCGCTGGAGACGACCGCCTGGGAGACCGAACCCGAGGCGTTCGACGACATCGTGGCCCTCAACATGAAGGGGTGCTACCTCACCATGCGAGCGGTGCTGCCGGCGATGATCGCCCGGCGCTACGGCAAGATCGTCAATGTCGGTGGCACGTTCGGGCTGCGCGGACGGGCCGGGCGGATGGCCTATGCCGCCTCGAAATGGGGATTGCGGGGCATTACCAAATCGACCGCGCTCGAGGTCGGCATCCACAACATCAATGTCAACTGCGTCTGTCCGGGGATGGTCGACGGCCCCCGCTTCGAGCGAGTCTGCAGGGAACGTGCCCACGTGCTCGGTATCGCGCCGGAGGAGGTGCGCCGCCGCCACGAGGAGGAGTATGCGCTTCGCCGCGTCTCCACGGATGTCGATATAGCCGACGCCGTCCTGTTTCTGGCGAGCGACCGGGCGCGCAACATCACGGGTCAGGATCTCGCCGTCGACGGCGGCTGGGTGATTTAGGGGGCGGGGTGAAACCGATCGATCTCCTTCTGCGCGGCGGCCGGGTGGTCGCCCCCGAGGCGACCGTGGCGGCGGATATCGCGATCGACGGCGGGCGCATCGTCGGCCTCTGCGCCGGCGAGATGGCGCCGCCCGCGCGCGAGACCATCGACGCGGCGGGGCTGTTCCTGCTGCCGGGCGCGGTGGATAGCCATGTCCATTTCCGCGACCCCGGCTACGACTACAAGGAATGTTGGGAGACGGGCACGGCGGCGGCGGCCTGCGGCGGAACGACGACGGTCTTCGAGATGCCCAATACCAGCCCGCCGACGGGCAGCCTCGCGGCGCTCCGCGACAAGCAGCGCCGCGCCGCCGCCCAGGCCCATGTCGATTACGGCATCTACGGTCTTCTCGACGAGAACAATATCGACCGGCTCGAAGCGCTCGCCCAGGCCGGCGTCAGCGGCTTCAAATGCTTCATGGGAAATACGTTCGGAGACCTGCCGGCGCCATCGGACGGGGCGATGCTGGAAGGGTTCGAGATCCTCGCCCGGCTCGGCCTCCGCTGCACGGTGCATGCGGAGAACGCCTCGATCATGGCCCGGCGAGAGACGCGGCTGAAGGCGGTTGGTCGCAACGACGCGCGCGCCCATCTCGCCGCTCGGCCCGAGATCTGCGCGATCGAGGCGGTCGGGCGGGCGGTCGCCTTCGCGGAGTGGACGGGCGCGCGGCTGCATATCGCGCATAAGAGCTCCGCCGACGCGCTCGACCTCCTGCGCGGCGCCAAGGCGCGCGGCGTCGATGTGACGGTGGAGACCTGCCCCCACTATCTGATCTTCACCGTCGACGATATGGACGCGCTCGGGGGCGCGCTCCGCGTCAACCCGCCGATCCGCGAGGCACGTCACGGGCCGGCGCTCTGGGCGGCGCTCCACGAAGGCGTCATCGACATGATCGCCACCGACCACGCCCCCCACCTCCCTGAGGAAAAGGCCTCGAACAGTATCTGGGACTGCGAATGCGGCTTTCCCGGTGTCGAGACCCAGATGCCGGTCATGCTGACCCAAGTCAACGCCGGAAAGGCGACGATCAACCAATATGTGCAATGGTCGGCGGCCGCGCCCGCCAGGGCCTGGGGATGCTATCCCCGGAAGGGCGTGATCGCGCCGGGCTCGGACGCGGACATCGCCGTCGTGGATATGGCGGAGGGTGGCATAGTCTCTCGCGAAACGCTCCATTCGCGAAGCCGGATGACCCCGTGGCACGGCTTCGAAACCAGCGCCCGAGTCGTTCATACCTTCGTCAGAGGCCGCCTCGTGGTCCGCGACGGCGTTCTGGTCGGCAGACCCGGTTGGGGCCGCCCCGTGGTCCAGGACATGCCGCCGCCGCACCCGCGCAACCTCGACAAGACGACAGCCGCGATCACCGCGCCGCGCGGCCCGAACGCATAGGGTCGCGTAGAAAAACCGCGCCGTCAGAGATTTTCGAGCTTGAACAGGGCGGCCGCATTGGTGCGTCCGATCCTGAGCTTGTCGCCGGCATCGATGTCCAGGCCATCGAACCAGGTGGCGCCCTGGGCCATGTCCTCGAACGGGTAGTCGATCGAGAACATCAGGCGCTCGGCGCCCATCTCCGCGAGGGTGCAGCGAAATGCCGGATCGCTGAAATTCCCCGATGTCGTAAAGTGGAAATTCTCTCGCAGATAGGCGCTGACCGGACGCTTGCAGGGATAATCGAGCGGCATCGCCTGCACCCGTGCGTCGATGCGCCACATGTCGAACGGGATGCGCTCGCCGAGATGGCCGAGCACGATCTGCAGCGTCGGCAGCTCGTCGAACAACGCCGAGCCGATGAGGCGCAGCGCGTGGATCGAGGTCTCCCGCGCGAAGCCCCAGGTCGCGCCGGCGACCCAGAAATGGCCCTCGTAGACTTGCGCCCGGGACGGTATTTGCATGCGCGGATGAAGGTAGAACGGCATCCCGAGATCCGCGGCGGCGGCCCAGAACGGCCGGTATTCGGGGATGTCGTAATAGACGGCCGAATCGGGGGTGCCCCTCTGGGTGAACCCGTTGACCATCGCACCCTTGAAGCCGAGGTCCCGAATGCAGCGGCCCAGCTCGGCGGCGGCGGCATCGGGATCCTGCATCGGCAGCGCCGCAAAGCCGGCGAAGCGGTCCGGCCGCCGCGCCAACTCGCCGGCGAGCGCGTCGTTCGACCTCCGCGCCAGCTCGATCGCTGCCGCCGGGTCGGGGATGCCCTGTACGGTCGGCGCGTTCATCGACAGAATCGCGAACTCCACTCCGGCCGCGTCCATGTCCCGGAGGCGCCGGTCGTGGAAGTCGAGCAGACGGTCGCGCAGATGGGCGCGCACCGAACCGGGGAGAGCGCGCGGCGCCGAATCCTGCCACGTCTCGGGCAGCGCGAAATGTTCCTCCAGCGCGATCTTCCCGTCCATCGAGTCAGTCCTCCGTGCGTCCCCGGCGGCAGCCTAAGCGGCGCCGCGCCCGGTGAAAAGCACCCGTTCCGGTCCAGGAAGCGTCCCCACCACCCGACGCCATTGCCAAAGATGCATGACGAAGGGTGCGGGGAGTAGGAGAGGGCGATGCGTGAATCTCCTTACCCTCGACGGAGGGAAAAGGGGCGCCGTCCAGTCGGTCGTGGTCCTCGAAACGAATATCGCCGGGCGCGGCTGGTATCCGTCCGTCCGGGTCTGTATGAAGGTCGGGATCGCGCGGCATCGAGGAAGGATCTGCAGCCGCCATGGACGCAGGTGCCGCCGCCTCGCGAGATTTCGTCACCCGATCGACCAACATCCTCAGCACCGTCTCGGCGTTCTGGGCGCTGCTTCTCGCCGCGATTTTCCTGTGGGACATCGTCGGCCGCGAGGCCTTCGACCAGCCCTTTCTCGGCACCCACGAGATCGTCGGCAACTCGATCGTCGGCATCCTGTTCCTGGAGCTGCCATCCACCATCAAGCGGGGCGCGATGCTGCGCACCGTCTTCGTCTTCAATGCGGTCTCGCCCCTCGGCCGGCGTGTCATCGACAGCGCCTCCTACACGCTCGGCATCGTCCTGTTCCTGGCGATCATCTTCGGCGGCTGGGACGCGATGATCGTGAGCTGGGAGACCGGCGAGATCGAGGGTGCGGGCGCCTTCGAGGTGCCGATCGCCCCGGTCAGGACGCTGATCGTCCTGTTCGGCGCCGTCTGCGTGCTGGTCTATGCCCAGCTCCTGTTCCTCGCCGCCTGCGGTCGTCTGACGCCGCGTCCCGCCTGACATGCTCGCGCCCGATCTCGTCCTGATCGTCATCCTGGCGGCGCTGATCGCGCTGGTCGTCGCCGGCCTCCATATCGGGATCGTGCTCGGCATCGTCTCGCTCGTCGGCACCTGGCTCCTGTTCGGCGATCTCACGATCACGCTCGAACTCGCCAACCAGTCCGCTTACGCGGTGCTCCGCAACTCGGTCTTCGCCGCCATCCCGCTCTTCGTGCTGATGGGCGAGTTCATGAGCAAGTCGGGGATGGCCGCCGACCTCTACCGGATCGCCGACTATTTCCTGCGCCGCCTGCCGGGCCGGCTCGCCGTGGCGACCGTGTTCGGCAATGCCGTCTTCGCCGCGGTGACCGGGGTCAGCATCGCCTCCGCCATGACCTTCTCGCGCGTCGCCTATCCCGAGATGCGGCGCTTCGGCTACGACCGGTCCTACGCGCTGGGCTCGATCGCCGGTAGCGCCAGCCTCGGCATGTTGATCCCGCCGAGCGTGCTGCTGATCGTCTGGGGCATCGTCATCGAGCACTCGATCGGCAAGCTGTTCCTGGCTGGTTTCATCCCGGGGATCATTCTGGCGCTGCTGATGGGGGTCTATTGCGTGGTCCGGGCGGCGGCCCGGCCCGCGCTCGCGCCGGCGCCGACCGGCCGCGACGACAAGCCGCCGACAGGGCGCGAGACGGTGAGCGGTCTCGGCGTCGTGGTGCTGATTCTACTGGTGCTGGGCGGGCTGTTCGTCGGCCTGTTCACGCCGTCGGAGTCGGCGGCCGTCGGCTGCGCTGGCGCCATTTTCTTCGCCGGCATCAAGGGGCTCGGCTGGCGCGGTTGGCGCGAGGCCGTCATCGAGGCCGGCAAGACCATCGCGCCGATCATGTTCCTGCTGATGACCGCGGCGATGTACGCCAAGTTCCTGGCGCTCGGCAACATCATCCAGATCATCCAGGACCTGATCGCCGGGCTTGGCCTGACCGGGTTCTGGGTGACCGTGCTGATGATCGCGATCTGGCTGGCGATGGGGACGCTGATCGATTCGATCTCGATCATCCTCCTGACCGTTCCCATCTTCTGGCCGCTCGCCGAGGCCGCGGGCTGGGACCCCTACGCCTTCGCCATCTTCGGCATCCTGGCGATCGAGGCGGGGCTGCTGACTCCGCCCTTCGGCCTGCTGGTCTATACCGTCAAGGGGGCGGTCCCCGACCCGTCGGTGACCCTGAAGGATATCTTCTCCGGCTCGATCCCCTACTGGCTGCTGATGCTGGTGGTGATGGCCGTCGTCTGGTTGTGGCCGGTCACCGCGACCGTCCTCACCCGGTAGCCGCCTCCGTTACCGCGCCCCGCCGGCGAGCGCCGCGAGCTGACGGTCGACGGCCCCCCGCTCGGCCGAGCCTTCCGGCAGCAGCGCCCGCAGCCGCTCCCAGAACCGCCGCGCCTCGGCCGCGTCTCCGCGCTCCGCCGCCGCCGCGCCGGCGATCCAGAGCGCCGCCCGGTTGCCCGGGTCGCGCGCCAGGATGCGGACGACGATTCCGTCGAGCGCCGCGCTCGGCCCTTCGGTCTCGAGCAGGCTCCAGGCGTAGGCGGCGAGCGCCCCGGCATCCTCGGGCCGCAACCGGGCGAGCGCCGCCAGCGCGTCGCGCGCCTTCTCCGCTTCGCCGAGGACCCGGTAGGCGCGGGCGAGCCGCGCCCAGCCCTCGGCGTCGTCGGGCGCCTCGGCGAGCCGTGCAGCGAGCCCCTCGACCATGGAGTGGATCGTCGCCGCGCGATCCTCCGGCGACATCTCGGCGGCCCGCGCCGCGGCCTCGGCATCGATCGGCCCGTCGGCGCTGCCGGTGAGCCCGGCGATCCCCGCACGCAGCATCGGCGCCCAGGGCGAGTCGGGCGCGAGCGCGGCGGCGAGCGCCCGCCAGCGCGCCAGCGCCTCCGCCCGGTTGCCCGACTGGAGCGCGGCGAGCCCCAGATAGAATCGGGCCAGCGGCTCGCCGGGGTTGCGGGCGAGTGCGGCCGCGAAGGCTTCCCGTGCCGGCGCGCCGACCCGGCCGCCGGCGGCTGCGGTCAGCGCCTGCCCGCGCAGTGCGCGCAACGCCGCGTCGTCGGGGCGGAGCGCTGCCGCCTGCCGATAGGCCTCGGCCGCCTCGTCGTGGCGATCGAGCCGCGCCAGGGAGCGGCCGAGCAGCCGCCAGCCCTCGGGGTCGCCGGGGTTGGCGGCCATCCGTGCGGCGAGGCGGTCGACGAGGCCGGGCGCCGCGCCGGGGAGGCCGGGGGAGCCGAGGACGCCGTAGAGCGCCGCGGCGAGAACCGGCAGCGCGGCCGCGAGGGCCGCGGCGAGCAGGGCCGGCGCGCGTCGGCTCGGCGCTGCCGCTTCGCCGCGCTCCGCCGCCTCGGCGGCGGCGAGGAGGCGGCGCCCGATCTCCGCCTTGGCGGCGGCCGCCTCCTCGGGCGCGACCAGTCCGCGGTCGCGGTCGCGCGCGAGCTCGGCGAGCTGGTCGCGGTAGACCTCGACATCGTGGTCGGCGCGCGGTCGCGGTCGCGCCTGGCGGGCCAGCAGCGGCCAGACCGCCGCCGCGGTCGCCGCCAGCGCCATCGCGGAGAGCAGAAGCCAGAGCATCACGACTCCCCGTCCCCGCCGACCAGCCGGTCGAGGCGCCGGCGCTCCGCCTCGCTCAACCCGGGCGTCTCGCCGGGGGCCGCGCGGCGGCGGAGATAGAGCCCGCCCGCGGCGGCGCCGGCGAGCAGGATCGCCGCCGGCCCCAGCCACAGCGCCCAGGTCGCGGCCTTGAAGGGCGGGCGCAGCAGCACGAAGTCGCCGTAGCGCGCGGTGAGGAAGGCGCGGATGCGGTCGTCGGTCTCGCCGGCGGCGATGCGCTCGCGCACCAGTACCCGCAGGTCGCGGGCGAGATCGGCGTCCGAGTCGTCGATCGATTGGTTCTGGCAGACCAGACAGCGCAGTTCCTTCGACAGCGCCCGCGCCCGCGCTTCGAGCGCCGGGTCGTCGAGCGCCTCGCCGGGCGCGGCCGCTCCCGCCTGTGCCGCGGCGAGCAGCAGAGCGAGGGCGAGAGCGGCCCGTCTCATCCGTCGAGCCGCGCCAGCAGCGGCCGGATCCGGGTCTCGAGGTCGTGCGGCGTGATCGGCCCGACATGGCGGTAGCGGACCAGGCCCGCGCGGTCGATCACAAAGGTCTCGGGGTAGCCGTAGACGCCCCAGTCGATCGCCGTGCGCCCGGTCCGGTCGGCCCCGACCGCGCGGTAGGGGTTGCCGAGCTCGGCAAGGAAGGCGCGGGCGTCCTCAGGCCGGTCCTTGTAGTTGACGCCGTAGATCGCGACCCCCTCCCGCGCGAGCCGCATCAGCATCGGATGCTCGGCCCGGCAGGGCGGGCACCAGGAGGCGAATACGTTGACGAGGGCGACCGCTCCGCCGAGCCGGTCCGAGCGGAGCCCTTCTCCCGGCCCGTCGATCGGCGGCAGGTCGAGCGGCGGGGCCGGCCGGCCGATCAGCGCGGACGGCAGCCGGCCGGGGTCGCGCGCGCCCGAATCGATCTGGACGAGATAGACCGCGAGGACCGCGGCGAGGGCGGCGAACGCGGCCGCCGGGACAAGGGTCCGGATGCGCATGGGCCGGCCCGCCCGTCAACCCGCCGCGCCGAGCGGACGGCGGGCCGGGCGGGGGGCGCCGACTCGCAACCTCCGGTCGCTGAGCGAGACCAGTCCGCCGAGCGCCATCACCGCCGCGCCGATCCAGATCCAGGGCACCAGCGGGTTGTGGTAGAGCCGCACCGTCCAGCCGCCATCCGGCAGCCGCGCCCCGAGCACGACATAGACATCGGCGAGCCAGCTGGTGTGGATCGCGGCCTCGGTGGTCTGGCCGCGCTCGGCCGGGTAGTTCCGTGTCTCGGGGCGCAGCCGGGCGATCTCGCGACCGCCGTCGAGCAGCCGGAAGCGGCCGGTGACCGCGCTGTAATTGGGTCCCGCGGTCGCGCCCGCGCCCTCGAACGCGACGCGGTATCCGGCGATTTCGACGGTCTCGCCGGGCCGCATCGCGAGGATGCGCTCGCTCTGCCAGGCGGAGGAGGCGACGATGCCGGCGACCGCGACCCCGAGCCCTGCATGGGCGAGCGTCATCCCCCAGGCGGCGCGCGGTAGCCCGGCCGCACGCCGCGCCGCGCCGCTAGGGCCGCGCCGAAGGAGGCCGGCCCTCTCTGCGAGGCCGACCAGGGCGCCGACGATCAACCAGGCCGCGAGCGCCAGCCCGAACGCAGCCGGCAGGTCGTCGACCCCGGCCCGCCAGGCGGCGGTCGCGGCGGTCGCGCCGGCGATCAGCAGCGCCGCGCGCAGCCGACCCAGCACCCCCTTGAGGTCGCCCCGCTTCCAGGGAAGCAGCGCGCCGGCCGCGCAGGCGATCAGCAGCGGCGCCGCGATCGGCACGAAGGTCGCCTCGAAGAAGGGGGGGCCGACCGAGACCTTGCCGCCGCCGAGCGCATCCAGGACCAGCGGATACAGCGTCCCCAGCGCCACCACCGCCGCCCCGGTGGTCAGCAGCAGATTGTTGAGCAGCATCGCGCCCTCGCGCGAGACCGGCGCGAACAGCCCGCCGCCGCCGAGCGCCGGGGCGCGCGCCGCGTAAAGCGCGAGCCCGCCGCCGACGACCGCGAACAGGAGCGCCAGGACGAACACCCCCCGCGCCGGGTCGGCGGCGAAGCTGTGCACCGATGTCAGCACGCCCGAGCGCACCAGGAAGGTGCCGAGCAGCGCCGTCCCGAAGGTGAGGATCGCGAGCAGCACCGTCCAGCCCTTCAGCGCGCTGCGCTTCTCGACGACGATCGCCGAGTGCAGCAGCGCGGTGCCGACGAGCCAGGGGATGAAGGAGGCGTTCTCGACCGGGTCCCAGAACCACCAGCCGCCCCAGCCGAGCTCGTAATAGGCCCACCAGCTCCCGAGCGCGATGCCGATCGTGAGTCCGCACCAGGCGAGCAGCGTCCAGGGCCGCACCCAGCGCGCCCAGGCCGGGTCGACGCGGCCCTCGATCAGGGCGGCGACGGCGAAGGAGAAGGCGATCGAAAAGCCGACATAGCCGAGATAGAGGAAGGGCGGGTGGAAGGCGAGCCCCGGATCCTGGAGCAAGGGGTTGAGCCCTTGGCCCTCGAGCGGTGCCGGCTCCAGCCTCAGAAACGGGTTCGAGGCGAAGACGACGAAGGCGAGGAAACCGGCGGCCACCGCACCCTGGACGCCGAGCACGCGCGCCCGGAGCCGGACCGGCAGGTTGGCGCCGAAAAGGGCGACCAGAGCGCCGAAGAGGGACAGCATCAGCACCCAGAGGAGCATCGAGCCCTCATGGTTGGCCCACAGGCCGGTGATCTTGTAGAGCAGCGGCTTGAGCGTGTGCGAATGGGCGGCGACAAGGGCAACCGAGAAGTCGGAAACGACGAAGAGCCGCATCAGGCAGAGGAACGCGGCGGCGGCGAGCAAGAGCTGGCCGGCCGCCGCAGGCCGCGCGACCGCCATCATCGCCGGGTCGTTGCGGGCGGCCCCCCAGAGCGGCAGCGTCCCCTGGACCAGGGCGAGCAGCAGCGCGAGGATCAGCGCGAACTGGCCGATCTCGGCGATCATCGGACCGTCGCGCCGCCGCGCCAGCGACCCGCCGCCCGGAGCGCATCGGCGACCTCGGGCGGCATATAGGTCTCGTCATGCTTGGCGAGGATTTCGTCGGCGCGGAACACGCCCTGGCCGTCGAGCCGGCCGCCGGCGACGACGCCCTGGCCCTCGCGGAACAGATCGGGGAGCAGCCCGGCATAGGCGACCGGCACGGCGCGGACGCGATCGGTCACCCGGAAGCGAACCGTCACCCCGTCGTCCGCGCGCGCGACCGAGCCCTCCTCGACGATGCCGCCGATGCGGAAACGCCGCTCCGGCGGCGGCGCGGCCTCGGCGAGCTGGCTCGGGCCGTAGAAATAGACCACGCCGTCCCCGGCCGCGAGGAGGACTAGCGCCGCCGCGGTCGAAGACGCCGCGGCGACCGCGGCGAGCAGGGTCATGCGCCGGCGCTTACGCGTCATCCCCGGCTTCCTCGGCACCGTCCCGGCGGCGGCGCCCGGGCCGTCTTGCCTCCAGCCGCTCCGCCTCGCAGCGGCGGCGGCGGAGCGCCGCGACGCTCTGGATCGCGAGCCCGCCGATCACCCCCGCTGCGATCGCGTAGGCCGGCCAGACATAGCGCGCATACTCGTCCATGCTGGCGTCAGCCCCGCCCGGGCTCGCCATGGGCTTCGGCGAGCCGCAGCGTCCGAAGGCGTCGCGCGAGCAGCTCGGCGCGGACGCGGACGGCGAGCAGGCTCAGAAACAGGCAGGCGGCGCCGGCCGCCGTCGCCAGCAGCGGCACCAGCATCGAGACATGGATCGACGGCGCCGAGGTCAGGGTGATGCTGGACGGCTGGTGCAGCGTGTTCCACCAGTCCACCGAGTATTTGATGACCGGCAGGTTGACCGCGCCCGCCACCGCGAGCAGCGCCGCCGCCCGGTCGCCCCGCGATGTCGTGTCGAAGGCCTTGGCGAGCGCCATGAAGCCGAGATAGAGGAACATCAACACCAGGACCGAGGTCAGCCGCGCGTCCCACACCCACCACGCTCCCCAGATCGGCTTGCCCCAAAGCATGCCGGTGGCGAGGCAGACGACGGTGAAGCAGGCGCCGATCGGCGCGGCGGCCGCGGCGGCGACATGCGCCAGCGCGTGCCGCCAGATCAACCCGGCTGCGGAGGCCAGCGCCATCGCCAGATAGATCCCCATCGCCATCCAGGCCGACGGTACGTGGACATACATGATGCGGACGGCGTCGCCCTGCTGATAGTCCGGCGGCGAGAGCAGGAGGCCGCCCGCCAGCCCGGCGCCGATCAGCAGGACGGCGGCGGCGGTCGTCCAGGGCTGGACCGCATCGGCCAACCGCAGAAACCGTCCGGGGTTCGCAAATCTGTGCAGGCCGGTCACGGGGTCACGACGGGTGCTGACGGTCTCGCGGGCGCCGGGGCGCTTCGCTGCATAGTTGGCTGCCGCCGCCGCACCAGTCAACAGGGCGCGCCGCCCTCAGTCCATCGCCTGGCGGACCGCGACGCCGGCCGCCCAGGGGGCGATGACGGCGGCGGCGGCAAGCAGCGCGGCGAGGAACAGCAGGGGCTGGCGCGGCGCGGCGCCGGCGAGCGCCGCCTGCACCGCGCCGGCGCCGAAGATCAGGACCGGGATCAGCAGCGGCAGGACCAGGAGCGACAGGAGGACCCCGCTCGTCCGGGCGCCGAGGGTCATCGCCGCGCCCATCGCACCGATCAGACTGATCGTCGGCGTGCCCAGCACCATCGCGGCCGCCAGCGCGGCACCGCCCGTAGGGTCGAAATCGAGGAGCGCGCCGATCAGCGGCGCCGCGCCGATCAGCGGCAGGCCGGTGGTCAGCCAGTGGGCGACGGACTTGGCGCCGACGACGAGCTCCGGGGCGACCGGGGAGAGCAGGAGCAGTTCGAGGCTGCCGTCCTCATGATCCTCGCGAAACAGCCTGTCGAGCGAGAGCAGCGCGGCGAGCAGCGCCGCGACCCAGAGCAGCCCGGCGGCGAGCCGCGCCAGCAGCGCCGGCTCCGGCCCGATGCCCAATGGGAACAGTATCACCGCGAGGATGAAGAACAGAACCGCCGTCGCCGCCTCGCCCGGTTGCCGCCAGACCAGCCGCAGCTCTCGGCCGACGAGGGCACTGAACCGGATCATGCGGCGTGCGCGTCGAGATCGAGCGCCCGCGCGCCCGCGAGGGCGAGCGGGACGTTGGTGGCGATGGCGCAGCGCCCGCCGCCGGCGCGGTGTGCTTCGACGGCGCCGAGGACGGCGGCCACCCCCTCTGGATCGAGCGCAACGGTGGGTTCGTCGAGCAGCCACAGCTCGGACGTCCCGGCGGCGACGCGGGCGAGCGCGAGCCGCCGCCGCTGCCCGGCCGAGAGGAACCGCGCGGGGGTGTCGGCGAGGCGGTCGAGCCCGAACCGGGCGAGGGCGGCCGGGACGCCGCCGCCCGCCCCCTGCAGCCGCGCCCAGAAACGCAGGTTCTCGGCCGCCGTCAGCGCCGGCTTGACGGCGTCGCGATGACCTACGAAGCGCAGCCGGGCGGCGTGCCGCGCCGGGTCCTCGGCGATGTCGACCCCGTCCCAGAGAAGCCGCCCGGCGGCCGGCGCGGCCAGCCCCGCCATGAGCCGTAGCAGCGATGTCTTGCCGGCGCCGTTGCCTCCCCGCAGGACCAGCGCCTCCCCGGCCCCGAGAGCGAAGTCGAGCCCCGAGAAGACCGCCCGGTCGCCGCGTTCGCAGCCCAGCCCACGACCGGTGAAGACCGACATGCCCCCCCCCCGCAGCCTAGGTTCTGCATCCATAGCCACCAGAGGTGGTATGCCTGGTGGCCTGTCGGGTCGAGATATGGGAGGTTGGCGATGGGGCGGCACGATCTGACGGATGCCGAGTGGGCGATCATCGAGCCTTTGCTTCCCGACAAGCCGCGCGGCGTGCCGCGGGTCGACGACCGTCGCGTTCTCAGCGGCATTTTCCGGGTTCTGCGCACGGGCGCGCCGTGGCGCGACCTGCCCGAGCGCTACGGGCCTTGCACGATGGTCTACAACCGCTAAAATCGCTGGGCCAAGCGGGGCGTGTAGCTGCGGGTTTTCGAGGCGCTGCGCGCGCGGGAACCGGATGAGCTTCATCTCATCGACAGCTCGGTTATCCGTGCCCACCAGCACGCGGCGGGCGAAAAAAAGCGGGTCCGGATCACGCCATCGGACGCTCTCGCGGGGGGCTGACCACCAAGCTCCACGCTGTGGTCGATGGGCACGGCCTGCCGGTCAGGGTCCTGCTCAGTCCCGGCCAGGCGTCCGACAAGGCCGCCGTGGCGGCGCTGCTTGCCGGCTTGACGCCGGCGCGCGACACCGTCGCCGACCGGGGGGGCGACCGGGGCTACGAAGCCCGGGCGGTCCTCGCGCTGATCCGCGCACATTGCTCCACGCCGCACATCCCCACCCGGAAGAACCGAAGGGTTCAACGTTCCGTCGATCCCGCACTCTACCGGCAGCGCGACCTCGTCGAACGCTTCTTCAACAAACTCAAGCACTTCCGCGCCGTCGCCACGCGCTACCACAAACTCGCCAGAAACTTCCTCGCCGCCATCGCTCTCGCATCCACAAGACTCCGGATAAAACATCTTCAACCCAATAATGAGCCCACGACCTAAGGTAATGTCTGAACAGCCAGGGTTTTGGCGGGCATTCGGGTCATCCGGCGCGTGTGCGGAACGCTGGAGACCAGTGGAATTGTGTTTTGTATCGAGAAATGTAGATCTGGATGCCCGAGCCGGTTGTCTCTCCCGCCTTGCGGCGGTTGCGGACGGGAAGACCCCGCATCGGGCGACGGCGTAGCGCCTGGCGATGCGCTGGGTGTTCTTCGCCAGCCCCCGATAGCGCATCTTGGCGTAGCCGAAGTGGCGCTTCACGTACAAGAACGGATGCGCCACCTTGGCCCGCGCCGAGGCCTTGCGCCTCTCCGCGGCCTCCTGCGCACTCTGCTTGTCCAGCAGCCGGCGCTTGCCGGCCTTCATCGCCACCTGCCAGTCCACGTCCGTGTCCCGGTTCTCTTCGCGCTTGCCCACCCCCTGGAAGCCCGCGTCGCCCCACACCCGCTCCTCGCTCCCGTGCACCGGCGCGTGCGCCGTCGCCACGTCCGATATGTTCGCCGTCGTCGTCTCCAGGCTGTGCGCCGACCCCGACTGCGCATCCACGCCGATATGCGCCTTCATCCCGAAATGCCACTGATTGCCCTTCTTCGTCCGGCGCATCTCCGGGTCCCGCTCGCCGGTGCGGTTCTTCGTCGACGACGGCGCGGCGATGAGGCCCGCGTCCACGATCGTCCCCCTGCTCGAGCGCATCCGGATGCGCGTCGATCTCCTCGAGCAGCGTCTCGCCCGGACCGCGCCTCTCCAGCAAGTGGCGGAAGTGCAGGATCGTCGTCTCGTCGGGCAGCGCACCCGACAGGCGCAGCCCCACGAACCGCCGCGACCTGCTCCACCTCGTAGAGCAGATCCTCCATCCCCGGGTCGCTCAAGCTGTAGAACAGTTGCACACAGTGAACGCGAAGCATCACCTCCAGCGGATAGGGCCGCCGACCGCGACCGGCCTTCGGGTAGAACGGCTTGATGCGCGTCTCCGGACGACCCCGAGGAACCAGCCCGTCCATCTTCTCGCAAAACGCCTCGCGCCGCGTGCAACGCTTCTTCAGGTCGTGCTCCAGCCCCGCGAAGGTCGACTGCTCCATCGGTCACCCACTACCCGACCAGTCCAACGATCATCACAGAACCGACTCGTTCAGACATTCCCTAGGGGGCGGGCGAACCCAGCCGACGGCGGACCGCCGATGCGCGATGGGTCATCCGCCGGCTACATGTTCGGATAGTTCGGCCCGCCGCCGCCCTCCGGCACCACCCAGTCGATGTTCTGGCGCGGGTCCTTGATGTCGCAGGTCTTGCAGTGGAGGCAGTTCTGCGCGTTGATCTGGAGGCGCGGCGCCCCGCTCTCGCCGTCGCGGAGGATCTCGTAGACCCCGGCTGGGCAATAGCGCTGCTCCGGTGCGTCGTAAAGCCTCAGATTGACCTCGATCGGAACCGCCTGGTCCTTCAGGGTCAGATGCACGGGTTGATCTTCGGCGTGGTTGGTGGCGGAGAAAGAAAGATTGGTCAGCCGGTCGAAGGTCAGCACGCCGTCCGGGGCCGGGTAGTCGATCGGCGCGCACTCGGCGGCGGGCCGGGTCGCCGCGTGATCCGGACGGCCGTGCCGGAGCGTCCACGGCGCCTTGCCCCGGAACAGGGTCTGATCGATCCCGGCATGGAGCGCTCCCGCCCACAGGCCCCACTTGAACGCCGGACGCACGTTGCGGGCGCGGTGGAGCTCGTCCCACAGCCATGACCCGCGGACCGACTCGGGATAGGCGTCCAGGACGTTTCCCGCGCGATCCACGCCTTCGGCGAGCGCGGCATGGGCCGCCTCCGCCGCCAGCATGCCCGACTTCATCGCGGTGTGGGTGCCCTTGATCTTGGGGGTGACGAGGGTGCCGGCCTCGCAGCCGATCAACGCGCCGCCGGGGAAGACCAGCCGCGGCAGCGACTGGAGCCCGCCCTCGTTGACGGCGCGCGCGCCATAGGCCACGCGGCGCCCACCGGCGAAAATCCCGCGGATTTCGGGATGTGTCTTGAAGCGCTGAAACTCCTCATGGGGGCTGAGATGGGGGTTGGCGTAATCGAGCCCGATCACGAAGCCGACCGAGACCATGTTGTCCTCGAGATGGTAGAGGAACGAGCCGCCATAGATTGCGCGGTCGAGCGGCCATCCGACGGTGTGCACGACCATGCCGGGGCGGTGCAGCGGCGAATCCACCTCCCAGAGCTCCTTGAGCCCAATGCCGTAGGTCTGCGGCGCCGCCTCGCCGCGAAGCGCGAAGCGTTCCATGAGGCTCTTGCCCAGGCTGCCGCGGCAGCCCTCGGCGAAGAGCGTGAACCTCCCGCGCAGCTCGACGCCGGGCTGGTAGCTCGGCCCCCGCGCGCCGGTCCTGGTGACCCCCATGTCCCCGGTGGCGACGCCCCCGACGGCGCCGTCCGCGCCGTAGAGGATCTCGGACGCGGCGAAGCCCGGATAGATCTCGACCCCGGCCGCCTCTGCCTGCTCGGCGAGCCAACGGCACAGATTGCCGAGGCTGATCACGAAATTGCCGTCATTCCTAAGGCAGGAGGGAAGCAGCGGCCTGGGAACGGAGACTCCCCGCGTTTCGGTCAGGAACATGAAGCGCTCGCCGGAAACGGGGGTGCGGACAGGCGCGCCCATCGACGCCCAGCCCGGCAGCAGCTCGTCGAGCGCCCGGGTCTCCAGCACCGCGCCCGACAGGATATGCGCGCCGACCTCCGATCCCTTCTCGATGACGCATACCGAGAGATCTTCGCCGTGCTGGGCGCATAGCTGTCTGAGCCGGATCGCCGCCGCCAGACCCGAAGGACCGGCGCCGACGATCACGACATCGTAGTCCATCGCATCCCGTTGCACCGCCGCCTCGCCGAGAGTCCGCCGGAAGCTATAACATAGCGCGCCGCGATCTGGCGCTTCGCATTTCAGCCCATTGCCCTGACGGAAATGCCTGGATCGGCCCATCCATACCGCATTGTAGGACGACAGAGGACGATCCGGGTTGCATTGGGCCGATTTCGGCTTGCAAGTCGTCGATTTCCGGTCGCCATAGTCGATGTAGCGCTGTAATGCGATCCGGCGGTCTCAAGACCGCCCGGAGACTCGGTAGCCCGTCTCCCATATCCGTTCGGCGCGCCCGGACCCGCACCGCCATAGGCGCGGACTCGTTCGGGATACCCGCGACGGGTCTGCCGGATCGGTGCGCGATGCGGCGCCCGAGCCCGCGCTGCGCGTCGAGACGCGTCTGTCTGGACAGCGCATCGGCCGCCGCTCTATAAAGCCGGCGTCGAGCCCAGGTAGCTCAGTCGGTAGAGCACATGACTGAAAATCATGGTGTCGGTGGTTCGATTCCACCCCTGGGCACCATCTTCCGCCGCCGGTGCGGGGCGTCCGCGGTAGGGCCGGGTGGTCGGGGCGAGAGGATTCGAACCTCCGACCCCCTGCTCCCAAAGCAGGTGCGCTACCAGCCTGCGCCACGCCCCGGCCCGCGCGCGGAGTCTTAGGCCGGCGCGGTCGGCGGCGCAACCGCGGCCCGGTTCCGTCCGCCATGCGGGGTTCGGGACGGGTCGGTGGATTCGCGGCGGCGGGATCGCCGATGGGTCCACGAGTTTCGGGAGTTTCCTATGCGGGCAGTCTGCTTGCACGAGCATGGCGGTATCGAGGCGCTGACGTTCGACCCAGACTTCCCGGACCCCAAGGCCGGCGAAGGCCAGGTCGTGATCCGCGTCCGGGCGACGTCACTCAACTATCACGACGTCTTCACCTGTCAGGGTATGCCGGGCATCAAGGTGCCGATGCCGATGATCATCGGTCTGGACATCGCCGGCGACATCGTCGAGATCGGCCCCGGAGTGGCCGGTTGGGCGACGGGGGATCGGGTGCTCGTCAACCCGCTCGATCCGATCGCCCCGGAAAAGGGCCTGATGGGAGAGATGATCCCCGGCGGCACCGCCGAATACTGCCTCGTCGATGCCGCGCGGCTGATCCGGATACCGGACGGCGTCACCCACGCCCAGGCCGCCGCGCTGCCGGTGGCCTACGGGACGGCGCACCGCATGCTATTCACCCATGGCGGTCTCGAGGCCGGCGAACGGATCCTGGTCCTGGGCGCGAGCGGCGGAGTCGGGTCGTGCTGCGTCCTGCTGGCCAAGCTGATCGGCGCCGAGGTCGTCGCCTGCGGCAGCACGGCGGCGAAGCTGGAGGCGCTCAGGTCGTGGGGCGCCGACCATGTGATCAACTACTCCGAAACCGACTTCGTCAAGGAGATTTGGAGGCTCTACGAGAAGCCGCACCGGCGCCGCTTTACCGGCGGTGTGGACATGGTGGTCAACTTCACCGGCGGCGACAGTTGGGTCCCGAGCCTCCGCGCGCTGAAACGGGGCGGTCGGCTGATGACCTGCGGCGCGACCGCCGGATACGATCCCAACACGGATCTCCGCTATATCTGGACCTTCGAGCTCAAGATCCTCGGCTCCAACAGCTGGGCGTCGGAAGACCTGATCCGGCTCATGGCGCTGATCCGGGAAGGACGGCTCGACCCGGTGATCGATGACGTGCTGCCTCTCGAGGACACGCGGGAAGGGGTCCGCAGGCTGTGTGATCGCGAGGTGATCGGAAAGATCATCATCGCGCCATGACGGGCGCCGCCAATCTGGGCAATGTCTTCGCGGCCCACGCGGCCGCCGAACGCACGGCCGTGGTCGATCTGTTCCGGCCCGAGGCCCCCCGCAGCCTGAGCTTTCGCGGCCTCGACCGCGCCTGCGGGGCCTTGGCGGCGAGCCTCGCCGCGCGCGGGCTGGGACCGGGCGACCGGATCGCGATCGCGGCCGCCAACCGGGTAGAGTATCTCGTCGCGCTGTTCGGCGCGATGCGGGCGGGCTGCGTCCCGGTGATGATCAACATCAAGCTCCCGGCCAAGACCGTCCGCCATATCGTCGCCGACTCCGGGGCGCGGCTGGTCTTCGCCGACGGGGCGTTCGCGGCCGAGCCCGAGGCGGCGGGCATCGGCGGCCCGCCGACGGTCTCGTTCGACGAAGCAGGGCCGGAAGGCTACGGCACGATGGTCGCGGCGGATCCCATGCCGGCCCTCCGCCCGGCGCCCGGCGCGATCGCCGAACAGCCTTACACGTCTGGCTCGACCGGGCGGCCCAAGGGCGTGTTGCTGGATCATGCCGGGCAGTGCTGGATGATCGATCGGCTCGTCGCCTCGCGCCGGCTGCGGGCCGACGATGCGAGCGTCGTCTCGGCCCCCCTCTATCACAAGAACGCGCTGCTCGCGGTCAAGTCCGCCCTCGCCGCGGGCGGGCGGGTCGTGCTGTTCGCGGGGTTCGACGCCAGACGGTATATCCGTGCGATCGGGTCGCAGCGCCTCACCATGCTGACCGGCGTGCCGACGATGTACGCACTCATCCTCCGCGAAGATGCGCTGCTCCGCGGCACCGACCTGTCGTCGGTACGCGCTTGCTCGATGGGATCCGCGCCGGCCTCCGACGCCCTCCTCGACGGCCTGAAGGAGGTGTTCCCCAGCGCTGCCGTACATCTGAATTACGGCATAACCGAGGGCGGCCCGATCCCGTTCTCCTGGTTCCATCCCGACGGTCTCCCACGCCCGCGCACCAGCGTCGGCTATCCGCTCGACGAGGTCGAGATCAGGCTGGTCGGCGGGCCGAACCCCGACCAGGGCACGCTCCATGTCCGGAGTCCGGGAGTCATGCGCGGCTATCACAACATGGCCGGGGAGACTGCGGCGGTGCTCGCCGACGGTTGGCTGGATACCGGCGACATGCTTCGCTGCGACGCGGATGGCTGGTACTATTTCGTCGGCCGCGCCGACGACATGTTCGTCACCGCCGGCGAGAACATCTTTCCGGCGGCGGTCGAGGCCATGCTGGAGCGGCACCCCGAAATCTGCCAGGCGGTCGTCGTGTCGGCCCCGCACGCGCTGAAGGACAGGGTTCCGGTCGCCTTCGTCGTTCCGCGCGCGCCGGGCGTCGTCGATGAGGCGGAGGTCAAGCGCTACGCGCTGGAGAACGGGCCGGCCTATGCCCACCCGCGCCGCGTCCATTTCCTCGACGCGCTCCCGTTGTCGGGAACGAACAAGATCGACCGGCGCCGTCTCGCCGCCCGCGCTGCCGGGACGGAGGTCACGTCATGAGCGCGCCGACATAGGCGGGGAGCGCGAACGCCGCCAAATGGATATCGGGCGTGTAGTAGCGGGTGGCGATGCCGGCGCGTTCCAACCGCCGCACGATCTCCGCCCGGGGCGTCCGACGCGGTTCCATGCTCCGGCATCCCCATCCCAGCGTCATGAACCCGGCCCCGTATGTCGGCACATGGGTCAGAAAGACGGTCGCATCGGCGAAGAGCGGCGTCATGCGCGCATTGGTGTCGCGGATCTCGTCCGGCTGGGAGAAGGTCACCCCCGACTGAGTGACCAGGATGCCGCGCTCGGTCAGCCGAGCGGTGCAGTCGGCGTAGAAGGCCGACTCGAAGAGGGCTGCCGCCGGGCCGATCGGGTCCGTCGAATCGACGATGATCACGTCGAAGCGCTCGTCGGTGCTCTTCATGAATGCCGTTCCGTCGGCGAAGACGAGCTCGGCGCGCGGATCGTCGAAGGCGCCGCCGCAGATCGACGGCAGGAAGCGCCGCGACAGCGAGACCACGCTCGGGTCGATCTCGATCATCACGGCGCGGTCGATGTCGTGCTTGAGCACTTCCTCGAGCGCGCCCCCGTCGCCGCCGCCGACGATCGCCACCCGCTCCACCGCTCCGTGGGCGAGGATCGGAACATGCGCCAGCATCTCGTGATAGGCGAACTCGTCGCCCTCGGTCGTCTGGATGATCCCGTCGAGGGCGAGAACCCGCCCATAGCGCGGGTTCTCGAAGATCATCAGATCCTGATATTCGGTCGTCTGGCGGTGAAGGATCCGCGCGATCCTGAGACGGGGTTGCAGGTCGGCGTCCAGCGTCTCGACGAACCAGCCGTCGCTGCCGGCTCCGGTCATGCGAGGACGCCCCGCTTGTGCTCGCCGATCTCCTCGCGGGCGGGCCGGAACGCGCGACGCAGGATCGGCAGCGCCGGCCGCGGATCACAGGCCCCGCACATGAAGACGTCGAAGGCCGCATAGCCGTACTCGGGCCAAGTGTGGACGCTGATATGGGATTCGGCGAGGACCGCGACGCCCGAGACGCCGCCGTTCAGCGAGAAGCGATGGAGATGTAGATGCAGCAGGGTCGCCCCGCAGGCGGCGGCGGCACGGCGCAGCACGGCCTCGACGATGGCGCAATCGTCGAGAGACCCGGCCCCCCAGAAGTCGACCAGCAGATGCGTGCCGGCGTGAACCTGGCCGCCGCTCTGGCTGACATGGGTCTTGGGCGAGTGGGGATGTGCGTCGAAGAGGGCTCCCGAACTATCTGGAGAGCGCGAGATATTCTCTGCCATTCATGGGACCTCCCTGCGAGCTCGGCTCGGATTGCGGAGCCGGGGTTTTGGCGCATAACCGGACCCGGCGCAAGCGGAAACGCCGATGCGCGTTCTCCTTTCTCGTCCTACGCTTTCCAATGCGGCAAAGGAATGAGTCTGCCCGGCCCGACGCCCGAAATGGCCGGCCCCGCCCCGATCCGGTAGGCTGCGCATTCCGCTCCCAACGACGGAACGCGACCATGATTCAATCCCGTCGGGCCGGCGCCCGGTTGCGCCTCGCTTGCGCCTGCGCGCTCCTGGGCCCGGTCCTATGGTCGGGCGCCGCCCAAGGCGGGTCGGACGCTGTCGCCGTGCCGCTGCGCCTCGTCGATCTGAATCCGTTTCGTCTCGTCTACGGTGTGCCCGCATCCTTCGGCGCCCGACTGCTCGCGCTGGGGGATTCCGAACTGATCGCCTCGATCGACATGGCGTCTTATCTGAGCGCGGCGCGTTCGAAGGCGGAACGGATATTGCTGGACGGCGAGACGTATCGCCTCGCGCTCGCCGCGCGGCGCGGGCTGGGGCGGAATTGGGAAGGTTTCCTCGAAATTTCGGCGGTCGCCCATAGCGCCGGCGCATTCGACCGGTTCATCGAGAGCTGGCACGACGCGTTCGGCCTGCCCCAGGGCGGCAGGGACAGAGGGCCGCACGACCGGCTGAGCCTGTATTACGCGGACGCAGGCGGGGTCCGCGTCGACATCGACAGCGACGTTGCGGCGCTGGGGGACATGGCCTTCGGAGTAGGCTACGCGCTTCCGAGGCAGCTCTTGTCGAACGATGGTCTGGCGCTTCGCGCCGCCATCCGGCTACCGACCGGCGCCGAACGGACGCTGGCCGGCGCCGGCGGCCCTGCGGCGACGGTTTGGGCCGAGACCTCGGGCGCGCTGCCCGGGGCGGCCGCTTCACGGGCTTGGCTGTATGCCGCGACCCTCGGCGCGCTCGCGGCCGAGGCGCCCCGCGCGCTTCGCCGCCTCGGCGGCCGTCTCGTCGCCTTCGGGCGCTTCGGCGTGACGTGGCGGCCCCTGGAAAGCCTGAGTCTGACCGCGCAGATCGATGCCCATTCCTCGCCTTGGCGCGCCTCCGGCGTCGCGCCGCTTGCCGATGCGAGCATCATGCTCGGGTTCGGAGGCGCGTTGCGGCTCGCCGACGACATGGCGCTCGAAATCGCCGTCACCGAAGACGACGGCGCGCGACACGCTACCCCCGATATCGGCCTGCATGTCGGCCTCCGCTGGAGACCCTGAAAACCCATCCGAACGGCGCCCAAGCGACGGCGGTCAGGCCGCATCCTCGACGGAGCGATGCAGGAGCTCGGCTCCGCCGACCGCCGCACGGGCGAGGCTCGCCGCGCGCGGCAGCACCGCCGCACCGTAATAGAGCGCGGTCCGCAGCTTCTCGCGATAGAATGCGGCGTCGCCGTTCGCCGTTGCCAGGCGCGCTGCCGCGATCTCGGCCGCCCGCGTTGTCAGCCAGCCGCCGGTGACGGTGCCGAGCGCCGCAAGGAACGGCGTCGCGGCGGCAGCGGCGGCTTCGAGCTCGCCCGGGCGCCCGGTATCGAGCAACCAGCGCGCCGCCTCGTCCAGCGCATCGACGCCCTCCCGCAGCGCCGCCCGGACCGGCGCCGCTTCGGCGCTCCCCGGTCGTATCGCCTCGGCGCGCATCTCCTCGATCAGCGATGCGAGGGCCGCCCCGCGATCGCCGAGCACCTTGCGGCGAACCAGGTCGAGCGCCTGAATTCCGTTGGTTCCCTCGTAGATCGGTGCGATTCGGGAGTCGCGGTAATGCTGCGCGGCGCCGGTCTCCTCGATGAAGCCGGCCCCGCCATGCACCTGCACCCCCTCGGAGGCGATCCGCACGCCGCGGTCGCTGCACCAGGCCTTGACCACCGGGAGGAGCAGTTCCGCGCGGGCCCGTTGCGTGGCGCGGACCGCCCCATCGGGGTGATGGGATGCCATGTCCAGCGACGCCGCGACCGTGTAGACCAGCGCCCGCATGGCCTCGATCTCCGCCCGCATGCCGGTCAACATTCGCCGGACATCGGGATGGCGCACGATCGGCACCGGGCCGGAAGCGGGATCGGCGAGCGATCGGCCCTGTATCCGCGCCTCGGCATAGGCGGACGCCTGCTGGTAGGCGCGCTCGGCGATCGCCAGCCCTTCGCGCCCGACGGCCAGCCGCGCGCTGTTCATCATCGCGAACATGTATTCGAGACCGCGATTCTCCTCGCCGACCAGATAGCCCACCGCGCCGTCCCCGTCGCCGATCGACATCTCCGCGGTGGGGCTCGCATGGACGCCGAGCTTGTGCTCCAGGCCCACCGGACGCAGATCGTTGCGCGGGCCGGGCCTGCCGTCGTCGTCGAGAAGATATTTCGGGACGATGAACAGCGAGATGCCCCTTACGCCGTCCGGGGCGCCGGCCACCCGGGCGAGCACCATGTGGACGATGTTCTCGGCCATCTCGTGATCGCCCCAAGTGATGAAGATCTTCCGCCCGGACAACCGATAATGGCCGTTCTCGCGCCGCGCCCGGGTCCTGAGCGCCCCGACGTCGGAGCCCGCCTGCGGCTCGGTCAGCATCATCGTCCCCGTCCAGTCGCCGCTCACCAGCTGTGGCAGCCAGACCCGGCGCTGCGTCTCCGATCCGTGCAGCACGAGCGCCTCGATGCAGGCCTGGGTCAGCAGCGGGCAGAGCGAGAACGCCATGTTGGCCGCCTCCCAGATCTCGCCCACCGCGCAGCCGAGGACGCGGGGCAGCCCCTGTCCGCCATGCGCGGCCGGCGCCGCGATCCCGTTCCAGCCACCTTCGACGAAGAGCCGGTAGGCGTCGGCGAAGCCGGCGGGAACGGTGACCACGCCGTTCTCGAGACGCGACCCCTCGATGTCGCCGGTCCGGTTGAGCGGGGCGATCACCTCGCCGCCGAAGCGGCCGGCCTCGTTCAGCACCGAGAGCAGCAAGTCCTCGCCGACCTCGTCCAACCCGGGCAGCTCGTCGAGAAAGCCGAGCCCGACCAGTTCCTGGATCACGAATCTCATGTCGCGGAGCGGAGCGCTGTATTCGGCCATGATCAGAGAACCTTTCCGGGATTCATGAGGGCGTCGGGGTCGAGACTCTCCTTGACCCGGCGCATCAGGTCGAGCGCGACCGGGGGCTTGTAGCGGGCGAGTTCGGCGCGCTTGAGCTGGCCGATCCCGTGCTCGGCGCTGAAGCTGCCGCGCATGCCGGTCACGATGTCGTGGACGATGCGGTTGAGGTCCGCTTCCCGCGTCATGAACGCGGCCCCGTCCATGTCCTCGGGCTGGCTGAGGTTGAAATGGATGTTGCCGTCGCCGACATGGCCGAACGCGCAGACGCGCACGCCCGGCACCGTCTCGACCACCCCGCGGGAGGCCGCATCGAGGAAGGAGGGGATCCGCGACACCGGCACCGATACGTCATGCTTGATCGAGGCGCCGGCACGCTTCTGCGCCTCCGGGACGCTCTCGCGGAGCCGCCAGAAGGCGGCCGCCTGACGACCGCTTTCGGCTATGACGGCATCGGTCAGAAGCCCGTCCGCCAGCGCCGCCGCGAGAAACGCCTCCAGAGAGGCCCGGACATCGTCCTGGGGCGCGCCGGCCGACAGTTCCAGGAGGACATAGGCGGGATGGGGAACCGCGAACGGATCCCGCGTGTCCGGAATATGCGCGAGAACCAGATCGAGCGACGGCCGGAGCACCAGCTCGAACGCTGTCACCCGGTCGCCGGTGGCGGCGCGCGCCCTGGCCAGCAGCGCCACCGCCTCCGCCGGGCCGGATATGGCGAGCAGCGCGGTCTCGACCCGATGGGGCTTGGGAAAGAGCTTGAGGACGGCGGCGGTAATCACGCCCAGCGTGCCCTCGGCACCGATGAAGAGCTGTTTGAGATCGTAACCGGTATTGTCCTTGCGCAGTCCCGACAACCCGTCCCAGACGCGCCCGTCGGGCAGCACGACCTCGAGGCCCAGGGTAAGGTCGCGGGCGTTGCCGTAGCGCAGCACGCCGGTGCCCCCCGCGTTGGTGGAGAGGTTGCCGCCGATTCGCGCGGTCCCTTCTCCGCCCAGGCTCAACGGGAACAGCCGGTCGGCGGCGGCGGCGGCGTGCTGGAGGTCGGCGAGAATCACGCCTGCCTCGGCGGTGATCGTATAGTCGGCGGGATCGACCTCGCGGATCCGATCGAGCCGGTTGAGGCTGAGCAGGACGGCGCGGCCGTCCGGGTCCGGCGTCGCGCCGCCGCACAGCCCGGTATTCCCCCCCTGGGGGACGATCGGGACCCGGTGGCGGGCGCAGGCCGCGACGGCGGCGGCGACCGAGGCGGTGTCCGCCGGACGCAGCACGGCGGCGGCGCGCCCGCGATAGCGGCCGCGCTCGTCGGTGAGATAAGGGGCCATCCGGTCGGGCGCGATGAGGATTCCGGAAGGCCCGAGACTCTGAATCAGTGCGGCGTGCAGCGCCGCCGGCAGCGGGCGAGCGTCGACCATGCCGCCCGGTTTATCCCTCCCGCCTGGGATCGGCAAGCGGCCGCGCCGCCGCCGCCCGGCGCAGGCGGTCCATGATGGCGCGGCCGAGCCCGATCTCCGGGACCGGCATGGCGGCGATCCCCGCATGGTCGGGCCGGTCGAGCGCGCGCAACGCTGCGAACAGGTTGGCGGCCGCCTCGCGAAGATCGCCGCCGGGGCTCAGATTCCGTTCCGCCGCGAAACCGCGGAGGCGGTGGCTGCCGAAGGACAGCAGGGCTTCGTCGGGCCCGACCCCGGTCGCGGCGAGCCGCAGCGGGAGCGACGGCGCGTAATGGCTGGCGAGCCGTCCGGGCGCGCGGGGGCGCGCGTCCGCGCCGCTCGCCGGCGCGAGGGGGCCGAGCGTCTTCTCCAGCGCCTCCAGGTCGATCCCGCCCGGCCGCAGCAACGCCGCGCGGGCGGCGGTGAGATCGACCACGGTGGACTCCACTCCGACCCGACAGGGGCCGCCGTCCAGAAGGAAATCGACCCGGGCGCCCAGACCCTCGACGACATGATGCGCCGAGGTCGGACTCAGCCCGCCCGACGGATTGGCGCTCGGTGCCGCGACCGGAATCCGGGCGGCCTCGATCAGCGCCAGGGCGACCGGGTGCGCAGGCACTCGCACGGCAAGGCTGTCGAGCCCGGCTCCCGCCAGATGGGAGACAGGCGCCCCCTGGCGGCGCGGCAGGACCAGCGAGAGCGGCCCCGGCCAGAACCGGTCCGCGAGCGCCCGCGCGCGGTCGTCGAACAGAACCAGCGCCTCGGCCTGTCGTCTGTCGGACACATGGACGATCAGCGGGTTGAAACGGGGGCGGCGCTTGGCCTCGAACAAGCGGGCGATCGCATCGTCGCTGCCGGCGTTCGCACCGAGTCCGTAGACGGTCTCGGTCGGAAACGCGACCAACCCGCCGCGCCGCAACTCGTCTGCGGCGCGGACGATCCGGTCATGCGCGGCCACGGGCGATAAACTCCGGATTGCGGAAATCCGGCTTGCCGTATCGCAGCGGGGCACCGTCCAGGGTCTCGACGCTGCCGCCGGCCGCTTCCAGCACGGCCTGGCCGGCCGCGGTGTCCCATTCGCTGGTGCGTCCGTAGCGGGGGTAGATATCCGCGTCTCCGGCGGCGAGGAGGCAGAACTTGAGCGAACTGCCGATCCGTCGATGCGCGGCGACCGGTATGCGTTGGAGCATCGCGGCGAGCCGGCCGCGGTCGCCATGGGCACGGCTGGAGACGACCACGGCGCCGGCTCCGGGCGGCCGGCGCGCGGCGATCGGCCGTCCGGAGCCGGCGCCGCAGACGCGCCGCGCGCCCGACCCTTTCCCCGCGAAATAGGTCCGGTCGAGCGCCGGGGCGTGGACGACGCCGAGGACCGGCGCGCCGTCGACGATCAACGCGATATTGACGGTGAACGCGTCCTCGCCGGCGATAAAGCCTGCGGTGCCGTCGAGCGGATCGACAAGCCAGAACGCGCTTCCGGCGTCCGACGGCCACGGCGTCTCGTCGGCCGCTTCCTCGGCGACGACGGGGGTCTCGGGATCCAACGCATGGAGGCCGGCCAGGATCACCGCCTGGGCATCGCCGTCGGCGGCGGTCACCGGCGACCCGTCGGGTTTGCGGAAGACGGCGATCCGGGCGCGATCGTGGCGCAGAATGGACCGACCCGCGGAGCGCGCGAGCGCGCAGAGGCGGTCGAGCACCGCATCGCTGTCCCGTCGGATCGCGGCCTCGCGATCAGCGCCCGCCCGGCCAGGCGGCGGTGGTTCCGGCACCGGGCCAGGCGGCCGGCGCGCGCGCGCCGGCCGCGGCGGCCGCCGGCGGCAGGGCCGGATCCCAGTCGCGCCCGACGAAGCGGCAATCGGTGACGCCGTCAGACTCCGTCGAGGCGAGCCACAGGATCGGCGCGGCCATGACGTCGGGCTGGACCAGAGCCCGGCGGTCGAACGGGGCGTTCGCCGGGATGAAGCCTGTATCGGTCGGCCCGCCCGGCACGAGGACATTGGCCGTCACCCCGCTGCCCTCGAGGTCCTTGGACCAGCTCGACGTCGCCGCCTCGAGCGCCGCCTTGGACTGGCCGTAAGGCGTGTAGGCCTTGCGATGCATGGTATCGAGGCTGGTGGTCACGTTGACGATCCGTCCCCAGCCCTCCGCGACCATATGGGATGCCGCGACCTTCGCCAGCATGAACGGCGCCTTGAAATTGACGTCCATCATGCGCCGCCAGCGGTCGATCTCCACCTCCCAGAACGGCACTGGGTCGGTCATGTAGCTCTCGCGGATCGTCTGCATGCCGATGCCGGCGTTGTTGATCAGCATGTGGAGACCGCCGAACTCGGTGACCGCGCGGCGAACCAGCGCCGAACAGACATCGTCTTCGGTGATGTCGGCGACAGCCGGAGTCAGCCGACCGGGCGCGCTGCGCCGCACCGCCTGGTCGGCGAGCGCATCCAGCGCCCGCTCGGCGAGATCGACCGCGAGCACATGCGCGCCGGCGCCCAGGAGGGCCAGCGCCATCGCACCGCCCATCCCACCGCCGGCGCCGGTGATCAGGACCACCCTGCCGCTCAAAGACTCCGCCACCGCAGCTTCCCCGGCCGCTCTCCCGCTTGCGCCGCGACCATAGCGGCGCCTCCGGCCCCGGCCAAGGCGGGCGGACCCGCCGGCGCGCTGGACGCGGCGGGAGACCGGGCGGATAATTGCGACCGAAGCGAATCGCGACCATGCGATCGGAGGGAACGATGCAGGAACAGACGCGCGCACGCCTTATCCCCGACAGTGTGGCCCCCCTGCGGCGCGACCCGCCCGGCAGCATCACGCGAATGCCGAGCCCGACGAAGATGCACCATGTCCACATCTTCTCGGATGTCAATTACGAGGCGATGATCGACTTCTACATGCGGTTGTTCGACGCCGAGACGGTCGCGGTCCACGACGGCGAAGGCCCGCCGCTGACCTTCATCTCCTACGATGACCATGACCATCGGGTGGTGATCATCAAGAAGCCGGGCTGGGGCACCAAACCGGACCGCCCGATCGGCGTGTCCCATCTCGCCTATGCCTATGCCAGCCTCGGCGAGATCATCTATGTCTACAAGCGGATGAAGGCTTGGGGCCACCGTCCGCACTGGACGGTTAATCACGGCAATTCGACATCCTTCTATTATCGCGACCCCGACGGCAACGAGGTCGAGACCATGCTCGACAACTTCGCGCCGATCGACACCCGGATCTACAAGAGCCGCTATCAGTTCTCCGACGAGTTCGGAAAGATGTCCGAGGGGAATTTCGACCCCGACAGGATGACGGCGCTCTACGAGTCCGGCGTTTCGGAGGACATCCTTCTCGACCGCGAGCGCGTGCGCGCGATGGTGCGAGAGGGCCGGCTCTAGACCCGGGCGCGCAGCGTTTCGCCGCCGGTTGCGCCGCACGCCCCGGACCCCCATAGTCCCGGCCGCGGCGGCCACCGGCCCCGCCGACCCAGGGAGACGGCACCATGGCGGACAAGCTCGGAATCGGCGCGCCCTTTCCTCGGATCGGGATCGATCTCGTGGGCGGCGGCACCCTTGACTTGCCCGGCGGTCTCGCCGGCAAGTACAAGGTGCTTCTCTTCTACCGAGGCCATTGGTGACCCTATTGCCGCCGGCAGTTGGTCGGCTACGCGAATGTCAAGGCGGAGCTCGACGCCATCGGCGCCTCGATCGCCGCGGCCAGCGTCGATCCGCTCGACAGAGCCCGGGAGGTGGCCGAACAGGTGAACTTCCCGGTCGGGCACGGCGTGACCCGTGCGATCGCCGGCCGCCTTGGCTCCTGGTGGGAAGACCGGCGTCAGATCATCCAGCCGTCGGAATTCGTTCTCGGGCCGGACAACAGGGTCGTCGTCTCGAGCTATTCGGACGGACCGCTGGGCCGGATCGATGCCGCGGACGTAGTGAAACTCATCAACTTCTACGAGTCGCGGTCGTAGACGGAAGCGGACCGGCCCCGACGCGCGGCCCGCGGCCAGGCGCCGCCGCCGAACGCTCTGGCCGTGGTCCGCACCGGTGACGGAGCGATCGGCCGGCGGGTTCGACGGGTCGAAGACCCGCCGCTGGTCACCGGCCAAGGGCGTTTCGTCGCCGATATCGACTTCCCGGACCAGCTCCAAATGCGGGTCGTGCGCGCGGCCCACGCCCACGGACGGCTGGTCGGGATCGACGCGGACCGCGCCCGGAGCCTAGCCGGCGTCGTCGCCGTCTGGACCGCCGACGACATCGCCGACATCCCGCCGATCGATTTTCGCTCCGACCGCCGCGCCGAGGCGCTGACCGCCTACCGTCAGCTGGCGCTGGCACGCGGCGTCGTCCGCTATGTCGGCGAGCCCGTCGCCGCCGTCTTCGCCGAGGACGCCTATGTCGCGGAGGACGCGGCCGAGCTCGTCGCGGTCGAGATCGCGCCCCTGCCGGCGATTTCCTCGACCGATCGGCCGCCGGGCAGCTTCGCGCCCGGACGGAGCAGCGAGGCGGCGGTGCTGACCCACGGCTATGGCGACCTCGCGGCCGCCTTCGCCGAAGCGGCGCATGTCGTGGCGCTCGATCTCAGGACCGGGCGCCATTCCGGGGTGCCGCTGGAGACGCGGGGCGCGCTCGGCGTATACGACGCCGCCCGCGACCTGCTCTCGCTCCACGGCGCGGCCAAGATCCCGCACCGCAACAAGGAAACGCTTCTGCGCATGCTCGGGCTCGGCCCCGACCAGCTTCACTTGCACGAATGCCATGTCGGCGGCGGCTTCGGGATCCGCGGCGAGCTCTACCCGGAAGACGTGCTTGTGCTCGTTGCCGCGCGGCGGCTCGGCCGCCCGGTCAAATGGATCGAGGACCGCGCTGAGCATCTGACGGCCGCGAACCAGGGCCGCGAGCAGCATCACCGTGCGAGGATGGCGCTCGACGGCGAGGGCCGGGTGCTCGGGATCGAGGACTCGTTCGACCACGATCAGGGCGGCTATATCCGCACGCATGGGGTCAACGTTCCGAACCGCACGATGTGCATGATGACGGGCCTCTATCGGGTTCCCGCCTACAGGGCGCGGTGCCGGCTGAGGCTAACCAACAAGACGCCGGCGGCCACCTACCGCGCGCCCGGCCGCTACGAGAGCACGTTCGTCCGCGAGCGCCTGATGGATGCCGCCGCCGCCCGTCTCGGCCTCGACCGGATCGAGATCCGGCGCCGAAACCTGATTCCGGCGTCCGAGATGCCCTACACGGTCGCCTTCGACGAGCCGGGCGTCCCGTCTTTGCATCTCGATTCGGGCGATTACGCGCTGCTCCTCGACAAGGCGCTGGCCGCCGTCGGCTGGGACGCTCTCCAGGCCGATCTGGCGCGACGGCGGCGCGGCGGCGCCTGCGTCGGCGCCGGGGTCGCGCTGTTCCTGGAAGAGAGCGGGCGCGGCCCCTCCGACGGGGTGCGCATCGCCGTCGACGAGGGAGGCGGCGTGGAGATCGTGACCGGCGGGGCGTCGCTCGGCCAGGGATTCGAGACGGTCATGGCCCAGCTCTGCGCCGGCGGGCTGGGCTGCGACCACGACCGCATCCGCGTCGTGCACGGCCAGACCGACCGGATCGCGCGCGGCATCGGCGCGCACGCCACCAGGGCGACGGTGGTCACTGGGAACGCCGTCTACAAGGCCGCCCGTCTGCTCCGCGATCGGGTGCTGTCCGCCGCCGCCCTCCTGCTGCAGCGGCCCGCCGACGCGTTGACCGTCGAGGGCGGCCGCGTCGCTGCGCCCGGCGGCGCCTCGGTGAGCCTGGGCGAAATCGCGGCGCATCTGCGCGGCACGCCGACCGGGCTCAGCGTCGAGGCGGTTTTCGAGACCGGCCATACCGTCTTCCCCTACGGGGTCCACATCGCGGTGGTCGGCATCGACCGGGCAACCGGCGCCGTCGCGGTGGAACGATTTCTGGTCGCTTACGACGTCGGGCGCGCGGTCAATCCGGCGACCCTGGAAGGACAGCTCGTGGGCGGCTGCGCCCAGGGGATCGGCGGCGCGCTGCTGGAGGAGTTCGTATATGACGATCAGGGGCAGCCGCTCGCCGTCACCCTCGCCGACTATCTGATGCCCACCCTCTCCGAGATCCCCGCGATCGAATGCCTGATAACCGAGGACGCGCCGAGCCCGCACAACCCGCTGGGATTGAAGGGCGGCGGCGAGGGCGGCATCAACGGCGCCGGAGCGGCGATCGCCGGCGCGATCGACGATGCCGCCGGCGTCCCCGGCGCCGTCACCCGGCTTCCGGTCACGCCGGCGCGAATGCGGGATATCCTGGACATGGCGGCGCGGTGACGATATGGCGGCCGGCGACGGCAGAGGCGCGTCGACCCGTGAGGCGCCGACGGCGATCGGGGGGGTCTCCGCGCTCGTCGACGACTATGACGGGTTTGTGCTCGACGTCTGGGGGGTGCTCCATGACGGGCGGAGCCTCTATCCGGGGGTGGTGGAGACGCTCGACCGGCTGTGCGGTGTTGGCAAGAGCTGTGTCATGCTTTCTAACGCGCCGCGCCGAGCTCGCGACGTCGCCGCGTCTCTCGCGAGGCTCGGCCTTCCCCGCCGGCACGCGGCCGAGATCGTCTCCTCGGGAGAAGCGACCTGGGGTGCGTTGCGGGCGCGGGCCGACCCCTGGCATGCGGCGCTCGGTCAGCGCTGCTACGTGATCGGTCCGGCGCACGGCAGGTCCCTGCTCGACGGGCTCGATCTGCTGCCCAGCCCCTCGCTCGCCGACGCCGACTTCATCCTCAATATCGGTCCGTTCGATTCCGAGGCCCGGCCGAAGGACTATGCGGAGCTGCTCGCCGCCGGCGCCGCGCGCGGGCTGCCGATGATCTGTGCCAACCCGGACCGGCAGGTGATGCAGGGAGCCCGGCGCATGATCTGCGCCGGGCTGCTCGCCGCCGATTACGAATCGCTAGGCGGCGAGGTCCGCTATCACGGCAAGCCCCATACGGCGGTCTACGATCTATGCCTGTCCCGTTTGCCGGCCCTGCCGCGCAGCCGGGTGATTGCCATCGGCGACAGCCTCGAGACCGATATCGCGGGCGCGGCCGCGGCAGGCCTGTCCTCGGTGCTGGTGTTGAACGGCCTCCACGCGGACGAGCTGGGGGACGCGCGGAGCGGCGGGGTCGATGCGGACGCACTCGCGCGGCTATCGGCCCGTGTCGGCGCGCAGCCGGACTTCGTCACCCCCGATTTCGCCTGGTAGCGGATGCCCGCGCTGCTGTTGACGGTCTTCGTCGACCTGATCGGCTTCGGAATCGTCTTGCCGCTTCAACCTTTCTATGCGGTGGCTTTCGGGGCCGGCGCCTCGGAAGTGACCCTCGTCGCGGCGTCCTATACCGCGATGCAGTTCGTCTTCGCCCCGATCTGGGGCCGGCTCAGCGACCGCGTCGGGCGCAAGCCGATCCTTCTCCTGACCTTGGCCGGCTCTGCAGTCGGCTATGTCGGCCTCGCCTGGACCGACAGCCTCGCCACGCTCTTCGTCGCGCGCGCCTTCGGCGGTGCCATGGCCGGCAATATCGGCGTCGCGCACGCCTATGCGGCGGACCTTGTCGGGCCGTCCGCGCGCGCGCGTGGAATGGGCCGGTTGGGCGCCGCCGCGGGGCTGGGCTTCGTGGCCGGCCCCGCCCTGGGCGGCCTGCTCTCCGGGCCCGACGCCGCCGACCCGGACTTCCGACTGCCGTTCCTGTTCGCCGGAGGAATGGCCGCGGCCGCTTTCCTGCTCGCGCTCGCGCTGCTCCGGGAGAGCACGAGCGCGGCCGCCCGGCGCGGCGCGAAGGCAGCGGGCGGCTGGCGGGACCCCTGGCGGCGGGCGCGGGATGCTGGGCTCGCGCCGCTGCTGCTCCTGGTCTTCGCGATGCCGCTGGTCTTCGCCGGCGTGGAAACCGTTCTCGCGCTGTGGTCGGCACAGGCCCTCGGCTGGGGGCCGGCGCGCAACGGCTATCTCTACAGCTTCATGGGGGCGGTAGCGGTGGTCGTCCAGGGTCTCGCGGTCGGCCCGATCGTGGACCGGCTCCGCGAGCATGCCGCGATCGTGCTGGGCACAGCAGCGGCGGCGGCCGGGTGCCTGATCCTTCCCTTCTCCGATGCCGCCGTTCCGGTCGCCGCCGGCCTCGGCCTCCTGGTCTTCGGCATCTCGGTCTGCAACCCGTCCTTGAACGCGCTGATCGCCGAACAGGCGGCCGCGCATGAGCGGGGTGCGCTGATGGGCGTGTCGCAATCCGCCGGCGGGCTCGGCCGCATCCTCGGCCCGGCGCTGAGCGGGGCGGCGTTCGGTGCGCTCGGCCCCGACTGGCCGTTCCTGCTGGGCGCGGCGGTCATGGGATCCGCCGTCTGCTTCGCCTTTGCCCTCATGCGCCGCCGACCCGGATATTCCAACAAGAAAAATAAGAGCCTGACCTGAATCGCCATCTGCCGACAGCGCGATCCCCTGTTTCCGGGACCGCGCGACACAGCGCGCGTGCAGCCGGTTCCTCGAATTCTGCCGCCGCTTCATCGGCGCCATGGCGGAGCAATCGGCCGGCTTCGTCTTCCCGGCCCGGACGTGGTCTCGCGCAACGAATGGCCGAACCCCACATGACGCGGGGTTACCCGCAGCAGGGTTTCCATCGAGCCGCCCCCGTCCCGCGCACCGCTGCCGATCGGTCTCGTCCCGAGTCCTGTCCAGCTTTCATGCGCGGGTCTCGCATTCCCGAAGATCGCGTCATGTCGAGACCGCTCGCAAGTTTCGGGTCGGGCTCCGAGACGCCAGGCCGGCCGGCCTGGCGGAATGCGGCGGCGCCGCGTTGCCGGCCTCAGGCGGTGAGCCGCGCCATGCTGCGCAGGAAGCGGGCCGCGATCTCCTCCTCGCCGCCCAACCGCCCGTCGCGCACGACCCAGTTGCCGCCTACCATCACGTCGACGACCGGGTTGGCGTTGCCGGCGAATAGATGGCTGTCCAGCAGCGTGTCGCCGGCCCTGCCGGCGAGCAGGGGGTGGTTCGCGTCGAGCACCACGATGTCCGCGCGCCGCCCGGGGGCGAGGACGCCGCAGTCGCGCGCGATCGCCTGGGCGCCGCCCTGCACGGCGGCGCGATAGAGCCGTGCGCCGGTCGAGCCGCCGCCGGCGGCGACGTTGCGGCGGCGGGAAAGGAGCCGCTGACCGTATTCCAGCCAACGCAGTTCCTCGACCGGGCTGACCGAGACATGGCTGTCGGAGCCGATCCCGAAGCGCCCGCCGTTGGCGAGGAACGGGGCGAGCGGGAAGACGCCGTCCCCGAGATTGGCCTCGGTGGTCGGGCACAGACCGACGACCGCGCCTGTCCCGGCGAGCGCCCGGCTCTCCCGGTCGTCGAGATGGGTCGCGTGGACCAGACACCAGCGCGGGTCCACCGGCTGGGTTTCCAGCAGCCGGGCGACCGGCCGGGCGCCGCACCAGGCGAGGCAGTCCGCGACCTCCCTGGTCTGTTCGGCGATATGGATATGGATCGGCGCGGACGGATCCATCGCCTCGAGCCCGGAGAGCGCCGCCTCCAGCGCGGCCGGGCCCGCCGCACGGAGGCTGTGCGGGGCGAGCCCGACGCGGAATTCGGGATCGCTGCGGTGGCGGGCGCGCATCGTCTCCACGATCCGCAGCAGGCAGTCGGCGTCGTTGACGAAGCGTCGCTGCCCCGGCGCCGGCGGCGCGCCGCCGAACCCGCCGGACTCGTAGAGGACCGGCAGCAGCGTGATCGCAATCCCGGTCCGGCGCGCGGCTGCGGCGACGCGTTCGGCCATCTCCGCGAGGTCGCCGAACGGAGTCCCGTCACGGTCGTGGTGCAGATAGTGGAACTCTCCGACCGCGGTGTAGCCGGCCTTGAGCATCTCGACATAGAGCCGGGCCGCGATGGCCTCGACATCCTCCGGGTCGAGGCGCGCGACGAAGTCATACATCACCTCGCGCCAGCTCCAGAAACTATCGCCGGCGGGTCCTGCGCGTTCGGTCAGCCCGGCCATCGCCCTCTGGAACGCGTGGCTGTGCAGGTTGGGCATCCCGGGCAGCGCGATTCCCTGGATGGCGTCCTTCCGGGATCCGGTCCCAACCGCGGCGATCGTTCCGGCGTCGTCGATCGTGACATGGCCTGGCGACAGCCAACCCTCCGGGCCGAGCAGATGGGCGAAGCCGAGGCGCCGCGTCATTGCGTCCAACCGCGCAGGACCGTCAGAAACGCGTGCAGGGTCGGGCGCAGCGCTTCGGCGCGGTCCGGGCGGTAGGCGAAGGGCGGATCCTCCTCCATGTAGCAGCGCTGGGACAGCTCGAGCTGGATTGCATGCACGCCGGCGCCGGGCGCGCCGTAGCGCCGTGTGATGTAGCCGCCGGTGAACCGGCCGTTGTTCGCGGCGCTGTAGCCGTCGGCGCCGTCGAGAACCGCGAAGGCGCGCGCGGCTAGGTCGGGATCGGCGCTCGCGCCCGACGCGGTGCCGAAGTTGAAGTCGGGCAGCCTGCCGGCGAAGAAGCGCGGCAGGACGCTGCGAATCGAGTGCGCATCGAATAGCACCGCCCGGCCGAAGTGGCGCTTCATGGCATCGAGCTCGGCGGCCAGGCGGTCGTGATAGGGCTGCCAATATCGGGCGATGCGCTCCGCGATCTCGGCCGCGTCCGGCCGCCCCCCCTCCCGGTAGATGGGGGCGCGGTCGAACGTGGCGAGCGGCACGATCTCAGTGTTGTCGGTGCCCGGATAGAGCGCGCGGCCGGCGGGGTCGCGGTTGAGATCGACGACATAGCGGGAGTAGCGGGCCGCGAGCACCGAGGCTCCGAGCGCCTGCGCGAAGTTGTAGAGTTTCGCGACATGCCAGTCGGTGTCCGGGGTGGCGCGGGCGGCGTCGGTCATTCGCCCGGCGATCTCGTCCGGGATCAGGCGGCCGTCATGCGGGATGCTGACCAGCAGCGGGGCGATGCCGGCGACGAAGCTGAAGACCGGTTCCATCAGCCTGCCTCGGCAGCTATCGGGTCGGGAATCTTCATCGGCATGCGCGGCGGCGCCTCGATCAGCCGCCCCCTTGTGTAGCGAACCGGCGCGGCGCCGTGAAGCGCGGAACCGGAGCCCCGCGCGGCGGGCGTCGAAGCGCATCCCGACGATGAGCGCGCGGCCGCGATAGCAATTCTCGTTTCGCCGTCCCGGCAGGCGGCTTGCGCCGCCATCTTGGCCCGCATCGCCACTCGTTTCTCAAGGAAGGACCCCCAACCCGGACCCTCCCCGTCATGGGGTGAGGGGCAGGGGGCGGATTACCCCCTCCACTTGAAAGAAAGCGGGGAGGGGTGCCTTTCCGGCCCGGCCCGCCGTCTGGCGCAGCGAACGCCTGCAGGCCCGATGCGGCAACGGCGCCCGCACACCGACAGACCCGTTACGGATATCCCGAACAAGTCGGCGCTTATGCCCTCTCCTTCCCGTTTTACGCCTGCCCGCGCCGCGCCCCCGCCTCGCCGGCGATCAGGCCGTCCAGGATGCGGCGCGCCTGGAGCACGCCGGCATCGGCGTTGATGTCGATGGAGCGCCGCCCCTCGGGTAGGCGGTCGATCGAGCGCTGCTGCGCCTCGATCAGCACCACATCCTCGGCGAAGGTCCGCTCCGCCGCGCCGCCGAGCGAGGCGGTCAGCGCCGCGTCGTCGAGCCGGAAGTTGCGCGCGTGATGCCAGAAATAGTGGGCGCTGGACGCGGTCTCCGGGGTGATGCTGTGATTCGAGTAGATCTCGATCGCATCGACCCGCCGCCCCTACCGCGCGCCGGTCCCGGCGCGCGCGCAGCCGGCGTCGATCACCACATGGCCGGGCGGCGTCCAGGTGATGAGTTGCCAGCGGTCGACCTCGTGGTCGATTCCGCCGGCAGCGGCGGCGAACATCGGCGGCGGCGGGCCGCCCAGGATCCAGCGATCGATCTGGACTCCGTCCGCGCGGCGGCGCACCTCCACCGGAAAGTCGGCCACATGGTCGGTGCCGAGCGTCGCGGCGTGCACGAACTGGACATGGGAGAGGTCGAGCAGATTGTCGATCATCAGCCGGTACCCGCCGGCGACGCGGAACAGCCCCGAGACCGAACGCCAGCCGGGGTGGTCGTTGGCGAAATAGTCGGGGACCAGCGACGGGTCGGCGCGGTCGGGATCGCCCATCCAGATCCAGACGAAACGATCGCGCTCGACCAGCGGGAAGCTGCGCACCCGCGCGCCGGCGGGGGGCGACCCCCCGCACGGGCCCGCCGTACAGGACCCGTCGGGGGCAAACAGGAGCCCGTGATGGGCGCAGCGCAGCAACCCGCCCGTCTCGACGCGGCCCCGCGACAGCGGCATTCGCCGGTGCGGACATGCGTCCTCCAGCGCGGCCGGCGTTCCGTCAGCGCCCCGATAGAGGACCACGGGGTGGTCGAGCAGCCGCCTCGCGAGGGGCGTCTCCGTAACCTCGCGGTCCCAGGCCGCTGCGTACCAGCGGTTCTCGAGGAAGCTCATCGGCGCGCCTCCGTTCCGCTCGTCGCGATGTGGCGGGATTCCGGAGCCATGCTATCACAAGGCAGGATCGTCCGGCTGCATGGCGGCGTCGCCGCCCGACGCCCGAAGAGAGGCGCGAGGGCGGGCTCACCCGCCCGCGGCGGCGATCAGGGCGCGGAGCCGGTCCGGCGTGATCGGCAATTCCGCGACCACGACCCCGAACGGCGCGAGCGCATCCTCGACCGCCGCGGCCACCGCCGCCGGGACCGGGATCACCCCACCCTCGCCGGCCCCCTTTACGCCGAGCGGGTTGAGCAGGCTCGGCGAGACCGTGTGGACGGGCCTGAGCGTCGGGCAGCCGGGGGCGGTCGGCATCAGATAGTCGGCGAGCGTCGTGGTCAGCGGCTGGCCCGCCGCGTCGAACGCCATCCGCTCGAGAAGCGCGCTGCCGAGCCCGTGGACGACGCCGCCGACCACCTGGCCCTCGACGATCATCGGGTTGATCTGGCGGCCGCAATCATGCACCGCGGTATAGGCGGCGATCCGCACCGCGCCGGTCTCGGGGTCGACCTCGACCTCGGCGACATGGCAGCCGTGGCAATAGGTCACGGTTTCGGGCGCGAAGGCAGCGGTGGCTTCCATCCCCGGAGTCGTTCCGGGGGGCAGCGCGAAGCCGGGCTGGCCGGCGAGCGCCCGGGCGATCTCGCCGAGGCCGATGGTGGGTTCGGGCACCCCCCGCACTCGCACCCGGCCGCCGACGATCTCGAGGTCCTCGGCCGCCGCTTCGAGGATGTCGGCGGCGGCGGCGAGCGCCTTGTCGCGGAGCGCGGTCGCCGCCATATGGACCGAGGAGCCGGCGGTCACCGCCTGGCGGCTCGCGAAGGCGCCGAGCCCGAGCCCGACTGCATCGCTGTCGCCGGCGCTGACCCGGATGTCGTCCAGCGCCGCGCCCAGCGCGTCGGCGCAGATCTGGGCGAGCGTGGTCTTGAGCCCCTGGCCCTGGGTCGTCGCTCCGGTGGCGAGGCTCACCCGCCCCGAGGGGCCGATGCGGAGCCTGACCGACTCGAAGGGGCCGCGCCCGGTGCCCTCGACATAGTTGGCGACCCCGATCCCGAGGCAGCGCCCGCCCGCTCGCGCCGCTGCCCGCCGCGCCGGGAAGCCGACATGGTCGGCGGCGGCGAGCGCCGTTTCGAGGGTGGCAGAGTAGTCGCCGCTGTCATATGTCATCCGCCGGCCGTCCCGGTTCTCGACCGGGATCTCGTAGGGCATGGCCGCGGCCGGGATCAGGTTGCGGCGCCGGATCTCGACGCGGTCGAGGCCGAGCCGGCCGGCCGCGGCGTCGAGCAGCCGTTCCATCGCGAAGGTGCCCTGCGGCCGGCCGGCGCCGCGCACCGGCGTGACCGGAACCTTGTTGGTTGCCGCGACCGAGACCTCGATCGCCAGGTTGGGGAGGATGTAGGGGCCGAGGAAGTTGGTCACCCCGTTATGCGGCAGGTTGATCCCGTAGGGGGTATAGGCGCCGTGGTCGTGGATCAGCGCGCCGCGCACCGCCTGCATCCGCCCCTCGGCGTCGAGTGCCATCTCGAGCGCCCAATGCTGGTCGCGCTCCTGCGTCGTCGCGGTGAAATGCTCGCGCCGGTCCTCGATCCATTTGATCGGCCGGTCGAGCATGAGTGCCGCCGCGGCGACCGCCGCCTCCTCGGGGTAGAAGACGAATTTGGGGCCGAACCCGCCGCCGACCTCGGGAGCGACGACCCGGACCGCGTCCTCGGCGAGCCCGAGCGCCCGGCACAGAACCGCATGCGCCCGATGCGGCATCTGGGTCCCCGACCAGACGGTGAGCCGGCCGTCCGCCGGATCGGGGCGGGCGAGGACGCCGCGGCATTCGAGCGCCTGGCCGAGCCCCTTATGCTGACGGAACTCCTCCCGGACGATGTGGGCCGCCGCGGCGAAGGCGGGATCCGGATCGCCGTAGGCGACCGAGAAGCGGGCAACCAGATTGTCGGCGAGCCCGGAATGGGCGGGCGGCGCGCCGGGCGCGAGCGCGGCGCAAGGCTCGACCGCCGCCGGCAGCGTCTCGTAGTCGACGGCGATCAGCGCCGCCGCGTCCTCGGCCCGATAGGGGTCCTCGGCGAGGACCATCGCCACCGGCTCGCCGACATGGCGCACCTCCCCTTCGGCGAGGACCGGCGGATCGAGCCGGTGGCGCATCGCCGCCGAGGGCTGGGCGAGCGGCAACCGGGTCTCGCGGAGACGGGGGGCGAGGTCGGCGAGGGTGAGCACCGCGCGGACACCCGGCGCCGCCCCGGCGGCCGCAATATGGACCGCACGGATGCGGGCATGCGCCTCGGTCGCGCGCAGGAAGACCGCGTGGAGCGCGCCCGGCACGCGCAGATCGTCGACGAAGCGGGCGCGGCCGCGCAGCAGCGCGGGATCCTCGACGCGCGGGACGCGCGCGCCGAACAGGCGGTCGCTCACCGGTTCCGGCGCGCTTCGCGGCGGCGGCGCTACCCTGCGGCCGCGTCGAGCACGCTTTGCGGGGTCGACGAGACGATCTCCGCATAGGTGGGTACGAACGCGCCCTTGTCGAGGTCCTCGATCAGTTCGAGGAAGTCGAGCCCCATCCCGGCAAGCTCCTTGCGGATCGCGGCATGCGCCGCGATGTCCGACCACTCGCCGATCAGATAGAAATGGTCCGGGTCCTCGGTGTCGCGGCAGAGCACGCCGTCCTTCAACTGGGCCGGGGATTTGTGCATCGGGTTCGCGTCCGAATAGTCGAACTCGTCGAAGCGCCGAATGAACTCCTCGCCCCTGCCCGGCGTCACCCGGAAGTCGTAGACATGGAAATAGTTTCCCTTGCCTGCCAATGCCACGAGCGCCATTCTCGCCCCCTCGGTTCGCCGTCGCACGATAGCGGCAGAGTAACCCGGTTCCAGGCGAAATCAATCCTGCGCCGGAGGTAGAGGGGGCGGGCGATGTTTCTAAAACACTACTGGTATGTCGCGGCGTGGGGCGCCGAGGTCGGACGGACACCCAAGGGCCGCGTACTGCTCGGCGAGCCGGTAGTGCTGTTCCGCGGCGAGGACGGAGCCCCGGTCGCGCTCGAGGACCGCTGCCCGCACCGCAATCTGCCGCTCTCGGCCGGGCGGCTGATCGGTGACCGGCTCGAATGCGGCTATCACGGGCTGATGTTCGACCGGGCGGGGGTCTGCACCCATGCGCCCGGGGCAGAGACGGTGCCGGGCTGGGCGCGGGTGCGCTGCTACCCGGTGCTCGAGCGCCACGGCTGGCTGTTCGTCTGGACCGGCGCGCCCGAGGACGCCGACCCGGCTCTGGCGCCGTGCTACCACGTTCGCATCGACGACCCCGACTGGATCGCGGTCACCGGGCGGACCCTGGTCAAGGGCGGCTATCGGCTGGTGCTCGACAACCTGCTCGATCTGTCGCATCTGACCTATGTCCACGGCTCGACCACCGGCAACCGCGCGGTCGCCGAGGATGCCGAGTTGATAAACGAGGCCGGAGACGGCTTCGTCCGGGTGACCCGCTGGATGCCCGGCATCCCGCCGGCCGCCGCCTTTCGCCAGCATGGCGGATTCGACGGCCCGATCGACCGCTGGCAGGTCTCGACCTGGCTGCCGCCGGCCTATATCCACATCTGCAACGGCGCAACCGGGGCGGGGCGGGGCGTACCGCAGCCGGAGCGGCCGCTTAGCCAGGGCGAGTGGGGGTTCGTCGTCTACCATGCGATGACCCCCGAGACCGCCGCCACCACCCATCAGTTCTGGGCGGTGGCCGCCCCGCGCGCCATGCTGCCGGCGGCGAACCAGGCGATGTTTACAGAGCAGATGCGGATGGTCCTCGACGAGGACCTCGCGATCTACGAGGCGCAGCAACGGGCGATCGACCTCGACCCGGAGGCGCGGGGCGACGACGTGAACCCGCGTGGCACGCTGCCGGCCGACACGGCGCTCCTCGAGATGCGCCGGCGGATCCGCCGGCTCTACGGCGCCGAGCAGACGCGGGCGGGCCGATGAGCCCCGGCGGCGGCCAAGACCGCGATCCGGGTCGGGAAGGTGCCCCCTCTGCCCCTTCTATCGAGGGGAGGGGTTCACGCAGTGCCCTCTCTCGCTTTCTTTTCCCCCTTGAGGGGGAAGGCCGGGTGGGGATCCTTCCTTGAGAAACGCGTGGTGATGCGGGCCAAGATGCCGACGGAAGCCGCCTGCCGGGACGCCGAAACGAGAACTGCCGCACGGCCGCCGGGGCGCTTGCCCCGCCTCGGTCGAGATGCTACCCAGACCGGGTGGCACGCAGCCTTCGCATAGCCCCGTCGATTCTCTCGGCCGACTTCGCGAGGCTGGGGGAGGAAACCCGCGCGGTGACCGACGCGGGGGCCGATCTGATCCATGTCGACGTGATGGACGGGCATTTCGTCCCCAACCTCACCATCGGCCCGGGCGTCGTGAAGGCGTTGCGCTCCTGGTCGGCCCTGCCCTTCGACGTACATCTGATGGTCTCCCCGGTCGAGCCCTGGATCCCCCGCTTCGCCGAGGCCGGCGCCGACATCATCACCGTCCATGCCGAGGCCTCCCCCCATCTCCATCGGATGATCGGGGCGGTCCGCGCGTGCGGGCGCCAGGCCGGGGTCGCGCTCAACCCGGCCACCCCGGCGGAGAGCGTCGCCCCGATCCTCGGCGAGGTCGATCTGGTGCTGGTGATGAGCGTCGACCCCGGCTTCGGCGGCCAGCCCTTCATCGAGAGCCAGCTCGACAAGCTCCGGGCGCTGCGCCGCATGATCGACGTTTCGGGCTGCGATATCGCGCTCGAGGTGGACGGCGGCGTCGACCCGGAGACCGCTCCCCGCGCCGCCGCCGCCGGTGCGGACATACTGGTCGCCGGCACGGCTGCCTTCGCCGGCGGCACCTATGCCGAGAACATCCGCCGTCTGCGCCGCGGCGGCTGACCCCGGCGCACGCTTCGGCGAGACTCCCCATGCTCCGGCTGACCGCCCGTCGCCTCGCCTATCTCGCGGCGACCGCCTGGTTCAACGGCCTCTTCTATCGCCGGACGCTGGGCGGCCGGGTGGCGCGCGGCCTCGGCTTCGCACCGCGCTCGCGCTGGCCCGCCGACCCCGACCGGGGGGCGGCGCTGCTGGGCGGGGCGTTCGACCTTGCCGGCCATCGCGAGGAATGCCCCGCCGACCCCTGGCGGGCCGCCGGAACGCCCGAACGATGGCGCGCAGCGCTTCATGGCTTCGCCTGGCTCGAAGACCTGCGCGCGGCCGGCGGCGCCGAGGCGCGGGACCGCGCCCGCGCGCTGGTGACCCTCTGGCTGGAGCGCGAGGACCGTTGGCGGCCATTGTCCTGGCGCCCCGATGTGCTCGGGCTGCGGCTGGCGAGCTGGTTGATCGCAGCGGACTATCTGTTCCCGCCGGACGCGCTCGTCGATGCGCGGCCCTTCCTGCGCAGCCTCGCCCGTCAGGCCAACCATCTCCGCCGTGCGGTGCGCCTGATCGATCGCCCGCACGACCGGTTGACGGCGCTGCGCGGCCTGATCTACGGCGCAGTCTGCCTCCCCGAACAGGTGACGCTGCTGCCCCGCTGGCTGGAGCGGCTGGCGGTCGAGCTGGCGCGCCAGATCGGCGAGGACGGCGGCCATCTGTCGCGCAGCCCGGCGGTCCAGCTCGCCGTCCTGCAGCAGCTCATCGACATCGGGATGCTGCTCGAAGACGCGGGGCGCGACGTGCCACCGCCGATCGTCGACACGATCCTGAGGATGGCGCCGCTGCTGCGCGGTCTGCTGCACGGCGACGGCGGGCTCGCCCAGTTCAACGGCAGCGGCGAGGGAGACGCACGCTTGATCGCGGCAGTGCTGCGCCGCAGCGGGGCGGTCGGGCGGCAGGCGGTTGACGGCGCCGGTTTCGCGCGCCTCGCGGCCGGGCGAACGCTGGTACTGGTGGATGTCGGGCCGCCGCCGCCGCCAGGCTTCGACGATGCGGCCCACGCGGGGGCGCTGAGCTTCGAAATGAGTGAAGGCGGACGGCGGCTGATCGTCAACTGCGGCGCCGCCGAGAGCGGCGGTGCCGAATGGCGGCTGGCGCAGCGGCGGACCGGGGCGCATTCGACGGCGAGCTTCGGGGGCGTCGACTCGGCCCTGTTCCGCCGTGACGGCACGCTCGGCGGTCGGCCGAGAGCGCTCCCGGCGGAACGGCAGGGCCGTAGCGGGCGGCATCTGGAGGCCGGTCTCGCGGACTATGGCGGCCGGCCGGGCCTCGAGCATCGGCGCCAGCTGCGCCTCTCCGCCTCCGGCGACGCCCTCGGCGGCACCGACATGCTGATCGGCGCGGCCGGACCGGCCTTCGACATCAGGTTCCATCTCCACCCCTCGGTCGAGGCGCGGCTCGCCGCCGACGCCGCCTCGGCGATTCTGCGGCTCGAGGACGGCGGCGCCTGGCGGCTCGCCGCCGGTGGCGCCGAGCTCGGCCTCGAGGAGAGCGTCTATCTCGGCGGACATGGCGGCGTGCGGCGCTCCGCTCAGATCGTCCTCGGCGGCAAGGCGGTCGGCGGCGAGAGCCGAATCGATTGGACGCTGACCCGATCGGCCGCCGGCGGTCAGATATGCTGACGGCGGGCGCGTAGCGCCTCGACCACATGGACGCGGAGCGCCGAGGCGAGGCTCGCGCTGCGCCGGGTGTCGATTTCGGCGATCAGCGCGCCGACCGTGCAGCCGTGCCGGGAAGCAGCGGCCTCGATCTCCTCCCAGAACACCGGCTCGAGCGCGACCGAGGTCCGGTGCCCGGCGAGCGTCACCGTGCGCCGCACCAGCGCTGACATCGGCCGAGCCGAGGCTCCGGTGGGCGTTGCCGCGCGGTCTTCACCTGACTCCCTGCCCCTCGTCCGAACCCGGCTGCCGAGGATCGGGGATCAGTACAGGTCGCGGCGCCAGCTCCGGCCGGAGCGGCGCCTTTCCCCACCCGACGGGCGAGCCGCGCCGGGCTCCGTCCCCGGTTTGAAAGCCTCGAGGATGGCCCCGCGGCCGCCGGGCGGGGTGGGGCGCCCGCTCCCCGCATCGACCTGTACCAGCCGGATACCCGGCGGCCTGCGAAAGGGGATCGCTGCCGCGCCCTCGAGCGCCTCCTTCATGAAATCGCGGAAGATGGGCGCAGCGGCGGTCGCGCCGGTCTCCCGGCGCCCGAGCGTGCGCGGGGTGTCGAAGCCGACATAGACGCCCGCCGCGAGGTCGGGCGAGAAACCGACGAACCAGCAGTCGAGGCTTTCGTTGGTCGTCCCGGTCTTGCCGGCGATCGGCTTGCCGACGGCGCGGACCGTGCGCCCGGTTCCGCGCTGGACCGCCCCTTCGAGCATCGAGACGATCTGGAAGGCGCTGCGCGGATCGGCGACCCGGACGCGGAGGTCGGGCGGATCGGGCTCCTCCGCCTGGCCGCGCCACGCGACCGCCGAGCATTCCGGGCAGAGCCGGCGGTCGTGGCGGTAGACCGTTCGGCCCTGGCGGTCCTGAATTCGGTCGAACACGGTCGGGACGATGCGCTTGCCGCCGTTGACCAGCATCGCGTAGGCCGCGGTCAGCCTGAGCAGCGTTGTTTCGCCGGCGCCGAGCGACATCGCCAGGAGGCGGGGCATCCGGTCGACGATGCCGAACCGCTCGGCATAGTTGGCCACTTTCTCCATGCCGATCTTCCGGGCGAGCCGCGCCGTCATCAGGTTGCGGGACTTCTCGATGCCGGCTCTGAGCGTGCTCGGGCCGTAGAAGCCGCCGCCGTAGTTGCTGGGCTTCCACTTGCCGAGCTCCAGCCCCTGGTCGACGACCAGCGGCGCGTCGAGAACGAGGTCGGAGGGGGTGAAGCCGTTGTCCAGCGCCGCCAGATAGACGAACGGCTTGAAGGCCGAACCCGGCTGCCGCCAGGCCTGAGTCGCCCGGTTGAACTCGCTTCCGGCGTAGCTGAACCCGCCCGAGAGCGCGAGCACCCGGCCGGTATGGGGGTCGAGCGCGACCAGCGCGCCGTCCACATCCGGGATCTGACGGAGCCCGAAGACGAACGGCGCGCCGGAATCGAGCCTCTCGACCAGGACGATGTCGCCCGGCGCGACCACGTCGGCCGGGCGGCGCACGGCGCGGCCGATCCGCTGTTCCGGCAGTCGCCGCCGCGCCCATCGGAGCTCGGCGAGCGGAATCCGCCCGGTCGCATCGCCGTCCAGCCGGATCACGGCGGCGGTCTCGGTCGTCCGCTGGACGAGCGCGGGCCGCCAGCCCGCCGGTGCCCGCCCGATGTCGATCCCGGCGAGCTGCGGCCGCAGAGGCCGGCCGGCATCGCCCCGCGCCAGCGGGCCGCGCCATCCGTGGCGGCGGTCATAGGCGATAAGACCCGCGCGCAGCGCCCTGTCGCCGATCGCCTGGAGGTGCGTGTCCAGCGTGGTGCGCACCGAGAGCCCCCCGCCATAGAGCGTCGTCGCGCCGTACCGTTCGGCGAGCCGGCGGCGCACCTCCTCGACGAAGTGGTCGGCACGGACGATCTCGACCCCCTCGGGTTCGACCGCGGCGACGGGGCCGGCACGGGCGGAGGCGGCCTCCGCCTCGGTGATGCGGCCGTTCCGGCGGAGCTGTCGGATCACGTAGTCCCGCCGGGCGCGGGTGGCCTCCGGCCGCCCTATCGGATCGTAGCTGCTGGGCGCCTTGGGCAGCCCGGCGATGAAGGCCGCCTCGGCGATCGTCAACTCGTCGAGCGACTTGCGGAAATAGTTGAGCGCCGCCGCGGCGACGCCCCAGGAGCCGCGCCCGAGATAGATTTCGTTCAGATAGAGTTCGAGGATGCGTTGCTTGCTCAGCGCGCTCTCGATGCGGAAGGCGAGGATGATCTCCTTGATCTTGCGCTCGTAGGACAGGACGTTGCTCAGCAGGAAGTTGCGCGCTACCTGCTGGGTGATCGTCGAGGCGCCGATTGGGCGCCGGTCGCTGCCGATCTGCATCAGGTTGCGGAACAGCGCGCTCGCTATGCCCGGGACGTCGATTCCCGGATGTGTGAAGAACGTCTTGTCCTCGGCGGCGAGAAACGCGTCTACGACCCGGTCGGGGATCGCCCCGATCGGGACGAACACGCGCTTCTGCGTCGCGAACTCGGCCAGAAGCCGGCCGTCTCCGGCGTGGATGCGGCTCACTACCGGCGAGCGGTAGCCGGCGAGCTGCGCGTATTCGGGCAAACCGGCGCCGTAGCGCGAGAACAGCCAGGCAGCGGCGCCCGCGCCCAGAATCGCGAGGAACGCCGCCGAGCCCAGGAACCAGCCGAGCACCCTCAGACCACGCATCCGATCCTCCCCCAGCGAGGCCCGCGCTCAGCCCCGCAAGGCCCGCCGGCGAGCGAAATAGGCGTCGATCGCGGAGATGATCGCGTCGGCGACGCGCACCCGATGGGCAGAGCTCAGCAGCCGCTTCTCGTCGCGCCGGTTCGACAGATAGCCGAGCTCGACCAGGACCGAGGGAACGTCCGGAGCCTTGAGGACGGCGAAACCCGCGAAACGGTGTGTGTTGCGCAACAGCCTGCGCACCTTGCCCAGCCGTCCCATCAGTATCCGTGCGAAGACCGCCGATTCGTTCATCGTCTGCCGCTGGGACAGGTCGATCAGGATGTCCGCGATCTCGGAACTCTGCCGGTCCAGCGCGACGCCGGCGATCAGATCGGCCTTGTTCTCGCGCGCCGCCAGCGCCGCCGCGGCCCGATCGGACGCACGCTCGGACAGAGTATAGACCGACGCTCCGGAGATCGCGCGCTTGCGATGCGAATCGGCATGCAGCGAGATGAACAGATCCGCCTTCGACTCCCGCGCGATCCGGACGCGGCGCCCCAGCCGGATGAAACGGTCGTTCCTCCGCGTCAGCAGCACCCGGTAGTGCCCCGTGGCCTTCAGCCGCCGGGCGAGCACCTGCGCATGGGCGAGCGTCACCCGCTTCTCGCGCGTGCCCCCGACCCCGATCGCCCCGGGATCGACCCCGCCATGTCCCGGATCGAGCACGATCAGCGGCTTGCGGCGCTGGGGCTTGGGCCGGGGCACAGGCGAAGCCGGACCGGCGCGCGGCTGGCCGGCCGCGGGCGAGGACCTGCGGGCGAGCCCGCCCTCGGTCTGCGCTCGGAGATCGACGACGAGCCGATATCCTCGGTTCGCCTGGGACGGCAGGACGAAGGTCCGGACGGTGCCGACCGGGGCGGCGAGATCCAGCACCAGCCGGGAGCCGCCTCCGCGCTGGCGTCCGTGGCGCAGCTTGGCGATCGGGCCGCGCGGGCCGATCTTCGACGGGTCCACCCGCCAGCGCAGCGCCGGCAGGTCGATCACCACGCGGTCGGGCGCGGCGATCCGGGAAACGACGGCGTCGACCCGGGCGGAGGTCTCGAGGACCAGCCGGGTCCTGCCGTCGCTCTCGCCGATGCGGACGCCGGTCACCTCCGCAGCCTCGGCCGGGATCGACAACCCGGCGGCGATCAGCGCGACGGCGCAGAGCCGGCGAAAGTCGTCCCGCATGAGATTGGCGCTCGCTGTTGCCGATCGAGCGCCCCGAAGATACGCAATCCGGCCGCGGCGTTTCAATGCGCCCCGCCGCCATCTCGGCGGTTCTCATCTGCCGTGTAGGCTCTCGATCCCGAACTCGCGGGCGGTCTCGACATGCCGCTTCGCGGCGGAAACCCCCATCGCGGCAGGGACGCCGGTCGCCCGGCACCACCTCCTCACCACACAGATCCGGACCTTTCCGCCAAGGCATCCTGCTTTCGGACCGTCCGACAAACCGGGACCGTCTCGGGGCGCCGGGGCAATCGTCCCGCCGACCCGCAACGGCGCGGACGGGCGGGAGCGGCGAACGGCCGCCGCGGAAGTAGGTCGGTCGTCCGCGTGCACCGAACGCGCGAATCGGATGGACGACCCCACGGTCCGGTGGACCGGATACCGCGACAGGGCCTTCGCCGGTCGCGGTCGGCAATGGTAGTCTGCCCGCATGACGGACGATCCGCGGAGAGCGGTTGCACATCTGAAACTGGTGCAGGGCGTCGTTGCCCGTATGGCGGCCAAAAGTGCGCAGATGAAGACATGGGCCGTGTCGCTGGTCGCCGCAGCCTTCGTCTTCTCGGGGCTGTCGGACGATCCCCACTGGTTGATCGGCTTGGGCGGCACCATTCCGGTGATCGCTTTCTGGACCATGGACGCTCGATACCCTCGCCTCGAAAGATGCTATATCAAGCTGTACGAGGCGGTCGTTTCCGGTTCGTCGACCAAACCTTTCGAGTTGGACTATCTCCCATATGCCGCCACGGTGGGTTCCGTCTGGAATGTTGCGTGGTCTTGGCCCGTCTGCAGGTTTTATGGCGCTCTTTCCGTCGTAATGCTCATGCTTCTGGGAATCCTTGCTACCGGTGCGAGCGCAAGATGATAACGCGAAGTCTCGTACGGCTTTCGTTCTCGGGCGCAGGCTTCCCGATGTGGGGAGGGGTGTCGCTGTCGTCGCCCCTGTATGCCAGGGCAGCCGAGACGTGGGACGGCAGGCCGACGGCCTGCGTCGCGGCATATTTCCGAGCCCCGAGGACTCCGGGCGATCGTGGCCGACGGGCAGGACAGGGCGGAATATTCGTCGGCATGTCGCGATCCTCCCGACGACAATGGACCGAGGCAGCGTCCTGTCGAGAACAGAGAGAACGAACCGACCGCACGATCCCCGTTTCCGGAGGCTGATATGGCCCGCGATTTCGAAGACCATTGCTGGAAGGATATCGTTCCCCAGGAAGTGCTGGACGTCTATGCGCCCTATCGGCGTCCGCTCCGTATCGGAACCCGTCCGGCCCTGCTCGCGATCGATCTCTACAACCTGGTCTATCGCGGCGGTGCCCATCCGCCGCACGAGTTGCTGGACTATCCGAACACCTGCGGCGTCTACGCCTGGGAGGCGATCGCGCCAACGCGGCGCCTGTTCGCGGCGGCGCGGACCGCCGGCCTGCCGATCGTCTACGTGACCAGCTCGCTCCGAAAATCGCGGGTGCAGTCGACCAAGCGGCGGCAGATCGCCGATCCGGACGCGGACGCCTACGAGATTTTCGAGGCCTTCACCCCCGAGGACGGCGATCTTGTCATCCGCAAGGAGCGAGCCAGCGCCTTCGCGGGAACGCCGACATCCGCGGCCCTGAACGAGCGCGACGTCAACAGCCTGATCGTCTGCGGCGAGAGCACGTCCGGCTGCGTGCGTGCCTCGGTGGTCGATGCCTACTCGGCCGGCTACCACGTGACCGTCGTCGAGGAGTGCGTCTTCGACCGCAGCGAGCTATCGCACAAGATCAACCTGTTCGACATGCACCACAAATATGCCGACGTGATGGTGCTCGAAGAGGCGATCGAGGAGATCTCGGCCCGCGCGCCGCGCCAGGCCGCTGCGTGAGCGGTGCCGGGCCGCCGGGGCGGGGGCGGGGTCAGACGCCTGCGATCGCCTTGGCGACGCCGCCGACGGCCTCGACGTTCTCGCCGATGTCGGTGAAGCAGACGATCCGGCAGGGACAGGCCTCCAGCCCCTCGTAGCGCCACGGGAAGGCGCCGATCACCGCGCGCCGGTTCAGCATCAGCTCGATGTCGCCGCCGACATTCTCGGCATGGATCAACCCCTCCTGGAACGCGTAGGAGTGGAAGGGGAAGATATCGGATGTCACCTTTCGCCCCGACAGGCTGTGGGTATAGCTGTACTCGCCGAAGAATTCGCGGCAGCTCATGCCGACCTGCGCCTCGAAGGCTTCCGTCAGGTCGGGCCGCATATGGCGGATCGAGGTGTTCATCGCGTGGTCCCCGGACCCGCAATCGATGCCGAACCACTTGATCCTGCGGTCCAGCATCCAGTTCAGGAGGGCGAGATTGCCGCCCGGGTGCAGGCAGAAATAGCGCACGAGATCCTGCTGCGGCCGCCCTTCGTAATAGCGGTGATAGCCGGTGTGAATGATCAGGATGTCGCCGTCCTCGATGTCGACGGGCGCGGACTCGATCATCTCGGGGGTGATGATCGCCCAGTCCTCCATATGCTCGGAGACGTCCACCACGGCGCCGCGCCCGACCAGATAGTCGAGCGGATAGGAGGCCATGTCGCCCTTGGCGTCGGTCGCGTGCATCGCGCCGTCGAGATGGGTGCCGACATGGAGGGCGGTGTCGATCCGCTGCGCGACGATCGCCTTGGTCTGGAGATTTTGCGCGTAATACATCTTGTTGCCGGCGTAGCCGACCCAGCCCGGTGTATGCAGATTCATCATATGCGACAGGTCGACCATCTTCATGTCCGCATCCTCCTGCGTCGCGCTCGGCCGGAGGGCGCCATTGCCCGGCCCGGCGGCCGCTTGCTATCGTAAACGCCATGGCAGTGGCTTTGTATCCCCGCGTCCGCGCATGACCGTCGTCGGGCGGCGCCTTCCCAGGATCGAAGACCGCGTATTGCTGAGGGGCAAGGGGCGCTTCGCCGACGACGTCAGCTTTCCGGATCAGCTCCATATGCGGGTCGTGCGTTCTCCGGCGGCGTTCGGGCGCCTCCGCGGGATCGATCCGGCCGAGGCGCTGCGGATGCCGGGGGTCGCCGCGGTCTGGAGCGGGGACGATGTCGCCGACATCCCGCCGATCGACTTCCGCCTGTCGCGGGTCGAGGGGCTCGACCCCTACCGCCAGCCCATCCTGGCGCGGGGCGTGGTCCGCTATGTCGGCGAGCCGGTCGCGGTCGTCTTCGCGGAGACCGCCTACGGCGCGGAAGACGCCGCCGAGGTGGTCGGCATCGATGTCGATCCGGCGCCGCCCGCGGTCAGCGCCGTCGCCCCGCCGGTGGCCTTCGCGCCGGGCTGCGACAGCGAGGCCGCGCTGGTCGAGAAATATTACGGCGACCGGGAGGCCGCCTTCGCCGCTGCCGCCCATGTCGTCGCGGCGGAATATGCGGTGGGCCGACATTCCGGCGTGCCGCTCGAGACCCGCGGCGCGATCGCCAGGTTCGACGCCGGGCGCGGCCGGATCGAACTCTACGGGGCGGCCAAGGTGCCCCATTACAACCGGGACGCGATCGCCGCCATGCTGGGCCTCGGCCGCGGCGAGCTCGAATTGTTCGAGGGCCATGTCGGCGGCGGCTTCGGCGTGCGCGGCGAGCTCTACCCCGAGGACGTGCTGGTCTGCATCGCCGCCCGGCGGCTGGGCCGGCCGATAAAATGGATCGAGGACCGGCGGGAGAGCCTGGTCGCCCTCAACCATTCGCGCGACCAGGTCCATCGCATTCGCGCCGCCGTCGATGCGGACGGCGTCATCCTCGCCCTCGAGGACGACATCTATTCCGACCAGGGCGCCTATGTTCGCAGCCACGGGGTGACGGTCGCCGACCTCGCGACGGCTATGCTCGGCGGCCCTTACCGGATCCCTGCCTTCTATGCCAGCGCTCATGTCCGGCTCACCAACAAGACCCCGGCGGGCACCTACCGGGCGCCGGGCCGCTACGAATCGACCTTCGCCCGCGAGCGTCTCCTCGATGCCGCTGCCCACCGCGTCGGGATCGATCGGCTGGAGATCCGCCGGCGCAACTTCATCCCGGCCGAGAGCATGCCCTACTCCCGCTATTTCCAGGCGATGGAGACCCCGGTGCTGCTCGATTCGGGGCTCTACGAGGACTTGCTCGACCGGTTGCTGGCGCGGATCGATCACGAACGGCTGTGCGGGGAGGTCGCCCGGCGGCGCGCCGACGGCGAGCTGGTCGGCTTCGGCTTCGGCTGTTTCGTCGAGAAGAGCGGTCTCGGTCCCTGGGACGACGTGCGGATCGAGATCGACGCCGGGGGCCGGATCGAGGTCGTCACCGGGGCGGCCTCGGTCGGCCAGGGCGTCGAGACCGCGATCGCCCAGATCTGCGCAGATGCGCTCGGAGTCGACTATGCGGGCATCGTCGTCACCCACGGCCAGACCGACCGGATCGCCCGCGGCATGGGCGCCTTCGCCTCGCGGGTGACGGTGATGACGGGCACTGCCGCCCATTTCGCCGCCGCCAGGCTCAAGGACGCGCTCCTCCCGGTCGCCGCTCGCCTGCTCCAGACCCCGGTCGAGTCGCTTGAAGCGGCGGCGGGCCGCATCGGCGTTCCGGGGGGCGGCCCGTCGGTGCCGATCGGCGAGGTCGCCGCCGCGCTCGCGGCCGAGACCGGGGCAGCGCGGGCCTCGGCCGAGGCCAGCTTCGAGGCCGCGCACATGACCTATCCCTACGGGATCCACGCGGTGCTGCTCAGCATCGATCCGGGGACCGCCGGGGTCGCGCTGGAGCGCTTCGCGGTCGCCTTCGACATCGGCCGGGCGGTCAACCCGATGATGATCGAGGGGCAGATTGCCGGCGGCGTGGCCCAGGGGATCGGCGGGGCGCTCTATGAGGAGTTCCTCTACGACCGAGGCGGCCAGCCGCTGTCGGCGAGCTTCGTCGACTATCTGCTGCCGGGGGTCGGCGAGACCCCGCCGATCGACTCGCTGATCCGCGAGGACGCGCCCTCGGGCACCAACCCGCTCGGGCTCAAGGGGGCGGGCGAGGCCGGCATCAACGCCGCCGGGGCGGCAATCGCCTCCGCTATCGACGACGCGATCGGCAGGCCCGGCGCGATCGCCCGGCTGCCGGTCACCCCCGCCCGGCTCCACGAGATGTTGCGGGAGACCGCCGCGGACGAGGGGCGTCGAGGCCGGCGGGCAGAGGGAGGGAAGAATGGGACGGCTCGAGGGTAAATCGGCGTTCGTGACCGCGGCCGGGGGCGGGATCGCCGGCGCGACGGCGCGGCTGTTTGCGGCCGAGGGCGCGGCGGTCTGCTGCGTCGACATCGCCGAGGAGCAAGTTGAACGGACCGCCGCCGAGATCGCGGCGGCGGGCGGGCGCGCCTTCGCGCGGGTCTGCGACGTCACGGACCCGGAGGCGGTAGCGGCCGCGCTCGCGGACACGGCCGCCCGTTTCGGGTCGCTCGACATCGTCTTCGGCGCGGCCGCCTATTCCGAGCCGCGCTACCGCGTCGCCGACATGCCGCTCGAAATCTGGAAATCGGTGATCGACGTGAACCTCACCGGCATGTTCGTCGTCGCCAAGCTCGCCGTTCCGCATATGCGGGCGTCGGGGGGCGGCTCGGTGATCCTGGTGTCGTCGATCTACGGCCATATCGGAGCGGCCGGGCGGCCCGCCTACAGCGCGTCCAAGGGCGGGGTGCGGATGCTCGCCAAGGCGATCGCGATCGACCATGCGGAGGACAATATCCGCGCCAACGCGATCCTCCCCGGCCCGATCGCGACGCCGCGGCTCCTCGTCCGCAACCCCTCGCTCGAGGCGGTCGCCGAGCGCCACGCCGCGCGCCTCCTCCAGAACCGCCTCGGCCGGCCCGAGGAGGTCGCGCAATGCGCGCTCTATCTCGCGAGCGACGATGCGGCCTTCGTCTCCGGGGCCGACCATTTCGTGGACGCCGGCTACACCGCGATCTGAACGCGACCCGGCGGTCCCTGGGCCGAGCGCGGACGTATGGATGTCCGACGCGCCGGGGGCCTCCCGATCAGCCCCCGGCGGCGGCGAGGATCGCGCGCACGATGTTCTGGTAGCCGGTGCAGCGGCAGAGATTGCCGTCGAGCCCTCGGCGGACCGCCGCTTCGTCGCGCGCGGCGCCGCGTCCGATCATGTCGAGTGCGGTCATGATCATGCCGGGCGTGCAGAAGCCGCATTGCAGGGCGTGATGCTCCTTGAACGCGGCCTGAAGGGGGCTGAGCCCGCTCTCCGGCGACACCCCCTCGATCGTGGTCACCTCCCGGCCCGCGGCCTGGACGGCGAACAGCGTGCAGGACTTCACCGCCGCGCCGTCCAGATGGACGGTGCAGGCGCCGCACTGGCTCGTGTCGCAGCCGACATGGGTGCCGGTGAGACCGGCATCGCGGCGGATGAACTCGACCAGCAGGGTGCGCGGGTCCAGCTCGGCCTGGTAGCGACGGCCGTTGATCCTGAGAACCGTCCGCACCCGTTCGGTCATACGGCGCCCGCCTCCGCCAGCGCCCGCCACACCGAATGCGGGGTGATCGGGAGCCGGACATGGCGGACCCCGAGATCCCAGAGCGCATCGACGACCGCGTTGCCGATCGCCGCCGGGGCGCCGATGGTGCCGGTCTCGCTGCCGCCCTTGACGCCGAGCGGGTTGGAGGGCGCCGGCGTCTCCTGGAACGCCGTCGCGACCGGCGGCATGTCGGAAGCGCGCGGCAGGGCGTAATCCATGAAAGTCCCGGAGAAGAGCTGCCCGGCCCCGGCCCCGTCATAGATCACATGCTCCATCACCGCCTGGCCGATCCCCTGCGCCAGCCCGCCGACCACCTGGCCCTCGACGATCATCGGATTGACGATGCGCCCGCAATCGTCGGCGGTGAAATAGCGTTCGATCGTCACCCGGCCGGAGCGCGGCTCGACGACGACGACCGCGAGATGCATCGCCTGCGGATCGTTGGTGTCGGGCGGCTCGTAGAACACCGTCGCCTCGAGGCCCGGCTCGAGCGCGCCGTCGGCGGGGAGCACCGCCCCGTGATACGCCGCATCGGCGACCTCGGCGAAGGAGAGACGCCGGTTGGTGCCGCGGACCGCGAACCGGGCGTCCGCGTAGTCGAGGTCCTCGGCGTCGCATTTGAGGATATGGGCGGCAAGCCGCCGCGCCTTGTCGATGACCCGGTCGGCGGCGGTCAGGATGGCCGACCCGCCGACCGACAGCGAGCGCGAGCCCCAGGTTCCGTTGCCGAAGGGCACCGCGTCGGTGTCGCCCTCGACCAGCGCGATGTCCGCGATCGGCAGGCCGAGCCGGTCGGCGGCGATCTGGCAGAACGTCGTTTCATGGCCCTGTCCGTGGCTGTGCGAGCCGACGAACACGGTCGCCTTGCCGTCCGAGTGGATGCGGACGATGGCGCTCTCATATCCGCCGTGGAGGCCGCCGCGGCTGGCCAGGTTGCGCGACGAGCCCGTCCCCGACTTGTCGAGGAAACAGGCGAGGCCGATCCCCATGCGCGCGCCCTCCGCGCGGCGGCGACGCTGTTCCGCCCTGAGCGCGTCGTAGTCCGCGAGCCGCAGCAGCCGGTCGAGCAGCGCCGGCGGGTCGCCGCAGTCATAGGGCCGGCCGACCGGGGTGGTGTAGGGAAACGCCGCCGCCGGGATCAGGTTGCGCCGGCGGATCTCCGCCGCGTCGATGCCGAGTTCCCGCGCACCGTTCTCGATAAGGCGCTCGTTGACGAAGGTCGCCTCGGGTCGGCCCGAGCCGCGATAGGCGTCGACCGGGACGGTGTTGGAATAGGCGCCGCGCACCCTCAGATGGAGGTCGGGCGTCGTGTAGAGGCCGGTGATCGTCTGGGGATAGGAATTGCCCGGAATCGACGGGGCGAAGTTCGAGAGATAGGCGCCGAGGGCGGCGATGGTGTCGACCTCGCTCGCCAGGATCCGCCCGTCGCGGTCGAAGGCCATGCGGGCGCGCGTGTGGTGATCGCGCGCCTGAGCGTCGGACATCATCGATTCCGCGCGGGTCGCCGTCCACTTGACCGGCCGCTTGAGCCGCATCGAGGCCCAGACCACCGTCGGCACCTCGACCGAATAATGCACCTTGAGGCCGAAGCCGCCGCCGACATCGGGCGAGATCACCCGGATCCGATGCTCGGGGACGAACAAGGTGTAGTTGGCGAGCCAGCGGCGGAGATAATGCGGGGTCTGGCTGGTAGCCCAGAGCGTGATCGCCCCCCGCGCCTCGTCATAGCAGGACAGATAGGCGCGCGGCTCGATCGGGGCGCCGGCGACCCGGTTGCTGTCGAGCGTCAGCGAGACGACGTGATGCGCAGCCGCGAAGGCTGCCTCGGTCGCAGCCTTGTCGCCGCGCACGATCTCGAAGACCAGATTGCTGCCGAACGCCTCGTGCAGGATCGGCGCGTCGTCGTCCAGGGCGCGGGCGATGTCGGTGACCGCGGCGAGCGGCTTGTAGTCGACGGCGACCGCCTCGGCGCCGTCGGCGGCCTGGTAGCGATTCTCGGCGACGACCGCGGCGACGACATCGCCGACATGGCGGACCTTGTCGGCGGCGAACGCCGGGCGAAGCGCCTCGTTCATCGGCCTCCCGTCGGAGAACGGCATCGGGTGGACGCAGGTGAGCGCGCCGAGCCCGGCCTTCCGCCAGTCGGCGGCGGTCAGCACGTCGCGCACACCCGGCATCGCTGCGGCGGCCCCGATGTCGATCCTGCGGATCCGGGCATGGGCGTGGGGACTCCGCACGAAGGCGATATGGGCGGCATCGGCCGGTTCGAGATCGTCGACGAAACGGCCCCGGCCCTTGAGGAACCTGTCGTCTTCGCGCCGCTTGAGCGGCCGGCCGACATACATTTCCGCTCCTCCCGTCCGACCGCGCCCAACTCATCAAGCGGGCGCCGCCCGGAGCTGTCAAGCGCCCGTCTGGACAGCGGGGCCGGGCTCGGGGATCATCCCGCCATCACTGATCGAAGGGCGAAGCGATGGCGCTCACGGCCGACAAGGTGCTGGACGAGATCGACCGGATCCACAAGGCCAAGCCGATCTACGGCCACCCGCTCTGGGCGGGCATGCTGGACGACAGCCACAGCCTGGCGCAGATCCGCTACTTCTGCAGGCAGCACGGCATCCTGCCGCTGCACAACCACAACTATCACGGTCGGCTCTACGTCATCTGCCCGGACCCGGCCTGGCGCGAGGAGATCGCCGAGGTCGCCTACGAGGAGGCGACCGGGCGGCTGTTCGCGAACGGCGTGTCGCATCACCGACTTTATCTCGACTACGCGACGGCGATCGGCCTCTCCAAGGAGGAGATGTACGCGACCAGATTTTGCGCTGGCGCGACCGCATTCATGGCCTGGTTCTCGTATATCTGCGGCAAGAGCTTCCTGGAGGGCGTCGCAGCGCACATGCTGGGCGGGGAGGCGCCGATCCCCGGCACCTACGGGCGCATCGCCGAGCGGCTCCAGGACCGGTTCGGGCTCGACGACGAGGGCGTCGCCTACTGGGTCGTGCATGACAGCGCCGACGACGAGCATTCGGGCGTGGGCCGGCGGCTGCTCGAGCGTTTCGCCACCACCCAGGCCGAGCTCGCCCTGGTGGTCGAGACCGTAGAGACGACGGTCGACGTGATGCATCTGATGTATGACGACATCTGGGCGCACATGCGGCGGATCGAGGCCGGCGCGGCGGCGGAATAGGAAGACGGCCATGGAACGGACCCACCACAAGGGAGGCTGGCAGGAGGGTCGGTCCTTCTCGCTCTGCGTGACCAGCCGGGGCGGCACCGTCGTCTGGCTGGCCGGGCACGGCGCGCCGGTCGACGGGTCGGGGGCCTCGCTCGCCGGCGATTTCGATGCCCAGGCGCGCGAATCCTTCCGCCTGCTCGAGGCCACCCTGGCGCGGGCCGGTGCGACCCTCGCGGACATGGTGACCATGACCGTCTACATCGTCGATTCCCGCTACGGCACCCGCTTCACCGAGATCCGCAAGGAGTTCTTCTCCAACGGCTTCCCGGCCAGCGCCCTGATCACCTGCGCCGGCTTTGCCCGGCCGGAGATGATGGTCGAGATTCAGGGCGTCGCGGTCATCGACGACGCGGCGGGGGGTTAGCGCGGCCGGTCTGGGCGGAAGGCGCGCGGGCGGCCTTCGCGTTCGGCGATCTGCGGCATGCGTCGCCGGGGCGGTTCGGAGAGGTTCCCGGAGATCCGGTTCCGATCGTTGATCGCCCGAGCGAGGGGCGGACGGGGTTCGACATGGACACGGGTTCGCATGCACGGCCCCGAACCGAGTCGGAACCCTCCCGAGGGACGGCCCTCGAGCCGACAGCAGCTGCCGGCGGGCAACTGCACGCGGTTTGCGGCGGGGGCGATTTCCGGACAAGCTGCCTGTTCTTCCCCGACAGGCTTCGGATCGAGGACAGAGGAACATGGCAAGGAAAAGCGCCTTTCGCAGGGAGATCGAGGCGGCGGTACTGGAGCGGCACTGCGCCGACCATCCGATGACCGAGGACTGGGCGCGGGGCGCGCTCGGCCGCAAAGCCTGCATGGGCTGGGCGGTCGAGCACTGGCACTGGATCTCCAACATGGTCCAGGAGACGGCGTTCAACATCTGCGCCAAGGCGCCGTCGGACGTGGTCGCGCTGGAGTTGGAGAACTTCCGCGAGGAGACCGATCCGGAACATTCGCATCTCGAGATCGTGCTCCGCTTCGCCGAGGCCAACGGCGCGGATCTGGCGGAGGTCCGGGCGGGGCGCGGCCTGCCGACGACGCGCTGCTGGGTGGCGTGGCTCAACCGGGTCGCCAGGGAGGAGACCTGGTATGCCGCGGTGGCGGCGATCCGCATCGGCACCGAGTCGCAGTCGCCCATGCTCTACGGCAAGCTGCTGCCGGCGCTGCGCGAGACGTACCGCTATCCGGAGCCGGCGATCGAGCATTTCAGCCTCCATGCAGAGGTCGACGTGGAGCATGGAGACCGGGGCTTCGAGGCGCTGGAGCGGCACTGCACCACCCGGGCGATGAAGAACGAGGCGGTCCATTGGGCGCGCGAGAGCGCGGTCATGCGCTGGTTCTATTTCGACGGCATCTATCTGCACTACGAGAAGGGCTACCCTCTTGCCTGAACGGTCCGGCGCGCAGCGTCTCGATCGCGAATCCTTTCCGGCTTGCGCCCACCGCGGCGTGTCCGGCAATCTCGTTATCGTCTTCGATACCCGGCAGGGCGTGCACCAAACCGCTGTCTCGCGCGCGTCGCGTCGCGCTCCGGATGGGTGCGGATGAAGTTGCGGCGGAACGCGGGGCTGTCCGCCTGACCCGCCTGCGGCTCCGGTCGATCGAGCCGCGCAATTCCTGGAACGGTTCCGGGATGCGCGGCCCGATGACGGCGATGGCGGCCCGGCGGCCAAGGCTTGGCGAACGGCCCCCGCGGAGTGGTAAGAGGTCGTTCGACCGGCGGGAAAACGGAGTCGCCGGCCGTCCGGGCGTGGCGAGACGGGATACGCCTCGGTCCGAGGGATCCGCGTCAGCCCCCGGTCCGCAGCCCGACCAGCCGGAGCAGCGCGTTCCATAGAGCGCGCGCCCCGAGGCCGAGCCCCGAGATCGGCTTGGCGGCCGGCGGCGGGTCGGCGGCGCTCTCCTCGGCCGTCGGCGTGGCGGTGCGCTCGGCCGCGATCTGTCGTTGCAGCGCGTCAGCGAACTGACCGATGAGCTGGCCGGCGACATCCTTGATCATGCCGATGCCCCGGCCGTACTGGGCGACGGCGCCGGAGAGCTGAAGGTTGGTGTCGATCTCGACGGCGGTGCCATCCTCCCCCGACGGCAGCAGGCGGAACCGGACGTCGGCGTTGGCGCCGCCCCGGCCCTTGGCGTCGCGGCCCTGGGCCGTCACCCGCGCGGCCAGCCCGTCGCGGTCGCGTTCCTCGAAGCGCGCGCTCCCAGTGAAGGTGAGCGCGACCGGGCCGAGCCGCACCGACACGTTGCCCTTGAAGCTGTTCTCGTCGACGATTTCGGTGAGCTCGGCCCCCGGCATGCAGGGCGCGATCCGCGTGACATCGTTGAGGATCACCCAGGCTTCTGAGGGCGGTACGTCGACCTCGAACCGGTTCTGGAATTCCATCTCGAGCTTCCTTGCGTCGGTGCGGAGCGGAGAGCGGCGGTCGCGTCAGGCGGCCCTTCGGTTGATCGCGCGCCACAGCGTCTCCGGGGTGGCGGGCATGTCGACGCTCGCGACGCCGAGCGGCGCGAGCGCGTTCACGATCGCGTTCATCAGGGCCGGCATCGCGCCGACGCAGCCGGCCTCGCCGGCGCCCTTGACGCCCATCGGGTTGGTCGGCGTCGGCACCTCGTTGACCATCATCTCGAAACGCGGCAGGTCGTCGGCGCGGGGCAGCGCGTAGTCCATGAAGGAACCGGCGAGGAGCTGTCCCGACGCGGGCTCCCAGACCACGTTTTCCAGCATGATCTGGCCCACGCCCTGGGCGATCCCGCCATGGAGCTGACCCTCCATCAGCAGCGGGTTGAGAACCGTGCCGACATCGTCGACGGCGGCGTAGCGCAGGATCTCGCACGCCCCGGTCTCGGGGTCGATCTCGACCTCGCAGACATGGCAGCCGTTGGGGAAGGTCGGCGCCGGCGGCGTCCAGGCGGCCCATTCGTTGATCCCGGGCTCCATCCCCGGCGGTGCGGTTAGGAAGGACTGGGCGAGCCTCGCCGCTTCGGTCAAGGACAGGCTGCGGTCGGTGCCGACGATGGTGAACGCGCCGTCGGCGAAGGCGAGGTCCTCCTCCGCCGCCTCGAGCCGGTGCGCGGCGACCTTGCGGCATTTCTCGATCACCTTGTCGGCGGCGACCGCGATCGACGCGCCGCCGACGCCCGATGACCGCGAGCCGAATGTCCCGGTGCCGGCCATCGCCTCGTCGGAATCGCCCTGGACGATGCGGATCCGCTCGAAATCCAGCCCGAGCCGGTCGGAGAGGATCTGGCGGAAGACGGTCTCGTGGCCCTGGCCGTGATTGTGGGTGCCCATGGTGAGGGTCGCGCCGCCGCTGCCGTCGAAACGGATCTGTGCCCATTCGGGCGGGCCGCCCGCCGACTGCTCGATGACGTTGGAGATGCCGATCCCGGCCAGCCTTCCGCGCGCTTCGGCGGCGGCTCGCCGGGCCGAGAAGCTCCGGTAGTTAACCAGATCGAGGGCGGCGTCCATGTTCTCTTCGAAGGTGCCCGAATCGTAGGTGAACACCAGGCCGGTCGTGTAGGGGAAGGAATCCGCGGAGATATAGTTGCGCCGCCGCAGCTCGGCCGGGTCTCTGCCCGTCTCCGCCGCCGCCGCGTCTATGACCCGCTCGATCGCGTAGGCGGCCTCGGGCCGGCCGGCGCCCCGATAGGGTCCCGTGGACGGCGTGTTGGTGAACACCCCGGTCACGTGGGTGTAGATCGCCGGTGTGCGATAGGGGCCGGCCAGCGTCCCCAGATTATTGGTCGACGAATGCGGCCCCAGCATCGTCAGATAGGCGCCGAGATCGGCGATCGTGGTCACGCGGAGCCCGAGGAAGCGCCCGTCCGCGTCGAGGGCCAGCTCAGCGGTCGAGACGTTGTCGCGCGCCTGGTCGTCGGTCATGAAGCATTCGGAGCGCTCGCCGGTCCATTTCACCGGGCGGCCGAGCGCGCGGGCGGCGAACAGGCACAGGACATACTCGCAATAGGGGCCGCTCCGCATGCCGAACGCCCCGCCCATGTCGCGGCTGACGACTCGGAGATCGCCCTCCGGGATACAGAGAATCGGCCCGGCGGTCGCCTGACGCACGCCGTGCGGCCCCTGGGTCCCCGTGTGGAGGGTGTAGCGCCCGCTGAACGGATCGTACTCGGCGACGCAGGCGCGCGGCTCCATCGGCGCGACGGCGACGCGGCTCACCGTGAAGTCGAGCCGGGTCACATGGGCGGCGACCGCGAAGGCGCGCTCGACCGCCGCCGCGTCGCCCTGGTCGAAGACGAAGCAGACATTGTCCGGCGCCTCGTCCCACACCGTGGCCGCGCCGTGCGCCCGCGCGCCGGCGGTCGCTGTGACCGCATCGCGCGGGACGTAATCGACCGCGATCCGCTCTGCCGCGTCGCGCGCCTCGTTCGCGCTGTCGGCGACCACGAAGGCGATCGGGTCGCCGACCATGCGGGCGCGGCCCTCGCGCAGCGGCCGGTTGGGCGGGGTGAACATCGGCGTGCCGTCCGCCCGGTTGCGCGGTACGACGCAGGGGATACTGCCGAGATGGGCGATGTCGGCATGGGTGTAGACCGCCCGCACCCCGGGCGCGGCGCGGGCGGGACCGATCGCGACCGCGCGGATCTCGGCATGCGCATAGGGCGAACGCAGGACGGCGCCGTAGAGCTGGCCCGGCAGGTCGAGATCGTCGCTGTAGCGCCCCCCGCCCCGCAGGAGCCGAGGGTCCTCCCAGCGCGGAACGCCCTGACCGACCCCGAACTTCGCCATCGCCCACTCCCCGCAAGAACGCGCTTCGCACACCCGGACGCGGACGCAAGCTAGCGCCGGCGGCGCGCCCCGCCAAGCGCCGGGCCGATTTTCGATACGGCCCGCGGTCGTCGGTGTAGGATTCCGGACGACGGCCGGACAGGCATCGGGGTGCGGAAGAGCGATGACGGACCGTCGGAGGGGGTGGAAGGATCGTCGGGGATGGCCCTCCTGCACGATCGGCGAGACGGCACATTACCCGAGTATTCCGGACCCGAGTATTCCGGCGGCGACGGTCCGCTGCCGATCGGTCGGACCTGCCGATTGCCGAACCGCTCGGCGGTCTCGGGTCGAGCTCAGAAAATCCTGGAGTCGGTGTGATGGACCGGTCGGCCGAAATGACGGACATGAAGAGATTCACCAATTCCATAAGAATGTCTCTCAAGAACAAAAATTGGTATGGGGCGCTCGTTATGGCTCTGACATTGCCGGACGTTTGCGGAAAGCTCGAATATCCACATGAACAATCTTCGAAGAAGAGATATATCGATTGGTTCAGGAAATGGCTACAGCCCGAATACACTCCTCGGGTAGGAACGAACCAAGAAGAACGTGTGTTTCTATCTGGTGAGGACTGCTACGCATTGCGGTGCAGCTATTTGCATGAAGGACATGCCAACATAGACGACAAAAAAGCAAGGAATTCCTTGGATTCTTTCCACTTTACAAAACCGGTTCCGGGATTGTATGTTCACAACAATAAGATCGATAACGTGCTACAATTGCAGGTCGACGTGTTTTGTGAGGATATAGTAAATGCCGTTGATGAATGGCGTGATTCACGGAGGGGAAATGAGGAAACAGAGGAACGGATCGGGAAGCTGTTGATTATTCACACACCCCAGTCGATACCGGGTATAGGGATAGAATCTCCGCCGGAAGCCACGGGTTGACGCAATCGCGCATTCGCCCTTCGGAGAACCGGCGAAGCTTCGGCGTTGCGACCGGAAGACCCGTCCGTTCGACCCGGTCGACGGGCGGCGCCCCGCGGGTTGTGCGGTCGCGTCCGGAGAATCCGAGGCGTTCGACGGTCTTGGCGGGTCGATCGAAATTCCCGTGGTCGACCGGCGTTGGCGGGCGCGTTCTCGCGTGACGTGACACCGGCTACCCTGGCGGCATCGGAATCGCGGGGCGCGCGCCGGATGCGTGCGGGCATTGCGACCGGCCCGCCATGCAGGAAGGCACCGGGATGGAAGAGACGACGGGCAGGCTGGGTATCGCCGCCGCGCAGGCCGCCGCGCTCTGGGAGACCGGGATATTTGGCGCCGAGTTCGGTCCCGTCGCGGTCGCGTTCGGGCTCCTGGTCCTGTCGCTGCTCGTCCGCGGTCGGTTCGCCCGTCTCGTGGGCGGCACGCTCCGCCGCCGGGCGGAGCGTGCCGGAACGGCGGTCGACGATGCCGCTGTCGCCGCGCTGATCAGGCCGCTTCGCCTGGTCCCGGTCACGATCGGCCTGTTCCTTGCGGTCGAGGCCCTGCCGCTGCAGGACCGCGCGCAGGCGCTCGCTGACGATCTGGTCCGCTCGCTGGCTGTTTTCGTCCTGTTCTGGGCGGCCTACCGGCTGATCGATCCGATTCCCGTCCTGATGTCGGGGACCGCGGCCCTGTTGCCGGAAGCGGCTCTGCACTGGCTGGTCCGCGGGCTCAAGATCGCCTGCGTCTTCCTCGGCGCGGTGACGGTCCTGGAGATCTGGGGCATCCGGGTGGTACCGATCCTGGCCGGGCTGGGCCTGATCGGGGTCGCGGTCGCGCTCGGCGCCCAGGATCTGTTCCGCAACCTGATCGCCGGGCTGCTGATCATCGGCGAACGGCGCTTCGCCCGGGGCGACTGGGTCATGGTCGCGGGCGTCGCCGAGGGCACGGTCGAGGCGATCGGCTTCCGGTCCACCCGCATCCGTAAATTCGACGCGGCGCCGGTCTATGTCCCCAACGCAAAGCTCTCCGACGAAGCCCTGGTGAATTTTTCGCGGATGACCCATCGGCGCATCTTCTGGACGGTCGGTGTGGAATACCGAACGACGGTCGACCAGCTCGCCCGGATCTGCCGGGAGATCGACGATGTTCTCGCCGCCGACAAGGCTTTCGCGCAACCGCCGGAAGCGCCGCGCTTCGTCCGGGTCGACGGGTTCTCGCCCTCCTCGATCGACATCATGGTCTACTGCTTCACCAAGACCGTCGGCTGGGGCGAATGGCTGGCGGAAAAGGAACGCCTCGCCTGCCGCATCAAGGAGATCGTCGAAGGCGCCGGCAGCGCGTTCGCCTTTCCCACGCGGTCGGTGCATCTGGTCTCCGACGCCGACGCCGAGATCTTCGTTCCGCCGGTCTCGCGGCAGCCGAGCGCGTCCGAGGCGCCGACCCCGGACCGAATGCCGCGTTGAACGCCGTGGGACGGGCGGCCTATATTCCCGCCCTGCGGCGGGGACGCCCGCTTTCGATCGAGGAAACACCATGATACCCGCCCTGATGCCGAACTACGCGCGCTTCGACATCGCCTTCGAGCGCGGCGAAGGACCCTGGCTCTACGCGGACGACGGACGGCGCTTCCTCGATTTCGGATCCGGGATCGCGGTCTCGGTCGCGGGGCATTGCCATCCCCGTCTGGTCGAGGCCTTGAACGCCCAGGCGGCCCGATTGTGGCATGTCTCGAACCTCTACCGGATCCCCGAGCAGGCTCGGCTCGCGAGCGGCTGACGGCATCGAGCTTCGCCGACACGGCGTTCTTCTGCAATTCGGGCGCCGAGGCGGTCGAGGCCAGCCTGAAGACCGCGCGCAGATATCATTTCGAGGCGGGCGCGCCCGCGCAGACCCGGTTCATCGTCTTCGACGGCGGCTTTCACGGCCGGACGCTCGCGACCATCTCCGCCGGGGCCAGCGATGCCCATCGGCGGGGCTTCGCGCCGCTCCTCGACGGGTTCGACCGCCTGCCCTACGGCGATCTTGACGCCGTGCGGGCGGCGGTCACCGGCGAGACCGCCGCCGTTCTGGTCGAGCCGATCCAGGGCGAGAGCGGAATTCGCCTGGCCGATCCGCCTTTCCTGATCGGGCTGCGCGAGGTCTGCGACGAGTTCGGCCTGCTGCTGATCTATGACGAAGTGCAGTGCGGCATGGGCCGGACCGGCCATCTGTTCGCGCATCATGCGGTGGACGCCCCGCCCGACATCATGGCGCTCGCCAAGGGGCTCGGTGGCGGCTTTCCCATCGGCGCCTGCCTCGCGACCGAGAAGGCCGCGTCCGGCATGACCGCAGGCACGCATGGCAGCACGTTCGGCGGCAACCCCCTCGCGTCCGCGGCTGCCAACGCGGTGCTCGACATTCTCCTCGAGGACGGTTTTCTCGCCGGGGTCCGGGAACGCGGCGCCAGGATGGGGCGGAAACTCGACACCATCGCCGCCGCCGCGCCGGGCGTCGTCGAGGAGGTGCGAGGCGCCGGGTTCATGTGGGGCGTCAAGTGCGCCGTCCCCAACGCCGCGCTGATCCGATGTCTGTTCGAGAACGGGTTGCTGACGGTGCCGGCCGCCGACAACGTGGTCCGCCTGCTGCCGCCCTTGATCGCCACCGACGCGCATATCGACGAGGCGCTCGCCGTCGTCGACTCCTGCTGCCGGGAGCTCGCCGCGTGACGGGGCCGCGCCATTTCCTCGACCTGTACGACCGCAGCCCGGCCGGGCTGCGGCGCATGATCGACCGGGCTGCCGCGCTCAAGTCGGGCTCGAACGCTTTCGCGCCGCTCGCCGCCCGGACGCTGGCGATGATTTTCGAGAAGCCCTCGACCCGCACCCGGATTTCCTTCGAGGTCGCGATGCGGAGCCTCGGGGGCGATGTGCTCACTCTCAACCAGAGCGACATGCAGATCGGGCGCGGCGAGACCGTCGAGGACACCGCCCGGGTGATGTCGCGCTATGTCGATGCGGTGATGATCCGGGCGATCGACGCCGATCGGGTCGATGCCTTCGCGCGTGCCGCCGGCGTGCCGGTCATCAACGGGCTGACCGGCCGGTCCCACCCCTGCCAGCTCATGGCCGACATGCTGACTGTCGAGGAGCGGCTGGGTCCGATCGGCGAGCGGACGGTCGCCTGGAGCGGCGACGGCAACAACATGGCCTGCACCTGGATCGACGCCGCCGCGCTGTTCGGCTTCGAGCTCAGACTCGCCTGCCCGGTGGGGCTGGCGCCCCCGCAGGCGCGGGTCGATCGGGCGCGCGGGCTGGGCGCCCGAATCCGGATCACCGGCGAGCCGGCCGAGGCCCTCGACGGCGCCGACTGCGTGGTCACCGACACCTGGCTGTCGATGGGAAACGAGGGCGACGCGCGCCGCGCCCGTATGCTCGAGCCCTACCGAGTCGACGACCGAGCGATGGCGCGCGCGCGCGCCGGGGCGATCTTCATGCATTGCCTGCCCGCCCATCGTGGCCGGGAGGTCACGGATTCGGTGATTGACGGGCTGCAATCGGCGGTCTGGGACGAGGCCGAGAACCGCCTGCACACGCAGAAGGCCATCCTCCTCGATTGCCTGGAGTGACGGACGCGCCGATGCGCCAGGACATGGTCCTGCCGTTCCAGATCGAGACTCAGGCCGCCCGCGGCAGGTTGGTGCGGCTCGGCACGACGGTCGATCGCATGGTCTCGCACCGTGGCTATCCGCTCCCCGTCGCCACGCTGCTCGGAGAGCTCACGGTTCTGGCGGCTCTGGTCTCTCTCGTCGCTCAAGATCGAGGGCCTGCTCACGGCGCAGATCAAGGGCGACGGTGCCGTCGGCGTGCTTGTCGCCGATGCGACCTCGGCAGGGGGGATTCGCGGTTTCGCCCAGTACGACGCCGAGGCGCTCGCCCGGAGCGCCGGCTGGAGCGATTGGCGCGCCGCCCCGGTGCCCAACCTGATCGGCGCGGGCCATCTCGCCTTCACCGTCGACCAGGGCGCGGGCCGCGAGCGCTATCAGGGAATCGCCGGGCTCGAGGGACCGTCGCTCGCCGAATGCGCCCAGGGTCATTTCTGCCGGTCCGATCAGAGCCAGGCCGTGTTCAAGCTCGCCATGGCGCCCGAAGGCGGCGGGTTGATGATGCAGCGCCTCTCGGACCTCGGAGGAAGGGCCGGACGAAGACGCCGAGGACCGATGGCGCCGCGCCCTGATCCTGATGGGCTCCTGCGCGCTGGCCAAGCTAGTCGACGACGCGCTTCATCCGTACGACCTCCTGTTTCGGCTGTTCCACGAGGACGGGGTCCGCTTCTTCGCGCCGCACCGCCTGCTGCACGGCTGCCGCTGCTCGACCGACCGGATCGCGGCGATGCTTCGGTCGTTCCCCGCCGCGAGATCGACACCCTCCGGGTCGACGATGTCGTGACGATCACCTGCGAATTCTGCGGGCGGCGCTACGATTTCGACGACCGCGCCCTCGACGTGGCCTAACGCCTCGACTGACCGGCGGCGCGGGCCGCCAGTTCGACCGGGAGACCGCGTTCAGGAGAACACCGTCCCGCCGTCGACCGCGACGGTCTGGCCGGTGACGAACGCGCTGGCATCAGACAGCAGCCACAGCACCGTGCCGACGACGTCATCGGGCGCTAGGCTCCTCTGCAGCGTCTGGCCCGACCGGATGACGTCGAGCGCCGATTCGTGCCTGGCGCCGAAGAACTCGCGGGTGCCCTCGGTCTCCACTGCGCTCGGTGCGACCGCGTTGACGCGGATCGCATCGCGGCCGATCTCTCGAGCGAGGCCGCGGGTGAGGCCGATCACCGCGGCCTTCGATGTTGTGTAGTGGAGCGCATAGGGCATGCCGTAGGTCGCCGCCAGAGATGCGATATTGACGATCGAACCGCCGCCGGCAGCGCGCATCGCCGGGACCGCCGCCTTGCAGCAATGCCAGATACCCTTGACGTTGACGGCCATGGCGTCGTCCCACTCGCCGCCGTCGATCGTCTCGAAGCGGCCCCCGGTCAGCGCCCCCCAGAGAGCCGCGTTGTTGACCAGCCCGTCGATCGACCCGAAGGCGGCCAGCGCGCGTTCGGCCAGCGCCGCCGCCGAGGCCTCGTCGCGGACATCGAGCCCGACCGCGATGGCCGCGCCGCCGGCGGCCGCGATTCGCGCGACGGTCTCCTCGCAGGCGATCACGTCGGCAGCGACCACCGCGGCGCCCTGCCGCGCGCAGGCCAGGGCGTAGGTCTGGCCGAGCCCGCGCCCGGCCCCGGTAATGACGACGGTCTTGCCGTCGAGCGAGAAGGGTCGGTCCGTCATCATTCACTCCGTCGTGCTGGAGAGGAACCTCGCCCCGACCGGGGCGAGGTCGAGTTCGCCCGCCAGCCGATCGAGGTCGGCGCGCAGTCCCGCGGGCAGCGGCACGCCTTGCGCGCGGCGTTCGGCGATCCGTCGCGCGCGCCCGTCCCCCGGCACCCGCACCGCGTCGAAGCCGGGCATCGGCGCCGCGCCCCGCATCTCGCGGGAAACGCCGGCGACCCGGGCGGCGAACTCCGCCGGATCGCCGAACGGCGCCGGATCGAGGGCGCAGATGAACTGGCCGGTGTTGGTCGTCTCGCCCGGCCGGGCGTTCATGTCGACCACCGCACAGCCCATCGCGGCCCCGTTCAGGCTGCCGGCGAGGAGCCCGATCGCCAGACCCAGCGCGTAGCCCTTATGGCCGCCGATCGGCAGAAGCAGCCCCTCATGGGCGCGGTCGGGGTCGGTGAGCGGCCGCCCTTCCCGGTCGATCATCCAGCCCTCGGGCATGGCCTCGCCGCGCTGCGCGGTGGTCTTGATCTTGCCCATCGAGGCGACGGTGGTTGCGAAGTCCAGCACCACTGGCGGCCCCTCCGCGGACGGGATTGCGATCGCGATCGGGTTGGTCGAGAGTCTGGGGTCGCGCCCGCCCCAGGGCGGCAGATGGTTGCCCGAACCGACCGCCCCGTAGAGCCCGACGAAGCCGCGCTCGGCCGGCATCGAGGCATAGACCGACGCCGCTCCGGCATGGTTGGAGTTGCGGGTTCCGACCCAACCGATCCCGTATGTCTCGGCGTTGGCGATCGCGATCTCCGCCGCATGGGAGACCACCAGATGGCCCAGCCCGTCGTCGCCGTCGATCAGCGCGGTCGCCGCCGAGCGCGCGACGACGGAGATGTCGGGGGCGAGGTTGAGCCCGCCAGCGCGGATGCGCGCGACATAGCCGGGGAGCCGGAATATCCCGTGCCCGTCGAACCCCGCCAGATCGGCGGCGACCATCAGCCGGCCCGCCTTGGCGGCGTCGGCCCCCGGCATCCCGAGGGCCACGAACGCGTCGGCGGCGAATCCTTCGAGCGCGGCGGCGGCATAGCGTTCGGTCATCCCGTCCCTCTTCCGATTGTCGCCGCCGACGGTGTAGCCGAGAACGGTCGCCATACGGGTCGAATATAGACGAAAGGAGACGGCCGCGCCGCCCGCATCTCAGGGACCTGGCAGTTCCCGTTTCGGGCACCACGACCGGCCGCACCACGATCCCTCCCTCTTCCCCTTCCCTCGGGGGGAGGGGGCGGGCCGCGCCGTCAGGACAACCGGATGCGCTGAGCCGTGCGCGAAAGGCTGACGCCTCGGCGCCACTGGAGCGCGTAGGGGGTGGGCGGCCGCAGATCGTCGTCGACCAGCCAGAGGCGCCACAACAGCCGCTTCCGCTCCTTCTCCGGCCAGTCCTCGAACGCGGCGCGGGTGTGGAGTATGACGAAGTTGTTGGCGAACTGAATGTCGCCGACCTCGAAATCCAGCTCGTGGCGGAACTCCTCGGCCAGGTCTTCCGCGACGGCTATGGCCTCGCGTTGCGCGTCGGTCATGTCCGGCGCCTCGGGCAGAGCATGCCCCTTCCGGATATGCGCCGGTCCGAACGAGGTGCAGAGATAGCCGTCCAGGAAGTTGAACACCGGGCTCTCGTAATAGCCCGGCGCGCCCGGATCGACCTCGCCATGCTTCGACCAGCAGAGGGGCTCCGTCAGCACCGCTACCAGATCGGGCCGGCGCGCCAGGAGCGCGTTATAGATCGCGGCCGAACTCGCGAGCTTCGACCTGCCGCCGGACTTGGCCGTCCGCAGGCATAGCAGCCCGACGATGGCGCATTGGTCGCAGTGATAGTCCATCGTCGCGCGCGTCTGGTATCCGCGCACGTTCGCATCGCGATAGTCCTTGTCCAGATCCGTGACATGCCCGAGCAGATCGCCCTCGGGATTGTTCGAGACCGGCTTGCCGAGCCGCCGCCCGATCGCCCAGTAGGCGATGGCGGCGTCGATGGCCTCCATATCGCCGAGCGGCAGGCCGCGCAGCATGACGACGCCGGCGCCGTCCTTGAGCTCGGCGCGGATATGGCCGAGCTTGTCCGCGAACCTACCGAGATCGAAGGCGCCGGGCGGCAGATCGATGAGCCCCCGGGGATCCGCGCCCACGACCGCCCGTACCGAACGGCACATGTCCAGGAGGTCCCGGATCTCGCCGTCGTCGAAATGCAGGAACCAGCCGTCCCGCGCGGCCAGCTCGGCGCCGCGCCATTCCGACGGGTCGGAGATCGGCCGTCCGGGCAGGGCGGCGGCGCGCCGCGGCCGGGCCGTCGAGCCCGCCGCCTCCACGATCCCCCCGGTGTCCGCCGGGCCGGTTCGGATCATCCGCCTGCCCGCCGCCGATCGAGCACCGCGAGGATGGCGCGGACGATGCCGACATAGCCGGTGCAGCGGCAGAGGTTCCCCGCGAGCTCCAGCCGCACCCGTCTCTCGTCGGCGTCGGGCAGCCGGGTGACGATATCGCGCGCGGTGACCAGCATCCCGGGCGTGCAGTAGCCGCATTGCAGCCCGTGGTTTTCGGTGAAGGCCTCGCGCAGCGACGCCATGACCGCGTCGTCGTCGAACCCCTCGATGGTGGTGACTTCGGCCCCCTCGCAGCTCACCGCGTAGACGATGCAGGACCGCATCGGCACGCCGTCGATCGACAGCGTGCAGGCTCCGCAGACCCCGTGCTCGCAGCCGAGATGGGTCCCCGTCAGGCGCAGGCGCTCGCGGAGGAAGTCGGCAAGGCTGGTCCTTGGCTCTACCTCCGCCCGCACCGGCTCGCCGTTGACGGTGAGGCTGACCTTGGTCATCGCGCGAAGGCTCCCTCGATGGCGCGGCTGAGCGCCACGGCGTGGATCTGGGTCTTGTATTCGTCGAACGAGGCTCCCTGATCGGCGAGCACCCGCCGGGCCTCGGCGATCGAGACGCCGCCCGCCCCCGCCGCGAGGACGCGCCCGGCGAGTGCCGGCACCTGGAGCGGCGCGCCGTCGGTCGCCCCCAGCACAACCCGGCAAAGGACGCGGTCGGGGTCGAGGACGACCGCCCCGATCGAGTCGGCGAACTCGCCGGGCTTACGGCAGATCTTGTAGTAACCCCAGCGCGCGGCGGCGGAGAGCTTGGGGATGGAGAGCCCGGTCACGATCTCGTCCGCCGCCAGGGCGACGGTGAAGGCGCCGCGTTGGAAGTCGGCGAGGGGCGTCGTCCGCTCGCCGCCCGGCCCCGCGATGGCGACCTCGGCACCGAGGCTCAAGAGCGCCGTCGGCCAGTCCGCGGCGGGGTCGGCATGGGCGATGCTGCCGCCGATGGTGCCCCGGTTGCGCACCGCTCGGTAGGCGATCCCGCCGGCGACGAAGGCCATCATGCCATTGGTGACGTCGGGAATCTCGCCGTCCTCGATCGCCGAATGGGTGACGCCGGCCCCAACCAGGAGATGGCTCCCGCGGTCCTCGACCCGGCGCAGCGCCGCGATCCCGCGGATCTCGACGACCAGGTCGGGCTGGGCGAGGCGGAGATTCATCATCGGCCCGAGCGACATTCCGCCGGCGAGCGGCTTCGCGAACCCCTCCGCCGAGGCGAGTCTGGCGAGGGCGTCGCCGACGCCGCCGGCGCGGGCATGGTCGAATTCGGCCGGTTTCATGCCGCCTCTCCACGGGCCGCGGCGATCGCCGCGAGGACCCGCCGTGGGGTGATCGGCGTCTCGGCCACCTCGGCCCCGAGCGGCCGGAGCGCATCGTTGACCGCGTTGCCGATCACCGCCGGGGTCGGGATGGTCCCGCCCTCGCCGACGCCCTTGATGCCGAACTCGGTATGGGGCGAGGGGGTGATCATATGCTCGATCCGGATGGCCGGGACCTCCGAGGCGCCGGGCAGGTGATAGTCGGCGAAGGTGGAGGCGAGCGGCTGTCCGGCGGCGTCGAACGGCGACTCCTCGAACAGCGCCGTGCCGATCCCCTGCGCCGCGCCGCCCTGGCACTGGCCGCCGACCACCATCGGGTTGACCATGGTCCCGCAATCCTCGACGACCGTATAATCGAGCACCTCGACCGCCCCGGTCTCGGGGTCGAGGCGGATGACCGCCGCATGGGTGGCATAGGAGAAGGTCCCGTGGTCGGGATCGGGCCGGTAGCCGATCACCGCCTCGACGCCGCCCATATCGACATCGTCGGGCAACTCCTCCGGGTTCATGTACCAGACCCGGCCGATCTCGGAGAACGGCACCATGCCGGCCGGCCCCGCGACGACGCCGTCCCCGACGCGCACATCGTCGGTCTCGCACTGCATGAGATGCGCCCCGATCCGCGCCATCCGCTCGGCGAGCGCCCGGCAGGCGCGCGCGGCCGCGCCTCCCGCCATCACGATCGAGCGCGACGCGTAGGTGCCGGTCGAATAGGGGGTGAGCCCGGTATCGCCGTGGATGACAGCGATCCTGTCCGGGTCGATCCCCAGTACCTCGCAGGCGACCTGGGCGAGGGTGGTCTCCATCCCCTGGCCATGCGACTGCACCCCGACCCTGATCTCGAGCCCGCCGTCCGGGGTCAGCTTGGCCCCGGCCTGCTCGTAGCCCGGCACCATCTGCACGCCCCAGGACGAGAACACCGAGGTGCCGTGCGCGGTCTGCTCGGTATAGCTGCCGAACCCGACCCCGATCAGCCGCCCGTCGGGCTCGCCCGCGCGCTGGCGTCTGCGCACCGCGGCGACGTCGATCATCTGCGCGGCGCGGGCGACCGCTTCGGGATAGTCGCCCGAGTCGAAGACCTTGCGGGCGGCGTTGGTGTAGGGCATCGCCGAGGGCGGCACCATGTTGTCGATCCGCACCTCGTGCGGCTCGCGCCCGACCTCGCGCGCCACCGCGTCGATCAGCGTCTCCATGGCGAACGCCACCCCGGGCCGGGCGACGCCGCGATAGGGCACCAGCGGCGGCTTGTTGGTCGCCACTGTCCAGGTCTTCACGCGATAGGCCTCGATCGCGTAGGGGCCGAGCAGGTTGCCGCCCGCCATCGCCGCCTCGAGACAGTTGGTGAAGGGGTAGATCGAATAGGCGCCGGCATCGACCGTGATCTCGCCTTCGACCCCGAGTATCCGGCCCGCCGCGTCGGCATGGGCGGTGATCCGGTAGTGATGCTCGCGGCAGTTCGCGTCGGCGACCAGATGCTCGCGTCGGTCCTGGATCCAACGCGCCGGGCGTCCCAGATGGATCGCGCACCAGCAGGCCACCAGCTCCTCCGGCTGGACGTAGCATTTGAGGCCGAAACCGCCGCCGACATCGGGCGCGATCACCCGGACCCGGCGCTGCTCGAGCTCGAGGAACCGGGCGATTCCGGCGCGGATCAGATGCGGGACCTGGGTCGAGCTGTAGACCAGGAGCTGATCCGTCCGGTGGTCCCAGCGGGCGAGCACGGCGCGCATCTCCATGGGCACCATCGCCTGGCGGCTCATCCGCACCTCGCGGCTGACGCTGTGCGCCGCTTGCGCCCGAACCGCCTCGAGGTCTCCGTCGACGGCGGTCTCGAGCACGATGTTGTCGCCCCAGGACTCGTGGACCAACGGCGCTCCGGGCGCTCGCGCATCGAGCATGTCGACCACAGGCGGCAGCTCCTGGTAGACGATTTCGACCGCCTGGGCGAGGTCCTCGGCCTCGGCGCGGCTAGCGCCGAGGCACGCGGCCACCGGCTCGCCGACGAAGCGCACCTTGCCGATGGCGAGCGCGGGGTAGTCGGAGGGCTTGTATCCGGGGAGTTTGGATGGCGCCCGCATCGGCAGCAGCCCCGCGAGATCTGCGGCGGCGAGGACCCGGTCCTCCGCGCCGGTCGGCTTGACGACGCGCGAGATACGGGCATGCGCCGAACTGCTGCGCACGAAGGCGATGTCGAGCGTGCCGGGCAGGGCGATGTCGGCGACGAAGCTGCCGCGCCCGGTCATGAAACGCCCGTCCTCCTTGCGGAGCACGCTCGCACCGATTCCCCTGCCGGTCATCGGACCTCCTGGCGGGCCGGTCTCCGTAGCGGTCGCCATGATCGCCGCGGCGCCCTCGGGCGTCAACCGCGCGCGCCGCGGCGATCATGGCGACTACGCCGGCGGCCGATCCGGTGATCGTGTAGAGTAGGGGCCGGTCGCGTATCGGCATCCGCCGTCTCGACCGCTTTCCCGCCGATGCGGATATGATTCGATTCTGGCGCATCGCCCGAAAAAACAAGCCGGAGCGAGAGCCGTGCCCTTCGCGGGGAGCGGCGTCGCCCATTTCTCTGGCCGCTCGGGCGACGGCGATGCTATGGTCGCCCGACCATGACCGAAGACGCCATCATCGCCGATGTCCTCGCCTTCATGGCCGGGGAGGCGCCATCCGAGCAGGCGTTCGACGCGCTGGCGCTCCGGCTCTTCGCCTATCAGTTCGAGAACATCGCCTGCTTCCGGCGGTTCTGCCTCGACACCGGCCGGTCCTTGCGCTCGGTCGGGAGCTGGCGGGACATCCCGCCGATTCCGATCACCGCCTTCAAGTCGCTGACGCTGAGCTGCGCCCCGCCGGAGAGCGCCGAACGGGTGTTCATGACCAGCGGCACCAGCCATGACGGTGCGCGCGGCAGATGCTACCACCCGACGCTCGCCGTCTACGACCGCTCGATGGCGCTCGAGTTCGCGCGGCGCTTCATGCCCGACCGGGCGCGCATCCGCATGGGGGTCCTGTTCCCGACCGAGGACGAGATGCCCAACTCGTCGCTGGCGCATTATCTGGCCTTGGCGGTGCGCGGGTTCGGCGCCGGCGGGAGCCGCTATCTGCTGCACGAGAAGGGGCTGGACTCGGCGCTGCTCTACGAGAACCTCGCCGAGGCCGAACGGACCGGCGAACCCTATGCCCTGCTCGGGGCGAGCTACGGCTTCGTCCATCTGTTCGACCAGATGGAGCGCGACGGCCGGTTCTTCGCTTTGCCTCCGGGCAGCCGGGTCCTCGACACGGGCGGCTTCAAGGGGCGATCGCAGGAGCTCGACGACGTGGATTTCTACGGCCGGATGGCCGGGCTGCTCGGCGTCGCGTGCGGGGATTGCGTCAACATGTACGGGATGACCGAGCTCAGCAGCCAGTTCTACGACTGGGGCTATGACGAGCCCGCCCCGCCCAAGTCCGGCCCGCACTGGATCCGCAGCCGGGTCGCCGACCCGCTCTCGGGGCGGACGCTGCCCTGCGGCGAGCCCGGTATCCTCGTCCATTGCGACCTCGCCAACTTCAACTCGGCGACCACGATCATGACCGAGGATGTCGGGGTCGCGCTGGAGGGCGGCGGTTTCCGCCTGCTCGGCCGGGCCAGAGACGCTCAGGCGAAGGGCTGCTCGATGGCGGTGGCCGACTTCCTGAGAGCCGCGCGGGGCTGACCGGTGGCCGCGGAGCGGGCGGGCTTCCTGCCGGCGCCGGCGGAGGCCGGGGCCGCGCGGACGACGCTCGCCTTCGGCGGCCCCGGCCGGCGGATCGAGGTCGCGGCCCCGGCACTGGACCCAGCCCAGATCGAAGGCCTCGCCCGGCGGCTCAAGGATGCGCGGCGGCGCCGTCTCGCCGCCCTACCTGTCGAGGCCGTCGTCGCGGCGATCGACGGTGCGGCCGCCCGGCTGCTCGACCGCGGCCACCCGCTGCGTCGCAAGGCGGAGGATCTGCTTCCCGCCGTCACCGGTTTCGACCCGGAGACCGTCCGGCTCGGCCTGACCGCGAGCCTGGAGACCTACCGGGCGCCGCAGCTCCGCCGGTTCCTTGCCGGGGACTTCGCCAACCCGGCGATCCTCGACTCTTTCCAGCCGACGCCCGCCGGCGGGTTCTCCAGGGCCTTCGGCCCCGATCTCTGCGCCCATATCTGGGCCGGCAACGTTCCCGGGCTGCCGTTGTGGAGCCTGGTCTCGGCGCTGCTGGTCAAGTCGGCCTCGATCGGCAAGGCGGCGAGCGCCGAGCCGCTGCTCGCCGGCTGGTTCGCCGAGGCGCTCGCCGAGATCGACCCGGAGATCGCCGCCTGCATCGCCGTCCTCTGGTGGCGCGGCGGCGAGGAGGGGCCGGAACGCGCGGTGTTGGCGCAGGCCGACGCCGTCCTCGCCTATGGCAGCGACGCGACTCTCGCTGAAATCCGCGCCCGGGTCCCGGTCTCGGCGCGCTTTCTGTCCTTCGGCCACAAGATCAGCTTCGCCATGGTCGGGCGCGCGGCGCTGGACGCGCGGAGGGCGGCGGCGGCGGCGCGAGCCTGCGCGCGCGATGTCGCGCGCTACGACCAGCAGGGCTGCTACTCGCCGCAGGCCGTAGTCGTCGAGCGCGGCGGCGCGGTGTCGCCCAGGGACTTCGCCCTCTATCTCGCCGGCGCCCTGGCGCGGCTCGAGCGGCGCTTCCCGCGTCGGGCGCTCTCGGTCTCCGAGGAGGCGGCCACCGCGCGATGGGTGCAGAGCCAGGCGGTCCGCGCAGCCGCCGGCGGCGAGACCCAAGTCATCCGGGACGGGGACGGGCGCTGGAGCGTCGTCTATGACGAGGACACGCCGATGCTGATGCCGGCTGGCGCGAACCGGACGGTACGCGTGATGCCGGTCGACCGGCTGGAGGGGATCGTGCCGGCGCTCGCGGCTGCGCGGGCGGCATTGCAGACTGTCGGGATCGCTGCCGCACCGGAAGAGCTGTTCCGGCTCGCCGAAATCCTCGGTGCTGCCGGAGTCAACCGGCTCTGCGCGCTCGGCCGGATGACGGCACCCGAGGCAGGCTGGCATCATGACGGCCGGCCGAGCCTGCTGGACCTGGTGTCCTTCGTCGACATCGACCGGTCGGCGGAGGACGCCGCCGATGGGCTCGCCCCCCATGCGCCGTGACCGTGCCGCGCTCGGCGATGGACTTTAGCGGCCGAGTTGCCCTGGTGACCGGGGCGAGTCGAGGGATCGGCGCCGCCCTCGCCCGCGCCTTCGCCGAAGAAGGCGCGACGGTGATCGTGAACTATCTGCGGAGCGCGCGGGCGGCCGAGGGGGTGGTCGCCGACTGCCGGGCGCTCGGCGGGGATGCCTTCGCGGTCCGCGCCGACGTGACCTCGGAGACCGAGACCGGGCGGCTCGTCGCGCGCGCGGTCGCGGAGGCCGGGCGGATCGATGCAGTCGTCAACAACGCCTTTCGGCCCTACCCGTTCGACGCCCACCGGCGGCGGCTGTTCTGGGACCTCGGCTGGGAGGACTATGCGGCGCAGATGGAAGGGACCCTGCGCTCCGCCCATAACGTCTGCAGCGCGGTGCTCCCCGAGCTCAAGCGGCGCGCCGGGGGGAGCATCGTCAACATCGTCACCGATCTGATCGAGCGGCCGTCGGTCCCCTATCACGAATACACCACCGCCAAGGCGGCGCTGATCGCCTACAGCCGCAACCTTGCGGTCGAGCTCGGCCCGTTCGGGGTGCGCGTCAACTGCGTCGCGCCGGGCCTCGTCTACCCGACCGACTCGAGCCGCGAGACGCGGGAGGATGTCCTGGAGAGACTCGCCGCCGAGGCGCCGCTCGGACGGGTCGCCGTCCCCGCCGACGTCTGCGGCCCGGTCCTCTTCCTGGCCTCGGACTGGAGCCGGTTCATGACCGGCCAGACGCTCTATGTCGACGGTGGGCTGGTGATGCGCTGAGCCGATCGATGGTCCGGCGGCGAACCGGGAAGCATGGGCGCTGACTCATGACGTCGCCCCGCCGCCGCGATCCTGGACGCGGCGGCGGCACCGACTATGATGCGCCCGATTCCATGGACGGCCCCGGGGACGGCGGTTGGACGCAAATTCGGACATCGCGCGCGGCCGCCGCCCGGTCGCCCACGGCGATCTCAGGGGCTGGCTAGATGCGCTGCGGGCGGCCGGCGAGCTGCGCGAGATAACCGCCGAGGTCGACTGGAACGTCGAGCTTGGCACTATCTATCGCATGGCTCAGGGCAAGGGCGACGGGCCGGCGCTGCTGTTCTCCAACATCAAGGACTATAACGGCGCGGGCGCGCTCTGCCGCCGGCTCTTCGTCGGCGGTCAGGGCAGCTATTCGCGGCTCGCGATGATGTTCGGCCTCCCGCAGGACACCCCGCCGCGCGAGCTGGTGCGGATCTGCCGCACCATCTTCACCCGACGGGTGTCCCCGGTCGAAGTCGCGGGCGGGCCCGTCAAGGAGAACGTGCTCACCGGGGACGACATCGACCTGCTGCGCTTTCCGGTGCCCAGATGGAACCGTCTCGACGGCGGGCGCTACATCCTCACCTATGCCGGCTGCGTGACGCGCGACCCGGACACCGGTCTCCACAATGTCGGGGTCTACCGCGGCATGGTGGTCGCCCCCGACCGAATCGCCGTGCTGATGTGGCGTGCCCAGCATTGGGGCGGCCATTTCTCCAAATACGCCGCGCGCGGCGAGGAGATGCCGGTCGCCTATGTGATCGGCTGGGAGCCGTCGCTGGGCTTCACCGCCGGCGCCCCGGTGCCGCGCCAGATCTCCGAATACGATGTGATGGGCGCGATCCGCGGTGCGCCGGTCGAGCTGGTGCGCTGCGAGACGGTGCCGCTGATGGTGCCGGCGGCGGCCGAGATCGTCATCGAGGGCTGGATCTCGGCCGATCCCGCGACCTTCGCCGAGGAGGGTCCCTACGCCGAGTTCACCGGCTACTACGCCCCCGACCGGTCGCCCAAGCACACGACGCGGGTCACCGCCGTCACCCATCGCGACGACCCGATCTTCCGCGGCACGCTCGAAGGGGCGCTCCCCTACAGCTATGCCGAGAACCCGGTGATGAGCTCGATCCAGCGTTCGGCCGTCGCCTGGAACGCGCTCGACCGGGCGGGCGTGCCCGGCATTACCGACGTGTTCGGGATGCCCATCCATGCCGGGGTGAACCTGCTGGTGCAGATGCGCCAGACCTATCGCGGTCAGGCCAAGCAGGCGGCGGCGGCGCTCTGGGGGGATTCCTCCTCCCATGTCCGCTACAAGCATGTCATCGTCGTCGACGAGGACATCGACATCCACGACTACGCCGCCGTCGACTGGGCGCTCGCCTGGCGGGTCAATGCCGGCGAGGGCGACATCACCATCTACCCGGCGACCTGGGGGGCCGGGCTCGACCCGTCGGTTCGCCGCCGCGACGCCGATGTGCATCTGTTCGGCACCGGCAAATGGCACCGCGTGCTGATCGACGCGACGATCAATCTCGACTACCCGGCGGATCGTGGCGGGCGGCGCTACCCGCCGACTGTCGAGCCGTCCGCCGAAGACCAGCGGGCAGCCCGCGCCCGCTGGGCGGAGCTCGGCCTCGACGACCCGCCGCAGGAGCGTGAAGGAGCGTGATATGAACGACCAACCGTCTGGGATGTCCAACCAGCTGACCCCGCGCGTCTTCGGCGATCTGCGCGGCTGGATCGAGGCGCTGGAGATCGAGGGCGAGCTGCATCGGATCGGCGCCGAGGTCGACTGGGACTGCGAGCTCGGCACCATCGCGCGCAAGACCTTCGGCCAGGGCGGCGGCCCGGCCCTTCTGTTCGAGAACATCAAGGGCTACGGGCCCGGCGACGATGTCTGGTCGCGCGCGGTCTTCACCGGCGGGCTTTCCAGCTACCGGCGGGTGGCGATGATGCTGGGCCTGCCCAAGGACGCCCCGGTCCGCGACCTCGTGCTGGCGACCCGTCACTATCTGCAGCAGAGCGTCGCCCCAATTCTGGTCGCGACCGGTCGGGTCAAGGAGAACATCGTCTCGGGCGACGACATCGACATCTACAAGGTACCGGTGCCGCGCTGGCACCGCGAGGACGGCGGCCGCTATATCAACACCTATCAGGCCACGGTCACCATGGACCCCGATACCGGCGTCCACAATATCGGCATCTATCGGGGGATGCTCGGTCGCAAGGACACGCTGCCGGTGCTGCTCTGGCGCGCCCAGAACTGGGGGGTGCATTTCCAGAAATGGGCCGACCGCGGGATGAAGATGCCGGTCGCTCATGTCTATGGCTGGGAGCCGTCGATGCCCTACTGCGCCTCGGCGCCGATCCCGACCGGGGTCTCGGAATACGAGGTCATGGGGGCGATCCGCGGCGCCCCGGTGCCTCTGGTCAAGTGCGAGACCAGCGATCTTCTGGTGCCGGCCGACGCCGAGATGGTGATCGAGGGCTATATCGACCCCGACCCGGATACCTTCGAACAGGAGGGACCGTTCGGCGAATATACCGGCTATTTCGGCGGCGACCAGGGCCCCAAGCACGTCACCAGAGTGACCTCCGTGAGCTACCGCGCCGGCTCCATCCACAGGGGCACGCTCGAGGGCACGCTGCCCAAGATGCTCAACGAGAACTCGATCACCAGCTCGGTGCAGCGCGCCGGCGTCGCCTGGAACGTGCTCGAGCGCGCCGGTGTCCCCGGGGTCACCGACGTCCATTGCGCGCCGGCCAATAACGGCACCACGTTGATGATCCAGCTTCGCCAGACCTATCGCGGCCAGGCCAAGCAGGCGGCGGCGGCGATCTGGGGGTCGAACGCCTCGCATCTCCGCTACAAGCATATCTGGGTGGTCGACGAGGACATCGACATCCACGACTACGCGGCGCTCGATTGGGCCTTCGCCTACCGGGTCAACGCCGCCGAGGACGATATCGTCTTCTTCCCCGGCTCCTGGGGGTCGCTGCTCGACCCTTCGACCCGGCTCAAGGACCGCGATCCGCTGCTCTACGGGACCGGCAAATGGTGCCGGGTGCTGATCGACGCGACCGTCAATCTCGACTTCGAGCCGGAGGAGAGCTATGGCGGGGAGCGCTATCCGCCGACGGTGATGCCGCATCGCGAGGATCTCGACCGGGTCGAGAGCCGCTGGGCGGAATACGGCTTCCCGACGGCGTAGCGGCCCTCCTCCCGCGCCCTCAGCGCTGCGCCCGGAAGAAGGCGCGGAGCAGCGCCGAGGCCTCGCGCGCGGCGATGCCGCCATACACGTCCGGCCGGTGGGCGCAGCCGGGGCGGGCGAACAGGCGCGGTCCGTTCTCGACGCCGCCGCCCTTGGCGTCCGCGGCGCCGAAATAGAGCCGGCGGATACGCGCGAAGGACGCCGCCTGGGCGCACATCGGGCAGGGCTCGAGCGTCACGTGCAGATCGCAGCCGGCGAGCCGGGCGCGCCCGCGCTTCGCGGCTGCGGCGCGGATCGCCAGTATCTCGGCATGGGCGGTCGGATCGCCGTCGGTCTCGACCCGGTTACGCGCTTCGGCGAGGACCGCCCCGGTCGCCGCTTCGACGATCACCGCCCCGACCGGGACCTCGCCCGCCGCCGCCGCCTCGTGCGCCCGCGCGAGCGCCCGCGCCATCGGCGCCGAGGGGGGGAAGCCGTCCATCGCGCCAGGCTGGGGTGGCGGCCGCGCCCGGTCAAGCGAGGCGTTGAGATGCGGGGGGCGCCGGCATAGAGTGCCCGGATGAGCCGGCCGCTGATCGGACTGACCCTCGATTCCGAACCCGCCGGCGGCTATTCCGCGCTTCCCTGGTACGCCGTCCGCGAGAACTACTGCGCTGCCGTGACCCGCGCCGGCGGGGCGCCGGTGCTGCTGCCGCACGAAATCGAGGAGGCCGAGACCTATCTGGCCCGGATCGACGGGCTGGTCGTCACCGGCGGCGCCTTCGACATAGACCCGGCGCTCTACCGAGGCGGGGGCCAGCACCCGACGGTGACCACGAAGGACCGGCGGACCGCGTTCGAGACGACGGTCACCCGGGGTGCCGTCGCGGCCGACAAGCCGGTGCTCGGCATATGCGGCGGCCAGCAGCTCCTCAATGTCGTGCTCGGCGGCACCCTGATCCAGCATATTCCAGACGAAGTCCGGGATGCGCTGGCGCATGAGCAGCCCAACCCGCGCGACGAGCCCGGCCACCCGGTGCGGGTCGTCGCCGGCACGCTGCTGCATCGCATCGTCGGCCGCGATACGATGGCGGTGAACAGCGCCCATCACCAGGCGGCGGATGCGACCGGCCCCGGAGTCGTGGTCAACGCCCGCGCCCCCGACGGGGTCGTCGAAGGCGTCGAGGCCGCCGGGCGACGGTTCTGCCTCGGCGTTCAATGGCATCCCGAATACGGCGTGGATCCGGGCGACGCCAGGATTTTCGACGCCTTCGTCGCCGCCTGTGCCGGTTGACGCCGGGGGCGAGCGGATCGCCAAGCGGCTCGCCCGCGCCGGGCTGTGCTCCCGGCGCGAGGCCGAGCGCTGGATCGCTGCGGGTCGGGTCGCGGTCGATGGCGAGACGCTGCGGAGCCCCGCCGTGCTGGTCGGCGCGGAGAGCCGGATCACCGTCGACGGCGCGGCGGTCCCCGCCCCCGACCGGCGCCGGCTGTGGCGCCATCACAAGCCGCGCGGGTTGATCTGCACCGTGCGCGATCCGCTTGGCCGCCCGACCGTGTTCGGCGCGCTCCCCGCCGGGCTGCCGCGGCTGGTCTCGGTCGGCCGCCTCGATATCGCCTCGGAGGGGCTGCTGCTGCTCACCAATGACGGCGCGCTTGCTGGGCGGCTCGAGCGCGGCGATTGGCTGCGCCGCTACCGGGTGCGCGCCCACGGTCGCGTCGATCCGGACCGGCTCGCCGCCCTCGCCGAGGGGCCGGTCGTGGGCGGCATCCGTTACGGGCCGATCGAAGCGCGGCTCGACCATGAGGCGGCGAGCAATCTGTGGCTGACCCTCGGTCTGCGCGAGGGCCGGAACCGGGAGGTCCGGCTCGTGCTGGAATCGCTCGGCCTCCGGGTCAACCGGCTGATCCGGATCGCCTACGGGCCGTTCCAGCTCGGTCGGCTAGCGCGCAGCGCGGTCGCGGAGATCCCGGCGAAGGCGCTCGCCGAGCAGCTCGGGGATGCGGATCCTCGGCGGTGACCTGCGCGGCCGCGCCCTCGCCGCTCCTCCGGGGCGGGCGTTCAGGCCGAGTTCGGGGCGGCTCCGGGGGGCGGCGTTCGACATTCTCGCCCATGCACCCGCCGCGAAGGGGGCACCCGCCCTGGCCGGCGCCCGGGTGCTCGACGCCTTCGCCGGGACCGGTGCGTTCGGGCTGGAGGCGTTGTCGCGGGGCGCGGCGCACGCGGTCTTTCTCGATACCGACACCCGCTGGGTCCGCCGCAACCTCGCCGCGCTCGGCCGGGCCGCGGACGGTACCGTGATCGCCGCCGACGCGCTCCGACCGCCGCCGGCGACGGAGCCCGTCAACATCGCCTTCCTCGATCCGCCCTACGGGAGCGGCCTCGCCGCCCCGGCGCTCGCCGCCCTGGCGGATGTCGGCTGGGTCGTTCCCCGGACGCTTCTGCTGGCCGAGACCGGCGCGAAGGAGCGCATCGCTTGGCCGCCCGGAATGCGCGTGCGGGACAGCCGGCGCTACGGTGCGGGCCGTCTCACGATCCTCGCCGTGCAGCCCGGCGGCGCGGCGGGGTGACGGGCGGCGCGGGCATCACCCCGCCGCGCCCGCGCCGTCCGCGAGGGCGGGGTCGGCGCGCATGTCGGCGACGAAGCGGCTGCCGGCGGCGACCATGAGGCGCATGTCGCTCATCACCGTGACCAGGGAGAAGCCGAGCGCGATCATTCGCCTTGCATAGGCCGGGTCGTTGGTCTGGATGCCCGCCCGCTTGCCGTGGCGTCGGGCGGCGCCGACGACGGCCTCGATCGCCGCGATCACCCGGGGCTCAGTCTGGTCGAGCCCTGGCCGGCCGCCCAGCGACAGGGACATGTCGGACGGGCCGACATAGACCGCGTCGACCTCCTCGACGGCGAGGATCGCGTCGAGATTGTCGAGCGCCTCCGCGGTTTCGATCATCGCGACCGCGGTCACCGTGTCGTCGGCGCGATCGAGATAGTCGGGGCCGCCATAGACCGCCGCCCGAATCGGACCCGAGCTCCGATAGCCGCGCGGCGGGTAGCGGCAGGCGCCGGCAAAGCGGCGGGCCTCCTCCTCGGTGTTGACCAGCGGGCAGATGACGCCGTAGGCGCCCGCGTCCAGCATCTTCATGACGATCGCGGGGTCGTTCCACGGCACCCGCGCCAGCGGCGCCGCGCCGGTGGTCGAGATCGCTTGGAGCATGCCCACCGCGGTCTGGTAGTCGATCAGCCCGTGCTGCATGTCGACGGTGAGCGAGTCCCATCCCAGGCTCGCCATCACCTCGGCCGCGAACGGGCTCGGAATCGCGCACCAGCCGTTGAGCACGCATCTGCCCTGGCTCCAGATCTCGCGAACCGGGTTCGGCCGCATGGCTGACCTCCTCGTCTCGATGGGGAAGGGGACCTTGTCGGAATTTTCTCTGCAAAACAGAATTTGTCAATGAAGACGACAAACTCGTTACAGGCGCGCCGGCCGTTTACGAAATCGAACTCTCCGAAAAAATTCGATCCCTCTTGCGTCTGGAGCTAAGATCTTCTGCGTGACCGGTCGATATCGGCGAGCATCCGGCCAAGGCGGTGCGCGTGTCGGTCCGCGACAAGCCGCGCTTTCAGGCGTCGTCGACCTCGTGGACTTCGCGGTGGAACGCGACGGCGAGCGCGACATCGACCCGGCCAGACTTGCCGCCGTGGTCGAGACCTTTTCCGATCCGCGCTATCGACGTCGCCTCGCCGACATGCAGCCGGACTTCCTCGTCCGTGCCTGCGAATATTTACTGCGCAAGCTTGCCGAGGGGGCCGGCGAGGGCATCGGCGAATTCTTCACCTTGACCGAGCTCGGCTTCCTCGTGGCCCACATCATGCGCCCGCGGCCGGGAAGCGGGGTGCATAAGCGACAACTTGTCCATGATGTCCGCGATTCGTATCGCGGGTGGGTATGCAATGCGGCGGAGGAGGGTGCGTCGCGGAAGGACGAAGGACTGGGAGATGGTGTCGTCGTTCCTGCCCGACGAATGGCGGGAGCCGGCCGGCAAGACCGGCACCGTGAAGAGCCTACGCGACGACAAGTCGGTCGATACCCTGTCGCGGCGACGGTTGCGCGCCGCCCTCCACCGACCGCTCCTTGCCCTCGACGAGAATGCGCGGAGCCAAATGATGGACCGCATCCGGGCCATTCCATTCGGCGGGGGTGCCGCCGCCTGCGCCCGAGGATCGCCGCGAACGCTTGCGGCGAAGGGTTGGCTGTTGGGCAAGGCGGCCAAAAGTCCGGCCCCAGGTCGTCCGTCCGGGGTGGACGACGCGGAAACGGGGCTCGCGCGCGACCTTGGGTACCGTCGTCCTGGCCGCCGATCTCGCCGACCGTTGCCCCGGATTCCAGGACTACGCGATCGTCCACGAATGCCAGAATCTGCGCCTTTCCAACCACGGTAAGCCATTCAAGGCGACGATGACCGCTCCGACTAAGAATCGCAATCGCCGTCATCGTCGCCGAACGGAAGATTGCCGATGCCATACCCCAACGCGACACCGATCTCTATGTCGAATATGTCGGGCGCACGCTTTTCTGGCTGTTTTCCTGGGCCACCTGTCGCCGGGGCTTGATCGATGTAGCGATCGATACAGTCGATCAGGAGCTTCATCTCCTCTGATGCGTCGAGCATAAGATTCAGTGTCAATTCTTGCTTGCCTGTGGTCGGAAATCCTTGCTTATCAAGGGCAGAAATCGGATTGGAGAGGGTCTCGACAAACTGCTCAATCCAACCGTGAAGCTGGTCGAACAACTGTCGATAGACGTTAGCCGGAAGGTCACGGTCTTCCCGATAGGGTTCACCGGCGCGGAGTGAACGGATCTCGTCATAGTCACGTGCAGTTCGCCGAGGCAGGCTTCCACGCGGCCGACGATGCGATGCACCGTCACCTCGCTGACGTCCGGGGCGTCGACGACGCTGCTCGACAATAGGTTGGCCCCTTCGACCAGTCGCGTGGTTGCGCGTTCGAGCTTGGTGACATGGCTCGAAACGATGTCGAGTATGTCCGCTGCCGGAACCGTCCGACGGAACCGCGCCTTATTTCGCTTTTTCGACGATGTCAACACGGGCTGCAACGCCTCCCCCAGCCAGATCAATCGATCCGCGAGTGGGGACTTGTTTCTCATCTCCACGTTCGACATCTTTTGTACAGCGTCGAACGGCTTCCTGCTTTACCTCTCGCGCGAAACCGGACCCCATGATATCCCCCCGATAATCGGCGCGCTTGGCAAGTGTGAAGGATTTCGATACAAACACGACCACGCGGCGCCAAGGTCGCGCTACGGGCGCTGGCGAAGCCGCCCTCTAACGCCTCCACCGCTCGGACCAAAGCCCATGCTGCGAGATCCGGAGGCAGGACGCCGACCAGGAGCGCGCGTTTGGTATTATAGCTGAAATCGGCGGACCGGTCGCCCACATGGCCCAGCCATGCGTGCGTCCGCCCGTCGAGGTCGTGGCCTCGTTTATGACGCGACCCTGGTCTTGCGGATGCGAGAGCGATGGCGGACAGGAAGTTTCGGGCGAGTTTGTCGTAGCGTGTGTCGATCGCGCGGAAGCGTTCGAGTCCGTTGAAGAAGCGCTCGACGAGATTGCGCTGTCGGTAAAGGGCCGGATCGACCGAGCGCCGCTTCTTTCGATCGCTTCGGGTGGGAATATGGGGCTGCGGGCCATGGTCTCGGATCGGACGAGGATGGCCCCGGCGTCATAGCCCCGGTCGGCGGCGGCGGCGTGCGCCGGGGGCACGCCGTCGAGCGACTCCTCGACCCTGGCCTTGTCGGAGACCCGCCCGGCGCTCGATACGAACTCGACCGTCAGACCGTCGGCGTCGACGACGACATGGACCTTGCCGGTCGGCCCGCCGCGTGTCGGTGGGCGCGGACGACCGAACTGTCGACGAGATAAAGCCTCGCCGGCATCTCGGCCCCCAACCCTCAGGCATCTCGGCCCCCAACCCTCCGGCAGATCGCGCCACGACGTCCCGGTGCGCAAAACGCGGAATATCCCGTTGAGAACCCGGCGGTCATCGGCCGGCGGCACACCACACGGCTCGTTCGGCAGCAGAGGCTGGATCACCTCCCGTCCCGATCCGTCGAATCGCAACGGGATATCGCCAACACCCCGATAGATCGAACACCATAAATCTGTCTAAACCATATCTCGTAGCTTACGGGTACGCTACTAGCCAGTGCTACGGATTGCGGCAGCTTCTCGATTTGCTACACTTGTAGAGACCCCATGTAGAGGCCCCATGTAGCTGCGGATTGCGGCCGCTTCTCGATTTGCTACACTCCCCCTCTGCCTTCAGGCCGGCCTTTACTTGCTGCGGATTGCGGCCGCTTCTCGATTTGCTACACTGGTGCCGGCGGCCATGGCCTGCATGGCGCCGCTGCGGATTGCGGCCGCTTCTCGATTTGCTACACTGCAGAGATCGGCGATCGCGGTCATCGCCTCGCTGCGGATTGCGGCCGCTTCTCGATTTGCTACACTCGCTCCTGGTCCGATGCCCTCCGTTACCACGCTGCGGATTGCGGCCGCTTCTCGATTTGCTACACTAAGAGCGCCACGACGCAGGAACCGGGGTTAGCTGCGGATTGCGGCCGCTTCTCGATTTGCTACACTGGGCGACCCTGATACGACAGCGGATGGGAGGCTGCGGATTGCGGCCGCTTCTCGATTTGCTACACTGATCTGCCTGTAAAGCTTTGAAAATAGACCGTTTTCGCCCGCCCATCGATCAAAAAAATTCCAACTGGGCGGGCGGATCGGGCGGCGCTTCCCGAGTTTTTCCGATATAGATCTCGATTCGGCCGAACTGCTTGTCGGTAATGGTCAGGAACCGGACCTCGCCCGCCGAGGGCACACAGCCTCCCATGCGGGAGACATGGACCTTGGCGTTCTCGATGGATGCGCAGTGCCGGATATAGACGGAGTACTGCATCATCGTGAAGCCGTCCTTCAACAAATCCTTCCGAAACCGGGCATAGGCCTTGCGCGCTTTCGGCGTGTCCGTGGGGAGATCGAACATCGCGATCACCCACATCGAACGCCACCCCCAGGGAACGCTCTTCATCCGTCCCGGCGGGGGCATCAACCGAGTTCCGCCGTATCGACGAGATCCGGTTCCAGGGGAAGCCCCTCGGGAAGCGAAAGCGTCTGCACCGCACCAGTCAAGGTCCGGTACAACGACGACGCGCTCGTGTGCAGAGCGAGATGCAGAGGCTCCCGTCGCCCGCCGACGCGGACGGTTTCGTTGAACAGAGACAGAAGCGCGGCTCGGGTCTCGCGCTCTGAAAGGTCGGGAACCGGCCGGTCTGCATTTCCCGTAAGGCTCCGAACCCGCCAATCGACATAGGGTCGATATGGCTCCAGCAAATCGTCCGCGAGACAGAACGGATTGCCGCGGTGCCGATGATGAACACCGAGCGAGGGAAGCAAACCCGCCGCGACCACAGCACGCGCAACCGCCGCTCGAACGACCGCATACCCGTAGTTCAGCAACGCATTCACACCCTCCGCTTCGCGGTCGCGGCGGAACGTCTTGCCGAACAGGCGCGGCCAGTATCTCTGTGCCGCCTGGGCTTCGAGATTGTCAGGGTCGCCCGAACGTACCCGGCGCGCCATCGGAGCGAGGCCGCCGTGACTTCCGGTGAAATGGGAGAGCACGGTGGCTTGCTGAACGATCTTGGCCCGCACGATCGCCTGCCAGGCGCGTTTGCGAACTGGCGCGCTTGTCTCGACCTGTGCCCGGTGACGTTCGGTCTGGACGTGATGCGCGGCGAGCGGAAGCATCATTCCGGCGGGCAGATGATCGCGGCCCGTGACCAGCACGGTTGCGCCGCCTTCCAGAAGCGAGAGAAAGACGGACTGCGTGTAGGTCGCCCGGATGTCGTCGACGATGACCACGCCGAGATCCTCGATGGGGAGGGTCGCTTTCGGCAGGTCGGGCCGTTCGACCACGAGCTGGCTGTGTGCGACCGAGAGCCGGGTGCCAGGCGTCGAAAACTCGACGGTCTTGCGGATCATCGCCGGGCAAGCTCAGTCGTTCGCCGGACGAATGCGACCGATCGGATCGACCGAGACCTTCCTGCCGCCGCTCGAGACGATCGTCTTGGCGCCGGGGCGAAACTCCGTCGCGCCCTCAGCATCGTCATGGTCGACCATGACGACCTGGCCTGCCGACCATACGCTCTTGACAATCTTCAGCCTGGTTTTTCCGTTCCTGGTGAGCTGCAATGAGTCGCCGGGAGACAGCGACATCACGAACTGCGCACCGTCGCCGCGCTCCCGCCTGACGACGGGCTCGTGCCGCGCCAGACGCTGCGACGCTTCCAGCAGGCTGACCACCTTGTAGTCGACTGTGCCATCCGGAAATCGGTAGATCGCGATGTGATGATTGTTGCCCAGATCGGCACAGCCCGTGGAGGCTTTCGTCATCAGTTCGATCTGCTGCTTCACGCGCAGGCGGACCTTGCGGATTTCGGGGCCTTTCCTGCCCCGTTTGGGATAGCCGTCCACGAACGCCGCGCTGGGATCGCCACCGTGCTTGTCGACCCAGCCGCGCACGATGTCGCGCACGCCGTCATCGACGATGTCGATGATTCTGGTCCCGTTGAAGCGCCCGGACTCCGAGTTCTTCAGTTCTTCGACGGCCTTCCGGCGGACAAAATAGCGGTAGGTCGTTCCGCGCGCGCCGGCGATTTCTTCGCCGGTGTCGCGGTAGATCGTCTCCTTGTGGAGCTGTCCAGAGACCTTCTTGCGGACGCGATGGGACACGATGATGGCCGCAACCGCCCTCTCGGCGGCGCTTCGAATCGTTTCCCAGGGCGGGGGAAGGTGCGGCTGCGGCGCGCGGGGATCGTCCTCTCCCTGCCAATAGCGCGAAAGTCTCTGCGTCATCCCCGGGTGGCAGCAGGCGACCGCCAGCGCATCGATCGCGTGATGGCGGTGATCGGCGCGGGTCTTCTCGCCGTCATCGGCCAAAATGTTGTTCAGGCGCCACAACCGGCGAAGGTGTCCCGTGACGCGTCCGGATACGGCGAAGACCTTCACCGGCGCTTCCGGTCCCTGGTCCGGCCACAGTTTCTTGAGGTAGGCGACCGCCTCGCGGGCGGCGTAACCGGTGTCGTTCAGCTGCCGGGAGGCGAAATCCTCCGGGATGGAGGGCGTAAGGAATCGCCTGATCTTGCCGGGAGACATGCCCGTTCCGCCCCTGGGGGCTTTCATGCCGGCAAGCCGGTTCGCGAAGGCACCCCACTCTTCCTCGTTGTTTCGGAAGAACTCGTACGGGGTCTGGTTGCCCTTTCGGAGGTTCACGTCCTTGCGGCAGAGGGTCTTGTTCCTGAAGCTGTTGTCGAGCGAGCGGGATCTCGGCCAGATGTGCTCCACCTCGAAGTCCCCGGTGCGGAACAGCGCGTCGAACGAAATCGAGTCGCCGGTGTACGGACAGCGGTGACCGCACTCTTCCCAGAGCATCCATTTTTCGACATCCGCGCGAGCTGGTTCCGCGATCCCGTTCTGCTGGAGCGCTTCGCGCGCCGCCTTCCGGCGCCGTTCCTGGCGGCGAATGCCGGACGCCTTTTCTTCGCGCTGGCGCTTGGAGTTGCCGACGTCGCGCGCGACTTCGACGCGTATCAGGTCGGGCTTTCCGTACAGGTCGATCAGATTGTTGACCACCTTGCGCAGTTCGTTGCGCGTGCGTGCGACCGTCGGGTTGCGCAGGCTGGCGATGTGGTCCCTTTCTTCGCGTTCGGCCGGGCTCGGAAGGCGATCGAACACTTCGCCGGTCGGCCGCTCCCGATCAGGAAATGTCGAGGCTCGCCACTCCTCCCTATCGGGACCGTTGACCAGTTCCCCGAACCTGACCCCCTCCTCAAGATGCGGCAGCATCGCCTGCAGCGCCTCAACGGAATAGGGCTCCCAGCCGGACGGGAGTTTCAACGTCTCGATCTTGGTCGCCTGAGCGTCCGACAGGCCGAACTCCGCGACGAAATCCTGCACGAGCGCCGCCCTGCGAGCCGCGCGCTCGGCCTTGGGGAGAATGACCACGCGCTGATCGCCCACCTGTTCGTAGTCGGCCTGCCAGGTCCGGTGAGGAAGCGAATCCCGGATTTCCTGCTTGCGCGGATGCTCATGCCAGTCGCCGCCGAAGATATCCGCGAGCTTCGCCTCGACCGGATTGCCGAGCAGTTTCTTCTCTCCGCCTTCCTCCAGGTTGAACTTGAGCGCCCTCTCCTCGCCGGTTTCGCCGCGAGCCCGGTATAGCGGTGCGAGCGCCCGGCGAACGCCGGGCCACGTCATCGAGGCCTGCGTTTGCAATCTGGAAAGGATCGCCTGGCGTTCTTCGGGATCGAAAGGACGCTGATTGCCGCCGGCAAGCGCAAGGTTGTTCAGCTTCTCCAGCATGCGCCGCTGCTGCGAGAGCCAGAATCCCTTCGGACAGAGAGGTGCATCGGGGACGAACCGGCACTTGCCAAGCGTATTCAGTCGCCAGAAGACGGACCGCTGGACGAAGATTGCGTCCCGAATGGAGGAGCGAAATGGCTCCGGAACGAGCGGCATCCACACTGTTTCGAACTCGTCCTCGACGATGTTGCGCGTGGCATGCTCGCCTCGCTTGCGCTCATGCGGTCCACGCGCGGCGAGCCAGGCGCCGAGCGTCTTGCCCTCGCGCTTCAACGCCTGAACGGTTTGCTCCCGCGCCGACGTCGCTTTCCTGTTGTCCGCGTCGTCGGCTGGGTCATCGGCGGCGTCGGAAACCTCGTCGATATCGCGGCCCCGGAAGTGGCGGCGTTGCGCAAGATGGTAGATGGCGCGACCGATTTCGTATGGAGAAAGGGGTTCTTCCTCGAAGGCGCGCCTTCTGAGATCGTAGGGATCCCGCTTCATCGCGGCCTTCCACTCGGGCGATTTGCGGGCGGGGAGCAACCCAGCCTCGCACAGCAGGTCTCCGAGCAAGCGCCGCCGCTCGCGGCGGCGTCGCAGTTGGCGCCGCCGCATCCGCGCGGCACGCCGTTGTTGATTGTAGGGCGCTCCCTTTGGATCGCGAGCTTCGGGAAACACGCGAACCCCCAGCCGGCGGATACTGCCCGTCTCTGCGTGGGGATCGTGGTCGATGACCGCGAAACCGATCGATGTCGTACCGATATCGAAACCGAACACCAAGGGCATGTGAAGAATCCCTATTGCAATCCGCCGACGACAAGGTATAGTGGTCGGCGTAGCAAATCGAGAAGCGGTCGAATTCCTTTTCGTAGCAAATCGACCCTTTGTGCGGGCTCGGTGTCCCAAGGTCGACCACCGGCGAATTTAAGCCTCCGCCTCCGGGCGGGGGCTTTTCGTTCGGGCGCATCCGATACTGCTGCCTCGGAATGTCGCGGGGAGGCTCGGGAGCTCTCCGTTTGCACCCGGAGCCCATCTCGACAGAGGGAATGTCAGGCCGAATCGTCGTCGGCGCGCTCGCCGATGTCGCGCCGGCAGAACCCGCCCGGCCAGTCGATGGCGTCGACCGCGCGGTAGGCCCGCGCCCGCGCCGCCGCGAGGTCCGGGCCGGTCGCCGTCACGCCGAGCACCCGCCCGCCCGCCGCGCGGACGCTGCCGTCGGGCGCGCGCGCGGTGCCGGCGTGGAACAGGGTGACGCCCTCGATCTCGGCGGCGGCGTCGAGCCCGTCGATGACGCCGCCTCGCGCGTAGCCGCCCGGATCGCCCCCGGCCACCATCACCACGGTCAGCGCCGCCTCGTCGAGCCAGCGGAGGTCGAAGAAGTCGAGCTCGCCGTCGGTCGCGGCGACCAGGGCCGGCAGCAGGTCCGAGGCGAGCCGGGCCATCAGGACCTGGCATCCGGGATCGCCGAAGCGGATATTGAACTCGCGCAGCCTGGGCGCGCCGTCGACGATCGTCAGCCCGGCACCAAGCACCCCCTTGTAGGGCGTCCCCGCCTCGGCCATCGCCGCCACGGCGGGGCGGAGGATCTCGTCCATCGCCGCCTCGGCGACGCGTTCGGTGACCGCAGGGGCGGGCGAGCAGGCGCCCATCCCCCTGCTATCGGCTCCCCGGTCGCCGTCGCCCGCGTGCTCATAGTCCCGGACGGCGGGCAGCGGCACCGCGTTGGCGCCGTCGACCAGGGCGAAGAAGCTCGCCTCCTCGCCGTCGAGGAACTCCTCGATGACGATCCTCGTTCCGGCATCGCCGCCGAAGGCGCCGACCGTCAGCATCTCGTCCACCGCCTTCTCCGCCTCGGCGAGGCGATCCGCGATCACCACCCCCTTGCCGGCGGCGAGCCCGTCGGCCTTGACCACATAGGGCGGGTCGCGGCGCCGGAGATCGGCGCGCGCCGCCGCGGCGTCGGTGAAGTAGGCATGGCCCGCCGTCGGGATTCCGGCGCGGACGCACAGCTCCTTGGCGAACCCCTTCGAGCCTTTGAGCCGCGCCGCCGCCGCGCTCGGGCCGAAGGCGCGAAGGCCGGCCGCATCGAGCCGGTCGATCAGCCCGGCGACCAGCGGCGCCTCGGGGCCGATCACGACCAGATCGACCGCATGTTCGCGCGCGAGCCGGACTTGGCCGTCGATGTCCTCGGCGGCGACCGGCAGGCAGACCGCGGTCTCGGCGATGCCGGCGTTGCCCGGCGCGCAATAGACCGCATCGGCCAGCGGCGAGGCCGCGATGGCCCAGCAAAGCGCATGCTCGCGCCCGCCCCCGCCGACCACCAGGACCCGCATCGACCGCCCTCCCCAACGGCCGCCCCCGGCCCCGATTGAACGGTGGAGGCTCCCGTATAAGATGCCCTCCGTCAACTCGGGCACAGGACCGATGGCGGACGCTCCGCACAATATCCACGAATACACGGTCGGCGAGATATCCCAGGCCGTCAAGCGCAGCCTGGAGGACCGGTTCGACCATGTCCGGGTGCAGGGCGAGGTCGGCCGCGTCAGCTATCACGGCTCGGGGCATCTCTACTTCACCCTCAAGGACGAGGCCGCAGCGCTTGACGGGGTGTGCTGGCGGACCGGCGTCGCCCGGCTCGGCCTGCGGCTCGAAGAAGGGATGGAGGTGGTCTGCACCGGACGCATCTCTTCCTATCCGCGCAGCTCGCGCTACCAGCTCGTGATCGCGTCGGTCGCGCTGGCCGGCGAGGGGGCGCTGCTCAAGCTGCTCGAAGACCGGCGCAGGCGGCTCGTTGCCGAGGGGCTGTTCGATGCCGTGCGCAAGCGGGCGCTGCCCTTCCTGCCGGAGGTCGTCGGCGTCGTTACCTCGCCCGGCGGGGCGGCGATCCGGGACATCCTGCACCGGCTCGCCGACCGGTTCCCGCGCCGGGTCGTCCTGTGGCCGGTGCCTGTCCAGGGCGCGGAGGCCGCCGGGCGGGTGGCGGCAGCCATCGCCGGATTCGACGCGCTCGCCCCCGGCGGGGCGGTGCCGCGCCCCGATCTGTTGATCGTCGCGCGCGGCGGCGGCAGCCTCGAGGACCTGCTGGCGTTCAACGAGGAGATCGTGGTCCGCGCTGCCGCCGCCTGCCGCATCCCGCTGATCTCGGCCATCGGCCACGAGACCGATACCACGCTGATCGACTATGCCGCCGATCGGCGCGCGCCGACCCCGACGGCCGCGGCCGAGCTGGCGGTGCCGGTACGGACCGAGCTCGCCGTCCGGCTGGACGAAGGCGAGCGGCGCGGCGCGGCCGCCCTCCACCGCAGCCTGCGCGAGCGCGCGCGGGCGCTCGACGGGCTCGGCCGCCGGCTCCCGGACCCCGAGCGGCTCCTCGAACAGGCCTGGCAGGACTTCGATCTCAGGAGCGACCGGCTCGACCGGGCGGCCGCGCGGCGGCTCGACACGCTGGGCGGGGAGCTTGCGCGCCTCGGGGCCGGGTTGCGCCACCCCCGCGACCAGCTCGGCCGCGCCGGCGACCGGGCGGCGGACCTGGCGGCGCGGCTGCTGCGCGCCCTGCGGGCGGTGCTGAACGGCGCCGAGCGCGCCGCCGCCGGCCTCGACGCGGAGACCCGGCTCGCCAACGCCCTGGCCGCCGTTCTGCACGACCGCCGCGCCCGGCTCGCCGCGGCGGCGGCGCTGGTCGAAAGCCTCTCCTACAAGCGCGTCCTCGCGCGCGGCTATGCGGTGGTGCGCGATGCGGCCGGGCGGGCGATCGCGCGCGCCGAAGCCGCCGCGCCGGGCCGCGACGTCACCATCGAGTTCGCCGACGGACGCCGCGCCGCCCGCATCGTCGGGTCGCCGGAGGACGACGGCGACCCGCAGGGGAGGCTGTTCTGATCGCGCGGGTCTGGCCGCTCCTGCTGCTGGTCGCGGCGGCGCCGGCGAGCGCGGTCGAGCTGACGGGCCGGTTGGTGCAGGGCGCCCTGATCCTCGGGCGCGCTGCGCCGGGGGACCAGGTGAACCTCGGCGCGCGGGCGCTCCGGGTCTCGCCGGACGGGCTCTTCGTCTTCGGGATCGGCCGGGATGCGCCGCCGACCCTCCGCTTGACGATCCGTGGCGCCGAGGGCGAGACGCGTGTCCGCCGCCTCGACATCGCCCGCCGGCGCTACCCCGTCCAGCGGATCGACGGGCTGCCCAGGCGGCTGGTGACGCCCGATGCCCGCGCGCTCCGGCGGATCCGCGCCGAGAGCGCCCGCATCCGCGCCGCTCGGTTCCGGGACAGCGCGGAGACGGGGTTCGCTGCCGGTTTCAACTGGCCCGTCGTGGGCACGGTGACCGGCGTCTACGGGGCCCAGCGAATCCTCAACGGCGCCCCGCGCAAGCCGCATCTCGGGGTCGATATCGCGGCTCCGGCCGGGACCCCGGTCCGCGCCGCCGCGCCCGGCGTCGTCTCGCTCGCCGAGCCCGACCTGTTTTTCAACGGCGGCATGGTGGCGATCGATCACGGGCACGGTGTCTCCACATTGTATTCGCATCTGAGCGCGATCGATGTCGCGGTCGGCGCACGGGTCGCCCGGGGCATGCGGATCGGCGCGGTCGGCGACACCGGGCGTGCGACAGGCCCGCATCTCGACTGGCGCATCCAGCATTTCGCGACCGCGGTCGATCCGTTCCGCGCCGCCGGACCGATGCCGGGAGGAGGCCGCTCGGTCAGATCGGCCCGATGAGCGCCGCCTCCGCCCCCTTCCCCGCCCATTGCAGCACTGTCTCGAGCACCCGCACCGAATCGCGGAGGGACGCCGGCAGGCGCACCGCGTCCTTGGCAGTGGTCACCGGAACGGCACCGGCGCGCACCGCCTCCTCCAGGATCTTCGTCACCTCGATCTCGGTAAAGCGATGGTGGTCGCCGAACCCGTGCGCGGCGACGATGGTGCAGCCCAGCCCGGCGAGCGTCCGGAAGAACTTCTCCGGCAGGGCGATCCCGGCGAAGGCGACCACGGCGGCGCCGGCGAGCGTCTCGGCGCCGGGGGCGGGCATCAACCGCGCGCGCACCACGGCGGGGCCGAGCTCTGACGAGACGCCGGCGAGGTCGGGCTCGACCAGGACCACGGCGTCGGCGCGGGCGAGCCCCCGGCGGACCGGCTCGCGCAGCGGCCCCGCCGGCAGCAGCCTGCGGTTGCCGAAGCCCTCGCCACCGTCGACTACCAGGACCGAGCGGGTCTTCTCGATACGCGGGTTCTGGAAACCGTCGTCCATGACGATCAGCTCGGCCCCGGCCGCGGCCGCGGCGGCCGCACCCGCCCGGCGGTCGGCGGCGACCCAGCAGGGCGCGACGCGGGCGAGCAGCAGCGGCTCGTCGCCGACCTCGGCCGCGTCGTGGCGGGCGGGATCGACGCGGAGCGGGCCGCGCGTCCGGCCGCCATAGCCGCGCGTCAGGAAATGGATTCGGCGGCCGGATTCGGCGAGACGGCGGCCGAGGGCGAGAGCGGCCGGCGTCTTGCCGGCGCCGCCCGCGGTGAGGCCGCCGACGCAGAGCAGCGGCACCGGCGACCGTCGGGCGCGCACCGTCTTGCGGTGGGCTAGGGCTCCGGCGCGATAGAGCCAGCTCGCCGGCGTCAGAACATGCGCGGTCGCCCCGTCCCGGTGCCAGAACTCAGGCCGCCGCATCGGCGGGCGCGAGCGCGTCGAGGAACGGGGCGAGGGCGTCGGCGACCCGGTCGAGGACCGCTTCGCGCCCGGCGCAGACCGCGGCCGCGGCCGCGGTCTGCGCGGCGCGGGCGCCGTCGTCGTCGAACAGCGCCGCCGCCGCCGCGGCCAGCTCCTCGGGCGCGGCGAGGGCACGAGCGGCGCCGGCGGCGCCGAGCTCGGCGGCGATCTCGCGGAAATTCTCCATATGCGGGCCGTGGATGACGGCGCAGCCGAGCCGCGCCGGCTCGAGCGGGTTCTGCCCGCCGCGCGGCACCAGCGAACCGCCGACGAAGGCGGCCTCGGCGAGGCGGTAATAGAGGCCAAGCTCGCCGAGACCGTCGGCGACGGTGATGTCGCCGCCCAGCATGTCGCCGCGCGAGGCGAGGCGTATCTCCCGGCCCGGGGCGGCGAGCGCGCGGGCAAGCGCCGGCCCGCGCTCGGGGTGGCGCGGGACTACCACCAGCAGCGCATCGGGTCGGCCGCGGCGGAGCGCGTCATGGGCGCCGGCAGCGATCTCCTCCTCGCCGGGATGGGTGCTGGCGGCGAGCCAGACCCGGCGCCCGGCGGCGGCGGCGCGGAGGCCCGCCAGCCTCGCCGGGTCGGCGGGAAGCGGCGGAGCGGCGTGCTTGATGTTGCCGGGGCGGGCGACCGCGCCCGCCCCCAGCCGCCGCAGCCGCGTCGCGTCGCCCGCGCTCTGCGCGAGGCAGAGCGCGAAACCCGCCAGGAGCCGGCGCCCGGCGCTCGGAAAGCGACGCCACAGGCGGAACGCGGCGGGAGAGATGCGGGCGTTGATCAGAACCGCCGGGACGCGGCGCGCGGCGAGCGCGGCGAGCGTCGCCGGCCACAGCTCGGACTCGACCCGGAGCGCGAGTCCCGGCCGCCAATGGTCGAGGAACGCGCGCACCCAGCCCGGCCGGTCGAGCGGCGCGAACTGGTGGATCACCCCCGCCGGCAGTCGTTCGGCGAGCAGCCGGGCCGAGGTGACCGTGCCGGTGGTCATCAACAGCCGGAGGCCGGCGCGCTCCCGCAGTCGGTCGATCAGCGGCAGAATCGAGAGTGCCTCGCCGACGCTGGCGGCATGGATCCAGACCAGGGCGCCGTTGGGGCGCGGCGCGGAGGCGCGGCCGAACCGCTCGCCGAGCCGCCCGGCGTCTTCCTTGCCGCGGCGCCGGCGGCGCCCGAGCCAGACCCGCAGCAGCGGCCCGGCGGCCGTCGCGAGGCCGCGGTAGACCACGAGCCCGTCCATGGCGGCGCGCCTCAGCTCCCCGCGACCGTCATGCCGTCCACCCGGAGCGTCGGCGCGTCGATCCCGAAACGAAGCTCGAGATCGTCGGCAGGGGTCAGACGGGCGTACATGTCCTTGAGGTTGCCGGCGACGGTGAGCTCGCCCACCGGGTAGGCGATCTCGCCCCTCTCTATCCAGAACCCGGCGGCCCCGCGGCTGTAGTCGCCGGTCACCTGGTTGACCCCCATCCCCAGCAGCTCGGTGACATAGAACCCGCTGTCGACCGCCGCGATCATGTCGTCGACGGAGATCGCGCCGGCCGCCATGTGGAGGTTGGTCACCGACGGCGCCGGCGGGGCGGATGTACCGCGGGCGGCGTGGCCGGTCGTCCCGAGCCCGAGCTGGCGGGCGGTCGACAAATCGAGAATCCAGGACGTGAGTACCCCGTCCTCGACGACCATGCGCCGGGCGTTGGCAACGCCCTCGCCGTCGAACGGCTTGGAGCGCAGACCCCGGCGGCGGTGGGGATCGTCGACGATGTCGACCCCTTCCGGGAAGAGGCGGGTGTCCATCCGGTCCTTGAGGAAGGAGGTGCCGCGCCCGACCGCGGACCCGTTGACCGCTCCGGCGAGGGCGCGCAGCAGCCCGCCCGAGACCCGCCGGTCGTAGATCACCGGCACCTGCGCGGTGCCAACCTTGCGCGCGCCCTGCCGCTTGACCGCGCGGGTACCGGCGGTCCGTCCGATCTCGGCGGCGGGTCTGAGGTCCCGCGCGTGCACCGCGCTGTCATAGTCGTAGTCCCGCTCCATCTCGACGCCCTCCCCGGCGAGAACAGAGGCGGAGACGCCGTGCGCGGTGACGGCGTAGGAACGGGCGAAACCGTTTGTGGCGGCGAGCGCGACGACGGAACGGCTCCAACCCGCCTCGGCACCCTCGGAGTTGGTCACGCCAGGGACCGCCCGGGCCGCGTCCTCGGCCTCCTCGGCGCGCCGCGCGAGCGCGCCGATGTCGGGCTCGGCGTCGTCGCAGATGTCGAGGTCGGGGCCGGGGCCGGCGAGCGAGGCCGCATCGGCGAGGCCGCAATAGGGGTCCTCGGGCGCTGCGCGCGCCATCGCCACCGTCCGCTCGACCAGGGCACGGAGGGACTCGCTGCCGAAATCGGTGGTCGAGGCCACGGCCTGTCGACGCCCGATCAGGACGCGGAGACCGAGGTCGCGGCTCTCGGAGCGTTCGAGCTTCTCGGAGATTCCGAGCCGCTGGGCAACATCGAGCGCCGAGGACTCCACGAACACCGCATCGGCGGTCTCCGCCCCGCCGCGCTGCGCGGTCTCGAGCAGGTCCGCTAGGAGATCGAGAGGGGCGGCGGCGGTCATAGCGGGCTCCCCGACCAAAGTCGCGGCATCTTATAGGCGATCGTCCGCGCGCGGGCGAGATCGACACCGCCCCCGGCGGGTCTCGATCGGGGGAATGCGACAATCCGGACGGCCGCCTCCGCCCCTCCCTCGAGAGGATGGATCCGGGTGAGGGGTGAGGGGTGAGGGGTGAGGGGTGAGGGGGTCCATAAGCGTCGTTTCGCTTCCGGAGTCTCGCCGCGGCGAAACTGCTTGTCTGGCGATCGGGGATCGGCTACATGCTGGCCGCTCTCGACACAACCCTCTTGTCGCGCCATGGCAGCCTCAGCTTCCGGGCCGTACGCCGGGGCGGAGATCACGCTTCCCGACGGGTCCGTCAAAGCCTTCGAACGTCCGGTCAGCGGGGCCGATATCGCGGCCGCGATCGGCCCCGGCCTGGTGAAGGCGGCGCTCGCCGTCAAGGTCGACGGGGAGCTTCGCGATCTCGACCGGCCGATCGCCGGGGCCGCATCGGTCGAGATCGTCACCCGCCGCTCCGACGAGGCGCTGGAGCTGATCCGCCACGACGCCGCCCATGTGATGGCCGAGGCGGTTCAGGCGCTCTATCCCGACACCCAGGTCACCATCGGCCCGGCGATCGAGGACGGATTCTACTACGACTTCGCCCGCCCGACGCCGTTCTCGACCGAGGATCTCGCCGCCATCGAGGCCAGGATGCGCGAGATCGTCGCCGCCGACCGCGGTTTCGCGCGCGAGGTCTGGGACCGCGACGCCGCGGCCGACCATTTCCGGTCGATCGGGGAGGTCTACAAGGCCGAGATCGTCGCGGGCTTGCCCGAGGACGAGGAGGTGACGATCTACCGCCAGGGAGACTGGCTGGACCTGTGTCGTGGGCCGCATCTGCCGTCGACCGGGAAGATCGGCGCCGGGTTCAAGCTGCTCAAGGTCGCCGGCGCCTACTGGCGGGGCGACTCCGCCAACGAGATGCTCCAGCGCATCTATGGCACCGCATGGCGCGACGAGGCCGAGCTCGACGCCTATCTGAACCGGCTGGAGGAGGCGGAGAAGCGCGACCATCGGCGCCTCGGCCGCGAGATGGGTCTGTTCCATTTCCAGGAAGAAGCGCCCGGGGCCGCGTTCTGGCACCCCAAGGGCTGGACCCTCTACCGGCTGCTGGTCGACTATATGCGCAGCCGCCAGGAGCGCGGCGGCTATGTGGAGATCGCCACGCCCGAGTTGATGGACCGCGCCCTCTGGGAGAGGTCGGGGCATTGGGAGACCTTCCGCGAGAACATGTTCACCTCGGAGACCGAGGACGGGAGGGTCTTCGCGGTCAAGCCGATGAACTGTCCGGGCTGCGTCCAGATCTTCAAGCAGGGTAACCGCAGCTACCGCGACCTGCCGATGCGGATCGCCGAGTTCGGCAAGGTCCACCGCTACGAACCGTCGGGCGCGCTGCACGGGCTGATGCGGGTGCGCGCCTTCGCCCAGGACGACGCGCACATTTTCTGCACGCCCGAGCAGATGGATTCCGAATGCCGGATCGTCATCGCGCTGATCCTCGACATCTACCGCGATTTCGGCTTCGAGGACGTGCGCATCAAGTTCGCCGACCGGCCGCCGCGCCGGATCGGCGCGGACGCGGTGTGGGACCGTCTGGAAGGCGCACTGCGCGGCGCGCTGGACCGCGGCGGCATCCCGTACGAGGTCAACCCGAGCGAGGGCGCGTTCTACGGCCCCAAGCTCGAATTCGTGCTGCGCGACGCGATCGGCCGGGACTGGCAGTGCGGCACGCTGCAGGTCGACCTCAACCTTCCCGAGCGGCTCGACGCCGCCTATGTCGGCGAGGATGGCGCCCGGCATCGCCCGGTCATGCTGCACCGGGCGCTGTTCGGCTCCTTCGAGCGCTTCATCGGCATCCTGCTCGAACATTACGCCGGCCGGCTGCCGCTCTGGCTCGCGCCGGTCCAGCTCGTGGTGGCGGCGATCACCTCGGACGTCGACTCCTATGCCGGGGAGGTGGCGGAGGCGGCGCGGGCGGCGGGGCTGCGCGCCGTCGCCGACCTGCGCAACGCGAAGATCGGCTACAAGGTGCGCGAGCACAGTATCGCCAAGGTCCCGCTGCTGGCCGCGGTCGGCCGCCGCGAAATGGCGTCGCGCGGCGTCGCGCTGCGCCGGCTCGCCGGCGGCGGCCAAGAAGCGCTTGCGCTCGATACCGCGATCGATACACTGAGACGAGAAGCTGCCAGTCCACTCGAACACGGGGCACGTGACATCCGTCGATGACCGCCTTTCAGGAAGCCTCCAGCGGCCACATGGCGAGGCGCGGTCCGTGCGGAAGCGGGCTGGGGCCTGAAAGGGAGACCGATCCATAGCGAGACCCCCGATTTTCGAGCCGCCGACGCGCGACGAGCGCGGCGTCAACGAAGCCATACGCGCCGAGGTCGTCAGAGTCGTCGATAACGGCGGCAAGGTCCTCGGCATCTTTTCCACCGCCGACGCCGTCGAGCTGGCCGCCGACCGCGGCTTCGACCTTGTCGAGGTATCGCCGAACAGCGATCCGCCGGTTTGCAAGTTCCTCGACTACGGCAAGCTCAAATACGAGACCCAGAAGAAGAAGTCCGAGGCGCGCAAGAAGCAGCGCATCACCGACGTCAAGGAGGTCAAGCTCCGACCGAGCATCGACCGCCACGATTATGACGTGAAGATGCGCGCGATGCGTCGTTTCCTGACCGAGGGCGACAAGGTCAAGGTGACCATGCGGTTCCGTGGCCGCGAGATGGCGCATCAGGATCTCGGGCTGAAGGTGCTGTTCAAGGTGCGCGACGAGCTGGACGAGCTGGCCAAGGTCGAGCAGCTCCCCAAGATGGAGGGCCGGCAGATGGTCATGGTGGTCGCCCCGAGATAGGCGGGGTGCCGCCCGCCGGCCGAGGCGGCGGACCTCTCCGCGGCCTGCGGGCCGGTCAGGTCGGACGCCGCCGCATGATGCGGTCGGAGAGACGGCCGGTCAGGCGCGCCGGGGTTTCCCGCAACCGCGGGCCGGGCTAACCGCGCCGGTCGCGGTCCCCAAAATCGGAACTGCTGGGACCGCTGACGCGCCGTTGACGGACCGCCGCGCCCCCGACAGAATCGGTTCTCGACGGTCCCGCCGGGGCGGCGCGCGGCCTTGTCACGGCCTCGATGGAGAGAACAGCCTGCGGTCCTCGTTACAGACCCGATCGCTGAGCTGCGGGGCGTCCGGCCCGCAGCGTCGTTTCGTCGCCTGCGTTCTTGGAACGGCCGTGCTCGCTCTGGCGGCGCCCCAGGCGGCGGCAGCGCCCGTCGTCCGCAACGTCCAGGTCTACGGCGAGCGGCTGGGGGTCGTGATCAACGCGCCGACGACCGCCGAGCTGGCGCGCCAGCTCGGCCGGAACGGCTACGATCTCGGCGAGGTCACGCGCAGCGGTCGGATGCCGCCCCTCTTCGTCACGACGCTGCCCCGCGACATGTCCACGGCGGTCTCGACGCGGGAGCGAAAGCCGCTGTTCATCGGCGTCGCCCTGCCGTTGGTCCTCGTGGTCAACGAGCGTGTCCTCGCCGACCGGCGGCGGATCCAGGCGCTCCGCGCGTGGCGGGCGCGCGGCGAGACCCTCGATGCCGCAGACGCTCTCTGGCTCGCCGGCGCATTCGAGCGCTACCGGGCGGCGGAAGGAGATTTCGACGCGCTGCTGCTGCGCGCTGACATCGTGCCGCCGTCCCTGGCCGTCGCGCAGGGCGCCGAGGAAAGCGGCTGGGGCACGTCGCGTTTCGCGCATGGATGCGGGGCGCTGTTCGGACAGCGGGTCTACAAGAGCCGCAACGGGATGGTCCCGCTCCGCCGCCGGCCCGGTGAGAATTTCCGGATCCGCTGCTTCGAGGGGTTGATTGAGGCGGTGCACCACTATGTTGCAAATCTCAACACCCACGCGGCCTATACGGCCTTCCGCGAACGGCGGGCCGCGCTGCGCCGCGCCGGGCGGCCCCTCACCGGGCTCGCCCTGGTCGATACGCTCACGCTCTATTCCGAGCGCCGCCGCGCCTATGTGAAGACCCTGCGCGGGCTGATGACGCATAACCGTTTGGTGGCCCTGGACAATGTGCGGTTCGAGGATGCGCCGGCGCGGCCGGCCTCGCTGCCCCAGCGTTGACCCGTTCCGTCACCCGCCGAAGACGTAGAACAGGTTCCCATACCACCGCCAGCGTCCGCCTTTGCCCGGGATCGTGCAGTTAACCCGCACCGCACCGGGCGGAAGCGGACCGGGGAGGCGGACCTCGATCCTGGCCTCGCCGAGCCGCTCGATCCGCGCCCGCCCCTGGCCCGAGGCATAGCAGGAGAGCGCGTGAATACGGGCGAGGGCGTCGCCGTAGACCGTGAACCCGTAGAGCGGCGGGTTGTCACGAGGGCGAAGCAGCCGGTCGGTCGGCAGCACGTTGCGGACCCTGAGCGGCAGCGCCGAGACAGCGAGCCTGAACCGGTCGAGCGTCGCATACCGCCCCGCGATCGTGAAACGCGGCAGGAAATGAAAGTCCTCCTCCGAGTGCAGCACGCCGGATTGCTGGCCGAACGCGGCGGAGAAGCCGTGCGCGGTCGTCGCGTCCCGCGCGGCCCGGGACATCTCGCCGCGCGGATAGGCGAACAGGGTCGGCGTGCGGCCGATCTCCTTCCGGAAACGCTCCTGCGCCCGCACGATATCCTGCTCGATGCTGGTCCGGCTCGCGAGCGGCATGTTCAAGTAGCCGGCCCCCCGCCCGCCGATCGTCGCGCCGCCCTCAACCAGTTCGCGGACCTGCTCCCAACTCATCCGCCCGCCGCCCTTTTCGTCCAGCCGGTCGGTGGCGAAGAACAGGGTGACGGGGAGGCCGGCGGCGCGGAGCCGAGGCCAAGCCTCGCGGTAGACCGACACATGGGCGCCGTCGATGCTGATGCCGATCGTCCGGTCGGGCAGCTCCCGGTCGTTGCGCAAGGCGTCGAGAATGTCGGCGACGGGCAGCACATTGGCACCGCCGCCGGCGATCTCCGCGATGTGGGCATCGAACTGTTCGATCGAAACGCGCGTCGCCGCCGAAGCCGACCCGCCGAAGCCCTGATAGGCGAGAACCACCGCGGACCGCGCCGCCAAGGCCGGCGCCGCCAAGGCCAGAAGCAGGGCGAGCGCCGCGAACGCCGGACCGACTGGCGGCCGCCTAAAGCATAGGCGTGTCGAGATCGGCATCCGCCGGGAGCGGGTAGTAAGAGGCGTCGAAGAGCCGATAATGCCGCCACGCGTTGCGGTAGAAGTCCCGGCCGGCCGCGGTCATCGGCCCGAGGGGAGGCAAGCGGTTGCGCAGGACGGTCGCGAAGACATCGATACGGGCGTGATGGGGCAGCGGCGTAAGGGCGTCCGACGGACCGGCCGTGTCGAGCGCCCGGCCGGTCCGGTCGACCGCGCCGCCGCGCGCCGGCGTGGCGAGGAATTCCGGATCGGGGCCCTGCGGCGTGGTCTCGGTCGATGTCATGCTGGACCCGGAGGTGCGCGGCGACGGCTCGACTATACACGTTCCGTATCCCTCTCGGTAGGCGAGGGCGGCGCATGACGCTGCTGGCGGTCGATGCGGCCTGCGCCGCCTGCTCTGTGGCGATCCTCGAAAACGGCCGGCTCCGCGCGGCCGAGCGGATCGCAGCGCCGCGCGGCCACGCGGAGATCCTGATGCCGATGATCGTCCGCACCCTCGCGAAGGCTGCGCTCGGGTTCGTGGATCTGACCGGTCTCGCGGTCACCGTCGGGCCGGGGTCGTTCACCGGCATTCGCATCGCCCTCGCCGCGGTGCGCGGTCTGGCGGTGGCGCTCGACCTGCCGGCGGTCGGCGTGACGACGCTCGAGGCGGTGGCCCTCGCCGCCCGCCGGGCGGCGGTCGGCCCCGCTTTGCCCTGCCTCGCGGCGATCGAGACCCGCCGCGCCGATCTGTACCTTCAGACCTTTGCCGCCGACGGTGTGCCGCGCGCCGCGCCGGCGGCGGCGATGGCGGAGGACTGCGCGGCCGCACTCGACGATCCCGCGCTACGTCTCGCCGGTACGGGCGGCGCTCGGCTCGCGCCGTTGCTGGAGGCGCGCGGCATCCGCGTCGTCCGGGTACCGGGCGACGGCAACCCCGATGCGCGCTTCGTCGCCGTCATCGCCGAAGGCCGGCTCGCACGGGGCGCGCCGCCGCCACCGGCGCCGCTCTATCTCCGCCCGCCGGACGCGGTGAAGAACCCGGGCGCAGGGCGGCTCAGGCCGTGACGACGGTCCGCGTCGCGCCGCTGGCGGGCGGTGAGATCGATGGGGTCGCCCGCGTTCACGCCCGCTGCTTCGACGATCCGTGGTCGGCCGAGACGCTGCGCCGCGTGCTCGGGACGCTCGGTGCCTTTGGGATTGTCGCGCGGTTCGACGGCGAGGCGGCGGCCGGGTTCGCGCTCGCCCGCATCGTCGCCGACGAGTGCGAGCTCCTGTCTCTCGGCGTCGCTCCCGACCGGCGCCGGCGCGGCGCCGGCACCGTCCTGCTCGACGCCGCGATGGCGCATGCCGCGGCGTCCGGCGCGCGCTGGTTCCTGCTCGAGGTCGGCGAGCTCAACCTGACGGCGCAGCGCATCTATGCCCGTCGCGGCCTCCTACAGGTCGGGCGCCGGCCCGACTATTACCCACTCGCCGGCGGCGGGCATATGGACGCGCTGACCATGCGCGCCCCGCTCGCCTCTCCGGCCGGGCCGCCGCCGGGGCTCGATCCGAAGCTTGCGAGCGGTCTCGATATGTCGTGATCTCCTGGGACGCGAGGCCCGGATGCGGAGGCCGAACATGGCTCGGGACGAGACCGCTCGGCAGCGGCAACGCTTCTCGGCAAGCCGAAGACCTCGCCCCCTGCCCCCTCCGTCGAGGGGAAGCAGCGACTGCTTCACGCTCTTTGCGTTCAGCGCGGGCGTGGTATGGCTGAGGGTCTCGCCCGCACGGTCGGAGGGGCGACCAGGATCGGCACCTGCTTGCGCGAGGCCGCGTTTGCGGGCCTTGCCGCCGCGCCGGCGCGGCTTGCGCTCCAGCTTCCGCGCCCCTTTGCGGCTCTCCAGAACGAAGCTCTCGTCAGCCTCGACGATCCCGGCAAGCCGATCCGGCGCCTGGCGCACCGCCGCCAGAAAGCGGTGTCGCCAGCGATGCGCCGTGCTCGGCGCTATCCCGCAGCGCTCTGCAGCCTCTTTGATCGTCTCGCCTTCGGCAAGCGAGGCGCCAAAGGCAAGCCAGCGCTCCTATGGTGCAGACCCGACAGCGCTGTGCCGCCGTCAGCTCATCGACACGCGAAAACCAGTCCCGAAACCGCTCATGGTCCATCTCTCCGATCTCCAAGGCAAAGCCGCAAAGATCCTATCAATATGCCTACCATTCACGAATTGAGCCTAAAGTAACGGGGACAGGCGCCGAAGCGCCGGTCCCCGAGAGAGAAAGCGGAAGCAGGTCAGAACGGCAGGTCGTCGTCGATGTTGCCGCCGGGTGCCGCGACGGCAGGTTCGGGAGCCACCGTGCCGGTGACGGGCTCCGCCGCCGGTGGCACGGCGCCGTTGCCCTTCGCCCCGTTCGACTTGTCCAGGAACTGGACGCGCCCGCCGGGCACCAGGAGGATCTCGGTCGATAACCGGTCGGAGTCCTCGCCGTCCTTGCGCCAGCGTCGGGTCTGCATCTTGCCCGCGACATAGACGCGCCGGCCCTTCTTCGCGTTCTTGGTGAGCATGTCGATGAGGCCGGGCTGGAAGGTGACCACCTGATGCCACTCGGTGCGGTCCACCCGGTCGCCGGAGTTGCGGTCGATGTAGCTCTCGTGGGTCGCGATGCTCAGGTTGGCCACGCGGCCGCCGCTGGTCAGGTGATTGATGCTCGCGTCGTCGCCGAGGCGGCCGATGAGTTCTGCGCGGTTGAGTCCGAAGCTCATGGTTTGCTCCTTCAAGCCTCGATGATTGACGATGGGTTGGCGAACGGCAGGGACCGGACCCTTTCTCCAGCGCTCTTCAGCTCACTTTCTTCAAGCCCTCCTCTATCTCCGTCCGCCGTGACAGCGCAGTCGGGGTAGCGCCGGGAGAGGTCGTCGACGAGCGTCTCGCGCACCGCCAGGGCGTCGAGTCCGAGCTCTTCGAGGAGTTCCGTGTTGGACGGGGTGATGGGGTCGTGGTCGGTGTCGATGCCGAACATGGTGGGCACCTCCTTCGCGGTTGCCGCGCCCGGCAGGCGAGGGACCCTCCCTCCCATCTTCCGGACGCTTGCCCGGCTCTCGCGAAAATCCTCCTCCGGGGAACCGGCGTCGGGGACGGGACAGACGGCGGGCTGCGGGAAACGCTCCGGCGTTGCAACGGGAAAGGCATGCGAGGGGCAGACGAACGCCCGGCGCACGCTTCGCTCCGGCTCGCTGCGGCCGCCCTCGGCGTCGTCGATGCAACCGACGGCGCCGCGGACCGGGCATCCGGTTATGCTGCGCGTCGGAAGGCAGCGCGGTTCGCGGGGGCTGGACTGAACGGACAGGATGGTGTCGGCGGGGCGGTGGGGTTTCTGGGCGTTGGCGTTGCTGTGGCTTCCAGTCGGGGTCGCAGCGCTGGCGGCAGTGCGTTTCGCGCCGGCGGCGGAGCCCGGCGCATGGTTCGCGCAAGCGGCGTTGGCAGCGCCATCCTTGATACCGGCCGCGCCGTGTGGACTTCCGCTGGTGCTGGGCTGCCGGATGCTGTGGCGGCTGGGCCGCCGCCGCTCGGCCTGGGCTGCGGGTATCGGGCTCGGCGCGCTCATCATCGCGGCCGCGACCGTGGCGGGCCTACTCGGCCCGGTCGCCGTCGCGGCGTATGCGGCGGTGCTCAGCGTTCCGGTATGGGCTGTCGCCTTGTGGATCGCGCGGCGGCGCGCCAGGACGCCGCAAGCCCGGCCCCCCGGCTGAGCGGTTGGATTGCCGCCGGCATGCGCGCGGTGGGGCGGCGGGGGTGTCGGATCAATCCTCGGCGCCCACCCCGGAAGGGATGCTGCGCAGGCAGCGGGCGGCGAAGGCGGTCCAGGAGTCCCGGTCGTAGCCGAGCCGGCGGTTGAGCCGGTCGGAGATGCGAAGCGCGCTGTCGATGTCGACCGCGACCATCATTGTAAGGATCGGGGCGTCCATGCTGTCGACGGCGATGGCCCGGCAGCGCCTCGACGAAGAAAACGAAGTCCGCCTAGTCCGGCAGGGTGTCCATGTTCACGATCCGGTTCCTCCCGTTGGGCCGATGTCGGCCGCCGCCGGCCCGGCAAGACACCTCGAACTGCGCCCGGCGGCGGAGCGTCTTCCAGCCGAGCGCGCGCGTCACTCCCAACCCGCGAGTGTCGCGAGCGGGCTTGCGTCCCGGACCACCTCGACCTGGTCCCTGGCAAGCTTCTCGAAGGCGATGAAGGCCGCAACCTCCATCTCGTCGTCGAAGGTCGCGAGGGGCTCGTCTGTCTCGACTAGGAACACGGTGAAAGCTCGGCGGATACGTTGGGCATGCCGCGGACATGATCGGATTGCTCATGCGATCGGCGGGCGCATGGATCGCACCTCGCGGCTCCGTGCGAAGCGGCTCCGCAAGAAGCGGCTCCGCAATCGGTGCAGCGCCCCGCCGCTCTCCGTGCCCAATACCGCCGTATCGAGGCGGCGTTCTTGCCGTCGACCGAGCGCCCGCCGTATTTGAGGCTCGCAGCCTTGGCCTTCTCGTACCGGAGGCGCTCGGCCGCGTGTCTTTTGACCGCGCAAGCCTCGTACAGGCGGCGGTCCGGCTCGGCGGGATTGCGGGCGCGCCCGCGACCCGCTGCTTCTCGGCACAGAAGCCGCAGACGGGGACCGGCCGGGTTCCGTAGGGAGCCTTCCACACTTCGGACACAGGCCGGCGGCGCGGCGTTCGGCCACGCGCTTGCGGTAGCGCTCCCGGTCCCGCGCTCGACCGACACTCGGATCTGCGTAGGCCACGATGTCCTCCTGGCGTGATCGGATTGCGGACAACGGGCGCCCCGCCGGCATGGCGCCCGCAGAATGTCCGTGGGAGAAGGGGATCAGCCCCTCTGCCGGCGGTTGTGGAAGATGCCCGTCGCGATGTCCCCCCAAATCTGTCTGCCGCCCCTGCTGCGCAGTCCGGTGCACACGATGATCTCGGTGCGCGCCGGAACCATCGCCTCGACCGCCTTGCGCGAGAACACCATGCGCCGCGTCTTGCGTCGGCCCTTCGTCTTGGGCGCGTCGGTGCCGATAGGGCGAATGTCGCCATCGAGCATGGCCTTGAAGCGCTCGACCACGAAGCGGTCCTCGCCGTCGAGCCCGTTGCCGAAGTTGTGAACGAAGTAAGTGCGAGCGCCGCCCTGAAGTGCGTTGATCGTCTGCATGGTCAATGTCTCCGTTGTGCCGGTGGTCGGGAACGGCGGCGATGTTCTCCCCCCGGACATCCGACCGCCGCTCGGCTCCCGGCCAAACTCCGCCTCTCGGCGGCGCGGGACATGCGGTTGGCGCGAAAGGAAGAGCTTGTGGGTACGGTCGATGGTTCCGGTTTCGCAGGATGGCGAAGGCGTTTCGCACGAGCCACTCCGGGGCAGGCGGACGGCCCGCGACGACGAACGGCAGCGCCGAAGATAGCCGTCACGAGTACGGAGTCCGTCAACAGCGCGTTGACCTTGCGTCCCGCCGGACCGGACCGTGCGACTGAAGGACGAAGAAACGGGGATTACAGCCGGTGAAGTGGACTTTGCTGGGGGTAGGGATGTTCATCGGCACGATGGTATTGTTCGCCGCCGTGCCAAGGCTTGTGCTTCTTGGCGTCGCGGAGGCTGCGGCGCGCTCCTTCGACGCGTTGGCGAACATCGCCGGACGGATCGCGGATCAGGCGAGCGGCTTGGTGCGGGCGACGGTTCATCGGATCGAGGCGTCGGCCACATCGCTGTCGGGTCGGCCACGTGTCGTCGACGGCGATACGATCGACATGGGCGGAACGCGGATCCGTTTGCATGGCCTCGATGCGCCGGAAAGCGGTCAGAACTGTGTTGCCCAAAGTGGGCGTTGGCCGTGTGGTTGCCGGGCGATCCGCGCTCTCGCTGGGCGGCTCGGAGGCCGAACGGTCGTTTGCGAAGAGCTCGACCAGGACCGCTACGCGCGCACCCGAATAGATCCGTCGGAGGGCGGGCGCTAGTTCTGCTCGGAAGCCGAAGCGCGGGCGGCGGGTTGGCGGAGGGTGGGCCGATGGCTGGCACGACGCGGCGATTTGCGTCGGGCGACGGTTTCTGGTGTCGACGGGCTTACGCAGGGATACGCCTCGGTTGAAACGAATCCGCTTTCATATTGATGACTATATTTTCAGGATGTTTATTATCGTATTGATATGAAACGACAATTTAAATTGTGAAACATACCCGCATGGGCCGTGCGATCCGCCGTTCCGGGAACGGCGGATCGCACCGTAGGCCGATGGCGGGCCTCAGGTCTTAAGTATGCGCAGGCATATATCGCCCGCGCGGCGGCCTCCGCCCTCGGCGCGGCGCGGCGCGGCCGGGTCGTCCTCGACGGGCCCCATCCCGGTCACCAGATGGCCGAGCTCGGTCACCGAGGCGGGCACGTTCTCGATCGGCTCCGCGCCGCGCAGCAGGATCGCCGCCGTGTCCCCCGGCGCCATACGCTCGATCAGCAGCCGAGTGCGTACGAAGGTCATCGGACAGATATCGGCGGTGATGTCGAGAAAATGCTCCATGACGTGGACCCTCGCTTCGCCGCTGCGGGGCGATGCCCGACCGCGGCGAAATCGGCTTTGACTGCCGGTTCCCAGAATCCTAACCTAATGCCTTCAGAGCGGAGCGCGCCATGGAGTCGAGAATCGAGCAGCTCTGTCGGGAGAAAGGGTTGAAGATGACCGACCAGCGGCGCGTGATCGCACGGGTCCTGTCGGAGTCGGCCGACCACCCGGATGTCGAGGAGCTTCATCGACGCGCCGCCCGGATCGACAGCCGCGTCAGCATCGCTACCGTCTACCGCACCGTCCGGTTGCTCGAACAGGCCCAGATCCTCGAGCGCCTCGATTTCGGCGAGGGCCGGGCGCGCTACGAGGAAGCCGGCGAGGGCCACCATCACCACCATCATTTGATCAACATGGACAGCGGTGAGATCGTGGAGTTCGAGAACGACGAGCTCGAGGCCCTGAAGCGGCGGATCGCCGACGAACTCGGATACGAGCTCGTCGGTGAGCGGCTGGAGCTCTACGGGGTGCCGAAGACGCCGAACGGCGGGGCGACGTCCGCCGACGACGGCTAGACCGCGTTGAAGAAGCTCGAGGCCCGACCGGGCATCTCCAGCGCCGACACGGAGCGGCGGGCGGACGGCGCCCCGGCGGCGGCTCGGTTCGGCATCGTCCTGCCGCCGATCGTGCAGGGCGAGCTGGAGGCCCGGTTTGCCGCCTGCGAGGCGGATATCGCCGCCGCGCAGGCGCTTCGCTACCGAGTCTTCTATGAAGAGATGCGCGCCAAGCCCTCGCCGGAGACGGCGGAGCTGGAACGCGACATGGACCGTTTCGACGAAATCTGCGACCACATCCTGGTCACCGACCGGAGCGGCGGGGGCAGGGCGGACGGCGTCGTCGGCACCTACCGACTGTTGCGGCGCAGCATAGCCGAGCGCAGCCACGGGTTCTACACGTCGGGCGAGTACGATATCTCCTGCCTGGAGCGCTATGAGGGGGAGCTGCTCGAGCTCGGCCGGTCCTGCGTCGCGGCGAGCTACCGCACCCTGCCGACGATGAAGCTCCTGTGGCGGGCGATCGCCGCCTATGTCTTCCGCTACGACATCGCCCTGATGTTCGGCTGCGCCAGCCTGCCGGGCACCGACCCGGCGGTGCTGGGCCTGCCTTTGTCCTATCTCCACTACCACCACCTGGCGCCGCCGGCGCTGCGCCCCCGCGCGCTCGAGGCCCTCCGCACCGACATGCGGATCCTGCCGCGCGCCGCGATCGACCAGCGCGCCGCTCTGGCGGCGACCCCGCCGCTCATCAAGGGTTATCTTAGGCTCGGCGGCTTCGTCGGCGACGGTGCCGTGGTCGACCCCCAGTTCAACACCACCGACGTGTCGATCATCGTCAAGACCGATCTCGTCACGGAGCGCTATCTGCGCCACTACGAACGGGAGCGGCCCTGAGTGCCGTTGGACCTGGCCTCGCCGGGCCGCGCGATCCTGCGGATCGCGGTCTATCTGGCCTTGACCCTGCTGCTGATCCCGGTCCAGATGGCTGCCCTGCGGCTTGGCCTGCGGCTCGCCGTCCGCCTCCCGGTCTTTTACCACCGCAGATGCTGCCGGATACTGGGGCTCGATGTGCGCGTGCACGGGCAGCGCTCGACCGCTGCCCCGACCCTGTTCGTATGCAACCACGCCTCCTATCTCGATATCGCGGTGCTGGCCTCGCAGGTGCCCGGCTCCTTCATCTCCAAGGCGGAGGTCGCCTCCTGGCCGCTGTTCGGGCTGCTCGCGAAGCTCCAGCGCACGGTCTTCGTCGAGCGGCGCGGCGCGCGCGCGGCGGCCCAGCGCGACGAGATCGGCGCCCGTCTCGCGCGTGGCGACAACCTGATCCTGTTCCCGGAGGGCACCAGCGCCGACGGGCTGACCGTGAGACCGTTCAAGAGCGCGCTCTTTAGCGTCGCCAAGCTGGCGCTGCCCGGGCGCGAGATAGTCCTGCAGCCGGTCTCGCTCGCCTATACGAGGCTCGATGGGATGCCGATCGGGCGCGGGTTCAAGCCCCTGGTGGCCTGGTACGGCGAGATGGCAATGGCGGCGCACATGTTCGGCGTGGCGGGTCTCGGCACGATCTCGGTCGATCTGACCTTTCACCCGCCGGTCTTGCCCGCCGCGTTCGAGTCGCGCAAGGCCCTATCGGACCACTGCCACGAGATCGTCGCCGACGGTCTGGCGGCGGCCAATGCCGGACGGTTGCGGGCCGTCGAGGGAGGAGCGCGGCGCGTTTTGTCCCGCCGCACGCGGCCGTGATAGGGTCCGCTTCCTCCGCAAGCTGCCGGGAACGCCGCGCCGGCGGCGGGAACCGGGACGGACCGCGCAGTTGACCAGGCAGGTCTTCATCAAGAGCTACGGCTGCCAGATGAACGTCTACGACGCCGGCCGCATGGCCGACGCCCTGGCGCCCGCCGGCTACGCGCGGACCGACAGCGCGGCGGACGCGGATGTCGTTGTCCTCAACACATGCCATATCCGCGAGAAGGCCGCCGAAAAGCTGTTCTCTGATCTCGGACGGCTGCGTGCCGGCCGGACCGGGCGCGGCACGCGGCGGCACCCCGTGGTCGTGGTTGCCGGCTGCGTGGCCCAGGCGGAGGGCGCCGAGATCCTGCGCCGCGCCCCCTGGGTCGATGTCGTCGTCGGCCCGCAGACCTATCACCGGTTGCCGGGGCTGATCGCGCGCGCGGCGGACGGGCGCGCTGTGGTGGACACCGAGTTCCCGGCCGAGTCGAAGTTCGACTGTCTGCCGGAGGAGTCCGCGCCGCGCGGGCCGGTCGCGTTTCTGACCGTCCAGGAGGGCTGCGACAAGTTCTGCGCGTTCTGCGTCGTGCCCTATACGCGGGGCGCGGAGGTCTCGCGCCCGGTCGCCGATGTCCGCGCCGAGGCGCGCCGGCTCATCGCCGCCGGGGCGCGCGAGATCGCTCTGCTGGGCCAGAACGTCAACGCCTATCGGGGCGCCGCGCCTGGCGGCGAAATGGGCTTGGCCGGGCTGATCAGGCTGCTGGCGGCGATGGCGCCGGAGCTCAGGATCCGCTATACGACATCGCACCCTCGCGACATGGACGCGGCGCTGATCGGCTCCCATGGCGAGGTCGCGCAGCTCATGCCCCATCTCCATCTGCCGGTCCAGTCGGGGTCCGATGCGGTCCTCGCCGCGATGGGCCGCGGCCACCGCGCCGAGGACTATCTGCGCCTCGTCGCGCGGTTGCGCGCGGCGCGACCCGACATCGCCCTGTCCTCCGACTTCATCGTCGGGTTTCCGGGCGAGAGCGAGCGCGACTTCGAGGAGACGCTGGCCTTGGTCCGCGAGGTCGGCTACGCTCAAGCTTATTCGTTCAAGTTCAGCCCGCGGCCCGGCACGCCGGCCGCCGCGCGAGGCGGGCATATCGGCGAGGCCGAGAAGGCCGATCGGCTCGCCGCCCTTCAGGCCCTCCTCGCCGCGCAGCAGCGCGCGTTTAACCGGGCGGCGGTGGGGCGGAGACTCGCGGTGCTGTTCGACCGGCACGGCCGCCGCCCGGGCCAGCTCGCCGGCCGGTCGCCTTATCTGCAGCCGGTCCATGTCGACCGCGCGGCGGGGGCGGCGGACCTTTTCGGGGAGGTCAGGGAGGTCGACATCGTCGCCGCCCATCCCAACTCGCTCGCCGGCGCCCTGCCCGTTCTGGAGGGCGGGCCGGCGCCGGCGCCGGCCCGTGCGGGCTGAACCGCGCGCAGCCGACGCGGAAGACGGGCAGGTCGTCCTCCGCTTCGAGGACAACGCGTTGCTGCCGATGCTTTACGGCGCCTTCGACCGGAACCTCGCTCGGCTCGAGCAGCAGCTCGACGTGTCCATCTCCTCGCGCGGCAGTGAGCTGCGGATCAGCGGCCCGATGGGCCGGGTCGCGGCCGCCCGCGCCGCGCTCCAGACGCTCCACGAACGCCTCGAGGCGGGGCTCGGCGTCGATCTGGCCGAGGTCGACGCGAGCGTCCGCCTGGCCGAGCGCGCCGGCGCCGCGGTCGGCGGCAACGCGGGCTCGGCTCGGCCGGCCCCCTTCATCAACACGCCGCTCCGCCGCATCTCGCCGCGCTCGCCGGCCCAGGTGCGCTATGTCCGTGCCCTCCACGAGTCCGATCTGGTCTTCGGGATCGGGCCGGCGGGAACCGGCAAGACCTATCTCGCGGTCGCGCGCGCGGTTTCGATGCTGCTCGCCGGGGAGGTCGACCGCATATTGCTGTCGCGCCCGGCGGTCGAGGCGGGCGAGCGGCTCGGCTTCCTTCCCGGCGACATGCGCGACAAGGTCGATCCCTATCTGCGCCCGCTCTACGACGCGCTCTACGACATGATGCGCCCCGACCAGGTGCGCAAGCGTCTGAACGCCGACGAGATCGAGATCGCGCCGCTGGCGTTCATGCGCGGGCGGACGCTGGCCAATTCCTTCGTGATCCTTGACGAGGCGCAGAACACGACCCACGTTCAGATGAAGATGTTTCTCACCCGGTTGGGAGAGAACGCGCGCATGGTGGTGACTGGCGATCTAACCCAGGTCGATCTGCCGTCGGGCGCGGTCTCGGGGCTGCGCGATGCCGTGCGCACGCTCGGCGGCGTCGGCGGCATCCGCGTCGTGCGGTTCGACGACGGCGATGTCGTCCGTCACGGTCTGGTCCGCAGGATCGTCCAGGCCTATGAGAGATCGGACGGAACGGACGCGCCCGGAGACGACGAGACCGGATAGGCGGCGTTGGGCGTCGAGGTCGCAATCGTCGTCCGCTGCCCCGGCTGGGCGCGGGCCGTCGCCGACCCGGCCGGGCTGGGCCGGCGCGCCGCCGCCGCCGCCTGGGCAGGCGCGTTGGCCGGCGGGCCGAGCCCGGGCAGCGCCGAGATCGCGTTGGTCCTGACCGACGACGCGGAGTCTGCCGCTCTCAACCGGCGCTACCGGGGCGCGGAGGGCGCGACCAACGTGCTGTCCTTCGCGACCGGCGAAGCGGTCTCGGGCGGGGCGGATGCGGACGGGGCGCCGGCGCTGCTCGGCGATGTCGTGATCGCGCTCGAGACCGTCGCCCGCGAGGCCCGAGGCGACGGCAAGCCGGTCGCCCACCATCTCCAGCATCTGGTGGTTCACGGTCTTTTGCATCTGCTGGGCTACGATCACGAAGCGGAGGATGCGGCAGATCGCATGGAGGCCCTGGAAGTCGCGATTCTCGCCCGGCTGGGCGTTCCCGACCCCTATCGCCCCGCCGCCCCGCAGGACGGGGCCGCGCCGGCCGACCGGTCGTGACTGACCCCGACGAGCTCGCCCGGCCGCGCGGCGCGGGGGCCGCCGAGACCGGCCCGCCCGGCCGCGGGCTCCGCCACTGGCTGCGGCGGTTTCGGCGCGGCCGCGCCGGCGCGGAGGCGTTGCGCGAGACGATCGAGGAACTGATCGAGCGGGGCGATCCGGCCGCCGACGAGGGCGGCGAGGAAATCGTCTTCCTGCGCAACATCCTGCGGCTCCGCGACCTTGCGGCCGACGACGTCATGGTCCCCCGCGCCGACATCGTCGCGGTCGACATCGACACCCCGCTGGATGTCTTGATCGCGCGGATGAGCGGTACCGGCCATTCGCGCATGCCCGTATACCGGGATACGCTCGACGACGCGCTCGGTATGGTCCATATCAAGGATGTCGTGGCCTGGCGGGGCGAGGGGGCGGCGTTCAGCGTCGCCGCGATCATGCGCCCGATCCTGTTCGTCGCACCGTCCATGCCGATGCTCGAGCTCTTGCTTCAGATGCGGGTCAAGCGCACGCATATGGCCCTGGTCGTCGACGAGTTCGGCGGCACCGATGGGCTCGTCACCATCGAGGACCTCGTCGAGGAGATCGTCGGCGAGATCCAGGACGAGCACGACACCGAACCGGCGCCGATGCTCGGCCGCGCCCCCGACGGTTCCATCGAGGCCGACGCCCGCGTCGAAATCGAGGAGTTCGAGGAGAAGTTCGGCGTGCTGCGCAGCGACGAGGAGCAGGACGCGGATATCGACACGCTTGGCGGTCTGGTGTTCTCGCTCGCCGGACGGGTGCCGTCCCGGGGCGAGGTGATCCGCCATTCCTCGGGGGCGGAGTTCGAGGTGCTCGACGCCGACCCGCGGCGGATCAAGCGGCTGCGCGTGCGCCCGGCGCCCGCCGGCGGGCCCGGGTGAGGTCGCCCGATCGGACGGCCAGATTCGCCGCCGTCGCCGGCGGGCTCGGCCGCCAGCGCGGGGGCAGCGCCTGGGCGATCTCCTTCGTGCTCGGGTTGTCGGCGGCGGCGGCGCTGCCGCCTTTGTCGCAGCCGCTCGCCGTCTTCGTCGCCTTCCCCCTGCTGGTTTGGCAGATCGACGGCAGCCCCGGCTGGCGAGCGGCGGCCGGGCTCGGCTGGTGGTTCGGGCTCGGCCATTTCCTCGCTGGGACCTTCTGGATCTCCAACGCGCTGCTGGTCGAGCCCGAGCGCTTCGCCTGGCTGATCCCGCTGGCGACGCTGGGCCTCTCCTCCCTGCTCGCGGTCTACCCGGCGGCCGCCTGCGGCTTCGCCCGGCTGTTGCGTCCGGGGCTCGCCCGGATCGCCGGTCTCGCCTGCGCTTGGACCGCGATGGAGATGCTGCGCGGGGCGATCCTGACCGGGTTCCCGTGGAATCCGATCGGCTCGATCTGGTCGGACTTCCCGGCAATGCTGCAATCGGCAGCGTTGTTCGGGGTCTTCGGCCTCGGGTTCTGCACCGTCGCGCTGGCCGCCGCGCCGGCGCTGCTCGCCGGGCCGTCGCACCGCGCCCGGTGGTCGGTGCTGGCCGTGATGCCCCTGGTCCTGGCGGCGGCCTGGATCGGCGGGGCGCTCCGCCTCTCCGGGGCCGGGGAGGAGATCGTTCCGGGGGTCCGGCTCGCCCTCGTCCAGCCGGCGATCGTCCAGCGCGACAAGGTCGAGGGGCGCCTTAGGCTGCGCAATTTCATCCGCCATCTCGACATGAGCCGCGCTCGGCTGGCCCGCCCCGGCGTCGCGGCCACCCATGTCGTCTGGCCGGAGACGGCGATCCAGATCCCGGTCGCGCACGCGCCTGCGATCGTCGAGAGGCTGATCCCCGCGGTTCCCGCGGGCGGATATCTGATCGCCGGCGCGGTGCGCGCGACCCCGCCGGACGCCCGGCCGTTCAGGGTGTGGAACAGCCTGCAGGTCTTCGATCCCGGCGGCCGGGTCGCCGCCGTCTACGACAAGGCCCATCTGGTGCCGTTCGGGGAATACGTGCCCCTGGGCGGGCTCGCGGGGCTGGCGCGGATCGTCGGCGTCGGGCCCGGCTTCACGCCCGGCCCCGGCCCGCGGACCCTCGCGGTCCCCGGCCTTCCGCCGTTCGGCTCGTTGATCTGCTACGAGGCGATTTTTCCCGGCGCGGTCGTCGAGCCCGGACGCCGGCCCGCCTGGCTGCTCAACCTCACCAACGACGGCTGGTTCGGCGAGAGCAGCGGCCCCTATCAGCATTTCGCGGCGGCGCGACTGCGCGCCGTCGAGGAGGGCCTGCCGGTCGTGCGGGCCGCCAATTCGGGGATCTCCGGGGTGATCGACGCCCATGGCCGGGTCCGTGCGCGGCTCGGGCTAGGGCGCCGCGGCGTCCTCGACGCGGAGCTGCCGGCGGCGCCGGTCCGGCCGACGCTGTTCGCCCGTGTCGGCAACGCGCCGGTCGCCCTCCTGCTTCTCGCCACCGGCGCGCTCCTCGGAATCCGCTTCCGCACGCGCCGCCGCGGCGTTGACGGCGCGGGCCAATCGCTGTCTAAACGGTGACCCCGGCGTCCCGGGGTGCGGCCGCCGCGTCTGCCCCGGGGGCCGTCGTCCCGCCAACGAAGGAGTCGGGCGCGTGCGGATGCAGGATTTCGTGTTCACCAGCGAGTCGGTTTCGGAAGGCCATCCCGACAAGGTCAGCGATCGGATATCGGATGCGGTCGTCGACGCCTATCTGGCCGCCGATCCTTTGTCGCGCGTCGCCTGCGAGACGCTGACGACGACCAACCGGATCGTCCTCGCCGGCGAGGTGCGGGGGCCGGAAGGGTTCGACCCGCGCGGGATGGAGACGGTCGCCCGCGAGGCGGTGCGCGACATCGGCTACGAGCAGGCCGGCTTTCACTGGCGCGACGCCGAGGTCGCCGTCTATCTCCACGCGCAGTCGGTCGATATCGCGCGCGGCGTCGATGCCAGCGGCAACAAGGACGAGGGAGCGGGCGACCAGGGCATCATGTTCGGCTTCGCCTGCGACGAGACGCCGGCCTTGATGCCGGCGCCGATCCATTACGCCCATGCCATCCTGCGCTCGCTGTCGGCGGCGCGGCGCTCAGGCGAGACCCCGGACTTCGGCCCCGATTCCAAGAGCCAGGTGTCGCTGCTCTACGCGGGCGGCCGGCCGGTCAAGGCGACCTCGGTGGTGGTCTCGGTCCAGCACGCGCCTGAGCTCGACCAGGACGCGGTCCGCGAGCTCGTCCGCCCGCACGTGCTGGAAGTCCTGCCCGAGGGGTGGATGTGCCCGGAGGAGGAGTTCTACGTCAACCCGACCGGCCGCTTCGTGATCGGCGGCCCGGACGGCGATTGCGGTCTGACCGGCCGCAAGATCGTCGTTGACACCTATGGCGGCGCCGCGCCGCATGGCGGCGGCGCCTTCTCGGGCAAGGATCCGAGCAAGGTCGATCGGTCGGCCGCCTATGCCGCCCGCCATGTCGCCAAGAACATCGTCGGGGCGGGGCTGGCCAGGCGCTGCACGATCCAAGTCTCCTATGCGATTGGTGTCGCCAGGCCGCTATCCGTCTATATCGACACCCAGGGGACCGGCGAGGTCGCCGATGAGCGCCTCGCCGAGGTCGTGCAGGAGCTGGCGGACCTGTCGCCGCGCGGTATTCGCAACCGGTTGCGGCTCTCGCGCCCGATCTATGCGCGGACCGCGGCCTACGGCCATTTCGGCCGCGAGCCCGACGACGAGGGCGGCTTCACCTGGGAAAGGCTGGATCTGGTCGATGACCTCAGGCGGGCCTTCGCCTGAACCCGCGGGCCGCGTCCTCTACGGCCGCCGCAAGGGCCGCCGGCTGCGCCCGGCCCAGCGGCGTGCGCTCGAGGAAGTCGTTCCCCGCATCCGCATCCCGTCGCTGCCGGAGGATCGCCCGGTCGACCCGTGCGGCCTGTTCGATCGGCCGGTCCGCGAGGTCTGGATGGAGATCGGCTTCGGCGCCGGCGAGCATCTGCTGGCCCAGGCGGCGGCCAACCCGGATGTCGGCCTGATCGGTTGCGATCCCTATCTCGCGGGCGCGGCGCGTCTCGCCCGCGGGCTGACGGAAGACGCCGCGGGTCGGGTGCGCGTCTGGCAGGACGACGCCCGGATCCTGATCGGCCGGCTGCCCGAGGCGTCGCTGTCGCGGGTCTTCATCCTGTTCCCCGACCCCTGGCCCAAGGCCCGCCATCACAAGCGCCGGATGGTGTCCCCGCCGGTGCTCGCGGGTCTCGCCCGCATCATGCGGGGCGGCGCCGAACTCCGGGTCGCGACCGACGACCCCGGCTATCTGTTGTGGAGTCTCGACTGCCTGCAGCGCGCCGAGGACTTCGTCTGGACCGCCCGCGCCCCGTCGGACTGGCGCGCCCCCCCGCAGGACTGGCCGGAGACCCGCTATGCGCGGAAGGCGCGCGCCGCCGGTCGGCGCAGCGTCTATCTGCGCTATCTGCGCGCCGTCCCGGCCGGCGCGCCCCCGGTCGGCATAGAGCGGGCGGAATAGCTCCTTGGCCCGAATCGTCTCGGCCACGGCCCGGAAGCTCGACATCCTGCCCTCCTCCTCGACGAAGAAGGCCGAGCGGATCTCGCTGGTGGCGTCGTCCTCGGACGTCATACCGTCGATGCGTGCCCACCTCGCCGCGACGATAGCCGAGCGTAGGCGCCTGCCCGGTCGGGCGCCCGCGCAGCGGGTGTGGGGCTCGTATATTCCGTGCCGGGCACAGGCGCTTTGCCTGCGGCCGCCGATCGCTCTAGTTTCTGGTGGATAGCCTCGTCCCCAGAATTGCGGCATCGTCGGCGATGAGCGGAATAGAGCATGCGAACGGGCACAGGCCTCTGGCGCTGTCCCATATGGCCGATCCCGGCTTCGCCAAGGTGGAGCGGGCGAACCCGGCGGATTATTCGTTCGACTTGGCGTCGTTGCTGCGCGCCGTGGTCCTGCTGCGCGCGACCGCGCCCGAGGACGCCTTCAGCTCCGCCTATCTCGGCACCGCGCGCGAGGGCAACGCGATCCTGCTGGATTCGGACGGGCTCTATCTGACCATCGGCTATCTGATCAACGAGGCCGAGCATGTGATGCTCGGCTCCGAGGAGACCGAGGTGGTCCCGGCCCAGGCGATCGCCTACGACTACGAATCGGGGTTCGGGCTGCTGCGCGCGCACTCGGCCCTTGCGGCCGAGCCCATCGGCCTCGGCGATTCCGCAGCCGTCCGCGAGAAGGACTGGCTCATCGCGGCCGCGCGAGGCGGCGTCAACCAGGCGATCAGGACCGAGCTCGTCTCCACCCGCGAGTTCGCCGGATACTGGGAGTATCTGCTCGACGAGGCGTTCTTCACCTGTCCGCCGCACAGCCACTGGAGCGGCGCCGCGCTGATCGACGCCTCGGGCCGGCTGGTCGGGCTGGGGTCGCTCTTCGTCCAGGACGCGCGGCCGGGCGGCGGGGCGTCGGCGGGGAACATGTTCATCCCGATCGACGTCTACAAGCAGGTCGTCGACGATCTGTTGACCCACGGGCGGCGGCCGTATCCGCCCCGGCCCTGGCTAGGCGTCTATAGCGTCCAGGCGCTCGGACGCGTGCTGATCAGCTCGGTCTCGGCGCGCGGCCCGGCGGCCGCTTCCGGGGTCGAGGCGGGCGATGTCGTGCTCGCGGTCAACGGCAGCGAGGTCGGCTCGATCGCTGAGATGTATCGCCGCATCTGGCGGAGCGGCCCGGCCGGCGCCGTCATAGATCTCAAGATCCTCCGCGACTCCCGGATCGTCCACATCGAAGTGGTCTCGGTAGACCGCGAATCCTTCATGAAGACGCCTGCCGCGCATTGACGCGCGGACCGCAACGGAAGACGAGGGATGCGAAATTGGCGCGGGAACAGGCGGTAAGCTTTCTTTCCTCCGGGCTCGCCTTGTCGGGTGTCGTCCATCTCCCCGAGGGTCTCGCCGCCGGCGAGCGCCGCCCCGCCTTCCTGGTACTCCACGGCTTCGGCAGCAACAAGGCGTCGAACAACTGCATCGAGCCCTGCCGGATGCTGACCGCGATGGGCTATGCGGCCATGCGGTTCGACATGCGCGGCTGCGGCGACAGCGAAGGCGAGTTCGGCCGCATCATCTGTCTCGAGCAGGTCGAGGATACCAAGGCCGCGCATGCCTTCCTCGCTGCCCGGCCGGAGGTCGATCCGGATCGGGTCGGCGCGCTGGGCTCGAGCTTCGGGGCGGCGGTTTCCGTCTACACGGCCGGAGTCTACGACAAGATCGCTGCCGTCGTGTCCTCCGGCGGCTGGGGCGACGGCGAACGCAAGTTCCGCGGCCAGCATCCCGGCGATGAGGCGTGGCGCCGATTCACCGACATGCTCGCCGGGGGACGCCGCCACCGCGAGATGACCGGCCGGTCGCTCATGGTACCGCGCTATGACATTGTGCCCATACCGCCGCATCTGCGCGGCAATCTCGCGGCGGGATCGGTCGACATGTTCCCGGCCGAGACGGCGCAGTCGATGCTGGATTTCCGCGCCGACGATGTGGTCGGCAGAATCGCGCCCCGGCCGCTGCTCCTGCTGCACAGCGCCGCGGACTCGGTGACCCCGACCGAGCAGTCGATCGAGATGTTCAGGCGCGCCGGCCAGCCGACGGACCTGCATCTGACCGCCGATACCGACCATTTCATGTTCGCCGAGGACAATCATCGGGTCCGCAACATCCTCGGCGACTGGCTCGCCAGGTTCTTCCCGGTCTCCGGCTGACGGCAGCCGGAGACGCGGCCGGTATGCGCGCGGAGCGGGCGGAAGCCGCGTGGCTCCACGATCAGGGCGTCCGCCTCGCCGAGGCTGGCGCGCCGGCGGCGGCACTCGCCCGGTTCGACGCCGCTATCGCCCTCCACCCGCCCCATGCCCGCGCCCATCTCAACCGCGCCGGCGCGCTGCAGGCCCTCGACCGATGCCAGGAGGCCGCCGAAGCCTGCAGCGCGGCACTTGCGGTCGTGCCGGATCTGTACCCTGCCCATCTTCGCCGGGCTCTGACGCTGCTCGCGGTCGGACGTTGGGAAGAGGCGCTGCCCCATCTCGAACGGACTCATGCGCTCCGCCGGGATCCGAGGGCGATGGGCGCGACTCATCCGTCCGTCGCGCGAAGCTCGCGGCTCAAGCTCGCCCATGATGCGGCCCAGCTCCGCCGTCTCGCCGGGAAGGGCGTCGCCGCCCGACCCGCGGCGCTCCACGAACGGGCGCTCGCCGACATCGCCTGGCCGGAGGATCCGTCCGCAGTCATGGCGTTGCCGCGGCGGTGGCGAGCGCGGCTCGCGCCTGTCTATAACCGCGCCCTCCATCGCGCGCCGGCCCCGGCGGTGCCGGGCGGCGCGCTCAGCCCCGGGCTCGCCGTCGCGGGCGAGATCGCGGTCGTCGACCGGCTGTTGCGCCGCGAAGCGATGGCATCGCTCCGCAGCCATCTCCTGGACAGCACCATCTGGCACGATTTCGAGCATATCGGCGGTTTCGTCGCCGCCTATCTGGAGGATGGGCTGGCCTGCCCGGTGCTGCTCCAGATCGCGGTCGAGCTTCGCCGGGCGCTCCCCGGCCTCCTCGGCCCCCACCCGCTGCGGCAGGGCTGGGCCTTCAAATGCCTGACCGGCGCGCAGGGCATCGATGTCCACGCCGACGGCGGGGCGGTGAGCGTCAATTTCTGGGTCACCCCCGACGGCGCGAATCTGCAACCCGGCGCCGGCGGGTTGATCGTCCACCGCGCCCCGCCGCCGGCCGGCTGGACGCTCGCCGGCTACGACGCCGACATCCCGCGGATCCGGGACTGGCTAGCAAACCGCAATGGCGCGGTCGAAGTTCCCTATGCGGCGAACCGCGCGGTCGTTTTCCCCGCCCGGCTGTTCCACGAATCGGGGCCGATTCGGTTCTGCGGCGGTTACGAGAACCACCGCATCAACGTCACGCTGCTCTATGGCGGACCGTCGGCCGAGATCGACGCGAGCCCGAGTCTGTAACAAAATCGGAAATTGTCTTTATTTCGGGACGATTTTCTGGTAGGCTGCCAGCGTGCAGCCTGGCAAGCGGAGGCTTGGGCGGATGGCGGACCGAACGGCGTCGAGCAAATACTCCGCGGACCCCGTTCGCCTCGGCGGACCGGACCGCTATGCCGACCGCACGGCCGGCGAGTTCGTCTGCGGCGTCGTTTCCAACGCGCCGGTGAACGACGAGTACCGGCTGATGGTGCTCGACGCGCCGCCCAGGGCGCTGACTGCAGAGGCCGGCCAGTTCTTCCATTTGCTCTGCCCGACGCCGGACGGGGCCGAGGTGTGGATGCGCCGGCCGATGAGCGTCTACCGTATCGACCGGCCCGACTCCCGGCTCGAATTCCTCTACAAATGCGAGGGGCGCGGCACGGCCGGGATGGGGATGCTAGGCCCCGGGGACGAGTTCAACGTCTTCGGACCGCTCGGCATCGGCTTCTCGCTGGATCCCGGCTGGCGCGACATCGTCGTGCTCGGGCGCGGCGTCGGCCTGGCGACGCTGGCGCCGCTGTCCCAGCTCGCCGCCGAGGCCGGGGTCCGCGTCACCGCCATCCTGAGCGCGCGCAGCGAGGGGATCGTGATGTCGCGCGAGCTGTTCGCGGGGCTCGGCGCCGAGGTCGTCACCCTGCTCGACAGCGACGGAAGCAGCGATGTCGGCAATGTCGAGGCGATCCTCGAGCGGCTCGTCGCCGAAGGTCGGGCGGATGCGTTCTTCACCTGCGGGTCGAACCGGCTGCTCAAGCTGATGCAGCGCCTCGGCGCGCGCCATGGCGTCCCCGGACAGGTGGCGATGGAGCAGCTCATGTGCTGCGCGCTCGGCGCCTGCTATATCTGCGTCAGGACGTTCCGGGTCGACGGTCGACGGGTGCTCCGGCGGGTATGCCGCGAGGGCCCCGTGTTCGACCTCCAGGAGGCGGTCGGATGGTAGATCTGGCGGTCCAGATCGGCGATGTGCTGTTACCCAACCCGGTCATGCCGGCCTCGGGCGCGTTCAGCTGGGAATATGCCGACGCGATCGATCTCAACCGGCTCGGCGGGTTGGTCGCCAAGACCATCTGCAAGGAGCCGCGCGTCGGCAACCCGACGCCGCGCATGGCCGAGACCGAGGCCGGCATCATCCAGTCGATCGGGCTGCCGGGGAAGGGCGTCGAATACTTCCTCGACCATATCGTCCCCGAGTACAATAAGTTCTCGCCGCCCTTCATCGCCAGCGTTTCGGCCGAGACCGCCGACGAGTTCGCCGAGATGTGCCGCATCCTGAGCGTGCCGCAGATCGACGTGCTGGAGGTCAACATCTCCTGCCCGACGCGCAACGCCACCGGCGGCAATTTCGCCCTCCACGAGGAGCATACCAAGCGGGTGATGGGCGACATCCGGGCGGCAACCGATCATCCGGTCTGGGCCAAGCTCTCGCCCAACGCCGGCGACATCGTCTCGATTGCGCTCGCGGCCGAGGAGGCGGGCGCCGACGCGCTGGTGATCGCCAATACCTTTCTTTCGCTCAAGATCCGGACCGATAATTTCCGCCCCGCGCTCGGCAACAAGTTCGGCGGGCTGGTCTCCCCGGCACTCAAGCCTATCGTGCTCAGGATGGTCTACCAGGTCGCCAAGGAGGTCTCGGTGCCGGTGATCGGTATCGGCGGGGTGACCAAGGCGGAGGATGTGGTCGAGTACATGCTCGGCGGGGCGCACGCGGTAGGGATCGGCTATGCGGGCTTCCGCAATCCGACGGCGCTCACCGCGATCATCGACGATCTCGAGCGCTGGTGCGCGAAGCGCGGAATCGGCAGGGTGACCGAGCTGATCGGCGCTGTCCGCGACGACGATATGGAGACCGACACCCTGACCGCCGCGTCGGTCGGCGTCTGAGCGTTCCGTTCGCGGCGGCGCGGGCGGGTGTCGTGAAACCGGCCTCGGGAGGTTGAAATCATGTTGAATGCGGCGATCGTCGGGCTCGGATGGTGGGGCAGGATCCTCACCCGGACCCTCTCCGGCAGCGACAGGATCAGGGTCGCCGCCCTGTTCGATGTCGACGACCGCGCGCGGGCGTTCGCGGAGACGCAGGGCATCGCCTTCGCCGGCGGCTTCGATGCGGTGCTTGGCGATGCGGCCGTCGACGCGGTGATTCTGGCGACCCCGCATTCGCTGCACGAAGGGCAGATCGTCGCCGCGGCGGAAGCCGGCAAGCATGTGTTCTGCGAAAAGCCGCTCTGCCTCGAACGCGCATCCGCCCTGCGCGCCATGGCGGCGGTGGAGAAGGCCGGGGTGAGGATCGCCATCGGCCATGAGCGGCGCTTCGAGCCTCCGATCGTCGATGCGATGGCGCTCGCCCGAGAGGGAAGGCTGGGCGCCCTGATGCATATCGAGGCCAATTTCAGCCACGATCTCTTCACCGCGCTGAAGGCCGGCAACTGGCGGCTGGACGGAAACGAGAGCCCGGCCGGAGGTATGACGGCGACGCTCATCCATCTTACGGACCTCTCGATCAGCCTGTTCGGCCAACCCGACCGGGTCCTCGCGTCCTGCGAACGTCTCGGCGGCGTGCTGCCCAACGGCGACACGCTGGTCGTCCAGATCGGGTTCGAGAACGGCCGCACGGCCAGCCTGAACGCGTTCACCCATACGCCTTTCTATTCCCGCTTCGCGATTTTCGGCTCGGACGGCTGGACCGAGATACGCGACAAGGCGCATGTCCAGGCGCCCGAGGGCGCGTTCCGGACGAGCTGTTTCAAGGACGGCAAGCCCGAGACCGTGGAATACGGCATGGCCGACCCGGTGCTCGCCAATCTCCACCAGTTCGCCGATGCGGTCGCCGGCAAGGCCGCCTATGCGAACACGCCAGAGCAGATGGTCATGAACGTCTCGTTGCTGGAAGCGATCGTGCGGTCGACGAGGACGGGCGAACCCGTCAGAGTCGCGCGCTGACCGGGCGAAGGTCGGTCGCCGCGCCGCCATCGGCGCGTTTGTGGACGGCGAATGGGCTGCCGCCGGATTCGGCTTCGCCGCCGGCGCCGACTTCCTCGGCCCGGGACTCGCGAGTGGTCCCGGCATGTCGTGATTTCCGGCGCCGCGAAGCCCGGGTATGCGGGCCGAACATGGCTTGGGACAAGACCGCTCGGGAGTTTCAGGTCAGGCTCCGACATCTGTCGGGCGACGGTTCGGGCCGATGGAAATCCCGCCGTCAAGCGCCTACAGTGACGGGCAGGCGCCCGATGGGCGAGGAAATCGGGGAGGAGAGGCCATGCGGCGAAATTCTGTTCTGATGTCGGTCGGACTGGCGGTCGTGGTGCTGACGCCGGGCGCGTCGAAGGCGTTCCCGGACCGGGACGTCACCTTCATCATCCCCTACAGCGCCGGCGGCGGCTTCGACCGCACGGTGCGGGCGATCGCGCCGTTCATGGAAAAATACCTTCCCGCCAAGGTGAACGTCGTGCCGAGGAACGTCCCCGGGGCCGGCGGTCGCAAGGGCATCGCGCGCCTGTTCCGGGCGAAGCCCGACGGTCATACGATCGCAGTCTTCAACATGCCCGGGATGGCGGTGCCCCCGCTGCTCGGCGAGACGGTCGCGTATGACCTTGCCAAGGTGAGCTGGATGGCGCGTCTGGCGCGCGGCACCTACGTCCTCGCGGTCGGCGCCAAGAGCCCGATCGAGTCGGTGGCGGACGTGAAGAGCCTCGGCCGGCCGCTCAAGATCACGACCACCGGGATCGGCTCGACCGGCCATGCCGCGAGCGTCGTCGCCTCCACGGTGATGGGTTTCCCCTACAAGATGCTGACCGGCTACAAGGGCTCCAAGCAGTTCATCCTGGCGGCGATCCGCGGCGATGGCGACGCCTCCTACACGCTGGTCACCACGATCCGGAAATATCACGAGGCGGGGGATGTCCGGCCGCTGGTCACCTTCGAGCAGAAGAGCAGCTTCCCCGGCGTGCCGACCGCTCGCGAGGCCGGTTTCGCCGAGCTCGAGGGCATGGGGCTCGAGCGGCTGGTCGGCGGCCCGCCGGATGTCCCGGCCGAACGGGTCGCGGTTCTGGAGGCGGCGATGCTCAAGGCGATGGCGGATCCGGAACTTCAGGCCAAGACGCGGAAGCGGCCTTTTCTGCCGGCCGGGGCGGCGGAGACGGCGAAGCGCGTCGATGCGGTGCTCAAATTCTATCTGAAGTACAAGTCGGCGCTCGCCAAGAAGGGCTGAGGCGCGGGGCGGCGCGACCTCCCGCTCGGGCGGAGCGCGTCGCCCGAGCCTGACGTTCCGCCATGCTCGACGCTATCGCCTCCGGGCTCACCCTGCTGTTTACCTGGCAGGGCACGCTCTACCTCTGCCTCGGCGTGCTGATCGGCCTGGTCTTCGGCGCCGTTCCGGGACTCGGCGGCACGACGGCGATTGCGCTGCTGATGCCGCTGACCTTCGGGATGGAGCCTTGGCTCGCGATCACCATGATCGGCGGGGTGATGGGGGCCACCTCCTTCGGCGGCTCGGTCTCGGCGATCCTGCTCAACACGCCCGGGATCGCGCCCAACGCGGCGACCTGCTTCGACGGCTATCCGCTCGCCCGCCAGGGCAAGGCCGGAATGGCGATCGGAGCCGCCGCCGCGGCCTCCTCGACCGGCGGGCTGATCGGCATATTCACCCTCGTCGCCATCATTCCCGTCGCCAAGCAGATCGTGCTCTCCTTCGGCCCGCCGGAATTCTTCATGCTGGCCATGCTGGGCCTGTCGGCGATCGCGGTGTCGACCGGCGGCGCCTTCCTGCGCGGTCTGGTCAGCGCCCTGTTCGGGCTGATGCTGGCGCTGATCGGCTACGACGCGGTGAGCGGCGGCTACCGGTTCACCAGTGGGGTCGGGTATCTCTATGACGGCATCCCGCTGGTCCCTTGCCTGGTGGGGCTGTTCGCGCTCTCGGAGATGATCAACCTCACCGTCCGAGGCGGGACCGTTGCCTCGGACGAGTCCTCGGAGCGGATCACCGGGGTGGCGGCCGGCATCCTCGCGGTCTTCCGCAACTGGACGATCCTGCTGCGCGGCTCGGCGATCGGCACCTTCATCGGCGCGCTGCCCGGCGTCGGCGGCACGGTGGCCTCCTTCCTCGCCTATACCGCAGCGGCCCAGACCGCGAGGGACCGCGACAGCTTCGGCAAGGGCAACATCAAGGGGGTCATCGCGCCCGAGTCCGCGAACAACGCCAAGGACGGCGGCTCTCTGATCCCCACATTGTCCTTCGGCATTCCGGGCAGCGCCGAGTCGGCGATCTTCCTTGGGGTTCTCATCCTCCACGGGATCGAGCCGGGGCCGATGCTGCTGATCGAGGAAGAGGAAGTGGTGGTCAGCATCGTGCTAGCGCTTACGGCTTCGACGGTGCTGGCGTCGCTGTTCGGGCTGATGGTCTCGCGGCAGCTCTCGATGATCACCCGCGTCGACGTGAACATCCTGGTGCCGACCGTGGTCTCGGTCGCGCTGGTGGGGACCTACGCCCTCAACGGGCTGTTCGGCGACGTGATCCTCGCGGCGCTGTTCGGGGTCGTCGGATTCCTGATGATCCGGTTCGGCTTCCCGCGCATCACCTTGGTGATCGCGCTGGTCCTCGGCGAACTCGCCGAGCGCAGCTATCACCAGTCGATCGCTATGGCCGACGGCGATTGGACGGTCTTCTTCGCGCGCGGCATTTCGCTGCTGCTGTTCGCCGCGACGCTACTCTGCCTGCTGCTGCCTGCGCTCCGCTTCGGGCTGGCGCGCCGCCGAGGGCGCGGCGGACGGGCGGCGTGACCGGCGAGCGCCTGGGCCGGTTCGGACCGGCGGTCTGCGCCTTCGCCGTCGCGATCGTCTTCCTCGTCTGGAGCTACGCCTATGAGGGGCGCGCCCATGTGGTGCCGATGCTGATCGGCTGGTCCGCGGCTCTGCTTACTCTGCTCGACATCGCCGCCCAGACCCGGACTCGGGCCGGACGATTGCTGCACGGGCTGCTCTCCGGGCTGCCGCTCGACGGCGCACCCGCCGGCTCCGAGACCGCGGCCGCCGCTCGGCCGAGCACCGCCTGCCTGTGGATCGCCGGCTTCGTCGCTCTGGTCGCGGCGGTCGGCTTCCTGTGGGCGATTCCCGTCTACGCGCTCGCCTTCATGCGGCGCCAGGGGAGGGTGCCGTGGCGCCGCGCGCTAGCGGTCGCCGCGTCGGTTACCCTGGTCTCGTGGCTGGTCTTCGAACGGCTGCTGCGTTACCGCGTGTTCGAAGGCGCGGTGTTCGGCGGACAGTTCTGAGCCGGGAGGAGAATAGCGATGGCGATCGTCATCACCGATGCGGATGCACGCGCCCATCTCGACATGCGCGCGTGCATCGACGCCATGCGGATCTGTTTCCGCGACTTCGCCGAAGGGGCGGCGGTGAGCCTGCCGAGGCTCCGCTACGTCGTCGATTCGGGAGAGCCGGAACGCAGCTACTACGCCAACGTCCATGTCGGCGCGGTGCCGAGTTTCGGCGTCGCCTGCGTCCGGGCCGGCACCCATGTCATCGACGATTCGGGCTATGCCCGCAACCGCCGGTCGCTCCGCAACCCCGAGCCGGTCAACTGGACGGTCGTCATTCTCTACGACATCAAGACGTCGGAGCCGATCGCCTTCATGCACGAATCCCATGTCAGCGGCGTCCGGGTCGGCGCGACCAGTGCGGCCGCGGTGGACGAGATCGCCCGCCCGGACGCGGCGGTCCTCGGCCTCCTGGGCACCGGGCGCCAGGCGCGCGCCCATTGCGCGGCCGTCTGCGCCGTCCGCCCGATCCGCCGTGTGCAGGTGTTCAGCCCCACCGCGGCGCATCTCGACGCGTTCGTCGCGGCGGCCGGCGGGGACGGCGTCGAGATCGTTCCGGTCGCCGACGCCCGGGCCGCGGTCGCGGGCGCCGACATCGTCTGCTGCGCGACCAACGCCACGCGGCCCGTACTGTTCGGCGAGTGGCTGCATGACGGCCAGATGGTGGTCTCCATCGTCAACTCGGATACCACGGGCACGCGTTGCGAGGTGGACCGGGAGACCCTGGCGCGCGCCTCCCACATCGTCATCAACGACTGGGCGAGCGTGGACGCCAACAACCAGGTCGAGCTGCTGGAGCCGATCGAGGCTGGGCTGGTCGACCGGGCGCGCGTGCATCTGCTCGGCGATGTTCTCCGCGGACGGGTACGGATCGAGTCGCGTCCCGACAACATCGTCTATTACAAGAACAATACCGGGCTCGCCATGCAGTTTGCCGCCCTCGGCGCGCTTCTCTACGGCAAGCTGAAGGACGGCGGCACCGACCGGATCGTCCCCCGCGAGTGGCTGGCGGCCGAGGCTTACGGGATCGGTTGATCCGGTCGGTGCCGCCCGTCCGAACCCCTACGGATGGACGTCCTCGGTGAACATCTCGGTCGGCAGCTCGGTGCCGAGGCCGGCCTCCCGCGCCTTGCGGTAGACGAGATGCCCGGCGGCGGCGAACTGGTAGCCCATCCCGAGATTGTTGAGGAAGCAGGTGATCTGGCGCTGGTCGGTCCGGCCCGGCCGCCGGCCGCTGACGATCTGCGGCAGCGCCGGCAGGCCGGCATGCCACGCGTCATGCGCGACGCCGTATCTGCCCACCCGATCCTCGCCGACCCGGACCCCGTGGGTGCAGATCAGATGGGCGTTGTCGTCGTGATCGAGCAAGGCGAACAGGTCGATGTCGTCCCAGGCCGCCCGCTCCACCTCGGTCGCGCCGGGGCGGATGGTACCGATATGCATGCCCGGTTCGAGCCAGTCGCGGAAGAAGACGGGGCCGAACGCGTTGGTCGCGCAAGCGACCATGTCGGCGCCCGCGCAAGCCTCGGCGCCGTCTTCGCAAGCGCGGATCTCGGCCCCGACGAGCGGCGCCATCTCGGCGGCGAAGGCCTCGCGATGCGTCTTGTCGGGGCTGTAGACGCGGATTTCGGCGAGGGGGCGGACCGCGGCATGGGCGAGGACCTGCGCGCCCGCCTGCCAGCCCGAGCCGAGAACGGCGAGGGTCCGGGCGTCCCGCCGCGCCAGATGGCGGGCGGCGATCGCGTTGGTCGCGCCCACCCGCGCGCGCTGCATCACCCCGTCCGGCATGATCGCGAGCGGGGCGCCGTCATGGGTGCTGAAGAGCAGCACCAGCCCGATATAGCGCCCGCCGGGCGCGGCCGGCACCTTGACCCGGCGGAGCTCCCCATGCCGGCGGGGGAACGTCAGGATATCGGAGTTGATCCGTACCGCTCCGACCCCGAAGGCCGGGATCACCCCGTCCATCGACTTCAGCGCGTAGAGGCCGTCATCGCGGAGCGTCGTCGGGGTGACGATGTCCGAGCGCAGGCGGTTGCCGCCTCTTCCCTCGGCGAGCTCCCGATAGGCCTTCTCCAGCACCGGGATCAACTCGTCCATCGCGAGGACGCTGTCGATCTCCTCGTTCGACAGGATCAGCGTCACGGCTCCGTCGTCCCTGCTACGGCCTGCATCGTCTCAGTTGGTCGAACTCGTGTCCTGGTCGGCCGCCTCATAGGCGCGGAGCAGCGCTTCGCGGTCGGCTTCGGCGGCGGAGAGGAGCCGGGCCAAGGTCTCGCTCTCGCTGGTCTCGCCCGGTGCGCGCAGCGCCCGGATGCGGTCGAGCAGCGACTCGGAAATGACGATCGACGGCATAAGGCACTATGCGGAGCGGGCGCCGGAACCGTCAACCGGCCGTCCCGGTCGGGACGTTCGGAACCGCGGCGCACCGGGCCGAGGGACCGGGAGGAGGTTCCTACCGCTCCCCGGTCCCCGCGTTCCCGGTTTGCCCTCTTCTCGACGGTCTTAAAGCGGCCGTCCGGGGCGTCGATGACGGCTCGCGACTCCCCCGGCGTCGAGACGACCCGGGTCGGCACAGGACTCCATGTCCCGGCCGCCGGCCCGCTGGCGTTTCGCCTGCCTCGGCGCGCTGCGCTATAACCCGCGGCGATGAAACCCGCGCCGTTCGAGTATCATGCCCCGGACACGGTTGCCGAGACCGTCGCTCTGCTCGGCGAGGTCGCGCCCGAGGGGGGGCGTGTGCTCGCCGGCGGGCAGAGCCTCGCGCCGGCGATGGCGTTCCGCTTGGCGCGTCCGCCCCATCTGGTCGATATCAACCGGATCGCGGAGCTCGGGCGCATCTCGGCGACGGACGGGGTTCTCACCGTCGGCGCCACCGCCCGGCACGCGGCCTTCCACGATCCGGTCGCTGCCGGGCCGCTCGGAGCGCTGATGTCCGCCGTCGTCCGGCATGTCGCGCATCTGCCGATCCGCACCCGCGGCACGTTCTGCGGCAGCCTCGCCCATGCGGACCCGGCCTCCGAATGGTGCCTGGTCGCCGCTACCCTCGGCGCAGAGATGACGGCGCGGAGCGTCGCCGGCCGGCGCAGCATCCCGGCCGAACAATTCTTCGAATGGGCGATGGTCACGGCGCTTGCCGAAGACGAGCTGCTGGTCGCCGCCCGACTTCCCCTGCTCGCGCCCGACACGCGCTGGGGGTTCTGCGAGTTCTCGCGCCGGGCGGGCGATTACGCGCTGGCGATGGCGCTCGCCCTGTTTCGCCTGAAGGACGGCGCGGTCGTGGAGCCCAGGATCGGCCTCGGCGGGGTCGAGGGGCGCCCGCGGCGCTGCGCCGAGGCCGAGGCCGCCCTCCTCGGCAGGCCGCCGGACCCGGCGTCTCTGGCCGCCGCCGCCGCCGCCGCCGCCGCGACCGTCGATCCCATGGTCGACGGCCAGGCCGATGCGGCCTATCGCCGCGAGCTCGCCGAGGTGATGGTGCTCCGGGCCTTGCAGCGGGCGGCGGCGTGAGCGGGCGGGTCACGGTCGCGTTTACGGTCAACGGCCGGCCCCATGTGGTCGAGGTCGAGCCGCGGCGGACCCTTGCCGACGTGATCCGGGAGGATTGCGGCCTCACGGGGACTCATCTGGGTTGCGAGCACGGCGTATGCGGGGCTTGCACGATCCTTCTCGACGGCGCGCCGATCCGGTCCTGTCTGATGTTCGCCGTCCAGGCCGGCGGCGCCGCGCTGCGCACCGTCGAGGGCCTCGCCGACGGCGAGACTCTGCATCCGCTCCAGCGCGCCTTCATCGACCATCACGCGCTTCAGTGCGGCTACTGCACGCCCGGCTTTCTGATGCTCGCCGCCGGGGTGCTGGAGCGCGACCCGGAAATCGGCGAGGCGGAGCTGCGCGAGCTGCTGTCGGCCAATCTCTGCCGCTGCACCGGCTACGCCAACATCCTCGAGGCGGTCAAGGCGGCGGCGGCCGAGATGGCGGGCCGGCCGCGGTGAGCGCCGCGCCCGGTCCCGGCATCATCGGCCGCCGCGTCGCCCGGCTCGAAGACGGGCCGCTGGTCGCCGGCAGGGGCCGTTTCGTGGCCGATCTGTCCTTTCCGCACCAGCTCCATATGCGGGTTGTACGTTCGGACCATGCGCACGCGCGGATCGCCGCGATTCGGATCGAGGATGCGCGCCGCGCCCCCGGGGTGACCGCGCTGTGGACCGCGGCCGATCTCGGCGGTATCGGGCCGATCGCCTTCCGCCCGACCCGCGTGCGCGGACTCGAACCCTATCGTCAGCCGATCCTCGCCGACCGCGTCGTGCGCTATGTCGGCGAGCCGGTCGCGGCGGTGTTCGCCGACGACCCTTATCGCGCGGAGGACGCCGCCGAACGGGTGGTTCTGACCGTCGATCCCTTGCCGCCGCTGCTCGACGCCGAGGCGCCGCCGGCGGCGTTCGACGCGGAGCGGGGCACGGAAGCACATGTCCTCCGCAAGGCGCGCGGCGATCTCGAGGCCGCGTTCGCCGCGGCCCATGCGGTCGTCGAACTCGATCTCCGCATCGGCCGCCATTCCGCGGTACCGCTCGAGACCAGGGGCGGTATCGCCCGCCACGACTCGGCCCGCGACATGCTGGAGCTGCACGGAGCGACCAAGCGGCCGCATTTCAACCGTGACCAGCTCGCCCGTGCCCTCGGCCGGCCGCCCTCTTCGGTACAGCTCTACGAGACCCATATCGGCGGCGGGTTCGGGGTGCGCGGCGAACTCTACCCCGAGGACTATCTGATCTGCATCGCCGCGCTTCGCCTGGGCCGGCCGGTGAAGTGGATCGAGGATCGCTGGGAGCATCTGCAAGCGGCCAACCAGTCCCGCGAGCAGAGCCATCGCATCCGCGCGGCGGTGGACGCCGACGGCCGGCTCCGGGGGATCGACCACCGGTTCTGGCACGACCAGGGGGCCTATATCCGCACCCACGGCGTGCGCGTCCCCGACATGACGGCGGGGATGGTGATCGGACCCTACCGGGTGCCCGCGTTCTCGGTGACCGGCCATGTGCGGCTGACCAACAAGACGCCGGCGGCCACCTACCGCGCCCCCGGCCGCTACGAGGGGAGCTTCGTTCGCGAGCGGCTGATGGATGCCGTCGCCGACCGGCTCGGCCTCGACCCGGTGGAGGTCAGACGCCGCAACCTGCTGGCGGCGGCGGACATGCCCTACGGGCTCGGCGTGGAGGTGATCGACCACGAGGTGGTCTACGATTCCGGGGACTATCGGCGGCTGCTCGATGCCGCGCTGGAGCGCGCGGGCTGGGAGTCGCTCCAGGCCGGCCTTGCCGCCCGGCGCGCGGCCGGCGAGCGCGTGGGCGCGGGACTCGCGATGTTCGTCGAGAAGAGCGCCCCCGGCCCCGCTGACGGGGTGCGGCTGCGGGTCGACGGCGCCGGGGCGATCGAGCTTCTGACCGGCGGCGCGGCGCTCGGCCAGGGCTTCGCGACCGCGATGGCGCAGATCTGCGCCGGCACCCTGGGCGTGGACTATCGCAGCGTGCGGGTGGTCCATGGCCGCACGGACGCGATTCCCTATGGCGGCGGCGCGCATTCCTCGCGCGCTACGGTAATGATCGGCGAGGCCACCCGGATCGCCGCCGAGACGCTGCGCGGCCGTGTCATCGAGACCGCCGCGGAGCTGTTGCAGACACCGGCGGACCTGCTCGACATCGTCGACGGGTTCGTGGTCCGCGGCGACGGCGGAGCGTCGGTTTCGCTGGCCGGGATTTCCCGCGCCCTCGGGCCCGGGCCCGGCCTCGCCGCCGAGGGCTGGTTCCGCACCGACCGGATGGTCTACCCCTACGGGGTCCACATCGCCGTGGTGCGGGTCGATGCAGGGACCGGGGAGGCCCGGGTCGAGCGTTTCCTGATCGCCTACGATGTCGGCCGCGCGGTCAACCCGATGATGGTCGAGGGGCAGCTCCAGGGCGGCTGCCTTCAGGGCATCGGCGGCGCGCTCTACGAGGAGTTCCGCTACGATTCGAGCGGCGCGCCGCTGTCGGTGACTTTGGCCGACTATCTGATGCCGACCCTGGCCGAGGCGCCGGCGATCGAGGTGCTGCTGACCGAGGACGCACCGAGCCCGTTCAACGGGCTCGGCGTCAAGGGCGCCGGCGAGGGCGGAATCAACGCCGCCGGGGCGGCGGTCGCCGCCGCCGTCGACGCTGCGCTCGGCCGCGGGATCGCGGTGACCCGGCTGCCGGTGACACCGCAGCGGCTTCGAACCATACTGAAATCCCGACCGTATAGAGGCGGCGGGCGGATTGGAGGAGGGTGATGGCGAACCGGGATCTGAGGGACTGGATCGCGGAGATCGACGCCGCGGGCGAGCTGCGGCGGGTCTCCGGCGCCGACTGCGCGGAAGAGATCGGCGGCATAACCGACATCTATCAACGCCGGATGGGCAACCCGGCGGTGATGTTCGACGACATCCCGGGCCACGCCAAGGGCTACCGGGTGCTCTCCAACCTGCTGACCTCGGTTCCGCGGATCAATATCACGCTCGGCCTGCCGGCCGACGCCTCCGAGATGGAGCTCATCCGCTACTGGCGCGACTATATGAAGGGAGCGCCCGCGATCCCGCCCACCGTCGTCAACGGCGGCGCCGTGATGGAGAACTATTGGGAGGGCGATGCGGTCGATATCGACAGGATCCCGACCCCCAAATGGCACGAGCATGACGGCGGCCGCTATATCGGTACCGGCTGCATGGTGGTCATGAAGGATCCGGATACCGGCTGGATCAATTACGGCGCCTACCGCGTCCAGGCGCACGGTTCGAAGATCGCGTCGGTCATGACCTCCAAGGGCAAGCACGGGAACCTGATCATGCGCCGCTACCACGAACGCGGCGAGCCCTGCCCGATCGTCGTGGTCGTCGGCATGCATCCGGCGCTGTTCACCATCGCCGGGCTCGAGATCCCATACGGCAGGAACGAATACGATGCCGCCGGCGGCGTGCTCGGCGAGTCGGTGGAGGTGATCAACGGTCCGCATACCGGCCTGCCGATCCCGGCGAACGCGGAGATCGCCTTCGAGGGTTGGGTGCGTCCCGACGATCTCGTCGACGAGGGGCCGCTCGGCGAGTGGACCGGCTACTATGCCGGCGGACAGCGCCCCGAACCGGCGATCCGCATTGCCTCAATGATGCATCGCGACGCCCCGATTTTGCTCGGTGCGATCCCCGCGGTTCCGCCCAACGACGACACGTTCTTCCGCGGCACCTATCGCTGCGGGGCGGTGTGGAACCAGCTCGAGGCGGCCGGCGTCCCCGAGGTCAAGGGCGTGTGGGCGCATGAGGCGGGCGGCTCGCGGATGTGGCTGACCGTCGCGATCCGGCAGATGTATGGCGGCCATTCCAAACAGGCCGGGCTGATCGCCTCGCAATGCCATGCCGGGGCCTATGCCAACCGCTGGGTGGTGGTGGTCGACGACGACATCGATCCGGCGAATATGAACGATGTCGTCTGGGCGATGTGCACCCGCTTCGACCCGCGCGAGGGGATGGAGGTGCTGCGCGGCTGCTGGAGCACCCATCTCGATCCGATGGCCTACGCCCGGGACGACCCGCGCAACGCCCGCGTGGTGATCGACGCATGCCGCCCGTTCAACCGCCGCGACAGTTTTCCGATCGTCGCCCGGTCCAGTCCGGAACTCGACGCGCGGATGCGGGAGAAGTGGCGGAGCGTATTGCCGTAATACGTGCCGTCGGTCGAGCCGTGCGACTCGCGCTGTGCGACGATCGTACCGAGAAGGGCGCTCTTCGTAGCCTTTGCATGTCGGCATCGGCGATATCCCGACTCAAGGCCCGCGTCTCGCATCTGTCCGAACTCGGTCGTCCCGACCCCGGTATTCCGCGGTCGACCGGGAACCGCCGCCGGCATGGGCGTAGAGTGCGATCGCTGCCGCCGCCGCGACGTTGAGGCTCGCGATGCCGGCCGCGACCGGGATGCGGAGCAGCGCGTCGCAGCTCTCCGCCGTCAGCCTGCGGAGCCCGCGCCCTTCGGCGCCGAGGACGATCCCCGTGCGGTCGGGCAGCGCGGCCGAGTTCAGGACCACCTCCGCATCGGGATCGAGGCCCGCGCACCAGAACCCGGCCTCCTGCATCCGGACCAGCGCTCGGCGGAGGTTGGGGACCCGGGCGAGGGGCACCGTCTCCAGCGCGCCCGACGCCGCCTTGGCGAGGACTCCTGTCTCGCGCGGCGCGTGGCGGTCGGGCACGACGACGCCGACCGCGCCCAGCGCGGCGGCGCTGCGGAGTACGGCGCCGGCGTTGCGCGGGTCCTGGACGCGGTCGAGGACCACCACCGCCGCCCGGCGACGCGCCTGGGCGCGGCGGCAGATCTCGTCGAGATCCGCTGCCGGAAGCGGCTCGACGAGGATCGCCGTCCCCTGATGGATCGCGCCCTCCGGCAATATCCGCTCGAGGGCTTGGCGGGAGACGATCTCGGTCGGGCCGTCCGAAGACCCGGAGAGCGCCAGATGGCGCCGGACCTTGCGGCCGGGGTTCGCCAGGGCCGCGGCGACAGCGTGGCGGCCCCAGAGCCAGTAGGACCCGGCCTTGGCTCCGCGGCGGGAGGGGGCATGTCCGCCGTGATCGGTCTTGCGCAATGTCATCGGCCCATCTATAGTCCCGAGGCAAGCGGATAGACGAATCATCCTGCATGGCGATCTCGCTGATCGGAGGCAGGTCAATCCGTGCCTTGAGACGTTGACAAGGCGCGGTGCAAGCCTTATGTGCTCTCGACCGTCGGCCTGTTGGCGGATCCGGTGGAAGACCAACCGGAGGGGTGCCCGAGTGGTTAAAGGGGACGGGCTGTAAACCCGTTGGCGTTTGCCTACGTTGGTTCGAATCCAACCCCCTCCACCAGCTGCGGGCCGGTCTCTCGGGAAGCAGGGAGTCGAGGCCGTTGCAGCGCGGGTGTAGCTCAATGGTAGAGCCCCAGCCTTCCAAGCTGGTTGTGTGGGTTCGATTCCCATCACCCGCTCCACATGCGATCCGCCCCCGCAGCGGCGGCGGAGTCTGAAGTAACGACGTTGAATTGGAATCTGTGTGATGTCGAAGTTGAGGTATGAGCGTAGGAAGCCGCACTGCAATGTGGGTACGATTGGTCATGTGGATCATGGTAAGACGACGTTGACGGCGGCGATTACGAAGGTGTTGTCGGAGTCTGGTGGTGCGTCGTATACGGCGTATGACGAGATTGACAAGGCTCCTGAGGAGAAGGCGCGGGGGATAACGATTGCGACGGCGCATGTGGAGTACGAGACGTCGGCGCGTCATTATGCGCATGTGGATTGTCCGGGTCATGCGGATTATGTGAAGAACATGATTACGGGTGCGGCGCAGATGGATGGAGCGATATTGGTGGTATCTGCGGCGGATGGTCCGATGCCGCAGACTCGGGAGCATATATTGTTGGCGCGTCAGGTGGGTGTACCGGCGATAGTGGTATATATGAACAAGGTTGATCAGGTGGATGACGAGGAGTTGTTGGATCTTGTGGAGTTGGAGGTACGGGAGTTGTTGTCGATTTATGATTTTCCGGGTGACGACATACCTGTGGTGCGGGGTTCTGCGTTGCGTGCGTTGGAGGGTGGTGAGGAGGAGTCGGGGTCGATATTGGAGTTGATGTCGCGGGTGGACGGGTATATACCGCAGCCTGAGCGTCCGAAGGATTTGTCTTTTTTGATGCCGATTGAGGATGTATTTTCGATATCGGGTCGTGGTACGGTTGTGACGGGTCGTATAGAGCGAGGGGCGATCAAGGTTGGGGAGGATGTGGAGATTGTTGGTTTGAAGGAGACGTCTCGGACGGTGGTGACGGGTGTTGAGATGTTTCGGAAGTTGTTGGATTCGGGTGAGGCTGGGGACAATGTTGGGTGTCTTCTTCGTGGGGTTGGTCGGACGGATGTTGAGCGTGGTCAGGTGTTGGCGAGGCCGGGGTCGATCACGCCGCACACGCGTTTCAAGGCTGAGGCGTATATATTGACGAAGGAGGAGGGTGGTCGTCACACGCCGTTTTTCACGAAGTACCGTCCGCAGTTTTATTTTCGGACGACGGATGTGACGGGTCAGGTGGTGTTGTCGGAGGGGACGGAGATGGTGATGCCGGGGGACAATGTGTCGATGGATGTGGAGTTGATCGTGCCGATAGCGATGGACGAGGGTCTGCGTTTCGCGATCCGCGAGGGCGGGCGCACCGTTGGCGCCGGCGTCGTCGCCGCCATCGTCGAATAGACCCGCAAAAACGCCGAGAGCGTTCGCCTCGACAGGAGTGTAGCTCAACTGGCAGAGCACCGGTCTCCAAAACCGGGGGTTGGGGGTTCGAATCCCTCCACTCCTGCCACACGGAACGGCGCTTCGGCCACGACCGGGGCTCGCCGTCGATTTTTCGTCAAGACAAGAGCGGCAGACAATGGCCAAGACCAATCCGATCGAATTCGTTCAGCAGATCCGCCGCGAGATGGCCAAGGTCACCTGGCCGGGCCGCAAGGAGACCACGGTTACAACGGTGATGGTGTTCATCTTCGTTTTTCTCGCCGCCCTGTTCTTCTTCGTCATGGACCAGATCCTGTCGGTCGCGGTGCGCACCGTGCTGGGGCTCGGGGGCTAGCTCGATGACGGCGCGCTGGTACGTGATCCACGTCCATTCGGGCTTCGAGAACAAGGTCGCGCAGTCGATCCGCGAGCAGGCCGCGCAGAAGGGTCTGGACGGGCATTACGAGGAGGTGCTGGTTCCCACCGAGGAGATCGTGCGCATCCGGCGCGGCGCGAAGGTCGCCGCCGACCGCAAATTCTTCCCGGGCTATGTGCTGATCAAGATGGAGATGAGCGACCGGACTTGGCATCTGGTCAAGGACACGCCCAAGGTCACGGGTTTTCTCGGCGCGCGCGGTAAACCGTCGCCGATCTCCGAATCGGAAGCTCAGCGCATCCTGCGCCAGGTCCAGGAAGGGGTGGAGCGGCCGAAGCCTTCGATCACCTTCGACCTGGGCGAGCAGGTGCGGGTCAGCGACGGCCCCTTCACCTCGTTCAACGGCACGGTCGAGGAGATCGACGAGGAACGCGCGCGGCTCAAGGTCGCCGTGTCGATTTTCGGGCGGCCGACGCCGGTCGAACTCGAATACGCACAGGTCGAAAAGGTCTAGGGGCGGTAGCGGGAAGATGGCGAAGAAGATATCGGCCTATGTGAAGCTGCAGGTTCCCGCGGGTCAGGCGAACCCGTCGCCGCCGATCGGTCCGGCGCTGGGCCAGCAGGGCGTGAACATCATGGGGTTCTGCAAGGCGTTCAACGCCCACACCCAGGGCCAGGAGCAGGGGGTGCCGATCCCGACGGTGATCACGGTCTATGCCGACAAGTCCTTTTCGTTCGAGACCAAGACTCCGCCGGCCTCCTTTCTCATCAAGCGGGCGGCGCGGCTCGACAAGGGCGCGCAAACCCCCGGCCGCGAGACCGTTGGTGCCATCCGCGCGGCGCAGCTGCGCGAGATCGCCGAGATCAAGATGGCCGACCTCAACGCCAACGACATCGATTCGGCGGTAGACATGCTGGCCGGCACCGCCCGTTCGATGGGCGTGCGCGTCATGGAGTGATTCGGATATGGCGAAGAAGGGCAGGCGACTCAAGGCCGCCTACGAGGGAATCGAGCGAGAGGCGCTCTACCCGCTGGGCGACGCGGTGCGGATGATCAAGGATCGGGCCTCCGCGAAGTTCGACGAGACGATCGACTTCTCGATGGGCCTCGGAGTCGATCCCCGACATGCGGACCAGATGGTGCGCGGCATGGCGGTGCTGCCTCACGGCACCGGCAAGAAGGTGCGGGTGGCGGTGTTCGCGCGCGGCGACAAGGCGGAGGAAGCCGGCGCCGCCGGGGCCGCCGTCGTCGGCGCGGAGGACCTCGCCGAGACAATCCGGGGCGGGACGATCGCGTTCGACCGCTGCGTCGCGACGCCGGACATGATGGCCGTGGTCGGGCGGCTCGGGAAGATCCTCGGCCCGCGCGGGCTGATGCCCAACCCGAGACTCGGCACGGTCACCCAGGACGTGGCCGGGGCGGTGCGCGCGGCGCTCGCCGGCCAGGTCGAGTTTCGGGTGGAGAAGGCGGGGCTCATTCATGCCGGCGTGGGCAAGGCGAGCTTTGCTGAGGATCAATTGGTGGAGAACGTTCGGGCGCTCGCCGACGCGGTCAACCGGGCCAAGCCGTCGGGCGCGAAGGGGACTATATGAAGCGCATGTCCCTGTCCTCCTCGATGGGGCCGGGGCTGAGGCTCGATGTCCAGAGCGTGGTCGGCGGCGGGGCGACTTCGGGCGGCTAGGGCGGGCCGGGACGGCGGGCGACCGGCGGCGGGGTGCGGGCCGAAACATGACCGGCGGCTCGCGCCGCGCGGTTCGACAAGGGGACGGAAGCTTGGATCGAAGGCAGAAGGAAGAGGCGGTCTCCGGGCTCAACGCCCTGTTTTGTGAGACCACGCTGGTCGTGATCGCGCGCCCGGTCGGGCTCAAGGTGGCGCAGGCGACAGAGCTCCGCCGCAGGATGCGCGACGCCGGGGCGCGCTACAGGGTTACGAAGAACCGCCTGACAAGGCTCGCGCTGAAGGGTACGCCGTTCGAGGCGCTTTCCGGCCTGTTTGTCGGGCCCACCGCGGTCGCCTGCTCGTCCGATCCGGTCGCCGCGGCGCGGGTCGCGGTCGAGTTCTCGGAAAAGAACCGGGAGCTCGAGATCGTCGGCGGCGCCGTCGGTGCGCAGGTCCTCGACGCCGGCGCAGTGACGACGCTGGCCAAACTGCCGTCGCTCGACGAGCTGCGCGGGAGGCTGATCGGACTCGTCCAGGCCCCGGCGACGCGCGTCGCCGGGGTGCTCCAGGCGCCGGCCGGGCAGGTCGCCCGTGTCCTGGCCGCCTTCGCCGAGAAGGATGCGGCCTAGCAGGCCGCCGAAAGACCGAAAGCAGGGAGACCGCAACCGATGTCCGCCAATCTCGAACAACTCGTCGACGACCTCTCGAAACTCACCGTGATCGAGGCGTCGGAGCTATCCAAGATGCTGGAAGAGAAATGGGGCGTGAGCGCGGCCGCGCCGGTCGCCATCGCTGCCGCAGGCCCCGACGCCGCCGGGGCCGAACAGGAGGAGCAGACCGAGTTCGACGTCATCCTGACTTCCTTCGGCGAGAAGAAGATCAATGTCATCAAGGAGGTCCGGGCGATTACCGGGCTCGGTCTCAAGGAGGCGAAGGATCTCGTAGAGGGCGTGCCCAAGCCGATCAAGGAGGGCGTCGACAAGGACGAGGCGGCCGGGCTGCGCAAGAAGCTCGAGGACGCGGGCGCTGCCGTCGAGATCAAATAGCCCCGGGCGGCGTGGCCGCCCGATGCTGCGCTCCGCCGTCGATCCGCCATAGCGGCGGGCGAGCGCGGTCCATCCATGTTCGGACGACCGGCGGCGCGCCGCGCCGCCGGTCGCTTCGGCGCTGCTCGGCGGCCTGCTGGCCGACGCCGGCGCGTATCGGATCGAAAGGTTGACGATGGCTCAGTCACTCACGGGGCGCAAGCGCGTCCGCAAGGAGTTCGGGCGCATCCAGGCGGTCGCCGAGATGCCCAACCTGATCGAGGTGCAGAAGACATCCTACGACAAGTTCCTCCAGATCGACGCGAACCCGGAAGAACGGGACGGGGTCGGTCTGCAGGAGGTGTTTCAGTCCGTCTTCCCGATCTCGGACTTCTCGGAGAAAGGCATTCTCGAATTCGTCAAGTACGAGCTCGATGTACCCAAATACGATGTCGACGAGTGCCAGCAGCGCGACATTACCTACGCGGCGCCGCTGCGGGTGACGCTGCGGTTGGTGGTGTTCGACGTCGACGCGGATACCGGCGCGCGGTCGGTCCGCGACATCAAGGAGCAGGATGTCTATATGGGCGACATGCCGCTGATGACGAACCACGGCACGTTCATCGTCAACGGCACCGAACGGGTGATCGTCTCGCAGATGCACCGTTCGCCGGGCGTCTTCTTCGACCACGACAAGGGCAAGACCCATTCGTCGGGCAAGCTGCTGTTCGCGGCGCGGGTCATTCCTTATCGCGGCTCCTGGCTCGATTTCGAGTTCGATGCGAAGGACATCGTCCATGTGCGCATCGACAGGAGGCGCAAGCTGCCCGCGACGACTCTCCTGCTCGCCCTCGCTTCCGCGAAAACCGAAGAACGTCTGGAGGCGGGGGAGGAGCTCGCTCCGGAGGAGTATCGCGGCATGTCGGCCGCCGAAATCCTCGCCTGTTTCTACGATACGGTGCGCCATGAGCGCATCGTCCAAGGTTGGCGCACCCCGCTCGACCTGGAGCGGTTCCGCGGCTCCAAGCTGCCCGCGGATCTGATCGATGCGGCCAGCGGCGAGGTGGTGGCGAAGGCCGGCCGCATGGTGACCGAGGCGCTCGAGGGCCGGCTGCGAGAGGCCGGGGTCGCGGATCTTCTGGTCTCCGATGAAGAGCTGATCGGCCAGTATCTCGCCGAGGATGTCGTCGACGGCGAGACCGGCGAGATTCATTTCGACTGCGGCGCCGAGATCGCCGAGGACATGTTGGCGAAGCTGAAGGCCGCGGGAGTGACCGAGCTGAAGACCCTGGCGATCGATCACGTGACCGTCGGGCCGCATATCCGCAACACCCTGGCGGCGGACCGGAACCGCACGCGCGAGGACGCGTTGATGGACATCTACCGGGTGATGCGCCCGGGCGAGCCGCCGACGCTTGATAGCGCCGAGGCGATGTTCCACGGCCTGTTCTTCGATTCCGAGCGCTACGATCTCTCGGCGGTCGGCCGGGTGAAGATGAATGCCAGACTCGGGACCGAGTCCGAGGATTCGGTCCGCATCCTGCGCAAGCAGGATATCCTCGCGGTGGTGCGCATATTGCTGCGGCTCAGGGACGGCGTCGGCGAGGTCGACGATATCGACCATCTCGGCAACCGGCGCGTGCGCTCGGTGGGCGAGCTGATGGAGAACCAGTACCGGGTCGGTCTGTTGCGTATGGAGCGGGCGATTCGCGAGCGCATGGGCAGCGTCGAGCTCGACTCGGTGATGCCGCACGATCTCATCAACGCGAAGCCGGCGGCCGCCGCCGTCCGGGAGTTCTTCGGGTCCTCGCAGCTCTCCCAGTTCATGGACCAGACCAATCCGCTGTCCGAGATCACCCACAAGCGGCGCCTGTCGGCGCTGGGCCCGGGCGGCCTCACGCGGGAGCGAGCCGGGTTCGAAGTCCGCGATGTCCACCCGACCCATTACGGCCGGATCTGCCCGGTCGAGACCCCCGAGGGTCCCAATATCGGGCTGATCAACTCGCTCGCGACCTATGCGCGGGTCAATCCTTACGGATTCATCGAAACGCCCTATCGCAGGGTCGCGGACGGCGTCGTCACCGACGAGGTCCATTACTTGTCGGCGATCGATGAGGGCCGGTACACCATCGCTCAGGCCAATGCGAGCCTCGACGAGAACCGGCGCTTCACCGACGATCTCGTGAGCTGCCGCCGCGGCGGCGAGTTCGTCGTCTCGCTGCCCCACAGCGTCGATTACATCGACGTTTCGCCCAAGCAGCTTGTGTCGGTGGCGGCCGCGCTGATCCCGTTCCTCGAGAACGACGACGCCAACCGCGCGCTGATGGGCTCCAACATGCAGCGCCAGGCCGTGCCGCTGATCCGGTCCGAGGCGCCGCTGGTCGGCACCGGGATGGAGAGGCGGTCGCGCGGGGGTCGGCGGCGACGATCGTCGCCCGGCGCGGCGGCGTGGTCGACCAGGTCGACGGCACGCGAATCGTCGTTCGGGCGACCGAGGAGACCTCGCTCTCGGTACCCGGGGTTGACATCTACAATCTCCTGAAATTCCAGCGGTCGAACCAGAACACCTGCATCACCCAGCGGCCTCTGGTCCGGGTCGGGGACCGGGTCGCCGCCAACGACATCATCGCCGACGGGCCGTCGACCCAGCTCGGCGAATTGGCGCTCGGCCGCAACGTGCTGGTCGCGTTCATGCCCTGGCAGGGTTACAATTTCGAGGATTCGATCCTCATCTCCGAACGCATCGCCCGCGACGATATCTTCACCTCGATCCATATCGAGGAGTTCAACGTGATGGCCCGGGACACCAAGCTGGGCCAGGAGGAGATCACTCGCGACATCCCGAATGTCGGCGAGGAATCGCTGAAGAATCTGGACGAGGCGGGCATCGTCTATATCGGCGCCGAGGTGAACCCCGGCGATGTCCTGGTCGGCAAGGTGACGCCCAAGGGCGAGAGCCCGATGACGCCCGAGGAGAAGCTGCTCCGGGCGATCTTCGGGGAGAAGGCCTCGGATGTTCGCGACACCTCGCTGCGCTTGCCGCCGGGAGTCAACGGCACGGTCGTCGATGTGCGGGTGTTCTCGCGGCGCGGCGTCGACAAGGACGAGCGGGCGCTCGCCATCGAGCGGCAGGAGATCGAGCGTCTCGCCAAGGACCGCGACGACGAGTTGGCGATCCTGGAGCGCAGCTATCTCGCCCGGCTCAGAGATCTTCTGGCCGACTGCGTCATCGTCGGCGGTTCCAAGAAGCTCGCCGCGGGGACGCGGCTGACCCGGGCGGTCCTGGACGGGTTCACCGCCCGCCAGCTCGGCCAGTTCGTGGTCGAGGCCGAAGATGTCGCCGCCGACGTGGAGGAGCTTCGCAAGCAGTTCACCGAGAGTGAGAAGCGGCTCAACGCCCGCTTCGAGAACAAGGTCGAGAAGCTGCAGGCGGGCGACGAGCTGCTGCCCGGTGTCATGAAGATGGTCAAGGTCTATGTCGCCGTGAAGCGCAAGCTCCAGCCGGGCGACAAGATGGCCGGGCGCCATGGCAACAAGGGCGTGATCTCTAAGATCGTGCCGATGGAGGACATGCCCCATCTCGAAGACGGCACCCCGGTCGACCTCTTGCTAAACCCGCTCGGCGTGCCGTCGCGGATGAATATCGGGCAGATACTCGAGACCCATCTGGGCTGGGCCGCCGCCGGGCTCGGCCTGCGGATCGGGGAGCTCCTCGACGATATGCTGGAGGACGGCCGGGTCGATTCGATCCGCGGCTATCTCAAGGAGATCTACGGGGATGCCGCCTATGATCGGACTCTGTCCGGCCTCGACGACGCGCAGGTCATCGATCTCGGCCAGGCTCTGCGCGGCGGCGTTCCCATGGCGACCCCGGTATTCGACGGGGCGCGCGAACGCGATGTCGTCCGGATGCTCGACCAGGCCGGGCTCGATGCTTCGGGCCAGGTCCGGCTTTGGGACGGCCGCACCGGCGAGCCCTTCGATCGCAGCGTGACCGTCGGCTACATCTACATGCTCAAGTTGCATCACCTTGTGGACGACAAGATCCACGCCCGGTCGATCGGCCCTTACAGCCTGGTGACCCAGCAGCCCCTGGGAGGCAAGGCGCAGTTCGGCGGACAGCGCTTCGGCGAGATGGAGGTCTGGGCGCTCGAAGCCTACGGCGCGGCCTACACGCTCCAGGAGATGCTGACTGTCAAATCCGACGATGTTTCGGGGCGGACCAAGGTCTACGAGTCGATCGTGCGTGGCGACGACACGTTCGAAGCCGGGATTCCGGAATCCTTCAACGTGCTGGTCAAGGAACTCAAGTCTCTTTGCCTCAACGTCGAGCTGAACCAGCGATCGTGATCGCAGCCCATGCCGGCGGGGCGCCGCCGGTCTGCGTCTCCCGCCCGCGGCCAACCGAAAGGGTGATTTCATGAACGAGCTCGTCAACATCTTCGGGCAGATCGGCAACGCCCAGAACTTCGATGAGATATCGATCTCGATCGCCTCGCCGGAACGGATCCGCTCCTGGTCCTTTGGCGAGATCAAGAAGCCAGAGACCATCAACTACCGTACCTTCAAGCCCGAGCGGGACGGGCTGTTCTGTGCCCAGATATTCGGCCCTATAAAGGACTATGAATGCCTGTGCGGCAAATATAAGAGGATGAAATTCCGCGGAATAGTCTGCGAGAAATGCCGCGTTCAGGTCACGCTGTCCAAGGTTCGGCGCGAGCGGATGGGACATATCGACCTCGCCGCCCCGGTCGCGCATATCTGGTTCCTAAAGTCGTTGCCGAGCCGCATCGGCCTGCTGCTCGACATGACGTTGAAGGACATCGAGCGTATTCTCTATTTCGAGCAGTTCGTGGTGACCGAATCGGGGCTGACGCCGCTGAAGCGAGGCCAGCTTCTGACCGAGGATCAGTATCTCCAGGCGCAGGACGAGTACGGCGATGACTCGTTCGCTGCGGGCATCGGCGCCGAGGCGCTGAAGGGGATGCTGTCGGAGATCGATCTGGAGGTCGAACGCGGCGAGCTCCGCGACGAGCTGAAGGAGACCGGCTCCGAGGCCAAGCGCAAAAAGCTCGTCAAACGGTTGAAGCTGGTCGAGGCGTTTCTCGATTCCGGCACGCGGCCGGAATGGATGATCCTCGATATCGTGCCGGTCATCCCGCCCGAGCTGCGCCCGCTGGTACCGCTCGACGGGGGCAGATTCGCGACCTCGGATCTCAACGACCTCTACCGCCGAGTGATCAACCGCAACAACCGGTTGAAGCGGCTGATCGAGCTGCGCGCGCCGGACATCATCGTGCGCAACGAGAAGCGCATGCTGCAGGAGGCCGTCGACGCTCTGTTCGACAACGGGCGACGCGGCCGCGTGATCACCGGGGCCAGCAAGCGGCCCCTGAAGTCGCTCTCCGACATGCTCAAGGGCAAGCAGGGCCGCTTCCGCCAGAATCTGCTCGGCAAGCGCGTGGACTATTCGGGCCGTTCGGTGATCGTCGTCGGCCCCGAGCTCAAGCTTCACGAGTGTGGCCTCCCCAAGAAGATGGCGCTCGAGCTGTTCAAGCCGTTCATCTACTCGCGGCTCGAGCTCTACGGGATGGCAACGACGATCAAGGCCGCCAAGCGGATGGTCGAGAAGGAACGGCCCGAGGTATGGGACATCCTCGAAGAGGTGATCCGCGAGCATCCGGTGCTGCTCAACCGGGCGCCGACGCTGCACCGGCTCGGCATCCAGGCCTTCGAGCCGGTGCTCATCGAAGGCAAGGCGATCCAGCTTCATCCGCTGGTCTGCACCGCGTTCAATGCGGATTTCGACGGCGACCAGATGGCGGTCCACGTGCCGCTTTCGCTCGAGGCCCAGCTCGAGGCGCGGGTGCTGATGATGTCCACCAACAACATCCTGAGCCCCGCCAACGGCAAGCCGATCATCGTGCCCTCGCAGGACATCGTGCTCGGGCTCTACTATTTGACCCTCGAGCGCGACGGGCAGGTCGGCGAAGGCATGGCGTTCGGCAGCGTCGGCGAGCTCGAGCAGGCGCTCGACACCGGTGCGGTCGCGCTCCACGCCAAGATCCAGGTCCGTCTGGAAACGGTCGACGGCGACGGCAACCCGATCAGGCGGCGGATCAGGACCACCCCCGGCCGGGCGCTGCTGACGCAGCTCCTGCCGCGCCATCCCCGCGTCAGCCTCGAGCTCCTGAACCAGCTTCTGACCAAGAAGGACGTCTCGAACGTCATCGATGTCGTCTACCGGCATTGCGATCAGAAGGAGACGGTGATCTTCGCCGACCGGTTGATGGCGATGGGCTTCACCCATGCCTGCAAGGCGGGCATCTCCTTCGGGAAGGACGACCTGGTCATCCCCGAGGAGAAGCAGGCGCTGGTCTCCAGCACCCAGGACAGCGTCAAGCAGTTCGAGCAGCAATATCTCGAGGGGCTGATCACCCAGGTCGAGAAATACAACAAGGTGGTCGACGCCTGGTCGAGCTGCACCGAGGCGGTGGCCGACCAGATGATGCGGGGGATCGCCGATCCGGACCCCGGCCGCCCGGTCAACTCGGTCTACATGATGGCCCATTCCGGTGCGCGCGGCTCGGCCGCGCAGATGAAGCAGCTCGCCGGGATGCGTGGCCTGATGGCCAAGCCCTCGGGCGAGATCATCGAAACGCCGATCATCTCCAACTTCAAGGAGGGGCTGACCGTTCTGGAGTATTTCAACTCCTCGCACGGCGCCCGCAAGGGCCTCGCGGACACGGCTCTCAAGACCGCCAACGCGGGCTATCTGACTCGCCGTCTGGTCGATGTGGCGCAGGACTGCACAGTCCTCGAGGAGGACTGCGGCACCGCGAACGGCATCACCGTGCGCTCCGTCGTCGACGGTGGCGAGGTGCTGGAGACTCTGGGCCAGCGTCTGCTCGGGCGCTGCGCGGCGGAGGATCTGCATGATCCCGAGACCGGCGCGCGCGTCCTGCGGGCCGGCGAGATGTTCGACGAGGCGGTCGTCGAACATGTCGAGACGTCGGGGATCGATGTGGTCAAGATCCGCTCGGTGCTGACTTGCGAGACCGTGCGCGGCGTCTGCGGGCGCTGCTACGGCCGCGACCTCGCGCGGGGCACGCCGGTCAATATCGGCGAAGCCGTGGGCATCATCGCCGCCCAGTCGATCGGCGAGCCGGGAACCCAGCTCACGATGCGCACTTTCCATATCGGCGGCGCGGCCCAGCGCGGCGCCGAGCAGTCGAGTATCGAGGCGGCGTTCGGTGCCCATGTCGAGCTCCGCAACCCGAACGTCGTCGTCGACAGCGAAGGCCGCCCCGTAGTCATGGCGCGCAACAGCCAGATCGTTCTTAAGGACGATCAGGGGCGCGAGCGGGCGGTCCACCGCGTTCCCTACGGTGCCCGGCTGCTCGTCGATCATCGGGGCGGCACCGTGGCGAAGGGCGACCGGCTCGCCGAATGGGATCCCTACACGCTGCCGATCATCAGCGAGAAGGAGGGAAGGGCCAACTATATGGACCTCGTCGACGGCGTCTCCATGCGCGAGGATATCGACGAGGCGACCGGAATTTCCTACAAGATGGTGATCGACTGGAAGCAGCAGCCCAAGGGCTCCGATTTCAGGCCGCGGATCACGCTGCGAGACCGGTCGGGCGAGGTAGTCGAGCTGGAGAACGGCACCGAGGCGCGCTATTTCCTCTCCGTCGATGCGATCCTGTCAGTCGAGGACGGTGCGGATGTGCGTGCCGGGGATGTGCTCGCCCGCATCCCGCAGACCATCAAGACCCGCGACATCACCGGCGGGCTGCCGCGGGTGGCGGAGTTGTTCGAGGCGCGCAAGCCCAAGGAGTTCGCGGTCATCAGCGAGAACGAAGGGCGCGTCGAGTTCGGCAAGGACTACAAGGCCAAGCGCCGTATCCTGGTCCGCCCCGACGAGGAGGGCGCGGAGCCGACGGAGTATCTGCTGCCCAAGGGCAAGCATGTCAGCGTCCGCGAGGGCGACCGGGTCGAGCGGGGCGATCCGCTGATGGACGGCAACCCCGTTCCGCACGACATCCTGCGGGTGCTCGGCGTCGAGGAACTCGCCACCTATCTGATCAACGAGATCCAGGATGTCTACCGGTTGCAGGGCGTCGAGATCAACGACAAGCATATCGAGGTCATCGCGCGTCAGATGCTGCAGAAGGTGGAGATCGTCGATCCCGGGGAGACGACCTATCTGACGGGCGAGCAGGTCGACCGCGCCGAGTTCGAGAGGGTGAACAGGACTGCCGAGAGCGAAGGGTTGTCGCCGGCGACGGCGTCGCCCGTCCTGCAGGGCATCACCAAGGCGTCGCTGCAGACCTCGTCGTTCATCTCGGCGGCGTCGTTCCAGGAGACCACGCGCGTCCTCACCGAGGCGGCGGTCTCCGGGCGGGTCGACTCGCTTGCGGGTCTGAAGGAGAACGTCATCGTAGGGCGGTTGATTCCGGCAGGGACCGGCGCCTTCATGAACCGGATGCGCGAGATCGCCGCGGAACGCGACCACGAGCTGGCCGAGATCGCGGCGATGGACCGGCAGCGGCTGACCGACGAGAGCGCCGAGGAGCAGGCCCAGGCCCCGGCGGCTTGAGCGATCGGGCGGGGTTCTACGGCTCCGGGCGCCGCCGTTGCGCAAGGCCTGACGGCGGGCTCCTTTGCCGCCGTCGCGTCGAACGCTTCGACCCGGAACCGGGCATAGGCCGACAAGGGTCCCCCCGCCCCTTCCCCCTTCCCCCTCAAGGGGGCAGGGGCGGGCATGCGTGAACTCCCCTCTTGAGGGAGAGGGTCGGCCGGAACCGGAATGAAAGCGAATACCCTGTTGACGGGGATCGGGGGCCTCCATATATTGCGCGCTCATTTCGGGTGCTGGCGGTAGGGCGGCCTAGACGCAGCGCCCATCTGAGCTGGGACGACAATATGACGCGGCGCGTCCGCGCGCCTACCGAGCCGCGGCGAGCGGGTTCGCGTCGCCGCGTTTGGCCATTGCGAGAGGAAACGGCGTGCCGACGATCAACCAGTTGATCCGCAAACCGAGGAAGCCCGAGGTGGCGCGCAACAAGGTGCCCGCCATGCAAGGCTGTCCGCAGAAGCGCGGTGTGTGCACCCGCGTGTACACGACGACGCCGAAGAAGCCCAACTCGGCGCTGCGCAAGGTCGCCCGGGTACGGCTCACGAACGGGTTCGAGGTCACGAGCTACATCCCGGGCGAGGGCCACGAGCTGCAGGAGCATTCCGTGGTGATGATCCGCGGCGGCCGGGTGAAGGATCTGCCAGGCGTCCGCTATCACGTCATCCGCGGCAAGCTCGACACGCGGGGCGTCGCCGACCGCCGACAGCGGCGTTCCAAATACGGCACCAAGCGGCCCAAATAGGCCGCCGCGCCGCAGTCGAGAGCCGAGGAGGAGCCGGGATGCCCAGACGCCGCGCCGCAGAGAAGCGGGACGTGCTCCCCGACGCCAAATACGGCGATGTGGTCCTCGCAAAGTTCATGAATTGCCTGATGCTTCAGGGGAAGAAGTCCGTGGCCGAGCGGATCGTCTACGGCGCGCTCGAGACGATCGATCGGCGCGGCGGGCAGGACGGGGTTCGCGTGTTCCACGAGGCGCTCGACAACGTGAAGCCGATGGTCGAGGTGCGCTCCCGCCGAGTCGGCGGCGCCACCTATCAGGTGCCGATCGAGGTGCGCCAGACGCGGCGCCAGGCGCTCGCCATCCGATGGATCATCGACAGCGCGCGAAAGCGGTCCGAGTTCACGATGGCGGACCGGCTGTCCAACGAGCTGCAGGACGCGGCCAACGGGCGGGGCGCGGCGGTCAAGAAGCGCGAAGACATCCACCGCATGGCGGAGGCCAACAAGGCCTTCTCCCACTACCGCTGGTAGCGCAGGACCCGGGAGAACGAACGCGCTATGGCTCGCAAGACACCGATCTCCCGGTACCGAAATATCGGCATCATGGCGCATATCGACGCCGGCAAGACGACGACTACGGAACGTGTGCTCTACTACACGGGCCGGTCCTACAAGATCGGCGAGGTGCATGACGGCACCGCGACGATGGATTGGATGGAGCAGGAACAGGAGCGCGGCATCACGATAACCTCGGCCGCGACCACCTGTTTCTGGCGCGACCATCGGATCAACATCATCGACACGCCCGGCCATGTCGATTTCACGATCGAGGTCGAGCGCAGCCTGCGGGTCCTCGACGGTGCGGTCGCCGTCTTCGACAGCGTCGCCGGGGTCGAGCCCCAGACCGAAACCGTATGGCGCCAAGCCGACAAGTACGACGTGCCGCGCATCTGTTTCGTCAACAAGATGGACCGAATCGGCGCGGACTTCCCGCGCTGCGTGGAGATGATCCGCACCCGGCTGGGCGCCGCCCCGGTCGTCCTCCAGCTCCCTATCGGCGCGGAGAGCGGGTATCGCGGCGTGGTCGATCTGCTGGCCATGACGGCGCTGGTCTGGAAGGACGAGGCGCTGGGGGCGGAATACTCCGAGGTCGAGATCCCGGCCGAGCTCGCGGCGGAGGCCGCGCTCTACCGCGACCGGTTGATCGAGGCCGCCGCCGACCAGGACGACGCGGTGATGGAGGCCTGGATCGAAGGGACCCCGCCGGATCCGGCGGCGCTCAAGGCGGCCGTTCGCCGGGGCACCCTCGCCGGCGCCCTCGTCCCGGTCCTCCACGGCGCGGCTTTCAAGAACAAGGGTGTCCAGCCGTTGCTGGACGCGGTGGTCGACTATCTGCCCTCGCCGAGCGAGGTCCCGGCGATTCGCGGCGTCGAGATGGGAACCGACCGGGAGATCCTGCGGAACAACGGCGACGACGAGCCCTTCGCCGCGCTTGCCTTCAAGATCATGACCGACCCGTTCGTCGGCTCGCTGACGTTCGCGCGCGTCTATTCGGGCACCCTCCGCAGCGGCGCCAGCATGTTGAACAGCGTCAAGCGCAAGCGGGAACGGGTCGGCCGCATGCTGCTGATGCATGCCAACTCGCGCGAGGAGGTAACCGAGGCCTGCGCCGGCGACATCGTCGCGCTCGCCGGGCTCAAGGACACCACCACCGGAGAGACGCTGTGTGCGGCCGCGCATCCCGTCGTCCTCGAGCGGATCGAGTTTCCCGATCCCGTCATCGAGATTGCGGTCGAGCCCAAGACCCGCGCCGATCAGGACAAGATGGGCAAGGCGCTGGGACGCCTCGCCCAGGAGGATCCGAGCTTCCGGGTTTCGGTTGACGGCGAAACCGGGCAGACGGTCATCAAGGGCATGGGCGAGCTGCATCTCGAGATTCTCGTAGACCGGATGCGCCGTGAATTCAGGGTCGGCGCCAATATCGGCGCGCCCCAGGTGGCCTATCGCGAGACCATCACGCGGGCGGCCGAGATCGTGCATACCCATCGCAAGCAGACCGGCGGGGCCGGGCAGTACGCCAAGGTCAAGCTGGTCTTCGAGCCGGGGGCGCCGGGTTCCGGGCTGGTCTTCGAGAGCCGGGTCGTCGGCGGCGCGGTGCCGCGCGAGTTTCTCCCGGCGGTCGAGAAGGGCATCGTCGGGGCGGGCGAGACCGGCGTGCTCGCCGGGTTTCCGGTGGTCGATATCAAGGCGAGCCTCGTCGACGGCGATAGCCACGCGGTGGACTCCTCTTCGCTGGCGTTCGAGATCGCCGCGCGCGAGGCCTTCCGCGACGGCGTCGCCAAGGCCGCGCCCAAGCTTCTCGAACCGGTGATGCGGCTTGAAGTCGTCACGCCCGAGGACTATCTCGGGGACATCATTGGCGATCTGCAAAGCCGGCGCGGCGCCATCGAGGCGATGGACGCGCGCGGCAACGCCCGGGTTGTCACCGCCGGCGTGCCGCTCGCCAACATGTTCGGCTATGTCAACACGCTGCGCTCCATGAGTCAGGGCCGGGCGCAGTTCACCATGCATTTCGACCATTACGAGCAGGTGCCGCAGGGCGTGGCGGAGGAAGTCCGCCAGAAACTGGCCTAGCCGGCGGTCGATCGGAACGAATCTGGGAATCTGTGTGATGTCGAAGTTGAGGTATGAGCGTAGGAAGCCGCACTGCAATGTGGGTACGATTGGTCATGTGGATCATGGTAAGACGACGTTGACGGCGGCGATTACGAAGGTGTTGTCGGAGTCTGGTGGTGCGTCGTATACGGCGTATGACGAGATTGACAAGGCTCCTGAGGAGAAGGCGCGGGGGATAACGATTGCGACGGCGCATGTGGAGTACGAGACGTCGGCGCGTCATTATGCGCATGTGGATTGTCCGGGTCATGCGGATTATGTGAAGAACATGATTACGGGTGCGGCGCAGATGGATGGAGCGATATTGGTGGTATCTGCGGCGGATGGTCCGATGCCGCAGACTCGGGAGCATATATTGTTGGCGCGTCAGGTGGGTGTACCGGCGATAGTGGTATATATGAACAAGGTTGATCAGGTGGATGACGAGGAGTTGTTGGATCTTGTGGAGTTGGAGGTACGGGAGTTGTTGTCGATTTATGATTTTCCGGGTGACGACATACCTGTGGTGCGGGGTTCTGCGTTGCGTGCGTTGGAGGGTGGTGAGGAGGAGTCGGGGTCGATATTGGAGTTGATGTCGCGGGTGGACGGGTATATACCGCAGCCTGAGCGTCCGAAGGATTTGTCTTTTTTGATGCCGATTGAGGATGTATTTTCGATATCGGGTCGTGGTACGGTTGTGACGGGTCGTATAGAGCGAGGGGCGATCAAGGTTGGGGAGGATGTGGAGATTGTTGGTTTGAAGGAGACGTCTCGGACGGTGGTGACGGGTGTTGAGATGTTTCGGAAGTTGTTGGATTCGGGTGAGGCTGGGGACAATGTTGGGTGTCTTCTTCGTGGGGTTGGTCGGACGGATGTTGAGCGTGGTCAGGTGTTGGCGAGGCCGGGGTCGATCACGCCGCACACGCGTTTCAAGGCTGAGGCGTATATATTGACGAAGGAGGAGGGTGGTCGTCACACGCCGTTTTTCACGAAGTACCGTCCGCAGTTTTATTTTCGGACGACGGATGTGACGGGTCAGGTGGTGTTGTCGGAGGGGACGGAGATGGTGATGCCGGGGGACAATGTGTCGATGGATGTGGAGTTGATCGTGCCGATAGCGATGGACGAGGGTCTGCGTTTCGCGATCCGCGAGGGCGGGCGCACCGTTGGCGCCGGCGTCGTCGCCGCCATCGTCGAATAGACCCGCAAAAACGCCGAGAGCGGAGAGATGGACCATCAGAACATACGCATCCGCCTGAAGGCGTTCGATCACCGGGTGCTGGACCAGTCGACCAGCGAGATCGTCGACACGGCCAAGCGCACCGGCGCGGAGATTCGCGGCCCGATCCCGCTGCCGACCAGAATTGAGAAGTTCACCCTGTTGCGCTCGCCCCATATCGACAAGAAGTCGCGCGAGCAGTTCGAGATCCGCACCCATAAGCGGCTTCTCGACATCGTCGATCCGACCCCCCAGACGGTCGATGCGTTGATGAAGCTCGACCTCGCCGCCGGCGTCGATGTCGAGATCAAGCTCTGAGGGCGCGGAGATGCGGACCGGCCTCATCGCACGCAAGCTCGGCATGTCGCGCGTCTTCGAGGGCGACGGCACCAACGTCCCGGTGACCGTGCTGGGCGTCGAGGGCTGCCAGGTCGTCGCGGTGAAGAGCCGGGAGCGCGACGGCTATGTCGCCTTGCAACTCGGCGCCGGCGCCGTCAGGCCCGGCCGGGCGACCAAGCCGATGCGCGGCCACTATGCGGTGGCACGGGTGGAGCCCAAACGCAAGCTTGCCGAGTTTCGGGTCTCCCCGGACGCCGTGGTCGACATCGGCGTCGAGATCACGGCCGATCACTTCGTCGCCGGCCAATATGTCGATGTCGTGGGAACGAGCATCGGAAAGGGCTTCGCCGGCGCGATGAAGCGTCATAATTTCGGCGGGCTGGAAGCGAGCCACGGCGTCTCGGTCAGCCACCGCAGCCATGGCTCGACGGGCAACAGCCAGGACCCCGGCCGCGTTTTCAAGGGGAAGAAGATGGCCGGCCATCTCGGCGCCGAGCGCGTGACGGTGCAGAATCTCAAGGTGGTCTCGGCCGATGCGGAGAGCGGGCTGATCCTCGTCGCAGGGGCGGTCCCGGGCGCGAAGGGCGGCCATGTCCTCGTCTCCGACGCCAAGAAGCGTCCGCTTCCGGAGAACGCGCCATTTCCGGCCGCCGTCCATGTTCCGGCGACGGCCGAGGCGGCCGATCGGACCGAGGCCGGGGCGCCGGCCGTGGAAGCCAGCGATGAAGCTTGAGGTCGTGACCATCGACAACGAGCCGGCCGGCGCGATCGATCTCGCCGACCGGGTCTTCGCCGCGCCGGTGCGCCGCGACATCCTTGCCCGCATGGTCAACTGGCAGCGCGCCAAGCGCCGCGCCGGCACCCATAAGACCAAGGGAATCAGCGAGATCCGGGGGACCACGGCGAAGCCCTACAAGCAGAAGGGTACCGGCCGCGCCCGGCAGGGAAGCCGCCGGTCGCCGCAGTTTCGGGGCGGTGCGGTGATTTTCGGTCCCAGGCCGCGCGATCATGCGCACAAGCTGCCCAAGAAGCTGCGCCGGCTGGCGATGCTGGCGGCCCTGTCGAGCAAGGCGGGGAACGACCGTCTCGTCGTTCTCGATGCCGCCAGGATCGAGGATCACAAGACGGGCCGCCTCGCCCGGCGTCTCGAGGCGCTCGGCTGGGACCGGGTTCTGATCATCGACGGCCCCGAGCTCGACGGCAACTTCGCCCGCGCTGCCGCCAATCTGCCCCGTGTCGATCTGTTGCCCCAGCAGGGGGCGAACGTGCTGGACATTCTGCGCTGTGAGACGCTGGTGCTGACCCGCGATGCCGTCAGGTCTTTGGAGGAGAGGTTGGCATGAGGCGACCCGGAAAGGTCCGCGTCTCCGAAGGCCGGGCGCTCGCGCTGATCCGGGCGCCCGTGATCACGGAGAAATCTACTCTCGGCAGCGTCCATAACCAGGTTACCTTCCGGGTGCCGCTGGACGCAACCAAGCCGGAGATTCGCGCCGCCGTTGAGACGCTCTTCGGGGTCCGGGTCAAGGCGGTCAACACGGTGCGGCAGAAGGGCAAGATCAAGCGGTTTCGCGGCCGCCAGGGTCGGCGCCCCGATACCAAAAAGGCCATTGTCTCCCTCCCCGAGGGCGACTCGATCGACGTGACGACGGGGATCTAGGCGATGGCGCTCAAGTCGTACAAGCCCGTCACCTCCTCCCAGCGGGGGCTTATTCTGGTCGATCGGTCCGGGTTGTGGCAGGGGCGTCCGGTCAAGGCGCTGACCGAGGGGCTGGCGTCGAAGGGTGGGCGCAACAATGGCGGTCGCATCACGGCGCGGCGGCGCGGCGGGCGTCACAAGCGGCTCTACCGCAAGATCGACTTCAAACGGCAAAAATTCGACGTGCCGGCCGAAATCGTGCGATTGGAATACGACCCCAACCGGTCGGCGTTCATCGCGCTTCTGCGCTACGAGGATGGCGAGGAGAGCTACATCGTCGCGCCCCAGCGCGTGGCGCCGGGCGACATCCTCGTCGCCGGTCGGTCGGTGGATGTGAGGCCGGGAAACGCCATGCTGATGGAGAACATCCCCGTCGGCACGATCGTCCACAATATCGAGATGCGCCCCGGGAAGGGCGCCCAGATCGCGCGGGCCGCGGGCACCTATGCCCAACTCGTGGGCAAGGACTCGGGCTATGCCCAGCTCCGTCTCGCCTCGGGCGAGGCGCGGATGGTGCCGGCCGCTTGCATGGCGACCGTCGGTGCTGTCTCCAATGCCGACAATCAGAACATCAAGAAGGCGAAGGCCGGTCGCAACCGCTGGCTGGGCCATCGCCCGTCGGTGCGCGGCGTGGCGATGAACCCGGTCGACCATCCGCATGGCGGCGGCGAAGGCCGGTCGTCGGGAGGCCGCCACCCGGTCACCCCCTGGGGGGTGCCGACCAAGGGCAAGCGGACCCGCGGCAAGAAGAAGAGCGATTCGCTCATCACGCGGCGGCGTCACAGGAACAGATAGGGGAGCGCGGCGTGTCTCGGTCGGTCTGGAAGGGTCCTTTCGTGGACGGCTACCTCCTCAAGAAGGCGGAGAGGGCGCGCGCGTCCGGCCGCAAGGAGATCATCCGCATCTGGTCGCGGCGCTCGACGATCCTCCCGCAATTCGTCGGCCTCACCTTCGGCGTCCATAACGGCCGCCGGTTCCTGCCGGTCCTGGTGACCGAGGACATGGTCGGCCACAAGTTTGGCGAGTTCGCCGGCACGCGGACCTATCACGGCCACGCCGCCGACAAGACGAGCCGGCGCGGCTGACATGGGCAAGCCCAAAGCGGTTCCGCGGCTGGCCGAGAACGAGGCGGTGGCCTATCTCAAGGCGATCTCGACGAGCCCGCGCAAGCTCAACCTGGTCGCGCGGTCGATCCGCGGCCTCGGCGCCCAGGGCGCCCTCAACGCGCTTGCCTTCTCGCGCCGGCGGGTCGCTCGCGATGTCAGGAGGGTACTCCAATCGGCGATCGCCAACGCCGAGAACAATCACGGTCTCGATGTCGACCGGCTGGTGGTCGCCGAGGCGACGGTCGGACGGACTCTCGTCATGAAGCGTTTCCGCGCCAGGGCGCGAGGGCGGATCGGGGGCATCCAGAAGCCGGTCAGCAATTTGACCGTGATCGTCCGCGAGCGCGAGGAGGATGATTGATGGGTCAGAAGGTCAATCCGGTCGGCCTGCGGGTCGGCATCAATCGAACCTGGGACTCGCGCTGGTATGCCGAGGACCGGTACGCCGACCTGCTCCACGAGGATCTGAGGCTGCGCAACTATCTGTTCAAGCGACTGTCGCAGGCGAGCGTGAGCCGGATCGTCATCGAGCGGCCCGCCAGAAAGGCGCGGGTGACGATTCATTCCGCCAGGCCCGGGGTGGTCATCGGCAAGAAGGGAGCGGATATCGAGAAGCTCCGCGTCGATCTCGCTCGGATGACCGATTCCGAGGTGCATCTGAACATCGTCGAGATCCGCAAGCCCGAGATCGATGCCCGACTTGTCGCCGAGAACATCGCCCAGCAGCTCGAGCGCAGGGTGGCGTTTCGCCGCGCCATGAAACGGGCCGTCCAGTCGGCGATCCGCCTCGGCGCGGAAGGGATACGGATCAATTGCGGCGGGCGTCTGGGCGGGGCGGAGATCGCGCGGGTCGAATGGTACCGCGAGGGCCGCGTTCCGCTGCACACGCTACGCGCCGATGTCGATTACGGGGTGGCCACGGCGCGCACTACCTACGGCACCTGTGGCGTCAAGGTCTGGGTATTCAAGGGCGAGATTATGGCTCATGATCCGATGGCCCAGGACAAGCGCGGCCAGGAACAGCAGATCGGCCGCTGAGCCGCCGCTCCGGGAGACGGAATCCGAACGATGTTGAGCCCGAAGAGAACCAAGTACCGCAAGGCGCATAAGGGCCGCATACACGGCAACGCCAAGGGCGGAACATCGCTCAATTTCGGCGCGTTCGGGCTGAAGGCGGTCGAGCCGGGCCGGGTGAGCGCGCGCCAGATCGAGGCGTCGAGGCGGGCGATCACGCGGGCGATGAAGCGCGCCGGCCGGGTGTGGATTCGGATCTTCCCGGACGTGCCGGTCTCGCAGAAACCGGCGGAGGTCCGCCAGGGGAAGGGGAAGGGCTCGCCGGAATACTGGGCCTGCCGCGTGAAGCCCGGCAGGATCATGTTCGAGATCGACGGGGTGCCGCTCGAGATCGCGCGCAACGCCTTGTCCCTGGCCGCGGCGAAGCTCCCCATCCAGGTTCGGTTCGTCCATCGGCGGATCGAGGGGGTGCGCTGAGATGACCGCCGCCGAGCTCCGGCAGAGAACGCCCGACCAGCTCGCCGAGGACCTGCGGACGCTTCGCAGAGAGGCGTTCAACCTGCGTTTCCGGCGCGCCAGCGGACAGCTCGAGACGACCGCCAGGGTGCGCGAGATCCGGCGGGACATCGCCCGCATTCGGACGATCATGAACGAGCGCCGCCGGGCCGGCGCGGAGGGTTAGGCGATGTCGAGGCGCGTGCTCCAGGGGGTCGTGGTCAGCGACCGGATGGACAAGACGGTCGTGGTGCGCGTCGAGCGGCGCTTCCGGCATCCGGTCTACAAGAAGATCGTCCGCCGTTCGCGCAAGTTCACCGCGCACGATCCCGAAAACAGATGCAAGGAAGGCGACCGGGTGCGCATTCGCGAATGCCGGCCCATTTCGAAGTCGAAGCGCTGGGAAATCCTGTCGGCCGTCCCCGAGTCGGCGGTAGATTGAGGGCTGGGGAGCATGATTCAGGCCGAAAGCAAGCTCGAGGTCGCCGACAATTCCGGGGCGCGCCGGGTGCAGTGCATCCGCGTGCTGGGCGGCTCGCGCCGCCGCTGGGCATCGGTCGGCGACGTCATCATCGTCTCGGTGAAGGAGGCGATCCCGCGAGGTCGGGTCAAGAAGGGGGATGTCCACAAGGCGGTTATCGTGCGCACCGCCAAGGAGATCCGGCGCAGCGACGGTACCGCGATCCGTTTCGACAAGAACGCGGCCGTCCTGATCAACGCTGCCGGCGAGCCGATCGGCACCCGAATCTTCGGGCCGGTCACTCGCGAGCTCAGAGCGAAGCAGTACATGAAGATCGTCTCGCTCGCCCCCGAGGTGCTCTGAGATGGCGCGGAAGAAGCGCAAGGGCGGACGGATCCGCAAGATCCGCAAGGGCGACGACGTGATCGTCCTGGCCGGACGCGACAAGGGCAAGCGCGGCAGCGTGCTCAAGGTGATGCCCAAGGAGGGGCGGGTCATCGTGCAGGGGGTCAACGTCGCGAAGCGGCACACCAAGCAGAGCCAGACCCAGGCCGGCGGGATCGTCGAGAAGGAGAGCCCGATCCACATTTCGAATGTCGGGCTGATCGACCCTTCGACGGACTCGGCCGCGCGGGTCGGCTTCAAGATGCTCGAGGACGCGCGGAAGGTTCGGGTCTCGCGATCCTCCGGCGAAGTGCTGGATTAGGAAGCGGATCGATGACGGCACGGTTGTGGGAGCATTACGAGAACGTCGTCCGCCCGGATCTCCAGGCGCGGTTCGGTTATGCGAACCCGATGCAGATCCCGCGCCTGAGAAAGGTCGTCCTCAACATCGGGGTGGGGGAAGCGGTCGGCGACGGCAAGAAGATCGATTCGGCGGTTGGCGACATGGCGGCGATCTCGGGACAGAAGCCGATCGTGATCCGAGCCCGCAGGTCGGTCGCTCAGTTCAAGCTGCGCGAGGGCATGCGGGTCGGCGTCAAGGTCACGTTGCGGCGGGCGCGGATGTACGAGTTTCTGGACAGGTTGATCACCGTCGCTTTGCCCAGGGTGCGGGACTTCCGCGGGCTGTCGCCGCGCAGCTTCGACGGCAGCGGGAACTACGCTTTGGGGCTGCGCGAGCAGATCGTCTTTCCGGAGATCGATTACGACAAGGTCGATCAACTGCGCGGCATGGACGTGGTTGTCGTCACCTCGGCCGAGACCGACGAGGAGGCGCGGGCGCTGCTCGCCGGATTTCAATTTCCTTTCGTCAACTGACCGGCCGTCGGCTATCGGGGAGTCAGCAATGGCCAAGAAGAGCGCGATCGAGAGAAACAGGAAGCGGCAACGGATGAGCGCCCGGGACCGCGGCAGACGCAGCGCCCTCCGGGCGGTCGCCACCGATCGGACGGCGCCGATGGAGGAGCGGTTCGCCGCCCGGCTCAAGCTCGCCGAGCTGCCGCGCAACGGCGCGGCCGTGCGGGTCCGCAACCGGTGCGATCTGACCGGCCGTCCGCGCGGTTTCCACCGCAAGTTCCGCTTGTCGCGCATCGCGCTGCGGGAACTGGCCTCGGCGGGCCTGATCCCGGGCATGGTGAAATCGAGCTGGTAGGAACGTCACATGACGATGAGCGACCCCCTCGGCGAGATGCTGACGCGCATCCGCAACGGCCAACGGGCGCAGAAGCAGGCGATCGTCTCGCCGGCCTCGCGCCTGCGCACCAACGTCCTCGACGTCCTGGAGCGCGAGGGGTTCATCCGCGGCTACAGCGAGGCCGAACTGCGCACGGGGGTGTGCGAGCTCCGCATCGAGCTCAAATATCACGAAGGAAGGCCCGTGATCCGGGAGATCCGGCGGGTTTCGAAGCCGGGGCGGCGGGTCTATTCCAAGATCAGGGACCTGCCGCGGCCCTATAACGGGCTCGGCATCTGCATCCTCTCGACTCCGCGCGGCGTGTTGTCCGACGGCGAGGCCCGCAGCGCCAATGTCGGCGGCGAGGTACTGTGCACGGTCTTCTGAGGAGAGTAGGATGTCGCGGGTAGGGCAGGCGCCGGTGCGGGTCCCGCCCGGGGTCGAGGTGGCGATCGCGGGGCACGAGGTGACGGCGACGGGCGCGCTCGGCGCGTTGACCCTGCGGCTGGTCGAAGAGGTCGAGATCAGCCGCAGGGAGGATGCGCTGCTGCTCGTCCCGCGCGACGAGAGCAAGCGCGCGCGGGCGCTGTGGGGGACGATGCGCAGCCTGCTCCAGAACATCGTCACCGGGGTCGCGGATGGTTTCCGGATCGTTCTCGAGATTTCCGGGGTGGGGTACCGCGCCGCCGTCGATGGCGGCGAGCTGGTCATGCAGCTCGGCTTCAGCCACGAGGTGCGCTACCCGATCCCCGACGGGATCGCGATCGCCTGTGCGCGGCCGACACAGATCACGATCTCGGGCATCGACCGCCAGAAGGTGGGCCAGGTGGCCGCGGAGATCAGGGCTTGGCGGAAGCCCGAACCCTATAAGGGCAAGGGGATTCGCTATGCGGACGAGATCGTTCGCCGCAAGGAAGGCAAGAAGAAGTAGGGGCTATCGGTGGCAAACGGGAACAGCGACAAGGCCCGGCGCCGCGCCCGGGTGCGGCGCCGGCTCGCGGCGCGCAGGAACGGGCGGCCGCGTCTGTCGGTCTTTCGCTCCTCGAAGAACATCTATGCGCAGGTCGTCGACGACGATGCCGGGCGGACCGTCGCCGCGGCGTCCAGCATCGACAAGGAGCTGCGCGGGAGCCTCGGGACCGGCGGCGCCGATGTCGAGGCCGCGGCGCGGGTCGGCGCGCTGCTCGCGGCGCGCGCGGTGGCGCGCGGCGTGACCGAAGTGGTGTTCGACCGAGGCGCATATTCCTATCACGGCCGCGTCAAGGCGTTGGCCGAGGCCGCCCGCGAGGGCGGGTTGACCTTCTGAGAGCAGGGGCATGGCAAGAGCACAGAGATCCCAGCGAAATCAGCGAAACCAGCGAAACCAGCGTTTCGACGGCCAGCAGGAACAGAGCGATCTGGTCGACAAGCTGGTCAGCATCAACCGCGTCGCCAAGGTCGTCAAAGGCGGGCGCCGCTTCGGCTTCGCGGCGCTGGTGGTCGTCGGCGACGGCAAGGGCCGTGTCGGCTACGGCAGCGGCAAGGCGCGCGAGGTGCCCGAAGCGATCCGCAAGGCCACCGAACAGGCCAAACGCACCATGGTCCGGGTACCGCTGCGCGAGGGGCGCACCCTCCACCACGACGTCATCGGCCGGTTCGGCGCGGGCGGCGTTCTGCTGCGCGCCGCGCCGACCGGCACCGGCATCATCGCCGGCGGGCCGATGCGCGCGGTCTTCGAGACGCTCGGCGTCCAGGACGTGGTCACCAAGTCGCTCGGCACCGCCAACCCCTACAACATGGTCAAAGCGACGTTCGATGCGTTCTCCCGCCTCAGCTCTCCGCGCGCCGTCGCGGCACGGCGCGGCAAGAAGGTGAGCGATATCCTCGGGCGCCGCGGCGGCAGCGAGGCGAGGGCGCGGACCGATGGCTGACGCGGCGCCGAAGGCCGGGACGGTCATCGTCACCCAGATCGGAAGCCCGATCGGCCGGCCGAAGGATCAGCGGGCGACGCTGGTCGGGCTGGGGCTGGACAAGCTCCACCGCACGCGCCGGCTGGAGGATACGCCGGCCGTGCGCGGGATGATCGCCAAGGTGTCTCATCTGGTCAGGGTCGGGGGCGGCGAATAGGCCGGCCGCCGCGCGGGAGCGATGTCATGCGTCTGAACGAGTTGCGAGACAATCCCGGCGCTCGACGGCCGCGCAAGCGGGTCGGGCGCGGTATCGCTTCGGGGACGGGCAAGACCAGCGGCAGGGGGCAGAAGGGGCAGAAGTCGCGAAGCGGTGTGTCGCTGACGGGGTTCGAAGGCGGCCAGATGCCACTCTATCGGCGGCTGCCCAAGCGCGGCTTCAAGAACCCGACCCGAAAGAACTATCAGGCGGTGAATCTCGACCGGATCCAGGCGGCGATCGACGCCGGCAAGATCAACCGCGCGGTCCCGATCACCGAGGAGGTGATGATCGGGGCCGGGCTGTTCAAGTCGCGCCGCGACGGAATCCGGGTCCTTGCCAGGGGCGGGATCGCCACCGATATAGCGCTGGAGGTCACCGGCGCCTCGAAGGCCGCGGTCGCCGCGGTCGAGGCCGCCGGCGGCATGATCGTGCTGATCGGCGGGACCCGGCCGCGCAAGGCGGCAGGGCCGAAACCCGCGGACACCGACTCGGAGCCGGAGGGCTAGCCCATGGCGTCGGCCGCCGAACAGCTCGCCTCGCACATCAATCTGGCGAATTTCGCCAAGGCGACCGAGCTCAAGAAGCGGATCTGGTTCACCCTCGGCGCGCTGGTGATCTACCGGCTGGGCACCTATATCCCGCTGCCCGGGATAGATTCGACGATTCTCCAGGATATTTTCCAACAGCAGGCCGGCGGCATTCTGGGCATGTTCGACATGTTCGCCGGCGGCGCCTTCGGGCGCATGACGATCTTCGCTCTCAACATCATGCCCTACATCTCGGCGATGATCATCATGCAGTTGATGACCGCCGTTCATCCCTATTTCGAGCAGCTCAAGAAGGAGGGCGAGCCGGGCCGCAAGAAGATCAACCAGTACACCCGCTACGGCACCGTGCTGCTTGCCGCGCTCCAGGCCTACGGCATCGCGATCGGGCTGGAAGGGACGACGGGGAGCCAGGGAAGCGCGGTCGAGAACCCGGGCATGTTCTTTCGCACGACCACGGTCATCACCCTGGTCGGCGGGACGATCTTCCTGATGTGGCTGGGCGAGCAGATCACTGCCCGCGGCGTCGGCAACGGCATCTCGCTCATCATCTTCGCGGGCATCGTCGCCAACCTGCCGGCCGCGCTCGCCGGGACCCTCGAGCTCGGACGCACAGGAGCGCTGTCCTCGCTGTTCATCGTCTTTCTTCTGGTGCTGTCGGTCGTGGTGATCGCGTTTATCGTCTTCGTCGAACGCGCGCAGCGCCGGGTCGTGGTGCAATATCCCAAGCGCCAGGTCGGCAACCGCATGTTCGGCGGCGAGAACTCTCATATTCCCCTGAAGATCAACACGGCGGGCGTCATCCCGCCGATCTTCGCGAGCTCCCTGCTGCTGCTGCCGATCACGGTCGCCGGCTTCTCCGCCGCGTCGGGGCCGGACTGGCTGACCGGTGCCACCGCGCTCCTCGGCCGCGGGCAGCCGCTCTATCTGTTGACCTACGCCGCCCTCATCGTATTTTTCGCGTTCTTCTACACATCGGTCGTCTTCAACCCGGTCGAGACGGCCGACAATCTGAAGAAATATGGCGGCTTCGTCCCCGGAATCAGGCCGGGCAAGAACACGGCCGACCATCTCGACTTCATCCTGACCCGGCTGACCGCGGTCGGCGCGCTTTACCTGACCGCCGTCAGCGTCATGCCGGAGATCCTGATCTCCGAATATGCGGTGCCGTTCTATTTCGGCGGCACCAGCCTGCTCATCGTCGTCACCGTGACAATGGATACGGTGGCGCAGGTCCAGTCGCATCTGATCGCCCACCAATATGAGGGGCTGATACGGAAGTCGCGTCTGCGGGGCCGGCGCGGATGAATCTGATCCTCCTCGGGCCGCCCGGAGCGGGGAAGGGCACCCAGGCGCGGCGGATCGCCGAGGGCCGCGGCCTTATGCAGATCTCGACCGGTGACATGCTGCGCCAGGCGGTGGCCTCGGGCAGCGCGCTCGGGAAGGAGGCCGAATCGATCATGGCGGCCGGCGATTTGGTCCCCGACGAGATCATGATCCGCATGATCGAGGCGTGGGTCGATGCGCCGGACTGCAAGAACGGGTTCGTTCTAGATGGGTTCCCGCGTACCCTGGCGCAGGCCGAGGCGCTCGACGAGATGCTCGGGCGGCGCGACCGCCGGCTCGATGCGGTGATCGAGATGAGGGTGGACGACGCGGCTCTGGTCGACCGCATCACCGGGCGGTTCTCCTGCGCCGATTGCGGGGCGGGCTATCACGACCGGTTTCGGAGACCCGCGACCGAGGGGGTCTGCGACGCTTGCGGCGGCGGCGCGTTCGCGCACCGTGCGGACGACACCGCCGAGACTGTGCGCGCGAGACTCGATGCCTATCATGCCCAGACGGCGCTGCTACTGCCTCATTACCGCGCGGCGGGCGCGCTGAAGACCGTCGACGGCATGGCGTCGATCGACGGCGTCGCCCGCGAGATCTCGAACGCGCTGGACGGCGCGGGAGGCGCGGATGGGTGACGGCACCCGGCGTCGCGTCCGCCGGCCGACGGCAGCGGTTCCCGTTTTGAGGGCCACGACCGGCCGGACGACGACCCCCCTCCCTGCCCCCTCCCTCGAGGGGAGGGGTTCGCGCGTCGTCCTCTGCCGTTCCCTGTGCCTCCCCCTGCGCGGGGGAGGGCCGGGGTCGGTGGGTTCCTTCCTCGAGAAGCGGGTGATGATGCGGGCCGCGGCGCGGCGATTGACCGCCCGTCCGCCGGGCTGTAGCCTTTCGCCCCGAATGGGCGGAAGGGTGCCCGACTCCCCGAATTTCGGCCGGCAGGAGGAGAACGCGCCATGGCGCGCATAGCGGGCGTCAACTTGCCCAACAAACCGATCGAGATCGCCTTGACCTATATCTACGGGATCGGGCGGACCAGCGGCCGCAAGATCTGCGACAAGGCCGGCGTCGCGCGCGCGATGCGGGCGAACGATCTCGCTGACGACGAGCTTCTGCGCATCCGCGATGTCGTCGAGCGCGACCACAAGATCGAGGGCGACTTGCGGCGCGAGACGGCGATGAACATCAAGCGGTTGATGGATCTCGGCTGCTATCGCGGCTTGCGTCACCGGCGCAGCCTGCCGGTGCGCGGCCAGCGCACGCACACCAACGCGCGGACTCGCAAGGGGCGTGCGCGGCCCATCGCCGGCAAGAAGTAGCGCCGCCGGCGCACACGAGGAACGGGATGGCACGAGCAACCACCACACGGGTTCGCCGCCGGGAACGGAAGAACATCACCTCCGGCGTCGCCCACGTCAACGCGTCGTTCAACAACACCAAGGTTACGATCACCGACGTTCAGGGCAACGCGATCTCCTGGTCCTCGGCCGGTTCGCAGGGCTTCAAGGGCTCGCGCAAGTCGACGCCCTACGCCGCCCAGATCGCCGCCGACGATGCCGGGCGCAAAGCCCAGGAGCACGGCGTGAAGACGCTGGAAGTTCGGGTGAAGGGACCCGGCTCCGGGCGCGAGTCCGCGTTGCGGGCGCTGCAGGCCGTCGGGTTCACCATCACGTCCATACGCGACGTTACGCCGATTCCGCATAACGGGTGCCGCCCGCGCAAGCGCCGCCGCGTCTGATCCGGCCCCGGCCGGCGCGGCTCCAGCGCGCTCGCCCCGGCGGCGGCGCCCGACGAACATTCGCTTCAGGGATCCACAGACATGTCCGTCATCGAGAAGAACTGGCTGGAGCTGATCAAGCCCGGCAGGCTGGAGATCGTGTCCGGCGGCGATTCGGGCCGGCAGGCCACGATCATCGCCGAGCCCCTGGAGCGGGGTTTCGGAATGACCCTGGGCAATGCGCTCAGGCGGGTGCTGCTGTCGTCGCTGCGGGGTACGGCCTGCACGGCGATCCAGATCGACGGCGTCCTCCACGAATTCTCCTCCGTGCCGGGCGTTCGCGAGGATGTGACCGACATCGTGCTCAACGTGAAATCCCTTGCTCTCCGAATGGATGGAGACGGCCCGAAGCGGATGTATCTCGACGCGGCCGGGCCGGGCGAGATCACCGCCGGAATGATCGAGGCCGGCCACGACATCGAGATCGTCGAGCCGGGCGTCGTCATCTGCACGCTCGACGAGGGGGCCCGCATCTCGATGGAGCTTACCGTCAACTCCGGCAAGGGCTATGTGCCGGCGACGCAGAACCGTGCCGAGGATTCGCCGATCGGCCTCGTGCCGATCGACGCGATCTATTCGCCGGTGCGCAAGGTCGCGTATCGGGTCGAGAATACCCGGGTCGGCCAAGTCACCGATTACGACAAGCTGGTCCTCGATGTCGAAACGAACGGCACCGTCTCGCCCGAAGACGCGGTCGCGCTGGCCGCCCGTATCGTCCAGGACCAGCTCCAGCTCTTCGTCAGCTTCGAGACGGTCGCGGCGCGACCGCATGAGCATTCGGTCATCGAGCCGGCTCTCAACAAGAATCTTCTGCGAAAGGTCGACGATCTCGAGCTCTCGGTGCGCTCCGCCAACTGCCTGAAGAACGACAACATCATCTATATCGGCGATCTGGTACAGAAGTCCGAGAACGAGATGATGCGGACCCCCAATTTCGGCCGAAAGTCCCTCAACGAGATCAAGGAAGTGCTGGCCGGCATGGGGTTGGCCCTCGGGATGGAAATCAGCGAGTGGCCGCCGGAGAATATCGAGGACATGGCCAAGCGGCTGGACGAGCCCTACTAGGCTCGCCCCGGTAAATCTCGGGAGAAGAAGCGATGCGCCACCGGCTGAGCGGCCGGAAGCTGAACCGGACCAGCGCCCACCGCAGCGCGATGTTTCGCAACATGGCCGCCGCGCTGATCAAGCATGAGCAGATCAGGACGACGCTGCCCAAGGCCAAGGAGCTGCGCCCCATCGTCGACCGCCTGATCACGCTCGGAAAGCGCGGACCGACGGACCTGCATGCGCGGCGGCAGGCGATCCGCCGTCTCGGCGGCGATGCCAAGCTCGCCGCCAAGCTGTTCACAACCCTGGCCGAACGGTACCGAGAGCGTCCGGGCGGCTATACGCGAGTCCTCCGCGCGGGCTTCCGCTACGGCGATTCGGCGCCCATGGCCGTTCTGGAACTCGTCGATAGGGATCCGGAGGCCAAGGGGCGCGACTCGGGGCCCGTCCAGACCCGGAACGAGGAAGACGCCGAGGCCGCCGCCGGCTGAACGCGCCGCCGCGCACCTTTCTCCCTGCTCCCATCGGCGTCGACTTGTTTGGCGTGTTCGGGGGACGCGTCCGGCAATCCGCGGCATACGTCGCCGCGGCGGTTGGGAGGGGTTTCTGGAGATCCGGTTCCATTCGTCGATCGCCTTGGCGAGGGACGGACGGACAACAACGGCCCCCTTTCGTCCCCCCTTGAGGGGGAAGGCGGGGGCGGGAGGATCCCACAAGGAGAATCGCCGGCACCGGGGCTCTTTTCTTCGCGACCCGGCGGCGCCATGTTGACGTCATGATCCCGCCGCCCGCAAGCCTCGTCGTCGTTCTGAGCGCCGTCCTGTTCGGCGCCGCGGCCCTCGGCCATGCCGAGGCGCGGCGCCAGGTTCCGGCGGACCGGCAGGAGATCCGGCTTTCCTTCGCCCCTCTCGTCAAGCGGGTCGCGCCGGCGGTCGTCAACATCTATGCCAAGCGCGTCGTCCGAACGAAGCCGTTCTCGCCCTTCTTCAGCGATCCGTTCTTCCGCCGGTTCTTCGGTGACAGGTTCTCGTTCGGCGGTCCGCGCGAACGGGTGGAGAATTCGCTCGGTTCCGGTGTCGTGGTGCGGGGCCACGGGTTGGTGGTGACCAACCATCACGTCATCAAGGAAGCGAGCAGCATCACGGTCGTGCTCGCCGACCGCCGCGAGTTCGACGCCAGGATCGTGGGCACCGACGAGCGCACGGACCTCGCGGTTCTCGCCGTCGAGACCGGCGGCGAGACGCTGCCTTTCCTGGAATTGCGGGACTCCGACGATCTCGAGGTCGGAGACCTGGTGCTCGCGATCGGCAATCCGTTCGGGGTGGGCCAGACGGTGACCAGCGGGATCGTCTCGGCCGCCGCCCGCACGGCCACGGGTATCTCCGACTACAGCTTCTTCATTCAGACCGACGCCGCGATCAATCCGGGAAACTCCGGCGGCGCCTTGGTCTCGATGGACGGCAGCCTGGTGGGGATCAACACCGCCATCTATTCCCGCAGCGGCGGGTCGATCGGCATCGGTTTCGCGATTCCCTCCAACATGGTCACTGCCGTGGTCGACGCCATCGACCGGACGGGCAGGATGGTGCGGCCCTGGCTTGGGGTCGAGACCCAGGACATCGACTCCGAGATCGGTGCGACGCTGGGTCTGGCCCGTCCGACGGGGGCGATCGTCCGCGATGTCTGGCCCGGCGGTCCGGCCGATCGCGCAGGGCTCCGGCCGGGCGATGTCATCACCGCAGTAGACGACAAGCCGGTGGTCGACCGCGCCGGGTTGTTGTTCCGAATCGCGATGCTGCGCATGGGCAGCAAGGCGAGTTTCTCCGTCTGGCGCGCCGGACGTCAGCGTGTCCACCCCGTCGACATCGCGCCCGCGCCCGAGATCCCGCTGCGCGACACGACCCGGCTCCGGGGGCGGCACCCCTTGTCCGGGGCGTCCGTCGCCAACCTGTCCCCGGCCGTTGCCGAGGAGCTCGACCTCGCGCCGGTGCGAGGCGGCGGGGTGGCGATTGTCGGGATCCGCGAGGGAAGCACCGCCCAGCGGCTCAACTTCCGCGTCGGAGATGTCCTGGTGAACATCGACGGCGACGCGATGCGAACGGTGCGGGAGCTGCAGGCGCGCCTCGCCGAGCCGGCGGAGGGCTGGCGGATCGTGATCCGCCGCGACGGCGAGACGATCTCGGCCGCTTTCGGGGGTTGAGGGGTGTCCGACGGAGAGAGCCTCGGCCTGTTCGAGGACCAGGCGCCCCGCCCGTTGGCCGATAGGCTGCGGCCGGCGCGGCTCGACGAGGTGTTGGGCCAGGATCATCTCCTGGGTGTCGACGGGCCGGTCGCGCGCATAGCGGCGGCGGACGCTCCGGCGTCGATGATCTTCTGGGGGCCTCCCGGTTCGGGGAAAACCACCATCGCGCGTCTGCTGGCGGGGCGCAGCGCGCAGCATTTCGAGCCGCTGTCGGCCGTCTTCTCGGGAGTCGCCGACCTGCGCAAGGTCTTCGCGGCCGCGCGCGGCCGCCGGGCGGCGGGGCAGGGAACGCTGCTGTTCGTCGACGAGATCCACCGCTTCAACCGCGCCCAGCAGGACGCGTTTCTGCCTTGCGTCGAGGACGGCACGGTCACGCTGGTGGGCGCCACGACCGAAAACCCCTCCTTCGAGCTCAACGCCGCCCTGCTGTCGCGCTGCCGTGTGTTCGTGCTGAACCGGCTCGGGCCGGACGCGCTCGATGCGCTGCTCGCGCGCGCCGAGGCGCGAATGGGGCGGCCGCTGCCGGTCGATGCCGAAGCCCGTGACGCGCTTTGCGCGATGGCCGACGGCGACGGGCGTTACGCCCTGAACCTCGCCGAGGCGGCGTTTGCGCATGACGGCGACGAGCCGCTCGACGCCGCGGCCTTCTCGGCCCTGGTCCAGAGGCGCGCGCCGCTCTACGACAAGTCGCGGGACGCTCATTACAACCTGATCAGCGCGCTCCATAAATCGATCCGCGGCTCCGATGTCGACGCCGCGCTCTACTGGCTCGCCCGCATGTTCGACGGGGGCGAGGATCCGCGCTATGTCGCTCGGCGGCTCACGCGCATGGCGGTCGAGGATGTCGGGCTCGCCGACCCCTCGGCCCTCCTGCAGGCGCTCGCCGGGTGGCAGGCCTATGAGCGGCTGGGCTCGCCGGAGGGCGAACTGGCGATCGCCCAGTCCGTCGTCTATCTGGCGGCCGCGCCCAAGTCCAACGCGCTCTACCGCGGGTTCGGCGCCGCCGGGGACGCGGCCCGGCGGACCGGCTCGCTGTTGCCGCCGGCGCATGGCCTCAACGCGCCGACCGGGCTGATGAGGGATCTCGGCTACGGGGCCGGCTATGTCTACGACCATGCGGCGCCGGACGGATTTGCCGGGGCCGACTACTTCCCCGAGGGGATGGCCCGGGAGACCTATTTCCGCGCCTCGGACCGTGGACGGGAGGCGGCGCTGGGCGCGCGTCTGGCCTCCTGGGCGAAGCGGCGGCGGGCGGGGTCGACGCGGTGATGTCGTGACCGGGGTGCGCCGCTTCGTGGTGGGCCGGGGGGAGGCCGATCTGCGCCTCGACCGCTGGTTCCGGTCCCGTTTCCCCGCCTTGAGCCATGGGCGGCTGGAAAAGATGCTGCGGACCGGTCAGGTGCGTCTCGACGGGCGGCGCGTCAAGGCGTCCGAGCGCGTCGTCGCCGGCCAGGAGATCCGCGTGCCTCCGGGTATCGAGGCTCCGGCGCCCGGCGCGGCCCGGCTCGACGACGAGGACCGCGACCGGATCCGCGGGCTGGTGCTCTATCGCGACCGCGATCTGATCGCGATCGACAAGCCCTCCGGCCTCGCCGTCCAGGGCGGCAGCGGGGTTCGGATCTCCGTCGATGCCCTTCTCGACGGGCTGCGTTTCGACGCCGAGGAGAGGCCGCGCCTGGTCCATCGTCTGGACAAGGACACCAGCGGCGTCCTCCTCCTTGCCCGGAGCCGGAGTGCCGCCCGGACGCTCAGCGCCGTCTTCAAGGCGGGCGCGCTGTCCAAGGAATATTGGGCGCTGGTCGACGGCGTGCCCGACCCGGAGAGCGGGACCGTCGACAATTCGCTCGCCAAGCGGGAGCTCGGTCGGTCCGGTCGGGAGCGCATGGTGCCCGACCGCCGGGAAGGGCTCGCCGCGCGAACGTTCTACCGTGTCGTCGACCGCGCCGGGAGCGTCGTCTCCTGGCTCGCGCTCTCGCCGCTGACCGGGCGAACCCATCAGCTCCGGGTCCATTGCCGCTGCCTCCGAACGCCGATCCTCGGCGACGGCAAATACGGTTTTCCCGACCGCCCGGCGGACGGGCGCCCTCGGGTGCGCCGGCTGATGCTTCACGCGCGGGCGGTCCGCATCCCGCGCGCTTCGGGCGGCCCGTTGGAAATCGACGCGCCGCTCGACCGGGAGATGCGGGCGCAATGGGATTTCTACGGCTTCGATCCGTCGCGAGGCGGCGCCTTCGGGGACGGTTGAGGATGGCGGGTGCCGACCCCGCTGGCGGGGCGCGTCTCGCCGCGTTCGATTTCGACGGGACGCTGCTCGACAGCGCCGAGGCGATCGTCGCTACGGTGCAGGCGTGCTGGGATGTCTGCGGGTTCCCTGCTCCCGACCCCGACTCGGTGCGCCGGACCATCGGGCTGCCCTGGGAAGAGAGCGTGCGTATCCTGTTGCCCGGCGCCGGCGAGGCCGAGTTCCGGAAGATTCGCACCTTTTACGAGGAGATCCGGCAGGGCGCGCGCCCGCGGCCGTTCGAGGGGGCGCTGTTCGCCGGCGTCCGCCCGACATTGGACGCCCTCCTGGCGGAGGGTTGGCTGCTCGCCATCGTCACCAGCCGGACAAGGCCGCACGTCCAGGAGCTTCTCGAGGAGCATCGGATCGACGGCTATTTCGCCGCCGTTCGGACGGCCGACATGGGTCCGGGCAAGCCCCACCCCTATCTCCTCCTCGACGCGATCGCCGCGCTCGGCGCGGCGCCGCGGCGGACGGCGATGATCGGCGATACTGTCTTCGACATGGAGACGGCGATCCGCGCGGGCGCCGCCGCGGTCGGCGTGAGCTGGGGGCTCCACGATGTCGGCGCGCTGCGCGCCGCCGGCGCCCATCGGATCGTGCATTCCTTCGGAGAGCTGCGGCCGAGCATCGCCGAGCTCGCGGCCGGGCGGCGATGAAACGCCGAACCTATTCCGTCGCCGCCGCAGTGCCGGGCGCGGAGGGTGTTGCGGTCGCGCTCGACGGGACGGCGCTGCGGACGCCCGGCGGCCGCCCGGTCCTGTTCCCCAGCGGGGCGCTCGCGCGGGCGGTCGCGCTGGAATGGGCCTCGCAGGGCGACCGCATCGCGCCGGAGACGATGCCGCTCACCCGACTCGGCAACGCGGCGATCGATACCGTCGCCGCGAATCGCGCGGCGGTCCTCGAGACAGTGGCGGGCTACGCCGCTACGGACCTGGTCTGCTACCGCGCCCCGGGGCCGGAGGATCTCCGCCGCCGCCAGGACGCAGCATGGGATCCTCTGCTCGACTGGCTGGCGCGGACGCACGGCGCCCGGCTGGCCGTGACCTTCGGGCTGACGGCGGCGGTGCAGCCCCCGGCGGCGCGCGGAGCGGTTCGCCGCGCGCTCGAACGGGCGGACGCTTTCTCGCTCACCGCGCTGCATGCGATGACATCGACGCTGGGCTCGGTGGTGATCGGCCTCGCTCTGGCGGCGGGGCGGCTCGACCGCGATACGGCATTCCGAACGGCATTGATCGAGGAGCTGTATCAGGTCGAACGCTGGGGCGACGACCCGCAGGCCGAGGCCCGCCGCCTCTGCCTCCGAGACGATCTGGAGGCCGCCGACCGCTTCCTGCTATTGTGCCGGTGACGCTGGCGGATCGGCCGGCACGATCGAGGATCGGAGACCGTGGCATGGCCGCACGCATCGCCCCGCCGTTCCGCGCCGATCACGTCGGCAGCCTGCTGCGCCCGGCGGCGCTGCAGGCGGCGCGCGCGCGATACGGGGCCGGGAAGATCGATGCCGAGGCGCTCCGCGCCGTGGAGGACCGCGCCATCCGGGACGCGGTTGCGCTCCAGGAACGGCTGGGTCTCCAGGCGGTCACGGACGGGGAGTTCCGCAGGACCTGGTGGCATCTTGATTTTCTCTCCGGTTTCGACGGGTTCGAGCTCGGCCCGCCGCTCGGCCAGGACGGCTTCGCCGGCATCGACGCGCAGCCGCCGACCACCCGGGTGACCGCCAGGCTGGCGCGCCGGCAACCGATCATGGTCGATCACTTCGCCTTCCTGGCCGGGTGCACGGACCGGACGGCGAAGATGACGCTGCCCGGGCCGTCGATGGCCCATTTCCGTTCCGGGCGGTCGGGGATCGACGGCGGCGCCTACCCCGATCTCGAGCTGTTCTGGGACGACCTCGCCGCGGCTTACAGGGTCGAACTCGCCGACCTCGCCGCCGCCGGCTGCCGGTATCTGCAGCTCGACGACATCAGCTACGCCTATCTCTGCGATCCCCGACAGCGGGCGCGCTTCGCCGAGGCGGGGGAGGATCCGGACGGGTTGGCGCTCACCTATGCTCGGACCCTCAACGCCGCGATCCGCGATCTCCCCGAGAACGTGACCACGGCGGCCCATCTCTGTCGCGGCAATTTCCAGAGCAGCTTCGTCGCCTCCGGCGGGTACGAGCCGATCGCCGAGGCGGTGTTCGATACGCTTGCCGTCGACGCCCTGTTCCTCGAATACGATACCGAACGCGCGGGCGGCTTCGAGCCGCTGCGCTTCGTGCCTCCGGACAAGACCGTAGTGCTCGGCCTGATCTCCACCAAGACTCCCGCGCTCGAGGACGCCGATGCGGTGAAGCGGCGGATCGACGAGGCCGCGCGCCATGTCGACCTCGACCGGCTGTGCCTCAGCCCTCAATGCGGATTCGCATCCACCCATCATGGGAACAAGGTGCGCGAGCAGGACGAGATCGCCAAGCTCGCCCGCGTCGTCGAGATCGCGGCGGACGTCTGGGGCTGACGCTCGCAGCGTCGGCGATCGGCCCCCCAGGGTCCCGGGAATGGTTGCATGGCCGCCGTCAGAGGGCTGACCTGCACGCGCTGCGGGGCGGTCCATCCGCCGGACCGTTTCGTCGACGACTGCCCGATCTGCCGGGAGGTCGCTCCGGCCAATCTCGCCGTCGCCTACGAGACCGCGTCCCGCCGGATCGCCCGCATTGCCGACGGGCCGCGCAGCATCTGGCGCTATGCGGCGCTGTTACCGGTGCCGGCGGCGGCGGCCGTCTCGCTCGGCGAGGGGATGACCCCGCTGGTGCCCCTGATCCGGGCCGGGGAGGCGCTCGGCCTCCGGCGACTCTACGGCAAGGACGAGAGCGGCAATCCGACCGGCTCGTTCAAGGACCGGCTGGCCAGCGTCGCGGTCTCGGCCGCGCGGTCGATGGGCGCTCCGGCAATCGCGTCGAGTTCGACCGGAAACGCCGGCGCTGCGGCGGCCGCCTATGCCGCGCGCGCCGGCCTGCCCTGCGTGGTGTTCACCGGCGCCGACGCGCCGCCGGCGATGGCGGCGCAGATCCGTGCCTGCGGCGCGGCGGTCGTCGGGGTCGAGGAGATGGCGGATCGCTGGTCGCTGCTGGCCGAGGGGATCGCCCGCTTCGGCTGGTTCCCGACCTCGCCCCACCGGGCGCCTGCCGTGGGCAGCAACCCCTACGGGATAGAGGGCTACAAGACCATCGCCTACGAGGTGGCGGAGGATCTGGGCTGGCGCGCGCCCGATTGGTGCGTGCTGCCGGTCTGCTACGGCGATGCGCTGGTCGGCATGTGGCGGGGCTTCACCGAAATGCTGGAGATGGGCTGGATCGCGGACCGACCCCGCATGGTCGCGGCGGAAGTCTACGGGTCGCTCGGCGCGGCGCTCGCGGCGGGCTCCGATACGGTCCCGGAGATGGCGGTGGAGCCGGCGACCGCCGCGCGCTCGATCGGCGCCGCGCGGGGAACCTACCAGTCGTTGCGGGTGATCCGCGATTCGGGCGGCGAAGCGGTGACTGTCTCCGACCGTGCCATGCGAAGCTGGCAGCGCGCATTGGCCACAAGGGATGGGCTGTTCGTCGAGCTCGCCTCCGCCGCCGCGCTCGCCGCGGTCGATGCGCTGCGGGCGGGCGGCGCCATCGCGCCCGACGAGACGACGGTCGTCCTCCTGACGGCGACCGGTCTCAAGGACCTGGCCCCGGCGGTCGAGGGGCCGGGCGCGATCCCCGTCGTGCCCCCCGACCTCGATGCGGCGCTGGCGGTGCTGAAGCGGGTCTACCGGTTCGACCCCCGGGTCTCGGGCGGAGGCTGAGGAGGATCCGCCCCGGCAGGCCCATGGCCGCCCGCTGCCTCGAATATCGGCGCGAACGTCCGCCGCAGGGCCGCATCGATTTCCGCCATGCTGGCCGGGCTGCCGAGCGCGGCGAGCGAGGTCACGCCGCGGCCGCGAAGGCCGCAGGGCACGATCCCGTCATAATGGCGCAGGTCCGGCGAGATGTTGATCGAGGCACCGTGATAGCTGATCCAGTGGCGCAGACGCAGGCCGATGGCGGCGATCTTGTCTTCGCCCCCCGGTCCGGCGACCCAGATGCCCACCCGACCGTCGCGCCGTTCGCCGGCGATCCCGAGCTCGGCGAGCGCGGCGATCAGCCACGCCTCGATGGCCCGGACGAAGCGGCGGACATCCCGGCCGCGTTGTCCTATGTCGAGCATCAGATAGATCACGCGCTGGCCGGGTCCGTGATAGGTGAACCGGCCGCCGCGCCCCGTCCGATAGACCGGGAAGCGGGTGGGAGCGAGCAGTTCGGAGGGGTGGGCGGAGCTTCCGGCGGTATATAGCGGCGGATGCTCGACCAGCCAGACGAGCTCGGGCGCGCGGCCGGCGCGGATGGCGCCCACCCGAGCCTCCATCTCGGCCACTGCCGCCTCGAAGTCGACGAGCCCGTCCTGACGGCGCCACTCGGTCCGCATGGCGCCGACCCTAAAGCAGGGGCCGATACGGGAGAAACCGATCCGCTTCTGCCCCGGTTGCCGCAGGCCTACCGGGTCGGGGAGAGGCGATCCTCGAACGAAGCCCGTCGCCGTGAAATCGCCGTCGCGGAGGCTCCCCACGCTTGCGGGTTCGGCGCCGTTTTGCTATCCCGCCAACCATGGTCCGACCCTCCCGGGCCGGGTCGACGGGCGATGCGGTCGTGGCGGAAATGGTAGACGCGCAGCGTTGAGGTCGCTGTGGGAGAAATCCCGTGGAAGTTCGAGTCTTCTCGACCGCACCATCATAGCGGGCCCGCTCTGCGCTGAAGCGGGCCCGCCCCGACCCTCGCGGCGGCCGTGCGGGTGCGGGTCGGAGTGCGGCGATGGCGGACCATGATCTGAGCGTGGCGGGCGCGGACATCGTCGGCCTCAACCCCGAGATCGCGATCGCCGTCGGGGAAGCGCTCGCCTCGGGCCTCGACGAAGCGGCGCGGGCGTTGACCGCGCCGCTTCATTTCGCCGAGATCGCGGATTTGCTCGAGCAGATCGATCCGGATCGGCGGGCGCGGCTCGTCGATATTCTCGCACCCGATTTCGCGCCGGAGATCCTTCCCGAGCTCGATGAGACCGTGCGCGAGGAGGTAGCCGGCCGTCTCGGGACCCAGCGCCTCGCCAACGCGGTCCTGGGGCTGGAAGCCGACGACGCGCTCGCCCTCCTGGTCGCCCTGGGGGAGTCCGGGCAGCGCCGCGTGATGCAGGCGATCCCCGCAGCGCTGCGGGCCGAGCTCGCGCAGGGGCTCGCCTATCCCGAGGACAGCGCCGGGCGGTTGATGCAGCGCGATCTGGTGGCGGTGCCGAGCTTCTGGACGGTCGGCGAGACCATCGACTATCTGCGCGAGGCCGACAGCCTGCCCGACGACTTCTACGACATCTTCGTCGTCGATCCCTGCCATCGGCCCGTCGGCACGGTCGCGTCGAGTCATGTGCTGCGGACCCGTCGGCCGGTGCCGATGCGGGATGTCGCGCGTCGCGAGGTCGTCGCCGTGCCGCTCGCCATGGATCAGGAGGAGGTCGCCTATCTTTTTGCCCAGAAGGATCTCGTGTCGGCCCCGGTGGTCGACGATAGCGGTCGGCTGATCGGGGTGATCACCGTCGACGACGTGGTCGACGTCATCCACGAGGAGGCCGAGGAAGACCTCATGCGGCTCGGCGGGGTGACCGAGACCGATCTCTTCGCGGCGGTGCTGGACACCGGCAAAGCGCGCTTCTCATGGCTTTTCGTCAATCTGATCACCGCCGTGGCGGCCTCGATCGTGATCTGGCTGTTCGAAGCGACGATCGAACGGGTCGTCGTTCTCGCGGTCCTGATGCCGATTGCCGCGTCGATGGGCGGGAACGCGGGCACCCAGTCCCTGACGGTCGCCGTCCGGGCGATCGCGATGCGGGACCTTACCTCCGCCAATGCCCTTCGCGTGGTCGAGAAGGAGCTGCTGGTCGGGCTGCTCAACGGGCTCAGCTTCGCGCTGATCGTGGGGTCGATCGCCTGGCTATGGTCCGGCGATGCCTGGATCGGACTGATCATGGCGGGCGCGATGTTGATCACGCTGGTGATCGCCGGGCTCGCCGGAACCGCGATTCCGTTCGCCCTGTCGCAGGCCGGCATCGACCCGGCGATCGCGTCCGGCGTGCTCCTGACCACCGTTACCGACGTGATCGCATTTTTTGCCTTTCTCGGTCTCGCGGCCTGGTTGCTGCTTTAGCCGCAGGGGAAGATGGCGCTTCATCTCGTCAAGATGGCGGTCGGCGTCGGCGGACCAGGCGAGCTCGCGGATCGGCAGGCGGGCCGTCTCGCGGCGCTCTGCGCGGCCGGCGAGCCGGCCGTCCTGAGTCATCTGACCCGCAACCGGCCGCGCCGGGCGGCGGAGGTGCTGGACGGAGGCTCGATCTACTGGGTCATGGCCGGTGCGGTTCGCGCGCGCCAGCGAATTCTCGCCCTGGAACCCGCGGCCGGACGGGGCGCGCGACCGCGTTGCGCGATCGTCCTCGATCCCGATCTGATACCGGTCGAGCCGCGCCCGCGCCGCGCCTTCCAGGGCTGGCGCTATCTGGATGCGGCCGATGCGCCGCCGGACGCCCGCGGCGCCGGCGCCGTCGACGAGTTGCCGTCGTCGATGCGGGACGAGCTGCGCAGGCTGGGCCTGATATAGGGTCCGTCCGGCGGAAAGGGGGGCATCTGCCTTCTTTCCCGCCCGGACCACGGTCTCGCGGGCCGACTTTCGCCACCCGGAAGGCGGAAACGATATCGACGCATCCCGATCATCGTTCATCCCCCTGAATCGCGTAGCCGCGGTCGGCGTCGATGACGCGGGGGGGCGTTCGCGTCGATCCGGGTGGGTCCGTCTCAGCCCCGGAGCAGGGTCTGGAGCTTGACCGCAGGGTCGGTCAGCGCCGCGGGGTCGACCGATTTTTCCGCCTGCATCAGCCGCTTGGCGAAGCGGATGTCGCGCGGGTTGTTGAGGGCGGCGGCGCCTTCGAGCCGGTCGCCTTTGACATAGAACTCGATGAAACGGTCGGCGGCGCGATCGCCCCGGGTGACCGTCCGGTCCCAATCGGCCGGCAGGCCGACGAGCTGGATGTTGACGTCGTATTGATCCGACCAGAACCAGGGGACCTCGCGATAGGGGGTCTCTCCACCAAGCATGGCGCGGGCCGCGGCGATCGCCTGGTTCTGTGCGTTCTCCCAGGATTCGAGCCTGATTCGCCTGCCGAGCAGGTCGTTGGGATGGTTGGTCACGTCGCCGGCGGCGAAGATGTCTGGATCCGACGTCCGGCCGAACGCGTCCACCACGACGCCGTTCTCGACCTCGAGCCCGGCCTGGGCCGCCAGCTCCGAATTGGGAACGATCCCGATCCCGATGACCACCAGAGATGCCGGCAGGATCGTGCCGTCGGCGAGCCGCGCCCCGGTCACCCGTTCGTCGCCGATCAGCTCCCGGACCGTCGTCCCGAGGCGGATATCCACGCCCCGGCTGCGGTGGATCCGTGCGACGTGATCGGCAAGGTCCGGCGTCAGCGCCCGTCCGCAGACCCGTTCCAGAGCCTCCAGGACGACCACCTCGGCGCCGAGCATCCGACCCGCCGCCGCGACTTCGAGCCCGATCCAGCCGCCGCCGATCACCAACAGGTCCGCGTCGCCCTCTGCGAGCTCTTCTCGGATCGCCTCGCAGTCCCCGATATTGCGCAGATAGTGGACGCCCGGAAGATCGGCCCCCGGCACCGCCAACCTGCGCACCCGTGCGCCGGTGGCCAGCATCAGCCTGTCGTAGCCGACGGCCTCGCCATCCTCCAGAAGGACGGCCCCGGCGCTGCGGTCGATGGCGGCCGCGCGGGATCCGCTGCGCAGCTCGATGCCGAGCTCGCCGAAGGATGTTTCGGGCCACAGATAGGTCGCCGCCGCGGGTTCCTTGCCCAGCAGCACGTCCTTGGACAAGGGCGGGCGCTCGTAGGGCGGGAATGCCTCCTCGCCCAGCAGGACGAGACGGCCCTCGAAGCCCTGGTCGCGCAGGGTCCTGGCCGCCCACCCGCCGGCTTGGCCGGCGCCGACGACCACGATCCCGGAGGCGGCGCTCATGACCGAGGTGGCGCTGCGCCCTCAGCCCGGCACGCCGACCAAGATGGACTCGCCCTCGATCCGGACCTCGTAGGTGTTCAGATCCTCGGTCACCGGCGGCGTCTTCGCTTTGCCGGTCCGGATATCGAAGCAGCCGCCATGCAGCGGGCATTCGATCATCTCGCCTTCGATATAGCCGTCGGCGAGCGAGGCATAGGCGTGCGTGCAGATATCGTCGGTCGCGAAGAACTCGCCGTCGAGGTTGTAGACGGCGATCTCCTTCTTGCCCACCATGACCTGCATGGCCTCGCCGTCGTCCAGATCGCCGGTCTTCGCAACCGCGTGAAACTCGATCTCGCTCATTATATCTTCGGTCTCCGTGCTGCCAGATTGCGCAGGCGGTTGTCCCGTGGGGAGTCTTCGACCACCGGCACCCGGCCGCCTCCGGGGTGGTGGTGCGGAACGGCGCACCACCACCCCGGCGGAGAACCCTACGGATCCGATCGCGGTGCGCGCGCCTGTTGCCGCCGCGCGATCCCTGTCTCCGGGCCGCGCGGGCGCGGAGTGTACACGGGGCGTCTCCACCTGCCAACCGGCGTCCTCGGCATCGAACGACCCCGGCAGCGCTTCGCCTCTACCGCCAACCGGCGCGGTCGAACATCTTGACCGCTTCGGCGTTGTTCTCGCCCAGTATCCCGAGCAGCAGATCGTCGGTCTTGACGTCGCCGAGCGCGGCGACCGCCGGGGCCGCGGCGACGCCTTCGCGCACCGGGAACTCGTGGCCGATCTCCGCATAGATGCGCTGCGCCTCCGGCCCGGCGAGATACTCGATCAGCTTGACGGCGTTGGCGCGGTTGGGGGCGTGTCGGGTCACCGCCGCGCCGCTGATGTTGAGATGGGCACCCCGCCCCGCCTGGTTGGCCCAGAACGGCTTGACCTTCGCCGCCACCTCGGCGTCGCGCGCCTTCTTGGAGACCGCGAGCCGAACGTAATAGTAGTGGTTGGCGATCGCGACGTCGCCGACGCCGGCAGCGAGCGCCCGCAGCTGGTCGGTGTCGCCTCCTTGCGGCCTGCGCGCGAAGTTGGCGACCATGCCGCGCGCCCATTCCTCGGCTTTCGCGGTGCCGTGATGCCCGATCAGCGAGGCCAGCAGCGACTGGTTGTAGATGTTCGATGACGAGCGGATCAGCACCCGCCCCTTCCACCGCTCCCCGGCCAGCGCTTCATAGGTCGAAAGCTCCGCCGGCTTCACCCGATCGACGGCGTAGAAGATCGTGCGGACGCGGATGCCGAGCCCGAACCAGTGGCCCTCCGGATCGCGGTAGCGCGCCGGGATCGCCGCTTCGAGCGTCTTCGAGCGGACCGGCTGGAGGATGCCTATCCTCATCGCCCGGACCAGCCGACCCGCATCGACCGTGAACAGGAGATCGGCGGGCGAGTTCCTGCCTTCGCGGCGGATACGCTCGGCGAGCGCGTCGGCCTTGCCGGTCACCAGGTTGCAGGCGATGCCGGTCGCCGCCTCGAAGGCCTCGAGCTGCGGCCGGATCAGATGCTCCTTGCGGTAGGAATAGATATTGACCTCGCCCGACGCGGCGGCCGCGGCCGCTCCGAATGTCGATGCGGCGGCGGCGATGGCGATCGACGCGACGCCGACATGGCGATGGAAAAGGCTTGGAGGCATCGGACTCTCCGTTTTCTGATAATGCGAATGAGTTGCATTTGAATGATGGCGCTAGGGCGAACGAAGCGCAAGACCCGTGTTCGACGGTTCCGCGGGGCGTTCGATCGGCTGGCTAATGCGCCTCGGCCCAGCTCTCGCCGATCCCCGTCTCGACGATCAGCGGCACGCTCAGGAAGGCGGCCCGCTCCATCACCCGGCGCACCAGCGCGGCGGTCTCCTCGACCTCGGCGCGGGGGACCTCGAACAACAGCTCGTCATGGACCTGGAGCAGCATCCGGGCGCCGAGACCGGCGGCTGCCAGCGCCCCGGGCAGGCGGATCATCGCGCGCTTGATGATGTCGGCCGCCGCCCCCTGGAGCGGCGCGTTTATCGCCGCCCGCTCCGAGAAGCTGCGCCGGGCCGGGTTCTTGTCGTTGATTCCGGGTGTGTGGCATTTGCGCCCGAAGACGGTGCGCACATGGCCGTGCTCGCGGGCGAAGGCTTTGGTCGTCTCCATATAGTCGCGGATGCCCGGGTAATGCGCGAAATAGGCGTTGATATAGTCGCGCGCCGCGCCCTGCGGGATGCCGAGCTGGCGCGCCAGCCCGAACGGGCTGATGCCGTAGATGATGCCGAAATTGATCGCCTTGGCGCGGTTGCGGACCGCCGGCTTCATCCCCTCGACCGGCAGCCCGAAGACCTCGCTCGCGGTCTGGGCATGGATGTCGACGCCGCCACGGAAGGCCTCCTTGAGCGCCGGGATGTCGGCGGCATGGGCGAGCAGTCGGAGCTCGATCTGCGAATAGTCCGCCGACAACAGCAGACGGCCGTCCTCGGCTACGAAGGCGCCGCGGATCCTGCGCCCGTCCTCGGTGCGCACCGGGATGTTCTGGAGGTTGGGGTCGTTGGAGCTCAGCCGGCCGGTCGACGCGATCGCCTGGGCGTAGGAGGTGTGCACGCGCCCGGTCTCGGGATTGACGGCCGCGGCCAGCGCGTCGGTATAGGTGCTCTTGAGCTTGGCGAGCTGGCGCCAGTCGAGCACGCGGGCCGGCAGCGCGTGGCCCTGGGCGGCCAGCGTCTCGAGCACGTCCGCCCCCGTGCCGTAGGCGCCGGTCCGGGTCCTGCGCCCGCCCGGCAGCGCCATCTCGTCGAACAGTATCTCGCCCAGCTGCTTGGGCGAGCCGATGTTGAATCCCCGCCCGGCGAGCGCGTAAATCTCCTCGGCGAGCGCGCCCGAACGGGCGTCGAAGTCGCGCGAGAGAGCCTTGAGGACCCCGGCGTCGACCCGGATGCCGGCGCGCTCCATCGCGAGCAGCACCGGCACCAGCGCCCGTTCGAGGGTCTCGTAGACGGTCGCCATGCGGTCCTCGACCAGCCTGGGCTTGAGCAGGCGATGGAGGCGAAGCGCGACCTCCGCGTCCTCGGCCGCGTAGTCCCGCGCCGCCTCCGGGGCCACTTCGGCGAAGGGGCGCCGGTTTCGCCCGCTGCCGACGACGTCGGCATATTTGATGTTGCGGTGCCCGAGATGGCGCAGCGCCAGCTCGTCCAGCCCGTGCCCATGGGCGCCGCCGTCGAGCACGTAGGAGAGCAGCATCGTGTCGTCGATCGGGGCGACCGCGATCCCGCGCCGGGCGAGCACGGTCATGTCGTACTTGATATTGTGGCCGATCTTGAGGACGCCCGGTGCCTCGAGCAGCGGCTTGAGCGCGGCGAGTGCGTCCTCCATGGGAAGCTGCGCCGGCGCCGGCTGGGCCGCCTCGATCAGCCCGCCGCCGGCCTCCGCCGGGCTCCGGTGGCCGAGCGGGACGTAACAGCCGCGCCCGGCCGCGACCGACAGCGACAGGCCGACCAGCTCGGCCCGCATCGCGTCTAGCGAGCTGGTCTCGGTGTCGACCGCGACCGCGCCGGCCGCCTCCGCCTCGGCGATCCAGCGCGCGAGCGCTGCCATGTCCTGAACCAGCTCGTAGTCCGGAGCGCCGCCCGGCGCCTCCGCTCCGGCGGTGCCGATGTCCGCGCCGTAGCGCGCCTCGGCGCGGGCGAGCATCGAGCGGAAGCCGAGCCGCCGGAGGAAGCCCAGCAGCGTCTCGGGGTCGGGCGCCCGCAGCCGGAGATCCTCGACCGTCTCCTCGACCGGGACATCGGTCCGGAGCGTCACCAGATCGCGCGACAGGCGGGCCAGCCCCGCATTGGCGATCAGGTTCTCGCGCCGCTTGGGCTGTCGGATTTCCGCCGCCCGGGCGAGCAGGCTGTCGAGGTCGCCATAGGCTTGAATGAGCAGGGCGGCGGTCTTGACGCCGATCCCCGGCACGCCGGGCACGTTGTCGGTGGGATCGCCGGCGAGCGCTTGGATGTCGACGACCCTCTCGGGGCCGACCCCGAACCGCGCGACTACCTCGTCGGCGCCGATCAGCCGTTCCTTGACCGGGTCGTGCATCGAGACCGGCCCGCCGACGAGCTGCATCAGGTCCTTGTCGGAGGAGACGATCACCACCTCGTGCCCGGCCTCGGCGGCCATCCGCGCGAAGGTCGCGATCAGGTCGTCGGCCTCGAAGCCGTCGCGCTCGATGCAGGGGACGCCGAACGCCCGGGTGGCCTCGCGGATCAGCGCGAACTGCGGAACGAGGGCCTCGGGCGGCGGTGGCCGGTGCGCCTTGTAGTCGGGATAGATGTCGTTGCGGAACGACGTCCGCGCGGTATCGAACAGCACCGCCATATGGGGCGAGTCCGCGTCCTCGATCAGCTTTGCCAGCATGGCCGCGAAGCCGTAGACCGCGTTGACCGGGGTGCCGTCCGGGCCGGTCATCGGCGGCAGCGCATGGAACGCCCGGAATATGTAGCCCGACCCGTCGATCAGACGGACCGGGCCGCCCTCGCCGGTCTGGCTCATCGCCCCGTCCCGAAGCCGCGCAGGATCCCCGCCGGAGGATGCCGTACGGCGGCGGCGCTGTCGAGCCCGGCGCTCAGCTGCGCCCGCGCCGCTCGATTTCGTCCAGCCGCCGCTGGATGGCGGCGAGCTGGGCCTTGAGCGCCGCGATGTCGTCGGGCTCCTCCTCCTCCGGCGCCGGCCCGTCCCGGGCCCCCGCGGCTGGGGGCGCATGGAGGCGCTCGAGGAAGGCGGCGTTGCGAGCGCCGAGCTCGCGGAACGCATCCAGCATGGCGGACGGGTCGAAGGGGTTGGGGAGCTGGCGGAACAGCCGGCGCTGGTTGCTTGCGAACAGCTCCATGCTGTGAGTCAGATAGGAGGCCAGCGGCCCGCCGAGCCCGTCATGGTAGAGCCGGAGGAGTTGGCGCAGATAGTCGAGTGGCAACAGCTCGTTCCCCCGGCCGGCCTCCTCGGCGAGTATCTGGGCGAGGACCGAGGCCGTGATGTCCCGCTCGGTCCGGGCCTCGCGGACCTTGAAGTCATCGCCGCGCTTGACCATGTCGAGCAGGTCGTCGAACGTCACGAAGCGGCCGTCTTCGGTGTCGTAGAGCCGCCGGTTGGCGTATTTGCGGATTAGCCTCGGCGCCTCGGCTGCCGCAGGATCCGCTTTCTCCGACGGCATGGCGACTCCCTGCATCGCGTGCGGGGGTGACGCGCGCGGCGTCCCGAACCCACTATAGAATCCGGCCGGACGCGACGCAAAGCGGGCGGACGCGGGCGGCTTCCGAACGCCGATCGGCCGTCGCGCCGCAACAAAATTCGATCGGGCAGAAAAAAAGGGGCTTGACCTGTGCGCCGCAAAGCCTATTTTCTGCGCTGCATAACAAGCAGCTCGCTTCGTGCTGGGTCCGTTGGCGGAGACGGGTTGATGCGCCGCAAAATCCGGATTGCGCGCGGCGGCTATGTAAGGAGGAAGACGAGATGAACGACAGACTCGGGGCGCAGGTCGCGGACGCGTTCGGGAAGGCCGCGGCGATCGGCCGCAAGACGGCGACCGAGGCAGTCGGCGTCGCCGCCGACTCGGCCCTGCGCGGCTGGCGCGGCGCCAAGGCCGTGGGCGAGGCTCAACGCGCCTATATGCGCGGTCTGAACGACAAGCCGATCGACGACGCGCCGACTGCGGCGGCGCTCGAGGCGTCCTCGGCCGCCGCGGTCGGGGGCATCGAAGCGGCGCTCGAGGCGGTGGTCGGATACGCCCGCAGCGCGACCGATGAGAATTTCCGGATCCTTGAGCGCGCGCTCGCCGCCGAGTCGCCCAAGGAATGGCTCGACATCCAGGTCGAGGCGGGCGACCTCTTGCTTAAGCGCAGCCTCGCGCACGGGGCCGCGCTCAATCGAATCGCTGCCGACACGCTGGCGGGGACCATGAAACCGATCACGGCGCGCTGGTCCGCCGCCGAGGCCGCGGCCGGCTGACCGGTCGCCACCGACTGCGCGACGCCCGTCCGCCGTTCCTCCTCCCTCCCTCCCGGCGGACGGGCGCTCGCGTGATCCACTGCAGCGGCGGCTTCCGATCGACGATATATTGCCGGCGGCCGGTTCCGCCGGGCACCTGGACGGGTTAGGCTCGCGCAATGTCGGACCCCGCCCAACCGACGCCCCCGCCCGAGACGGACGCCGAGGCCGATCCGACCGGCCCCGAGGCACTGTTCGGCCGGCTGATGGCCGGCTGGTCGCGCAACGCCGAGGCCAGGCTCGACCCCGAACGGGTGATGGCGGCGCAGCTCCGGCTCTGGCAGGACGGCCAGAGGCTCTGGGCGTACACCACCGACCGGCTGCTTGGGCACGGCGGGGCGGCGCCTCCGGTGATCGCGCCCGAGAAGGGCGACCACCGCTTCGCTGACGCGGAATGGGCCGAAAACCCGGTCTTCGATTACATCAAGCAGGCCTATCTGCTGAACGCGGAATGGGCCGAGCGCATGATCGCGAGTCTGGACGGGGTGGACCCCGAGACCAGGCAGAAGATCGCCTTCTACGGTCGCCAGTTCGTCGAGGCGTTGGCCCCGACCAATTTCCTGCTGACCAACCCGGCGGCGCTGCGCGAGACCGTCGACAGCGGCGGAGAGAATCTGCGCAAGGGGCTGGACAATTTCGCCGCGGCGCTCGGCAAGGGCCGGGGTCCGCTCGCGGTCGAGCAGGTTGACGGGACGCCCTTCGTCCTCGGCAAGACGATCGCGGCGACGCCGGGCGCCGTCGTGTTCCAGAACGCGCTGTTCCAGCTCGTCCAGTACGCCCCGACGACCGAGACGGTCCATAAGCGGCCGCTGCTGATCGTGCCGCCCTGGATCAACAAGTTCTACATCCTCGACCTCAGGCCGGAGAACTCGTTCATCCGCTGGTGCGTGGCCCAGGGCTATACCGTGTTCGTCATTTCCTGGGTCAACCCCGATGCGTCGCAGCGCGCGCTCGGCTTCGACGACTATCTCGAGCATGGCGTGCTGGCGGCGCTCGACGCGGTCGAGGAGGCGGTGGGGGAGCGGGAGGTCGCGGCGATCGGCTATTGCATCGGCGGCACACTGCTGGCGATGGCGCTCGCCTGGCTCGCCCAGCGATCCGAGCCCCGGATCGCGGCCGCGACCTTCTTCGCGGCCCAGGTCGATTTCGAGGAGGCGGGCGAGCTCCGCGTGTTCACCGGACCCGAATCGCTGCGTCTCATCGAGACCGAGGTCGCGCGCAAGGGCTATCTCGACGGCGCGGCGATGGCGACGGCGTTCAACCTGCTTCGCGCCCGCGACCTGATCTGGCATTTCGCGGTCAACAACTATCTGATGGGCAAGACGCCCCGGGCGTTCGACCTGCTCTACTGGAACGCGGACTCGACCCGTTTCCCGGAGCGGCTCCTGTTCGACTATCTGCGCGGGCTCTACCAGGAGAACCGGCTCGCCGCCGGCCGTTTCGAGCTGTTCGGCCGCAGGATCGATCTCGGCGACGTCCGGATCCCGCTCTATATCCAGGCGTCCGAGCAGGACCATATCGCGCCGGCCGCCTCGGTGTTCAAGATGACGGCGCTGTTCGGCGGGTCCAAGCGCTTCATGCTCGCCGGCTCGGGCCATATCGCCGGGGTCATCAACCCGCCCGACGGGGGCAAATACTGCTACTGGGTCAATCCGCGCCGGCGGCGGTTCCCGGACATCGCCGCCTGGCGGGAGACCGCCGAGAAGCATCCCGGCTCCTGGTGGCCCGACTGGCATCGCTGGATCTCGCGGCGCGCCGGCGCCCGGGTGCCGGCGCGAACGCCGGGGGCGGGCCGGCTGGCGGTTGTCGAGCCAGCGCCCGGGTCCTATGTGGCGGTCCGCTCCGACGGCTGAACGGGGCGGTGGAGGGAGAGAGGGATGAAGATCAGGATCGAGATCGACTGCGAGCCGGAGGAGGCGCGGGCCTTTCTCGGGCTCCCCGATGTCGCGGGCTTCCAGAAGGCGACCGTCGAGCAGGTACAAAGCCGCTTGCGCGCCTATTTCGAGACGCTGGATCCCGAGAAGCTCGCCAGGATGTGGATGCCGGCCGGCGCCGAGGCCTGGGAGTCGATGCAGAAGGCGTTCGGCCGCTTTACCGCCGCTGCGGCGGCGGCATCCGGCAAGGAGTAGGGCCTTGGCTTTCACCGCGGACATCGAGGCGTTCCACTTCGGCGAGGCATGGCGGAGCGCCTTTGCGGACAAGCGCGTCCTCATCACCGGGTCGGGCCGCGACGGCGGCATCGGCCAGGCGCTCGCCCTCGCCGCCGCCGCCAACGGCGCCGCGGCGGTCGGCGTCCATTTCCACCGCAGCTACCGCGACGGGTTCGACCTCGTCGACGCCCTCAAGGGGATCGGCGTCCACGCCTTCGCGCTACAGGCCGACGCTACCAGCACCCGCGACATGTGGTCGACCCGCAGCTACGTCATCGAGCATCTCGGCGGGTCGTCGCCCGACCTGATCATCTGCAATTCCGGACTCAGCGAGACCGGGTATCGGTTCGGCCGCGCCCTCCCCGAGATCGAGGGCGAGAGCCGTCCCGAGCGTCGCGCCCGCGTCCGCCAGGTATTCATCGACAATCTCGAGGAGTCGCGGACGGTGCTCGACACCAAGATCCACGGCTTCACGGCGATGACCCATCTCTGGGCGGCCGAGGCGATCTATCACGACCGGCCGCTGCAGCTCTTCTACGTGTCGTCGCGCCAGGCGGTCGAGCCGGGGGTGGCGGTGCCGGGCTATGTGATCGCCAACTGGGCGGTGCTGCAGCTCCCCCGGGTCCTCAAGGTCAATCTCGGCCGCGCCTCGGAGATGGTACGCGCCGCCTGCCTGTTGCTGCCCTTCGTGCGCACCGGCATGACCCAGGACTATGTCGACAATCCGAGGGTGTTCGGGCGCTGGCAGCCGCGCATGCTCGAGCCGTTCGAGGCCGCGCGGGCGGTCACCGAACTGTTCGCGAGGCCGGCCGAGGCGCTCGACCTCGGCAATTTCGAGCTGCTGGTCGAGGGGACCGCCGAGGACGTCTCGCTGCGCTGGCGCAACCTCGAGCTGGAGGTCCGCGAACGCGGCTGACCCCGGGGCCGCGCGCAGCGGCGGCCCGACATAGAGCGGCCGCAGAGCGACCGTCGCCGCGCTTTCGACCGTCTTGCGGCTTTCGTCGCGGCCGATCGGGTTGTACGGCGCCGTCGCGAAGCCGCGGCCGGCTGATCGCTCCGCTACGATGTCGATGAAGCGGCCGGAGAAATCGAGGAACCGGCTGCACGCACCGTTCGGGGAACGGGGGCGACCCCTGTTGGCCGATGGGCGGGTTCCAGGTCGGGCGCTCAGGGGCCGCGCCGACGTTTGCCGCCGCGCCGCCGCTTGCCGTCGGTTCGCGCGGCGCGGGAGGAGATGCCGAGCTCGGTCGACTCCAGGCGCCTGATCTCGTCCCGGAGCCGGGCCGCCTCCTCGAACTCGAGATTCGCCGCCGCGTCGTGCATGCGCGTCTCGAGATCGGCGAGATAGCCTTGCAGATTGTGTCCGATCAGCTCGGGTGTCTCCTCGTCGAGCGTGCCCACGGTGACGCGGTCCTGCTCGTAGACCGACTGGATGATGTCGGAGATACCCTTGCGGACGCTCTCCGGGGTGATGCCGTTGGCGTCGTTGAAGGCGGTCTGCTTGGCGCGCCGCCGCTCGGTCTCGTCGACCGCATAGGCGATCGAGGCGGTGGGTGTGTCCGCATAGAGGATCACCCGACCGTCGATGTTGCGCGCCGCCCGGCCGATGGTCTGGATCAGCGAGGTCCGCGAGCGCAGGAAGCCCTCCTTGTCGGCGTCGAGGATCGCCACCAGCGCGCATTCGGGGATGTCCAGCCCCTCGCGCAGCAGGTTGATCCCGACCAGCACGTCGAACGCGCCGAGGCGGAGGTCGCGGATGATCTCGATGCGCTCCAGCGTGTCCACGTCGGAATGCAGGTAGCGGACGCGAATGCCCGCTTCCTGGAGATATTCGGTGAGGTCTTCGGCCATGCGCTTGGTCAGGGTGGTGACCAGCACGCGCTGCCCGGCGGCGGCGGCGGCGCGGCACTCGCCCATCAGATCGTCCACCTGATGAGCGACCGGTCGCAGGGTACAGACCGGGTCGATCAGCCCGGTCGGCCGGATGACCTGCTCGATGAAGACGCCGCCCGTGCGCGCGAGCTCCCAGCTTCCGGGAGTCGCCGAGACATAGACGGTCTGCGGGCGCATTGCGTCCCATTCCTCGAACTTGAGCGGGCGGTTGTCGACACAGGACGGCAGGCGAAAACCGTGCTCCGCGAGAGTCGACTTGCGGTTGAAATCGCCGCGGAACATGCCGCCGAGCTGGGGCACCGTCACATGGCTCTCGTCGACGATCAGGAAGGCGTTCTCGGGCAGGTACTCGAACAGGGTCGGCGGCGGCTCGCCCGGCCGGCGGCCGGTCAGGAAGCGCGAATAGTTCTCGATTCCAGCGCATTGCCCCGTCGTCTCCAGCATCTCGAGATCGAAGCCGGTGCGCTCCTCCAGCCGCTGGGCTTCCAACAGCTTTCCGTCGCCGCGCAGCCGGTCCAGCCGGTCGGCCAGCTCGGCCTTGATCAGCTTGATCGCTTGCTGGAGCGTCGGCCTCGGGGTGACGTAGTGGCTGTTGGCATAGACCGTGACCGCGGGCAGTTCGGCCGTCCTCTCGCCGGTGAGCGGGTCGAACTCGTGGATCCGCTCGACCTCGTCGCCGAACAGCGACAGCCGCCACGCGCGGTCCTCGTAATGCGCCGGGAATATCTCGATCGAGTCACCGCGCACCCGGAAAGCCCCTCGGGTGAAGTTGGAGTCGTTGCGGCGGTATTGCAGCTCGACCAGCCGCCGCAGCAAGGCCCGCTGGTCGATGCGCATGCCGGCTTCGATCCGGATTCTCATCTCGGAATAGGTCTCGACCGAGCCGATGCCGTAGATACAGGACACCGAGGCGACGATGATCACGTCCCGCCGTTCGAGCAGCGCCCGCGTCGCCGAGTGGCGCATCCGGTCGATCTGCTCGTTGATCGAGGCGTCCTTCTCGATATGGGTGTCGGTGCGCGGCACATAGGCCTCGGGCTGATAATAGTCGTAATAGGAGACGAAATACTCCACGGCGTTGCCGGGGAAGAAGCCGCGCATCTCGCCGTAGAGCTGGGCCGCGAGCGTCTTGTTGGGTGCGAGGATCAGCGTCGGCCGCGCGATCCTGCGGATCACATGGGCCATCGTGAAGGTCTTGCCCGACCCGGTGACGCCCAGCAGCACCTGGTCCCGCTCGGCGGCCTCGACGCCGCGCACGATCCCGGTGATCGCCTGGGGTTGGTCGCCGGCGGGCTGGAAATCGGAGACGATCTCGAACGGGACGCCAGCGTCCGGACCCGGCGGCCCGGCGATATTCGTGTCCATGCCCCGACTATAGCGCGCCGGGCCGCGGTTGGAATCGGTTCGGCCGTCCGCGCCGCTTGCGGGCGAGGATCGGGGCCTCGGGTCGGGCGAAAAGCCCGTGCGCCCGGTGACGCATCCGGCGCCCTTGGTCTCTATCGAGTTCCAGATGATGACGGCTGGAAGAGTCGTGCCGAAGGCCTTGGGTCGGATGCACGAGATGGCTCGCCACGAATTCGGCGCGATCCGGTATCGAAGGGGTATCCGGCAGTCTGTTCGGCGACGGTTCGCAGGAGTAGGCGTCGGACTCGCCTTCGGGGTCGTCGGCAAGATGCCCGAATCTCCGCGCGAAGGGCGTTGGACATGCCCCATCGATCCAACCCGTCGATCGCGTTGCCGTCCGGGCAGCGCGTTGCGCCCCTTCCCGCGACCGCGTAGGTTCGGACCGGCTCAACATGTCGGGGGCCCGGCGATGACGCCCGTGGCGTCGAGACTCTCACGCATCAAGCCGTCGCCGACCAACGCCCTGACGGGGCTGGTCGCCGAGCTCAAGGCGGCCGGCCGCGACGTGATCGGGCTCGGAGCGGGCGAGCCGGACTTTCCGACCCCGGCGCATGTCGCCGAGGCCGGGATCGCGGCGATCCGGCGCGGCGAGACCCGCTACACTCCGATCGCCGGCACCCGCGCCGTCCGCGAGGCGATCTGCCGCAAGCTCGCCCGCGAGAACGGGCTCTCCTACGGACCCGACCAGGTGATCGTCTCCTGCGGCGGCAAGCAGGTGCTCTACAACGCCTTTATGGCGAGCCTCGACGAGGGCGACGAGGTCGTGATCCCGGCGCCGTACTGGGTCTCCTACCCCGACATGGTGCTGCTCGCCGGCGGCACCCCGGTCTTCGTCGAGGGCCGCGAGGAGGACGGGTTCCGCATCCGCCCCGAGGCGCTCGACGCGGCGATCGGGCCGCGCACCAAATGGGTGCTGCTGAACTCGCCCGGCAACCCGAGCGGCGCGGCCTACACGGCCGAGGCGCTGGCCGGTCTGTGCGCGGTGCTCATGAAGCACGACCATGTTTGGGTACTGACCGACGACATCTACGAGCATATCGTCTATGACGGCTTTGCCTTCGCGACGCCCGGCCAGGTCGAGCCCCGGCTGATGGATCGCCTGTTGACGGTCAACGGCGTCTCCAAGGCCTATTGCATGACCGGCTGGCGGCTCGGCTACGGCGCCGGCCCGCGGGTGCTGATCGAGGCGATGACCGTCGTCCAGTCGCAGAGTTCGACCCATACCTCGTCGATCAGCCAGGCCGCCGCCGCGGCCGCGCTCGATGGGCCGCAGGACTTCCTGGCCGACAATCTGGCGGCGTTCCGGGAGCGGCGCGACCTGGTCGTCTCGCGGATCAACGAGACGCCGGGGCTCGCCTGCCGGACCCCGGAGGGCGCGTTCTACGTGCTGCCCTCCTGCGCCGGTGCGATCGGCCGCAGGACCCCGGCCGGGGCGACGATCGAGACCGACACCGACTTCGTCACTTATCTGCTCGAGATCGAGGGCGTCGCCGTCGTCCAGGGCGCGGCGTTCGGGCTCTCGCCCTATTTCCGGATCAGCTACGCCGCCGCTGTCGACGTTCTCGAGGAGGCCTGCCGGCGCATTCGGCGCGCCTGCGCCGCGCTGGTCTGAGCGCGCGCCGTTTCCTCTTGATTCGCTGCAGGCGCGCTGGAAGAGTCGGGGCCGGATCCGCCGGGCGCCGCCTGCAGGGTGGACGCCCCGAGCGTGAAGAACAGGCGAGAGGGAGACTGCGATGGCGGACGGGAAGGGGACGCGCTGCGTTGCGATTGTCGGGCCCTATCTGAACGGCAAGACGACACTGATGGAGAGCCTGCTCTCGGTGAGCGGCGCGATCCATCGCAAGGGCTCGGTCAAGGACGGCAACACCGTCGGCGACCCCTCGCCGGAGGCCCGCGCCCGCCAGATGTCGATCGAGGTCTCGGTCGGCCGGGCGGAGTATCTCGGCGACCCCTGGACGTTCCTCGACTGCCCGGGCTCGATCGAGATGCGCCAGGAAGCGATCAACGCGCTAATGGTCGCCGACATGGCGCTGGTGGTCTACGAGCCCTCGACCGAACGGGCGATGACTCTGGCCCCGATCCTCAAGGAGCTCTCCGACCGCGGCATTCCCTTCATGATCTTTCTCAACAAGATCGACACCGTCTCGGAGCCGGTGTCGGCGGTCTACCAGGCGCTGCGCCAGGTCGAGATCGCGCCGCTGGTGCTCCGCCAGATTCCGATCCGCGACGCCGAGGAGGTCACCGGCTACATTGATCTGATCAGCGGCAAGGCCTACCGCTATACCCGCGGTGCCGGCTCCGAGGTGATCGACCGGCCGGCGGCGTTCGAGGAGGAGTATGTCGAGGCGCGCACGGCGATGCTCGAAGCGCTGGCGGATTTCGACGACAGCCTGCTCGAGCGGCTGCTGGAGGACGAGATTCCCGAAGTTGCCGAGATATACGGCTATCTGACCGAGGGCGTGCGGGCGGCGAACGTCGTCCCGGTGATGATCGGCTCGGCCGAGCAGGATTTCGGCGTCCGCCGGCTCTGGAAGGCGCTGCGCCACGAGGCGCTCGGCCATCGCGCGGCGGCAGCCAGGCTCGGCCTCGACGGGATCGACGGCGCCGCCGCCCAGGTGTTCAAGACGTTTCATGCCCAGCATGCCGGCAAACTCTCGCTCGTCCGCGTCTTCTCGGGCGAGGTCGGGGACGGCATGACGATCGGCGGCCGCCGCATCGCCAGCCTGCTGGCGCCGATGGGCGGCCAGCAGAAGAAGATCGACCGGGCAGCCGCGGGCGAGGTGGCCGCGCTCGGCCGCGTGGACGATCTGAGGACCGGCGACCTGCTGACCGACAAGGGCGAGGAGGCGCTCGTCGGCTGGCCGGCGCCGCTCGACCCGGTATTCTCGCTCGCGATCATGCCCGAGAACCGGAGCGACGAGGTGAAGCTGACCGAGGCGCTCAACCGTCTCAACCAGGAGGATCCGTCGGCCAGCTTCGAACAGAACGCCGACACTCGCGAGATGATCCTCCACGGGCAGGGCGAGATCCATCTGCGGGTTGCGCTCGAGAAGCTGAAGTCGCGCTACAACGTCTCCGCCGTCGGCGCGCGCCCCAGCGTCCCCTACAGGGAGACCATCCGCGCCGCGGTCTCCCAGCACGGTCGGTTCAAGCGCCAGACCGGCGGCCACGGCATGTTCGGCGATGTCCATGTCGACATCGCGCCTCTGTCGCGCGGCGAGGGGTTCTCCTTCACCGACAAGATCGTCGGCGGGGCGATCCCCAGGCAGTTCGTCCCCGCCGTCGAGGCCGGGGTGAAGGAATATGCCGAACGCGGCCCGCTCGGCTTCCCGGTCGTCGATTTCGGCGTGGTCCTGACCGACGGCCAGTTCCATTCCGTCGACAGCAACGAGATGTCCTTCAAACTCGCCGCGCGGGTCGCCATGACCGAGGGCATGCCCAAATGCAGCCCGGTGCTCCTGGAGCCGGTCTCGAAGGTCGAGATCGACGTGCCGGCCGAATACACCAACAAGGTACACGGGTTGATCAGCGGCCGGCGGGGACAGATTCTCGGCTTCCAGGCCAAGGACGGCTGGAAGGGCTGGGACACGGTCGCGGCGCATATGCCGAGCTCCGACATCCTGGATCTGATCATCGAGCTCAGGTCGCTGAGCCAGGGCGTCGGCACCTATCGGTCGGATTTCGACCATCTGCAGGAGCTGACCGGACGGCTGGCCGATCGGGTGATCGAGGCGCGGAGGGAAGCGCAGAAGGCGGATTAGGCGGCGGCCGGGGAAGCCGGCGCCGCGCGGGGAAACCGTCGAAAGGGAGCCGATATGACGATCTGGACGAGGCGGGGCTGGGAGCTTCCGGAGGCGGCGGCGACGGACGAGACGGCGTTCCGCAACCGCAGGCTGCTGGTCAAGGCGCTCGCCGCCGGTCCCATCCTGGCCGCGGCCGCACCGTCGATGCTCGCCCGCGCGGCGGCGAGTCCCTATCCGGTCGCGCGGAACCCGCGCTACGCGCTCGACCGCGAGATCACCGACGAGAAGGTCGCGACCACCTACAACAACTTCTACGAGTTCGGCTCTCACAAGAACATCTGGCGGGCGGCGCAGAAGCTGAAGGTACGGCCGTGGACCGTCACCATCGACGGCATGGTGGAGCGGGAGATCACCATCGACGCTCACGAGCTGATCGCCAGGATGCCGCTCGAGGAGCGCCTGTACCGCCACCGCTGCGTCGAGGCCTGGTCGATGGCGGTGCCGTGGAGCGGTTTCCCGCTCCAGGCCCTGGTCGCTTTCGCGCGGCCCTCGGCGGGCGCCAGATATCTCGAGATGCGCAGCTTCGAGGACCCGGAGGCCGCGCCGGGGCAGCGCCAGTTCTGGTATCCTTGGCCCTATCTTGAGGGGATGACCCTGGAGGAGGCGACCAACGAGCTCGCTTTCATCGCGACCGGCGCCTACGGCAGGGAGATCCCCAAGCAGAACGGCGCCCCGATGCGTCTCGTCGCGCCCTGGAAATACGGTTTCAAGTCGGTCAAGTCGATCATCCGCTTCACCTTTACGGCCGACCGGCCGGTGAGCTTCTGGGAGGAGATCCAGGGGAGCGAGTACGGCTTCTGGGCGAATGTGAACCCGGACGTGCCGCATCCCCGCTGGAGCCAGGCAACCGAGCGCGTGCTCGGCACCGACGAGCGGATGCCGACGCTGCTCTATAACGGCTACGGCGCGTATGTCGCCCATCTCTACAAGGACATGAAGGGCGAACGGCTGTTCATGTAGGCGGTGCGAGGCGGAGGATTCCCTACGTCTTCTCGCCCCAGATATGGGTTTTGCTCGGCAAGACGGATTCCAAGACAGAGCTCGGCTGGTCCTGTTTCGGTAAGGACGCCGGGATGAGCGCCAACTTCGACGATCGGGCGAGTGTCGAACTTGCTCCGGGATCTTGAGTTGGTCCTATGGAGCCGCCGTTATATTTATATTCGGCTATCGCAATAATTAGTCCCTTCCTGTCCTTCATTGCGGGATTATACATTGCCGACGGGATCGGCATGTCCATCATCTTCACGGGCGGGCCGTCACGGTAGGCCTCGGCCGGAGTCCGCCGGCGCTCCTCGGTCTTGCGCCGCAGCCGATCCGTCGCCGCGAGGAACGCTGCCCGTTTCGCCGCCAAGTCGTCTTCGGCGGCACCATGCAGGATATGGCGCACCTCGCCCTCGAGCGGGTGGCCGTCGAACCACGCGTGTCGCTCGAGGCCTTCCGCCCCGCTGTCGTCGAGCCGCCGCGGATCGATCGACGCCATCGAGCGTCGAAGCGGACGACCATATTATCCTACAGAGGGGCAAAGGCGTATGCTGGGCGGCTTGCGGGGCGCCCACGCCCCTGCTTCCGGAAGATCGCTGCTCCCATAGTTCGGCGTGATGGACCTGTCCCAACTCCCCCAGCAGATCGTAAACGGCCTGATGCTGGGTGGCGTCTACGTCATGGTGGCGGTCGCCTTCACCCTGATCATCGGCGTATTGAATTTTCTCAACTTCACCGTGCCGGCGCTGTTCATGCTCGCCGCCGTGCTGATGTGGGCGATCCTCGAGGGGCACGGCGTCGCCCTCGACCTGACCGCGGTCTCGGTGATCTTCGTGCTCTGCATGCTGGCCGCGGACGGGCTGCGAGACACCCGGCTGCACGCCGCGGCCAAGTCGGGCGCTGCGCTGGGCCTCGCCGCCGGCGTCTGCACCGCCGTCTGGCTGATCGTTTCGTTCAAACCTGGGGAAGCGGTCTTTGCGGCGCTGGACAGTGCGGCCGGCGAAGGCGGAAGGTGGATATTCGGCATGATCGTCGCCCTGTTCGCCGTGGCGATGCTGTCGCTGCTCATCGAGCGTTTTACCTATCGCTATATGAAGGCGAAATACGGCGACGCCACGGAGCACGCGCTGCCTCTGGTCAGCTCCCTCGGGTTTCTGATCGTTCTGGAACATACCGTGATCAGCACCTGGGGATCGGATGCCCTGACCACGACGTCGCCGTTCGGCGATGCGAGCTTCGATCTGGGCCCGGTGCTGTTCTCGGTCCCGCAGCTGATCAGCCTGATCCTGTCGCTCGCGATCGTCTTCGGCCTGTCGGCGATGCTGCGCAGAACGAAGCTCGGCCGGGCGCTGCGGTCGATCGCCGAGAAGCCCGATACCGCCCCGCTGATGGGGGTCGAGATCGGTCGGATCGTGCCGGTCGTCTATGTGATCACGGGGTTGCTATGCGCGATTTCCGGCATTCTGTTCACCATCAATTACACGACCGTCGATGCCTATGTCGGCGACACGGTCGCCACGGTCGCGATCGCCGGCATGGTTCTGGGTGGCCTCGGCAACGTATGGGGCGCGATCATCGGCGCCATGCTGATCGGCATGGTGGAAGTGATGTCGATCTACGCCGTTGGTGCCACCTTCAAGAAGATTCCGATCTGGGGATTGCTGCTCCTGATCCTGATCGTCAAGCCGACCGGCCTGTTCGGCCACACCGCCATCGGAAAGGGCAAGTTTTGAGCAGGGAGCGATGAGCGGCTATCTCGAATCCCAACTGATCATCCTGTGTCTGAACGTGATCTTCGCCTACGGCATCTTTCTACCGGCATCGTCGGGGCAGCTCAATCTGGGCGCGGCGGGTTTCATCACGATCGGCGCCTATGCCAGCGCCTGGTTCAACGCCTCCGGCGCGCCGATCTATCTGGCGATCCCGGCGTCCATGCTGTTCTGCGGCGTCATCGCCTTCGTCATCGCCTTCCCGATCCTGCGCACCCGCGGGGTCTATATGGTGCTCGCCACCTTCGCCTTCGCCGAAGTCGTCGCCGGGCTGATCATCAATCTGGAGTTTCTCGGCGCGGCGGCGGGCTATCCCGTGGACTCTCATGCCGATTATTCGACCGTCGTTCCGGTCACCATCCTGGTGGTGCTTCTGTGTTTCTACTTGATGTCGACGCGGCTGGGTCTGGCGATGCGCGCGATTCACGACGACGAGGCGGTGGCGACGCTGTTCGGAGTCGATGTGCGGCTCGCCAAGGTCGCTGCCTTCACGATCGGCGCGGCCCTGATGAGCCTGGGCGGTGCCCTCTACGGGCATCACTACAACTATATCGAGACCCAGACCTTCAACGTGCTGTTGAGCATCTACATCCTTCTCTACGTGCTGCTCGGCGGCACGCAAACGGCCTGGGGGCCTCTGGTCGGCGCGTCGTTCTTCACGATCATGCCGGAGGCGCTGCGCCAGATCGCGAGCGCCAGCGGCCGTGAATGGATCGGGGACGCTCGTTTCATCTTCTTCGGCACGATCATCGTTCTGATGATGGTGTTTCGGCCGGAGGGGCTGATCACGCGGACGCTGGTCGACCGGATCCCGACTGTGTTCGGCGGCCGGTTCGGCGCTGCGTCCGCCGCGAGGACCGCGTGACGGGAACGGCAATGGCGGGCAACGTCCTCGATATCGACGGGCTGTACAAGAGTTTCGGCGGCCTGCGGGTCATCGAGGACGTAGGCTTCTCCGTCAGGCGCGGCAGCCGCACGGCGCTGATCGGTCCCAACGGTGCGGGCAAGACGACGATCTTCAACCTGCTGACCGGCGTATACGCGGTGGACCGGGGCTCTCTCCTGTTGGACGGCTGGGACATCACCCATGTTCCGGCGCGGGACCGAGTGATCTTCGGCATGTCCCGGTCGTTTCAGAACATCCGGCTTATGCCCCATCTGTCGACGGTCGAGAACGTCATGCTGGGCCAGCACGCGCGCGCCCGCCGGCCGGGCGATCTCCTCTACCCGCTGGGGCTTTGGCCGAGGAACCGTTGGGCCCGCGCCGCGAGGGCGGCCCTGGAGGAAGCCGGACTCGACACCTACCCCGGTCAGGTGGTCGCCAACCTGCCCTATGGCGTGCAAAAGCGGATCGAGGTGGTGCGCGCCATGGTCTCCCGGCCGAAACTTCTGCTGCTCGACGAGCCGGCGGCCGGCCTCAACCAGGTCGAGTCTCAACAGCTCCTGGCGCTGCTCGAGACGGTCTCCTCGAGCGGCGTGACCTTGCTCGTCGTCGAACACGACATGCAGTTCGTGCACAATCTGTGTGACCATGTGGTGGTGTTGAACTTCGGCAAGAAGATCTTCGAGGGCACGCCGGCGCAGGTCAACGACGATCCGCTGGTCCGCGAGGCCTATCTCGGCAGCGACACGGCCATGGCCGGAGGCAAGGCCGACCGGTCGGCGACGGGGGCGGCCGATGCTTCTTGACGTCGCGGGGTTGGACGTCCGCTACGGGCGCAACCATGCGATCAAGTCGCTGGACCTGCGACTGGCCGAGGGCGAAATCGTCGCCGTTCTGGGCGCGAACGGCGCCGGCAAGAGCTCGTTGCTGAAGGCGGTGCAGGGAACGGTCAGACCCGCCGGCGGCACCGTTCGGCTGAACGGGGAGATCGTGACGGGCTGGAGCAGCCCCAGGCGCGTGCGCGCCGGTCTGACGCTGGTTCCCGAGGGCCGGCAGATATTCGTGAGCCTCACCGTCCACGAGAATCTGCAGATGGGCGCCTACACGCGCAGCGACGGTTTCGACCGGGACGTCGACGAAATCTACGACCGGTTTCCGAATCTGGCCGCCCGCCGCGACCTGCCCGCCTCGGTGCTCTCCGGCGGCGAACAGCAGATGTTGGCCATCTCGCGCGCGCTGCTGGCGAAGCCTAGAATAATGATGCTCGATGAGCCCTCGCTCGGACTGTCGCCGATTCTGGTGCAGGGTCTGTTCGACCTCATCGAAGATCTGAATCGGGGCGGGCTGACCATCCTGCTGGTCGAGCAGAATACGCATATGGCGTTGCGGTGTGCGCATCGCGGCTATGTTCTCGAACTGGGAACGACCGTTCTTACCGGGACGGCCGCCGAGCTGCTCGCCGACCACCGCCTGGGGGAAGCCTATCTCGGCGGGAAACGGCCGCCTTCGGCTTCCGGGGCAGGGCCGACGCGCGAAGCGGCGGACATTCGAAGCGCGGGCAGCGGCCCGCAAGAAGGAGAATCCAGATGATCATGAAGAATTGGGCTTTTGCCGCGGGCCTCGTCGCCGCGGTCGCCGCCGCCGGAGCGCCGGCGCTGGCGCAGAACGAGATCGTCATCGGCGCGAGCCTCGGCCGTACCGGCATTTATTCGACCATCGCCAGGACCACCGAAGTGTCGATCGACATCGCGGTCGCCGAGATCAACGCGGCGGGCGGCATCAATGGCAGGATGGTCCGGGTGGAGAAGTTCGACACCGCGGGCGATCCCAAACAGGCCGTGGTCGCCGTTCGCAAATTTGCGCGCGACGACAACGCGCTGGCGGTGATCGGCCCGTTCTCGTCGTCCGAGGCGCGGGTCGCCTTCGCCGCCGGCGAACGGGCGAAGATCGTTCAGATCCCCAACGCATCCTCCGCGCCGAAGCTGGCGGACAAATTCTCATACGCCTTCCGCATGACCGAGAACGAGGGGCTGCAATTCGAACGGGTCATCGCGACGCTGAAGGCGCGCGGGATGTCGATCGGGTCCGCCGCGGTCATGTACGGCACCGACGATGTCGTGTCGAAGGCCGTGGGCCTGTTCATCATGAAGCCGATCTTCGAAAAGAACGGCGTCGCGCTGGCGAGGGCGCCGATCGGGTTCGAGACCAAGGCGGTCGACGTGTCAGCCCAGGTTACCCAGTTGAAGGGCCGCAAGATCGACTATGTCGGTCTCGCCGGCATTACGCCGGTCGCGGTTCGGGTGCTCAAGGAGATGCGCCGCCAGGGCATCGCGACCCCGATCATCGGCGCCCAGATCTGGGCCGACCCCGAGATCACGCGCCAGATGGGTAAGGACGGGGAGGGCGCCGTCTTCTCCGCCTGGTTCTGGTACAAGAAGGACGCGAGGAGCCGCGAGTTCACCCGCAAATTCGTGGAAGAGAACCGGAAGCGCGGCGTGGACAAGCCTTTCCCGCACCATGTCGACGCCTCGGCATACGATACCGTCTATCTGCTCAAGCAGGTGATGGAGGAGCAGGGGGTCACCGGCGATCCGGACAAGGTGGTCGAGGAGCGCGCCAGGATCCGCGAAGGCCTGCACAGCGTCGTCTATAACGGCGTAATCGGGCGGATCTGTTTCGAAGACACCGGCGATGCGCAGCTTCCAGGCTATGTCATGACCATGCGAAACAGCGAATGGGCGCTGCTGGGCGAGCACGAATCGCTGCCCTGCAGGAAGTAGGCGCTCCGCCGCTCCCGAAAACCGCGGGATCGCGGGCCGACGCGGCGATAGGCGATCCGTACCCGTCGGAGGGAGGGCTTGCTCCTCCGCTTGCCGCTGCGGTCCGGTCCCGACCGGCGCGAAGCGGCGGGCCCCGGCCCGCGCCGCCGTGCGGTTGGCAATCGCCGCGCGGCGGCTAGACTGCGCGCGCGGCTGGGCGGCGGCCCGCCGGCAGGAACGATGCGAGAGGTGTTCGTGGGCGAGTTGAGGAACGTGCTCTGGATCATGGCTGACCAGCTTCGCTGGGACTATCTGTCCTGCTACGGCCATCCGAGTCTGAAGACTCCCAATATCGACCGGCTGGCCGAGCGCGGCCTGCGCTTCGATCGCGCTTATGTCCAGTCGCCGATCTGCGGCGCCTCGCGGATGAGCTTCTATACCGGGCGCTATGTGCGGAGCCATGGTGCGACCTGGAACGGTTTCCCGCTCCGCGTCGGCGAGCCCACGCTGGGCGACCATCTGCGCGAAGCGGGCGTCGACTGCGTCCTCGTCGGCAAGACCCATATGATCCCCGACCTCGAGGGCATGAAGCGGCTCGGCATCGATCCCGACTCGATGATCGGCGTGCATACCGCCCAGTGCGGCTTCACCCCGTTCGAGCGCGACGACGGGCTGCATCCGGAGAGCAGCTACGACCCCGCCCCGCCCTATGACGACTATCTGCGCGCGCAGGGCATGGACGGCCTCAACCCTTGGGAGGAATGGGCGAACTCGGCCGAGGGCGACGACGGGGATCTGCTCTCGGGCTGGCTGATGCGCTATGCCGACCGACCGGCGCGGGTGCCGGACGAACATTCCGAGACGCCTTACATGACCCGGCGCGGCATGGCGTTCATCGACGGCGCCGGCGACCGCCCCTGGCTCTGCCACCTCTCCTATATCAAGCCGCACTGGCCCTATATCGTGCCCGCCCCCTATCACGACATGTACGGGCCGGACGATGTGCTGCCGGCGGTCCGTTCCAACGCCGAACGCATGACCGACCACCCGGTCTACCGCGCTTGGCAGAACCATCGGGTCTGCCGGGCCTTCTCGCGCGACGAGGTGCGTCGGCGCGTGATCCCGGCCTATATGGGGCTGATCAAGCAGCTCGACGATCAGCTCGGCCTCCTGTTCGATCGTCTCGAGAGCGCCGGGCGGATGGACGACACGATGATCGTCTTCACCTCGGATCACGGCGACTATCTCGGCGATCACTGGCTGGGCGAGAAGGACCTCTTCCACGATGCCTCGGCGCGGGTTCCGCTCCTGATCTACGATCCTCGGTCCGAGGCCGACTCCACGCGCGGCACGGCGACCGATGCTCTGGTCGAGGGCATCGATCTGGTGCCGACCTTCCTGGACGCGTTCGGCCTGCCGCCCAAGCCGCATATCGTCGAGGGGAGGTCGCTGACCCCGCTGCTGCACGGCGGCGCGCCCGTCGAATGGCGCGAGCATGCGATCTCGGAATACGACTACTGCACCCGCCAGACCCGGGTCGCGCTCGGCGTCGACATGGCCGACGCCAGGCTCCTGATGATCTTCGACGGGCGCTGGAAATACATCCATGCCGAGGGCTACCGGCCGCTGTTGTTCGATCTCGAGACCGATCCCGACGAGCTGGTCGATCTCGGTGCCGACCCGGCCCGCGAGGATGTGCGGGCGCGGCTGCACGAGGCGCTGTTCGCCTGGGCGCGCCGCCATCACAGCCGGATCACCCGGTCGCGCGAGCAGATCGAGACGATGACCTCGGGGGGCGGCGAGCCCAAGGGGATCCTGATCGGCTTCTGGGACGAGGACGAGCTCCGCGAGTCCGGCCTCCGGACCGTCTACCCCCCGAGCGGCTGACGCGCCGCCTCGAAAGACCCGCCATGCAGCGCGGATATCTCGAGCGAATCCTCCGCGCCGACATCTACGGCGTGGCGCGGGAGACCCCGCTGGAAGACATGCCGCTCCTGTCGCAGGAGCTCGGCCAGCGGATCCTCCTCAAGCGGGAAGACCTGCAGCCCGTCTTCTCCTTCAAGATCCGCGGCGCCTACAACAAGATCGCCCGGCTCGACCCCGCCGTTCGCGCCCGCGGCGTGATCTGCGCCTCGGCCGGCAACCATGCCCAGGGGGTCGCGCTCGCCGCCAGGACGCTGGGGACCCGCTCGGTGATCGTCATGCCGGTCACGACGCCCGAGATCAAGTCGCGCGCGGTCGCGCGGATCGGTGGCGAGGTGATCCTCGACGGCGCGTCGGTCGACGAGGCGCTCGCCCGCGCCCAGGCGATGGCCGAAGACGAGGGGCTGGTCTTCGTCCACCCGTTCGAGGACCCCGACGTGATCGCCGGCCAGGGCACGATCGCGCTCGAGATTCTCCGCCAGCGCGGCGGCGCGGTCGATGCGATCTTCGTGCCGGTCGGCGGCGGCGGGCTGATCGCCGGTATCGCGGCCTATGTGAAAGCGCTCTGGCCGCATATCCGGGTCATCGGCGTCCAGCCCGAGGACGCCGCCTCGATGCACGCCTCGCTCGCGGCCGGCCGGCCGGTCTCGCTCGACGAGGTCGGGCTGTTCGCCGACGGGGTGGCGGTGCGCCGGGTGGGGGCGGAGACGCTGCGCATCGCCCGGACCTCGGTGGACGAGGTCATCCTGGTCAGCGTCGACGACATCTGCGCCGCGATCCTCGACATCTACCAGGACACGCGCTCGATCGCCGAGCCGGCCGGGGCGCTCGCAGTTGCCGGACTCAAGGCCTACGCCTCCCGTTCGGAGAAGGCGGGCCAGACGCTGGTGGCCGTGCTGTCGGGCGCCAACGTCAACTTCGACCGGCTTCGCCACATCTCGGAGCGCGCCGAGATCGGCCGCGAGCGCGAGGCGCTGTTCGCGGTCACCATCGACGAGCGGCCGGGCAGCCTCCGCCGCTTCTGCGAGATCGTTGGCAAGCGCGCGATCACCGAGTTCAACTACCGCTACGCCGACAGCGGGGCCGCGCGGATATTTGTCGGGCTGGAGCTTCAGGAAGGGGGCGACGAGCGGCGCCGGCTGCGTGCGCGCTTGACCGAGGCCGGTCTGGCGGTCGTCGACATGACGAAGAACGAGCTCGCCAAGCTCCATGTCCGCTACATGGTGGGCGGCGCCGGCGGGGCGGCGCTCGGCGAGAGGCTCTACCGCTTCCATTTTCCCGAACGGCCGGGCGCGCTGCTCGAGTTTCTCGAACGGATGGGGCAGCGCTGGAACATCAGCCTCTTCCACTACCGCAACCACGGCTCCGCTTTCGGTCGGGTGTTGATGGGGCTCCAGGTACCGCCCGGCGGCGACCCCGAGTTCCGGGCCTTCCTCGATGCGGTCGACTTCCCGCATATCGACGAGACCGGAAACCCTGTCTACCGGCTGTTCCTGCAATAGCAGCCGTGCGGCCCCTTGCCCGCCGCGCGCGGACGGCGCATGGTTCCGGGAACCGGTCGTGACGAGGCGGAAGCGGGAGGGCGAGTCGATGGCGGGAGACGGGCAGACGCCGTTTCATGCGCCGGTGGTCGATCATCTGGCGGTCCGCGTGGTGGTGGATTCCCATTACGAGCGCTTCCTGCCCCGGGAGGAGCATCCCCATGTCGCGATCGAGCATGTGGGGGCCATCCCCGGGCGGCAGATGACGACGCTCGCTGGCGAATGGGGGCTCTCGCTCCATCTCGCATCGTCGTCGGGCGGGGAGCGTGCCGAGCATCTGCTCGATTTCGGCTACACGCCGGAGATTCTCAACCGCAATGTCGATCTGTTGGACATCGACCCGGCCCGGCTCGACGGGTTGATCCTGAGCCACGGCCACCGCGACCATTACGGCGGACTCGACGGGTTCGTGAACCGGCATCGGAACGCCATGCGCGGCGACCTTGCGCTCTTCGTCGGCGCCGAGGAGGCTTTCCACGTCCGCTGGGTTCCAGGCGGGTTGCCCGCCGAGGACGGCGGCCGGCCCGAGATGGTCTGCTGGGGCGCCCCCGACCGGATCTCGCTTACCGCCCAGTCGGTGGCGCCGGTCTGCTGCCCGGCTCCGCAGGCGCTCGGCGGCGCCTTCACCACCGGCCATATCGCGCGCGGCTCGTTCGAGCGGGTGACAGGCGGCTCCATGCTCGAGGCGCCGGACCATTTCACCGAGGAAGAGCGCCGGGGCAAGCTGATCCCCGACAGCCATCCCGAGGAGCACGCGACCTGCTATCTGGTGCGCGGCCGCGGGCTGGTCGTAATCTCGAGCTGCGGCCATGCCGGCATCGTCAACTCCGTCAGGACCGCGATGGCGGTCGCTGGCACCGATCGGCTGCATGCGGTCATCGGCGGCTTTCACCTGACCGCGTCGAAGCCCGACTATATCGCCCACACGATCGACGCTCTCGAGACGATGAACCCCGATGTGGTGGTCCCGATGCATTGCACGGGGACCCGCTTCATCGAGGCGATGCGCCGCCGCATGCCCGACCGGCTCGTCGCCTCCAATCTCGGCAGTCGCTTCGTCTTCGGGTTGTGACGGGGCGGATGTCGCCGCATCCCGGATTCGCCCGGACCGCCGGGCCGGCGAAGCCGGATGAATGCGGCGCGAGGGCAGGAACCGAAAGGCCGTCTACGGCGGCGCGAGCGCGGTGTGCTCGATCAGCGCCTCGAGGGCGCGCATGGCAACGGCGTGACTCGCCATCGCCTCCTCATGGCGCCGCATCCCTTCCTTATGGTGCTCGTCGGCTTGCCGCGTCCATTCCTCATGGCGCTTATCGGCGATATCGAACTGCCGATCCCGCGCGCTGCATGATGCGAAGCCCATACCAGATCAGAACGCACTGCACGGCCGTCAGGACGAGCCCGGTATAGCTCGCGATCAGGCTGGCAGTTTCGAGCCGTGTCATGACGGTGGTCTCCGTCGGACTCGACGCGCGCGATGCCGGAAGCCCGCCGCGGGACGCCGGGCGGGGGCGCTCGCGCGAATGCGGAAGATACGCCCCACCCCCAATGTTCGACAATCGCTGTCGAGACCGATCTCACGGGGCCGGCCCGAAAGAAGGAAGCCTCACATGCGCGACGGAAACAGGTGGAAGACGGTCGCGCTGTATACTGCCTGGCGTGCCTGCTTCTCGCGGCTTCGGTGCCAGGGTTCGCGACGGCCCATGACGGGTCCGCAGCAACCCGCAATTGGAAAGAATACGCCGCAGTCTGCATGCGTCTGGGCAAGACCTCAGTATACACGAAGGAAGGAAGAAAACGTTCCGGCTCCAAACGTTTTCTTCCCTCGTTCTTGCCGTCAACGAAATGATGGCGTGGGGTTGGCGGCCCCTCAACGCCATGGGCACCGAAATCTCCCTCTGTCAGGCAATGGCAAGGGACTGACCGGAGACGGCGAGGCCGCGGGCTACGCGCGGAGATCGCCGCTCAGGCTGGTCCCGTCGGGCGCCTGCGCTTCGCCCGATGCCGGCACCGCGCTCGAATCCTCGTTCAGCGACTTGATGATCCCGTAGGTCATCAGCAGCAGGATCACGCTGACCGGGAGCGCTGCCGCGATGGAGGCCGTCTGCAGCGCGGCGAGGCCGCCGGCGAAGAGCAGGACCGCGGCGACGAAGCCCTCGCCGAGGCCCCAGATGATGCGGAACTGCTGCGGCGGATGGTCGTCGCCCATGCTCAACATGGTGGTGATGACGAGCGTGCCCGAGTCCGACGAGGTGATGAACCAGGTCGCCAGCAGGAAGGTCGCGAGCGCCGCCATGATCCAGTTCAGCCAGTGTAGGCCGGTCATCCGCTCGATGGTGCCGTAGAGCGCGCCGGGCAGGTTCCAGTCCCGCACCAGGGCGGCCACGCCCGCCGTGCCCACGCCGCCATCCGCGGTCAGCTCGAGATGGATCGCGCTGCCGCCGAAGATGCACAGCCAGAAGAAGGCGATCGTGGTGGGCACGAACATCACCCCCAGCATGAACTCGCGAATGGTGCGGCCGCGGCTGATGCGGGCGATAAACATGCCGACGAAGGGCGCCCAGGAGATCCACCACCCCCAGTAGAAGATCGTCCACCCGCCCTGCCAGGCGGCGGCGCCCTTCTCATTGAATATTTGGAAGCCCATCGGGACGAAGTTCCAGAGATAGTCGCCGACGGTGGTGACGAAAAACCCCATCAGCCATTTGAACGGCCCGCCGAACAGGAAGAAGGCGAGCAGGACGACGCTCAGCCAGACGTTCCATTCCGAGATGATGCGGATGCCCTTGCCGACTCCGGAGACGGCGGACAGCGTCGCGACCGCGGTGATGGCCAGGATCAGGACGACCTGCGTCAACGTGCCCGGATCGACGCCGAAGAGAAAGTTGAGTCCGACGGCCATCTGGCTCACCCCCAGACCGAGCGAGGTGGCGACGCCGAACACCGTGCCGAAGACGGCCAGCAGGTCGACGGCATGGCCGACGGGGCCGTAGATGCGGTCGCCGATGACCGGGTGAAGCGCCGAACGCAGGGTGAGGGGCAGCTTCTTGCGGAACCCGAAATAGGCGAGGCAGAGGCCGACGATCACGTAGACTGCCCAGGCGTGGAAGCCCCAGTGGAAATAGGTCACCCGCATGGCGTGGATCGCGCGCTCCTCGCTCATCTCGGTCGCGAGCGCGCGGTCGGCGAAGGGGTTGTTCGGGTAGTTCCAGGGCTGGCTCGTGTCGAAGTAGAACATGGGCTCGGCGATGCCGAAGAACAGCAGTCCGATCCCTACGCCGGCGGAGAACAGCATGGCGAACCAGGAGAAGTTGCTGAACTCCGGCCTGCTGTCGTCGTCGCCGAGCCTGACCGCGCCGTGGCGGCTGCACATCAGGTAGATGCAGACGAACAGCATCACCGTGAGCGCGGTGATGTAGTACCAGTTCAGCCCGGACTCGATCCAGCCGCGCACCGCCGAGTAGATGGAGTTGGCGAAGTCGACATTGAGCAAGGTGAAGACCACGAATGCGGCGACCATCCCCTTCGACGCGATCCCCATCCCGGGATGGAGCCCCTTCCAGATGCCGGTCGTCGCGACCGGTCGCATCGAACTTTCCTGCATGCCTGCAACCCTCTCTTCTGCGAATGCGCTCCGACTGTGCAGGCCATGGGAGAAGGCTGGCTGCGCCGGCAGCGTAACGGACCGAGATGTTCATGACGAAGGAGGAACGGGCGGGGCCCGAATCAACCGGTCCGAGTGAGAAAGAAGCCATGATCCGGGAGCGTCGCCGGCAAGTCAAGCCGCCCGTCGATAGCCCGGCGGTTTTCGTCTTGGCGTCCCGGTAGCCGGCACGGGCCGGCATCGCGGCCTACGTCATCACCGGTTTCTCAAGGAAGGCCCCCTGTACCTGTCACAGCGTTTCAGCTGTTTCGGGGTGGAGGCGTTGCTTGGCCATTTCCTCGGCCTTTATCGTGGCAGTCCTGGCTGGCCACAGGCTTCGCCTGAGCGCGTAGCGCGGAGGGGAAGCCTGTGGCGAGGTGCATCTCGCCAAGACTTCCTGCCATCGTGGAGGTTCCGTCCATCGCGGATGGGCCGGGCCAAGGGATCGAGGGCAACCGAGCGCCCCCTGCGCCGAGAGCATCTGGGGGGGGCTGTGCTTCGGTCCCTGGCCACGATGGACGCCTGGTGGGGAGTTTGCGCCTTGAGCGCCAGTACAGGGACGGGAAGGCATCGTAGCGGTCCGTTTGCGCAAGGGCGCGAAGGGAAGCCATGCACATGCTCGAGTATTTTTGCGGGGGTCGACTGGGGCTCGGAGACCCACCAGGTCTGCGTTGTCGACAGCGCTGGCGAGGTGTCGGCCGAGCGGGCCTTCAGTCACGGTGGAGCCGGTCTGGCGGAGATGGCGGCCTGGGTCCTCGCCAGGGCGGGCGTCGACCCGCACGCGGTCGGGGTCGCCATCGAGATCCCGCACGGACCCATTGTCGAGACCATGATGGAACGCGGCTTCACGGTCCACTCTGTGAATCCGAAGCAGCTCGACCGCTTCCGCGACCGCCTCTCGCCGACCGGCGCCAAGGACGATCGCCGCGACGCCCGCGTGCTTGCGGACCGATGGCCATGCGTTCCGGCGCCTGGACCCGGCAGCGCCGGAGATCGTCGGGCTGCGCGAGTGGTCGCGGATCGCCAATGAGCTGACCTGCGACAGGACCCGGCTGGTGAGCCGGGCTCGCCAGCAGCTCTGGCGCTACTATCCGCAGCTCCGCAAGGTCGAAAGCGATCTTACCAGGGCCTGGGTCCGCGAGCTCTGGTGCCTTGCGCCGACGCCCGCCGGGGCGCAGCGCGTCCGCGCCGCCACCGTCGCCAAGCTCTTGAAGCGCCATCGGGTGCGCCGGATCGAAGCGGAAACCGCGCTCCGGATCCTGCGTGAGCAGGCAGTGTCCGCCGCGCCCGGCCCGACCGAGGCCGCGGTTGCCCACATCGAGGTCGTCTTCTCGCAGCTTGCTGACATCGCGCAGCAGCTCGCCAAGGCCTATGGCGAACTCGACCGTCTGAGCGCAGCGCTGTCCCGATCGGCGGCCTCCCCGGAGGACGAGCCGGGAACAAATGCGCAGCGTGACGTGGAAATCCTGAGCTCGCTTCCCGGCGTCGGCAGGATCGTCCTCGCCACGCTGCTGGCAGAAGCACACGATCCTCTGCGCCGGCCTCTGCGCCGGCGAGACCATCAGGCCCTGCGATGCCTGTCCGGCGTCGCTCCCGTGACCAAACGGTCCGGCAAATCGCTGATCGTCATACGCCGTCTCGCGCCCCACAACCGGCTCCAGGACGCCGTCTACCACTGGGCCGGAGTCGCGATACAGAACGACCCCGTCAGCAACGCGAAATACGTCGCCCTGCGTGCCCGCGGTCACGGCCACGCTCGCGCGCTTCGTGGCGTCGCCTGCGCGATGCTCGAAAACCAGACCGTCTTCAATCCCGCCTTCGCGAGACAAGCCCATGCAGCGTGACGCAGGAAACTCACCGGGTGACCAGCACGCGTACTCGCGCCTGCCGGATCTCTCCTTACAAATGGTGGGGAGTCCCCCTCCCAAGGGGGCAGTGAGGGGTCTTCCGGCTTGCCGGTCTGGGTTCCCGAAACGAGCACAACCGGCGCTGCGCGGCCCGGCTCTCCCCGCCTCCTGCCGTCGAGCGGGCGCGTCGTGTCGACCGCTCAGCCGCGCCCTCCGCGGTGATAGGGGTGCCCGGCCAGGATCTGCTGCGCCCGGTATATCTGCTCCATCAACATGCCGCGCACCAGCAGATGAGGCCATGTGGCGGCACCGTAGGAGAGGGTCAGATGGCAGCGCGCGACCAGCGCGGGGTCGAGCCCTTCCGGCCCGCCGATCAGGAAGGCGACCCGGCGCTCGCCGGCGTCGCGCCACGCGCCGAGCCGGCGGGCGAAGGCCGCGCTCGACAAGGGAGCGCCGCCGGCGTCGAGGGCGATCCGCGGCGCCCCGGCCGGGCAGGCCGCCATGAGCAGCTCCGCCTCGCGCCGCCCCGACGGGGCGCTGCCCGCCGCGTCGATCTCGCGAAGCGTCACCGGCCAGACGACACGGTCGCGGAAATGCTGGAAGAGCGCCCGTTCGGGGCCGGATCTGAACCGCCCGACCGCGGCGATGGTGACGCGAAGGCGCGCGCTCAGCCGCCGGCCTTCCCGGTCCGTTCGTCCGCGTTCGGCGAGACGCCCCACATCTTCTCGATACCGTAGAAGGCGCGGACCTCGGGCCGGAACAGGTGGACGATGGCGTCCCCCGCATCGATCAGCACCCAGTCCCCCTGCTGCAGCCCCTCCGGGGTGATGCCGCCGACGCCGAACGCCTTGAGCCGTCTCCGCAGATGCTCCGCCAACGCCACCACCTGGCGGGACGATGCGCCCGTGGCCACGACCATATAGTCGGCGATCGGCGACTTGCCGCGCAGATCGATGGCGATCACGTCGATGGCGCTGTGTTCGTCGAGGCATGCGGTGACCGCCTCGAGCAGGGCGTCAGAACCCGGTCGATCCGCGTCGCCGTTCGCCGTCATCCGTTCCCTGTAGAGAGCGGGGGCGAGACCCTCTCCAACCGCCGCCCTGCGCCACAACCAGGCCGCGCCGCCGCATATTGGTCGCGGAGGCGGGGTGCAGCCTGGTGTGAAAGAAGATCCATGCCGGCGGCCGGGTCTCGATCAGTTTGTGGGCGTCCCGCCGTTTCATCTTGAACCTGGAGAACGCCTGCGCCGCCTTGCCGGCGAGTGCATCGAAAGAATAGGGCGCGCGGTCGAAGACGGCAATGGGGACGAGGTTGAAGATCCTCGTCCACTGCCGCCAGCGCGCGATCTGCGCCAGATTGTCGGCGCCCATGATCCAGACGAAATGCATGCGCGGGAAGCAGAACCGCAGCGCGTCCAGCGTCTGCACCGTGTGACGGGCGCCCAGCTCGCGCTCGATGTCGGTGACGCGGATGGCGGGGTGGCGGCCGGCCCGGCGCGCGTCGGCCAGCCGTTCCTCGAAGGGCGCCATGCCGACGGTCGGCTTGAGGGGGTTCTGCGGCGCGACCATCCACCACACCTCGTCGAGCTGGAGATGCCTGAGCGCCAGCAGGCTGATATGGCGGTGGCCGTCATGGGCCGGGTTGAACGAGCCGCCGAGAATGCCGACCCGAAGCCCCGGCGCGTCGAGACCGGCGCGGATATTGGTGAAGACCGTCAGGGCCGAACCTGCCCGGAGCCGCGCACGACATATTTGTAGGTGGTGAGCTGCTCGATGCCGACGGGGCCGCGCGCGTGAAGGCGGCCGGTGGAGATGCCGATCTCGGCCCCCATGCCGAACTCACCGCCGTCGGCGAACTGGGTCGAGGCGTTGCGAAGCACGATCGCCGAATCCACGGCGTTGAGGAACCGCTCAGCCGTCGCGTCGTCGCCGGTGACGATCGCATCGGTATGGTGCGAGCCGTGTCGGTTGACATGGGCGATCGCCGCATCGACTCCGTCGACCTGTTTCACGGCGACGACCGCATCGAGATATTCGGTGTCCCAGTCCGCCGCGGCCGCCGGGAGCACCCGGTGGTCGAGGGCGCGGGTCTCGGCATCGCCCCTGATCTCGCAGCCGGCCGCGGCCAAATCGTCGAGAATGGGCGGGAGCAGGGCGGCGGCGACCGACCGGTCGATCAGCAGGGTTTCGGCGGCGCCGCAGATCCCGGTGCGGCGCATTTTGGCGTTGAAAGCGACCGCGCGGGCCATCTCCGGATCCGCCGCGCTCTCGATATAGACATGGCAGTTGCCGTCGAGATGGGCGATCACCGGGATGCGACTCTCGCGCTGGACCCGCTCGATCAGGGACTTGCCGCCGCGCGGGATGACGATGTCGATCAGATTCGGCGCCGTCAGCATCGCGCCCACCGCCGCGCGGTCAGCGGTCGGCACCATCTGGATAGCGCCCGCCGGCAGACCCGCCTCGGCGAGGCCCTCGGCCAGGCAGGCCACGATCGCGCGACTCGAACGAAAGCTCTCCGAACCGCCCCGGAGGATCGCCGCGTTGCCAGATTTGAGGCACAGCGCTCCGGCATCGGCCGTCACGTTGGGCCGTGATTCGTATATGATCGCGATCACGCCGAGCGGCACCCGCACGCGCGCGATGTCGAGCCCGTTCGGCCGCTTCCAGCGGGCGATCACCTCGCCGACGGGATCGGGGAGATCGGCGACCGCCTCCAGCCCGGCCGCCATCGCTTCGATTCGGGCCGGCGTCAGTTCGAGCCGGTCGACGAACGCATCGCCCTGCCGCGCGGGGTTCACCGCCGCCAGATCGCGGCGATTGGCTTGCAGCAGCCCGTCCGTCGCTGCGCGGATCCGCGCAGCGGCGGCGCGGAGCGCCCGGTCCTTGTCCTCCGGGGAACGCGCGGCCAGCTCGCGGGCGGCGTTCCCGGCCGCACGGGCGAGCCCGTCGATCATCGTCCGGCTGTCGATCTCCTCGACCCGCGGCTCAGTTGCCATCATCGTTCTCCATCGCCCCGGCGGCGCGTTCGAGCACCAGATCGTCGCGGTGGATGATCTCGTCCCGGCCACGGTAGCCCAGCAGGGCTTCTATTTCACGACTTTTATGGCCGATGATGCGGGCGGCGTCCCGACTCGAATAGGCCGAGAGGCCGCGCGCCACTGTTTCTCCCCCCGCATCGACGACCAGCACCGCGTCGCCGCGCTCGAATTCCCCGTCGACTGCGGTCACGCCGGCGGGGAGCAGGCTTTTCCCGGCGCCGAGGGCGCGGCGGGCGCCAGCGTCGATCGCCAGCCGGCCCGCGGGGGCGAGCGAACTCGCGATCCAGCGTTTCCGCGCGTGGCGCGGGCCGGGGGCCGCGCCCCCGTCCGGCCCGACATCGAACCAGGTGCAGCACCCCCCGGCGATGATGGCGGCGAGCGGGTTGCGGGCCGTGCCGGGCGCGATCACCATCCGGCAGCCCGCGGCCAGGGCGATCTTGGCCGCCGCGAGCTTGGTGACCATCCCGCCGGAACTGTAGCCCGGCGGCGCCGCGCCGGCCATCGCCTCGATCTCCGGGGTGACCCGCGACACCTCCGGTATCAGCCACGCCTCGGACGCCGTCCGCGGGTCGGCGCTATAGAGCCCGTCGATGTCCGACAGCAGCACGAGCGTGTCCGCGCTGGTCATCTGGGCGACCCGCGCCGCCAGCCGGTCGTTGTCGCCGAAGCGGATCTCCTCCGTGGCGACCGTGTCGTTCTCGTTGATGACCGGGACCGCACCGAGCTTGAGAAGCGCGTCGATCGTATTGCGCGCGTTGAGATGGCGCCGCCGAATTTCGGTGTCCGACAGGGTCAGGAGTATCTGGGCGACGGCGATCCCGCGGCGGGCGAGTGCCGCCCGCCAGGAATGGACGAGCCGTGCTTGGCCGGCCGCCGCGGCGGCCTGCTTCTCCTCGAGCCGAAGGGCGCCCGGCGGCAGGCCGAGCATGTTGCGCCCGAGCGCGATCGCGCCGGACGAGACGACCATGACCTGTACCCCATCCGATTTGAGCGCGGCGATGTCGTCGGCGAGCGATTCCAGCCAGGCGCGGCGCACGCGGCCGCTGGACTCGTCGACCAGCAGGGCCGAGCCGATCTTGACGACCAGCCGGCGGGCGGCGCTCAACCGCGATGCGCTCACGAGCCCTGCGCGTCCGCCGCGCCCAATTCCGTGCCCATTCGACGCAGCAGCGTCCCGAGGCCTTCGCCCGACACGCCCGAGACCGCCGCCGCCGCGCCGGAGACCGCCTCCAGCGCCGTCCTGCGTTCCGCCCTCAGCGCCGGGCTCAACGCGTCGATCTTGTTCAATGCGACGATTTCGCGCTTCTCGGCGAGGCCGCCGCCATAGGCCTTCAGCTCTTCCCGCACCGCCCGCCAGGCTTCGGCGACGTCCGGGGCGGTGCCGTCGACCAGATGCAGCAGCAGCCGGCAGCGCTCGACGTGGCCGAGAAAGCGATGGCCGAGCCCCGCGCCCTCATGCGCGCCGGCGATCAATCCCGGCAGGTCGGCGATCACCATCGGCTCCCCGTCGAAGACGACCGTGCCCAGCACCGGGGCCAGGGTGGTGAAGGGATAGTCGCCCGCCCTGGACCGCGCGCGAGAGACTGCGGCGAGCAGGGTGGATTTCCCGGCGTTGGGGAAGCCGACCAGCCCGATATCGGCGATCAGCTTGAGGCGCAGCTGCACCAGGCGCTCCTCCCCGGGCTCGCCCGGGTCGGAACGGCGGGGCGCCTGCCGGACGGCCGACTTGAACCGGGCGTTGCCGCGTCCGCCGCGCCCGCCGCGCGCCAGCCGGAACCGGTCGCCGCGCCGGGCGAGGTCGCAGATCAGGGTCTGGCCGTCCTCCTCGAGCAGCTCGGTGCCCGCCGGCACCCGGACGACGATGTCCCGCCCCGCTGCGCCGCTGCGGTTGCGCCCGGCGCCCGCTGTGCCGTTGCCGGCCCTGTGATGCTGGCGGTAGCGGAGGTCGATCAGCGTATTGAGGCCGTCGACGGCCTCGACCCATACGTCGCCGCCCCGCCCGCCGTCGCCTCCGTCGGGGCCGCCGAGCGGGATGAACTTCTCGCGGCGAAAGCTCAGGCAGCCGGCGCCGCCCTTGCCGCTCCTGACATGAATCTTCGCCTGATCGAGAAACTGCATGTCGGGTCGGCGAAGCGCGCGGGCGGCGCGCCGTCAGACGACCGGGTCGACCGAGACGTAAATGCGCTTGTTGGCCCGGCGCCGGAAGCTCACGGCGCCGACCGCCATGGCGAAGATCGTATGGTCCTTGCCCATGCCGACATTCTCGCCCGGATGGAACTTGGTGCCGCGCTGGCGGACGATGATGTTGCCGGGAACGACCGCCTGCCCGCCGGACTTCTTGAGCCCCAACCGCCGGCCGCGCGAATCGCGCCCGTTGCGCGAACTGCCGCCCGCCTTCTTATGCGCCATTACGCGGTCTCCCTCGAAGCGTCGTCTTCGGCCGCGATATCGGTGATGCGGAGCACCGTCAGATGTTGCCGATGGCCGCGCAGCCGACGGTACTTCTTCCGCCGCTTCTTCTTGAAGACCAGGATCTTGTCGCCGCGCGTCTGGTCGAGCACGGTGGCGGCGACGCGCGCCCCGTCGACCAGCGGGCCGCCTACGGTCGGGCCGCCCCCGCCGTCGATCATCAACACCTGGTCGAGCACGATCTCCGCGCCCGGCTCGGCGGCCAGCCGCTCGACCATGATGACATCGTTTCTCTGGACGCGGTACTGCTTCCCGCCGGTGCGTATGACTGCAAACATCGATCCGACCGAATTTCCGGGCCAGGCCCGCGCCGCGGGGAACCGCGGCCGCCCTTGGCCTCCCGCACGAAGACAAGACTATAGACGGCGCGCGCCCGGTGTCAATGCGCCCGACCCGAAGGGGGTTCTCGGTCGGGGGCCACAACCGGCAAGCCGGAAGACCCCTCCCCCTGTCCGCTCGCTCAAGGGGAGGGGTTGGCGTATCGTCCTTTCCTACTCCCGCTCTCTTTTTGACGGGGGAGGGCCGGGGTGGGGGGTACTTCCTCGAGAAACGGGTGGCGATGCGCGCCGCGATGCCGACGAAGCCCGGCTGCCGGGACGCCCAAGCGAGAATTGCCAACCCGGACGATGCGGATAGCGTATCTGCCCGGCCGGTCTCGATCAGGTGCCCGGATATCCTCGCCGCTCAGGCTTTCCGGACCTCGCCCGGGTCGTAAATCTCGCTTGAAGCAGGATGGGGACGGCGAGCGTGATCAGCACGAATAGCCCGGTCAGGAGCTTGAGATCGGACGGCTTCAGGCCGAGCGCGAGCGCCGCCACGACCTGGAAATAGGCCAGCGATCCCGCCACCGGAGCCGCGAGCTGATGGATCAGTGTCGACCGCCCGACCAGGGTCTCGCCCAGGATCGTCGCCGCCAGCCCGTGCATGGGGCCGGGCCGGCAGACGGATCGGTCTCGCGGCGGCCAGCGTAGACCGGGCCGGTCGCGGGATCAAACCGGCATTCCCCGGAATTGTCGATAGACCGCCCGTCCCGTTTCAGGGGTGGGACCGCTGCGAGGCGGCATGTCGAGACCGCTCGCAAGTCTTGCGCAGCGGACGATGCCTGCTGCCAAGAGGAGATATTGTGGGTGCGTCCGCGGGAAGCGCGCCGCCGCTCGCCCGGCCGCTTCACAGGATGTCCAGCACCGTTTTGGGCGGACGGCCGAGGGCGGCGCGGCCGCCGGCGACCACGATCGGCCGCTCGATGAGGATCGGGTTGTCGACCATCGCCCCGATCAGCGCCGCACGGTCGAGCCCGGGCTCGGCGAGACCGTTCTCCCGGAACGCCGCCTCGCGCGTGCGCATCAGGGCGCGCGGCGCCATTCCCAGGCGGTCGAGCAGCCAGCCCAGCCGCGCCACATTGGGCGGCGTCTTCAGATATTCGACGATCTCGGGCTCGATGCCGCGCTCGCGGAGCAGCGCCAGCGCCGCGCGGGACTTGCTGCATCTCGGGTTGTGATAGATGAGCACTTGGGTCATGGCGCCTCGCATCGCCGTCTGTCGGGGTGCTTCGGGGTTCGCATCAGGCCGCGGCCGGGCGGGGCGGCGCGACCAGGCGGAGGCAGTTGCGGACCAGCCCGGCTCCGGCGCCCGGACGGTGCGATCCTTCGGCGAGCGCCCGCCGCCAGGCGCGCCCGCCGGGCAGGCCGCGATAGAGGTTGTGGATATGGCGGGTCATGCGCCAGAGCGGCACCCCCTCGCACAGCCGCCGCGCGACATAGTCTCCATAGGCGTCGGCCACTGCCGCGCGGTCCGGCGGCCGCGCGGCATCGGGCCAGAGTGCCGCGGCGATCTCCGCGAGGAGGAACGGGTTCTCGTAGGCCGCCCGCCCGATCATCACCCCGTCGGTCGGACCGATCTCGGCAAGCGCCGCTTGCGCCGTGCGGATGCCGCCGTTGATGACGATCCGGAGTCGCGGATTGTCCCGCTTGAGTCGGTGGACCAACGCCGGGCGGAGCGGCGGTATCTCCCGGTTCTGCTTCGGGCTGAGACCGGCGAGCACGGCCTTTCTGGCATGGACGACGAACACCGTCACGCCGGTCCCGGCGATCGCCGCCACGAAGCGGGCGAGCGGGCTGTACCCCTCGTCGTCGTCGAGGCCGATCCGGATCTTGACGGTGACGGGCAGCGCGGTCGCCGCCCGCATCGCCGCCGTGCAGCGGGCGACCAGGTCGGGCGCCGCCATCAGGCAGGCGCCGAAGCCGGCGGCGCCGACGCGCGGGCTCGGACAGCCGAGATTGAGGTTCACCTCGTCATAGCCCCAGCCCTCGGCGATCCGGCAGCATTCGGCGAGCGCTGCCGGATCGCTGCCGCCGATCTGCAGGGCGAGCGGGTGCTCGGTCGCATCGAAGTCCAGGAACCGCGCCCGGTCGCCGCGGAGGATGGCTCCGGTCGGGATCATCTCGGTATAGAGCAGCGCCCGCCGGGCGATCAGCCGCAAGAAGTAGCGCTCATGCCGGTCGGTGCGGTCCATCATCGGCGCCACCGAGAGGCGCCGGTCGATCTCCTGCGCGGGCGTCCGCATGGCCGGCAGCATAGCACCATTCGGCAATGACATCCGCGTCTCTCTCCCCGGCGGCGAAGCGGCGGCGCATCTGGCGGAAGGCCTGCGGCGCGGACAGGCGGGCCAGCGCCCAGACCGCCATCGCGCGGACCAGCGGCGAGGCGTCGGCGAGACGCGCTCGGGCCGTCTGCGCGAGCCCCGGCTCCCTCGAATTGCCGATCGCGATCAGCACGTTGCGGACGAAGCGGTCGCGCCCCAGCCGCTTGACCGGAGAGCCCGAGAAGACCTGCCGGAATCCTGCGTCGTCGAGATCGGCGAGGTCGGCGAGCGCCGGGGCCGTGAGCTCGATGCGCGGATGGAGCGCGGCCTCGCGGGCGCGCCGGGCGAACTTGTTCCACGGGCAGACCGCCAGACAGTCGTCGCAACCATGGATGCGGTTGCCGATTGCGGCCCGGAACTCGGCCGGGATATGCGACCCATGCTCGATCGTCAGATAGGAGATGCAGCGCCGCGCATCGAGCCGATAGGGGGCGGGGAATGCGTCGGTCGGACAGATGTCCAGACAGCGCCGGCATGTGCCGCAGCGATCGGCCGCCGGCAGATCCGGGGCGAGCGCGAGCGTGGTCAGGATCTCGCCCAGGAACAGCCAGGAGCCGAAGCGCCGCGACACCAGGTTGGTGTGCTTGCCCTGCCAGCCGAGCCCGGCCCGCTGGGCGAGCGGCTTCTCCATCACCGGCGCGGTGTCGACGAAGAGCTTCACCCCGCAATCGAAGCTCTCGGCCATCCAGCGCGCGAGACGGCGGAGCCGCCGGCGCATCACGTCGTGATAGTCGCGCCCCTGGGCGTAGACCGAGACCGCGCCGACGGTCGTCCGCCCGAGATTGACAAGCGGATCGCCGGGCGGGCCGTAGTTGAGGCCGACCACCACCGCGCTCCGCGCCTCGGGCCATAGGACGCGGGGGTCGCCGCGCCGGGTCGCCGTGCCGGCGAGCCAGCGCATGTCGCCGTGATGGCCGCGGGCGAGGAAGCCCGCGAGGCCCTGCCGCGCCGACTCGGAGAGCCGCGCCTCGGCGAAGCCCACCGCGTCGAAGCCCTCGGCGAGGACCCGCTCGCGAATCCGGGCGCGCGGCGATTCGGTTTCCTGGTCTCCGCCGGTCAAGAACGCCGCGCGCCGTAGAACGCGTTGATACCGAGAGACTCGCGGAACTCCATCGTCACCTTGCCGCCCGAGGCCCCGGCGGGCGGCGCGCCGGTCGCGTCGGCCACCCGGACGAAGCCGTGGAAGGCCGCGGCGACCGCCGCCGCATCGACCAGGGCGGCTTCGCCGAGTGCGCTGGCGAGACGGGTGCGGAGCGCCGCCAGCCGTGCCTCGTCGCCCAGGACCAGCGCCTCGGCGAAATCGACGAGGTCCTGGCCGCCGCGGATCCCGCCGGACCCGCGCGCGTGGCCCATCGCGGTCAGCAGATCGAACTCGGTTCCCGAAACGCGGATGCTCTCACGGAGCATGTAGGCATGGGAGCCGGTTCAATAGACGCATTGATGGAGCGCCGAGACCCGGCTCGCCAGAACCTCCATCTGCATCCGGTCGATCGCCCGGACCTCGGTCGCGAAATCGGGCATCTCGGCGCTCGGCAGATAATGCGCCTCGGCCATCTCCCAATAAGCGTGTTTGGCCTCGGGCACCAAGGACAGCGCCTTGACCACCGGCGCGGGGGTCGGGCCGTCATAGAGGCGGCCGTCGGCCGGCGCAGCGTCCTCGGGCGCGACCAGCCGCACCCAGCCGTCATGATCCCTAGCGCCGGGCGCGGCATGGCCGCTCGGCGCTCCGGGCAGAGGTTCGGGAAGGTCGAAAGGCGCAAGCCCGAGCGCCCGACGGAAGGCGTCGACGACCATCACGATGGCGACGACGCTGACGATCTCGATATAGGCGGTATCCGCGAGCCCGTCGGCGAAGAGTCCGTCGAGCCAGGATCTGGAGAGCCGCCCGGGGTCGGTAACGACGCGGTGGACGGCCTCGGTCTCGGCGGCGGTGAGCGTGCCCGGCGCGTCATGCGCGCCGTCGACCGAGAAGGGGGAGAGCGCCTTCTTGCGGCGGCGGCAAAGTGCGCAGCCGGGTGCGTTGCGGACTTCGCACGCCACCGCCACCCGTCTGGCCCCGTCGAGGAAGGCGCCGGGCGTGGCGATGCGCCGCCAGGCCGTGCGCTGCGCCTCGATCAGGTCCTCGCGGACCGGGTAGGGGCATGTCCGATAGTCGATCCTCTGCATGGTCCCTCGCTCGTCGGTTCTGCGGTCTGTTCTCTCGAACGGGGGACATCGCTCATCCCACCGCTCGCCACGGCGAAGAATACATGACATCGAAGGTGGACGGGCGGTCGTCCGCAGGGAGACGCCCCGGACGCGTTCGTCGCCGCCGTCCCCTATCCGGCCATCAGGGCGGGCAGCCAGGTGACCGCGCCGGGCACGGCGATCAGGAAGGCGAGGATGCCGACCTCGAGGGCTACGAACGGGGCGACCGCGGCGTAGATGTGGCGCATCGAGGTCTCGGGCGGCGCCCCCCCCCGCATGACGAAAAGCAGCATCCCGAAGGGCGGCGTCGTCTGGCCGATCTCCAGCGCCAGCAGCATCAGCACACCGAACCAGATCAGATCGATACGGATCAGCTCGGCCAGAGGGATGAAGAATGGCAGGGTGATCAGCATGATGCTCACCGGGTCCATGAAGCAGCCCATCACCAGCATGAGGAGCATCATCGCGACCAGCAGCGACAGCGGCGTCGGGTCGATCTGCTGGATCAGCGACAACAGCCCGGCGGTGGCGCCCGAAAACGACAGGATCTGCGAGAAGGTGAGCGAGGCGGCGATGATGAAATAGATCATCACCGCGAGCTTCCCGGTCTCGACCATCGCTGTCCACGACCCCCGCCAGGTGAGCGAGCGGTAGCAGAAGGCCGCGATCGCGGCGCCGATCGCGCCCAGCGAGGCCGAACTCGGTCGGAGTCGCGAAACCCGTCAGGATACTGCCGACCACCAGGACGAACAGGCCGAGCAGCGGCACGACATGGATCAGCACCGGGAGAAGCCGCTCGCGGACCGTCGTTGCCGGCAGGTCGTAGCGCGGCGCCAGCGAAGGATCGAGCCAGCAGCGGATCATCACGTAGAAGAAATGCACCGCGGCCATGATCAGTCCCGGGATCGCGCCGGCGATCGAGATCCCCGACAGGCTGCCGAGCAGGACCGCCAGGCTCGATGGCGGGATCAGCATGGCGACCCCGCCCGTCCCGAGGATCGGCCCCATGGCCATGGAGCGGTGATAGCCGCGCCGCCGCATCTCGGGGATCAACGTGGTGCCGAGCAGGGCGGTATTGGCCATGCTGGAGCCCGACAGGGTCGAGAACACGGTGCCTCCGGCCACCGCGACCAGAGACAGCCGGCCCGGCACGCGGGCGATCAGCTTGTCGATCGCGTCGATCGCGCGAATCGCCACGCCGGTATGGAACAGTATCTCGCCCATCAGGATGAACATTGCCACCGGCGCCAGCGCGAACCGCACCGGCCCGTCGACGATATTGCGCTCGAGCTGGATCAGCCCGGCCTCGCCGCCGAGGAAGACGAGCGCACCGACGATGTTGGCGCCGAAGAAGGCGATGGCGACCGGCACGCCGAGGAACATCGGCACCATGACCATGCCCAGGAGGAAACCGAGAGCCCAGTACCACTCCATCGTTCAGTAACGTCTCGGGCGATCGGACCGCCTTCGGGGCCGAAGGAACGGACGAGCTGGCGGATCGCCTCGACGAGGAACAGCGCCATGCCGCCCGGCACCACCGCCATCGGTATCCATTCCTTGATGTCGAATGACTTGTAGAGCGAGGAGTCCTCGACATAGGCGAGATGCGTCGTCACCGCCCCGTAATAGAGGATGACCGCCGCGATCACCGCGTTGATGCCGATGCGGAAATACCTGCGGCCGCGGTTCGGCAGCGCAGACAGGACGAGATCGACGGTGACATGGCGGCCGATGCCGAGAATGTAGGCCGCGCCGACCATCGTCAGGGTCAACAACCCGTACTCGACCGCTTCCAGCATCCAGTAGAAGCCGGTCAGGCCCAGGTTGCGGGCGAAAACCTCCGCCGCCACGCCGACCGCCAGCAGGGCGACGATCACGCCCGGCAGGACGCCGGTCAGGGCGAGCAGCCGGTCGAACGGCTTGCCCGGCTTCCACATCGCAGCCCCCGTCTCCGGCGCGCGCCGCCGCCGCCGGCCGGGCGTCCCGCCGGCCTGCCGCCCGAGTCGCGCGCTACCTGCCGATCAGGGCGTGCAGCTTCTTACCGACCACGGGATCGCGCTTTTCGACGACGTCCCATTGCGCGGTATAGGCGAGGTCGAGAAACGTTTTCGAGTCCGCATCGGACAGCTTGAGGAGCTTCATGCCCTTTTCGGAGACGAGCCGGTCGCCGATCTCCCGGTCCCTTCTGCCCAGATCCGCGGGAAGCTCGGTCTCGAGATACAGCCCTGCCGCGCGGTCAGCACCTCCTGCTGGTGGGCGTTCAGGCTCTGCCATTTCTGCATGTTGACCCCGACGATGATGATCGGGTGGAAGAAGCCCGGCACCAGCTTGTATTTCGAGACCTCGAACCAGCCCTGCGACATGACCTCGGAGTCGAGGTTGGCGTAGGCGTCCACCGCGCCGCACTCCATGGCCGTGAAGATCTCGCGCCGCGGCATGTTCAGCGTGCGCGCGCCGAGCGCATCGAAAAACGCCTTGTAGGTGTTGGACGTGCGCATCTTCAGGCCCTTGAAGTCGGCGAGCGACTGGATCTCCTCGTTGCTGTAGATATGGAAGACGATATCCCCGCCATACATCGACAGCAGGTGCATGTTGGCCTGCTCGGCGAACAGGTCCCTGAAGATGTCCTAGGCGCCGTTGGCGCGCATTTCCGGCGCAGTCTTTGTGGTCGGCGTGAAACCGGTGGCGAGCTTGACCAGATTGGCCATATAGGCTGGTGGCGTGCCGGCGAGGTCGAGCAGGCTGCTCTTGACCGCGTTGCCGAGCTGGCGCGACGGGATCGCCTCGCGGCCGACGACCTGTGGGATCTGCACCAACCCCTTGCCGTCGGCGTTGACCCTGGCGACGAAGCTGTCGAAGGCTTGGCGCGTCAAGGATTTCTTGTTGCTGATGAAATAGCCCGCCTTGAGATTGGTCTCGGCGGTGGCGGCAACGACGCAGGCGGCCCCGGCCGCCATTGCGGTGACGATAGGCGAACGCTTTATTCTGTCCTCCTCGATCTCGTCGGTCCGACCCCTCGTCGATCCGACGATGCCCCTCTCCAATATCTCAACGGTGTCGAACGACCCGGCTCCTTTCAAAGGCTTCTCGTGTCGTCCGGCGGAGCGCGCGGCCCCTCGCGGGCCGCGAAGGCGGCGGCGAACGCATCTAGCCTGCCCTCGGCGACCGCCGTGCGCAGTTCCGCCATCAGACGTTGATAGCGGTGCAGATTGTGGGTGGTCAACAGGATCGGCCCCAGCATCTCGCCGGCGCGGAAGAGATGGTGCAGATAGGCCCGTGAGTAGCGCGCGCAGACCGGGCAAAGGCAGGCCGGATCGAGCGGGCCGGGGTCCTCGCGGTGGATGGCGTTGCGGATGTTGATCCGCCCGCCCTCGACGAAGCCGCGCCCGGTGCGCCCCGAACGTGTCGGCAACACGCAGTCGAACATGTCGATGCCGCGCGCGACGGCGCCCACGATGTCGGACGGCGTTCCCGCCCCCATCAGATAGCGTGGCGCCTCCGCCGGCAGATGGGGAACGGTCGCCTCGAGGACGGCGAAGGTCGTCGCCTGGCCCTCGCCGATCGCTAGCCCGCCGACCGCATAGCCGTCGAATCCGATCCCGACCAGGGTCTCGGCCGACTCTCGGCGGAGCGCGGGATGGACCCCGCCCTGAACGATGCCGAAAAGCAGGTGGCCGGGTCGCGGCGCGAATGCCGCCTTGGCGCGCGCTGCCCAGCGCATCGAGCGCCGCATCGAGCGCGCGGCTTCGTCCGCGGTCGCCGGGAAGGGCGTGCACTCGTCGAGCACCATCGTCACGTCGCTGCCGAAGAGCCGCTGGAGCGCGACCGCGCGGGCGGGGTCGAGCGCGTGCCGGCTGCCGTCGACATGGGAGCGGAAGACGACTCCGTCCTCGTCGACGGTCCGCCGCGCTGCCAGCGACATCACCTGATAGCCGCCCGAGTCGGTCAGGATCGGACCCGGCCAGTTCATGAAGGCATGCAGCCCGCCGAGACGGGCGATCGTCTCGGCGCTCGGGCGTAGCATCAGATGGTAAGTGTTGGCGAGGATCATCTCGGCCCCGGCCTCGGCGACCGCCTCGGGCAGCACGCCCTTGACCGTCGCCGCAGTGCCGACCGGCATGAAGGCCGGGGTCCGCACCGCCCCGTGCGCGGTTCTCAACGACCCGCCGCGCGCCGCGCCGTCGCGGGCGGAGAGCGTGAACGCCGCGGCCATCAGATGTCGTCCATACGGGTCAGGAAGGTCGCATCGCCGTAGGAGTGGAAGCGGTAGCCGGCGGCGACCGCATGGGCATAGGCCGCCTTCATCCGCGCCAGCCCGCTGAACGCGGCGACCAGCATGAACAGGGTCGAGCGCGGCTGGTGGAAGTTGGTCAACAGCGCATCGACCGCCCGGAAGCGGTAGCCGGGCGTGATGAACAGCCGGGTCTCGCCGGCGAAGGGGGCGACCGTGCCGTCCTCGCCGGCCGCCGACTCGATCAGCCGGAGCGAGGTGGTCCCGACCGCGACGACCCGGCCGCCGGCGTCCCTCACCCCGGCGATGGCCCGCGCCGCGGCGGCCGCGATCTCGCCGCGCTCGGCATGCATCGCATGGTCCGCGACGACCGCCGCCCTGACCGGCAGGAAGGTCCCGGCCCCGACATGGAGGGTGACCGGCACGACCGCGATGCCCCGCTCCGCGATCTGCCGCAGCAGCCTTTCGGTCAGGTGAAGTCCCGCGGTCGGCGCGGCGACGGCGCCGTCGACCCGGGCGTACACGCACTGATAGTCGCGCCGGTCGCGCGCGTCGGGACCGGCGGGGCGGCGGATATACGGCGGCAGCGGCGCATGGCCGTGGCGGTCGAGCGCGCCGGCGAGGTCGAGCCCCTCGGGGAAGCGCAGCCTGACCTCGCCGCCCGGGCCGCGCCCGACCACGCGGGCGGCGAAACCGTCGGCGAAAGCGATCGCATCGCCGGGCTTCAGCCGCCGCGCCGGTCGCGCGAACGCCGCCCAGTCGAGCCTCGCCGGGCCGCCGGCGGGGCGGATCAGGGTCACCTCGATCCGCGCCTTGCCGCGCCGGCCGAACAGCCGGGCGGGGACGACCCTGGTGTCGTTGACGACCAGCGCGTCGCCGGGGCGCAGCAGGTCCGGCAGGTCGCCGACCGTGCGGTCGCGCAGCCTTGCGCCGACCTCGAGAAGCCGCGCCGCCTCGCGCGGCACCGCCGGCCTGTCGGCGATCCGCCCTGCCGGAAGGTCGAAATCGAAGGCATCGGTCCGCATCGCCGGCCGTTCCGCGCCAGCGCCGCGCGATTCGATAGGTTCGATCCGGCTCACCCGGCGTCCCCGGATCCTCCGTGCCGGCGGACGAGGCGGCGCCGGCAACGCAGCGCGCGGCGCGGGCTCTCCGCATTTGTTGCGGCGGCGCCCGGACACCATGTTGGCGCCGACGAGGAACATGCGGTCCCGGACCGCAATGTCCGCGTCTTGGAAGTTCTTTCGGTTCCTGAGCCGTACACGCCGAAACTTCGGTTCGTTCGCCGCTCTGCTTCTCGGGCGCGCCGCCCTCGAGAATCGGCGCAGCTCAGACGCCGCCGGTCGAGTCCTCCCAGAGGTCTTCGATGAAATCCGCGACTCGCTCGTAGGTCTCGTCGTGCGGCAAGTCGAACCGCCCGCTCTCCTCGTCCTCCCGGGTCAGGTTGATCGCCCAGTCCTGGGTCGCTTCGCGCATCGTCTCGTCGGTGAGGATGAACCCCAGCACCTTGTTCTGGATCTCGATCGGCGGATCGTCGTCGTCGGTCTCCTCCCGGATGACGGCGCGCAGATAGGTCACCGTGTCGAGGATGAGCTGGGCCTCCTCGTGGCTCCAGTCGCGCGACGGCTCGAAGCTGCGCTCCCGGAGCCGGGCGACCTGGTCGCGGGTCACGGTGCCGGGCGTGCCGAGCCGGGGCATCGACCGGGCGTCGCCGCTCGGCGGCGGCGCCTGTCCCGAGGCTTCGCGCTGGGCCATCTGCCGGCGTGCCCGCGCATAGACCGCCCGGCGCATCAGCAGCCAGACGACCAGACCGATCGCAAAGGCGACGAGTAGACTGTCCAAGGCTCCGCTCCCCCGACGCGCGGCCCGTCTCGATCCGGGCGGCCGGTCCATTCTAGCAGCTTGCCGCGCGAAAGGGGCACCGGTTCGCGCCCGGGCGGCACCCGTGCTATTGAGCGACCTCTCCGAGGACAGGATGGTCGGGATGCGCATCAGCCGGGTCGGCGGTCTTGGATCCGCGCCGCCGGCCGCGCGCGGAGTCGCGATGATGCTCGCCGCCGCGCTGTCGTCGGTGTCGATGGCCGTCTGCGTCCGCCTGGTCTCCGAAGACATCCACATCCTCGAGATCGCCTTCTTCCGGACGTTGTTCGCCTTCTTGGCCCTATCCCCCTGGCTGATCGGCCCGGGTTTCCGCGCGCTCCACACTCGCAGGCTCGGGCTGCATGCGGCGCGGGCGGGGCTCAACATCGTGGCGATGTATCTCTTCTTCTACGGGCTCCTGATCGTCCCGCTCGCCGAGGTCAGCGCGCTCGCCTTCACCTCGCCCCTGTTCGCCAGCGTGCTGGCGGTGCTGGTGCTGGGCGAGCGGATCACCCGGGCGCGGGCGCTCGGGCTTGCGGTCGGCTTCGCCGGCGCGGCGATCGTGCTCCGCCCGGGGGTCGGCGCCATCGGCGCGGGCGGGCTGGTCGTCCTCGCTTCCTGCGCGATCTGGGCCTGCGCGCTGATGACGATCAAGGTGCTGGCGCGGACCGAGTCTAGCTTCACGATCGCGCTCTACGCGGCGCTCCTGCAGATCCCGCTCGCCGCGGTGCCGGCGATGTTCGTCTGGCGCTGGCCGGACCTCGGACAGCTCGGCCTGCTTGCCCTCATCGGCGTGCTCGGCGGACTCGCCCATCTGGCGCTCGCCCAGGCCTTCCGCGAGGCCGACGCGACGGCGGTCCTGCCGGCCGACTTCAGCAAGCTGGTCTGGGCGAGCCTCGCGGGGTTTCTGCTGTTCGCCGAGCTGCCCGATCTGTGGACGCTCGCCGGCGGCGCGCTGATCTGCGGCGCTGTCTTCCACCTCGCCCGGAAGGGCGCCGCCCCGGCGGGTGCGCCCCTCGGCCCCGGCCGCTAGACTGCCGGGGCGCGATGCGGGGGCGGAGGCGATGGCGGGCGGCCCGAAGGTCTATCTCGACTACGACCAGCGGGCGCTGGACGATCAGTACGACCAGCGCGTCCTGGTCCCCGACGCCGAGGACTATATCGCCGCCGATGCCGAGGCCTCGGCGCGCGTCCGGGACAGGCTCGACTGCCGGATCGACATCGCCTACGGGCCGGGGGAGGACCAGAAGCTCGATGTCTTTCCCGCCGCGGCACCCGCATCCCCGATCGTCGTCTACATGCATGGCGGCGCCTGGACCCGTTCGGACAAGTCCGTCGAGAGCTTCATGGCCGAGTCCTTCGCGTCCGCCGGGGCCGCCTTCGTCGCGGTCAACTTCTCGCTCTGCCCCAAGGTCGATCTCGACGAGCTGATCCGCCAGGCGCGCGAGGGCGTCGTCTGGTCCTGGCGCGAAGCCGCCTCCTTCAACGGCGATCCGGACCGGCTGTTCATCGCCGGCCACTCCTCCGGCGGCCATGTCGGCGGGATGATGGTGGTCACCGACTGGGCGGCCGGCCACGGCCTGCCGCGCGGCATCGTCAAGGGCGGCCTCCTGTGCAGCGGCATGTACGATCTGGAGCCGGTGCGCCTCAGCGCGCGCAACGCCTATCTTCGGCTCGACGAGGCGGCGGCGCGGCGCAACAGCGCCATTCTGCATATCCCCGAGGACGGCTGCCCGCTGGTGATCGGCTATGGCGGCGGCGAGCAGCGAGAGTTCCGCCGCCAGTCGCGCGACTTCGCCGCCGCCTGGCGTGCGCGGGGGCTCGCGGTCGCCGAGATCGCGCTCCCCGGCGTCAACCATTTCGCACTGCGGCGCTTTCTGAACGATCCCGAGGGGCCGATCCTCCGCGCGGCCTTCGCGATGATGGGGCTCGGCGCTCAGCCGTAGCGGTGGAGCGCGGCGCCGTTGGCCCTGAGCCAGGCGCGGGCGCGGTCCGCCCCAGGGCAGAGCGCCTCGACATGCGCCCAGAAGCGGGGGCCGTGATTCATCTCGGCGAGATGGGCAACCTCGTGCGCGACTACATAGTCGAGCACCGGGACCGGGGCGAGGACCAGCCGCCAGGAGAAGCCGAGCCTGCCCTGCGCCGAGCAGCTTCCCCAGCGCGTGCGGGTGTCGCGGACTGTGATGGCGCGGAAGCCGCGGCCGAGCCGAGCCGCCTTCTCGGCGGCGCGGGGTTCGATGGCCTCCCGCGCGCTGCGGCGCAGCCAGGCGGTGACGCATCCCGCCAGGTCGTCCGCGGCGGCGGCGGGGACCAGCAGCGCCCCGCCCGCGCGCCGGGCCGCCCGGCCGCCGGCTGGGGCGCGGCGGATATGCAGCGCCTCGCCGAGCACGGTCAGGACGACGCCCTCGGCGAAGGGGACCCGGCCCGGCGCCGCGGCCCGTCGCGCTTCGATCCAGCGCAGCTTGCGCGCGACGAAGGCGAGGCCGTCGGCCTGCGCGGCGCCCTCCGGGAGGACCAGGGTCACCTGCCCGTCTACCGGCGAGACCGTGAGCCCGATATGGCGGGCGCGGCGGCTCCGGCGGAGGGTCAGCGGGACCTCCCGCCCGCCCGGCAGCAGCATCGGCGCCTAATCCGCCGCGTCGGCGGCAGGGAGCCCGGCGACGCAGGCCGCGATCGTCTCTTCCAGCGTGCGGGTCCTGTCCATGGTCTCGCGTGTTTCCCGCCCGTAGGGCGTCGCGTCGAGCATGCGGAAGACCTCGGCCGCGCCGCGGTGGAAGTCCGGCGCGACGCCGACCGAAGCGAAGGTAGCGGCGATCTCCTCCATCTCGCCCACCCAGCGGCCGGCATCGGCGGGGAGGCGCGGAACGGCGGTGCGCATCCGCTCCATGACCGCCGGCGCGCTGTCGGCGATCTCGCCCCGCACCGACGCGCCCACCCCGAGCGCGTCGGCAACGGTCATCGCCGCGGTGTGCAGGGCGTTGGTTCCCTTGGAAATCGCCGCGTAGCACATCTTGACAGCGGATGCGCGGCCGATCTCGGGGCCGCAGGGACGCACCGAGACGCCCTTGCCGTCGAGCGCATCCATGATTCCGGCGGCGGGGCCGCTGACATAGAAACGGGTCGGCGGGCCGTTCGTGCGCGGCGGCCAGCCGATGATCCCGGCGTCGATCACCGCGGCACCGCTGCCCTCGAACAGGGCGGCGATGCGCCGTGCGGTATCGGGCGAGACCGCGTTGCACTCGGCGAAGGGCGGCGCGCGGCCGGCCCGCGCCATCGCCTCGGCGACGCCGCGGGCCAGCGCCGGGGCGCTCTCGGGAGGCAGGATCGAGAGCAGGAGGTCCGCCTCGGCGACCAGCGCCTCGAGGTCGGCGACTTCGTGGAAGCCCGATCGGGCGGCCCGCGCCCGGGTCGCGGCGCCGCGACCGGCGAGGCAGGTGATCACCCGATGGCCGTGCGCAGCGAGCGCCGCGCCGACGCCGCCGCCCATCTCGCCGGGGCTCAGGATCCCGATCGTCTCGATGGCCATGGCGTCGTCCCGCTCCCCGACCGGCTCCGGAAAAATCGGCCGGGCCGCACAGGAGACGATACCCTGGCCGCTTCCGCGGCGGAAATCAAGCCGACGAAGGCGGGCGTAGAAACTCTCGTTTCGGCGTCCCGGCAGGCGGCCTCCGTCGGCATCGCAGCCCGCGTCATCACGGGTTTCCCGAAGAAGAACCCCCCTCATGGAGGAGAGCGGGAGAGGGCGATGCGCGAACTTCCTCCCTTCGAAGAAGGAGGCGGGGGGAGGGGGCGTCGTCCGTCCGGCCCAGGCCCGAAGACGAGAACCGCTGCCCCGGCATGGCACGCCCGGCCGGCCGCGACTATAGTCGATCGGCCGCCGACAGCTCGGGACCGGAACGTGCAGGATCGTGGGACAGCGTTCGTTTGGCCGAGCGAGGGCGTTTGCCGCGTTCCATACCGTGTCTACACCGATCCCGACATGTACGAGGCCGAACAGCGTCGCATCTTTCGCGGCCCGACCTGGCACTTTCTTCTCATGGGTCAGGAGATACCGGAACCCGGCGACTACCGGACCCTGTCGGTCGGTGCGACGCCGGTGATCGTCGTTCGCGACGGGGCCGGCGGGATCAACGCATTGGTCAACCGCTGCGCCCATCGCGGGAATCTCGTCTGCATCGACGCCGCCGGGCGGGCGCCCGGCAAGCTGACCTGCGTCTACCACAACTGGACCTACGACCTTCGCGGGCGGCTCGAATCGGTCGCCTTCCAGAAGGGCATCGCGCGGCGCGGCGGCATGCCCGGCGATTTCAGGCTCGAAGACCACGCGCTGGAACGGCTCCGCGTCGACAGCTATTGCGGGCTCGTCTTCGGAACCTTCTCGCCCGAGGCGCCGCCGCTCGCCGATTATCTGGGCGCGGAGATGCGGGCGAATATCGATCGGGTGCTCGGACGGGAGATGGTGCTGCTCGGCCGCTACACTCAATTCATGCCCAACAACTGGAAGCTCTATATGGAGAACGTCCGCGACTCCTACCACGCGAGTCTTCTCCATCTCTTCTTCACCACGTTTCGCCTGAACCGGTTGTCGATGGATGGCGGTATCGCCTTGAGCCCGCGCGGCTGGCATCATATCAGCTACTCGATCGGCTCGACCGACCGCGAAGAGGCGCAGTACGCGGCCGGCAAGCTGCGCTCGGTCGAGGACGGATATGTCATGGCGGATCCCAGGGTCGTCACCGGCTGGCCGGAATTCTCCTGCGGCACGACGCTGGCGATCCAGTCGATCTTTCCCAATTTCGTCCTCCAGCAGACGCAGAACTCGATCGCGCTGCGGGTCTGCGCGCCCAAGGGCCCCGAAGCCTGCGAACTCTCCTGGCGAATCCTGGGTTGCGCCGGGGACGGCCCGGCCGAGCGGGCGGCGCGCATCCACCAGAGCAACCTGATCGGACCCGGCGGGCTGATCTCGATGGAGGATGGCGTCGTCGGCGGCTGGGTCCAGCGGGCGACCGGGGCCGACCCGGATCGGACCTCCTTGCTGGAGATGGGCGGGCGCGACGTGGCCCCGAGCCCGGGATCGCGCGCGACGGAAGTGTCGGTGCGCGGTTTCTGGAACGGGTTCCGCGATCTGATGGGGGTATAAACGGGCCGTTTCGGCGGCGGAAGCGGGGTATCATGAAGCTGGTATCGTTCGAAATCGGGGGACGGTCCTCCTTTGGCGCGGTCACGGGGGCGGGTGTCGTCGACCTCGGGCCGCGGCTCCCGGATGTCGCGGATTCGGTCTCTCTGCTCGACCCCGAGATCAGGCGCCGCGCCGAGCGCGCGATCGGCGGCGCCACGGCCGATTTCCGCCTCGACGAGATCGTCTACCGCCGGCCCGTCGCGTATCCTGAGAAGACGATCTGCATCGGTGTCAACTACGCCCGCCGCAACGAGGAATACGAGGACAGCTCCCTTCCCGACTATCCGAGCGTGTTCCTGCGCGCGCCCGATACGATGGTCGGCCACGGCGAAGCCTTGGTCCGGCCCCCGGAATCGCCGCAGCTCGATTACGAGGCCGAGATCGCGATCGTGATCGGAACGGGCGGGCGACGCATTCCGCGCGCGGACGCCCTCGCCCATATCGGGGCGCTCACCTGCCTGAACGAGGGTTGCGTCCGCGACTGGATGCGGCACGGCAAGTTCAACGTTACCCAGGGCAAGAACTTCGACCGCTGCGGGTCGGTCGGCCCCTGGATGGTGACCGCGGACGAATTCCCCGACGGCTTCGACGATCTGCGGGTGCGGTGCCGGGTCAACGGAGAGACCCGGCAGGACGACGTAACCGCCAATCTGATCTTCGATTTCTCATATCTGATCGGCTATGTCTCGACCTGGACGACGCTCAAACGGGGCGACGTCATCTCGACCGGGACCCCTCTCGGCGCGGGCGCGCGGTTCGACCCGCCGCGTTGGCTGTCTCCCGGCGATGTCGTAGAGGTCGAGGTCTCGGGCATTGGCGTCCTCGCCAACCCGGTCGTCGACGAAGCATAGGCGGGCGGACCCCGTACTCCCCGCCGCCGTCTCGGCATGTCCCGGTCTCCGGGGCCGTGAAGCCGGGTGCGGGGGCTGAACATGGCTGGGACGAGACCGCTCGGGGGCCGTATACGCGCGGCCCGGCGCTCCCCGAGGCCGTGGGAGTTTCCGCCCGTTACCCCACCGCTCGCGAGTTTCGGGTCGGGTTCTCAGCCGCGGGGCGGCTGGTCGAGCCCCCTCTGGACCGCCGGGCGCGCGAGGCAGCGCGCGAGATGGGCGGCGACATTGGGATACCGGTCGAGTTCGAGCGCCTCGGCCGCCTCGTAGAAGCCGCCGAGGGTGCGGACCCAGGGGAAGGTCGCGATGTCGGCGATGGAGTAGTCCGCGCCCAGCAGATAGGGCCTGCCCTCGAGCCGGCCTTCGAGGACGCCGAGCAGCCGTCGGGTCTCGCCGCGATAGCGGTCCACCGCATAGCTGTCGGCGGTCCTGTCCGCGGCGAATTTGAAGAAATGGCCGAACTGGCCGAACATCGGTCCGATGCCGCCCATCTGGAACATCAGCCACTGGATGCAGGTCTGCCGCCCGGCCGGATCGGCGGGGACCAGCCGGCCGGTCTTGTCGGCGAGATAGAGCAGGATCGCGCCGCTCTCGAACAGCGGCAGCGGCGCACCGCCGGGGCCGTCCGGGTCGATGATGGCGGGAATCTTGTTGTTGGGGTTGAGCGACAGGAACTCGGGCGTCATCTGATCGTCGGTCGCGAAGGAGACGAGATGCGCCTCGTAGGGGAGCGCCATCTCCTCGAGCGCGATCGAGACCTTCACCCCGTTGGGCGTCGGCAGCGAGTAGAGCTGGATGCGGTCGGGGTGGCGGGCCGGCCAGCGTCTGGTGATCGGGAACTGGGAAAGATCGGTCATCCGGGCTGATCCTCTTCCTGTGTCTCGGCCGGGAGGCATATCTCGTCCCACGGGCTCTCGCCGTCGGGCGGCGCGATCTCGAAGCCGTTGAGGGCGAAGGAGACGAGGCTGTAATAGCCGATCAACCCGATGAGGTCGACCAGCCCTTCCTCGCCGAGCAGGGCGCGCGCGGCTTCGAACGTCGGGGCGGAGACTCTCTTGGCGGTCAGCGTCTCCCGGCAGAACGCGTGAACGGTCCGCTCCGCCTCCTCGGCGAAGCGGGGCGCGACCCCGCGCCGCAGCGCGTCGATCGCCTGGCCGGCGAGCCCTTCGGCTGCGGCGAGAGGCGCGTGCGCCAACCACTCCGGCGCCGCGCCCCAGTATCGGACCACGCAGAGTATGGCGAGCTCCCTGAGCCGTGCGGGAACGCCGCTCTCGTAACGGAGATAGGCGCCCGCCTTCTGTACCGGGTCGCAGAGCCCGGGGCTTCCCAGCAGGGCGGGAAAGGGACCCCGCACCCCGCCGCGCGGCCCGGCGGCGATCTCGTCATGGACCCGGCGCTGCGCCGGCGTCATCGCTTCCCGGTTGATCTCCCCGATCCGACTCATCTCCGCCCCTTCGAAGACGCGCCCTGCCCGCGACCGGCTATTGCTCTTTGGTGGTGATGATCGCCGAGGTCATCGAGCGGGGATCGCGCGCCTCCCAGCGGTTCGCCTCGACGAGGTGCATAAAGTCGCCGCAGACCTGATTGTACAGGGCGGGTTCCTCCAGATTGCAGAGATGGCCGGTTCGCGGTAACAGGACGAGCGCCGAGGAGACCATGGATCGCTTCAGGAACAACCCCGCGTCTAGGCAGGGATCGTCCTCGTCGCCGTTGACGATCAGCACCGGTAGGTCGATCGCGCGTATTCGATCCTCGAGATCGAACAGCGACGGCCGCCGTCCTTGCACGCCGCGCATGGTATTGGCGGAACCCAGGCTGGAATGCTCGCAGAGCTGGTTCTCGAACTCCTGCCAGCCGCGCGGGTCCTTGTTCCGATACTGCACCCGGGTGGGTCCCAGGGAGTAGACCCGGCCGAACTTCTCCATCGTCTCGCTTTCGATCCGGCCGGCGACCGCTGAAGTCTCCTGCAGGAATTGCTCGCGCACATCCGGCCCCGCCCCGTAACCGCAGCCGGCGACGACGAGAGAGAGGCAGCGCTGGGGATATTCCATGCCGAAATGGAGGGCCGCGAAACCGCCCATCGACAGCCCGTGAATATGGGCGCGCGCGATGCCGAGCCCGTCGAGGACCGTGAGCATGTCCTCCCTCGCGCGATCCTGACCGTAGCGCTTCGGGTCCGCCGGCACGTGGGAGGGCGGATAGCCGCGGGCGTTGAAGGCGATGCATCGGTGGCTGCGCGAGAAATGGCGGAGCTGGGGCTCCCAGGACCGATAGTCGCCGCCGAACTCATGGGCGAAGACGATCGGAACGCCGCTGCCCGCCTCCTCGTAGTAGAGCCTCACGCCGTCGTCGGAGGTGACATACGCCATGACGGTTACTCCAACCCGTTCCGCCGCCCGGAAGGATGATGACGTCCCGCTGCGCGATGCCGGGACTCGGGGCGCCGCCCATACGCGCTCTCGGCTTCCTGCTCGGTGATATAGCCGTTCCTCAGATCGCTCGCAATCGACCCCGGGTCGCGCGTCCGCGGATCGCCGAAACCGCCGCCGCCGGCCGATTGCAGATGAACGAGCGTGCCCCGCTCCAGGTCGATATAGGGCGTCTTGCTCGGCAGCGAACGTTCGCGGTCCGTGCCGGGATCGAGGACATAGCGAGCCGTCGCGCCCGGCCGGCCGCCGAAGAGTCCGGGTGGCGGCGTCGCATCGCGGTCGGCGCAGAGACAGATCTGCGCCCCGTCGCCCAGGATTCGGAACGCGCGCACGAATCCGTTGCCGCCGCGGTATCGCCCGGCTCCGCCGGTATCGGGGACGATCTCGTAGGCCTCGAAGAAGAGGGGGTTGGCGAGCTCGTCGGCCTCGATCGGGATATGGCCGGCATTGCCGGGGCCATATCGGATCGCGTTGATCCCGTCCCGGGTCGCGCGCGCGCCGTAGGCGCCCGAGGAGAGTTCGAGGGTCGTGAAATACGGATCGCCGCGCGCCTCTCCCCGGCGGCCGGCGATCACCGCCGTGCCCGTGGAACCCGAGCCGCTGGCGATCGCGCGGTCCCCCACCGCGCTCGAGATCGCCGCCATGGTGGCGTCCAGAACCCGGTAGCAGACCTCCCCGAACCCGACCATTGATGCCGGTCTTCGCGCATCGACCAGCGAGCCGGGTCGGGTCTTCGTCGCGATGGGCCGATAGCTGCCGGCGTTGGGCGGGTTCTCCGGATCGGCGATCGACTTGATGGCATATTGCACCGCGGACGCGGCAGCGGAGTGGGAGCAGTTCATGCCGCCCGAGGACTGATCGCTGCTGCCGGTCAGATCCGCGAGGATATCGCTTCCCCGGATCTCGATCCTGACGTCGATCCATGTCTTTTCGGGCGACCGGCCGTCGCCGTCCAGACAGTCGCGGGCGCGATAGGTCCCGTCGGAAAACCGGGCGATCCGCGCCCGAGTCATCTCCTCGCCGCGCGCGACGATCTCCTGCATCGCCGCCGTCAAGGCGTCGAAGCCGTAGCGGTCCAGGAGCGCCGCGAGGCGGCGTTCGGCTGCCTCGCAGGAAGCGTATTGCGCGCGCAAGTCCCCGAGTCCCACCGATCGGTTGCGTACGTTCCCCATGATGACCTCTAGCACCCCGCCATTCGGGCGCCCGGCCTCGAACAGCTTCACGGGCGGGATCAGTATCCCCTCCTGCTGGATGTCCGAGGTTGCCGGCGAGTAGCTGCCCGGGCCCATCCCGCCGATATCCGCCCAGTGGCCGCGGTTGCACGCGAAGGCGAAGAGCTCGCCGCGATGGAACAGCGGACGCGCGATCAGCACGTCCGGCAGATGCGTTCCGCCGATGAAGGGGTCGTTGGTCGCCAGCACGTCGCCGGGCGCCAGCCCGTCGCGGCCGATGGCGGAGACGGCGCCCTGCAATTGCATCGGCATGGTGGTGACGTGGATCGGAAATCCGTTGGGATCCTGCGCGATGATATCGCCGCGGCGGTCCATGATGCAGCAGGAGAGGTCGCCCTGCTCCTTCCAGAGCTGGGTGTAGGCGGTGCGCATGGTCATGATCTTCATGTCGCGCGCGGCGGCGACGAGCGAGCCGTGGATCGCGGCCAGCGAGAAGGCATCGACGCTCATGGCGGCCGCCCTTCCGGAGAAAGCGTGACGACGAAGTTTCCGTAGCGGTCCACCGATGTCTCCATCTCCGGCAGGACGAGGGTCGAGGAAGACGATTCCTCGACGATCGCGGGTCCCGCCGGACCCGCCCCGCGGGCGAGCCGGTCACGGCGGTAGACGGGTACGGGCCGCGCCCGGTCCGCGCCGGGCAGCCTGACGTTCCGCTCGCCGACGGCCTCTGGCGTCGGTCCCGCTTCCATGGGGCGGTGCGGGAGTGGCTTGTCGACACGACCGACGGCGCGGAGGCGCGCGTTGACCAGCTCGATCGGCTCGTCCGGCACCATATAGCTGTAGAGGCGGGCGTGGCGGCGGTGAAACCGTTCGGCGATCTCCGCGAGGGTGACGGTCGACGGCCCGATACCGTCCCCGAGCGGCACGGCGATCTCGGTCGCTTGGCCGACATATCGGAGATCGAGCGCCGGGCGCAGCGCGCGCCGTTCTTCGCCGATGCGCTCCGCATCCAGGTCGGCGGCGGCGCGCTCGGCGAGGCCGGCGATCGCCGACAGGATCTCGGCCATCGAGATATCCGCGAGCGGCCGAACGATCGACTGGACGTAGTCGTGGCTGAAATCCGCCGCGGCGATGCCGCGCGCCGAGAACAGCCCGGGATGTCGTGGAACGACGACCCGAAGAATGCCCAGCTGTCGCGCGACGGCCGCCGCATGCAGAGGCCCGCCGCCGCCGAAGGCGACGAGCGCGAAATCCCTCAGGTCCAGGCCGCGTTCGATCGCCATCGCCCCGATCGCTTCGGCGATCTGGTTGGTCGCCACCCCGTACACACCGGCCGCGGCGGTCTCGACATCGACCGAGAGGGGGGCCGCGATCCGACCGGACACCGCTTCCTCGGCGCGCCCCCGGTCGAGGCGAATCGCGCCGTCGGCGAACGTCTCCGGATCGAGAAGACCCATCAGCAGGTTGGTGTCGGTCAATGTCGCCCGGTCGCCACCGAGCGCGTAGCAGGCGGGGCCCGGTACCGCGCCAACGCTGTCGGGCCCGATCTTCAGCCGTCCGACCTCGTCGACCCGAACGACGCTGCCGCCGCCCGCGCCGATCGTCCGGATGTCGAGCATCGGCAGCGCGACCGGGAACATGTCGATCTCGCGGGTGGTCGTGACTTCCGCGGCCGCGTCGCAGATCAGCGAGACGTCGAGCGACGTTCCGCCCATATCCATCGTCACGAGGTCGCGTCGTCCGATCTGGTCGCAGAGCCGAACGGCGCCCGCGACGGCGCCCGCCGGTCCCGACAACAGGGTGAGCGCAGGATTCCGCATCACGACCTCGGGCCGGGCGACGCCCCCGTTGGACTGGAAGACATGGACGGGGCAGCGCGTGCCGAGGCGCGATATTCGTTCGACAAGGCTCGCGATATAGCTGCGCAGAACGGGTGCGACATAGGCTGCGAATACCGTGGTCGCGCTGCGCGGAAATTCGCGGAACTCGCGCAGGATGTCGCTCGACAGGATGATTTCGATCTCCGGCAGGGCATTGCCCAGCCGCGAGCGCGCGCGTTCCTCGTGAACCGGGTTCAGGAACGAGAACAGGAAGCAGACGGCGACGCTCTCGACCGCTTCCCGGGAGATTTCGGCAATGGCCCGTTCGAGCCCGCTCTCGTCGAGCTCGGTGACGATCTCGCCGTTCCGGTCGATACGGCAGGCGACCCCGAGACGCAGATGGCGCGGGACGAGAGGCGCGGGCTTGTCCTCGTGGATCCGGTAGATCAGCCGTTCCGGGCGGGCGAACCGGCCGATCTCGAGGACGTCCCGGAAGCCATCGTTGGTGATGAGCGCCGTTTTGGCGCCCTTGCGCTCGATCACTGCGTTGGTGGCGATTGTCGTTCCGTGGCCGATGGCCTCCAGCCGATCGGGGCGAATACCGGTCCGCTCGAGCAGGCGGGCGATCCCCTCGGCCACGGTCTCCGCACGGTCCGGATGGAGGTTGAGGACCTTGGCCACGGACACATCGCCGGCCGGATGACCGAAGAGGACGATGTCGGTAAACGTGCCGCCCACGTCCACGCCGATCCGGTAGCCCGAGTCGGAGCCGCTCATCGGCAATCCCGAGAGGCCGAGGGCGATTCGCGCATCTTCCCGACTCGCCTGCGACCGCGTCGGAAACCGCGCCCCGTCGGCAGGCCGACAGGACCGGCCTCCTCGCCGCCGCAAAATCCGGTGCGGGGGCCGGGCAAAACATTCCAGACCGTTCCGGCCCCTCTTCGGCGAAGAGGCCTCCTCTCACGGAGGCAAATCTTCGACCCGATTCCTCCGGGAGCGGTTCTCGCCGCCGGGCGTATCCGTGACATCGTCGTGTCCCGTGCCTCTTTGGTCTTCCGGCGCTGGGGCTGGCCTACCCTGCCGGGCTTCGGCGCGCCCTGTCCGTCCGCAGTCGGGCCAGCCGCTTCTCCACGTTGGCGCGCCAGCCGCCGGCTTCGATGATCGCGAGCAATCGAGGGTCCAGCGGCGCGAAACGGCGCAGGATGCCGCGCGACAGGTTCCTGAACGCGCCGTTGCGGAAATCGACGCTCAGCCTGTCGCCGGTCTCCGCATCCCGGGTGACGCCGGCGCAGCCGGTCAGAAACGGGACGCCGGCGTTGATGGCGTTGCGGAAGCTTCCTCGCGGAATCGATTCCGCCACCAAGCCGAGCCCGTGGCCCCGGATCCCCAGGAAGCCCTGGATATGGGGGTTGCCCTGGCCGAAGCGCTTTCCGGCGACGATGATGTCGCCTGGCGATATCTTCCCGGCGAACGCGGGATCGATCCCTTCCATCAGATGCTCGCGGAGCACGTTCGGATCCGTCTCCCGCGTCAGCGCGAAGCGCAGCGGCATCACGTCGCCGTCGATGCCGAGATCGTCGCCGAACTTCCAGCACCGGCCTTCGAGAACCCAGACCATGCTCGTGCCCGAGGGGTCCATCCGCCCGGCCGCCTATGAGAGAAGGGTTCGCGGGTCGGTGATGCGGCCTGTCACGGCCGAGGCCGCGACGCTGGCAGGGCTCGCAAGATAGATCTCCGAATCGGAGGAGCCGAGGCGTCCGTAGTCGTTTCGCGTGCCGGTGTTGATGGATACCTCGCCGTCGGCGAGCCCGCCGATGCGCCCGCCCGCGCACGGGCCGCAGCCCGGCGCCGTGAGCATCGCCCCGGCCTCCGCGAACGCCCGGAGCAGGCCCTCCGTCTCGGCGGCCGCCATCACCTCCTGCGTACCCGGCGTGACGAACAGGCGGACCGTGGGATGGACTCCGCGCCCTCTCAGAATATCGGCCGCGCTGCGCAGGTCGGCGAGATTGGCCGCCGCGCAGGAGCCGATGAACGCATGGTCGACCGCCCGCCCGGCGACTTCGGAGATCGGGACCACGCAATCCGGTCTCGGCGGCACCGCCACCTGCGGTTCGATCACGTCGAGGTCGTAGTCGAGAACTTCGCGAAACGCGGCGGTCGGGTCGCTCGCGACCGGCGCGAGCGACCGGTTCACCCGCGGCGCCAGATAGTCGAACGTCTGCCGGTCCGGCTCGATCAGGGCCGACTTGGCCCCGATATCGATCGGCGTGTTGCACAGCGTGTGCCGTCCCGCGAGATCGACCGAAGCGAGACCCGGGCCGCCATATTCAACGACCGCGTAGTCCACCCGTTCCGCCCCGAGATCCGCGATCAGCTTCTGCGCGACATCGCGAATTTCGGTGCCGGGCGCGAGTGCGCCGGTCAGGTTTATGCGAACGGTCTCGGGTGCGCGCAGCCAGACCGAGCCGCAGGCGAGCACCTCGGAAATCTCGACGACCAGCGGGATTCCGAGCGCGCCGACCGCGCCGAAATTGGTCACATGCACGTCATAGGCCTCGACGAACATGCCCGGCCTCACGAAACCGCGCTCGATCGGGAAAACATGGCCGTGGCCGCCCCGCCCGGCATCGAAGAAATGGGTAATGCCGTATTTTCCGACGATCTCCCGGACCTTCTTCTGGCGGGCCGCCGCCTCGTGGCTGACGGCGACCGGCTCGTGGTCGGTGCAGACGAGCACGCGGTCGGGATCGAAGAGACGCTCGACGCCAAACTCCCGCAGCGCGGCATCGACGTTGACCGCGTACCAGTCATGCACGGTCACGAGCTCGGGCTCGGGATAGACGATGTCTCCAGCCCGGACATCGCGGCCCACGACGCGGGAAAGAATCTTTTCCGAGATCGTCCGTCCCATCCCAAGTCTACCCCGCTGGCGAAAAACCGGGAACGCCCGCCTGGGACAGGCCGATCTTTCCGGCGGTTTCGTGACGCGTTGCCGTCGGGAGGCCGCCGAGCCGTCGGGCAATCGCGTCCCCGGTCGTCGTCATTCTGTCGGCTGGCCTCGGATCCGATCGGAACCCGCGGGCGGCCGCGACATCCGGCATCCGGATCGGACGGTGAAGCCGCATGTCGAGCAACCGATGCGGTGGAGCGACGACGGCAGTATAGGCGTCCGGCCGGGCGCCATCAACGCGACGCGACGGGTTGCATCGGCTACTCCGGTCCGGCCTCTCAGGACAGGTGGAGACATGCGCGCGCGGACGGCCAGCCGATATTCACCGCCTGTCCGGATTCGTAGCCGTCATTGTCCCGTCGGTCCGCCATCGTCCGGACGACGATCTCGGTCCCGTTTCCGAGCCGGACGATATGCGAAATCGTCCAGCCCAGATAAACGGCGTCGAGATAGGTCGCGGGGAAAAGTTGCCAGCCCTCCCGCGCCGGCCGGTCCGGCGGGAAAATGTCCAGGAGCTCGGAGCGCACCGAGATCGCAACGGCATCGCCGGGGACGGGCGACGCGCTCCGTGAACCGACCTCCAGCCGCGCGAAATCGACTTCGACGACCGTCATGCCCGGGGAGGCCGCGACGGCATCGGAGACGATACCGTCGAAGACATTGTTTTCGCCCACGAATCCGGCGGTAAACCGCTTTTCCGGCGTCTCGTAGACTTCTTTTGCCGTGCCCTGCTCGACGAGGTCTCCGTCGGCGATAATCGCGATATGGTCGGCGACCGTGAGCGCTTCTTCCTGATTATGCGTGACGTGGATGAAGGTGATTCCCACCTTTTCCTGGAGGCGCTTGAGCTCGAGGCACATGTCCTTGCGGAGCTTGGCGTCGAGCGATGCGAGGGGCTCGTCGAGCAAAAGAATGTCGCGGCCGAGCACGAGCGACCGAGCGAGCTGGACGCGCTGCTGCTGGCCGCCGGACAGCTCGTGCGGCATGCGCGCGTCGTAGTCCGCGAGTCCGACCATGGCGAGCATCTCGTCGACCCGCTCCCTGATCTCGCGTGTCGGAAGGCGCAGCAGCCGCAGGCCGTATGCCACGTTGCGCGCGACGGTCATATGGGGGAACAGGGCGTAGTTCTGGAAGACCATGGATGTCGGGCGCTGGTTGGGCGGCAGATGGCTCACGTCGTGCCCATGCAGCAGGACCCGCCCGGAGTCGGGTCTGATAAAGCCGCCGATCAGACGCAGCAGGGTTGTCTTGCCGCCGCCGCTTGGTCCCAGCAACGCGCAGTAGCGACCGCTCTCGATCGAGAAGCCGATCGATTTCAGCGCCCTGACCGCGCCGTAGCTCTTGCCCAGATCGACGACTTCTACGGCAATGTCGCGCGGCTTTTCCATCGGTCTCGGTGGCTCGCTTTCTGTCTTGGCGCGGCGGGTCAGCGCGACATGTCGGGCTGGCTCATCGCGCGAGCCTTGCGTTCGAGGCGTTCGCTCCTGAGCAGCGTATAGAGAAGAACGGAGCCGATCACGAACATGGAGACGATGCTCATGATCCCGGCCATCGCGTAGGACTCCTCCGACATGCCGATATTGAGCATCTGGGCGACCAGGACGTTCGAAAAGGTGTCGAACCCTCCCTTTGTCAGCGCCGTGCGCACGGTCTCGTTGAAGGAGAGGATCGTGACGAAGGCGCAGGCGCTGAAGATGCCGACCCGAATCTGCGGGAACTCGACCTGCCAGAACGCCTGCCAGGCGGTCGCGCCGCAAGCGCGCGCGGCCTCCGTCTGCTGCATGCGATAGCGCGACATCGTGATCAGGATGACGACGAAGGCGTAGGGGTGGGTGTAGATGATCTGGCCGATCAGGGCCGTCAGGAAGCCGAGATCGAACCAACCGGAGAACCAGTCGACGCCCAACGCGTCGTCGAGAAAGGCGAAACCGCCCGCCAGGTTCTTGAAAAAGACCAAGAGGCAGGACCCCATGATGTCGGCCGGAACGAAGAGAGGGGACATCATCAGCGCGACGAACGCGACCTTGTGATCGGTGCGTCTGTAGAACTTCGCCGACAGCAGGGCCATGGGGATGGTCGATGCCACGGCCGTGACGGCGAGATAGCCCGTCCATTCCAGTGACGCGACGAGCAGCTTGTCGCCCAGAACGACCCGGTACCAGTCGAAGGTGAACTCGTATATGCGCGCGCCGAAGCCATATTCGTTGAAGGAGATGTAGATGACGTAGAAGACCGGAAGCATCAGCGCGGCAACGACAGCGAACAGATAGCCCCATTTCAGCCAATTGGTCCAGGGAGCGGTGAAGTCGTCGCGCATCGCCGGTTCAGCTTATGGGTTCCAGGACCTTGGTAAGGTCGAACAGCCGGTGGCCGATATAGAGCAGCAGAACGAGCGTCACGATCATGATCGTGCTTACGGCCATTGCGAGCGGAAAGTCGAGCGCGACGATGGCCTGATTGGCGATCAGCCCGGCATTGACCGCGCCCGGTCCGCCGAGAATGGTCGGCACCAGGGCGACGCCCATCGAATTGACGAAGATGAACACGCAGCCCGCAAAAATCCCCGGCGCGGCGAGGGGTATGATTATGTTGACGAAAAGCCGCACCGGTCTTGCGCCGAGGTCGTCGCTGACTTCGAAGATGTAGTTCTGGACCGCCTCCATGGCCAGGAAGCCGGCGAAGACCATGAACGGCAGGAAGGACATCACGTCGCCGATGATGACGCCCAACGGCGAGAAGAGGATGGCGGTGATCGGTTCGGAAATGATGCCGATCTCGATGAGAACGGAGTTGACTAGGCCGTTGCGCCCGAGGATCGGCCGCATGGCGAAGACACGAACCAGCTCCGAAATCATGAACGGCAGGATGAACAGAAGCACGACACGGTGCTGCGCCGATTTCGCAACGCGGCGGCGGACGAAGACCGCGATCGGGAAGCCGATGGCGAAGGAGATCGTCACCGCGGCGGCGGCGTGCAGCATCGAGAAGAGGTAATTTTCGGCCCGCGCCGAGGTGAAGAAGTTTTCGTAGGCGAACAGAGTGAAGCCCGGCTCCATCCAGAACTGGGTACGCTCGAAGACGCTCCATACCAGCGTCAACGCGACGGGCAGCGCAAAGAACAGAACAAAAAAGACGACGGGAACATAGAACAGCCATTTCTGAATGCCGTCCTGCCCGACCAGCCGCCGCCACCGGGTAGGGGGGGGCGGGATGCTCCCCACCCCCCTCGACGGCTGCGCTCTGTCCACGGCAGCGGAGCGCACGAGCGGTCAGGCGGCCTGCAGCCGCGCCCACCAGTCCTGATAGGCTCTGATATGCTTGGGAAACACGTTCTGCCAGGAGTTTCCCTTGACTGCGTAGCGATCGTTCTTGGTCTTGAGCGTGTGCAGAATCTCGCGTTGCTTCTCGGGCAGGAAGTCGTCGGGATGGGCCTTGATGTATTCGTCGACACCCTGCATCTGCGGCGCATAGCCGAGATCGGCCAGCGTCCGCGCGCCGAACCAGGTCGAGAGATAGACGTTGGCGAGCTTGTAATAGGCGTCGTCCATCCCGCGCGCGCGTCCGCCCTTGGTCAGCATGACCATATTGTTCCAGGTCTGGTGGCCTTCTTTCATCGTGCCGTAGCGGATATCCGCCTTGTCGCCGGTCTTGCGGTTGGCGATGATCTGGATCGGCTCCCAGCAGGACGACATCAACACCTCGCCGCTGGCGAGGATCCCGACGCCGTTCTGGAACCCGTCCCAGAAGGTCCTGAACTGCCCCTTCTTTTTCCAGTCGATGAGGAACTGGCAGACGGCCTTCACCTCGTCGGGGGTCATGTCCGACGGGTTGCCGATCTCGACCTTGCCGCTTTCCTTCAGATAGATCGCCATATTGGTCAAGGTCGGCCCGAAATCGTTCTGCAGGGCGACGCGTCCCTTGAACTGGGAGTCGAAAAGGACGCCCCAGCTATCCGGGTGAAATCCCAGCACCTTGTAGTCGTAGGCCAGCGAGTCGGCGTTCGCGATGATCGGTGTCGCATACACCTCGCCCCTGTAGCGCAGCGTATTCGCGGCGGCACCGCCTTCGTTATAGGCCGGAAGGATGTTTTTCCAGTTGGGAATCCGGCTGGTGTCGAGCGGTACGATCGCCCCTTGCGAGGCGAGCGCGTCCTCCATCCCGCCGCCGTTGTCGGTGGCCGCGTCGAACAGCTTGTTGCCGTCGCCCACGACCATCTTCTGGATGGCCTCGTCGGCGCGCGCGCTCTTCGCGGTCGCGGCGATGTGGAGGCCGCCCTGGGCTTCCATCGCGCTCCAGTCCTTGGCGCCGACCTTATGGACGCCGGGGTTGGCCCAAAGGCGGAGCGGTTCGCCCTCGGCGGCGGCGGCCCGCGGCATGCGGCCGATCGCCGCGGCCGCGGCGGCGGCCGAAGCCAAGTAGACGAAGTGGCGCCGCGTCCATTCGAACTGGTTCATGAGTCCCTCCATTGCCGTTCCCTCTCGTTCGAACAGCGCCAATTCAGGTGCCGCGAACGCGGCGATGCTACCAAACCGGTCGGGCACGGTCGAGGCCGCGTCGTTTCATGTCCCCTGAACAAGGACGGCGGATTGACGCCCCATCGTCCGGTTTCTAGTTTGCCGCGACACCGGACCTCGGGGTGCGGCGCCCGGCTCTGGATCCTGGGACGTCCGCCCGTTCTCGAACAGGGACAGGGCGTCATGGTTCGATCGGCGGTGCCGAGCGTTCGGCCGCGAAATCCTTGCTTTTCTTCCGGACCGTGCGCCAAGCGGCCGGGGTGGTCGCCGGGGGTGCTCGCCGGCGCGCTCGTCGGCCGGTCGCACAGGTCGGGGCCGGGCCGGGCGCTGCTCAAGGAGGTGATCGACCGCAGCCGGGCGCTGCTCCGCATCCCGGATTCGCACCGGATCGGCATCGTGCCCGCCTCGGATACCGGCGCCGTCGAGATGGCGCTCTGGTCGCTTCTCGGGCCGCGCGGCGTGGACATGCTGGTCTGGGAGAGCTTCGGCGCGGGTTGGGCCGATGACGTCGTTGCGCAGTTGCGGCTGGGCGACGTCCGGGTCCTGGACGCGGCATACGGGTCGCTCCCAGATCTGTCGGCGGTCGCGTTCGATCGCGACGTGGTCTTCGCATGGAACGGGACGACGTCGGGCGTGCGCGTTCCCGACGGGGCCTGGATTCCGGAGGACCGCGGCGGGTTGACCATCTGCGATGCGACGTCCGCGGTCTTCGCTCTCGATCTGCCGTGGGACCGGCTCGACGCGACCACATGGTCCTGGCAGAAAGCGATGGGCGGAGAGGCCGCGCACGGAATGCTCGTGCTGTCCCCGCGCGCCGTCGCCCGCCTCGAATCCTACGCGCCGCCCCGGCCGCTTCCCAAGATTTTCCGACTGACTTCGGGCGGGCGGTTGACCGAAATGCTGTTCGAAGGCGCCACGATCAACACGCCGTCCATGCTGTGCGTCGCGGATGCGCTGGACGGGCTTCGTTGGGCCGAGGATATCGGCGGCATCGAGACCCTCTTCCGGCGGACGGCGGCCAATATGCAAGCGATCGAAGGCTGGGTCGCGCGGACGGGCTGGATCGATTTCCTGGCCACCGATGCGCATAGTCGGTCGCCGACATCGGTCTGTCTGAAGATCGTCGATCCGTGGTTCGCCGCCCTCGGCAGCGACGAGCGGGCCGCGGTCGGGCGCCGGATCGCGGCGCTGTTGGAAGACGAGGCGGTCGCCTATGACATCAACGCCTATCGTTCGGCCCCGCCGGGGCTTCGGATCTGGGCGGGCCCCACCGTCGAACGGGCGGATCTCGAGGCTCTGTTTCCGTGGCTCGACTGGGCCTACGAGGCGGTCAAGGAGAACGCGGCCCCGGCGGCGTGATCGCGGGCGGAATCGATATGGCGCGTGTCCTGATTTCAGACAATCTCAGCCGGCAGGCCGTCGATATATTCGAGAGCCGGGGCATCGACGTCGATGTCCGAGTCGGGATCGGGCGCGACGCGCTCCTCGGCCGGATCGGCAGTTATGACGGTCTGGCGGTGCGCTCGGCGACCCGGGTCACCGAGGCCGTCCTGGCTGCGGCCCACCGCCTCAAGGTGATCGGCCGCGCCGGAATCGGCGTCGACAATATCGATGTCGCGGCGGCCTCTTCCCGCGGCGTCGTGGTGATGAACACCCCGTTCGGGAACGCCGTGACCACCGCCGAGCACGCGATCGCCCTGACCCTCGCCCTGGCGCGCCAGATCCCCGCGGCCGACAGATCGACCCAGTCCGGCGGGTGGGAGCGCGCACGCTTCGTCGGCATGGAGCTCGCCGGCAAGGTGTTCGGCGTCGTCGGCTGCGGCAATGTCGGCGCGATCGTCGCCGACCGGGCGCGCGGCCTCGGCATGAAGGTGATCGTGTACGATCCCTATCTGACACCGGAACGCGTGCGGATCCTGGGCGTCGAAAAGGTGGACTTCGCCGCCCTGCTGTCGCGGGCCGACGTGGTGAGTCTTCACGCCCCGCTGACCCGCGAGACCCGCGGTCTGATCGATGCCGAAGCGATCGCCGCGATGAAGTCCGGCGTTCTGCTCGTCAACTGCGCGCGCGGCGAGCTCGTCGATGCGGAGGCGCTGCGCTCGGGGCGGGAGAGCGGCCGTATCGCCGGCATCGCCGTCGACGTCTATCCGGCCGAGCCGCCCGGCGCTTATCCCCTGTTCGGAGTCGACGGGGTCATCGCGACGCCCCATCTCGGCGCGTCGACGATCGAGGCGCAGGAGAAGGTCGCGATCCAGATCGCCGAACAGATGTCGGACTATCTCCTCGACGGCGCCGTTGCGAACGCCGTCAACACGCCCTCGGTCAGCGGCGAGGAGGCGGCGCGGCTCCGGCCCTATATCGTGCTCGCCCACCAGATCGGCAGCTTCGCCGGCCAGGTCGCGGAGACCAGCATCCGGGCCGTCGTCGTCGAATATGAGGGCGCGGCGGCGGCGCTCAACTACCGGCCGCTGACCGCTTCGCTGCTGCACGGTCTGCTGTCGCCGGTCATGGAGTCCGTCAATATCGTCAACGCGCCGATCCTTGCGCGTGAACGCAACATCCAGATCACGGAGACGAAGCACGACCGGCGCGCCGACTATCAGACGCTGATCCGTCTCTCGGTGACGACCGAACGCCGCACGCGTTCGGTGTCGGGGACGCTGTTCGCCGCGGACAAGCCGCGCATCGTCGAGGTGAACGGGATTCCGCTCGAGGCGGCGCTCGGCGCGCAGATGCTTTTCACGGTCAACCGCGACGAGCCGGGCTATATCGGCCGTCTGGGCTCGACCCTCGCCGGGGCCGGAGTCAACATCGCGACCTTCCATCTGGGCCGGTCCGGCCCCGGCGGCGACGCGATCGCGCTCCTCGCCGTGGACGGCAAGATCTCCGCCGCGGTGCTGGCCGGCGTTCGATCGATTCCCGGCGTCGTCCAGGCGCGCGCCCTCAGCTTCTGAAACGATGACCCGTCTCGATCGCAAGGCGCTGCTGCCCACCGGGCTCCGGGACATCCTGCCGCCCTACGCGGCCCATGAGACAGATGTCGTCGAGGGCCTCATGGCGCAGTTCGTGGCCTGCGGTTACGAGCGCATCAAGCCGCCGCTGGTCGAGTTCGAAGACAGCCTCCTGAGCGGGGCCGGCGCGGCGATGGCTTCCGAGACCTTCCGGCTGATGGATCCCCAGTCCCAGCGGATGATGGGCTTCCGCGCCGACATCACGCCGCAGATCGCGCGAATCGCCGCCACGCGCCTGGCCGAAGCGCCGCGGCCGCTCAGGCTGTGCTATGCTGGCGAGGTTCTGCGGGTGACCGGCACCCAGCTCCGCCCGGAGCGCCAGTTCGCGCAGGTCGGCATGGAACTCATCGGCTCGGACTTTGTGCGCGCCGATGCGGAGCTTATTCTGCTGGCGGCCGAGGCGCTCGACGGGATCGGTGTCGACGAGATCAATGTCGACCTGACCGTGCCGCCTCTGGTGCCGCTGCTCTGCGCCGCCGCCGGGATCGGGCTCGCCGACGCCCCGGGCTTGCGCGAGGCGCTCGATCACAAGGACGCCGCCTCCATCGACGCGCTGGCGGGGCCGGCCGCGGGGCCGCTCGGCGATCTGCTGGCGGCGGCGGGGCCGGCCGAGCGCTGCCTCGATATTCTCGGCCGGCTCGATCTGCCGCCCGGGCCGGCGCGCGAGCGTGCGCGGCTCGCCGAGGTCGCCGCCGAGATCAGGCGCGCGGCCCCGGACCTCCCGCTCTCGATCGATCCGATAGAGAATCGCGGGTTCGAATATCATAGCGGGGTATGTTTCACGATCTTTCCTCTCGATGTACGCGGCGAGCTCGCCAGCGGCGGTCGGTATGCCGCCACCGTCGACGGCGGCGCGTCGCGGGCGGCGGCGGAGGCCGAGCCGGCGACCGGCATAACTCTCTATGTCGATACGATATTGCGGGCGCTACCCGAGCCGCCGGCCGGCGCGCGGGTCTATCTGCCTGTCGGTACCCCGCCGGAGGTCGGTCGCGCGCTCCGCGCCGAGGGCTGGACGACGCTTTCCGGCCTGTCCGAGGACCCGGCGGAGGCCGTGCGGCTCGGTTGCAGCCATGAATATCGGTCGGGCCGCGTCCGGGCGGCCGGCTGAACGGACGGGCGGATGACGAATGTCGCGGTAGTCGGTGCCCAATGGGGCGACGAGGGCAAAGGCAAGATCGTCGACTGGCTGGCCGAACGCGCCGACGTGGTGGTGAGATTCCAGGGCGGTCACAATGCCGGGCATACGCTGGTCATCGACGGCAAGACCTACAAGCTCAGCCTCCTGCCCTCGGGGATCGTCCGCGAGGGCAAGCTCTCCATCATCGGCAACGGCGTCGTGATCGATCCCTGGGCGCTGCTCGCGGAGATCGACACGGTCGCCGGGATGGGGGTGCGCGTCACGCCCGAGACCCTCTGCGTCGCCGACAACGCGTGTCTGATCCTGCCGATGCACCCGTTGATCGACCGCGCGCGCGAGACGGCGCGCGGCGCCGGGCGCATCGGGACGACCGGCCGCGGCATCGGGCCGGCTTACGAGGACAAGGTCGCACGGCGGGCAGTCCGCCTCTGCGATCTCGCCGACCGCGGCGGTCTCGCCGCGCGCGTCGACGCGCTGCTCGCCCATCACAATGCGCTGTTCCGGGGGCTCGGCGCCCCGGAACTGCGCAGGGCGGACGTGCTCGATCCGCTGTTGGACGCGGCGCACCGACTCCTCCCCTTCGCGGTGCCGGTATGGCGGCGGCTGGACCAAGCGCGCCGCGCGGGCAAGCGGATCCTCTTCGAGGGCGCCCAAGGCGCGATGCTGGACGTCGATCACGGGACCTATCCCTTCGTGACCTCGTCCAACACGCTGGCCGGCCAGGCCGCCGCCGGCAGCGGCATCGCCGCGCGGGCGATCGGCTACGTGCTGGGGATCACCAAGGCCTACGCGACCCGCGTCGGCAGCGGCCCCTTCCCGACCGAGCAGGACAACGAGACCGGCAGGCTGCTCGGCGAGCGCGGCCGCGAATTCGGCACCGTGACGGGCCGCAAGCGGCGCTGCGGCTGGTTCGATGCGGTGCTGGTTCGACAGGCGGTCGCGCTCGGCGGCATCGACGGTATCGCGCTCACCAAGCTCGACGTGCTCGACGGCATCGAGGCGCTGAAGGTCTGCACCGCCTATCGGGGCCGGGATGGCCGGCTCGACTACATGCCGGCCGCCGGCCATGACCAGGCGCTGCTCGAGCCGGTCTACGAGACTCTGGAGGGTTGGTCGGGGAGCACGCGCGGCGCGCGAAGCTGGGCAGACCTCCCGGCGACGGCGGTCAAATATATCCGGCGGGTCGAGGACCTGATCCAGGCGCCGGTCGCGCTCCTGTCCACCAGCCCCGAGCGCGACGACACGATTCTGGTGCGCGATCCGTTCTCGATATAGCGGGCGTTCGGCGGAGCGGGCCGTCCCGCAGCCATCCGCGGCCCCTCCGAGCGCCGCCCGCTACGACTCCAGCCGCGCCTCGATGGCGGCGGCGCGGACCGCCTTCTGGATCTTCTCGAACGCCCGCGCCTCGATCTGGCGGATACGCTCGCGCGAGACCCCGAACTCGCCGCTCAGCTCCTCGAGCGTGGACGGCGCCTCGCTGAGCCGGCGCCGGGTCAGGATGCGCCTCTCGCGGTCGTTGAGCCGGCCCAGCGCATCCTCCAGAAGCTCGCGGCGGCGCGCGAATTCCTCGGCTTCGGCGAGACGGATCTCCTGCGAGTCCGATTCGTCGACGAGCCAGTCCATCCATTCGCCTTCGCCGTCCGCGCGCATTGGGGCGTTGAGCGAGTTGTCGGGTACGGCCATCCGACGGTTCATCTGGATGACGTCGTCTTCCGTCACGTCGAGGCGGTCGGCGATCTCGGTGACGTTTGACGGCGCCAGATCACCCTCTTCGAACGCCCGGATCTCGCCCTTGATGCGGCGCAGGTTGAAGAACAGTTTTTTCTGGGCGGCGGTCGTGCCCATCTTCACCAGAGACCAGGAATGCAGGACGTATTCCTGGATCGCTGCGCGGATCCACCACATCGCATAGGTGGCCAGACGGAAGCCCCGGTCGGGGTCGAACCGCTTCACCGCCTGCATCATGCCGACATTGCCCTCGGAGATCAGCTCCCCCAGGGGCAGGCCGTAGCCGCGATAGCCGGAGGCGATCTTCGCCACCAGACGCAGATGGCTGGTCACCAGCCGATGCGCCGCTTCGCTGTCGCCGTGCTCGCGCCAGCGCTTGGCCAGGACGAATTCCTCGTCGGCCTCCAGCATCGGGAATTTGCGGATCTGATGCAGATACCGCGATAGGTTGCTCTGCGGATCGGGTCGCGGAACGCTGGGCAGGGTCGTGATCGCGTTCATCTGACAGGTCGCTTCGCCGTCATTCATTGCGAGACGTATCCGGGCCGGCCGGCGGCCGCGGACCCGCTACCCATGGAAATAGGGAACCCGCGACCGAATTTACAGACGGGCACCAACGGGGTTCTAGATATTCTCCAGTAATTCGATCAATTCTTCCAATTCGATCGGGAGCGGCGCAACGAACCGCATGGCCCTCCCGCTACCGGGGTGGACGAAGCCCAGGAGATGGGCGTGGAGCGCCTGTCTGTCCAGATCCGCCGCCGCCCGCAGGCCGTCGCCGAGGCGCGCGCGCCTGCCCGCGGTCATCCCTCCGCCATAGATGCCGTCGCCGATGACGGGCATCCCGCGATGGGCGAGATGGACCCGGATCTGGTGCGTCCTCCCCGTGACCAGGCGGCATTCGAGCACGGTCGCGGCGGATCCCAGCGCCCGGACGCGCCGCCAATGCGTCAGGGCCGGCCGGCCGGCGCCGGCGAGTACGGCCATCTTCTTGCGGTTTCGCGGACTGCGTCCGATATTCCCCTCGATCGTCCCCGACGCTCCCGATCGACCCCACACCAGGGCGGTGTAGGCGCGCTCGATGCTGCGCGCCTTGAACTGGGCGGCCAGCCCCCGATGGGCATCGTCGTTCTTGGCGACGACCATCAGCCCGCTGGTGAGCTTGTCCAGGCGATGGACGATCCCCGGGCGGCGCACGCCCCCGATGCCGGAGAGGCCCTCCGCGCAATGCGCGATCAGCGCGTTGACCAGCGTCCCGTCCGGGTTTCCGGGGGCCGGATGGACCACGAGCCCGGCCGGCTTGTCGAGCACGACAAGGTCGTCGTCCTCGTGGACGACCGCGAGCGGGATGGTCTGACCTTCCGGGTCGGGGTCCGCGGCCGCGGGAATCGAGACGAGGAAGACCTGGTTCGGTTTGACGCGATAGGAAGGCCGATCTACCGTCCGCGCTCCGGGTGGGTCGGCGGTCGCGAGGGCGACCTCGCCGGTCTCGATCAGCGCCCTCGCCCGCACGCGGGAGAGCCCGGGCAACGCCCCGGCCAGCACGCGGTCCAACCGATCGCCGGCGGTGCCGTCCGCGATCCCGATCGCGCGGCGGCCGCCTTCCGGGGCAGGCGGGGTCCGAGTTTCCATGATGGAGAGTGAGCACAGATCATGTGGGCGCTCAAGGCTGCCGTCATCGCGATGGGCGGTCTGATTGTCGCCGGTCTGATCGTGGTCGCGGTCACGATCGCGAACCGACTCGGTTCCGACCCGGCATCCGATGGCGGCGAGGCGACGGCGCCGATCGCCGTTCCGCCCGGCGCCGTCGTGATCGAGACGGCCCTCGACGACGGCCTTATCGCGCTCCGAGTGCGGCTCGCCGACGGCGCGACCCGGGTCCTCGTCTACGACCGCGCGACCGGCCGGCGGATCGGCAGCCATGCCATCGTCGAGGCGCGCTGAACCGCTTGATCGGCCGCCGCGATCGCGCTAGATCTGGTGCGCTGCAACGGAGTCCCCTTCGTCTAGTGGCCTAGGACATCGGCCTCTCACGCCGAAAACAGGGGTTCGAGTCCCCTAGGGGACGCCATCCGTCTTCGGGGCGCGCGGTCTGAAACTCCTCTGCTTCGGTTTCGGTTACGTCGCCGGCCATCTGGCGACGGTGCTCGAGGGCGCCGCCCTCGCCGGGACCAGGCGGACCGAGGACGGCGCGGCCGCGCTGCGCGCGCGCGGAGTCTCAGCCTGCCGGTTCGACGGAAGGGGACCCGCCGACGGCCTCGATGAGCTTCTGACCGGGGTAACCTGTCTCCTGACCTCGATTCCGCCGGACACCGAGGGCGATCCGGTGCTGCGCCATCATGCCGCCGCGATCGCCGACGCCGCGCCGGTCTGGATCGGATATCTGTCGACCACCGGGGTCTATGGCGATCGGGCCGGCGGCTGGGTGGACGAGACCGACGCCCCCGCCCCCGTCGCTGCGGCGGCCGAGCGGCGCCACGCCGCAGAGCGGGCGTGGCGCGCTCTCGGTGCGCGGCACGGCCTCGCTGTTCAGGTATTTCGACTCGCGGGGATCTACGGGCCGGCCCGCAATCCGCTCGCCCGGCTGCGCGCCGGTGCCGCGCAACGTATCGTCAAGCCGGGCCATGTGCTGTGCCGGATTCACGTCGCCGATATCGTGGCGGCGCTCCGTGCGTCGATCGCGCGCCCCTCGGCGGATTCCGTCTACAACCTTGCCGACGACGAGCCCGCGCCCCAGGCGGAGGTCGTCGCCCACGCCGCCCGCCTGATCGGCATCGACCCGCCCGCGCCCGTCTCCTGGCGGTCCCCGGCCGTGTCCGAGGCCGCGCGGCGGTTCTTCGCCGAGAGCCGCCGGGTGAGCAACCGCCGGATGAAGGAAGAACTCGGCGTGATTCTCCGCTTCCCGACCTATCGCGAGGGTCTCGCAGCCCTGATCGACGGGTAGGGGCGGGCGCGCTGTCGCCGTCGCCGGCGATGGAGGCTTCGACCGCCCGGCGGCCATGCGTTATTCCTGGGTCGGGAATTGCGCGCCGCATCATCGCGCCGGATGCGGACGGGCAAAGCGGGGCCGGCGCGAGCGAGCGCGGACTCCATTCTCCAGGCCCTGTTCATCGCCGTCTGGCTGCTGACCCTCGTCCGCGTTCCGTTCTCCGGGCATTTGCCCGCCTGGCCGGCGACGCTGCTGATGGCGGTGCTCGTCGTCGCCTCGCTGACGGTGCTTCGCCGCCGCGCGATACCGTTGATCGCCGGGCTCGGCGTCGCGGCGCTGGCGCTGGCGGCATGGCGCGGAGACTGGCACGAACTGTATCGCGGGCTGGAACAGGCGACCGTCTTCGTCGCGTTTTTCGGAACCCTGATCGCGCTGCGGACGACCGCCGAACGCCGCCCGGAGACGATCCGCGCGCGCGAGCGGTTCGCCGTTCTCGATGCCGGCCGGCGGGACGGGGCGACCATGCTCGGCGCCCATCTCACCGGCGCGGTGCTGGTCGTCGGCGCGCACGCGCTGCTGTCCCCGGTATACGGCCCCAAGTCTCCCGAAGCGGTGCGCTTTCGCGGCGCGCTGGCCGCGCAGCGCGGGATCGGGCTGGCCGGGCTGTGGTCGCCCTTCTGGGTGGCGATGGTGGTGACCTATCAGCATCTGCCCGACGTGCCGCTCTGGGCGGTCATGGGGCTCGGCATCGCGTTGGCGGTTCCGGGGCTGATGTTCGGCCGGGCTCTGCGTGGCGGGCTGCACCGGGACGGCATCGCCCCCCTGCTGCCGTTGGTGCCGCCGGTGACGATCGCCGCGGCGACTGTCGTGGCGCTGTCGAGCTTCACCCCGCTCGCCCCCCACGAGGCGTTGGCGCTCGGCATCCCGCTGCTTTGCTTGGCCGCTCTGTTGCCGTTCGGGCGGCGCGCGCTGCGCGAGGTGCTCGCGCGGACGGCGGCCGATACCCGATCGGTGCTCGGCGAGCTGACGCTGCTGAGCTGCGCCTTCATGCTCGGACGGGTGCTGGTCGGGCTGCTTGCCGATCTCCAGGCGGCCGATTGGCTCGATCGCAACATGCCACCGGCGCCGATCGTGATCGGCGGGGTCATCGCAGCGACGACGCTGCTGTCGATGATCGGCGTCCACCAGATCGTCACCATCACCGCCCTCCTGGTGCTGTTGGTCGAGAGTCCCTCGGGGGTCGCGGATCTCGTCCTGATGGAGGCGGCGCTGATCGGCTGGGGCTTCTCGGCGATGGTCGGTCTGTCCGCGGTCTCGACGGTCGCCGCGGCGGCGATGTTCGGCGTTCCCGTCGAGCGCGTAGCCTGGAGTGCCAACGCGCGGTTCTGCCTGGCCTTCGGGCTGTTCGCGACGGCGGCGTTGTCGATCGTCAACCTCTGGACGGTCTGAGCGCGGCGGCGCCGAATGCGATGGGTTTGTCCGGGCCCCCGCCCTCGCGTAGTCTCCGGCGCGAGACGCCGATCCCTCGGAGACCGTTCCGGTGGCCTATATACGCGACGCTTGGTACCCCGTCTCCTGGTCTCACGCGCTCGGCCGCGCGCTGCTGCCGCGCACCGTCCTCGGCGAGGCGGTGGTTCTCTACCGCCGCGAGGACGGCGCGGCGGCGGCGCTCCGCGACCGCTGTCCGCACCGGCTGTTGCCGCTGTCGCGCGGCCGGCTGACGGGCGACTGCGTCCAATGCGGCTATCACGGGCTGGTCTTCGACCCGGCGGGGCGCTGTGTCCGGGTTCCGGGTCAGGAGACGATTCCGCCCAACGCCCGTGTGCGCAGCTATCCCGTCGCCGAGCGGCTCGGGCTGGTGTGGGTCTGGATGGGTGATCCCGGGCGGGCCGACGAGACGGAAATCGTCGATCTGCCGGAATATTACGATCCGCGCTGGGGCGTCGCGCACGGCGATGCGCTGCATGTGGCCGCAGACTATCTGTTGCTGTGCGACAATCTCTGCGATCCCAGCCATGTCGAATACGTGCATCCCACGACGCTCGGCGGTGCCGACGCGGAGGGCGTCCCCGTCGCATTCGAAGAGCGGGGCTGGGGCGTGACGGTGCACCGCTGGACGCGCGATTCCGAACCGATCGGGTTCGCGCGCGCCTTCGGCGACTTCCCCGGAAGAGTCGACCGCTGGCAGTATTATCATATGCATATACCGTCGACCGCAATCATCGATTTCGGTGCCGCGCCCGCCGGCGAAGGCGCCCGCGACACTGGTTCGGAGAACGCGATCCGTGTGTTCTCCTGCCATTTCATGGCCCCGGAGACCGAGACGAGCTGTTACGATTACTGGTTGCATGTTCGCAACTTCGCGGTCGGCGATCCCGCCGTGAGCGCGGGAATATCGGCGCAGTTCCGGACCGCCTTCGCCGAGGACAAGGCGGTGCTGGAAGACATTCAGCGCGAGGAGGATCGCTACGAGGGCGGCCCCCGGGTCGGCCTCGATCTCGACGCCCCCGCCGCCCTGTTCCGCCGCAAGGTCGTCCAACGCGCACGAGCCGAGGTATGAGATGAAGGCAGAGATCCGCAAGACCGGCGTCATCGTCGAAGAGACCCGGAGCGACCTCGGCCGGCCGGTCGATCCGCCGACCCGCAAGGCCGCGGCGGCGGCGGTCATCCGCAACCCGTTCGCCGGCCGCTATGTCGACGACCTCGAGCCGCTGATGGATATCGGCGCCGAGCTCGGCGGGCTGCTCGGCGGGATGTGCGTCGCTGCGCTCGGCATCGCGCCCGAACGCGCCGAGAGCTTCGGCAAGGCCGCGATCGTCGGCGAGAACGGCGAGTGGGAACATGCCGCGGCGATCCTCCACCCTAAGCTTGGCGCGCCGCTGCGCAAGGCGGTCGAGAAGGGCGCCGCGCTGGTCCCGTCGGTCAAGAAGCGCGGCGGTCCGGGCAGCGCGATCGACGTTCCCCTCGGTCACAAGGACGCGGCCTATGTGCGGAGCCATTTCGACGGCATCGAGGTCCGGCTCGCCGACGCCCCGCGCGCGGACGAGATCCTGGTCGCCGTTGCAGTCACCGATTCCGGACGCCCTCTGCCGCGGGTCGGCGGGCTGACGACCGACCGGATCAAGGGGGAGGACGGGCTCCGATAGCGCAGCGTATCCCGGCTCCGTCGGCGTCGCGGCGGCGGAGCCGTGAGGCGCGCGAGTTCGGCTCAGGCGTCCACGATCTTGCCGGGGTTCATCAGGTTGGCGGGGTCGAGCGCGGCCTTCACCACCTCCATCACGCCGACCGCCGCGCCATGCTCCTCCCGGAGATGCTTCTTCTTGCCGTAGCCGATGCCGTGCTCGCCGGTGCAGGTGCCGCCGAGCGCCAGGGCGCGGGCGACGAGGCGCTCGTTGACCTCGCTCGCCGCCGCCATCTCGGCCGGATCGTCGGGGTCGAGGACGAAGTCGACATGGAAATTGCCGTCTCCGACATGGCCCACGATCGGGGCGAGCAGCCCCGTCCGGGCGATGTCGTCGCGCGTCTCGGCGATGCATCGGGCGAGCCGCGAGATCGGCACGCAGACATCGGTGGGCCAGGCGCGCTTGCCCGGGCGGAGCGCCATGTTGGCGTAATGCGCGTCGTGCCGCGCCTGCCAGAGCGCGGACCGTTCCTCCTGGCGCCGCGCCCAGCGAAAATCGTCCGCCCCGTGTCCGGCGGCGATCGCCTGGACCGCCTCGGTCTGCTCGGCGACCGACGCCTCGGTGCCGTGGAACTCGAAGAACAGAACCGGCCGGTCGGGCAGATCGGTCTTCGCCCATTGGTTGAGCGCCGTCAGCTGCACCTCGTCGGCGAGCTCGATCCGGGCCACGGGAATGCCTTGCTGGATGGTCTCGATCGTGGCGGCCACCGCCGCATCGACGCTGGGGAACGGGCAGACCGCGGCAGAGACCGCCTCCGGGATGCCGTAGAGACGAAGCGTCACCTCGACGATCACGCCGAGCGTTCCCTCCGAACCCACGAACAGGCGGGTCAGGTCGTATCCCGACGAGGATTTGCGGGCGCGCCCGCCGGTCCGGATCAGCCTGCCGTCGGCGAGCACGACGGCGAGCCCGAGGACGTTCTCGCGCATCGTCCCGTAGCGTACCGCGTTGGTCCCTGAGGCCCTGGTCGCGGCCATGCCGCCGAGGGTCGCATCGGCGCCCGGATCGATCGGAAAGAACAGCCCCGTGTCGCGCAGATACCGGTTCAACTGCTTTCGGGTCACGCCCGGCTCGACCCGGACGTCGAGGTCGGCCTCGTTGACCTCGATCACCCGGTTCATCCCCGAGAGATCGAGGGAGACCCCGCCTCGCAGCGCCGCCACATGGCCTTCGAGAGAGGTGCCGACGCCGAAGGGGATGATCGGCACCGACCGATCGGCGCAGATCCGCACCGCGCGGACCACCTCGTCGACCGTTTTCGGGAACGCGACCGCGTCCGGCGGGTAGCCCCGGTGATGGGACTCGTCGCGGCCGTGGCGGTCGCACACGGTCGGGTTGGTCGTCACGCGCTCGCCCAGCGCCTCCCGCAGCGCGCGCACCGCGTCGAGCGCGCCGCCGCACTTCATGGTTCCGTCCATTTCGCTGTCCCCCCTGTCAGATGCGCGTCGAGTCCGCCGTTCTGTCCCCGACGAACATGCAGCCCGGCATGTGGGTTATCGCGAGTTCCGGCCGCGCGTTGAGAATCGCCTCCTGGGGGGTAACGCCGCAGGCCCAGAAGACGGGGATCTTGCCTGGCTCGATGGTGACCGGCCGGCCGTATTCGGGCGCCGCGATGTCGCGGATCCCGATCTCGGCCGGGTCGCCGCGGTGGATCGGCGCTCCGTGGGCCATCGGGTAGCGGCGGGTGACCGCCGCCGCGCGCTCGGCGTCGACCGGGGCGAAGGGGCGCATGGAAACGACCAGCGGGCCGTGGTAGGCGCCGACCGGCAGCGTCGGCAGGTCGGTCCGGTACATCGACACATAGCCGGTCTCGGCGATGTGTCGGATCGTCAGCCCCGCCTTGTGCAAGGCGTCCTCCGCGATGAAGGAGCAGCCGAGCAGGAAGGTGACCAGATCGTCGTGCCAAATATCCCGGATATCGGTCGGCTCGGCATCGAGCGCGCCTTGGCGAAAGACCCGGTAGCGCGGCAGGTCCGTCCGAACATCGGCGTCCGGCGCGGTCTCGACCGGTTCGAAGGCGCCGGGCGGCAGGATTTCGAGGATCGGGCAGGGGCCGGGGTTGCGCGCGCAATACTCGGCGAACGGCCCGGCCTCGGCTTCGGGCAGGACGACCATGTTCGCCTGCACGAAGCCCGGCGCATGGCCCGAGCTCGGCCCCGCGAACCCGCCCTCGCGGCACAGCCTGCGAAACGCGGCCGGATCGGCGATCGCGGGGATCTTTTCGTAGGTCATCGCTCGGCGTCTCCCTCCGCCCCGTATCCGCCGCCGCCCGGCGTTTCGATCACCAGAACGTCGCCCGCCTCCATCTCCGCCTGGTCGGTCCCGCCGAGGGGAAGAATATCGCCGTTGCGCCGCACGACATAGTTGCGCCCGGCCGCCCCCGCCGCGCCGCCGGCCATGCCATAGGGCGGGATGCGGCGGCGCGAGGACAGGACGGCCGCCGTCATCTTCTCGCGGAATCGCAGCTTGCGGATCACGCCGTTGCCGCCCTTGTGCCGCCCGGTTCCTCCCGAGCCGCGGCGAATCTCGAAGGAGTCGAGCAGCACCGGGAAGCGCCATTCGAGGATTTCGGGGTCGGTGAGCCTGGTGTTGGTCATATGGGTATGGACGGCGCTCGCCCCGTCATGGCCGGGGCCGGCGCCGTCGCCGCCGCAGATCGTCTCGTAATACTGGTAGCGCTCGTTCCCGAAGGTGACGTTGTTCATCGTTCCCTGACTCGCCGCCGCCAGGCCGAGCGCGCCGACCAGCGCTTCGGTGATGGCCTGGCTGGTCTCGACGTTGCCGGCGGCAACGGCCGCCGGATATTTGGGATTCAGCATGCAGTCGTCCGGGATGACGATGTCGAGCGGCTTGAGACAGCCCGCGTTCAACGGGATGTCGTCATCGACCATCAGGCGGAACACGTAGAGGACCGCGGCCACCGCCACCGCCGAGGTGATGTTGAAATTGTTGTCCTGCTGCGGCGAGGTCCCGGAGAAGTCGATCCGCGCCGACCGCGCGTCCCGGAAGATCTCGATCGTCACGGCGATCCTGGCCCCGAAATCCATCTCGGTCGTGAACGCGCCGTCGCCAAGGGCCGCGATCACCCGGCGGACCGATTCCTCGGCATTGTCCTGGACGTGCTGCATATAGGCGTGCACGACATCGAGCCCGAAATGGCCGACCATCCGCCGGAGTTCCCGGACGCCCTTCTCGTTGGCCGCGATATGCGCCTTGATGTCGCCGAGATTGTGGCGGAAGTTGCGCGTGGGCCAGGGCGCGCCGAGGAACAGCGCCTCCGTCTCGGCCTCGCGCAGCCGGCCGCCGGCGACGAGTTGAAAATTGTCGATCAGCACGCCCTCTTCGTCGATATGGCGGGAATCGGGCGGCATCGACCCCGGCGTGACGCCGCCGATCTCGGCGTGGTGGCCGCGCGAGGCGACGTAGAAGAGGATCGCCGCGCCGGTCTCGTCGAAGACGGGCGTGACGACGGTCACGTCGGGCAGATGCGTGCCGCCGTTATAGGGCGCGTTGAGCATGAAGACATCCCCGGCGCGCATCGTTCCCGCGCGCTGCCGGATGATGGATTTCACGCTCTCCGACATCGAGCCGAGATGCACCGGGATATGCGGCGCGTTGGCGACCAGCTCGCCCCCGGCGTCGAAGATCGCGCATGAGAAGTCGAGCCGCTCCTTTATGTTGACCGAGTAGGCGGTGTTGCGGAGCACGCTGCCCATCTGTTCGGCGACCGACATGAAGAGGTTGTTGAACACCTCCAGCATCACCGGGTCGGCATCGGTGCCGACAGCGCTCCGCCGCGGCGCGGGCTCGGTCCGCGTCAGCACGAGATGGTCGCGCGGAGTGATGTCCGCCCGCCATCCGGGCTCGACCACCGTCGTCGCGTTGCGCTCGACGAGGATCGCCGGCCCGTCGATCCGGGCGCCGACGGGCAGGGCTTCCCGGTCGTGCACCGGCGTCTGCCGCACGGCGCCGGCGGCGAAGACCTCCACCCGGTCGATCGGCTCGGGCGCCGCCGCCGCCCGGACGTTCCCACCGGCGGGAACGTCCTCGGCGTCGGACCGGCCGACCACCTCGACCGACAACGCCTCGACGATATGCGCCTTCTCCGGGGCGACGAAGCCGTATTGCTGCATGTGGGTCGCCTCGAACGCGGCGATCATCTCGTCGCGCGCGCCGCGGTCGACGACGAGCGCGGTGTCGGTGCCTTCATAGCGCAGATGCAGCTTGTGGACCGAAAAGATGCGCGCGGAGTCCACGCCCTGGCGCTGCATCTCGGCCCTGCCGTCGGCCTCGAGCGCCTCGAACGCCGCGCCGATCTCGGGCAGCAGCGACTCCTCGAGCACCGCCTCGACCGCCCGTTCGCGCATCACCCGCTGGTCGGCCAGCCCCATCCCGTAGGCGGAGAGGACGCCGGCGAAGGGGTGGATCAACACCCGTCGCATGCCCAGCGCGTCGGCGACCAGGCAGGCGTGCTGGCCCCCGGCGCCGCCGAAGCAGTTGAGTGCGTACTCGGTCACGTCGTAGCCGCGCTGGACGGAGATCTGCTTGATGGCGTTGGCCATGTTCTCGACGGCGATCCGCAGGAACCCGTCGGCGACCTCGACCGGTCGGCGCCGGTCGCCGGTTTCGGCGGCGATCTTCTCGGCGAGCGCGGAGAACCCCTCGGCGACGACGCGCTCGTCGAGGGGCTGGCCGCCGTCCGGCCCGAAGACGCGGGGGAAGAAGCGCGCCCGTATCTTGCCGGTCATCACGTTGGCGTCGGTGACCGTGAGCGGTCCGCCCCGCCGGTAGCTCGCGGGTCCCGGGTTGGCGCCCGCCGACTCGGGGCCGACGCGGTAGCGGGCACCGTCGAAATGCAGGATCGACCCGCCCCCCGCGGCGACGGTGTGTATCCGCATCATCGGCGCCCGCATTCTGACGCCGGCCACCAGCGTCTCGAAGGCGCGCTCGTATTCGCCGTCGAAATGCGCGACATCGGTGGACGTGCCGCCCATGTCGAAGCTGATCAGCCTGTCGAAACCGGCGCGGGCCGCCGTGCGCACGGCACCGACGATGCCGCCGGCGGGGCCCGAGAGGATACTGTCCTTGCCGCGAAAGAACCGGGCGTCGGCGAGTCCGCCATTGGACTGCATGAACATCAACCGGGTGGTGCCGAGCTCGCCGGATACGCCGCTGACATAGCGGCGGAGGATCGGCGAAACATAGGAATCGACCACGGTCGTGTCGCCGCGCCCGACCAGCTTCATCAGCGGGCTGACGAGGTGGGAGACCGAGACCTGTGTGAAGCCGATCTCCTCGGCGAGCCCGGCGAGCGCCGCCTCGTGATCATGGTAGCGGTAGCCGTGGAGGAGGACGATCGCGACCGAGCGGATCCCGTCGCCATGGGCGTCTTCCATGCCTCGGCGGGCGGCCTCCAGATCGACCGGCACCAGCACCTCGCCCTCGGCGGTCACCCGCTCGTCGACCTCGATCACCCGTTCGTAGAGCTGTTCGGGCAGCGAGATCCGGCGCGCGAAGATGTCGGGGCGGTTCTGGTAGCCGATCCGCAGCGCGTCGCCGAAGCCCTTGGTGATCACCAGGAGGCTGCGGTCGCCCTTGCGCTCCAGCAATGCGTTGGTGGCGACGGTCGTGCCCATCTTCACGGCATCGATCGCATCGGCGGGAATCGGCCGGTCGGGCGTCAGGTCCAGCGCCTGGCGAATGCCGTGAACGGCGGCGTCGGCATAGCGCTCGGGGTTCTCCGAGAGCAGCTTCCAGGTCCTCAGCTCGCCGTCCGGCGCTCGGCCCACGAAATCGGTGAACGTGCCGCCGCGATCGATCCAGAATTGCCAGCCCGCCACGCCTGCGCTCCGCCCGCGTTTCGATGCCGGTTTATACGGCGTGCCGCCCGCAACATAAACTCGACCGCCGGCCGATGTCGGGTGGTAGAGTGCCCGCGGGTCTGGCGAGACGGGGCGATCGTGGCCGGGATCTGGGGAAAGATCATCGGGGGGGCGGCGGGTCTCGCGCTCGGCGGGCCGTTGGGAGCGCTGCTGGGCGCCGTGGCCGGTCACGCCGTGGATCGAATGGCCGCCAAACCGTCGAAAGACGGCGACGCGGCGGAAACCGCCTTTACCATCGCGGTGATCGCGCTCAGCGCCAAGATGGCCAAGGCCGACGGACGGGTCACCCGAGACGAGATCGCTGTCTTTCGCGAGCTGTTTCAGATCCCTCCGCAGGAGCGCAAGAATGTCGGGCGTCTGTTCAATCTCGCCCGCAAGGATGCGCGCGGGTTCGAACCCTATGCGCGGCAGATCGCGCGTATGTTCGCCGACAAACCGTCGGTGCTCGAGGAGCTCCTCCACGCATTGTTCCATATCGCCAAGGCGGACGGGGTCATCCATCCCGCCGAACATGCCTATCTGTCGGAGGTGGCCCGGCTGTTCGGCCTCGACGATGCGGCCTTCGCCCGCGTCCATGCCGCCCATGCGGGCGGCGATGAGATCGATCCCTATGCGGTGCTCGGGGTCCCGCGGGAGGCGGACGACGCCACCGTGCGCGAGGCTTGGCGACGGCTGATCCGGGAGCACCACCCCGACCGACTGGTCGCGCAGGGGATGCCCGAGGACTTGGTCGAGATCGCGACGGAGCGGATGGCGCGGGTCAATGCCGCCTGGGATCGGGTACGCCGGGAACGCGCCTTGAGGTGACGGGCCGGGCGCGTCGATCTGCAGCAAATTGACGCACCTTTCGGACTTTCGGGATCGGTAATCTTGACCTCCTCGCAGGGCGCCCATATCAAACCTACGCGCAACCTCCCGAAATCATGGAACAACGAGTGATGCCGAAGGACTCAGATATCGTCTCGCTGATGAAGATGAGCAAGGCGTCGCCGTTCCGGACCTGCCAGTGGCCCTTCGGCGAGCCCGGGACAGACGACTTCCGCTATTGCGGCAAGAAGACGCTCGACTCCTTCTCCTACTGCGCCGAGCATGTGAAGATGGCCTATCGGGAGCCGGAGAGCAGGCGCGACCGTTCCTCGGAGCATCGTCGGACCGCCGCCTGACCGCCGCTGCTTCGAGCGGCGCGGCCGTGATCGAAACGCCATCGCCGAATCACTCCTCGCGGCCCGAAGGAGCGCGGGTGGGTCTGATCGTGCTCCACTATACCGGCATGGCGAGCGCGCGGGCCGCCCTTCGTCGGCTCTGCGATCCGGCGGCCAGGGTCAGCGCCCACTATCTGATCGAGGAGAACGGCCGGCTCCACCGGCTGGTCGACGAGGCGCGCCGGGCCTGGCATGCCGGCGTGTCGAGCTGGCGCGGCGCCAGCGACGTCAACGACCGCTCGATCGGTATCGAACTGGTCAATCCGGGGCACGGCCCGGACTACCGGCCGTACCCTGAGGACCAGATGGCGGCCCTCGAGAATCTGCTCGCCGACATATTGGCGCGCCGGGGAATCGATCCGCGCCGCGTCGTCGCCCACTCCGATGTCGCCCCGATGCGCAAGCGGGACCCGGGCGAGCTATTCGACTGGCCCCGGCTTGCCCGGCGCGGCCTCGCGTTCGCCCCCCGTGCGGCGCCGTCGCCCCGCGCTCCCGACCGGACCGCCGCCCGGGCGCTTCTCGGGTCGTGCGGCTATGCCGTGGCGCCTGACGAGCGGAGGTTCGCCGCGGGCCTGGCCGCCTTTCAGCGTCGTTTCAGGCCGGCGCGCTGCGATGGCCGGTTGGACGCCGAGTCGATGGGGCTGCTGCACGCGATCGCGCCGCAGATGGCTTGACGCGGCGGGTCGGTCGGCGCAGGCTTTCGCAGTCAGGCGGTCGGATGGCCGCTCTCCGCGCTCGGCGCGGGGGGAGGAAAGTCCGGGCTCCACGGAAACACGGTGCCGGGTAACGCCCGGCGGGGGCGACCCTAGGGAAAGTGCCACAGAGAGCAGACCGCCGTTCGGTAGAGCTGCCGATCGGCAAGGGTGAAAGGGTGCGGTAAGAGCGCACCGCGTCGCCGGCAACGGCGACGGCAGGGCAAACCCCACCGGGAGCAAGACCGCGTAGGGGCGATCGCGGGTTCGGCCCGCAGGCGGGTTTCCGCGCCATCGCCCGGGTGGGTCGCGCGAGGCGTCCGGCGACGGGCGTCCCAGATGAATGGCCATCCCCTGCAGCGGCAGGGACAGAACCCGGCTTACAGACCGCCTGACCCCGCGCGACCCCGCGCGCGGCTTTCGAGCCCTGCGGCTTTCGGAGGTCCTCCCACCATGTCCGATGGGATTTCAGCGCGTGAACCGGTAGCTGCGCTTGAAACGGGGCAAGGCGTTGGGATCCAGCATGGTTTCGCGGGCGAACGCGACGCGAACTCGTCATGCATTCGGTTCGGTCGCGCTATTCGAATGGCGCTCCAAACCGCGGGCAAGGCGAGGATCGACGATCCGTGGACGACCGCTGACGCCCGTCGCAGGAACACTCCGCGCCCTCGGATACGCTGTGCGCCCTTGAACAAAAAGTGAATATAAAACAAACGAACGGCGACAGGGTTCGATCTCGCAACCCCCGAACGATCCGGCACCCGACAAGCCGGATCGAGGACGGCAAACTATCCACACAATTCAACGACGGAATTCGCCCGAATATGCAAGTGTTCCCATTGATTCCCATAAAATGGCATGATAGACCATAAACGAGGGTTGGTGCTGCCGTCCGTCGCGTCGATGGAGACGCCTCACGCGGGTCGACGCCCCGGGTGGCAGGGAGGCGAAGTTGTCAACGTTTCGCTCGACTTATCACCACAGGGTCGATCGAAAGGGTCGGGTCTCCGTCCCTGCGCCGTTTCGTGCCGCGATCCCGAAGTCGGATGCGCCCTCCGTGATCGTCTTTCCGCGTCCTGGGCGGCCGCTGCTGATCGGCTTCGACCGCGAGTTTCAAGGGCGGCTGAGCAGGCATCGGTCGGAGATGGATCTGGACAGCGGCAGCTTCAGGCAGTTGCTGGTCGGTGGCTCCGGCCCCGAAGCCGGGATCCTGGAATTCATCATGAGCGCGAGCGTCGAACTGCCCATCGACGGTGAGGGGCGGATCGTCCTGCCCAGGGATCTGGCGTCTCATTCGGGGATCGCGGACCGCGCGACCTTCGTCGGCCGCGGCCACCGGTTCGAGATATGGAGCCCGGAGACCTTCGACGCCCATATGCGGAAGGAGCTGCGGAGGGTTCAGGAGTATCTCGACCGGGACGAGGGAGGCGAGGGCTGGTGAGCGCGCCGCGTCGTCACGTGCCGGTCATGCTGGCCGAGGTGCTGGCGGCGATAGCGCCGCGGGACGGCGCCCTCTATGTCGACGGCACCTTCGGACAGGGGGGCTACAGCCGCGCGTTCCTCGATGCCGCCGACTGCACCGTCTGGGGCATCGATCGCGATCCGGCATCGGTGCCGGCGGGAAACGAGTTGCGATCGCGGTACGGCGACCGTTTCGCCTTGGTCCTGGGCCGCTTCGGCAGGATGGATGCGCTGCTCGCCGCCCGCGGGATCGACCGGGTCGACGGCGTCGCGCTCGATGTCGGCGTATCGTCGATACAGCTCGATGACGCGGTGCGCGGCTTCTCGTTCCTCAAGGACGGTCCGCTCGACATGCGCATGTCGGGAACCGGGCGGACGGCCGCCGACCTCGTGAACGGGGAGCCCGAGGACACCCTCGCCGATCTGATCTACATGCTGGGGGAGGAGCGCGGCGCTCGTCGCATCGCCCGCGCGATCGCCGCCGCCCGTGCCCGGAAGCCGATCACTCGCACCGGAGAGCTCGCCGGGGTCGTTCGCGCGGTCGTCGGGAGCGGCCGGGGCCGCACGGCGATCGATCCGGTGACCCGTACCTTCCAGGCGATCCGTATCTGCATCAACGACGAACTCGGGGAGCTGACCCGCGGTCTCGAAGCGGCCGAGGCGTTACTTCGCCCCGGCGGGCGGCTCGCCGCGGTCACCTTCCACTCGCTCGAGGACCGCCGGGTGAAGAACTTCCTGTTCGAGCGTGCCGGCGGGCGTCCCCGCCCCTCGCGGCACCGGCCGGACCGCAGCGAATCCGGCCGGCCGGCGACCTTCAGGCTGCTGCACCGCCGACCGCGCCGCCCCTCGAGATCCGAATGCGCCGCCAACCCGCGCGCGAGATCGGCGAGGCTGCGCGCCGCGGAACGCATGTCCGCCCCGGGCGGGACCGGATCGTGAAGCACCGGGCCACCATCCTCTGGTTCCTGTTCGCCGTCGTCGCGGGCGCGTTCTCGATCGTCGTCAACACCGAGGTCCAGAAGCGCGAGGACCGCATCGCATGGCTCAATCGAAACATCGCCGCCAACCAAGAGGCGATAAATTTGCTGCGGGCGGAATGGAGCTATCTGAACCATCCGGATCGGCTCGAGACGCTGGCCCGCCGCCATCTCGATCTCCAGCCGCCGGCCCAGGATCAGATCGTGCCGATATCGGCGCTGCCGTTCGCTGGAACCGGCGACGATGAAAGCCCCCGTTCCATCGGTGGAACGGAGCGTCGCAGGTGATCGGTGTGCCGCGTATTCTCCAACTGTCGGGGCGGACGGCGGCGCGCCGCGCGCTGGAGACCGGACGCAGCCGCGTGCTGATGACCGGCGCCGTCATGGCCGCGGTCTTCGTGCTCATCGGCGTCCGACTGGTCGACCTCGCCCTGCTTCAACCGGGAACGGAGCCGCGCGAGATCCGCGCGAACCTCTCGACGCGCGGCGCGGCCGGGCGGGCCGAAATCACCGACCGGAACGGAATCGTCCTTGCCGCCAACCTGGCGACCTCGTCCCTGATCGTCGATACCGCGCACGCGCCCGGCCGGCTCCTGGACCGGCTCGCGCCCATTTTGCCCGATCTCGATCGGTCCGAAGCCGCGAGGCGGTTGGCGAGCGGGCGGCGCTATATCGTTCTTCGCCGGCACCTGACCCCCGAGGAGCAATATGAGGTGAACCGGCTCGGAGTCCCGGGCGTCGGGTTTCGACGCGAACAACGTCGCGTCTATCCTGCCGGTTCGCTTACGGTCCATGTCGTCGGGTTCTCCGATCCCGACGGCCGCGGCCTCGCCGGAATCGAGCGGAAGCTCGACTCCGATCTCCGAGAGCGCAGCGCCCCGTTGGCGCTGTCGCTCGATATCCGCGTCCAGCATGCGCTGCGCCGCGTCTTGAGCGAGCGGATGGCTTTGCACCGCGCCGCCGGGGCCGTCGGTCTCGTGCTCGAGATCGAGACCGGCGAGGTGCTGGCCCTGGTGTCCTTGCCCGACTTCGACCCTCACCGTCCGTCCGTCGCCAGCGAGTCGGAGCGGTTCAACCGGGCCACGCTCGGCGTCTTCGAGATGGGCTCGACGTTCAAGATATTCAACACCGCCATGGCGCTGGAGACGGGGGCGGTAACGCTGACGGACGCGTTCGATGCGACACATCCGATCCGGATTTCGCGATTCCTGATCCGCGATTTCTACCCTCAGAGGCGGGTGCTCACGATCGCCGAGATATTCCTGCATTCCTCGAATATCGGCTCGGCGATGATGGCGCGTCAGGTCGGCGGTGGCACGCAGCGGGAGTTCTTCCGACGGCTCGGTTTCCTGGCACCGATGGGGATCGAGCTCGGGGAGGTCGGGCGCCCCCTGTTTCCCAGGCGCTGGAGTCCGATCAACACGATGACGATTTCGTATGGCTACGGGATGGCCGTGTCGGCGCTCCATCTCGCCGCGGGGGCGGGCGCGATGGTCAATGGCGGGCTGCTGCGCCGCCCGACCCTCCTGCGCGGCGGCGGCAGGGTGGGGCCGCCGCCCCGGCGGGTGCTGTCACCGGTGACGTCGGAGAAGATGCGCCGCCTGATGCGGCTCGTCGTGGTCGAAGGAACGGGAAAGCGCGCCGCCGCGCGGGGCTACATGGTCGGCGGGAAGACGGGGACGGCGGAACAGGTCGTGAATAGCGGCTACGACCGCAAGAAGCTGCTGTCGACATTCGTCGCAGCCTTTCCCATCCATCGGCCCAGATTCGTGATTCTGACGATGCTCGAAGACCCGAAGGGGACGGCCGAGACGCACGGCTATGCGACCGCGGGCTGGGTCGCGGCGCCGATCGTCGCGAACGCCGTCCGCCGGATTGCGCCGCTGCTCGAGGTGCCGCCGGTCGACGAATCCTCCGGCGATCTCCGCGAACGTATGCATGTCGACTATGTCAGGGTGTCGAAGCGGAACGGATCCCGTGCGGCTCGCTGATCTTCTCGACGACCGGGCGGCGCTCGGAGGCGCTCCGGCGGCCGGTCTCAGCATCAGCGGCCTCAGCGCGGATTCGCGCGAGATCGCGCCCGGGTTTCTCTTTGCCGCCTTGGAGGGCACAAAGACTGATGGACGGTGCTTCCTGGCGGAGGCGGTGGCGCGCGGCGCGACCGCGGTCCTCGTGCCGCCCGGAACCGAGCTGCCGGCGGAGGCCTCGCGGGTCTGCGTTCTCATCGACGGCAATCCGCGCCGCCGGTTTGCCCTGCTGGCCGCGGCTTTTCACAAGCCTCAACCGGAAAGGACGGCAGCCGTCACCGGCACCAACGGCAAGTCCACCGTCGGCGCCTTTACGCGCCAGATCTGGGCGGCTCTCGGCGTCGATGCCGTCAGCGTCGGGACTCTCGGTATCGAGAGCGCCGGTGGCCGACGGAAAACCGCCCTCACGACGCCCGACTCCGTGAGTCTGCACCGCGCGCTCGCCTCGGCGGCTCTCGCGGGCGCGCGCCGCGCCGTGGTGGAGGCGTCGAGCCACGGTCTCGCGCAGCACCGCCTCGACGGCGTGACGCTGGCCGCGGCGGCATTCACCAATCTCTCCCGGGATCATCTCGACTATCACGGATCCCTGGCAGCCTATCGCGCGGCCAAGCTGCGGCTTTTCGAGGAGCTTCTTCCGGCCGGTGCGACCGCGGTGCTGAACCGGAACAGTCCGGAGTTCGAAGACCTCGCGCGCCGCTGCCGTGCACGGGGATGCCCGGTTCTCGACTACGGCCGCGCCGCGGCCGCGTTCAGACTCGTTGATTCCAGGCCGGACGCGGACGGCCAGGTCGTCGATCTGATCGAGTTCGGTCGCCGGTCGCGTCTTCGGCTCGGCTTTCCGGGCGGGTTTCAGGCCGCCAACGCCCTCTGCGCGGCGGCTCTAGTCGCCGCCGTCGGTGACGATCGGCGGGGTGCGGTCGAGGCACTGGAATCGCTTCGGGCGCCGGCCGGGCGGCTCCAGTGCGTCGCCCGCAGCGCGGCGGGTGCGCCGATCTATGTCGACTTCGCACATACGCCGGACGCCCTGTCCCATGTTCTTCGCGCCCTCCGGGCGCATACGCGCTCCCGGCTCTGGGTGGTGTTCGGCTGCGGCGGCGATCGCGACCCCGGCAAGCGGTCGCCGATGGGCGAGGCGGCCGCACGGCTCGCCGACCGCGTCATCGTTACCGACGACAATCCGCGCGGCGAGGACCCTCGGGCGATCCGGGCGACGATCCTGTCCGCTTGCGGCGGCGCACTCGAGATCGCGGATCGCCGCGCGGCGATCCGGACGGCGATCGATGCCTTGGCGGACGGCGATGTCCTGGTCATTGCGGGCAAGGGCCATGAGACCGGACAGATCGTCGGCGGCGCGGTTCGTCCCTTCGACGATGCCTCGGAGGCGCGCGCCGCCGCGCGCGCGGCGGGCGGTGTCCCGGAATGAGCGCTCTCTGGTCGGTCGAGGATGTCTGCGAGGCGACCGGTGGACGTGCCGGCGGGCGATGGCGAGTCTCGGGGGTGTCGATCGACAGCCGCAGCGCGCAGCCCGGCGATCTGTTCGTCGCGATCGCCGGACCGAGGGCGGACGGCCACGACTTCGTCGCGGATGCGCTCGCTCGGGGCGCGGTCGCGGCGCTGGTGCATCGCCGCCCTCCGGGAACGCTGTCTCGGGAGGCGCTGGTCATCGTGGACGATACCCAGGCCGCGCTGGATGCGCTTGCCCGACGCGCGCGCGCGCGGGCGCACGGGCGCATCGCCGCGATCACCGGAAGCGTCGGAAAGACGGGCACCAAGGAGGCGCTGCTGCACGTCCTTCGCGGCGAGGCGTCGGTCTTCGGCAGCCCGGCCAGCTACAACAATCTCTGGGGCGTTCCGCTCTCCCTGGCGCGGCTTCCGCCCGGGGCCCGCTTCGGCGTGTTCGAGATCGGCATGAACCATGCCGGCGAGATTTCACCCTTGACCAGGCTCGTCCGGCCGCAGGTCGCGGTCATTACTACCGTCGAAGCGGCGCATACCGCCTTCTTCGAGTCCCTCGAGGCGATCGCGGACGCCAAGGCGGAGATATTCGAGGGGTTGGAGCCCGCGGGCCTCTGCGTTCTGAACCGGGACAACCGGTTCTACCCGCGTCTCGCGGGCGCCGTGCAGGCGGTTCGCCCGGACGCGCGGGTGGCGAGCTTCGGTATGTCCGGCGGCGACTACCGCGCTCTGGAGATCGCATCCGACGGCGGCGGCAGCGATGTCGTCGCCGATCTCGCCGGACGGCGGATCGGCTACCGTGTCTCCACCCCGGGACGGCACTGGGTCGCGAACTCCCTGGCCGTGCTCGCCGCCGCCGATGCGCTCGGGGCCGATGTCCGGCGCTGCGCGGCCGCGCTCGGCGATCTTCCCGCCCTCGACGGGCGCGGGCGCCGGCACCGCCTGAACTGCCGCGGCGGCACCTTCACCCTGATCGACGAGAGCTACAACGCCAACCCGGCCTCCATGCGCGCCGCAATCGAGGTCCTGGGGGCCAGCGCCCTCCGCGGCCGCGGCCGCCGGATCGCCGTGCTCGGCCGGATGAAGGAGCTGGGCGCCGAGTCGGATGCGCTCCACGCCGGGCTCGCGGAGCCGCTGATCCGAAACCGGGTCGATCTGGTCCTCGCCGCCGCCGACATGATCCCTCTTCTCGAGCGGTTGCCGCCATCGATGCGCGGCCCCGCCGCGGCCGGTCCGGCCGAACTGTCGGCGTTGTTGACGGAGAACGTCGGCGCGGGAGATGTGGTGATGGTCAAGGGCTCGCGCGCGAGCGGTATGAGCGCCGTGGTCGATCGGCTGCGCGCGGCGCGCGCGGGCGGGCGGGAGCGTCATGTTTCATAGTCTGTTCGTCCCGCTGGCCGGTGAGGTCAATATCTTCAACGTCTTCCGCTACATCACCCTGCGGACCGGCGGCGCGGCGATGACGGCCCTTTTCCTGTCGTTGATCTTTGCCCCGGCCGTCATCCGCTGGCTGAAGCTGCGGCAGGGCGGCGGCCAGCCGATCCGCGAGGACGGCCCATCCTCGCATCTTGCGACGAAGAAGGGGACGCCGACGATGGGCGGCGTCCTGATTCTGTTGACCGTTCTGGTCGCGACCCTGCTCTGGGCGGACCTCGCCAACCAGTATATCTGGATCGCGCTCTTGGTGACGCTCTGCTACGGCGCGATCGGGTTCTGCGACGATCGGATAAAGCTCCGGCGGCGCTCGAGTCGCGGTCTGCCGGCCCGGCTGAAGATATTGTTTCAGGCGATGATCGGTCTTGCCGCCGCATGGTGGCTCGCCTCCGCGGCCGAGGGGCCGCTGTCGACAGGGCTCGCGGTTCCATTCTTCAAGGATGTTCTCGTTCCGCTCGGCTGGTTCTACCTGCCCTGGGCGGTTCTGGTCATGGTCGGCGCCTCGAACGCCGTGAATCTGACCGACGGACTCGACGGGCTCGCCATCGTCCCTGCCATGATCGCGGCGGGATGCTTCGCGCTCATCGCCTATCTGGCAGGAAATGCCATCTTCGCCGACTATCTGCAGATTCATTTCGTGCGCGGCGCCGGCGAGCTCTCGGTCTTCTGTGGTGCCCTCGTCGGGGCCGGCCTCGGATTTCTCTGGTACAACGCGCCGCCGGCCGCCGTATTCATGGGCGATACCGGTTCGTTGTCGATGGGCGGCGCGCTCGGCGCGATAAGCCTCATCACCAAGCACGAGCTCGTCCTCGCGATCATCGGCGGCCTCTTCGTGCTCGAAGCCGTTTCCGTGATCGTTCAGGTCGCCTCGTTCAGGCTGACCGGCCGCCGGATATTCCGAATGGCGCCCCTCCACCATCACTTCGAGCAAAAGGGATGGGCGGAACCGACCATCGTGATCCGGTTCTGGATCATCGCCGCCGTGCTGGCTTTCGTCGGTCTCGCGACCCTCAAGCTGCGGTAGGCGATGCGCCTCGAGTCCCGCAGAGGAGAAAGCTTCGCCGTGTTCGGCCTCGGTAGTTCCGGGACGGCGACGGCCATAGCGCTTCAGGACGGCGGCGCGCGAGTCTGCGGCTGGGACGATGCCGCCGAGGCGCGCGCGGCCGCGTCCGGCCGCATTCCGCTCCGGGACCCCGCCGACTGGAACTGGGATGTGCTCGGCGCGCTGGTACTGAGCCCCGGCGTGCCGCTGCATCGCCCGGTCCCCCATCCCGTCGTCGCGATGGCGCGCGCGGCAGGCTGTCCGGTCATTGGCGATATCGACCTGTTGGCCGAGGCAGCGCCTCGAGCGACCCTGGTCGGAATCACCGGGACCAACGGCAAGTCGACCACAACCGCCCTGCTCGGTCACATCCTGGAGGGCGCAGGCCGCACGGTCGCGGTGGGCGGCAATCTCGGCCCCCCGGCGCTCGCCCTGCCGCTTCTGGGCGAGGCCGGCATCTACGTGCTGGAGCTCTCCTCCTATCAGCTCGACCTGATCGATCGCGCCCGGTTCGATGTCGCGGTTTTGCTCAATGTCACCGTCGACCACCTCGATCGGCATGGCGACATGGACGGCTATGTCGCGGCCAAGCGGCGCATCTTTCGCGACCGCCCCGACGGGCGGCCGCAGACCGCCGTCCTCGGGATCGGCGATCGCGTCGTTGGCGGCATGATGGACGAGCTGGATCGCCGAGCCGCTTGGCGCACGGCGCCGGTCGCCGTCGACCGGCCGTTGACGCGCGGCGTCTTCTCGATCGGCGGCCGCCTGTTCGATGCCGGATCGCCCGGTGGGGCGCGAGAGATGGCTGATCTCTCCGCCGTCGATTCCCTCGTCGGCGCGCACAACCACCAGAACGCCGCCTCCGCCGCCGCCGCCGCTCGCACCCTCGGCGTCGACGTGCCGGCGATCGCCGCGGCGCTCTCCGGCTTTCCCGGTCTTCCCCACCGCCAGGAGCTGGTCGCCAGGATCGGCGGCGTCGCCTATGTCAACGATTCCAAGGCTACCAACGGCGAGTCGGCGCTGCGTGCGATCCGCAGCTACGACCGAATCTATTGGATCGTCGGCGGCCTCGCCAAGGGTGATGGGCTCGATGCCGTCCTGCCGGAACTCCACCGGGTTGTGCGCGCCTACCTGATCGGCAGTGCCGAGGACAGGTTCGCCGGTGAGATCGGCGGCCGCGCGCCGGTGGCGCGCTGCGGCGATCTCGACCGCGCGCTTGCGGCGGCGCATGCCGATGCGCAGGCCGACGGGACCCCGGGCGCGACGGTCCTGCTCGCGCCCGCCTGCGCGTCGTTCGATCAATGGCCGTCATTCGCCGCGCGGGGCGATGCGTTTCGTAGCCGGGTACGGGCGTTCGCCGGCGGTGCGGAGTGCCGGCGATGAGCGTCCTTTCGCGCACCGACAAGACGATCGTCGGCCGCTGGTGGTGGACCGTCGACCGCTCGACGCTCGCGGCAACCGCGATTCTGCTGGCCTGCGGGGTCCTCTTGATTCTGGCGGCGACGCCGCCCGTGGCCGAGCGTCTGAACCGGAATCCCTATCACCTGGCGCGACTCCACGTCCTCCATGTTCCGGTCGCCTTCGCGATCATGGTCGGGGTGTCGCTTATGACGCCGCGCGCGGTCCGGCGGCTCGCCTTCCTGATCTTCGCCCTGGCCTTTCTGGGCATGTGCGCATCCCTATGGATCGGTCTGGAGATCAAGGGTGCCAGACGCTGGATCGATCTTGGCGTGGCGTCCGTCCAGCCGTCCGAATTCATCAAGCCGTCCTTCGCCGTCGTCGCGGCATGGTTCTTCGCCGATCATGCCGAGACCCGCCGGCCCGGGGGGCGCATCGTTGCCGTTGCCCTGTTCGCGCTCGTCGTCGGGCTGCTGATCCTGCAACCGGATGTCGGCATGGCGCTCGTCGTCTGCGCGGCCTGGTTCGCGCAGTTCCTGCTCTCGGGGTTGGGGTTGTCATGGGCGGCCTTGCTCGCGGCGGCCGCGGTTCTGTCGATGGTGCTGGCCTATTTCATGCTGCCCCATGTCGCCTACCGGATCGACCGCTTCCTGGACCCGGAATCCGGTGACAGCTTCCAGGTGGATACCTCGCTCTCGGCCTTCATCAACGGCAGCCTGTTTGGCCGCGGTCCGGGCGAGGGCACGATCAAGGAGATCCTGCCGGACGCCCATTCGGACTTCATCTTCGCGGTCGCGGGCGAGGAGTTCGGTCTGATCGCCTGCCTAGGACTGCTGATTCTGTTTGCTGTCGTCGTCATGCGGGGCCTGTTCCATGCGCTGCAGGAGACGAGTCTCTACGCGATGATCGCGATCACGGGTCTCGTCGTTCAGATCGGCTTGCAGGCGGCGATCAATATGGGATCGTCGCTTCGGCTGATTCCGGCGAAGGGGATAACGCTCCCCTTCATTTCCTACGGCGGCTCGTCGATGATGGCGGTCGCGGTCGCGCTCGGCATGCTGCTGGCGTTCACGCGCCGCCGGCCCGGCGGGGAGCCGTTGTGAGCCCGGCCGGCCGCCTCGTCGTGCTCGCTGCCGGGGGGACCGGGGGCCACATGTTTCCGGCCCTCGCGCTGGCCGCCGAGCTCGAGCGCCGCGGTCGCTCCGCCGTCCTGGTCACCGATGCGCGCGGTACCCGGTTCGAAGGATCGGGCGGCGCGGTTCCGCTGCACCGCATCGCCGCCGGTGCCCCGGGCGGCGGGCTCGCCAGCGCCGCGAAAGGAGCCGCGGCGCTGTGCAGGGGCTGGTTCCAGGCCCGCCGCCTGCTCGCGCGGCTGCGCCCGTCGATCGCCGTGGGTTTCGGCGGCTACGCGTCGGTGCCGACGATCCTTGCGGCCGCCCAGGCCGGACTCCCCTGCGCCCTTCACGAGCAGAACGCGGTCATCGGCCGCGCTAACGCCCTCCTGGCGCGGCGGGCCGATGTCATCGCGACCGGCTTTCCTACCGTGTCGGGGCTCAGGCCCGGAGATGCGGCCAGATGCGTGCACACCGGCAACCCGGTGCGGCCGGCCGTCGCGGCGCTCGGCGGCGCCGTCTATGTCCGTTCCGGGACCGACACGCTTCTGGTCATCGGTGGCAGCCAGGGCGCGCGGGTCCTGAGCGATGTCGTACCCGCCGCGGTCGAGCTCCTTCCCGCGGAGCTGGCCGGGCGGCTGCGGATCGTCCAGCAGGTGCGGCCCGAGGATGCCGACCGGGTCGCTGAGCGCTACCGTGCGCTGTCGGTGCCGGCACAGCTGCGGCCGTTCTTCGTCGATCTCCCACAGCGGATGGTGTCGGCGTCGCTGGTGGTCGCCCGCGCCGGCGCGTCGACGATCGCCGAGCTGCTGACCATCGGCAGGCCGGCCATCCTCGTTCCCTATCCGCACGCCGCCGCCGGCCATCAGCATGCCAACGCCGACATCGTCGCCCGCGCCGGCGCGGGCTGGACGATGGCCGAGCCCGACTTCTCGCCGGCGGCGCTGGCGGCGCGTATGACGGCGCTTCTGGGTGGCGGGGCGGCGCTCGCCGAAGCGGCCCGGCGGGCGCTGGCGCTCTCCGGCCCGGCGGCGGCGCTGCTCGCCGATCGCGTCGAACGACTCGGCGCTGGGGGGGGGTCATGAAGCCCTTCCCGCTCTCCGTCGGCAGGATTCACTTCGTCGGTATCGGCGGAATCGGCATGAGCGGCATCGCCGAGCTGCTGCACAATCTCGGCTACCGCGTGCAGGGGACCGACATCGCCGCGAACGCCAACGTGCGCAGGCTTCGGGAGTTCGGGATCGATGTTTGCATCGGTCACGACCCGGCCCATCTCGGCGATGCCGCGGTGGTCGTGGTCAGCTCGGCCGTCAAGCCGGACAACCCCGAGCTCGCCGCGGCCCGCGCGCGGTCGATCCCGATCGTCCAGCGGGCCGAGATGCTGGCCGAGATCATGCGGCTCAAGTCGTCGATCGCCGTCGGGGGCACGCATGGCAAGACCACCACGACATCGATCGTCGCGGCCATCCTCGACGCCGCGGGGCTCGATCCGACGGTCGTCAACGGCGGCATTATCAACGCCTACGGCACGAATGCCCGGCGCGGCGAGGGGGCCTGGATCGTCGTCGAGGCGGACGAGTCGGACGGCTCCTTTACGCGGCTACCGGCAACCGTCGCCGTCGTTACCAATATCGATCCCGAACATCTCGACCATTACGGGTCGTTCGACGCGCTCCGCCGGGCCTTCGCGTCGTTCGTGTCCAATATCCCATTCTACGGCTTCGCGGCGCTCTGCATCGACCATCTGGAGTGTCGGCGCCTGATCGACGCTGTTTCGGACCGCCGTCTGGTTACCTACGGGCTTGGCGCGGGCGCCGGTTACCGGGTGTTCAATCGGTCGTCCATCCGAGGCAGGGAGCGTTTCGACGTCGCGGTGGCGAGCCGGGCGGGCGGCGCCGGTCTCACGATCCGCGGCTTCGAACTGCCGATGATGGGCGCCCATAACGTCCAGAACGCGTTGGCGGCGATCGCAGTCGCCGTCGAGATGGGAATCGCCGAGGACGACATCCGCGGCGCCCTGGCGGCGTTCGGCGGGGTCCGGCGGCGCTTCACGCTTACCGGCTGTGTCCGCGGCGTCTCGGTCATCGACGATTACGCCCATCACCCGGTCGAGATCGCCGCGACTCTCGCGGCGGCGAGATTGACCGCGCGCGGCGCCGTCATCGCCGTCGTCCAGCCCCATCGCTACAGCCGGCTCGCGAGCCTGTTCGAAGAATTCTGCGGCTGCTTCGATGCCGCCGACCGGGTGATCGTCGCCGATGTCTACGCCGCGGGCGAGACGCCGATCGACGGCGCCGACCGCGACAGCCTTGTCGCCGGCCTGCGCGCGGGGGGCCATCATCGGGTGGAGCCGCTCGACGGGCCCGACGGCCTCGCTGCACTCCTCGCCGGGAGCTGCCGGCCGGGCGACATCATCGTCTGCATGGGCGCCGGCAATATCACCGGCTGGGCCGCCGCTCTGCCGCGGGAGCTCGAAACCCTCTATGCGGCCACGCCGAGGGGTCGGGCGGGGATCGGCCGATGACGACCGCTGCGCGCCACCCCCTCCCGATCGACGGGCTGCCGCCGGTGCGCGGGCGGATCGCGGCGGGCGCTCCGATCGCGGATAGGCTGTGGTTCCGGGTCGGCGGACCCGCCGAAATCCTCTATGAGCCAGCCGACGAAGAGGATCTGGCCGTCTTTTTGCGGGACCGGCCGAACGGGGTCCCCATCACCGTGCTCGGCGCGGGTTCCAACGTCCTCGTGCGCGACGGCGGCATCGCCGGCATCGTCGTGCGGCTGGGGCGCGGCTTTGCCCGGCTCGAATGCGGTGGGGCCGAGGTCCGGGTCGGCGCGGGGGCGATGAGCGCGACGCTGGCCCGCGCCTGTCGCGACGCCGGCATCGCCGGGTTCGAGTTTCTGAGCGGCGTGCCGGGCACGGTGGGCGGCGCGTTGCGCATGAACGCCGGCGCCTATGGCGGCGAGACCGCCGACATCGTCGTCGGGGCCGTCGCTTTCGACCTCGACGGCCGGCGCCGCCGTCTCGATCGCCGAGATCTCGGCTACTCGTACCGTGCGTGCGCGGCGCCGCCCGAATGGATATTCGTCTCCGCTTTGATGCGCGGCGCCAGGGATGCGCCTGCGATCATCGCGGCGCGGATGGCGGCGATCGCCGCCGAACGCCGAACTTCTCAGCCGGTTCATGTGCGCACCGGCGGCAGTACCTTCAAGAACCCTGCCGGAACGACCGCCTGGGCGCTGATCGAGGAAGCGGGCTGTCGGGGTCTCCGCCGCGGAGGGGCCGAGGTTTCGCGCCGGCATGCGAACTTCCTCGTCAACACCGGGGGGGCGCGCGGCGCCGACCTCGAGGCGCTCGGCGAAGAGGTCCGCCGCCGGGTCCGGAAGCGGAGCGGCGTTCTCCTCGAATGGGAGATCCGACGGCTTGGCGAACCCGCCGGCGAGGGGCGGCATGGCTGAGTCCGTGGCGGTCCTGATGGGCGGGGTCTCCAGCGAGCGCGCAGTCTCGCTGATCAGCGGCAGACATGTCGCCGAGGCGCTCGAGGCAGCCGGATACCGGACCAGGGCCGTCGATGTTCGCGGCGATGTCGCGGCCCTGACGGCGGCGCTGGACCCGCCGCCGGATGCCGTCTTCAACGCCCTGCACGGCCGCTTCGGCGAAGACGGCCGGATTCAGGGCCTGCTCGACATGTTGGGTATCCCCTACACCCATTCGGGGGTCATGGCCTCGGCGGTCGCGATGAACAAACCCGTCGCCAAGCGGCTCTTCGGCCAGGCGGGCCTCAACTGCCCCGACCATGAGGTCGTCAGCCGCGCGGCGCTGCCGGCCGGAGACGTCATCGAGCGGCCCTATGTCGTCAAGCCGCTGGACGAGGGGTCGAGCGTCGGCGTTCAGATCGTGGTCGACGGAACCGACGTCGACGCGATCGCGGGGGGGGCGTGGCAGTGCTACGACCCGGTGATGGTCGAACGCTTCGTCCCCGGTCGGGAACTCACCGTGGCGGTGATGGGGGACCGGGCGCTCGGCGTCCTGGAGATCCGCCCGAATAGCGGGTTCTACGACTACCGCGCCAAATATACCGAAGGGGCATCCACGCATCTCGTCCCGGCCCCGCTGCCCGAGGATGTCAATTCCCGGGCGATGGAGATCGCGATGGCCGCCCACGAGGCGCTCGGCTGCCGCGGCGTGTCGCGGGCGGATCTGCGCTACGACGACTCCGAGGGCGGCCCGGATGCCCTCTATCTGCTCGAGGTCAACACCCAGCCGGGCATGACGCCGATCTCGCTGGTGCCCGAGATCGCCCGGTATGCCGAGATCGATTTCGGCAGTCTGGTGACCTGGATGGTGGAGCAGGCCGTATGCGACGGTTAGCCGACGGCCGTTCGCTGCGCTCGGCGCCGCTGCGCGGGCGCGCAGCGCGGAGCTGGTGCGCGGCGGCGCTGATCGTCGCGCTGTTGGGCGCGGCCGGCTGGCTGGGGCGCTCCGGATCGATCGACGACGACATGGAGCGGTTGCGGCTCTCGGCAATGAATGCCGCAGCGGCGCTCGGTTTGCAGATCCGGCGGATCCGCATATTCGGCAACCGCCGGGTGAGCCGCGCCGAGATCCTGGCCGCCGCCGGGTTGCGCATCGGCGCGCCGATCCTGGCGTTCGATCCGGAGGAGGTTCGCGACCGGCTTCACGCCCTCCCGTGGATCCGCCGGGCCGAGGTCTCGCGCCGCCTGCCCGGAACCGCGCGAATCGAGATCGAGGAACGCCGCCCCTACGCGATCTGGCAGCGCGGGGGGCGCCAGTCGCTGATCGATTCCGACGGGGTCTCCATAGCGGCCGTCGATCTGCTCCGCTTTTCCGAACTGCCCGTCATCGTGAGCCCGCGCCAACCGCTCGCTGCCAAGCGACTCTTCGAGACCGTGTCGACGGAGCCCGATCTCGGTGGCCGGGTCAGGGCCGTGGTCCGCGTTGGGGAGCGGCGCTGGGATCTGTGGTTGGACAACGGCGTCGCCGTGCATCTGCCCGAGACCGGCGAGGCAGCGGCGTGGCGCGGTCTCGCGCAACTCGAGCGTCGGCATGCGCTGCTGGCGCGCCGCATCGTGGCCGTCGATCTGAGGATACCCGGCCGGGTCGTGGTCAGGCGGAAGGGCGCCGCCGAGGATCTCGCGGAGGCGCGCCGTTGATGGCCAAGCCGCGCAACGGAGTCCTCGCCGCGCTCGACGTGGGAAGTTCGAAGATCGCCTGTCTGGTCGCCGTGCCGCGTCCGGGCGGTGGGCTGCGCATCAGCGGCATCGGCACAAACCGGTCCCGCGGAGTGAAGTCCGGGGCGATCGTCAACATGGAAGCGGCGGAAACGGCGATCCTGGAGAGCATCGGCGCCGCCGAGGAGATGGCGGGCGAGCGGCTGCACTCCCTGTTCGTATCCGTGTCGGCCGGCGAACCGGCCTCGCTGGTCCAGACGACCGAGGTCGAGATCGACGGCGACGAGGTTGGGGATGCGGATCTGCGCCGTATCCACTCGCAGGACGGGGCGCATTTCGACGTCGGCGACGGGCGCGAGCTGATCCACTATATCCCGACCGGGTACAGGATCGACGGGCTCAACGGCATCGAGAATCCGCTCGGTCTCGCCGGTCGGCGGCTCGGCGTCGAAATCCACATGGTCTCGATCGAGACCGGGATCGTGCGGAATCTCGTCTCCTGCGTCTCGCGCTGCCATCTGGACGTCGAAAACATCGTCATCGAGCCCTATGCCTCGGGTCTCTCCTGCCTGGACTCCGACGAGATGGCGCTCGGCGCCACGGTCGTCGATATGGGTGCCGGCACCACCTCGATCGGCGTCTTTCAGGACGGAGAGCTGATCCATGCGGACATGGTACCGCTGGGCGGCGACCATATTTCGCGCGATATCGCGATCGGGCTGGAGACGTCGCTCGTCTGCGCGGACCGGTTGAAAATGCTCCACGCGATCGCGCTTCCGTCGTCGTCCTTCGACATGGACCTGATCGACGTCCCACTGAGCGGCGAAGAGAATCTGCAGAGCTTGAACCGCGTTCCACGCTCGGACCTGATCGCCATCGTCAAGCCCCGCCAGGAAGAGATTCTCGAACTGGTGCGCGACCGTCTCGCGGCCGGCAGCGCGGTCCATCCCTCCGTTTTGCGGGTTGTGCTGACCGGAGGTGCGAGCCAGCTCGCCGGCGTCCCGGAGCTCGCGGCGCTGATATTCGACAAGAGGGTCCGATTGGGCCAGCCCAGGCGCTTTTCGGGAATGGCCGAGGCGGCCAGCGGACCGGCGTTCTCCGCCGTCGCCGGCCTGTTGAAAATCGCCGCGGTGCAGCAGAACGAGCACAAGGCCCTGGGACATCCCGGTTCGGAGACTGGCGGCAAGCCCGGCTTTCTGAGGCAATGGCTGCGTGACAGCGTCCTCTAGGTCGGACATCGGAAATGGACTGCGAGAGAACGAGGAGGTTCTGATGACAATCAGCATTAACGTTCCGCCCAAGGAGAACAGCTTCAAACCGAGACTCATGGTGATCGGCGTCGGCGGGGCCGGTGCAAACGCCGTCAACAACATGATCGACGCCGATCTCGAAGGCGTCGAGTTCATGGTGGCGAATACGGACTATCAGTCTCTTCTCTATTCCAACGCGGAGCGGAAGATCCAGCTCGGCCTCAACGTCACCGCCGGTCTCGGCGCGGGATCGCACCCGGAGGTCGGCAGGACGGCGGCCGAAGAGGCGATCGAGGATATCTCGGAGCAGCTCCAGGGCGTGCATATGGCGTTCATCGCGGCCGGCATGGGCGGCGGAACCGGGACTGGCGCAGCGCCGGTCATCGCGCGTCTCGCCCGCGAACAGGGGATACTCACCGTGGGCGTGGTCACCAGGCCGTTCCTGTTCGAGGGCGAGGTCCGCGCGCGGGTCGCCGAGGCCGGAATTCAAGAGCTCAAACAGCAAGTCGACACGCTTATCGTCATTCCGAACGAGAACCTGTTCAAGGTCGCCGACGGAAACGTAACCCGTGACGACGGCTTCGCGATCGCCGATAGGATCCTCCAAACGGCGGTCCGCGGCGTCACCGACCTCATCGTGATCCCCGGCAGGGTCAATCTCGACTTCGCTGATATCCGGACGGTTATGCGCGAGAAGGGCGAGGCGATGATGGGTACCGGAGAGGCCGAGGGCGAAGCCCGCGCACTCAACGCGGCGGAAGAGGCGATTTCGAACCCTCTGCTCGACGACGTTTCGATGAATGGCGCCACCGAGGTGTTGATCAACATCACCGGCGGCAGCGACGTGAAGCTGGTCGAGATACAGGAGGCCGTCAACCGGATCCGCAAGGAAGTGGACCCCAAGGCGAACATCATCTTCGGCACCGCGGTAGACCCCTCGCTCGAGGGCGTGCTTCGCATCTCCGTGGTCGCTACGGGCATCGACACCGGGCAGGAGGCACTGACCCGACCGGTACTCACGGTCGTGCGCGGCACAGAAGAGGGCGCCAGGCCGGCCGCCTCCGTGATGCGGCAGGCCGCGTCCGCCGTGGCGTCGGTCCCGGCCGCGAGCGGCCCCGTCCTGGAAGCCGACCCGGAGAAGGAAAGCGCTTCGGAGATCGTGGAGCGGGGGGACGGGCGGCTATCGCCCGATCAACTCGATTTCGTGCCCGCCGTCACGCAGAACGACGCCGCGGAGGGAGCCGAGGTGGCGCAGGGCCGCGACCCGGCCGAGCCGCCGCCCGTCGCGGCGACGGCGTATGACCGCAGGCCCGAGAGCAAGCCGGAGCTGAAAGCCGAGCTGGACGCGGAGCAGGAGACCCGGCCCGGCCTGTCCGCGCGCTTGTTCGGCGGATGGTCCAACGGCAGCAAGCCGCGGCGCGCGCGCGACGCGGACCACGGCAGATCTCCCGACCGTCCCGCCCTGCGGATCGGCGAGGCCAACGCGGAGGCGGCTCCGCAGGACGTCGAGGGCTGGCTGGAGGTCGGCGGTGGTGAGAGAGCGTCGTCTTTCACGAAACCGCGGCGGCCAGGGCGCGGTTCGGATACGGTCTCCCGGGTGGACGACCTCGACGTTCCGGCGTTCCTGCGTCGGTGACCGGGCGCGGGGGCCGTAAGCGTCGACGCGTCGGCGTGTCCGGATGACGCGTCGGTCGATCTGCGGCATGCGTCGCCGGGGCGGTTCGGAGCAATTTTCGGAAATCCGTCTCCGTTCGTCGGTCGCCTCGGCGAGGGAGAGACGGGGGCACGACGGCTCCGGCGACTCGGTCGCGCATGAATCCCTAGCCCGGCTCTTTCGCCGTTGTCGCATCGAACGCCTCGATCCGGAACCGCCATCGGACGACAAGTGTCCCCCCACCCCGGCCTTCCCCTCAAGTGGGGAGGGAGGGAGAGGGGGCAGGGATTTCCCCTTCCCCTCGAGGGACAGGGCAGGGGGCGTCCCGGCCCCCGCCCGTCCGCGTAACATTTTGTAATATTTGTTGAATTGAACGCGATCCGCATACTAGATTTGCAATGGCTCGATGGTTCGGCGGGCCGAGTCGGTCGATGCGTTGCGGGTCGGGAGTCCGATGACGGAGCTTGTGCCAGGGGCCGCGGCGGGCGGCGAACGCGGTTGCGGCGCCCTTCAGAGGACGATCGCCCGCCCCGTCGAATGCCGCGGTGTCGGTATCCACACCGGTGTCGAGGCGCGGCTCGTGCTGCGGCCTGCCCCGGCCGGCGCCGGTCTGCGCATTCTGCGTACCGATGTCGCGCCAGGCCGGGGAGAAATCCCCGCCGACATCGACCATGTAGTTTGCGGCCAGCTGGCGACGACCGTCGCCAACATCCACGGTACGTCGGTGGCGACCGTCGAGCATCTGATGGCCGCGATGTACGGCTGTGCGGTCGACAATGCGGTGATCGAGGTCGACGGCCCCGAGATCCCCGCCATGGACGGCAGTGCGGGGCCGTTCGTGAAGATGATCGAGGAGGCGGGGGTCCGGGATCAGGACGCGCCGCGCCGGGCCATCCGCGTCCTTTCGCCCGTGGTCGTCGGCGACGGGGCGGTTGAGATCAGCCTGGCTCCGGCCGATTCCCTGGTCATCGAGTTCGCCATCGGCTTCCAGGCACCGGCTATCGGCCGCCAGTCGCTTGCGGTCGAGCTCGTCAACGGCGCGTTCGCCGACGATCTCGCGTCCGCCCGCACATTCGGTCTGCGCGAGGATATCGACCGGCTTCGCGCGTCGGGTCGGGGGCTGGGCGGGTCGTTCGAGAACGTCGTGGTGGTGGACGGAATGCGGGTACTCAACCCGGGCGGGCTGCGGTTCGCCGACGAGTTCGTCCGCCACAAGATCGTCGATTGCATCGGCGATCTCGGTCTCGCGGGCGCTCCCATCCTCGGCCGGGTCGTCGCCCGCCGCTCCGGCCATGCGGCGAACCACAGTCTGTTGCGCGCTCTCTTCGCCAGACCCGACGCATGGACCTATGTCGATGCGGCTCCCGTCGGACCGCTGACCACACCGGGTCGGGCGTGATAGACTTGGCGCGGCGCGCCGAGGCGCCCGCGCCAGGATCGGGACGGGAATGGCGGCTTCCATGCTTCTTATCCCTGCGCGGCTTGTCCGCGGTTTCGCGGCGGCCGCCGTGCTGTTTCTGGCGGCGTCCTGTTCCACGACGTCCACCGACGACGAGGCCGACGTCGAACGGCCGGTGCACGAGATGTACAACGAGGCGGCCGACGCGCTCCAGGATCGAGAGTTCGAGACCGCGGCGGGGCTGTTCAACGATCTCGATCGCCTGCACCCCTATTCGCCTTGGGCGACCAAGGCGCGGATCATGGTCGCTTACGCCCATTACAAGGCCAGGTTGTATGACGACGCGTTGATCGCGCTCCAGCGGTTCATCCAGCTTCATCCCGGCAATCGGGACGCGGCCTATGCCTATTATCTCCGCGCCTTGTGCCATTACGAGCAGATTTCGGACGTGAGCCGAGATCAATCGATGACCCAACGCGCGTTGGAGACGCTCGAGGAGCTCGTGCGCCGGTTTCCCGAGAGCGATTACGCGCGCGACGCGGCGCTCAAGATCGATCTGACGAAGGATCATCTGGCGGGCGGCGAAATGATCGTGGGTCGGTACTATCTTCGCCGCGGCCATTTTCTTGCGGCGATCAACCGCTTCCGCAGGATCGTCGAATCGTACCAGACGACCTCGCAGGTTCCGGAGGCGCTGCACCGCCTGGTCGAAGCCTATACCTCGCTCGGGCTCGCCGAGGAAGCGCGGAAGACGGCGGCGGTCCTCGGCCATAACTATCCCGGCAGCGGATGGTATCAGGACAGCTACGCCCTCGTCGTCGAGGGGGCCTCCCGCGACCGGTCCCGGCCCGGCGCCATCGAGCGGTTTGCAGACTGGATTTTCTGACCGGTCATGTTGTGCGCGCTCTCGATCCGGAACGTGGTCTTGATCGAGGCGCTGGACGTCGCGTTCAAGCCCGGCCTGTGCGTGCTGACGGGCGAGACGGGCGCCGGAAAATCGATTCTGCTTGATGCTCTTGGCCTTGCCCTCGGCGCGCGCGCCGAGGCGGGCCTGGTGCGGCCCGCCCCCGCCGGGGAGAGGCGGGCGAAGGCGCGGGTCGCCGCCGCCTTCGAGCTGCCCGCCGGCCATCCGGCGCTGGCCCTCGTCGAAGCGCGGGGGCTGTCCGTGCCCGATGCGGGCGAACCGCTGATCTTGCGCCGGTCGCTCGGTCCGGACGGACGATCGCGCGCCTATATCCAGGATCAGCCGGTGCCGGTTCGCGCGCTCCGCGATGTGGGCGCCAGATTGGTCGAGGTCATCGGCCAGTTCGCCCGCCTGGATCTCTTCGACGCCGATGCTCAGCGCGTCGCTCTGGACGGTTTCGCCCGCCTCCGAGACTGCGCCGCGGCCACCGCCGACGCTTGGCGCGCGTGGCGTGAGGACAAGGCGGCGCTCCGCCGGGCACGCGACTCCGCGGACGCGGCCGAAAGCGACGGGGTACGGCTTCGCGACGCGCTGGCGGAGATCGACGCGCTGGCGCCCGAATCCGGCGAGGTGGCGGCGCTCGAGGCGCAGCGCCGGCGTCTCCGCCACGCCGAACGGCTGGGTGAGGAGGTCGGCGCCGCGGTCGCGGCGCTGGGCGACGGAGACGGCGCTCAGGCGGGGCTCGACGCCGCGTATCGCGCCCTCGCCCGCTCGGCCGAGCTGTCGGAAGGCGCTATGGATCCGATCCTCGCCGCGCTCGACCGCGCGTCCGCAGAGACCGAGGAAGCGCGCGGCGCGCTCGACCGGCTGGCCCAGGACCTCGACGGCGACCCCGCCCGGCTGGACTCCGTCGAGCAGCGCCTGTTCGCGCTGCGCGCGCTCGCGCGCAAGCACGACGCTGCCCCGGATGCGCTGCCCGCTCTGCGCGCGCAGCTCGCATCCCGCCTCGCCGTCGCCGAGGACCGGGCGGGCGAACTCGCGCGGCTCGCGGCCGCGGCCGAAGACGCGAAGGCGCGGTATCTGGATCGCGCGCGCGCCCTGAGCCGGGCGCGGCGGAAGGCCGCGGGCGATCTGGATGCGGCCGTCGCGCAGGAGTTGCGGCCGCTCCATCTCGGTACGGCGCGGTTCGCGACTCTCCTCGAGGAGTTGCCGGAGGCGCGCTGGGGTCGGGACGGCATCGACCGAATCGCGTTTACGGCGGCGACTCTCTCCGATGCCCCTATGGCGCCGCTCTCCCAGGTTCTGTCCGGCGGCGAGCTGGCGCGGTTTCTGCTCGCCCTCAAGGTCGTTCTCGCGCGCGGCGATGACGTGCCGACGCTGGTGTTCGACGAGGTCGACGCCGGCATCGGCGGCGCGGTCTCGGCCGCGGTCGGCCAGCGGCTTCGTCGGCTGGCGCAGACGGTCCAGGTGCTCGTCGTCACCCATTCTCCGCAGGTCGCCGCGGTCGGCACCGCCCATTGGTGCGTCCGCAGGCGGCCGAGCGGCGGTTCGGGGCGCCGGCCGTCCGCGCCGGCCACGGAAGTCGACGAGCTCGACCCGGCGGGGCGCCGCGAGGAGATCGCGCGGCTGCTCGCCGGCGCGTCCATCACCCAGGAAGCGCGCGCCGCGGCCGACAGCCTGATCGAGGCCTCGCCGCGGTGAACGGGGAGCGACCCCTCGGCCCTGCGGAGGCCGCCGCCGAGCTCGCGCGGCTCGCGACCGAGATCGCTCGCCACGACGTTCTCTACTACGATCGCGACGCCCCCGAGATCAGCGATGCGGAGTATGACGCGCTGCGTCGATGCAACGAGGACTTGGAGGCGCTCCATCCCGATCTGGTGCGCGAGGACAGCCCGTCCAAGCGGCTGGGCGCCGCGCCCGGCGCCGGTTTCGCCAAAGTCCGCCACGCGGCGCCGATGTTCTCCCTCGGCAACGCGTTCGATGCCGGGGAGGTCGCCGAGTTCTACGGGCGGGTCCGGCGATTCCTCGGCCTCGAGGCCGGGGCGGCGGTCGAGATGGTCGCCGAACCGAAGATCGACGGGCTTTCGGTGTCGCTGCGTTATGAGCGGGGCCGCTTCGTTCTCGGGGCGACGCGCGGCGACGGCACGGTCGGCGAAGATGTGACGGCCAATCTCGGGACTCTCGACGAGGTTCCGCGCAGCCTGGCCGGCCGGCCGCCGGCCCTGCTCGAGATTCGGGGCGAGGTCTATATGCGCCGCTCCGACTTCGGCGCGCTGAACGCCGCCCGCGCCGAGGCCGGGGAGGGCCTGTTCGCCAACCCGCGCAACGCCGCCGCCGGCTCGCTCCGGCAGCTCGACACGGCGGTCACCGCCGGGCGCCCGCTGCGCATGTTCGCCTATGGCTGGGGCGCGTCGGACGGTGCGGTCGGCGCGACCCAGTGGGCGTTCCTCGAGCGGCTCGACGGCTGGGGGTTCCGGGTCAACCCGCTGTCCAGGCTCTGCGCCACCCTCGACGAGGCGCTCGCTTGCCACGCCGCGCTCGACGGCGGCCGCGCCGGGCTCGACTACGACATCGACGGCGTCGTCTACAAGGTCAACCGGATCGATTGGCAAGACCGGCTCGGACATGCCAGCCGGGCGCCGCGCTGGGCCGTCGCGCACAAGTTCGCGGCCGAGCGGGCCGAGACGGTCCTGCGGTCGATCTCGATCCAGGTCGGGCGTACCGGCGCGCTCACCCCGGTCGCGAACCTGGAACCGGTGACCGTGGGCGGCGCCGTCGTCGCGCGCGCGACGCTGCACAACGAGGACGAGATCGCCCGCAAGGGCGTCTGCGTGGGCGATACGGTCACCGTCCAGCGGGCGGGGGACGTGATTCCCCAGGTCGTCGCCGTAGTCGCCGACAAGCGGCCGCCGGAGGCGGTTCCCTTCGTCTTCCCGGATGTCTGTCCCGAATGCGGCAGCCATGCGGCGCGCGAGGAGGACGAGGCCGTCAGACGCTGCACCGGCGGCCTGATCTGCCCGGCCCAGGCCGTCGAGCGGCTCAAGCATTTCGTCTCCCGCGACGCCTTCGACATCGCGGGTCTCGGCGGCAGGAATATCGAGACGTTCTGGCGCGAAGGGCTGATCGTCTCGCCCGCGGACATCTTCCGGCTTCCCGGCCGGGACGGGCTCGCCGACCGCAAGGGCTGGGGCGAGAAATCGGTCGAGAACCTGCGGCGCGCCATCGAGGACAAGCGAACGATCGGGTTCGACCGATTGATCTATGCGCTCGGCATCCGACAGGTCGGCCAGGCGACGGCGCGTCTGCTGGCGCGCGCATACGGGGACCTGGCGGCATGGCGCGCGGCCATGCGGGCCGCGGCGGACCATGACGGCCAGGACTATCGCGATCTGGTCGCCATCGACGGCATCGGCCCGTCGATGGCCGCCGATCTGATCGAATTCTTTGCGGAACCCCGCAATCTCGACATCCTCGAGGATCTCGAGGATCTGCTCGACCCGGTCCCGGTCGAGGAACCGGGCGGGGGTGGCGCGTTCGCCGGCAAGACGATCGTATTCACCGGCATGTTGGAAAGCATGACCCGCGCCGAAGCCAAGGCGCGCGCCGAAGCTCTCGGGGCGAAGGTGTCGGGATCGATCTCGAAGCGGACCGATATGATCGTCGCCGGTGCCGATGCGGGCGCCAAGGCGCGCCAGGCCGAAGCGCTCGGCGTCGCCGTGCTCGGCGAAGCCGAATGGCGGGCACTGATCGATCGGCCGGCCGGCGAGCAGGGTTGAGCCGACGATGACCTCGACGATGACCGAAGACGATCTCGCCTCCGTTCTCGAACGGCTCCCGGCGCTGGTCAACCAAAACGCGCGCCTGGTCCGCCGCGGGCGTTTTTTCAGCGAGGTCTTCGCGGTCGGTTGCGCCGGCCTGGAGATCCTGGTGAAGGTCCATGAGGGGGCGCTTCGCAGCGCACTGCGCGGACCGTTTCCGATGCGCTCGCGATCGTTCACCGTCCGCGCTGGCGTCGAGGTCTGGCGGCGTTTCTGGCAGCCCGTCCCGGAACCCGGCTACAACGATCTGCTGGCGATGAGCCGCTTCGGGACCGCTTCGATCGAGGGCGATCTGCGGCCGTTCATGGCCAATCTGCGCTATGTCAAGGAGGTTCTGGAGGCGCCCAGGCGGGCAGGCCTCGACCGGCTCCTCGGCGGTCCGGGCGATGGCGGCTGAGCTCGAGCCCATCGTCGGCCGCTATCTGCGGACGGCTCTGGCCGGCCGGGACTGCCGCGTCTATTTCGAGGAAGCCGGCAGCGGTATCCCGCTCCTCTGCCTACACACCGCCGGCGCCGACTCCCGGCAATACCGCCATCTCATGGTCGACGACGAGGTCGCCGGCCATTTCCGGGTGATCGCCTTCGACATGCCTTGGCACGGGAAGTCGTTTCCGCCGCCGGGCTACGAGGCCGAGGAGTACCGGTTGACGGCCGAAACCTACAGCCGTTCGATCATCGACATGGCGGACGCCCTGGCGCTCGATCGGCCGGTGGTCATGGGCTGTTCAATGGGTGGGCGGATCGTGCTCGATCTCGCCGCGCGCTATGCGGAGCGGTTTCGCGCGCTGATCGGGATCGAATGCGCCGATCACCAGACGCCGTGGTACGATACGGTCTGGCTCAACCGCCCCGACATCCATGGCGGCGAAGTGTCGGCCGCTCTGGTTTCGGGTCTGATCGCGCCGCAGGCGCCCGAAGACCGGCGCTGGGAGACATTGTGGGCCTATCTCCAGTCGGGGCCGGGCGTCTTTCAGGGGGACCTCCATTTCTACCGCGCCGACTCGGATTTCCGCGACAGGACCGGACTGATCGATACCGGGCGCTGTCCGCTCTATCTGTTGACCGGCGCCTACGACTATTCCTGCACCCCGGAGGATACGCTCCGCACCGCCCGCGCCATCCCGGGGGCGCGGGCGACGATCATGCCGGAGCTGGGCCATTTTCCGATGAGCGAGAACCCGGCTCTGTTCCGAACCCATCTCCTGCCCGTCCTGGAGGAGATCCGCATGGGCGGGGGTCCGGCCCGGACATAGGAGACCGGCATGGCGTTGCTGCCGCTCACGATGACTTTCTGGGACTACGACCGGGTGCAGGCGCTCGCCGACGGCCGGGTGGGGATCGAGGGCTGCGACGCCGTCCATTTCTCGCTCGATATCCACGACATCTTCTTCCGGGCGATCCGCAACCGGGAATTCGACCTCACCGAGATGTCGTTCAGCTCCTACATGATGATGGTCGACCGGGGGGATCCCCCCTATGTCGCGATACCGGTGTTCCTGTCGCGGATGTGGCGCCATTCGGCGATCTATATTCGCACCGACCGGGGCATCGACCGGCCCGAGGATCTGAAAGGGCGCGAAATCGGGGTGCCGGAGTATCAGGTCACGGCGGCGCTCGCGGCGCGCGGTCTTCTGTCGGACGAGTTCGGCGTCAAGGCATCCGACGCGACGTGGCGCACCGGCGGCATCGAGGATCCCGGGCGGCCCGAGAAGATCGCCCTCGATCTGCCGCCGGAGATCGTCTGCCGCCCGATCCCGGCGGACCGCAGCTTGAGCGGAATGATGGCCGGCGGCGAGCTCGATGCGATGGTCTCGCCTTTGCCGCCGTCGGCCTTCCTCCGGCGATCGCCCGTGGTCGGGCGGCTGTTTCCGGATTACCGCGCGCGCGAGAAGGACTATTACCGGAGAACCGGCGTCCATCCGATCATGCATGTGGCGGCGCTCCGCCGCAGCCTGGTCCAGGATCACCGCTGGCTCGCCAACAATGTCTACGAGGCGTTCGAGAAGGCGAAGGCGCTCGCTTTGCCGAGGCTCCGCAATTTCGGCGCCGTCAAGGCAACCGTTCCCTGGCTCGCCGCCGAGGTCGAGGAGACCGTGGCGCTGATGGGCGAGGATTACTGGCCCTATGGAGTCGAGGCCAACCGGGTCTCGATCGAAACCATGGCGCGCTACGCCCATGAGCAGGGGCTGACCCGGCGCCGACTCGCGATCGAGGATCTGTTCGTGCCCGAGACGCTCGAGCAGTCCAAGAGCTGACGGAGCATGCCCGCTCAGGGCAGCGCGACCTGGACCCTGGTCGACTTGCCGCCGTCCTCGAGGAAGCGGGTCAGTGCGGCGTGGAAGTAGGGATCGCGCACCGAGGTCATGACGTTTCGGATTTCGTAGGCGGTCGCCTCTTCGAGCGAGCGCCGCCAGCCGGCATGGAAGCCTTCCTTCGCCATCGCCTGGAGATGCGTCGGCGCGGCGGCGAGCTCGCGGGCGATGTCCATGGCTGTCTCGGCGAAAACGTCGTCGGGGTAGGCGCGGTTGGCGATCCCCCATTCGACCGCTTCGGCGGCGCCGACCGGCCGGTTGGTGATCATCATCTCCTGGGCGCGGCGGAACCCGACGATCTTGGCCAGCGAATAGCTGGTAGTCGCGTCGTTGGCGAGCCCGATCGTGTGCCAGGCGCAGAGAAAACGCGCGCTCTCGGAGCAGACGACGAGGTCCGAGCACAGCGCCATGCCGAGCCCCGACCCGGCCGCCGTGCCGTTGACCGCGGACAAGACCGGCTTGGGGATGCGCACGATCTTGTGCAGCACGAGATGCCACCACATGGCCAGATCGCGAAAATGCGTGGCGACCGCGTCCACCCCCTCGGCGAGCGGCGGGATCTCCTTGAGGTTGAACCCGGCGCAGAAATTGCGGCCGGCGCCGGTCAGCATCAGCGCACCGATTCCGTCATCGTCCTCGCAGGCTTCGAGGGCGGCCAGCAGCTCCCGCACCCCGTCCCCGGTCAACGCGTTGCCGAACTGCGGCATGTCGAGCGTGATCCTTCCGACCCCGTCGACGATCTCGAGGCTAAGCCCGTCATATGCGTGTTCGGCCATCGTCCTGTTCCTGTGCGGTGTGGGCCAAAAGCCCGATGAAGACTTCGGGGAGCGTCGCCTCGCGCAGATCTCTGCGCTCCGGCGGGCGGATGCGGACAGCGTCGATCGACCCCCACCGACGACCCGTTACGGATACCGGCCTTGACCGTATGGCGGTCTTCAGCATCGAAATTACCGGCTGGAGGACTCGGACGGTCGGTATTCCACCAACGCGGATCTCCCGATGATGTCGACGGCGGTTGTCGACAACTCGGCACCGAACGCGTCCGCAAGCTTCATCGTCTTGCCGAATCGAATTGTGATCGGCTGCTGCCGTCCCTTCTCGCCGGCGAGATCGTCCGCATACGGATGGGTCCGGTCGGATGCATCTCGTATCGGGTTCGACCGAAATCCGCGATAGGGCGGCCGATCGGCGACTGGCATGCCGGCACCGTGCCTCCGGTCTCCTTGGGTGTCAGACGCCGGCGAGCTCGGCTGCGAGCCGGCGGGCCAGGGCTCCGACGACGCGGCGGCGGTACCAGGGCGCGACCGTGGTGGTCCGCATCGGCCGGGCCTGGCGGCGGACCATGTCGCGCAGCCGATCGAGCGCGGCGTCGTCGAGCGGCGCCCCGAGCAGCGTCTCGGTGCCCTCGACGAGATGCGGGGAGGGGTTGACCGCGGTCAGGGCGACGCGGAGCACGCACAGGCGCCCGTCCTCGATACGGAGCGCGACCGCAGCGCCGGCCAGCGGGAAATCGATCGATCCGCGCACCCGCGCCTTGCGGTAGCCCGACGCCAGACCCGCGGCCGCGCGCGGCAGATGGAGGGAGACCAGCAGCTCGCCCTCGGCCAGCGCGAGATGGTCCATGCCGTCGTCGCGGTAGATGTCCCGAAGCGCCGCGCGCCGCCGACCGTCCGGGCCGGCGAGCGTAACCTCCGCGTCGTGGATCATCGCTGCCGGGGCGAGGTCGCCCGAGAAAGCGGCGAAGCAGCGCTTGCCCGACGGGGCGACATGGCACACTTCCCCACGATGCTTGAGGCAGTAGGCGTTGGCGCGCCGCCACCATTCGCTCTGATTGTAGTAGAGGCAGCGCGTATCGAGGCAGAGATTCCCGCCGACGGTGCCGTAATTCTGATGGGTCGGGCCGGCGACCGCGCGCGCGGCCTCGGCGACGGCGGGAAAGGCACGGTTCAGCTCGGGCTCGGCCGCCAGCTCGGCGAGCGGCACCGAGGCGCCGATGTCGACGCCGTCGGCATCGGCCGTGATGCCCTGCAACTCCGCGACGCCGGTGAGGTCGACCAGCATCGTCGGAGCCTCGATCCCGCGCCGGACGTTGACGACCATGTCGGTGCCGCCCGCAAGATAGCGCCGGTGCCTTTCGGCGAGGCGCAGCCGCACCGCCTCGTCGACCGTCTCGGGGCGCGCGAGCTCGAAACCGGGCATGAGCTCCATCAGCCGCGCCCTCCGTTCCTGCGCGCCGCGACCCGCGCATCGGTTTCCTTCTTCTCCAGCAGCGCCATCAGCCGGTCCGGAGTCAACGGAAGCTCGGTCGCCCGGACTCCTACGGCATCGGCGACCGCGCTCGCCAGGGCCGGCAGGAAGTTGGCGAGCGATGTCTCTCCGGCCTCCTTGGCCCCGAACGGCCCGTTGGGGTCAGCGACCTCGACGATATGGGTCTCGATCGGCGGCGACTCGACGATCGTCGGGACCCGGTAGTCCAGCATGTTGCCGGTGATACCGAGGCCGTCGTGGTAGCGCGTCTCCTCGGAGAGGGCCTGGCCCATGCCCATCCAGACCGAGCCCTCGATCTGGCCTTCGACCGCGAGCGGGTTGAGCGCCTTGCCGCAGTCATGGGCGACCCAGACCTTCTTCACCGCGATCTCGCAGGTCTCGCTGTCGACCTCGACCTCGCAGACCAAGGCGGAATAGGCGAACGCCATCGTCCCGCCGATCGCCGCGCCGCGGTATTTGCGGCCGCCCCAGGATTCCGGGATGGTGTCGAATGTCCCCTTCACCGTGATGGTGCCGACTCCCTCGAGGGCCGCCGTCACGACCTCGTCCCAGTCCAGCCCTTCGTCCTGAGACCCCGCGCGGTAGACATCGCCCAGGCATTCGACATCCTCGGGCCGTACCTCGAGCCGCCGCGCGGCCGCCTCGGTCAGCAGCGTCTTGAGATTGCGCGCGGCGTCGATCGCGGCGTTGCCGACCATGTAGGTCACGCGGGACGAATAGGAGCCGTTGTCTTTCGGCGTAAGCGCGCTGTCGGAGGCGACGACGCTGATCCTCGTCATGTCGATCCCGAGCGTCTCGGCGACGCATTGCGCGAGGACCGTCGAGGAGCCCTGGCCGATTTCGGCGGCGCCCGTCAGCAGCGTGATCCCACCGTCCCAGTCGAGCTTGAGATGGATCGTCGCATGCGGCTCGCCGGTCCAATGCTTCGGCTTGGAGGCGCCCGAGATATAGTGGGAACAGGCCATGCCGAGCCCGCGCCCCGGCGCCAGCCGGCCGCGCCGCTCCCGCCAGCCGGACGCCGTCTCGACAATGTCCAGACAGGCGGGCAGGCCGTAGCTGTTGACCATCAGATCGTTGGCGGTGAATGTCGGCGCCTGCAGCAGGTTCGCGCGGCGAACGGCGAAGGGGTCGAGGTCGAGCGCGTCGGCCATGTCGTCGAGCAGACTCTCGAAGGCGAAGCGGACATTGACCGTGCCGTGCCCACGGAACGCGCCCGGCGGCGGCATGTTGGCGAGGACGCGGAACCCCTTGTATTTGACGTTTTGCAGGTCGTAGATCGCGAACAGCATCGATCCGTTATAGAGGATGGTCACGATCCCGTAGCCGGAATAGGCGCCGGCGCGGTGCACGGACTCGCACTCGACGGCGGTGATCGTCCCGTCCTTCCTCATCCCCAGCTTGAGCTTGATCGCCGTTTCCTGGCGGCCGCGATGGGTGATGAACGTCTCCTCGCGGCTGAGCACGAGCCGCACGGTGGCGCGCGCCTTGCGGGCGAGGAGGGCGGCGACCAGCTCGACATGGAGCGCCTCGGTCCGGCAGCCGAACCCGCCGCCGACATGCGGTTTGATGACCCGGATGTCCGACTGCGCCATGCCGAGGGTCCGGGCGAGCATCAGATGGACATAGTATGGTACCTGGGTCGAGGCGCGGACGGTGATCCGGCCGCGCTGGCCGTCATACTCGGCCTGGGCGGCATGGGGCTCCGACTGGACCTGGCAGATCTCGTTGAGCCGATAGGTCTCTTCGCGCACCAGATCGGCCGCGGCAAAACCGGAGGCGACGTCACCGATCTCGAAATCGACCGCGCGTTCGATGTTTCCCAGTCGTTCCTCGTGGAGCTGCACCGCGTCCTCGGCGCGGGCGGCTTCGACGGTGAAATAGGCGGGAAGCTCCGCGTAGTCCACCTCGATCAGGTCGAGCGCGCGCTGCGCCGTCTCGACATCCTCGGCGGCGACCGCGGCGACCGCCTCGCCCCGGTAGCGCACCCGGTCCCGCGCCAGCGCATATTCGTTCATCGCGATCGGCAACACGCCGAAGCTGTCGGCGCAGTCTGCCCCGGTCACCACCGCGTGGACGCCCGGCAACTCCTCGGCCGCCGAGGCGTCGATGCCGATGATCCGCGCATGGGCGACCGGGCTCCTGAGAATCCGTCCGACCAGCTCGCCCTGGCCGATGAAATCCGCCGTGTAGAGCGCTTTGCCGGAGACCTTCTCCGGTCCGTCGACCAGCGGCGTCGGCACGCCGATGGTCTCGACGGGGGCGGGCGCGGCGTTCATGCCGCGACCTCCCGCGCGGCCGCGCGAACCGCTTCGATGATCTTGATGTAGCCGGTGCAGCGGCAGATATTCGCCGCCATGCCGCTGCGGATCTCGCCTTCGTCGGGGTCGGGGGTCGCCCGCAGCAGCCCCTCGGCCGCCATGACCATGCCCGGCGTGCAAAACCCGCACTGCGCGCCGAGCCGTTCGTGGAAGCCGCGCTGGATGGGGGCGAGACGACCGGATCGCTCGAGCGACTCGATGGTCTCGACGCGTCTTCCCCGGCAGGCCGCGGCGAGTGTCAGGCAGGCGTGGCGGGGGAGATCGTCGATCAACACCGTGCAGGCGCCGCATTCCCCGCCGTCGCAGCCGATCTTGGTGCCGGTGAGTCCGGCGGTCTCGCGCAGATAGTCGACCAGGAGCATGTTGTCCCGGACCAGATCGTCGCGCGGCCTTCCGTTGAGGGTGAGGGAGAGGATCGTCTTCATGGCTGTGAGGCCTCGTATCGGAGCGGGTTGCATATATGATCGCATCAATCATATACATGGTCAACCAATAAGCGATGTCGTAGACTGTCGCCGGCGGCAAGCATCGGATATGGCCCATGCCCGACGATCACGCGCGCGCCCGGCCGGGTGCGCTGGACCTCGACATCCTGCCGAATCTGCTCGGATATCAGCTTCGCCGCGCTCAGACGTTGGTCTATTCGGGGTTCGCCGACCGGTTGGCGCGGCACGGGATCACCCACGGCCAGTTCGGGCTCCTGATTCTGGCGGGGGCCAATCCCGGCGCGAGCCAGACGGCGCTCGCCGACGCCTTCGGCAGCAGCCGGTCGGTGATCGTCCGCATGATCGACAGGCTCGAGGAGGCCGGGCTGCTCAGCCGGGAAGCGCAGGCAGAGGACCGCCGGTCGAACGCCATCCTGCTCACGCCCCGCGCGCGAGCTCTCGTTTGCGCGCTCAAGGACGAGGTGCGCGCGCACGAGGCGCGGGTCGTCGGCCATCTCGGCGCCGCCGAAATCGAGGCTCTGAAGGGCTTGCTCTCCCGTCTCAACGGGGCGGCGGGGCGATGAAGGTCCATCGCAGCCGGATACGGGTCGCCTGGGCGCATTGCGACATCGCCGGCATCGTCTTCTACCCCTATTTCTACATGTGGTTCGACCAGTCGACCGAACGGCTGTTCGAGGCCAACGCGCTCGGCTATCCGGATATCGCGCGCAAGTTCGGCGCCTCCGGCATGCCGCTGGTCGAAAGCGGGGCGCGCTACCGCAACCCGTGCCGGCACGGCGACGAGCTGGAGCTCGCGACCTGGCTCGAGGAATGGCGCGGACGCTCGTTCCTGGTGCGCCACCGGCTCGACCATGTAGGGGACGGCGTGGCGGTCGAGGGCTATGAGCGGCGGGTCATCGTCGCCCCCGATCCCGACTCGCCGAAGGGGATGCGGGCGATCGACCTGCCCGAATCGGAAAAGAAACGATTCGTCGATTGAACGCGCGCAAGCGTCTCTTCGCCGCGCTCGCGGCCTCTCCGGCGCTTGTCGGCATCGGGTTGATGATCCTGGCCAGCGCCAGCCTCGCCGGCATGCATGGCGCGGTCCGCCATGTCTCCGGCGATCTGCACCCGTTCGTGATCGCGCTCTTCCGCAACGTGTTCGGCTTCTGCGCGCTGCTGCCCTGGCTCGTTCGGCTCGGACCGGCCGCTTTCAGGACAGCCAAGTTGGACCTGCATGTCCTGCGCGGCTTCGTCAACGGCGGCTCGATGCTGTGCTGGTTCACCGCGCTGAGCCTGATTCCCCTCGCCGATGCGACGGCCCTGTCGATGACCAGCCCGTTGTTCGCGACCCTGGGCGCGGTGCTATTCCTCGGCGAGCGCCTGCGCCAATACCGTCTGGCGGGCCTGGCCGTCGGGCTCCTCGGGATGCTGGTGATCCTGCGGCCGGGGGTCCTCGAGATCGGCATCGGGGCGCTGCTCGCGGTTGGCTCGGCGGTCCTGGTGACGAGTTCGAAGCTGATCGCCAAGCGGCTGACGCGGACCGACGGGACGGCGACGATCGTCGCCTGGCTGACGCTCCTGATGATCCCGGTGACCGGGGTTCCGGCCGCGTTCGTCTGGCAGACGCCGACGCTGCACGAGTTCCTGCTGCTCGTCCTGATCGGCGTGCTGGGGAGCACGGGTCATGCCTGCGTCGTGCAAGCCTACCGCCTCGCCGATGTCGGGCTGGTCGAGCCGATGGTCCTGTTCCGCCTGGTTTGGGCGGCGCTGCTGGGAATGGTGCTGTTCGCCGAATATCCGGCAATCGAGGTCTGGATCGGCGGCGCCATGATCGTCGGGGCGACGAGCTATGTCACCCGGCGCGAGCGGCGGGGCGATCACCTTGCCGGGCAAAACGGGGGCCGATAGGCTGGCCGAGCGCGGCGCGGAGGTTTCTGGGAGGGGAACATCATGCGTTATATCGACGCGGATTCGCATGTCTACGAGGTCGAGGAGACCTGGGACTATCTGCCTCGCAAATATCGGGACAGGCGGCCGATCCCGATCACGGTGCCGCCCGAGAAGGCTCCCTATATGGGGGTCGACAACTCGTTCTGGCTTGTCGACGGCAAGGCGGTTCAGTGGACCTGGGGCCCTGGCACGATCCAGATCGGCTGCCCGCTGAGCTCCGTCCATGCCGGGATGAAGGCGTTCAGCATCGGCAACCAGTCGCTGACCGACGTGCCGGCGAGGCTCGCCGATCTCGACCGGGCAGGGATCGATGTCCAGGTGATCTACGCGACGCTGCTGTTCGCGCCCCTCACCGACGACGACGCGTTCGAGACGGCGCTCACGGTCAGCTACAACAGGTGGATCGCCGAGCGCTGCGGCGAGGCGCCGCAGCGGCTCAAATGGTCGGCCGTCCTGCCGCTTCGCGAGCCGCGCGCGGCGGTCGGGGAGATATACCGGGTAAAGGATGCCGGGGCGGTATCGCTGATGTGCTTCGGCACGGTCGGCGACAGGTTGCTCCACATGCCCGAATTCGATCGGGTCTGGGCGGCGGCCGCGGAGGCGGATCTGCCGGTTGCGGTCCATGTCGGCTGGCCGAACGGGGCGATGCGCCGGATGTGCGACGAGCATTCGAGCTCGCTCAACGTCTCCTTCACGCTGCCGTTGCTGATGGGGTTCTACAGCTTCGCCGGGGGTGGCGTGCTCGACCGCCACCCCGGCCTGAAGGCGGTATTTCTTGAGGGCGGCGCCGGATGGCTGCCCTGGTATCTCGAGCGGATGGACCATTACTACCCGGTCGCCGAGTTCTTCCGGTCCTCGTTCGGTCTGGCGCCGATCACACGCGCCGCGCCCGAGACCTTCAAGGACAGGATCTACGTCACCGCCGAGGCCGGGGAGATGCTGCTACCGCAGGTGCTCGCCTATCTCGGCGAGGACAATGTGATGGTCTCCGAGGACATGCCGCATCTCGAGGCGCGCGAGGGCTCGGGCTCGGATCTAAGCGCGCGCTCCGACATCACGGAAGGGCAGAAGGCGAAGATCCTGGTCCGCAACCCGGCCCGCTTCTACGGCATCGACGCCGAGGCCGATCGCCTCGAAGCGGCTGCGGAATAAGGGCGGGGGCATGGTCGACTCGTTGGAGGGGCGGACTGGCTTCGTCACAGGCGCCGCCAGTGGCATGGGCCGGGAGACCGCTCTGGCGATGGCGCGGGCGGGCGCGGCCGTCGCCGCCGCCGACCTCGATCGGGCGGGGGCCGGACGGACCGCCGACGAGATATCGGCGTTCGGCGGGCGCGCCGTGCCGGTCGCAGTCGATGTGCGCGACTCGCGCGCGGTCGCCGCGGCGGCGGACACCGCGCGGGGCGTGCTAGGGCCGGTCGATGCGCTGGTCAACATCGCCGGCGTCTATCAGACCGGCGAGATCGAAGGCCTCAGCGACGAGGACTGGGGACGCATGCTCGCGGTCCATGCGACGGGGACCTTCAACCTTTGCCGGGCCTTCCTGCCCGACATGGTCGCCGGCGGCGGCGGGGCGATCGTCAACATGTCCTCCCTGCACGCGCTTCGCGGCCAGGCCGGTGCCGCGCATTACGCCGCCGCCAAGGGCGCGGTCATCGGCCTCACCAAGTCGATCGCCCGCGAGAAGGCGGCGCACAATATTCGCTGCAACGCGGTCGCGCCCGGGCCGGTCGACACGCCGCTCTGGCGGGGGTCGGTGCCCGCCGACCGGCAGCAGGCGGTGATGGACAAGAGAACGGAGATCATCCCCCTCGGCCGTCTCGGCCGGGCGGAGGAGATCGCGCCGATGATCGTCTTCCTGCTGAGCGCCGCGGCGAGCTTCATCACCGGCCAGGTCATCGCCCTCGACGGCGGCGAATGCATGATCTGAATGCGTCCGAGGCGGCGGAACGGGCCGCACCGCGCGGGTCGGACGGGCGATGGGTGCCCCCACCCCGTTGTCGACCGGGACGTCCGACGCCGTAAACGAGGCATATCGGTATCGAGGAGCCCGAGAACGACATCCGCCCGACGGCTCTGTTCGTCTCCGGGCCAAAACGGCGTGATGACGATAGCGACATCCGTCCATTCGAGGACGATGGAGACCGCCTTGTCGGTCGAGCGGAATCCTTGCAGGGAAAGGGCAACCATGCGTATCGCCGTCTTCGGCGCCGGTGGGGTCGGTTCCTGCCTCGGCGCGCGCTTCACCGCCGCCGGGCTGGATACGGTACTGATCGCGCGCGGGCCGCATCTCGCCGCGATGGAGCGGCGCGGGCTTTCGCTGGAGAGCCCGCTCGGCAGCCTCGCGGCGGTTCCGGTCCGCGCCACCGCCGACCCCGCTCATGTCGGCCCCGTCGATATCGTTCTGCTCGCGGTCAAGCTCTACGACATGGAGAGCGCTGCGGCGGCGCTGGCGCCGCTGATCGGGTCGGAGACGGCGGTCGTTCCGATCCAGAACGGCGTCGCGATGCTCGAACGGCTCCCCGCTTTGGTCGGGCGGTCCCACGCTGTCGGCGCCGCCGCCTTCATCTCCGCCTCGGTCGTGGCGCCGGGCCGGGTGCGCCATCTCGGGACCGTGCAGCGCCTCGTAGTGGGCGAGCTCGACGGCCGTGCGCACGGGCGGCTCGCCATGTTTCGGGACGCCGCCGGCGCCGCCGAAGTCGATGTCGAGATTTCCGACGATATCGTCCGGGCGGTCTGGGAGAAATTCCTGTTTCTCGCCGCGAGTAGCGCGCTGGGCTGCCTCGCGCGCCAACCGATCGGCGCAATCCAGCAGGACCCCGACGGCAGGGCCTGCTTCGTCGAGGCGATGACCGAAATACATGCGATCGCCCATGCGAAGGGGGTCGCGCTGGCCGACGACGCGGTGTCCCGGATGCTGGCCGTCGCGGATCGCTTCGATCCGGCCGCCCGGATGTCGATGCTCGACGATCTGGAGGCCGGACGGCGCCTGGAACTGGCCTGGCTGAGCGGCGCCGTGGTCGAGATGGGATCGGCGCTCGGCATCGCGACCCCGGTGCATCGGACCGCCCTCGCCGCTCTCAAGCCCTTCGCCGAGGGCCCGCCGCGGCAGAACGATCCCGACAAGCACGACAAGCAAAGGTGAACGGCCGGGCGCGCTCGGGGGTTCTGGACCGGGTGTTCGAGGCGGTCGCCGAGCCCCGGTCGGGGGAGGGGGCGGTTCGGCGGTGTCGCCGGCCGGGCCGCAGACGGCGACCGGCCAAAAAGACTTCGAATGGACGATAGCGCGCGCCTGGGTGTTGCGGACGGCGAGCCGCATGTCGAAGGGCGACCCGGCGCGTTGGGACGTGCGACCGTCCCTCCGTCAGGCGTCCGCGTTCCGGATCGCCCGCCAGATTCGTTCGGGGCTGGCCGGCAGCTCGATATGGCGGACGCGCAGCGGGCCGAGCGCGTCCACGATCGCGTTGGCGACCGCCGCCGGCGAGACGGCGGTGCCGCCTTCGCTGGCCGGCTTCACGCCGAGCGGGTTGGTCGGGCTCGCCACCTCGACCAGCTCCGTCGCGAAGGACGGCAGATCGTCGGCCCGGGGCAGCGCGTAGTCCATGAAGCTGCCGCTGAGAAGCTGCCCGTCCGCGGGGTCGTAGACGCAGCGCTCGACGAGAGCCTGGCCCAACCCCTGGGCGACGGCGCCATGGGTCTGCCCGTCGATCAGCAGCGGGTTGATCGCCCGGCCCACATCGTCGACCGCGCTGTAGCGCAAGATCTCGACGGCTCCCGTCTCGGCGTCGATTTCGACCTCGCAGATATGGCAGCCGCTGCCGAAGGCGGGCGTGCGGTTCTCTATCGCCGCGGTCGCCGACAGCGCCGCCGTCTCCGCGACCTCGAACAGGCCGATCGACCTGTCGGTGCCGGCGACCGTGAACCGGCCCCCCGCATAGTCGATGTCGGCGGCGGCGGCTTCGAGCAGCTCCGCCGCCGCCGCGCGGCCCCGTTCGCGGATCTCGTCGGCCGCCTGGCTCAGAATGACCGCCCCCAGCCGCATCGACCGCCCGGAATTCGTGCCCCCGCCGACTCTGACGATATCGGTGTCGCCGGTGATCAGGCATACGGTTTCGAACGGGATCTCCAGCAGGGCGGCGACCATCTGGCCGAAGGCGGTCTGATGCCCCTGGCCCGAATCCTGGGTCCCGATCACCACGTCGATCCGTCCGTCCGGCCGGATGGTCATCTGGGTCTGCTCGTGCGGCGCGCCGGTCGCGAGATCGAGATAGTTGGCGATCCCGATTCCGTGCAGCCGGCCGGCCGCCGCCGACCGGCGCTTGCGCTCTCCCGCGCCCTGCCAGTCGCCGAGCGCGGTCGCCGCATCCATGGCGGCCGGGAAGTCGCCGCTGTCATAGGTGAGGCCGAGCCCGTTCGCATAGGGGATCTCCGAGGCCTCGATCAGGTTGCGGCGACGAATCTCCCAGCGGTCGATCCCCAGCCTTTCGGCCGCGATATCGATCAGCCGCTCCATCGCATAGGTCACTTCGGGGCGCCCGGCGGAGCGGTACGGGTAGGTGGGCGGCGTGTTGGTCGTCACCGCCTGGGCCCGGGCATGGCAGGCGCCGATGCGGTAGGTCAACGGGAAGATCTCGATGCCCTTGATGAGCGGGACGAAGGAGACGGCGTGCGCGCCGATATTGCCGATATTGTGGATACGCAGCCCCTCGAAGCGGCCGTCCGCCGAGAGCGCCAGCTCGGCCCGGACCACGAGGTCGCGGGCCTGGTAGTCGGTGAGGAACATCTCGCTCCGCGTCCCGGTCCACTTGACCGGCATCCCGAGCCGGCGCGCAGCCCAGAGCACGATCGCGAACTCGGGATAGAGCACGTTCCGGGTACCGTAACTGCCGCCCACATCGTCCGCCGTCACCCGGATATCGTCCTCGGCTATTCCGAAGACCCCGGCGAGGTCCTGCTTGCAGCGGACAGTGCCCCCCGATCCGGCGTGAAGCGTAAGCCGGCCGGTCTCGGGATCGACGTCTGCGACGGCCGCGCGGGGCTCCATCGGCACGCCGGTGCAGCGGGACAGGCGGGTCTCGAGGGCGACCACCGCATGCGCGTCGGCGAACGCCGTCGCCGTCGCGAGCGGATCTCCCACGACTCCGTCGATGCAGATATTGGAGCCGCGCTCGGGCCAGATCGGCGCCGCTCGGGCGGCCTGCTCGGTCGCGGTGACCGCGGCGAGCGGGCGCCAGGCGACGGTCACCCGCTCGGCACCGTCGGCGGCCGCCTCGGCGGTGCGGCCGATAACGACTGCCACCGGCTCGCCGACATGGCGCACGCGCTTCGCCGGGAGGGCTTCGTGCGGCGGCTCGAATATCGGCGTGCCGTCGGTGTTGGCGATCGTGATGTCCGGCGGGCTCGACGGAAACGTCTTGTGCGGGAGCGGGACGAGGCCGTCGGCGGCAGCGTCCCGTCCGGTCAACACCACGACCACCCCCGGCAGCGCGGTCGCCTCGGCGGTCTCGATGCCTTCGATCTCCGCATGGGCGTGGGGGCTGCGGACCATCGCGGCATAGGTCTGCGCGGGGCGGTCCACATCGTCGCCGAACCTTCCGTGGCCGGTCACCAGCCGGAAGTCTTCGATGCGCCGGAGGGAGCGGCCGATCATAGGAGCGCATTGTCCACGGGCAGTCCGAGAAGCGCGCGGCCGTGCTCGGCGCCGTTGGCGTCCCAGGACACGCCGATATGACCGATCCCTGCATGGACATCCCGGAAGAAGCGCTGGAGGCTGCTGCGGCGGTAGATACCGGCGCCGCCGGCGGCGCCGTGGAGCAGGTCGACGGCGTCGCGGATCAGCCGGCAGGCATAGGCGGCATCGGCGCGCCAGCGGGTCTTCTCCGCTTCGTCGGGCATGAGGCCGGCCTCGGCGAGCGCGTGCGCCGCGCGCGGGCCGTCGCTCAACAGCGCCCGGGCGGCGCGAATCAGCGATCCCGCCTCGGCGACCTTGAGCTGGGTGGTCGCATAGCCGGCAATGCGGGCGGCGTTGAAGGTGGCCATCCGGCGCCCGGTGTCGGCGACGAAGCCGTCATGGGCGCCGCGCGCGCCGCCCAGAAGCGCGCCGCCGATGATGTGCGGGAAGAGCGCGAGCAGCGGCAGGCGGTAGAGCGGGTTGGGGTTGACCGCCATTCCGGGCGTCGGCCCGCCTCGCATCTCGTGCGGGCCCAGAGTCAAATGCGCGGGGACGAAGAGGTCCTCGCAGGCGACATCCTTGGAGCCGGTGCCGAGCAGCCCCATCACGTCCCAGTTGTCGATGACCTCGATCGCGTCGGTCGGGACGACGAAGACGCGGGGCCGTGCGTCCCCGGTCCCGCCCTCGGGCGGGACCATACCTCCGAGCATGACCCAGTGCGAGGCGTCGATGCCGCTCGAGAACGGCCAGCGGCCGCTCAGCCGGTAGCCGCCGGCAACCCGGACCACTCTGCCCGGCGGGTAGACCGTCGACGAGCCGATCCGGGCGTCGGGGTTGACGCCCCAGATCGCCTCCTGTCCCTCCGGCGGCCACATCCCGAGCATCCAGTTATGCGAGACCAGGTTGGCCCAGACCCAGGCGGTCGACGTGCAGGCGCGGCCGATCTCCTCGCCCATGTCGATAAACAGGCCGTAATCGCCTTCATGGCCGCCGTAGCGCGCGGGCCGGAACAGTCTCCACAGCCCCGCGCGCTCGAAATCGGCGATGGTGGCCTGGGGAATCCGGCGCAGCCGCTCCGCCTCGTCAGCCCGTGCCGCGATACGCGGGACGAGGCCGCGTGCGCGGCGGATAGGGTCCGCGCGGTCGGCGGTCGGCGGCGCGGCCTCCGCCAACTGTATGGACGGCATCCGGTCAGCTACCGTCTTCGTCGAAATAGTTGAGCTCGACGGTGATGCCGTTGGGATCCTCGACGAATATCTGGAACAGGTCCATGTTGGGAACCTGGCGCTCACGAAACGCGACGCCCATCCCGCGCAGCCTGCTCATCAGCCCGCCGGCGTCGCCGGCCCGGAAGGCGATGTGATCGACTGCGCCGCTGCCGTCGAGCTCCTCGACGGCAGCCGTCCCCAGATACTCCTCGAGGCCCGACGGATCGTCGGGATCGATCCCGACCAGGTGAATCACCGCCTTGCCGTCGACATAGAGCCAGTTTCCGGGAAACGGGAAGTCGGGCCGGTCGCCGTCCTCGAGTCCGAGGGCATCGACATAGAAATCGCGGGTCTCGGCGAGCTTCCCGGTTCTGATCGAGCAATGATCGAGGCTGCTGAGTGCCATGGCGCGTTCCTCCATTCTCGGCCGCCGGATAATCGCAAGACAGGCCGGTCCCAGGCAAGGGGCGTCCGAGGTCGGAGCGTGGGGGCGAAGGAGTTCGACCGGTCGCGCGCCGCGCGAAATGCCCGGGGACGCTACCCCCCGATCGTCCTCGTCGGCGTCGACCGATCGCAGACCGGACCGCCGTGCACATCCTCGGGATCTGCGCTCGCCATCCCTGTCAGGGACGACATGAACAATGATCCCACGACGGTTCGAATCCTGGTTCTCGCTGCGCAGGTCGGGGCGATCGGGATGCGGCCCGGATGCCGGGGACCGGAGCGGCGGCTTGACCCGCCGCCCCGCTCCGTCCTAGAGCTTGCGGGACGGGAACGCTGCGCGAGGAGGGCGGGATGGCGACCGCGGCCACGCTGACCAGATTCGACAAGCCGAACTCCTATGTCGGGCGCAGCGCGCCGCGCGCGGCGGCGCGGCGCCACGCGGCGGGGCGCGGGCGCTTCGTCGACGATATCTTGCTTGCGCGCATGGCGCATGCGGCGTTCGTTCGCAGCCCGCACGCCCACGCCCGGATCGACGAGATCCGGACCGACGCGGCGCGTGCCCTTCCCGGTGTCGTCTCCGTCGTGACCGGCGTCGAGCTGGCCGAGGTCTGTACCCCGTGGGTCGGGGTTCTCACCCATCTTCAGGGGTTGAGATCCGCGCCCCAGCCCGCGATCGCGCACGGGGTCACCCATTGGTTCGGCGAACCTGTCGCCGTGGTGGTCGGCGAGAGCCGCGCGGTTGCCGAGGACGCGGCGGCGCTGGTGGACATCGCATACACGCCCCTGCCGCCGGTCGTCGATCCGGTGGCGGCGCTGGAACCCGGCGCGGCGCCGATCCACGCTTCGCTCGGGGACAATCTCGCCTGGGAACGCAGCATCGACGTCGGCGACAGCCGGGCGGCGTTCGCCGCGGCGGCGCATGTCGTCGACTGCGATTTCGGGTTCGGCCGCCACACCGGCGTGACCCTGGAGCCGCGCGCGGCGCTGGCGAGCTTCGATCCCGGCGAGAACCGGCTGACGATATGGATCGGCGCCCAGTGCCCCCATATGCTGCAGGCCATCCTCGCCGAGCATCTCGGCCTCGCCGAGGACGCGGTGCGCGTCGTTACCCCGGACGTGGGCGGCTCGTTCGGGATCAAGGTCCACACCTATGGCGACGAGATCGCGACGGCGGCCCTCAGCATGATGCTGCGCCGGCCGATCAAGTTCATCGCCGACAGGTTGGAGTCCTTCAACTCCGACATCCACGCGCGCGACCACCGGATCAAGGGACGGATGGCGGTCGCCCGGGACGGGCGGATCCTGGCGATCGAGATCGACGACCTGACGGGGATCGGTCCCTATTCGATGTATCCCCGCACCAGCGCGATCGAGACCAACCAGATTCTCAACCTGGTCGGCGCGCAATATGACTGTCCCAACTATCTGGCGCGCGGCCGCGTGGTGTTTCAGAACAAGGCGATGATGTGCCAGTACCGCGCGGTCGGCCATCCGATCGCCTGCTCGGTCACCGAGGGGCTGGTCGATCTCGCGGCGGAGGCGGCGGGGATCGACCCGGTCGAGATCCGCCGGCGCAACCTGATCCCCGACGACGCCTATCCCTGCGCATCGGCGTCGGGAATGCGCTTCGAGGGGCTCTCGCATCATGCGGTCCTCGCCAGGCTCGAGCGGATGATGGGGTACGGCCCGCTCAGGGCGGAACAGGCGGCGCTGCGGGAGCGGGGGGTCCATCGCGGGATCGGCATCTCGACCTTCATCGAGGTGACCAATCCGAGCCCGATGTTCTACGGCGTCGGGGGAGCGCGGATTTCCGCGCAGGACGGCTGCACCCTGCGCCTGGACGCCGGCGGGACCGTGAGCGCCGCGACCGGGGTGACGGAGCAGGGGCAGGGCGCCGAGGCGGTCATCGGGCAGGTTGTTGCGACCGGCTTCGGCGTTCCGCTCGACAGCGTGCGGGTGATCACCGGCGATACAGATCAGACGCCCTACGGCGGCGGGACCTGGGCGTCGCGCGCCGCCGGGATCGGCGGCGAAGCGGCCTGGCAGGCGGCGCGGGCGCTGCGTGCCAACGTGCTGGAGACTGCCGCTACCCTGCTCCAGGCCTCGCCCGAGGCGCTCGATATCGTCGATGGCGCCGTCGTCGATGGGGATACCGGCGCCTCCCGGATCGGGCTCTCAGATCTCGCGCGGACCGTCTACTACCGCGGCAACGACCTGCCGCACGACCACCGGCCGGAGTTCGTGGTCACCCGCCATTACCGGGTCACCGACTATCCTTTCGTGTTCACCAACGGCGTCCAGGCCGCATGGGTCGAGGTCGATACGGAGACCGGGGAGATCAGGCTGCTCAAGCATTGGGCGGTCGAGGATTGCGGGCGGGTCATCAACCCGCAGCTCGTCGACGAGCAGGTGCGCGGCGGGGTGATTCAGGGCATCGGCGCGGCCCTGTTCGAGCACTGCATCTACGACGAGGCCGGGCAACTCCTGAACGGGACGATGGCCGACTATCTGCTGCCCCAGTTCGTCGAGATGCCGGACATCGCGGTCGATCATGTCGAGACCCCGACCGCGCTGTCGGAACTCGGCGCCAAGGGAGCGGGCGAGGCGGGGACCGCCGGCGCCGCCGCCGCGGTGTTCAACGCCGTCAACGACGCGCTGCGGCCGCTCGGCGCGCGGGTGACCGACATACCGCTGACGCCGGAGGCGGTCCTGGCGGCGCTCGGCCGAGTCTGATTGCCTCCGCGCGGGCCTACTGCTCGGAGAGAGGAGTCCCCGGCGGTAGCTCGAACAGCCCGTCCGGGAGGCTCTCGATATGGGCGATCGCCTCTTCGGTGCCGATCACGTCGGCGTATTTGGCGTTCATGTCGCAGAGATTGATCGCGTGGCTGGCCTCCGACCGGTCGAAGCATCCCTCCTCGACCAGGCTGGTGCGCAGGTTCTCGCTGAACGCATCGAGGACCGAGGCGCGGACGCAGCCGCTGGTGGTCGTTCCCACCATCAGGATCGAATCGGCCCGCAGATTGCGCAGGAACGAGGACAGCGGGGTGCCGTGAAAGGCGCTCGGCTTGAGCTTCTCGATCACGATGTCGCGCGGACCGGGCGCGATCATGCGGTTGATCGCATTGCCGTCGAGGTTCGACCCCCTGCGGTGGTCATGCGCGCGTGCCTCTCCGCTGCGCGCGTTCTTCCACGACCAGGAACCCCGGTCCCAACCGTCGGCGCGCATCGACGCGGTGGTGTAGATCACCGGAATGCCCTTGGCGCGGCCGGCTTCGATCAACCGCTTGATGTAGGTCATCGCCGTCCAGGCGTCTTCGCCGCAGGAGTTGGGCCAGGTCTTGACCGACTCGAGAATCGGCTCGGGCTTGTCGCCGGTGAAGTTGTAGTTCACGTCGATGATCAAGATGACCGGCCGTTCCCCGAACCCGGCGCGTTCGCCGTAGCCCGCGGCGCGGAAGACATCCTTGTCGCGTTCGGTGAGAAACCTGTTCCAGACCGGTTCCTTCATGTCGTCGCCTCCCGGGTCGGGTCGCGCGGCGGCTCGCCGGCAAGAGCCTAGGCGCGCGGCGGCTCGCCGCGCAATGCCGGGGCGGATCAGAACCGCGCGTCGTTCAGCCGCCAATAGACTTCGGTGTCCTTGATGGCGTCGTTGCGCAGCGCGTTGTCGAAGGGAAGCCTGCCGAACCCGTCGCGCACCTTCGGGTTCGCGCCGGCGTCGAGCAGCGTCGCGGCGACGGCCGGATTCCTGTTGTACCCCGCCGCCCGGTGCAGGGGCGTCCAGCTATTCTCGTCGCGGGCGTCGACGCCCGCGCCGGCGTCGAGCAGCGTCGCGGCGACGGCCGGGTTCCCGTTGAACTCCGCTGCCCGATGCAGCGGGGTCCGGCCGACTGCATCGCGGGCGTCGAGGTCCGCGCCGGCGCCGATCAGCACCGCGGCGACGGCCGGATTCTCGTTGGCCTCCGCCGCCAGATGCAGCGGGGTGGAGCCGATATTGGTGCGCCCGTCGAGATCCGTGACGACCCGGAGCAGCGCCGCGGCGATCTCGGGGTTCTTGTTGCCCGCTGCCGCTATATGAAGGGGGGTCCAGCCGTCCCGGTCGCGCATGTTGGGGTCCGCGCCGGCGTCGAGCAGCGCCGCGGCAACCGCCGAGTCCATGTTGAACGCCGCCGCCCGATGCAGCGGGGTCCAGCTGTCCCGGTCGCGCATGTTGGGGTCCGCACCGCCGGCGAGACAGGCCGAAAGGTCGGCGGTCTCGGCGGTCTCGAAGAACGGTTTCGTGTTCCAGCCGGTGCAATCCGGCGCTGCGTGCGCCGGGGCGGCGGCAAGCAGCGCGGCGACGGCGGCGACGCGCTTCATGACCGAGCCTCCTCCTTGCGGTGCCGATTATCGCCGCTGCGCCGCGCCGTTCAAGGCCGCGGCCGGGGGTGAAGGGCGGCCCGTGCGGCGGCGACCGGCGGTTCTCCTGCGGAAGCGCGATCTGCTACTCTGCGGGGCGGCCGCGCTCGTCCCGCCGGGTCGGGGCGGACGGCCGATGGATGGAGAGGACGCATGAGAATCGACACTCTGAACCACATCAACATCCGCACGGTGAAGATGGAGGAGACCAAGGACTTCTTCTGCGACGTGCTCGGTCTCGAGATCGGCTTTCGGCCGCCCTTCGATGACCACGGCTATTGGCTCTATGCCGGCGACGTGGCGATCGTCCATCTCTCCCCGAGCGAGGCGGCCGCGCCGCGCCGCACGACTCCCGACGCGATGGGCGACGGGCTGGATCATATCGGCCTGGCGGCTTCCGGCTATCGCGAGATGCGGCGGGCGCTGGAACGGCGCGGCGTGGCCCATGACAAGCGGCTGGTGGGCGGCGGCAAGATCGTCCAGATATTTCTCCACGATCCCAACGGCGTCCTGGTCGAGCTCGGCTATGACGTCGATGCCGAGGGTATCGACGTGGCCGAGGAGTTTCGCAAGGATCTCGTGCCGGCCTGAGCTTGGCGCCCGGCGGCGGCATCAACGGAAATCCCGGGACGGGTAGCGGCGCCGGTCCCGGGCGGCTGAGACCCGTTCCGCGGGGCCGCTCGGCGCGCCCCCGGCGGCGAGCGCGTGCAGACGCCAGTCATGGTCTTCGAGATGCCGGGCGACGACATGGGTCACCGGCCCTTCGCGCTGCAGCCTGCCGACGGCCAGCAGCAGGCGGGCGGTCATGATCTCCGGGCGGTAGCGTTCGAAGACCTTCGACCAGACGACCAGATTGACGATCCCGGTCTCGTCCTCCAGCGTGAGGAAGATCACCCCCGAGGCGGTGCCCGGCCGTTGGCGGACCAGCACCAGCCCGGCGACCGCGACCCGCGCCCCGTCGCCGAGCGCGGCGAGCCGCGCCGCCGGAACCGCGCCCGCCGCCGCCAGGTCGCCGCGCATCAGCGCCAGCGGGTGGCGCCGCAGGGACATCCGGATCGCGGCATGATCCTCGAGGACCTCTTCTCCCGGGCTCGTCGCGGGCAGCGCGACGGGCGGCTCGCTCCCGCCGAAGCCGGCGGCGGCGAACAGCGGCGGCGGCGGCGCCGGGTCCAGCCCGCGCACCGCCCATAGCGCGCGCCGCCGGTCCAGCCCGGCCGTTCCGAAGGCGTCGGCGCGGGCCAGCGCTTCGAGCGTCGCCCTCGGAAGGCCGGCCCGACGCGCCAGATCGGCCGGATCGGCGAAGGGCCGAGGCTGCGGGTCGCTTCGGGCGGCGGTCAGGGCGTCGGCATGGAGCTTGGCGAACCCCTTGATCTGACGCAGCCCGAGCCGGAGCGCCCAGCCGCCGGTGCCGTCCGGCTCCAGCGTGCAGTCCCAGAGCGAGCGGTTGACGTCGGGCGGGCGGACCGCGACGCCGTGCGCCCTGGCGTCGCGGACGAGCTGGGCTGGCGCGTAGAACCCCATCGGCTGGCTGTTGAGGATGGCGGCGGCGAACACCTCCGGATAGCGGCATTTGAGCCAGGCCGAAACATAGACAAGGAGCGCGAAGCTCGCGGCGTGCGATTCCGGGAACCCGTACTCGCCGAACCCCTCGATCTGTTTGAAGCAGCGCTCGGCGAACTCGGCCGCGTACCCGTTGGCGACCATGCCGTCGACCAGCTTGCGGCGGAAGGTCTGGATGGTGCCGACCCGGCGGAAGGTCGCCATGGCTCGGCGCAGCCGGTCGGCCTCGGCCGGCGAGAACCCGGCGGCGACGATGGCGATCTTCATCGCCTGCTCCTGAAACAGCGGCACGCCCAGTGTCTTGGCGAGCACCGCGCGCAGCGCTTCCGAGGGATACGCGACCGCCTCCTCGCCGCGCCTGCGGCGCAGATAGGGGTGGACCATGTCGCCCTGGATCGGGCCGGGCCGGACGATCGCGACCTCGATGACCAGGTCGTAGAAGCTGCGCGGCCGAAGCCTGGGCAGCATGGTCATCTGGGCGCGGCTCTCGACCTGGAAGACGCCGATCGAGTCCGCCTCGCACAGCATGTCGTAGACGGCCGGGTCCTCGGCGGGGATCCCGGCGAGGGTGAGCACCCGTCCGTGATGGGCTTCAAGAAGCGCGAGCCCCTTGCGGATGCAGGTCAGCATGCCGAGCCCGAGCACGTCGATCTTGAGGATGCCGAGCGCATCGAGATCGTCCTTGTCCCATTCGACGGTCGTGCGGTCGGCCATCGCCGCGTTGGCGATCGGAACGATTTCCGACAGCGGCCCCCGGGTGATGACGAAGCCGCCGACATGTTGGGACAGATGGCGCGGGAAGCCGACCAGCTCGCGGGCGATGGCGATGGTCGTCGCCAGACGTCCGTCCCCGGGATCGAGCCCGGCCTGCCGGACATGGTCCTCGGTTACCCCCTCGAGGCCCCGCCCCCAGACGGTGCCGGTCAGAGCCGAGACGGCGTCCCCGCTCAGCCCCAGCGCCTTGCCGACCTCGCGCAGCGCGCTTCGGGGACGGTAATGGATCACGGTCGCTGCCAGCCCGGCGCGCTCGCGCCCGTATTTTCGATAGATGTACTGGATCACCTCCTCGCGCCGCTCATGCTCGAAATCCACATCGATATCCGGCGGTTCCCTGCGTTCGGCGCTGATGAAGCGCTCGAACAGGAGGTCGAGGCGGACGGGGTCGACGGAGGTGATGCCGAGACAGTAGCAGACGGCGGAGTTCGCGGCCGAGCCGCGTCCCTGGCACAGGATGCCGCGGCCGTGCGCGAACCGGACGATATCGTGAACGGTCAGGAAATAGGCCGCGTAGTCGAGTTCGCCGATCAATGACAGCTCGTGGGCGAGCTGGTCGGCGACTTCTCGCGGGATCCCGTCCGGAAAGCGCCGCGCGGCGCCGGCCCGGGTCAGGCGCTCGAGCTCGGCCTGCGGCGTGGTGCCGGGTGGCGCCTCGTCGTCGGGGTATTCGTAGCGCAGCGTCTCCAGGCTGAACGCGCAGGCCTCGGCGATCTCCACGCTGCGCGCGGCGGCGTCTTCATGGCCCCGGAACAGGCGGTACATCTCCGCCGGCGGCTTGAGATGGCGCTCGGCATTGGCGGCCAGGCGCCGGCCCGCCTGGTCGATCGTGCAATGCGCGCGGATACAGCTCAGCACGTCGGCCAGGCGGCGGCGCTCGGGTCCGTGGGCGGCCGCGTCGTTGGTCGCGACCAGCGGGGTCTCGGCGCGTTCGGCGAGCGCCGCCAGGGCGCCGATCCGCGCCCGGTCGTCCCCGCGGTAGAGATGGCTCGCCGCCAGATGAACCGACGGGCCGATGCGCCGCCTGAGCGAGGTCAGATGGTCGGCGAACCCCGGGTCGATCACGGCGCCCGGCTCGTCCCCCGGCAGGACGATCAGGGTCTGACCGGCCGCATGGTCGAGCAGGTCGCGCAGCCCGATCTCGCAGTCGCCCTTGGGGGCGCGCCGGCGGCCCAGAGTCAGGAGCCGCGACAGCAGGCCGTAGGCGCCGCGGCCGCGCGGCAGGCACAACATGCTCGGCGCGTCGCGGAAATCGAGCCGGGCGCCGACGACCAGCCGCATCCCGATCTCGCGCGCGGCGACATGTGCGCGCACGACGCCGGCCAGCGTGTTGCGGTCGGTCACCGCGATCGCTTCGTGCCCCAGAGCGGCGGCCGTCCGTACCATCTCCTCCGGATGGGATGCTCCCAGGAGAAACGAGAAATTGGTCGTTACCTGAAGCTCGGCGTAGCCCGACATCGCCGGGTCACGCGAACAGGCCGTGGAGGAACCAGCGCGGTGCCGTGCCCGGCCGGTACAGCCCCTGACGGTAGAGCCAGTAGCGTCGCCCCTCTGTGTCCTCGACCCGGTAATAGTCGCGCAGCGCCGCCGCCTCGTCGAGCGTCGGCATGCGCCACCATTCGGGGGCGATGCGCTCGGGACCCTCGACGCGACGTATATGGCGGCGCAAGCGGCGCCATCGGAACATCACCGGCGGGTCGTCGGGAAGCGGCGCGATCGCCTCGATCGGCTCCGGACGGTCGAACAGCCGCAGCGGGCGTGGTCCCGCGGGCCAGGCGGCGGCGGCGGCCGCCGCTGCCCGCAAGGCCGGAAGCGCCCGCACCGCGCGTTCGGGGATGTGGCTGTCGCGCGCCGTCAGGCGGACCACCCGCGCCGGGCCCAGCCGGTTGGCGAGCCGGTCGATCAGCGCGCCGGCATCATCGTCCCGAACCGCCTCCAAACTGCCCTCGAAGACCATCTGAACGCCCTCCAGGCAGTCGGTCTCGGGGGCTGCGAGCGTCATCTCTTCGATGCCGACGACCGCGCGGAAGCCGGACAGCTTCTCGGCGAAGAGCCGGGCCAGATGGCCGGCGTCGCGCGACGGCCGGCTGGTGCCGACGGCGAAGCGGTGGACGTTCTCGTCGGGCTCGAACAGGGTCAGCGCCAGCCGCCGCGCCCCGCGCTGCCGGCGGGCGAGGCCATCTGCCAGATCGGCGAGCAGGCGGGCCACAGCGGCCGCGATGTCCTCCGTCCGGCCGATCGGCTCGGCGAACTCCAGCCGGGCGAAATCGGGGGTGGCCGGGACGTCCGGCGACAGGGGCTCGCACGCCGCGCCCAGCGCGGCGTCGAGCCGGGCCGCGACCTCGCCGCCGAAGCGCTTGGCGAGCCCGGCGCGCGGCAGATCGAGCAGCGCGCCGATGCTGCGCAAACCGAGCGTGTCGAGGGCGGCCGCCGTCTCGGGAAGGATGCGCAGCGCCGCCACCGGCAGATCGGCGAGGAAGGCGCGTCCGCCGCCCCGCGGCACGATCGTCCAGCCCGGCGCGCCGGCGGTGAAGCGGGCGGCGGCCCAGGCGGCGCCCGGAGTGTCGGCGAGCCCGGCGGCGGCGGTGTAACCGGTGCGGCCGAGCCGGTCGATCAGCCCGGCCGCCAGACGCGCTTCGCCGCCGAACAGATGGGCGCAGCCGCTGACGTCGAGCCAGATGGCACCGGTTCCGTCGACGCTCTCGCCGGTCCGGGTTTCGGGCGCGGTCCAGGGGGTGTAGCGGTTGCACCAGCGGGCCAGCCGAGCGAGCGCGGCCTCGTCCCCCGGCGGATCGCCGGGCCTGCTCTCGAGACCCGGAAGGATCGCCCTGGCGTCGGCGAGCGGCAGGCCCGGGGCGAGCCCGGCCGCCGCCGCCGCTGCATCGACGCCGGCCAGTACCAGCCGGCCGCGGTTCTCGCGCGTGGTCGCGAGCGCCGCCGCCGCCCCCGGCTCAGCCTGCAACGCGCAGCGGCGCCGGTGTAGCCGGTCGGTCGCGAAGCGGGGAAACCAGAGCGAGATCACGCGTTTCATCGGACCACTCCACGTCCCAGTTTCCGGGTCTGCCGCCGCGGCAGCGCAGCAGATCCAACCGCCAGCGGGGCCGTGCCGACCCGCCGTCCCCGCCGGCGCGGCCGGGAGCGGGCGCGATGCGCCATCGGGTCGCCGCGATGCCGGGGGCCGCCGCCGCCGGGTACAGCAGCAGGGCGGCGGCGCGATCTTCGGCGGCGAGCTGCAACCGCCGCGTCCGAACCGGAGAGACCCCGCGCACCGCGCCCACCACGGCGGCGACCGCGGCGCAGCGCAGCCCTTCCTCCATCGCCCACAGGGTTTCGACATCGCGGTCGGTGCGCACGAGGATCAACCGGGCCGGATCGAGCCCGAAGCGCGGCAGACCCGGGGCGTAGAGGGACCCGGCATCGAGCGCCCGGTCGTTCTCGCACCACAGCACCGCCCCGTCGTCGCCGGCGAGACGGGCGCAGAGCAGCGCCGAAAACGCGCTTGCCGCGCCGGCATCGACGACCGCGACCTCATGCAGCCCACCGACGGCGAGCCCGCCGCGTGGCAGATGGGAATCGATCGCGGCGACGCCCAGGGCGAGCGCGGTTCCGCCCCCTGCCGCAGGACGGCGTTCCTCGATACGGCGCACCGCCGCCCGCAGCCCATCGAGATCTGAAGACATCGGTAAACTCTATTTACTCTCTTTTTATTCTATCTTTGTTCTTTTCCGCCGTCAACCCTATGATATGAGGAGGCCGCGTGCCTGAAGAACGGGGCGGTCGAGGGATCCGTCGCCTGCGTCGTCTTCGCCCTCCGGTGGCACCGGCCGACCGGGTGACCGGGTTGACGCATCCCTCTGCGGGGGGCTAGAACAGCGTCGCTCCCGCTCCGGGAAATATCGCCATAGCGGAGTCGAATGGATGGCGCGGCGCTGCAGTGTCACGGACAAGGGCGTGCTGACGGGCAACAATGTCAGCCACGCGAACAACAAGACCAGGCGCAGGTTTCTCCCCAACCTGCAGCGGGCGTCGCTGCACTCCGACATACTCGGACGGCCGGTCCGGCTGCGGGTGGCGGCGCGCGCCATCCGGCTCATCGAGCGCAAGGGCGGTCTGGACACCTATCTGCTGGGAACCCCGGACGACCGTCTCACCGATGAGGCCAGGCGGCTGAAGCGCCGCATCGAGCGGACGAGGACCTCGGCTCCGGCCTGACAGGGGGCCGGGACGAGCGGCGGCGTTCAGGCGCGGGCGCCGCGTTCGGCCCTTCGGCCGCGCCGCGCCGGCATCTGCCGGTCTTCCTCGAACAGTTCGGTCAACCGGCCGAGCATCGTGCCGCCGAGCTGCTCGGCGTCCATGATCGTCACCGCGCGCTTGTAGTAGCGCGTCACGTCGTGGCCGATGCCGATCGCCGTCAGCTCGACCGGCGACCGCGCCTCCACCCACGCGATCGCCTCGCGCAGATGCCGCTCCAGATAGTTTCCGGGGTTGACCGAGAGCGTCGAGTCGTCGACCGGCGCGCCGTCCGAAATGACCATCAGGATTCGCCGCTGCTCGGGCCGACCGACCAGCCGCCGATGCGCCCAGAGCAGGGCCTCGCCGTCGATATTCTCCTTCAGGAGGCCTTCGCGCAGCATCAGGCCCAGCGACTTGCGCGCCCGCCGCCAGGGCGCATCGGCCGCCTTGTAGACGATATGCCTCAGATCGTTGAGCCTGCCGGGGTTGGGCGGCTTCTGCTCGGCGAGCCATTTCTCCCGCGCCTGGCCGCCCTTCCAGGCGCGGGTGGTGAAGCCCAGGATCTCGACCTTCACGCCGCAGCGTTCCAGCGTGCGGGCGAGAATGTCCGCACTCATGGCTGCAACGGTAATCGGCCGGCCGCGCATCGATCCCGAATTGTCAATCAGCAGCGTGACGACCGTGTCGCGGAAATCGGTCTGCTTCTCGATCTTGTAGCTCAACGGGTAGAGCGGGTTGATCACGACGCGCGACAGGCGGCCAGCATCGAGCAGGCCCTCCTCGAGATCGAACTCCCAGGACCGGGTCTGCTGCGCGAGAAGGCGGCGCTGCAGACGGTTGGCGAGCTTGGCGATGAGGCCCTGGAGATTGGCGAGTTGCTGATCGAGATGCTGGCGCAGCCGCGTGAGCTCGTCGCTGTCGCAGAGCTCCTCGGCATCGACCTCCTCGTCGAAATCCTCGGTGTAGATTCGATAGGCCGGCTGACGGTCCCGATCGGGCGAACGACCGTCGGCGCGGCGCCGTTCGGCCTGCTCGCCCTCTTCCTCGCCGGTCCCGGGCATGGTCTCTTCCTGGACCTGCTCGGACATTTCCTGGTCCGTATCCTCGCCCTCGGCATCCTCGGCGTCGGAAGCGGGCGCGCCCTCCATCTCGGTCGAGGCGCTGTCCATTTCGGCGGCCTCGGCGTTCTCGTCCTCCGAATCGGCATCCTCCGAATCCTGACCCTGCTCGGCCGCGCCTTCCCCCTCCCCAGGTTCCTCGTCGAGCAGTTCGAGATGAACCAGGAGCCTGTTCACCGAGCGCGCGAACGCGTCCTGATCGGCGAGGGCGTCCTCGAGCGCGTCGAGATCGCCGGCGATACGCGCCTCCAGCTCTTCGCGCCAGAGATCGAGCATCGGCAGGCCGGCCTCCGGGCAGGGGTGGCCGAGCCAGTGCTCGCGAGCGAACAACCCGACGGCCTCGGCGAGTGGGGCGTCCTCGCGGTCGGAGATGCGGCCGTAGCCGCGCGCCTTGCAGCGGGCGGCCACCACCGCCCGGAGATTTTTCGCGACGCCGGTCATCCGCCGCGCCCCGAGCGTTTCGACCCGCACCTGTTCGAGCGTCTCGAAGACCTCGCGCGCGGTCTCGCCCGCAGGTGCCCGCGCCGCGTGCAGATCCGGGTCGTGATGGCGGAGTTTGAGCGCCATGGCGTCGGCCTCGCCGCGCAGCGCGGTCACCTCCTCCACCGGCATATCCCGCGACGGAAGCGGCAGCCGCGCCTGGGCATCGACGAGCCGTGCCTCCGCGCCGAAATTGACAGTCAGGTCCTCGCGGTCGGCGATCGCCCGCATGGCCGCCGCGGTCACGCGGCGAAGCTCCTCGATCGGGGACTCCGGGGCGATGGTCACCGCTGCCGGATCCGATGCCTAGCCGTTCCGCCCCGGCTTGACGGCCGCCTCGGGCAGGTCCTCGCCCATGCAGCGCTGGTAATACTCGGCGACCGCTGACCGTTCGAGCTCGTCGCACTTGTTGAGGAACGTCATGCGGAACGCGGTCGCCAGGCTACCGAACAGCTCGTTGTTCTCCGCCCAGGTGATGACCGTCCTCGGGGACATGACGGTCGAGATATCGCCGTTCATGAACCCGGTCCGCGTCAGATCGGCGACCGACACCATCGCGCCGACCTGCTTTCGGCCCTCCGTCGTGTCGTAGCTCGGCACCTTGGAGAGAACGATCTCCTTCTCCGCCTCGTGGGGCAGGTAGTTCAGCGTCGCCACCAGGTTCCAGCGATCGAGCTGGCCCTGGTTGATCTGTTGGGTGCCGTGATAGAGGCCGCTGGTGTCGCCGAGCCCGATCGTATTGGCGGTGGCGAGCAGCCGGAACGCGGGGTGCGGACGGATGACGCGGTTCTGATCCAGCAGGGTCATCTTGCCGTCGACCTCGAGCACCCGCTGGATGACGAACATGACGTCCGGGCGCCCGGCGTCGTACTCGTCGAAGACCAGAGCGCAAGGGCTCTGCAGCGCCCAGGGAAGAATTCCCTCGCGGAACTCGGTCACCTGCACGCCGTCGCGCAGCACGATCGCGTCCTTGCCGACCAGGTCGATCCGGCTGATATGGCTGTCGAGGTTGACCCTGATACAGGGCCAGTTCAGACGCGCCGCAACCTGTTCGATATGGGTCGACTTGCCGGTGCCGTGATAGCCCTGAATCAGCAGGCGGCGGTTATGCGCGAGCGCCACCAGGATGGCCAGGGCCGTATCGTGATCGAAACAATACGAGTTGTCGATATCGGGGACATGTTCCGAGCGCCGCGCGCTGAACGCGGGAACCCGCATGTCGGTGTCGAGTCCGAAGGCCTCGCGAACCGAAATCGTCGTGTCGGGGTGGTCGGGCGCCGCGCCGTTGGCGCCGTGACCGGTCTCGGAATTCATGAACCGCCTGTCCCGATTTGGAGAGCCCGCGCGCGGCTAGAGAGGCCGCCCCGCCGTGAGCGTGTTATAGGCTTGGTTGACCGATTTCAATCGTTCCTCCGCCTCGCCGCCGCCGCCGTTGGCGTCCGGGTGGAGAGACTTGACCAGCATCTTGTAGCGCGCCTTGATCGTCTCGAGGCTCGCCGGCGGCTTCAGGTCCAACGCGGCGAGCGCTCGCCGCTCTTCCGGCGAGGCCGGCGGCGAGGGGGGCGGCGAGGGGGGCTCGGCGCCGCGCGCTCCCTCGAAGAGCCCGAACGGATCCCTGACGCGGATACGCCCGCCGGCTTCCCGCGCGCCCATCGGCCAGGTCGGGCGCCGCCATGTGACATCGGCCCTGATTTGCGCTTCGATGTCGGCCTCGCTCATGCCCGCGCAATAGTCCCAGGCCGAGTTGTGGGCGCGTATATGCTCGAGGCAGAGCCAGATGCGTTCCCGGAGGGCGGCGCGCGAGCGCGGGGCCGGATACTCCCCCGGCTCCTCGCATCCTTCCGCCGCACAGGGACGCGGTACCACGCCACCCGCTGCCCCGAAGCCCCGGAGCGCCGCATTCCCGACCATTGTCATGCGGGCCAGTATGCTGACGGTGCCGAAGACTGGCAAGCAACGCCCCGCTGCGGCGGCGCTTCTCGTTTCGGGGACCACGACCCTTCCCTTCGCCTCCTCCCTCGAGGGAGGAGGCGGGGGCCGTCGTGCCGGCGGACGGCCGAGGTGGCCGGGCGGTCGAAGCGCGACTCGCGGGCGGTGAGTTCGAGCGCCGACAGGCCTGGCCGAGGCTATGCCTGGGTCGGAACGAATCCGCTTTCGGAATGATTGCGCGACTTTCCAGATTTCCTTTATCCTATTGAAATAGCTTTATAATTATCACTATACGGCTTACCGTCCCGATGATGGAAGTGCAGAGGGAATCGCCAGTGGAACGCGCGCTCCCTTTGCGTATGCTTCGCCGTCGCCTATAAAGCCGCCGGTCGGCGGACGATCGTGGCGGAAGGAAGGGACGATGGCGCTCGAATCCGTGTTGATCGAGTATCTGCCGATCCTGATCTTCATCGGAATCGCCTGCGGTCTCGCTACCGCGATCGTCGCGGCGTCCTATATCGTCGCCCGGCAGAGGCCCGACCCCGAGAAGCTCTCCTCCTACGAATGCGGTTTCGAGGCTTTCGACGATGCGCGCGGGCGGTTCGACGTCAGATTCTACCTCGTGGCGATCCTGTTCATCGTCTTCGACCTCGAGATCGCGTTCCTGTTTCCCTGGGCGGTCTCGCTGGGCGCCATCGGCATGCTGGGCTTCTGGTCGATGATCGCCTTCCTCGCGGTGCTGACGATCGGGTTCCTCTACGAGTGGAAGAAGGGAGCTCTGGAATGGGAGTAGCCGCGCCTGCCGGGCTCCTCGATCAGGAGCTGTCCGACAAGGGGTTCGTCGTCTCCAGCCTCGACAGGCTGGTGAGCTGGGCGCAGTCGGGATCGCTGTGGCCGATGACGTTCGGGCTGGCCTGCTGCGCGGTCGAGATGATGCACTCCGCGGCTAGCCGCTACGATCTCGACCGCTTCGGCGTCATATTTCGCCCGAGCCCGCGGCAGTCGGACGTGATGATCGTCGCGGGGACGTTGACCAACAAGATGGCGCCGGCGCTGCGCAAGGTCTACGACCAGATGGCCGAGCCGCGCTGGGTCATCTCGATGGGGAGCTGCGCGAACGGCGGCGGCTACTATCACTACTCCTATTCCGTCGTCCGCGGCTGCGATCGCATCGTTCCTGTCGATGTCTACGTTCCGGGCTGTCCACCCACCGCCGAGGCGCTGGTCTACGGGATTCTCCAGCTCCAGAAGAAGATAAGACGCACGAGCACGATCGCGCGATGAGCGCGGCTTCCAGCAGCACCGGCCCGAATGCGGCGGGACCGGAGACGAACCGCGCCCTCGCCGACCTGGGAGAGTATATCGCCTCGGCGATGCCGGTGCCTGGCGCCGCCTGCGCGTTCATCAACGGAGAGCTGGTCGTCACCGTCCCGGTCGAATCGGTCTGCGCGGCGCTCGCCTTCCTGCGGGACAACCCGAGCTGTCTGTTCAAGCTGCTGGTCGACATCTGCGGCGTCGACTATCCGGGTCGGGCGCAGCGCTTCGAGGTCGTCTACAACCTGTTGAGCCTGCGTCACAATCAGCGCGTCCGGGTGAAGGTGTCGGTCGATGAGGCGACGCATGTCCCGAGCGCGGTCGATCTCTACTCCTCGGCCGGATGGTACGAGCGCGAGGCCTGGGACCTCTACGGGATCGGCTTCGCCGGCAACCCCGACCTACGGCGGATCATGACCGATTACGGCTTCGAGGGTCATCCGCTGCGGAAGGACTTCCCGCTTACCGGCTTCGTCGAGGTCCGCTATGACGAGGCACAGAAGCGGGTGGTCTACGAGCCGGTCGCGCTGACCCAGGATTTCCGCAGCTTCGATTTCATGAGCCCGTGGGAGGGTGCTCGCCAGATCCTGCCGGGCGACGAGAAGGCGGGCGGGCCCGGCGGCGGGGGCTAGACGGTTGGCCGACGCCGAGATCAAGACCCTGACCATGAATTTCGGGCCGCAGCATCCGGCGGCCCACGGCGTGCTGCGCCTCGTGGTCGAGATGGACGGCGAGGTCATCGAGCGCGCCGACCCCCATATCGGCCTGCTGCATCGCGGCACCGAGAAGCTGATCGAACACAAGACCTATCTGCAGGCCGTCCCCTATTTCGACCGCCTCGACTATGTCGCGCCGATGTGCCAGGAGCATGCGTTCGCGCTGGCGACCGAGAGGCTGCTGGGGGTCGCGGTGCCGCCGCGCGGCCAGTATGTCCGCGTGCTGTTCGGCGAGATCACCCGCTTGCTCAACCACATCCTAAACGTCTGCGCCTTCGCGCTCGATGTCGGCGCGATGACTCCGTTCCTCTGGGGCTTCGAGGAACGCGAGAAGATGATGGAGTTCTACGACCGGGTGAGCGGCGCGCGGCTCCACGCCGCATATTTTCGACCGGGCGGGGTCCACCGTGACCTGCCGGTCGGGTTGATCGAGGACATCGCCGCCTTCTGCGAGACGTTTCCCAAATTCATCGACGATACGGAGGCGCTGCTGACGGAGAACCGGATCTTCAAGCAGCGCACGGTCGATATCGGCGTCATCTCGCCCGAGGACGCGCTGGACTGGGGGTTGTCGGGGCCGATGATCCGGGGATCGGGAATCGCCTGGGACCTGCGCAAGTCGCAGCCTTACGACGCCTACGGCGCGATGGATTTCGACATTCCCGTGGGCCGGAACGGCGACTGCTACGATCGCTACCTGGTGCGGATCGAGGAGATGCGCCAGAGCCTCCGAATCATCCGGCAATGCATCGCCGAGATGCCCGACGGGCCGGTGCGGACCGACGACCACAAGATCACCCCACCCCGGCGCGCCGACATGAAGTCGTCGATGGAGGCGCTGATCCACCATTTCAAGCTGTATACCGAGGGCTATCATGTGCCCGCCGGCGAGACATATACCGCCGTCGAGGCCCCCAAGGGCGAGTTCGGCGTCTATTTGGTCGCCGACGGCAGCAACAAGCCCTATCGCTGCAAGATCCGCGCGCCCGGCTTCGCCTTCCTCCAGGCGACCGAGTTCATGAGCAGGGGCCACATGCTCGCCGATCTCGTCGCGATCATCGGGTCGATGGACATCGTCTTCGGAGAGATCGACCGGTGAGCGATTCGCAGTTTTCCTTCACCGCCGAGAATCTCGAGCGGGCGGCGGCTCTGATCGCCCGTTACCCGGCGGGGCGACAGGCCTCGGCGATACTTCCAGTCCTCGATCTCGCGCAGCGGCAATGCGGCGGCTGGCTGCCGGCCCCGGCCGTGGCCCGCGTCGCCGAGATGCTGGACATGCCGCTGATCCGGGTCTACGAGGTGATCTCCTTCTACGAGATGTTCCATGCGCGGCCGGTCGGCGAGCATATGGTGCGGGTTTGCACCACGACCCCCTGCATGCTGCGCGGGAGTTCCGAGATCTTGGAGGCGTGCGCGGCGGAGCTCGGCATCGCCGCCGGCGAGACCAGCGAGGACGGCAAGTTCACCTTGGTCGAGTTCGAATGCCTTGGCGCCTGCGTCAACGCGCCGATCGTCTGGATCGACGATGACTATTACGAGGACCTCGACCCCGCGCGCGTCAGGGATATTCTCAAGGCCTTCCGCGCCGGCCGCCGGCCGGAGCCGGGGTCGCAGGCCGGCCGGCAGCGATCCGCGCCGGCGGGCGGGCCGACCACGTTGATCGAGAGTCGGGAAAGCCGCCGATGACGCTCGCTGACCGCGACCGCATCTTCACCAACCTCTACGGGCTGGACGACTGGCGTCTGGACGCGGCGCGGCGGCGCGGTGCCTGGGACGGCACCCGGGCGGTCATGGCCAAGGGGCGGGACTGGATCGTCGAAGAGGTCAAGGCCTCGGGCTTGCGCGGGCGCGGCGGCGCCGGTTTCCCGACCGGGCTCAAATGGTCGTTCATGCCGCGCGAGGCTGACGGGCGCCCGTCCTATCTGGTGGTCAACGCCGACGAGAGCGAGCCGGGGACCTGCAAGGACCGCGACATCATTCGCCACGATCCGCACAAGCTCATCGAGGGGACGCTGCTTGCAAGCGCCGGCATGGGCGCGCATACCGCCTTCATCTATATCCGGGGCGAGTTCGTCCGCGAAGCGGAGATTCTCGAGGCGGCGGTGGCGGAGGCGCGGGGCGCCGGGTTGATCGGCGCCGATGCCTGCGGTTCCGGCTATCCGCTCGAGATCGTCGTGCACCGCGGCGCCGGGGCCTATATCTGCGGCGAGGAGACGGGGCTGCTCGAGAGCCTGGAGGGCAAGAAGGGCATGCCCCGGATCAAGCCGCCCTTCCCGGCCAATACCGGCCTCTACGGCTGTCCGACGACCGTCAACAACGTCGAGACCATCGCGGTCGTCCCGGATATCCTCAAGCGCGGCGCGTCCTGGTTCTCGAGCTTCGGGCGCGAGAACAACACCGGCACCAAGCTGTTCTGCATCTCCGGCCATGTGAACGCGCCGTGCAATGTGGAGGAGGAGATGGGCATCCCGCTCCGAGAGCTCATCGAGCGGCATGCGGGCGGCGTTCGCGGCGGGTGGGAGAATCTGAAGGCGGTCATCCCTGGCGGATCCTCGGTGCCGATCCTGCCGCGCGCGATCTGCGGCAGCGTGACGATGGATTTCGACGCGCTCCGCGAGGCGAAGTCCGGGCTCGGCACCGCCGCGGTGATCGTGATGGACATGTCGACCGACGTGATCGCCGCGATCGCCCGTCTGTCGCGGTTCTACATGCACGAATCCTGCGGCCAGTGCACGCCCTGCCGGGAGGGCACGGGCTGGATGTGGCGGGTGATGGAACGGCTGGTCCGGGGCGATGCGGATGTCGCGGAGATCGACCGGCTGCTCGAGGTCGGCTACGAGATCGAGGGCCACACGATCTGCGCGCACGGTGACGCATCCGCATGGCCGATCCAGGGGTTGATGCGCCATTTCCGCGACGAGGTGGAAGCGCGAATCGTCGCCCGCAAGGCCGAGCCGGCCGCGGCGTGAGCGCGAGGGAACCGGTAGGCTGCCAATGGCCAGGTTGACGGTCGACGGAATCGAGATCGAGGTCGCCGACGGGCTCACCGTGCTCCAGGCCTGCGAGCTCGCGGGCAAGGAGATCCCGCGTTTCTGCTATCACGAGCGCCTGTCGATTGCCGGCAATTGCCGCATGTGCCTCGTCGAGATGGCGCGCGCGCCCAAGCCGATCGCCTCCTGCGCCATGCCGGCGGGAAACGGGATGGTCATCCGCACCGACAGCGAGATGGTCCGCAAGGCGCGCCGGGGGGTCATGGAATTTCTCCTGATCAACCACCCGCTCGACTGCCCGATCTGCGATCAGGGGGGCGAGTGCGACCTGCAGGACCAGGCGATGGCCTACGGGTTCGACCGGTCGCGCTTCGCCGAGAACAAGCGCGCGGTGAAGGACAAGGATTTCGGCCCGCTGATCGAAACGCATATGACGCGCTGTATCCACTGCACGCGCTGCATTCGCTTCGCCGCCGAGATCGCCGGCGTCGACGAGCTCGGCGCCCTCGGCCGCGGCGAGCATATGGAGATCGATACCTGTATCGCACGCGCGCTGAGCTCGGAGCTCTCCGGAAACATCATCGATCTTTGCCCGGTCGGCGCGCTCACCTCGAAGCCCTACGCCTTCAACGCCCGCCCGTGGGAACTGACGAAGACGGAATCCGTCGACGCGCTCGATGCGGTGGGCAGCAATATTCGAATCGACGCCCGCGGCGGCGAGGTGCAGCGGATTCTGCCGGTCCTGAACGAGGAAATCAACGAGGAATGGATCTCCGACAAGGCGCGGTTCGCCTATGACGGGCTTCGCGTCCAGCGGCTCGACCGGCCCTATGTCCGGGGCGACGGCGGGCTGAGAGCCGCCGGATGGGCCGATGCCCTGGAGGCGGTGCGCGCCAGGCTGGCGGCGTCCGCGCCGGGTCGGATCGGTGCCATCGCCGGCGATCTGGCCGACTGCGAGGCGATGGCCGCGCTCGGAGACCTGTTTCGCTCGCTGGGCTCGCCCAATATCGACGCGCGGCAGGACGGCGCGAAGCTGCTGTCCGAACCGCGCGCGGCCTATCTGTTCAACAGCGGCATCGCCGGGATCGAGGAGGCGGACGCCTGTCTTCTGGTGGGCGCGGACCCGCGCAGGGAGGCGCCGTTGGTCAACGCGCGTCTGCGCAAGCGGTGGTTGGCCGGCGGCTTCCGGGTCGCCCTGATCGGCCACCCCGTCGATCTGACCTATCCGGTCGAGAATCTCGGAGCCGGGCGGCGCGCGCTCGCCGAGATCGCGCGCGGAGACCACCCGTTCTGCGAGCCCCTCGCCCGGGCGGAGAGGCCGATGATCGTCGTCGGCCAGACGGCGCTCCGCGGCGCGGACGGTGCCGCCGTGCTGGGCCGCGCCGGGGAGATCGCCCGGCGCTTCGGCATGTTCGGCGCGGCCTGGAACGGCTTCAATGTCCTTCATCGGGCCGCCGCGCGGGTCGGTGCGCTCGATCTCGGCCTCGTGCCGGGCCCCGGCGGCCTGGACGTCGCGGCCATGCTGGATGCGGCGGAGGCCGGCGCACTCGATCTACTGTTCCTGCTGGGGGCCGACGAGATCGATACCGCCCGGCTCTCCCGGACCTTCGTCGTCTATCAGGGACATCACGGCGACGCCGGGGCGGCCTGCGCCGACGTCATCCTGCCGGGAGCGGCCTATACGGAGAAGGACGCGACCTATGTCAATCTCGAAGGCCGCCCTCAACGGACGCGGCGCGCCGTCTTTCCCCCCGGCGAGGCGCGGGAGGACTGGCGGATCCTGCGCGCCCTGTCCGAGCGGATCGGCCGGCCGCTTCCCTATGACGATCTCGACCAAGTGCGGGCGCGGCTCGTCGAGATCAATCCGATCCTCGGGGCGATCGGCCGCGTGACGCGCGCGCCCGCCCTGCCGTTCGGTGGCGCGGGGCCTCTGGACGATGCGCCCTTCGCCGAGCCGGTCGCCAACTTCTACATGACCGACCCGATCACCCGGGTGTCGACCACCATGGCGGCCTGCACCCGGACCTTCGTCTCGGGACGGGTGGCGGGCACCGCGGATGGATAGTTTCTGGATCGGCTATGTCTGGCCGGCCGCCCTGATCGTCGGCTATATCGTCGCCATCCTGGTCCCGCTGCTCGGGGGGGTGGCCTATTTGACCCTCGCCGAGCGCAAGGTGATCGCGGCGATTCAGCTCCGCAGGGGGCCGAACGTCGTGGGCCCCTTCGGGCTCCTGCAGCCGATCGCCGATGCGGTGAAGCTGCTGTTCAAGGAGACCGTGATTCCGGCCGGGGCCAACCGGGTCGTCTTCCTCGCCGCGCCGATGGTCACCTTCGTCCTGGCTGTCGTCGCCTGGGCGGTCATTCCCTTCGACGAGGGGTGGGTCCTCGCCGACATCAATGTCGGCGTGCTTTATCTGTTCGCGATCTCCTCGCTCGGGGTCTACGGCATCATCATGGCAGGTTGGGCGTCCAACTCGAAATACGCCTTTCTTGGCGCGCTGCGCTCGGCCGCGCAGATGGTCTCCTACGAGGTCGCGATCGGCTTCGTGATCATCTCGGTCCTGCTCTGCGTCGGCTCGCTCAACCTGTCCCGGGTCATCGAGGCCCAGAGGGGGCTGTGGTTTTGCATTCCGCTGTTGCCGATGTTCGTGATGTTCTTCGTCGCGGCCCTCGCCGAGACCAACCGTGCGCCCTTCGACCTGCCCGAGGCGGAAGCGGAGCTCGTCTCGGGCTACAATGTCGAATATTCGTCGATGACCTTCGCCCTGTTTTTCCTCGGCGAATACGCCAACATGATCCTGATGAGCGGAATGACCGTCGTCCTGTTTCTCGGCGGCTGGCTGCCCCCTGTCGACGCGGCCCCGTTCAACTGGGTTCCCGGACCGATCTGGTTCGGGGTCAAGGTAGCCCTGTGCCTGTTCTGCTTCCTCTGGGTGCGGGCGACATTCCCCCGCTACCGCTACGACCAGTTGATGCGGCTCGGTTGGAAGATATTCCTGCCGTTCTCGCTGTTCTGGCTGGTTCTGACCGCGGCCGTGCTCGTCGGCTTCGGTTGGGCGCCGATCGCCGGGTGAGCCGGGTGACAAAGGAGCGTTAGCCATGGCCCTGCTCGACAGATCGGCGCGGGCTCTGTTCCTGACCGAGCTTCTCTCGGGCATGGTCTTGACCCTGCGCTATTTCTTCAGGCCCAAGGTGACGGTCAACTATCCCTTCGAGAAGGGGCCGCTTAGCCCGCGTTTTCGCGGCGAGCATGCGTTGAGGCGCTATCCCAACGGCGAGGAACGCTGTATCGCCTGCAAGCTGTGCGAGGCGGTCTGCCCGGCCCAGGCGATCACCATCGAGGCCGAACCACGCGCCGACGGCAGCCGCCGAACCACCCGCTACGATATCGACATGACCAAATGCATCTATTGCGGCTTCTGCGAAGAAGCCTGTCCGGTCGATGCGATCGTGGAGGGACCGAATTTCGAGTTCGCGACCGAGACCCGCGAGGAGCTGATGTACGACAAGGAACGGCTCCTCGACAATGGCGACCGCTGGGAGGCGGATCTCGCCGCCCGCCTCGACGCGGACGCGCCTTATCGTTGAGCCGGCCGCGATGATCATTCAGACGATCGCCTTCTATCTGTTCGCCGCCATCGCCGTCGCCGCGGCCGTGATGGTGATCGCGTCGCGCAACCCCGTCCATTCGGTGCTGTTCCTGATCCTCGTGTTCTTCAACGCCGCAGGTTTGTTCATCCTGATGGGCGCGGAGTTCCTCGCGATGGTGCTGGTCATCGTCTATGTCGGGGCCGTTGCGGTGCTGTTTCTGTTCGTTGTCATGATGCTTGACATCAATTTCGTCGAGATGCGGCAAGGCTTCCTGCAATATCTTCCGATCGGCGGCCTGATCGGGATCGTGCTGCTGGCGGAGCTGGTGATCGTCTTCGCGAGCTGGGTCGCCGTCCCCGATACCGTGGAGGTGCGCGCTGTGCCGATCCCGCCGGCGGAGACCGTTTCGAACACCCACGCGATCGGCCGGGTCCTCTACACCCATTATATCTTCGCCTTCCAGGCCGCGGGCGTGATCCTCCTGATCGCGATGATCGGGGCGATCACGCTGACCTTGCGGAGTCGGGAAGGCGTCCGGAGGCAGCGCGTGGCGGACCAGATCGCGCGGAGCCGGGATCGGTCGGTCGCGTTGACGAAGGTCAAGCCTGGCAGCGGAGTGTGAGGTGATCGGTCTGGCGCATTATCTGAGCGTTGCCGCGGCCCTGTTTACGCTTGGAATATTCGGCATCTTTCTCAATAGAAAGAATGTGATCGTCATCCTCATGTCGATCGAGTTGATTCTGCTGTCGGTCAATATCAATCTGGTAGCGTTCTCGGTCTTTCATCAGGATCTGGCCGGGCAGGTCTTCGCGCTTCTGGTTCTGGCGATCGCCGCCGCCGAGGCGGCGATCGGGCTAGCGATCATCGTCGCCTACTTCCGAAACCGCGGCAGCATCGCGGTCGAGGACATCAACCTCATGCGGGGCTGAACGGTGTTCTATTCGCTGGCTGTCTTTTTTCCCCTGGCGGGCGCCGCTTTCGCGGGGCTGTTCGGCCGCCTGATCGGCGACCGGGGCGCCCAGCTCGTCACCTGCGGTGCGATGCTGGGCTCGGCCGCGGTGGCGGTCGTGATCTTCGTCGAGGTCGCGCTTGGCGGGGCGCCCCGAACCGTCGAGCTGTTCACCTGGATGACCTCGGGCGCGTTCGACGTCGTCTGGTCGCTGCGCTTCGATCAGCTCACCGCGGTGATGGTCTTCGTGGTCTCCGTCGTCTCGGCGATGATTCACATCTATTCCATCGGCTACATGGCGCGCGACCCTTCGATCCCCCGCTTCATGGCCTATCTGAGCCTGTTCACCTTTTTCATGCTGATGCTGGTGACCTCGGACAACCTCCTGCAACTGTTCTTCGGCTGGGAGGGGGTGGGGCTTTGCTCCTATTTCCTGATCGGGTTCTGGTACGACAGGCCGGCCGCCAACGCGGCCGCCATCAAGGCCTTCATCGTCAACAGGGTCGGCGATTTCGGGTTCGCCCTGGGGATAATGGGCGTGTTCCTGGTTTTCGACTCGATCGAGTTCGAGACGATCTTCGCCGCCGCGCCCGAGAAGGCGGCCGAGACGATTCTGTTTCTCGGCTTCGAAGCGCATGCGCTGACCCTGCTCTGCATCCTCCTGTTCATCGGGGCGATGGGAAAATCGGCCCAGCTCGGACTCCACACCTGGCTGCCCGACGCGATGGAGGGTCCGACACCGGTTTCGGCGCTGATCCACGCCGCGACGATGGTGACTGCGGGCGTCTTCATGGTCGCCCGCCTGTCGCCCTTGTTCGAGCAGTCGCCGGACGCGCTGACCTTGGTGGTCGTGGTCGGCGCCTCGACGGCGTTCTTTGCGGCGACGGTGGGCATCTGTCAGACCGATATCAAGCGCGTCATCGCCTATTCGACATGCAGCCAGCTCGGCTACATGTTCTTCGCCTGCGGCGTGTCCGCCTATTCGGCCGGCATCTTCCATCTGATGACCCATGCGTTCTTCAAGGCGCTCCTCTTCCTCGGGGCCGGTTCCGTTATCCATGCGATGTCGTCCGAACAGGATATGCGGCGGATGGGCGGGCTCTGGAAGATCATCCCCGTGACCTACGGGCTGATGTGGGTCGGGAGCCTGGCGCTGGCAGGCGTGCCCTTCCTCGCCGGCTACTACTCCAAGGACATCGTGCTCGAATCCGCATTCGCCGCGCATACGGGCGCCGGCGCCTACGCCTTCTGGTTGGGCATCCTCGCCGCCCTGCTGACCGCCTTCTATTCCTGGCGGCTGCTCATCATGACCTTCCACGGGACCTCGCGGGCGGACGAAAAAACGCTCGCCCATGTTCACGAATCCCCGATATCGATGCTGGCGCCTCTCGCCGTTCTCGCTCTCGGCGCGGTCTTCTCCGGATATCTCGGCTACGAATATTTCGTCGGCGACGGGCGGGATGCGTTCTGGGGCGCTTCGATCGCCGTCCTGCCCGGCCATAGCGCGCTCGCGGATGCGCATCACGTTCCGGGCTTGGTCAAGCTCTTGCCGATCGTGGTCGCGCTTGCCGGAATCGCGTTGGCCTGCATCTTTTATCTTCTGCGGCCGGACCTGCCGCCGCGCATCGCCGCGCGCTGCCGCCGGCTCTATCTGTTCCTGTTGAACAAATGGTATTTCGACGAACTCTACGCATATCTGTTCCTGCGGCCGGCCCAGCGTCTGGGCCGCAGTCTCTGGAAGGACGGCGACGGCGCGCTGATCGACGGCCTCGGCCCGGACGGGCTGGCGGCGGCGGCCCGGGTGTTGGCGCGGCGTCTCAGCGCCCTGCAATCGGGCTATGTCTACCACTACGCTTTCGCGATGTTGGCCGGGGCCGTGGCGTTCGTGTCCTGGTATCTCTATGCGCAAGGATAGGAGCGCGGTGCGTTGACGGAGTGGCCGATCCTCTCCCTGGTGACCTTTCTGCCGCTGGTCGGGGCCTTCTTCGTCCTGCTGATAAGGGGCGATACGTCCACCGTTGCGGTCAATGCCCGGATGACGGCCCTGTGGACGTCGCTGATCACGTTCGCTCTGTCGCTGTTCCTCTGGATCAATTTCGATACCGGCGAGGCCGGCTTCCAGTTCGTGGAACGCCGCGAGTGGATACCGTCTCTGGGCATCGGATATCACATGGGGGTGGACGGGATTTCGGTCCTGTTCGTTATCCTGTCGACCTTCTTGACGCCGCTCTGCATCCTGTCGAGCTGGGACGCGATCCGGACTCGGGTCAAGGAATACATGATCGCGTTCCTGCTTCTCGAGACCTTCATGGTGGGGATGTTCTGCGCGCTGGATTTCCTGCTGTTCTACATTTTTTTCGAGGGTGTCCTGATCCCGATGTTCGTGATCATCGGGGTCTGGGGCGGCGGAAACCGGATATACGCGGCATTCAAGTTCTTCCTGTTCACGCTCACCGGCTCGGTGCTGATGCTGGTGGCGGTCATGGTGATCTATTTCGATGCGCAGACGACCGATATCGTCCGGCTTCTCGACCGGCGTTTCGACCCGGATCTGCAGATCTGGCTGTGGCTCGCCTTCTTCGCGAGTTTCGCGGTCAAGGTCCCCATGTGGCCAGTACACACCTGGCTACCCGACGCGCATGTCGAGGCGCCGACGGCGGGCTCGGTGATTCTGGCCGGGGTGCTGCTGAAGATGGGAGCCTACGGCTTTCTGCGTTTTTCGCTGCCGATGCTGCCCGTGGCCAGCGAGTTCTTCACCCCGCTCGTCTACACGCTCTCGGTCGTCGCGATCGTCTATACCTCGCTGGTCGCGCTCGCCCAAGAGGACATGAAGAAGTTGATCGCCTACTCGTCGGTCGCCCATATGGGTTTCGTGACTATCGGGATTTTCACGGTCAACATCCAGGGCGTCGAGGGAGCGATCGTGCAAATGCTGAGTCATGGCGTGATCTCCTCCGCCCTGTTTCTCTGTGTCGGCGTGGTCTACGACCGGATGCACAGCCGCGAGATCTCGCGCTATGGCGGGCTGGTTCACCGCATGCCGGTCTACGCTGCGGTCTTCATGGTCTTCGTGCTCGGGTCGGTCGGCTTGCCCGGAACGAGCGGCTTCATCGGCGAGTTCCTGGTTCTGGTCGGCGCGTTTCAGGCCGATACGACGGTCGCCCTGCTCGCCGCGACCGGGATCGTCCTCGGCGCGGCCTACATGCTCTATCTGTATCGCCGGGTCGTGTTCGGAAAGCTGACCAGGGAGGATCTGAAGTCGATCGGGGATATCGGACCGCGCGAGATCGCCGTCTTCGCGCCGCTGGTGGCGGCGACGCTGTGGATGGGCATCTGGCCCGAACCGTTCCTCGACGTCATCGAGGCGTCGGTGGCGCAGCTGGTGCAGAACCACCAGACTGCCCTCGGCGGCCTGCCCGGCGCTTCCCTGGCCGGCAGGTAGAGGCGCGGAGACCGATGCTGCCCGACCCGATCTCGATCCTGCCGGAGTTGATCCTGGCCGTCGGCGCGCTGGCGTTGCTGATGGCGGGCGCCTATTCGGGCGCCAGGCTCGGCGGCGCGATCGGCTGGGCCGCGGTCGCGGTCCTGCTGGCGGCCGGCATGGTCGCCGCCGTGCCCTCCGAGCCGCGCATCGTCCTGTTCAACGGGCAGATCGTCGTCGACTCCTTCGGCCGTTTCATGAAGTGGCTCGTGTTCGTCGGGTCGGCGCTGAGCCTGATCATGGCCGCCGACTACAACAGGAAGGAAGGGCTGGCCAAGCCGGAATTCCCGGTCCTGGTCCTGTTCGCCACCCTCGGCATGTCGATCATGATTTCGGCGAACGACCTGATCACTCTCTATGTCGGGTTGGAACTCCAGAGCCTCTCTCTCTATGTGCTCGCCGCCTTTCGCCGCGATTCGGCGCGGTCGACCGAGGCCGGGCTCAAATATTTTGTCCTAGGGGCGCTGTCCTCCGGAATGCTGCTCTACGGCTGCTCGATGGTCTACGGTTTCGCCGGCACGACCGGATTCGACAGCTTGGCCGGGTTGTTCGCGGAGGCGCTGACTCCGCCGCCGGTCGGCGTGATCGTCGGTCTTGCATTCGTGATCGTCGGTCTCGCTTTCAAGGTCTCGGCGGTCCCGTTCCACATGTGGACCCCCGACGTCTATGAGGGCGCCCCTACCCCGGTGACCGCCTTCTTCTCGGTTGCCCCCAAGATCGCCGCCGTCGCCTTGTTCGTGCGGGTGATGGTCGGACCATTCGCGGAACTCTTCCAGCAATGGCAGCAGATCGTGGTGTCGATCGCGGTGCTGTCGATGTTCCTCGGTTCGCTGGCGGCGATCTGGCAGACCAATATCAAGCGGCTGCTCGCCTATAGCTCGATCGGCCATATCGGCTTCGCGCTGGCGGGGTTGGCCGCCGGCACGCCGGCGGGCATACGCGGCGTAGCGATCTATATGGCCGTCTATCTCGCTGCCACGGTCGGCACGTTCTGCTGTGTGCTGACGATGCGGGTTCGGGGCCGCATGCTCGAGGATATCCGCGACCTATCCGGTCTTTCGCGCAACGCGCCCATGCTGGCTTTGGCGCTCGCGGTCTTCATGTTCTCGATGGCGGGCATTCCGCCGCTGGCCGGGTTTTTCGGCAAGCTCTACGTGTTTCTCGCGGCGGTCGAGGCCGGGCTGTACCTGCTCGCGGTGCTCGGCGTGCTGGCGAGCGTGATCGCCGCCTTCTACTATCTTCGAATCGTGAAGATCATGTATTTCGACGAGCCGTCCGAGGCCTTCGACCGTCCGGTCGACCGCGGACTGTCCGCGGTCCTGGCGGTCAGCGGCGTCTTCGTGGTGCTTTTCGTCGTCTTCCAGACCCCCGTTCTTGACAACGCCGCGGCCGCGGCGTCGGTGCTGTTCGTCCCTTGAGCGCGCTGATCCTGCCGCGCGGTTATACGCTCTACCGGCGTGCCCGGCTCGACAGCACCAACAGTGCCGCGCTGAGCCTCGCCGCCGAGGGTGCGCCGCACGGGACCGTGGTGATGGCCGATATGCAGAGCGCTGGGCGCGGGCGGCGCGGGCGGCGCTGGATCTCTCTCCCGGGAAATCTCTTCCTGACGATCCTCGCCCGGCCGGCGCCGGAACGGCCCGTGTCCCAGCTCGCCTTCGCGGCCGCGCTCGCCATCGGCGAGGTGCTGCGCGGGTTCGACGGGATCTCCTTCAAGTGGCCCAACGACGTGCTGCTCCACGGCCGGAAGATCGCGGGCGTCCTGATCGAGGCCGACGGAGGCGCGGCGGCGGTCGGCCTCGGCGTGAACCTGATCGCCGCCCCCGACGATCCGTCCGTGGCGGCCGGTCATCTCGGCGGCCGTCTGGAACGGCATGCCGCGGCGGCGGCGGCATGCCGGGGCTTCGAGCGCTGGTACCGCAAATGGCAAGGCGAGGGATTCGCTCCGCTACGCCGGGCCTGGTCGCTCCGCGCCGCCGGGCTGAGCGCTCCGGCGACCGTGGCCGGTTGCGCCGGCCGCTTCGTCGGTATCGACGCCGGGGGCGGGCTGGTCCTCGAGATCGGCCGTGGGCGGGAGCGGGTCGTCACCGCGGGCGAAGTCCGGTTGTGGGCACTCGGATGCTGCTGACGATCGACGCCGGCAACACCAATGTCGTCTTCGCCGTCCATCGCGGGACCGAGCAGTGCGCGCTGTGGCGTGCCGCCAGCGATCCGCGGCGCACCGCCGACGAATACGGCGTCTGGGTGGGCCGGCTCATGGAGATGCACGGACTCTCTGGCGGCGACGTCACGGCCGCGATCATCGCGACCGTCGTGCCCGAAGCCCTCTACAGCCTGCGGAGCCTGTGCCGAGCCTATTTCGGCTGCGAGCCGATGGTGGTCGGAGAGCCGGATGTGCGCCTCGGAATCGATGCCCTCGTCGAGTCTCCGGCGGAGGTCGGCGCGGATCGCCTCGTCAACGCGGTCGGGGCCTACGCGCGCTTCGGCGGGCCTCTGATCGTCATCGATTTCGGGACCGCGACCAGCTTCGATGTCGTCGATGACGCCGGAGACTATGTCGGCGGCGCCATCGCCCCCGGCATCAACCTGTCGCTGGAGGCGCTCCACATGGCTGCCGCCCAGCTCCCGCGCGTGGCGATTCGCCGACCGGAGACGGCGATCGGAAAGAGGACCGTGCCGGCGATGCTGTCGGGTATCTATTGGGGCTATGTCGGGTTGGTCGAGGGTCTCGTCGGGCGCATTCGGAGCGAGTTCGGCGCGCCGATGCGGGTCGTCGCGACCGGCGGGCTCGCCCCGTTGTTCGTCGAGGCCTGCGACGCGATCGATGCCCTCGACAGCGAGATGACCCAGCGCGGGCTGGCCCTGATCCATCGGCGCAACGCCGGTTGCTGAGCATGGCCGGACACTCGCTTCGACCCGTTCCCGGAGAGCTCCTGTTCATCCCGCTCGGCGGCGCCGGCGAGATCGGCATGAACCTGAATCTGTATGGCTCTGCGGGCCGGTGGCTCATGGTCGATCTCGGTATCGGCTTCTGCAACGGCGCCGCTCCGGGGGTCGACGTGATGGTCCCTGATCCCGATTTCATCGAGCGGCGGCAGGACGCGCTGGCCGGGCTCGTTCTCACCCACGCCCATGAGGATCATATCGGCGCGGTACCGGCGCTGTGGCCCCGCCTGCGCTGTCCGATCTACGCATCCCCGTTCGCGGCTGCGGTGCTGCGGCGCAAGCTCCGCGATGCAGGACTCGGCGGCGAGGTCGCTATCACCGAGTTCGCGCCCGGACGGCGGATGGAGATCGGCCCGTTCTCGGTCGAGGCGATCGCCGCCGCGCACTCGATCCCGGAAGGCAATATTCTGGCGATCCGCTGCGCGGCGGGGCTCGCGGTTCACGCGACCGACTGGCGGCTCGACCCCGATCCGGTGGTCGGCCATCGGACCGATGCGGTGGCCTTGCAGGCGCTGGGGCGGGAGGGCGTCGATATTCTCCTCTGCGATTCGACGAACGCGTTCGTCGACGGAGATCTGGGCTCGGAGGCCGCTTTGGAGCCGAGCCTCACCGACCTTATCGGTAGCTGCCGGGGCCGGGTGGCGGTCACCTGCTTCTCCAGCAATATCGGGCGCATCGCGACCATCGTCCGCGCCGCGGCGGCCAACGGCCGCGAGGCCTGTCTGGTCGGCCGGTCGCTCTGGCGCATGGTCGAGGTGGCGCGGGAGACCGGTTGGCTCGACGCCGACATGCGGTTGCTGACCGAGCATGACGCCGGTTATCTCCCGCCCGAACGGGTTGTGCTAGTGCTGACCGGGAGCCAGGGGGAGCCGCGCGCCGCGCTCACCCGGGTCGCCGCAGGCGATCATCCGACGGTCGCGCTCGAGCCTGGCGATACGGTGATCTATTCGTCCCGCACGATTCCCGGCAACGAGCCCGCGATCGGCGAGGTGCGGAATCGGCTCGCCCGGCGGGGGATCGAGGTTGTCGCCGACGGCCCCCATTTCGTGCATGTCTCCGGGCATCCCGGCCGTGGGGAGCTTGCGGCCCTCTACCAATGGCTTCGGCCGAAGGCGCTGGTTCCCATCCATGGTGAGGCGCGCCATCTCTTCGAGCACGCGGCGTTCGCCGGGAAGTCCGGGGTGGCGGACTCGATCGTCGTCGAAAACGGCACATTGGCCCGGCTTTACCCTGGGCCGCCGGAGATTCTGGACCGGATCGAAGCCGGGCGGCTCGCGGTCGACGGAAGCCGTCTGATCGCGATGGACGGAGCGGCGCTGCGGGCGCGGCAGCGCATCGGGGCGGCGGGCAGCGCGGTCGCGACCCTCGTCGTCGACCGCCGCGGCAGGCTGGTCGACCGTCCTCTGGTGAGTTTGCAGGGACTCGACGACGGCCTCGAGGAGAGCGTGATCGCCGCGCTGGTCGATGCCGTGGACGCCCTGGCCGGCGGGGCGAAGCGCGACGACGCGCCGGTCGCCGACGCTGCGCGCCGCGCGATCCGCCGCTCCATCCACAAGGCGGCCGGCAAGCGGCCGATGGTGGATATCCACCTGGTGCGGTACTGATCGGGCGGGGCGGCGACGATGACCTTGTTCTCGGGTCTGGTGGTCTTTGTCATTCTGTGGTGGCTGGTGTTCTTCACCACCCTGCCGTTCGGCGTGCGGGCGCCCCATGAAGCGGGCGAGGAGGTCGGCCCCGGCCATGCCGACGGCGCGCCGGTTCGGCCTCTGCTCTGGCGCAAGGCGGGCGTCACGACCCTCATCGCTGCCGCGCTGTGGGGCATCGCTTTCGCGATCATCGACCACGACATCGTCTCGTTTCGCCCCTGAGCGCGCGTTCGCCGCCGGTGCCGGCCGGTCGTGGAGACGCCCGCACGGAGTCTCGAATCCGTTTCGAGATCGGGGCCCGCACCGAAGGGTCCCGCTATACTCGCATCCGGCGTGGCCTTCCGACGGCGGCCCGCCCCGCTCGAACGACGAGGGCGCAGGGATGTCGTATTGCGAAGTCGCCCTCGGCCATCCGCTGCACGGCCCGTATCACGACACCGAATACGGCTTTCCCGCGCGGGACGACCGCATTCTGTTCGAGCGTCTGGTCCTGGAGATCAACCAGGCCGGGCTTTCCTGGCTGACCGTTCTGAAGAAGCGCGCGGCATTCAACGACGCGTTCGAAGGATACGACGTCCCGTCCGTCGCCGCCTATGGCGCGCGTGACCGCGCCCGGTTGCTGAACGATGCGGGGATCATTCGGAACCGCCTGAAGATCGATGCTGTAATCGAGAACGCGCGGCGCTTATCGGACCTGATCGAGACGCATGGCTCGTTCGCGGCCTGGCTCGATGCCCGACACCCGCGGCCGTTGGACGGCTGGGTCCGGCTGTTCAAGAAGACCTTCAAGTTCACCGGCCCCGAGATCACCAACGAGTTTCTGATGAGTACCGGCTATCTGGCGGGAGCGCATGTGGAAAGCTGCCCGGTGCACCGGCGCGTCCTCGCAACGGACCCGCCCTGGGCTTCCTGACCGGACCGTCCGCGGATCCGGGATGCTCCCGCGCCCGTGCCCGCGCGTCAGGCCATCGGGTCGGCGGTCCCTTCCTCCTCCCGGCCGCGCAGTCGGAAACGCTGGAGCTTGCCGGTCTCCGTCTTCGGCAGCGCGTCGACGAAGGCGATTTCCCGCGGGTATTTGTAGGGTGCGATCTCGCGCTTGACGAAGTCCTGAAGCGCCGACGCCGCATCCGGGCCGGGCGCTGCGCCCTCGCGCAGGACCACGAAGGCCTTGACGATGTTGGTGCGGGCCGGATCGGGTTTGGCGATGACCGCGCATTCGGCCACGTCGGAATGCTCGAGCAGCGCGTTCTCCACCTCCGGCCCCGAGATGTTGTAGCCCGCCGAGATGATCATGTCGTCGGCGCGCGCGACATAGCGGAAATAGCCGTCCTCGGTCGCCTCGTAGATATCGCCGGGATAGTTCCAGCCGCCGCGGACATAGATCTGTTGGCGTTCGGCGTCGTCGAGATAGCGGCAGCCGGTCGGACCCCGCGTCGCCAGCAGGCCGGGCCGCCCCGCCGGGAGAGGCGCGCCCTCGCGGTCCACCACCCGAGCCCGATAGCCCGGGATCGCCTTCCCGGTGAGGCCGGGGCGCATGTCCTCGCGGGACGCCGACACGAAAATGTGGAGCATCTCGGTCGATCCGAGCCCGTCGACGATCCGGAGCCCCGTAGCGCCATGAAACGCTTCCCAGGTTGCCTTGGGAAGGGTCTCCCCGGCCGAGATGCATTTCTCGAGGCTGGACAAGTCGAAGCGATGGGCGATGCCCGCCATCGCGCGGTAGGCGGTCGGCGCGGTGTAGAGACCGGTAACGCGATAGCGCGCGACGGCCTGCAGCATTTCGTCCGGCGCCGTCGGTCCGCGGAAGAAGCGCGTCGAGGCGCCGAAGCGCATGGGGAACGCGATGAGGCCGCCGAGTCCGAAGGTGAAGGCCAGCGGCGGCGTCCCGATGAATATGTCGCTGGGCGCGGACATGTTCAGATAGCGCGGAAAGCAGTCGCACATCGCGATGACGTCGCGATGGAAATGCATCGTCGCCTTGGGGTTGCCCGTGGTTCCCGAGGTGAAGGCGATCAATGCCGTGTCGTCCGCAGCGGTGTCGCAGTTGGCGAAACCTGCCGGTTTCCCGGCGGAGGCCTTGTCCAGCGAGGCGCGGCTGCGCCGGTCTCCGAGCGCGGTGAAGGTCATGAGATGCTTGAGAACGCCGCCGGTGCGGTCTCTCGCCGCCTCGAGCTCTTCCAGGAGGTCGAGGTCGCAGAGCGCGTGGCTAATCTGCGCCTTCTCGACGACATAGGCGATCTCGCGGGCGCGCAGGAGCTGCATGGTCGTCACGCAGATGCCGCCGGCCTTGAGCACGGCGAACCAGCAGGCCGCCAGCATCGGCGTATTGGCCGAACGGAGGAGAACGCGGTTGCCGGGCACCAGGCCGCGATCCTCGACCAGCACGCGGGCGATCCGGTCGGCCAGATCGAGGAGCTGGCCGTAGGTCCAGCTCGTGTCGTCGAGATGCAGGGCCGGCCGGTCCCGGTGGCCTGCGGCGGCCGTCGCGTCCAGCAGCGCGGCGCCGCAGTTGATCCGGTCCGGGTAGGCGCGGAGCTCGGGCAGCGAATCGTAATCGAAGACCGGCCAGATCTCGCGCGGCGGCAAATGCCGCTCGGCGAATCGATCGCGGTGAGCGGTGGGAACGCCTCCGGGCAGCGGCATGGGAGCCTCCGATGTCAGCGGTCTCGGGTCATCCGTCGGCGAGCAGCCGGCCGGCGATGACGAGCCGTTGGATCTCGCTCGTCCCCTCGTAGATGCGGAGCGCCCGCACCTCGCGGTAGAGCCGTTCGACCGGGTTGCCGACGACGACGCCCTGGCCGCCGAAGATCTGAACGGCCTGATCGACGACCTCCTGTGCCGCTTCCGTGGCGTAGAGCTTCGCGATCGCCGCTTCGCGGGTGACCCGCTTGCCCAGGACATCTTTGGTCCAGGCGGATCGGTAGACCAGCAGCGCGGCGGCATCGATCCTGACGGCCATGTCGGCCAGCTTCTGCTGGATGAGCTGCTTGTCCGAGAGGGGGCCGCCGAAGGCGATTCGCGTGCGGCTTCGCGCAAGCGCTTCGTCGAGCGCCCGCCGGGCAAAGCCGAGCGCGGCCGCGCCGACGGTCGAGCGAAAGACGTCGAGCGAGGACATCGCGACCTTGAAGCCGTCGCCCGGGCCGGCGAGGCGTTGCCTGGCATCGACCCGGCAGTGGTCCAGGCGCACGGTGCCGAGAGGATGCGGCGCGATGACCGGAAAGCGCTCCGGCACGCTGAGGCCGGGCGTGTCGGCATCGACGATGAAGGCGCTGATTCCCCGTGCGCCCTCGGCTTCGCCGGTTCGGGCGAAGAGGACGTATTGGGACGCGATGCCGGCATTGGAGATCAGCGTCTTCTCGCCGTCGAGAACATAGCCGCTGCCCTCCGGACGAGCGGAAACGGTCATCGCCGCGACGTCGGAGCCGCTGGTCGCTTCGCTGAGTGCGAAGGCGGCGATCCGGGCACCCGCCGCAGTCTCGGGCAGATAGCGCGCCTTCTGTGCATCGGTGCCGAACAGCGAGATCGCGCCGGTCCCCAGACCCTGCATCACGAAGCAGAAATCGGCGAGGCCGGAACGGCGCGCCAGACTCTCGCGGATGAGGCAGAGGCTTCTCACGTCGAGCGTCGGCTGGCGGCCGCCATGGCCCGCGGGGACGCAGTAGCGCAGCCACCCGCCTTCGGCGAGCTTGCGGACCAGCCTGCGGCAGAGTGCGTCCAGGGCGGCGTCGTCCCTCGGCTCCTCCCGCTCCAGCGGGGCGATTTCGTCCTCCGTCCAACGGTCCAACGCCTCGGCGAGGCGGCGGTGCGCGTCGTCGAGAAAGGGCCAGTCGAGATGGCTTCGGTCGGGCATCAATCACCTTCGAACGCGGGGCGTTCCTTCCTGGCGAAGGCCTCGTAGGCGCGACGGAAGTCCTGCGTCTGCATGCAGATTGCCTGCGCGTCGGCCTCGGCGTCGATCGCGTCGTCGAGGGCCATCGGCCATTCGGCATGCAGCATGCGCTTGGTCATCGCATGCGCGAAGGTCGGCCCGGCGGCGAGCCGACCTGCTTCCTCCAGAGCGGCGGCCAGGGTCTCGCCGTCTGCGCAGAGCCGGTTGAGGAACCCCCAGGCGAAGGCCTCGGCGCCGTTCATGCTCCGACCGGAATAGAGAAGCTCGGCGGCGCGTCCCTGACCGATGATCCGAGGAAGCACCGCGCAGGCACCCATGTCGCAGCCGGCGAGCCCGACCCGCGTGAACAGGAAGGCCACCCTGCAGGTGTCCGTGCCGAAGCGCAGGTCCGAATGCATCGCGATCGCCGCGCCGGCCCCGGCGCAGACGCCTTCGATCGCGGCGATGATCGGTTGCGGACAGGCGCGCATCGCCTTCACCAGATCTCCCGTCAACCTGGTGAATTTCAACAGATCCGGCATCTCCATCCGGACCAGCGGCCCGATTATCTCGTGGACGTCGCCGCCGGAACAGAAATTGCCGCCGGCCCCGGTGATGACGACCGCCTTCACGTCGTCGGCGTATTTGAGCGCGCGGAAGGTATCGCGGATCTCCGCGTAGGACTCGAAGGTCAGTGGATTCTTCCGATCCGGGCGGTCGATGGTCAACGTGGCGACCCTGCTGTCGACGGACCAGGCGAAATGGCGGGGCGTCAGATCGGCGCCCTTCATATCGGTCATGCGTTGCTCCCCGGCTCTGCTTCGCCGTGGTGGATCGAGTGCTTCAGCCGGCCCAGCAGCCGGTAGAGCGCTTCCATCTCTGCGCGGGTCAGCCCTTCCATAAGGCTGTTCACCCAACGGCGGTTGTCGCGCGCCATCTCGGCGAACTGCGTTTTGCCGCCCTCGGTCAGGGAAACCATCTGCAATCGGCGGTCACTGGCTTGGGGGGCGCGCCGGATACAGCCCTCGCGGACGAGGCGGTCGACCAGGCCGGTCACGTTGCCGTTGGTTACCATCAGGCGTCGTGACAGATCGCCCATCGACAGCGGCCTCCCGGCGCGGTGCAGCTGGGCGAGGACGTCGAAGCGGGGGAGGGTGGTCCGAAACCGCCGATGCAGCCCCTGCCGAACGGCGTGCTCGATCAGATTGGAGCAGGTGAGCAGCCGCAGCCAGACCCGGAGCTCCAACCCGTCCCCGGCGCCGATGCCGCTTTCGTAGTCGGCCCGCGCGGACTCCTGCGGGATATGGGCGGTCTCCTCCATCACATGACCTCGCCGCCGGCGACCGCGATGGCCTGCCCCGTGATCGAGGCGGACGAGGGGAGGCACAGCCAGGCCACAGCTTCGGCCACCTCCTGCGGATCGACGAGCCGGCCCTGCGGGTTCGCCGCCGCGAGCGCTGCACGCGCTTCTCCCTGCGGGCGGCCCGTCTTGGCGGCGATGTTGTCGGCCGCGCGCGAGACCATATCCGTATCCGTGAATCCCGGGCACACGGCATTGACGGTGACCCCGGTCCTGGCCGCTTCCAGCGCGAGCGCGCGGGTCAGGCCGACGACCCCATGCTTGGAGGCGCAGTAGGCGCTGGTATAGCCGTAGCCCTTGAGCCCCGCCGTCGACGCGATGTTGACGATCCGGCCCCAGCCGTTCTCGATCATCTCCGACCAGGCCAGCCGCGTGCAGCGGAAGGTCCCGGTGAGGTTGGTGTCGAGCGTCGACCGCCACATGTCGAGGCCGGTCCTGGCGAACGGCGCACTCTCGGCGATACCCGCGTTGTTGATGAGTATGGTTATGCGGCCGGCCTCGTGCCGGGCGCGGCCGAACGCGGCGGCGAGGGAAGCGTCGTCCGTGACGTCGGCCGCGAGCGCGCGCGGGACGAGTCCGCCCGCAAGTCCGATCTCGGCGGCCGCGCGGCCGAGCGGTTCGGGGTTGCGACCGATCAAGGTGAGCTCCGCTCCCAACGCCGCCAGGCTCTCCGCGACCGCGCGGCCGATACCGCGGCCCGCCCCGGTGATCAGCGCATGCCGACCCCGGAGAGGCGCATCGCCCGTCGGCCCGTCGGTGTTCGGCGGCGGCTCGGTCCGGAGCATCGCGTTCGCGGTCACCCGTCACTCGATGGGTCGCAGACAATTGCTTGAAGCCTAAAAGGACGGCGCGAATCCCGCAATGGCGGTGGCGCCGTCCCGCCGGATGCGTTCGTCGATGCTGCCGGTTGCTCCGGTCGTGGCGCGGGCCTCTTCCCGTGCCCCGATGGCTCCCCGGGTCGGTGCCTTCGTCGGGCCTCGTTGTCGTGCGCCGGCCGGTGCGTATATTGCTGCCGAGCGGCTTCGCTCTAAGCCATGTTCGGCCTCCGCATCGGGGTCTCATATCCCCGAAGATCGCATCATATCGAGACCTCTCGCAAGTTTTCGGTCAAGCTCTATGGGCGAACCGGGATAGTCGACGCGCCGCCGCTCGACGTATGATCGGAGATCGGATGATGGACGTTCTGCAACCGCCCGGATGGCTGCCGCCGAAGGGGTATTCCAACGGCGTCTCCGCGCGGGGGCGGCTGTTGTTTGTCGCCGGACAGGTCGGGTGGGGCGCCGACCAGAGATTCGCGACGGACGATTTCGTCGCGCAGTTCCGCCAGGCGCTCGTCAATATTTGTGCGGTCCTGGCCGAGGGCGGGGCCGGGCCGGAGCATATCGCCCGGATGACGATCTACGTCACGTCCAAGTGCGAGTATCTCGACCGCCTCCGGGAGGTCGGTGCCGTCTACCGAGGCGTCGTCGGACGGCACTTCCCGGCGATGGCGGCGGTCGAGGTCGCGGCGCTGATGGAGGACCGCGCCAAGGTCGAGATCGAGGCGACGGCCGTGGTTCCCGAAGCCTGACCGATTGTGTACCGTCCGATGGTCCGAACTTCCGGGGGACGGTCATGGAACTGCGAAGCCACGGTCGATATGCCTACTCGCCGATCGTCGAGCGCCCCAGATATGACTGGCCGGACGGCAAGCGGCTCGCCTTCTATATCGGCCTCAACGTCGAGCATTTTCATTATGGGGAGGGGATGGGGCACACGCCGACGGCGCCGGGGCCGCAGCCCGACATCCGCAACTATGCCTGGCGCGATTACGGTCTCCGGGTCGGTTTCTGGCGAATCCTCGATCTTTTCGACGCGCTCGAGCTTCCGGCCTGCCATCTGCTGAACACGGCGGTCTACGACTACGCCCCGCAGATCGTCGCGCGCATCCGCGCGCGGGGGGACGAGATCGTCGGTCACGGCCGGACCAACAGCGAGCGCCAGGGCGATCTGTCGGAGGAGGAGGAAGCGGTCCTGATCCGCGAGGCCACGGAGGTCCTCAAGCGGCGGGAAGGCGTCCAGCCCGGCGGCTGGTTGGGTCCCTGGATTTCCGAGACCGCGACGACGCTGGACGTGCTCCAAGAGAACGGCTACCGCTATGTCCTCGACTGGCCGATCGACGATCAGCCGGTATGGCTCAAGACCCGCGCGGGACGGATCCTGTCGGTTCCCTACCCGGTCGAGCTCAACGACTCCCCGGCAATGCTCAACCGGCATCATACGGCGCGGCAGTTCACCGACATGGTGATCGATCAGGTCGACGAGATGCTCGAGCAATGCGCGAAGCAGCCGCTCGCCTACGGGCTTTCCCTGCACACGTTCATCGTCGGCCAGCCCTACCGGCTGGTCCAGCTGCGCAGGATTCTCGAGCATGTCGTCGCCCATCCTCTGGCCGACCGTATCTGGTTCACGCGCCCTGGCGAGGTTGCCAGCCATATCGCGGCGCTGCCGGCGGGGACTCTGCCGGGCGACTGAGGTGGGGCGCCCCTTCGTCATCGACGAGCCGGAACGCCAGAGGTTCTGGCTCAACCGAGCTGTGCTGGTCGATCCGGAGATTCTGGCCGCCGAGCAGGAGCGCGTCTTCGCGCGGAGCTGGGTCTATCTCGGCCACGATTCGGAGGTTCGTGCGCCGGGCGACTTCCGGACGCGAACGGTCGCCGGCAGGCCCGTGCTCATGCTGCGCGATCGCTCGGGCGGGCTGCGCGCTTTCCTCAACACCTGCCGGCATCGGGGGGCGGTCGTCTGCCGCGAGCGCGAGGGGAACAGCCAGCGTTTCACCTGTCTCTATCACGGCTGGACCTATGATTGCGACGGTGCGCTGGTCGGCGTCCCGGGACGGGACGCCTACGGCGACGCCTTCGATCCCTGCGAGCTCGGCCTGGCGGAGGTGCCGAGGCTGGAAAGCTATCGCGGCTTCTGGTTCGTGCATTTCGGAGCGGAGTGCGGTGCGCTGGAGGACTATCTGGCCGGCGCGCGGGAATATCTCGACCTAGTGGTCGACCAATCGCCCTCGGGTCGATTTGAGATCGTCTCCGGAACGCAGGAATACGATATCCGGGCCAACTGGAAGCTGCTGGTCGAGAACAGCTTCGACGACTATCACCTGCACGCGACCCATTCGACCTATCTCCAATACATGAAGGATTCGGGGGTCTCGGTACGCATGGGGAAGGGGTTGATGATGCCGGCGCCCGGCACCGGAAAGGCGCTCGGCAACGGCCATGCGGTGGTCGACAACGTGAATTTCCGGGGCCGGCCGATCGCCGCATGGATTCCGCTCTACGGCGAGGCGGCGAAGCCGGAGATCGCGCGGATGAGGGTCGAGCTCGTCGACCGCCTCGGTCCCGAACGCGCCGGACGGATCGCCGATACCAACCGCAACCTTGTGGTGTTCCCCAATCTCGTCGTCAATGACGGTTCGGCGGTCACGATCCGTACGTTCTGGCCGGTCGCGGTCGACCGCATGCGCGTCACCGCCTGGGCGGCTGGCCCGGTCGAGGAGTCGGAGAGCTCCCGCGCCCGGCGCCTCGACAGCTTTCTGACCTTCTACGGCCCGGGCGGGTTGGCCACGCCGGACGATGTCGAGGCGCTGGAGGCCGTCCAGGACGGTCTCGCCGCCTGGCGCGAGGTCGGCTGGTCGGAGATGTCGCGCGGCATGGCCAGGGAAGGAGAACAGTCGAATACCGACGAACTCCATCTCCGGGCGTTCTGGCGGCGCTGGAACGAGCTGATGACCGGGTGAGCAGCGCGGGCGGGGAAGGCGCGCCGGGCCGCGCCGAAATCGAGGCGTTCCTGTTCGAGGAGGCGGCGCTGCTCGACGCCTGGCGCCTCGACGAGTGGCTCGGGCTGCTCACCGAAGATGCGCGCTACCTTGTGCCGCCCAACGACATTCCCGAGGGTGATCATCGGTCGACTCTGTTCACGATCGCCGACGACATCGCGCGTATCCGCGGCCGGGTGAAGCGGCTCGAGAGCGGCGGGGCGCATGCCGAACGACCGAGATCCCGCACCCGCCGAATGATCTCCAATGTCCGGATCGTCGGACGGGAGGCGGGGGACATCCTTGCCGAAGCCAATTTCGTCGTCTACCGCTTCCGCCGCGCCGAGCGGATCGGCGAATATGTCGGACGCTATGTCTTTCGTCTGCGTCCGACCGCCGAGGGGCTCAGGATCGCCGAACGCCGCGCGATCCTCGACTGCCAGGAGTTGGGAAGCCTCGGCTCGGTGAGCTTCATCCTGTAGCCGGGCGGACCGCGCCACGCGGTCAGTGGAGGGCGGCCTCGGCGCGCGCGTAGTCGAATGTCTCGGGTTCGATCTCGCCGGCGAAGATTCCCCGGATGCGCGCCTCGCCCAGCGGAAAGCTGAACTCGGCGTTGCGCATCCGGATGCGCAGCCGGAGCTGCTCGACGACGAGATCCCCGAGCAGGGCGAACTGCGCGTCGGAAAGCCCCTCGTTGTCGAGCCCGACGACTCCTTCGAGCATGTGACCGAACTCGTCCTCGTAGACCTTGGCGCAGGCGTCGGCGATCATGTCGTCGATCCCGCCCCGCCCCTTCAACCGCATCCCCTCCCGGAACAGGGCGCAGTAGCCGCCCTCGGTGAACCGGCTGGCGCGCACCCCGAGGGCGCCGTGGGTCGCATTGTGCATATGACGGACCCGGGTCAGCTCGGCGTCCTCGTCCCAGGTTTCGAGCGCGTGGGGGTTGATCGGCGGGACATCCTCGCCCCGCAGCGCGTCATGAATGTCGGCGAACCGGATATAGTGATCGAATTCGTCGTGCAGAATCTCGATCAGCTCGAGGGCGTAACGCCGATCGACGCTGTCGGGCGCGCCGGTGTCGATGCGCTCGAAAATCTCTCCGAGCTCGGTGACCGGCCCCATGAAGACGCCGAGATTCCGGTATTCTCCGATCCCGGTGCCGTTGAACTCCTTCGAGCATTGCCGCCTGAGCCACAGCAGCTCGGTCTCCCGCGTGCGGATCGGCGAGCCCCAATAGGTCCGCACGACCTCGGCCTCGCCCGCCCAGAGCGGGCTCGAGAGATCGATCAGGTTTCGCAGATTGTCGCTGACGGTCATGATGCCTCCTGACGGTCGGCCCGAACGGGCGGCGCGAGGGAGCGGCGAGAACGAGATGTCGATCAGCCTGGTCTACGCTACGACGGAGAGCGTCGAGGAGGCGCGACGAATCGGCCGCACCCTGATCGAAGATCGTCTGGCAGCCTGTGTCAACATATTGGACGGCATGACTTCGATCTATCGCTGGCAGGGCGCGGTCGAGGAAGGGCGCGAAGCGGTGTTGATCGCCAAGACCCGAACGGCCCTAGCCGGCCGGGTCGTCGATCGGATCGCTGCGCTGCACGGCGCGGATCTGCCCTGCGCCGTCGTGCTCCCGGTCTCCGGGGGCCATCCGCCTTTTCTCGACTGGATCGAGGGCGAGACCTCGTGACCGGCGAGCCGGTCAATCTTCCCTGTAGTCGATTCCGTTTACGAAATCCACGACCGACGGCGTGATCGGGCTCGTCTTCTCTTCCAGAGCGTGCGCCGCGAGCCCGGCCGCCCGGCCGACCACCGTGCAGGCGCGCATCGCCTCGACCGGGAAGTCGATCTCGCACAGAACCGCGCCCAGCGCCCCGGTGACGTTGAGCGTCAGGTGACGCCCCGCCGCCTTGTCCGCCTCCTCGCCGAGCAGCTTCACCAGCGCCACATGGTCGCCCGCCGCGCCGTTGGTCGCCGCGACCTCGAAGAGACGGGCGCTGCGTGGATCGGCCGACTTGTAATAGGGGTGGCCGAAGCCCGGTATGTGCCGGTTCGCGGCGCGGTATTTGGCGACTTCGGCGGCGAGCCAGGACCGGGAGTCGCCGCCGGCGGCGCGGCATTCCTGCAGAATGCGGCCGCAGCCGGCCATGGTTCCGGCGAAGCGGTTGCCGACCATCAGGAGGCCGGCCGCCACCGGAACCTGGATGTCTGTCGGGACCGCATCTTCGACCAGGCGGGAGACCAGCGCCATCGGCGTGAGACCGTGGTCCATCAGGACGATCATGCAGGCATCGAGGATACGGGCCTGTCCGGGGCTCGGCGCGCGTCCGGTCACGATCAGATAGAAGGCCTCTGCGAAGCTCTTCTCGCCGACGATCTCGCCGAGCATGTCCCTGCCGCGCATACGAAACCGGTCGGCGTCCGAGGTAGGAGATCCGATTCGCGTGACCGGCTCGACCATGTTCCGCTGTTCCCCGCCGCCCCCTGTAGATGCTTGCGAGACTATCCGGCGGCCCCGCCGCAGGGCAAGCGACAGCGCGGCGCCGGCGAGCGCGGCGGCACCCGTTCGACGGGGGAGACCGGGATGCGCCGGATGACGTCTTCAGCCGTCGCGCGAGGCGTCCATCACCGGTTTCTGCTGGCCGCCGTCGATCTCGATCATCGTCCCGTTGACGAAATGGGCGAGCGGCGAGGCGAGATAGGTCACCAGGTTGGCGACCTCCTCGGGCTCGGCGATCCGCCCGAGCGGAATGCTCTTCGGGGCCAGCCCGTCGGCCTGCGCGTAGGGGATACCCATGTCGCGCGACATGGCCTGCACCAGCCCGTCCCAACGCTCTGTCCGAACCGGGCCGGGATTGACCCCGACGAGGGTGATGTTCTCCCGTGCATACTGGGCGGCGATCGAGATCGTGAAATTCTGACCCGCGGCGTTGGCCGCTCCCGGGGCGATTTCCCAATAGGAGTGTTTCACCCCGTCATTGCCGATCAGGTTGACGATCCGCCCGCCGCCCTGCGCCCGCATATGCGGGATCGCGTGCCGGGTGCAGCGGACATATCCCATGAACTTGAGCTGGAGCGCGGCTTCCCAATCGGCCTCCGACAGCCCTTCGAGGACGCCGCCCGGCGCCGCTCCGGCATTGTTGACCAGGATGTCGATACGCCCGAAATGCAAAGCCGTGGCGTCGATGAAGTGCTTGGCGTCCGCATCCTTCGTCAGGTCCGCGGCGACGGTCAGGACCTCGCGCCCGCTGTTTCCGCGGATCTGGGCGGCGGCCTCGTCGAGTCTCTCCTTGCCGCGCGCGCAGACCGAGATGCTGCACCCTTCCCGCGCCATGACTGCCGCGATCGCCTTGCCGATCCCCATGCTGCCGCCGGTGATCGCGGCGACCTTCCCCTCGAGCCCAAGGTCCATCGTCTCGTCTCCCCCTCGACCGCGCCCCCGGTTTGCCCCGGCTGCGGACGGTTCCTACTCTAGCGCGCTCCGGCGGCGATTCAACGGAGGTTGCGGGATGGCGCGCGGCCGATGATCGGCGATCCGGTCAAGCGGTTGGAAGATCCGAGGCTGCTGCGCGGCCGGGGGGCGTTCATCGACGATTGCCGCCTTCCCGGCATGGTTTCGATGGCGGTCCTGCGGAGCCCTCTTGCGCATGCGCGGATCGACGCGGTTGATCTGTCGGCGGTGCGCGAAGCGGCGGGCGTCCTAGATGCGTTCTCGGCCGCGGATCTGGACACGCCGCTTCCCGAGATCCCCGTCCGCCTCGCCGCGATGCCGGAGTTCGCGGCGTTCCTTCAGCCGCCGCTGGCGCGAGACAGGGTCCGATTCGTCGGCGAGCCGGTGGCCGTGGTCGCCGCCGTCGACCGCTACCGCGCCGAGGATGCGCTGTCTCTCGCGGATGTGCGCTATCGGCCGCTGCCGGTGAGCGCGACGCCGGAGGACGCGGCCGGCGCGAACATGGTCGTGCGCTACGAGGTCGGTCGCGGCGATACCGCCCCCGTCTTCGCCGAGGCGGCCTATCGCCGCCGCGAGGTCTTCCGTACCCACCGCCAGGCGCCCTCGCCGCTGGAGACGCGCGGCCTCGTCGCCGCCTTCGACGGGGCGGGCGGGCTTCGACTCTGGGGCGCGGCCAAGGTCACCCACTACAACCGCGGCGTGCTGGCCGCCGCCTTCGGTCTGCCGCCGGATCGGGTCGAGCTGATCGAGGTCGATGTCGGCGGCGGGTTCGGCGTGCGAGGCGAGCTCTACCCCGAGGACTATCTCGTGCCGCTGGCGAGCCGGCGGACCGGCCGGCCGGTCAAATGGATCGAGGATAGGCGCGAGCATATGGCGGCAGCCAACCAGGCCCGCGGCCTCGTTTGCGAGCTGGAGATCGCCGCCGACGCCGCAGGGCGAATCCTTGGTCTGCGCGGGGATTTGGTCGCCGATATCGGCGCCTATATGAGGACCAACGGCGCGGTCGCGCCGACCCGGGCCGGTCAGTTCCTGCCCGGACCGTACCGGATCGACAACTATACCTGCCGGGTCGCCGTCGCCCTCACCAACAAGACGCCGACCGGCACCTATCGCGGGCCGGGCCGGTTCGAGGCCAACTTCTTTCGCGAGCGCATGATCGATCTGATGGCCGGCGATCTCGGGATCGATCCGGCGGAGATCCGCCTCGCCAACCTCCTGCCGCCCGAAAGCCTGCCTTGGCCCATCGGCGAGCTGATTCCGGGCGATCGCGATACGGCCTATGCCGAGGGTGACTACCCGGCGGTGCTCCAGGAGCTGTTGCGCGCGGTCGACTATCCGTCCTGGCGGCGGCGTCCGTCCCGGGCCGACGCGGTGGGGCGGCGGCACGGGCTCGGGATCGCCTGCTTCGTCGAGAGCAGCGCCGCCGGGCCGCCCGAACACGCGCGGATCTCGGCCGACGGCGACGGCCGTATCGAGGTGAGGGTGGGGTCGTCGGCTCTGGGGCAGGGGCTCGAGACCGGGATGGCGCAGATCGCGGCGGCCGCGCTGGAGATCCCCATCGAGACCGTGATCGTCCGCCACGGCACCACCAGCCTCCTGCCCGAAGGGAGCGGGACCTATCATAGCCGCGCGACGGTCATGGGCGGCGGCGCGGTGGTCCGGGCGGCGGAAGCCTTTCGCGCCCGTTGCCGGGCGGTCGCGGCGCTTCGATTGAACGCGGACCCGGCCATGCTGTCCTATCGGGGCGGAAAGGCGGGCGGGCTGGGGATCGCGGCGCTCGCGCGCTTCGCCGCCGCGCGTGGCGAGGCGCTCGAAGCGGCGGGCCGGTTCGACAACGGCGGGCGGCCCGCCTGGGGTTTCGGGGCGCATGCGGCCCATGTCGCCGTCGATCCGGAGACGGGCGAGGTCTCGGTCGAGGGCTATTGGGTCGTCGAGGAGCTGGGCCGGGTCGTCAACCCGCCGCTCGCCGAGGGCCAGACGCTCGGCGGCGTCGTCCAGGGGATCGGCGGAGCGCTGCTCGACCGGGTCGTCCACGACCGCGAGGGCCAGCTCCTGACCGGATCGCTTGCGGATTACCCGATGCCGGTGGCGGCCGGTCTGCCGAGGATCGCGACGACGGCGCTCGAGACCCATCCGGCGGCCAACCCGCTGGGGGTCAAGGGGGCGGGGGAGGGCGGCCTTGTCGCCGCCGGCGGGGCGGTCGGCAACGCGGTCGCCCACGCGCTCGCCGGATCGGGCGTTCAGCCGATGGAGACGCCGGTCTCGCCGGACGGGTTGGCGGGCGCGCTGCACCGAGGGGCCGGGACGCCGCTGTGACCCCGCCGATTCGGCGGCGTGGCGCGCCGACTGCCGCATCGCCGGGGTTGCCGCCCCGGCCCTGCGCTGAAGGGGTTCCGATATCCGTCCCGGTTCTCAGTCGTGCCGCTTGACGGCGCTCTCGTGCCATCTGTGCAGCGCCAGATGCTGCAGGGCGGTCATGCAGAAGAAGATCGCGATGCCCATGATCGAGAGCAGTATCAGGGCCGCGAACATGCCGGGGATGTTAAGCCGGTTGCCGGCCTCGACGATTCGCCAGGCGAGTCCGGTCGACCCGCCGCTGCCCGCGACGAATTCGGCGACGACGGCGCCGATGAGCGCCAGCCCGCCGGAGATCTTCATGCCGCCCAGAATGTAGGGGAGAGCCGTCGGAAACTGGAGGTGGCGGAAGATCTGCCAGCGAGACGCGCCATAGAGGTCGAAGAGATCCCGCAGGTTGTGATCCGATGACGCGAGCCCGATGGTGGTGTTCGACAGGATCGGGAAAAAGGCGACGATCCATGCGAGGATCAGCAGCGCGAGCTCGACATTGTCGAGCCCGACCCAGATCAGGATGATGGGCGCGAGCGACACGACGGGGGTGACCTGCAGGATCACCGCGTAAGGGAAGAGCGCCATCTCGACGATCCGGTTCTGGGTGAACAGGATCGAGAGCGCGACCCCGCTGATGACCGCGGCAGCGAAGGCCATGACGGTCACCCGGAAGGTGAACCAGGCGGCGGCGGCGAGGGGGAAAAAGTCGCCGTAGAGGCTGTCGGCGATCACCGACGGTTTCGGGAGAACGAACTCGCGAATTGCAAGCGCCCGGACGAGAAGCTCCCAGCCGGCGAGGAAACAGACGCCCATCGCGAGGGGCACGGCGATGCGGACCCAACGATACCCGGTCCAGTGCCCGGGCGGCTTGGCGTTCGCCCGCGCGGGGTCCGGCCGGCCCCGCGAGGCTGCCTCGGGAGCGTCCGCTTCCGCAGCCGTTTTCATCCCCATACCCCTTCGGAACGCGTCGACGACGACCACGGGAAGGTGGTGCCGGTGAACGCCATGAGCGCAAGGCCAGGCGGCGGCCGCGACCTCCTGCGCCTGGACGACGTCACCAAGACCTTCTCGAACGGAACCACCGCGCTGTCGGGCCTGAGCCTCGCGATACGCGAGAACGAGTTCGTGAGTCTGCTGGGCCCCTCCGGCTGCGGCAAGAGCACCGCGCTTCGCCTAATCGCCGGCCTCGGCGAGCCTTCCGGCGGGCGCGTCGAGATGCTGCAGGCCCGCGCCGACGCGTCGGGCCGGTTCGACCGGGGCATAGGGTTCGTGTTTCAGGAGCCCACGCTGATGCCTTGGGGGACCGTGTTCGACAACGTCTATCTTCCTTTGAGGCTGCGCGGACGGCGGCGCGCGCGGGTCGAGGGCGATATCGAGGAGGCGATCGGGCTGGTCGGTCTCTCCGGGTTCGAGAACGCCTATCCGCGCGAGCTCTCGGGCGGCATGAAGATGCGGGTCTCGATCGCCCGCGCGCTGGTGACGAGGCCCAGGCTCCTGCTGATGGACGAGCCGTTCGCGGCCCTCGACGAGCTCACCCGGTTCCGCCTCAACGACGATCTCCTCGGGCTCTGGCGGAAGCTCGGATGGACCGTGGTCTTAGTCACCCACAGCGTTTACGAGTCCGTCTATCTCTCCAGCCGGATTCTGGTGATGGCGGCGCGGCCCGGGCGGATCGTCGCGGAGAAGCCCGTCGACCGACCCTATCCGCGCGAGGAGTCGTTCCGCACATCCTCCGACTACAACGCTTATTGCCGGGCCGTATCGAAAGCCCTTTCGCTGGCGACGGAGGGTGCGAAATGACGGGTTTCTCCGCGACGATCCGCCCGACGGCGCCGGTTTCCCTGCCGGTCCGCGCCGCCGCTTCCGAAAATCCGTCTACGAGGCCGCGGCCTCGGTCTCCGCCGCGATCATCCCGTCGAGCAGACTGCGCGCCTGAATCGTGGTCATGTCGGCATTGACGTCGATCTGTCCGTCGGTCCGCGCACCGTCGAGCCCCCGCTGCTGGGCTTCGACCACCTCCACATCCTCGCGGAAGGTCTGCCGGATGGCAGTCTTCATGCGCGCGTCCAGCGCCGCGTCGTCCAGCCGATAGTCGCGGGCGAACATCCAGAAATAGTGACAGCTTTGCGCCGTCTCGGGCGTCGCGAAATGCGAGGCTCGGTTGGTGATACCGCGGCTGCGGCGGCCCTCCGGGGCGCCGGTCCCGGCGTCCGCCGCACCGATGTCGAACAGGCAGCCGGCGGGCGGGACATAGGTGGATAGAATCCATCGGTCGACCGGCCCGGCGAAACCGCCGGCGAGCACCCAGATCGGCGGCGACTCGACGCCGAGCAGCCAGCGGTCGATGGCGATCCGCCCGCCGCCGCGCCTGACCGTCGGCGGCGTCGCCTGGACCGCATCGCTGCCGAGGGTCTCAGGATGGACATAGGTGACATGAGTCGCATCGAGTTGCACGTCGATCATCAACCTGTAATCGGCGGCGACGCGGTGATACGCCCCGGTCGCGGCCCAGCCCGGCCGGTCGTTCCAGAACAGGTCGGGGATCTTTGCTGGATCGGCGCGCGACGGGTCGCCGGGCCAGAACCAGATCCAGCGATAGCGCTCGACGACCGGATAGCTGCGGACAGTGGCGCCCGGTGGAACGATATTCTGGCTGGGCACGTCGACGCATTGCCCCGACGCGTCGAAGACCAGGCCATGATAGCCGCATTGGAGATAGTCGCCCAGCACCTCGCCCCGCGACAGAGGCGCGCCCCGATGGCAGCAGCGGTCTTCCAACGCCGCCGGGCGCCCGTCGCTCCGCCGGTAGAGCACGACCGGCCGATCGAGGAGCCGGCGGGCGAGCGGCGCCGCTCCCAGCTCATGGTCCCAGGCCGCCACATACCAGCAATTCTCCAGATACATCGGCCGGACTCCCCTCCCGCAACGGGAAGCATCGCGATGGGGTACGGCATCCGCAAGCGGGAGGCGGGGTATGCAGTCTCGGCCGACGCGATGCCCTTCAACATCGTGCGGTCGAACGACTCTCCCGAGGGCTCCTGCCGCTTCCGATTTCCCGAACCAGGACGACAGCGCGCCCAGCGGCGCATATATCGCCTTCGCGCGATTCCGTCCGACACCGTGTCCGATCTTCTCGTCCGGATCCCGCATCTCCGGAGATCACGACATGTCGCGACCGATCGCCGGTTTCGCGTCGAGCTTCGAGAGCCGCGAACACCGGAGAGGCACGTGACCGAGCATAGCGGATTGCTCGAACGCATCACGGCTCGCCCGGATGTGTTTGCCGGCAGACGACCCGCGGCCTGGTCGTGCGCGAGCGGGCACGATGTTCTCGATGCCCCCGAGCCTCGGCCCCGATCCCGGAGACGGAGCACACCGGGCGCGGCGCATGCGGGAACAGGGCGGGAGAGGGGCGGGCGGCGCCCGGTTCGATCTGAACAGGAGGGTTCGTATCATGCATGATGGGCCGTTGCGACGGCGATGTCGGAGGCGGAGATGGACGACCGCGGGCGGGAGAAGGCCGAGACCGGCACCGCGGGAGGCCCGGAGCTCTGGAACGACGACACCCTGACCGGCCTGCTGGCCCGATGGGCGGAGGACCGCCCTGATTCGCCGGCGATCCTGACCGATCGGGAGACCGTCACCTATGCCGGTCTCTCCCGCCGGGTGGCGTCGCTGGCCGGTCCTTCGCCGATCTCGGGTTGGCGCCGGGCGACGGGGTGGGCCTGCATCTGCCCAACCAGCCGGAGTTCCTGATCGCCTATCTCGCCGCCGCGCGGCTGGGCGCGGTAATCAGCACCATCCACATGCCTTACGGGCCGCGCGAGGCCGCCGATGTGCTGCGCCACGCGGAGGCGCGCGTCGTCATTGCGCCGGTCGCGGCCGGCGATCGACGACCGGCCGCGGCGCTCCGCGACGCCGCAGGGGCGCTTCCCCGCCTCGAGCGCGTGATCGCCGTCGGCGACGGGCCGCCCGCCGGCGCGCTCGCTTTCGCGGACCTGATGGACGCCCGCGCGGGCGAGGACGGGCTGCCGCCGCCGCCGCGCGCCGCCGACCCCTTCGTGATGCTCTTCACCTCCGGGACCTCTTCGCGCCCGAAAGCGGTGCGCACCGACTATCGGCGCTTCCTTGCCAACGCGCGGCTCAACTACGCCGAGAAGGGGATGGGGCCGCGCTCGATCATGCTGTCCTGCGCGCCCTACACCCATCTGCTCGGGCTCTACTCCTTTCATCTCGCCCTGTATGCGGGGGCGGCGTCGGCCTTGCTGCCGGCCTTCGATCCGGCCGGTTTCATGCAAGCCTGCGCCGCGCTCCGGCCGACCCATGTCTTCGCCGCGCCCGCCCATGTCGCGGCCTGCCGGGCGGCGGGGCTTCTGGACCCGCGCGCACTCGAATCGGTCTCCTATATGGTGATCTCGGGCGCTCTCGCGGCGCCCCGGCTGTACCGCGACGCGCAGAACGCGCTGGCCGGCGGCCGGGTCGGCCAGCTCTGGGGCATGACCGAGTGCCAGTGCGGCCTGTACACTCGCCCCGACGAACCGGCGGAGGCCGCGGCCGCCGGAGCCGGAAGGCCGGCGCGGGGCAACGCCGCGCGGATCACCGGCCCCGACGGCGCGGTCCTGTCGCGCGGGACGGAAGGCGCCCTCGAGATCCGCGGCGCCTCCGTCTTCGACGGCTACTGGCGGAACGAGGCGGCGGATGAGGCGGCCTTCACCGAGGACGGCTGGTTCCGCACTGGCGATCTCGCGGTCGTCGGACCCGACGGTGCGGTGACCATCACTGGCCGCGAGAAGGACCTCATCAACCGCGGCGGGATCAAGATCAACCCCGCCGATGTCGAGGAAGCGATCGACCGCCATCCCGACATCGTCCAGTCGGCGATCGTTCCCTTCGCCGACGCGCTGCTGGGCGAGCGCGCCTGCTGTTTCGCCGTCGCCCGGCCGGGAACGGCGCCGGCGCTGGGGGACGTGACCGCCTGGCTCGCGGATCAGGGGATCGCCAAGATCAAATGGCCCGAACGGCTCGTCCTTGTCGAGGCGCTGCCGCTTACCCCGACCCGCAAAGTCGTCAAGGGTCGGCTCGAGATGCCCGAGGAGCGCTGAGCATGTCGGATCTACGGACGCTGGAAGTGACCCGCGACGCGCGCGGGGTGGCGACCGTCGTGCTCGACCGGCCCGAACGGCGCAACGCGATGAATCCCGAGATGATCGCCGATCTCGCCGCGACCGTCGGCGCGCTCGGCGAGGACGCATCCGTGCGCGCGGTCGTCTTCCGCGGCAATGGTCCAGTCTTCTGCGCGGGGGCCGATCTCGGCTGGATGCGCGCGGCGGAAGGCGCGCGCGAGGACGATATCGCCGCCGATTCGCGGGCGCTCCAGGAGATGTACGCTGTCCTGGCCGCCTGCCCCAAGGCGACCATCGCCCGTCTGCACGGCGCGGTGATGGCTGGCGCGCTCGGTCTCGTCGCCGGCTGCGATATCGCCCTCGCGGCGTCGGGCACCCGATTCTGCCTCTCGGAGGTTCGTCTCGGGCTCGCCCCGGGCATCGTCTCGAGCTTCCTGCTACCGAGGATCGGTCCGGGCTGGTTCCGCTACTTTGCCGTCAGCGGGCGGGTCTTCGGCACCGCGGAGGCGCTGGCGGCGGGGTTGATCCATGTGGCGGCTGCCGACGAGGCCGCGCTCGACGCCGCGCTGGAGGAGCATTGTGGGTTGGCCCTCGAGGCCTCGCCCGGCGCGATCGCGGCGACCAAGGCGCTACTCTCGGACATGGGGGCGGTCCCGGAGTCGGCACGGTTCGCGGACGCCCTCGCCTGGAACCTGCGCACCCGCGCCTCCGATGCCGCGCGCGAGGGGATCTCCGCCTTCCTCGCGCGCCGCCCGCCGGCCTGGGCGGATGGCGCGTGACGATCGGCGGTCAGGACGCCGCCGTCCGCCGTAGCCGGGCGATGTAGAGCAGCGCAGTTCCGAACATGATCAGGCTGTAGACCGCCGCCGGGATCGTCGTCGCGCCGCCGCCGAAGGCGAGCGTGGCGACGGCGATCGCGAGAGTTCCGTTCTGCAGCCCGCACTCGATGGAGATCGCCACCCGCTGCGGACCGCCGCTCGCGAACACGAGCGCCAACAGGTAGGCGAAGGTCATCATCGCCAGGTTGAGGACCAGCATGATCGGCCCCGCCGCGGCGAAATAGGGCAGGATGTGCGCGCGCTCCTGGTAGATTGCCCCGGCGACGACGAGGACGAACAGCACCGCCGAGATCCTCCGGGACGTCGGCCGGAATCGGATCGCGATGGCGGCGGCGCAGTGTCGTGCCGCCATCCCGAGCAGGACCGGAACCGTGACGATCGCGAATACGCTGAGCGCTATCCCGGAGACCGATATCGCGCCGCCGCCGCCCATGAGTCGTGCGTGGAAGAAGGCGAGGACGATCGGGATCGTCAGCAGGCCGAGCAAGGAGACGACCGCGGTCAGCGAGATCGACAGCGCGACATCGCCGCGCGCGAATGCGGTCAGAATGTTCGACGTGACCCCGCCCGGCGCCGCGGCCAGGATCATCACGCCGAATGCGAGCGCCGGCGGCAGATCCCAGGCCGAGATCAACAGCCAGGCGATCAGCGGCAGAGCCGCGATCTGCGAGACCGCGCCCACCAGGAAATCGCGCGGGCGTTTCGCCACCCGCGCGAAGTCCGCGAGGGTGAGGTCCAGGCCCAGCGCGAACATGATGAAGGCGAGCGCGGCCGGGAGGACGATGTCGACCAGGAAGCCCAAGCGGCGCGACTCGTTCCGGCGTTGCGCCGGCTATTCGGGCTGCACCGATTGCGCGCCGAGCTGCGGCCAGGCGACGGGGGCGCCGGCCGCGGCGATCCGCGCGCCGCGGTCGAGGCTCGGGTCCCAGCGCAGCGCGATGAAGCGCATCCCGTTGACGCCCGCCGAATCGTCCGAACAAAGCCAGACGATCGGTGCGCACATGACCGACGGCTGGATCAGCTTCGTCCTCTCGACGCCGCTCGCCTCGGGGATCATGCGCGTGTTCACCGGGCCGCCCGGTATCAGCACGTTGGCGGTCACTCCGGTCCCTTCCAGATCGTGCGCCATGATGCGGGTATGCGCCTCGAGCGCCGCCTTGGACGGGCCGTAGGCGCCGGCGCCCGGCCGGTACATCGTGTTCAGGCTGGTGGTGATGTTGACGATCCTGCCGTTCCCGGTTTCGAGCATGGCCGGTACCGCCGTTCGCGCCATGAGTTGCGGGCCGAAAACGTTGACGTCGAGCATCTCGCGCCAGAGCGCGTCGTCGAGCTCCCAGAATTTCGTCCGGTCGGTGAAAAAGTGATCGCCGATGCGCTCCGGGCCAACTACCGCGTCGTTGACCAGGGCGTCGAGCCGGCCATATCGGGACAACACCCCGTCCAACGCCCCGCGCGCCGCCTCGGCGCTGGTCACGTCGCAGATCAGATCGAGCGCCGCGCCCTGTCCGCCGGCCTTTTCCGCCTCGGTCCGGGCGGCGGCGAGCACGTCCGCGTCGATGTCGATCATGGCCACCTTCGCACCGGCGGCGGCGAGGGCGACCGACATCGCCCGGCCCATGCCGCGTCCGGCGCCGGTCATCATCACCACCTTGCCGTCTAGCACCCGGTCGGCCACGCGCGCCTCCTCCCGTCGGTGCGGCCGGTCAGACCGGCGCCTCGCTCGCCTCGACGATGGTGAGCTCGTTCCGCCCAGCGCCGCCGGCGCGTCTGAAGGCGGCGGCCTCCCGGTATTCCGGCGAGTCGAAACAGGCTTTTGCGGCCGCCATGGAGGGAAACTCGATGACGACGAATCTCTCGAAGGTCTCCGGCCCCTCCAGGGTCTTGTAGGCGCCGCCCCGCGCCAGGACCCTGCCGCCGTGCCTGTCCAGGATCGCCGGGACCCGTTCCGCATATTTGCGATATTCCACCGGGTCGTTGATCTTGGCTCGCGCCACCCAATAGGCGACCATCGGCATATGCTCCCCTCGCCAGGTTCCGGGCTCGCGGCCGCGGCCCGACCTCTCTATGTTAGCCGGAGAGCGCAGCGAGAACCAGGAGAGGGCCGATGCCGCTCTCGCGGATCGATCATTTTCTGATACAGACGGCGGACCTCGCGGGGACGCGGGACTGGTATGTCGATGTCCTCGGCATGCGGGTGGGTCCGTCGCCGGACTTCAGATTTCCCGTCTGCTGGCTCTATCTCGGCGAGCGCGACGTTCTCCACCTGACCGAAGGGGGCGCCGCCGTCAGCGAGAACCGCAAGCGCTATCTGGGCCAGCAGTCCGAGGCGACGGAGGGCTCGGGCGTGATCGACCATGTCGCGTTCCGCTGCACGGGCCTTCGCGAGATGATGGCGCATCTGCAAGAGAGAAGCGTCCCGTTCGACCAGCGTCAGGTCGACGACCAGGGGCTCTACCAGCTGTTCCTCGCTGACCCGAACGGGGTGAAGGTGGAGCTCAACTACCCCGCCGCCGAGGCGGCCGGGTTGACCGCCGAGGTCATGGCGCGCGACCTCGTCGAATAGGCGCCCCGACTCGGAGTTTCAAGGAGCACGGAAAGTGATCGATCTCTACACTTGGCAGACGCCCAACGGTCGCAAGGTCTCGATCATGCTCGAAGAGGCGGGGCTGGACTACCGCGCCCATGCTGTCGACATCACCAAGGACGAGCAGTTTGCCCCCGACTTCCTCGCGATCAGCCCCAACAACAAGATCCCGATCATCGTCGACCGGGACGCCGGCATCTCGATGATGGAGTCGGGCGCGATCCTCCTCTACCTCGCCGACAAGGCCGGCCGCCTGATGCCGAAGGATGCCGCCGGGCGCTGGCGCGTCACGGAATGGTTGATGATGCAGATGGGCAGCGTCGGGCCGATGCTGGGCCAGACCCATCACTTCCTCCGGGCCGCCAAGGACAAGGCGCCCTATGCTGAGGAGCGCTATCTCAAGGAGAACCGCCGGATCTACGGCGTGCTCGACAGGCGGCTGCGCGAGAGCCCCTATCTCGCCGGCGAGGACTACACGATCGCCGACATCGCGACTTGGCCCTGGATATCCCGCTACGAGTGGCAGACGATGGACCTCCACGACTATCCCGACCTGATGCGCTGGTACGTGGCGATCGCCGCCCGCCCGGCGGTGCGGCGGGGCTATGACGTGCCCAACAAGGTCAACGAAATCCCGCTGCCCTGACGGCCGAGGCTGCGTGTCCGGAGCGGATGCCCGTTCCTCCAGGGCGGGCACCGACCGGGGGCGACGGTAGGCGCGACGAATATCCGCCGGTCGGGTGCGACCCGTCCTGCCGCGCCTCGAACCCGTAGACCCGCTCGCGCCCTCAGGCGACGGTCGGCCCGTCGTCGTCGGTTCGGTCATGACCCGTCTCCCATCGAGAGCCGCGACCCGATCCGGCTCGTGCCACGACGCCGGCTTGGCATGTCTCCGGGACGTGGACATAATGTCGCCGGGCGCCGCCGGATCTCGGCACGGGTTGCGGCGAGGGAGATCGGTGATGAAGCTCGACATCTACAATCACATCTTCCCGAAGACCTATTTCGAGCGTATGGAGGAGGTCATCCCCGACAAGGGGCCGATCAAGCGCTGGCTCAACATCCCGGTTCTCTACGATGTCGACGCCCGTCTGCGTATGATGGAGACGTTCGGCGACTACCGGCAGATTCTCTCCAACTCGATGCCGCCGATCGAGTTCATCGCAGGCCCCGATACGACGCCGGGCCTCGCCCGGTTGGTCAATGACGGGATGGCCGGGCTCTGTCGGCGCCATCCGGACCGGTTCCCGGGCTTCATCGCCTCGTTGCCGATGAACAACATGGCGGCGACGCTGAAGGAGATCGACCGCGCCGTCGGCGAGCTCGACGCCCGCGGCGTTCAGATATTCACCCATGTCAACGGCAGACCGCTGGACGAGCCCGAGTTTTACCCGTTGTTCGAACGTATGGCGCAGCTCGACCGGCCGATCTGGCTCCACCCGGCGCGCGCCGCCAACCACCCGGACTATCCGACCGAGGAGAAATCCAGATACGAGATCTGGTGGACCTTCGGCTGGCCCTACGAAACCTCGGCGGCGATGGCGCGGATCGTGTTTTCCGGCATCTTCGACAAGCTGCCCGGCATCAAGATCATCTCCCACCATCTGGGGGCGATGATTCCCTATTTCGAGGGTCGGGTGGGGCCGGGCTGGGATCAGCTCGGCACCCGCACCGCCGACGAGGACTATGAGGCGCTGCTGGCCTCCATGAAGAAGCGGCCGATCGACTATTTCAAGATGTTCTACGCCGACACCGCGACCTTCGGGTCGCGCCCGGCCACCGATTGCGGCCTCGCCTTCTTCGGCGTCGAGAAGTGCATGTTCGCCTCGGACTGTCCCTTCGATCCGGAGGGGGGGCCGATGTATATCCGCGAGACCATCCGGATTCTCGACGATCTCGCTGTCTCCGAGGCCGACCGCCGAGCGCTCTACGAGGGCAATGCGCACGCGCTGCTGAAGCTCGGCTGAGCCCCGCGTGGTACGATCGCCGGCGCAGTCGGAGCACGGGCGCGTCCTCCTCGGAATTGCGCTGGCGGTCGTATCCGCGTCCGCCTTCACCGCGTCGACCGTCGCGACCGTCTGGTCCTATGATGGTGGCGCCGAGCCGCTAGCGGCCATCACCATCCGCTTCGCCGGCGCCATCGTCGTGCTGGTCGCGCTGATGAAGGCGTTCGGCGTCCCCCTCGGCCTGCCGCCGCGCCGCCGCTATCTCGCTCTCGGCCTCGGCTGCATCCTCTCGATTCAGTCCTGGTGCCTCTACAACTCCTTCTTCCACATCCCGGTCGGGCTGACCTTCACGATCTTCTACGTCTACCCGATCCTGGTCACGATGATCGCGATCGGCTTCGGGCAGGATCGCCTGACCGTCGCGGTCGCCGCCGCGCTCGCCATCGCCTTCTGCGGGTTGATCCTCGTCTTCAACGTCACCGGCGAGGGCATGGACCCCTTGGGCGCCGGGCTCGCCATCGGTGCCTCGGTCGCCTGGTCGATCGTCATGGTCGCCAGCGCGCGGGTGATGCGGGGCCATGATGCGAGGTCGGTCACGCTCCACATGCAGGTCTCCGCCGGGGTGATCTATGCGGCGATCTGCCTGATCGACGGCGCCGTCGTGCTGCCGGAGACGGCGAAGGGCTGGACCGGCTATCTCGCGCTCCCGGTCTTCTACGCGGCCGCGACCGTCTGTTTGTTCGCCTCCATCGCCCGGATCGGGTCGGTCCGGGCGGCCCTGGTCATGAATCTCGAACCGGTCTTCACCATCGCCGCGGGGTTTCTGCTGCTCGGCCAGGGCCTGAGCGGTCAGCAGCTCCTCGGCGCGGCGCTCGTGATCGCCGCCGTGTTCGCGGTCCGTCTGAGGCGACCCGAGCCCGGCTGACCGGCCGAGCCCCGGCGCGGCGAGGCTTACGCGCCGTCGAACCGAGCCGCCCGCTTCTCCAGAAAGGCCTCCATGCCGGTCCGCGCGTCGCTGCTGGTCTGGGTGATCGCCGAGGCCAGCGACTCGGTATAGAGACCGGCCGCCGCGGGCATGTCGGCGATGCGCGCGATCCCTTGCAAGATGGCGTCGTTGACCAGCGGTGCGTTGCCGGCGATCGTCCGCGCCAGCTCGATCGCCTTCTCCAGCGCCGCGCCCGATTCGACCAGATAGTGGGAGAGGCCCAGCGCCTGCCCCTCTTCTGCGCCGTAGCGCCGGCCGGTCAGCATCATCTCCGTGGTCCGGCCGGCGCCGATGATCCGGGCGACGCGGACGGAGGCGCCGCCCCCGACGAAGATGCCGCGGCGCCCTTCCGGGAGCTGGTAGACCGTGGACGGTTCGGCGACGCGCACATGGGTGGCGGCGGCGATCTCTAGCCCGCCGCCCATCACCGCGCCCCGCATCGCCGTCACCACCGGCAGACCGCCGAATTGGATCATGTCGAGCGTCCGATGCCAGTAGCGCGAGAGCGCGAGGGATTCGGCGACGCTGCGCTCCTTATGCTCCGAAAGGTCGAGCCCAGCGCAGAAATGCCCGCATCTTCCGGCCAGCACGATCGCGCGCGCACCTTCGGGCGGGGCGGAGAAGACTCCGTTGACCGCCTCGATCAGAGCCCGATCGACGGCGTTGCGCTTCTCCGGCCGGTCGAGGGTGAGCACCGCGACCTCGCCCATCATCTCCCGGGCCAGAACCCCGGTCGCCTCGTCCGGCACGCCTGCCTCCATCCATCCTAGACCGGGGCCAGCTATAAGGGCGGCTGCGCATGGTGTAAACTACCGGCCTCGTCGGTCGCGGGAGAGCGGGAATGAAGATCGAGGGGGTGACGGCGCTGGTCACGGGCGGCGCTTCGGGGCTGGGCAGGGCGGCGGCGGCCCGGCTGGCCGGCGCGGGCGCGCGGGTCGCGCTGCTCGACGTGAACGCTGCCGGGGCCGAGGCGGCGGGCAGCGCGCTCGGCGGGCTCGGGCTCGTCTGCGACGTCACCGCCCCCGATGCGGTCGAGGCGGCCCTGGCGAGGGTCGCCCAGGAGCTCGGCGCGCCCGGCATCGTCGTCAACTGCGCCGGGATCGGCGTGGCGGCGCGCATCGTCGGCCGCGGCGGCCCGATGCCGCTCGACGATTTCCGCCGGGTGATCGAGATCAATCTGATCGGGACCTTCAACATGCTGCGGCTGGCGGCGGCGGCGATGGCGGCGCGTGCCCCCCAGGAGACGGGCGAGCGCGGCGTGATCGTGAACACCGCGTCGGTCGCCGCCTTCGAGGGTCAGATCGGTCAGGCCGCTTATTCCGCATCAAAGGGCGGGGTGGCGGCGCTGACACTGCCGGCGGCGCGCGAGTTCGCGCGCCGCGGCATCCGCGTCGTCACCATCGCCCCCGGCATCCTGGAAACGCCGATGTTCGACGACGTACCGGACGCCGCGCGCCAAGGCCTGCTCGCGATCACCCAGTTTCCGCCGCGGCTGGGCGAGCCGGAGGAATACGGCATGCTCGTCCAGCACATCGCCGAGAATCCGCTTCTCAACGGCGAGACCATCCGGCTCGACGGTGCCGTCCGCCTGCCGCCGCGCTGAGCCGCAACCGGGGAGCGGGGACGATGACCGGGACCGAAGAGAAGGCGGGGGTGAAGGCGCGCGCTCGGCATCAACCATGTCGTGCTCGAGGTCGGCGATATCGAGGAGGCGCTCGCCTTCTGCGGCGAGATTTTCGATTTCACGCTGCGCGGCAAGGGCGCGACCAGCGTCTTCATCGACATGGGCGATCAGTTCCTGCAGCTGACCGAGAATCGCGATCGGCAGCCCGACCGGAAACGGCATTTCGGCTTCGTCGTCGACGACACCGGACCGGTCCGGGCGGCGCTCGCGCGGCTCGGCGTGGGGTTGATCGGCGCGCGTCTCGACTTCCGCGATCCCTGGGGCAACCGGGTCGAGGTCGTGCCTTATGCCGGCATCCAGTTCACCAAGGCCGGCCATGTTCTCGCGGGGATGGGCGCGCCCGGCCTGACCAAGACGCCGGGCGCGCTGGCCGAGCTCGCGAAGAAGGGCATGGCGCCGGGGTAGAGAGCGGCCCGTCCCCCGCGCGTGGCCCCGGCGGGAGCCCCTTCAGTCGAGCTCCTCGCGGTAATATTTCGCGAAGCGCATCAGGGGTTCGTCGGTCATCCGGAAGACCACCGAATCCTCTTCCGCCCCGTGCATGGTCCAGTGCCAGATCGGTGCGGCGAAGCTGTCGCCCCGCGACCATTCGATGACGGTGCCGTCGACGACCGTCGTCCCGCTTCCTTCCATCACGCAATAGACGGCGTTCGCGGTCGATCGGCGGCGGCGGGTCCGCCGGCCCGACTCGAAGCGATGGACGCTCAGCCCCATCGTCGGCATGTCGGGCGCGTCGAGGACGATCCGGGTTCCGTCCACCTCGCGCGGGTCGGGCGCCGCTTCGTCGAGCCCGCGGCGGATGGCGTCCCACGAAAAGCGCAGCGGCGAGTCCTCGGTTACCGTCTCGACATGCTCGAAGCCGTCCGGGTGGTCCTCGACGAACATCGGCTCGAGCTGGTGGACCAGCGGGACGTCGAGCCCGTCGAACCAGTAGGCCGGTCGGTCGCCGTCATGCCCGTGGCCATGCCATTGCCAGCCCGGGGTCAGAACCACATCGCCGGTTTCCATCGGCGTCTTGACGCCGTCCACCGTCGAATAGGCGCCTTCGGCATCGATGATCACACGAAGCGCGTGTGGGGCGTGACGGTGCGAGCGCGCGGTCTCGCCCGGCAGGATCATCTGATAGGCCGCGACCAGGGTGCGCGTCGTGGCGACGCCCTGCGGATCGCAAGGGTTGCGCATCACCAGGTTGCGGCGCTCGGCGAGCTCGGTGTCGATCAGCCGCCCCGCCGCGTCCAGGGCCGTCCGGCATTCCCGATAACGCCAATGCGCCGGCCTGAACTCGGTGTCCGGTTCCGGCCTCAGGATCGGTCGGTCGCGGTCGGTCCACCCGGCGGTCATCTCCATGTCGTCCAGAACCGAGTAGAGATCGGCCAGCGAGCCGATCCCGGAGATTCGTCCCGTGTCCGGCATCGTCCGGTCCTCCGTGCCTTTATCCGCGCGCGGGGACGACTATATTCCGAAGCCGCGTCGCGCGCATCGACCGAGATGTCGTTCCACAACCCGGCTCTTTCACCGTCGTCGCATCGAAATCGGCACGTCCCGATCCTCCGCCATTCCCCCTGAAGCGCGCGGCCACCACCGGACACGACACCCGGAACCCGAAAACAGGTCTATTGCTTGCGGGCGAGGGGATGGAGGCCCGGAGCGGATTCGAACCGCTGTGAACGGATTTGCAGTCCGCTGGATAGCCACTCTCCCACCGGGCCGAGGGCAGCATGGCCGTTTTACGTCATCCGCGCGGGCGGGGAAACGGGGTTCGGGCCGGAAACCGCCGACGGCGCTGACGGGGCCGTTGTCTCCCTGCCGTGTAGTTTGTATAGCTCCATCGGGATTCGCGTCGGCGGTCGGGCGGGCTCGGCCGCCGGAGGGGTTCGAGAGCGAGGGCGCGAAATGACGGATTTTGCCGCAGCGCGGCGGTTCATGGTCGATTGCCAGATCCGCACCAACAACGTGTTCGGCGAGGCGCTCGTCGAAGCGCTCGCCGAGACGCCTCGCGAACTGTTCGTTTCCGAAGATTCGCGCGCCGTGGCCTATATCGACAGCGACATCGCGTGCGGCGGCGGCCGCAGGCTGATGGCGCCGATGGTCTTCGCCCGGCTCGTGGAGCTGTTGGATCCGCTTCCCGGAGACGTGGTTCTGGATATCGGCTGCGGCAGCGGCTATTCTTCGGCGGTCCTCGCGAGGCTGGCAATGACGGTGTTCGCGGTCGAATGCGATCCGGCACTTGCACGGGCGGCGGAGGCCAATCTCGCCGCGCTTGGGGTTGATAATGTCGTCGTCGTCGATACGGGGCTCGCGGGCGGGTATCGCGACCAGGCGCCCTATGACGGAATCCTCCTGGAGGGTGCGGTGCCGGGTCTGTCCGCCGGATTGACCGACCAGCTCGCCGACGGCGGACGGTTATGCGCCGTCGTGAAGCCGCCGGGCGGCGTCGGCCGCGCCGTTCGGGCGATCCGCTTCGGCGAGGTCGTTTCGAGCGCCGCGGCGTTCGACGCCGGCGCTCCGATGCTGCCGGGGTTCGAGACCGCGAGGGAGTTCGTGCTGTGAGGCCCGCGGCGACGCCGGGTGGGCGGCGATGGGCTCTCGCTGCCGTTTCGACGGCGCTCGCTTTGTTGCCGATGGCGGCCGGCGCCCAGGGCCTGAACGAGGCCCTGAAGCTTGCTTACGAGAGCAGCCCGGCGCTTGCCGCCGAGCGCGCCGGGCTCCGCGCCGCCGAGGAACGGGTCAACCAGGCGGGATCCTCGCGGCGCCCGCGTGTCGTCGCCGAGGGGTCCGGAGTCCTGCAGGATGTCTCTCCGGGGACTCCGAACCAGTCCGACTCGCTCGTCTCGGCGTCGATCGGCGTCGATCAGACCCTGTATGGCGGTGGACGGGACAATGCGCTGATCGGTCAACGCGACGCCGAGGTCCGCGCCGCGCGCGCGCGGCTCGCCGCCGTCGAGCAGTCGGTGCTGCTCGACGTGGTGCGCGCCTATACGAGGGTCGTGCACGATCGCGCGGTGGTCGATCTCAACAGAAGCAACAAGCGCGTGATCGAACGGCGGCTCGAAGCGACCCGGGATCGGTTCCGGGTGGGCGAGTTGACGCGGACCGATGTCGCGCAGGCGGAGTCGCGGCTCTCGGCCGCCGCCGCCCAGCTTGCCCGCGCCGACAGGAGTCTTGTGCAGGCCCGGTCGGCGTTTCTCAGGACGGTCGGCGTCGCGCCCGGCGGTTTGGGAGAGGTGGAGCCGCTGGCGGTGCTGCCTGCCAGTGCGGCCGCCGCAGCGGCGCAGGCGCGGGAAGGGAACTTCGATCTGCTTGCGTCCGAATACGCCGAGCGGGCGGCGCAGGCGACCGTCCAAGAGCGGCGCGGCGCGTTGCGGCCGACGGCGACGCTGAGCGCGCAGGCGGCGCATGACAGGGGCTGGGGCCGCGGCGAGAGGGACTCCAACACGCTGCGGTTGACGGCCCGCGTCACGGTGCCGCTCTACCAGTCGGGCGCCGCCGCCTCCCGCGTGCGGGAGGCCAAGCATGAGCGGGCGCGCAGACGCGGCGAGCGCAACCGGGTATTCAGAACCGTCACGGACCGGGCGGCGACCGCTTGGGAAGCGGTCGCTACCGCCAGGTCGGAGATCCGCGCGTTCACCGATGCCGTTCGCGCCGCCCGCATCGCGCTGGAGGGGGTCGAGCAGGAGGCAGAGGTCGGCTCGCGGACGGTGCTCGATGTGCTCGATGCCGAACAGGAGCTCCTGAACGCGAGGGTCGAAGTCGTCCGCGCGCGCCGCGACCTCGTGGTCGCCACCTACGTCTTGGCCGAGGCCGTCGGCCGGTTGACCGCGCGCGACCTCGGTCTGGATGTTCCGGGCGACCGCTCCGAGGAGCGCTACAGGCGCGTCCGCAATCGCTGGTTCGGCCTGAGCGTCGGCGAATGACCGCGCGCCCTCCCGCAGCGGCGGGCCGCGGCGGGGCGCCGCTGCGGGAGGGCGCATCTTGACGGATCGCAAGCCGTCTCCCGAGGGGACGACAGAGCAGATCCTGGCGTCGATCCGCCGGACCATCGCCGAGGAGAAGGGAGAGACCGCGCCGGCGCCGGCCGACGCCGATGTCCTGGAGCTCACCCGGGAGGTTCGGACGGACGGCGTGGTGGTCGATTGCCGCACCGGGGCGATTCTCGGCCGGGCGGACGCGCCGTCCGGGAGCGCCGCCAGCGCGCCGCTCTCCCAAGATCTGGTCCGGGGCGCGGTCGAGCCGGTACTCGCGCGCTGGGCGAACGATACGCTCCCGCGGATGGTGGAGACGCTGGTCCGGCGCGAGTTGGCGGGCCGGGGGCGCGATTCCGACGGGGCGGAGAGGTGACCGGGCTGGACAAGACCTATCGGCCGGGCGATGTCGAAGGCCGTATCCACGACCGCTGGGAGCAGCGCGGCGCTTTCGCCTGCGGCCGCCTCGGCGCGCCCTATTCGATCGTTATCCCGCCGCCGAACGTTACGGGCAACCTCCATATGGGGCACGCGCTCAACAACACGCTGCAGGACATTCTCGTCCGCCACGCGCGCATGACCGGCCGCGACGCGCTATGGCAGCCGGGGACCGACCATGCCGGGATCGCCACTCAGATGGTGGTCGAACGTCAGCTCGCCGAGAAGGGGCTCGGCCGCGACGATCTCGGACGCGAGGCGTTCATCGCCCGCATCTGGGACTGGAAGGCCGAGTCGGGCGGCGCCATAACCGGCCAGCTTCGCCGGCTGGGCGCCTCCTGCGACTGGTCGCGCGAGCGCTTCACGATGGACGAGGGACTCTCGCAAGCCGTTCGTCGCGTGTTCGTGAGCCTCTACAAGGAGGGTCTGATCTATCGCGGGCAGCGGCTGGTCAACTGGGATCCGAAGCTGCGGACCGCCATCTCGGATCTCGAGGTCGAGCAGCGCCGGGTCACGGGCAAGCTCTGGTACATCCATTACCCGATCGAGAACGGCGGCGGAGAGCGGCTGACGGTCGCGACCACGCGGCCCGAGACCATGCTCGGCGATACCGCGGTGGCCGTGCATCCCGACGATGCGCGCTACCGGCATCTGGTCGGCCGTCGCGTGATCCTGCCGATCGCCGGCCGGCGCGTGCCGATCGTCGCCGACGCGTACAGCGATCCCGAGCTCGGCACGGGCGCGGTCAAGATCACGCCGGCCCACGACTTCAACGATTTCGCGGTCGGCCAACGCCACGGTCTGGAGGCCATCAACATTTTCGACCGCGGCGCGTGTCTCAACGATCGGGTGCCCGAATCGCTGCGCGGGTTGACGCGGGAGGACGCGCGCGAACGGGTGCTCGCCCTGCTCGAGGCCAGCGGCCTGCTGGACAAGGTCGAGGACAACCCGATGACGGTCCCCTATGGCGACCGTTCGGGGGCGATCGTCGAGCCGATGCTGACCGATCAGTGGTTCGTCGATTCCGCGCGTCTCGCCGCCCCGGCGATCGAGGCGGTCGAGGACGGCCGCATCCGGTTCGTGCCCGAACAGTGGGCGCGGACCTATTTCGACTGGATGCGCAGGATCGAGCCCTGGTGCATCTCCCGCCAGATCTGGTGGGGTCACCGCATCCCGGCATGGTACGGCCCGGACGGCGCGCAGTTCGTCGAGATGACCGAGGAGGCGGCGGCGGTCGCGGCGCGTGCGCATTACGGCGCCCCGGTCGAGCTCCGCCGGGACGGCGATGTCCTCGATACCTGGTTCTCGTCCGCTCTGTGGCCGTTCTCGACTCTGGGCTGGCCGGAGGAGACCGAGGCGCTCGCCCGCTACTACCCGACCGATGTCCTCGTCACCGCGTTCGACATCATCTTCTTCTGGGTCGCGCGGATGGTGATGATGGGCCTCCATTTTCGCGGCGAGGTGCCCTTCCGCACCGTCTACATCCATGCGCTAGTACGCGACGAGCGCGGCCAGAAGATGTCCAAGTCCCGGGGCAACGTGCTCGATCCGCTCGAGTTGATCGACCGATACGGGGCCGATGCGCTCCGTTTTGCGCTTACGGCGCAAGCGGCCCAAGGCCGGGACATCAAGCTGTCTTCCGAGAGGGTCGCCGGCTACCGCAACTTCGTCACCAAGATATGGAACGCTGCGCGCTACGCGCAGATGAATGGCTGCCATGCCCGGCCCGGCTACGATCCCCGGGGCTGTCGACTGACCGTGAACCGCTGGATCGCCGGCGAGCTCGCCTCGGCCGCGCGCGAAGCGGCAGAGGCGATCGCGGCCTATCGCTTCAACGACTTGGCGCAGGCGGTCTACCGGTTCGCCTGGCACATGTTCTGCGACTGGTATCTCGAGTTCGTCAAGCCGATCCTGGCCGGAGGGTCCGAGATGGACCGCCGCGAGGTGCAAGCGACCACCGGCTGGGTCCTGGAGACGCTTCTCCGCCTGCTGCATCCCGTCATGCCGTTCGTCACCGAGGAGCTCTGGGACGCGCTCGCGCCGGAGGGCGCGGCGCGGGAGGGCATGTTGATCGAGGCGGAGTGGCCCGATTTGGCGGCTCTTCCGATCGATGCCGACGCGGGGAGCGAGATGGGCTGGGTGATCCGGCTGGTCTCGCAGATCCGGGCCGTCAGGGCGGAGCTCAACGTCCCGCCCGGCGCCAGGCTTCGGATGCTCGTCCGCGGCGCGGGCCCGGCGACCCGGACCCGAATCGACCGCCATCGCGAGCAGATCGCGCGGCTCGCACGGCTGGAGGGCGTGGTGCTCGACGCGGCGGGGCCGCTTCCGGAGGGCGCGGTCCAGACCGTCGTCGACGAGGCGATCTATGTGCTGCCCATCGGAGCGGTCGTCGATATCAGTCGGGAGCGGGTGCGGCTGGAGCGCGAGATCGAGAAGCTCAGCGGCGAAATCGTCGAGATCGATCGCAAGCTCGCCAATCGGAATTTCGTCGCCAGGGCGCCGGAAGAGGTAGTCGATCGACAGCGCGCGCGCCTCGTCGAGCTGCAGCGGTCGAGGAACAAGGTTTCCGAAGCGCTCGACAGGCTGGCCGCGGCCTGACCGGCATTGGGGGTGCGGCGCGCTGGCCCGCTGCCGCCGCGGCCTCTATGCTCGCCCGGCAGTTTGGTGACACGACACGAGGTCCACCATGCCCGACGGCACTGATCGCGCGTCCCACGGTGCCCGCGCCGCCTTCGACAAGTCCCGGCTTCCGAGTCGCTACGTAACGGAGGGGCCGGAGCGAGCGCCCCACCGCGCCTTCCTGTACGCGATGGGGCTGGGAGAGCGGGAGATCCATCAGCCGCTTGTAGGCGTCGCGACCTGCTGGAACGAGGCGGCGCCTTGCAACATCTCGCTGTCCCGGCAGGCCCAGGCCGCCAAGCGCGGGGTCGCCGAGGCCGGCGGCACGCCGCGCGAGTTCACGACCATCACGGTGACCGACGGCATCGCGATGGGCCATGCCGGGATGAAGGCCTCGCTGGTGAGTCGCGACCTGATCGCCGACTCGGTCGAGCTCACCATGCGCGGCCATTGCTACGACGCGCTGGTCGGCCTCGCGGGCTGCGACAAGTCCTTGCCCGGGATGATGATGGCGATGGTGCGGCTCGACGTGCCCGCGGTCTTCGTCTATGGTGGTACGATCATGCCGGGCAAGTTCCGGGGGCGGGACGTAACCATCGTCGATGTCTTCGAAGGCGTCGGTCGGCACGCGGCCGGCAACATGGCGCGGGCCGACCTCGACGAGCTCGAGGCGTCGGCCTGCCCGTGCGCCGGGTCCTGTGGCGGCCAGTTCACCGCGAACACGATGGCCTGCGTCTCCGAAGCGATCGGGCTGGCGCTGCCCGGATCGGCGGGCGCTCCGGCCGCCTTCGAGTCGCGGGACGCGATGGTCGAGGCGTCGGGCGCCGCCGTCATGTCGCTGCTGGCGGCAGGGCTGCGCCCGCGCGATATCGTGACCCGCGACGCGCTCGACAACGCCGCCAAGGTCGTCGCGGCGACCGGGGGGTCGACCAACGCGGCCCTCCATCTGCCGGCGATCGCCAACGAGGCAGGGATTCCCTACACGCTCGACGATGTCGCGGCGATCTTCAAGGAGACCCCCTACATCGCCGACCTGATGCCCGGTGGCAGGCATACCGCGCTCGCCATGTACGAGGCCGGGGGCGTGCCGATCGTGATCAAGGAGCTGCTCGATGCGGGTCTGCTCGCCGGCGACTGCGTTACCGTTACGGGGAAGACGCTGGCGGAGAACTATCGCGGCATCCGGTTCCCGGAGAATCAGGACGTGTTCTATCGCGTCTCCGCGCCGCTCTTGCCTACCGGAGGGGTGGTCGGGCTCAAGGGAAGCCTCGCGCCGGAGGGGGCGATCGTGAAGGTGGCCGGGCTCGCGACGCTGAAATTCACCGGACCGGCGCGAGTGTTCGACTGCGAGGAGGACGCCTTCGAGGCGGTGGTCGCCAATCGCATCGTCGACGGCGAGGTGCTGGTCATCCGCTATGAGGGCCCCAAGGGCGGGCCGGGGATGCGCGAGATGCTGTCGACGACCGCGGCGCTCTACGGGTCGGGAAAGGGCGAGAAGGTTGCGCTCGTCACCGACGGCAGATTCTCGGGCGCCACGCGCGGCCTCTGCATCGGCCATGTCGGGCCTGAAGCCGCGGTCGGCGGGCCGATCGGGTTGATCCGCGACGGCGACACGATCTCGATCGACGCCGAGGCGGGCCGGCTCGATGTCGCGCTGAGCGAGGGTGAGCTGACGCGGCGCCGGCAGGTTTGGAAGCCGCGCGAGACCGACTTCCGGGCCGGCGCGATATGGCGCTACGCCCAGACCGTCGGTCCGGCCGCCGGCGGCGCGGTCGTCCATCCCGGCGCCGCCGCGGAAGCTCATTGCTACGCCGACATCTGACGCGATGCGGCGGTCGGCCTATCGGCTCGCGCGCAGGCGCCCGACCAGGCGCAGGACCAGCGTGCGCAGGCCCCACAGCAGGGCGCCGAACCCGGCGCAGGCGAGCACCGCCACCACGGCCGCCGATGGATCCGCGACATCGCCGCGCAGGAATTGAATCGCTGCCCAGGCGAGGCCGAAGGCGAGACCGGTAGCGATATAGATCATTGGCCGCCATGTCCCCGCTGGTCGTCCCGCCGCCGGGCGGCCCGGATCGGCCGGCGCAGTATAGGACGCCGCGCCGAGACCGTCGCCCGCCCGGCTGCACCGCCGCCGCGGTGTATGCTGCGTGGCCGGATGGCAGGAGGGCGCGCGGATGGATGTGCGGCAGCTTCGCTATTTCGCCGAGGTCGTCGAAGCGAAGAGCTTTACCAAGGCGGCGGAGCGGGTTCACGTGGCGCAGCCGGCGCTCGGGTTTCAGGTCAGGAAGTTGGAGGAAGAGCTGGGCGTCTCGCTGCTGATCCGGCACTCGCGCGGCATCGAGCCGACCGAGGCCGGCCATGTCCTCCTCAAGCACGCCCACGCGATCCTGCGTCGGGTCGAGACCGCGCGCCAGGAGGTGATCGACCTTTCGGGGCCGCCGCGCGGCGCGCTCGCGCTCGGCATTACGCCGACGGTGAGCGCGCTTCTGGCGACGCGGATCGTCACCGAGTGCGCCCGCCTGTATCCGGGAATCTCGCTCACCCTAGTCGAAGGGCTCAGCGAGGCCGTGATGGGTTGGCTCGACGACGGGCGAATCGACCTGGGCTTCACCTACAACCCGCACGCCGTGAAGGGTATCGAGACCCGGCCGCTGTTGGTCGAAGACCTCTTCCTCGTGGTCGGGGCGGGGACGGAGACGGCCGAGACCGAGCGGGTCTCGTTCGGTCGGCTGCATGACAGTCCCCTGATTCTGCCGAGCAGGCCGCACGGAACGCGGATGCTGGTCGAGCAGGTGGCGGCAGCGCACGGGGTCCCGCTCGAGATATCCCACGAGGTGGACTCCGTCGCCACCGCTCGCGAGCTCGTTCAGGCAGGGCTCGGGGCGACGGTCCTGCCGTTCGGCGCCGTCCAGGATCTGGTGCGCGCCGGCCGGTTGCGCGCCGCCCGCATCGACCGGCCCCGCATCTCGCGCACGCTCCACATCGCCAACGTTCCGCGCGGCGCGCGGTCGAACGCCGCCCAGGCCGTCTACGGGATCATCCGCCGCGCCGCCGAGGAGCGGATCGGTATCGGAGGCGGATTCTGGCGGTCCCCTGCGGCACGACAGACAGAGGAGACGAAGGCCCCATGAGTTCATCGGATGTGATCGCGAGGCTCGACGAGGTCGTGGACGACTTCGCCAAGCGGTGCCGGATGTATAACGAGGATACCAATATCGGCCGGGCCAGGATGTTCGTCCTGCAGCACCGCCAGAACACCCGTCACCGAAACTCGGTCCTCAAGCTTCGAGTCGCGACCAACTGCCCGGAATGGGACGTGAAACTCGATATCATCCACGCATGTAGCCAGGAGATCATCGCCGATCACGAATATGGTGGCGGCAAGCCCCATTGGGAGATCGTCGAAGATCTCGGCGTCGACCTCGGCATGGATCGCGCCGAGATCCGGGCGGCGCCGCTGCTCCCCAGTACCCGACTGTCCTGGCTCGCCTGGGAGGCGTTGATGAGCAACCGCCACTGGCTGGAAGGGCTGATCGCCAACACCTGCGCCGAGCGCTCTGCCCTTCCCGGATATGGCAGCGGCGAGTTGCGCGAGATCGGCTGGCTCGGCGTCGAGCGCCGCCGCTGGCGCGAGGCGTTCGGCCTGACCGACGCGCAGCTTCACTTCTTCAAGATGCACAGCGAGGCCGATGTGGAGCATTCGGACATAGGCTGGAATGCGGTCGCCAACTATGCCGAGAAGCTCGGCATGGAGGACGCCGTGGTCGAGGCCTGCCGGGTCAATCTCCTGGTCTGGGAGAATTACTGGAACGGCATTTGCGATGCCGGCGACTCTCTGGCCGCCCGATGACCGGCCCGGCAACCGGGTTGACGCTAACGTTCGCGGCCAGCCCCTACGACCATTTCCAGGATCTGGTCAGCGGGCGCGTCGTCGTCGAGGGCGTCACGCTCAAGCCCCTTCGCCTTTCGATCGAGGAGATCTTCTACCGGTTCACGAAGTTCCGGGAATGGGACGTCTCGGAGATGTCGATGGGGAAATATGTCTCGCTCAAGTCCCAGGACGATCGATCCCTCACGGCGATCCCGGTCTTTCCGTCGCGGGTGTTCCGCCAGTCCTCGCTGTTCGTCCGTGCCGGAAGCCCGATCGCCGACGCCGCCGCGCTCGCCGGCAAGACGGTGGGTATCCCCGAATGGGCGCAGACTGCGGCGGTCTACACCCGCGGCTGGTTGGTTCACCAGATCGGGGTGCCGCTGCGGGAGATCGACTGGGTTCAGGCCGGCGTCAACGAGCCGGGGCGGATCGAGAAGGTCTCTCTCAAGCTGCCCGAAGGCGTGCGCTACCGCAGCGCCCCTACGCGCAGCCTGACGGCAATGCTGCTGAACGGCGAAATCGATGCCGTCATGTCGGCCCATCCGCCCGCCCCGTTCGAAGCGGGTAGCGGGCAGATCGTCCGGCTCTACCCGGACTTCCGGCGGGTCGAGGAGGCCTATTACCGGGAGACCGGGATCTTCCCGATCATGCATGTCATCGCGCTCCGCGCCGACATCTTCGAGGCCAATCGCTGGATCGCGATGAACCTGCTCCGCGCCTTCGAGGAGGCCAAGAACAACTCGGTCGCCCGCGCCCTGGAAGTGACGGCGACCCGCTACCCGTTCGCTTGGTGCTACGACGCCGCCGGTCGTTCCCGGGATCTGTTCGGGGATGACTTCTTTCCTTACGGGATCGAGGCCAACCGGACGACGCTCGAGGCGTTCCTGCAATACGGTTTCGAACAGGGCGTGTGCCACCGGCTTCTGAATGTGGACGAGCTGTTCCCGCCGGAAGTGCAGAGCAGCTTCCGGGTCTGAACCCGCCGGGCGGCGCGGGCGGCGCGTCGTCCCATCGACCGGAGGATGGAGGACCATGCCCAGGGAACGGATCGAGACGAGCGCCGTCGCGGCCCCCGCCGGCCATTTCTCTCAGGCGATCGCGGTCGAGGCGCGCGGCCGTCTGCTGTTCATATCCGGAATGACCGCGCGTCGGGCCGACGGCTCGATCGCGGGGATCGGCGACGTCGAGGCGCAGACCCGGCAGGTCTGCGAGAACCTCAAGGCCGCCGTCGAGGCGGCGGGCGGGACCCTCGACGATATCTGCCGGGTCGATGTCTTCGTGCGGAACGTCGAGCATTTCGAGCAGATCCATAAGGTTCGCCGCGAATATTTCGGGGAACCGCCGCCCGCCTCGACGCTGGTCGAGGTCGCGAAGATGATCTCGCCGGACTATCTGATCGAGATCGGCGCGATCGCCGTGCTCCCTTGACGTGGTATCGCCGGCGCGGGGCGACCCGATGAGGGGCACGGTTTGCCGCAGGCCTGGAGAGGCGCTAACTTTGCCTGCCGGAGCAGGGAGGTCGGGATGAGCAGCAGGATACCGCTCGTGATCGCGTGCGGCGATTACGACAGGGTGGCCGCGATCAAGGAGGGCCGGGTCGAGGTCGAGGGTTGCGAGGTCACCTTCCTCCCCATGGAGCCTGAGGAAGTGTTCTTTCGGGCCTTCCGCTATCAGGAGTTCGACGCCTGCGAGCTCTCCTTCTCCAGCTTCATGATCGTCACCTCGAGGGATGCCAGCCCGTTCGTCGGGATTCCCGCCTTCGTTAGCCGCGTCTTCCGCCATTCCGGCATCTACATCCGGACCGACCGCGGCATCGAGAAGCCGGAAGATTTGCGCGGCAAGACGGTCGGCGTCCCCGAATATCAGATGACGGCGCCGGTCTGGATGCGCGGGATGCTCGAGGACGAATATGGGGTGAAACCGATCGACATCCATTGGCGGTCGGGGGGGCAGGAGGAGGCCGGGCGGGACGAGCGGACGCCGCTGGTCCTGACCAACGGCGTCGACCTGCAGCCGATTCCCGAGGATCGGACGCTGGTGGAGATGTTCGAGGCCGGAGAGCTCGACGCGCTGATGACCGCCCGCGCGCCGTCGAGCTTCATTCGCGGGCGGCCCGGCATCGCCCGGCTGTTCCCCGACTACCGCAGGGTCGAGCGCGCCTATTACGAGAAGACCCGCATGTTTCCGATCATGCATCTCATGGGCGTCCGCAAGGAGTTGGCCGCTCGCCATCCCTGGCTGCCGGGCAGCCTTTACAAGGCTCTTCTGAAGGCCAAGGACATCGCGCTCGAACGGGTCCGCGAGATCGCGGCGCTCAACGTCACCCTGCCCTGGGTCGAGGCGGAGGCGCTTGAGACGCGGGCGCTGATGGGCGCCGATTACTGGCGGTACGGCGTGAACGAATGCGCCCACGAGATCGCGGCGCTGGCGCGCTATTCCTTCGATCAGGGCCTGTCGGAGCGGAAGTTGACGGCCGAGGATCTGTTCGCGCCGTCGACCTTCGAGATCTCGAAAATCTGAAGGGGCCGATTCCATGAACGAGACGCCGCTCGAAATCGATGTCGCGGATCTCGAGCGCATGAGAAGCCGGGGTGATCCCCATCTGCTGCTCGATATCCGGGAGCCCGGCGAGCTCGCGGTCAGCGCGCTCTCGGACAGCCTCGACATTCCGATGGGCGAAGTGCCGTCGCGTCTCGATGCGCTGCCGCGGGACCGCCCGATCGCCGTGCTCTGTCGGACCGGCAACCGCAGCCTCAAGGTCACCCTCTGGCTGCGCGAGAACGGCTATGAGAACGCCGTCAATGTCGCCGGCGGCATCAACGCCTGGGCCGAGCGGATCGATACCCGGCTCCCGGTCTATTGAGAGCCCGCTACAGGACGGGCTCGACTCGGGCGACCTCTGGAACGTAGTGCTTGAGCAGGTTTTCGACGCCCATCTTGAGCGTCGCGGTCGAGCTCGGGCATCCGGCGCAGGCGCCCTGCATGTGGAGATAGACCACGCCGTCCTCGAAGCCGTGGAATACGATGTCGCCGCCGTCCATCGCCACGGCCGGCCGCACCCTCGTGTCGAGCAGCTCCTTTATCTGGGCGACGGCCTCGCTGTCAGGCGGCGCGTCCGCCCCGTCGTCGCCGTCGGCCAGGTCGAGGATCGGCAGGCCGGCGGTCAGATGCTCCATCAGCGCGCCCAGGATCGGCGGCTTGAGGACATGCCATTCCAGCCCGTCGTCCTTGGTGACGCTGACGAAATCCGCGCCCAGGAAGACCCCGTGGACGCCGTCCACCGCGAACAGGCGCTCGGCCAGGGGCGACCGCGCGGCCGCTTGGTCGGCGGACGTGAAATGCGCAGTTCCGGTCGTCATGATCGTCCGGCCGGGGATGAATTTCAGAGTCGCCGGGTTGGGGGTAGGCTCCGTCTGGATGAACATGGCGTCCTCGCCTCACCTCGATCTCTGCAAGGAACATAGGGCCGAAACGCCGCCGGTCAAAGCCGCCCGTCAACCCTCGCCATGTTCCGGCGCGCCGGAGGGGGGGCGATAGCGGTTCAGCAATGGAAGCTGGGCGAGGCCGAAGGCGAAAGTGAGGCCGATGAGGCCAAATACCTTGAAGGTCACCCAGACATCGGTAGGCTGCGTGCGCCAGACCAGCTCATTGAGGGCCGCCATGGCGGCGAAGAACAGGCCGAATCGAAGGGTCAGACGGCGCCAGCCTTCCGCGGTCATCGAAAAGGCCGCCCCCATCAGCGGCCGCAGGAACGGCTTGTCAAACGCAAGGCCTGCCAGCAGCACCGCCGAGATCAGACTCTGCACGATCGTCGGCTTTAGCTTGATGAAGGTTTCGTCGTTGAGCCACAAGGTCAGCCCGCCGAACAGCGCGACGATTCCGGCGGTGACGACGGGCATCATCGGAACCCGCCGTTCGACCCCGTAGGAGAGCGCGAGCGCGGCCGCCGTCGCGATCATGAGCGCGGCCGTGGCAGCGAAGAGGTCGCCGACCACATAGGCGGCGAAGAAGACCAGAAGCGGGCCGTACTCGGTGATCGCCTTTATCGACCCCGAAGAGTGTGTGGACATGTCTATCGGTCTCCGCGTGCGATATGCCGGAACCGGGCGCGGCCGCAGGATGGTCGACCGGCCCGCCCGGTTCAACAGGGTTCCCGCTCCGCCCGCGCCCAGAGCGGCATAGCCGACTTGCTTTCGAGGTCTTCGAGACGTCCGGGCGAATCGCGCGAGTCGTCGACCGCCTTGGCGGGGGGAGACGGGGTTCGACGGCACAGGCGACCCGGTCGCGCATGAACCTGGAGTTCGGCTCCTTCGCCGTCGTCTCGTCGAACGCCCCGACCTGAATCCGCCATCGGACGACCCGGACATGACATTCGGAACCCGAAAGCAGGTCGACGCCGATGGAGCGGGCGATGGACAGCCGAGCGCGTGCTCGATAGACTCCTGCGCGCGGACTGACACCCGCTGCGGTCGCGCTGCGTTCCCGGTGGTGGTCGTTCCCCCTGTTTCGAAAGGCGAAGCGTATGGCGGTCTCGCAGCGACGGGTCTACGGCGTCGATGTCGAGGAGATCGAATATCTGAGGCACGGCGATACGCCCTTCTTCGCGCGCGTGTTCAGACCGCGTGGCGAGGGCCCGTTTCCCGCGGTGATCGACATCCATGGCGGCGCCTGGCGGCGCGGCGATCGGACCAACAACGATACGATCAACGAGGCGGTCGCAGGCCGCGGCATCGTCGTCGCCGCGCTCGATTTTCGGAACCCGCCCCAGGCGACCTATCCGGGCTCGGTAGCCGACGTGAATTACGGCGTTCGCTGGCTGAAATCCGCCGCCGAGCGGTTCGGAAGCCGGGCCGGGATGGTCGGCAGCATGGGCACTTCCAGCGGCGGCCACCTCGTGGTGCTTGCCGCCTTGAAGCCGGAGGATGCGCGCTATGCGGCAGTTCCCCTCCCGGGAGCCTCGTCGGTCGATGCCGCGGTGCCCTATGTCGTGACGATGTGGCCGGTCATCTGCCCGCTGTCCCGCTATCGCACGCTCAAGGCGCGGCTCGACGGCGGAATCGTCAACGCGCGCTGGTCCGGGCTGCTTGCCGATCAGATGGAGTATTGGCTGACCGAGGAAGCGATGGACGAGGGCAGCGCCAACTTCATCGTCGGGCGCGGCGAGCCGGTCCGCAGACCGGATATTCTGTATCTCCAGCATCCCGACGATCAGGCGCATCCGCGCGCCAATCTCGAGAGCTTCGTCGCCGGCTATCGCAGGCTGGGAGGCGCCGTCGAACTCGAGTTCTTTGGCGGGGAGGCTCACGACGAGGTCCGTTCCAATCCCTCGTCCGAGGACGCGAGGCGGGTGATCGACAGGATCGCCGCATTCATTCACCACAGGGCGGGGTCGGAGGCTGCCGTCGCGGCGGAGTGATTCCGCGCGGCATCGACACGATCGCTCGAGAAAACCGGAACGAGGAAAGGGGTTGGCGATGAACCCGAGACCGATCGTCTGTGCGGTGCTCGCAGGCGGCCTGGCGGCAACCGCCGCCGGGGCGCAGACCGTGAGCATCGGCACCAACCCGCAGGGCTCGCTGGCCTACGCCACCGGGGCCGGGGTCGCCCGCGTGGCGATCGAGGAGGCGGGCGTGAAGATGCGGGTCGTTCCCCAGGGCGGCCCGGTGGTGACGCTACCGCTGCTCCACAAGGGACGCCTCGACTTCACCATATCCGTCAGCGTCGTCACTGCCTTCGCGCTCCGGGGCGGGGAGATGTTCAAGGGCAAGAAGCAGGAAAACGTCCGCATTGCGGCGTCGCTGTTTCCGCTCGTCGTCGGCTGGTTCGTCCGCAAGGACTCCGAGATCAGGACGCTCGCGGATCTGAAGGGCAAGCGGCTGCCGTCCAAATACACCAAGCAAAAGATCGCCGGGCTGTTCGCCCGTGCCTTGATGGCGACCGCCGGCGTAACCCCGAGGGACGTCAAGGACTTCCCGGTTCCCAACGGGGTACGCGGGGTCGAAGTGTTCATGGAGGGCAAGGTCGACGCGGCGAATTTCTCGATGTCTTCGGGCAAGACCCGCCAGGCGCATGCGGCCGTCGGGGGCATTCGGGTGCTGTCCGCGGAGAAGAACGCGGAGACCCAGAAGATACTCCAGGCCGTCGCACCGGGCGCGGTGATCGGAACCGTCATGCCGGGGCCGGGATATCCGGGCGTGGAGGGCCCCACCAACACCCTCGTCGCGCCGTTCATCGTCAACGCGAGCACCAGCACGCCCGACGAGCTCGTCTATAATGTGGTGAAGGCGCTGCACGCGAACAAGCGGAAGCTGGTCGCCTCGCACAAGGCGTTCGGCGGCTTCGACCCGGCGAAGATCAACCGCGATCTGGGCTTGCCCTATCATGACGGCGCCAAGAAGTTCTTCAAGGAAGCCGGCCTGATGTAGCGAACGCTCGGCGTGTCCGGGGCCCGTGCCGCAGCGGAGGGGGATGCGCCGCGAGCGGGCTGGCCGATCCGCGTTCTCGGGCGCGGGTCGGCCGGGCTCCTGACCCTCGCGGCGCTCGCCGAAGCGGGGTCGGTCGCCGAGCTCGTTGGCTACGCCCCCTACCCGGAGGCGCGGCTTCTCGTCTATCTCGGCGTCGGGATCGCGGCGCTGTTCCTCCTCAAACCCGCCCGGAAGGGGGTGCCCCGCACCCGCGTTCCCTGGCATGACGCGATCGTCGCTGCCGGTGGCGCGGCGGTCTGTTTCTATGCCGCCTGGTATTACGAGCCCATCTTCGAGTCCATGGCGGAGAACCCGACCGACGCCGTCGTCGTCGGGGTGATCATCGTCTGCATCGTCGCCGAGGGCCTGCGGCGCACGGCGGGGAACGTGCTCTTCGGCTTCATGCTGTTCTTCGTCGTCTTCGGTCTGTTCGGGCATTACGTCCCGGGCGATTTCCAGGGCGAGGAGGTGGGGTTCGACCGGTTGTTCATCTATGTGGGCCTCGATTCCAACGGGCTGGTCGGGTTCCCCCTCCGGGTCTCGACCACCATCGTGATCACCTTCATCTATTTCGGCACGCTGCTCGGCATGTCGGGCGGGTCGCGTTTTTTCACCGATATCTCGACCGCCCTCATGGGCGGGTACCGGGGTGGGTCGGCGAAGATCGCCGTGACCGCTTCATCGCTGTTCGGATCGATCTCGGGCAGCGCGGTCTCGAACGTCGTCTCGACCGGGGTGATAACGATTCCCCTGATGTCCAGGGGCGGCTACCGCCCGGCGCAGGCCGGCGCGATCGAGGCGGTGGCGTCGACCGGCGGGCAGTTGATGCCGCCGATGATGGGCGCGGCGGCCTTCCTGATGGCGGAGTTCCTGGAGGTTGCCTATCGCGACGTCGTCCTGGCGGCGCTGATCCCGGCGGTCCTCTACTATGCGGCCCTGTTCATTCAGGCCGATCTGATCGCGGCGCGGGACGGGCTCGAACCGGTCGATCGGGACCGGATCCCTTCCCGTTGGCCGGTCTTCAAGGCGGGTTGGCCCTACTTCGTTCCCTTCGCGGTGATCATCCTCTGTCTGTTCAGCTTCAACTTGCTGCCCCAGGCATCGGCCCTCTGGGCATCGGTCAGCCTGCTTCCCATCGGCCTGCTTCTCGGCTACCGGGGCGAGCGGATGGATATGCTGGCGCCGGTCCGCGCGCTCGCCGAGACGGGGGCGCTGGTCGTGCAGTTGCTCATGATCGGCGCCATGGCCGGCATCGTCATCGGAGTGTTGAACATAACCGGGCTGGGCTTCGCGATGACCCAGTCGCTGGTGCAGTTCGCCGGCGGCAACTTCGTGCTGATCCTCTTCATGGCGGCGGTCATCTCGATCATCCTCGGTATGGGGATGCCGACTCTCGGTGTGTATCTTCTGGTCGCGACGCTGGTCGCCCCGGCGATGGTCGAAGTCGGGATTTCGCCGACCGCGGCGCATCTCTTCGCCCTCTATTTCGGCATGCTGTCGATGATCACGCCGCCGGTCGCGATCGCGGCGTTCTCGGCCGCGACGGTCGCAGGTTCGGATCCGATCAGGACCGCGGCGGCCGCCGTCCAGTTCGGTTGGTCCGCCTATGTGGTCCCCTTCATGTTCGTCGTCGCGCCCGAGCTGTTGATGCAGGGGCCGGCCTGGCTGGTCGCCCAGACGGCGCTGACCGCGGTCGCCGGGGTGTGGATGGTGTCGATCGGCTTCGTTGGATATTTCTCCCGGCCCCTCGATCCGGCGCGCCGCACCCTGTTCGTTGCCGCCGGAATCGCCTTGATGGTTCCCGCCGGCGCGGTCGCGGGCGGCGGCTGGACCGATGTCGCGGGAGCCGCGGCGGCGGCGCTTCTGATCGCCGGCGAACTCCGCGCCGCCCGGCGGCGCGTTTGAGAGGGAGGGGACAGGCCATGCGCGTCGTCATTCTCGGTTCGAGCGCGGCGATGCCGAATCCGGACCGCCACGACTCCGCGATCCTGATCACCGTTCGCGGCCGGCATTATCTGTTCGATTGCGGCCACGGCGCGACGAATCAGTTGGTCGCGGCCAATGTGAATCCGGCGGCGGTCGACCATGTGTTCCTGTCGCATCTCCACTACGACCACATCGCCGACCTGCCCTATTTCATGATCACGACATGGATGGCCGACCGCCGGACGCCGCCCGTAGTGATCGGCCCCGTCGACACCGCGCATTACGTCGAGGCTCTGCTGGACCCCGAGCGCGGCGCGTTTCGAAAGGACATCGAGGCGCGCGCCCAATACCGCCAGCGGCGGGAGAACAGCCAGGCGCTCCGCGCGGACGTTCGGGAGATGGCGCCGGGCGTCGTCTTCGAAGACGATCTCGTTCGCGTCTCCGCCTGCCATGTCGAGCATATCCCGCGCGAGATCTCGCCCTGTTTCGGGCTCCGCCTCGACAGCGTGGACGGCAAGTCCGTCATGTTCTCGGGCGACACGGCGCCTTGCGACCGGCTGATCGCGCTCGCCCAGGGCGCGGACCTCCTGATCCACGAATGCACCTTTCCGAGATCGGCCATCGAATTCCGGTCGCGGGCGGGCATCGGGACCTGGGCGCATACGAGCCCCGTCGAGCTGGGAGAGATCGCGGTCCAGGCCAGGGTGAAGAGCCTCATCGCGACCCATTTCGGGCATTTCGATTCCGACCGACCGATCATGCGCGAACTGATGGGGAAGCATATGCCGGTCGCGCTGATGGGCCCGGCCATGATGGATGAGATGGTCGCCGATATCCGCAGGAGCTGGTCCGGTGAGTTGCGCATGGCGCACGACCTGATGCGCATCGATCTGTAACGCCTTGGCGCGTCCATCCGGCGGGAAGCGGAGGATGGCGGAATGGGTGCAGGGTCGGCGCGGGCCTGGCGGCCGACCGGCAGCGGGGGATCGACCGACGATGCCGCGGCCGGTGTCGAGGGTCCCGCCGTTCTCCGGAAGCCGGTCGCCCGTTGTCGATCGGGTTGAAATAGCCGTCGGCCGAGTCCATCTTGGCGCGTCGGATCATGCCTTGGCAGGGTAACGAGCGGGGAGGCGGCGTCGCGGTGGAATTTCGGCGGTCGAGATCGATCCTGCTCATGGCGCTCGCCGTCCCGCTCTTCGCTTTCGGAATGTCCGGCTGCGCCGTCGCGCCGCCCGCCTCGGGTTTGGCCGACCTGTCGGACGCCGATCCGCTCGAGCCGCTGAGCCGCGGGGTGTTCGCCGTCAATGTCGCGATCGACCATACGGTGCTGCGGCCGGCCGCGTTCACCTACAACGCGGCCGTGCCCTCGACAATCCAGACGATGCTGCGCAACTTCATGCATAATCTGCGCAGCCCGATTATCCTGGCGAACGATCTGCTCCAAGCGGAGTTCGAACGGGCGGGCAACACGTTCCTGCGCGCCGTCATGAATACGAGCTTCGGCATCGTCGGTCTCGCGGATATTGCATCGGAGTTCGGAATCCCCCGCCATAAAGAAGACTTCGGACAGACACTGGCCGTCTGGGGGGTCGGTTCGGGGCCGTATATCGTGCTTCCCTTCTTCGGGTCGTCGACGCCGCGCGACGCCGCCGGAAAGGTTGTGGATATCCTGTTCGATCCGCTCTCCTATGCGTCGCTCGGTTTGACCGGGCTGGCACGGACCGCCTTCGGGATCGTCGACTTCCGTGCGGCGAACTATGACCGGATCGACGCGCTCGAGCGGACCTCGCTCGACTATTACGCGGCCGTCCGAGGCTTCTATCTGCAGTCTCGGGCCAAGGAGATTCGCAACGGCCGCCCGCTGCCGGAAACGGCCTTTCCCGACATGTAGCGGGGGTTGCAAGCCGCCGGGCTCCGGTACAGAGTCCGCTATCTCAGACGTGACGCTGAGCGGATTGACACCGTGGTCCGGATTTTCCATACGCTGTTCCCGATCGTCTGCGTCGCTGCGGCGCATGCCGCGACCCCCGCGGCAGCGGAGCAGCGGGCGGCTGCGGAGTTCGTTCAAGCGACGGCTTCGCGCGTGTTCAACTCGTTCTCGGACGACATCACGGATCGGCAGCGTGAGGACCGCTTCCGTCATATCCTGAACGATTCCTTCGATCTGGAAACGATCTCCCGGTTCACCCTCGGGCGCTATTGGCGGCTGGCCTCCCCCGCGGTACGGGAGGAATATCGGGGTTTGTTCGAGAAGTTCCTGGTCCGAACCTATTCCAAGCATCTCCGTGACCTGGACGGCGTGCGGTTTCGTCTCGTGCGCAGCCGACCGATCAACGAGCGCGATTATCTGGTCGGGTCGTCGGTCCTGGACGGCAGCAGACGGGTGGAGATCAATGTCGGGTGGCGTGTGAGGAAGAAGGGTGAAGAGCTGCGCATCATCGACCTGATCGTCGAAGGCATCAGTATGTCGGTGGCCCAGCGCGACGAGTTCTCCCTGGTCATCCGCCGCAACGGCGGCAAGGTCGAGGGGCTGTTGGCGGCGTTGCGCAGCAAGGTCGATCCCGAGGCGATCCCCGGAGACGGTTCGGTGCCGTAACGGCGGGCCTCTATCCGAGCCGGGCCGGGCGGTCGTGTCGGCCTTCGAGACGGAGCCGCCGATCCGCTTCGTATTCCTGGTAGTTGCCCTCGAACCAGACGACTCTTCCCTCGCCTTCGAAGGCCAGCATGTGGGTCGCGATTCGGTCGAGAAACCAGCGATCGTGGCTGATCACGACCGCGCAGCCGGCGAATGCGAGGAGCGCGTCCTCGAGCGCGCGCAGCGTGTCGACATCGAGGTCGTTGGTCGGTTCGTCGAGCAGCAGCACGTTGGCGCCCGACTTGAGGAGCTTGGCGAGATGGACGCGGTTGCGTTCGCCGCCGGAGAGTTCGCCGACCCTGCGCTGTTGATCGGCGCCTCGGAAATTGAATGCGCCCGTATAGGCCCTCGACGATATTCGTTGTTTGCCGAGGACGATTTCCGCCTTGCCGTCGGCGATCTCCTCCCAGACCGTCCGATCCGCCGCGAGCGCGTCGCGCGACTGGTCCACATGGCCCAGCTTGACGGTCTCGCCGATCCTGAGCGTCCCCGAGTCCGGCTCCTCCGCACCGACGATCATGCGGAACAGCGTCGTCTTTCCGACGCCGTTGGTGCCGATGACGCCGACGATTCCGCCCGGCGGCAGGCTGAAGTCGAGCCCATCGATGAGCAGACGGTCTCCGAATCCCTTGGTCAGCCCTCTCGCCTCGATCACCAGCTCGCCGAGGCGCGGGCACGGCGGGATGACGATCTGGGCCGTCTCCGGGGCCCGGTCGGCGGCCTCCGCGAGCAGCGCGTCGTAGGCGGCGATGCGCGCCTTAGACTTGGCTTGGCGCGCGCGGGGCGCGGCGCGGATCCACGCAAGTTCGCGCGCCAGCGTCCGCTGCCGGGCGGCGTCGCGCTTTTCCTCATGGGCGAGTCGGCGTTCCTTCTGTTCGAGCCAGGACGAGTAGTTGCCTTGCCAGGGAATCCCGCGGCCGCGGTCGAGCTCGAGTATCCAGCCGGCGACATTGTCGAGGAAGTAGCGGTCATGGGTGACCGCGACCACGGTCCCGGGATAATCGTCGAGATAGCGCTCCAACCGAGCTACCGAGGCGGCGTCGAGATGGTTGGTCGGCTCGTCGAGCAGCAGCATGTCGGGGCGCCCGAGCAACAGGCGGCAAAGCGCGACCCGGCGCCGCTCCCCGCCGGACAATATCGCCGCCGCCGCGTCCGCCGGCGGGCAGCGGAGCGCTTCCATCGCGAGGTCGATCCTGCGGTCGATGTCCCAGACGTCACCGGCGTCGATCCGCTCCTGCAGCGCGCCCTGTTCGGCGATCAGGACCTCCAGCTCGGCGTCTTCCAGGGGCTCGGCGAAGCGGGCGCTGAGCCGCTCGAAACGGTCGAGCAGCGCCTTCTCCTCCGCGACACCCTCGACGATGTTGCCGTAGACCGTCTCGCCCTCGTCGAGCGCGGGCTCCTGCGGCAGGTAGCCGATCCTGATCCCGTCCGCGGCCCGTCCCTCGCCGGTGAACCCGGTATCCAGCCCGGCCATGATGCGCAGCAGAGTCGACTTGCCGGCCCCGTTCAGCCCCAGCACGCCGATCTTCGCGCCGGGGAGGAAGGCGAGCGTAATGTCCTTCAAGACCTCGCGGCCGCCCGGAAAGCTGCGACCGAGACGCTGCATCGTATAGACGAACTTGGCTGTGCTCATGGATCGCCCGGGGATTCGGGAGCCGTGCGGCTGCCTGCGCCGTTCAGATCTCGACGACCACGTTGCCGATCAACCGACCCGACTCGACGGCCTCGTGAGCCGCCGAGAGCTCGGCGAGAGGGAAGGTGGCCGCGATTCCCGGGATCGCCCCTCCTTCCGAGGCCCAGCCCGCGATGTCGGAGATACCGGCGGCGAACGCCTTGGCCGGCATCTCGTAAACGAAGACGCCGCGCACGGTCACGTTCTTTCGCATCAGCGTGTAGTAGGGGAGCGTCGGTTCGGGCACGCGCATCGACGCGTAGGCCGCAATGACGCCGTTCCGCTTCACGGCCTCGGCGGTAACGGGAAGGTTTTCGCCGAAATCGACATCGACGACGCGATCCACGCCTGTGCCGCCGGTCAGCTCCCGGAGGCGCAGGAGGACATCCTCTCTCCGATAGTCGATCGCGGCCTCAGCGCCGGCGTCCAGGGCGGCTTTCGCTTTGGCCGGGCCGCTGACGGTCGCGAAGACGCGGGCGTTGCCCCGGCGCGCGAGCTGTATGGCGTAGAAGCCGACCGCGCCGGCACCGCCGGTCACCAGCACCGTCCCGCCGGCCACCGAGCCGTCGGCGAAGACCGCGCGATGCGCGGTCAGCGCGGGTATGCCGAAACAGGCGGCGAAGTCGAAACCGACCCCGGCGGGAAGCGGTACCGCCTGACGGCCGGGCAGCGCGACGAATTCGGCGGCGGTTCCGAACGGGCGTTTCCACTGCGCGTTGAAGGTCCATACCCGCTCGCCGATCCGGGCCTTGTCGACTCCGGCGCCGACCGCATCGACCACCCCCGCCCCGTCGCTGTGCGGGATGACGCGGGGAAACTCGATCGCCTGTCCACCCCAGCCGTCGCGACGCTTGACGTCGGACGGGTTCACGCCGGAAGCATGGAGCCTGACCCGAACCTCGCCGGGGGCGGGAACCGGATCGGCCGTCTCGCCGATCACAATTACCTCGGTCGCAGGCCCGTTCCTCTCGTACCAGCCAGCCTTCACGGGACAATTCCATTGGACAGCCACGGGGTATGCCGAAGATAATTCCGGGGCGGGGTGAAGTAAATCGAGGGCGGGTTCTCCGCCGGAGGAGTCGGAGTGGCCGAAGAATTCGACGCGGAGACCCTGTTGAGCGTGCGCGATCGGGTCGTGATCGTGACCGGCGGTGGAAAGGGTATCGGCGGCGTCTACTGCCGCCGCATGGCGAAGGCGGGCGCCAAGATGGTGGTTGCCGATATCGACGGCGACGCCAACGAGGAGACTGTGGCCGCCATCCGTCTGGCTGGCGGCGCGGCGGTGAGCGCGACGACCGACGTGAGCGTCGAGGCCGATGCCGAGCGGATGGCCCGCACGGCGGTCGAGGAGTTCGGCCGAATCGACGGGCTGGTCAACAACGCCTCCCTGATGAGCGTTCTGCCCAGAGGAAGCTGGCTCGATATCGCCGTCGAGCGCTGGGATCGGGTGATGGAGGTCAACCTGCGGGGGATCTTCCTCTGCTGCAAGGCGGTCTTCCCGCGGATGAAGGCCCAGGGGGGCGGCAAGATCGTCAACATCGCCTCCGGGCGGTTCTGGATGGGGGCGCCCAACCGGCTCGACTATTCGACGTCCAAGGCGGGGGTAATCGGCCTCACCCGGTCTCTGGCGAGCGAAGTCGGCGCCGACAATATCTGCGTCAACGCCGTCACTCCGGGCTTCACGCTGAGCGACACGCAGGTCGCCAGCTCGGGCAGCTACGCCCGGACCAACGAGCCGCCCAGGCGGCTGATCGCGCGCCACCAATACCCGGAAGATCTGGTCGGGGCGGTGATGTTCCTGCTGTCCGCCGGAAGCGACTTCATGACCGGTCAGACGCTCAATGTCGACGGCGGCCAAGCGTTCCACTGATATGGATATCTCCTCGGGCGGCGACCGTCCCGCGCTGCGTGCGGAGAGCTTCCACACCGGCCGGCATCTCGAGAACGCGCGGCGGCGCATCGTGGCGTCGGGTCTGCACGAGACGCTGGTCGTCGACGCCAACGCCCATATCTACGAGAAGGAGTGGATCACCGAGATCATCGAGCTCATCGAGGATCCGATCATCCGCCAGCTCGCCCGGAGCGCGCAGGGCGCACTGCGTCAGGCCGCCCGGTTTCCGCTCGACCGCGTCGCCTATCACGAGGCCGGCGGGCGGATTACCCGGGATCTGCTTCGCAGCCTCGAGGCGACCCCGAGCGACGGAACCCATCGCGCGGCGCATCTGGCGCTGCGGGCGATGGACGCGATGGGTATCGACATCGCGGCCCTGTCGCCGTTCGGGCTGCAGATCATTGGACTCCATCCGCAGCCCGAGGTCGAGGCCGCGGTGCTGGGCGCCTACGACCGCTGGCTGACCGAGCGCGTCCTGACCTGTTCGCCGCGTCTCCTCGGCTGGATCCTGCTGCCCTTCAACGCGCCCGACGCGGCGTTGCGGCTGGTGGAGACCTATGCGGGCGCGCCGGGGGTCGCCGGTTTCCAGCTCGGGGCGCTGCGCCGGATATCGGTCCATGACAACGCCTTCATGCCGATCTACGCCGCGATCGAGGAATCGGGCCTGCCGCTCGCCTTCCATGGCGGGATCGACTGGGAAGACCCGATGTTCCTGACTTTCAACCGGTTCGTCGCGGTCCGGGCACTGTCGCCGCAATGGTACAATATCGTCCACTGTACCAACTGGCTGGTCAACGGGCTGCCCGAGCGCTTTCCCCGATTGCCGGTTCTCTGGTTGGCTTCGGGCGTCTCCTGGGTTCCCTGGCTGATGATGCGAATCGACAGCGAATATCGGATGCGCAGCTCCGAATGCCCGTCGCTCACCCGGCTGCCGAGCGCCTATATGCGCGAGATGTATTACGGCTCGAACCCGGTCGAGACGCCCGACCGCAGCGCTGCGCTCGCCGCCGTCTACCGGGCGATCGACGCGCCGAACCGCCTCGTCTACGCCTCCGGCTATCCGGCAGCGGACATGGACACGCCCGCGGCCGTCCAGGATCTCGGCTTTCTGGATAGGCGCGAACGGCGCCGAATCCTGGGGGAGACCGCGAAACGGCTCTTCCGGATCGAGGAGACGCATGGCGTGTAACGCACGGCGCGCCTTGGAGTTGCCGAGCTCCGGCACGGAGCGGCGCGACGGCCGGTTTCGGGAACGGCAGGGCACCATGCATCTAGAGAGATACCGGGCGGGGCGCTTGGCTCGGCGCGGCAGGTAGGGCGTCGGCCGTTTCGCGGACGAACTCGTGCAGCCATGCGCCGAACCGCTTGCGCGTTTTCGGCGGCTCTCTGCAGTGTCGGACGCCGCACCGGAAGTCGGATCGTCGTCCACGACACCCAGCCGCGCGCTCGCCCCGCGGTCTTGTCGATCGGCGCGCACGGTCGTATCACCCGTCCTGGAAGCTGGCAATTTGGGGAATGATCGAAGATGGCACGTCACGGCGGCTATGGCGCCTATCCCGCGCCGCACGGCGACCTGCGCGAGTGGATCTCGCGGGTCGACGAGATGGGCGAACTGATGCGGATCGACGGCGTCGACTGGCAGCTCGAGATGGGCTCGGTCGCCGAGATGATCTATCACGCCAAGCCGGACAACCCGCCGGCGCTACTCTTCGAGAACATCCCCGGCTATCCGGCCGATATGAAGGTGCTCTCGGGCGCCACCAACTCGCCGAGACGGCTCGCCCTGACGCTCGGTCTGCCGACGCCGCAGAACCCGCTCGATGTCGTGAAGTCCTATCGGCGGCGGCTGGACTCCTTCGAGACCATCCCACCCCGCAGCGTCAATTCCGGGCCGATTCTCGAGAATGTCGACCGCGACGACGAGGTCGACCTGTTCGGGTTCCCCGTCCCGTTCCTCCACGAGCAGGACGGCGGCCGCTATTTCGGGACCGGGGATCTGGTGATCATGCGCGATCCCGAGACCGACTGGGTCAATCTCGGGACGTATCGGGTCATGGTCCACGACCGGAACACGGTCGGGTTGTGGATATCGCCCGGCAAGCATGGCCGGGCCATCAGGGACAAGTATTTCGAGGCGGGCAAGCCCTGCCCGGTCGCGATCAGCGTCGGCCACGACCCGATCCTGTTTCTGTCCGCGGGCAACGAGGTCGATTACGGGCAATCCGAGTACGCGCATGCCGGCGGACATCGGGGCGCGCCGATCGACGTGACGGCGACCGAGCTGCACGGGCTGCCGATCCCGGCCACGGCCGAGATCGTTCTCGAGGGGGAGATACTGCCCGACGAGAAGCGGCCGGAAGGACCGTTCGGCGAATGGACCGGCTATTACGCGTCCAAGGTGCGCGAGGACTACGTGGTACGGGTCCGGCGCATCTATCACCGGGACGCGCCGATCCACACCATGGCGCGGCCGGGCCGGCCGCCCTCGGACTACTCGCTGTCCAAATGCGTGGTCAAGGCGGCCCTCATCTGGGAAGACATCGAGCGGGCGGGCCTGAGAGGCGTCCGGGGCGTCTGGTGCATGGAGCCCGGCGGCGGGCGGATGTTCAACGTGGTGTCGATCGAGCAGGCCTATGCCGGACATGCCAAGCAGGCCCTGTTGCTGACCGCCGGCGCGCATGCCGCAAACTATCTGGGCCGATTCGTGGTCGTGGTCGACGAGGACATCGATCCCACCAGCATCCATGACGTGACCTGGGCGATGGCGTCGCGCTGCGACCCGGCGGAGGATATCGACATCATCCGCAACGCTTGGTCGGGGCCGCTGGATCCGCGCAAGAAGGTCGGCGACAACTTCAACTCGCGCGCCCTCGTCGATGCCTGCCGTCCCTTCGACTGGATCGACGAGTTTCCCCCGGTCGCCGAGGCGAGCCCCGAAGAGCGCGACCGTACCCGCAGGAAATTCGGTCATCTGCTCGAGAGGCTCTGACGAGCGCGGGCGATGCTGCCGCGGCGCGCGCTCGGAATCGATACCGGCGGGACGTTCACCGATCTGGCCGGGATCGCCGGCGATGGGGAAGTCGCTGCGGAAAAGGTCTTCTCGACGCCGCAGGCCCCCGAGACCGCTGTCCTCGACGGCCTCGCGGCGCTCGCACGCCGGCTCGGCCTGTCGCCGGCCGGGCTTCTCGCCGAGACCGAGCGCTTCGCCCACGGCACCACGATCTCCACCAACGCGCTGATCCAGCGGCGCGGCGCGCAAGTGGGCGTGGTCGCCACCCGCGGTTTCGAGGACACGCTCGCCATCGCCCGCGGACCGGTCGGCCGCGTCGGCGGGTTGCCTTACGCCCGAGCGATGGATTTCCTCCATACCGAGCCGCCCCCGCCGCTCGTCGCGCGGCGGCGCGTGCGGGGCGTCGGTGGGCGGATCACCGCCCGTGGGGAGTGTCTGGCCCCGCTCGATCGCGAGGACGCCCGCCGCGCGGTCGGCTCGCTGCGCGATGCCGGCGCCGAAAGCCTCGCGGTATGTCTGCTATGGGCCTTTCTGCGCCCCGATCACGAGAGGCTGGTCCGTGCCGTCGCGGCGGAGCTCGACGCCGATCTTCCGGTCTTCCTTTCCTCCGATATCGCTCCGAGGATGGGCGAGTACGAGCGGATGACGACGACCGCCGTCGCCGCCCATGTGGGACCCGCGACGACATCCTATATCGGGGCGCTGCAGGCGCGCCTCGGTGCGCTCGGCCTCGCCCGCCCGATCCAGATCATGAGCACGTCCGGCGGAACGATCCTGCCGGAGAACGTCGCACGCCAGGCGGCGTCTCTCGTGAATTCCGGTCCCGTCGGCGGGCTCGTCGCGGCGCAGCATGTCGGCAAGGCGCTCGGGCTGCGCGACATCGTCACCGCCGACATGGGAGGTACCAGTTTCGATGTCGGGCTGATCGCCGCGGGCGTCGTCGCGCAGACGCCGATGCCCTTTCTGGGTCAGGGGCTTCCGGTCCTCTGCCAGGCCGTGCGGATCGACACGCTGGGGGCGGGCGGAGGCAGCATCGCCTCGGCCGACGGTTTCCGTCTCAGGGTCGGGCCGGAGAGCGCGGGCGCCGAGCCGGGGCCGGCGAGCTACGGGCGGGGTGGCGACCGACCGACGGTGACGGATGCCCTGGTCGTGCTCGGTCTCCTCGACCCGGACCGGTTCTTCGGTGGCCGGCACCGGCTCGACCCGGATCTTGCAGCCCGTGCGATCGCGCGTGGCGTCGCGCGGCCGCTGGGACTCGGCGTCCGGGAAGCCGCCGCCGGGATCGTCGAGATCGTCAACGCCCGGATGGCCGACCTGATCCGCAAGGTGACCGTCGAGAGCGGCAACGACCCGCGCGCCTTCACGCTGTTCGCCTTCGGCGGCGCCTGTGGCGCGCATTGCGCCGATCTCGCCCGGTCCCTGGGCATCCGGCGCGTTATCCTGCCCTACGGGGCACCCGTGTTCTCGGCGATCGGCGTCGCCCTCGCCGATCGAGTCTACAGGCATGCCGTCTCGGCCCCCGTCGGGCTCGCAGACGAGCCGGCCGTCATCGCCGCGGTCACCTCTGCGGTCTCAGCGCTGGAGGAACGGGCGGGCGCGGATCTCGCCGCCGCCGGTCTGGCGCGCGGCGACGCGAAGCTGACTCATTCGGTCGAGATCCGCTATCGCGGACAGATGAACGAGATTTCGATCCCGCTGCCGAGGGGCGTCGCGGAGCCCGGCGCGGTCCCGCGACTGCGCGCCGCGTTCGAGGATGCGTATCGGCGCCGCTACGGGGACGGGGCACTGCGAATCGGGGCGGTCCTCGAACTGGCGGGTCTCCAGGTCGACGCCGCGGTCGCCGCCGCAGCGCCCCGGCTCGCGCCGCGCCGGCGGGCGGCGGGCGTGTCGGCCGTGCGCGCCCGGCGCGCGGTCTTTCTGGCGGGAGGAGAGCGTGCGGAGGCGAGCGTCTACGATTTCGCAGGTCTCGGGCCGGGGGACGAGATCGCGGGTCCTTCCGTCATCGAGCGCGACATGACGACCGTATGGATTCCCCCGCGCGCCGCCGCGGCGGTCGACGCTTACGGCAATCTCGATATCCGACCGGAGGGCTGAGCGGTGGACGCGATCGTCGATCCGATCGGTTTCGAGGTCCTGAAGCATCGGCTGTGGCAGATCAACGACGAGCAGTCGGTGGCGATCAGGACGATATCCGCGTCGCCGATCGTCGTCGAAGGCAACGACTTCAACGCCGGCCTGTTCACCGCCGACGGCGAGGTCGTCGTCGCCGGCATCGGCTCGGTGGTCCATGTCACGACGATGGGCGACGCGATACGGGCGATCGCGGCCAAGGCCCGAAGGCTTCAGGACGGCGATGTCTATCTGACCAACGACCCGTTTCTCGGCGCGCTTCACCAGAACGATGTGGTGATGGCCAGCCCGCTCTTCGTCGATGGGCGGTTGTTTATGTGGGTGGGCAATGTGCTGCATCACCCCGATGTCGGCGGAATTGACGAGGGCAGCTTCTGCATCAACGCCCGGTCGATCTACCAGGATCCGCCCCGCTTCTTCCTCAAGATGATCGACCGCGGGGAGCCCTGCCCGGAGGCGGAACACAGCTTCGTCACCAATTCGCGCCTGCCGGAGATGGTCGCCCTCGATCTCGGCGCGCAGATCGCGGCGATCAACGCGGCGAAGGGACGGATCGCCGCACTGATCGAGGTCGAGGGCGCGCCGCGCCTGCGGGCGGTGATGGCGCGGATGATCGACGTCGCCGAGTCGCAGCTCCGCGCGGCGATCGCCCGCCTGCCCGAGGGGTGCTGGACCGGCGGTGCCTATATGGACGGCGACCGCGTGGGCTCGGACAGGATCCACCGAGTCGCGCTGACCCTCTCGCGGGAGGGGCGGAACCTCCATTTCGACTTCTCCGGGTCCGCGCCGCAAGTGGACGCCGCGGTCAACAGCACCCGTCACGCCACCGTCGCCGGCGCGGCGGTTCCGCTGTTCAGCTTCCTGTGTCAGGGAGATATCGACTGGAACGAGGGACTGCGCCGCTGCATCCGGGTCACTGCTCCCGAGGGTTCGGTCGTGAACGCGCGGTTCCCCGCCCCGGTCAGTATCTCGACCGTCGGATTTCGCTGGCTGGTCACCGTCGCCGCGGCCCAGGCGGTCGCCCGGATGTTCGCGTCCTCGACCGCCTATCGAGATCGCATCTGCCCGTCCTGGAACTCTTCCAGCAACTGCAACAATGTCTTTGCCGAGACCGCCGACGGCCGCCGCGTCGGCGCCCTCCTCTCCGATCACCGGGGCGCCGGCGGCGGCGCGCGGTCGTTCGCGGACGGGTTCGACCATGCCGGCACGATCACCTCCTTCGCGTCCAGCATGGGGAATGTCGAGAGCACCGAATGGAAGCTCCCGCTGCTCTATGTCTACCGGCGGCGGGTCGCCGATTCTGGCGGGGCGGGCCGCTATCGCGGCGGGTCGACGGCCGAGGCCGCGATCGTCCCCTACGGGACCGATGGGCTGGTCCTCAAGTCGACGAACACGGCGGGGACCGATCAGACCAACGCGCACGGTATCGACGGCGGCTATCCAGGTGCCGGTTCTCAGACCAGCGTGGTGCGGGGGGGCGGGCTTTCCGAGACGCTGGCCTCCGCTGCCCCGCCGGAAGGGGCGGCCGTCGAGCATCTCCCGTCCAAGGCCGAGGCGCTGCTCGGGCCCGGCGACATGCTGGTCTTTCATGCGCCGGGCGGCGGAGGGTACGGCGATCCCCTGGACAGAGATCCCGCACGGGTCGCCGTCGACATTGCGGACGGCACCGTCACGCCGGGTACCGCACGGGAGCTCTACGGCGTTGTGACAGACCGGGAGGGCTGCCCGCGGGATCGGGCGACGCGGGCGCTGCGCGCTCGGATTCGCGGTGGAAGGACGGGCGAAATCGACCAGGAGTGGCGGCCCGGCCTCCTGCTGGCCGCCGACGGGGTTCACCGCGTGGGCGACAATCTGTCGAGCGCGGTCGCCGGGGGTCGGCAGATTCTTCTGTGCAGGCGATGCAACCGCGTGCTGACCGGACCCGGCGGCGGGGTGATGGTCCGCCGCCGGCATATCGGCGCGGCGGGGCCCCGGCGTGCGGCGCGCTGGCGTGGCGAGAGTCCCAACTTCCTGCTTGAGGAGATCATCTGCCCCGGCTGTCGGACGCTGCACGAAGTCCGCGAGACCCTTCGCGCCGAAACGAGCGAAGAAGCGGAGGCGCCGAGATGAGCGGGAACGGGATCGCGCGGGCGGGTGTCGTCGGGCTGCGGCTATCCGGCGGCGGCGCTACCGGTATCGGGCGCCGCCCGCCCGATCTGTGCCGAAGCGGCCGCGAGGGCGGCGTCGAGCGCCTCGCCCTCGGGGTCGGCGAGGGCGGCCCGCCGCACCTCGTCGAGGGCGGCCGCGGCATCTGCCGGGTCGCCGGCCGTTTGGGCCGCAGGTCTGGCGAGCCCCGCGAACACCCGTCGATAGTTGGCGACTCCGCGCCGATGGGTGTCGGAATAGCCCTTGCGCAGATTCGGCAGCTCCGCGATCGCCAGAGCGAGGTCGTAGCTCCGCGCCGCCGCGGCCTCGACGGCGTCGATCCATGCCGCGATCTCGGCCCATTCCTCCGCGAAGCGGTACGTCCTGGGTCGCCAGAACCGCAGCGCGGCGAGTGCCCGGAGCCTGGCGTAGCCGAAGACGGTATTGGTCTTGACCCGCATCGCCAGATGGACCTTGCGCCTGGAAGGCTTGCGGTCGGTCCAGCGCATCAGTCCCCGCCCTAGGGCGGGCGGCAGGACCGAGGCGAGCTCTTCGAAGCCGGGCTTGAGGAATTCGGTGACCACCAGCGGCTCGCCCTCCCTGGCCCCGACCTCGCGGCGGACCCGGGCCATCCGCTCCGGCCGTCCTTTCAGGTCCGCGACCCGGATGATGTCTTCATAGGTCATCCACAGAGCGAGATAGCGCGAGGCCTCGACGGTCAGGTCGAAGTTCCGGTCGGCCCCGCCCGCGGACCTGTCGGCCGCGAGGAACCGCGCTGCGCCTTCGAGGAATCTCTGGCCGTAGCCCGGGTCCTGATAGTCGACGGTCCGGCGGATCCCTTCCTGTACCACGCGTTGGGCGGCGGCCGGAAAATCCTCGGCGGACTTGGTCAGCAGCGAGTCGAGATCGATCTCCCGGCCCCCGCGCGGCAGCGGCGGCGGCGGCTCGGGAATACGGGCATCGCCTCTCACGAAGCCGAGCCCGGCCCGAAACCCCCGCAGGTTGGCGGAGACCGCGACGCCGGATATCTCGATCGCCTTCTCGAAGGCCTCCGCCGGAATCGGCGTCGCGTCCGAGCCGGCGATCACGCCCAGGATGACGGCATTGATCGCTGTGTCGTTCGCCTGGGCGAGACGGTCCATGTCGAACAGGATCGCGCGATTGGCCATCCCGTCCGCGGCCTTGACCAGGTTCCCGGTCTCGAACCGGCCGTCCCCCATGGCCGACTTTTCCTGGATCGAATAGATGCGATGGGTCGAGGCGATCAGCGTCGTCCTCCTGTCGGTGACCCAGCCGAGTTCGAGCGCCCGCCCGGCTTCCATGAGCTCCGAAGCGACGACGACATCCATATTGCCCGGCGTGGCATAGAGCGCCATCACCGGCGACCGCCCGCCCAGGACGGCATAGGGCGCGGGATAGATCTCGATATAGTAGGTGGTCGCGCCGGTGCGCTGCGCGACTCCGGGAATCGAGGTACTCTGCACCGGGAAGTCCAGCGACTCGGCCGCGGCCACGATCCAGTTCGCGAGCACGCCGCCACCCTCGCCGCCGAGAGCCCCGACGACCATGGTGAAGCTGCGCTCGGGGAGGTCGGCGCCATTGACGGCGGCGTTCATGCGCCGGCCTCCGCGCGGTCGGAGCCTCCGCCCATCGCGCCGATCACCCTGCGGCGCGTCCGATCGAGGGCGCGGTCGATCCGCGACGGGTTCTGGACGATATCGGCCTTGTAGAAGGACGGGCAGAGGACCGCCGCATCGGCCACCTCGCCACACAGGCCGCAGCCGACGCAGCCGTTGTTCACATGGGCGATCGGGTCCTTGCGCAGCGGATCGGGGTTAGGCTTGACCGTGAGCGACGGGCAGCCCGAGAGCCGGATGCAGGAATGGTCGCCGGTGCAGCTGTCCTCGTCGACGCCGAAGCGGGTGCGGACCACGCGCTTGCCGGCATCGAGCGCCTTGCGCAGGAGCGGCCGCAACCGCCGCTGTTTGGCGATCTGGCATTCCGCCTCGGCGATGATGACCTTCAGGCCCTTTTCCCGGGTCGTCAGCGCTTCGTGCAGCAGTTTCTTCATCTTGCCGACCCGATAGGTGTATTGCTTGCGAACCCAGGTCACGCCGAGACCGCGCAGCGCCCGCTCGATCGGCATGACGGTATCGCCGGGAACGGCGCCGCCGGCGGTCGTCGACGGGATGTGCTGTTGACCGGTCGCGGAGGAATAGCCGTTGGCCATGATGACCAGCACCGAATCGTGCTTGTTGAAGGCGGCGCCGCTTACCCCGGTCGCGAGCCCGTTATGCCAGAATCCGCCGTCCCCCATGATCGAGACCATGCGCTTCTCGAACTGGGGCGCCACCCCGGCCGACGACGACAGGCCGAGCCCGTATCCGGTGATGGTGTTGCCGAGCCCGAACGGGGGGAGGGCGGCGAAGCTGTGGCAGCCGATATCCGCCGAGATATGGAACTCGCCGATGTCCTCTTCGCGCTGGACCAGCTTGATCGCGCTGAACACCGGCCGCTCCGGGCAGCCGGTGCAGAACCCGGGAGGGCGCTTGGGCACGCCGCCGCCGAGCAGCTCGGCCGCCGCCGCCTTGGTCCGGTCGAGCTCGGCGACCGCCTGCGAGACCGGCGCGAGATCGAGTCCGCGCGGCACCGCCCCCTCGATGAAGCCTGCGAGGCCGCGCAGCATCACTTCGGGCTGGTATTCGCCGGCCTTGGGGAACAGCCCCTTGCCGTGAATCCCGGTATTGAGATCGGCCTTGCGCAGCAACGCGTTGATCGCCTGCTCCAGATAGTCGGGGAAGCCCTCTTCGACCACCAGAACCGCCCGCTTTCCGGCGCAGAAGGCGGCGATTTCGTCATCGACCAGCGGGTAGGTGACGTTGAGGCAGAGAATGGGCAGCTCGCTCTCTCCGAACACGTTGGCGAGGCCCATCTGCTGCAACCCGCGGATCACCGAGTTGAAGAGACCGCCCTGGCAGACGATCCCGACATCGTCATACGCGCCGTCGAAGACCTCGTTCAGCGCGTTCTCGCGGATGAAATCGACGGCGGCCGGAAGCCGTTGCTCGACCTTCCGCTCTTCTTGGGAATAGGTCGCGGGAGGGAGCGCGATCCGTTCGAGGCTGAAATCGTGTTTCGGAATCGGCCGGTTGGTCGAGTATTCGCCCTGCCTGTTGTCCTTCGTCGCGAAACGACCGGTGACGTGGCAGGCGCGGATCCGGAACTCGACCATGACAGGGGTGTTCGAGGCCTCGGACAGCTCGAAGCCCTTTTCGATCAGCGCGACCATCCGGGGATGGCTCGTCCTCGGATCCATGAGGGGCATCGAGCATTTCATGGCGAACGGGTGGGTGCGTTCCTGGATGATCGACGACCCCTCGCCATAGTCCTCGCCGAGGATGATCAGCGCGCCGCCGACCACGCCGCAGGAGGCGACGTTGGAAAGCGCGTCCGCGGCGACATTGGTGCCGACGGTGGATTTCCAGGTCACCGCCCCACGGATCGGGTAGTTGACCGAGGCGGCCAGCATTGCCGCCGCGGCCGCCTCGTTGGCGCATGTCTCGGTATGCACGCCGAGCTCGGCCATCAGCCCCTTGGAGTCGGAGGTCAGCACATCCATCAGATGCGAGACCGGAGCCCCCTGATAGCCGCCGACATAGCTGACCCCGGACTGCAGCAGGGCCTTGGTGATCGCGAGAATCCCTTCTCCCTCGAAATACTCGCCGTCCCCCTTGCGGAGAAGCTCGACTTCCTTGGCAAAGCTGCGCTCCATGACCCGTCTCCGCTCGATCGAACGATCTCAGGGGCAGCATAGTCGTTATGGCGCACCGAAGCACCATCGGCTTTCGCCGGTGCCACGGGGTGACCGGAAGACCCCGGAGCATGGGCGCCCCGCGCGCATGCCCGGTGTCTCCGCCGCAAGCAAGCCCGCGGCCGCCCATGGCTTCGAGCGCGCCGGAACACCGAACGAAAGAGACGGCTACGGATGCGGTGCCCGCTATCGACCTGCTACGCGCGGTCCGCGTTCGTTTCGGCGGCGTCCTGGTCGATCAGGCGGGCGCGTTCCTTCAGCTTTCTGCTCCCGACATTGGTGCGCCGATCGTGCTTCTCGCCACGACGCCAGAGCGCGATCCAATCCTGGCGCGTCGCGAGCACGGCGTTCGCGAAAGCCCGCCGTTCGGCGGGGTCTTTCAGCCGTTCCTTCTGCAGCGCGATCGCGCTGAGATCGGCGGCGTAGCGCGACCACGCCAGGGCCCGCCACCAGAAGCGTAGCACGCCCTTGAAGCCGGGCAGGCGAAGCTCTGCGCGTGGGGTCGGCCCCCGCGCAGAACATACGGCGTGAGAACCTCGTATCCCGCATCGATCTCAACAGGCATCCGCATCCTCTCCGGAGTCGAGCCAGAACGCTTCCCCCGCCCGATACGGATCCTTGCCCTGTTCCTTCGGCGATCTCCGGTCGATCAATCCGAAGCGGCGGACCGGGCAGGCGAGCCTGCAAGCTTCGTTCGCAAGTGCTTCGGCGGCAAGGCCCATCAGCGTCGTTCCGCCGGTGACATTCACGACGACTTGGTCCGCGCCAATGAACCGCCCGCGCACAGCCTCCACCATACGCTCGATTTCCCCTGGACCGCCATAGGGGTCTTCCAGGAGAAGCGGCTCAATCTCCCCTGCATAGGAAGCATGTTCTTTGACCTCGGCAATCTTCCCTTCGGTCTCGCTGGAACAGATGACAAGACATAAGGTCGGCTCTCCGACCTCTTCTTTAGCCCAACACGCGTGCAAAGCGCTGAAGAGCACGCCGGGACGCATACCGATGGGACTAACGAGGATCCGGCCGGAAGCTTGGCCAAGGGAGAGGGAGAAGTCCGGGCAGAACCGGAGGGTGCCGTTCCAGTAGTCCTTGATGCATTCGATTTTCTTCTCGACTTGCCCGCTCCCGACGAGGATTTGGGGGCGCATTCCGTGATGGGCATATCCGTTTCGAAGGTCATTGAGCTGGTGCCAGAAGTCGCCGATCTCCTGTTGTCGTTCCGTTAAACGGTCCCTGAGTTCGGAGTCTCTCTCGATAGCCCTGATCGCTCCGAGCAGAGCTCCAGCCTTTCGGCGAACTCGCTCGTAGTCAAGCCAATTTTCCAAGCCCAGGCGTAGCGAAACCCATGATACGGTCCACTCGTTCATGAGGCCGAGCGCGACCGCGAGATTCCTGTTCTGCAGTAGCTTGTCGATGACTCTGGCCTGACGCTTCAACTCCGGCTCGGTCAGCACGACTCGCTTCTTCCACCCGTCTCCCGGAGCCACATCGGCCAAGGAGAACGGCTCCAGGATGCTCTTGAGCGATGTAATCAGCTCGTCGGCAAGGGGCAGGCTATGGTCGTGTTTGAGTCGCTTTCGCAGCTGCCTTTTGTGTTGCTGAAGGATCCCGAAAGCCTTCTGCCCCAGTTCCATGGGCAGGCCTGAAAGATACGCCTCCGAAAACTGCGACAAGTCCTTCTCGATCCTTCGAATCGACTGGTTCAGCGGGCCGGCGCGACGAAGGGGCTCGACAATCGGCAGGACGCTACCGGTGTCGCGCAGGACGCGCAGCGCGTAGAGCCAGTCGGGGAGTTCCAGAAGCGGGCGCAGGTCGAGGAACGGGCTCGGCCCCCCGTCCTGGTTCAGCATCCCGTAATACGCCCCGCGCACCCGGACACTGCGCAGCGCTTGCAGATAGAGAACGGCGATGTAGGTGAGAAACGAGAAATGCCGAAACCCGTGGGTGACGTCGACGGTGATCTCGACGTCCGGGGGAACGGCCCTGGCAACGCTCTCCAGGTAGGCGTTGACCTGGTTCTGTCCGTCGCCGCCTTCGACCGGAACGCACCGGGTTTGGACTCGGCCGTGCAAGGCCCGTTCGAGCAGCGGCCAGCTGCTTCGTTCCGCCTCCGGCGTGCAGAGAGCCAAGACACGATGCGGCCGCTTCGATTCGGGCAGCAGGTCGAGCAGCGCGACCGGCGCGAGCTCCGCGGCAAACTCCCGACCGTCCAACACATACCGGGCCCGCCGTGGATTCTTCCCCAGCACCCCCAGCACCGTCAGCAAAAGATGGTTTCGCGACACAGCGCCGTTCGCGCTTTCCTTCGGCCGCCGGTCAGGCTCGTCCTCAAGCAAGGGCATCGCGCGAGACATGTTTCCTGATTTCTTGATGGTCGTGATCGGTCGAAGCGGGACGCCTCGCCTTCGGCACGGGACCGTCGGCATCGACCGGACCGGTCCTTGGTACCCCAGCTTCTGATACAATTCAAGAACATCTTGTCGTCCGCCGCGCAAGGCGCCCGGCTGCGCCGGCATCTCGCTTGCATCCCCCGCCGGGTCCGAGTCCGCCGAGAGCCGATGTCCGGCAGCGATAGAGACAGGGTCCATGCGGTCGGTCGCGCCGCCCGTATGGTTCCTCGCGGATCTAGTATCCCGCCCGTGATTGCGGGGGCCGGCCGCGGCTTCCCGCCGTCGATCCAGCGGCTCCCATTCGGGGACCGCGATCGACAAGCCGGAAGACCCCCCACTGCCTCCCTTGAGGGATGGGGGTTCGCGTAAGCCCTCGTCGGGCGGATTCCATGGCGGGCCTCGCCCTCTTGCGCTACGCTCCGCGCCGTTGCAGGCGCGCGGCAGGCGATGGTAAGGGCGGGGCATGTCCGACTTGGCGAAGACGACGACGGCGACGGTCATTCCTGCCGTGCGTTATCGAGACGCTCCGGCTGCGATCGATTGGCTCTGCGAAGCCTTTGGCTTCGAGAAGCAGCTCGTCGTTCCGGGCGGCGACGGGACGGTCGTCCACGCCCAGCTCGTGTTCGGGAACGGGATGATCATGGTCGGTTCGGCGCGCGACGACGCGTTCGGCGAACTCCAGAAGCCGCTCGAAGATCCGGACGCCCCGGTCTCCAAGAGCGCCTATGTCGTCGTGAGCGATGTCGATGCGCACCACGCCCGCGCCGTCGCCGCGGGTGCCCGGATCGCGATGCCCCCCGAGGACCAGGATTATGGCGGGCGCCTCTACTCGTGCCGCGACCCGGAAGGCAATCTCTGGAATTTCGGGAGCTACGACCCTTGGGAATGACCCCGCGGCGGCCGCCGGACGGGCTACGGATTGACGCTCCGAGGCGGCTGCGCCAGGGTTGGTGGGACCGAATCTCGGAGGCCAGCTCGTGATCGACGCCTACATCCCCTATGGAGCCTATTGGAGCACGCCATTCGCCCGCTGGCAGGGTGCGCTCTCCCATCTGCACAGCATGGAGTTTCTTGCCCATACGGCGTCGGCCGAGCTGTCGCGGCGCGGGATCGGTCTGGAGAGGTTCGACTACGCGGTGCTCGGCCTGACCGTGCTCCAGCGGCAATGCTTCTACGGCCTGCCTTGGGTAACCGGGATGATGGGAGCCGACCATATTCCCGGGCCCACCATCAACCAGGCCTGCGCGACCGGCGCGCGCTGCCTGCAGAGCGCGGCGCAGGAGATTGAAGGCGGGACCGCGGAGGTCGCGCTCGTCATGGCCGGGGATCGGACCTCGAACAACCCTCATGTCTACTACCCTGCGCCCCACGGTACCGGCGGCACCGGCGACAGCGAGGACTGGGTGCTCGGCAACTTCTCCTCCGACCCCTATGCCCGCTGCGCGATGATCGACACCGCAGAGACGGTTGCGCGCAAATGGCAGATCACGACCGAGGAGCAGCATGACGTGGTGCTCCGCCGCTACGAGCAGTATCGGGGCGCGCTCGCCGACGGGCGCGGCTTTCAGCGGCGCTATATGAGCCTGCCACTCGATGTGCCCGACGCCCGCTTGCGCAAACGGCAAGCGGTGCTGGAGGGCGACGAGGGCGTCTATCCGACCAACCGGGAGGCCGTCGACCGGCTGAGCCCGGTCCAGGCGGACGGGACGGTGACCTATGCGGGGCAGACCCATCCCGCCGACGGGAACGCGGGAGTCGTGGTCACCGACCGCGCGCGCGCCAGGGAATTGGCCGCAGATCCCGGCCCTGAGATTCGCATCGCGGGCTTCGGCATGTCGCGGACGACCAGGGGCCATATGCCGGAAGCGCCGATCGGCGCTGCGCGACGCGCCCTCGACAATGCCGGCATCGCCCTCGACGACGTCGCCGCGATCAAGACCCACAACCCCTTCGCGGTGAACGATATCGTATTCTGTCGCGAGACGGGCGCCGACATCGAGGACATGAACGATTACGGCTGCTCGTTGATCTGGGGCCATCCCCAGGGGCCGACCGGGCTGCGCGCGGTCATCGAGCTGATCGAGGAGGTGGCGCTTCGCGGCGGCGGGTACGGGCTGTTCACCGGCTGCGCCGCCGGCGACAGCGCGATGGCGGTCGTGGTGGAGATCGTCTGACGCAGGCGACCAGGCCGCGTCAGCCGACCACCCGGCCTCCCTGCATCCGGCAGGCCCCGGCAAGGGTCTCGAGCTGGCGCAGGAGCCGGTCCCGCGGCGGCGGGTTCGCGTCGTCGGACAGCCGAAGAACGAGCCGCCCGCCCGATATCTCGAGCAGGGTTCGGCGCAGGGCTTTCCGGGCGCCGCCCGAGACGGTGAAGGCGAGCCTGAGCGCGAGTCCCAGCACGGCGGCACGGCGCCGGGCGCGCGCCGGCATCAAGGCGATGGCCGGTCCGATCCCCGATGCGTCCTGCGCGCCCGCGTAACGGACGAAGACGGCATAGGCGAGAAACACTCGTTCCGCGTGGGCGAGCCCGGGAAACGGGAACCGCAATATCCGTTGGAACGCCTGAAGGTCCCGATAGTCGGGATGCTCGCGCCAACCGATGTCGGCGAGCGTGCACGCGATCAGTCGCAGGCGCCGCCGCCCGGCGTGACGCTCCTCGAACAGCGGCGCGACCCATGCGAAGAGCGCCGTGCCGATGCTGTCGAACCGCGCCTCGCGGCCCGCGAGCTCGCGGGCCGCCGCCAAAGCCGGGTCCGCGCTGCGTTCCGCCTCGGACAGCCGAGTGTAGAGGACGCCTTCGCGCAGGCCGTGCGCCGAGAACGTCACCCGCGCCGCGCCGGTGGCGGCGAGGGTCGCGCGCATCAGATCGCCGGCCAGAGGCAGGCTCGAGCGGCGCCGTTCCGAAACTCCCCGGAGCCCGCGCAGCGCCTGCGGGCCGAGCCCCGCGATCCAATCCGAGACGTCGGACATCCGTCCGGCCGGGACGGAATAGCCGTCGATCATGTGAAGCGGGTGGTCGATATGCGCCATATGCGCCCGCGCGACGGCGCGCCATGCGCCGCCCACCGGATAGAAATTCCGCCAGGTCCCGCGCGCCAGCCATTCGACGCCGGCGAGGGCCTTGCGGATTCGCACGTTCGCGCCGGCGCGGCACTCGGCGTGGAGCGTGGAGAGCCGCAGAATGCCGAGCGGCAGCGTGGCTTGGTGCAGGATCCGGCCTTCTGCGATCTCGACGAGTTCAAGGCTGCCGCCGCCGAGGTCTCCGACGACGCCGACCGCGCACGGCATCGCCCAGGCCACCCCGAGGGCTGACATGCGACCCTCCTCGCCACCGCTTAGTACATCCACCGGCGCGCCGCAGGTCGCCAGGATTCGGTCCGCGAAGTCGCGGCCGTTCGATGCCTCCCGAACCGCCGCCGTCGCGATGAGCGACAGCCGCTCGACCCCGATCGCGCGGCCCAGGCTGCAGAAGCGGTCGATCGCGCGGAGCGCGGCGTTCATCGCCGCTTCGCCCAGCCGGTCGCAGGAGGCGAGGTCGCGGCCGAGCGCGCAGACCATGCTCTCGTTCAGCATCGGCAAAGGCGCCCGCGAACGCGCGTCGTAGACGACCAGCCGGATCGAGTTGGAGCCGATATCGATCACCCCGATCGGCCCCGAGGCCGGCGCGGTCTCGCGTTGGGCGGCCGCGGCGGGTGCCGGCGCGCCTGAAACGCGCTCGTCGATCAGCCCGGCTCCCGAAGCGTGTCCTTGCGAAGCGCGCTGCCGCGCCCCGACAGGCTGGGATTGGTCAGGAAGTACTCGTGCGCGTCGAAGGCGTCCGCGCTCGCCTGGATCCGCCTGTAGGCGTTGTCGGGGCCGAGCACCCAGCTCTGCGCCTCGTCGAGCAGGTTGGCCTGCATGATCCGGTCGAGCACCTGCTGGTGGACCGTCGGGTTGAGCACCGGCACAAGGGTCTCCACCCGGCGGTCGAGATTCCTCGGCATCCAATCGGCCGAGGAAATGAAGACTCGCGCGTTCGGAGAGCCCGGCGGGTGGCCGTCTCCGAAGCAGACGATGCGGCTATGCTCCAGGAACCGGCCGACGATCGACTTCACGCGGATATTGTCCGATAGCCCCGGGACGCCCGGGCGCAGACAGCAGATGCCCCGCACCACGAGATCGATCTCGACGCCGGCGCCGGACGCGGCGTAGAGGCGATCGATGATTTCGCCGTCGACCAACGCGTTGAGCTTGACGAGAATCCATGCTGGGCGGCTGGCGCGCGCATGCGCGATCTCGGCATCGATCAGCTCCAAGAGGGTGCTGCGGAGTCTGCCCGGCGAGATGGCGATGCGCTCCATCAGCTCCGGGACGCCGGTGCCGGTCATGTAGTTGAAGAGCTTGGCCGCGTCCCGGCACATCGTCTTGTCGCAGGTGAAATAGGAAAGATCGGTGTAGATCCGCGCGTTGACCGGATGGTAGTTGCCGGTCCCGAAATGGACATAGGATCGCAATGCGCCCTGCTCGCGGCGGACGACCAGAGAGACCTTGGCATGGGTCTTCAGCCGGACGAAGCCGAACACGACCTGAGCGCCCGCGCGTTCGAGGTCGCGCGCCCAGCGGATGTTGCGCTCCTCGTCGAAGCGGGCCTTGAGCTCGACCAGGGCGGTCACCGATTTGCCGGCTTCCGCGGCGTCCAGCAGAGCGCCCACGATCGGAGAATTCTCGCCGGTCCGGTAGAGCGTCTGCTTGATGGCGACGACCTGGGGATCCTGCGCCGCTTGGCGAAGGAACTGGACCACCACATCGAAGCTCTCGTAGGGATGGTGGACGATTATGTCCTTTTGGCGGATCGCCGCAAAGCAGTCGCCGTCATAGTCGAGAATGCGTTCGGGAAAGCGCGGTTTGTTGGGTTTGAACACCAGATCGGGGCGGTCGGCGACGATGAGCTGGTCGGTCTCCGCCAGCCCCAGCAGCCCGTCTACGTCGAACACGTCCACATTTTCGACATCTAGGCTGTGAAGCAGAAACCGCCGGAGCTGGGGCGGCATGTCGACATTGACCTTGAGCCGGATCACCGAGCCCCTGCGGCGCTTGCGAAGCAATTCCTCGGATTCGCGCACGAGGTCTTCGGCCTCTTCTTCGATCTCGATGTCGCTGTCGCGAATGACCCGGAACACGCCGACATCGCGGATGTCGAAGCCTGGAAAGAGCTGGTCGATATGAAGTCGGACGACTCGTTCCAGAGAGATGAAGGCCGACTTGCGGTTCGGAAGCCTGACGAAACGCCGCACCGTATGCGGCATCGCGACGAGTCCGGCAAGGTCTTCTTCGTCGCCGGGTCGCTCGAGCTTGAGAACCAGGGAGAAGCCGAAATTGGGTATGAACGGAAACGGGTGGGCGGGATCGATCGCGACCGGCGTCAGCACCGGGAATATCTCGTCCGCGAAATAGCGCCTGAGCCAGCGCCGCTCGTCCTCGGTCAACGCGTCGGGATCGAGCAGCTCGACGCCGGCCTCCGCGAGGCCGATGCGCAGATCCCGCAGGCAATCCTGCTGTTCGCGCATCAGTACGCGCGCCCGCTCGTCGATCGCTGCGAGCTGCCGGGCGGGAGACAGGCCGTCCTGGCTCGGTCGATTATGGCCCGATCGCAGCTGCCTCTTCAGACCGGCCACGCGCACCATGAAGAACTCGTCGAGATTGGCGGCCGAGATGGACAGGAAACGGAGCCGTTCCAGCAACGGGTGGGCGACGTTCCTGGACTCCTCCAGGACCCGTTCATTGAATGCAAGCCAGGAGAGCTCGCGATTGATGAAGCGGTCGGTGCTTTGCGCGACCACCGAGTCATCTCCGGCCGGCCGGGGCGGGGCGGCCTCCCTGAGCGCGTTTGCCATTGCCTCCTCTCCGACGGGGAATCGATCATGATTGATCGGACCGGCCTCGCGTGCGATGCAGGGTCGATGCTTTGGCTGAGATCGTCAACCCGCGCGCCGGTCCGGCCCGCCATGGTCGTGCCGTGCGCCGCCTCTATCTGTTGAGGCACGCGAAGTCCGACTGGGCGGACCCGAACCGCGCGGATTTCGACCGGCCCCTGGCGGCGCGGGGGAGCCGGGACGCGCCGCGCATGGGCGCATATCTGGCCGGGCTCGACACGCCGCCCGAGCTCGTTCTCTGCTCGGCCGCCCGGCGGGCGCGGGAGACCTGGGAGCTCGTCCGGCCCGCGTTTCCCGACTCGGTGCGCTGCGAGATCCGCCGCGATCTCTATCTGGCGACACCCGGGGACCTTCTTCACGCGGTCAACGAAGTGGATGCGGGCGTCTCTGCGCTGATGCTGATCGGCCATAACCCTGGTCTGCACGAACTCGCTCTGGCGCTGGCCGACGCGTCGGCCTCCGATCTCGATTGGAAGTTTCCCACCGGGGCGGTGGCGGCGATCGCTTTCGAAGGGGACGGTTGGGCCGATGCCACGCCGGGAGGAGGGAGGCTCGAGGCCTTCGTCGTGCCTCGGCGGCTCGGCTGAGGCGGGGGTCAGTCGGTCTGGCGCAGTATCTCGCGCTGGGTGCGGCCCCTGTATTCGTTGCGGTACAGCCCGCGGCGCTGCAGTTCGGGGACCACATGGTCGACGAACTCCTCGATCGCGCCCGGCGTGTAGATCGGGGACAGCATGAACCCGTCGCCGCCGACCTCTTCCATGAAGGCGGCCATCTGATCCGCGATGTCGGCGGCGGTGCCGACGAATTGGGGCAACCCGACGCTCTGCCCGTGGCGGGCTGCCACCTCCGCCACGGTCATCGGCGTCCCGTCGGGCTTGCGGTAACGGGTCCTGAGCCGGGCGAGCTCGGGCTCGGTTCGCTCGGTCATCAGCGCGTCGGGCGGCAGCCGATCGAGATCGAAATCGAGATGCGCCGAGAGGATCGCCATGCCGCCCTCGAACGGCACCAGCTCGTTATGCGCCGCCTGCTTCTCCCGCGCCTCCGCCCGGGTCGCGCCGATGATAGGCTGTATCCCGAACAGGATGCGGCAGGTCTCCGGATCGCGTCCGAGGTCGGAAATTGCCCCCTTGATGGAGGCGAAATAGGCCGCAGCGTCGGCCGCGCGCGGCTGGATTGCGAAGATCGCGTCGGCGTATTTCGCCGCGAAGTCGCGCCCGTTCCGAGAGGTCCCGGCCTGCATGATCGCTGGGCCGTTCTGCGGCGATCGGGTCACGTTGAGCGGCCCGAGCGAACGGAAGAACCCGCCGTCATGCGCGATCCGCCGCACCTTGGCGGGATCGGCGAAGACCGCGTTCGCGCGATCCGCGACGACCGCGTCCGCGTCCCAGGAGTCCCACAGCTTGCGACAGACCTCCACGAACTCGTGCGCGCGATCGTAGCGCGCCTCCGCCGCCAGGCGCTCCTCGCCGTAGTTGGCCGCCTGGTTGCTGTTCAGCGAGGTCACGACGTTCCAGCCCGCGCGGCCCTCTGTCAGATGGTCGATGGTCGCCCACAGCCGCGCGGCATGGAACGGGTGGCTGTGGCTGACGGAGAAGGTCGCGGCGACGCCGATCCGACGGGTCGCCGCGGCGATGAAGGAGAGCAGCGGAACCGGGTCGTGTTCCGGTGCCTGCGCGGCCGTCCTCAGCGCCGGCGCCAAGCTCCCCGTATAGGTATCGGCGATATAGTTCAAGTCGGCGAAGAAGACGGTGTCGAAGAGACCGCGCTCGCAGACCCTGGCGATATGCTGGTACAGCGCGGGCCGACGCCAGTCATAGCCCGCTTCGGCCGTTCTCGGATGCCGCCACATGGCCAGGCTGTGATAGGTCGGCCCGTGCACCAGGAACTGCGCGAGATGCATCTTCCCGGGAATCGCCATGGCGCGGCGCCGCGCCGCCTAGCGCGCGGCGGTGACCATGATCTCGACGAGGAAGTTCGGGCTCGCCAGCTCGGCGCGCACGCAAGCCCTGGCCGGCATGTCGTCCGGATCGATCCAGGCGTTCCAGACCTCGTTGAGTCCGCCGAAATCAGCGAAATCGGCGATCCAGATGTTGGCCGAGAGAATCTTCGACTTGTTCGAGCCGACCGAGGCAAGCTGCGCGTCGATATTGTCGAGAATCGCCCGGGTCTGGGCCTTGATGTCGTGCGCCGCGCCGTGGGCGACCTGACCGGCGAGATAGATCGTGTCGCCGTGGATGACGATGCCGCTCATGGACGGCATCTGCCGGCCGTTGGCGATCCGTCCGGTACGAACCTGGTGACGTTCGATTGCCATGCTTTCCCCCCTGATCGGAACGATCCGGCGGGGTTGGTATGAACTAGGCGATATCGGCCTATTCGCCGCCCCCGCCATCCTCCCGGCCAGAGTGGCAGACCGTCCGGGATGCTGCAACGCTGCGGGCCTTCGCCCGGACCGAGCGGGTGAGCGCTCGGCGCAATGCGGCAATCCGGACCGCCGCATTGCGCATTATGGTCGTCCATGCCACCTTGCGAGGGCGCGATCGGCGAGATTCGGACGGCCATATCGCCAGAGGGGAGGCTCAGGCATGAAGCGAATCCTTATGGGCGTGGCGCTTCTTGTCGCGTTCCCGCTGTCGGCGTCGGCCGATACGGTTGCAGACTTCTACAAGGGCAAGACCGTCAAGCTGATCTCCGGTGGAAGCGCGGGCGGAGGCTTTTCCACGGTCGCGAGAGTGCTGGGGCAGACGTGGCAGGGGCACATCCCTGGCAATCCGACGATCATCGTCGAAGCCATGCCCGGTGCCGGCGGGGCGAGGATGATGAGCTATATTGCGAATGCCGCAAAGGCGGACGGCACCGAACTCGGTGCGGCGCTTCCGATCTCGGTCAACGCGCCTCTTCTCCGCAAGGTCAAGTTCAACCCCGCGCGTTTCCGGTGGTTGGGCTCGGTGACATCGATGACCGAGGTGAGCACCGTTTGGCACACTGCGCCCGCCAGGACGATCGAAGAAGCCAGGAAGGTCGAGGTCGTCATGGCGACCTCGAGCAAGCTTTCCTCGGCCTATCTGATTCCCGCCTTCCTGAATGCCGTCGCCGGCACCAGGTTCAAGGTCGTTTCGGGATATCGAGGCGCCGGGCCGATGAACAAGGCGATGGAGACGGGGGAAGTCCACGGCCGCGGCAGCTTCTACAACAGCTACGTCACGACTAAGCCCGAATGGCTCCGCGACCGCAAGATCGTCCAATTGGTACAGGTCGGACCCAGCCTGGCCGAGCTCGAGGGCGTTCCCAACATGCGCGATATCGTGACCAGCGACGAGCAGCGAAGGATGGTCGATTTCATGGAAGCGCCGGCCTATGTCGGGCACGGCTTCTTCGCGCCGAATGGCGTACCGGCGGATCGGATCCAGGCGCTCCGCTCTTCTTTCTGGGCCGCGGTAAACGATCCTGCATTCCGCGCGGAAGCCCGCAAACGCGGCATGGTCGTCAATCCGATCCGGGCGGAAAGAATTCAGTCGGTCATTCGCACCGCGATGGCGACGCCGGAACCGATCCTCGCCAAGTTTCGTGAGATGGTGAAGATAGGTCCCGGGAAATAGCGGCGCGGATCGCCGATTCACGTCTTCATTGGTGACTGTGCTGGCAATGCCCGGTATCGCCGTCGCGCCGAGGGCGCGACGCGCATATGTCGTTCCCGTCGAGCGCATCGCGGGCGATCTCGGCCCGGGTGGCTGGCCGGGCGACGGAGGCGACGCGGCCCGGTTCCACTTCGTTGCCGACGATGTTGCGCTCCAACCGGTCTAGGGCGCCCGTATCGACCCTGCGTGCCGCAGCACCGCTGTCGCCTCATCGGCGGCGCCTCGGGACGGCGAGCGGGGCGGAGACTGCCGCGGGGCCGAGCGGGCGGGCGGGAATGGCATGAAGGTCGATCTTTTGGCTGTCGGCGGGGGCTTCGCCGGGATGACGGCGGCGAACAGGGCGCTTGAGCTCGGTCTGTCCGCTGCGGTAGTCGAACGCGGGGTCGCGTCCGACTACATGTGCAACTCGCGCGTGTCCACCGGCGCCGTCCACTGCGCGATGCGCAGCGTCGACGAGCCGGAGACCGCGCTTTTCGAACGGATCCTCGAGATGACCGACGGTGCGGCCAGCCCGGAGCTGGCGCGCTGTTTCGCTGCGAACGCGCAGCGGGCCTTCGCTTGGGCCGAACGCGTGGGCGCTCGCTTCGCGCGCGATCCGGACCGCTGCTACGGGCTGCCGATGATGGCGCCTCCGAGGGAGATGCGGGCGGGGCTCGACTGGCCAGGGCGCGGCCCGCATGTCTTTCTCGACATCCTCGCCCGCAGCCTTCGGCGCGCCGGCGGAACGCTGCTGCTCGGCACCGAGGCGCGGTCCCTGATCGTCGAGCGTGGCGTCTGCGTCGGCTGCGAGGTCGGCGGACCCGAGGGTCCAGCCCGGATCGAAGCGGGTGCGGTCGTGCTCGCCGACGGCGGCTATCAGGCGGATCTCGGTCGCCTCGGCCGGCATATCGCGAAACGGCCCGAAGCCGTCGTCCAGCGCAACACGCGGACCGGACGGGGCGACGGGGCGCGGATGGCGGAGCAGGCCGGCGCGGCGCTGGTCGGTCTCGACAGGTTCTACGGGCATGTGTTGTCGCGCGATGCGATGGCGGAGGCGGGGCTGTGGCCCTATCCGCAGCTCGACGCGATCTGCGCCTCGTCGATCGTGGTCGACGCCGATGCCCGCCGTTTCACCGACGAGGGGATCGGCGGTATCCATATCGCCAACATGATCGCCGGGCTCGATCGGCCGCTGGATTGCTGGGCGGTGTTCGACGATGCGGTCTGGGACCGGGCGCGCAGCACCGACATCGTTCCTCCCAACCCGAGCCTTGTCGAGGCGGGCGGCGCGTTGCACACGGCGCCGACATTGGACGCGCTCGCCGCCGGCATCGGGCTCGATCCGGATGCGCTCCGGGCGACGGTCACCGAGTTCAACGACGCGCTCCGCGCCGGTCGTCTCGACGCGCTGACGCCGCCCCGGCGTGACGGTGGCCATGCGCCGCGGCCCATCGCCGCGGCGCCCTTCCATGCGGCGCCGCTCGCCGCCGGCATCACCGTGACGATGGGCGGCGTCGCCGTCGACGAAAGGGCGCGGGTGCTGCGCCCGGACGGCGTTCCGATCCCGGGTCTTTACGCCGCCGGCTCGACCGCCGGCGGGATGGAGGGCGGGCCGCGCGCGGGCTATATCGGCGGGTTGATCAAGGCGTTTGTCCTCGGACTCGCGGCTGCCGAGACCGCGGCGGCATCGTGCGCATTCCGATCGAAGGAGGGTGATCGATGAAGTACGAAGCGCCCGTCGCCGACGAGGTGAAGGCGATGGCGGACGAGATCGGGTTCCCGGTCGACGACCGCACGGTGGACGAGATCCGCGCCTTCTGGGCGCCGTTCGCGGATGCCTTCAACGCGGTCGAGCATCTGCCCGACGACCTGCCGCCGGTGACCTATCCGCGCGGCGCCTGGCACGTGCCTAGCGCTGAGGAGAACCCGTATGGCGGCTGGTCGGTCAAGGCGCGCATCGACGGGGCCGCCGACGGCCCGCTCGCCGGCAAGACGGTCGCCATCAAGGACAGCGCCTGTCTCGCCGGTATCCCGATGGCCAACGGCGCGAGCGTGCTCGAAGGCTTCGTGCCGGACATCGACGCGACGGTGGTCACTCGCCTGCTCGACGCCGGGGCGACCATCCTCGGCAAGGCGACCTGCGAATATTTTTGCGTCTCCGGCGGCAGCTCCACATCGGCGACCGCCATCGTCGAGAGCCCGCGCAACCCGGGTCACACGCCCGGCGGGTCTTCCACCGGGAGCGCCGCGCTGCTGGCCGCCGGCGAGATCGATCTCGCGCTTGGCGGCGATCAGGCCGGTTCGGTACGAATCCCCGCATCGTTCAGCGGGATCGTGGGCCTCAAGCCGACGTTCGGTCTCGTCCCCTATAGCGGGATCATGGGTATCGAGACCACGGTCGACCACGCCGGTCCGATGACTCGTAACGTCGAAGACAATGCCGCCTTTCTTCAGGCCGTCGCCGGCGAGGACGGCCTCGATCCACGCCAGCGGGTGCCCGAGGTCCCCGATTACGGCGCAGGTTTGGGCCGTGGCGTCAGGGGCGTGCGGATCGCCGTGGTCGCCGAGGGCTTCGGCCGCCACGACTCGGAAGCGGATGTCGATGCGGCCGTGCGGGCCGCGACCGGCCGCTTCGAGTTGCTGGGCGCCAGGGTCTCGGAGGTCTCGATCCCGATGCATGGCTCGGGGCTGGCGATCTGGGGGGCCATCTGCGCCGAGGGGATGTACAGCACGATGTTCCGCGGTCGGGGGTTCGGCCAGAATGTCGGCGGCCTTTATCCGACCGCGCTGATCGACAGGATGGCGGCCGCCGAGAGCCGGACGGCGGAGTTCCCCAACACGTTCCGCTTCGGCATCATGCTGGGTCTCTATACCAACCGGCGCTATGGCGGGCATTTCCACGCCAAGGCGCAGAACCAGCGCCGGTCCCTTCGCGCGGCCTACGATGCGGTTCTCGCGGAGAACGACCTGCTGCTGCTGCCGACGACGGCGATGAAGACCTCACGAATCCCGCCGAAGGGATGTGGCTTCACCGAGGAGATGCAGCATTGCTGGGCGGCGATCGGCAATACGGCGCCGTTCAACGTCTCGGGCCATCCGGCGATCTCGATCCCGTGCGGGCTCGGGGAAGGCGACCGGCCGATCGGCTTGATGCTGGTCGGCCGCCATTTCGAGGAGCCGCTGATCTACCGCGCGGCCCATGCCTATGAGCGGAGCGTCGACTGGCAGAGTCAGAGAACGAAGGGATAGGTCGAACTGCCCCGCATCGGTTCCGGACTTTCCGGAATCTCCGTTCCCCGCGAGTTTGTTCGGCGTCTCCGTCGGAAGTTCCGGGAGGGTCGCGATGCGCGAGCATCATGACGCGAGCTTCAAGCTTCTGTTCGACCACAAGCGGATGGTCGAAGATCTGTTGCGCGCCTTTCTACCGGCAGCGGCGGTCGCGACTCTCGATTTTTCCACGCTCGAACAGTTGCCGAACGAATTTGTGGGCGATGATTTCAGCCGGGGGCGGGCGGACGCGGTGTGGCGGTTGCGGTGTCATGGCGGGGTGGAGGGCTGGCTCTATCTCTTGGTGTTGCTCGAGTTTCAGTCCACAGTGGATCGTCATATGGCGATACGCGTCCTGGCCTATACGGCGCAGATGTATTTGAAGCTGATCCGTGGTGGCGAGTTGCCGTCGGGTGGGGTGTTGCCGCCGGTCTTTCCTATCGTGATCTATAACGGACAGCCGCGCTGGTCGGCCGTGAATGATGTCGCGGAGTTGGTCGCGGAAGTGGGGATGGATCTCGCGCCGTTTCAGCCGCGTCAGCGCCATGTGGTGATCGATGAACATGCGCTTCGGCTGGAGGAGTTGCCGCGGATGAACATGATGTCTGCGCAGGTCGCGTTGGAGCAGGGCACAGTGTCCGATGTGGCTCCGGTTCTGGGGCGTGTCGCGGAGATGCTGTCCGGCCCCGAGGACGAAGGGCTTCGGCGCGCGTTTGCGGAGCTGACGCTGGGCATGGTAGGTCGGAGCGACATGGCGCGGTCGCATCCTGAGTTGTCGTCGGCGCTTCGAGCGGCTGTGGGTGTTGGAGGATTGAGTACGATGGGATCGTTGTTGGCGGCAAAGATCGACGAATATGTCGAGGCGGGGGTCGCGCGAGGCCTCGAACAGGGTCTGGAGCAGGGCCTCGAACAGGGCCTCGAACAGGGTCTGGAGCGGGGTCTGATGCTGGAACGCGCCATGCTCTCTCGTCAGGCGGCTCGGAAGTTCGGAGCGGCGATCGGCGCGCGCCTTGCGACCTTGCTGGAGGGAGTCAGGGACACGGAGCGTCTGGCCGAGATCGGCGACCATGTGATCGACTGCGCCGATGGCGCGGAGTTCCTGGCCCGTGCGGGAAATGGCGTGCGCCGGAATTGATGCGACCGGGCGGGCCTGTCACCTGCGTTTGAGGTCGCGGAGGTCGTAGCAGCCGGGACGGGTGTGCGGGTCGCTCCCGATCTTGGCCAGGGAGATCTTGCGGACCTTGTTCGTCGAGGTCAGCGGCAGCGAATCGATGAACATCAGATAACCGGGCGCCTTGAAATAGGCGAGCCGCGCGCGGCACCAGGCGGCGATCTCCTCGGCCGCCGCCCGGTCCGCCGCGCAGCCCGCGGCCGGCACCAGGAAGGCCATCACCTCCTCGCCGCGCAGCCGGTCGGGAACCGCGATGACCGCCGCCTCGGCGATGGCGGGGTGGGCCGCGAGCGCGGTCTCGACTTCGAGCGCGGCGATGTTCTCGCCGCTCCGCCGGACGATGTTCTTGGACCGGTCGACGAACTCCAGGGAGCCGTCCGCGGACTCGCGCACGATGTCGCCGGTGTGGAACCAGCCGCCGCGCCAGGCCTCCTGGGTCGCGGCCTCGTCCTTGTAGTAGCCCGAGAAGAACCCGGCGCGTGGCGCTTCGCCCGAGTTGCGGACCAGGAAATGCCCCGGCGTGCCGACCGCGCAGGGTTTTCCCTCGTCGTCGAGGATCCGGATCTCGCAGCTTCTCGGAAAGCCGAAATTGCGGGTACCGACATGGCGCGGCCCATGGCTGGCGGACAGGAAGGCGCCGCCGGCGGTCTCGGTCATCGCCCAGACCTCGACCAACGGGAAGCCGAACCGCTCCTCGAACGCGGCATGCTGGGCCGGGTCGAGATTGGCGCCGAAGCCGAACCGCACGCGGCTCTCGCGGTCGTCCGCCCGTTCGGGCAGCCCCATCAGGATCGCCGGCATCACGCCGAGATAGTGGATGACCGTCGCGCCGGTCTCCCGCACATCGCTCCAGAAGCACGACGGGTGGAACCGGTCGAGCTGCACCACGGTGCCGCGGCTCAGGATCATTGCCATCGTCGAGCACACCATGGCGTTGATGTGAAACATCGGGAGAGGCGTCAGCAGCCGGTCTTCGCCGGTGCGGAGCGCCGCCAGACCGCCCTGGCCCAGATACCACGCGCCGGTCCGCAGGAAGTAGTCGTTGGACAGCATGCAGCCCTTGGGTCTACCTGTGGTTCCCGAAGTGTAGAGGAGACCGCACTCGGTCCTCCGATCAGGGGCGCCACGCCGCGACGACGCTGGGGCGGGGGGAAGCCGAGTCTCTCCGGCTTCGACCACCGGGACCCCGACGCCGCTCTCGGACGCGGCCGCGACATCGCTCACGCGCTCCGCGACCGCGACTGCCAGAACGCAGTCGCTATGGGCCAGCAGATAGGCGATCTCGGCCGGCCGGTAGTCCGGGTTGATCGGGACCACGGAGACGCCGAGCGCGTTCAGCGCGAGCCAGTGGATGAAATAATCGGCCCGGTTCTCGAGCAGTATCGCCGCCCGCTGCCCGTGCCCATAGCCGGCGAGGGCATACGCCTCGCGCAGGCATTCGACCCGTTCCAGGGCGGCGTCATAGCCGAGCGTCAACCCGCCCGGCGCGTAGGCTGCGCTGGCGCTCGGCGGAATCGTCAAGAAGGGGTGGTCGCCGGCATCGCGCGCCGCCTCTCGAAACGAATCGAACACGGTGGCGGGCATGGCCGGCGCCTACTCCTTGTCCGGGCTCGGAGGAATGTGCTGCCCCTCTGAAATCACGCCGCGCCGGATTTCGCGGGTCCGCGTGAAAAGCGCCTCGAGGGCGGCGCCATCGGAGACGCGGATCGCCCGCTGCAATGCGGTCAGGTCCTCGGTGAACCGACCGAGCATCTCGAGAACGGCGTCGCGGTTGTTGAGAAAGACGTCGCGCCACATCACCGGGTCGGAGGCGGCGATCCGCGTGAAATCGCGGAAACCGGCCGCCGAATAGCGGATCACCTCGGACTTCAGCTGGTCTTCCAGGTCGACCGCCGTGCCGACGATGGTGTAGGCGATGAGATGCGGGATATGCGAGGTGATGGCCAGCACGTGGTCATGATGGTCGGCGTCCATGATCTCGATCATGCAGCCGGCGCGGCGCCACAGCTCGGCGACCCGCTCCACCGCTGCCGGGTCGGTGCCGCAGGGCGGGGTGACGAGGAACCAGCGGTCTTCGAACAAGGTGTCGAACCCCGATTCGGGGCCGGAGTCCTCGGTCCCGGCCAGAGGATGGCCCGGCACCAGATGGACATGTCCGGGGAGGTGCGGGCGGAGGGCGTCGACGACCGCGCGCTTGACCGAGCCGACATCGGTGATGATGGCGCCGTGGGCCAGCGCCGGGGCGATCGCTTCCGCAACCGCTTCATAGGCACCGATCGGGGTGCAGAGGACGACGAGATCCGCGCCGCGCACCGCCTCGGCCGGATCCCGGGTCACCGAATCCGCAAGGCCGAGCCGGACCGCCGTCTTCAAGGTCTCCGGCGTTCTTGCGCAGGCGACGATATGGCCGGCGAGCCCGTCGCGCTTGACGACCCTCGCCAGGGAGGAGCCGATCAGGCCGACCCCGATCAGCGCGACGCGTTCGAAGAGGACCACGGCCTGCTCCGCTCAGGCCATGAACGCATCCAGGGCATCCGCGAGCGAGCGCATCTCGGTCTCGGTCCCGATGCTGATCCGCAGATGGCCGGGCAACCCGTTGGCGGCTACCCGGCGCGGGACGATTCCCCGCCCGGTCAGAAAGGCGAGGGCGGCTTCGGAATCACGGCCGGGCTCGTCCGGAAATCGGACGAGGATGAAGTTGCCGACGCTCGGGGTGGTCTCGAACCCGGCCGCCTCGGCCCGGCGGGCAATCCATGGCAGCCAGACGGCGTTGTGATCGCGCGACCTCGCGACAAAAGCCGTGTCGGCGAGCGCGGCGATGCCTGCTGCCTGGGCCGCGCTCGTCACGTTGAACGGTGCGCGGACACGGTTGAGGATGTCCGCGACGGCGGGCGGGCAATAGGCCCAACCGAGTCGGACACCGCCGAGGGCGTAGATCTTGGAGAATGTCCGCGTCATCACCGTGTTGGCGCCGGCATCGACCAGCGTCGCCCCGTCCGCGTAGTCGTTGCGGTCGACATATTCGGCGTAGGCGGAATCGATCACCAGCAGCACGTGTTCGGGCAGCCCTGTGCGCAGGCGGGCGAGCTCGCCGCCCGAAATATAGGTTCCCGTCGGGTTGTTCGGATTGGCGATGAAGACGATCCGGGTGCGCGGCCCGACCCGGGCGAGGAAGGCGTCGATGTCCGCGGTCAGCCGGGTTTCCGGCGCCTCGACCGGCTCCGCGCCGATGGCGAGGGCGGCCAGCCGGTACATCACGAAGGCATGGGCATGGGTCAGCACCTCGTCGCCGCGGCCGGCATAGCATCGGGTCAGCAGCGAGATCAGCTCGTCGGACCCCGCACCGCAGACGATCCGGGCGGGATCGAGGCCGTACCGCGTGCCGATCGCCTTGCGGAGCGCCTTCGAGTCTCCGTCGGGGTAGCGGTGGATGTCGGCGGCGGCGGCGTGATAGGCGGCGACGGCCGCCGGGCTCGGGCCCAGCGCTCCTTCGTTGGAGGAGAGCTTGATGACGTTGGCGCGCCCGGGGATGTCGGACTCGCCCGGCACATAGGGTTGGAGATCGAGAAGGCCAGGCTGGGGTCGAAGACCGCTCATGACGCTGGTTCCTTGGCCTCGGCCCGGACGATCTCCGTCAACGGCTTCGCATAAGCGCCGAGCAGGGTCACTGTCGAGGCGGTGTTTGCGAAACTGCCGCGCAAGGCGTCAAGCCGCGGGTCGCCGGATTCCACGAAACCGTCGATCTCCGCGAGAAAGCCGAACAGGCCGTCGCCGCCATACGACAGCACCATGAAGGGATCGAAGTCGTGCCGTCCGAGGATGCCCTTGACGCCGGCTCTGCTGATTTCCGACTCGCGGCGCAGCACTAGGAAGCTGTGGTCGGCACCGGAGGGTTCGGGCGCTGCCGCCGCGATGACGAGGGCGTTCTCGACCTCCGGTCGATCGGCACCGACGGGGAGGAAGGGCAGCTTCGCGACGATCGAGATCCCGTCGCGGTCGGCCAGACGGGGCCACCATGGTGCGCGCTCGCCGTCTCTTGGGACCGGCAGAATGCCGAGAGCGGCGGGGCCGAGAGCGACGGAGTCGATGACCCGATCTATCGACAACATGGCGGACAGCGTCGCTGCCGTCCCGAAATGATTCCGGGCGAGAAGCGAGAGCGCGCCGTTTTCGCCGAAGATCGAAACATGGAGCCCGCCCTGAAGCCCGAGCGACGCGGAGATGATCTCGCGCCAGATCCTGTGCAGGGCCGCCGGCGGGAAGGGGCCGTCATGGCGATCGGCGATCCGCCGGAGGATGCGCGCCTCGCGTCCCGGTCGATAGGCAAGGCGAGGCGCTGCCGCCTTGGCCCGGATCACCGCCGCGACGAGCGCTGTGCGCTCCATGATCAGATCGTGAATCCGGTCGTCGATGCCGTCGATCTGTTCGCGCACCCGATCGAGCGGCTGCATGGGCCCGACCATCGTGGCCTCGTATCCCCTTGATTTCCATGACCCGGGTGGACGCCGGCCGCGTCCGGATGCGAGCCTGGGCGCCTGCGTCTTATAACCGGACCGGGCGGCGGTTACAATCGGCGCGCGGCGGGGGTATGACGGCCAGGCGGGGCGACGCGTTCGCGAGGCGGCATGAATCACGTCCAATTCAGACCGAGCATCTCGATCGCGGGGGCGGATTTGCCGGGCCGCCGCGTGCGACTCGCGACCGAGACGCCGCTCCGCCTCGATAGCGGTGCGGAGCTCGGGCCGTTCACCGTCGCCTATCAGACCTACGGGACGCTCGATGCGGACCGTGCGAACGCGATCCTCGTCTGCCATGCGCTGAGCGGGGACCAGTTCGTCGCCGAGCCTCACCCGGTGACCGACAAGCCGGGCTGGTGGGACGCCATGGTCGGGCCCGGCCGGGTGATCGACACGGATCGGTTCTTCGTCGTCTGCGCGAACGTGCTCGGCGGCTGCATGGGAACCACCGGGCCCATGGACGTGAACCCGCGCACCGGGCGGTCCTACGGGACCGCGTTTCCGGTGATCACCGTCTCCGACATGGTTCGCGCCCAGGCGCTGCTGCTGGATCATCTCGGGATAGACACGCTGTTCTGCGTGATCGGCGGCTCGATGGGCGGCATGCAGGTCCTGGAATGGGCCGTCCGATATCCCGAACGCGTCTGTGCGGCGGTGCCGATCGCGGCCGCCGCGCGCCATTCGGCCCAGAACATCGCGTTTCACGAGGTCGGCCGCCAGGCCATCATCTCCGACCCCGACTGGTGCGGCGGTGCCTACCGGGAACATGGCAGGACGCCGACGCGGGGCCTCGCCGTCGCCCGCATGGCCGCGCATATCACCTACCTGTCCGAGGCGGCGCTGCACCGTAAGTTCGGTCGCCGCCTGCAGGGGCGCGACGCGTTGAGCTTCGGCTTCGACGCCGACTTCCAGGTCGAGAGCTATCTCCGCCATCAGGGCAACAGCTTCGTCGAACGGTTCGACGCGAACTCCTATCTCTACATCACCCGTGCGATGGACTATTTCGACCTCGCTCGCGAGCATGGCGGCGTGCTGTCGCGCGCCTTCGTCGGCACCCCCGTCCGGTTCTGCGTGATCTCCTTCACCAGCGACTGGTTGTTTCCGACCAGCGAGAGCCGAGACCTCGTCCGCGCGCTCAATGCGGCGGCCGCCAATGTCAGCTTCGTGGAGGTGGAGAGCGACAAGGGGCATGACGCGTTTCTCCTCGACGAGCCGGAATTTCGCTCCACCCTGTCCGGCTTCCTCGGCGGCGCGGCGGAACATTGTGGTCTCGGAGCCAGATGAACGATCGGACGGCGGCCGTCGCGGCGATGCGGCGGGATCTCGAGGTGGTCGCGGACATGATCGCCCCGGGGGCGCGCATGCTCGACATCGGCTGCGGCGACGGCGCGCTCCTCGACCATCTGGTGTATGTCAAGGCGATAGACGGGCGAGGAGTCGAGCTCAGCCAGGTCGGCGTGAACGCCTGCGTGAGTCAGGGTCTGTCGGTGGTCCAGGGCGACGCCGACACCGACCTCGTCGACTATCCCGACGATGCGTTCGATTATGCGGTTCTGAGCCAGACGCTGCAGGCCAGCCGCGCCCCGCGCCAACTCCTCCTCCAGCTCGTGAGGATCGCGTCACGAGCGATCGTCTCGTTCACCAATTTCGGCAATATGCGGGTCCGCTGGCATCTGATGATCCAGGGCCGCATGCCGGCGATCGGGGAGGACGGTGCGCGCTGGTTCGATACGCCCAATATTCATCTCTGCACGATTCGCGACTTCCTCGAGCTCTGCGAGGAGCTGAGGCTCGATGTGGAGCGCGGCGTATCGCTGGACCGGCAGGGCCGGGCGCGGGAGCTGACGCGCATCGGCCCGTTCGACAATCTGCGTTGCGAGCAGGGGATTTTTTTGCTCCGGCGGAAGCGCGGAGAAGTCGTCCGGGGCGCGTCTCAGCCGGCTGAGACGCGCGAACCCCCGATCCCGACGCCCGATGCGACGTCGTAGCGCCGCCCGTGCCGTGCCGGGACGGCGACCGCGGTTGCGGCATAGATCCGCTTGGTCGCCTCGACGATCAGCACGCCGCCCAGCCGGGGGAACCAGCGCGTGCCGATGCGCTCCAGGGCAGGGGCCGAAGCGAGGAAGATGCGGCGGCCACTGGGCGGCATGAACAGGCCGTAACGGACGCCGCCCGGGTCGAACATCCTGTCGCGAAGCAGCCGCGAGAGCTGCGCATGGGTGAACGGACGCCCGAGGCCGAACGGGGTGCGATCCAGCCGCGCCCAGATACCGCTGCGGTTGGGCACCACCGCCATCAGGCGGCCGCCGTCGGCCAGGACCCGCCAAATCTCGCGCAGCATCGCGCGCAGCTGCTCGGTCGATTCGAGGGCGTGAACCAGCAGAACCCGATCCATCGAGACGTCCGGACAGGGCAGTTCCGCCTCGTTGGCGAGCGCGGTCGCGTTGGCGCCCTCGGCGGGCCAGCGCAGGACGCCCAATCTCGCCGGCATCACGGCGACCGTCCGTGCCGCCTCGCCTCGGAACGTATCCAGATAGGGGGCCGCGTAGCCGATTCCCAGGACGTTCATCCGGGCGACATCGGGCCAATGGGTGCGCAGATGGTTGCGGATCACCCGGCGCGCCACGCGGCCCGTCCTGGACCGGTAGAACGCCCTGAGCTCGGCAGCATCCGACCACATTGGGGAAGGGTACCACGCCGCCCGCGCCGCGTCGGGGACCGGCAGTTCTCATTTCGATGTCTTGCCAGCCGGTCCGTGTCGAAAACATTTGGAATCGACCGGTCGTATCCCCTGTCGTCGACCGCCGGTTTTGCTTCGGCGGGATCTGCGCTAGTCTCTCCGCCGCCGGGGAGACGGGTCTCGATGTGCGGGATTGTTGGGTTGTTCCTGAAGGATCCGGACCTTCGCCCTAGGCTCGGCGCCTGGTTCGCGGAGATGCTGGCGGGCATGGCCGAACGCGGTCCGGACAGCGCCGGGCTCGCCGTCTACCGCGACCCGGCGGCGCCGGGGGCGGTGAAGCTCACCCTGTTCGCCGAGGCGCCCGAATATGACTGGGCGGGCCTCGCGCGTGCCGGCGCGGCGGCGCTCGACGCCGCGCCCGCGCTTGCCCGGCACGGCAACCACGCGGTGCTGCGCATCGCGGCGCCGGCCGAAAGGGTGCGCCACTGGCTCGCCGAGACGGCGCCGGAGCTCCGGGTGATGGGCCACGGGCGGCACATCGAGATATTCAAGGACACCGGCCGGCCGGCCGAGGTGATCCGGCGCTTCGGCGTTGCCCGGATGGGCGGCAGCCATGCCGTCGGCCACACGCGGATGGCCACCGAGAGCGCGGTGACGACCGCCCATTCCCATCCCTTCAGCGCCGGCGGCGATGTCTGCCTGGTCCATAACGGCTCTCTCAGCAACCACAACCGCCTCCGCTCCCGGCTGATGCGGCGCGGCCTCGCCTTCGAGACCGACAACGACACCGAGGTCGCGGCGCGCTATCTGGCCTTCCGTCTCGACGAGGGGGCGAGCCTGAAGGACGCGCTTCTCTCCGGGCTTGCGGCCTTCGACGGATTTTTCACCTTCGCGGTCGGCACCGCGGACGGGTTCGCGGTACTGCGCGACGGGTTCGCCTGCAAGCCCGCCGTCCTCGCGGAGACCGAAGGCTGGGTGGCGATGGCCTCCGAGTACCGCTCGATCGCGGTGCTGCCGGGCGCGGCGGCGGCGCGCATCTGGGAGCCCGAGCCGTCGGTCGTCTACGCATGGTCGCTCGAGGCCGCGGCGTGAACGAGATCGATCTCGCCGGCGGCGGGGTGCGGGCGCTCAACGCTGCACTCCACGCCGCGTCTGCGGAGGGCGGCGCGCGCGGCTGGCGGGTGGTCAACCCGATGGGAGCGCACGCCGTTGCCGTTGGACTCGCCCGGCCGCTCAGCGTCGAGATCGACGGCCATGTCGGCTACTATTGCGGCGGCATGAACCGCGAGGCCTCTCTGGTCGTCAACGGCCATTGCGGGACCGGGGTGGCGGAGAACATGATGTCGGGCAGCGTCCGGGTGCGCGGCAATGCCTCGCAATGCGCCGGTGCCTCGGGGCGGGGAGGGCTGCTGGTTGTCGAGGGCGATTGCGGGCCGCGCTGCGGCATCTCGATGAAGGGAATCGATATCGTCGTCGGCGGGGCGATCGGCCCGATGAGCGCCTTCATGGCCCAGTCCGGAACGCTGGTCGTGTGCGGCGACGCCGGCGACGATCTGGGCGATTCAATATTCGAGGCGGCCGTCTATGTCGGCGGCGCGGTCGGCCGGCTGGGCGCGGACTGCGTCGAGAAGGAGATGGCGCCGGCGGACCGCCAACGGGTCGGGGCACTCCTCGCCCGCGCCGGTATCACCGCCGACGCGGACCGCTTCCGCCGTTTCGGTTCGGCGCGGCGGCTCTATCGCTTCCGCGTCGACAATGCGGACGTCTATTGATGGACGCGGACCGCCGGGCGCTGCGTCCCTCCGCCACCTTTCCGGGCCATGTCCTCGCCGAGATCCACCGCGCCGCCGACCAGGGCGTCTACGGGATCCGCGGGTTCGGCGCCAAGCGCGCCCTGCCCAGCTTCGACGACCTCGTGTTCCTCGGGGCCTCGATGTCGCGCTACCCGCTCGAGGGGTATCGCGAGCGCTGCGCCACCGATGTCGTGCTCGGCGATCGTTTCGCCGCGAAGCCGGTCGCCCTCAAGATCCCGATCACCGTCGCCGGGATGAGCTTCGGCGCGCTCGGCGCCAACGCCAAGGAGGCGATCGGGCGTGCCTGCACCGCCATGGGCACGAGCTCGACCACCGGCGACGGCGGCATGACCGAGGAGGAGCGCCGCGCTTCCGAGACCTTGGTCTACCAAGTGCTGCCGTCGCGCTACGGGCTCGACCCCGACGATCTGCGGCGCGCCGACGCGGTCGAGATCGTCGTCGGCCAGGGCGCCAAGCCGGGCGGCGGCGGCATGCTGCTCGGACGCAAGATCACCGCGCGGGTCGCCGCCATGCGCGACCTGCCGGAGGGGATCGACCAGCGCAGCGCCTGCCGACACCCGGATTGGACGGGCCCGGACGACTTGGCGATCAAGATCGGGGAGTTGCGCGAGATTACCGATTGGCGAATTCCGATCTACGTCAAGATCGGCGCTTCCAGGCCGGAATACGACGTGCCGCTCGCGGTGAAGGCGGGGGCGGACGTGATCGTGCTCGACGGAATGCAGGGCGGCACCGCGGCGACCCAGGACGTGTTCATCGAGCATGTCGGCATCCCCACTTTGCCGGCGCTGCGGCGCGCGGTCGAGGCCCTCGAGGCGCTCGACATGCATCGCCGCGTCCAACTCGTTGTCTCCGGCGGCATCCGTAGCGGCGCCGACGCCGCCAAGGCGCTGGCCATGGGCGCCGACGCGGTCTCGATCGGCACCGCGGCGATGGTCGCGCTCGGCTGCAACCGGCCGGTCCATGTCGAGGACTACCGGGCGCTCGGCACCGAGCCCGGCTTCTGCCATCACTGCCATACCGGCCTCTGCCCGGTCGGCGTCGCCACCCAGGATGCCGCGCTCGAGGCGCGGCTCGACCCCGAGCGCGGCGGGCGACGGCTGCGCAACTATCTGACCGCGATGGTGCTCGAACTGCAGACCGTCGCCCGCGCCTGCGGCAAGAGCCACGTGCACAATCTCGAGCCCGAGGATCTCGCGGCGCTCACCGTCGAGGCGGCGGCGATGGCCGGCGTGCCGCTGGCCGGCACCGACTGGATACCCGGGCGCGGTGGCGGGTAGAGCCCGGAAGGGGGGGGGAGAATGACCATCGATCTCGCGAGCCTCGCCAGGGACGAGGGGATACGCTACTTCCTGATCAGCTTCGTCGATCTGTTCGGCGTGCTTCGCTCCAAGCTGGTGCCGGCGCGCGCGATCGGCGACATGCAGCGGGACGGCGCCGGGTTCGCCGGGTTCGCAGCCTGGCTCGACATGACCCCCGCCGACCCCGACATGTTCGCGATCCCCGACTCGGACAGCCTTGTCCGCCTGCCCTGGAACCGCGAGGTCGGCTGGCTCGCCTCCGATCTGTGGATGGACGGCGCCGAAATCGAGGCAGCGCCGCGGACGGTCCTGAAGCGACAGATCGCGCGTGCCGCTGGCCGTGGCTGGCGAATGAAGACCGGCGTCGAATGCGAGTTCTTCCTGCTCGACGGCGGCGCCATGACCCCGTCGGACGCCCGCGACACCCAGAAGAAGCCCTGCTACGATCAGGCTGCGCTGATGCGCCGCTACGAGGTTATCAGCGAGATCTGCGACGCCATGATCGGGCTCGGCTGGAACCCCTATCAGAACGACCATGAGGACGCCAACGGCCAGTTCGAGATGAACTGGGAGTATGACGACTGCCTGAGGACGGCCGACCGCCACGTGTTCTTCAAGTTCATGGTCAAGACCGTCGCCGAGCGCCACGGGTACCGCGCGACCTTCATGCCCAAGCCGTTCGCGAACCTGACCGGCAACGGCTGCCACTGCCACGTCTCGCTGTGGGACGCGGCGGGGACCGCGAACCTGTTCCACGACGCCGCCGGGGCGCTCGGACTCGCGCCGCTCGCCTACGCCTTTCTCGGCGGCATCCTCCATTCGGCCGACTCCATGTGCGCGCTGTTCAACCCGACGGTCAACAGCTACAAGCGGCTTGACGCGCCGGCGACTCTGTCGGGCGCGACCTGGTCGCCCAACGCGATCAGCTATTCGGGCAACAACCGTACCCATATGGTGCGCATCCCCGAGCCGGGGCGATTCGAGCTGCGGCTCATGGACGGGGCCGCCAACCCCTATCTGCTGCAGGCGGGCGTCCTGGCGGCCGGGCTGGACGGGATCGAGAACCGGCGCGACCCCGGCAAGCGGCTCGACATCGACATGTATAGCGAAGGGACCCGGCTGCGCCGCATCCGCCGGCTTCCGGCCAACCTGCTCGACGCGCTCCGGCTGCTGGAACGGAGCCGGGTGGCGCGTGCCGGGCTCGGCGCCGCCTTCGTTGCCAGCTACGTCAAGCTCAAGCTCGGCGAATGGCGGCGCTACGCGGCGGCGCTCTCCCAGTGGGAACTCGACCACACGCTCGACGTCTGAGCGCCCGCCGCCGATGCCGTTGGGGCTGATCCGTCACGCGCTGCGCGGCCGCCGCCCGCCGCCGCGCGCGCTGCCGGCGCCGCACCCCCTCGGGCCCGGCTATGAGGTGGTGGTCATCGGCGCCGGCGGGCATGGGCTCGCGGCCGCCTATTATCTCGCCCGCGACCACGGGATCACCGATGTCGCGGTGCTCGAAAAGGGCTGGCTCGGAGGCGGCAACACCGCGCGCAACACCGCGATCGTCCGCTCCAACTATCTCACCCCGGAGGGCGCGGCCTTCTACGATGAGTCGCGCCGTCTCTTCCGATCGTTGTCGGGCGAGCTCGGCTTCAACATCATGTATGGTGAGCGTGGCCATCTGACGCTCGCCCACAGCGACGCAGCGCTGCGCACGATGCGCTGGCGGGCGGAGGTCAACAAGCATCTCGGCATCGATTCCGAGGTCGTCGACCCGGACGCGCTCCGCGAGATCTGCCCGCCGCTCCGCATCGATGAGGCGGCGCGCTTCCCGATTCTCGGGGCGCTCCATCACCGGCCGGGGGCGATCGCCCGCCACGACGCGGTCGCTTGGGGCTATGCGGTCGCGGCGGCGCGGCGCGGCGTCGAGATCCACCAGAGGACCGAGGTCACCGGCATCCTGAGGCGCGGCGGGCGGGTGGTCGGGGTGGAGACCGCGCGCGGCCGGATCGCCTGCGAGCGCGTCCTCCAGGCCGTCGCCGGGTCGAGCAGCGCCGTCGCCCGCATGGCGGGGCTCCGCTTGCCGATCCGGACCGTGCCGCTCCAGGCCTGCGTCACCGAGCCGCTCAAGCCCTTCCTGGATCCGATCGTCGTCTCGGCCGGACTCCACGTCTATGTCTCGCAGACCCCGCGCGGCGAGCTGGTGATCGGCGGGGCGACCGACCCCTACCCGCTGCACGCCCAGCGGAGCACGCTTCCCTTTCTGGAGCAGACGGCGGACGCCCTGCTCGAGCTCTTCCCCTTCCTCGCCGAGGTCCGGGTGCTCCGCCAATGGGCCGGGCTCGCCGACATGACCCCCGATTTCAGCCCGGTGATGGGGGCGACGCCCCTCGACGGCTACTATATCGACGCCGGCTGGGGAACCTGGGGCTTCAAGGCAACGCCGGCCGCCGGCAAGCGCATGGCCGAGGCGGTCGCGACCGGGCGGATCCCCGACCCGATCCGCCCCTTCTCCCTCGACCGGTTCGACCGCTTCTGCCAGATAGGCGAGCGCGGCGCCGCCTCGGTCGGGCATTGAACGGGCGATGAAGATCATGCGCTGCCCGCTCGACGGTCCGCGCAATATCTCGGAATTCGTCCATGGCGGCGAAGTCCGGGATATGCCCGACCCCGGCACCGATCTCGACTGGGCGGCCTGGGTCTTCAAGCCGGAGGACCGGATGGGCGTGGTCCGTGAATGGTGGTTCCATTTGCCCTGCGGCAGCTGGTTCGTCGCCGAACGCGACACGAGGACCGACGAGATCTTGCGCTTCCCCGACCCCGGCGCGGTGCGGGACCGGCGGTGAGTACCGCTTCCTTCCGCCTCGCCGACATGCCGGGCATCGGCATCCGGATCGACCGCGGCCGAAAATTGCGGTTCACCTTCGAGGGGCGGGGCTATGACGGGCTCGCCGGCGACACGATTGCGAGCGCGCTTGCCGCCAACGGGGTCCGCCTGCTTTCGCGCTCCTTCAAGTACCGCCGACCGCGCGGCATCCTGTCGATGAGCGGCGGCGACGCCAACGCGCTGGTCCAGCTTCCGGGCGAGCCCAACGTCCCCGCCGATCTCCGCCCGGTCGAGGACGGGATGGAGGTGCGGGGCCAGAACTATGACGGCGCGCTGGCGCGTGATCGCGGCGCTTGGATCGAACGCTTCGCCCGCTTCCTGCCGGTCGGCTTCTACTACAAGGCGTTCTACCGGCCGCGCGGCGCCTGGCGCTTCTGGGAGAGGCGCATCCGTGCTCGCGCCGGGCTCGGCGCGGTCGACATCTCGGCAGGGCGCGGCGTCTGGGACGGCACGCACGAGTTCTGCGACGTGGCCGTGATCGGCGCCGGGCCGGCGGGGCTCGCGGCGGCCGCGGCGGCCGCGGCTGTGGGTGCGCGGGTGCTGCTGGTCGACGACCGGCCGGCACCGGGCGGGGCGCTCGCCCATGCGCGCGACCGCGGCCGGCTTGCCGCGCTCGTCGACGGGCTCCGGGGCGGCCCGGTCCTGCGCATGGCCGGCGCCGCCTGCGTCGGGCTCTACGCCGACAACTGGCTCGCCGTCCTCGGCGGCCGGCGGCTCCGCCGGGTCAGGGCCGGGCGGGTGGTGCTCGCGACCGGCACGGTCGAGCAGCCGGCGGTCTTCCGCAACAACGACCTGCCGGGAGTCATGCTGTGCGACGCGGCGCGGCGGCTGATCCGGTTCTACGCGGTCGCGCCGGGGCGGCGGGCGGTGGTCGCCGCCCCCGGCGAGAACGGTGCCGCCGCCGCCTGGGACCTGATCGAGGCCGGGATCGCGGTTGCCGCCCTGATCGATCTTGGCGGCGCACCCCCGCCCCCGCGCGAGGCGGCGGCGCTCGCTGCGCGCGGGGTGGCGATCATGGCCGGCCGGGTCGTTGCCGAGGCGGTCGCCGGGCGCGGCGGGCTGCGTGCGGTACGGCCGGCGAGAATCCTGGGTCCCGGGCGGTTCGGGCCACCGGAGACGGAGATCGCCTGCGATCTGATCTGCGTGAGCGGAGGCCATGTCCCGGCGGCCCAGCTCGCCTGCCATGCCGGCGCGCGGCTCGTCCCCGACCCGGAGGGGTCGGGCTTCGCGGTCGAGGGGCTGCCCGACGGGGTGCTGGTCGCCGGCGCAGTCCGCGGCACCCGCGGCCTCGCTTCGGCTATCGCCGAAGGGCGTCGCGCCGGCCGGGCGGCTGCGGCGGCGCTCGGCTTCGGGACCGGCCCGGAACCGCCGCCGCCACCCGACCCTGCGCCCGCGCGCCTCTGGGCGGCGCCCATCGTCCCGCATCGCGAGGGCAGGGAGTTCGTCGATTTCGACGAGGACCTCCAGATCCGCGACATCGTCGACGCGGCCGCCGAGGGCTACGACGAGATCGAGCTCCTGAAGCGATTTTCGACGCTCGGGATGGGGCCGTCCCAGGGGCGGCATTCGGCGCTTGCCGGGCTGCGCATCGCCGCCTGTGCGACCGGGCGCGGCCCGCGCGAGATGGGCACAACGACGACCCGGCCGCCGGTCTTCGGTGTTCCGCTCGGGGCGCTTGCCGGGCGCGGTTTCCACCCGCTCCGCCGCACCGCGATGCATGATCGCCATATCGAGGCGGGGGCGGAGATGATGCTCGCCGGCGCCTGGGCGCGCCCCGCCTTCTACGGCGTCGTCGCCGAGCGCGGTCGGGCGGTCGCCGCCGAGGCGCGCAATGTGCGCGAGGCGGTCGGGCTGATCGACGTCTCGACGCTCGGCGGGATCGAGGTCCGGGGAACGGACGCGGCCGCGTTCCTGGAGCGGATCTACGTCTCCGCCCATCGCCGCCAGCCGGTCGGGCGGCTACGCTATGCGCTGGCCTGCGGCGCGGATGGCGGGATCGTCGACGACGGGGTCGCCTGCCGGTTCTCCGACACGCATTTCTACGTGACCGCGACCACGGGCGGCGTCGAGGCGCTGTGGCGGGAGATGCTCTGGTACAACGCCCAGTGGCGGCTCGACGTCGACATCGCCAACGCGACCGCCGCCTGGTGCGGGATCAACATCGCCGGGCCGCGCGCCCGCGCCGTGCTCGTGCCCTTGGTCGAGGGCGTCGATCTCGCACCCGCGGCCTTTCCCTATCTCGGGGTGCGGCGCGGCCGGGTTGCGGGCATCCCGGCGCGGCTGCTCCGCGTCGGCTTCGTCGGCGAGCTGGGCTACGAGATCCACGCCCCGGCGGAGAGCGGCGAGGCGCTCTGGGACGCGTTGGCCGCCGCCGGCGCGAGCGAGGGGATCCGGCCCTTCGGGGTCGAGGCGCAGCGGCTGCTGCGGCTCGAGAAGGGGCATGTCGTCGTCGGCCAGGACACCGACGGGCTGACCACCCCAGCGGAGGCGGGGCTGGACTGGGCGGTCGCCGCCGGCAAGCCCTTCTTCGTCGGCGGTCGCGCGCTCGCGATCCGCGGTCGGGAGCCGCCAAGGCAGAGGCTCGCCGGTTTCAGGCTGCGCGACGGGCAAGCGCCGCCGCCCGAGGAGGGCTGTCTGGCGATCCGGGGGGGCGCGATCGCCGGGCGGGTGACCTCGGCGATGGCTTCGCCCAGCCTCGGCCGGGCGATCGGACTCGCTTTCCTGCCGCCCGCGGATGCGGTGCCGGGCACCCGGTTCGAGATCCGCCGCGCCGACGGGACACCGGCGGAAGCCGAAACCGCGTCGCTCCCCTTCTACGACCCCGACAACCTGCGCCAGGCGCTCTGAGCATGGAAGCGTCGCCCGAGGACTTCCCGCGCCGGAGCTTCGTCTGGCGCCGGCTCCGCGCTGCCGGCGCCCGGTTCGCCGTTGTCGGCGGCGCCGCGTCCGCGCGGGATTTCGGCGACCCCGAGGGCGAGGCCGCGCGCGCCCGCCGGCTCGGGCTCTGCGACCTGTCCCCGCTCCCGCGTGCCGGCTTCCGGGGGCTGGCGACCCTCGCCTGGCTCACCGCCCAGGGGATCGCGGGGCTCGGGCGCGACAACCGCGCCGATGCGCAGCCGGGGGGCGCGCTGGCGCTGCGGTTGGGTCCGGGCGAGGCGTTGATCCTCGGCGCGCTCGAAGCCGGAGACGGGCTCTGTGCCCGGCTCGCCGCCGCCCATGCGGCGGAGGACCCGCCTCGTTGCCACCCGGTGCCTCGCCAGGCGGCGAGCTTCCATTTTGCGCTCGCCGGCGCGGGCGGCCCCGCGGCGATGGCCGCCCTCTGCGCGGTCGATCTCTCCGAGCGCGCCTTCGAGGATTGCGCCGCCGCTCAGATTTCGGCCGCCGGACTCAACATGATCGCGATCCGCCGCGACCGGGGCGGCGTCCCCGTCCTTCACCTCCTCGGCGACAGCGCCTCGGCCCTCTACGCCTGGGAGATATTGGATGAGACGGCCGCGGCGCGCGGCGGAACCCCGGTCGGCCTCGCGGCCCTTCGCGCCCTGGCATAAGCGTCGACTTGTTGAGCGTGTCCGAATGACGCGTTCTCCAAACTTCGATCAAGTGGATTTCCTGCGATTCGTGCCGAAGTTTCTTCGTAATTACAATGTTCTACAAGCCGTTGGAATTTATGTTGGCTCCCTCAGCCAACAATCGACACCCTTGCAGCAGGGCGCCCCGATCGAGGCTCCGGGGGCTCTTGGCGCTCTCTGACGGCCCCTGGCGGTTGCCCGACCGCGGCGCGGTCCGCGCTCGCTTGAGGGCGTTGCATCCGCGCGTCGCTTCGCCACGCTCCGCGTCTCGTATCTGTCCGAACTCGGTCACCGTCCGGCGGATACCTCATCGATTCGGCCGCGCCGCTACCCTCCCGTCCGGCAGTCCGCCAGGCGGATGATCTTCGCGCCGAGCGTTTCGTAACGGGCCTCGTGACAGGTCAGGATCACGATCTGGAGGGACGCTGCCGCCTTCCTCAACGCGCGCTCCATGCGCCTGAAGCGTTCGTCGTCGCTGTTGACCAGAGGGTCGTCGAGAATGAGCGCGACCGGCCGTCCTTTCTCTCGCAACAGGTCGGCCAGCGCCAGGCGGGTCAGCACGGCGATCTGCTCGCGCGCGCCGATGCTGAGCGCGGCGAAGGGCTCCTCGATCCCGCCGCGGCTCAGCGAGACGATTTCCAGATCGTCCTCGCTCAGCCGCAATTCCGTCTCCGGGAAAAGCATTCGCAGATAGGGTCGCAAACGCTCTCGCACCGGCCCGAGAAAGGTCTCCTTCGCCTCCCGCTCCGCCTGGCGCAGCGTTTCGAGCAACAGTTTCCAGGCCTTCGCGTCCGCCTCGACCCGCGTCAGGTCGCTCAAGGCGATCTCGCGTTCGCCCCTCTTACGGTTCAGTTCCTCCGCCAGACCCTGTTGGCCCATCGTGCGCAGTTCGACCGCAAGGTCGCGTTCGGCGCGCTCATCGTCCTCGATCCGCGTCCGCAGCCGGCGATGGGCGTCTTCCGCGCGATCCTGCTCGATGCGCAGCGCCTCCGGGTGCATGGCGTCGCGTTCCGCCAGCACCGCTTCATACCGCGCGCGCCTCTCCGTCAGCGTCCGCGCCGCCGCTGCGCCGCGCTCCGCCAACCCGTTGTCGGTCGACTCTCTCCGCGCCTCTTCCAGCGCGAACCGGCGTTCCGCCGCGGTCTCCGCCTTCTGCCGGCGTGCTGCCTCCGCCTTTATGCGACCTTCCCGCAGACGCTCGTGCAGCTTGCGCGCCTCGTCCCGCTCCCGCATCGTCAGCTCGGCGGCATGTTCCGCTTCCTCCCGGTCGCGAAGCGCCGCCCGCTCGCCGGACCGCGCAGTTTCGGCATCTTGCGCGTCCTCCCCATCCCGCCCCGCCAGCGCTGCCAGGCGCGCCCGCCGTTCTCCCACGGTGTCTCGAAGCGCTTGGAGACCGTCCGGCGCCACGCCCCTGAGTTCGCCCTGCAGATTTCCCCGTTTCGCCTGCAAGTCCTGTTTCGCGCGCAAGGCGGTTTCGGCGCCCGCCAGATCGACCACATCCAAGCGGCGAAGCGCGTCGCGCAGCCGGCTCTCCAGTTCGGACAGGTCGGCGCGCAACCTCGCGACGTCCCGTTCGCCGGGGCGGACTTCCAGCCTTCCGAAATCCTGGAGATGGAAGATGCTGTTCTCGGTGACGCGCACAGGCCCGTTCATATCGACGGGCCGTCCGTCCAGCGACACGCTTCGCCCGTCCTCCGGGGAAAAAACGAGCGTAGCCGCAGCCGCTCCAAGCGCAGCTTCCAGACCTATCTGCTCCGAGCGCATTTTCCGCAACTTGGCGACAGCATCCTCGTTTACCGGACTGGCGGCGAGCGCCTGTCGATCCCGATCGATCCGCTCCGCCAGCGATTCCGCCTGCTTCAGCCGTTCGTCGAGCGCATGCAGGCCGGCTGCGAGTTCGGCCCGCTCGCGCGTGCGGCGCGCCCCGATCCAGAGGGCGTTCGCCTCTTCGCGTCTCCCATTGAGTGCGGCGAGCTCGCTCTCCGCCTCCGTCAGCCTGAGTTGGGCATCGCGATACTCCGGCTCCAGCTCCTCCAGGGCGGCGGCCGCCTCGCCGGCTTGCCGGATGGCCGTCCCCACCGTTTCGATCAGCGCTCTTCTTCTCTTCCGAGCGTCCTTGACCGTCTGCCAAGCGCTTCGGGCCTGCTCCATTCGCGCCCTTGCGGTTTCGAGCCGCCCCTCGACTGCTTCGAGGCTGCGAAGCGCGGCCTCGGCCTTTTCGGCTTCCTCCTGCGCCTTGGCGAGCGAGCCGCCCCGCCTGTAGCGCGCGAGGCCTTCCCGCAACTGCCCAAGCCGTTTCACCCTGTCGTCATAGGACCGGAGTCCGGCTTCGAGCGCCGCGCATTCCTCCTCGATCGCCCGCGCGCGCTCGCGGGGGCCTTTCAACGCATCGCGTTCGCGGCCGGTTCGGGTGTAGTAGTCGCTCGCGCGTTTCTCCACGAGGTCCAGCAATCGGCGGCCGCGCTCGCCGCCGAGCACCTGCCCGACTTCGCCCTCTATGGCTTCCCTCAGGACTGTCTGGCTGTCCGCGTTCATGCCGAGCGGCTGAAAGGCGCGGCCCTGCTCGACCCAGAGAAGGCCGGCGAGGCCTCTGTGCGCCTCGCCGGCAGCGCCGCGCCCCGGGCGGGAGAAACCGAGCAGGTCAAGGAGCCTGCCCTCCGCTGCCTCCCCCGCCCATCGACTGCCGCCGCCTTCCAGCAACGCCTCCGGATTCCGCCCGAACGCCTTTTCCAACCGATAGCCCGTCTGCGCGAGCTCGAAATCCACCTCGATGCGCGGGCGCATGCCGCGCGCACCGAACGGCATCATCTGCTCGACGCCCTGGCCGGTCAGGTTGTGCCGGTCGAAGAACGCGCTCTGGAGCGCCTTCAGCAGCGTGGACTTGCCTTCCTCATTGTCGCCGACGATGACGGTGATGCCGGCCTCAAGACCCTCGACAGCCACGCCCTCGGCGAGCTTGCGGAAGCCGCGGACGGCGAACCGGTCTATCCGCACCGCTGCCTATCCCCCCGTTCCGACATGGGTTTCGTAGAGGCGGGCCAGCGCCATCGCGGCGACGGCGCGGTCAGGGTCGGCCTCGTCGCTCGCCCGGCTCCGCAGGCGTTCCATGGCGGTGCGCACGAATCCGCCCTTGTCTATGTGGTCCAGGTCGTCGTCGCTGGGCTCGTCCAGCAGGCCGTCTTGGCGGACATCGAGATAGTGGAGCAACGCGCCCCGGCGTTCGAGGCGGTCGCGGAGCCTTGCACGGGTCGCCAGATCGACCGTGCCCGAGAGCGTGAGCCGAAGCAGGCATCGTTCCGGCTCCGGGGCCAGCTCGGCGATCTTGCGGTCGAGCGCCTCGATGTCGCCGCCGCCGCGGACCTCCGCGGCCTCGGACCGCCAAGTGAAATGTCCGGTCGGGACCGTCTCGATTTCGGGTGGGGCGCCCGGCTCGCGGAGCGTCACCACCAGTGCATTGCCGGGATTGCCGGAGGCGAAGCCGTCGGCCTCCGGCGTGCCGGAATACCAAGTGCGGTCGTTTATGCCGAGGGTCCCATGCCAGTCTCCGAGCGCCAGATAGTCGAGCCCTGCGGCATCGGCGCGCCCGGCGGCGACCGGGTTCGGTGTGCCAGAAGAGTCGGGAAGAAACTCCGGCACCGACCCGTGCGCCAGCCCGATTCGCATGGCGCCATCCGACGTCTCCGCGCGGTCGAACCAAGCCGTGAGGTCGTCGATCTCATGGCGTCTCTGCAACACCGCCGGCAGCACCACGGCCTGCCCGCCGGCGAGCGGCAGCGGCCGTTCGGGCTCGACGGCGAGATGCACGTTGGTGGGCGGTTTCCGATGACATAAACGCGTCCAGACCGAGTCGGCCAGCGCCGCATCGTGATTGCCCGGAATGAACACCCAGTCGCCGGAAAACGTCTTCAGCGCTTCCAGCATCCGGATCAGCGTGCGGTCGGCGACGGCATTGGCGTCGAAGGCGTCGCCGGCCACCAGCACCGCATTTGCGCTTCGCTTGGCCGCCAACCTGCCGATCGCCTTGACCGTCTCGATACGCCGGTTGCGCAGCGCGGCGCCGGCATCGCCCGGAATGAAGGCGAACTGCTTGCCCAGCTGCCAGTCCGCCGTATGCACGAATCTGAAAACCATCCGGTATGTCCGCGAGGACGAGCCTTGGCGGGGAGGTCGTCCTGCCGCCGGGCGTACGCCGCAGCGAGAGCGCGGCACGGGCGGGGACGATCTCACGAGATGATAATGGCGAACGCCTCGATCGCCATAGCGGTCTCGCGGGCTGTCTCCTGTTCGGACCGATTCTGAAACTCGACACCGACGACATGCGGGCGCTTTCGGCGGCCACGGTGTCCTCGATCGGCCTCAACCGCCGCCGGACGCCTCTTCGCCGGTCTCCTCGATAATCATTCCGCCGCGGTTGAGCCGCATGTAGATCAGCAGCGGGACCGCGATCCAGATCGACGAATAGGTGCCGATGACCACGCCCCAGATCATCGCGAAGCTGAACCCCTTTATGACCTGGCCGCCGAAGAAGAACAGGGCGAACAGCGCCAGAAGCGTCGTCAGGCTCGTCAGGATCGTCCGCGACAGGGTCTCGTTGACGCTGAGATTGAACAGATCGACCAGCGGCATGGTCTTGTATTTGCGGAGGTTCTCGCGCACCCGGTCGTAGACGACCACGGTGTCGTTGATCGAGTAGCCGGCGATGGTCAGGATCGCCGCCACGGTCGAGAGGTTGAACTCGAGCCCGAGCAGCGCGAAGACGCCGATCGTGAGCACCACATCGTGGAGCAGCGCGGCGACCGCGCCGACGCCGAACTGCCATTCGAAGCGGAACCAGATATAGATCAGCATCGCTGCGAGTGCGAGCAGCACCGCGGTCACCCCGGCCTCGATCAATTCGTCGCCGACCTTGGGCCCCACGAACTCCACCCGGCGGTAGTCGACGCCGCCGCCGAGGGACGCCTTGACCGCCTCTACGGCCTCGAGCTGCGCTGTCTCGCCGCCCGGCTGCTTCTCGATGCGGATCAGCACGTCGGTCTCGCGCCCGAACTCCTGCAGCTCGATCTCGCCCAGCCCGAGCCCGGACAGATCGCCGCGCAGCGCCGCCATGTCGGCAGCGCCCGGGGTGCGGACCTCGAGCAGGATGCCGCCCCGGAAGTCGATCCCGTAATTCAGTCCCTGGACCAGGAACAGGACGATCGACAGCGCCGCGAGGACCAGCGACGCCCCACCGGCGATCTTGCGCCGGCGCATGAAGTCGATGCGGGTGCCGACCGGAATGAAGCTGACGAGACGCATGCCGGCGCCGCTCAGATCGGCAGTCGCTGCGGGCGCCGGCGGCGCAGCCATGTCGCGACCATCAGCCGGGTGACCATCATCGCGGTAAACATCGAGGTCAGCAGCCCGATCGCCAGCGTCACTGCGAAACCCTTGATCGGCCCGGAACCGAATTGGAACAGCAGCGCCGCGGCAATGAAGGTCGTCAGGTTGGCGTCGACAATCGTGGTGATCGCGCGCCGGTAGCCGGCCTCGATCGCCGAGATCGGCGTTCGCCCGTTGCGCTGCTCCTCGCGTATTCGTTCGAAGATCAGCACGTTCGCGTCCACCGCCATGCCGATCGTCAGCACGATCCCGGCGATCCCCGGCAGCGTCAGCGTGGCCTGGAGCAGCGACAGCACCGCGGCGATCAGGATCATGTTCAGGATCAGCGCCACATCCGCCATCAGGCCGAACAGGCCGTAGCTCCCGGCCATGAACAGGATCACGAAGGCGACCGCGAGCACGCTCGCGATCTTGCCGGCGCGGATCGAGTCGGCGCCGAGCCCTGGCCCGACGGTGCGCTCCTCGAGCACCGTCAGCGGCGCCGGCAGGGCGCCGGCGCGCAGCAGCAGCGCGAGGTCGCGCGCCGACTGCACCGTGAAGCCGCCGGTGATGATGCCGGAGCCGCCGAGGATCGGCTCGCGGATCACCGGCGCGCTGATCACCCTGCCGTCGAGGATGATGGCGAAAGGCCGCCCGACATTGCGCTTCGTGGCATCGCCGAAACGCCGGGCGCCGACGGCATCGAAGCGGAAGCTCACCACCGGCTGGGCGTCCTGCACCGTTGGCTGGGCGTCGACCAGCATCTCGCCGCCGACCATCACCCGCTTGCGCACCAAGTAGAGGCGGGGCACGCCGTCGGCGTCGCGCTCGTTGTCCGCTTCGAGCACTTCCGAGCCCGGCGGCGGCCGGCCGAGCCGGGCCTGGCGGGGCGACATCGACTGGTCGACCAGCCGGAACTGCATCTTCGCCGTCTTGCCGAGGAGGCGCTTGATGCGCTCGGGGTCCTTGACGCCGGGGAGCTGCACCAGGATACGGTCGGCGCCCTGGCGCTGGATCGTCGGTTCGCGCACGCCGGTCTCGTCGATCCGCCGGCGGACGATCTCGATCGACTGGGAGACCGCGGCGCTTCGCCGTTCACGCAGCGCCTGCTCGGTCAGCACCAGCGACAGCCGGTCGCCGTCCTCGTCGAGCTCCGCCTGGGGCTCGATCCGCCGGAGGATGGCCCGCGCTTCGCCCGCCTGTCCGGGATCGCGCAGCAGGAAGGTGATGCCGTCGCCGCGCACGCCGAGGCCGCGATAGCCGATCCGGGCGCGTCGGAGCTCGACCCGCGCCGAATCGACCAGCGCCGTCAGCCGTTCTTTGATGACCGTATCGACCTCGACCTCGAGCAGCAGATGCGAGCCGCCCTGGAGATCGAGCCCGAGGCTGATCTGCTTGTTGGGTAGCCCGTCCGGGACCCCTTCGAGCAGGCTCTCGTCGACCAGGTTGGGGGCCGCGTAGAGCAGGCCGAACGCGCAGACCGCGGCGATCAGAGCGATCTTCCACCTGGTGAAATGGATCATGAGTCGGAACGCCGCCGGGCGGAGGCTCAGCCGCGCTGGCGCCGGGGCCTGGGGCGGTCCCGATCAGCATCGTCGGAATCTTCGGGACCGTCGGCATCGTCCTCCTCGACCGGATCGTCCGGCTCGCCCCGATCCTCGGGCTCGGCGCGCGCCCGTGCCGCCTTGCGCCGGCTCCGGCGCGGCCGTTCTTCCTCCTCCTCCTCGTCGTCATCGTCGCGGTCGTCGCGCGCCCGCCTGGGCTCGGGCTTGCTCACCAGCTCGGCGATCATCGAGCGCCTGATCCGCACCCGGACCCCGTCGGCGATCTCGACCAGGAGCTCGCTGTCGCCGAGGACGCGCTGGATCTGGCCGATCAGCCCTCCAGAGGTGACGATACGGTCGCCGCGCCTGAGCTCGCCGATCATCTGGCGATGCGCCTTAGCCTTCTTCTGCTGCGGGCGGATGAGCAGGAAGTAGAAGACCACGAAGATCAGGACCAGCGGGATCAGCGGCTCGATGCCGCCCAGCCCTCCTCCCGCATCCTGCGCGAATGCTGGAGATACGAGCATGGTTCGATCCTCCTCTGGCCGGTCCGGCAGGGCGGATCGGACTATAGCCGACCGCCGGTCCTGCGCAACCGCGCCCCGTTGACCTCGACCGAGGCGTTGTCGAGGATCGCCGGATGATGGATGGGGAGACCGCGGCGCTGCTCCGGCGCATCGCCGATGCGCTCGACCGGGCGGCGCCGGTCCCGGAGGCCGAGCCCGACCTCGACGCCGCGGACGCCTTCGTCTGGCGCGCCGAGGACGACCGGCTGGTCCCGGTCGCCCGGGTCAACCGCCTCGACCTCGATCTACTGGTCGGGATCGACCGCGCTTGCGAGACGCTGCTCGCCAACACGCGGCGCTTCGCCGATGGGCTGCCGGCCAACAACGCCCTGCTCTGGGGCGCCCGCGGCATGGGCAAGAGTTCGTTGATCAAGGCGGTGCACGGCAGGGTCAGCAGCGAGACCGGCGGCCGGCTGGGGCTGATCGAGATCCACCGCGAGGACCTCGCCACCCTGCCGGTCCTGCTCGGGCGGCTGCGCGGGCGGGAACGGCGCTTCCTCCTTTTCTGCGACGACCTTTCCTTCGAGGCCGAGGACACGAGCTTCAAATCGCTCAAGGCGCTGCTTGAGGGCGGGATCGAGGGCCGGCCCGCCAACACCCTCTTCTACGCCACGTCGAACCGGCGCCATCTGATGCCGCGCGACATGATCGAGAACGAGCGGTCGACGGCGATCAACCCGGCCGAGGCGGTCGAGGAGAAGGTGTCGCTGTCGGACCGGTTCGGCCTCTGGCTCGGTTTCCATGGCTGCGACCAGAACACCTATTTCCGGATCGCCGCCGGCTATGCGGCGCATTTCGGGCTGGAGGTCGACCCCGATCGGCTGCGTGCCGAGGCCAACGAATGGTCGATCGCACGCGGTGCCCGCTCTGGCCGGGTCGCCTGGCAGTTCATCCAGGATCTGGCCGGGCGGCTGGGGAAACGGCTGGAGCCGACCGGCTGACGCGCTGCGGCCGCGCGAGATAGCGCAGCGGATCGACCACCCGGCCGCGGCGGCGGAGTTCGAAATGGAGCTGCGGGCGCTGGACGCTGCCGCTGCTGCCGACCCGCGAGATCGGCTCGCCGCGCCGTACCGTCTGGCCGGCGCGCACCAGTAGCGTCTGGTTGTGGGCGTAGGCACTCATCCAGCCGCCGGCATGCTTGACCAGAAGCAGATTGCCGAAGCCCCGGATCTCGTTGCCGGCATAGGCGACGACGCCGTTCTCGGCCGCCTTTACCGGGGTCCCGCGCCGGGCGAGGATGTTGACCCCGTCATTGTACAGCCCCTTGCCGCGCGGCCCGAAGCCGACCGCGACCGGCCCGCGCACCGGCCACAGGAAGCGGCTCGCGCGGCGCGGCGGCGGCTTGGCGAGGGCGGCGGGCGGCGGGCGGGCGCTTCGCGCGGATCGCGGCGGCGGCGGGCCACGCGGCCGCCGCGCCGCGGCGGCGACGGGCGGGCGGTCCGAGAGCGCCAGCCGTTGCCCTTCGCGCAGCCGGTAGGGCGCAGCGATGCCGTTGGTCCGGGCAAGCCGGTTGACCGGGATCCTGTAGCGCTCGGAGACGGCGCGCAGCGTCTCGCCCCTGGCGACGAGGTGGGTCTGCCGTTCGGGCAGGCGCAGGCGCTGGCCGGGATGGATGACGTAGCGCGGCGGCCGGACATCGTTGATCGCGATCAGCTCCCTGATCGAGATGCCGTGGCGACGGGCGATTCGGTAGAGCGAATCGCCCTTCTCGACGACCACCGTCCCGCCCGACGGTGCGGGAGCGGCGGAATCGTTTCGCGGCGGGTGACCGCCCGGCGGCTGCCCGGCGCAGCCGCAGGCGAGGCCGATCAGCGCGGCGAGGGCGGCGAGCCGCGGGATCGGGGGAGGCCGGCGGCGGGGCGCCGTCATCTCAGTCATCCTCCGCGCGGGCGAGACCGGCGAGGAGGGGCACGAAGCGCACCGGCCACAGCGTTTCGCGGGTCATGGAGCCGTTCCGTTCGCGGCACTTCACAAGGTCCTGGCCAGGCACGGACCCGCCGAGCGGTAGCAACAATATGCCGTCCGGGGCGAGCTGGCCGGGGAGGGCGGCGGGCAGACTGCCGGCCGCGGCGGTGACGAGGATCCGGTCGAACGGCGCCTCCTCGGGCCAGCCCTCGCGACCGTCGCCCCATCGGGCGGCGATGTTGTCGAGCCCGAGCGCCGCGAAGCGCGCCTTGGCCGCGCGCAGCAGCGGCCGGCAGCGCTCGATCGTGCAGACCCGGCGGCACAGCTTCGCCAGCACCGCGGCCTGATATCCCGACCCGGTACCGATCTCCAACACCTGCATGCCGTCGTCGAGCTCGAGTGTCTGGGTCATGTAGCCGACGACGGCGGGCTGCGAGATCGTCTGGCCGTGGCCGATCGGCAGGGCGCAGTCGTCATAGGCGCGGGCGCGCAGCCCGGCGGGCAGGAAGCGGTCGCGCGGTACCCGCGCCATCGCCCGGAGCACATCCGCGTCGGTCACGCCCTTCGGAGGCAGCGCCGCCAGCAGCCGGGCCCGGGCCGCCTCGATGCTCACTCGAAGGCCCGGCGGAGCCGCCGCGTCTCCGCGTCATGCGTCGGGTCGGTGCGCAGCGCGGTCACCGCGATGCGGCCCTCGTTGACCGCGAACAGGTCGGTGCCGCGGATCGACGGATCCTCGTCGCGGAGCGTGCCCATCCAGTAGAACGGGTTGCCGCGCGGATCGACGCCGCGGTCGAGCGCGCCGCCGATCTTGCGCCGCCCGGTGCGGACGGCCTCGATCCCCTCGACCCGGCCGTCGGCGCGGTCGGGGAAGTTGACGTTGACCATCGCATCGGCCGGCCAGGAACGGGCGGTCAGCCGGCGGACGATGTCGGCGCCGTGGCGCGCCGCCGCCGCCCAGCGGACCGGATGGCCCTCGCGCCGGACCTGGCTCAGCGCGATCGCCGGGATGCCCAGCAGCGTTGCCTCCATCGCCGCGGCGACGGTGCCCGAATAGGCGATGTCCTCGCCCAGATTGCCGCCGGCGTTGACCCCGGACAGCACCAGATCCGGGCGGCGGTCGGCGAGTATCTCGTTGACCCCGAGCAGCACGCAGTCGGCGGGGGTGCCGCCGACCGCGAAGCGCCGCCGGCCCGTCCGGCGGATGCGGAGCGGCATCGTCAGGGTCAGCGAATGGCTCGCCCCGCTATGCTCGGCCTCCGAAGCGATTACCCAGATGTCGTCGGCGAGAGACCGCGCGATGCGTTCCAGCACCCCGAGGCCGGGGGCGTGGATGCCGTCGTCGTTGGTGACCAGGATACGCGCCGACGCGAACTCCATCGCCTCAACCGGCGGCTCCGATGACGGCCTGCCCGCCGAGATAGGGGCGGAGCGCCTCCGGCACGCGGATGCTGCCATCCGCCTGCTGGCCGTTCTCGATCAGCGCGACGAGGGTGCGGCCCACGGCTAGCCCCGAGCCGTTCAACGTGTGGACGAAGGCGCCGCCGCGCCGTCCAGCCGGGCGGTAGCGCGCCCGCATCCGCCGCGCCTGGAAGTCGCCGCAGTTCGAGCAGCTCGAGATCTCGCGGTAGCGCTCCTGGCCGGGCAGCCAGACTTCGAGATCGTAGGTCTTGCGGGCCGCGAATCCCATGTCGCCAGCCGACAGCAGGACCACCCGATAGGGCAGCCCCAGACGCCGGAGCACGGTCTCGGCGGCCCCGGTCATCCGCGCGTGCTCAGCCTCCGACTCCTCGGGTCGGGCGATGCCGACCAGCTCCACCTTGGCGAACTGGTGCTGGCGCAGCATTCCGCGGGTGTCGCGCCCGGCCGCCCCGGCCTCGGAGCGGAAGCAGGGCGTGAGGGCGACAAAGCGGAGGGGCAGAGCAACCTCGTCGAGGATCTCGTCCGCGACCAGATTGGTCAGCGGAACCTCCGCGGTCGGGATCAGCCAGTGCTCGCCGGTCGTCCGGAACAGATCCTGGCCGAACTTGGGGAGCTGGCCGGTGCCGACCAGCGCCGAGGACCGGACCAGGACCGGCGGGCTGACCTCGAGATAGCCGAACTCGTCCCGGTGCAGATCGATCATGAAGTTGGCGAGCGCGCGCTCCAGCCCCGCGAGCGCGCCGGTCAAAACCACGAAGCGGGCGCCCGAGAGCTTGGCCGCGGCGGCGAAGTCCATCTGCCCCAGCGCTTCCCCGAGCGCGACATGATCCCTGGCGGGGAAATCGAACGCGGGCGGGTCGCCGACGCGGCGGAGCTCGACATTGGCGGTCTCGTCGGGGCCGTCGGGCACATCGTCGGCCGGCAGGTTGGGGAGCTCGATCTGCGCCGCTTCGATGTCCTTCCCGACGCGCTTCAGCGCCTCGTCGAGTCGTTGGATGCGGCTCCGCGCCGCCCCGGCCTTCGCCTCGAGCGCGGCGGTGTCGGCGCCGGCCCGCCGGGCCTTGCCGATCCTCTTCGAGACCTCGTTGCGCGCGGTCTGAAGCGCCTGCATCTCGGTTTGGACGCGCCGCCGCTCGGCGTCGAGGGCGAGGATGCGCGGCGACGCCGGCGCCAGCCCCCGCCGCTTCAGGCCGAGGTCGAAGCGTTCCGCATGCTCTCTGATCCAGCGCAGATCGAACAAGAAGGGCTCCGGGATCCGCGCGTCAGGCCGCCGCGTCCTCGGCGGCCTCGCGCTCGGCGCGCTTCCGCTCCATGATCCGCGCGCCGACGATGGAGGCTTCGTACAGCAGGATGATCGGCAATGCGAGCCCGATCTGGCTGAACACGTCGGGCGGGGTGAGAACCGCCGCGACCACGAATACGGCGACGATGGCGTAGCGCCTCTTGGACGCGAGCCCGTCGGCGGTGACGATGCCGGCGCGCGCGAGCAGCATCAGCGCGACCGGGAGCTCGAAGCCGATCCCGAAGGCGAAGATCAGCCGCATCACCAGCGACAGATACTGGTCGACCTTGGGCTCGACCTCGATCGCCAGCGCGCCGGGCTCGCTGGGCTTCTGGAAGTCGAGGAAGAACTCCCAGGCGACCGGCATCACCCCGTAATAGACCACCGCGCCGCCGAGGCAGAACAGGATCGGCGTCGCTGCCAGGAACGGCAGGAAGGCCCGCCGCTCGCTGCGGTAGAGCCCCGGCGCGACGAACAGCCAGACCTGCATCGAGAACAGGGGGAAGGCGATGAAGGCGGCGGTGAAGAAGGCGACCTTGACATAGGTGAAGAAGGCCTCGTGCAGCGCTGTGAAGATCATCCGGCCGCCGTCTTTGGAGTCGAGCGCGTCGGCCAGCGGGTTCACCAGGAACGCGAAGATGTGCTCGGCGACGAAGAAGCAGCCGAAGAACAGGACCACGAAGCCGAGGACGCAGTAGATCAGACGCTTGCGCAGCTCGATCAGGTGATCGAGCAGCGGCATCGTCTTGTCGTCGAGCGCGTCCCCGTCGCCCGGCCGGTCGTCAGCCATGGTCGGGGAGCGGCCTGCCCGGCGCCGCCTCGTTCCCGCCGCCCGGGGCCGGCGGCCCTGCCGCTTCGCCCTCGGCGTCACCCGCGATCATCCCGGCCTCGGCGGCCTCGCCGGTCTCGGGCTTCCCGGCGTCATCGAGAATGCCGGTTCGCATCGGCTCGATCGACCGCTCGATGTCGCCCTTCACGTCGTCCAGGACGCCGTCGGGGTCGAGCTCGGTGCGCATCGCGTCGGTGATCTTGTCGAGCTCCGCCTCGCGCGCCATGTCGTCGAGCCCGGAATGGAACTCCCGCGCCAGCTCGCGCGCCCGGCGGATCCACTGGCTGACCGTGCGCACCAGCCCCGGCAGGTCCTTGGGACCGACGACCAGCAGGGCGATCACGATGACGATCAGGAATTCCCAACTGCCGATATCAAGCATCGCCGGGCATGTCCTGCGCCCGCACGCTGCGCGCGGCCCCTCCCGGCGGGCCGGCTGCGCTGCGGGGCCGTGTTAGCCTTTCGCCGCTTCGTCGCTCTTGCGGGCCTCGGCCTGGATTTCCTTCGGGGACGGATCGGCGTCCGCCTGGACCTCGCCGCTCTTGTCGGACTCCTTCAGCCCTTTCTTGAAGGCGGTGATGCCGCGCGCCGCATCGCCCATCAGACGGGACAGCTTGCCGCCGCCGCCGAACAGGACCAAGACGACGACGAGGACGACGAGCCAATGCCAGATGCTGAACGTTCCCATTCGGGGTACTCCCGCCCACGCTCGCGCGATTCCGATGATGCCGGATGATGGCAGAAAGGGGACGCGCCCGCAACGCGTCGTCGACACGGTGAGCGATCGGGTGTCGTCTCGACTGTTCGCCGAAGCCGACCATGCGGATTTGCATGACGGGAGCAGGTCACTCCGCGCCTCTCGGCGTGCCGGCGATCGACCCCTTCGACATGCCGCCCGACCGATCACGCTCTCGCGGTCGGAGCATCGGCTGCCGCGCGACGGTCCGAAACGGGTCGGTCATGCGATCAGCGCAAGTTCGGCGAGGAGATAACCCCGGAACAGCGGGTAGTTCTCGACCATCGGGAAATGGCCCATCCCCTTCATCACCGTAAACCGGGCGCCGGGGATGGCGTTGGCCGCCGTGCGGGTCATCTCCGGGGTCGCCGAATAGTCGAACTCTCCGGTCAGCAGCGACACCCTGCAGCGGTCGGTGTCGATGCGCCCGATGTCGGTCCGCGCGTCCCAGTCCTCGCAGTAGAAATAGACATCCCCCTTGTAGACCCCGGGGCCCGACTGGCTGTAGTACCACCAGTTCTCCCGGCGGCCCGACTCGGGCGAGGACGGCGCGTTCAGACCGTAGGTGTAGCAGGCCGCGAGCTCGCCGCCATGCACCGCCGGATGGTGGAGGAAGTCATTGTCTCGCCCCTCGGCGAAGGCGGCGCTCTCGAGCCCGATGATGCCGGTGATCTCATCCTGATAGTCGGCCGCGACCCTGAGCACGATCGCCCCGCCCATCGAGCAGCCCATGACCACCGGCCGATCGAGCCCGAGCGCGAGCCAGAAATCGCGTATCAGCCCGAGATAGACCTCGGTCGTCAGCCGATATCGCCGCAGCCACCAGCCGTCCGGCGGGTTGGAGCGGCCGTGGAACGGCAGGTCGAAGGCGATGACCTCGAACCGTCGGGTGATCTCGGAATCGTTGAGCAGATGGCGGTACTGCCGGCTGTCGGCCCCGGCGGTATGGAGACAGATCAACGGTCGGCCCGCGCCCGCCGTCTCGTAATAGATCCGATAGTCGATGCCGCCGCTCCGCAGGTTGAGATAGCGCCCCACCGCCGGTTCGACGCCTGCCGGGAGCGTCTCAGCCATCGAGCCTCTCCATGCTCCTCAAGAGGTTCATCATCCGGTGCAGCGCGCGCGCGTTCTGCATCGCAGCGAGCGAATCCCCGTCGAGCTCGAACTCGGGGACGCGCATCAGCATCGCGAAGAAATCATGGTAGAGCGGCGGCGGGGCGGGGTTGACGAATCTCCGCCAGACCTCCAGCGGCGCGCGGATGGTGAAGCGCGCCGGGCGGTCGAAGCGGGGTCGGTGCAGGACATCCTCGATGCGGCCCCGGCGCACCGACAACAGGAAATCGTTGCCGCCGAACGAGAGCTTGAACTCGGCGGTGAACCAGTCGCCGACGACCGCCATCTCGGCGTCGGAATTGACCCGATCCCGATAGCGCTCCATCCAGGTCATGTCGGGAATCCCGGCCATCCGCCGCCCTAATATTGGCCGCGCGGCTCGAGCCCCAGCCGCATCTGGCCGTACATCGAGGAGACCGCGTCCCAGTTGAAGCTGATATGGTGGCCGATCGCGTGGATGTCGCGCCAGGCGCGCTGGATCGGGGCGGCGAGATGCAGCCCCGGACCGCCGGTCGCTGCGTAGATGGCGTCGATCCCCTCGGTGGCGAGCTTGACGATGAAGGACTGGGTCAGCCGGTTGTGGATGCGCCGGGCGATGTCGGGCGTCTGGCCCCTCCCGGCCATCGCCTCGGTCTCGCGCAAATCCGACAGCAGCAGGGCGTGGCCGGCGTTGAAATGGGCCTGGGCCTGGCCCAGGCGGGACTGCACATGGGGGAACTCGGCCATCCGGTCGCCGCCCATCACCACGGCGCCGCGCGTCCGGCGGCCCGCAACGCTCTCGACGAAGTCGTCGATCGCCCCCTTCAGCGTCCCCAGCGCCGGGCTGGAGATCGCGGTCGGCAGACAGGCCATCAGGGGCAGCCGATAGATCGGCTCCCGATGGAAGCGGTAGCCCGGCGTGTCGCCCGATCCGAGCTCGGCGAAGGTGATGCGGCGATGCATCGGTACGAACACGTCGTCGCAGACGACATCCTTGCTGCCGGTCGCCGCCAGCCCGACCATGTGCCAGTCGTCGTGCAGGCTGAAGTCGCGCCGCGGGACCAGGGTGAAGCCCGGCTGCGGGGTGCCCTCGCCGTCCTCGGGGGGAAAGAACACCCCGATCAGCGCCCAGCCGCAATTGTCGACATTGGAGGAATAGGACCAGGACCCGGTGACCCGCCAGCCGCCGTCGACGGCCTCGCAGGTCCCCACCGGCGCGTAGCTGCCGCTCAGGAGGACGCCCGGATCGTCGGCGCAGACCTCGTCCTGCGCCTCGATCGGGAACTGCGCCAGCAGCCAGTGGTGGACGATGCCGAGGCTGGCGCACCAGGCCGTGGACGCGCAACCGGCGGCGAGCGCGACGGTTATCTCGACCATGGTCGAGAAGTCGTAGGCGAAGCCGCCGTAGCGGGCGGGCTGGAGAGTCTTGAATATCTCGAGCGCTCGCATTTCCTCGACGGTCTCGCCCGGGACGCGCCGCGCCGCCTCCGCCTCGGCGGCGCGCGCGCGGATCCCCGGGACCAGAGTCCGGGCGCGGGCGATCAGGGTCTCCCGGCTGGGAATTCGGGGGGCGGATGCCGCCATGGGGCGAGTCTGCGCGGTTCGCCCTGCCTTGTAAATCGCCTGTCCCGTGCTTCGGCGGTTCTCGTTTCGCCGACCGCGACCGGCGGGACGACGACCCCTGCCCCCTACCTCGAGGGGAGGGGTCTTCCCGCAAGCGTCGACATGTTGTCGGGTTATCGTGCCGTCGGCCGATGGCGGGTTCCGGGTCGGGCTCTTACGTTCCGGGAGAGCCGCGTACATATTCGCGTATCGCCGGCAAGGCGCCCGTCGCATCGTCCGGTTCGGTCTTGTCGCCGCCCACGCCCCCCTTCCTCGTTCGGGACGGGGGCGCGCCGCCGAGGGAGTCGAACGGATGACGCGGGCCGGCCGAAGCCGTGCGGGGCGCCGATGAGCGGGCGTGCGGTCATCGCCGCCGCAGCCGCGCTCGCCGGCTGCGCCGTCTTCGTCCTCGCCCCGGCCGGCGAGGAGCGGGCGGCCTGGCGCGCCGCCTCCATCCTGATCGCCGTGCTCGGAATATGGGTGACCCAGGCGCTCCCCGAATATTTCGGCGCCGTCGTCTTCTTCCTCCTCGCGGTGACCCTGGGCGAGATGCCGGCCGATGTCGTGTTCTCCGGCTTTCATGCGTCGGCGACCTGGATGATCTTCGGCGGGCTGATCATCGGCTACTGCGTTCAGGAGACCGGGCTCGGCGTCCGGGTCGCGGCCGGGCTGATGCGCGGCCTCGCGCAGAGCTATCTCGGCATTCTCGCGACCGCGACCGCGCTCTCCGCAGCGATGGCGTTTCTGGCCCCCTCCAACACCGGCCGCATCCTGATCATGGTGCCGATCTTCCTGGCTCTCGCCGACCGGTTCGGTTTCGCGCCGGGCAGCAACGGCCGCGCCGGGCTGGCGCTCGCGGTAGCCGGTGGGACGGTCTATCCGAGCTTCGCGATCCTGCCGGCGGCGGTGCCCAACCTGATCGTGGTCGGCGGGGCCGAGGGGCTCTACGGTCTCGAGATCACCTATGCGGACTATCTGCTCCGCCATTTTCCGGTGATTGGCCTGGTGTCCCTGATCGCGCTGCCGCTGATCCTGCGCTTTCTGCTGCCGGACCGGCCGGGCGAACATCCCCCGCCCGGGGCGCTGCCGCGACCGCAGCGGGGCGAGGTGACGCTCGGCCTCCTCCTGATCCTGGCGCTCGGGCTCTGGATCACCGATTTCGCCCACGGCGTGAAACCGGCCTGGGTCGCCCTGGGCGTGGCGCTCCTGTGCCTGCTGCCGCGCGTCGACATCGCGGAGGCGGAGGCGATGGTCACGAAGATCAATTTCGGGCCGTGGCTCTATGTCGCTGCCGTCATCGGCGTCGGCGCCGTGGTCGCCGAGTCCGGGCTCGGCAAGTTGCTGGCCGCCATTCTGCTCGACGCGCTGCCGCTCGCGCCGGGCGCGGACGCGCTCAACCTGGCGGTCGTCGCCGCCATCGGCGCTGTGATGAATCTCGTCGCGACCGTTCCCGGCCAGCCCGCCATCATGACCGCGCTTGCGGCCGATATCGCCGAGGCTGCCGGCTGGCCGCTCGCGACGGCGCTGCACGCCCAGGCGGTGACCTGGGCGATGACGCTCTTCCCGTACCAGCTTCCGCCGCTAATGGTCGCCGCCGCCCTCGCCGGCATCGATTTTCGCCATCTGGTCCGTCTGCAGGCCGCGATGTTCGCCGTGGCCTGGTTGGCGATGCTGCCGCTGCTCTACGTCTGGTGGCGGATGCTCGGGCTGTTCGGCTGAGTCAGTCCTCGGCGAACTCGGCGTCCTGATAGGCGACGAGATGGCGGTAGTCGTCGCGGATGGGGGCGAAGACGTCGAGATTGAGCGCCGGTTCGCCGCCCAGCGGCTCGGCATAGTGGCGGACATCGGGCGGGATGCGCAGCCAGCTTCCCGGTCCGGCCTCGAAGCTGTCCTCGCCGACATGGAACCGGACTCGGCCCTGGACGACGCAGACCAGCTGCTCGAAGGGGTGGCTGTGCGGGTTCACGTCCATCCCCGGCTCCAGCCAGTTCATCACCAGCATCACGTCCTCGCCGCGGAAACCGCAGCGCTCGACCCCTTTGCGAACCGCCTCGCGGGGCAGGTCGTTCCAGTTGTAGAGCTTCGGTTTGGCCGCCATGGTCTCCTCCTGTCCGCGTCTCCGGGCCATCGTAGAGAGAGATGCCGGTCAAGGGCGAGGCGAGACCGCCGCGAAAAGCCCCAGACCGAAATGGCTGCCGTACCCGATGGCCAGCGGACCTTGAATCGCTTTCGGTAATGTGATGTCGAGCAGCGCGCCGGCGGCGTCGAGCTGCGCCTCCCGGCTGCGGGAACGGAAGCGGTGGAAGTGGACGGCGCGCCGCGTGGTTCCGCCGACCTCCATAGCGGGAAGGTCATCGATCCGGACGCCGGTCGCATCCAGCCCGCGGCGTTTCAGCAACCGCCGCAACTCGCCCGCGTAGCCCGATGCCTTGAGGTGGCCCGACGCGAGGAACGGCGTTACGCTCCGCCATTGGCGGGATCTGTCGAAGATGGGCGCACTGCCGGCGAAGTCGCTCGGCTTGCCGAAACCCTCCAGCGCGAGCCGCCACTCCTTCACGCTTCCGGGCACGCTTCCGGGCACGCTTCCGGGCACGCTTCCGGGTTCGACCGACTCGTCCTCCCGCCGCTCCTTCGGCGCGAGCCAGAGACGGGTTATGCGGTCGAGTTTGGCGCGTATGTCGGCATTCATGCCGCCGGCGATGAACACGGACAGGTGATCGATCCAGCCGTCGCCGTCCGCGTCTTCCGGCAGCCAGAAGGCGTGCGCGTGCGACGGATCCTTCAGGGGCTTCCCGTCAGCGTCGCGGCCCGAGATCTCCGGCGGCGCGTTGGGGAATGAGCGTCCGGTCGCCTCGTCGCGTCGCCAGCCGAACCGTGCGAGCGCGGCGCGGCGCATCAGCTCGCCGATCTTGATGGCATCTTCGATACGAGGCAGCGGCCGGCCGGCCAACAGGTACCGGGCGACGGTCGGCAGGTCGCGTCCCGTTCGGGAAGGCGGGCGCCGGGCCGGACGCCGGGAAACCACCCCCGGGACGGCGCCCGAATCGCGCCCATAGACCACTTCGCGGGCCGCGGGTGGACGGCTCCAGCCGCGGTCCTGATAGTCGGCCGTGTCGAGCGCCAGCGCATCGACAAGACGCTCGGGCAGCGTATGCGCCCGCCGTCCCTTGCTGCGCAACTCCTTGTCGACCTTCTTCTCCAGCGCCGTCTCGGTGAGCGGAGTATTCGAGTTCTCGCCTATCCGGCGCTTCGTCTCGTCGACGATCCGCCGCCGTTCGGCCGACCAGGCGTCCGGGTCGAGCGGCGCGAGAAGCCGAACCGGGTCGCCGCCGCTTACCGGGTCGCGCGGCCGGCAATTCGCGACCTCGTTCCATTCCGCGAGCGCTTCACATTCCGTCCAACTCTCCGCCCGGCCAAGATATCCGATGGCGCGCGCGAGGTCGGCGGCGAATTGGAATGATTCGGGCTCGAGCGTAACCTGCGGCCAGGCGGCGACCAGCGTCGAGTCGTCGGCCAGCCGAACGAAGGCGTCGAAGACCAGCGTGGTCTTGGGCCGCCCCTTGTCGAGCCCGCCGGCCGGCATGTAGTGGCGCGTGTGAGCGTGGATCGCGCCTTCCGGCAGGCGGTATTCGGGCAGCGTCTCCGCGAGTTGGTCGATCAGGCAGGCGAGGTCATCCTCGGTCCAGCGCGCATGGTCGCCCTTGCGTCGGTAGGTCGCGATCAACGCGCGCAGCAGGCGCCAAGGCTCCGGCGGCCAGGCGATGTCGGCTTCGTTGACGTTGCGGCCCCACGGCGTCGCATGGTACCGCCCGGCAGGGAAGCGGAAGGCGAGCGCGAACATGCCCTCACTTCTCGTATCTGACGGTGAGCACGCGGCTCTCGCCGAAGAGACCCCGCGACCCCACGGCCTCGATCAGTCCGGGCAGCTCTTTTTCGACGCCGTCGAGGTCCGGGAGGACAAAGCCTTCGGGCCGGGTGACGGTGACTTCGCGCATATCGAGATCGCAGGCGGTTCGGAGCCGGAGACCCTCCGACAGAAATTTCCGTATCTTGAAAAGTGCGAACACAATGAGCAATCGCGCGACATCGTCTCCCAGGCCGAAGGCGCGGATCTGTCGCAGGTCGAGATTGAAGTAAGCGGTGATCGTCTCGGCGACCCATTCGTCGCGCGCGAAAGGCACGTTTCCGAAGCCTTTCGCCGTATCCCCGGACGGGTCCACGCTGTCGTTCTTCACACCCCCGCTCGCCGCCACGCTGGCGTTTTCTGCTTCCACGAAAGCGGACAGCGACCTGGGCAGGCGCAGCCGGCCTCCGGCAAGCTCCTTCTTGGCGAGAAAGATCCCGTGCAGCAGGGCATTCGTGTCGAATTCCAGAAGAACTTTCGCCAGTTCGCGCAGGTCGACCCGCCCGATCTCCATCGCGGCAAGTCGCTTCTTGAGCAGATCGTTGACCGTCTTGTCCTTGCCTTCCAGGATGTATGGAGAGTTGAGACGGTGCGCTTCCAGAAGAGAGTTGGTCAGCGCTTCGCCCTCCTTATCCACCACTTTCACGACCGGCAAGCCTTTGAGCGGGGCGACCCAATCATCGGCCACGCTGTCCCAGCAGACCCCTTCCAGGCGGTTCGCCATCGATTGCGCGCTTTCGACGAGCAGCATGCGTCCTTGCCCGTCGGGCGAGTCGTAAACGGCGTGCCCGAGATTGGGAAACCCCGTCGGCTGGAATCTCGCGCCCTGTACCGGCACGAGCTCGGCTTCGACGAGCAGGCGGGGCGCATCCTGGAGCGGGGACAGGTCAAGCGGCATTCGTCAAATCCTCCGTCGTCACGTCGTCACGTCGTCTCGGACAATGCGCCCGGATAGGCGCGTTTCATCAGAGCGGTCAGCGCCCGATCCCCGACGGGGATCAGAAGCGCTGCGGCAAGGCGGTCGGCCCGGACGCCGGCGCCTATTCGGCCGGCTGCGGCCGCGAAATTCCGCGAGGCGGCGCGCGGGGCGTCGAAGGGCGTCGGCAGGCCCGAGGCGCGGGCGCGGGCCAGGGCGGCACGCACAGCCGGATCGACGGTCCGTCCGTCGGCATTGTTTCCACCGGCCCGCAAACGCGCGACAAGTCCGGGCGGAACCGGAATGCGCGCCGTATCGGGCAACGCAGCGGTGGCGCGCAGTTGGGAGTCGGGCGCAAACACGGGCTTGAGCGCCGCATAGGCGAACGGAACCGGCGAGCCCGCGGACATATCCGTTGATTGCAAGTGCGTCGGTCGCGCCCATACCAAGCCGGCGAGCAGCGCCGCGCAGCGCGCGTCGTCGAAATCGTCGGAGAGGAACGCGGCCACATCGGCAAGCCGTGCGCCCGTGGCGCCGGCAAGCGGCTTGTCCTCCAGTCCGCGAATCGACGCCTCCACCAGTCGCCGTTCCAGCACCGCGATCATGTTGGGAACGAGCGGGCCGGCGCCCCAGACCATCGTGGCCGGCGTGTCGCCGTCGGACCATGCGCGGCGGGCGCTCAGACGGCCCCGGTAGAAAAACCTTCCTTCATCGACAGGCGCTAAATGGGCCGCCATCGGCGGAGCGACCTTCGATCCGGCGCTCGATGCTTCCGTCGCCGGCGGCGGCAATCCGACCCCGGCGAGCGCTGCGGCAACGCGAAACTCTGCGCTCCCGTCGTCGGCTTGCAGTATCCAGGCCGAGGACAGGGCGGGAGGTGGCGTGCGGACACTCTGCCGGCCGTTCGGGCTGATGGCGAGCCATGCGACGACCGTGCCGAGTGCGGCAAGTGCCTTATCGGCTGCTTCTGATGCTCCGGGTGCTGCAATCAAATCGAAGAAGGCATCTTCCAGACGCCTTATAGCCCGACGGGCGGCGCTTGGCTCCTCGCGATTGCGTCCGATTCTGCGTGTCTGGTCCAGCCAGCCTCGGGTGTCGAGGTCGGCGACGAGGCGGGCGCCGGGAGACAGGGCCGCCGAGCGACGACCTATCGGTGTTGCGAGATACGCCTTGCCCGCTCGCATCAGAAAACCGAAGCGTTCGAATGCCTGGAAGCCTCGACTGTTCCCGAGGCTCGCGGCGGCTCGCGCGAAGTCCAGACCGTCCCGCGCAGTTCGGCCGTTCAGCACGGCGCGACCCTCGCCGAACAGGGACTCGATTTCGCAGAAACGGACCGGACGGCCCCACAGTGGCGCCCAGAACTCGGCCCGTGCATCGGTCTCGTCCGCGGCGTCGACGCCACCCCAGCCCGCTCCAACCGTTCGGACGGTGAAAGGGAAGCTCGCCCCGGTGCCAGCAACAGCCTGATGTCGTCGACTGGCGACGCCTGCGAAGGCAGTGGCGCCTTCGAGCATCAGAACGAAGTCCCACGGATTCACCATGCTGTCAGAGTTGTACCCCGTAGTCGCATTTGGCCCGCCGGCTGCACCGGGTGCGAACTGGCCCACCGCTGCGGATTTGAGTCCCGGTGCCGGATCAGCGAACAATGCGCTTACGAGAAGCGGTTCCGTGTCGTTTGACGGTTCACCGGTCGACGCGACAAACAGACCCAGCGGTGATTTCGTCGAGACGAGCCGACGCAAGAAATTGTTGGTGAAATCGAGCCGGCCGTCATTTCCCCCGGTACCGAGCAATTGTGGGTATGTCAGGCTCTCGCCCGACAGCGCAAGGGCCGCGTCGAGCCACGGAAGTGCAGCATTCGGCAGTTCGGCCCTGAGCGCAGCCACGAGTTCAACCTTTGCCGTCTTTTCGGGCCGTTGTTTGGTCAGGCCCAGACTGACTATCGTATGCGACGCGCGCTGAATGGTCGCCGAGATGTGATCGAAGCGTTCCGCTACCGGGTCGGCCGCGAGCGGATCGAATCCGTCCTTGTTGTCCTGTGGATAGAACCCGCTGCCGCCATTCCATGGCGCGATGATCGGGCTCGGTGCGTAGTCGTGGAGGAAGAAATGTTGCAGGGCGTCGCGGCTCAGCGTTGTGCGCAGGTGGAAGCGCTCGTTCTCCCACCAGCCGCGCGCATTCGGGTCGGCCGCCGCGCCGGAAACATGGTTGGCGGACGAGGAGATCAGCCGCAGCACGCCGAGCGCCTTCAGATAGGACGCCAGCGGCGTCGGGGCACATCCGTCCAGTGCGAGAGGCTCACCGATCATCGTAGCCTCCCTTGCGCTCCTTCGCGGAGGCCCGCCAGTCGGCGACCCGCAGCAGGGTTTCCATCCAGGCGAGGCGAAAGGGTCCGAGCCCGGCGAGCAGGGCGCGCGTGCGCTCGGTCCAGCTCTCGCGACTCGTCTCGTCCCAGCCAAGCTCCATGATCGACAGGCTCAACCGTCCTCCCTCCCATCGCTCGACGCCGTCCAGATCGAAGGGCGGCAGCGCGTCGCCCTCCCATACGCCGCGGGCGAAGCGCGCCCCGGCGCGGGAGTTGTCCTTCGGCGCCGCCTCTCGGGGCAGGGCGCGCAGGTTCAGTCGCACCTTGCCGTGATGGGCGGCGATCAGATAGGCGGTCAGATCGGCATCCCGCGCCCAGCCTTCATGGGCGAGAAACGCCAGAGCGGATGCGAGCTCGTGCCGGAAATAGGCCCGCCCGTGTCGAGACTGCTTCACGGTCTTGGCGAGCAGCACGTCGGGCGCGACGTCCCGTCCGTCGAGGCCGCGCCGCATCGTCTCCTGAAAGACCTCGTGCGCCTTGCCGAGATCGTGCCAGCGCGCGGCGCGGTTGACGGGCGCCCGAGCGGAATCCTCCACGCCGAGCGCGCCGCACAGCGATTCCGCCTCCTTCGCGACGTGCCGCAGGTGATCGGCGAGCGGCACCGGCATCCCGATTCGGCTCAGCGAATCCTCGTCGTGCCCATCCGTCTCGTCGGGCGCAGCGGCGCGCGGTCCGGGCACAGGATCGGGTACGTCCTTCGGACCTCCGGTGAATCCGGCGGTTTCCCGGTAACCTCCGGCGCTCCGGTCCGCGAGCAGAACCAGCCCCGGCCAGGGTTGATAATCCGCCAGCGGCGTCCATCCCGGCGGCGCGGTTCCCGTCGGCGTGTCCCGGCGCCGCCACTGCGGGTCGGGTTGGAACACCGGAACTTTCTTCTTCTGGAGCGTCTTCAGCCATGCTCTGGCGGCGCTGATCGACACGGCGCACAGCTCTTCCCGGCGGGGATGCGGCGGATCGTCTCCGACCGTCGCCGGATCGCGCCAGAAGACGCGGATATCCGTGTCGTCCGCATCGCGGACGTAAGGCGAAATATCCACATCGAAGCCGGTCAGGTCCGGGTCGGTGTCGAAGAGGTCGTCGAGGTCCTTGCGGCGGATGACGCGGCGCGGCGCCTCGATATCGTCCGGCGGGGGAAGATACGCCGGCGCAACGTCGGTCAGTTCCAACAGCCGCTTCCGTGCTGACCGCAAATCCTCGACGGTGTAGGGAATCGCGAGAGCTTTAGCGTCCTTGTCTGATGCCGCGTCATCGGAGTCCGCCGGGAGCAGGTCGATCCAGTACACATCCGCGCCGTCGGCAAGCTCGGCGTAACGATTGGCGCGGCCGAAGCGCTGGACCAGAGACGACCAGGGCGCGAGCTCGGTGAACATGACCGCTGCGGAAATATCGACGCCCGCTTCGACCGCCTGGGTGGCGACGACGATTCGGCCGCGCGGATTCCCGTCGTTCGTCGCGACCGCCTTGTCCATTTCCCGCTTGCGGTCGGCGGGGCGGAAGCGGGAATGGACGAGGGCCAGGGTCGGAGCGGGCGCTTGCCTCTCTTGCTTCGACAGCTTCTTGCCGAGCGCCTCGTGGAGCCTCTGTGCTCGATCCACCCGGTTGACGATCGCGAGGGTCATGCATCCGGGGCGGTGCGCATCCAGGATCGCGCCCGCGAGCTTGCCGATGTAATCGGCGAGATCGGACTTCTTCGACGAGGCCGGCGCTACCTGCGAACGGGTCAGCCTTTTCGCGGCGTGTGAAAGTCGCGCAAGCCGACCATCCGGCGCCGTCCTCGGATCGACCCTGACGACCTTGGCGGCGGGAGGTTCGGGGTGATCGACGGTGGCGAGCCATCCTGGTTCGAGCGTCGCCGAGATCCAGAGACTGCGGGATGGATTGCCCACGGCACCTTCGCGCCGGGCACGGTCGGCGTCCGCCCGGCGAAACGCTTCCAGCTGCGCGGAGGTCGCGCGGCCCGCACCCATCAGCTGCACTTCGTCGAATACCCATTGCGCGTCCTCGTGCAGGATGGCGAATTCCATCGGCCAGACCGCCCGCGAGGACGCGTAGCCCCGCATCAGGGCGCGGCTCAGCAGCATGTCCTGGGTGCCGACGAGCACCGCCGGGCGCTCCGGCGTCTCGATCCAGCCGCTGCCGTTCGCGCCGCCCATGAGGATGTGCACGTCCTGCCGCCGCGGCAGCCGGCCCGCGCCGTCGATTTCGGCCGCGAGCCTCTCGAACCATTCGCCTACAGCCTGCGCGGTCTGCTCGACCAGCGTTCGCATGGGCAGACACCAGACGAGTCTGCGGGGGGTGCTCCCGGGGCTTCGGAGGCGGTGCGCGGCCCAACCAAGCGTCACTGCGGCTGTCTTGCCGGAACCCGTGGGCGCGATCAGAACCCGCGGCCATGCATCGGACGCCAGCGCGCGCTGCCACCCTTCGGGTCGTTTGTCCTCGCCTAACGCGGCGCGATAGACGGTTGCGACATCCACGCGGAGGGGCATGAGGGTCAACTCGTTCGGCATGTCCGGATGCCGCGCGCGGCGATCTGCGGCATGCGTCGCCGGGACGTTTCGGAGAGAGGCCCGGAGATCCGGTTCCGATCGTCGATCACCCGAGCCGGGGGGAGGGGCGTCATCCTGGTCCGGACCGCGGTCTCGCGCGACGAATGATCGCGCCCGACATGAAGCGGCGGTACCCGCGGCGGGGTCTCCACCGAAGCGCCCGGTCTCGCGTGCCACCTGGAGAGCAGAAACGACATAGGCAGGTCCCGATCCTCGGCCATCCCTCTTGAAGCCCGCAGCCACGACCGAACAGGATGGGCATATCCGGTCCGGCGGCAGGTTATGCACGGAACGTAACACGAACTATGCCCGTCTGCAACCCCTCGGTATGTTTTTCCCAACGGGAAGCGGCGAGCGCGTCCTTGTCGTCGCCGCCGGTCTCCACGTGAAGGCCGAACCGCCGCGCCTCGGGTGTCCGGGTGGCGAAACGCTCGGGCGTCGCCGATGCGTCGATTTGCGGCCATGCCGCCTTCACATGACGAAGCGACATGCCGAGGGGATGCCGATGGCCGCGCCTGATGCCTGTGCCGGCCCCGCTGCCATGCTGGCCGGCGAGCTCGCCCGGCTTGCCCTGCGCCTCTCGCTGGATGTCTCCGTCGACTTCGACGACGTCGCGCTGGCGCGAAGGGTGTCGGAAGGGCCGCCGACGAATTTCGTGACCGGACTCGCGGATTTCGTCGGCAAGACACGGATCGTCGAGCCCGCAGTCCCGGAGCCTAAGCTCCGGCGCGTGCGCTAGGGCGGCAAACCGCCCTCCCGCGAGCATAACGGGCGGCTCTACGAGATCGGTCGCGTGCTCGGTGCGGTCGGGTGCACCAAATCATGGCGATCGGGGGAAAATCACCCCCTTCATGACGCGACCGCACCCTCCCCTCGGCGGCCTGACGCCGTTCGACCTCACCCGGGCAGACTCGAAATCTGACCAGACGGACAGGGGTGCGAGTCACCAACCGTTTCGCTGCGCCCGGTTGGGCGATGCCTTGACTATCGTGAGCGATATTCGGCAAGGCGCGTGTGCTGCACGAGCTGGGTCATGTTTTGCAGCGTGAAGACCTTGCCGCGCGTGGCGAGAAGCAGCTTCCTCATATCCTCGCGGCGTACGCCGAATCCACGGCCGGCGATGCATGCGATGACCTCGAACCTGGGCTGTCCTGACGGCTGGCCCAGCATGCTGAGCGCGGCGAGATGCTGGACGCGGGTCACCTTGTCGCGCGCAGTGCCGTCGTCCTCGGTGAGCTTGGCCTCAATGACAATCTGCGGATTGTGTTCGTTTGGGACAACGAAATCGGGCGCCTGGTCGAATCCGTCGAGGCGCTCCGCCCGCTTGGTCTTTCGGTTGCTGATGCCCGCACGCGACAGCGCGTCCTCGATGGCGTTCTCCACGATGTTGCCGATGAGCTCGCTGATGGAATCGCGATGCCCGGCGAAGGGGCGGCCGAGGAGGCGCTCGTACAGGAGGATCGAATAGGGAACTCCGAGCTCGGCCGATGAGCGGACGCTTAGCAGCCCGGCCTTGGTGTCGGCCTTTTCGAGCCGATGAAGGTCATCGGGGGATTGTTCCGGAACGTCAGAGTTGAGAGCATGGCAGGCGGCGGCTATGAGCGCTCGGATGCGCCGCTCCGTCACGTTCCCCTTCGTCGGCAGAGATGTCTCGGGATCCATGCGAATCTTTCGGTCGATTGTACGCGCCGAACTTTGCGTCACCTCGACGCTGGTGTGGCGGGTGGCGAAGTAGGCCCATTCCGGCGGGGTAAACCCCAGCATGCATCGAAGGACGATGAGCGCGATCGGCGTTTCGAAGACAATCGGCGCGACGGAATCGGGCGTCACGTCGCGGAAGCCGCCTGTCGCTCGTTTCAGCGCTTCGTACCCCTCCTCGAACACAGGGAACTCGACGAAACCCTTTCCCTTCGGGATGACGAGGAACTCGGACTCGAGGCAGCCGAACACGGCGTCAACGTAAGCGTCGAGATCAGACTGGAGCACCTCGAAATTGACCTCAAAAGGAAACGGCACGGTGAGGTCCTTCGTCCGGTGGAGTCGTTTGCTGGGAGAACAGGGGTGGATCGCCCCGCGGTTCAGGTGCCGTCGCCATCCGGGCGAGCTCCTCCGGGTCGCCGAATTGGACCAAGCGGTCGCGGAAGGCTGCTATCTTTCTCGATGTTGCGGCCGCGCGGTCCCAAGTGGGTCGCAGATTCCAGACGGCCATCCGGGTCAGATGGCCGAATAGGATGCACCGAATATCGCCGTGGGTGGTCCTGCGTCCTGCCGCCGAGAGTTGCGCGAGATCCTCGTTCACGATCGCAGTTAGCCGTTCGGACGTGTCGAACAGCCAGCTTGCGGATGTCTCGCCGGCATCGCGGCAAACGAATACGGTGTCGACGATAGAGGACGCCGTGCCGTGAATATGGATCGAGCCGCCCATCTCTGTGGGGCAAGGCAGCGAGGCCGAGCAGGTGAGGCCCGCGTCCAGGATGGCCACGCCGACCGCGCAGTACGCGTCGAGCCTGTTGTGATGGTAGGTGAAGACCAAAGGCGAGCCCGGTTTCAGAGCCCGGGCCATACGGGAATAGACCTCGGCCAGTCCCTCAGTGAAGTGCTCCAGGCCGCGCGACTCGGTTGCGTTGCCCGTCAGCTCCGCCGGCGAACGCGTCGACGGACGATCGAACCCTTCGGCGTCCTCTCCGGTGAGGCGCCGCAGCCAGACGTAGCAGAAATCCATGAGTTCGCCGTACTGCACGTTCCCGAAATAGGGAGGGTCGGTGAACACCCCGTCGAGACTGTCTGCCGCCAACTCGATCTCGGCCGCGTCGCTGCAATGAATGGCGATGCGGCGGCGGGCGCCATTCAGGCGCTCGCCGATCCGCTCGCCTTTGATGGGTATCCGTACCTTGCGCCCCCGGAAATGCTGAACTTCGTATGGCGCATCGCAATAGCGTTTCGCGTTGATGTACTTATGCACGATGTTTGACCAGCCGCCCGATCCGACATTTGCTCCAGAACCGTTGACGATACCCAGAATGTTGGACTCGCACTGTACGAGACCGACCGGAAAGCCATGAATGGAGAAAATATCCAGCGCCTTGAGCGCTGCCGCGTCGTAGCGGCACAACATGTTCTGATATCGCAACAGGTCGGAGAGATTGGTTGCGAGTGCGTGGCGGATTCGCTCCTCCTTGGTGGCGGCGACAAGCCGGCAGCTCAACTCCAGCCCGAGGAGCTGGCGCGGGTTGAACATCTCGCGGTAACGGGAATAGCCCCAGCGGTGCAGGCGCGCCGTCTCGTCGCCTGCAGGAATGCGTTCGTCCGGCACGAAGCGAGCTCTCATTCGCCACCATCGCTCGGTTGCCGACGCGACGCGGGCAAGATCCTCCTCATCGGGCTTCTTAAAAAACCGACCCCTGTGCCCGGCCTTGCGGTGCGGATTGTAGTACTCGATCGCGAAGAGTCGGTGGTCCAGCGGGGCGTTAGTATTGCCGGGATAGGCATTGCCATGGCCGCAATGGGGACAATCGCATCGGCCACGACGTGCGGGTCCGCGCCGGAGAAGCTCCGTTCCGCAACTCGCGCAGGCGCCAGGATCGTCGCGGTGCTCGACTTCGTTGAGGTCGCCGCATGACGGACAGATCAGAACGTTCCTCGGATGGCGCCGATTCTCCGCGAGCACATACCCGGGAAACAAATCGAAGGTGTTGCCGCAGGCTTCGCAGTCGAGCACCTTGATCCAGAGGAACGATTTGACGGGAACGCCCTTGTCGCCATAAAGTGGGCAGACCGTGAGGTAGTAGCGGTCTACCTCGGCGCGAAGCATTTCCACGAGAATTGACGCGGCCTGTTCGTAGGCGTCGATATCCAGCTTCCGGATTTCCTCGCGGACAATCCAGGCCGACATGGGATTGATGTCGAATCCCTCGACATCGCAGCCAATACGATTCGCCTCGATCAGCGGCGTTCCGCCGCCCATGAAGGGATCGGCGATCCTGAGGCCGGGGAAACCGTTCGACCGGAAGAACGACTGTTGGAGGCGATCCTCGCCGTATTCCGCCAGGAGAAGGCCGCGAAAGAGCGTGCCCGGCCGCCGGGCGAACCACTTGTGCACGGCGATGATCGGTCGATAGTTCTGCTGAATCTGCTTCTCGCGGAGCGCCATCCGGGCGACGAACGTAACGTCGAACCGACGCTCGATGCTCATCGCGACGCCGTCTCGCGGGCAGTCATCGTCTCGCCTCGAGGCTGCGACTCGCCGACTGTCGGTCCGATACCGCTCTCCCTGTCTTGCGAGAGAAGCGCCTTGATGGCGCGGTGGATCGTCCATGAGACCGACACATCCTCGCGCTGAGCGAGCACGTTCAAGGCACGATAGGTAGGCCGGTCGAGATCGATCGTGAGCTTCGCGGGTTTGGTGAGTCCTCGAAGGCGTAGCATGCGATCAGCGTAACGCGGCACCAAACTATGGACAACGCGTCTGCCGCCTGGTCCTTGGGAATGTCCGAACAAGCTTGGTTTCCGGGCATACGGGTCGTCTGGAGCATGGGTGAGACGGGAGAGACCATCGGGATCGTGTTTTCGTGCCAGGAAATGGAGATTTCGACGCTCGCGCCGACCGTCCTCGCCGCCAGGCCGAGCGGCGCGGGCGGATCGGCCCCGCGTCGGGCGACGGCGTAGCGCCCCGCGACAAGGAGGTTGGAGAACCCGAGCGGCGCGGCGAGGCGCTGCGCGTTCTTCGCCAACCCCCGGTAGCGCGGCTTCGCGTCGCCGAAGTGGCGCTTTCATGGCGACCTGCCACTGCTCCAAGAGATGGCGGAAGTGCGGGATCGTCGTCTCGTCGGGCAGCGGTCCCGACAGCCGCAACCCTACGAAGCGCCGCGACCGGCGATGTCCTGGGCGCAACGGTAGGTGCCCCGGGGCCTGGGCGCGGGCCTCGTCCAAGGGCCGGCGGACACGGTGGGCGCGTAGGCGCATCTCCTTGCCGTCATCCCGCTATCGGCTGGACTCATTCTCCCGGCGGCGGGAGACGCAGAGCCGGCTCCCGCCGTGATCGCGTCTCAAGGCAGTTGCGCGGGATCCGGCAGCGCGTCGCCATTTCAGGCGCGACGGGGTCTTGCTCGGACGGATCAATCGGGTTCACGCGCTCCGATCCGACGGTGGGCCTGCGAGAGCGGAGACGCCGCGCCGCCGATGCTCAACCCTCTCCTTTCCGCCAGCGCGCTACGTTCTCCAGGGTCGCATAGGGGCGGAGCATCGCGGGGTCGAATGCGATCGGCGCCGCGCCGCGCCGGATCTTCTCCGGCCAGCAGGGGTCGGCGAGCGCGCCCTTGGCGATCGCCGCCGCATCGGCGCTCCCCTCTCCCAACATCCCGTCTGCGAGAGCGGGATCGTTGAGCTTGCCGCAGGCGACGATCCGGACATGCCCCGGTGCCGCCTCCCTGGCGAGGCGGGCGAGCGACTTTCCGGTCCCGAAGACGGGCTCGAAGCCGCGATGGGCGTTGACATGGATGTAGTCCGGCCCCGCTTCGCCGACCGCGCCGAAGATCGTCCTCGCATCGTCGCTTCCGCCCGCCCAGCTATGGGCGAGATCGTTGACCTTGGTCTCGGAGATGCGGATCCCGAACGGCGCGCGGCCGGCCAGCGCTTCCTTGACCGCGGCGACGATCTCCCCGTGATAGCGGACACGCCGTTGGGTCGGCCCGCCATATTCGTCGCCGCGCCTGTTGGTGTAGTCGGTCAGGAACTGATCGGCGAGATAGCCGTTGGCACCGTGGATCTCGACACCGTCGAACCCCGCCTCGACCGCGCGCAGCGCGGCGGAGGCGAAGGCCTGGGCGACCTCCTTCATCTCTCGGCGGGTGATCTCGCGGGGGACGGGGAACTTTCCCGCCCCTTTGTAATGGGGCGCCATCTCGCCCACCGGCGGCACCGCCGAGGGCGCGACCGCCTCGTCGACATGGTCGTTGTGCTGTACGAGGGCGCCGGCGTGGAGGAGTTGCATGAAGATCGGCGCCCCTTCGGCGTGAACGGCGTCGACTACCTTCCGCCACGAGTCGCGCTGCGCGTCGTTGGCGATGCCGGGTTGATCGACATAGCCCTGGCTGTGGGCCTCGTCGATATAGGTCCCTTCGGTGATCACGAGGCCGAACCCGCCCCGCGCATAGGCGGCGTAATAGGCCGCCATCTCGTCGGTGGTGCGGCCGCCCGGCCCGGCGCTGATCCGGGTCATCGGCGCGACCGCCGCCCGGTTGCGTAGCACGACCCCGCCGATCCGGCCCGGCGAAAAGAGGTTGGCAAAGCGGCGGGTTTCTGACTTGCTCACGGTGGCGCTCCGGGACGGTTGCGGACGGGATGATGAAGCTGTTCAGCTATTGGCGGTCGCTCGCGTCGTTTCGCGTGCGCATCGCGCTCAATATCAAGGGGATCCCCGCCGAGATCGAGACGCTCGATCTCCTGAAGGGCGACCAGTTCGGCGCTTCCTATCTGGCGGTCAACCCGCAGCCCGTCCTGCCCGCGCTGGTCGCCGACGGGACGGTGCTGTTCCAGTCGCTCGCGATCGTCGAATATCTGGACGAGACCCGCCCGGAGCCGCCTTTGCTTCCCGCCGACCCCAAGGGCCGCGCGCGGGTGCGCGGCATCGCGCAGATCGCCTGCGCGGACACCCATCCGCTGACCGTGCCCAGGATCCGCCTCCATCTCGCTCGCGAGCTCGGCCTGTCGGAGGATCGGCGCACCGCCTGGATCCGGAAATGGGTGGGCGCCGGCCTCGCGGCGATGGAGGCCCATCTCGCCGCCGGTTCCGATACCGGGCGGTTCTGCCATGGCGACCGGCCGGGCCTCGCGGATCTCTGCCTGGTTCCGCAGATCGTCGGCGGCCGCATGTTCGGCTGCCCGATGGACGCCTATCCGACGGCGCTGCGGATCTTCGAGACCTGCATGTCGCTCGCCGCCTTCGCGGACGCCCATCCGACCCGACAGCCGGACTTCGCCCCGAAAGGCTGAGTATCCGGTCTACGCGTTCAGCCTGCGCCCCTCTTCCAGCTTCCGGGCGAACTGGTCGTTGTCGAGCACCCAGCCGATGCAGCGCATGACGTTCTGGAGGCCGAATTCGTGGAGGTCGTCACCGTACATGCTGGCGACGCAGTCGGACAGCACCACCGTCGCATAGTTCTTGTTGTGCGCCGTGAACGCGGTGTTGAGGACGCAGGTATTGGTGTTGATTCCCATCAGGCAGACGGTCCGCGCGCCGACATTCCCCAGGAGCATGTCGAGATCGGTGCCCATGAAGCAGTCGAGCCGCTTCTTGTTGTCGATCACGTAATCGGTCTCGGCATAGAGCTCGGGGACGATCCGGGTGCCGGGGCTGCCGACGATGTTGTGGTCGTCGACGGTCGACTTGCGCCCGAGGGTGAGGCGGTTCTCCGCGTCGGCGATCTCCGACATCGCGGCCCAGAACGGCGCCGTCATGCCCTCGCTGCCGAGGCCCGGGATCTTGCGGTAGACCAGGATCACGTGGATGACGGGAATCGCGTGGCCGCGCGCGAGGTCGAGGACCTGCTTCGCGTTGGCGATCACCCGCGCCGCGTCCTCCGCCCTGGCCGGCATGGTCGCGACCTCGGGGTCGAGATGGCCGCGATGCATGTCCACCGTCACGACCGCGGTCTCGGCGGGCTTCAACCGCAGCATCCCCGTCATCTTCTCGACCATCTCCGAACGGTCGAGGATCGCCACGCTGCGTTCCGTCATGTCGCTCTCCCTCTCGCTATCCGGCGCGGCCGTCGCAGGCGGGTCCTTGTAGCACGTCGCGCGCCGCCCCCGGGCGGCCTCCCTGGCGGGTCCGTCCGATCGGGGTAAGATCGCCGCATCGGAAACGCATGGAGGCCCTCATGAGCGGTCACGCGATCGAAAACAGGGACGGGATGACGATCGAGTGGGACGCCCCGATCGAGATGGACGACGGCCTCGTGCTGCGCTGCGACGTCTACCGCCCCATCGCGGACGGGCGGTACCCGGTCATCATCTCCTACGGCCCCTACGGCAAGCTCCTCCATTTCGAGGACCTCTACACGGATCAATGGCGCAGGATGGCCGCCGACCATCCCGATGTCGTCGCCGGATCCTCGAACCTCTACCAGAACTGGGAGGTGGTCGACCCCGAGAAATGGGTACCCGACGGCTATGCGGTCGTCCGCGTCGATTCGCGCGGCGCCGGGCGCTCGCCCGGGTTTCTCGACATCTGGTCCGCGCGCGAGGCGCGGGACTTCCACGACTGCATCGAATGGGCGGGAACCCGCCCTTGGTCGAACGGCAGGGTCGGCGCCAACGGGATTTCCTACTACGCCATGAACCAGTGGCAGACCGCCGCCCTCCAACCGCCCCATCTCGCCGCCATCTGCGTCTGGGAGGGCGCGGCCGACTATTACCGCGATCTCTCGCATCATGGCGGCATCCTGTGCGCCTTCGGGCGCGCCTGGTATCCGTCGCAGGTCAAGACCGTCCAGCACGGTGTCGGCAGGAACGGCTTCCGCAGCCGGATGAACGGAGACTGGGTCGCGGGTCCGCCCACGCTGACCCAGGAGGAGCTCGGCTCCAACCGCGCGGATTTCTGGCAGGACTGCCGCGACAACCCGCTCGCCAGCGACGACTATTGGCGCTCGCGCATGCCCGACTGGTCGAAGGTCGAGGTACCCCTGCTGTCCTCGGGCAACTGGGGCGGGCAGGGGCTCCACCCGCGCGGCAATTTCGAGGGGTTCCTGCGCTCCGCCTCGGCGCAGAAATGGCTCGAAGTGCACGGGATCGAGCATTGGACCGAGTTCTACACCGATTACGGCGTGGCGCTGCAGAAGAAGTTCTTCGGCCACTTCCTCAAGGGCGAGGACAACGGCTGGACGGACGAGCCCAGGGTGCGACTCCAGATCCGCCATCCCGGCGAGCGCTTCGTCGAGCGCCACGAGGAGGCCTGGCCGATCCCCCGCACGCAGTGGACGAAACTCTATCTCGACCCGCAGGAACATGCCCTGAGCGCGCAGCCGATCGAGGCGGACGGCGCCGTCACCTATGCCGGGCTCGGCGACGGCGTCACCTTCCTGACCCCGCCGATGGCGGCGGAGACCGAGATCACGGGCCCGATCGCGGCTAAGCTCTGGGTCTCGTCGGCGACCGAGGACGCGGATCTGTTCCTGGTCGTCCGCGTATTCTCTCCCGATTTCCGGGAGGTCACCTTTCAGGGGGCGCTCGACCCGCACACCCCGATCGCCCAGGGGTGGCTACGCGCCTCGCACCGCAAACTCGACGAGAGCCTGACTCTGTCCTACCGGCCCTATCACACCCATGACGAGGCCCAGCCGCTCGTGCCCGGCGAGGTCTATGCGCTCGACATCGAGATCTGGCCGACCTGCATCGTGGTGCCGAAGGGCTACCGCGTCGGGCTCTCGGTGCGCGGGCGCGACTATGCGTGGCCGGGGGGGCAGGCGGCCGGGCTCGGCACGCTGGGCGCGGTGTTCACCGGGGTGGGGCCGTTCAAGCATGACGATCCGGAAGACCGTCCGGCGGCGATCTTCGGCGGCGACGTGACGATCCATACCGGCCCCGAGAGGCCGTCCCACCTGCTGCTGCCCATCATCCCGGACCGGGAATAGGGCGAACGCCGCGATCCGGCGGCGCTGGACGGCGTGCGAGATCCGGTCGGGCGGAAACGGCATCGGCACGTCCCGATCCTCGTCCGCCCTCCCCGAAGCGCGCAGTCACGACCGGACACGACGTCCGGAACCCGGAAACAGATCGACGCCTATGCCGCGGCACCCCTACCCGGCCGCGTCCAGGATGTCGCAGATCTCCTCCGGGCTCACCGGATAGGACCGGATCACGGCGCCGAAGGGCGCGAGCGCATTCTCGATCGCGGCGACGACCGCCGCCGCCGCCGGGATCGTGCCGCCCTCGCCGGCGCCCTTGATACCGAGCGGGTTGAGCGGCGACGGCGTCTCCTGATGCGCGACCGAGATCGGCGGCATCTCGGTCGCGAGCGGCAGCAGATACTCGCCGTAATTGGTGTTCAGCGGCTGCCCGGCCTCGTCATAGACCATGCGCTCGAACAGCGCGTTGCCGATCCCGTGGACCACCCCGCCGACGATCTGGCCGTCGACCATTATCGGGTTGATCATCCGCCCGCAGTCATGGCCCACCGAATAGCGGAGGACGCGGACCTCGCCCGTGCCGACATCGACCTCGACCTCGGCGACGTTCGACCCCGACGCCGTGGGCATGCCGTCCGATGTCCTGTAGGAGGTCGCCTCCAGACCCGGTTCGAACCCCTTGGGCAGCGGCCCGCCGGCCATCGGTGCGAGCTGTCTCGCGAGATCGCCATAGGCGATCTTCATCTCGGGCACGCCGGCGACGGCGATCGCGCCGTCCTCGATCTCGAGGTCCTCGACCGAGGCCTCGAGCCGCTCGGCGGCGAGCCTGAGCGCCTTGTCGCGCACGGCGCCGGCCGCGTCGAACACCGCCGTAGAGGCGTTCACCGCGACCCGGCTGCCGATGGTCCCGACGCCCTGCGGAAACGCCCCGGTGTCGGCGCCGAGGACGTAGACATCCTCGATCGCCACGTCGAGCCGGTCGGCGCAGATCTGGGCGAGCATCGTCTCGTGGCCCTGGCCCTGGCTCGCCGCGCCGGTCTGGATCAGCACCCGACCGTCGGGCTGGACGCGGACCGTGGCGCCTTCGTAGGGGCCGACACCTGTATCCTCGATGCAGCTCGAGACGCCGATTCCCAGATAGCGGCCCGCGGCGCGCGCCGCGGCCTGACGCGCCGCGAACCCGTCATAGTCGGCGAGCGCCAGCGCCTTGTCGAGGCAGCCTGCGAAGTCGCCGCTGTCGTATCTGATCGGCGAGCCGTCGCGGAATTTCTGTCCGGTATCATAGGGGAACCCGTCCGCCGGCACGTAGTTGCGCCGCCTTATCTCGGCCTGGTCGAGATCGAGCTCGCGCGCGATGCGGGCCATCAGCCGCTCCATCGCGAAGGCGGCGTTGGGCCGCCCGGCGCCGCGGATGGGCGAGTTGGGAACCGTGTTGGTGAAGACGACATCCATGCCGACATCGAGCGCCGCCACCGCGTAGGGCCCGGGCAGCGGGGTGAGCGAGGTCATCGGCAGCAGCAGCCCGTAGGGCACGAAGGCGCCGCTGTCGTGGACGACCCGGCCGCGCACGCCGCGCAGCCGGCCGTCGGCGTCCGCCGCGGCCTCGAGCGTCCATTCCTGGTCGCGCTGGGTGTTGGTGCCGACGAAATGCTCGCGCCGATCCTCGATCCACTTGACCGGCTGGCCAAGGGCCGCCGCCGCCAGCGGGATGACGATCTCCTCGGCATAGACGCCGGCCTTGGGTCCGAAGCCGCCGCCGACATCGGGCGCGATCACCCGCACCCGCCCCTCGTCGCGGCCGAGATAGGCGGCGACATTGCGGCGCACCAGATAGGGGCATTGGGTCGCCGACCAGATCGTGAGCCCTTCGCGGTGCGGCCGGTCCTCGGCGAGGACGCCGCGGCATTCCATGGCGTGGCAGCCGCCGCGGTGCTGGAGGAAGCGTTCCTCGAAAACATGGGCGGCCCCGGCGAAAGCGGCATCGACATCGCCGAAGGTGACGCGCAGTCGGGCGACGATATTGTCGGGGGAGCCGACGTGAACGCGGGAAGCGTTCTCCTTCGCTGCGTCGCGGCAGTCGACCACGGCGGGAAGGGGCTGGTAATCCACGGCCACGAGCGCGGCGGCGTCCTCGGCGATATGGCGGGTGTCGGCGACCACCACTGCGATCGCCTGGCCGACGAAGCAGACCTCCTCGCGCGCGAGCGGGTGCTGGGTGAGGGGCTGGAGCAGGACGGGAGCCGGGTAGGGCTGGACCATCGGCTTGTCGCGGTAGGCGGCCGGGAAATCGGCCTGCGTGAACACCCCGCGAACGCCGGGCAGCGCCGCGGCGGCCTCCGTGTCGATCGCGCGGATCCGCGCATGCGCCTCGGTCGAGCGGACGAACGCGGCCTCGACCATGCCGGGCAGCGCGATATCGTCGACATAGCGGCCGTTCCCCGTCGTCAGCCGGGCGTCCTCGACCCTCCGCACCTCGGCGCCGAAATAGCGGACCCCCATGGTTCAGCCTTCCCCCGTCCTTCGGCCGGCGCCGGCCGCATCGAGCGCGGCGGCGACGATCGGTTGATAGCCGGTGCAACGGCAGATATTGCCGGAGATCGCCTCGCGCACCCCCCTCTCGGTCGGCGCCGGGTTGTCGCGCAGCCAGGCGGTCAGCGTGGTCAGCATGCCGGGCGTGCAGAAGCCGCATTGAAGCGCGTGGTGGCGGCGGAACGCCTCCTGCAGCGGCGACAGGGCGCCGTCGCCGTCGGCGAGCCCCTCGACGGTCGTGACCTCGCTGCCGCGTGCCTGGACGGCCAGCATCAGGCAGGAGCGGACCGCTTCGCCGTCGACGAGGACGGTGCAGGCGCCGCAGACCCCGTGCTCGCAGCCGAGATGGGTGCCGGTCAGCCCGAGCTCCCGGCGGAGAAAGTCGCCGAGATGCATCCGGTCCTCGGCCTCGGCTTCCACGGGTCTGCCGTTCACTTCGAGCGAGATTCGGTGCGTGCGGGTCATGTCAGGCGGCCTCCCGCGCGCGCTGCGCCGCCTTGGCGAGCGCCCGCTCGACGAGGACGCCCGCGAGGCGACGGCGATAGGCGCCGCTGACATAGGCGTCGCTCATCGCCTCGATCCCGCGCACCTCCCGGGCGGCCGTCCGAAAGACGTCCGGCACCGCGGCCTCGCCTCGGAGCGCGGCCTCGATCCCGGAGAGGCGGACCGGGTGCGGCGCCGTGCCGCACAGCGCCAGCGCCGCGCGCGATATCCTGCCGCCCCGGAGCGAGAGCATCGCCGCCACGCCGACGATGGCGAAGTCGCCGTGGCGCCGCGCGAACTCGACGAAGGCCTGGCCGTCGAGCGCCGCCTCCTTGGGCAGGCGGATGCGGACCAGCACCTCCCCCGCCTCGAGGCTCGGCGTCATCTGGGCGCGCGGCCAGTCCTCGACGGCGATCTCGCGCTCCCCGTCCGGCCCCCGGACCAGCAGCCGCGCGCCCGTCGCCGCGGCGACGCAGGGCAGCTCGGCTGCCGGATCCAGATGGCAGAGGCTGCCGCCCGCCGTCCCCCGGTTGCGCGTCTGGAAATGGCCGACCAGGGCCAGCGCCTCGGCGAGGATGGGAAAGCGGCGGCCGACCGTCTGCGAGCGCATCAGGGCGTTCTGCCGGGTCATCGCGCCGATCTCGATGGCTGCCTCGGTCTCGGTGACGCTGCCGAGGCACGCGATCCCGTTGAGGTCGATCAGATGGTCCGGCATCGCGTAGCGCATATTGAGCATGGGCATGAGCGACTGGCCGCCGGCGAGCAGCCTGGCGTTCTCCTTGCCGGCCATGAGACCCATCAGCTCGTCGAGCGTGGTCGGGCCGTGATAGGCGAACGGCGCAGGCTTCATTCCCGTCCCTCTCCCGGAGCGCGGCGACCCGTCCAATGTCACAAGAATCGCTCGGGAGTGCAATTGCCTTATCCCGGTCGCCAAAGATGAGAACCGCCGATCGCCTTGCCCGGCCCGGCCCGTTTGGGTAGCGTGCACCGCGAACGAACCCGTTCCACCCGTCGCAACCGGGATCGAGGGAGGCTAAGCGAATGAGCAGGTTAACACGTCGAGATGTCGTCAAGGGCGGTCTGACGATCGCGTCGCTGTCGGCGCTGCCGGTCGGCATTCCGGGACTCGCCTCGGCGGCGACCGAGAACGACCGGATCGCCGCCGCTGGCAAGGCCGCCGGCGGTGGCGACCTCAAGGGCATGATCTGGTCCAACTACTACGTCGCCATGACCTCGGCGATGGAGCGGTTCAAGCAGGCGACCGGGATCGGCGTCGGCAGCATCCAGGACATCTCGATCTTCGTGATTCCGCAGCGCGCCATGGCCGAGGCGCTGTCGCGGTCTCCCGAGTTCGACTTCTTTCACGTCGATTCCAACATGATCCCATCGCTCGCCTCGGCCGGGCTGCTGGAGCCGCTCGACGGCTACATGAAGAAGGCCGATTTCTCGATCGACGCGGTCGGTACCTACGGCAACTTCATGCGCTACAAGGGCAACACCTACGGCGTGCCGACCGACGGCAACGTCCATGTCCAGTTCACCCGCAAGGACCTCATGGAGAACCCGGACGAGCAGAAGCGCTTCGAGGACAAGCACGGCCGGAAGCTCGACTACCCGGTGACCTGGGAGGAAGACCAGCAGGTGATGGAGTTCTTCCATCGGCCGGACCAGGAGCTCTGGGGCTCCGCCAACCTGCGCAACCGGGCCAACGGCGTCACCTGGTGGTACATGTATTTCTATTCGGCGGGCGGGTTCCCGTTCGACGACGACATGAACCCGACGCTGGACACGCCGGCCGGGCACTACGCCGTCGAGACCTATCTCAACGTCAAGAAGGTCTCGCATCCCGAGGCGCCGGGCTGGGGCACCCCGCAGATGATCCCGCGCATCACCTCGGGCAAGGCGTTCGCCTGCCAGTACTGGGACGGCATCATCGCGCTCAACGAGAACCCGGAGAAATCGAAGACCGCCGGCAAATGGCATTACGGCCTGGCGCCCGGCTCCAGCTTCTCCGGCAAGCTGGTCCACCGGTCGATCTCCTCGCCGCTCGGCGCGATCCTGGTGAACCGCCACTCCCCGAACAAGGAGAAGGCGGCCTATATGGCGATGTGGTGGGGCACGCTCAAGAACTCCGAGGAGATCGTGGCCGATCGGATCAACACGTTCCACGATCCCTGGCACACCGGCCATATGACCTCCGATCTGGTCAAGACAGCCTACACACCGGGCGGCCTGGCGGCCATCGAGACCAGCCTGAAGGTCGCCTCTCCGCCGATCTATCTGACCGGCTATCTCGAGTTCCAGGACCAGCTCGCCAAGAATCTGTCCGAGGCCTATGTCGGGCAGCGGAAGGCGGAGAGCGTGCTGAAGGACACCGAGGAAGCCTGGGCCAAGATTGTCCGCCGCATCGGCAAGCGCCGGCTCAAGAACGAGTTGTCGAGCTACAAGGCGGTCTTCCCGAAGGTCGACGTCCCGACCTGATCCATCCGAGATGCCGGAGGCGCGGTGGGTTGCGCCTCCGGCCGATTCGGGCTCGGAGGCCATGGCGGCGAGCATGGAGGCGGTGACGCTGCCCGAGGCGCGGGCCAACCGGCGCGAGATGACCCAGGCGCGCGCGGTGCGGCGCTTCAAATGGTCCGTGCTCGGGCTGTTCCTGGCGTTGATGCTGGGGGTGCTGGGGCCGGTCCTGTTCCTGCAGCTCTACTTCTCGTTCCACGACTTCTCGATCTATCTCGGAAGCTGGTGGGAGGCCGAGTTCGCGGGCCTCGAGATATTCCGCGAGGTGGTCACCGACCCCAGGTTGGGGGTCGCGATCATACGCTCCCTGCTGTTCGCGGCCGGCTCCACGATCGGCTGCTTCGTGATCGGTTTCGGGCTCGCGCTCCTGATGTACCGGCCGTTCCGCGGCCAGGCCTTCTTCTACATCCTCTTCATCCTGCCGATGCTCACGGTGCCGATCGTGATCGCCTATACCGGCGAGATGCTGCTCTATCAGAAGGGGCCGATCAACGACGTCTTGAGCTGGCTCTCCGGGCGGGACATCAACGTCATCTGGCTCGCCGACGCGAGGATGGCGCTCGTCACCGTCATGCTGCTCGAGATCTGGAACTGGGTGCCGTTCTCCTTCATCATCATGATCGCCGGGCTCGCCTCGCTTCCGCGCGAGCCCCAGGAGGCGGCCGAGGTTCTGGGCGCTTCCAAGTGGCGGATCTTCCTCGAGATCCAGCTGCCGCTTCTGCGGCCGGTGATCGTGCTCGCGATCGTGCTGCGCTTCCTGGAGGCGATGGCCGAGTTTCCCAAGGCCTGGTCGCTGTTCCAGGGCGGGCCGGGCTCGGCGACCGAGACGATCCCAATCTATCTCTACATCACCACCTGGCAGTATTTCGAGGTCTCCAAGGGGGCCGCGATGTCCTATGTGGTGATGATGATCATGATCGCGATCGTGCTGGCGGCGATCTATCTGCTGCGGCGCGAGAAGCGGGCGCTCGACGACATGTACGGTGTCGCGCCCGCGGAACGGACGGGCTGAGCCATGGCACTGACTCGCGGCCAACGCAAGACCGCCTTCGAGGCGGGGCGCTACATCCTGCTCCTGATCTGGCTGTCGATCGTGGCCTTTCCGATCTTCTGGGTGATCTCGACCTCGTTCAAGCCGGACCATGAATGGTTCGCCTGGCCGCCCGTCTACTGGTCGCAGGAGCCGACGCTCAACAATTATCTCAACGTCTGGACCGACTATTCCGAATACGAGGACACCCAATACATCAAGTCGCTGCAGAAGCCGTGGATCGCGCTCCGCAACAGCCTGGTCATCTCGTTCACCTCGACGATCCTCGCGGTCGGGTTCGGGGCGGTTCTCGCCTACGGCGTGTCGCGCTACCGGATCCTGTCCGAAACGCGGATGTTCCAGCTCCTGATGCTGCGCATGGTGCCACCGATCGTCGTCGTCGCGCCGCTCTCGCTCTACTACTCGACGCTCGGGTTGCTCGATACCGTGCTGGGGCTGGTGATCGTCTACTTCCTGACGACGCTTCCCTATGCGGTGTGGATGACCAAGAGCTTCATCGACGAGGTCCCGCGCGAGGTCGAGCAGGCCGCGATGATTCTCGGCGCGGGCCGCTGGCGGACGATCTGGGAGGTGGTGCTGCCGCTGGTCAGATCGGGTCTGGTGGCGACCTTCCTGTTCATCCTCATCCTGACCTGGAGCGAGTATCTCCTGGCGCTGATCCTGTCCAAGACCGAGGTCGTGACGCTGCCGGTGGAGCTCAGCAAGTATGAGGGATCGACCGAGGGGCGGGTCTATGGCCGCCAGGCGGCGCTTGCGGTCGGCGTCACGATCCCGCTCGTGATAGTCGGAGTCTTCATCCGCAGACATCTCGCGCGCGGGTTCAGCTTCGGCATGGTGAGAAGGTAGCGATATGGCGCGCATCGAGATCCAGAACCTGCGCAAGGAATTCGGCCGGTCGGTCGTGGCGGTGAAGGATCTGAGCCTCGCCATCGAGGACGGCGAGTTCCTGGTCATGGTCGGCCCGTCCGGCTGCGGAAAGACGACCACGCTGCGCATGATCGCCGGGTTCGAGGATCCGAGCGCGGGTGCGATCCGGATGGACGGCGTCGTGGTCAACGAGATCGAGCCGGGCGATCGCAATCTCGGCATGGTCTTTCAAAGCCACGCTTTGTTCCCGCACAAGACGGTCGCCCAGAACATCGAGTTCGGTCCGAGGATGAAGAAGGTCGATCCCGAGACGCGACGCCGGCGGGTGCGCGAGGTGGCCGAGATGGTCCGTATCTCCCATCTGCTCGACAAGATGCCCGGTCAGTGCTCGGGCGGCGAGTCGCAACGGGTGGCGCTCGCCCGGACCCTGATCACCGATCCCGACACGTTTCTCCTCGACGAGCCGTTGTCGAGCCTCGACGCCAAGCTCCGACGCGAGATGCGGGCCGAGGTCGACCGCCTCCATCAGGAGCTCCGCAAGACCTTCATCTATGTCACCCATGACCAGGAAGAGGCGATGACGCTCGCCGACCGCATCGTCGTGATGCGTGCCGGCGAGGTCGAGCAGCTCGGCACGCCGCTCGAGATCTACGGCGATCCGGTCTCGCTCTTCGTCGCCGACTTCTTCGGCAGCCCGTCGATGAACCTGATTTCCGGCACGATCGAGCGGGCGAACGGCGTCGTTTCCTTCCGCAACGACCGTTTCTCGGTCGCGCTCCCGCCGATGCTCGCGCGCGCCGCGCCCGGCCCGGCGACGCTGGGCATCCGGCCCGAGCATCTGGCCGTGGGAACCGAAGGCGAGCTCGACGAGCGGATCCACCTGGTCGAGCCGCTCGGCAAGGACACGCTGCTCTATTTCGACTATGGCGGCGACAGCGATCTGATCGCCGTCGTCGACGGCGCATCGTCCTATCGCGCCGGGACCCGGCTCGGCGTCCGTTTTACTCCGGAGCATCTCTTCCTCTTCGGCGAAGACGGCAGCCGCATCGGATAGGAGGCCGGAGGTTGCGTCGAACGGGATCCTGCAACCGAGTCTCCGAGCGTTCCCGGATATCATGCAATTCCACCTGAACGGCTACCGAAGCGGCGATCCGAGCGTCGCCGAAGCGGTTGCGGGCGGCGCCGGGGCCGGGGCCGTCGATGTCCTTGTCGTCGGCTGTGGCCCGGCCGGGCTGACGCTCGCCGCGCAGCTCGCCGCCTTTCCGGATATCTCCACCATGATCGCGGAGCGGAAACCGGGGCCGCTCGAACGCGGCCAAGCCGACGGCATCGCCTGTCGTACGATGGAGATGTTCGAAGCGTTCGGATTCGCGGAGAAGGTGGCGAAAGAAGCCTATTGGGTCAACGAGACGACCTTCTGGCGGCCCGGTCCGAAGGGGCGGGGCCTCGCCAGAGCGGACCGCGTTCAGGATGTCGAGGACGGGCTTTCGGAATTTCCCCATACCGTCCTGAACCAGGCGCGGGTCCACGACTTCTATCTGGAGGCCATGGCGAAGGCCCCGCGCAGGCTGGCGCCGGACTACAACCGCGAACTGATCGACCTTCGCATCGAGCGAAACGCCCGATACCCCGTCGTCGCCGTCTTCCGCCGCCTCGATCGGGGGGGCGCGCGGGAGACGGTCTGCGCCCGCTACGCGGTCGGCTGCGACGGGGCGCGCAGCACGGTCCGCGAATCGCTCGGCCACAAGCTGAAAGGCGAGGCGGCCCGCCAGCTCTGGGGCGTGATGGATGTGCTGGCGGTCACCGATTTCCCCGATATCCGCCTCAAATGCGCGCTTCAGTCCGCCGAGCTGGGGAGCGTTCTCGTCATTCCCCGCGAAGGTGGTTACCTGGTGCGGATGTATATCGAGCTGGACGAGCTCCGGGCGGACGAACGCGCGGCCGACCGGAGGGTGACGCCCGCATCCTTGATCGAAAAAGCGCGGGCGATCCTCGATCCCTACCGCCTGGACGTGAAGGAGATGCCCTGGTGGTCGGCCTACGAGATCGGGCAGCGCGTCTGCGACGCGTTCGACGACGTGCCCGAGGGCGACCGGGCCGGACGCAACCCGCAAGTCTTCATCGCGGGCGATGCCTGCCATACCCACAGCCCGAAAGCCGGTCAGGGCATGAACGTCTCCATGGCGGACGCCTTCAATCTGGGTTGGAAGCTGGCCGCCGTGCTGCGCGGGCAGGCCGCCCCGGCCTTGCTGCACAGCTATTCCGACGAACGCCGCGCCAAGGCCAAGGAGTTGATCGATTTCGACCGCGACATGGCGCGCCTGTTCAGCACCAGGCCGGAGAATGCGGCGGCGGCGGAGTTCCAGCGCTATTTCACGAAGCATGCCCGCTATACCGCCGGAGTGGAGACCCGCTACGACCCGTCGATCGTGACCGGCTCGGATCGGCATCAGGCGCTCGCGCGCGGCCTGACGGTCGGCATGCGCTTCCACTCCGCCCCCGTCATCCGGGTTGCCGACGCGAAGCCGATGCATCTGGGACATGTTCTCGAGGCCGACGGGCGCTGGCGGCTGATCGTCTTCGCCGCAGCCCGGGACGAGGGACAGCCGGACGGCGGCGTGGCCGGGCTCTGCGATCATCTCTTGGGCGATCCGGCAGGCCCGCTTCGGCGGCATACTCCCGACGGGGCGGATATCGATTCCGTCATCGATGTCCGCGTTGTCTTCCAGACGGGGCATCGTGCGCTTGCGCTCGAGGCGATGCCGTCCTTGCTGTTGCCGTCCAAGGGACGCTACGGCCTGACCGACTACGAGAAGATCTTCTGCGCCGACCCGAAAGACGGCTGCGATATTTTCGATCTCCGCGAGATCGACCGTGCGCGCGGCGCGGTCGTCGTCGTCCGCCCGGATCAGTTCGTCGCGGGCGTTCTGCCGCTCTCGGACCGGCGGTCGTTGGCCGCGTTCTTCGCGGGCTTCATGATGCCGGCCGCATCATCCGTCGGACCGACCGTCCGCGCATCCGCATCCGGCGACTCGTAACGACCACCAGGCCCGAAAGGAGAACCCCATGAAGATCACCCTCTACTACGCCCCGGTAACCTGCGCCCTCGCGCCCTATATCACGCTCACCGAAGCGGGAGCCGCGTTCGAGGTGCGGCCGCTCGATTTCGGCCGCAGGCAGCATATGTCGGCGGACTATATGACGATCAACCCGAAGCATAAGGTGCCGCTCCTGGTCGTGGACGGCGCGGCGATGACGGAGAGTACGGCGATTCAGATCTGGATCGCGCGCAACTTTCCGGATGCCGGCCTGCTGCCCGCCGACCCGTGGCAGGAGCTCAAGGCGATCTCTCTGCATTCCTGGTGCTCGTCGGGGATTCACCCCTATCTCAGCCGCATCAACGCTCCGCCGCGCGTCTGCGACCTGCCGGGGGCCGGCGAGAACGTGGTCCGCCACGCGCGGGAATATCTGTCCGAAGCGTTCGGGATCGCCGAGGAGATGCTGCAGGGCCGCGACTATTTCTTCGATCGCTTCACCTCGCCCGACGCGCATTTCTTCTGGTGCTGCCGGCGGGCGACCCAGTTCGATTTCGACCTCTCCGCCTTCCCCGGCACGGCGGCCCATTTCGCGCGCATGCAGGGCCGCGCGAGCGTGCGAAAGCTCCTGGCCTACGAAAAGACGGTCCTGGAGGAGTTCGCCAACGCGGCATAGCTGCCCGGACCCGTCCGATGGAGGCTCGGGCCTGACGACCGCAGGGTCAGCGAGCGGCGCTCGGGGGCGTGGAAAATTTCAGATAATGCCAGCCCAGATAGAGGAACGCCGATCCCGTCGCCGGCCAATGGACCATCGGATCCATCGCCAGGACGGCGAGCGCCAGAACCAGACGTAGCGCGATCTCCCAAAGCGGAAGGCGTCTTCGATCGAACGCGATGACGGAGCCCGATACCAGGTAGATCACGACCAGCATCCGAAAGACGATCGACGCGAAGGACGGAGCGTCGAACGCGACGCCGCTTTCGGGCACGATCAGCATGACCGGATAGAAGGCGAAAATGAACGGTACCACGAATTTTACAAGGCCGATGCGCATCGCGTAGACCGAGGTGATCAGCGGCGAGCCGCCCGAAATCGACGCTGCTGCGTAGGCGGCGACCGCGACCGGCGGCGTGATCGACGACGCGACGCCGAAATAGAACACGAAGAGATGCGCCGTCAGGACCGAGATGCCCAGGGTCTGCATCGAGGGTCCGAGGATCAGGATGATCGTCAGATAGGCCGGAAGCGTCGGCATGCCCATGCCCAGCATCAGCGCCGCGAAGGCCGCGACCGCGAGAGTCAGGAACAGCTGGGTGCCGGTCGCCTGCCCGACCACCTGCGCGAAGTCGTTCGGCAGGCCGGTCGCGCCGAGCACCGCGACCACGATTCCGACGACGCCGATCGCCATCAGCAGGGAGGCCTGCGTCTCGGCCCCCCGCGCCAGTGCGGTCACGATCTTGAGCGGGTTGCGGCGGATTTCCGGATTGAGAAAGCTGAGAACGATCACGCTGTACATCGCCAGCATGCCCGCCCCGGCCGGCGAGAAGCCGCGGAGAAGGGTGAAGATGACGACGGCCACCGGGATCAGGATCATGGCCAGGTTGATGAAATCCTGGGTGGTAACGGTGAAATCGCTGTCCATGTCGGGAACCGCCTCGACGCCCAGGCGGCGTGCCTCGAAGACGACGCTTGCGAAGAGGCTCGTGTAGTAGGCGAGCGCCGGGACCAGGGCGGCGGCGATGATCGTCAGGTAGGAGAGACCCGTAAAATCGGCCATGACCAGCGCTGCCGCGCCCATGATCGGCGGCATGATCTGCCCGGCGCTCGAGGCCGTCGCTTCGACTCCGCCCGCGAATGCTGGGCTGAATCCTCGTCTCTTGATCATCGGGATGGTGATCACGCCGGTCGCCACCACGTTGGTGACCGCGCCGCCCGACATCGTCCCGAAGAGACCGGAGGCGAGGATCGCGGCATGGGCCGGCCCGCCGCGGAAATTTCGCGTGACGTGGAACGCCAACTTGATCAGCGAGCGTCCTCCGCCCATCTGCTCGAGCATGGTGCCGAGGAGAACGAACGGAAACACCGTGAATATCAATATTCCCATCAGGGTGCCGAGAATCCCGTCGTTCAGATTGAACCAGAGGTCCTCGGCGGTATCCACGAAGATGATCGGCGCGGTTTTGAAGATCCAGGGCCAATACTCTCCCGAAAAGAAATAGACCAGCGCGGCGACGCCGCAGATCGCCAGCGGCGCGCCCCATAGCTTCCAGCAGATGACGATGAACACACCCGATCCGACCAGGGCGATGATCGGGTGGATCAGCTCGAAATCGAACAGCCCCTCCTCGATCTCGGAGACGTCGACATAGTAACGCCAGAAGCACCAGAAAGCGGCAGCGGCGAGAACCAGGTCGATCAGGGCACCCAGCCGGACATGCGGAGAATTCCGCGCCGCGAAATCTTGCGCGAAGCCTCTGGTCGACAGGACGATGAAGACCGAACAGGCGAGGACGACCGGGCGCATCCATTCCGAATCGAACGGCCCCACCGTCGGCACGATCCAGAACTTCGGCGAAGAGTTGGCGATGCCCAGCAGAGCCATGAACAGGGCCACCGGGAACGCCGCCGCCTTCGCCGCCTTCGCCATCGGCGAGCGGGGGGCTTCGGACCGATCTGCCGGACCGCTCATGTCAGGACGGCTCTTCGATCGGGGCCGACCCCGTCATCGCGGAAACCGGCCGACCCCGATCGAAGCACGGGAACGGCGGCGCTACGGCATCAGGGCGGCCGGAACGGAGACGCCCTTCTCCTCGTAATATCTGACGGCGCCCGGGTGCAGCTTTGCATTCACGCCGACGAACGGCGTCTCCATCGTGATCGGCTTGAGGATCACGGAGGTCTTGTGCACCTCGTCCAGGTTGCTCCATAGGGCGTCGACCATCTTGTAGGCCATATCGTCCGACATGTCCCCGCGGACGGCGAGATGGAACGTCGCCGCACCGGCGTTGATCGCCTTGTCGTTGTCGACCTGACCGCTATAGGTGTTGGCCGGAATAACGCCGGTGAAGCGTCCGGGACCCTTCAGCCATTTCTTCCAGGCCTCGGTCGATGTGTCCGAGTCGAGAATTCTGAACTTCTTCGACAGGCCGAGCTGCTCGATGATCGCCCCGCCCGGATTGACCGGACGAACGAATACGTCGAGCTTGCCGTCCATCATGGCTTGCAGGCCCGAACCCCAGTTCAGCTTGACGGCCTTGTAGTCCTTGTTCGGCTCGTAGCCGGTCAGCGTCCTGATCATGGTCTGCACGGTCACCGACGCCGCGCCCGCGGGCGGGCCGACGAACACGCGTTTGCCCTTGATGTCCTTCCAAGTCTTGATGCCGTCGACATCGAATGTCACGGGGTGGAACACGACCGCTTGGAATCCGAGCAGCGCGCGAATGTTCTTGCCCGCCTCGATGGCCTGTTCGTGCAGCCTCTTTTTGTACATGCGCGAACCCGCGGCCAGAAACTTGTAGACGGACGTGGGCATCGCCATGATGTCGATCTGGTTCCGACCGAGCTTCAACGCTGACTTCGTCAGAGTCTGGCTGTCGTTGATCTGGATATCGATTCCGAGTTCCCGCTTGTAGATCTTCGAGGCCACGACGATGAGCGCGTGACCGGTGGAACCGGGATTGCCCGTTTCCGCTTTGAGGATCTGTTGTGCGCTCGCCGGGCCTGCGGCTAGCGAGGCGATACTCGCCACAAGCATCGCGACCGACAATCTCAACATGGGTATGCTCCTCCTTGAGTGCTTCTTCGGCCGGAGCCGTCGAAGCCGGGGTTCGAGCCCGACAGCATGGAAGAAGCCGTCTTGCACCGCAACCCGGCGTCCGGGATCGGGACGGACGGACGGACGGACGGCAGGGTTTCGTCCGCCTCAGTCCCGACCGGCCTCGACGATCTTTTCGGCGAGAAGGCCGGGGTTGGTGAAGCATGCCTCGTGCCCGCCCGGCATCTGAACCAGGCGGCAGAGCCCGAGACGCGCCGGGAATCGGGGGCACCAGGCGAACTCCCCCGGCGGCATGGCGATGTCCTCGGTGCAGTTGAGATAGGACCGCGGGATATGTAGGTCGTGGAAGGATTCGAGCGCGACCGGATCGGTCAGCGTTTTGAGCGGGTGCGGCGTCGTCAACTCGTATGTCTTCTCGGCGAGAGCAAGGTCCGCATCGTTCATGAACGCCTCGCGCCAGATCGGGAACGGCAATTTGACCGCGCCCGGGCCATAGTCTCCCGACTCCAGAATATTCCGCATGAGCTCCCCGTAGAGCGGCGGGCTCACGGCTTCGACCGACTCGCCGTCATTGAGAACGAAGGCGTTCCAATAGATCAGCCTCCGGATCCGATCCGGCATCTCTTCCGCCATCCTGGAGACGATAGTGCCGCCGTAGGAATGGCCGAGGAGGACGAAATCCTTCAGATCCCGGCTCGCCACATAGTCGATGGCGGACGCCGCCGCCTCCGCATGGCCCACGGTCCGGTCGACATCCTCGCCCGGGCCGTTGCCGGCGAGCGTGGGCGTGTGGACGGTATGGCCTGCGGCGCGCAGCGGTCTCGCGACATCCTCCCATAGAGCCCCGTAATGCCAAGCACCGTGTATCAGAACGAAATTCGTCATCTCCACACCTCATCGTTGCGATCATGTTCGTCCCGCAGCCGGAGCCATGCGATCCCGCCCGGCGGCGCGTTCGGGTCACCCTGCGATCTCGCGGCGGACGATACGGGTTCCTTCGACCATGGCGGCGAGCTTGCCGAAGGCGACCCCGCGGCTCAGATATTTCATCCCGCAATCGGGGGCGACGACGATGCGCTCGGGCGGCAGCACGTCGAGCGCGCGGCGGATGCGTCGGGCGACGGTCTCGGGGGTCTCGATCTCGGGATCGCCGAGATTCAGCACGCCGAGGATGACGGTCTTGGAGGGGAGCGCCTTCAAGATCTCCAGGTCGAGATCGGGCTGGGCCGCCTCGATCGAGACCTGGTCGACCGCTGCCCGCTCGAGCTCGGGCAGGAAGGAGTAGCCGCTCGGCCGGTCGTGGACGATGTGGGCGTAGCCGAAGCAGAGATGCAGGGCCGTTGTTCCGGTCACCCCGTCGAGCGCCCGGTCGATGGCTGCGATCGCATAGGATCTGGCGGTCTCCGGCCGGGCCTGCATGTAGGGCTCGTCGAGCTGGACCACATCGACGCCGGCCGCGAACAGAGTCCTGATCTCCTCGTTGACCGCCGCGGCATAGTCCATCGCCGCCGCTGCGGCGTCCGGGTAATGGTCGTTCTGCGCCTGCTGGGTCATGGTGAACGGACCGGGGATGGTGATCTTGGTCCGCCGGCCGGTGTTGGCGACGAGGAACTCGGCGTCGCGGAGCTCGACCGGACGGGTGCGGCGGATCTCGCCGGCGATGCGTGGCACCGGGTTGGGGTGGCCGGTGCGGTCCATCGCCACCCCCGGCCTGTCGATGTCGATGCCGCCGAGCGCCGTCGCGAACCGGTTGGAGTAGCTCTCGCGGCGGATCTCGCCGTCGGTGACGATGTCGACGCCGGCCCGCTCCATGTCGTGGATGGCGGCGAGCGTGGCCGTGTCCTGGGCTTCCTCGAGGTCGGCCGGGGCGATCTTCCACATCTCCTCGGCGCGCACCCGGGGCGGCAGCCGGCCCTTGAGGTTTTGCCGGTCGATCAGCCAGTCCGGCTGGACATAGCTTCCCACGACTGTCGTCGGCAGCAGGGTCTCGCCCATCGCCGTCCTCCTCCCCGATGCGCCCCGGACTATAGCAGCGAACGCCGGCCTTGCGGGCTGCGCCCGGTGCTCGATACTCGGCAGCGCATCATGGCGGGGAGAGCGGAATGCGCGACCAGTCCATCCGGGGCCATCTCGGCAATCTCGAACAGCAGGGCGAGCTGGTCCGCGTCGCCAGGCCCGTCGACCCGCACGAGAACGTCTCGGCGCTCTCCTGGAAGACATACGACTCGCTCGGGAAGGCCACGCTCTATTCCGACCCCACCGGCTTTCCCGGCTGGCGGATCTGCAGCCAGATCGTCGCCGACCGCCGGAAATGGGCGATCGCGCTCGACTCCGACCCGGACACGTTGATCGGGACCCTCGGCGCGCGCATCCGGAAGCCGGTGCCGCCGGTCATGGTCGGGCGTGGCGCGGCGCCGGTGAAGCGGGTCGTGCTCACCGGCGAGGCGGCGGATCTCACCCGCATCCCGGCGGTCTGGCATTCCGAGAACGACCCCGCCCCCTACATCGCTTCGGGGATGGCGATCATCAAGGATCCCGAGACCGGCATCCGCAACATGTCGATCCATCGCCAGCAGATTCTGGGACCGGACCGGACGGGTTTCCTGATCTGCCCCCGCCACGCGCTCCGCATATTCCAGATGTACCAGGCGCGCGGAGAGCCGATGCCGGTGGCGATGGTCATCGGCGCCCATCCGGCGCTCTACTACGCGGCGGCTTTCACCTCCAGCTACGGGCTTGACGAGCTCGGTATCGCGGGCGCCCTGCTCGACGATCCGATCCGGCTGGTCCAATGCGAGACGGTCGATCTCGAAGTGCCCGCCGAAGCCGAGATCGTGATCGAGGGCGAGGTCCTGCCGGACGCGATGACGCCGGAGGGGCCGTTCGGTGAGGCCACCGGGACCTACGCGATGGAAGGCGCGACCCAGGTCTTCCGGGTCAAGGCGATCACCATGCGATCCGAACCGATCTTCTATTCGATGCAGTGCGGCATCCCGATGACCGACACCCAGTCGATCACCGGCGCCTGCATCGAAACCGTCGTCACCGAGCATCTGCGCAACGTCGAGGGCGGGCTCGACCTGCGCGACGTGCGTCTGCTCGGCATCTCGGGGCTGATGGCGATCGTCCTCAAGCTCCGCCCGCGCGTCGAGGGCCAAGCCAGGACGGCGCTGATGGCCGCCCTGTCCAGCCCCTATCTGCACCCCAAGCTCGCGATCGCCGTCGACGAGGATATCGATGCGGGCGATCTCCGCCAGATCTTCTGGTCGCTGACCACCAGAGTCGAAGCGTCCCGCGATGTCGTCCGCATCCCCAACACGCGGATCTGGTCGCTCGACAACGTCTCCGACATCGTGCCGGGGATGAGCGCGATGTACCGGATCGGCACCAAGACGATGATCGATGCGACGATGCCGGCGGCGGCCGATGCGGCCGGCCGCGCACGGTTCGCCCCGGCCCTGCCGCACAACCACGGGAGCGTCGATCTGGCCGACTTCCTCGACGAGCCGGAGATGTCGTCGGGAACGAGCTGAGCGCCGATCGTCCTCGATACGTGCCCGGCGATGCGTCCGCGGAACCCGGTCCGGCCGGTCGTGGTCCTCGGAACGAGAACTGCCGCCGCCATCGACAGCTTGCCGACAAGGTCGGTCCCCGCTAGGCTGGCGCGCCGCCGGAGGAGCCGGGATGACCGCGACGGACACGAATGATCGGGGCTCGGCCGGCGTAGTCGCCGCCCTTTCCTTCGAGGACGCCCTGGCCGAACTGGAAGCGATCGTACGCCGGCTGGAGGAGGGCCCGGACAAGCTGGACGAGGCCATTGCCGCCTATGAGCGGGGGGTTGCGCTCAAGAAGCATTGTGAGGCGAAGTTGAGCGACGCGAAGACGCGGGTCGACAGGATCGTCTTCGAAGACGGCGCGGCGGTCGGCACGGAGCCCGCCGATCTTGAATGAGACGGCGGTCGAGAGCGGTTTCGCGGATCTGTTGGCCGACACCGCCTCGGCGGTCGAGGCGGTGCTCGACGCCGAGCTGCCGCGCCCCGAGGGTGCGGCGTCTCGGCTGTTCGAGGCGATGCGCTACGGCGCCCTCGGCGGCGGCAAGCGGCTGCGCGCCTTCCTGGTCAGAGCCTGCGCCCGACTCGCCGGAGCCGAGGAGAGCGGCGCGCTGCTGCTCGCCGCGGCGGTCGAGATGGTCCACGCCTATTCGCTCGTCCATGACGATCTGCCGTCGATGGACGACGACGACATGCGCCGCGGCAAGCCTTCCTGCCATGTCGCCTTCGACGAGGCGGCCGCTATCCTCGCCGGCGACGCGCTGCTCACCGCCGCCTTCGAGATCGCGTCGGATCCCAGGGTCCATCCCGACCCGTCGGTCCGCTGCGAGCTGGTGCGGGCGCTCGCGCGGGCCGCCGGCGGGACGGGCATGGTCGGCGGCCAGATGATGGACCTGACCGTCCGGCACGGCGCCGCCGACCGCCGGACGATCGCCGCCCTCGACGAGCTGAAGACCGGCGCGCTCATCGCCTTCAGCTGCGAGGCGGGCGCCATCCTCGCCGATGCCGGCGCCCGGCTGCGCCGCGACCTCGGCGCGTTCGGCCGCGATATCGGCCGCGCTTTCCAGGCCATCGACGACGTGCTGGATGTGGCCGGCGACGCGGCCGTGCTCGGCAAGGCGATCGGCAAGGATGCTGCCGCCGGAAGGGCGACCCTGCCCGCCGCGCTCGGCGTGGACGGGGCGCGGCACGAGGCGGCCGCCCTGGTGGAGCGCGCCCTCTCCCATCTCGCGGGGCTCGGCGGCGCGGCGCAGCCGCTGCGCGACTTCGGCGCCTACATTCTGACGCGGCGGAGCTGACGCCGATGCCCCCCGAGACCCCGCATCTCGACCGCGCCGCCTGGCCCGACGGGCTGCGCGCGATGTCGATCGAGGAGCTGAAGACGCTCGCCGGCGAGCTCCGGGCGGAGACCATCGATGCGGTCTCCAACACCGGCGGCCATCTCGGGGCCGGCCTCGGGGTGGTCGAGCTCACGGTGGCCGTCCACCATCTGTTCGATACCCCGGAAGACATCCTGATCTGGGATGTCGGCCATCAATGCTATCCGCACAAGATCCTCACCGGGCGGCGCGCGCGGATCCGTACTCTGCGCCAGGGTGGAGGGCTCTCCGGTTTCACCAAGCGGTCGGAGAGCGCCTACGACCCCTTCGGTGCGGCACATGCCTCGACTTCCATCTCGGCAGCGCTCGGCTTCGCCGTCTCCCGCGAGCTGAAGGGGCGCGAGAGCCGGGTCGTGGCGGTGATCGGCGACGGCGCGCTGACCGGCGGCATGGCCTATGAGGGGCTGAACAACGCGGGCTCCAGGGACACGCCGCTCATCGTCATCCTCAACGACAACGACATGTCGATCGCCCCGCCGGTGGGGGCGATGAGCGCCTATCTGTCGCGGCTGATCTCGTCCAAGGGCTACCGATCGCTCCGCGACATTGCCCGGAACATGGCCGAGAGCTTCCCGCGGGCGGTGGAGCGCGGCCTCAAACGGGCCGAGGAATATGCCCGCGGCATGGTCACCGGCGGCACGCTGTTCGAGGAGCTCGGCTTCTACTATGTCGGTCCGATCGACGGCCACAATCTCGACCATCTCCTGCCGATCCTGCGGAACGTGCGCGACGACCGGGCCCGGGGGCCGATTCTGGTCCATGTCGTGACCCAGAAGGGGAAGGGCTACCCGCCGGCGGAACAGTCCGCCGACAAGTATCACGGCGTGTCCAGCTTCGATGTCGGCACCGGCGTCCAGGTCGCGTCGGCCTCGAACGCGCCGTCCTTCACCCGGGTCTTCGCCCGGAGCCTGGTCGCCGAGGCGCGGGACGACGACCGCATCTGCGCGATCACCGCGGCGATGCCGTCGGGGACCGGGCTCGACCTGTTTCAGGAGGCCTTCCCGGCGCGCTGCTTCGATGTGGGGCTCGCGGAGCAGCACGCCGTGACCTTTGCCGCCGGGCTCGCCGCGGACGGCATGAGGCCGTTCGCCGCGATCTACTCCACCTTTCTGCAGCGCGCCTACGACCAGATCGTCCACGACGTCGCGATCCAGGCCCTGCCGGTCAGATTCGCCATCGATCGTGCCGGTCTGGTGGGGGCGGACGGCCAGACCCATGCCGGCGCCTTCGACATCGCCTATCTCGGCTGTCTGCCGGGAATAGTGCTGATGGCGGCGGCCGACGAGGCCGAGCTCGTCCATATGGTGCGGACGGCGGCGAGCATCGACGATGCGCCCTCCGCGTTCCGCTACCCGCGCGGCGTCGGCTTCGGGGTCGCCATGCCGGAGCGCGGGGAGATCCTGCCGATCGGCAAGGGCCGCATCCTGCGCGAGGGCGGCACGGTCGCGATCCTGTCCTACGGCGCGCGGCTCGGGGAAGCGCTGGCGGCGGCCGACGATCTCGGGTGGCGCGGGCTGTCGACGACCGTCGCCGACGCCCGGTTCGCGAAGCCGCTGGACCGGGCGCTGGTGCGCGATCTCGCGCGCGCACACGAGGTGCTGATCACCGTCGAGGAGGGGACGATCGGCGGGTTCGGAACCCAGGTGCTGCATTTCCTGGCCGAGACCGGCGTCCTCGACCGTGGCCTCAAGGTCCGACCGATGGTGCTCCCCGACATCTTCATCGACCAGGACAAGCCGCAACGCCAATACGAAATCGCCGGCCTGCAGTCGCGGAACATCCTGGCGGCCGCGCTCGAGGCGCTGGGGCGCGCTGATGACGCCGAAGGGGCGATCCGGCGGGCCTGAGCGCCCGGCCGCCAGGCGGCGGGTCGACGAGCTCGTCCTCGCGCGCGGGCTTGCGGACAGCCGGGCGCGGGCGCAGGCGCTGATCCGCGCGGGAAAGGTGTTCTCGGCGACGACCCGGGTCGACAAGCCCGGCCGTCTGCTGCCGGCCGACGCCCCGCTCGCGCTGCGCGGTCCCGACCATCCCTGGGTCTCGCGCGGCGGAGTCAAGCTCGCCCATGCGCTCGACCGCTTCGACATCTCGCCCGCGGGCGCCGTCGGGCTGGACATCGGCGCCTCCACCGGCGGCTTCACCGACGTGCTGCTCCGACGCGGCGCGGCGCGCGTCTATGCCGTGGATGTCGGTCGGGGCCAGCTCGCCTGGAGGCTGCGCCAGGACCCCCGCGTCGTCCTGCGCGAACGGGTCAATGCCAGGCATCTCACCCGCGCCCATGTGCCCGACCGGCCGGGCATCGTGACCTGCGACGTGAGCTTCATCGGTCTCGAGCGCGCCCTTCCCCCGGCGCTCGCCCTGGCCGCGCCCGACGCCCGTCTGGTCGCCCTGATCAAGCCGCAGTTCGAGGTGGGCCGGGACCGGGTAGGCAAGGGCGGGATCGTTCGCGACCCGGCCGCGCGCGACGAGGTGTGCCGGCGTCTCGCGGCCTGGCTCGACGGGCTGCCGGGCTGGCGGGTGGCGGGCCTCGCCGAGAGCCCGATAACCGGCGCAAACGGCAATCGGGAATATCTGCTTGCCGGCCGCAAGGGCTGATCGCCAGTTCCGTCAGCCGCACTGGGCGCGGTGCAGCAGCAGATGGTCGGCGAGCACGCAGGCCATCATCGCCTCGCCCACCGGAACGGCGCGGATGCCGACGCAGGGGTCGTGGCGCCCTTGCGTCGCGATCTCGGTCTCTTCCCCCGTGACGGTGACGGTCCGGCGCGGGATAAGGATCGAGCTCGTGGGCTTGACGGCGAAACGCAGCACGATGTCCTGGCCGGTCGAGATGCCGCCCAGGATTCCGCCCGCGTTGTTGGACAGGAAGCGGGGGCCGTCGTCGCTGCGCCGCATCTCGTCGGAATTCTCCTCTCCCGCGAGCGCCGCGGCGGCGAACCCGGCCCCGATCTCCACGCCCTTGACCGCGTTGATGCCCATCATCGCCGCCGCCAGATCGGCGTCGAGCCTGCCATAGATCGGCGCACCGAGCCCGGGCATGACGCCGCGTGCGGCGATCTCGACGACCGCGCCCAGCGAGGAGCCCGCCCGGCGCACCCCGTCGAGCCTGGCGGCCCAGGCCTCCGCCGCGCGAGGGTCCGGGCAGCGAAACGGGTTGGAGGCGATCGCCTGATCGTCCCAGCGCGACCGGTCGATCGCGTGGTCGCCGAGCTGGACCATCGCGCCCCGGATGGCGATCCCCGGGCCGAGGATACGGCGCGCCACCGACCCGGCGGCAACCCGGCTCGCGGTCTCCCGCGCCGAGGCCCGCCCGCCGCCGCGATGGTCGCGGCGGCCGTACTTGGCGTGATAGGCGATGTCGGCATGCCCCGGCCGGAACTTGTCCCGGATCTCCGAATAGTCCTTCGCGCGCGCGTCGCGGTTGCGGATCAGCAGCGAGATCGGGGTGCCGGTGGTCTTGCCCTCGAACACGCCGGAGAGGATCTCGACCTCGTCGGGCTCGCGGCGCTGGGTGACGAATCTGCTGCCGCCCGGCCGGCGCTCGTCGAGCCACCGCTGGATATCGGCCTCGGCGAGCGGCAGACCCGGAGGGGTGCCGTCGACCACGCATCCGATCGCCGGGCCGTGGCTCTCGCCCCAGCTGGTGAAGCGGAAGACGCGCCCGAACGTGTTGAACGACATCGCGCGGCCCCGCGCGGGGCTACTCGGCGATGACGGTCGCGATGTCCGGCGCGTCGACCGCCTTCATGCCGACGACATGGTACCCGCAATCGACGTGATGCACCTCGCCGGTCACCCCTGCCGACAGATCCGACAGCAGATAGACCGCCGCGCCGCCCACCTCGTCGATCGAGACGTTGCGCCGGAGCGGCGCGTTGAGCGCGTTCCACTTCAGGATGTAGCGGAAATCGCCGATCCCGGAGGAGGCCAGGGTCCTGATCGGCCCGGCGGAGATCGCGTTCACCCGGATGCCGTCGGCGCCGAGATCGGCCGCGAGATAGCGGACGCTCGCCTCGAGAGCCGCCTTGGCGACGCCCATGACGTTGTAGTGCGGCATCACGCGCTCGGCCCCGTAATAGGTCAGGGTCAGCAGGCTGCCGCCCGGGGCCATCAGCATCGCGGCGCGCTTGCACATCGCGGTGAACGAGTAGCAGGAGACGTTCATGGACATCGCGAAATTCTCGGCCGACGTGTCGACATAGCGGCCCTTGAGCTCGTTCTTGTCCGAATAGGCGACCGCGTGGACGGCGAAATCGAGCGCGCCCCACTCCTCGGCGATCCGGTCGAAGACGCGGTCGAGGCTGCCGATATCGGTCACGTCGCAGGGCAGCAGGAACGGCGCGCCGACCGACTCGGCGAGCGGCCGCACCCGCTTCAGCAGCGCATCGCTCTGATAGGTGAAGGCGAGCTGCGCGCCCTGTCCGGCCGCCGCCCGCGCGATGCCCCAAGCGATCGACCGGTCGTTGGCGACGCCCATGACGAGGCCGCGCTTGCCATCCATGAACGGTCGGGGCTGATGCATGCGACCCTCGCCGGGCTTTCCGAGAATGCGAAAAAATCCCCGCTCGGCGAGGCGGCGCCATGCTACACCAACCCCGCGCCGCTTCAACAGCCCGCCGCTTCGGCCGTAGCAATCCCCGTTTCGGCCTCCCGGCAGGCGGCTTCCGCCGGCATCGCGGCCCGTTTCTCAAGGAAGGAGCCCCCACTCCGACGATGACCGCGGGTACCGGTTGGCGATGGGTGGTGGAGGCGCTACTAGGACCAGGGCGACAACAGAAATCACGAGATCGGAGTCTTCGATGCCTGCGAGGCTTCCGGGAGTGCCGGAGGAAGACGTGGCGGGACCGTCATCGAAGCCGTCGGCAATATCGGCAGGCCCAACGATAGCGCGTGATTTCGAGGGCCGTTGCCGGAAGGACGTTATCCCGGCGGAAGCCCTCGAACTCTACACGGCCCATCGGCGCGAGCTCCGCATCGGACGGTCGCCGTCGCTGCTCGCGATCGATCTCTACAAGCTGGTATATCGGGGCGGCGACAGGGATGTGCGCGAGCTGGTCCGGACCTATCCCGGCGTCTGCGGAGAGAGCGTCCCGGGCTGCGTCCGGGCGGCGGCGGTCGTCGCCGAGCTCTCCTCCCGCGGCCGGTGCGGAGCCGTCTCCTGACTGCCGTGCCCCGCATCGGCGACGTGCTGACCGTCGCCGAGATGTACCGTGCCGACCGTGCGGCGATCGCGGCCGGCGTTTCGGGCGACAGGTTGATGGCGGCCGCCGGCCGCGCGGTCGCCGAACGGATACGGGCGCGCTGGGAACCGCGGCCGACGGCGGTGCTGTGCGGGCCGGGAAACAACGGCGGCGACGGCTTCGTCATAGCCCGCCTGCTGCGCGAACGGGGCTGGCCGGTCAAGGTGGCGCTGCTGGGCGAGGGCGCGGCGTTGAAAGGCGACGCGGCGCATCATGCGGAGCGCTGGAGCGGCCCGGTCATACCGCTTGCCCCGGATGCGCTGCGTGGCGCCGCCCTCGCGGTCGATGCGGTCTTCGGCGCCGGGCTCTCCCGCCCCGTCCACGGTCCGGTCCGCGCGGCGATCGAGGCGATCGGCGCCGCCCGCATACCCTGCGTCGCGGTGGACGTGCCGACCGGCGTCGACGGGGACACGGGCGCGATCCTCGGCGCATGCCTGGCGGCGGCGATGACCGTGACGTTCTTCCGCAAGAAGCCGGGTCATCTCCTGTTGCCGGGCCGTTCCCGGATGGGCGTCCTCCACGTCGCCGATATCGGCATTCCGGCGGCGGTGCTCCCGGATATCGCGCCGCAGATCTGGGAGAACGGACCGGCGTTATGGGGCAGCGCTCTCCGCTGGCCGGGGCCGGGCGGCCACAAATACGACCGCGGACATGCGGTCGTCGCCGGCGGCGCGATGATGACCGGGGCGGCCCGCCTCGCCGCGCGCGCGGCGGCACGGGTGGGCGCCGGCCTCGTCAGCATCCTGTGTCCGGCCGAGGCGGCGCCGATCTACGCCACCGATTTGGCCAGCCTTCTGATCGTCCCGGCCCCGGAGCCCCGGAGCCTCGCCGAGTATCTCGCCGACCGGCGGCGCGATGCGGCGCTCGTCGGCCCCGGGGCGGGGCTGGGAGAGGGCACGCGCGAGACGGTCCTGACCGCCGCGGCACTCGGCAAGCCGCTGGTCCTGGATGCCGACGCCTTGTCCGTCTTCGCCGGCGAGCCGTCCGCCCTGTTCGCGGCCGCGCGAAACGCGCCGGTCGTCATGACGCCGCATGAAGGGGAGTTCGCCCGTCTGTTCGACCTGGTGGGCGACAAGCTCGCGCGGGCGCGTGCCGCCGCCCGCGCCTCGGGCGCCGTGATCCTGTTGAAGGGCGGCGATACGGTGATCGCCGCCCCCGACGGGCGGGCTGCGATCAACGCCGACGCGCCCCCGACGCTGGCGACGGCCGGCGCCGGCGATGTCCTTGCGGGGCTCGTGGTCGGTCTTCTGGCGCAAGGCCTCGCGCCGTTCGATGCGGCTTGCGCGGCGGCCTGGATTCACGGCGCTGCCGCGGCGGCCTTCGGACCCGGGCTGATCGCCGACGACCTGCCCGATCTGGTCCCGCCGGTCCTGGCGCGGCTTCTGACCGGTTGAGGCCCGGCCCGGCCGCCCGTCACTCGTGGCGGAGCGCCAGGATCGGGTCCAGACGGGCTGCTCTGCGGGCGGGGTAATAGCCGAAAAAGACGCCGACTGCGGCGGAGAAGCCGATCGCCGCGACGATCGCTTCGACACCGACGAGGACGGGCCAGCCGGCGAAATGAGCGATCGCCACCGAACCGGCATATCCGAGCACCATCCCGACGAGCCCCCCGATCACCGACAGCGTGACCGACTCGATCACGAATTGGGCCATGACGTCGCGGCTGCGCGCGCCGACCGCCATGCGTAGGCCGATCTCGCGCGTCCGCTCGGTCACCGAGACCAGCATGATGTTCATGATGCCGATCCCGCCGACGAGCAGGGAGATGCTCGCGACGGCGGCGAGCAGGACCGACATGATGACCGAGGATTCGCGCCGGGCCTCGAGAATCTGCGAGATGTTGCGGATGTAGAAGTCGTCCGGCTGCCCCGGCCGCAATCCGTGGCGCCGGCGCAGCAGCGTCTTCACCTCGCGTTCGGCCTCGGCGACGAACTCGGCGCCGACCGTCTTGACGGTGATCGCGCTGACCAGGTTGCCGCGCACCCGACGCCCGCCGAGCACGCGTTTCTTGGCGGTCGACAGCGGCAGGAAGATCACGTCGTCCTGATCCGAGCCGAACGGCGTCTGCCCCTTCTCGCCGAGGACTCCGACGACGGTGAAGGGAACGCGCCGGACCCGGATCGTCTCGCCGATCGGGTCACCGCCGGTGAACAGTTCCCTGACGACGGTGCCGCCGACGAGGGCGACCTTGGCAGCGGATCGGATTTCTCCGGCGGTGATGTTGCGCCCGCGCGCCACGACCCAGTTGCGCGCTTCGAAATACTCCCGGGTCACGCCGTATATCGTGGTGAACCAGTTGGCATTGCCGAATACGATCTGTCCGCCGCCGCGCACGGTCCCGGCGGCGACCGCGACGATGTCGATCTCGTTTTGCAGCGCTGCCGCGTCCTCCTCGGTGAGGGAGATCCTCGTACCGGAGCCGGAACGAACGCCGCCCGATGTCCGGGCCCCGTTCAGAACGATCAGGATGTTGGATCCGAGGCTGCGGATGACCGACTGGACGCGGTGCTCCGCTCCCGCGCCGACGCCGATCATGGTGATGACGACGGCGACGCCGATGATGATGCCGAGCGCGGTCAGCACGCTGCGCAGGATGTTGGCGCGAAGCGCCTCCAGCGCCGAACGGACCGAGTCGACGGCGTTCATGGCGGCGCCCCCACCGCCTCGTCGGAGATCATCCGCCCGTCGCGAAAGGCCAGCACCCGCCCGGCGAAACGCGCGACGCCGGCGTCGTGCGTGACCACCACGATGGTCGCGCCCCGTTCGTTGAGCCGTTGGAACAGCGTCATGATCTCGACGCCGGTCCTGCTGTCCAGCGCGCCGGTCGGTTCGTCGGCGAGCAGCAGGACCGGATCGTTGACAAGTGCGCGGGCGATCGCGACCCGCTGAAGCTGGCCGCCCGACAGCTGCGTCGGCCGATGATGGCGGCGCTCGGCGAGTCCGACGGCATCGAGCGCCGCCTCGGCGCGCACCCGGCGCTCCGATGTCGTCTCCCGCGCGTAGGCCAGCGGCAGCTCGACATTGCGCTGGGCGCTCGTCCGCGGCATCAGATTGAAGGCCTGGAAGACGAAGCCGATCTTGCGGTTGCGGGTCGTCGCGAGGCCGTCCCGGTCCAGGCCGGACACGTCCTCGCCGTCCAGGAGGTACCGCCCCGCGGTCGGCCGGTCGAGGCAGCCGAGCAGATACATCAGGGTGGACTTGCCGGACCCGGAGGGGCCCATGACGGCGACGAACTCGCCGCGCCCGATCGTCAGCGTGACGTCGGCGAGCGCGTGGACGGTCTGCGGACCGACGGCATAATCCTTCGACAGACCTTGGGTCTCGATCGTCCGGCCCGCCATTTCGGAGCCGGACACTCAGAGACCGAACCGGGGCCGGCCGGGCGGGCGCACCGACGCCCGGAGCGCGACGCCGACGATGACGCGGTCGCCGGGGCCGATCTCGCCGCGGAGGATCTCGCTCATCGTGGCGTCGCTGATTCCGTAAACGACCGGAACCGGCCGCGCCGCGCCGTCGTCGCCAAGCAGCCAGACCCTTCCGGGCCGCGCCGGGGACCGCCTCCCCGGGGCACGCATCGCCTTGAATTTCGCCCGCTGCTCCTCGTTCAGAAGCGCTTCCATCCTGGGGCGGTTTCTCTGCCTGGCTTCGCGGGCAAAGTCACGGATCTCCGACCCGGAAGCACCGCCGGCCCGAAGCGCCCGGATCTTCTGTCCCGTTTCCCTGAAGATCGCCCGCAGCCGGAGTCGTTGTTCTTCGCTCAACTCGAGCTCTTCGGTCAACCGGGCGATGGCCTGGGCGGCGCGGCCGGTGCCGCCGCCGGGCGTCGGTGCCTCGGAACCGGCGCCCGCGCCCTCGTCTCCTGCGGAGCGGAAACGCAGCGCCGCGTTGGCGACCTTGAGGACGTTCTCGCGCTTCGCGACGATCACGTTCACGTTGGCGGTCATTCCGGGAAGCAGGCCGAGATCCGGGTTGTCCGCCGTTACGACCACCGTGTAGGTCACCACGTTGGACACTTCTCGCGGGGCCTTGCGAACCTGCTCGACACGCCCGGCGAAGGACCTGCCGGGAAAGGTGTCGACGGTGAACGTCACGTTCTGACCCCGGACGATCTGTCCGATATCGGCCTCGTCGACGCTCACCTCGACCTGCATGTGGCGGAGATCCCGGGCGATCGTGAACAGCACCGGGGCTTGGAAGCTCGCCGCCACCGTTTGCCCGATATCGACGTTCCGGCTGATGACCACGCCATCGACCGGCGAGCGGATGATCGTATTCTCCAGATCGAGTTGGCGGTGCCGCAGCGCGGCCTCGCGCTGCAAGATCTGCGCCTCGGCATGGGAGACCTGCGCCCGCTGGCGCGCGAGCTTGGCGACCGCCGCCTTGAGGGCGGCCCGCGCGCGGTCGCGCGCCGCTTCGGCCTTCTCGGCCTGGCTGCGCGGGACGACCCGGCGGTCGTGGAGCGCGCGCTTGCGCGCAAGCTCCCGATCGGCTTCCTTGAGAGCCGCGCGCGCGCTGTCGATCATGGCGTCGAGCTCGCCGAGTCCCGCGCGCTGCATCGAGAGATTCGCCGTCGCCACGGCGAGCTCGGCCTCCGCCTGCCGGACCAGCGTCTCGAAGGAGGCCGGATCCAGCCGTGCGATGACCTGCCCCTTCTCGACCCCGGTGTTGTAATCGGCGCGTAGCTCCTCGATCTGCCCCGAGACCTGGGAGCCGACATCGACGGTGACGACCGCCCGGAGGGTGCCGCTCGCCGAGACGATCTTGGCGAGCGGCCCCCGCTCGACCGTCGAGAGCCGGTAGCTGGGCCGCTCGCCGTCTTCGGTGCCGAGGGCGAAGACCGCCCCGGCAGCGACGGCCGCCGCGAGAAACGTCAGCGCCCACCAGCGCAGGCGCCGCCGCCGTTTCGACCCCTCGGGCCGCCTGCTCATCGGTTGTCCACCTCCATCGTCCGCGGTCCGGACACAGTAGGCGGCACGGGCGGAGGTGGCGATTCCCGTCGGCGGGGACCGGGCCGCCGCTCCGCCGGGCGGCTATGCCAGCGGCAGCGCCGTAGCGTATTTGACCCGATTGAGCGCGAAACTCGATTTGATCGAGGAAACGCCCGGTACCCGTGTCAGATGATCCATCAGAAAGCGCTCGTAGGCGGCGATGTCGGCGACCACGACGCGCAGCATATAATCGGCGTCACCGGTCATCAGATAGCACTCCATGACCTCCGGCCGTTCGCGGACGGCGCGTTCGAAGACCTCCAGAGATCGATCGATCTGGCGCTCGAGCGAGACCTGGACGAACACCGATACCGGCAGGCCCAGGGCGCCCGGATCGAGCAGTGCCGCATATCCCGCGATCACCCCGGCGCGCTCCAGCCTCCGCACCCGCCGCAGGCAGGGAGAGGGGGAGAGACCAGCGGTTTCCGCAAGCCGGGCATTGGATATCCGGGCGTCCGCCTGGAGGGCGGCGAGGATGCGCCGGTCGATTTCGTCGAGCGCCTGAGACGGCATGATCTGTCTCCAAACCGATTTCCATACGATATCAATTGCTGAAATAAGGGATATCCGAGCGATATTTGCACAAAAATCGATTTCGGACCGCATTATGATCTACCCGATTCCGGCCGGTATCCGGGGGAAGCATGGTGACCCGAACGAAGGAACGGGCGGCGCCCGCCGCCGACCCGCATGAAGACGAGGCGCTGCGGCGGGTCTGTCTCACGGCGCTGGAGCGCAAGATTCTGTGGCTCGCCACCTGGATGATCCATAACGCCAACCATCTGCGCGCCCGGCGCGACGGTCTGAAGGTGGGCGGCCACCAGGCGTCTTGCGCCTCGATGGCGACCATCATGACCGTGCTCTATTTCGATGTCCTGCGGCCGGAAGACCGGGTTGCCGTCAAACCCCATGCCGCCCCCTTGTTCCATGCGATCCAGTATCTGCTGGGCCGCGAGAGCCGCGAACGGCTCGAGCGGTTCCGGGGCCTCGGCGGAGCGCAGTCCTATCCGTCGCGGATCAAGGACGACGACGATGTCGATTTCTCGACCGGGTCGGTCGGCCTCGGGGCGGCGCAGACTGTTTTCGCCGCGCTCGCCCAGGAATATCTGGCGTCGAAGGGGTTGCTCGACGGCGGCCGCCGCGGGCGGATGATCGCGCTGGTCGGCGATGCGGAGCTCGACGAGGGAAACGTCTCCGAAGCGCTCCACGAGGCCTGGAAACACGATGTGCGGAACGTCTGGTGGATCGTCGACTACAACCGCCAGAGCTTGGACTCCGTCGTGACGGACCGGCTGTTCGGAAGCATCGAGGAGCGGTTCCGGTCGGCGGGTTGGCGGGTGAGGACGCTCAAATACGGGACCCGGCAGGAGGAGGCGTTTGCGAAACCGGGCGGGCGGCGCCTCCGGGAGTGGATCGACCGCTGTCCGAACTCGCTCTACTCGGCTTTGACCTACAAGGGCGGCGCGGGTTGGAGGGCGCGCCTCTCCGCCGACTCCGTGGGGGATTCCGACCTGCGCCACCTGCTCGACGGCATGGACGATCCGCGCCTGCACGACCTGATGACCAATCTTGCCGGCAACGACATCGAATCGCTGAGCACGGCGTTCCGCGCGGCGACCGACGATCGGCCCACTTGTTTCATCTGCTACACCACCAAGGGGTTCGGCCTGCCCTTCGCCGGCCACAAGGACAACCATGCCGGGCTGATGACGGAAGCGCAGATGGAAGCGTTCCGGCGCCGCATGGGGATCGGCGAGAACGAAGAGTGGTCGCGCTTCGCCGGGCTCGACATCGACCGCTCGTTGCTGGGCGCGTTCCTCCGAGGGACGCCGTTCGCCGCGGTCTATCCGCGCCGCAAGGAGCCGGCGAAAATCCCGGTACCGGACCGGCTCGAGGCGCCGCGGCGTCCGACGATGTCGACCCAGGACGGGTTCGGCCGGGTGCTCAACGAGCTCGCGCGCGGCGACGCCCCGTTGGCCGCGCGTGTCGTGACGGCGTCGCCGGACGTGACGGTCTCGACCGGTCTCGGCGCCTGGGTGAACCGCCGCGGCCTGTTCGCCCGCGAGGCGGCGGCGGACGTCTTTGCCGACGAGGATGTGGTTTCCGCCCAGCGCTGGTCGATGCGGCCCGGGGGGCAGCATGTCGAGCTGGGAATCGCCGAGAACAATCTGTTCCTGACCCTTTCCGCCTTCGGGCTCGCCGGCGCAATTTTCGGCGCGCGCCTCCTGCCCATCGGGACGCTCTACGATCCGTTCATCCGCCGCGGGCTCGATGCGCTGCACTATGCCTGCTATCAGGGGGCGCGGTTCATGCTCGTCGCCACCCCTTCGGGGATCACGCTCGCGCCCGAGGGCGGCGCTCACCAGTCCCAGGAAACGCCTCTGATCACACTCGGGCAGGCCGGTCTCGCGGCGTTCGAGCCTGCCTTCGTCGACGAGCTCGCCGAACTCATGGGCTGGGGCTTCCGCCATATGCAGGCGGAGGACGGCGGATCTGTCTGCCTTCGCCTGTCGACCCGGCCGATCGATCAGCCGGACAGGGCGGACGGCGAGGCCTGGCGGGACGGCGTCATCGCCGGCGGATACTGGCGCGGCGGCCCGCCACCGGCCCGAACGGAGATCGCGGTCGCCTATATGGGCGCGGTCGCGCCCGAGGCGGCGGCGGCGGTCGCGGCCATTCGCGAGGACATCCCCGACGCCGGGCTGCTCGCGGTCACCTCGTCGGACCGGCTTCACCGGGCCTGGATGGACGCCCGACGCGCACGGGTCGGCGGAGACCTCCGCGCCGTCGCCCATGTGGAGCGGCTGCTGGCCTCGCTATCGCGCGATGCAGCGATCGTGACGGTGCTCGACGGTCATCCGGCGGCGCTGTCCTGGCTCGGTTCGGTCGCCGGACACCGCATCTATCCGCTGGGCGTCGACAGCTTCGGCGAGTCTGGAGACATACCCGATCTCTACGCCCGTTTCGGCATCGACAGCGGTGCCATTCTCGACGCGGCCGCCAGGGCCTGCATGCGCCGCTCCCGTCCGCCGCGGCATTGAATCCTTCCCCTTTCCCTTCCGGCCTTGCCCGCCGCGTCTACGGCAACTATATGTGTGCGCCGCTGCCGCGGGGGAACATGCCCGACCGTTTCGGCCGCGCGCCGTTCGGGAAGGGCGACGACGACCGTCGCAGGCCCGTGATCGGCGGGCGTGGTGGAAATGGTAGACACGCCAGACTTAGGATCTGGTGGCGCAAGCCGTGGGGGTTCGAATCCCTCCGCCCGCACCACCGGGCCGGGTTCACCGCAACGACGAGAACCGCATGCAAGTCACCCAGACACATGCCGAGGGGCTGAAGCGCGAGTATCGGATCAGCGTTCCCGGACCGGACATCGAAGGGAAGGTGACCGGTCGGCTGGACGAACTCCGCCGCACGGTCTCGATCCCCGGTTTCCGCCCCGGCCGGGCGCCGTTCCTTCTGCTGAAGAAGCGTTTCGGGGACGCCGTGCGGGGCGAGGTCCTCGAGGCCGCCCTCCAGGATTCGACCCGGGAGGCGATCGACGGGGAAGGGGTGCGCCCGGCGCTCCAGCCGAGGATCGACGACGTGAACTTCGCCGATGGGGAGGATCTGGAATACACCCTCGCGGTCGAGCTGATGCCGGACATCGAGCCGATCGATTTCTCCGATCTCGAGCTCGAGCGTCTGGTCGTCGAGCCTTCCGAAGAGGCGGTCTCCGAGGCGGTCGCCCGCCTCGCCCGGCAGCGCACGGTCTACACGGCGGTCGCCGACGGCCGCGGCGCGGTCGAGGGCGATCGGCTCCGAGTCGATTTCAAGGGCAGGATCGACGGCGAGGAGTTTCCAGGGGGAACCGCCGAGGACTTCGTGCTCGATCTCGGCGCGGGGGTTTTGGTCGCGGGCTTCGACGAACAGTTGATCGGCGTTGCCTCGGGCGGCGAAAAGACGGTGGAGGTCACGTTTCCCGACGACTATCCGGCGGAACATCTGAAGGGCAGGACCGCATCATTCGAAGTTTTGGTCAAGGCGATAGAGGCCGCCGCCGCGCCCGAGATCGACGATGAGTTCGCGGCTGGGCTGGGCTCTCCGGACCTCGCGGCCCTCCAGGCTTCGATCAAGGAGCGGATCGCCCGCGAATATGCCGAGATGTCCAAGACGCTGCTGAAGCGGAACCTGCTCGACAAGCTGGCCGGGATCTACGACTTCGAGCTGCCGCCGACGATGGTCGAGAGCGAGTTCGACGGGCTCTGGAAGCGGGTCGAGGAGCTGATCGCGGGGGATCGGCTCGGCGACGAGGACAAGGGTCTCACCGAAGACGAGCTCAAGGCCCGATATCGCGGGATCGCCGAGCGGCGTGTCCGGCTCGGACTGTTGTTGTCGGAAATCGGCAGGCTCAACGAAATCCGGGTCGGCGAGGACGAGCTGCAGCGCGCCGTCACCGCCCAAGCGTTCCGATTCCCCGGCCAGGAGCAGAAGGTCGCCGAATATTATAGAAACAACCCCGCTGCGGTCATGGAGCTTCAGGCGCCGATCCTGGAGGACAAGGTCGTCGACTTCATCGTCGAGCTGGCGCGGGTGACGGAGCGTCAGGCCGGGCCGAAGGATCTGATCCTCCCCGAGACCGCTGGCAGCGGCTGAGCGTGGTCCGCCGTCGGGCCGATCGAGACGAGGAAGCGAGGCCGATGCAGACCCGCCACGACATACGCATGAACAATCTCGTTCCGATGGTGGTCGAGCAGACGAATCGGGGCGAGCGCGCCTACGACATCTATTCCCGGCTGCTCAAGGAGCGAATCATATTCCTGATCGGCCCCGTCGACGACATCGTCGCCTCGCTGGTCTGCGCCCAGCTTCTCTATCTCGAATCGGAGAACCCGACCAAGGACATCGCCTTCTACATCAATTCGCCGGGCGGGCTGGTAACGGCCGGGCTCGCGATCTACGATACTATGCAGTATATCCGCCCGGAACTGTCCACGGTCTGCATCGGCCAGGCCGCTTCGATGGGTTCCCTGCTGTTGGCGGCGGGCGCCGCCGGGAAGCGCTATTCGCTGCCGCACTCGCGGTTGATGATCCACCAGCCCTCGGGCGGCTTCCAGGGCCAGGCCGCCGACATAGAGATCCATGCGCGGGAGATTCTGGCGCTGCGGTCGCGGCTCAACGATATCTATGTCCGGCATACCGGGCAGGGCATAGACGTGATCGAGGGGGCGATGGATCGCGACAAGTTTCTGTCGCCCGAGGAGGCGAGGGAGTTCGGGCTGATCGACGAGGTGGTCTCCAGCCGGCCGGCGCCCGAGACGCCGGCGGCCGGCGGCTGAACTCGGGCCCGGGGATTGCCGATGGACGCCCCCCGGCGCGTCGGCTAGCATTGCAGGCTACAGGGTGCGACCCGCGAGGTTCTTATGAAGAGGTCGGGCGGCGGCAATTCAAAGAATGTGCTCTATTGTTCTTTCTGCGGAAAGAGCCAGCAGGAAGTGCGCAAGTTGATCGCAGGTCCCACGGTGTTTATCTGCGATGAATGCGTCGAGCTCTGCATGGACATTATCCGTGAAGAGTCGAAGACGACGCTCGTCAAGTCGCGTGACGGCGTGGCCACCCCGCGTGAGATCTGCTCCGTTCTCGACGATTACGTGATCGGTCAGGACCATGCCAAGCGCGTTCTGTCGGTGGCTGTTCACAACCACTATAAGCGCTTGGCGCAAGGCGCCAAAGGCGCCGATATCGAGATCGCGAAATCCAACATTCTGCTGGTCGGCCCGACCGGCTGCGGCAAGACGTTGCTCGCCCAGACGCTCGCCCGTATCCTCGACGTACCGTTCACCATGGCGGATGCGACGACGCTGACCGAAGCGGGATATGTCGGCGAGGATGTCGAGAACATCATTCTGAAGCTGCTTCAGGCCGCCGATTACAATGTCGAACGCGCGCAGCGCGGGATCGTCTATATCGACGAGGTGGATAAGATCTCCCGCAAGTCCGACAACCCGTCGATCACCCGCGACGTCTCGGGCGAGGGCGTCCAGCAAGCGCTGCTCAAGATCATGGAGGGTACCGTCGCTTCGGTGCCGCCTCAGGGCGGCCGCAAGCATCCGCAGCAGGAGTTCCTCCAGGTCGATACCACCAATATCCTCTTCGTCTGCGGCGGCGCCTTCTCCGGGCTGGAGAAGATCATCTCCGATCGGGGGCAGGGCACCTCGATCGGGTTCGGTGCGGACGTGCGCAGCCCCGACGACCGGGCGACCGGCGAGGTGCTGCGCGGCGTGGAGCCGGAGGACCTTCTCCGCTTCGGCCTGATTCCCGAATTCGTCGGCCGGCTCCCGGTCGTCGCCACCCTCGAAGACCTCGACGAGGACGCGCTGGTCCAGATCCTGACCCTTCCCAAGAACGCGCTCGTCAAGCAGTACGGCCGTCTGTTCGAGATGGAGGACGTGAAGCTCAACCTGACCGACGACGCGCTGCGCGCGGTGGCGGTCAGGGCGATCAGCCGCAAAACCGGCGCGCGCGGTCTGCGCTCGATCCTCGAGGGGATTCTCCTCGAGACCATGTTCGATCTGCCGGGGCTCGAGGATGTCGAGGAGATCGCGGTCAACCGCGAGGTCGTGGATGGCCGGGCGAAGCCGCTGTTCATCTATGCCGATCGCCGGGAGGAGAGCGGCTCGACCGCTTAGAGGGGCTCGGGCTTGAAGTTTCGCACGGCGAGTCCATGTTAGGATGGCGCGGCGAGGCCGTAGACAACGGCCGGTCCGATACCGGACACCGCATGTTCGGAGGCGTTGCTTGACATGTCGTCGGATTCCCTGCTTCCAGTTCTCCCGCTGCGGGACATCGTCGTCTTCCCGCACATGATCGTTCCGCTGTTCGTCGGGCGCGAGAAGTCGGTGCGTGCGCTCGAGGACGTGATGAACGACGACAAGCAGATCCTCCTTGTCGCGCAGCGGAACGCCAGCCAGGACGATCCGGGGCCGGACGACATCCATGCGATGGGAACCGTGGGAACCGTGCTGCAGCTCCTGAAGCTTCCCGACGGCACGGTCAAGGTCCTCGTCGAGGGGATGCGCCGGGCGCGTATCGCCCGTTTCACCCGCACGGAGACCTATTTCCAGGCCGAGGCGAGCCCGGTCGAGGACGAAGCCGCCGGCGAGAAGGATATCGAGGCGCTGGCGCGCTCGGTGATCTCCCAATTCGAGCAATATATCAAGCTAAACAAGAAAATTCCTCCGGAAGTCCTTGTTTCTCTCAATCAAATCGATGACGAGAGCAAGCTGGCGGACACCGTCGCCTCGCATCTTGCGCTGAAAATGTCCGAGAAGCAGGAGCTGCTCGAAACGATCTCGGTCGGTGAGCGTCTGGAGCGCGCCTACTCCTTCATGGAGGCCGAGATCGGCGTCCTTCAGGTCGAGAAGCGCATCCGCGGCCGCGTCAAGCGGCAGATGGAGAAGACCCAGCGCGAGTACTATCTGAACGAGCAGCTCAAGGCGATTCAGAAGGAGCTCGGCGAGTCCGAGGAAGGACGCGACGAGGCCGGCGAGATCGAGGAGCGCATCAACAAGACCAAGCTCAGCAAGGAGGCGCGGGAGAAGGCGCGACAGGAGCTCAAGAAGCTGCGCTCGATGAGCCCGATGTCGGCCGAGGCGACGGTCGTGCGCAACTATCTGGACTGGCTGCTCGCCATCCCGTGGAAGAAGCGCTCGAAGGTACGGCGCGACCTCGATTACGCGCAGAAGGTCCTCGATCAGGACCATTACGGGCTGGACAAGGTCAAGGAACGGATCGTCGAATATCTGGCGGTGCAGCAGCGCGTGCGCAAGCTGCGCGGCCCGATCCTGTGCCTGGTCGGTCCGCCGGGAGTCGGCAAGACCTCGCTCGGCAAGTCGATCGCGCGGGCGACGGGCCGGAACTTCGTGCGGATGTCTCTGGGCGGGGTGCGCGACGAGGCGGAAATCCGCGGTCACCGCCGCACCTATATCGGTTCGATGCCGGGCAAGATCGTCCAGGGAATGAAGAAGGCCAAGAGCTCGAACCCGCTGTTCCTGCTGGACGAGGTGGACAAGCTCGGCGCCGACTGGCGCGGCGACCCGTCCTCCGCCCTGCTCGAAGCGCTCGACCCCGAGCAGAACAATTCGTTCAACGATCACTATCTGGAGGTCGATTACGATCTGTCGGATGTGCTCTTCATCACCACAGCGAACACGCTGAGGATGCCCCAACCGTTGATGGACCGGATGGAAATCATCCGGCTCGCCGGCTACACCGAGGACGAGAAGGTCGAGATCGCCAAACGGCACCTGATCTCCAAGCAGCTCAAGGCACATGGGCTGAAACCGGACGAATGGTCGATCTCCGACGAAGCGCTTCGCGAGCTCGTCCGCCTTTACACCCGTGAGGCTGGGGTGCGTAACCTGGAGCGGGAGCTGGCGAATCTCGCGCGCAAGGCGGTGAAGGAGGTGCTGACGAGCAAGCCCAAGAGGGTCCGCGTGACCCGCCGCAACCTCAAGACCTATTCCGGGGTACCGCGCTACCGTTTCGGCGAGGTCGAGGAAGAGGACCTCGTGGGCGTCACCACCGGCCTCGCCTGGACGGAGGTCGGCGGCGAGCTGTTGTCGATCGAGGCGGTGACCCTGCCCGGCAAGGGGACCATCGCTCATACCGGCAAGCTTGGCGACGTCATGCGGGAATCGGTCCAGGCCGCACGGAGCTATGTCCGTTCGCGCAGCCCGATGTTCGGCATCAACCCGACCGTGTTCGAGAAGCGGGACATCCATGTTCACGTTCCGGAAGGTTCGACGCCGAAGGACGGCCCGTCGGCCGGCGTGGCGATGTGCACCTCGATCGTCTCGGCGCTGACCGGGATCCCCGTTCGCCGCCAGGTCGCGATGACCGGCGAGGTGACGCTGCGCGGTCGCGTGCTGCAGATCGGCGGCCTCAAGGAGAAGCTCATGGCGGCGCTTCGCGGCGGCCTGACCGAAGTGCTCATCCCGAAGGACAACGAAAAGGATCTCGCCGAGATCCCCGACAGCGTCAAGCGGAACGTCCGGATCATCGCGGTCTCGTCGGTGGACGAGGTACTGGAGCAGGCGCTGACCGGTCGTCCCGTGCCCATCGAATGGGAACCGGAAGATGTCGGGAGCGTTCCGGTGGCGCAGGGAGAGGGTGCGATCGGCGAGGTGGTGACGCATTGAGCTCTTGGGGGGGGCTCGCGCCGCCACGCGTTCGATTCTGCGGACCTGACCGATTCGTGGATTCCGTTTAGCAGCATGGGCGGCCATGCGCGTCGCGCGTGGGCGGGGCTATGATCCGTGATTGCAGGGAGGGCGTTGTATGAAAAAGAACGATCTGGTTGCCAGCGTGGCGGCGAGCACCGGTATCTCCAGGACCGATTCGGCGAAGGCGGTCGATGCGGTCTTCGCCAGCATCACCGAAACGCTCAAAAAGGGCGAAGACGTCAGGTTGCTCGGGTTCGGGACCTTCAGCGTCTCGACGCGGCCGGCGCGGACCGGGCGGAACCCCAAGACCGGCGAGTCGATCGAGATCGGAGCCAGCGTGCAACCCAGGTTCAAAGTCGGCAAAGGGTTGAGAGACGCCGTGAACGGGGGTTCCGCCTGAACCGGAGGCTTCCGCCGGACGACTTTTCACCGGGGCGGTTAGCTCAGCAGGTAGAGCGCCACGTTTACACCGTGGAGGCCGGCGGTTCGATCCCGTCACCGCCCACCACGGCTCGGCGGCAGCGCGGAGCGTTGACTCCCCGAGCCGGACCGTTCTACATGATGGGCTTCCGTCGCGAGGGGGTGTAGCTCAGTCGGTTTAGAGCGCTGGCCTGTCACGCCAGAGGCCGCGGGTTCGAGTCCCGTCACTCCCGCCACCTTTGCCTCCGGCAGCCCGTGCCGGTTTCCGGCCGGGGACGCCGTCGGTCGTCGATGCTTGGTGGCGCGGCCCGACGACCGGAGAGACGCCAGTGAGCGATGTCAGCATCTATCGGCCGGCCAAGACCGCGATGCAGTCGGGTCGGGCGCGGTGCAACCTCTGGGTCCTGGAATTTTCTGCTACCCTCGCGCAGCGGCGGGACTCTCTGATGGGATGGGCCGGGCGCGGCGACACTAGGGGTCAGATCAGGCTCGAATTCCCGACCGGCGAGGACGCGGTCGCCTTCGCCGAGCACCACGGATTGTCGTTCGAGATCCATTCCGGGCGCGAAAGGAAAATCCTCCCGAAGGCCTATGCCGACAATTTCAGCTACACTCGGACCATGAGCTGGACCCATTGAGGCGGTCGCCCGGTGTCCGGACCCCCCCGGTGGCGCGTTCGTCGGCCGTTCCGGACGAGCCCGGCCGATGCGGCGTCGGATGGGTTGGTGTAGAAGTCGTTCGCATGGACGCGGCGTAGCGCCCGTAGCTCAGCTGGATAGAGCGGCGGACTTCTAATCCGCGGGTCGCAGGTTCGAATCCTGCCGGGCGCGCCACGACGGACTCCCGACCGGCCGGCGCCGGATCGTTCCGGCCTACCGCGAGCCGTCGATCATCGCCGCGATCTTCGGCCAGGCCTCCTCGCCTTTGGCCGCCATCAGAGAGAGATATTCGGGGTCGTTCCATTCGCCGATCGCGGTTCCGTAGCTCGCGCGGTCTTTCACCCGACCGTACCATGCCGCGATATTGGGGCGGCGGTCGAGAAGAGCCGTCAGGTTCAAATGTTCGAGGCGGGTCAGATATGGGGTATAGGCGATGTCGGCGATGCCGTATTCCGGCCCGGCCAACCACGCGTCCGCGCCCAACGCCGCCTCCATATCGTCGAGCAGCCGCGCCCACATGCCGATCGCCACTCGGAATATCTCGGCGTCGAGGCCTTCGTCGATCAAGGCGCGTCGCCGGGCGCGCTTGATCGGATCGGGAATTTTCTCGACAAGCGCCTCCCAGACGTCCCGCCCCTTCTCCAGATACTGGTAGCGGAAGGCGACGCCCATGCTGAGCGTCGCCGTCGCGAGGTCGTGATGGCCTTCGTCGAGCCGTTTGTTCCAGAGCCGAACCCGAGCCCGGCGATAGGCGTCGGCGGGCCGCAGCGGCGGATCCGGCCAGACGTCGTCGAGATATTCGAGGATGACATTCGATTCGCGGACGACCCGCCCGTCGTCGATCAGGGTCGGGACCACGCCGCGGGGATTGAGCGCGAGATAGGCGGGCGCCTGCTGGTCGCCGGCGCGCAGATCGAGATGATGTCCGACCCAGTCCAGCGCCTTCTCGGCGAGCGCCAGGCGAATCTTCTGCGCGCATGTGGACATCGCGTTGTGATAGAGCTCGATCATCCGCCGCGTTCCTCGTCTCTCTGAGGCAGCCCTGCCTCGCCGGACAACTTTTCCGGGACCACCTTAGCGATCGGGATGCTGGCGTCCACCGGCGACAACCGTTTCGACGGGCTCATGGCCGAACGCCTCGACGCGCATGTCGAGCTCTCGCCGGGTTCTCGACATGGGCGGCTCTTGGGGGCCACGACCGGCGGGACGCCGAAATGAGAATTGTTGCGTCCCGGGACGGCCGGTTGCGCGATGGAGCGGTGCCGGTTAGCTTGCGCGTCCAACCCGCCCCGCCCCGAGGGGCGTTCGCGCGGCGTTCGGAGCGTTTCCTTGCAAGGCCGATCGGAGCCGATGCTCAGTTTCCGCGACGACGGGCCGGAAGTCGAGGATTTCAGGACAGCCGTTGTCGCCGGGCTCCAACGGGCGCCCAAGACCCTTCCCTGCAAGTTCTTCTATGACAGAGCCGGGTCCGAGCTGTTCGACCGGATCTGCGAGTTGGACGAATATTATCCCACCCGAACGGAGGTCGGTCTTCTTGAGCGGCACGGCCCCGAAATCGCCGCTGCCGCCGGAGAGAATTGTCACGTCATCGAGTTTGGAACCGGCGCCAGCACCAAGATTCGGATTCTCCTCTCGTCGCTCCGCCGCCCGCTCGCCTATACGGCGATCGACATATCGCGTCAGCATCTGCTCGAAGCGGCGGGCGAGGTGGCGGCGGCGTTTCCGCATGTCGCCGTCGATGCGATCTGTGCCGACTACACCCGCGAGCCTCTCGTGGAGACCGGCGACCGTTGCGGAAAGGGCGTGCGGCTAGGGTTCTTTCCGGGTTCGACGATCGGGAACCTCACGCCCTCCGAAGCGCGCGGCTTCCTGCGGGTCGCGGCCCGTACCCTCGGTGCCGGGGCGATGATGCTCGTCGGAGTCGACCTGAAGAAGGACGAGAGCGTCCTCCTTCCCGCCTATAATGACGGCGATGGGGTTACCGCGGCCTTCAACATGAACCTGCTCGCGCGCATCAACCGCGAGCTCGACGGCGATTTCGATCTCTCTTCCTTCAACCATGATGCCGTCTACAACCGCGATCTTGGGCGGGTCGAGATGCATCTGGTCAGCGCGCGCGCCCAGACGGTTCGCCTCGACGGCCGCGCCTTCGACTTCGAGGAGGGCGAGACGATCCACACGGAGAATTCCTACAAGTTCACCGTGGCCGAGTTTCGCGGCATGGCGGCCGAGGCGGGCTACGAAGCGCTCGCGGCCTGGACCGACCGGCGGGCGCTGTTCAGCATCCATCTGCTCCGGGTCGTCTGACCGGCCGTCGCCGCCGTCACACGACGAGACACCGCCGCCGCCCGGCGTTCGAAGCCTACCAGCGTCCGGGCCGCCGCTTCTCGCCGGGTGTGGCACCTTCCTTGTATGCCTCGATCGCACGGTTCAGAGACCGATAGGCCTCGCAGCTCGGCCCGCACAGATTCCAGAGATGCGCGAGGCGCGCCGCGGCCTCGGAGATGCGGCCAAGCGCGAGGTGGGCGCGGCCCAGATACTCGTTCGCGCCCAGGTGGTCCGGATCCGCCTTCAGGGCGCGCGCATACGCCGCGACCGCTTCGTTGAGACGGCCGAGCCGTCGATAGCTGAAACCCAGATGGTTCAATGCGTCCGCGTTGCGCGGCTCCGCCGCGACGACCTCGTTCAACAGGCGGACGGCCTCGCGATAGTCTTCCGCTTCCACCGCCTTCAGGGCCGTCGCATAGGGCGCGGATTTCTGACCGGGGCTCGACGGTGGGGCGATCGCCCGCGCCGGATCCATCGTCGTGAACGGGATCAGCAGCAGCGCCGCTGCCAGCGTCGCGAATCCTCTCATCATTCCCTCCATGTTCGGCCCGCCAACATAGCAAAGCCGGCGAGTGCGCAACGCCGCCGCTGGCCCGCCGTCTTCCTGTGGAGCGCGGGGGCGTGACGGGTTAGATTTTCGGCGTCCGGTGGGGAGTCCGATCGCGGCTCGGTGATCCGCTATCGGCCGGACGGGCGAATGCGCGGCGCTCCTCCGGGAGCGGGACTGTTGGGAGAGGCGAGGATGGACGAGACCGGAGAAGGAACCGCGGCGGCCGGCTCCGGCGGTCCCCGGCGTCCGCGCCGCGGCTTCGTCGGGCGCCGCGTCCGCGCCTATTTCTTCGCCGGCGTTCTCGTGACCGCGCCCATCGTCATCACCTTCTATATCGCCTGGCTGATCATCGACTGGATCGACGGCAAGGTCACGCCGCTGATTCCGCCCGCCTACAACCCCGAAAACTATCTGCCGTTCAGCCTTCCCGGCCTCGGACTCGTGATCGTCTTCGTGCTGTTGACCCTGATCGGCGCGATGGCGGCCGGCGCGGTCGGCAGGCTCTGGGTGTCGACGACCGAGCGGTTGCTGGCCCGCATGCCGGTAATACGCAGCGTCTACGGCGCGACCAAGCAGATTTTCGAAACCGTGCTTCGCCAGAAGTCCAACGCCTTCCGCCAGGTCGTCCTCTTCGAGTATCCGCGCCGGGGGAGCTGGGCGCTCGGCTTCATCACCGGCCAGACCATGGGAGAAGTGCAGGAGCTGACCGAGGACGAGGTGGTCAACGTTTTCCTGCCGACGACCCCCAACCCGACTTCCGGATATCTGCTCTTCATTCCGAAGCGCGAGCTCGTCATCCTCTCGATGACCGTCGAAGAGGGAATCAAGATGGTCGTCTCGGGTGGCATCGTTACCCCGGAAGACCGGCGCCCGCCGGGGGAGAGGGTGGTCAAACGCGTCGGATCGGCCGATCTCGACCGACCGACGGTTCCCCATTTCCGGGATGCCGCTGCTCCGGCCGGACCCCCGGATGTCGACGATGGGGATGCCGCGCCCGGGCGCCCTGCGTGATCAGCCGGATCTCAGCGTTCTGACCGCGGCGTCGCGTTCGAAGAGATAGAGCAGCGTTCGGAGGGCCTGGCCGCGCGGTGTCGCGAGCGCGGGATCGCGCGCGACGATCAGGCGGGCGTCGTCGGCCGCCGCCTCGAGCAGCTCGCGATGAACGGCGAGATTCGCCAGACGGAAGTCGGGGAGGCCGGACTGCCGCGTCCCGAGAATCTCGCCCGCGCCGCGCAGCCGCAGGTCTTCTTCGGCGATCCGGAATCCGTCGTCGGTGTCTCTGAGCACGTTCAGCCTTTCCCGGGCCGCCGAGCCGAGGGGCTTGCCGTAGAGCAGCAGGCAGAACGACGCGGCGCCGCCGCGGCCGACCCGGCCGCGCAGCTGATGCAGCTGCGCCAACCCGAAGCGCTCGGCATGCTCGACCACCATCACGGTGGCGTCCGCGATGTCGAGGCCTACCTCGATCACCGTCGTGGCGACGAGGATATCGATCTCGCCGCCAGCGAACCGGGCCATGACCCGATCCTTCTCCGGCCCTTTCATGCGCCCGTGCAGGAGCGCGACCCGGCCGTCGAAAGAGTCGGTCAGCGCGGCGCAGCGTTCGGTGGCCGCCGAGAGATCGACATGCTCTGAGGCCTCCACCAGGGGACAGACCCAGTAGACGCGCGCGCCGCGCGCTACCGCGCCCCGCAGCCCCGCCACGATCTCGTCGAGCCGTTCGAGGGGGAGGACCCTGGTGTCGACCGGCCGGCGCCCGGCAGGCTTCTCGACGAGACGCGAAACGTCCATGTCGCCATAGGCCGCCATGGTGAGGGTGCGTGGGATCGGCGTGGCGGTCATGACCAGCATGTCGACCGCGTGTCCCTTGTCGACGAGCCTGACCCGATGGTCGACGCCGAACCGGTGCTGTTCGTCGATCACAGCGACCGCCAGGTCGGCGAAGGCGACGGCGTCTTCCTGGAGGGCATGGGTGCCGACGGCGATCGCGGCCTCTCCCGAACGGAGCGCCGTCAGATTTCGCTCCCGGACGCCGCCGCGTTCGCGCCCGGTGACCTGTACGGCAGCGATCCCGATATGCGCGACCACCGGCGCGATCGTCGCGAAATGTTGGCGGGCGAGGATTTCGGTGGGCGCCATCAACGCGGCCTGGGCGCCGGCCTCGACCGCCTGGAGCATGGCGAGCAGCGCGACGACGGTCTTTCCGCTCCCGACATCCCCCTGGAGGAGGCGGACCATGGGCGCCGGCGCAGCGAGATCGGCGGCGAGCTCGGCGATCGCGCGTTCTTGGCCGTCCGTGAGCGTGAAGCCGAGGCTCCGCCGTGCGGCGGGAACCAGCTCGACGCTGGGCGGGAGCCTCCGGCCGGGACGGCTGCGGCGGCGCTGTCGAAGGAGCCCCAACGCCAGCTGGTTGGCGAGCAGCTCGTCATATGCGAGGCGTTGCCGCGCCGGCGCCGCGGGTTCGAGGTCTTCCGCCCCTTCGGGGGCGTGCACGCGGCGCAGCGCGTCATGCCAGCGGGGCCAGCCGCGCGCCGCCACCCAGCCCGGATCGTCCCATTCCGGGAGGGCGGGAAGCCGGTTCAGCGCCGCATCGACCGCTCGAGAGACCTGCCTGGCAGTGAGTCCGGAACCGAGCGGGTAGACGGGTTCGACGCGCTTGAGCGCCGCCATCTCTTCCGGGAGTCCGATATGGTCCGGATGGGTCATCTGGAGACGTTCGCGATAGCGCTCGAGCCGGCCGCTGACGATCCGCCGTGCGCCCACCGGGAGCCGGTCGGCGAGATGCTCCTTCCTGGCGTTGAAGAAGACCAGATCCAGCGCCGCCGACTCGTCATGACAGACGACGCGGTGGGGCGACCGGGGCGCCGCCGGAGGAATATGGCGATCGATCTCGACGGCCACCGTCACGATGCTCTTCTCGACCGCGTCGGCGAGCCTCGGCGAGAGACGGCGATCGACCATGCCCGAGGGGAGATGCCACAGGAGGTCCGCCGTTCGCGGCCCGCAGAGGCGCGCGATCGCCTTTTCCGACCTGGGTCCGATACCCCGAAGCGAACCGACGGGGGCGAAGAGAGGGAATAGGATCCGAGGGCGCATGACGCTGTGGAGGCCTCGCCGAACATTGTCGCCGCCCCGGCGAGGCTGACAGGCGGGCGCCGACAGTCTATACCCTCGACGATTCGGGACATCGGCCTGCCGCGCGGAACCGTGGAAACTCGCCGCAAACGCCTCCTGTTTCGCAGCTTGCGCAGGGGGTCCAAGGAGAGCGATCTGGTCATCGGCGGCTTCGCCCTGCGCCATCTGGAGGCCATGGACGAGACCCAGCTCGGACGGTTCGAGACTCTGCTCGAACAGCCGGATCCCGATCTCCTGTCCTGGGCGATCGGTCTGGAACCGGTCCCGACCGCCCACGACAACGACGTCATGGCGATGTTGAGAGCCTATAGGAAGTCCCTCCGGCCGGGGGACGGCGATGCCTGAGCCGGGCGATTCCGCAGCCCGCGGCCGCCGCACGCTGTTCTCCGGCGTCCCCGAGGGATCCGATGCCCGCGTCATCGCCGAGCTGGCGGCCCGCGAGCGCGGCTCGGCCGTCATCCATGTCGCGCGCGACGATATGCGGCTCGCCCGGCTCGCCGAGGCGCTGGGTTTCTTCGCCCCGGGGATCGACCCGCTCCGCCTCCCTGCCTGGGACTGCCTGCCCTATGACCGGGTCTCTCCGGCCGGGGAGGTCGCCGGCGAGCGCGCCCGGACGCTGTGCCGGCTGGCGCGGCGGACCGAACGCGCGCCGCTGGTGGTGCTGACCACGGTCAACGCCGCGTTGCAGCGCGTGCCGCCGCCCCGGGCGATGGCCGCGCGCGGCATCGCGGTCGCGCCGGGGGACGAGATCGACCTCGACCGGTTTCGGGCGCGGCTGGCGGGCGACGGCTATGTTCGTACCGGCACGGTTCGCGGTCCCGGCGAGTTCGCGATCCGCGGCGGCATTGTCGACATCTTCCCGGCGGGTGGAGATCGACCGGTCCGGCTGGACATGTTCGGCGACAGGATCGAAGGGATTCGCGGCTTCGACGCCGCCACCCAGCGAAGCGGCGGCGCATGCGGGCGGGTGGCGCTGGCGCCGATGAGCGAAGTGCCCCTGGATGCGGATGCCATCGCGCGCTTCCGCAGCGGCTACCGCAAGGCCTTCGGGGTCGTCGGCGACGACCCGCTCTATCGGTCCGTCAGCGAGGGCCGCAGCCATCCCGGCATGGAGCATTGGCTGCCCTTGTTCCACGACGCGATGAGCACGGTCTTCGACTATCTGCCCGACGCCGCGATCACCCTGGACCATGGCACGGAGGCGGCGCGGGAGGCGCGGCTGGCGTCGATCGACGAGTTCTATCAGGCGCGCCGCGACTTCGCCGGAAGCGGTGCGGCCGGTCTGGACGCCGGCGCGGCGCCCTATCGGCCGTTGCCGCCGGATAGCCTCTATCTGGACGCGGCGAATTGGAAGGCGGCGCTCGACCGGAGGTCGGTCGGCTGGTTCCAGCCGTTTCGCGCACCGGACGACGTCGCCGTCGGCGGCTACGATTCGGTCGCCGATTTCGGAGGTATCCTTATCCCCGGCTTTTCCGCCGCCCGCCGGAACGCGCCGCGCAGCGATGATGGTCTGGCCGACGCCAATGTCTTCGACCGGGTGCGCGAGGCTGTGCGGGCGCATCGCGGCCAGGGCCGCCGGGTCGCCATTGCCGGCTACAGCGCCGGGTCGCGGGACCGCCTGGGGCAGCTCCTCGCCGAGCATGGGCTGACCGGGCTCGCCGCCGCCGAAAGCTGGCCGGAGGTCGAGGCGTTGCCGCGCGGCGCCACCGCTCTCGTGGTGCTCGGGATCGAGCAGGGATTCCAGACCGCCGATCTCGTCGTCATCGGCGAGCAGGATATCCTGGGCGAGCGGCTGGTCCGGCCGCGCCGGCGCCGGCGCCGCGCATCCGACCTCATCGCCGACATCGGGGAGCTGGCGGCCGGCGATCTCGTCGTCCACGCCGAGCACGGTATCGGCCGCTATGACGGGCTCGAGACGGTGGTCGCCCTCGGCGCGCCGCATGACTGTCTGCGGCTTACCTATGGCGGCGGCGGCCGCCTCTACGTTCCGGTCGAGAGTCTGGACATGCTCTCCCGATACGGGTCCGCCGATGGCGCGGTCGCGTTGGACCGGCTGGGGGAGGGGGGATGGCAGCAGCGCAAGGCCAGGCTCAAGAAGCGCCTGTTGGACATGGCGGGCGGGCTGATCGAGGTCGCGGCCAGGCGCAAGGTCGATGCGGCGCTGCGGATCGACAGGGTGCCGGGCCTCTACGAGGAGTTCTGCGCGCGTTTCCCGTTCGTCGAGACGGAGGATCAGGAGAGCGCGATCGAGGAGACTCTGGCGGACCTGTCGAGCGGTCGGCCGATGGACCGGCTCGTCTGCGGCGATGTCGGTTTCGGGAAGACCGAGATCGCGTTGCGGGCGGCGTTCAACACCGTCCATGCCGGGGGCCAGGTCGCGGTGGTGGTGCCGACCACGCTGTTGTCCCGCCAGCATTACGAGACCTTCCAGGCGCGCTTCGCGGAGACCGCGGTGCGGATCGGGCGACTCTCCCGCCTCGTCGGCACGAAAGAGGCGGCGGCGACCAGGGCCGGCCTCGCCGACGGGACGGTCGACATCGTCATCGGTACCCACGCCCTGCTCGGAAAGGGGGTGGTCTTCCGCAACCTCGCTCTCCTGGTCGTCGACGAGGAGCAGCATTTCGGGGTCGCCCACAAGGAGCGGCTGAAGCGGCTCAAGGCCGATGTCCATGTCCTGTCGCTGACCGCGACCCCGATCCCGCGCACGCTCCAACTCGCGCTCAGCGGGGTCCGCGAGATGAGCGTGATCGCGACGCCGCCGGTCGACCGCCTCGCCGTTCGCACCTTCGTGCTCCCGACCGATCCGGTGATCGTTCGCGAGGCGGTGATGCGGGAAGTCTATCGCGGCGGACAGGTCTTCTATGTCTGCCCCCGCATCGAGCATCTCGGAGGGATGGTCGAACGGCTCGCCGAGCTTCTTCCCGGGGTGCGGATCGCCGCCGCCCACGGACGCATGGGAAAGCGGGTGCTCGAGGATACGATGGCCGCCTTCTACGAAGGCGGGACCGACCTGCTGGTTTCGACCCAGATCATCGAGTCCGGGCTCGACATCCCGCGCGCGAACACGCTCATCGTCCACCGCGCGGACATGTTCGGGCTCGCGCAGCTCTATCAGCTCCGCGGCCGGGTCGGCCGATCCCGGCTGCGCGCCTATTGCTATCTGACTCTGCCGGCCGACCGTCCGTTGAGCGAGGCGGCGCGGAAGCGGCTCGAAGTGATGCAGACCCTCGACACGCTGGGCGCGGGGTTCGCGCTGGCGAGCCACGATCTCGACATAAGGGGCGCCGGCAATCTCCTCGGCGAGGCGCAGTCCGGCCATATCCGCGAGGTCGGGGTGGAGCTCTATCAGCGGATGCTCGAGGAAGCCGTCTCGGAAGCGCGGGGAGACCCGGACGTCCGGGACGCCGGCTGGACGCCGCAGATATCGCTCGGTTTGCCGGTCCTGATCCCCGACGGCTATGTTGCGGATCTCGATGTCCGGCTCGGCCTCTATCGCCGGATCGCGCGGCTCGAGGACGACCGCGAGATCGCTGCCTTCGGCGCGGAGCTGGTCGACCGGTTCGGCGCGCTGCCCGCGGAGGTCGAGACCCTGTTGCAGGTGGTCGCCATCAAGCTCTCTTGCCGCCGCGCCGGCATCGAGAAGGTCGAAGCCGGGCCGAACGGGGCCCTTCTGACCTTTCGCGCCGACGGGGTCGCCGATCCGGCGGCGCTGGTGGGGTTCATTCGCGACGAAGCCGGAAGAGCTTCGCTCCGCCCCGATCAACGCCTGGTGTTTCGGCGGGGCTGGTCGAAGGGTGCCGAGCGGATCGCCGGGGTCAGACGGCTGGTCGATCGGTTCTCGGCCCTCGCCGCGTGAGCCGAGCGAATGGGAGATCTCTATTTCGAGGACTTCCATCTCGGCCAGGTCTTCGACAGCGCCGAGGCGACCGTCACGGAGGCGGAGATCGTCGCCTTCGGCGAGCGCTATGCGCCGCTTCCCTATCACACCGATCCCGAGGCCGCCGCAGGGTCGATGTTCGGCGGGATCGTCGCGCCCGGATATCTCACCGCCGCTCTGACCTTCGGCCTGTTCGTCCGCACCGGCGTCTTCCGCGCCTGCGGGATGGGCTCTCCGGGGATCGACGGGCTGCGCTGGCTCAAGCCGGTCCGCGCCGGCGACCGGTTGAAGGTCTCGGCCGAAGTGGTCGCGCTGTCGCCGGCGCCCGAGAACGGCGGACGCGATGCGGTGCGCATTTCCTACGAGACGCGCAACCAGCGCGGCGAGGCGGTCATGCGGCTGACCGGCCTCCATTTCGTCCGCCGGCGGCCGCGATGAGTGCGTTCCGGGTCTCGGTCTTTCTCGACCCGATGGAAGGGCGGCGACCGTCCGCCTTCGGTCTCGCGGCTTCCGCCGCCCTGCCGTCCGTCGAGGGCGACGGGCATCGGCCGGATCGCCATCCTATGTACGGTATCCGCGCGATGTAGCGCCAAGGACAGCAGCGCGCCCGCGAACGGGACCAACGCCAGGATGAATCCATGACGGCGCTGCGCGAACTCATCGCCGAGAACCGCGAGCTCGTCCGCCGCACGGGATACGCCCGATGACCGCCGCCTTCACCCGAGAGCAGGCGGGAGCCACCGCCGATGCCATCCGCGACGGACAGGGCGATCTCGCCACCAAGGCCGACCTCGCCGCGCTCGAAGCCCGGATCGATATCCGTATCGCCGGGTTTGAGACCCGCATGGTGAAGTTCGGCTTCGGCCTCGCGCTCGGAAACGCCGCCCTGATCGTCGGCCTGCTGCGGCTCTTCGGGGGAGCCGGGCAATGAGCGCGCTTTCCGCCGGCGCCGCGGCGCCGCTCGCGGCCGAACGCCGCGAGGGCGCGTTTCCGACGATCGCGAATGAAGAAGACACCGTCCGGATCGGCTCTCTCGCGGATCAGACCAGCCGGCGCAGGACCTTGCCGACGGGGCTCATCGGCAGCGAATCGACGATCTCGACCATGTGCGGGATCTTGTAGGGCGCGAGTCGTTCCGCAAGGCTGGCGCGGATACGCGCGCGGAGCCCGTCATCGGCCATGGCGGGAGAGCGGGCGACGACGACGGCGCGGATTCGGTTGCCGATCTCCGGATCCGGCAGCGGGACGACGCAGGCCTCGGCGACGGCCGGATGACGGCGCAGCGCGTCCTCGATCTCGGCCGGCGAGATGAAGATGCCCCTGCTCTTGAAGCAGTCGTCCTCGCGACCGGCGATCCAGTAATAGCCGTCCGCGTCGCGCCAGGCGAGGTCGCCGCTATGGTACCAGCCGTCATGGACCGCCCGCGCGGTCGCCTCCGCGTCGCGGTGATAGCCCAGGAAGAGCCCCGGATTGTCGGCGGCGATGAGGAAGCGTCCGATCTCGCCGGGCGGAAGCTCCCGATAGTCGTCGCCGCACACGGCGACTCGGGTGCCCGGCACGGGGCGGCCGATCGAGCCGGGCCGGACCGGATGCCGGGGCCCCTGGCCCAGGACCATCTGCATTTCCGAGACCCCGTAATGCTCCCAGATCTCGCAGCCGATGCGCCGTTCGAACTCCTCCCAGGTCGCACGGGCCAGCGACTCGCCCGTGGCGCTGCAGCCGCGCAGGCTCGAAAGGTCGAAGCGCCGCTCGATACCGGGAAGCGCGAGAATGCGCCGATAGACCGTCGCGACCGAGTAGAGCAGCGTCACTCCGAACGTCTCCACCGCCCGCAGCACGCGCTCGGGATGCGCGCGCCCTTCGAGGATCGCCCCGGCGACGCCGTTCGTCAGAGGGAACAGCAAATTGTGGCCGAGCGCGCTGATGAAGCTCCATTCGCCCGTCGCCAGGGCCACGTCGCCGGGTCTCGGCGGAACGCGGTAGCGGTTGGCGGCGGCCAGGGCGGCGACCCAGCGCTGCGCATGCACGATCCCTTTCGGCCGGCCGGTCGTGCCCGAGCTGTAGACGATGAAGGCGGGCTCGTCCGCCGCCGTATCGGCGGGCGCGCCCCAGGCCGATGCGCGCGCGATCAGCGGCGCGATCTCCGTCGCTCCCGGCCTGCCGCCCCGCCACAGGAGCACGTCCGGGCGGCCGACGCCGTCAAGCAGCGGATCGGCGACGGCGGCGAAGGAGATCGCGGCCTCGGCACCGCTATGCGCCGCCACATCGGCGACCTCCGACCGGCTCAGAGCCGAGTTCTGCAGGACGGGCAGCGCGCCGAGCCGGCAGAGGGCGAGAAAGCTCGACGCGAACTCGACGCCGTTCGAAAGGCGGACGAGAACCGGCGTTCCGCGTCCGATCCCGCGCTCGGCGAGCGCGCCGGCGAGCCGGCGCACATGATCGAGGAGACCCGCATAGGTGATCGAACCGCCGTCCCAGAGAAGCGCCGTCCTCTCGCCGAACCCGCGCCCGACCGCGTCGTCGAGGACCAGCTGGCAGAGGTTGAGCCGCGCCGGAACGGCCCGAGCGCCGTCAGCCACCCGGCTTCCCTTCGAACGGCCAGTGCTCGTAATAGGGGCCGCGATAGTCGGCCGGCCGCTTGCCCAGGAAGGCGCGCATCCCCTCGCGGCAGTCGCCGGTTCGGGTGATCTCCTGGATCGCCGCGAACTCGCGGTCCCAGCCTTCCTGGCTGCGGTTGGCGTTCCAGTACATCTTCACCAGCTCCTTGGCGTAACGCACCGAGAGGAACGGGTTGCTGGCGATCCGACCCGCGAGCGCCGTCACCTCGTCGAGGAGGGCGTCATGGGGGACGACGCGCTCGACGAGGCCGATGCGCTCGGCTTCCTGGGCGTCGACGATGCGGCCGGTCAGGATGAGCTCGAGCGCCTTCCCGACCCCGACGAGCTTGGGCAGGTTCCGCGCGCCGCCCGATTCGGGCAGGAACCCCGCCGGCACCGCGACCTCGCCCAGTCTGGCGCGATCCGAGGCGATCCTGAGATCGCACAGCGTCGCGATCTCGAGCCCGATGCCCACCGCCGGCCCGTTGATCGCGGCGACCGTGATCTGGGGCAGGTCCTCGAGCTTGCGGAAGGCCCGCTGGAGGACCTGGTGCCTGAGATCGTTGAAGAACAGATGGGCGAGCTCCCGATAGGGGCCGAAATTGCCCATGTCGAAATCGGGATCGTCCCCGGCGCCCAGCGGGTCGGCCTCGGTCTTGAGATCGCCGCCGGCGGAGAAGCCGCGCCCCTCGCCGGTCAGGATCACCACCTTGAGGTGGTTGTTGTGGCGGATCTGGTCGCATAGCGCGTCGAGCTCGACCCGCATCCGCACGTCGACCGCGTTCAGCGCCTCCGGCCGGTTGAAGGTGAGCAGGCCGATACAGTTCTCCCCGGCCCGGTTCGGGTTGTCGCGGACCTCCCATTTGAGCGCCCGGTATTCCATCGGCTCCTCCCGTCTGCGTCTGGTCGGTAGGGCGTTGCGACCGGCGGATCAGGAGCCCACCCTGAGCGGCGCGGCGAGGCTCCGGAGCGCGGCGACGACGCTGAGCGCGGTGATCCGGCCGGTCCCCGGAGTCTCCGCCGACGGCACGTTCTCGATCTTCATCGTGAAGCGCGCGCTGTCGGCCTCGACGTGGATCTCGTGCGTGTTGCGCCGGAGCGACGGATCCGCCCAGATTTCGAGCCTGGTCCGGTCGGGGCCAATCCCTGCGAGCCCCAACGCCGCGGCGACATTGACGTTGGCGGGAAACCCCGCCGCGCCCGCGCGCGCCGAGCCCTCGAAAACCCTGAGCGGTTCCGTCAGATCGTCGACCGAGATGCCGTTCTCTGCGAGATGAGGCGCCCCGGCGAGGGCGCGAGGCGGTTTCCGCGTGATCATCCGAACCGCGCGAATCTCGCCTTCGGCCGCCGCGCGAACCGCGTCGAGGCCGAGGAGGGCGCCGGTCGCGAGCAGGATCCGGGCGCCCGTCCCGCGCGCGCGCGCGACGATCTCGGGATGCTCCAGAAGCGCCGCCCCGCTGACCGTGACCAGCGTCTTTCCGGCCTCGACGACGGGCCGGGCGACCGCCGCGAAGGCGGCCTTGGGCACGCATTCGACGACGACGTCGGCGTGGCGCGGCAATTCCTCGGCCGGAACCGCGCGCGCTTCCGCGGCGATTCCCGACATGCGGGCGCCGGCGCGGGCGGGGTCGCGGCTCGCCACCGCCGTCAGGACCAACCCGTCCACGCCGCGGGCGAGCGCCGCGGCGACGGGCCGGCCGACCGCGCCCAGCCCGGCGATGCCGACCCGGATCACGGCCCGCGCCTACGCATCGCAGAACTCGAACCGGGCGGTCCCACCATGGTCCCTGATCCGGCCCGCCGAACGGCCCGGAAAATGCGCCGGCAGGATGACCGTGTCGGCGTCGCAATGGCGTTCGACGAAGGCGGTTCGGGTTCGCCGCGACGCTTCGGCGTCGGCGCAGAAGATCGAGGAGAGCTGCGGCTCCGGCACCTGGATCGGGTGATGCATCAGGTCTCCCGAAAAGACCGCCCTCTCTCGCTGCGAGGCGACGTTCAGGCACATATGTCCCGGCGTGTGCCCGGGCGAAGGCGCGATCGTCACGCCGTCGTCCACCTCGTGCCCGTCGCCGACCAGCACCGCTTTCCCGGCCTCCACGACCGGCAGGACGCTGTCTTCGAAGCTGTTGCGGATGAACGGGACTTTCACGTGCTCGCGCTCCCAGAAGCGGTATTCGGTCTCGCCGAACAGATAGGAGGCGTTCGGGAAGGTCGGCACCCAGCGCCCGTTCTCCAGCCGGGTGTTCCAGCCCACGTGATCGACATGCAGATGGGTGCACATCACGAAATCGATCTCTTCCGGGGCGACGCCGGCCGCGCGCAGATTCTCCAGCCAGGGCCAGCTCCTGCGGTGCCAGTCGGGCCTGTCCGGGCGGTCCTTGTCGTTGCCCACGCAGCCGTCGACCAGGATGGTGCAGCGGGGAGTCCGCAGGAGATAGCTCTGGAACGCGAAGATCATCCGCCCGGTCTCGGCGTCCATCGTCTCCGGTACCAGCCAGTCGCGATGGCGGGCGACGATCTCGGGGGTGGCGTCCGGATACATCTCGAGCGGATCGCGATAGAGCCCGGTCCATTCCTCGACGGCCTGGATCTCGATCAGCCCGCAGCGACGCTTCGACATGACCATGCGGCACTTGCCCCTTCGGGCGGGCCGGGCTTTTCCGGCGGGCCGCGCCCGATTACCGTTGTCGACGCACCGACCATATACAGGGGAAGCGACCGTGGCGAAACTGACGCTGGCACAGGCTTCGACGATCGTCGATACGACCCTCGAGACCGGTCGCAGGATGGGTCTCAAGCCGCTGACCGTCTCCGTCGTCGACGACGGCGGCAACCTCAAGGCCTTCAAGCGGGAGGACGGTCCCGGCGCCGCGCTCAGACCGCAGATCGCGACCGGCAAGGCCTTCGGGGCGGTGGGCATGGGCCGGTCGTCCCGCGTGCTGAACGCGATGGCCGCCGAGCGGCCGCATTTCATCGACGCCCTGATCGGCGCGTCTGCGGGGCGGCTGATCCCGGTGCCGGGCGGCGTGCTCATCAAGGACGGAGACGAGATCGTCGGCGCGGTCGGGGTCAGCGGCGACAGTTCGGAGAACGACGAGACGGCTGCCCTCGCCGGGATCGAGGCGGCGGGGCTCGGCGCCGAGACCTGACCCGAGGCGTCGGCGGAGACCGCCACCCCCACCCTGGCCCGCCCCTCGAGAGGGGAGGGAACTTCCGGCACCGTCGGGGCCGTTCGCGCGCTCAGTCCCGACGGTCGACGAAACGGGGCGCCTTCACGCTGTTCTCGAACTCGCGGCCGAGCGTGCCCGGTTCGAGAACCGCCAGCTCGGGCGTGATCTCGAAGACCGATTTCGTCCGGCGCAGGATCTCCCGGCGCGCGGTTTCGGCAGGCACTCCCCGGCGGAATTCGACCGAGACCCGCAACGAGTCGAGCCCCGTCGGTCCGCTGACCGCCTCCGCCTTGAAGTCGTTGACGTCGGCGCGGGCGAACATCATGTCCTCGAATTCCTGATGGTTGACGTTCACCCCGCGAATCTTGAAGAAGCCGGCCGTGCGATGCGCATGGCGGAGCGTCGGGAAGACCGAGAACGCGCCGTCGTCGCCGGCATCGGCGTTCATCGCCACGATGTCGCCCGAATCCCAGCGCAGGAACGGGGCGCCCTCGTTCCCGAACAGCGGCGTGACCACGAGGCGGCCCGGCCGGCCGGGCGCCACCGGCGCCCGCGTCTCGGGATCGAGCACTTCGAAATATGCGAGATCGGACCAGACGCGGAACCCCGTCCGCGACGGGCCCTCGGCGCCTAGCATGGTGGCCTCGGTCATGCCGAAGCAGTCATAGACCCTGGCGCCCCAGTCGCGCTCCAGCTTCTCCCGCTTGGCGGCGGAGCAGGGCTCGGCGGTGCACATCACGGTCCGGACCGAGCTCGCCGCGAGGTCGCGCCCCGCGCCGCTGGCGACATTGGCGAGATGCAGCCCATAGCTCGACATGCCGAGCCAGACGGTGGGCGACAGCATGTCGATCAGGTCGAGCTGCTGAACCGACGGCAGCGCCGCGCCGGAACCGGCCCAGACCACCCCGAGCCCCACGATCTCGGCCGCCCGCGCCCAGGCATGGCCCGCCGGATGGATGCCGAGCGGCATCGACAGATGAACGCGCTCCTCCGATCCCGGCGCGGCGCCGATCCGCGCGCAGGCGAAGGTCCGGGTGAACCCGATCATGTTGTAGAGCATGTCCTCCCGGGTCTTCGGATAGAAGAGGGGGCGCCCGGTGCTGCCGCCCGAGCGCCAGAACTCGCAGACCCGGCCGCCCGATGCGGTGCAGAAATCGGCATAGAAGACATCCGGCGTCATCGCCCGCAGCGCGTCCTTGGTCAGGATCGGGATGCGCGCCCACTCCTCGGGCTCGTCGAGCCTGTCGAGGTCGATATGGCCGAGTCGGCGGCGCCAGAAATGCGATCGGCGGGCGCGCGCGACGGCTTCCTTCTTGCGTCTGCGCTGGATCTCCGCGATCTCCTCGGCGCTCTCGGGCAGGCAGATCGGCAGGTCCGCGTAATGTGCGTTGCGATGGGTGTCGGCGAGGCGCTCCAGCGCGGTCATGACGAATCGGGAGGGTCGGGACGGCCGCGCGCGCCGATCCAGCGCGACTGGGCCTCGTGGCTCTCCGGCAGCCGGCCCGCCGCCTCGTCCGCCACCATGCGGGCCAGACGCGCCGCCTTGTCGGGGGTGTCTTCGGGGATATCCCGCAGCGCGTCCTCGATCATGGCGCCGTAATCCTCGCCGACCGGGCAGACATCCTGACAGCGCCGGCAGCCGGTGACGACTCCCGCGCCGCGCAGAATGCTCTGCCACAGATTGAAGCTGGTCTCCGAACGGATCAGAGCGAGCTTCGCGGCTTCGTCGGGGGCGTCCATGATCTCGGTCAGATGCGCGCCCAGCTGGGCGAAACCGTGCGGCGACCGATAGCGGTCGCAGGCCACCCAGTCGCGGTCCCAATGCGCGACGACATCGCCCGGGCAGGCGGCGAGACAGCGCCCGCATTCCGGCCCCAGGCACAGCGCCTCGGTCATCCGGCGGTCGGGCGCGCAGTCGACCGAGCAGAGGACCGCGGCCAGGATGACCCGCGGGCCGAAGGCCGGCGTGATCAGCTGGAGGTTGAGCCCGAGCGTCCCGAGCCCGGCCTCGACGGCCGCATGGGCGAGGGACAGCATCGTCGTCATATGCCGGCCGGGCTCCCCGACATAGCGCCACGGATCGACATGGGTCGGTGGGATGGTGAGCGCCGGATGGCCCTGCTCCTCGAGCCAGAAGACCAGATCGAGCGCGGTCTCCTCGAGCCGCGTCAGGGTGAGCTCGTCATTATAGTATTTGTGGCGTTCGTCCCAGCGGGCGATGCGGGTCGTTCCCGCCGAATAGCGCTTGGCGAGCACGATCACCCGGTCGCCGTCATGGTCGGTTATGTCGGCCGGGCGGCGCGGATCGCGCGGGTCGGGCGGAAACGCGTCCATCACCGCGCCGTCGGCAATGCCCGCGAGGTCGGCGCCGAGCTCCAGCGCCTTTTCCTTGATCGTCTCGGCGGCGATCGGGGTCTTGAACGCGGACGTCATGCGTCAGCCCGCCGTCTCCCGTTCCCGGCGCGCGCGCTGCGCGGCCTTGAACGCCCGGAGCTGCCGCGCGACGATCCCCTTGTAGCCGTCCGGCCCGACCCAGCGGATGTTCCAGTCGTCGAGCCCGTCGATCCGCGCGCCGGACTTGCGCGCCTCCTTGAAGCCGCGCGCCTTGGCGACCTTCTCGGGCGTCTTCTCCGGGACGATCTTCTGGATGTCCGCGAGATGGGCGTGATAGTCGTTGCCCACCGGGCAGACCGCGAGACAGCGGGGGCAGTCCCCGAACGAGCCCACGACCCGCAGCAGGCCCTGCCAGAAGCCGAACATCTCGCGGTCGACGATCAGCCGTCGCCTGACCGTTCCGTCCGACCGGATGAAATGCTCCCAGAATTTGAGGATCGTCGAGAAGCCGAACTCCTGCGCCTCGGTGGCGCAGGCGCGCTTGTCGATCCCGAAATGGCGGACGGCATCGGTGGGGCAGGAATGGAGGCAGCGGCTGCAGCTCTCCCCGATGCAGACCTGCTCGGTCATCGGCCGGTCCGCCTCGAGCGCGCATTCGGTGAGCACCCCCGTCAGATAGACCCGCGGCCCGAATTCCGGGGTGAGGATGTTGACCTCGAGGCCGAACGTGCCGAGCCCCGCCTCGATCCCGAGATGGCGGGTGCTGAGCCGCCCGTAGGAGGCGCGCTTGTAGGACCAGTCGGTCTCCTGCGCGGCGGTGACGAAGCTCGGATGGCCGGCGCGCTCCATCGCCTCGACCAGACGCCAGGCGATTCGGTCCATGCGGCGCAGCACCAGCATGTCCATGTACTGGACCGGGACGTTGCTCTTGCAGCGAAACGCGCCGGCGGGGATGCGCTGGACGATCGCGATCGCCGACTTGACGCGCGGCGAAATCCTGTCCGGCGTCTGGGGATGGAGCGGATCGGGCGGGAAGGCGTTCAGGACCGCCGCATCGGCGATGCCGACGAGGTCCGCGCCCAAGCCCCTGGCCATGTCCTTGACCCGTTCCGCATCCATCGCCGGCGGATCGTCCTTCCCGGAACCCGTCGAAGAGGGCGCCAGACTGTCATAGCCCGGGGGCGCCGGCAAGGCACCGCCGCCGGGACGCCGAAACCGGCATCGCTATCCGCGTTTGCCCGGCGGTTCGGGCGCGGCTATCAAGGGGGCATGACCGGCTATCGCATCTCCCGCCTGGCCGGGGTCGACCGGGCCGCCGGCGACCTCCGCCGCGCTTTGCCGGTGATCGTGACCGACGACGACCCGGCCGGCACCGCCGCGGCGATGTTCGCCGCCGAGTTCGCGTCCGAGCCCCGGATCGCGGCGCTGCGCCGCTGGTCGGGGGCGGAGCCCGATCTGGCGATCACCCACAACCGGGCGGCGACTCTCAAGATCCGGCTCTATACGCCCGATGTCGTGCGTCTCCCGATACCCGGATGGCTGTCGGTCGAGGCGCTCGCCGCCATCGCCGATCCGACGGCCGATCTTCTCCGGCCGTTGCGCGGTCCGTTCGATGCGCGGCGTGATCCGGTTCCCGCCAGCGTGGTCGCGGGCGTTCGCCTCGCCAAGATCGCCCGGCTGCTGCCCGCCATGCTCGCCGTCGAGCTGGGCGGCGGCGCGGGCGCGGCGTCCCTCGGCGACGCCGGCATGCTGAGCGTCGTGGCGGGCGATATCCTGGCCTACGATGTCGCCGCCGCCCGCGCGCTGCGCCGGGTCGCCGAGGCGCGGGTGCCGCTGGCGGGCGCGGAGTCGGCGCGAATCGCCGCCTTTCGCCCGGCCGACGGCGGCATCGAGCATCTGGCGATCGTCATCGGCGATCCCGCCCCGCCGGGGCCGGTTCTGGCGCGGCTGCATTCGGAATGCTTTACCGGCGATCTCCTCGGCTCGCTCAAATGCGATTGCGGCCAGCAGCTGCAGGGCGCGATCGCGCGGATTTCGCAGGCGGGTGGCGGCGTGCTGCTCTATCTCGCGCAGGAGGGGCGGGGGATCGGCCTGATCAACAAGCTTCGCGCCTACGCCTTGCAGGACCAGGGATTCGATACGGTCGAGGCCAACGAGAGGCTGGGCTTCGAAGCCGATGAGCGCCTGTTTCTTCCGGCGGCCGAAATGCTCCGCCAGCTCGGCTTCGCCAGGGTGCGGTTGATGACCAACAACCCGGACAAGGTCGAGGCCCTGACCGGTTTCGGGATCGACGTCGTCGAACGGGTCCCGCACGCCTTCCCGGCCAACGATCACAATGCGTTCTACCTGTCGACCAAGGCGCGGAAGAGCGGCCATCTGATCTGAGATCACGCCCCATCCGAGATCCCGCCTGGGAGGAAGGCCCTCCCGACCCGGCAGGCCTCGTTTCGGGGACCGCGACCGGCGCCGGCGGGACCGCTCGCGATTTTCGGATCGGGCTCCGAGCGGCGCTTTTGTCTCCCGCTACAGTGCCCGCGCCGCTTCCAGGACCCGCGCCGCATGGCCCGGAACCCTGACCCTGCGCCATTCGGCGCGCAGGATCCCCGTCTCGTCGATCAGGAAGGTCGACCGCTCGATACCCATATATCTACGGCCGTACATCGACTTCTCGACCCAGGTTCCGTAGGCCGCGCAGACCGTTCCCTCGACATCGGAGAGGAGGCGGAACCCCAGATCGTGCTTCGCCTTGAAGCGGTCGTGCCTGGCCACGCTGTCGCGCGATACGCCGACGATTTCGGCGCCGGTCTCCGCGAATTCCGCCAGCGCGTCGCGGAACGCGCAGGCCTCCCCGGTGCAGCCCGGTGTGTCGTCCTTGGGATAGAAGTAGAGGACGACCCGCCGGCCCCGCAGCGCCGACAGCGTCGCCGCGCCGCCACCGTCGCAGGGCAAGGTGAAATCGGGCGCCTGGGCGCCGATCCGCAGCGGTTCCGTCATGGTCCGACGCGACCTCCCCGCCCGGCGCCGTCAATCGCCTTCCGCCGTCTTCGGGGCGGCGTCGGGGTTCCACTGTCCCTTGCGCATATGGGCGATTTCGACTCGTTCGAACAGGCCGGCGGCGCGGAAGGGCTCGTTCTCGGAAAAGGCTTCCGCCTCGGCGCGCGAAGGGACGTTCACGATCAGCACGCTGCCGAGCCGGGTCTGCCCGTCCTCGGCGAGCAGCGCGCCGCCGAGGACCAGCTTGTCCCTGTGCGCGTCCAGATAGGCGAAATGGGCATCCCGGTTGGCGGCCCGGACCTCCGCGCCCCCCGGCCGGTCGCGCTGGTATATGATATAGAGCATCTGTACCTTCCCGAACGTGCTGCGCGCCTTCCCGGCACGTTCGGGAAGGTAGGAGATCGACGGGTTCATGCCAACGGAATTCCGCCCGTGCGGCCGATGAAGGGCGGGGCTGCGATTCGGTGCGGTCGAAGAATCCCGTTGACGGTCGGTCGGGAGTGGGATAGCGTATAGTCCGCTCTTTTACATGGGGCCTCTACATGGGGCCTCTACATGGGGCCTCTACATGGGGCCTCTACATGGGGCCTCTACATGGGGCCTCTACATGGGGCCTCTACATGGGGCCTCTACATGGGGCCTCTACATGGGGCCTCTACATGGGGCCTCTACATGGGGCCTCTACATGGGGCCTCTACATGGGGCCTCTACATGGGGCCTCTACATGGGGCCTCTACATGGGGCCTCTACATGGGGCCTCTACATGGGGCCTCTACATGGGGCCTCTACATGGGGCCTCTACATGGGGCCTCTACATGGGGCCTCTACATGGGGCCTCTACATGGGGCCTCTACATGGGGCCTCTACATGGGGCCTCTACATGGGGCCTCTACATGGGGCCTCTACATAAAATCGAGAGGGGGTTCCGCGATGGATCCGAGATACTTCAAACCGATGACTGCTGCGGCCGCCGCCGTGGCTCTGGCGCTAGGCGTGGCCGCCTGCTCCAGCGATAATGACACCAATACCCAACAGCCGTCGACATCGAGTGGGCCGACGGCCAGAACGGTTTCGATGGACTTTGATGTGCCAGTCACTAATGAACTGTTGGATGGGCTAGAGAGTCAGGATAACTCTGCTACGCTTGAGATCGGGGCCGGCCAGAGCGATACTCGCGAGGGCGTGGTCTTCGAATGCAAGAGCAAGTATCCCTGCACCATCGAGCTGACGCGGAATCTCGGCAAGGTCGAGGCGAATTGGAAGACCCGGACCGATGCGGAGGATAAATCCGGTGATAACATGCTGGTTGTGGCGAAGCTTCCCCCCGGGCCCGACCCCGAAGAAATCGTCAACCGGCTAAATCCCGCAAACCCCTCGATAATTGTCTCTGCCTTCAGTAGTACGTTCGATAGCAAGGATAAGATCATTGGTTGGAAGGACGCCAAACTTGATAGCACCGTTCTGGAGGGGATTGGCCCTGAGGACTTGTCTGGTGTAACTTTGGAAGATAGATTCACTTCCGCGAGCGGGGCTAAAAAGAAGATCGGTGGCAAGGGTAAAGATGGCGGCAAAGCTAGCGAACTTGACCTTCCGAAATGGGACCAACGGGTCATGTTCAGGGATTGGGGAGACACCGAAGGAGATGAGGACGCAGGCTTTGAGACGGGTGCCCTGATATACTCGAATGTCGAGAACCCCAAAGAGTATAAATTCGACAAAGAACTGGTGAACCATATTGCCGATGATAAACTGAAAAAGTATTTTCAAGTGACCGACGGCATGATCCAAATGGCAGTATCTGATGCCCAGTTTGTAAAGGCTGTTGTGCCAACTGGAGCTCGGCGTGCGTTTACTTTTGACGCCGACGAGCGGAAGAACGGGATCCCGGCAGAATATCTCGGTGTGAAGGGTACGCTGAATTGCGCAGACGGCACGGCTGACGATGATTGCAGAATTGTAGATGTTGGCGGCGTCAGGACCGGAGCCCGGTTTCAGATTAATTCCAAGACAGGCCTCGTATGGACGTTCAAGCCCGATAAGGGCGCGACGATCATGTTGCCGGACCAGGATTGGTTGGCTTTCGGCGTCTGGGCCACCGTGCCCAACGACCAGGAACATGGCGAACATTTTGGCGACGTGTTTTTCTATGGCCAGAACGAGGTGGGCGTCGAGAATAGTTTGGGCGGCAAGGCCACCTACGAAGGCTCTGCGACGGGGCTCTATGTGGACCGGGATGTTAGTAACGGAATGTTCGTCGCTCGCGCGAAGCTGACGGCAAATTTTAATGGCGGTATGGGCAAGTTGACAGGGCGTATCGACAACTTCAAGGATAGCCACGGCCGGTACATCGGTCGCGACAGTTCCGACAATCCCAACGATCCTTTCGACGGCGGCGATAGCGATTGGATCGTCCGACTGGAAGAAAGCGATCTTAATAAGGATGGCACTAGTGAAGGTGAGATTGGAGGCGCGGCGGATGGCGTGAAGTTTGCGGACGGCGAATGGGCGTCGCAGTTCTACGGCGTAGACGATCTGAAGGAACAGCCGACGGGAGTTGCTGGGAAGTTTATGGCCGCCACCCATAGCGCGTATGCCAATAATGAAAAGAAATACAGGGGCGTTGTCGGCGCGTTCGGCGCAGAGAGATAGACCCACATAATCGACTGCCATTGAGAAGATTTTCCGCAATGGCATCTTCGGGCAGTGCTCGGCCCCTTTTCTTCAGGGTGCCGGGCACTGCCACTTTTTTTCCAAGGGTACGTTGCATGTTTATGCATCTGCTCGCCGGCGTGGTGTCGGTTAGCCTGCTTTCGACGGCGACCGCTGCTTCGCTTTCTGGCGAGCTACCCGTTGCGAGCGTCGGGATGCGCATCTCCGATGCGGTCGGTGACCCGCGTCGCAATCAAGACTTGTTCCGCACCGGCATGACGGCACTCCGTTTCGCCGAGCGCGCGGATAGCCGAGAGATCCGGAGCGATCGTCTCGACGAGGCGATCGCTTCATTCCACGCCATTCTCATCGACAGTCCGGGTCTTATGCGGGTGCGGCTCGAACTCGCCCGCGCCTTCTTTCTCAAGGGGGAGGACGCCCTCGCCCGGCGCCATTTCGAGCGGGTGCTGGCCGGCAAGCCGCCGGCGGGGGTGGTGCTCAACGTCAATCGTTTTCTCGATCTGATGCGCGCCCGCCGGCGATGGTCGGGCTATTTCGGTTTTGCCATTGCGCCCGACAGCAACATCAACGCCGCATCCAGCGAGGAGATCATCCATCTGGAGACCCCCTTCGGCAGGCTGCCGTTTCGACGCGATGCGGGCGCTCGCTCGGGGCTCGGCCTTTCGGTCTGGGGCGGCGGCGAATACGCGTATCCCTTGACCGAACGCCTCGGCATTCGCGCCGGGGGAGACGCGTCTCGGCGCGAATATGAAGGCAGCACCTTCGACCGCACCTTCGTCGGCCTCCATCTCGGGCCGCGCTGGCTGATTGGCGCCGCCAGCGAGGTGAGCCTGCTTGCCGAAGTCTCGCGGCAATGGCACAGCGGAAATCCCGACAGCGACACGTTCGGCGGGCGGATCGAGGCGGAGCGCCGCCTGGGTCCGCGATGGCGGCTCGATGCCTCGGCAGCCTGGCGCAAGCGCGACTATCGCCGGCACGACTATCTCGACGGCCCGGCGAGGGAGGTTTCTCTGGGAGCGTCCTGGGTGGCGACCCCGACGCTGCGGCTTTGGGCAACGCTGGGTCATGACCGCGACCGTCCGAAGACCAAGCAATGGCGGAGCGCAGCCCTCTGGGGCCGGCTCGGCGCGTCCTTCGTCCTGCCGCGGGGTTTCACGCTGGGAGCCAGCGGGGCGTTGCGCCGAACCGCCTACGAGGGCGGCGACGGCGGCTGGCCCCACTATACCGACGACGGGACGCGCCGCACCGACATGACCCGAACGCTGCGGGTCTCCGTCCTGAACCGGGGCCTGACATTCGCCGGCTTCAGCCCTAGACTGACGCTGGTCGACGAAATGAGGACCACCAACGCCCAACTACAAGACTACAAACGAAACCGCGCCGAATTGGGCTTCGTCAAGCAGTTTTAGCGCTGTTGGGGGCCAGGAAATGATAAAATAGGTTTCGTCCGTTGCATCGGTCGTCGGATCGATGGGTACTCTTGTTATGGTCGATAGGAGATGCTCATGACCGCCGGCACCTTCGACGTCCTCAAGGCTGCCTGCGAGCTCGAAGTCGCCGGTTTCGATCGCCGCCAAGCCGAAGCCGCCGCCAGCGCCATGCGCGATGCGGCGGGGGCGGATCTCGGACGCGTCGCCACCAAAGCCGACCTCCACAAGGTCGCGCTCGCCATCGTGGTCGCCAACGCCGCCATCACTTTCGGCCTCCTCAAGCTCGTCCCCTCCTGACCGCCGTGGAGCGGCGCCGACGCGCGGTTCGTCCTCTCTATCGGCCCCGGCCCGGAACTCGTCATCGGACGGGGTGGGGAGTTGTCGCCGTAAAGACCGGCGCCTTCGAGATGTGCCTGACGCCGGTCGAGGAGATGGCCCCGGAGGATATCCGCGCGCTCCGGCTGCGCGAGAATGCGAGCCAGGCCGTGTTCGGCCGCTACCTCAACGCGGCGACCGGGCTGGCGAGCCGATGGGAGCGCGGTGAGAAGCGCCCGCGCGGCGCCTCGCTGAAGCTGCTGATGCTGGTGGCGAAGCACGGTCTCGGAGCGGTCGCGTAGGATCGTTCTACCCCGGGGCGTGGTTGCCGCCGCGCCGGTCAGGGGAGCAGCCCGCAGCGGCGGAAGGCGTCTATGGCGCCGGGATGAAGCGGCACGCCGTCGATCTCCAGCCCCTCGGGGCCGCGACGCCGCAGCGGCGCGAACAGCGCGCCGAGGCCGTCGAAGAGCGGGTTGAGCGCGGCCAGCTCCCGGTGCCTTCGCGCCATCAGGCCGGCGAGCGCGGCGACGGTCCCGTCGGGCGCCCGCCGGTGGGCGGCGACGAGGTTGAGGACCCCCGGCTGCGCGCTGTCCCGGTCGTGGCCGCGAAACGCGCCGGCGCGAACGATCGCCGGGCGGTAGAAGGGCACCGCCGCGATCAACTGCTCGAGCCGGCCCGGCGTATAGTCGAGCACCCGGATGTCCGCCCTCTCGGCGAGGCGGGTCATGACCGCGTTGGGAACCGGGCATTGGAGCTGGACGTCGATCTCGCCGCGAACGAGCGCGTCGGCGCCGTCGGCGAAATCGAGGTGGACGCGCTCGCAGTCGGCGGGACCAATTCCCAGGACGGCGAAGATGCCGGCGGCGTGCCGGGCCATGCCGCTGACGGCGGGGCCCACCGAGACTCTCCGGCCCCCGATCTCGTCGACGTTCCGCAGCCCCGACTCCGCCCGGACCACGAAGAACAGCGGGCCGCTATTGGCCGGCGCGGCGATGCGAAGATCGATGGGCCGGTCGAACGGCGCTTCGCCGCGCGCGGCGAGGCCGATCCAGTTGGCGGCGAGGAAGCCGAAATCCACCCGACCTTCGTCGAGCAGCAGGGCGTTGCCGATGCTCGCCGTCTCGGTGGCCGCAAGCGCGACGCTTGCGAACGGCCCTTCGCGCCGGGCGAGCGTTCCGATCGCCTCCGCCTGGCTGTGGAAGGTGCCGCCGATCTCCGACGTTCCGATCCGGATATCCATTCGTTCCGTCCCTATTCGCGTCCGGGTCCGTTCCGCGCACGGGTGCCGGGCAGCAACCGCCAGGCGATCGTCCCGAGCCCGCCGAGAATGCAGACGGCGAAGATGTAGAACCCGGCCTCGATGCCCGCCAGATCGACCACCGCGCCGACGGCGACGGGCACCACGAGACCCGCCGCGCGGTTGACCGTGGTGCGGATCCCGACGCTCATGCCCTGCCGGTCCGAATCGACCGCGCGGGCGAGCGCGTAGAGCATGAGCGGAAACGCGATGCCGGCGACCGCTCCCCACAGCACCGCCATTCCGAACAGGCTCCAGAAGGCCTCGAACAACACCACCTGGGAAATGCAGAGCGTGGTCAGCGCGACTGCGGCGAGAAGCAGCAGGTTGGGATCGAAACGCCGGGCGGCGATACCGGTCGTCAGCCCGGCCAGCCCCGAGACGACCGAGCCCGCCGCGACCAGCAGCGCGATCAGCGTGCCGGTCAGGCCGAGCGACTCCAGATAGACCGGATAGAAGGAATGGCGCAGCGCGTGCGTGCAGGTCATCAGGAAGGAGCAGGCGATGACGAAACCGACGGCCGGGGCGGCGAGCATCCGCAGCGCCGCCGCATAGGCGCCGGCGGCCGGGCGCCGCCCCGGCGTCGGCGTGGCGGGGCCCGGTGCGGCATCCGGGCGCGGGAGCGCGGCCGTCGTCGCCAGCGCCGCCGCCGACCAGAGCCCGATGACCAGAAATCCCGCCTGCAGGCCCCAGATGTCCGAAGCGGCCCCGCAGAGGAGCGGCCCGACGAGATTGCCCGATGTGGAGACCAGGGTGAACCGGCCCATCAGGCCGGCATCGGCGCTGCCGCGCAGGCGGGAGACATGCGCCTGGGCGCCCATCCACAACAGCCCCTGGGCGAAACCCGTCAGCATCTGGAGGAGGATCAGCGCCTCGACCCGGGGCAGCACGGGGTAGAGCGGGAAGCCGACGGCCGAGGCCGTGGCGGCCGCCGCCATGATGCGGTTGGTGCTCAACCGGTCCATCAGCGCGCCGCCGGGGATCGAGAACAGGACCGAAGGCGCCGCCCGGGCGCCGAGGACGAGTCCGATCGTCAACGGGCCGATCCCGAGCTCGATCGCCCAGAGCGGCACCGCGACCGTCATCATCGAGACCAGCCCGAGGCCGAAGAACCCGCTCGCGAAAACGGCCGCGCGCTGTTTCGACATCGCCATCGGCGGGACTATAATCCGCCGGCCCAGCGGAGGAGACCGATGCCGATTCCCGTCCGACCGCTCAGCCCGTCTCTCGGCGCGGAGATCGGCGTCGACCTGTCGCAGCCGATCGACGCGGCGCGCCATTCCGAAATCCGTCGGACGTTCCTGGATCGCGGCGTGATCCTCTTCCGCGACCAACATCTTTCCGAGGCCGATCAGGAGGCGTTCTGCCTCCGCTTCGGAGAGCTCGAACTGGTCAGGTCGTCCAAGTCCAAGAACGACGCCCAACCCCATATCATGTTCGTCTCCAACGTGCGCGGCGAGGGGTTCCGCACCACGCTGGAAGACGGCGAGATGTGGTTCCATTCCGACCAGTGCTATTACGAGACGCCGGCGATGGCGACGACGCTGTACGCGATCGAAGTGCCGCCCGCCGGCGGGAACACGCTCTTCGCCGACTGCCGCGCCGCCTACGACACGCTGGATGCCGGTATCAGGCGGGCGCTCGCCGGCCGGCGAGCGCTCAACGTCTACGACATCGGCTACAACGCGGTGGTCAAGAGCCGGGAGTCCCGCGCCGACGCGCCGAGATGGGCGCATCCCGTCTTCCGCACCCATCCCGAGACCGGGCGAAAGGCGATCTACGTCAACCGGCTGATGACCGATCATGTCGAGGACATGGACCGAGCGGACAGCGACGCGCTTCTGGAGACGTTGTTCGCCCATGTCGAGAAGCCCGAATTCGTCTACGAGCATGTCTGGCGACCTGGCGATCTGCTGATGTGGGACAATCGCTGCACGCTGCATGCGCGGACGGATTTCGATCCGGCGCAGCGTCGGATTCTGCGCCGGATGGCCATTCGGGGCGACCTGCCCTACGAGGACGGCTGAGCCGCCCGGACCGGCGGCGCGCGATGACCGGACTCGACTTCACGAGCGACAATGTCGCCGGGGTCCACCCCGAGATCATGGCGGCGCTCGCGCGCGCCGACGCGGGGCCCGCCCCGTCCTATGGCGCCGACGACATCTCCGCCCGCCTCGACGATCTCGTCGGCGCGGTGTTCGGCGTTCCGGTCCGCGTCCTGCCGGCGGCCAGCGGGACGGCCGCGAACGCCTTGGCGCTGGCGGCGCTCGCCGGGCGGGGACGGCGCATCCTGTGCCACGAGACCGCCCATATCCGGGTCGCGGAGGAGGGCGCCCCGGGCTTCTACGTGGACGGCGCCCGGTGTGTGCCTCTATCCGGGGCGGACGGCCTGATAGATCCGGCGGGGATGGCGGATGCGCTCGCCGGCCCGGGCGGCATACTCAGCATCACCCAGGCGACCGAGCGCGGAACGGTCTATCGGCCGGAGGCGATCCGCGCGCTCTCGGCGCCTGCGCGGCGTTCCGGGTTCGGCGTCCATATGGATGGCGCGCGTTTCGCCAACGCGGTCGCCGCCCTGGATTGCCGTCCGGCAGAAATCTCCGTCGCGGCCGGGATCGACGTGCTGTCCCTCGGCGCCTCGAAGGACGGAACGCTCAACGCCGAGGCGGTGATCTTCTTCGATCCCGAGGCGGCCGAGGCGCTGGCCCCGCTGCGCAAGCGCTCGGGTCATCTCTATTCCAAGATGCGCTATCTGAGCGCCCAGCTCGAAGCCTGGTTCGCGGGCGGTCTGTGGCTGCGCCTGGCGCGCCACGCCAACGCGATGGCGCGGCGCCTGGCCGACCGGCTCGCCGCCTTGCCCGGCGTCGCGCTCCTCGCCCCGGTCGATGCGAATCTCGTCTTCGTCTCGATGCCGGCGGCCCTGATCTCCCGGCTGCGCTCCCGCGGCTACGCCGTCGCGCCGCGCGGCGCCGAGGACACCGTCCGGCTGGTGCCGAGCTACGCGACCAGCGAGGCCGATATCGACGCCTTGCTGGCCGCCGCCCGGCCCTGAGCCGAAGCGGCGTACCCCTTCCCTCGAGGGAGGGGCAAGGGAGGGGAGGGGGCTTCCGGCCCGCCCGGAAGCGTTCGGGGCGAAGCCGCGTGCCGCTGCCGGCGCCGACGGATCGTTCTCGCGAGTCTCCGGCCGGGCTCTCAGTCTTCGCCGCTCCCGGCGCGCCTCGCGCGGCGCCGGGTCATGCGTCGGGCGAGGCTGGCGGCCGCGCCGGGTCGGCTCCACGGGCAGACCGCGATGCAGATGCCGCAGCCCTGGGTGTCGTTGAAATAGGGGATGCATTTGTCGAAGTCGACATACCAGCGCTCGACCCCGCGCACCCATTGGCGCTCGCGATGGATAGCGTCGGGCGGGCAGGCGGCGGTGCAGACCCGGCAGCTCACGCAGAAATCGTCGGCGCCGAAGACGTCCGGCCCGTCCGCGCGAAGCGGCATGTCGGTCAGCACCCCGGCCAGGCGGAAGGCGGAGCCGTAGGTCCGGTTGATCATCGATCCATGCTTGCCGAGTTCGCCCAGCCCGGCCTCGACGGCGGCCGGGATCAGCGTCACCGGACCCGCCGTCGGACCGCCATGCGGGCGCGCCTGATAACCCTGCTCCTGGATGAAGGCGGCGACCGCGCGGGCGGCGCGGGTGCCCCGGTTGTATTGCGCCATCGTCTCGACCGCCGCATCGATCTCGGGCGCCTTGGCGAGCGCGTCGTGATCCATGGCGACGCCGATGACGACGATCCAGGGCTCGGGCGCTTCGTAGCCCTCGAACACCCAGAGCGGATCCAGCGCGGCGATGCCGACGAGGTCCCCTTCATGGGCGCGCGCATGGGCCTTGACGCGCTCGGACCAGTCCTCCGGCGTGCCGGCGGCCGGGGTCTCGGGTCGGGCCGTGGGCGATTTCGTGCCGCGCCCGCCATATTTGAGATGGAAGTCGCGCAGCGCGGGGAAGGCTTCGAAGCGCTCGAGATAATAGTTCTGCAACGCCTTGTGCGGCAGCTTCTCCAGCATCTTGCCGAAATGCCAGAAGACGGGGCTCGGCCGCCGCTTCGCCCGCTCGCCGAGGCCGTTCACGGCGTTGCCCGAGACGTCCGGGAACAGCTTTCGCTGGGCCTCCGGCGGTTCGTATTCGGGTTTGGGATGCTTCATTCCCCGTCCTTTCCCCTGACGGCCGCCGCGCCCTTCAAATGACGGCCTTGCGGACCAGATTCGCGCCGACGACGATCAGGAACAGGAACACGCCCCGGGAGAAGAGCGTCGGCGAAAGCAGATGGCGGATGCGCTGGCCCGCCCACATTCCGGCCAGTGACGGCGCCAGCGCGGCGGCGCCGACCAGCGCCGCATCGCGGTCGAGGGCGCCCTGGTCGATCAGCGCCGCCGCCCAGAAGAAGGACGTGAGCAGGAACGACGCGCTCACCGCCTGGACGAACGTCTCGCGGTCGAGGCCGATCGCCTGGAAATAGATGGCGATCGGCATGCCGACCGATCCGGTGAGCCCGGTGAGCAATCCCGCGCAGAGCCCGACGCCCGGCGACAGGACGGGTTCGTGCCGCGCAGGGACGCGGATGCGGATCGCGAACAGGTTGAACAGCGAGTAGGCGATCACCAGCGCGCCGAGCGCGGCGCCGACGAGGCGCTGGTCGATCTCGAACAGCAGGACCGTGCCCGCCCACACCCCGACCGCGAGCGCCAGATTCAGCGTCCGGAATCTCCCGAGCAGCGCCCGGAGCGCGCTTCCCTGCAGCACCTGCCACAGATTGGTGACCATGACCGGGACGACGATCAGCGGGATCGCCTCCCGGATGCCGACGACGTTGGTGAGGATCGCCAGCGCGGTCAGAGGCAGGCCGAGCCCGACGACGCCCTTGACGCAGCCTGCGACCAGGAAGGCCGCGGCCGCGATGACGATCGGGAACGGATCCGACGTCATCGCCCCGGTTTGCCGGGACCTAGGCGGCCCTGTAGGATGCAGCCATGGTCTTCAGCGATCCCTTTCGTCGTTTGGTGGACGCTGCGGCGCCGTTCTTCGCGGGCGAGGCCGAAATCGTCCGCGCCTACTGGGACTCGCCGGTCCGCACGCTCGAGACCGATCTTCGCTGGCTCGAGCTGCAGGTCTTCAAGGAGTTCAAGGGTTCCGGAGTCGGCGACTTCGAGAATCGCGGCGTCATCATGGGTCCCCTGACCGAGACTCTCGATCTCCTGCCGCAGATGGATCGCGCGCCCGGCATCACCCGTCACCGCATCCGGGACCTCCTGGAAGGGCTCTACGAGGAGTTCACCCATCTGGTCGCCTTCGCCGACCTCTACGACGCCATCCGCCCGGCCGGGATCCCGGCCATCGATCCGCATCGCTGCACCGGCTGGCCCGAGGACGACGCGCTGACCCGGCTCCGCTATCGAACCATCGCCGAGGGAGGGGAGATCGGGCGCCGCGCCTGCAAATTCTCCGAGGGCGGCTATTGCGCCCTCTTTCGCGAGGGCATGGCGCTGGCCGGGCGCGGCGGGATCGACGGCATGATCGCCGATGTCTGCGCCCTGGTCTACGAGGACGAGTTCGAGCATATGCTGGAGGGGATCGCCGGGCTGGACCGCGAGGGGCTGGACGAAGGCGAATGGCGCAGGCTCGAGGCGCTGGTCGTCGGGCTCCTCAAGGCCCGGCTCCGCATGCGCAACGGGCAGTTCTCATGCCCTTTGCCGGCGGACCGGCTCGCCGCGATCGAGGCCGGAGAGATCGCGCCGGTCGCGTTCGATTACGCCAAGGCCGAGGCGGCGATCAGTCACTGAGGCCGTCGTCGATCTCGGCGTCTTCCGAGACCAGGGTAAGGCCGGCGCCGTCCGCTTCGTGCTGCAGCAGGATGGCGAAGTCGCACGCCGTATGTCCCCGACCGACCACCGAAGACAGGATCTCGCGGGTGAGGGCGGCCACCGGCATCGGGACGTCGAGCTCGCGCCCGAGCGCCAGGCCCAGATCGAGATCCTTGCGCAGCAGCGGCGGGGTGAAGGTCGTCGTCCAGTCCAGATTGACGAAGGCGGGCGCCTTGTAGCGTGTGAAGATCGAACCCATCACGGACGCGTTGACGAACTCGAGGAACGCCTGGCGCGACACCCCGGCGCGCTCGGCGAGAACCGTGATCTCGGCCATGCACTGGCTCACGACGCCGAGCATGACGTTGTGGCAGATCTTGCAGATGCGCGAGAGATCGCCGTCGCCGACATGGGTGACGCCGGCGGGCGCGATCGCTTCGAGGAGCGGCCGAACCTCGTCGAACACCGCCGCCGGCCCCGAAGCCACGATCGACAGCCGCCCGCCCGCCGCCACGTTGCCGTTCCCGCTGACCGGGGCGGCGAGGAACGCGGCGCCGCGCGCCGCGAGCGCCCGGCGGACGTCCTCGGATGCGGCCACGTCCACCGACGAGCAGTCGACCACGATCTTCGGCGCGCGGTCGCCGTCGGAGAGGAGCCCGTCGGGGCCGGAGATCACGCTTCGCAGATCGTCGGGTCCGGCGACCATCGTGAACACGACGTCGCGATCCGCCAGCGCCGACGGCGAGTCCACCAGAACGGCGCCCCGCCCTTCCAGAGGCGCGGCCTTGCTCCGCGTGCGGTTGTAGACCGCGACATCCGCGCCCGCCTCCAGGAGGAGGGAGGCCATCGGGAACCCCATCCGCCCGGTGCCGATCCAGCCCGTGGAGGGAAAGGCGTTTTCGCGACCGCTCATTCCGTCCTTCTCCCTTCGCGCCGATCAGCCGGCGAACCGGGTCAGATACAATGACAGCTCCGGAACATAAGTCACGATGGCCAGAGCGACGATGTTGATGACGATGAAGGGGATCAAGCCGGGATAGATGCTCTTGAGCGGCGCCTTGAAGAGGGCCTGGGCGACGAAGATGTTCAGGCCGAACGGCGGCGTGAACATGCCGATCGCCAGATTCACGGTCATGATGACGCCGAAATGCACCAGATCGACGCCGATCGCGGCCGCGATCGGGGCGAGCAGGGGCGTCAGCACCAGAATCGCCGAGCCGGGATCGAGCAGGCAGCCGACGATCAGCAGGAAGACGTTGATGACCAGAAGGATCATCCAGGGCTCGACCTGGAGCTCCTGAATCGCCGCGACCGCGGCCTGCGGGATGCCGCTGACGGTGAGCAGCCAGGAAAAGACGCCCGCCCCGGCGACGATGATCAGCACCTGCGCGGTCAGATACATCGAGCTCACCGAGACGTCCCACAGCCCCTTCCAGCTGATGTCGCCATAGATGAACTTGGTGACGACGATCGCGTAGACGCAGGCGATGCCGGCGGCCTCGGTCGGGGAGAAGACGCCGGCATAGATGCCGCCGAGGATGATCACCGGGGTGCCGAGCGCCCAGACGCCGGCCTTGCTCGCCCGCATGAACGGCCCCCATGCGAACGGCCGGCCTTCGCGAATGTTGCGGCGGGCGGCGTACCAGTAGATGTAGCCGCCCATCAGCAGCGACATCAGGAGCCCGGGAAAGACTCCGGCGATGAACAGCAGCGCCACCGACTGCTCCGCCGACGCGCCGTAGAGGATCATGCTGATCGACGGTGGAATGACGATCGCGATCGCGCCCGAGGAGGTCAGAACGCCGGTCGAGAACTTCTCGTCATAGCCCTTCTCCCGCAGAGGCGGGTAGAGGAGCCGGCCGACGGCGGCGACCGTCGCCGGGCTGGAGCCCGAGATCGCGCCAAAGATGGTGCAGGTCCCGACCGTGGTCAGCGGCAGGCTGCCCCGCATGCCGCCGATGATCGACAGGACCCAGGCGATGATTCGCTGCGAGATGCCTCCCCGCCCCATCAGTTCGCCCGCGAAGATGAAGAACGGCACGGCCATCAACGCAAACTTGTCGACGCTGCCGAACATGACCTGGTGGACCGCGGTCAGCGGCACCTGCATGAAGAACAGGAGGATCACGGCCGAGGTGACGATCAGGATGATGAAGATCGGGAAGCCGAGGAGCAGCAGGCCCACCGGCATCAGCGCCATCACCCACTCCATCCTCGCTCTCCCTGTCCGAATTCGTTGTCGAGCGGCCGCGGCGAAGGGGCCGGCCGCGGCGGTGAAGATGCCGTCAGGCCTTGCCGTCCTCGGCCTTGGCCACGAGCTCGTCGACCTCGCTCACCAGGTCCCCCGTCACCATCCTTCGGAACCGATAGACCACGGCGACGAACATCAGTGCGAACCCGAGGAGCAGCGCGAAATGCGGGATCACCATCGGAATCTCGGCGACAACGCTGCGCTGATCCAGATCGTTCATCAGATTCGTCACCTTGTGCGCCTGCGGCAGCACGAACAGGCAGGTGAGGACGAACGCCGCCGTCGCGATGAAATTCATGATCTCCTTCGACGGCGACGGCAGCATGATCGAGAAGAAGTCCATCTTGAGATGATGCCCGTCCCAGGTCACCAGCACGGCGCCGACGAAGACCATCCAGACCATGATGTAGATCATGATCTCCTCCGCCCAGATGATCGGCGCCAGGAAGAGATAGCGGCCGACCACGTTGCCGAAGTTGATCACGATCCCGATCAGGATCAGCGAGCCGATGATCAGACGGGGCAGCGAGACGACCCCGTAAGCGAGATATCTCTCGAGCGCGTCGCGCGAGCAGGTCCGCGACGCCATGGCCGCGAAGAACAGCGCGGCGCCGCCGGCGAGAATCAGGCGATAGAGAGTCTCGCCTGTCAGGAGGAGGCTCGGCGCGCCGCTTTGCGCCGCGGAAAGAAACGGTTCGACGATCTTCGCCCAGGCCCCGAAGAGCGGAACCAGAACGGCGAGCAGGAAACAGCAGGAGATCGCAAGCGCGGTCTCCCGGGTTCGGGTCAGAAAGGCCGCGGCGGCGGACCAGCCGACGACGGCGGCGACCGCCGGGACCCACCAGGCATAGATCTCCGGGAACGCCAGAAATCCCAGCGCGCCCGCCCCCGCGAGCCCCATCCAGACCGCCGCTGATCGCGGCGAGGCCGTACCCGATACGTCGCTGTCGGGCGCCCGAAGAGAGTCCCTCGTTGCCATGCCGTCGCCGTCCCGCCTTTCGCCCGGCGATCCGACCGGATCGTCCCGCCCGGTACGACTCCCGTACCGCATCGGCTTCCCACCCGGATGACGAAGGGTAAGCGGATCGCGTCTCTTCCCCGACGCATCGTTGCAGAATGCGCGGTTTTTGCAAAGACCTGCCGGTTCGTCCCCGCGGCGCGCGAACCCGCTCCCGAGGCCGGGACGGGCGCCCGGCCGTCGCCTCGGATCTCGACCCGAGACTTGCAGGCGGTCTCGACATGATGCGATCTCCGGAGATGCGACGCCCGAATGCGAAGACTGAACGCTTTCCGGCTTGCCGGTCGCGGTTTCCCGAACGGGAACCGCCGGTCCCGGCCCCGGCGATTGCCCGGGCTGGGGCCGCGTTCTATAGTCCGCTCACCCCTTGCCAGGAGGCGGCGATGCACAGATTCGAGATGCCGCAGGAGTTCGTCGACCGGGTGGTCGGGCGCCAGGGCCGGCCGCATATCTGCGAGAGCTTCGACGGGCCGAAGACGGCGCTCCTGGTCGTCGACATGCAGATCTACTTCATGGAAGAGGGGCAGCTCGGCGCCGCGCCGATCGCCCAGGAGATCGTGCCCAACGTGAACCGCCTCGCCGACGCGGTGCGCGGGGCGGGCGGCGTCGTGATCTGGATCCAGAACCTGGCGCCGCGCGAGTCGGCCCGGAGCTGGTCCGTTGCGCAAGAGCGCTATACGGCGGACAAGAGGGAGATCCGAATGGCCGGAATGCAGCGCGACAGCCGCGCCTTCCGGCTCTGGCCCGAACTCGATGTTCGGGACGACGACCGGCGCGTGGTCAAGCGGCGGTTCAGCGCCTTCATTCAAGGCTCCTCCGACATCGAGAACGTGCTGGGCGATCACGAGATCGAAACCATCATCGTCACCGGCGTCGCCACAAATGTGTGCTGCGAATCCACCGCGCGCGACGCGATGATGCTCAACTACAGGTCGCTCATGGTCTCCGACGGCTGCGCGACGCTGACCGACGCCGAGCACGCCGCGACGCTCGGCAACTTCTATCTGTCCTTCGGCGATGTGCAGACCACCGACGAGATCGTCGCCCGCCTCGAGGCGTCGTCGCGGCGCAACGCGACGAGTGCCGGCGGCCCGACCGCGCAGGGCATGACGGAACGGGGGTGAGATGTCGGGCGCGGACGGATATCCTCGGCTGAAATTCGGGGTCGGGCAGCCGGTCCCGCGCAGCGAGGACCCTCGATTGCTCAGAGGGGGCGGACGCTACACCGACGACCATAACGCCCCGGACCAAGCCCATGCCCGCTTCCTGCGCTCCAGCGTGGGTCACGGCGAGATCGCCGGGCTGGATTGCGCCGCGGCGCGGGCGATGCCCGGCGTCCTCGGAATATTCGTCGGCGAGGACCTGCGCGCGGACGGGTTGGGCGATCTGCCCTGTCCGGTTGCCCTGAAGAACCGCGACGGCTCCGCCCCCGTGGCGCCGCCGCGGCCGGCCCTCGCCATCGGCCGCTTGCGCCATGTCGGGGACCCGGTCGCGATGGTCGTTGCGGAGACCCGCCAGCAAGCCGAAGATGCCGCCGAGGCGATCCTGCTGGACGTGAAGGATCTTCCCGCCGTCGGCGATGTCGACGCGGCGGTCGCTCCGGGAGCGCCGCAGATCTGGGAGAGCGCCCCCGGCAACGTCTATCTCGATTTCCACATGGGGGACGCGGCGGCCGTGGAGGAGGCCATGGCGCGGGCGCATCACGTCACCCGCATCCGCCTCGACAACACCCGCATGGTCGTCAACGCGATGGAGCCGCGCGCCGTCCTCGCCCGGTACGATGGGACTTCGGAAAAGTTCACCCTCCATGTCGGCTCGCAGGGCGTCGCCGGTTATCGGGCGACCCTGGCCAACGCGGTCTTCCGGGTGGCGCCGGACAGAATCCGGGTGATCAGCGACGACATCGGAGGCTCGTTCGGCATGAAGGGGGCGAGCTTCAACGAAGCCGTCTGCGCCCTCTTCGCCGCCCGTCGGCTGGGGCGGCCGGTCAAATGGTGCGCCGACCGCTCCGAGAGCTTTCTCTCGGATCACCAGGGGCGGGCGATGCGGATGGACCTGACTCTGGCGCTCGACCGGGACGGCAACTTCCTCGCCCTCGAGGTCGAGGGTCTCGGCGACATGGGCGCCTATCTGACGGCGATGGGGCCATGGCCGGTCACCAACGTCGTGAGCCGCAACATCATCAGCGTCTACAAGACGCCCCTGATCTCCTATTCCGCGAAATGCGTCTTCACCAACACGGTGCCGACCGGGCCGTACCGGGGCGCCGGCAGGCCCGAGTCGAAATATTTTCTGGAGACCCTGATCGACAAGGCGGCCCGCGAGATGGGTATCGATCGGATCGCCCTCCGCCGCCGCAACCTCATCGCCCCCGAGATGATGCCGCACGCGACGCCGGTCGGTCTGGTCTACGATTCGGGCGAGTTCGAAGCGGCCATGGACGCGGCGATGGCCCGCGCGGATGTCGCGGGCTACGAAGCGCGCCGCGCCGCGACCCGCGCCCGGGGCCGGCTGCGCGGCCTCGGCATCGCTCCCTATCTGGAGACGACCGCGCCCCCCGGCAGCGAGCTCGCCGACGTCCGGTTCGAGCCGGACGGCGCCGTCACGCTGGTCAGCGGCAGCTGCGACTTCGGCATGGGACACGCGACGCCGTTCGCGCAGCTTCTCGTCGACCGCCTCGGCATACCCTTCGAGGCGGTCCGGTTGATCCAGAACGATTCGGACGAGATGAGCGAGGGCGCGGGCGGGTCCGGCGGGTCGCGATCGCTCATCGCCGCAGGCGGCGCCATCGTCGAGGCGAGCGACCGCGTCGTCGCTCGCGGACGCGAAACGGCCGCCCTCGTCCTCGAGGCCGCTCGCGAAGACATCCTGTTCGAGGAAGGGCGCTTCGTCGTCGCCGGCACCGATCGGTCGATCGACATCATGGCGCTCGCCGCCGAGGCGCGCCGGCGCGGGGACCCGGCGCTCGCGCTCGACGCCAAGGTCAACCATGCGACAAGCCCGATCAGCTTTCCGAACGGCTGCCATGTCTGCGAGATCGAGATCGATCCGGAGACCGGCGAGGTCCTGGTCGACAGATACACGGTCGTCGACGACTTCGGGACCGTGGTCAACCCGCCGATCGTCGAGGGGCAGGTTCACGGCGGAATCGCCCAGGGCCTCGGTCAGGTCATGTTGGAGCGCACAGTCTATGACGCTGACGGGCAGCTCCTGACCGGCTCCTTCATGGATTATGCGATGCCGCGGGCGGATCATCTGGGCGCGATCGACTTCGTTACGCGGCCGGTGCCCTGCGAGACCAATCCGCTCGGCGCCAAGGGCTGCGGCGAGGCGGGAAACGGCGGCGCCTATCCGGCGGTCGTCTGCGCGATCCTCGATGCGCTCGCCGAACGGGGCGTCGGCAGCCTTCCGCTCCCGGCCAGCCCGCACGGCGTCTGGCAGGCACTGCGAGGGGTTGCCGCCTGACGCGGGAGCGTCTCATCCCGTCTCGAGTACCAGCTTGCCGCGCAGATGCCGGCCTTCGCTGATCCGGTGCGCCTCCCCCGCCAGGGCGAGCGGATAGCGCCGGATCTCCGGTGCCCGCACCGCACCGTCCTCGAAGAGCCGCAGGATGCGCTCCAGATGGGCGCGGTCCCGACCCACCCGCGGCCTGAGCGAGACGACATCGCTGCGCGGGGAAGGTGGCGCGGCGGGCCCGGAGGCGATGAAGGCGGCGCGGCCTCCCGGTTTGAGCACGGCGAACGACATCCGGACGGCCTCGCCGCCGACGGTATCGAGGACCGCGTCGCATTCGGGGGCCGCCGACGCGACATCGACCGCGTTGTAGTCGATCACGATCTCGGCGCCGAGCGCGCGCACGTAATCGTGATTCTCCGTGCTCGCCGTCGCGACCACCCGCGCGCCGATATGCTTGGCCAGTTGGACGGCGAAGCCGGCGACGCCCCCCGCGCCGCCATGGATCAGGACGGTCTCGCCCGGCCGGAGCCGGATCGTGTCCTCGATGGAAACCAGCGCCGTCAGTCCGATCAGCGAAAGCGCGGAAATCTCGGCGTGGGATATCGAGTCGGGCTTGCGCGCGACGATCGCCGGGTCGATCGCGATCTTCTCGGCATAGGCGCCTTCGCTGCCGGCGGGGCAGACGCCGAAGACCGGATCGCCCGGATCGAACTCCGCGACGCCGGCGCCCAGCGCCGCGACCACGCCGGAGAAGTCGCGGCCCAATATATGCGGAAAGTCGGACAACGGCCCGTACTTTCCCGCGCGCATTTTCCAGTCGGCGCCGTTGACGCTGGCCGCGCGGATGTCGACCACGATCTCGCCGTCGCCGGGAGCCGGATCCGGCAAGTCGCCGAATTCCAGCGCTTCCGGTCCGCCATGCGCTTCGATATAGACTGCTTTCATCGTGGTCGCTCCGCTTCGCCGAATTCGTGTCCGGGCTCGTCGGCCGCGTCGGCCGAATCCGGTCATCCTTGCCCTGCCGGCGCGCTGACGGCAAGGCCCCTTCGCCGTCTTCGGCAGTTCTCCATTCTGGCGTCCCGGCAGCCGGCCTCCGTCGGCATCGCCGCCCGCATCGTCACCCGTTTCCCGAGGAAGGACTCCCCTCTCCTCGAGGGAGGGGGTGAGGGGAAGGGTCGGCGCCCGGCCGGTCGCGGTCCCCGAAGCGAGAATTGCCGCGCCGTCTTCTCCATCGGGGAGGGCGCCGCGTGAGCGGCCACGGCCGCCACGATCCGGTCACCGGCGTTCTGTGGATGGTCGGGGCGGCGGCCTCTTTCTCGGTCGCGCTCGCGCTGGTTCGCCATCTATCGGACTCGTTCTCGGTCTTCGAGATAACCTTCTTCCGGCTGGCGTTCGGGACGATCGTCATCCTGCCGCCGATCCTGCGGGGCGGGGCGAGGACCCGGAACCTTCCCCTCTATTGCGGGCGGGCGCTGTTCACCTTCGCGGCGGTCTATTCGAGCTACTATTCGGTGACGCTGATTCCGATCGCCGATTCGGTCGCCTTGCAGTTCACCCTGCCGATCTTCACCGCGGTCTTCGCGACGCTCGCCTTGAAGGAGCCGCTCTACAGGCACCGGCTCGCCGCCGTGCTCCTCGGCTTCGCCGGCGTGATGATCATCATGCGGCCGGGCATTTCGACGGTGAATGCCGGCACGATGATCGCGCTCGCCGCGGCGCTGATGTTCGCGATCGTCGATGTGTCCACGCGCTTCCTGGCCGGGCGCGACCGGGTGAGCGTCGTGCTCTTCTACGGCTTCGTCCTGCAACTCCCGATCGCCGCGGTGCCGACCGCGGCGACCTGGGTCACCCCCGGCTGGAACGACGCTCCCGGGATACTGGCGTTCGCGCTGGCCGCCCTGGGCGCGCAGATTTGCATCACCAAGTCCTTCGCTGCCGCCGAGGCGAGCCTCGTTTCTCCCGTCCTCTACCTCCGCCTGCCGCTTTCCGCGGTGATCGCGTTCGTCTTCTTCGGAGAGGTCTCGAGCGTCTGGACCTGGGCGGGAGCGGCGATCCTGTTCGCTTGCACCACCTACACGACGCGGCGCGATGCGGCGCTCACCCGCCGTCGCCGGGCCTCGGAGCGGGAAGATTCCCGACGATGACGTCGATGCCTCCGGGCGGACCGCCGACGATCCCGAGGAAGCCGGGCACCTCGAAGGTCGAGGTCCGTCCGGAGGCCGCGGAGCATCTCTGATCGGGCCGGAAACATTGCCCGCGCATCGGTTCGCGATCCCCGACTGGTTTCGTCTCTCGATCGGGGCCGCGGCGTCGATGTTCGTCGCCATGGGGCTCGGGCGCTTCTCCTACGGCCCGATGATGCCCGCCCTGGTCGAGCACGGGGCCCTGACCGCCGCCGAGGCCGGCTATGTGGGCGCCGGCAATTTCCTCGGCTTTCTGCTCGGCGCTTCGATCGCCCTCTGCCTCGAGCGGCGCTTCGGAGAGGCGCGGCTGCTGCGTGCGATGGCAGCCCTTGCGCTCCTGTGCCTCGCGGCGAGCATCGTCCCCTTCGGTTTCCTCTGGCTTGCCTTCTGGCGTTTCCTGGTCGGCGCCGCGGTCGCCGTGATCATGATCCATTGCCTCGCCGTCGTGACCCGGCACGCGCCGCCGGGCCGGCTGGGGGCTGCGACGGGAATCATGTTCACCGGCGTCGGCCTCGCCATTTTGCTGACCGGAACGGCGGTCCCGGCGTTGCTGGCGCGGGGCCTGGCCGCCGCCTGGGCCGGGCTCGCGCTGATCGGAGCCGTCGGGACGACGGCCGCCTTCTGGGGTTGGCGCAGGCTCGATCGATGCCCGGATCCCGACGAGCGGGCGGGCGCACCGCTTCGCTGGACCTGGACGGTCGCCGGGCTCGTCGCCGCGCGCACCGTCTTCACGCTCGGGCTCGTCCCCCACACGCTGTTCTGGATCGACTATCTGGTGCGCGGTCTGGGCCGCGGCGCCTCCTTCGGCGGGCTCCAATGGACTCTGTTTGGAGTGGGCGCGATCTCGGGCACGTATCTCTGGGGGCGGCTCGCCGACCGCATCGGGTTCCGGGCGGGGCTGGCGCTGTCGTTCGCCGCGGTCGCGGTCGGCATCACGCTCCCCGTCCTGGAGCCTGCGGTCTGGGCGCTCACGCTGTCCTCCCTGGTCGTCGGCGCGCAGCCCGGAGTGACCGCGATCCTGGGAGGACGAACCCATCAGCTCGTCGGTCCGAAGCGCATGGCCGCGGTATCGCGCGCGATGTCGCTGATCTCGGGGATCGCGCAAGCGGCGGGCGGCTACGCCTATGTCGCCCTGTTCGACCTCGTCCGGAGCTATGCGCCGATCTTTCTGCTCGGCGGGGCGGCGATGGCGTCGGGGGCGGCGATCGCGCTTCTCCTCGTGGAAGCGCCGCCGAAGGAAGGAGGCGAGGGCCGCGGGCCGGAACCGCCGCCCTGAGCGCCGGCGACGTCACGCGCCGCCGATATTCGGAAACACCTCAGTCACCAGCCGTTCGGCCATCCGCAGCCGGTCCGGCCCGAGCAGAAACACGTTGATGTGATCGAGCCCCAGCGCCGCCAGGCGCCGCAGGCGGTCGATCCAGATCTGCGGCGGGCCGGCGACGGTGAAGGCATCGATCATCTCGTCGGTCACGTGACGGAGAGCCTTCCTCGCCTCGTCGAAATGCCCGCCCGAATAGGCGGCGCGAATCGCCGCCACGGTCTCCGCCGGGACTCCCGCGATCTCGGCATACTGCCTGGATGTCTGCGGGAACCAGGCGGCCATCGGTCGGCAGATTTCCCGCGCCGAGGAGATGTCGTCGTCGAGCGCGCCGAGGACGGTGCAGCCGATGTCGAGACTGTCGATGGCGCGTCCCGCCGCCGTCACGCCTTCGGCGATCCGATCGCGCGCATATCCGATACAGGCCTCGTCGACGCCGGCATGGAACAGGACCCCGTCGGCCGTTTCGCCGCCCATGCGCAGCATCCGGGGCCCCGACGCCGCCAGATAGATGGGCATCGCCGCCGGCAGTGCGAATGACAGCCTGGCGTCGCTGAGGGCGAAGGTCGGCCCCGCATGGGTGACCGCCTCTCCGCGCTGCAGCGCGCGGAGGAGGCCGATCATCTCGCGGACCGCGGCGACCGACGCCGTGCGGTAGCCGAGCTCCGTCACCGGGCGATCGCCGGCGGCGACGGCAATGACCGCGCGCCCGCCGGACAGCTCGTGGATAGTGGCCATCGCGTTGAGGTTGACCGCCGGATGCCGGGTATAGGGATGGATGCAGTTGGGGCCGATTCCGATGCGGCGCGACCAGAGTGCGGCGAGGGTCAGATAGCTGTATGCGTCGCGGGCGTGCAGCGTGGAGTCGCAGACCCAGAGATGCGCGCAACCGCCGGAATCGACGATTTCGACGAGCCGCCGGAAGCGCTCAGGCGGCTCCTTCGCCATCGTCGTAATCCCGAAGCGCATCGCTGCGTCAAGCCCGGTCGGCCTTCGGGACGCGAGACGCCGCTTCCACGGGACGACCGGCTAATGCGCCATGAAAATCGGGATATTCGCCTGCGACAATATATGCTGGGTCACGCCGCCGAGGATCATCTGGCGGAGGCGGCTGCGCGAGTAGGCGCCCATCACCAGGAGATCCGCCCCGATCGCGCCGGCCTCGGCGAGCAGCACCTCGCCGATCGAACGATAATCGGGCGACAGTTCGCGCGTTTCGGCCTGGATCCCGTGCCAGGCGAGATTGTGGCAGATATCCTCCGCAGAGGGGCCCTGCTTCGCACCGGTCGTCACGGAGAGCAGCCGGACCCGTTCCGCGCGCTCCAGCACCAGCGCCTTGGCGGCATGAAAAGCGCGGGAGGCTGGTCCGCTTCGGTTCCAGCCCATCAGGACCTTCTTGCCGATCGTCGCCGGTGGTTCCAGCGGGGCGACCAGGACCGGCCGACCGGTCGTGAACAGCGCCGCCTCCACGGTCAGCAGGTCGAGGTTCGACAGGCCGCCAGCGGGTTTCCCGGCGACGATCATATCGTAGCTCCCGCCGCGTCGGGCCACGAGGTCGGGGGCATGGTCCTCTACCGACTCCCAGCTCACCGTCTCGCGGTCGAGCAAGGCCGGTTCGGTGCGTATCTCGAAGCCGCCGTGCGCGACGAACGCATCGAAACAGGCGCGGCTCCGCGTCTCGAGCGCTTCGGCGCGGCCGCGCAGCTCGGCCTCGAGCTCGTCGTTGACGTAGGGCTGGATGCCCTCGTAGCCCAGGACCGCCGCGGTCTGCGGCAATTCCCGAACATGGGTGACGGCGATATGCGCGCTGAACGCCCCCGCCACGGTGTGGGCGCAGTGCAGGACCGATTCGTCGGTCTCCTGACCGATCAGGACGGCGAGGATCGACTTGACCGTCATGCGTTCCCCCGGCTCGCTTCGCGCAATCCTGGGCCATCGCGCCGCCGGTGACAATGTTTGGCGCGACCCTCCGGCAATTCTCGTTTCGGGGGCTGCGACCGGCAAGCCGGAAGACCCCTCCGCCCGCCCTCCCTCGAGGGGAGGGGTTCGCGCGGAGATCGGCTGCCGGGACGCCGAAACGAGAACCGCCGGTCCGGGAAATTCCGCCTTGGCCGCCAGCGCGCGGGCGCGGATAATGCCGACCGTCGAAACCGCGTCCGGGAGAGAGGCCGCCGGGCGCCCGCAACCGCAGGGGGATCGCGATGCCCAATATCCGCATGCTCGATATCGAGGAGCTGAAGAAGACCGGCCTTCGCCCCCTGATCAACAAGGCGCTGCGCCATCGCGCGCCGGATCCGGCGTTTCACGCGATGATGGGGCACAACCCGGCCATCTCCCGGTCGATGTATATGGCCTGGGGCGCGCTGTTCAACACCGGGCGCATCGACCACAAGCTGAAGGAGATCATCCGGATCCAGCTCTCGCGGATGGCCGACTGCACCTATTGAGGGAACGTCAGGTCTGCTTCGGCGAAGCAGCAGGGATTGACGGAAGACCTCATCGACGAGGGCATCGAGGACCGGGCGGCGTCGCCGCGGCTCGCCCCGGCCGAAAAGGCCGCTCTCGACTATGCGGAGCTCATGGCGACGGCGCCGGAGAAGATCGATGCGGCCGTCTATGACGGGCTGGCCGAGCATTACACGGCGGCGGAAATCGTCGAGCTCGGCGCGTTCGTCGGCTTCAATATCGGTTACCACACGTTCTTCGGGACCCTGGACTTCTTTCCGATGTTCAGCCCGGACGGGCGCCTGGTCGATCAGGACGAAGCGCGGCGGATCTACGGCGACAGACCCGTGTCGCTCCAGGCTGCCCTGCCGGCCGACCGCGCCTTGGCGGCGGAGTAGGCCGGCGATGCGCGCCCGGATCGAGCCCGTCCCGGACGAGGCGATCGAGGACGAGAAGCTCCGCGCGCTCATCCGCCGCTCCGAGGAGGCCGGCGTGCCCGACGGACGTTTCGTCCGTCTCCTCGCCCATGTGCCGGGTTACGCCGAAGCCCTCCACGATGCGCTCGACCGGTCTCTCTGCAGCGGGTCCGTCGACGGCAAGCTGAAGGAGATCGTCCGGGTCCAGCTCGCCCGGCTCGCCGGCGACCCCTATTTCGGCGCGCTCCGCTCCGCTCCGGCGAGGGAGCAGGGCCTCACCGAGGAGCTGATCGAGGCCGGGAGCGACGCCGGGTTCGAGACCGACGGCCGGTTCACCCCGGCCGAGAAATGGGCGCTCCGCTACGCTTGGCTGATGTACCGGGCGCCCAAACGGGTCGACAAGGCGTTCTACGACGAGGGCAAGCGCCATTACAGCGAGGCCGAGATCATGGAGCTCGGCGCCTTCATTGCCTTTCACTACGGCATGCAGCTCTTCTTCGGGACGATCGACATGTCGCCGGAACGCGGTGGCTGAGGCGCGCCTCGAGGACCCCCCGCTGCTGCGCGGCCGGGCTCGTTTCGTCGACGACATCCATATCCCCGGCCTTCTCCACGCGGCCTTCGTGCGCAGCCCGCACGCGCATGCCGCGATCGAGGCGATCGACCGGGATATGGCGCAAGCGCGGCCGGGAGTCAGCGCCGTCCTCACCATGGACGATTTCCGCCCCCGGCTGGCGGCGGAGCGGCTGGCGGTCGGATTGCCCAGCGCCGCCTACCGGCAGATTCGCGACCGGCCGGTCCTGGCCTGCGCGGAGGTCGTCCATGTCGGCGAGGCGGTCGCGGTCGTGATCGCCGATGATCGCTACCGCGCCGAGGATGCGGCGGCGGCGGTGGATGTCCGCTACCGGCCGCTGCCGGCGGTCGTCGATTGCCGGGACGCCGAGGCGGCGGGGGCGCCGCCGGTGCATCTCGGAGCGCCGCACAACCTGCTCGCGGAGATCGACATGGCGTTCGGCGATGTCGACACGGCCTTTCGCGGGGCCGCCCATATCGTCGCCGAATCCTATTCCATCCATCGCGGCTGCGGTCATCCTCTCGAATGTCGGGGCGCGGTCGCGCTGCCCGATCCGCTGGAGCGGCGCCTGACATTGTGGAGTTCCACCCAGACCCCGCATGCCGGGCGGCGGGTGCTCGCCCGAATGCTGGGCTGGCCGGAGAGCGCCGTCCGGGTCGCCGCGCCGGCGGTGGGCGGCGGGTTCGGACCCAAGCTCGTGACCTATCCCGAGGAGATCGCCGCCGCCCTCGCCGCGCTGATCCTCGAAGCGCCGGTCAAGTGGATCGAGGACCGCCGGGAGCATTTCGTCGCCACCACCCAGGAGCGCGATCAGCATTGGCAAATGGAAGCGGCATTCGACCGGGACGGCGCGCTGCGCGGTCTGCGCGGGTCCATGCTGCACGACCACGGCGCCTATACCGCGCGCGGCGCGAACCTTCCCTACGAGTCGGCGCTCACGGTGACGCTACCCTATGACGTTCCGGCCTACGCGCTGACGGCGCGCGCCGTCCTCACCAACAAGGTACCGGTCACTCCGGTGCGCGGGGCCGGCCATCCCCAGGCGGTGTTCGTGATGGAGCGGCTGCTCGACCGCGGGGCCGCCGTCCTCGGCCTCGGCCGCGACGAGATCAGGCGGCGCAACCTGATCGCCGCCGACCGGATGCCCTGCGCCCGCCCGCTGAAGACTCGCGGCGGCGCGCCGGTCGTGCTCGACAGCGGCGATTATCTCGCCTGTCAGGAGGCCGCCCTCGCTGCGGCGGACTGGGCCGGATTTCCCGACCGCCGCCGCCGGGCGGGCGGTCTGCGCGGCATCGGGCTCGCGAATTTCGTGAAGGGCACGGGGCGCGGTCCGTTCGAATCGGCCCGGATAGGGATCGACGTCTCGGGCCGAATCGAGCTCGCCACCGGGGCGGCCGAGATGGGGCAGGGGATCGAGACGACCCTGGCGGGTCTGGTGGCGGCGGCGCTGGGTACCCGCGCCGAGGGGATCGCGGTGACCAGCGGCGATACCGGTGCGGTCGGACTCGGCATCGGCGGGTTCAACAGCCGCCAGGCGGTGACCGCCGGGAGCTCGGCCTGGAAGGCGGCCGAGACCGTGCGTGCCAAGGCGATCGCCATCGCGGCCGAAATTCTGGAGACGGCGGCGGAGGATCTCGAGGCCGCCGACGGCGGGGTGCGGGTGCGCGGCGCGCCCGAGATCTCGGTCGGGTTCGGGCGGCTCGCCGAAGCGGTCTCCGGGACGCCGGGGGCCGCCCTGCCGGCCGGGGTGGCGCCTGGCCTCGCGGCGACGGAGACGACGGTGCTGGACGCCATGCCGTTCGCCAACGGCAGCGCGGTCGCCGAGGTCGAGATCGACCCCGAGACCGGGGGCGTTACGGTCGTAAGTCTGGTCCTCGCGCACGATTGCGGGCGAATCCTTCATCGCCGAATCGTCGAAGGGCAGATCGTCGGTGGGGTCGCGCACGCGCTCGGCAACGCTCTCTTCGAGAGGATGGCCTTCGACGAGGAGGGGCAGCCGCTGACCGCGAGCTTTGCGGACTATCTCATGGTCGGCGCGGCCGATGTTCCGCGGATCGCTGCGCTCCACCGGGAATCGCCGAGCCCGCTGAATCCGATCGGCGTCAAGGGTGCCGGCGAATGCGGGGTGGTGCCCTCGTCGGCGGCGGTGATCTCCGCGATCGAGGACGCGCTCGCCGGCGTCGGCGCGCCGCTGTGCGAGATGCCGGTCGCGCCGGCGTCGATCGCGGCGATGCTGCGGCCGTGACGATCCGCTTCGCCGAGATCGGCGACCGGCTGCGCGCGTTCCGGCGCGGCTCCGGCTTGAGCGCGGACGAGGTCGCCCGGCGGATCGGCATCTCGCGCACCGCGCTCTACCGTTTCGAGAAGGGCGAGGTGGCGAAGATCGAGGCGCTGGAAAAGCTCGCCGACCTGCTCGAAGTCTCGGTCCCGACGCTGCTCGGCGTCGGCGTCGAGTATATCGGCTCGGCGGTAAGCTATTTCGAGCGCCTGCGCCAGATCGAGGAGACCGCCGAGCGGATCGTCGTTCTCGCCGGGCCGATCTCGTTCCTGCTCGCGTCGAACGCGTTCCTTGACGGCTTGCGCGAGGTGCTCGCCGAAAGCGTTCCCGACGAGGCCGAGGATCGTGCCGGTGCGCTGGCGCAGCTCGACGAGCTGATGGATATCCTTCGCGCCCGCAGGGCCGCCTACCGCGCACGCCGCCCGGCGATCGTCAACCTGATCTCCGAGGTGGAGATGGGCCGCTTCCTGCGCAACGGTCTGGTCGGGCGAATCGACCTTCCGAAGACCGCGATCGAAGAGCGCCTCCGGCGCGCCAGGAACGAGGCCCTGCATCTGCTCTCGCTGATGGACGACCAGCCGATCGGAATACAGATCGGCTTGGTGCCCAATACCCTGCCGCCGACCAGCTTCCAGATCTTTCGCCAGCCGGAGCGGCGGCTGCTGGCGCTGAGTCCGTTCCGGCTGGGCGAGCAGCCGAACGTCCATGCCGGGGTCGCGATGATCACCTCCGCGAGCGAAGCGCTGGCGCTGCACGACAGGACCGTCGAGGACCTGTGGCGCCGTGCCCGCAAGGGGCCGGCGGCGTCGGCGGCCATGCGCGCCCTGATTGGCGCCGCGGAGGCCTCCCGTGAATAGCGCCGGCTACACCCGCGCCCAGACCATGGCCGTCCTCGCCGGCGCCAGCGTCATGCTGACCATGAGCATGGGGATGCGTCAGAGCTTCGGTCTGTTCGTCGCCCCGGTGACCCGGGACATCGGCATCACCGTCGCCGATTTCACGCTGGCGATCGCCGTCCAGAACCTGATCTGGGGGATCAGCCAGCCGGTGATCGGCGGTATCGCCGACCGTTTCGGGTGTCGGAACGTGGCGGTGCTCGGCACGCTGCTCTACGCGGCGGGGTTGGGGGTGACGCTGTTCGCGACCGGCCCGGCGGGGCTGATCCTCGGGCTCGGCGTCTGCATAGGCGTTGCTCTGTCCTGCACGGCGCTCAATCTCGGCCTCGCGGCGGCGGCGCGCGCGGTCTCGCCGGTTCGCCGTTCGATGGTGCTGGGCAGCGTGTCCGCGGCCGGCTCGATCGGCACCTTCGTCGCCTCGCCCCTCGCCGACGGGCTGATCGCGACCGCCGGGTGGCAGGTCGCGATCGTCGGGTTCATCGGGCTGTGCGTGATCATGCTGCCTGCGGCGTTCCATACCGGTGCCGGCGACCGGGCGAATGCCGAGGGCGGCGGTTCCTTCGGCGCGAGGGGCGCCGGGCGGTCCTTCCGGGCGATTCTGCGCGAGGCAGCGGCGCATCGCGGCTATGTCGTCATGGCGGTCGCGTTTTTCGTCTGCGGTCTGCAGCTCATCTTCGTCGCGACGCATCTGCCGGTCTATCTCGCCGTCTGCGGCCAGCCGCCGGAGCTCGGCGCCTGGGCGCTCGCCGTGATCGGCGGGTTCAACGCCCTCGGCTGCTATGTCCTGGGATGGCTCGGCGACCGGTTGCCGAAGCACATGATCCTGGGGACCGTCTATATCCTGCGCTCGCTGACGATCGTGGTCTATTTTCTGCTTCCAGCGACGCCGGCATCGACCTTGATCTTCGCCGCGGTGATCGGGCTGCTCTGGCTCGGCGTCGCGCCGCTGGTCAACGGGCTGGTCGTCCAGATGTTCGGTCTGGGCTTCGTCGCCACCCTGTCGGGGATCGCCTTCTTCAGCCACCAGGTCGGCTCGTTCGTCGGCGCCTGGGGCGCGGGTCTGATCTTCGACGCGATGGGGTCCTACGATCTCGCCTGGCAGATCGGCGTCGTTATCGGCATCGCCGCCGGCATCGCGCAGATGTTCATGGACGATCGCCCGACCCCGCGCCTGCGCGCCGCCGCCTCGGCGGCCTGACCCGCGCTCCTGCCCGCGCGCGCCGACCGGCCACCTCCGAGGGGCGGCGGCTTGTCCCCGGCTGGCCACCCTGATTTAATCTCGACATCCGCGGGAGCGCCTACGGAATCCGCGGCGAGAGGCTACCAGAAGGGAGAGGAATCCCATGCACGGACGTTGGACTGTCTTACTTGCCGGTCTCGCTGCGGTGGCGGCGACCGCGGCCCAGGCGGCCGACCTCAAGCTGCTGACGAGCTGGAACAAGAACAACTGGCCGACCTATGCGGTGCTCCAGCAATATCTGGACAACGTGAAGGAGGTCGGCGGCGATACGGTCAAGATCAGCGTGTCCGGCCCGGAGGTGGTGCCGCCGTTCGAACAGCTTCAGCCCGTGTCGTCGGGCGTGTTCGACATGCTGTATACCCACGGAGTCTACCATGCCGGCTCCAAGGGAATCGCCCTGGTCGTCGATGCGATGGCGATCGACCCGGCCGAACGCCGCGAGTCCGGCGTCTGGGACTTTGTCGACAAATACTACCAGAAGCACAACAATCTGAAGCTGGTCTCTCTCCCGGCGCAGAGCAATTCCGGCTACCACATGTTTCTCAAGGAGCCGCTGAGCCCAGCGGGCGATGTCGAAGGCCGGAAGATCAGGGGAACGTCGAGCTATCACGGCGTGATCCGCGCGCTCGGGGGCTCTCCGGTCGTGCTGCCGCCGGCGCAGATCTATACCGCACTCGAGAAGGGCGTCGTCGACGGCGCCTGTTGGCCGGCCGCCGGGATGTTGTCGATGAAGCATTACGAGGTGGCCAAGTTCCGTGTTCGGCCGACCTTCGGCAGCTCCAACGAGCCGGTTCTCATCAATCTCGATTCCTGGAACAAGCTCTCCGACAAGGAGAAGAGCGTCCTGTTGGCTGCCGGGCGGGAAACGGAGACCGAGATGCCGGGCGTCGGCGACGGGATCCTCGCCGAGGAGACCGCGGCGCTCGACAAGCTCGGCGTCAAGACCTTGCAGCTCCCCGCCGACAAGGCGGCGCTGGTCAGGGTGGCCTGGAGCAAGAGCCTCTGGGATCTCGCCCGCAAATGCTGCGGGGACGGCGCCGACGACCTGTACGCGCTCGCCAAGAAGGCCGACCTGACCGATTGACGTCGGGCAGCGTAGGCCGTCGCCGCGACGATGGGCCGAGGCGGGATCCATGGGTGACTCGCTGCGCGCGCTGGCCCGTTTCCACGACGGCGTCACGCGTCTGGGCTTTCATCTTTCAAAGGTCTGCCTCGGCATCATCGTCTTCGCATATTGCTACGAGGTCTTCGCCCGCTACTTCTTCGGCGCACCGACCTGGTGGTCGTCGGAAGCGGTCCAGTATTCGCTCTGTATCGGTTGTTTCCTGATGATGCCCCATGTCACCAGGGAGAAGGGGCATGTCGCGGTGACCGTGATTCTCGACACGATTCGCGTCGAGCGGTCGCGCGTCGCCTATTGGCTGATCTATCTGGTCGCCGGCCTCGCCTGTATCGCGGCGACCTGGATCAGCCTCGACGAGAACATCCGCCAGGTGGTCAAGGATGTCCATTTGATGAAGGTCAGGCCGATTCCCAAGATCTATATCTCGGCCTGGATCACTTACGGCTTCGCGAGCTCGGCGATCTATTTTCTGAGAATGCTCGCCCCGCGCGCGTTCGAACGGGGCGGGGCGGTGGCGGGCGGCCATGGCTGACCCGACCGGCCGTCGCGTCTCCGGCGGACCGCGCGATGCGGTCTGGGATGGGGAGCCTTAGCCGTGGAATGGTGGGTGGTTCTCTCCGGCGGGCTCACGCTGCTTCTGGCGGCGTTCCTGACCGGGGCGCCGATCTTTATCGCGTTCCTGATCATCAATCTCGCCGGCGTCATGATCGTGCTCGGCCAGCCCGGCTTCGGGATGGTCGCCAACTCGATCTTCGAGACCACCAACGTCGCTGCCATGTCCGCGGTGCCGTTGTTCATTCTGATGGGAGAGCTTCTGTTCCGGTCGGGCTCGATCGACATCCTGTTCGACAGCGTCGACAAGCTCGTCGGCCGGGTGCGCGGCCGGCAATATGTGCTCTGCATCGTTCTGTCGACGATTTTCGGGGCGTTGTCGGGGGCCGCGATGGGCGTGGCCGCGATGATGGCGCGGACGCTCTATCCGGGGATGATCGGACGCGGCTACGATTCCCGCTTGTCCACCGGGGCGATTCTCGCCGGGGCCAGCCTGGCGCCGATCATTCCGCCGAGCGTGCTGGTGATCATCATCGGCACGCTCGCCGACGTCTCGATCGCGGGGCTATTGATCGCCGGTATCCTCCCCGGTCTGCTGCTGTCGGGGATGTTTCTGGTCTACATCTTCGGGCGGGTCCGGACGAACCCGGCGCTGGCGCCCCGCGGCGATGCGGACAGCGCGCCCGACGTGAGCGCCTGGGAGATGGTGACGGCGGTGCTGCGGGTCCTGCCGTTCGCGGTGATCATCTTCTGCGTGATGGGGTTCATTCTGCTCGGCATCGCGACTCCGTCCGAGTCGGCGGCGACCGGCGTCCTGGGGGCGCTGCTGACGGCGGCCTATTACCGCCGCCTGAGCTGGTCGATGGTTACCGAAGCGGTCGGCTCTGCCGCCTTCATCACCTCCATGATCCTGGTGATCATGGCGAGTTCGAAGATGTTCAGCCAGCTTCTGGCCTTCACCGGATCGACGCGGGAGTTGACCCACCTCATCACGACGCTCGATTTCGAACCCTATGTCATGCTGTTCGTGATGATGCTGATCCCGTTCCTCCTGTGCATGTTCATCGACCAGATCGCGTTGATGCTGGTGGTGATTCCGATCTATCAGCCGCTTCTGACGACGCTCGGCTTCGATCCGATCTGGTTCTGGCTGATCATGCTGCTGAACGTCACCGTCGGCGGGATAACGCCGCCGTTCGGCTACACCATGTTCGCGTTCAAGGGATCGGCGCCCGATGTGCCTCTCAAGGACATATTCGGCGCGACCTGGCCTTTCGTCGTCATATTCCTGGTGGGCATGGTGCTGATCGCGGGGTTCCCGCCGCTTGCGACCTGGCTGCCGGGGCTGCTTTGATCGGCCGCGCGCGCGCTGGGCGGACCGACGAGGGGATGGAAGATGGATCTGCCGACGGGTAACGAGCGCTATTTCAGGATGAGCGTCGATTCGTTCGACACCGAGAAGGTTCTGGTAAACGCCGCTCGCCAGCGCGACCGGCGCGGCCTCCAGGACGTGTTGATCGTGGATGCCGATTCTCACCATTACGAAACCGAGTCGATGGCCGAGATACTGGAATACATGGAGGATCCGGTGCTGCGCCAGCTCGCCCACTCGTCGAGCCAGGTCGGGCAGCGCGGCGGCGGGATGTTCGCCCTCGGTCGAGTCGGCTACCAGGATGTCGGCGGCCGGGTTACGCGCTACCCGTTGCGGCGGATGGAGCGGACTCCTGCCGACGGCGTCCATCGGGACGTCCATCTCGGCCATCGATGGATGGATGCGATGGGGGTGGACTATACCTGCATGTTCCCGACCCCGATGCTGGGTTTGGCGATGCACCCGCAGCCCGAGGTCGAGACCCAGCTCGCGCGCGCCTACAACCGCTGGCTGGTCGAACGGGTCCTGCCGGGGTCGTCGCGCATCAAGTCGATGCTGTATCTCCCGTTCAACGACCACAACGCCGCCTACAGGATGGTCGAGGACTTCGCCGACAAGCCGGGCGTGATCGGATTCATGGTGACCTCGGTCCGCCACAAACCGGTCCATGACAACGACTATATGAAGATCTATCGCGCCGTCGAAGAGCGCGGGCTGCCGCTCGGTTTCCATAGCGGGTTCAACTGGGACGACCCGATGTTCCGGACCTCGAACCGGTTCATCGCCGTGCACGCGCTCGGTTTCACCTGGTACAACGTGGTGCACTGCACCAACTGGATCGTCAACGGCCTGCCCGAACGCTTCCCCGGCCTCAAGACGATCTGGATTGAATCCGGAATCGCCTGGGTTCCGTGGCTGATGATGCGCCTCGATAACGAATATCGGATGCGCAGCTCGGAGTGCCCGTCGCTCAAGCGGCTGCCCAGCGAGTACCTGAAGGAGATGTATTTCACGACCCAGCCCATGGAGCGCCCGAACGAGGACTGGTTGCTGGAGGCGACCTTCCGGGCGATGGATGCGGAGAACACGCTGCTGTTCGCGACCGACTATCCGCATTGGGACATGGATCTGCCGGGCGTCATCTGGGATCTTCCCTTCCTGTCGGAAACGGCGAAGCGCAAGATCTTGGGACTCAACGCCCAGAAGGTGTTCAGGCTGGACGTCTCGGACCGATTCCCGCAGGCGCAGGCCGCCGAGTAGCCGGCCCGACCAGCGCTGCGGAAGCGCATCGCGACGGCCGCACGGATCGGGTTGACAGACGCCCGGCGCTTATTGTCACTGGCCGCTGACCCGTCGCAGGCCGTCTAAGGAGCCGTCATGGAAGCCGACATGCTCGGAATGGCCCTCAAGGCCGCTACGATCATGGCCGATTCAGAGCGGTTGGGTTTTCTTGCGCTGGGCGTGATCATCGGGCTTGTCCTCGGGGTGATCCCCGGTCTCGGCGGGCTGGTGGGTCTGTCGCTGCTGCTGCCCTTCACATTCAACATGGACCCCTACACGGCGCTCGCCTTCCTGATGGGGTTGCAGGCCGTGGTGGTGACGTCGGACACCATTCCGGCGGTGTTGTTCGGCGTTCCGGGCACGGTCGGCTCGGCGGCCACGATTCTCGACGGCTACCCGATGGCCCGGAAAGGCGAGGCCGGTCGGGCGTTCGGCGCCGCGTTCTCCGCCTCGGTGATCGGCGGGCTCTACGGCGCCTTGTTGCTCGCGGTCTCGGTTCCCATTCTGCGCCCGGTCATGCTGCATATCGGCTCCCCCGAGCTGTTGTCGTTCTGCGTGTTCGGTCTTTCCCTGGCCGCCGTGCTCAGCGGGGGGACCCCGCTCAAGGGTCTCGCTGCCGCGTGTATCGGGCTCATGGTGGCGACCGCCGGCGACGATCCGCAAACGGGAACGCTTCGCTGGACCTTCGATTCGCTCTATTTGTGGGACGGGCTTCCGGTGGTGCCGCTGGCGCTCGGACTGTTCGCGATTCCCGAACTCGCCGACATGGTCATCGCGCGCCGGAGCATCGCCGGCGATGCCGACAGCGGGTCGCGAAGAAGCCAGCTTCAGGGCGTGCGCGATGTCTGGCGCAACAAGTTTCTCCTGCTGCGCTGCGCAACCATCGGCTCGAGCCTCGGCGCCGTTCCGGGGATCGGCGCCTCGATCATCGACTGGATCGCCTACGGTCATGCGGTACGAACCGAGAAGGATGCGGCGACCTCGTTCGGCAAGGGCGACGTGAGGGGGGTGATCGCCTCGGAGAGCTCGAACAACGCCAAGGAGGGCGGCGCGCTGGTCCCGACGATCGCCTTCGGCGTGCCCGGATCGGCCTCGATGGCGCTGCTCCTCGGCGCCTTCCTGATCCACGGGCTGATACCCGGCCCGGAGATGCTGACCAAGCATCTCGACGTCACCTATACCCTCGTGTGGTCGGTCGCGATCGCCAACATCATCGGCGCCGGGATATGCTTTCTGTTCGCCGAACAGCTGGCGCGGATCGCGCTCGTCCGCATCGGTATTTTGGCGCCGGTTGTTCTCGCCGTCGTGTTCATCGGGGCCTTCCAGGGATCGCGCCAATGGGGGGACATCTACGCGCTCCTGATCTTCGGCTTTCTCGGTTGGGTTCTGAAACGGCTCAAATGGCCGCGGCCGCCGTTGATCCTGGGGTTCGTTCTCGGCGCCTTGGTCGAGCGCTACATGTTCATCTCGGTAGAACGCTACGGGGCCGATTGGCTGCTCTTTCCGGTCGTCATGGTGATGTTCGCGATCACGCTCTACGGGATTCTCAATCCGATAGTTCGCGGTTACCTGGCGGGCTCGGGGCCGGGCCGCCGCGCCTCGGCAATCGGCTTCCGACGCGAGAGCCTGAACCCCGACATGGGTTTCGCCTTTCTCGTTCTCGTCTTCTTCGTTACCTGCCTGATCGTCTCCTGGGAGTGGGAGTTCGGCGCTAAGCTGATTCCGCAAGTGGTGGGCTGGGCCGGGGTCCTGTTCGCCTCCTGGCTCATCCTTTCGGCGATGTTCGTCCGCCCTGCCGCCGTCGCGGACGCCGGCCGGCAAAGCGTCGAGGAGGCAGGAGAGGCCTCGGCCGGAGATGTCTTCCGGACCAGCCGGGATGACGTTCATTTCGACATTCAGGCCGATTACGGTGACCTCGACGTCCCGACCATCTTCACCCGGGCGGCGGTCTATTTCGGCTGGCTGCTGTTTTTCTTCGGGGTGGCCGCGCTCATCGGCCTATTGCCGGCGATGCTGGTGTTTCTCGTGGGTTTCATTCGCTTCGAGGGCAAGGAATCCTGGCTGACGACGTTGTCGATCTCGATACCGCTATGGATATTCTGCTACCTGCTGTTCCACAGGATATTGGTCATTCCCTGGCCCCAAACCGTGGTCGGGGACATTTTTCCTGCGCTTCGCTCGAGCATCTGGTTCAACCTGTTCTGAGATATCGGCCTGCAGCCGAGCGCGCGCGAAACGGCGAGGGCCGGCGGGCCGAAAGGGGCGGGCGCCGCGGCCCGCCCCTCGGCGTAAGCCTATTTGAAACCGTAGGCCGCCTTCATCTTGGCAACCAGATCCGGGGAGACCTTCAGTCCGGCGGCGACGATCCGGTCGAGCTCCTCGCCGGCGATCGGCGCCACCGGTGCGCGCCGCTTCTTGGCGTCGGCCCGGAAGGCGGGGTCGTTCATGGTCGCCATGAAGGAGGATCTCAGCGCTGCGACGCGATCCTTCGGCACCTCGGGAGCCACCCAGAACCCCATGCCGATCAACTCGCAGACTTCGATGAAGCGGACCATCCTCCTGCCCTCCTCCGAGGTCACGAGATCGATCATGCGGGGCACCTCCCCAAGCTCCGGAATCGGCGGGCCGTACTGCACGAGATGGACCAGCTTGCCTTGATCCAGCCAGTCCTTCTTGACCGTCGTCCAGCCCGACCAGTAGTTCATGCGGCCTTGGACCTCGCCTTGGGCGATCGCCTTGTTTATGGCCGCGCCGCCCTTGTAGCCCTTGACGATCTTGAATTTGGTGCCCAGCAGGTGGTTCATCAGCTTGGGCATCAGATATGTCTCCGACCCGAAACCGGTGGAGCCCATGACTACGGTCTTCTCTCTCGCCTCCTCGATCGTCGTCGCCGGCGCGCTGTGCCAGACCGAGACCACGCTCGGCCGCTGGGCGATCGAGCCGAGCCACTGGAATTCGAGCGCGTCGAACTTCGCGTTTCGCAGGGCGGGCGCCAGCACCGACGGGGCCAGGACCTCGGCGACGACGGTGCCGTCCTTGGGGGCCGCGTTATAGACATAGGCGGCGCCCTTGGTTCCGCCGCCCCCCGGCCGGGACTGGACGATCACGTTGGGATTGCCCGGAATGTGCTTGTTCCAATGCTCCGCGAGAAGCCTGGCGTAGAGGCCGAGCGAGGCGCCGAGCCCGGCCGGGACGATGATGGAGACGGTCTTGCCGCCGTAGAACTCCGCGACGTCGGCCCGTGCCGGCGCGGCCGCGGCGGCCGAGGCCAGCAGCGCAACGGCCGCGGCGAAGGTGGGGACATATCTTGCGATCATCGCGTTCTCCTTGTCGATCGTGAGTCCGAGAGGATTTTCCGATCCAGCTTAGACCGTTGCACCGCGGCCGCAAACCTTGCGGGCGCTGCATGTCCGGGAACGGGATCTGGCGTCGATCGACAGAGACGATCGAACCGGCCCGAAAACCGCATGGATGCGGATGCCGGGCGTTATCGAGGTACAGGAGACCTCGCCGGTTTCTTCCACCGTCTCGAGAGATGTACGTTATTGTCCTGTCCTTGACCGTGGGGTGGTCCCCCAATACGGTAAGAACGGAATCGTCGGCAGGAAGGTCGGGAAATGGCATCGACAACCTCACTGAGCGTCTCGCTTACGGGTATCGTCGTCGTCGTTCTGTTTCTCTTTGTGTTGATACTCATTTGGCGCGGCGTCAAGATCGTGCCACAGTCCGAGGTCTATATCGTTGAAAGATTCGGTAGATATGTGCGGACATTGTCGCCAGGCCTCAACTTGATCGTGCCGTTTCTCGACAGCGTTTCAGGCCGGATTTCGATCCTTGAGAGACAGCTGCCGGAGTTCAAGATCAGCGTCATCACCCGCGATAATGTCGAGGTCAATCTCGAGGCGACGGTCTTCTACCGTATCGTCGATGCGCCGCGTTCCGTCTACCGCATTCGCGATGTCGATGCCGCGCTCCATACCGAGGCGACATCGATCGTGCGTTCGGCTGCCGGAAGACTCGAGCTCGACGAACTGCAGTCCTCGCGCGAGTCGATGAACCAGGAGATCGGGGAGAATCTTCAAGCCAAGTCGGACGAGTGGGGGCTCGACATCACCTCGACGGCGATCACCGACGTCATCGTGGATGAGCAGACGAAGGCGGCGCAGCGCCAGCAGTTGAATGCCGAGCGTGAGCGCCGCGCCGCGATCGCCCGCGCCGAGGGGGAGAAGCGCGCAGTCGAGCTCGCCGCGGAGGCGAAGCTGTTCGAGGCGGAGAAGGAAGCCGAGGCACTGCGCATCACCGCCGACGCCGAAGCCTATGCGGTGCGTGTCAAGGCCGAGGCGGATGCGCAGCAGACCCGGGTCGTCGCGGCGGCCATCGCCGACCGGGGGCAACCCGCGATCGATTTCGAGGTGTTGAAGCGCCAGGTCGATGCGCTCGGCAGACTCGCGGCATCCTCCAATTCTAAGACGGTGGTCGTTCCCACCGAGATCACCGGCGTGATCGGCTCGCTCCAGTTAATCGCGGACAGCATGCGGAGGACCGGCGATGCAGCTTCCTGACACGCTCACCGATTGGATGCTGATACCGGAGGTCTGGGTGATCGTCGCGATCGTTCTGGTCAGCGCGGATCTGGTGATCGGCTTCTACTTCTTCGTGCTGTCGGTCGGCGTCGCGGCGGCCATCGTCGCGGCACTCCTGTTCGGGCACCGCGGCGCCTGGTTCGGCGACATCGTCCTGTTCGAGACGTGGCGGTCCGTCGGCACCTGGTTCGCGATCCTGTCCGTGGCATCGATCTTCCTGATCCGATGGGCGTTTCAGCGCCGCCGCCGCGTTGCGCCGGACATCAACGACTATTGAGTATGGGGCCGAGCGGCGCCGACGTTCTCGGAGGGGGTGTCTGCGCCGATGCGGTACGGTCCTGCGCATGGCCGGGTCGTTCGACGCCCATCGTCTGTGGGAATTGCAGGTGCTGGTGGACATCGAAGGGGAGCGCTGGGCTCGGCGGGTACGGCGGTTCCGAAGCCTCGATCCCCCTCGAATCCTCTCATCGCCGCCATCGATGGCGCCTGAAACACCCCTTGGATCGCCGAGTCGGGCCTTGGCCGATCGCATGACCTCGGCAGTTGCGTCGGATCGACGCTTCATGCTGCGAACTCCGAGGAACGACGAGTGATCAAGTCTCTACTGCAGCGAAGCCTCCCACGGACCGATTGGGGCGACTCCGTCTATGCGTTTTGTGCCCATCTGCGCCGCCGCCGCCGCTGGCCTCGCTGGCGCAATCCAAAACGCTTCAACGACCATCTGTACAGGCTGAAAGTAGATGGATCGCTGCAGGACCCGCTGAGCGTTTTCGCGACCGACAAGGAATATGCAAAATACTATATCGCCGCAGTCGTCGGATGGGAACATGTTGTCGAGACATATCGAATTCTTAGGGACAAGGACGCAGTGGACCGACTGATCCTGGAACGCTTGCCATGCGTCATAAAGCCTACACATCTGTGCGGGCATGTCGAATTTCTTGTCGACGACACGCAGCCCCTTCCTCGAGATGTGATGAAGAGTTGGTTCGATATCAATTACTATCGAAAGAGCAGGGAACAGAATTATCGAGGCCTGCGGCCGAAAATAATTGTGGAGGAATTCGTATCAGAAGACGGAAGGACCGTGCCGAATGATTACAAAATATATTGTTTTTCGGGAATTCCGAAGCTGATTCACGTGGAATCAGATCAATTGTCCAACCATAGTCAGACTTTCTATGACATTTTCTGGAACAAACTTCCGATTACTCTCGAATACCCGGGCGCCTCTTACACCCATTCCAAACCGGCCATATTGGATAAGATGCTCGATTTGGCAGCACGTCTTTCCTCGGCGTTCTCGTTTGTTCGAGTGGATATGTATATTGGGCAGGGGGAAAGAATTAGGATAGGAGAGTTGGACTTTTGTCCCCACTCCGCGGGTGGATGGTTTCATCCACAAACTGCTGAGGAGATGCTGGGCCGTCTTTTCGAAAGCGGACGCCTCCCCGAGACCGTGACATAGAAGTCCGTACGAAACGGGCTCCCTGGGAGTCGGCAAGAGGGGGTCGGGCATGTCGCGCCGGTCCCGATGTCGATAGTCGATTCGTCCTGCCTGTGGCTCGCCCATTGTTTCATGATTGTAAGATATTTGAATAGAGTGTCTGGTAACGTAGCGACATCGTTCTTGCCGAGTATCTCTCTATAGTTCGTTCTCTGATTTCTTCTCTTGATACTTGCAGCATATTTTCTACGTATTGTGGAAATTTTCTTGCGACGCTGCCGGGCGGATCGGACAAGGAAAAAATCTGAACGGCTCCCGGCGGCATTTCATCCTTCAACTCGAGATGCGGTCCGATGTCGGAGAGCAGACAGGGACATCCCATCGATAATGCCTCCAACACGGCATTTGGCAGCCCTTCGAACAAGGAAGCGCTTATGAAGAAATCGTTTGTCTCCAAGTAGGGATAAACGTCATCCCGATGTCCAACAAAGTGTATGTTCTCGCTCTTGTAATTAGAAATCCTGGAGTATTCCGGTCCATCTCCAACCACAGTGAGCGTTGCGATTCGACTATTTATTTGATTGAATAGATCACATAAATAATCAAAGTTTTTACCAGATTTCAAATTGCCTATAGTTACAAATCCAAAGCCTTCCTTCTTTCGGTTTTTATTAGTTATGTTTTTGGTATTTTGAAAGATTTCTATCCCATCAGGTATTGCTGTGCAATCCGATATGCCGTAAATTTTTTCAAAGTCGTGCTTCATAGATTTCGAACAACAAACGAGATGATCGCACCGACGTAGCGCGTTTATGTGAACTCTTGCGAGGCCTTTCCCAACAACCTTTCCAAATTTTGTCGGATATTCCATATGAGGTCGATTCCTGGATGTCGCAATCCAGCCGACATCTCTATTCAGTTTCGATGCAAGCAGATCTCCCCGCAATCCGGAGCTGTGTACAATATCTGTTCGAGTTAAATCGATCGCATGATCGAATCGCTTCTTTAGTTGCCAGAAATTCAGATTTTTGGATAGATTCAGCGCGTAGAATTTTGCCGGGATCGGCTTGATTGCATCGATGACCGAATTCTTCTTATCCTCTGGAGAAAGAGTTATTATCGACAGATCGAATCTGTCGTAATCCATATGACGCAGGATATTCATTAGCTGTGTTGTTGGCGCACATCTTCGAAATGTTGACGTTACGTAGGTCAGAAGGATTTTTCTATCGGAGGCGCGACGCCGGCGGGTCCGATCGAGCGCGGCGGGCGTCTTCCATATCCGCACTTGGCTGCGCGCGCGCGATTGGTCCGAGGCGATCTCGGATGGGTCCGGATGGCCAGTTCGGCTCGGGTGCATGCGAGACGGTGTCCAAGGGTTCGGGACGAGGGCTGTCAAGGCCGCCATTGAGAGATGCCGAGCGCCGGCTCATACCCGATTATCGAGGTCGGTATGGGAGGTCAAGGGGGTACGCAAGCCGCTGAGCATCGACGCTTTCGATTCGCTGTCCGGTCCCGGGGTGGTGCCAGAGAACCGGACGGGCGGTCACGTCGTATTCCGCCGCGTGAGGGAAGGGAAGGGAAGGGAAGGGAAGGGAAGGGACGAGCGGTAGGCGACGGATTCGGTGATGAACAAGCAGCCGAAGGAGGACCCCCATGCAGGACGAGGCCTGCCACGTCAGCTTACACGAGGCGCTGCCCTGGCGTCCCGAGCACCGGGTGCTGCCCCATCTCCCCGAAGGCTTGGCGACCGAGCGGCCGGCCGAACCGTGTCTGCTGTGCCGACATCGCCTGCATCTCGGTGCGGCGCGGTTTCTTGTATCCGCTGGCGATCATGGACCGGGCGACCGGCCACGTCCCGGTCTGGCGGCTGTCGAACACGCTGGACGCGGGAGCTTTCTCGCAGAAGCGCTCTAGGAGGCCCTGGATCGCTACGGCACGCCCGAGCTCTTCGATCGGCCGGGCCTATCGAGGCGACATGCCTGTGGTTATGACGGACAAGCCGCGTCGTGCCTAGCCTGCAGGCGCAACAGCAGCAGGAAAACCTGTTCAAGGAGAATCTAGCCGCTTGAATCTCGATCGGAATGTGCTTTAAGATCGGCTGCCAAGCTGTCCGACGAGCCGAGATCACCTCGATCCTCTATCAGGCGACAAGGATCCTCCACCCCGACTCTTTCCCTCGAGAAAGAGGCGAAGGAGTGCGCGCGACGTGAAGCAGCTGCAGCGGTGTCCGCGCCGAGACGTCCCCGTCTCGTACCGCCCGTTCGGCGGAGACGATATCGACACATCCCGATCCTCGTCTATCTTCCCCCCCCCCCCCCCCCCCCCCCCCCAACTTTCTGAATCAAATGAAACAGGTTTTCGAACGTCTGTTTTGTCCGTGACATATGATGGCGAAAACACCGAGCGGCTGGATGCCTATTTCAGCTCATTGGCAGCTCAGATTCGGCCGGCCGATGAGATCGTTCTGGTTCTGGACGGCGATATCAGAGAGGAGCTCGAAGAAATCATCTCTCGATGGAGACGATCATTGCCTCTAAAGCTCGTTCGTTCAGAGAAACAGGGCCTTGGCCCTTGTCTGAATATCGGACTTGGCCAATGTACCGGCAAGATCATATTCCGCGCAGATACCGACGATATCAATTTTCCAGAGCGATTCTCCGAACAGCTCCTACTCTTCGAAGACTCTAGAATCTCCGTCGTCTCCGCCTCCGTTCTGGAACTCATGGAGGACGGGAAAAGGTTCATCAAGTCCGTGCCCAGTGGATTTGTCGGATATTGGAACCTCTGCAGTTTCTTCCGTAACCCGGTGAATCACAATTGCTGTGCGTTCCGGGCCGACGTCGTTCGGGAGGTCGGCGGCTATCCAGCCGCACGAATCGCCACAGGAATCGAAGACTATATTCTGTGGATCCGTTTGATGATCCACTCCAAGAAAATCTTCGGTTCCAAGAAGATTCTGTTGAGAGCCGACGCCACGCAGCTCGTTGCCCGCCGCGGGGGAAAGGGTTATCTCTTGGCGGAGCTCTTTCTGATGAGAGAAAATGCCCGGCGTCTGATGTGTTTTGGCAGCGTTCTCGCGCTTGTGGCCTTCTTCATGCGCGTGCCGTTCAGGTTTTCCGCGATGGAATGGCTGCGTGCGATAGTCTATCGACAGCTCCTGCGCCGCAAGGTCGGGTGAGAAGCTCCGATGGACGGAGACCGGTTTCGGGACCGGATAGCGCGTGGATGGGCCGACGGCGGCGCGGCACCGGGATGTCGAGGCGACGCCGGCGGGGCGGTCTCCCGGGGCATGGCGCGGGATCTGCGGCGTTATCGGGGGGCAAGGCCTCCGGCAGGACATTCGGGGCGCTGGCCGGCGCATCGACGAGGGCGTCCGGTTGCCCGAGGTCGGGTCGGCCCTTAGGCTGCGCGCCGCGGCATCCGACGTCGCGGTCGGCAATCCGCCAGCCGAATGGAGCGCCGCAGAGGGAGCCGCCGCGAATGCCGATGCCGGACCGGGGTTATCGCGATCTTCACGAACATATCGAGGCCTTGCGCGGCGCCGGCCTGCTGATCGAGGTCGACCGGCCCATCAACAAGGACACCGAGATGCATCCGCTGGTCCGCTGGCAGTTTCGCGGCGGTATCCCGGCCGAAGACAGAAAGGCGTTTCTGTTCACCAACGTTGTCGATTCCAAGGCCCGCCGCTACGACATACCGGTGCTGGTCTGCGGGCTGGCCGCCAACGCGGCCGTCTACGAGATCGGCATGGGCGTGCCGCTCGGCGAGATCAAGGAGAACTGGATCTCGGCCCTCAACAACCCCGTCGCTCCGAGGATCGTGGCCGAGGCGCCATGCCAGGAGATCGTCCATCGGGGAGCGGCTCTGCTCGAGGGCAACGGCCTCGATGCGCTGCCGGTGCCGATCTCGACCCCCGGCTGGGACAACGCGCCCTATACGACATCGTCCCATTTCATAACCAAGGATCCCGAGACCGGACGCCAGAACATGGGCAACTATCGCGGCATGCTCAAGGCGCCCGACCGGATCGGCATGAACCCGTCGATCGAGCTCAGGACGGGCGGCTATCTCCACTGGCAGTCGTGGAAGGAGCGCGGGAAGCCCATGCCCGTCGCCATCGTCCTCGGCTGTCCGCCGATCGTTTCGTTCACCGCGGTCCAGAAGGTGCCCGAGAAATATGACGAGCTGTGGGTTTCGGGCGGTCTGGTCGGCAAGCCTCTCAATGTCGTCGAGGCCAAGACCGTCGATCTCCTGGTGCCGGCCGAGGCGGAGGTCGTGATCGAGGGCCTGGTCTCGACCGATCTCCTCGAGCCCGAGGCCCCGTTCGGCGAGAGTCACGGCCATGTCAATCTTCAGGAATACAACGCCTATGTCGAGGTGACGGCAATCACCCGGCGCAGGCGCGCGGTGATCACCTCCTGGGTGAGCCAGGTCACCCCGTCCGAGTCGAGCGCCATCAAGCGGCCCGCCTACGAGGCGGCGCAGATCGAGCATCTCCGCGATCACCTGGGAATCCGGGGCGTCGTCCATGTCGCCACCCACGAGCCGCTGACTTCGCTGCACAAGCTGATCGTCGTGCAGGTCCGGCGCGACGTGCCCCGGACCGAGATCTGGCGGGCGCTCTACGGCGTGGCCTCCCTGCGCCGCGCCGAGGGAAAGTGGGTCATCGCCGTCAACGAGGATATCGACCCGGACGATACCAACGCCGTCTTCTGGGCGATGTCCTACCGCTGCAAGCCGCATCGCGATGTCGAGATACTGAGACACAAGGACGAGGGTCACGGCCCGCGCAGCCTGATCGACGGCGAGGACGGGGCGGTGCTGGTGGACGCGACTCTCAAGGAGACCTTTCCCCCGGTGTCGTTGCCCAAGCGGCAATATATGGAGGCGGCCGCCGAGATCTGGCACGAGCTGGGCCTGCCCAGGCTGAAGCCCGAGAGGCCCTGGTTCGGCTACGATCTCGGCGAGTGGAACGCCGATCTCGAAGCGATGGCGCGGCGCGCGGTGCGGGGCGACTATTGGGAGACCGGGAGGATCATCGCCCAACGCCGGCGCGGAGATGTCGCCATGAACACCGAGCTGCGTACCCTTGACGAAGGCAATCCCGGGGCGAGCGGCCTCGACGGTGCGGAAGGAGATCTGACATGGGACGGCTTGACGGACGCGTCGCGATAGTTACCGGGGCGGCCCAGGGTATCGGCGCGGCCTTCGCCCGGGCACTCGCCGCGGAGGGGGCGAGCGTTGCCGTGGCCGACCTCGATTCGGGCGCGGAGGTCGTCGCCGAGATCGAGGCCGACGGGGCGCGCGCGATCGACCTGCCCACCGACGTCACCGACGAGGACGCCTGTGGCCGCATGGCCGCGGCGACCGTCTCGGCCTTCGGCAAGCTCGACATCATCGTCAACAACGCCGCGGTCTTCACCTCGGTGGAGCGCAAGCCTTTCACAGAGATTCCGGTTCAGGAATGGGATCGGGTGATGGCGGTCAACGTCAGAGGCGTGTGGCTCTGCTGCAAGGCGGCGGTCCCGGAAATGCGCAAGCGCGGATACGGCAAGATCGTCTCGATCTGTACCGGACGCATCTTCAAGGGATCGCCCTTCTTCCTGCACTATGACGCATCCAAGGCGGCGGTGCTCGGCATCACCCGATCGCTCGCCCGCGAGCTAGGCGGCGACTCGATCTGCGTCAACGCCATCGCCCCCGGCTCGACGATGAGCGAGAACGTGCGCAAGCGGACCAACTGGATGGGCGGTGCCCCGTCGGCGACGGTCGCCACCCGGGCGCTCAAGCGCGAAGAGACGCCGGAGGACCTTGTCGGCGCCTGCGTCTATCTGGCCTCGGCCGACAGCGATTTCGTGACCGGCCAGACCATCGTCGTCGATGGCGGCTCGGCGATGTGGTAGTGCGCCGGTCTCCCTATCCCGACCTGAGGGCGCATCTCGACGCCTTGGACGCGGCCGGCCTCCTGTTGCGCATCGATCTGCCCATCGACAAGGATACCGAGCTGCACCCTCTCGTCCGCTGGCAGTTCCGCGGCGGCCTCGCCGAGGCCCGCAGGAAGGCGTTCCTCTTCACGAACGTGACCGACGGCCAGGCGCGGCGCTACGACATGCCGGTCGTCGTCGGCGCGTTGGCAGCCAATCGGGAGATCTATCGGATCGGCATGGGGGTCCCGCCGGATGAGATCGGCGCCGCATGGACCCGGGCGATCGCCAACCCGGTGGCGCCGGTCGAGATCGAGGATGCGCCCTGTCATGACGTGGTGGTCGAAGGTGCCGCGCTGCGCGGCGCCGGGGCCGGGCTCGACGCCCTTCCGGTGCCGATCTCGACGCCGGGTTTCGATTGCGCGCCCTATCTGACGGCGACCGGATGCGTGACCCGGAACCCCGAGACGGGGGTTCAGAACATGGGTACGTACCGAGCGGGGTTGAAGGCCCCCGATCGGCTCGCCGTGCGGATGGCGACCCGCGAGGGGGGCGCGGAAGGCTACCGGCATTGGCTGGCCTACCAGGAGCGGGGCGAGAGGATGCCCTGCGCGATCGTCCTCGGCCCACCCCCCGCGGTCGCCTATTGCGCCCCGCAGAAGCTCCGCCTTGGTCTCGACGAGGTGGCTGTCGCCGGCGGCATCGTCGGGGCGCCCGTGCGGGTCGTGGCGTGCCGGACCGTGCCGCTCACGGTACCCGCCGAGTCCGAGATCGTCGTCGAAGGCTGGATCGACACCGAGCTCCTCGAACCCGAGGCTCCGTTCGGCGAAAGCCATGGCCATGTCGCGCTCGAGGACTTCAACATGATCCTGGAGGTGAGCGCAATCACCCATCGACGGGGCGCGATCCTCCCCTCGATCATCAGTCAGGTCACCCCGAGCGAGTCCTCGGTCATCAAGCGCGCGGCCTACGAGCCGCTGTTCCTCGATCATCTCCGCGACCATCTCGGCATTCGATCGGTCAAGCGCGTCGTCATGCACGAACCGCTGACCAATATTCGCCGGGTGATCTTTCTCCAGTTCGCGCGCGGCGCCCCGCGCACCGAGATCTGGCGCGCCCTCTACGGCGCGGCCAGCCTGCAATCCGCCTGCGGGAAATATGTGGTCGCGGTGTCCGACGACATCGATCCGGGCAATGCCGATGCGGTCTGGTGGTCGATGGCCTACCGCGCCAATCCCCGCGAGGATTCGGCTGTCCTCGACCACCGGCACCGCGGCCACGGCCCGAAGACGGAAGACCCTTCATCCGAGGATTCGACGATGCTGGTGGATGCGACGCTCAAGGGAGAGCTTCCGCCCGTCGCGTTGCCGACGAAGCCCTATATGGAACGCGCGCGGGAGATCTGGGAACGGCTGGACCTTCCGCCCCTCGAGCCCGAGGCGCCGTGGCACGGCTATTCGCTGGGCGACTGGAACGAATCCTGGGAGGAGGCGGCGGCCCGCGCCGCTTCGGGCGGCTATTTGGAGAACGGCCGGCGGACCGCACAGCGCCGGCGCCGCGGCGTGATGCCGGAGACTCCGGCGCGGCGCATCGAGGCGGAGGCGCAGCGAGATGGCTGACCCGGCGCGGGGCTACCCCGATCTGCACGACCATATCGCGCTCCTGGAACGAGACGGGTTGTTGCTGCGGATCGATCGTCCGATCAACAAGGACACCGAGATGCATCCGCTGGTCCGCTGGCAGTTTCGCGGCGGAATTCCGGAACCGCAGCGGAAGGCCTTCCTGTTCACCAATGTCGTCGATTCGAAGGGGAGGGCCTACGAAATCCCGGTTGCCGTGGGCGTTCTGGCGGCGAACAGGGAGATCTACCGCCGGGGAATCGGCTGCGCACTCGAGGATATAGAGGCGCGCTGGACGACGGCGGTCGCCGCCCCCATCGCCCCCAGGGTCGTCTCCTCGGCGCCATGTCAGGAACTGCTGTTCGAAGGGGTCGCGCTCGACGCCGCCGGCAACGCGCTCGATGGAATACCCGTGCCGATCTCTACCCCAGGCTGGGACAATGCGCCCTATACGACGCTGTCGCAATACATCACGAAGGACCCCGACACCGGCGTTCAGAACATGGGCAACTACCGGGGGCAGGTGAAGGCGCCGAGACGGCTCGGCATGAATCCGTCGCTGGAGCTCAGGCCGGGAATCTACGCCCATTGGCTCAAATACCGAGAGCGCGGAGAACGGATGCCGGCGGCGGTGGTGTTGGGGGCGCCCCCCTGCGTTACGTTCACCTCCACGCTCAAGCTCCCCGAGTCGACGGACGAGCTCGCGGTCGCCGGCGGTCTGGTCGGCGCGCCGCTCAACGTCGTCCGCGCCAGGACCGTGGATCTGCTGGTTCCCGCCGAGGCCGAGATCGTCGTCGAGGGTCATATCGACACCGAATATCTCGAGCCCGAAGCACCGTTCGGAGAGAGCCACGGCCATGTCAATCTCCAGGAGTTCAATGCCTTCATGGAGGTGACCGCGGTCACCAGACGGCGCGATGCGGTGCTGACCTCGATCATCAGCCAGGTCACGCCGTCCGAGTCGTCGACAATCAAGCGGGTTGCGATGGAGCCGCTGTTCCTGGCCCATCTCCGCGACCATCTGGGCATCCGGGGAGTGCTTCGGGTGGGGATGCATGAGCCGCTTACCAACATCCGCAAGGTCCTGGTGATCCAGGTCGTGCGCGGGGTGCCCCGCACCGAGATCTGGCGCGCGCTCTACGGCGCCGCGTCGCTGCATCGCGCGGCCGGCAAATATGTGATCGCGGTCGACGAGGATATCGACCCGGACAACGCCGACGCCCTCTTTTGGGCGATGGCGTATCGCGCAAACCCGGCCCTCGATCTCGAGATATTGGGGCATCGCGATCAGGGCCACGGGCCGCGCAGCCTGCGCAACGGCGGCGAGGACGCCTCGGTCCTGGTCGACGCCACCCTCAAGGAGGACTTCCCGCCGATCTCCTTGCCCAAGCGGCCGTTCATGGAGAATGCGCGCCGCATCTGGGAGGAGCTCGGCCTTCCCGAGCTCAAGCCCGAGGTGCCCTGGCACGGCTATAGCCTGGGCGAGTGGCCGGAGGAATTCGACCGCGCTGCGGAGGCTGCCACGAAGGGCGACTATTTCAAGACGGGCGAGCTGCTCGCCCAGCGACGGCGCAGCGACGTGGCGATGAATACGGAGTTGCGTCGCGTCGCCGACGAGACGGGGGACGTGTAGATCGTTGGCGCTCAGCCGGTCTCCGCCACGAACCGGTTCCGCATGCGTCCGAGGCCCTCTCGACATGCCCCCGTCGACAGAGACAGATCAATGGTGAAGCGCAGATTCGAGCTCCCGAACATCGAGGATCTCAGCAAGGAGCAGGAAGCGGCGCGTGATCTGCCGAAGGAGGGCCATCATCTCATCATCGGCGGACCGGGAACGGGCAAGTCCGTGCTCGCACTGCTCCGCGCCAAGCGCCACGCCCGGGAGCGTGATGACTATCGGTTCCTGATCTTCACTCATCTCCTCGATCGGGCGAGCGGCCAGTTGTTCGGGAACGGCCTTTGTAGCAGAACATGGGACAGTTGGTTTCGGAGTGAATATCGGAAGGTCGCAGGGGAGTCTGTTCCGCTCAAGGAGTCCAACGACAACGGATATCAGGAAATCGACTGGGTGAGCGTCGAAGCGAACGTCCAGTCGTTGCCAGCCGGGAAGACACCGCGGCGACCGTTCCTCGTGATCGACGAAGGCCAGGATATGCCGCCGGCGTTCTACAACGCGCTTGTCGGCCTTGGATTCGACCGATTCTTTGTCGTTGCCGACCAGAATCAGCAGATCACCGAGGCGAACGCCACCCGGCTGGAAATCCGGAATTGTCTCAACATCGATTCGGCCAAGGTGATCGAGCTTCGAAAGAACCACCGCAACCACTATCATGTTGCGAGGTTGGCACGGGAGTTCTACACGGGTGATCCGGCAAGTCCGCCACCCAAGATTCCGGCTCTGGTGCCGGGGGGGGCGAATCCCACTGCTCTTATACTACGACGAGAGCAATCTGGACGCAGTTGCGAGGGGTATCCTGCTTCTCGCTGACCGGGACCCGCGTCAGCTCATCGGGATCATCGCCCCGAAGAACACGGTGAGAGATCGGTACTTGCGGGCGCTCCAATCCGCAGATGTGGAGCTCGACAACCCGCGCCCCAGGGTGGCGACATTCTTCGGGAAGAACCGTCCGGACGTCGCCTTCGACGAGGGCGGCATCCTGCTCATCAACGCCCAGGCCTGCAAGGGGCTCGAATTCGACACTGTGGTGCTCGCGGACATCGACGAACACTACTTCCTGCGTGACGATCCGGACGTGGCCAAGCGCCTCTTCTACGTCATGATCGCGCGGGCGAGGGAGCGGGTGTTCCTCTTCATGAAGCGGGGCAAAGGCCGGGAGATCGAGAAGATCTTGCCAACGAACCAGGATGTGCTCCGGCGCAAGGAGCTGTAGATGGCCACCGCCGATCTGTTCCCCACGGAGAACGCCTCCTCGCCCCAGCCTCCATCGGAGACGGAGCCGCCGAAGATGAAGGCGCCTGAATCGGGGCTCCTCGTCACTAGCCACTTGAACCTCATGTACATGCTCGCGGCGGGCCTCGTGATGCCGCCCGCCGGGTTCGGGGACAAGTACTACCGCGACCCCCTCGAATGCTTCTCGGGCTGGATTCCGCTCTTCATCGAAAAAGTGCCGAGGGATGCGATTGAATCGGCCACGCGGGAGGCGGGGCACCTCAAGCCGACCGTCGTCCAAATCGGCCTTGCCGGGATGTCGGGCAACCTGATCGCGATTGGTGACCGCGGCCCGAGGAAGCTGCGTTTCCCGGACGGGGTCGACGGGACCGAGCGCGTGCTGCTGATTCCCGCGCCGCTCCCCACCTCCCGGATCGAGTCCATCACGTTTCAATCCAAGAACGACAAGCAGGCATGCGAGGCGGACGCGAAGGAGGACTTCGCTAACGTTCCGTTGCGGGACTTCGGGCGCAGAACGAACCGGACGCTCTTCTCCGAGGCCCCCGATACCCCGTGGCCGCCCGCCGACGGACCCGCCGAACGAACCGTGCCTCTGGAGCGTCCGCTCGCCGTCGGAGGCGCCATGGCGACGGTGTTCCTCTTCGGCAGCCTCGGCGACCAGGCGGTTCGCGCCTGCCGCGATGCATTCGACCCGGACGAAGATTCCCTGCGCTCACCGGCAGACGACCATCCGATCTTCACCGGGCTCGGATACTGGGTGCGGGAGGGAGGGGTGCCGCCTTCGGCGTCCATGTCGCCCGAGACGGATCGGGTCGGCCTGCAGAACGCCCTCCAGGCAAGGCTCTTCTGGGAGGCTGTGGAACGGCTGGTCCGGTGGCGCGATTCCGTCCGTGTCGGGAGCGCGGAGACGGCGCTGCTCGAACACCTCCGTGATGCATCGGCGGGACTGGACAAGCGTGCGCAGGCCGGAGTCCGAAAGCTGCATGACACCCTCGAATCGCTGACCGGCCTCGCGGACGCCACCGCGAGCGAACTGTTCGGCCGGCACGACACGCCGCTCGCGCACGCCCTGACGCTGTTCTTCCTGCGCCGGGACTGCGTCGATCTCCTGGACTACCAGAGTGACCGGCTCGGGGAGACGGATTGGCTTGCCGCAGCAATCCTTTTCGGGGTCCGCGACGGATGGCTCGGCCTTCCACTTCGGTTGCGCGCCCATCCCGGGCTCGCAAACGCGGTCTCCCACCGCATGGCGCAAATGTCCCACCGAATTGCCGGTACAGGCTTCGACCTCGGCGATCCTCCGGCGAGAGTCCACCCACTTCGCGAGCAGTTCGGTGACGGGTCGGCTTGGAGTGCGAGCGAGAAAGCCGCAGCGTTGGAGCTCGCGCGATTGCAGAAGTGGGATTGCATACATACTCGGATCAGCTTGAGACCGGGGAAGTACAGCCTCACGGTCAAGGGCGGTTCGGCACACATCGACCTGCCCGGAGAGCCCAAGTACTCAACCCGAATCGACGCGGAACGATTCTTCGATCTCCTCGCCGCAGCGCGGCTGGACCCCAAGACCGAGGCGAAGGTCCGAGCGAAGCTTCCAGGTTGAAATCCGGCATGCGCATGGTGCCGAGTTCGCCCTACGACACCGGCAGCCAGGCAGAGAAACGGATATTCCAGAGGCTGCGCGCCCAGTCGCTGACCCCTCGCTTCGAGCCGGAGGCAAAGGAGCAGCTCGAATCCCTCGCGCCGGTGCGGTGCTGGTCGCGACTATCTCCCACGGGCGGATCGCTGCGCCGCCGACGGTTGGCACCGTCCGCACGCGTCGCCTATGATCCGGCCATGCACAGCGACTTGGCACCCGGGATGTTCGTGCGCCATCCCGATCGCGAAGATTGGGGGCTCGGACAGGTGCAGTCCGTCGACGGCGACCGCGTCACGGTCAACTTCGAGAACGCAGGCAAGCATCTGATCAACGCGGCGGTCATTCGCCTGACGGCCGTCGACGAGATGTCGTTCGACCGGGCTGCGCAGAAGGACGTTCGATCGCCGACATGACTGGAGGAGGACGGCGCGGGGGGCGCTATGCGCATCCGGGGGCGGGGCGTTTCGCGGCGCAGCCGCGAACAAAGGGCCGTCAGGTCGACACCGCGGCACACGACGCCGTGCGGGGGCTGCTGGCCGGCCGGCCGCGGCGGCGCGACTTGCTGATCGAGCATCTGCATCTGATCCAGGATTCCGAGGGCTGCCTGCCGCCCGCCTATCTGGTTGCGCTTGCCCAGGAAATGAGAATGGCGCCCGCCGAGATCTATGAGGTCGCCACCTTCTATCATCATTTCGACGTGCTCGAGGACGGCCAGCCGCGCCCCGCCCCGGTCACGGTACGGGTCTGCGACTCCATCGTCTGCGAGATGATGGGGGCGAACTCGCTGGCCGCGGCGCTGGCGGAACGCGGCGACGCCGGGATGCGCGTCCTGCGCGCGCCCTGCATGGGCGCCTGCGACAGGGCGCCGGTGGCCGCGGTCGGTCGCAACCCCATCGCTCCCGCCGATGCGGATCGGGTGATGGCGGCCGTCGGCCGGCGGGCCGTCGCCCCGGAGATCCCGGACTATCCGGGATTGGACGCCTATCTCGCCCGCGGCGGCTATGCGGCGCTTCGCGCCTGCCGCGGCGGTGCGCTCGCCGTCGATTCGGTGATCGAGACGCTGGAGGCGTCGGGGCTGCGCGGCCTGGGCGGCGCCGGGTTCCCGACCGGACGCAAATGGCGTTTCGTCCGTGCGGAACCCGGGCCGCGCCATCTCGCCGTCAACGCCGACGAAGGCGAGCCCGGCACGTTCAAGGACCGATATTTCCTCGAGACCGACCCGCATCGCTTTCTCGAGGGCATGTTGATCGCGCAATGGGCCGTCGAGGCCGAGACCAGCCATATCTATCTTCGCGACGAGTACCCGGCCTGCCGCGAGATTCTGCGCGTCGAGACCGCCGCGCTCGAACGAGCGGGGCTCGCCGCCAAGGGTTCGATCGAGCTTCGCCGCGGCGCCGGCGCCTATATCTGCGGCGAGGAATCGGCGATGCTCGAGAGTATCGAGGGCAAGCGCGGCCTGCCTCGGCACAAGCCGCCCTTCCCGGCACAAGTCGGTCTGTTCGGCCGTCCGACGCTGATCAACAATGTCGAGACCCTCTACTGGGTCCCCTCCATCCTGACCGATGGCGCGGAGAGCTTCGCCGGCCGCGGCCGCAACGGCCGCAAGGGGTTGAGGACGTTCTCGGTCTCGGGCCGCGTCGCCGAGCCCGGCGTCAAGATCGCCGAGGCCGGGATCACCGCCGCCGAACTCATCGTCGAGCATTGCGGCGGGATGGCGCCGGGCCATGTCTTCAAGGCCTATCTACCCGGCGGTGCGTCGGGTGGAATCCTGCCCGCGTCCATGGTCGACATCCCTCTCGATTTCGGAACCCTCGAAGAACATGGCTGCCTGATCGGATCGGCGGCGGTGATCGTCCTGTCGGACCGGGACTCGACGGCGGACGCGGCCCTCAATCTGATGCGCTTCTTCGAGGATGAGAGCTGCGGTCAGTGCACGCCCTGCCGTTCCGGTTGCGAGAAGGCGGTCGGGCTGATGACGGCGCCGGGCTGGAATCGGCCGCTCTTGCAGGAGCTGTCCCGGACCATGATGGACGCCTCGATCTGCGGGCTCGGTCAGGCGGCGCCCAACGGATTGCTGTCGGTGCTGCGTCATTTTCCCGAGGACATACCGGGCGGGTAGGTCATGGCGATGGATGGTGACGGGCGCGCAAGCTGCGAATTCGTGCTGGACGGCCGTACCGTGCGGGCCCTGCCGGGCGAGACGATCTGGCAGGCCGCGGACCGCGCGGGAGCGGAGATTCCCCATCTCTGCTACGCGCCGGAACCGGGTTACCGACCCGACGGCAATTGCCGTGTCTGCATGGTCGAGATCGAGGGCGAGCGGGTTCTCGCCGCCTCCTGCATTCGCGAGCCGCGCGCGGGCATGGTCGTGCATAGCGCATCCGAACGCGCACGGGCGGCGCGCGAGATGGTCTTCGAACTCCTGATCGCCGACCAGCCCGCACGCGCCGAGACGCACGATCCGGCCTCTAAGCTCTGGCGCTGGGCGGAGCGCGTCGGCGTCACGGCCAGTCGATTCGCCGCCAGGGACATGCCGGCGGCCGACCGCAGCCATCCGGCGATGGCGGTCAACCTGGACGCCTGCATCTCCTGCACGCTCTGCGTCCGGGCCTGCCGCGAGGTCCAGGTCAATGACGTCATCGGCATGGCGCATCGGGGGGCGCGGGCCAAGATCGTCTTCGATTTCGACGACCCGATGGGCGACAGCAGCTGCGTCGGCTGCGGCGAATGCGTGCAGGCCTGCCCGACCGGCGCGTTGCTGCCCGTCCGCGCCGTCGACGCCGCCACGCGCGGCGCGGTGCCGGCGGCGCGCGAGGTGAACAGCCTCTGCCCCTATTGCGGCGTTGGCTGCCAGCTCACCTATCACGTGGCGGACGGGCGGCTGCTCAAGATCGACGGCCGCGACGGGCCGGCGAACCGCAACCGGCTCTGCGTAAAGGGCCGGTTCGGCTTCGATTACGTCGATCATCCCGACCGGTTGACCCGGCCGCTGATCCGCAGGGAGGGGGTGCCGAAGAACGATCTCGCGGCGCTCGATCCGTCCGATCCGTCGGCGCTCTTCCGCGAGGCGAGCTGGGAGGAGGCGCTCGATGCGGCGGCCGCCGGTCTCGCACGCATCCGCCGCAGCCGCGGTCCGAAGGGGTTGGCCGGGTTCGGCTCCGCCAAAGGTTCGAACGAGGAGGCCTATCTGTTCCAGAAGCTGGTCCGGGTCGGGTTCCGGACCAACAATGTCGACCACTGCACCCGGCTGTGCCACGCATCCTCGGTCGCCGCGCTCATGGAGACCATCAACTCGGGCGCCGTGACCGCCCCGTTCTTCGAATGCGCCAACGCCGACACCATCCTCGTCATCGGCGCCAACCCGACGGTGAACCATCCGGTTGCGGCGACCTTCTTCAAGAACGCGGCCAAGGCCGGCAAGACGCTGATCGTCATGGATCCGCGCGGCCAGGCGCTCGGTCGGCACGCGACCCATATGCTGCAATTCACCCCGGGCACCGATGTCGCCCTGCTCAACGCCATGATGAACGCGATCCTCGCCGAAAATCTCCACAACCCGCGATACATCGCCGAGCACACCGAGGGTTTCGAAGCGCTCCGCGCCCATTTGGTGCCGTTCACCCCCGAGGCGATGGCGCCGGTCTGCGGGGTGCCGGCGGAGACGATTCGGACGGTCGCGCGGCTCTATGCCGGGGCCGGTGCGGCGATGATCTTCTGGGGAATGGGCATCTCCCAGCACGTGCACGGGACCGACAATGCGCGCTGCCTGATCTCGCTCGCCTTGATGACGGGGCAGATCGGGCGCCCCGGCACCGGCCTTCACCCGCTGCGTGGACAGAACAACGTACAGGGCGCGTCCGATGTCGGGCTGATCCCCATGTTCTATCCTGACTACCGGCCGGTGACGGGCGCGGATGTCCGACGGTCCTTCGAGGTCTTCTGGGGGGCCAAGCTCGATCCCGACCGGGGTCTTACGGTGGTCGAGATCATGGACGCCGTCCATGACGGTCGGATCCTCGGCATGTACATCATGGGCGAGAACCCGGCGATGTCGGATCCGGATGTCGACCACGCCCGCGCCGCGCTTTCCAGGCTCGAGCATCTGGTGGTCCAGGACCTGTTTCTCACCGAGACGGCCTACTATGCCGATGTGGTCCTTCCGGCCTCCGCCTTTCCGGAGAAGGAGGGCACGTTCACCAACACCAACCGTCAGGTTCAGATCGCGCGTGCCGCCCTGGCGCCGCCCGACGAGGCACGCCCGGATTTGTGGATCATCCAGGAAATCGCTCGCCGTCTCGGCCTCGACTGGCGGTATGGCGGGGCGGCGGACGTGTTCGCGGAGATGCGCGAGGTCATGCCGTCGATCGCGGGAATCACCTGGGAGCGGCTGCAGCGCGAGGACTCGGTGACCTATCCGGTCGCCGATGTCGACCGGCCCGGCGAAGAGGTGATCTTCGGCGACGGCTTTCCGACCGAGAACGGGCGCGGCAAATTCGTCCCCGCTTCGGTCGTGCCGCCCGACGAGGCGCCGGATGCCGAGTTCCCCATGATCCTCACCACCGGGCGGGTGCTGGAGCATTGGCATACGGGCTCGATGACCCGCCGTACGAGGGTCCTGGATCGGATCGAGCCGGAGGCGGTCGCCCATCTCTCGCCGGCCGATCTCGCCCGGATGGGGCTGAAGGCCGGCGATCCGATCCGGGTTGCCACCCGGCGCGGCGCGATCGAGCTCAAGAGCCGGGTCGACGGCGACGTGCCGGGCGGCGTCGTCTTCGTTCCGTTCTGCTATTCCGAAGCTCCGGCGAACCTTCTCACCAACCCCGCACTCGACCCTTTCGGCAAGATCCCCGAGTTCAAGTATTGCGCCGCTCGGGTCGAGCCGGCCGCGACTTGAGGCGGATCGGCCTCGCGGTCGAGGGGCGCGTCGCCGGATGTCGAGGGACCGCGGGGCCGCCATGCGCGACCGACTGGCGATGCACAACCGCAACGCCTTCAAGCTCGGCCTGTTCGGCGCAAACTGTTCCTCGGGGCGGGCGGTCACCAAGGTGGCGGAGCGCTGGTCGGGATCCTGGTCGGACAATCTCGCGCTCGCCGCGATGGCCGACGAGGCAGGGCTCGATTTCATGCTGCCGATCGGCAGGTGGAAGGGATATGGCGGCGAGACAGACTATCAGGGGGCCACGCTCGAATCGGTGACCTGGGCCACCGGCCTCCTCGCCCGGACCGCCCGCATCACCGTGTTCGCGACCGTCCATGCTCCGCTGATCCACCCGATCATCGCCGCCAAGGCGTTCGCGACCGCCGACCATATCGGCGAGGGAAGGTTCGGTCTCAATATCGTCTGCGGGTGGAACGAGGGCGAATTCCGGATGTTCGGGGTTGCTCAGCGCGACCATGAGGCGCGCTACGCCTATGGCGGCGAATGGCTCGACGCGGTCCGTATGATGTGGGAACGCAGCGCGCCCTTCGATTACGAGGGCCGCTACATCCGGCTCGAGGATGTCCGATCCGAACCCAAGCCGCATGGCGGGACGCGGCCGCTGATCATGAACGCCGGCGCCTCGCCGACGGGCAGGGAATTCGCCGTGCGCAACTGCGACGCGCTCTTCTCCACCCCGCGCAGGGAGGCCACGATCGACGAGTTCGCGGTCGAAATCCGCGACGCCAAACGGCGCGGCGCCCGCCACGGCCGCGAGATCGATGTCTATTCGGTCGGGGTGGTAACCTGCAGGCGGACCACGGCGGAGGCCAGGGACTACCATCGTCATTGCGTCATCGACTCGGCCGATTGGGAGGCGGTGGACAACATCCTGGCGCTGCGCAAGGTCGACCGGGCGGATCACACGGCGGAAGCCTATGAAGCCATGCGGCGCCATGTCGCCCACGGGCTCGGCGGTATCCCGGTCGTCGGCGACCCGGACCGGGTCGCCGACGAGCTCGCCAGGTTCAGCCGCGCAGGGCTGCGGGGGATCGGGATATCCTTCGTCAACTTCTCCGACGAGCTCCCGTTCTTCTGCGAAGAGGTGCTGCCCCGCCTCGAGCGGATGGGGCTTCGCGAGAAGCGCGGCTAGGGTCCTGCGCCCCGCCGGGCGCGGCGCAGGACCCTGTCTCAGCCCGATCCGGCCGCCGACGGCAGCGGCGTTCGGGACAGGCGCAGGGCGTTCGCGATCACCGATACCGAGCTCAGGCTCATCGCCGCGGCCGCGACGATGGGGTCGAGGAGGATGCCGAAGAACGGGTAGAGGACGCCGGCCGCGACCGGCACGCCGAGCGCGTTGTAGCCAAAGGCGAAGAACAGGTTCTGGCGGATGTTGCGCAGGGTCGCGCGGCTCAACTGCCGTGCGCGCGTGATGGCGGCGAGGTCCCCCTTGACCAGAATCACCCCCGCGGTCTCGGCGGCGACATCGCTTCCGCTCGCCAGGGCGATCCCGACATCGGCGCGCGCGAGCGCGGGGGCGTCGTTCACCCCGTCGCCCGCCATCGCGACGGTCCGGCCCTCATCCCTGAGCCTGCCGACGATGGCACCCTTGCGCTCGGGCGAGACCCCGGCCTCCACCCTGTCGATCCCGAGGCGGGCGGCGACGGCCTCCGCGGTCGCCGGCGCGTCGCCGGTCAGCATGAGAATGTCCACCTCGTCCCGACGGAGCGATTCGAGCGCGGCCGCGGCGCCTTCTCGGATCGGATCGGTGGCCGCGATCATGCCGCAGACCTCGCCGTCGACGGCCAGAAACACGACGGTCGCGCCGCCGCGGCGCAGGGTCTCGGCGCGCGCTTCGAACGCCGACGGCGCGAGCCCGGCCTCGGCGAGCATCGAGATGTTGCCGAGCACGACCTGCCGCGCGCCGACCCTGCCGGCGACGCCCATGCCGATCCGCGTTTCGAGGTCGGCAACGGGTTCCGGGGCCGCGCCGCGCGCCTCGGCCGCCGCCAGGACCGCGCCGGCCAGTGGGTGGGTGCTCTGCCGTTCGAGACTCGCGGCGAGACGGACGATCTCGTCGGCGGAGAGCGCACCGCTCGACGCGATGTCGACGATCTCGGGTCGGCCCTCGGTCAGGGTCCCCGTCTTGTCGACCACCAAGGTGTCGATGCAACCCAGCCGCTCCAGCGCGCCGGCGTCCCGGATCAGTATTCCGAGATGGGCGCCACGTCCGGTGCCGACCATCACCGACATCGGTGTCGCCAGACCCAGCGCGCAGGGGCAGGCCACGATCAGAACGGAGACGGCGGCGAGCAGCCCGTGGGTGAACGCGGGCGCCGGGCCGACCATCGCCCAGACGACGAAGGCGACGGCGGCGACGGCGACCACGGCGGGCACGAACAGCCCGGCGACCCGATCCGCGAGCCGCTGGACGGGCGCGCGCGACCGCTGGGCTTCGCCCACCATTTGCACGATCCGCGCCAGCATGGTCTCCATCCCGACCCGCTCGGCCCGCACGACGAAGCCGCCTGCCCGGTTCACCGTGCCGCCGATCACCTCTGCGCCGAGTGCTTTCTCGACCGGGGTCGGCTCGCCGGTCACCATCGACTCGTCGACCGAACCCCGCCCGTCCAGCACCGCGCCGTCGACCGGGACGCGGTCGCCCGCGCGAACCCGCAAGCGGTCGCCGACCCGCACGGCATCGAGGGAAATCTCTTCCTCGCCGCCGTCCTCGGCGATGCGGATCGTGCGCTCGGGCACCAGATCGAGCAGGGATCTGAGGGCGTTTCCGGTCTTCTCGCGCGCCCTGAGTTCCAGGATCTGGCCGAGGAGAACCAGGATGACGATCATCACCGCCGCTTCGAAATAGATGGGCACCGTGCCATCGGCCCGGGCGAACCCGGCGGGGAATGCCGAGGGCGCCAGAACGGCGGCGGCGCTGTAGACGTAGGCCGTCCCCGTGCCGATGGCGATCAGCGTGAACATGTTGAGATTGCCCGAGCCGAGCGACGCCCAGCCGCGTGCGAAGAACGGCCAGCCGCCCCAAAGCGTCACCGGGGTCGCGAGAAGCAGCTGCACCCAGGCGGAGACCCAGGGAGAGGGCAGGAAATCGGCCGGAACGCCAGGAATATGCGCCCCCATCGCGAGGACCACCGCCGGCGCGCCGAGCAATGCGCTTCCGGCGAGGCGGCGAATCATGTACCGCAACTCCGGGTCGGGCTCGGCCTCGGCGGTCACCGTGGTGGGCTCGAGCGCCATGCCGCATTTCGGACAGGCGGCCCGCGCAGGCTCCACGATCTCGGGATGCATGGGACAGGTATAGGTCACGATCGCCGACCGGCCCGGTTGTCGGTCACGTCTACCATATCGGCAGCTCGGATCGGCGTTGTCGGTTGTCGGCGCGATCAGGCAACCGCGGCGCCGCGCGTCAATTCCTCGTTCAGCCGCGGCATCACCTCCTCGGCCATCAGGGTCATCGACCGTTTGGCCAGAATCGGGTCGACCCAGTCATGGCCGGCATAGATCAGCGTGCCGAAATCGCCGATCCGCTCGCGGAACGCGAGGAGCTGGTCGACCACGGACTCGACCGTTCCGGCGATGACGAGACGATCCACCGCATAGTCGAGCGTTACGTCCTCGTCGCGCATCGACGGGTCGTGCTTGAACAGGTTCGATCGGCCGGCCGAGACGAGCTTGTGCATGAGCTGCTTGTAATAGAAGCGGTAGGGGCTGTTGGCGTTCTCGATCGCATAGTCCCGCGCGGTGGCTTCGTCGTCGGCGACGAAGACCGATTTGGCGACCCGCCAGTTCGCCGGATCGGCCCGGCGCCGGGCACGGCCGCAGCCCTCGACATATTTGGGCCAGTGGCTGGCCACCCATTCCGGCATCAGAAAGTTCGCCGATATCGGGTCCCAGCCGCGCGCTGCCGCTTCGGTAACGCCCTTTGAGAAGGGCGCCACCACTGTCACCACGATCGGCGGGTGGGGCTTCTGGAAGGGCGTCACGATCACGCCCTGGCCGATTTCCGCGATCAGCGTCTGTTCGGTCGTGACGTTCCAATACTTTCCGGTCAGCCGGTAGGGCGGGTCGGTCGACCAGATCGCGAGAACATGGTTGATCGACTCGACGAACATCTCGTTCCGGTCCTTGTCGAGCAGCCCGAGCGCCTCGGCGTCGGACTTGAGCGCGCCGGGGCTGATCCCGAACAGGAAGCGGCCCTCCAGGATATTGTCCAGCATCGCCACTTGGCCCGCGATGATCGCCGGGTGGTTGAGCGACATGTTGACCGTGCCGCTGCCCAGCACGATGCGCTTGGTGTCGTGGGCGAGACTCGCGAGGAACATCAGGCAGGAGGTCACGGTCTCCGCCCGATCCGTCACATGCTCGCCCACGAACGCTTCGGCGAAACCCAGCCGATCGGCCAGCAGAATCGCCTCGCGGTCTTCCTTCAGCGTCTCGGCATAGTTCCGCTCCGGCGGGTGGAGCGGCATCGTGAAATAGCCAAGCTTCATACGGCTGGCTCCCCGTCAGATGGATTCGTGGTCGATGAACGCCTGTGGAGCCGGGTTGCCCCATTGCGACCCCAGCCCGTCTTCGAAGGCGACGAGGTTGGCCGGCGCATCGCAGTTGAGCCTGTCGGAATCCGTCCAGTGCTCGTGGACGCGGCCCCAGGGATCCTTCCAATAGTCGAAGACCTGCGAGCCGAGGACGTGACGCCCGAGCCCCCAGACATGCTCGTAGCCGACCGACTTGAGATGCTCGTGCCCGGTGAACACATCGTCGATGTCCTGGACTTCAAACGCCATATGGTTGAGGCCGGCGCGCTCGCCGGCGACATAGAGGAAGACATGGTGGTCGACGAATTCCTTGCCCCGGTCGATGCGGTTGAAGGAGAGGATGATGTTGTCCTTGTCGCCGGCATAGACGTCGTCCGAACAGACCAGGCCCAGCGTCTGGCGCACCCAGGCGATCGAGCGCGCCAGCTCGGGCGTCTTCATCACCCCGTGACCGATCCGCTTGACGCGCGACGGACCGCCGTCCAGCCGCGTCAGCGCGCCCTTGCGCTCGAGCGGCCCACGGCCGTCGTTGAGGGGGAACAGCGGGACGTCGATCGCCGTGCTCCCCTCGATCCCCCAGACGACCTCGATCCGATAGCCGTTGGGCTCGGTGAGCCGAACCCGCCTGCCGCCGCCGGGCTCGTCGATGTCCTCGACCGGAGATGCGCCCTCGGCCGCTGCGAGCCGCTCCAGATCCTCCTCGCTCTCGGCGTTGAAGGCGAGGCCGATGAAGCCCGGCTCTCCGAGCTCGGTGATATGGATGTGGTGCTCTGGATCCGTGCCCCGCATGTAGAGGGCGTTCCTGGTCCTGTCCGCGCGCACCATCCCGAAATCGGTCAGGAACTTCTCCTGCCTGTCGAGATCGGGCGACCTGATGCGCCCGTATGCGATATCGGTAACCTTGATCATCCGTCCCTCCCGATCTGTGATTACCCACGACGGTAGGCAAGCGTGATACTAGAGAGCGGCGGGCCGGAACCCAAGGGCCGGTCGGACCGGATCGGCGCCCCGTCGATGCGACTGTTTTCGAGGAGGAAGTCTTGGATCTCGGACTGAAGGGAAGGAAGGCCGCCATCAGCGGCGGCAGCGACGGCCTCGGCCATGCGATCGCCACGGGGCTGGCGGCGGAGGGCTGCGATGTGGCGATCTCCGCGCGCGGAGCGGAGCGGCTCGGCAGCGCGGTGCGCGGCATCGAGGCTCTCGGCGTCAAGGCGATCGGGGTCTGTTGCGACATGACCAGCGAAGAGGGCTGCGAGACCTTTGTCGCCCGTGCCGCGGAGGGTCTTGGCGGGATCGACATATTGGTGAACTGCGTCGGCGGCATGACTCCCGGCACGCTCGATTCGTTGACCGGCGAGCAGTGGGACGAAATCATCAACCGCAACCAGATGGCCTATGTGCGGACCACCCGCGCCGCCGTCCCCCATCTCGAGAAGTCGGAATCGGGGCGGATCCTCAATCTGAGCGGCATCTCCGGCAAGCAACTCATGCCGGGCTCCTACTCGACCGCGCTTCCCAACGCGGCGATCAACGCGTTCACCAAGCTGACCGCGGGCGATCTGGCGGGCAAGGGCATCATGGTCAACAATCTCTGTCCCGGGCTGGTGGACACGCCGCGCTGGGGGCCGAGACGGGAGGTCATGGCCAAGCTCCGCAACCAGACGGCCGAGGAGATCCGAGTCCAGTTCGCCGGCAATACGATGCTCGGCCGCTGGGGTAGGCCGAGCGAGATCGCCGATGTAGCGGTCTTTCTGGTCTCGCCGCGGAACAGCTATATGACCGGGTCGACGGTCGAGGTGTGCGGCGGATGGGGCAAGTATTTCTGAATCGCCCCGGCGAGCCGGGGACGCATCGAAAGCGGAGGACGCGATGACGACAGGCAATGCGACGCCCGCGGTGGAGACCGCCGGGGCGCCGGCCCTCAAGCTGAACTTTCTGTCGCACGGCACGCTCGAGTCCAAAGACCTGGAGCGCGCGCGCAAATTCTATACCGACTTCCTCGGGCTCCAGGTCGTTCGGACGAGCCCGATCTCCCTGCTGATCCGGCTGGGCGGCCCCAACACCATCGCGGTGGTCGAGCAGAAGAACCGCAGCGAAGAGATGCCGATGCTCAACCATAACGGTCTGGATGTGGAGACCAGGGAGGAGGTCGACGCCGCCCATGAGATCGTGCTCGCCGGCGCGGAGGAGTGGGGGTTGCACCGGATCGGCAAGCCGCGCCTCCAGCACGGGACCTACAGCTTCTTCTTCTGGGACATGGACAGCAACTGCTGGGAAATCCTGACAAATCCGCAGGGTGGGTACAGCTGGCTGTTCGAGCAGGGCGACCAGGAGGGCAAGGGCCATCTGGACCGGCGTTTCGCGCGGCCGGGGGTCGAGACGCCCGTGTGACGGGCGGGGCGCGCCGTCAGACGGTTCCCGCCGCGCGCAACGCCGCGATCTCCGCGGCGTCGCATCCGAGCTCGCGGAGAATCTCCTCGGTGTGCGCGCCGGGCGCCGGCGGAGGGGTTTCGAGGCGCGGGCCGGAATGGGCGTATTTGAACGCGGCCACGGGCACGGTCAGCCGGTCGCCGGGCCGCGGGGCGTCGGCGAAGCTGTGCGTGACGCCGCGCTCGCGGAGCTGCGGGTCCGCGAGCGCTTCGGCGAGCGTGCGGACCCGCGCGGCAGGTATGCGGTTGGCCTGCAGCTCCGCCTCCCAGTCGGCCGCGCGGCGGGTCGCGAACAGCTCGGCCAGGACGGCGGCATGGTCGTCGCCGTCGGCGAAGCGCCGCGGATAGTCGGTCACCGCCGCGATATCCGGCCGGCCCAGCAGCCGGAACAGCCGCGCGTGCTGGCGCCGGTTCATGGCGCCGAGCATCAACAGCCCGTCCTTCGTGCGGTAGCAGCGCCCGCCGGCCATCGGGTAGTCGTTGCCGCTCGGGGCCGGTTGCGCGCCGTTCCACAGGAAGGCGGTGACATCGGCGCTCATCAGCATCAGCGCGGCATCGAGCATCGCGAGATCGACATGCTGGCCCCGCCCCGTTCGCTCGCGCTGGAGAAGCGCCGCCGATATGGCGAAGGCCGCCATCGATCCGGTCGCATAGTCGATGATCGGCGGTCCCACCTTGATCGGATTGACCTCGGGCGTCCCGGTCGCGGCCATGACGCCCGACGCCGCCTGGATCTGGAAGTCGTAGCCGGTCTGTCCCGCGCGCGGTCCGTCCTGTCCGAACGCGGTCAGCGAGCAGTAGATCAGCCGGTCGTTGACCGCCGCGAGGTCGGTGTAGCCGAGGCCAAGCGCGGCGAAGGCGCCGGCGCGGTAATTCTCGATCAGGACATCTGCATTGGCGGCGAGCCGGCGAAACAACGCCCGGCCCGCATCGGCGGCGAGATCGAGCGTCATCGACCGCTTGTTCGCCGCCTGGGTCAGATAGTAGGTGCCCATGAAGGCGTCGTTGAGCGCCTGGTCCGATCCCTGCTCGCGCACCTGGTCGAGCGCGCGCGGGTTCTCGACCTTGATCACGTCCGCGCCGAGTACGGCGAGTTGATAGGCGGCGAACGGACCCGCAAGGACATGGGTCGCGTCGATCACGCGGAGGCCTTCGAAGGGGCGCATTTCTCTCGCAGCCGCATCGGAGCTCGGTGGGGGCGGATACTGACCGACGCCGCGGCCCGACCGCAAGCGGCCCGCGACGCGGGAGGCGATCGACGCCCGGATGGCGCGGATTCCCGACCCGCGCCGGCGCATGCGTCGGCGCTCGGTCTACGAGAAGGGGCTGGGCTCGCCCTTCGCCTCCGATGCCGTGCGGGATTTCGACGGGCTCATCGCGGAGATGGAGGGGCCCTGGCCGATGGTCCGTTTCTCGGCGGCGCGTCCTACTCGCTCGCCGACGCGGCGGCCACGCCCTATGTGAACCGCCTCGACATGCTCGGCATACGAGGGGCCTGGACGATGCGGGCGCCGCGCGTCATGGACTGGTTCGCGCGCATCCGCGACCGCCGTTCCTTCGCCGAGGGCGTTACCGCTCACGTCACCGAGGACGATCGCGACCGGATGGCGCCAGTGGACGACGCGGCGGAACGGGTCGCGGCGCTGCTCGACGGATGAGGGGCTGTCGACGGGCCGACCTCGTGCGGTTCCCGATGGTCCTCCCGGAGTTGGAGCACCTCCTCGAGCGGGATCGCCGACAGGTCCAGCGTGACCGGCTCCAAGTCCGGCCTGATCGCGCCTTCACAAGACGGCATCGACTCCCTGGACAATGCGTCCAACAGGTCCGTAGCCGCCTTCGGGCAGTTCGTCGCCGGATGCACTGTCATCCCGCGACGGTCTCCCGCGCGTCGCGCCGGCTGGCCCAGGATCACCAGGATCGTCGTGCGGACCACGGGGTAGCGGGATCGACTCGCCGTCTTCGCTGGGGCGCGCCAGCCCTCTCCGTCTCGGTTCGTCCACCAGGAACCCCGCCAGCTCCGCGTCCGCCCCGTAGCCGGTCCGCGACCGAGACGGTTCCGCAACGACTTGATCCGGTCCCCTTCCTTCGCCAGCCAGTAGGGAGCCGGGAGTAGTAGGCGGTATTTCTCATTTCTTCCTTCTGCTTCTCGTGGGTGCCGCCGCCCGGTCCCTTTTCGTTGGTGGGACCCTGGGGTACCGGCACGTGAATTCACGGTTCCGATTGTTGGGCGACCCCTTTGGGCCGGGCCGTCGTACTTCGTTTCGAGCCTCGGCAAACTGCCGCCCTGGCATCCGAGCTTCAGGCCCGCACTTCAATCGTCGTCAGTGCCGGCCTGCCTCAGCCGTCCGCCGGCACAAGGCCCACGGTCAGCCGTGTGCCGGTCGCTTCGGCGTAGCGGCGAAGGGTCGCGAAGGACGGCGACACCCGGCCGCCCTCCAGCCGCGCGACCGCGGACTGGGTCGTGCCGAGCCGCCGGCCCGCCGCCGTCACGTAGATCCCTCGCGCGATGCCGCCCTCGGCCCGCACCCGAAGCTCCCAGAGCTTCCCGTCGAGATGCCTGACATGCGGCGCACGAAGAGCCTCCGGCCCGACATTCTCCACCGTCTCGAGCAGCCGGGTGCGCAAACGCCACCGGCAAGGCGGCCATTTCGGCTCCGAGGATAGCGGGTTCGGGAAGGTTGCCGGAGCGACAGCTGCTACCTACACTTGTTATCGATGAACCATCGCAGATTGTCGATGAACCATCGCAGAGGAAGTTTTCCATGGGCTTGAAGACGATAAGCGAGAAGAAGGGCTTGGCGAAGACCGCAGCGGCTGTCGCGTTCATCCTGCTGCCACTATCCGCGTGCGGCGGGGGGGGCGATGGCCCGGCCGCCAGCATTGGTGACATCAGAGATCTGACTGGCTTGTCAGCACCGGCAGAGACGCCTGCGTCGCAGAGTGCACGCGCACCAGCCATGATTGCGCGCGCCGACTCGCTGATCGGGTCCACGGCGTACGGGGAGACGACCAATCCTGACGTTCCCCGGTTTCGCCTAAGGACACGTTGCTCGGGGACTCGGTGTTCGATATCGAACCCCGTGACCGGATTGACCGCGACCGTGTGGCTTGCCGACTTAGGATTTCGGGCCGGTGACGAGGAGGCGGTCGGAACCAAGCATGGCATCACTTTGATATCGGACACCGAACGGGATCAAGACTATAGTTACACCGCTTTTGGCGCATGGATGCGACATGGCGCGTTTGCCATGCAGACCGAGAGATGGAGTTTACAGGGCGTCTCAGTGAACGCTCGATACGGCATAGCCGTTGGAGATCTCACGCGCACCCGGCCGACTGGGCGCGCAACGTGGCTTGGCCTCATGGTCGGAACACCAGCCACCGGAAGCAACCGCGGTGATTGGCTGCAAGGAGACGCGGCTCTGAACTACGACCTAAGCTCCGATTCTCTCGGTGTCGAATTCAGCAGGATCAAGAACATCGACCGCGGAACAGCGCACTCAACGGAGACAGTGACGTTCCAGAATGTCCGGATAGGTTCAGGGGGAGGGACTTTCGAAGCCGGCTTGTCCGGGAACCGCATCCAGGGCGGCTTCTACGGTCCGGACCACGCCGAGGCGGCGGGCGTTTTCGAGCAGTCGAACATCGTCGGCGCATTCGGGGCGAAACGCCAGTAGAAGAGGAACTGCGTTTAGAGGGATGTCTCCCGGTTCCTTCGCCGAGGGCGTTACCGCTCACGTCACCGAGGACGATCGCGACCGGATGGCGCCAGTGGACGACGCGGCGGTGCGGCCGCCACGTCACGAGATCGACAGGACACCGTCGCCGGCAGGGTCGGCGTAGAGTCTGGCGACATCTCTCTCGCGCCGGGCGAGCACCGCGCGCTGGTTGAGATAGCCCTTGTCGGTGATTTCGCCGGCATCGATGGAAGGGGGGTCGGCGAGCAGCAGGGCGCGGGCGATCCGGGTGCTGCTCGTCGGGTTGGCGCGGTTGTGGGCGGCGAGGCCCTCGGCCAGCCGGGCGCGCACGGCCGGGTGGGCGGCGACATCTCCGATCGGCGCGTCCTCGGGCAGGTCGGGGCAGAACGCCCGGCAGCCGGCGGGGCTGGGGAAGCCCAGGATCCCCACGCTGTCGCGGTCTTGACCCGCGATCACGGCGTCCTGGAGGATCGGCGCGGCGGCGCTGACAACGGCGAGGCGCAGCGCGCCCGCGGTCACCCAGACGCCGGTCAACAGCTTGAAGTTCTCGGCGACTCGGCCGTCGAACAGCACCCCCTGCGACGGGTCGTGGGGATCGAGGAACCTGCCGGCGTCGCCGATCGCGAAATAGCCTTCTTCGTCGAAGACTTCGGCGGTGCGTCGGGGGTCCCTGTAGTAGCCGGGGCTGATATGGGGTCCCTTGAAGCGTATTTCGAGCTTGTCGCCGTTGGGAACGAGCTTCATGGCGCTGCCCGGCAGGGGTACGCCGATATTGCCCCAGGCGTCGGAGTCCCAGGTCATGTAGGTCGAAGCCGGCGCGGTCTCGGTGGATCCCAGCGAGGTGACGATGGGCACCCGCTCGCCCCGCGCCGCGACCGACAGCTCCTCCAGCCCCGTGCGCAGCGCCTGCGGCAGCGCGGCGCCGGCGAAGAACAGGATGTCGAGTTCGCGGAAGAACCTGTCGCGCAGCGACGGATCCGCCCTCAGCGCCGGAACCAGAAGGTCGAATCCCCTCGGCACGTTGAGATAGAGGGTCGGGCTGATCTCGCGCAGATTCGCCAATGTCCTGTCGAACAGGTGGGCGACCGGTTTGCCCGCGTCGAGATAGTAGGTCCCGCCATGGAACAGGATCATGTTGAAGTTGAAGTTGCCCGCGAAGGTGTGGTTCCACGGCAGCCAGTCGACGATCACCGGCGGTCTGCGCCGCAGGAAGCGGTAGACCGAATCGGTCATCAGCTGATTGACCACCATCATCCGCTGGGTGTTGAGCACCCCCTTGGGCATACCGGTCGAGCCCGAGGTGAGCAGAATCTTGGCGACCGTATCGGGTCCGACGGTCGCCAGCCGTCGGGCGAGGGCCGGGCCGGGCACGGTCCCGGCCCATGAGGCGAGGCTCTCGGTCCCCGCCGCCCCGGTCGCGCTGATCACGCTGCGCCCGGCGAGATCGAGCGCCGAGAGCGCGTTCGCGAACGGTTTCGGGTCGCCGACGAAGACCGCCGAGGGATCGTTCCGGTCGACGACATAGCGGAGCTTGGCGTGGTCCCTCGACATCAGGGAATAGGCGGGGGAGATCGGCATCACGGGGACCGCTGCCTGCATGGCGCCGAGCAGCAGGAGCGCGAAATCGATGCTGTTGTCGGAGAGGACGGCAAGCGGCCGGTCGGGGCCGTGGCCGTGCTCGATCAGCGCCTGGCCGATCCCGGCGCTCTTGCGGGCGGCGTCGGCGAAGCTCAGTCCCCGCCACGCGCTCGCCCGGTCGCGCTCGGCGACGAACCATCTGTCCGGGGCGGCCGACGCCCAATGGTCGAGCCGCTCCAGAATATGGTCGGGACCGGGCGCGATCGGCACGGGCGAACGCAGCACCCAGCTCCCGTCGCCCCGGCGATCGACCTCGACCGACGGGCCCGCCAGCGGGGTCTTCGCGAAGGGCGCTTTTGTGGCCGCAACCCCTTCCGCCATTGCCGCAGATCCTCCGATGACGGACGGTTCCGGCTCGAACCGACGGACCCTAGCGGATACCATAGAGCGCCTTGGCGTTGTGATAGAGCACCTTGCTCTTGATCTCCATCGAATAGGCGTTGTTGGCCAGAAAGTCCGGGACGTCGTCGGTCAGATCGTCCTCGGTCGGTTCGTGCGGGAAGTCCGAGGCGTAGATCACCCGGTCGGACCCGACCGCGTCGACGACGTATTTGAGGCTGGCCTCGCCCATCTCGCAGGACACCCAGATGCTTTCCGTATCGCGGAAGACGGCCGACGGCTTCTTGCTCAGCCGGGGTCGGATCGGCGCGCCGAACACGGAATCGTATTCGTAGTCCAGCCGGTCCATCATGAACGGCACCCAGGCGCAGCCGCCCTCGAGGAATGCGAATTTGAGATCCGGGAAGGTCTCGAAAACGCCCGAGAACATCATGTCGGTGAGCTGGATCATCAGGGGCACCGGATGTTCGAGCGTATGCACCTTGACGAAGGGCTTCATGTTGTCGAGCCCGAAGCCGCGGCTCGGTGCGCCATGAAACACGATCGGCATGTTCTGGCGCTCGGCCTCTTCATAGATCGGCCAGAATTCTTCATTGCCGAAATATTTCCCGTTGACCGTGACGGTGGGGAGCAGCATGGCGGCGACGTTCTTGCGCTCCTTGCTGCAGCGCGCGACTTCCTTGACCGCGGTCGGAACGTCGGCGTAGGGAGTCATGCCGACGCCGAAGAGGCGGTCATCCTTTCTGCAGTATTCCTCTTCGATATAGTTGTTGTAGGCGATGCAGGTCGCCGTCTGGAATTCTTCGGACTGCATCAGGCCGTAGGCGAGCCCGGCGGTGGGGTAGAGCACGCTGCCTTCGAGCCCGACCTTGTCGAGCAGCTCGGCCCAGATCTCCGCGTCAGTGGTCCAGTATTTCCGCCCTTCGTCGCCCTCGTGGACGATGGTGCTGCGGGACCAGCCGTCGAGACTCGGAAAGATCGTCATGCCGCCGAGGCGCTTGTTGCCCGTCCAGACACCTTCGTACCGCCCTTCGAGATCGGCGTCGGTCTCCAGCACATGCCCGTCTCCGTCGAAGACCGGAATCTCGTGTTTCATCTCGATGCTCCTCCCATGGATGGCCTGCCGCCCGGTGCTGCCGGCGGGACCGCCGGGTGCGGTGAGTGTAGCCCCCGGATCGCGCCGCATCCATCGGGGCGGCGGTTTCACCCGGTGGCTCGTCGACGCGGGGCGCGCCGACCGCCGACGCAGCGACGCCGTGGAAGGCGCCTCTCGCTCGAATCGCCCATGCGACCGACGCAGATTCCTCATAACGCCTTCTCCGCCGGTCGGGATAGAATGGCCTCGGCGCCCGGCCGCCCAGGATCGTCGATTTCGCGGGCCGTCTCGAATGATCGCGACTCCCCCCTGCATCCTCGTCACCCACGACGCGTCGCCCCATATACGTGCCGCCTACCGGCAAGAGCTCGGCTCCCGCTGCGAATTGCTGTTCCGATCCGATCTCGCGCCGGCGGACCGGGCCGCGGTTCGGGCACGGGCGCGCGTGCTGATCGCCCGCAATCCCCGAACCGAGATGACGGCGGACGATGCCGCCGCGATGACGGCGCTCGGCTTCGTCCAACTATTGAGCGCGGGCGTCGATCACGTGCCGCTGCATCTCTTCCCGCCCGATCTGCCCATCGCCTCGAACGCGGGCGCCTTGGCCGGTCCGATGGCGGAGTTCGCGTTGGCAATGACGTTGGCCGCCGCGAAGCGGCTGCCGATCGAACATCAGGAGATGCGCGAGGGCCGGTTCAACCAGTTCGCCGTCAACAAGACGCTCGACGGAGCGGTCTGCGCGATACTCGGCTTCGGCGGCGTCGGGCGCGCCGCGGCGCGTCTGTTCCGGGCGCTGGGCGCCGAGATCCACGCTATCAACCGCCGCGGCGAGACCGACGAGGACGTGGCGTTCGTCGGCACGCTGATGGATCTCGAGACGGTGCTCGACGCCGCCGATGTCGTCGTCATCTCGCTGTCATTGACCGGCGCGACGGAGGGACGGATCGGCGCGCGCGAACTCGGCCGGATGAAGGACGACGCGATTCTGGTCAATGTCGCGCGCGGCGAGATCGTCGATCAGGACGCGCTCTATCGCCATCTGGTCGACAACAGGCGGTTCTTCGCCTGCCTGGAATCGTGGTGGATCGAGCCGGTGCGGCAGGGCGCGTTCCGTATCGACCACCCGTTCCTGGACCTGCCCAACGTGATCGCTGCGCCGCACAATTCCGCGAGCGTGCCGGGCGCGCAGGTCGAGGCGGTGCGCCGCGCCGCGCGCAATGTGCGCCGTTGGCTGGATGGACGGCTGCCCGGAAACCTGTTGGGTGCGGACGAGCGCGGCGTCTGAGAAGCGACGATTCTCGTCTTGGCAGCCCGGCGACCGGCCTCCGCCGGCATCCATGCCCGCATCGTCACCCGCTTCTCGATGAAGGAACCCCGCCCCGACGCGGCCTTTCAAGGGGGAGGGGACGTCCGGCCGGTCGTCGTCCCCGAAAATGGGGGCTGCTGTCGCCCGCCGGGCCGCGTTGACGGGGACCGGCCGCTATGTGACTCTTCGTCCTGACGGCGGACCGGGAGGCGTGGACATGCGCGTTCAATCGACGAATCCGGCGCGGTTGGCCGGTCTGTTCCGCGAGGAATTCGAGCTCTGCGACGTGCGGCCGGGCGAGACGATCGCCCTGCTAAGCGATCTCGCGACCCGGCGGGACTATGTCCAGGCGAGCTTCGCGGCGGCCCGCGAGATGGGCGCGGACGCCTACGAGATGTGCGTGAACGAGGTCCCGAGCTGGACGAGAGTCGGGGTCGAGACCGTCGGCGCCTGCAAGGGGACGCTCGAGGCGCTCTGCGTTGCCGACATGCTGGTCTGTCTCCACATCCCGCTCTTCACCCGCTGGCTGAAGCAGGTGCGCGACTCCGGCACCCGCGTGCTGATGGTGATCGACCACCCCGACGATCTCGAACAGTCGCTCGCGCCGCCGGGGCTCAAGGAGGCGGTCGTCCATGCCGGCAAGCGGCTGGAAGAGGCCCGGACCATGCGGATGTTCAACGAGGCCGGGATGGATCTTACGGTCGCGCTCGGCGAATATCCGGTGATGATCCAATACGGCTTCGCGGAGGCGCCCGGCCGGTTCGACCATTGGGGCGGCGGCCATGTCCACACCTTCCCCAACGAGGGCTCGGCCAACGGCACCGTGGTCGTGCGCCCCGGCGACTTCATCGTCCTCCCCTATAACCGCTACGTCACCGACGAGATCCGAATCGAGGTCCGGGACGGCTTCATCCGCCGCATAGAAGGCGGGCTCGACGCCAAGCTGATGGCCTCCTGGCTCGACGACAACCGCGCCCATCCGGAGGATATGGACGGGCACGCCATCTCGCATCTCGGCTGGGGTCTCAACCCGCAGACGCGCTGGGACAATGTCGCCCTCTACGGCGACGAGCCGGACCGCAGCAACGGCTCGCTCCGCTCGTTCGCCGGCAATTTCCTGTTCTCGACCGGGCCGAACTCGCAAGGCGGCGGCAGCCGGACGACCAAGGGGCATTACGACGTGCCGATGCGCGATTGCTCGATCATGCTCGACAACGAGATCATTCTCGACAAAGGGGCGTTGGCCGATCCGGCGATGACAGTTCCCCGCGTCGCGCGATAGGTCCGGAAGGAGTGACGAAGATGTTCAAACGGTTCATCGCGGCGACGCTCGGGTTGGGCGCGCTCGCTACGGGTGCGGCGCTGGCGGCGGATCCGGTCCGGATCGGATTCTCCTTCTCGAAGACGGGAATATTCGCGCAGCCCGCGGCGTCCCAGCTTCAGGCCTACGAGCTCTGGCGCGAGCAGGTGAACGCGCGCGGCGGACTCGATGTCGCCGGTACCAGGCGGCAGGTCGCGTTCGTCTACTATGACGACCAGTCCAATTCCGCCAAGGCGGTCCGGATCTACGAGAAGTTGATCACCGACGATAAGGTCGATCTCCTGCTGGCGCCGTGGGGGACATCGCTGCATTTCGCGATCGCCGGGGTGATCGAACGCTACCGGTTCCCGGTGGTCGGCAATACCGCGGCCTCGGTGCAGCTCCGGGATCTCAAGGCCGGGAACATCTGGTTTCCGACGTCGGCTTTCCCGGATGCGCAGAGCGTGGCGCTGGTGAAACTGCTCGAGAGCCGCGGCATCGGGTCCGCGGCACTGATCACGAACCAGCTTCCCTACACCCAGGAGAACAAGAAATTCGTGGTCCCGGCGCTTGCCGAAGCCGGGATCGAGCTGCTGGTCGACGAGGACTATCCGCCCGACATCAAGGATCTGACCCCGCTTCTGAACAAAGTGAAGAACGCCGCGCCGGACGCGGTGCTCGCCTATACCTACCCGGCCGATGCGGTGCTCTACGTCAAGGGCGCGCGCGAGCTGGGGCTCGACGCCGGGACCCAGGTCGTGCTGCTGGGCCCGCAATACGGGTTCTTCAAAGGGATTTTCGGGGCGGCGCGCGACGGGTTGCTGACGATGGGCCATTGGACGATCCAGAGGGCCGATTGGCCCGGCGCCAAGGCATATGCGGACGCGTTTCGAAAGCGCTGGAACATGGAGACCGACTATCTTGACGCACCGCTCGCCTATGTGTCCGTCCAGATTCTCGAACAGGCGGTCGCCGTCGCCGGGACCGACCGTGACAGGCTTCGCGAGGCGATCGCCAGCAGGACCTTCGACACCATCAACGGTCCGGCCCGGTTCGAGGGCATCCGCAACGTGCTGCTGCCCACGATGATCTCGCAGATCCAGGACGGACGGCAGCACATCGTCTGGCCGTCCGATCAGGCGACGGCGAAGGTGATCGCCAAGCCGGTCTGGAAATAGCGCTTCCTCGACGGCGGGAGCCGGCGGGAGCCGCCGCCGCCGCGCCGCCTGCATGGCCCAACTCCTCTCCGGTCAGCTCCTGATCGCCGCGCTCGTTCTCGCCGCGGTGTACGGGCTCGTCGCCCTCGGGCTCAACCTGATCTACGGCACCATGCGCCTGCTCAACGTCGCGCATGGAGAAATTCTGATGCTTGGCGGCTATCTCGCCTACTGGTCGTTCACCCTGATCGGGGCGGGGCCGATCTACGCGATGTTTGCCGCTCTGGTCCTCGCCGGCGGTTTCGGCGCGGCTCTCTATACGACGCTCTGCCGTCCGGTGCTCGCCTCCTCGAAGGCGGTCGCGCAGATCGAGGCCAACTCCCTCCTGGTCCTGTTCGGCATATCGATCATCCTTCAGAATGTGGCCGCGCTCTCCTTCACGGCCACGGCGCGCGCCTACCCCTATCTCGATCAGATCGTCCGTATCGGCGGCTTCCAGGTGACCGCCGACCGGCTCGCCGTGCTCGGAATCGGGCTTGCCGTCTGCCTCGGCTGCGCCGCGTTCTTCCGGTTCTCGGCGACGGGGCTCGCGATCCGCGCGCTGATCCAGCAGCCCGATGCGGCGCTCCTCGTCGGCATAAACGTCGAGCGCGCGCGGCTGATCTCCTTCTCGCTGGGCTTCGGAATCGCCGGCCTCGCCGGCTGTCTCATCAGCATGCTCGAACAGGTCTCGCCGTTCATGGGCTTCCCCTTCACCATCGCCGCCTTCGTCGTCATCATCTTAGGCGGGCTGGGCAATCTGGCCGGCGGTCTCGCCGGCGCCCTGCTGCTGGCGTTCATCGAGATCTACGGGGTCGCGCTGACCACGGCCGGCATGCGGTCGATCCTGGTCTACGGCGTGTTCATCGGCGTGCTGATCTGGCGGCCGCAAGGGCTGTTCGGATCTGGCCGGGCGGCCTGAACGGATGACGTCTCCCGTCGGCGGGGAGAGGCGGTCGTGACCGCGATTTGGCGTCCGATCGCAGGTCTCGCGATCGCCGTCCTGCTGTTCGCCGCTCTACCCCGCCTCGTCGGCGACTATCTGCTCGGCGTGGCGCTGTCGCTGCTGATGTGGATCGCGCTTACCCAGAGCTGGGTCCTGCTGTCCGGGATGACGGGCTATGTCTCGCTCGGTCACGTGGTGTTCTTCGGTTTCGGCGCCTATGTGATGGTGCTCTGCTTCGGCGCCGTTCCGTTCTGGCTCGCGGTTCCGTTCGCCGGGCTGTGCGCCGGGGCGATGGCGCTCCTGGTCGGTTATCCCTGTCTTCGGGTTCGCGGCCCCTATTTCGTGATCCTGACCTTCGGCCTCGCGGAGCTGGTGAAATTCGCCGTCATCAACATCGAGGCGGCGCTCGGCAAGTTCGGGCGGCTGCTGTTCGGGGGGCCGACCCTCGATCGGCTCTACTACGCCTTGCTGGCGCTCGCCGCGCTGTCCGCCGCCGCGACCTGGCTGGTCCGGCGGTCGCGGTTTGGCGCCGGCCTGCGGGCGATCCGCGAGGACGAGCGCGCGGCGGAGACGCTCGGCATCGATGTCGCCCGGTTCAAGGTCCTCGCCTTCGCGGCGTCCGCGGTCGTTCCGGGCATGGTCGGCGCGGTGATGGTCCTGCGCACGACCTATTTCGAGCCGCTCGACATGTTCAGCCCGATCACCTCGTTCACCATCGTCTCGATGGCGGTCATCGGCGGCGGCGACGACGTTCCCGGTCCGCTCTACGGCGCCTGCTTCCTGGTGCTGCTTCAGGAGTTGCTGTGGGCGAACTGGCCGGAAATCTACATGATTCTCCTCGGCGCTCTCCTGGTCGGGTTCGTTCTCTGGGCGCCCGACGGCATCCATGGCCGGGTCTCGCGCCTCGGCCGGGGCGGGACTCGGTGAGCCTGCTCCGGATCGACGGGCTGACCAAGCGGTTCGGCGGCGTGATTGCGGTGGACCGGGTGGATCTCGACGTCCCGCCGGGGGAAATCCTCGGCCTGATGGGCGCCAACGGCGCCGGCAAGACGACTCTGTTCGGCCTCGTCGCGGGCAATCTGCGCCCGTCGGCGGGCGCCATCCGCTTCGATGGCCGGCGGATCGACGGCCTTCGCCCGGACCAGGTGAGCCGGTTGGGGATTGCCCGCACGTTCCAGATCGTCCGGCCGTTCGGCGGTTTGACGACGCTCGACAATGTCGCCGTCGGGGCGCTCTACGGCAGCGGCCGCGAGTCGTCCATCGCCCGCGCCCGCGCCGCCGCGCGCGAGATTCTGGATGAGACGGGGCTCGCCGCGCGCGCCGATTCCCTTGCCGGAACGCTGACGCTCGCCGGTCGCAAACGGCTGGAGATCGCGCGCGCCCTGGCGACTCGGCCCAGCTTGCTGTTGCTCGACGAGGTGATGGCCGGGCTCACCCCGGCCGAGGTCGCCGAAGCGCTGGAGACGATCGCTCGCCTCCATGTCCGGCGCGGGCTGACGATCATCGTGATCGAGCATGTCATGCGCGCCTTGATGCGGCTCTGCGAGCGTCTGGTCGTCATCCATCACGGGGTCAAGATCGCCGACGGCGCGCCCGAGGCGGTCGCCGGCGACGACCGGGTCATCGAAGCCTATCTCGGTCGGGGGGCGCGGTGAGCGCGATCCTCCGCCTCGACGACGTGGCCGGCGGCTATGGCGAGGTGCGCATCCTCCATGCGGTCTCTCTCGAGGTCGTCGAAGGCTCGATCACCGCGCTGGTCGGAAGCAACGGAGCGGGCAAGACTACCTTGATGCGGGTCCTCGCCGGGCTGGTGCCGTTGGCGGGCGGCAGGATCCTGTTCGCCGGGCGCGATATCGGCGCCGAGCCACCGCACGGCCGAGTCGCCGGCGGGATGGCGTTGATTCCGGAGGGGCGACTGGTCTTTCCGGATTTCTCGGTCGAGGAGAATCTCCGGATCGGTGCCGTCGCTCCCCGCGCGCGCGCCGGCGCGCCGGCGCGGATGGAGGAGATGTTCGCCCTGTTCCCGCGTCTTCGGGAGCGCCGGCGTCAGGCCGCAGGGACGCTGTCCGGCGGGGAGCAGCAGATGCTGGCGCTCGCGCGCGGCCTCATGGCGGCGCCGCGGCTGCTGCTGCTGGACGAGCCCAGCCTGGGCCTCGCCCCGGCGGCCGCCGCCGTTCTGTTCGAGACCGTGCCGCGCATCCGTGCGCGGGGCGTGAGCGTGCTCATCGTCGAGCAGGACATCTCCTCGACGCTGGCCATCGCGGATGCCGGCTACGTCATCGAGAACGGACGCATCGTCCTGTCGGGAAACGGAGCCGACCTCCTCCGGGACCCCGCCGTCCGCGAGGCCTATCTCGGCCTCCGGGCCGGGTAGACCCGTTCACTCTCCGCACGCGCTCGCGGGGCTGGATCGGAGCCTGGAGGAGACGCTCGGCCGGTGAGGGCGCAACGCGCCAGGATGCATTCCGCCAGTGCCGCCACACCGCGCCTCGGCACCATCAGGACCTTCTTTCCGCGCAGCACGGCCGTCGCCTTGTGCGACATCTCGGTCGAGGTCCAGACCGCGGCGATGTCCGACCAGGCGAGCAGCGGCGCAACCGTCCTCCTGTTGGGCGTGGTCTCCTCGGTGACGAATCGGAGGCCGATGCGGCCGGCGCAAAGCCGTTCGAGTTCGGTGCGCGTGCCCGGAGATCCGCCGGCGACGAGGAGCTTCGTCCAGCCCGCGCAGTGCATCGCCGCCACCATTCGCTCCACCGACATGCGGTTGTCGCTCCCGCGGCAGGTTTCGCAATACATGGCGGGGACCGGAATCGGCCGGCGCGGGTCGCCGGGCGGCGGCAGGCATGCGGGTTTCCGGCAGTGCCGCAAGAAGGCCGCGTCGAGTGTCCGGTCGACCGCGTCCAGCTTTGTCGCGGCGATCCGGGTCTTGCCGGGCCGGGTCAGTCCCTCCCGACGAAGCCGATCCAGCGCCCGCTCGGCATCTTCGCCCTCGAAGCCTCGCGATGAGAGGAGTTTCGACAGGGCGAGGTCTTCCATTTCCTTCTTCTCGTTCCCTCCCGAACGGCGGTATCCCTATGGGCGCTCGACGCACATGGCAACGCCCATGCCGCCCCCGATGCAGAGCGTGGCCAGCCCCCGTTTCGCGCCGCGCCGCTTCATCTCGAAGAGCAGCGTGTTCAGCACCCGCGCACCCGACGCTCCGATCGGGTGGCCGATGGCGATCGCGCCGCCGTTCACGTTCACGATGTCGGGGTCCCATCCCATATCCCGGTTGACCGCGCAGGCCTGGGCGGCGAAGGCCTCGTTGGCCTCGACGAGGTCGAGGTCGTCGATCCGCCAGCCGGCGTTGGCGAGCGCCTTGCGGCTCGCATGGACCGGGCCGATGCCCATGATCGCGGGGTCCACGCCCGCGGTCGCGTAACTTACGATGCGGGCCAGCGGCGCGATCCCGCGCTTTTCGGCGTTTGCCGCCGACATCAGAAGGACGGCCGCGGCGCCGTCATTGATGCCGCTCGCATTGCCCGCGGTGACCGAGCCTTCCTTGGCGAAGGCCGGGCGGAGCTTCCGCATGGCTTCGATCGTCGCGCCGCAGCGGATATGCTCGTCGCGGTCGACCACGACGACATCCTTGCGGGTCCGGACCGTGACCGGAACGATCTCGTCCTCGAACCTGCCGGCCTTCTGGGCGGCTTCCGCCTTGTTCTGGCTGGCAAGCGCGAACGCGTCCTGCCGGTCGCGGCCGATCTGCCACCGCTGCGCCACATTCTCGGCCGTCTGTCCCATATGGTAGCCATTGAAGGCGTCCCACAACCCGTCGCGGATCATGATGTCGATGAAGGCGAGATCTCCCATCTTGTGTCCCGCCCGGAGCGGCGCGGCGTGCGGGCTCAGGGTCATGTTCTCCTGCCCGCCGGCGGCGACGATGTCGGCGTCGCCAAGCCGGACATGCTGGGCACCGAGGGCCACGGCGCGCAGACCGGAGCCGCAGACCTGGTTGATCCCCCAAGCGGCCGACTCGACGGGGAGACCCGCGTTTATGTGAGCCTGGCGGGCGGGATTCTGGCCTTGGGCCGCGGTCAGAACCTGGCCGAGGATTGTCTCGGAGACTTCGGACTTGTCGATCCCGGCGCGGTCCACCACCGCTTCGAGGGCGACGGCGCCCAAATCGTGAGCGGGCGTGGCGGCGAACGACCCGCCGAAGGTTCCGACCGCCGTGCGTGCGGCGGATGCGATGACGACATCGGTCATGATGCGGACCTACCCTCCGATGCTGTCGGACGAGCGCGGAGCGGCGGAAGCCGTGCCGCATCCGAGCCGTCGTTACGGAGCGAGATGTCCGGCCCGATCGGGCGCCGCCCGCCCCGATATTGGTGCGCGCACCAGGAATCGAACCTGGGACCCACTGATTAAAAGTCAGTTGCTCTACCTGGCTGAGCTATGCGCGCAGGTTCCCGGAAGCAGGCCGACAGTATGAAACGGCCGGAACCCGGTCAAGGCGCGGCCGCGCCTTGACCGGGGCGGCCGCGCGACCGAGACTCGCCACGGTCGGGAGGAGAACCGGTATGGCGACTGCGACGAGGGCGGCCCGGACCGATCGGGCGCGGGAGCTCGAACTCATCGTCGACGAGCTCGAGGAGCTCAACCGGCGGGTGCGCGACCGCAACCTCTGGATCCGCACCCGCTGGAACCTGCCCAATCAGGCGGCATGGCATCTCGGCGGCTCGGGGCGTCCGGCGCCGGGTCCGCACAGCCTGACGGTGGAGCACCCGGCCGCGGCGCCTCACGTGTGGAAATGGGCCGATGTCGAGCCCTGCCTGTTCAGGCTGGCCGAGCTGTGCCCGCTAGAGCTGACCGAACGGCAATCGGTGCTGCTGACCAATCCGGCATTCGGGACCGACGGGGTCAAGGTCACCAACACCATGCGGATCGCCATATCGATCTACAAGCGGGGCGACGACGCCGAATCGCATCTGCACACGCCCAACGCAAGTCGGACCATCATCTCCGACGGCGGCGGCTACACCATCGTCGAGGGCGAGAAGATTCTGCCCCGGCGCGGCGACCTGGTGTTTACGCCGAACGGGACCTGGCATGAGCACGGCAACGACGATGATCGGCCGGTGATCTGGGCGGATACGCTCGACTGGCCCCTGCTCGACTTCCTCGGCTGCGCCTGGGCGCGGAACGATGTGGAGAACGCGCCGCCGCATGGTTCGCCGGCGGAGGGCTTCTCCGGTCGCTTCTACGGCAGAGGCGGCATCCGCCCCCTGTTCGCGCCGCATAATCGCGGCGCGGGTGATGGCGTGACGCCGATGTTTCTCTATTCGGGCGCCGAAATCGATGCGGTCCTCGACGATTTGCGCGGCTACGACGGAAGCCCCGATGAGGGCGTCATCGTCGAACTCGTCAACCCGGAGGACGGCGCGCCGGTCTTCACCACGATCTCCTATCGCGCACAACTCCTCCGCCCCGGAGAGACGACGCGGGAGTTCCGCCACACGGCGTCCACGATCTACTGGGTGCGTGACGGCGCGGGCCGTCTCGAGGTCGACGGAGAGGCCCTGGAATGGGGGCGCAACGACTTCTTCGTCGTCCCGAATCACCGCTGGCGCAGGCTGGTCAACAGCGGACCGGAGGACGCGATCCTGTACAGCTATACCGATATGCCGCTGATCGCCAAGCTCGGCCACTACCGGGCGCAGGCGAGGACGCCGGCGGGCGCGGTCGTCGATCTCGACTGAGCGCGCCGCGCCCCGACCCGTTCAGGAGGCGTATTTCCCGGCGATCTGGGTGGTGTGCGGACCTTCCCCGCCGGACTCGGCATGCTGCAGCCGGGTGATCCGGTTCCAGCGGCGTTTGAGATCGTCGCGGACATTGACCGCGAGCCGGCCCACCCCCTCGATCTCCAGCTCGATCCGGTCGCCGTCCTGGAACGGGTGCAGCCCGCGGTGATTTGTTCCCGTGGCGAGGATGTCGCCCGGCTCGAGCGGGTGGATCGCGCTGACCCATTCGATGCAGCGGGGGATCTTGTGCGCCATGTCGTCGGTGTTGAAGTTCTGCATCAACTCGCCGTTGTTCCACAGCCGCACCTGCAGAGTCTGCGGATCCGCGATCTCGTCCCTGGTCACGATGAACGGGCCGATCGGCGCGAAGGTCTCGCGCGACTTCACCTGGTAGAAGGTATTTCCCGGCGGAAGCAGGCCGCGCGCGGAGCCGTCGATGAAGGCGGTGTAGCCGAAGATATGGTCCATCGCGTCGGCCGCCCGGACATGGCTCGCGCGCTTGCCGATGACCAGGGCGAGCTCCGCCTCTCCCTCGAACACGGTCGCCGGTGCATCGGGCAGCACCATCGTGTCGCCATGGCCGATCACCGCGCCCGGCGACTTGTGGAAGGCGTTGATCATCGCCGGCGCGTCCCGCGTGCCGTCCTCCATATAGTTGACGGCCATGCAGTCGATATTGCGGGGGCTCGGCAGAGGTGGGCGGATACGGACCTCGGACAGGAGGACGCCGCTTCCGTCAGCGGCCGCGGCCTCGATCCTGGAACGGTAGTCGTCGAAGCGCTCGATGAGGCCGACGATCAGGTCGTGGGGGCCGAGATGCGGAATCCCGGAGACGGCGTCGGTCACGTCGACCACGGTGTCGCCGACCGAAACGCCGAGTCTGAACTCGTTGAAAAACAAAAGCTTCATGGGTCTTCCTCGAAAGGTGTCAGGGGAGGGGCAGCGTCGGCTTCTGGCCCGGCCGAAGCTGCATGTCGAACGCCGCCAACAGCGCCGCAGTGGCCGCATATAGCCCCATCAGCGACACCAGGTCCACCAGGTCGCGCGGTCCGAACAGGGCGCGCGCGCGGGCATAGGTGTCGGGGTGGACCCGCTTGGTTTCGAATATCTCGCGGCCGAGCGCGACGACCACCGCCTCGGTCTCGTCGAGCCCGTCCACCGGGCGTCGGTGACGGACGACGTCGATTGTCTCGGCCGACAGCCCGGCCTCCAAGGCCGCGGCCTCGTGCTGGACCCACTCGAACTGCGAGTCCTGAGCGCGTGCGGTCGCCAGGATCGCGAGCTCGCGAATACGGTCCGGGAGCGCGGTCTCCCAGCGCAGATAGCGGTTGAGCGGTCGGGTCAGCACCGCGAGCCGCGGGCTGTGCAGCCGTATTCCGCCGGGTCCGTTGAGCCCGACCAGAGATCTGCCGGACGGTGCGTCCAGGTCGTCGAAAACCTCTCGCGCCGCAGGATCGAGCGTATCGCGCCGGGGCAAGGGCAGCCGGCAGCCCGAGTCGGGGTCCACGTCGACCGGAATTCGCCGCTCCGTCATTCTTCGCTCCGCTCGGCCGTCGTTCCAAGGCCGCGATCATCCGCCAGAGAGCCGACGGGCTCAAGGGCAGCGCGCGCGGGCCGCCCCCGGAGCCATCGCCGATGTCCTGTGGCGGATCGTCGAAGTCCCGCGGCGTCGCGTCCCCGGCTACCAACTCGCGGCGACCGACGGCGGCGCCGTCGGTCGCTCCCGGCCTCCGAAGCGGGTTCGGGAGCCACGGGTTTCCGGCCGGCCGGCGGCTTGCACGCGGTGCGGCCGGCCAGCAGAGTAGGCGCATGGACGAGCCCACTCCCGCCGGCCCCGCGATCCGTGCCGTCCCCGAAGGCGACAACCGCGAGCGGCTCATCTGCGCGGAGTGCGGGTTCATCGACTACGAGAATCCCAAAATCGTCGTCGGCGCGGTCGCGGTCTGGCGCGACCGCGTCCTGCTCTGCCGCCGGGCGATTCGGCCCGGGCTCGGACTCTGGACCCTGCCGGCGGGATATCTCGAGCTCCACGAGACGACCGAGGAGGGAGCCCGGCGGGAGGCGATGGAGGAGGCCTGCGCGGGGATCGAGATCCGGGATCTGCTCGCGATCTACAACATCCCGCGGATCAGCCAGGTTCAGCTCATCTACCGGGCGCGGCTGACGAGCCCGGCCATCGCCGCGGGACCGGAGAGCGCGGAGGTACGTCTGTTCGAGTGGCGCGATATCCCGTCCGAGGAGATCGCCTTTCCATCGGTTCGCTGGGCGCTCGGCCATTACCGTGAGGCGCTGAGCGGGGACGGACGCCTCCCGCGCGGCAACCCCGCCGGCGAGACCGGCGGATGACCGTAGCGTCGCGGCCGGCGGGTTCGACGGAGGACGGAGGCCCGCTCTGGATCCGCGAAGCCGACATCGCTCGCATGATGACGCTCACCGACGCGATCGCCGCGCTGGAGCGAGCGCTGGCGATGGAGGGGACAGGGCAGGCCGCCAACATGCCCAAGACCCATCTCATGGTAGGCGCCAACGACGCGATGCAGGCGATCGGCGCCGCGGCCGACGGTGCCGGGCTGTGCGGGATCAAGACATGGGTCAATGTCGGCGGCAGATCGGAGACCGTGCTGGTCCTGTTCTCGCTGGAGGACGGACGGCTCCGGGCGGTCGTCGAGGCGACGGCGCTCGGCCAGCTTCGGACCGCAGCGATGACCGGCGTCGGCACGTCGCGGCTGGCGGCGCCAGGGGCGGACACCCTCGCGGTGATCGGCACGGGCAAGCAGGCGCTGCCCAATATCGCCGCCTGCGCCGCGGCGAGGGATCTCGCCCAGGTGCGCGTCTTCAGCCGCCGCGCCGAGGCGCGCGAGGCGCTCGCCGAACGCGCCCGCCGGGAGCTCGGGCTCGCCGCCACCGCCGCGCCGAGCCTCCAAGAGGCGGTTGCGGACGCATCCATCGTGACGCTGCTCACCAATGCGACTGCACCCTTTCTCACCGCGTCGATGGTTGCGCGTGGCGCCCATGTCAACGCCATGGGGGCGATCGTGCCGACCCGCGCCGAGTTCGCGCAGGATGTTTTCCGACGCTGTTCGATGGTCGTCGTCGACACCGTGGACGGAGTTCGGGCGCTCTCGGCGGAATTCCGGGAACGGTTCGGCGGCGACCCGGCGGGCTGGTCGGCGGTTCGGCCGATCTCCCGCGTGATCGCCGAGGCGGCAACCCGTCCCGAGGATTGCGACCTCACCTTGTTCAAGGCGATGGGGATGGGTCTCTCGGACCTGGCGCTCGCGATCGAGGTCCTGGCCCGCGCCGAGGCCGCCGGCCGCGGGACGGTCCTGCCGCGGCGCGTGCGGGTCCCGCCGCGCCTGCGCGAGTAGCCGGCCGGTCCGCACCAGCACCGGCGGTCGGGCTCAGCGGAGCGGCGGGTCGCCGAGCCCGACGAGGCGGCGGGCGAACGCATCGGCGTCGAACGGGTTGAGATCGTCCTCGCCCTCACCGACCCCGATCGCATGCACCGGCAGACCGAAACGTTCGGCGAGGGCGACCAGCACGCCTCCCTTCGCCGAACCGTCGAGTTTGGTGACGATCAGCCCCGTGACCTCTGTCGCGGCCCGGAACGCGGCGACCTGGGAGTGGGCGTTCTGGCCGGTGGTCGCATCGAGAACCAGGAGAGAGGCGTGCGGCATCTCCGGGTCGCGCTTTCGCAGCACCCGGACGATCTTGGCGAGTTCCTCCATCAGGTCGGCCCGGTTCTGCACCCGGCCGGCCGTGTCGATCAGGACCGCGTCGAGTCCGTCGGCCTGCGCGCGCGCGACGGCGTCGAAGGCCAGGCCCGCCGGGTCCGATCCGGGCGGCCGGGACATGACCGGGCAGCCGATGCGTTCCCCCCAGAGCTCGAGCTGGCGCACCCCGGCCGCCCGGAACGTGTCGCCCGCGACCAGCATCACGCGCCGCCCTTCGACGGCAAGCCGCTTGCCGAGCTTTCCGATGGTCGTCGTTTTTCCGGTTCCGTTGACGCCGACGACGAGGACGACGAAGGGGCGCCGCGCGATGTCGATCTCGAGCGGCCGGGCGACCGGCGCAAGGATCTCGGCGATCTCCGCGGCCAGCGTCTCGCGGACGGCCTCCGCATCCGCCCCTATCCGCGCCTCGGAGAGCCGTTCGGTCATCCGGGTGGCCGCCGCGACGCCGAGATCGGCTTCGATCAGGGCGTCCTCGAGGTCCTGGAGCGCCTCTGGATCGAGAGTCCGGCGGGCGAGGGCGGCGCCGATCCCGGCTCCCAACCGCCGTGAGCTGCGCGAGAGACCGGCGCCGAGCCGCCCGAGCCAGCCGCCGCTCATTCCAGCGAATGCCCGGTCAGCCGGCCCGAGGCGGTTCCGGTCACCCGTGCGCGGATCAGCGCCCCCGGCCGCGCCGGGCGGTCGAGGTTCAGCCGCGCGAAATGCTCCGTGCGCCCGGTCCGCCCGGTCTCTACGAGGACGCGTTCCACCACGCCGGCGCGGGAGCGCAGGAAGCGGTCGCGCCGGTCGTCCCCCGCCGCGCGCAGCACCGCCGCGCGTTCCCGTCGGACCGCTGCCGGCAATTGCGGCATGCGCGCCGCCGGCGTCCCCGGCCGCGCCGAATAGGGAAACACGTGGAGAAACGTCAGCCCCGCCTCCCGGATCAGTTCGAGCGTGCCGGCGAACATGGCCTCGGTTTCCGTCGGGAAGCCGGCGATCAGATCGGCGCCGAACACGGCGTCCGGCCGGACCCGGCGCACCGCCTCGCAGAAGTCGGTCACGTCGCCCGGACTGTGACGGCGCGCCATGCGCTTGAGGATCATCGCGGATCCCGACTGTACGCTGAGATGGAAATGGGGCATCAGCCGCGGTTCTTCGGCGATCGCTCGCATCAGCTCGTCGTCCGCCTCGGCCGGGTCGAGCGAGCTCAGCCTGAGCCGCGGCAGCTCGGGCAGTTGCGCGAGAAGGCTGCGCACGAGCCGTCCAAGCATCGGCACGCCATGGGCGTCTCGCCCGTAATCGGTGATGTCGACCCCCGTCAGCACCACCTCCCGGCATCCGCTCGCGGTCAGGAGTCGGATCTGCCGCCGGATCTCGTCTTCCGGCAGCGATCGGTTGGGTCCGCGGGCGAAAGGTATGATGCAGAAGGTGCAGCGGTGATCGCAGCCCTGCTGGATCTGAACGAAGGCACGTGCGCGGCCCGCCACGCCCTCGACCAGATGCGCCGCGCCCTCGCGGACCGACATGATGTCGCCGACTTGCAGAGCCGTATCGCCGGCATAGCTCGCCGCTCGGAGCTTCTCGCGGTTGCCGATGACGCGGTCGACCTCGGGCATGGCCGCAAAGCGGTTGGGAAAGAGCTGGGCGGCGCAGCCGGTGACGATGATTCGGGCGGTGGGCCGGGACCGCCGCGCCTTGCGGATCGCCTGCCGCGCCTGGCGTTCGGCCTCGGCGGTCACTGCGCAGCTATTGACGATGACCGCGTCGCGCAGCCCCGCCTCGGCGGCGCGTCGACGGATCACCTCCGATTCGAACGCGTTGAGGCGGCAGCCGAAGGTCAGCACTTCCGGCGCGTTCATGGCGGCAGCCGGCCGCGGAAGCTGTAGGCGAACGCCCCGGTCATCAGGACCCGATCGTCCTCGGACCAGGCGATCTCCAGGCTGCCGCCGTCCAGCACGGTCTCGACCCGCCGGCCGCACAGGCCCCGGCGGTGCGCGACCACGGCCGCGGCGCAGGCGCCGGTACCGCAGGCCGGGGTGAGGCCGGCGCCGCGCTCCCACACCCTGACGCGAAGCCGGTCCGGGCCAACCAGGGCGGCGACACCGATATTCGCGCGCTCGGGGAAGATCGGATCCTGCTCGAGGCGGGGTCCGATGCGCGCGAGATCGACGGCCTCCGCATCGTCCACCAGGAACACCGCGTGGGGATTCCCCATATTGACGGCGGCCGGTCCTTCGAGCCCGTCGGCCGCGAGCGCCAACCGGTCCGTGTCCGCCTCGGCCGCGAGCGGGATCCGCCGCCAGTCGAAGACCGGCGCGCCCATGTCGATGCGGACGCCGCTGGCCTCGCGGCGCGCTTCGAGCCGCCGGGACGCGGTCTCGATATGCACCACATCCCGGCCCAGCTCGTCCATCAGCAGCCCGGCGACGCAGCGCGCGGCGTTGCCGCAGGCCTCGGCCGCGCTTCCGTCCGCGTTGAGGACGGCGAATGCGGCATCCGCGCCCGGGGCGGACGGCGGCGCCATCACGATGAGCTGGTCGAAGCCGATCCCGCGCCGGCGGTCGGATAGCGCGCGCACCGCGTCGCCATCCAGGGCCGGCGGCCCCGCGCGCCCGTCGACGATCACGAAATCGTTGCCGAGCCCGTGCATCTTGATGAACCGCATCCCGTCCATGACCGCGGTAATAGTGCCTCCGCTGCCACGATGTCCATCGGAAACCGCTTCGGCTACCCGGCCGGGAGGGCGCTACCGGGCGGCGCTCTCCAGGACCCGCTCGAGAAAGGCGGTGCAGGCCGCGATCTGCTCGCGGCTTACGAACTCGTCCGGCTGGTGCGCCTGGGCGATGCTGCCGGGCCCGCAGACGATCGACGGTATGTCTGCCTCGGCGAACAGCCCCGCCTCGCAGGTGAAGGCGGCGGTGCGCGCCCGGTTCTGCCCGGTGATACCGAGGCCGAGCGTTTCCGCCGGCGAGCTCGGTATCGGCTTCAGGGTGGGCGCGGCAACCTGTACCGCCGTCTCGATCCCGGCCTCGGGGTCGACCTGGCGCATCGGCGGGACGAGCCGGCGCGCGGCATAGTCGTCGAGCGGGCCGAGGATGTCGGCGGGATCCACATCGGGCGTCGCCCGGAATTCCCATCGGAACGTGCATTGGCGGGGGATGATGTTCACGGCGGTGCCCCCGGCGATGGTGCCGATATTGAAACTCGTCCCGGGCGGATCGAAGGCGGCCGCGGCCGCCGTCTTCGGCAGACCGTCGACGATCGCCCGAATCCGGTCGATATAGCGGCCGGCGTACAGGATGGCGTTGACGCCATGGGCGGGGCGGCTGGAATGGCCGTCCCGGCCGGTGACGACCGTTCGCTGCTGGGAGATGCCCTTATGGGCGTTGACGACCGACATCTCCGTCGGCTCGCCGACGATCGCCAAAGCGGGGCGGGGAAGCTCGCGGCCGATCAGCGCGATCATGGATCGGACGCCGAGGCAGCCGACCTCCTCGTCGTAGGACAGGGCGATATGGATCGGCCGGGCGAGCCTGCGTGCCGCGATCCGCGGGGCCAAGGCGAGCGCGCAGGCGATGAACCCCTTCATGTCGGCGGTCCCGCGCCCGTAGAAGCGTCCGTCGCGCGCGACCATCCGAAACGGGTCCGATGTCCAGGGCTGACCCTCGACGGGGACCACGTCGGAATGGCCGGAGAGCACGATGCCGCCGGGCTCGAGGGGGCCGAACGTGGCGAAGAGGTTGGCCTTGGCGCCCGTCGCGTCGGGGATCGTGCGGATCTCGGCGCCATGGCCCGACAGATGGCCGGCGACCGCGTCGATCAGCGGCCGGTTGGGCCGCGACGAGACGGTGTCGAAGCCGACGAGCCAGGCGAGCGCCTCCGCATCGCTCATGCGCGCCGGCGCGGCGTCAGCCAAGCGCCGGCTTCCCGACGCCCCGGAAGAGGGGCGCATGGCTTCCCGATCCAGAGCGGTCGCAAACCGGAGACACGCTATCCCTTCCAGAAATAGGGCGTGAACAGCACCAGAACGGTAAACAGTTCGAGCCTGCCGAGCAACATGCCGGCGGACAGCACCCATTTTGCGGCGTCGGGCAGCGGCGCGAAGGTGCCGGTCGGCCCGATCACCGGTCCGAGCCCGGGCCCGACATTGCAGATCGCCGTCGCCGCGCCGGACACGGCGGTTATGAAGTCCAGCCCGAGCGCCCCGAGCGCCAGGACCAGGGCCGCATAGGTCGCCGCGAACAGAAAGAAGAAGCCCATCACCGAGCCCGCGACCTCCTGGTCGATGGGTCGGCGGTTGAAATGGGGAACGAACACGCCGTGCGGCGTGATCAGACGATGGATCTGCGCCTCCGCGGTGGCGTAGAGCACCTGGAAGCGAAAGACCTTGATCCCGCAGGTGGTCGACCCGGCGCAGCCGCCGATGAACATGATGAAGAAGAACACCGCCGCCGCAAAATGGCCCCAGCCGTCATAGGCGGCCGTCGTGTAGCCGGTCCCGGTGACGATGGAGGCCACGTTAAAGGAGATCTCGCGGAACGCCTGGAGCAGCGGCACGGCGCCGTCGATCGTTCGCCAGGCGACCATGACCAGCATGATGCATGCCACGATGGCGATGAACGCCCGCACTTGGCCGTCGCGCAGCAGCATCCCCGGATTGCCCCGGATCGCTTGGAGATAGAGGACGAAGGGCAGGCCGCCGACAAGCATGAACAGGGTGACGATCGCCTCCGCGGCGGGGTTTGCGAAACCGGCCAGGGACTCGTCCGAGGTGGAGAACCCTCCGGTCGCGATGGTCGTCATCGCATGCGCGACCGCATCGAAGGCGCCGAGCCCGGCCAGCATCAGGAGGGCGGCGCAGCCCGCGGTCAGACCGAGATAGACCAGCCCGACTCCGGTCGCGATCTGGGCGACGCGGGGCAGCACCTTGTCGGACCGGTCCGACGATTCGGTGCGGAAGAGCTGCATCCCGCCAATGCGAAGCAGCGGCAGGACCGCGACCGCCATGACGATGATGCCGACCCCGCCGAGCCATTGCAGCAGCGCCCGCCACAAAAGCACGCCGGAGGGCGCCGTATCGAGCCCGGTAATCACCGTGGAGCCGGTCGTGGTGATGCCCGACATCGCTTCGAAGAAGGCGTCGGTATAGGAGAGGCGAAGCGAGGAGAAGGTGAAGGGGAGGGCCGCAAACACCGTGAGGACGAGCCAGCTTCCCGTCGTCAGAAGGAAGGCCTGGTGGATGCCGAGGCGGAACTTCGAGCCCCGCGAGGTCAGCACCATCGCGACCCCGATGAACATCGTCAGCCCGCTCGATCCGGCGAACACGACCCAATCGGGATGGCCGTCGGCGAGATCCGCCGCCATCGGCACCACCATCGCGGCGGCGAGCGTCGCGAGCAGCAGCCCCGCGACATGGAAGATCGGTCGGAAGTCCAGCACCGATTGGCCTCGTGACGTCCGCCGCGGACCGCAGGAGCGGCGCGCTATGCCGGGAAGGTCTGTCCCGTCGAAGGGTTGCCGATCGCGGAGAGGAACTCGCGCCGCGTCGAGGCGTCGTTGCGAAACGCCCCGGTCATCCGACTCGTTATCAGGGCGGCGCCCGGCTTGTCGACGCCGCGCGTCGACATGCATTGATGGGTCGCTTCGATGACCACGCCGACCCCTTCGGGTTGGAGCACGTCCTTGATCGCCTGGGCGATCTGCGCGGTCATCTTTTCCTGGATCTGCAGCCGTCTGGCGTAGAGTTCGACGACGCGGGCGAGCTTGGAGATGCCGACGACCCGGCGCCTCGGAAGGTATCCGACATGGGCCCGGCCGATGATCGGCGCGATGTGGTGCTCGCAATGGGAGCTGAAATGGACGTTGCGCAGGACGACCATCTCGTCGTAGCCGTCGGTTTCTTCGAAAGTCTTGGCCAGGATCTGGGCGGGGTCGACCCCGTAGCCCGCGAACCACTCCGCATAGGCGCGCACGACCCGGTCCGGCGTCTCGACGAGGCCTTCACGGCCCGGGTCGTCGCCTGCCCAGCGGATCAGCGTTCTGACCGCTTCCAGCGCGTCCTCTCGGCTGGGGCGGGACGCGACCGCCTCGACCGGAGACGGTTCTGCATGCTTGGCGGTCACGCGAATCGACTCTCGACGACGGGGTGGGCGCAACGGAGCCGGCGAGTCAATTGACCCGCTTGATATCGTGCGGGCTGTCCAGCGAGAAGGCCGGAATCTCGATATCGAAGCGCTCGCCGTTCTCGGCGCGCATCCCGTAAGTGCCGAGCATGATGCCCGAGGGGGTCGCGAGCGGGGTGCCCGACGTGTATTCGAAGCTTTGACCGGGGGCGAGGACGGGTTGCTCGCCGACCACGCCGGCCCCGCGGACTTCCTGCAGGCGTCCGTTGCCGTCGGTGATCTTCCAGTGGCGGCTGAGCAGCTGGACGGTGCCGCTGCCCTCGTTCTCGATCCGCACGCGGTAGGCCCAGACATAGCGGTCGTCGCCGGGCGAGGACTGCTCGTCGATATAGGCGGATTCCACGGAAACCCGAATCTCCCTGGTCTTCGCCGTGTACATGCGGTCTCTCTCGTGATCGGCTGGCGCGGTCCGCCAGTCTAGCGCGTCGCGGGCCGCCGTGGAACCGGCCCGCCGTCACGAGGCCGCGTCCAGCGCCGCGGCGAGGTCGTCGATCAGGTCGTCGGCATCCTCCAGCCCGACCGACAGCCGCACCAGCCCGTCGGTGATGCCGAGCTTCGCGCGCTCGTCCCCGGAAAGACGCTGATGGGTCGTCGTTGCCGGATGGGTGAGCAGGGATTTGGCGTCGCCCAGATTATTGGAGATGTCGACGAGCGAGAGCGCGTTGGCGAACCGGAAGGCGGAGTCCTTGCCGCCGGCGAGCTCGAAGGTCACGACGCTCCCGAAATCCGACATCTGCGCCTTGGCCAGCGCGTGCCGAGGGTGGCTGGCGAGCCCCGGATACAGAACCCTGGATATCCCGCTTCGGCCCTCGAGGTACTCCGCGACCCGCCGCGTGTTGGCGCAGTGCTGGCGGATGCGGATCTCGAGCGTCTCCAGCCCCTTGAGCAGAATCCACGCGTTGAACGGGCTGAGCGACGGGCCGGTATGGCGCAGGAAGGGCTTGACGACATCGGTGCAGTATCGCTCGCTGCCGAGGATCGCCCCTCCCAGGCAGCGCCCCTGCCCGTCGATATGCTTGGTGGCCGAATAGACGACGATGTCGGCGCCGAGCGCGAGCGGCCGTTGGAGGATCGGGGTCGCGAAGACGTTGTCGACGATCACCACGGCGCCGACCGCGTGGGCCAGTTCGGAAATCGCCGCGATATCGAAGATGTCGAGCCCCGGATTGGACGGCGTCTCGATAAAGACGCAGCGCGTCGGCCGGTCGAGGGCCGCCTTCCAGAGATCGAGATCGGGGCCGTCGACGATCGCGGTCTCCACGCCGAGCCTGGGCAGGATGTCGGTCAGGATATAGAGGCAGGAGCCGAACAGCGCGCGTGCGCCGACGACCCGATCGCCCGCCTCTACCATCGCAGCGATGGAGGCGAAGACTGCCGACATTCCCGACGCCGTCGCCCAGCAGGCCGGCGCGTTCTCGGCCAGACGCAGGCGCTCCTGAAACATCTCGACGGTCGGGTTGCCGTAGCGCGAGTAGATGAAGCGTTCGGAACGGTTGGCGAAGGCGTCCTCGGCTTCCTCCGCGGCGTCGTAGACATAGCCGGAGGTCGGGTAGATCGCCTCGCAGGTCTCGCGATGCGAAGATCTCGACAGCCCGCCGCGAACCAGCTCGGTCTGGCGCCGCCACCGCCGGTTTTCATCCATATTGCCGTCCATCGTCGAGCTCCCTTCCCCGAATAAGAAGACCCACCGCCGGACGGTCGGTGGGTTGCGAGCTCCTCCGACCTCTTTAGCGGGTTGTTTTGCGTGGCCGCAAGCCGGTCGAGCCAAATCACCACGTCCGCGCAATGTTCAGGTTTCGCGGGCCGGGGTCAAGCGTTCCCAGACGTGCCAGGCGGCGAGCGCGGCGGTCAGCAGCAGAAGGGCGCCTGCCTGATGGGCGGCGGCCAGCACGAGCGGGACTCCGCCGACCAGCGTGGCGATGCCCAGCAGAAGCTGGAGGATGGCGGCGGCGGCCAGCCATGCCAGTGCGCGGCCGCGCCCGCGCCACCAGAGCGCGAGGACGGCCGCGGCCAGGGTCAGGCCGAGCGCCCGATGGAGGAACTGGACCGTCGCCGCGTTCTCCGTGAAATCGGCCGGCCACGGCGAGAGCGTCAGAACCTCCGCCGGGACGAGCCGCCCGTCCATCAACGGGAATGTCGGGTAGACATGTCCGGCATCGAGGCCGGCGACCAGCGCCCCCCAGCAGACGGTGAGGGTGATGAGACCGAGCACCAGCAGAAAATGCCCGTGCAGCCGGCAGCGGGCCCCGGCGCCCGCCCCGATCCCCAGCGCGGTCCAGAGCAGGAAGCCGTAGAGCCCGACCGCCAGAAGAAGATGCGCGGCCAGGCGGTAATGGCTCACCGTCGGCCGATCGACGAGCCCGCTCCGCACCATGTACCAGCCGAGCGCGGCTTGGGCGCCGCCGACCAGAAGCAGCGCCGCTAATCGAAGGGCCAGCCGTTTGTCGATCCAGCGCTTCAGGGCGAAGAACAGCAGGGGCAGGCCGAAGGCCAGCGCGATCGCCCGACCCCACAGCCGATGCAGATATTCCAGCCAGAAGATCGAGCGGAAATCCTCGACATCCATCCAGAAATTGACGCGCTGGAATTCGGGCGTCTGCCTGTAGCGGGCGAAGAGCGACTGCCATGCCTGCTCGTCGAGGGGCGGGAGAACCCCGGTGAACGGCTCCCAGGAGACCATGGAAAGCCCGGAACCGGTCAGCCGCGTCAGCCCGCCGAGGAGGATCATCGCAAAGACCATGGCCGCGCAGAGATAGAGCCAGAGCGCTATCGACCGGGCGTGCGACTGTGGCGGCAGAAGCATCGAGACTCCTCCTGCAGGCGGAGCCGGCCGGCCGGCTCCGGTCAGCCCGACATGTAGGCCAGGACGTTCCGCTTGAGCGCCGCCCGGACCGAGCGGTCCCTCGTCGAGAACACGTGATAGTCGTTGACGAGATCGTTCTGCAGCACGCCGACCACGATCTGGAAGCAGAAGCTCAGGCGAAGCCGCGCTTCCTCCGCGCCGAGATGGGGAAAGGCGTCGCCGAGCGCCGCGTGGTAGTTGCCGATGATCCGCCTCGCCGAGGCCCGCATCGGTGCCCAGGGGTCGTCCGGTTCCAGTATCCGAAGCAGCGTTTCCCGCAGGAGGCCGCGGAACCGGCCGCTGAAGATGTCGGCCATCAGGTCGACCAGCGCCTCGAGCCCGCGCTCGGGGCCGAGCGCCCTCAGCATGTCCTCCGACACCCGGGCGTCGATCTCCAGGTCGCATGCCGACATCGCCGCCGCCTTGAGCACGCGCAGATAGGCCTGCTTGCTCTCGAACCGGGTGTAGAAGCTGCCGACCGAGCAATTGCAGCTCCTGGCGAGGTCGGAGACCCGGAGCTCGCTGAGGCGCATCCGGTTCAGCGCGTCGAGCCCGGCTTCGATATAGCCGTCTCGGATTCGAATGCTCCGCTCCTGCCGCGCCTCGAAGACGCCCGGGATGTCCGTCGAGAGGGTGAGCGTCTTCCGTTCCATGTGCTTCCCGGGCCGCGCCGCGATCATTCTCCGCCGTCGACCGGCGATCGGCAATATGTGAATATGAATTCACTTTCTGGTTGACAAGTCGCGGCCGGCCGATCCACGCTTCCACGATGCTGGACGCGGCGCGCCGTCGGACCGGGGGCGTCCGTTCGGGCCGATGCCAAGGAGGGATCGAGATGAGGAAATGGAGTTTGCCGTTCGTCGTCGCGGCCGCGATCGTTCTCGCACTGCCGCAGGATTCGGCTGCCGCGACCAAGCTGCGCGTCGCGAACTGGCTTCCGCCGGTGCATCACATGTCGAAGACGCTGCGCGCCTGGGCGGACGAGCTGGAGAAGGCCTCCGGCGGCGCGATCGCGGTCGAGGTCATGACGGCGCCGTTGGCCAAACCCGACGGGCAGTACGACCTCGCCCGGAAGGGGATCGTCGACATCGCCTGGAGCGTGGCGGCCTATCATCCCAAGCGCTTCTGGAAGCTGATGGCGGTGGAGACGCCGTTCGCCGCGCCGACCGCCGAAGCGGCGGGCGTCGCGGCATGGCGTTGGTACAGCAAGCAGGGCTTCCTGGCCGAGGATACGGCCGATACCAAGCTGTTGGCTTTGTTCGCTCATGCGCCCCATCTCTATCACAGCGCCAAACCGCTGACGAAGCTGGCGGATTTCAAGGACCTGAAGATTCGCGCCGGCGGCAACGGCGTGAAGATCGCCCGGATTCTCGGGGCGGTCCCGGTCTTCATGCCGCCGGGAGCGACCCACGACTCACTGGCGAAAGGCACGCTCGACGCCTCGCAGTTTCCCTGGGAGTCGGTCAAGGGTTTTCGTCTGGCGGGCGTGACGACGCATCATCTGAAGGTTCCGGGAGGCACGTATGCCGGAATCTTCTTTCTGACCATGAGCCCGAAGACCTGGGCGCGTCTGTCCGACGGAGAGAAGACGGCGGTCGACAAGGTCAGCGGCGAGTGGGGGTCGCGATTCATCTCGAAGAAGTGGGACGAGGCGGAACGGGACGGCATCGCGGCGGTCGAGGCGAACGGCAACACCATCACGATCCTGAGCGCGGCGGAGACCGAGCGGTTGAAAGAGATGGTGCGGCCGATCACCGACGAATGGGTGGAGAAGGCGAACGAGGCCGGGCTCGACGGCCGGGCACTTCTGGCGGATCACCGGGCGATCGTGTCCGGCCTCTGAGACCGATATCGCCGCCGGGAACTTGCTGTCGCTGCTGAATCGTTGGATCGGGCGGGCCGCCTCGGGGCTCGCCTGGTTCGCTTCGCTGGTGCTGGTCGCGATCGCCGGAATGACGTTTCTGGACGTGGTCGGGCGCACTTTCTTCGGACGCGCGCTCGTGGGCGTCGTCGAGAGCGTCGAGCTGATGATGGGCATGCTCGTCTTCTGCGGTCTCGCCTGGACCGAGATCAACCGCCGCCACATCGTCGTCGAGACCTTTCAGACGCTGTTTCCGATGCCCGCCCGCCGTCTTTCCGAGATCGTCAACTCGCTCATCGCGCTGGTCGTCACGGCCTTCCTCGCCTGGCGGCTCCTGGTGAAGACCGGCGAGATACTCGAAGAGCGGGAATACACCCAGATCTGGGAGCTGCCCTTCTGGCCCACGGCGATCGTCATGAGCGCCGGTATCTGCCTCTTCCTGCTGGTGCTGGTCTTCCGACTCCTCGAGGATATCGGCGTCCGGCGCGGCGCCTCGGGGGGCTAGGGAACGTGGATACTGGCGTCCTGGTTCCGCTGGTCTTCGCCCTCCTGTTCGGCGCCCTGTTCCTCGGCGCGCATCTGGGTCTCGCGATGTCCGGCGCCGCGATCTTCGGTACGGCGATGATGATCGGCCCCGACGCGGCGCTGTCGCTGGCGGGGATTTCGGTATTCGAGTCCGCGCAGAACTTCGATCTGACGGTCATACCTCTGTTCGTGCTGATGGGAGCCTTCGCCGCGGAGGCGGGCATCAGCGCCGACCTCTACGCCGCGTTCAACGTCTGGCTCAGGCGCCGCAAAGGCGGCCTCGCCCAGGCAAGCATCTCCGCATGCGCCGCGTTCGGCGCCGTCTGCGGCTCGTCGCTGGCGACGGCCGCGACCATGGGCCGGGTGGCGCTGCCTGAGATGCGGCGCTTCGGCTACGGCGACCGGCTCGCCACCGGCTCGATCGCTGCCGGCGGCACCATCGGCATCCTGATTCCGCCGAGCGTCATCATGTTGATCTACGGCGTTCTCACGGAGACGAGCATCGGCGACCTGTTCATCGCGGGCGTTATCCCGGGCCTCCTGCTCACGCTGTTCTTCCTGATCACGGTGCTGGTCGTCGTCCGGCTCGACCCGTCCAGCGCGCCGCCGGTCGCCGAAGCGCCCGACCGGGGCGCCGGGGCCGCCGCGTTCCGCAAGATCTGGCCCGCCCTGATTCTGTTTATGATCGTCATCGGCGGAATCTATCTGGGGGTCTTCACGCCGACCGAGGCCGCAGGGTTCGGCGCGGTCGGCGCTCTCGCCATCGGGGTCGCGATGCGCCGGCTCGGCGTTTCGCAGATACTGGAATGCCTGCGCGACACCGTGCAGACGACGGCGATGATCTTCCTGATCCTGATCGGTGCGATTTTGTTCTCGGGGTTTCTGTCGCTGAGCGGCACGCCGGCGCTGCTCGGCGGCTGGATCGTAGGCCTCGATCTGACGCCCGACATGACCGTCGTTCTCATCCTGCTGATCTACCTCCTTCTGGGCGCGTTCCTCGACACGATGGCGATGATCATCCTGTCGATCCCCGTCTTCTTCCCGATTGTATCGGGGTTGGGCCTGGATCCGGTCTGGTTCGGCATCCTCGTCGTTATCGCCGTGGAGCTCGCGCTGATCACGCCCCCGATGGGAATCAACGTGTTCGTGATTCGGGGTATCGCCGCCGATGTGCCGCTTGCCCAGGTGTTCCTCGGCGTGCTGCCGTTCTGCGCCGCCCCGGTCGCGCTGGTGGCGCTGGTGATCGCCTTTCCGGGTCTGGCGACCTGGCTGCCCGCGCTCGGGCGGTAGGCGAGAATGAAGACGAGAAGGAACAGGTCCGGCCAGCGCGTCGAGAGGATCCGCCGAGATTCCGGCGGCCGCGACGCGAGCCCGGAACTCGCGCATCGGGCGCTGTTCGCCAGGTTCGAGCAGGCTTTCATGACGCAGGACACGGCAGCGATCGCCGAGTGTCTGGCGCCGTCCTTCGAGTGGCGGCTGCCCAACGGCGAGATCGTCTATGGCCGAGAGAACGCGCTCGCGGCGATGGAAAGGCGGTTCGCGATGGAAAACGGGCCGCGGTTCAGCCGTTCGGTCTGGCGCTTCAAGGGCCGGACCGTGATCCAGACCTACCGCGTCGAATACATGGGTGCCGACGGGGCGTGGCGGAGGTCGCGAGGCATGGACCTCTACAAGATTCGCGGCGGGCTGATCGCGCGCAAGGACGCCTACTGGAAGATGATCGCATGACGATGGACCGAGGAGTTCGGGGATGAGGATCGAGTCCGCCGCCGGCGCGTTCGAGTTCGAGATCGAGGCGCTGAAGATCGCCGGCGACGACATCGTCGTCGTCGGCAAGATGGGAGTCTGGGAAGCCGAGACGCGGATGAGCGGCGCGGATGTCGCGAGGCTGTTTCGTCTCTTCGCCGGCAGCCCGTCCTTCTGGCGCTACGCGCTGAGGCTGCCGTTCCGATCCGCGTTCGGCCGGGGCGCCGCCCGGAGGAGGAGCCAGGGATGACCGACGGCAAGCCCATGAACCTCCCGCCGCAGGCGGACGCCGCCTGGGACTATCCGCTCTTCGACGCGATCATGGGCCGCCGGTCGCGCCGCTTCGGCCTCGGCATGGAGATGACGGGCGGGCCGTTCAAGCATCGGTCGGACAAGGAACCGGTCGGCCTCGACCGGCTCGAGACCGCGATGCTGGTCGCCGCCGCCACCGCGACGACCGGTCCCATCCTGGCCGAGACGGAGTATCCCGGCGGGATGGTCAAGACGATCGGCAAACCCTACCCGTCGGCGATGGGCTCGCACCGGGCGCGTCTCTTCTTCACCGACGACGACGGCGTCTACGTCGTTCGCGCCGACCGGGCGCCGATGACCGGGATGCGCGAGTACGAGACTCCGGCCGACCGGCGGAAGCTGCTCGGCTTCTTCGAGACCTGCGTGGACAAGCTGGAGGACGGCCGCATGGACTTGCCTCCGCAGGAGCCGGGCGTGTGGCCGCACAATCAATGGGTCACCAACATGCCGGGGACGACCGTCTTCATGCCGGTCATCGACGTCACGAAGGACATGATCAAGCTGATCCTGAATCTCTGCGATTCCAAGTCGGGCCGCTATGCCCGCGACGGCGGCTACTTCCTCGTCGACGACCGCAACGGAATGCGCCCCTGCGGCAACCGGAAATGGGTCGACAGCGGCTTCCTGTCGAAGCGGAAAGTCATGACCCTCTCGCGTCTCGAGAAGATGTTGTCGGACGGCATGCTCGCCGAAGCGGCGTTCATGGGGCAGTTGATGGCCCTGGCCATGCAGGCGATGGGGCTCGGCGGTTGGGTCTATGGCGGTTTCTCGCCGCTCGTGGTCCTGGGCGGAACGCCGGTCTGCAAGGGACTCGGCTTCCGATTCGTCCAGAGCGGGTCCGATCCGTTTCCCATCCCGGTCGGGCGGGACGGCGTCTTCGAGGCTTTCTGTCCGCCCTATTACGAGGACATGGGGCGGGCGGTCGGGGCCGCCATCGAAGGCGCGACGGCGAGCATGGACGAATGGGAGGCGCGCGGGATGCTCAAGCCCCATCTGGCGCCGAACCCGGAATTCGACGCCGCGACCGTACAGGCGTCTCCCGAAGGGGTGGAATGCGTGACGGACATCTGCACCTATATTCTGGAGACTTTCGGGAAATTCCCGGCGACTGTCGATCCGATACAGCTCACCCTGTTCATCCAGGCGCATCATCTCGATCTCGATTTCTACGACCGTCATCTCAAGCCGGGCGCCTATTCCGAGACCCATGCGGAGCATTTCCGCCGCTGGCATGGCGGCACTCCGGCGGCGGGTTGAGGGAGACAGGAATGGATCCGTTTCGTCTTGTCGTGGACGGCCGGAAGGTGCCGGCCAGAAACTGCTTCGAGGTCTCGAATCCGGCGGATGAGGACATCGTGGGCCTGGCGCCGCTCGGTACCAGAAGCGACCTGAACGAGGCCGTCGCCGCGGCGCGCCGCGCGTTCGAAAAGTGGCGGGACGCCTCTCCCGAGAGCCGGCAGGCGGCCTGCAGGGAGATCGCGTCCAAGATCGAACGACATGCGGAGGAGCTCGCGGGTCTCCTGACCGCGGAGCAGGGGAAGCCTCTGAACGGTCTCGGTTCGCGCTGGGAAATCGGCGGCGCCGTCGCCTGGACTCGCTATACGGCGAGCCTGTCCTTGCCGGTGAAGGTCCTGCAGGACGACCGCGAAGGGCGGGTCGAACTGCACAGGAAGCCGGTCGGCGTCGTCGGCTCGATCACGCCCTGGAACTTCCCGGTGCTGATCGCGGTTTGGCATATCGTGCCGGCCGTGCTCGCTGGCAACAGCGTGGTGTGCAAGCCGTCGCCCTACACGCCGCTGTCGACGCTGCGCCTGGTCGAGCTCATGAACGAAGTGCTGCCCAAGGGCGTGGTCAACTGCGTCACCGGCAAGGACAGGATCGGCGCCGCCCTGGCGGCGCATGAGGGGGTCGATAAGATCGTCTTCACCGGATCCTGCGCGACGGGCCGCAAGATCATGGCCAGCGCGGCGGATACGATGAAGCGGCTGACGCTGGAGCTCGGCGGCAACGACGCCGGCATCGTCCTCCCCGATGTCGACCCGAGGAAGATCGCCGAGGGGCTTTTCTGGGGCGCCTTCATCAACTCGGGCCAGACCTGCGCGGCGTTGAAGCGGCTCTACGTACACGACGAGGTCTATGAGGAGGTCTGCGGTCAGCTCGTCGCTTTCGCCGGCAAGATGAAGATGGGGAGGGGGACCAGCGAAGATGTCGTTCTCGGCCCGGTCCAGAATCGCCGGCAATACGAGGTGGTGGCCGATCTCGTGCGGAGCGCAAAGCCGCGAGGCAGGGTCCTCCTCGGCGGCAAGCCCCGCAAGCTTCGGAAAAAGATGGGGGGCAGGGGCCATTTCTATCCGCTGACGATCATCGCGGATGTCGAGAACGGAGATCGTCTGGTGGACGAGGAGCAGTTCGGCCCTGCCCTGCCGATCATTCGCTACGCGCGGGTCGACGAGGCGGTCGAGATGGCCAACGACAGCCCGAACGGGCTCGGCGGCTCGGTGTGGACCGGGAATATCGACGAGGCTCGGACGATCGCGCGCCGCATGGAATGCGGATCGGTCTGGATCAACAAGCACGGGATGATCCAGCCCAACGCCCCGTTCGGCGGGGTCAAGAAGTCGGGGTTCGGCGTCGAGTTCGGCGAGGAGGGCCTCGCCGAATACACGGATATCCAGGTCGTCTTCTCCTGAACCGCGGCTTCGCTCGGCGGACATCGTTGCTCGACCTGCCCGACATTCCCTTTCTCCTGCTTCTCGCGGTCTTTCTTGCGGCCATGTTTCAGGGGGCGACGGGCGTCGGCTTCGGCCTGGCCGCCGGGCCGGCGCTCCTGGTGGCGATGGACGACATCGCGGCGGTTCAGGTGTCGGTCGTCCTGAGCTTCATCATCTCCGTTCTGCTGTCGCCGGTCGTTCGACGGCAGGCGAACTGGTCGTTTCTGAAACCGCTTCTGGTCGGCGTCGCCGTCGGTTCGGCCTCCGGCGCCTCGGTCCATCTCCATGTGCCGCTCGACGCGTTGAAGCTCGCCGCCGCGGCGACGGTGCTCGCGATGGTGGTCCTGTCCACGGGACTCCTGGAACGGTATCCGGCGGTTCGCAGAGACAGCCGATTGCGTCGCGCCGCCGTCGGCGTGGCGAGCGGGGCGATGACCGTGGCGCTCGCCATGCCCGGCCCGCCCCTTGTCGCCTATGGGCGTGCGACACGAAGCGGCAAGGATGCGGTCCGGGCGACGACCGTCGCAGTCTTTCTTGTCGCCTATCCGCTGGCCTTCGCCATGCAGGCGGCGACGACCGGCATCTCGGGCCGGACGCTGCCCATGTGTCTCGCCCTCGTCGCGCCCGTGCTCTTAGGGACCGTCGCGGGGCGGATCGTCGGCAACTACGTCTCCGAAAGAGTCTTCGGACGGCTGATCGTCGGCTTTCTTCTGGCGAGCGCCGCGGTTCTGCTGTTCGGCTGACCCCCGCCGGCCGGATGCGGTATGATCCGTGAGGCGATGCGAAGCGAACGAGATGCATCGGGATACCCTCCGCGTCTGGGCCTGCGGATGCTCGCACGTGATCGCCGACAAGGCGTTCGGGCGGGAGAGCCTCGCCGACGCGATTCGCCAGTCGGAGACGGGGGACGGCGACCCCGGCCGCGCCTTCGATTGGGATATCTGCCTCAATCTCGGCGATTTCAGCGCGGCCTTCGGGCTGCCGACCGACGAGGAAGGACGGGAGATCGTCCGGCAGTTCCGAGCCTTGACCCGCCACCGGCGGGAGCAGGTCTATACGATCTGCGGCAATCACGATCGGAACGCGCCCGACGAGCCGCCAGGCCTCTGGTTTCGCAGATATATCGATCCGTTCGGCGAGAACGGCCTCTTGTCGGGCGTGGATCGCGCCCGGTATCCCCACGACATACACGGCAACTGGGAGCGCTACTGGTTCGAGGTCGGCAATATCCGCTTCCTGATGATGAGCGATGTGAACGAGCCGTCGCAGGCCAAGGGGCGGGGGGCGCTCGGCGGCAATCCCGGCGGCGTGGTCAGCCGCGACACGTTCGACTGGTGGGTCGATCAGGTCGAGAGCAGCCACCGCGACAAGATCGTCGTCACGGCCCACCATTACGTCTTGAAGGAGACGACGGTGGTCAGCGGAGACTGGGAGGGGATGTCCCGGGGCGCCGACGGCGGCTGGCGGACCGAATATCACGGCTATTATCCGGAGGGCGCCCCGCGCGGCGCCTCCTATCTGTACTGGGTCGCCGGCAAGCCCGACAGCGGCGCGTTCGAAGCCTGGCTCGAGGCCAACCCCGGTACCGTCGATCTGTGGCTCGGCGCGCATACGCACACGAACCCCGACGACATGCGCGGCGGGAAGTCTCATATGGAGGCCCGCTATGGCGGTACGACTTTCCTCAACGTGGCCGCCCTGACGCGTCATTTCGTCTCGGATCACGCGATGCCGATGAGCCGGCTGCTCACGTTCGAGAACGGCTCGGAACGGTTGCGTGTGCAATGCTACATGCATACTGGGGAATACCGGTCTCCCGGTTTCTATCGGGAGAGGGAGCGGACCGTCATATTGACCAAACCGTTCCTCACCGACATCGGGCAGCGAAGATGAGGAGACCAAGAATGTTTCGATCGTTGTGCACCGCGGCCGCCGCGCTCGCCGCCGTCTCCGTCGGATCGGCGGCGGCGCAATGGAGCCCTTCCCAGCCGGTGAAGATGATGGTCATGTTCCCGGCGGGCGGCGGCGGCGACATACTCGGCCGCGCGGTCGCGAGCTTCATGGAAACGAAGCTCGGCGCCAAGATCGCCGTCGAGAACAGGCGGGGCGGCGGTGGCGCCGCCATGGCGAAGCTGCTCGTGAAGGCGCCGGCCGACGGCCACAGCATCGGCATGGCGGTGAGCGAGACCTTCGCCTTCGCGCCGATGCTCAATCCCAAGCTTGGCTACGGCCCCGCCGATTTCACGCATCTCGGCTCGATCGCCCGCACCCAGGTCGGGCTGGTGGCTAAAGCCGATGCGCCCTGGTCGGACCTGGACGCGCTGATCTCTGCCGCCCGGTCCGGCGAGGAGATCACCATCGGCTCCTTCAGCCCCGGCGCGAACGTCATTCTGCGGCTGGTGGGAAAGCATTTCGGCGTCGATCTCAAGCTGGTGCCGGTGCGCGGCGGAAACGCCGGCATCCAGTCCGTCCTCGGAGGCCATATTTCGGCGACGCTCGCCGCCGGGCCGCAGGCGCCGCGCATACTGAAGGGCGAGTTGAAGCTTCTCGCTTCGGCCGAACGGGAACGCCTGATCGTGGGCGACGCGCCGACCTTCATCGAATACGGCGTGAAGGACGCGTTCTTCGACGTCAAATGGACTTTCTCGGCCCCGAAGGGGCTACCCGCCGGTGCCGCCAGGGCCTATTCGGAGGCGCTCGAAGCGGCGACGCGGGACCCCAAGCTCATGACCCTGATCCGGGATAGGTTGAGCCTCAAGCTGGCGTTCACGCCGGGAGATGCGCTGTTGGCGGAAATGGTCGCGGATCGAGAGCGCGCCGCGGCGCGCATTGCCACCGCCAGATAGATCGGCATGGCGAACCGCGGCGACATCGCGCTCGGCGCCGCCGCCGCCGCCGCCGGGACCGCCCTGGTCGTCTGGATCGTCCCGTCATGGACGAACGATGCGCTGTTCGCCCTGGTCTCGCCGCAATTCTATCCGCTCCTGTCGGCGTGGCTGCTGATCGGGTCGGGGGCCGGCCTCGTCGTCTCCGGGGCCGCGGCGCGCGGGTCGGTCGGGGACGTGCCGCGCATCGGTCGCCATCTGATGCTGGTCGCGGCGGCCACGGCCTGCCTCGGGTCCGCGGTCGCGGCAATGCTGTATCTCGGTTTCGTGGCGGCGGGCGCGATGATCGTCGGAGGCCTCATGCTGCTCGCCGGGGAACGGCGGCTCCGGATTCTGTTGCTCGTCCCGCTCGCATTTCCGACCTTTCTGTGGATAGTTTTCGACGTCTTTCTGAACAGACCTCTCCCATAGCCGGCCCGGGCGAGGGGGGAAGTGGCCGCAATGCGGCGAAGACGCCGTATCGCGTACGCCCGGCGGCGGCCTGGACCTGACCGGGATGGTCGATGTCCTCGCCGGCGCCGGCGATGCGCTGACGCCGATCAACATCCTCTTCGTCATCGCCGGCGTCTGTGTCGGGATCGCGGTCGGGGCCATACCCGGTCTCAACGGGCCGATGGCGATCGCCATCGCCATCCCGGCCACGTTCTGGCTCTCCCCGTTGCCCGCCATCGGCTTCCTGATCGGGATCATGAAGGGCAGCTCGGTGGGAGGGGCGATTCCCGCCATCCTGATGAATACGCCGGGCACGCCGGACGCGGCTCTGACCGCGCTGGACGGCTACCCGCTCGCCCAGCGGGGACAGTCCGGCAAGGCGTTGAAGATGGGCCTCTACGCTTCGGTGACGGGAGACACTCTCTCCGACATCGTGCTGTTCACCGTCGCGGTGCCGTTGTCGCTGATCGCGCTCCGGCTCGGGCCGGTCGAACAGGCGGCGCTCATATTCTTCTCGATCTGCGTCATCGCCGGGTTGATCGGGGGCAACCCGTTTCGCGGTCTGATCGCCGCGGCGATGGGCTTCGTGCTCGCTTCGGTCGGCCAGGCTCCCGAGGAGGCGACGCCCCGGCTGACATTCGGGTTCCCGGAGATCGAGGACGGGCTTCCCCTGGTGTCGGTGGGCATGGGCGTGCTGGTGCTGGGCGAGATCGTCCATGCCCTGGCGCACCGCCGGGGGGTGGGGGCCGTGCCGGTCGCTGCGCCCGCCGACGAGGAGGGGCGCCGCCTCCGTTTCGCCGAATATCGCGCGCATGGGCGAACGATGCTCCGCTCCGCGGCGATCGGCACGTCCATCGGCGCGATCCCCGGGGTGGGCTCGACGGTGGCCGCCACGCTCGGCTATTCGGCGGCCCGGCGCGCTTCCCCCACCCCCGAGGCGTTCGGGAAAGGGACGCTCGACGGGGTGGCCGCGACGGAGGCGGCCAACAGCGCCGTCGCCGGGGCCAATCTCATCCCGCTCTTGTCGATCGGGATTCCGGGAAATCTTGTCGCCGCCTTCCTGTTAGGGGCGCTCATCGTCCACGGCGTGGTGCCGGGACCGACCCTGATCCGGGACGAGGGGCGGCTGGTCTATGCGATCTTCACCGCGATGGCCGTCGCCAACCTGTCGAATCTCGCGATTGGACGTCTGGGTCTTGGCCTGTTCGCTCTCGCTGCGCGCGTCCGCGCCGGCATCGTCTATCCCTGCGTGGTCCTGCTCTGCATGACCGGCGCCTATGTCGGGGGCGGCGGCGCGCCGGGTCTCGTGCTGCTGGCCGCCTTCGGCGTCTTCGGCTACGCGCTGCGCGTGCTGAACCTGCCGATCGTCACCTTCCTGATCGCCTTCGTACTCGGCCGGCTGTGGGAGCTGCCGTTGACCCAGGCCGTGATCCTGACGAAGCAGGATCCGCTGCAGCTCGTCGATTTCCCCATCGCGCTCGCAATTCTTGCCCTGGGCGTCGCGTTGGTGCTCTATCGGTTGCTGCGCCGCGGTGACAAGGACGGGTGCGCCGACTATGGTCGCGGCGAGCGCGGAGGGGACGGGATGGAGCGAGAATGAAGATCACCGCGAACGGTATCGCCTTCAACTGCGCGATCGACGGACCCGAGGGAGCGCCCTGGGTCACCCTCTCGAATTCGCTCGCGACCAATCTCCATATGTGGGATGCCCAGGCGGCGGCCCTCGCGTCCGACTTCCGCGTCCTGCGTTACGACAAGCGCGGCCACGGCGCCAGCGAGGCGCCGGCGGGTCCCTATGATTTCGAGATGCTGATCGACGACGTGCTGGGGTTGTGGGGCGCGCTGGGGATCGAGACCAGCCACTTCGTCGGTCTGTCGATCGGCGGCATGACGGGGCTCGGCCTCGCCATCGACCATGCGCCGCGCTTGTCGAGCCTCGTCGTCTCCAACGCCGTCGCCCGCGCCGACGACGCGTTCCGTTCCGCCTGGGACGAGCGGATCGCCTTTGCCGAGAATCGGGGGATGGCCGCCCTCGCCGACCCCACGGTTGCGCGCTGGTGCTCCGACGAGTTCCTGACCGCCGCGCCGCCGGCGCTCGCCACTCTCAAGGGGATGGTCGCCGCGACATCGGTCGCCGGCTATGTCGGCTGCGCGCGGGCGCTCCAGGGGTTGGACTTCGAGACCCGGATGCCGGAGATCACGACCAGGACTCTGTTCATCGCCGGCAAGGAGGACATCGCCACCCCGGCCTCGACGATGCGCCACATGGCCGCGCTCGTCCCCGGGTCCCGATATGTCGAGCTGTCGCCGACCGGCCATCTCGCGAGCATGGAACTGCCGGATGCCTATAGCGCCGAGCTCAGGAAGTTCCTCGGCGTCGCGTAGGCCGCTGGGGCGCGCGCGGACCCCGCAAGGATATCCCCGATGGCCGACCCGGTAGTCCTTGCGAGCCCGACCCGCCTCGGTACCCTCGTGCTGCCGCACCGGGTGGTCATGGCGCCGATGACGCGCAACCGGGCCGGCCCCGGCAACGTTCCTCGCGATCTCAATGTCGGGTATTACGCGCAGCGGGCGTCCGCCACCCTGATCGTGACCGAAGCGACCCAGGTCAGCCCGCAAGGGGTCGGCTATCCGGGGACCCCGGGCATCCATAGCGCCGAACAGGCCGCAGGCTGGCGGCGGGTGACCGACGCCGTGCACGATGCGGGCGGGCGCATCTTCCTGCAACTCTGGCATGTCGGGCGAATCTCGCATTCGAGCCTCCAGCCGGGCGGCGCGCTTCCGGTCGCCCCCTCGGCGGTCGCAGCGGCCGGCGAGGCGATGACCCGTGACGGCATGAAGCCCTTCGAGACCCCCCGTGCCCTGGAGGCATCCGAGCTGCCCGACATCGTCGCCCAGTATCGGTTGGGTGCGGAGCGCGCACGCGAGGCCGGCTTCGACGGCGTCGAGATCCATGGCGCCAACGGTTATCTGCTCGACCAGTTCACCCGCGACGGCGCCAACCGCAGGGGCGACTCCTATGGCGGAGCGGTCGAGAACCGCCTGCGCCTGCCGCTGGAGGTCGCCGCCGCCGTGGTCGGGGTCTGGGGCGAAGACCGGGTGGGCTACCGGATATCGCCCTATCAGCGTTTCAACGACATGTCGGACTCCGATCCCGACACGACGTTCCTGGCGTTGGCGGGGGCGCTCGACAGGCTGGGGCTCGCCTATCTGCATCTCGTCGAGGCGGACGCGCCCGGGGCGGTTCCGGCCGAGACGGGTACGGAGGCCTTCATGGCTGCGAGGCCGCCCTTGTTCCGGGCGATTCGCCGCGCCTTCTCGCGCCGTCTGATCGTCAACGCCGCCTATGACCGGGCACGCGCCGAAGCGGTGCTGGCGGCGGGCGAGGCGGATCTCGTGGCCTTCGCCAAGCTCTACCTGGCCAATCCCGATCTGCCCCGACGCCTCTTCGAGGGGGCGGCTCTCAACGCGCCGGTCAAGGAGACGTTCTACGGCGGCGACGCGGCCGGCTATACCGACTATCCGTTCCTCGACGGCTGAGAGGGAGCATGGCGCGGGCTCTCCCCGGATGGCTGGGGGACCTGGATTCGAACCAGGACTGCTCGGGTCAGAGCCGAGAGTTCTACCGTTAAACTATCCCCCATCGCGGCAGCCGGTACCGAGGATAGCCGCTTGCGGGCGGGTTTCAAGGCCGGCGCGGACGGCGCGACCTCGAAATGGTGCCGCGGGCGCCGCGCGAACGGGGCGGGAAGGCGGGGCGATGGCCGGGCGCAGGAAGAGCGGGGACCGGACCGACGACGCCGCGCCGCGCGGCGCACATGTGAGACTTCGGACCGCCAAGGGCCGCAAGCCGTCCTCGGCGCGTTGGCTGCAGCGCCAGCTCAACGACCCCTACGTGTCCGGGGCGCGGCGCCACGGCTACCGGTCGCGCGCCGCCTGGAAGCTGATCGAGATCGACCGGCGTTTCGCGCTGCTTCGCGCTGGCGCGCATGTGGTCGATCTCGGCGCCGCGCCAGGCGGCTGGACCCAGGTCGCCGTCGCGCGGGTCCGCACGCGTTCGGGCGGCGGACGGGTTCTGGCCGTCGATCTGCGGGAGATGGAGGCCGTCGACGGCGCCGAGTTCCTGCGTTTGGACGTCGAGGACCTGGATGGGGCCACGCGGCTCGGCGAGGCTGCCGGTGGAGGGGTCGACGTGATGCTGTCCGACATGGCGATCCAGGCGACCGGACACCGCCCGACCGATCAGATTCGCAACCAGCGCCTCGCCGAGCTCGCCTGCGGCTTTGCGCCGCGCCTGCTGCGGCCCGGCGGCGCGCTGGTCGCCAAGGTCTTTCATGGCGGTGGCGCGGCGGAGCTCATGAGATCGTTGAAGCGCGCGTTCGCCGAGGTCAGGACGTTCAAGCCGCCCGCTTCGCGCAGCGGTTCGGCCGAGACCTATATCGTTGCCCGCCGCTTTCGCACCGACTGAATCCGCCGCCGCCGGGGCGCATCTCGATCGGCATGTTGGGATTCGCCGATCCGGGCGGTATGATGCGGGACGAATCCCGGACGGCATCGACATGGAAATTCCCGAGGCGCTTTCGTTCGACGATGTCCTTCTCGTGCCCGCCGAATCGACCATCCTGCCCGGAGACGCGGACACCCGCGCACGGCTGACGCCGCGCATCCGCCTGGGCATTCCGCTGGTCTCCGCAGCGATGGATACCGTGACCGAGAGCGGCCTGGCGATCGCTATGGCGCAGGCCGGCGGCCTCGGTGTGCTCCACAAGAACCTGGATCCACGACCGCAGGCCGCCGAGGTACGCCGGGTCAAGAAGTTCGAGTCGGGAATGGTGATCGACCCGGTCACCATCGGACCCGACCGGACCCTGGCCGATGCCCTGCGCCTGATGTCCGATCACGACATCTCGGGCATTCCTGTCGTCGAGAGCGACGGCTGGCTGATCGGCATCCTGACCAACCGGGATGTCCGCTTCGCCGACGATCCCGCCCAGCCGGTGCGCGAGCTGATGACGGCGGAAAGGCTGATCACGGTCTCCGACGGGGTCGAGACGGCGGAAGCGAAGCGTCTCTTGCACGCGCATCGGATCGAGAAGCTGATCGTCGTCGACGACGCCTATCGTTGCGTCGGTCTGATCACCGTCAAGGACATCGAGAAGGCGCAGCGCTTCCCGGACGCCACCAAGGACGATTTCGGCAGGCTCCGGGTCGCGGCGGCGACCGGAGTCGGCGAGGAGGCGCTCGCACGGGCCGAGGCGCTGATCGACGCCGAGGCTGATGCGATCGTCGTCGACACCGCGCACGGCCATTCCGCCGGGGTCCTCGAGACCGTCGCCCGGATCAAGCGCCTCGGTAACAAGACCGACGTGATCGCCGGCAACGTGGCGACGCCCGACGGCGTTCGGGCGCTCGCCGACGCCGGGGCGGATGCGGTCAAGATCGGCATCGGCCCCGGCTCGATCTGCACCACCCGGGTCGTCGCCGGCGTCGGCGTTCCGCAGTTCACGGCAATTCTCGAATGCGCCGAGGCCTGTCGCGAGCGCGGCGTCAACGCCATCGCCGACGGCGGCATCCGCTATTCGGGCGACCTCGCGAAGGCGATCGCCGCCGGGGCCGATTGCGCGATGGTGGGCGCGCTGCTCGCCGGCACGGACGAGAGCCCCGGCGAGGTCTATCTGTACGAGGGGCGGTCCTACAAGGCCTATCGCGGCATGGGCTCGCTCGGCGCGATGGCGCGCGGGTCGGCCGATCGCTACTTCCAGCAGGAGGTCGCCGAACGGCTCAAGCTGGTGCCCGAGGGGATCGAGGCGCGGGTGCCCTATAAGGGACCCGTCGCCAGCGTCCTTCATCAGCTCGTCGGCGGGCTGCGCGCGTCCATGGGCTATACCGGCAACGCCTCCCTCGCCGAGATGCAGCGCGGTTGCCGCTTTCGCAGGAACACCTTCGCCGGCGTGCGGGAAGGCCATGTGCACGATGTGGCCGTCACGCGCGAGGCGCCCAACTATGCCCGGAACGCCTAGGGCCGCCGCCCGCACGACCGTCGTCCGCCCCGCGCGGGTCGGCGATGCCGAGGCGATCGCGCGGATCTATGTGGAGAGCTGGCAGTCCACCTATCCGGGGCTGCTGCCGGATCGTCTTCTCTCCGCCATGCGGGCCGACGGATGCCGACAGCGGAGTTGGCGAAGCCTGATCGCCGGGCAGGGGCCTGCCGACCGCATCCTCGTCGCCGCGGCCGGCAGCGCGGCCGGGCCCGTGCTGGGCTTCGCCAGCGGCGGCGCGGCGCGGCGCGGCGGGCTCGGCCATGCCGCCGAGATCCAGACGCTCTATGTCGACGACGACGCGCGCGGCTGCGGCATAGGCCGCGCCCTCATGGTGCGGATGGCCGGCGTTCTCGCCGACTGCGCCGGCCCGTCGCTGATCGTCTGGGTGCTCGCCGGCAACCCGGCGCGCTTCTTCTACGAGGCGCTGGGCGGGCGGCTGGTCGCGCGCCGACCCGGAACCCTCGGCGGCCAGGCCATCGAAGAGCTCGCCTATGGCTGGGCGGACTCGCGCATGCTGTTCGAGCCGCCGCCGGCATGAGCGACTCCGAAGCCCCGGTCCTGATCCTCGATTTCGGCTCTCAGGTCACCCGGCTCATCGCCCGCCGCGTCCGCGAGAGCGGCGTCTATTGCGAGATTCATCCCTGCTCCATGGATGCGGCGGCGCTCAGGGCGGCAGCGCCGGCGGCCGTCATCCTCTCGGGCGGGCCGGATTCGCTGACCCGCGACGCGGCGCCGCGCGCGCCGGAGGCCGTGTTCGAGCTCGGCGTTCCGGTGCTTGGCATCTGCTACGGCCAGCAGGCGATGTGCCGGGCGCTCGGCGGTCGCGTCGCGGGCGGGGCCGAGCGGGAGTTCGGCCGCGCCGTCCTCGAGGTGACCGGGCGCTGCCGGCTGTTCGACGGCGTTTGGCCGGTCGGAGCGGCGCCGACGGTATGGATGAGCCACGGCGACCGGGTGACCGCGCTGCCCGACGGCTTCACCGCCGTCGCAGCGAGCGGCGGCGCGCCCTTCGCCGCCATCGCCGACGACGCCCGTGGCTTCTACGGTCTGCAGTTCCATCCCGAGGTCGCGCATACTCCGGACGGGGCGGCCCTGCTAGAGGCGTTTTGTCGGCGGGTCGCCGGCTGCGCCGGCGGCTGGACGATGGCCGCCTATCGCAGGACGGCGGTGGCGCGGATCCGCGATCGGGTCGGCTCCGGACGGGTGGTCTGCGGCCTCTCGGGCGGGGTCGACAGCGCCGTGACCGCGCTGCTGGTCCATGAGGCGGTCGGCGACCGGCTCTCCTGCGTCTTCGTGGACACCGGTCTGATGCGCGCGGGCGAGGCGGCGGATGCGACAGCGCTGTTCCGCGGCGCCTACGATATCCCGCTTCGGGTTTGCGACGCCGGGCCGCTGTTTCTGGAGCGGCTCGCCGGGACAACCGACCCCGAGGAGAAGCGCAAGATTATCGGGGCCGCCTTCATCGAGGTCTTCGAGGCCGAGGCGGCCCGCGGCGGCGGGGCGGATTTCCTGGCCCAGGGGACGCTTTATCCGGACGTCGTCGAGTCGATCTCGGCGGCCGGCGGGCCCAGCGCCGTCATCAAATCCCACCATAACGTGGGCGGGTTGCCCGAACGGATGCGAATGGGGCTTGTCGAGCCCCTGCGGGACCTGTTCAAGGACGAGGTTCGAGCTCTCGGGCGGGAGATCGGCCTGCCCGAGCGAATCGTCGGGCGACATCCCTTTCCGGGGCCGGGGCTCGCCATCCGCATCCCCGGCGAGGTCACGGCCGACAGCGTCGCGATCCTACGGCACGCCGACGCCCTGTTCATCGAGGAGATCCGAAGCGCCGGTCTTTACGACCGGATATGGCAGGCCTTCGCGGTGCTCCTGCCGGTGCGGACGGTGGGCGTTATGGGCGACCGGCGGAGCTACGACCGCGTCTGCGGCCTCCGGGCGGTCCGCGCGATCGACGGCATGACCGCCGACAGCTTCCCGTTCGAGCATGGCTTTCTGAGCCGGGTCGCTACGCGGATCGTGAACGAGGTGCCGGGGATCAACCGGGTCGTCTACGACCTGACCTCGAAGCCTCCCGGCACCATCGAATGGGAATAGCGGCGGAAGGCGGGGGCATGGGCGGCGGGAGAAACGCGGGTTCGGTGCGCATATTCGTGCTGGTGCACGGTGCATGGCATGGGGGGTGGTGCTGGGCGCGGGTGCGGGCGCGGCTGACCGCGCTCGGTCATTTGGTATTCACCCCGACGCTGACCGGTCTCGGCGAACGCGCGCATCTGCTGACTCCGGAGATCGATCTCGACACCCATATCGAGGACATCCTGGCCGTGTTCCGTTGGGAGCGGGTCGACCAGGCGGTGCTCTGCGGCCACTCCTATGGCGGAATGGTGGTCACCGGTGTCGCCGAGCGCATCCCGGACAGGATCCGTTCCCTGGTCTATCTCGACGCCCATGTGCCCGAGGACGGCAAGGCGATGGTCGACTACATGCCGGAAGAGCGCAGCCGCGCGCAGCTCGAAGCCGACGCCAGGGGCGACACCGCGCCGCTGCCGCCGATCGCCGCTGCCCGGTTCGGCGTCAACCCGGCGGACCGCGACTGGATCGACGCCTGGTGCACGCCGCAGCCGCGCCGGACCTTCACCACCCCGGCCCGGCTTTCCGGCGCCGCCGGGTGGATCGCCAAGCGCACCTATATCCGGGCGGCCGGCTACGACTCGCCGCCGTTGGATGCGGCCCGCGCCCGCTGCGCCGCCCACCCCGGCTTCGCGATCCGCGAGATGGCTTGCGGCCACGACGCCATGGTCGACGATCCCGAAGGGCTGGTCGATCTGCTGCTCGAAGCGGCGTGATGCCGGCTCGGAAGACGGAGTCCGGAGAAGGTTGGCGCCCGGCGGCCCATCCCGGCGAGTCGATCCGAAGCGTTGCGCGGCGGGGCAGCGCGTCGATGTCGCCGTCGCGGTGAAGGGCGGCGCGAGTTCCCGAACCGGCGTCCGGGCATGTAGACTGGGCGCCGACGACATTCGGGAGGGGCGCCATGCCGCGATTCGAGGATTTCGAGCCGACCGGCGTGATACCGGCGACGCTGCTCGCCTTTGACGACGACTACGAGATCGACGATGCGGCGACCCGCAGCCACCTCCGGGACGTCTGTCGGGTGGACGGGCTGTCGGCGGTGACGGTGAACGCGCACGCCTCCGAGGTCCATGCCTGCAGCTTCGAGGAGCAGGCCCGCATCCTCGACCTCGCCATGGACGAGGTCGGCGATCGGCTGCCGGTCGTCAACGGCGTCTACGCCGACGGCAGTCTGGAGGCGGCCCGCATCGCGCGCATGGCCGAGGCCGGCGGCGCATCGGCGCTGCTGGTCTTGCCGCCGCATTCGATCGGCATGTTCGGCGGCCAGCGGCGGCCCGAGATGGCGCTGACCCATTTCCGGACCATCGCCGACGCGACCGATCTGCCGATCATCGCCTTCCAATATCCCGGCGGCTACGCCTATCCCATGGAGACGCTGCTGGCGATGATCGAGGAGGTGCCGACAATTCGCGCGATCAAGGACTGGTCGCCGCCCGCGGTCCAGGAAAAACATGTCCGCGCGCTGCAATCTCTATCCAGGCCCGTCCACGTGTTGAGCACCAACAGCGCCTGGCTGATGGCGTCGCTGTGCATGGGGTGCGACGGGCTCCTGTCGGGGGCGGGGAGCGTCATCGCGGACCTTCAGGTCGCGCTGTTCAGAGCGGTCGGGGATGGCGATCTGGACCGCGCCAGGCGGATCAACGACCGCATATATCCCGCCGCCGCCTGCTTCTACGCCGAACCGTTCGGCGATATGCACAACCGCATGAAGCAGGCTTTGGTCCTGCTCGGCCGTTTGCCGCGTGCCGTGGTCCGCCCGCCTTTGGTCGCTCCGGACGCGGCGGAGATCGCGCGGATCGGCGAGGCCATGGCGGCGGCCGGACTCGTCCGCGACGGCGCGCTGCCCGCCGCCGCGTGAGGGGGGCGGCGGCCGTTCGGCGAGCCGGGCGCGCTCGGTCGCCGCCCAGGGTCGGCGGGGCGCGGGACGCATGAGCCGCGCGGCGACCGTCGCCCGGGCCGAGGGCTATCTCGACGACGGCCGGTTCGCCGCCGACCTTGCCCGGCGGGTGGCGATTCCGTCGACCAGCCAGGACGCGGACGCGCGGCATGCGCTCGACCGCTATCTCGAGGCGGAACTGAAACCCAGCCTCTCCGCGCTCGGCTTTTTCTGCGAGACGGTCGCCAATCCCGAGCCCGGCGGGCCGCCCTTCCTGATCGCCGAGAGGATCGAGTCCGGGACCGATCTTACGGTGCTGACCTACGGCCACGGCGATGTCGTCCGGGGCCAGGACGCGGGCTGGTCGGAGGGGCTCGCGCCGTGGAAGGCAACGCTGCGCAGCGGCCGCTACTATGGCCGGGGCACCGCCGACAACAAGGGGCAGCACAGCGTCAACCTGGGGGCGCTCGCGGCGGTGATCGCCGAGCGCGGCCGTCTCGGCTTCAACATGCGCGCGCTGTTCGAGATGGGGGAGGAAATCGGCTCTCCCGGACTCCGGGCGCTCTGCTCCGGCCCCGCCGCCGGACGCTTCGCCGCGGATCTGTTTCTCGCCTCCGACGGACCGAGGGTCGACGCCGACCGGCCGACGATCTTTCTCGGCGCGCGCGGCGCCGAGCCGATCGAGCTCGCCGTCCGCCTGCGCGACGGTGCCCACCATTCGGGCAACTGGGGCGGCGCCCTCGCCAACCCGGCGACGATCCTGGCGGCGGCGCTGGCCTCCGTGGTCGACGGGCGGGGGCGCATCCGGGTACCCGAATGGCGGCCTGCGCTTTCCGAAGCCGTGCGCGCTTCGCTGGCCGGACTCGAACCCTCGGGCGGCCCGGGCGGCCCGGCGGCGGATCCGGACTGGGGAGAGCCGGGGCTGACCCCCGCCGAGCGCATCTATGGCTGGAACAGCTTCGAGGTCCTGGCGCTGCACGCCGGCACGCCGGAGGCGCCGGTCAATGCGATCCCGGAGTCCGCGCGGGCGCATTGCCAGCTTCGCTTCGTCGTCGGCACCGATCGAGAGGACATCTTGCCGGCGCTCCGCCGCCATCTGGACCGGGCGGGGTTCGCCGCCGTCTCGGTCGAGGCCGGGCGCGTCGGACGGTTTCCCGCCACGCGGCTCGACCCGGACTCGCCCTGGGCGCGCTTCGTCCGAGGCTCGATCGCGACGACGACCGGGCGCCCTCCGGCGGTTTTGCCGAATCTGGGCGGATCGCTTCCCAATGACGCCTTCGCCGAGAGCCTGGGGCTCCCGACCGTCTGGGTGCCGCATTCCTACCCGGGATGCCGCCAGCACGCTCCCGACGAGCATCTGCCGGTCGCGATCGCCCGGCAGGGGCTTGCGATCATGGCCGGTCTGTTCTGGGATCTCGGGTCTCGGGAGGCATCTCTCTGACGGCGACCGCGCGGATCTCGATCTGGTTTCCGGCGTGCAACGCCGCGCCATGGCAGGACCGCTCGGGCCAGTGGGCGGGATCGCCGCCGATCCATTCGGCCCAGATCTCGTCGGTGAGAGGCTTGTTCCCGATGTCGTGGAGGATCACGGTCGCCGAGAGGATGCGGGTCTTGTCGGTGCCCAGCTCGGCCAGCACCCGGTCGAGATTGGCGAAGGCGCGCCGGGCCTGCGCCGCGACCGGGAGGGTGAAATCGTCGCTCATCCCAAGCGCCCAGACGAGGTCGCGCCACGCCGAGCCCCAGCACCGGGTGGGCACGTTTCCGGAGCCGCGTTCGATCCGGGCCATTCGTCGCGTCTCCTCGATCGCCCCCCGACGGGGCGGAATATGCTAACCTAGGCGGGAGTCTTACCGCTCGAAGCGGGTCCGGCAAGGTGCCGCGCCCGACCGTCCAGCGAGGAGCAGAGGCGATGGCCGACCTGTCCGTCGAGTTTTGCGGCGTTCCGTTCAAGAACCCGATCGTCGCGGCGTCGTTGGAGACCACCAACAGCCCCGACCTGATGAAGCAGTGTTTCGATTACGGCGCCGCCGGCGCCATCATCAAGACGCTGACCGATATCGAGGACATGGCGCGGCTTACGGAAAACTCCAAATACGCCATCCTGAACGACCGCGGAGAAATCATCAAAGGCAAGGTGCCGCGCGATTTCGTTTTCTACAGCCGGTCCGGGTATTCGAGCACCTACTACAAGGACTGGGTTCCCTATCTGAAAGAGATCGCCGCCTATGCGCGCGACCGCGACGCCCATCTGATCGGTTCGGCGGGGGCCAAGGATATCGATGGTTGGAAGGATATCTGCCGGACGATCGAGGATTGCGGGCTGCCGATGGTCGAACTCAATTTCGGCTGTCCGCATCCGGCGATGATGCCCGGCGTCCATGGCGGATCGATGATCGGTCAGGAGAGCGACGTCGCCTACGAGGTCACCCGATCCGTCGTCGAGGCCTGCGGCATTCCGATCGTGGTCAAGCTGACGCCGGACCAGTCCCAGCCGGTGGAGATCGCCCGCGCCGTCAAGGAGGCGGGCGCCGCCGCGGTCACCGCCACCAACCGCCATACCGGCTTCGCCGTCGACATCGAGACCGGCGAGCCCAGGATCGCCGGCACCGCCGGGATCGGCGGCACCTGGGTCAAACCGCTGACGCTGCGCTGGGTACACAATATCTACAGCCAGGTCGGCATCCCGATCGCCGGGTCCAACGGCATCTTCGACCATCGCGACGCGGTCGAGTTCCTGATGACAGGCGCGGACATCGTCGAGGTCGGCTCGGTGCTGATGATCAAGGGGATGAAGTGGCTGCCCAAGATCATCGAAGGCGTCGACCGGTTCATGGACGAGCACGGCTATCCCGACCTCGCGGCGATGCGCGGGATCGCCTCCCGCGCCGCCGCGCGGGACTATGACGACCAGTTCGCCCGCCCGCGCATGCATGCGGTTGTCGATCACGCGACCTGCCAGAACCCGACCTGCACGGTCTGCATCCAGATGTGCTTCTACGAGGCGCTGTCCCAGAACCCGGCCGGCCGCATCGACGTGCACACGGAGAGCTGCATCGGCTGCGAGCTGTGTTTCGACGTCTGCCCCTTCGATTCGATCTCGATGCGTTCGACCGATCCGGGCCAGCTCGCCGAGGGCTATTTCGACATTCCGGAAGGGGTCTACGAAGGGCCCGGGAAGTTCGTCACCCGGCGCAACAACATGGAGACCATCCAGGCGAACAACCCGAAGGCCGCGGCCGAGGCGGCGGAATAGCGCTCGGCCCGCGCCGCCCCTCCGGGATCCGCGTCGGTCGGTGACCTCAGCCACCGCGCTGGGCGGCATCGGCGAGGCCCTCGGCCATCGGGACTATCGGCTCTACTCGATCGGGGCGGCGGCCAACTATCTCGGCACCTGGATCTACCGCACCGGTCTCAACTGGTACACTTGGGAGCTTACCCAGTCTCCGGCCTGGCTCGGCATCGTCGTGTTCGCCGAGGTGCTGCCGATCATCTGCCTGGTGCCGGTGACCGGCGCGCTGGTCGATCGGATCGGCGCACTCAGGGTCGCCAAGCGCGCCCAGATCGTCTCGGCGGCCGTCATGGGCGCGCTCGCCGCCCTCACCATCGCCGGCATGATGACGATCGAGATATTGCTGGTGCTCGTCGCGCTGAACGGGGCGACCATGTCGCTGATGCAGGCTTCCTATTTCTCGCTGGTCGCGAGCCTTGTCCCGCGCGAGCATCTGTCCTCGGCGGTGGCTCTTCAATCCTCGCTGGTGCAGACCGCCCGCTTCGTCGGCCCGGCCGTCGCCGGTCTCATCCTGGTCTTCGTCGGCGCCGGTCTCGCATTCGCGGTCAACGCGGTTTCCTATTTCGTCTTTCTCGGGCTGCTTCTGATGATCGCCTACAGGGATCCGAAGCGGCGGCCCGAGGCGAGCCTGTTCGGCGAGATCGTCCAGGGCGTCGCCTATGTCGCCGGCCATCCGACCATCCGCGTCCTCCTGCTCGTGACGGTCCTGGTCGCGATCCTGTTGCGGCCGGTGGTCGAGCTCCTTCCCGCCTTCGCGGCGGAAGTCTTCGACCGGGGGGCGGACGGCCTGGCCTGGTTCCTGTCCATCGCCGGGCTCGGCGCGATCTTCGGCTCCCTGGCGGTGGCGCGGCGCGGCCGGGTCGAGGGGCTCACATGGCTGCTGGCGCTGACGACCGTCCTGGCGGGGGGCGCTTTGCTGGTCTTCGCCGGGACCGGTCTGTTCTGGCTCGCCGTCCTGCTGATGGCGGTCTACGGTCTGGCGACGAATGTGAGCTCGATCTGCAGCCAGATCCTGATCCAGAACGTCGTCGACCCGTCCTTGCGGGCACGGGTGATGAGCCTCGTCGGGCTCACCTTCCGCGCCGTTCCGGCGGCCGCGGCCGCCGTGCTCGGCGCTCTCGCGGAGATCTGGGGGTTGGGCCTCCCGGTCACGATCGCCGCGCTGCTCGGCATCCTCGTCGGTCTCTGGGCGATCCGGCAAATCCGCGTGGCCGGGCTCGACCGCCGGGCCGAGGACGCGCCGGCCGGCGCGCCCCGCTGATCCGTCGGCGGGCGGCGCGCCCCCCGGTCAGGCCGCGCTCGGCAGGCGCTCCGCCGCGATGCGCGCTTCGAGCAGCCGGCGGAACTGCAGGCCCGGCCCGTCGACGCCGAGATCGACCGCTCGGCCGGGCGGGCGCCTGTCGATGCTCGCCTGCTGCGCGTCCAGCACGGCGACGTCCTCGGCGAAGACGGATCGGAAATCGCGGGCGAACCGCGCGTCGATCCCGCGGTCGCCCAGCCGGAAACCGCGGGCATGGGCATAGAAATAATGGGTCGTGGTCGCCGTCTCCGGCGTCATGGCATTGAGGTTGAAGAATTCCATGCGCCGGTCCGGCGGCGCGTCGGTGCCGCCGGCGCCGGGCGCCGCGCAGCCGACATGGACGCTGTTATAGGCGGGCAGGGTGGAGACTGCGATCTGCCAGCGGTCGACATTGCCGCGGAATCCGCCGAGCTCTGCATAGAGCGGCGGCGGGGGCGAGTCGGGAACCATCCGCGACATGCGCACGAAGTCCGCCCCCCGCTCGGTCTCGATCGGACGGTCGGCGATCGCCCGGGTACCGATCGACCCGTCATGGACGAAGGCGACATGCGACAGATCCAGAAGATTGTCGTTGATCAACAGGTAGTTGGCCCGGACGTGAAAGGGCGGCCCGCCCTTGACCGGCGACCAGTCGGGATGGTCCATCCACCACCAGTCGGGGATCAGCGCCGGGTCCGCGCGGTCGGGCGCGCCCATCCATATCCATATCCAGCCATGGCGCTCGATGACCGGGTAGGATCGCACCCGCGCGGTCGGCGGCACGGCCCGCTGGCCCGGGATCTCGACGCAATGCCCGTCTCGGGAAAAGCGCAACCCGTGATAGGCGCATCGAAGCGTATCGCCGACGACGCGCCCCATCGACAGCGGGAGGGCGCGGTGGCAGCAGCGGTCGAGGAGCGCGGTCGGCGCGCCGTCCCGCCCGCGATAGAGCACGACCGGCATGTCCAGCAGGCGGCGCCCGAGCGGGGTCTCGCCGACCTCGTGATCCCATGCCGCGGCGTACCAGCAGTCGCGCAGATACATCGCCTCCTCCCTCCGGCCGTTCCGGCCCCGGCGTCAGGCGCCGACGGTTACGCGCTTCGGGAACAGGGCGGCCGCGTTGCCATGTTCCATCGACCGGCGCGACGCCGCATCGAAACCGTCATATCCGTCGGTGCCGGCGGTCTCGGCCTCCGCCACCGCCTCGGGGACATACGGGTAGTCGGTGCCGAACAGGATGCGGTCGGGCTCGGCCAGCGCCCGAAGCGCGGCGAGCACGGCGTCGTCCCCCGAGAGCGCGGTATCGAACCAGAGCCGGCGCAAGCAGGCGCGCGCGCCCTCCGGATACTTCTCCCGATGCGCGGTCAAATCGTCGAAAATCTCCATCCGGTGGGCGAGGACGGGCAGCGCCCCGCCGGCATGCGATAGGACGAAGCGGATGTTCGGCATCTCGGAGAGCACGCCGGCGAACAGCAGGTTGGCGGCGGCCCGCGTCGTCTCGCAGGGATAGTCGACGATCGGGCGCGGCACGACATGATCGCGCTCGGCGCTCGCCGGCGGGTAGGTCGGATGGACGAAGACCACGGCGTCGCGCCGGTCGAGCTCGCCGTAGATCGGAGCGAAGTCGGCGTGGCCGGCATAGCGGCCGTCGATCTGGGTGAGATGGACGACCCCGTCGAGGCCGAGCATATCCAGGCTGCGTGAAATCTCTTCGAGACAGTCGTCCGCATCGGGGAAGGGTAGGCTCGCGAAGGCCCCGAAACGGCCGGGATGGGCATCGATCAGCTCGGCCAGATAGTCGTTGCAGCGCCGTGCGAGGGCGGCGGTTTCCGCGCGGTTCCCGTAATGGATCCCGGGGGCGGAGAAGGAGAGAATCGCGGTCGCGATCCCGAGCCGGTCCATCAGGGCGAGCGACATCTCGGGCGACCAGTCGGGGAAGGGGCGGTAGGCGGTGGACGGGTATCCGCCGGCGGTCTGGGCCTCGCGGAAGAAGCCCGGCAGGACATGATGATGGACATCGACCCGATCCCGTCTCGTCATGCCGGAAGCCCCCGCCATTGTCCGTTCCCCGACGACACCGGACTATAGCCCGAGCCTGCGCGAGCGCGGAACGGAGACGGCGAACCCGCCCGCCTCCAGGACCGGCATCGCCACGAACGGCCGCCGATGCGACCGATCGTCGCCCCGGTGGTCGATCGAGCCGATGGGGCCGGCCGGTACGGCCGGCCGCGCGTCCGCGGCTCAGAAGAACGCGATCGTCCGCACCTCGATGCTCTCCCGCGCCGCCGCGCCTGCGGGGACATTGGGGTCGTCGAACGAGGTGTGGGCGGTGAACCGGGCCCGCCCGTCGGTCTCCGAATCGTAGACCTTGAAGACGATCGCTTCATCGCGGGTCATGCGCGGGAAATAGTACCACTCATGCGCCGGGTTGTGGGCGATCTGATAGGTCTCGCCGACGCGGTGGGGGTAACGCCGCTCCGAGGCCACGAGGTCCGCGCCGTCGAGGCTGCGGGCATCGGCGATCGCCAACGGGTCCGACTCGATCGGCCGGTTGATCGCCCGCCAGACCTGGACGATGGCGAAGCGCCCGGCGAGCAGCTCGTCGGCCTCGTCGGGCAGCAGGTCGCGGACGCGCTGAGGCCCCGACCATTCGGTGTAGTCGTTATGGACCGATTTCACCGGCTCGCGGACCTTGCGCGTCTGCCGGGTGCCCTCGTCGCCGGAGCGCAGCGTGTGATCGAAGATCAGCACCCGCCTCGCCGAAATCTGTTCTTTGATGAGGCGCTCCACCTCCGGGTAGTAGACAGACCGGATCTCCTCGGGATCGTAGAAGCTCTCGACCGAGGTCGGGTGATCGACGAAGACGAAGCCGGCGGTCTCCAGGGAGAAGCGGTCGCGGATCGGCCGGCCGTTGCGGATCGTCATCTCGTGCCGCTGATAGCGGCCGGTCCGTTGGCGCGCCATGTTGCCCGCCTCCATCGTCTCGTTGACCGGCTTCTCGCCGGTGTCAACCACATAGGTCAGGGGGGCGTCGACGGTATCGATCGCGGCGGTCTCGGCCATGCGGCTATCCTCGCGGCTGTGGAGGGGCGGCGTCGCCCTGCAGCCCATCTAGGACGGTCGTCGCCGACCGACAAGATCCCGACGAGATCGCTCATGCGGAGTTGCATCGCCGTTCCGCCTCGGCCACCATCTCGGCGGCGAGGCAGCGGACGGAGCCGATCGATGGACCGGGTCGTACATGAGATTCCCCACGATCTCGCGGGCGTCTCGATCGACGCGCTGGCGCGGAGCCGTGTCGTTCGTTTCGCTGCCGCGACGCCCGACTGGGACGCCTTCGCGGATTCGCGGATCGAGGGCAGGCGGCGCGGCCAGTACCGGCTGATCGGCGGCGGCGGTTCGGGAAAGGACGATCCGAATGCGGTCCCGGCGGGCGGGTTCACCCTGTCGATCCTGGTCCTGCCGCCGGGGCAGGGCGGCTCGGCCCATACCCACGAGGTCGAGGAGGCGTTCTTCGTGCTCAAGGGGCGATTGACGGTCTTCTTTCAGGACGAGCGGGGACGCCGGGCTTCGGCGGAGCTCGGCCCCTACGATGTCGTCTCCTGCCCGGCGGGCGTTCCCCACGGGTTCCACAATCACGGCGAGGAGGATGTCCTGATGCAGGTCATGATCGGCACCGGCAGACCCGGGCCGATCGGCTTCGTGGACGAGGACATCTACGCCGAGGAGATCCGGCGCCGCGCCGTGCCCAGCTGACGGCGAACGGGAGCGGGCGGTCGCGAATCTTCCCAAGCCTCGTCATCCAGGCGATGACGAGCGGCGGAAAACCCGCTTGCATTCACAAATCTTATGTTATAATATAACATCAATCGAGCCGCGGTGATCGCGCGACGGACGGCTAGATGTCCGTCTGCTGCGATCGGTCGGCTCGACCCTTGAAGCGAAGGAGCGAACGGATGAATTCCAGAACCCTCGCGGCGGCCCTCGTCTTGGCTGCCTTCTGGCATGGCGATGTCCTCGCGCAAACGGAGGCGGCCGATAGGGGGCCGTCCTGGTTCGACAGGATCGAGATCGGCGGCACCGTCGAGATCGAGGCGACGCAGGTCGAGGACTATGCGGGCGAGTCGACCTCCGACATCGATCTGGCGACCGCCGAACTCGTCGTCTCCGCCCGGATCCACGATATGGCGCATGGAGAGATCACGCTGGCCAAGAACGACGACGACGCTGTCGAGGTCGATGCCGCGACCGTCACGATCGGTCTGGAAGAGGATGCCTTTGCCCTCGTCGCCGGCAAGCAGACTCTGCCCTTCGGCATGTTCGATTCCAACTTCATTGCCAGTCCCCTGACGAGCGATCTCGGAGAGGCCAAGGAGATCGCCCTGACGGCCCGGTTCTCGTCCGGCGGGCTGGCGGGTTCGGCGTTCGCCTTCAACGGCGACAGCGACATCGGCGGCGACGATGTCGTCGCCGGTTACGGTGCCGCGCTGGGCTATTCCATGGAGCATGGCGACTTCGGTTTGGGGATGGGAGTCTCCTATATCGGCGATCTCGGGGATTCGGACACTCTCCAGGACGCGATCGCCGATGCTCTCGGGGAAGGAAACAGCGTGGCCGCGCGGGTGTCCGGCTGGGCGGCGAGCCTCGAGCTGAGCCATGGCGGGTTTTCCTTTCTCGGCGAATATGTGGCCGCGACGGAAGCCTTCGCGGTGGACGCCGTCGCGTTCGATGGCCAGGGTGCGGAGCCTGCGGCCTGGATGGTCGAGGCGTCTTATGCGCTCGACATGATGGTGGGAAGGCCGGCGACGATCTCCGCCGGCTATCAGGGAACGACCGAAGCGCTCGCCCTCGACCTGCCGAAGAGCCGCATTCTCTTCGGGGTCGCGCTGGAACTCCTCGAGGGGGTCGGGCTCGGCATCGAATGGACCCGCGACAGGGATTACGGCACGGACTCGGGCGGCACGGGGGAGGCGGCCAGCACCATCACCCTCCAACTCGCCGCAGAGTTCTAGACGGCGTCCCGGAAAGCCATGCCGGAGAACGGGACGAGCAAGGAGATGCGCTTGTGCCCGACACCTGTTCTGTTACAGTATAAAATATCGTTGTCGCCGGAGGCGCGGGATTTTGCGCAAGCGGAGCGCCGAAACGCAGGCCGAAATCCTGGCTTTGCTGAAGCGTCGGGCGGGGCCGCTCACCGCCTACGAGATCCTCGCGCGGCTTGGCGGGGAAGGGGCGAGGATCGCGCCGCCCACGATCTATCGGGCGTTGGCGGCGTTGATCGATCGGGGGCGGGCGCACAGGATCGAGTCGATCAACGCCTTCGTCGCCTGCCAGCGCGAAGAGCACGGCCAGGGGGCGTTGTTATCGATCTGCGACGATTGCGGCGGCGTGGAGGAACATGTCGATCGCGGAATCGTTCGCGATCTCTCGGCCCTGGCCGGGCGATCCGGTTTCCGCCCGTCGCGCCACGTCATCGAGGTCCATGGCCTGTGCGGCGGCTGCAGCGGCGCGACGCGATGAGCGGCCGCCGCGCCGATCGGAGTCGGACATTGGGACTCGTCACCGTTGGGGCGGGCAGGCGGATGGCGGGTGCGGCGCTGATCGCCGCGGCTCTCTGGCTCGGATTCTTCTGGGCGATCGGAGCGCTGGCCGGCTGATGACGTCCGCGCTCGCCTTCACGAACCTCACGCTGGGCTATGACCGGCACCCGGCGGTCCATCATCTGGACGCCGAGATCGTCGACGGCAGCCTGACCGCGATCGTCGGGCCGAACGGAGCGGGGAAATCGACTCTCCTGAAGGGGATCGTCGGCGCCCTCGCGCCGTTGGAAGGCCGGATTCAGACGGGGCGGGCGGCCGAGCGCGGCATCGCCTACCTACCGCAGGAATCGGACATCGACCGCTCCTTCCCGATGACGGTCTCCGACCTGGTCGCGATGGGGCTATGGGCCGAGATCGGGGCCTTCGGCGGGTTGAGCAGGGCGCATGAACTGCGTGTCGGGGAGGCGCTCTTGGCCGTCGGGCTGTCCGGCTTCGAAGGCCGACCGATCGGGTCGCTGTCGGGCGGACAGATGCAGCGCGCGCTGTTCGCCCGCGTTCTCCTCCAGGACGCGAATCTCGTGCTGCTCGACGAGCCGTTCACCGCGATCGATTCGCGGACCGCCGCCGATCTGATCGGGATCGTCGAGCGCTGGCACGGCGAAGGGCGGACGATCCTGGCGGTGCTGCACGATTTCGACGCGGTACGCGGCCACTTCCCGGAGACGATGCTGCTCGCGCGCGATCTCGTCGAGCACGGCGCCACCGAGCGCGTGCTGACGCCCGAGAACCTGTCGCGCGCCCGCCGAATGTGCGATGCCTTCGACGAGAGCGCCGCGATCTGCGAACGGAGGGCGGCGTGATCTGGGACGCCCTGCTCCAGCCGTTGGCGGAATACGGTTTCATGCGGCGGGCGCTGGTCGGCAGCATCGCGATCTCGGTTGGCGCCACCCCCGTCGGCGTCTTCCTGATGCTTCGCAGGATGAGCCTGACCGGCGACGCCATGGCGCACGCGATCCTTCCGGGCGCGGCTATCGGCTATCTGATCGCCGGGCTGTCCCTCGGCGCGATGACGCTCGGCGGTCTGATCGCGGGCCTTGCCGTCGCTCTGCTCGCCGGCTTCGTGACCCGGACGACGATGCTGCGCGAGGATGCGAGCCTTGCGGCCTTCTATCTGATCTCTCTGGCGGCCGGCGTGCTCATCGTGTCGACCCGCGGCAGCAATGTCGATCTGATGCGGGTCCTTTTCGGCACCGTGCTGGCGCTGGACGATGCGACGTTGATCCTGGTCTGCGCGATCGCGAGCCTTTCGCTCTTCATGCTTGCGGTTCTCTTTCGTCCACTCGTTCTGGAATGCGCGGATCCGCAGTTTCTGCGGTCGGTCAGCGGGCTCAGCGCGATCGTCCATTTCGCCTTCCTCGCCCTCGTCGTGTTGAATCTGGTCGCCGGCTTTCATGCGCTGGGCACGTTGCTCGCCGTGGGCAGCATGATCGTGCCGGCGGCGGCGAGCCGTTTCTGGGCGACCAGCGTCGGCGGGCTGATGCTCGCCGCCATCGTCGTCGCGGTCGCCGCCAGCGTGACGGGCCTGCTTCTTTCCTACCATTACGGTCTCGCATCCGGCCCCGCCATCATTCTGATGGCAGGTGCCGCCTACGGGCTGTCGGTGGTACTGGGACCCGTCGGCGGGCTCGTCACGCGCTATCGCCTGCGGCCCCATTTCAGAGCTTGAAGGAGATCGGACATGCGTTTTCGGTTCATGATCGGCGTTGCCGGCGTCGCGCTGGCCGCCGGAGTTTCGGCTTCCCCGGCCGTTCGGGCGGAGGCGCCGATACCCGTCGTCGCCACGTTCTCGATCCTGGGCGACATGGTCGCGCGGGTCGGCGGCGACCGGGTCTCGGTCCAGACGCTCGTCGGACCCGATGGCGACACCCATGTCTACCAGCCCACCCCGGCGGATGCCCGCGCCGTGAGCGAGGCGCGGCTGCTGGTCGTCAACGGGCTCGATTTCGAGGGTTGGCTCGACCGGCTCGTCAAGGCTTCGAGCTTTCGCGGAACGCGCGTGGTCGCGACTGCCGGGATCGAGCCACTTCACGGAGAAGACGACGAGGAGCATGAGGGGGCGGAACGCGGTGCGCATCATGACCGCGGGGACGGTCATCGAGACCGCGAACACCACGACCGAAAACACGACGACGAAAAAGACGAGCATCGCGCCGATGCCGACCATCGTCACGGCGCGTTCGATCCGCACGCCTGGCAGGATCTCCGGAACGCGCTGATCTATGTCGACAATATCGCTGCGGCGCTCACCGAGGCCGATCCCGCGAACGCGGCCGTCTACGAGCGGAACAGGGCCGCCTATGCCGCGGAGATTGCGGCGCTCGATGCCGACATCCGCATGCGGATCGCCGGACTGCCCGCGGATCGTCGCACGATCATCACCTCGCATGACGCCTTCCGCTATTTCGGGCGCGCCTACGGACTCGCCTTTCTGGCGCCCCAGGGAATGAGCACGGAGGCGGAAGCCTCTGCGCGAGACGTTGCGCGCCTCATCGAGCGGATCCGCGCGTTGAGGATTCCCGCGGTCTTCGTCGAGAACGTCGCGGATGCGCGCCTGCTGAAGCGGATCGCGGACGAGACCGGCGCGGTCATCGGCGGCACGCTCTATCCCGGCGCGCTGTCCGGCCCCGCCGGCGACGCCCCGACCTACCTCGATATGATGCGCCACAATGCGAGCGCGCTTGTGGTCGCCTTGTCGTCCTGACCATGCTGCTTTGAATCGGGGGCCGGGCCGGGAAGGTACCCCTCTCCCTTCCCCCTTGAGGGGGAGACCCTTGTCCTCCAAACACGCCAAACGAGTTGACGTCTATTGGCGAATCAGACGTTGCCGCCCGCCTCGCGCGGCCGGGGGACGATGTCCAGCGTTTCGGTCAAACGGGAACCGGGATAGAACGCGGCCGCGTAGGCGGGGCGGTTCCGGATTCGTTCGAACCAGTCGGCAACGCGCGGGAAATCCCGGTCCCACAGATGGGAAAGGCCGAGATCGGCCATGCGGTCCAGCGACGGTGCGGCGACGATATCTGCGAGCGAGTAGGCGTCGCCGACCAGCCAGGGACCCGACGCCAACGCGCGGTCCATGCGCGCGGCCGCCTGGACGATCTGATCGAGCGCGGCCTCGATGTCCGCTTCCTTGAAGCCGCGCCGCGTCATACGCCGGTAGAACTGCTTCCTGAGCGGCCGGACATCGGCCTGTTCCCGGAGGAAGCGTTCGTCGTCGAGCCCGGCGAAGCGCGGCAGGAACGCCATGTTGAAGGAAGGGTAGCGCACGGCCGCGGTCGGCACCTCCTCCAGATAGCGTAGCCAAGCGCGCATCCGTGCCCGTTCGACCGGAGCTGCCGGAGCCAGCGGCGGATCGGCGAAGACATCGTCCAGATACTCGCAGATCACGCTCGAATCCAGGATTGCCTGCCCGTCATGGAGCAGAGTCGGCACGACGCCGTTGGGGTTGATCTCCAGATAGTCCGGGGCCAGCTGGTCCCGTGCGGCGAGGTCGAGCAGGCGGCTCTCGAAGTCGAGCCCCTTCTCGGCCAGGCACAGCCTGACCTTCTGGCTGCAGGTCGAGTGATGGGCATGGTAGAGGGTCAACATCGGTCGGCCTCGGCCGGCGTCTCGAAGGTCGGTGTTCGGTCCTTGCCGGGCGTCGAATACGGCAGCGGCAGATGCGTTCCCGCATCGGCCTCGAGGGCCTTGCGGTAAACGAAATGGCAGATCGCGATGTCCTGGGAGACCAGCCCCGCGGTGTGGATCAGCACGCGCTCGTCTTCATGCTCGCGCTTGCCGATCCGGCCCGACGCCAGGTCCGGGATCTCGGCGTGCAGGCTCGTGCGGGCGAGCAGCCCGTCGGCGACCGTCCTCCGGAACTCGGGCGTCAGCATGTTGGTCTCGAAGTCGTCGACGACGATCTTGTCCATCTTCGGCCAGCCGGCCGGGTCGAGCTCGCGCCGCGCGAGCGAGATGAAGGTGCAGCCCGGCGCGAGCCAGGGTTCGCGGCTCACGATGTCGGTAGAGGTGGTTCCCCCGACGGCGATGTCCGCCCCTCTTACGGCGTCCTCGGGCGTGGCGACCGGGATGACGGGGATTCCGAGCCTCTCCGACCATTTTCTCGCGAACGCCGCGCGGGTCTCCGGCCGCCGCGAGGTACAGCGAATCTCCCGGAATCGGTACATCCGCCGCAGGCATTCGAGCGCCGCCGTTCCCATGGTGCCGACGCCGACCAGCCCCAATATCCGGGGCTCCGTCTTCGCCATCCACTTGCAGGCGAGGCAGGCCGCGGCCGCGCTGCGGATCGCATAGGTCCAGTGCTCGTCGACGATGGCGAGCGCGGTCGAGCTGCGCGGGTCGCTGAGCACGACATAGCGGGTGGCGTCGAGCCCGCCGACGGTCGAGCGCTCGCCGTCCTCATAATAGCTGTAGAGCCTGACCCCCGAGATCGGGACCTCGTTGAGCAGCGCGCCCTTGACATGCCAGTGGTGGTGGAAGCGGTCGTCATCGAGGCGGAGGCTCGGCGGGGTGGTCCAGTCGACAGTGCCGCGCGCGTGCATCCGGTAGACATCCTCGCAGATCGCGAGTGCCTCGCCGGCGTCGAGCAGGGCCAGGGTATCCTCATAGGACAGAAACAGCAGGCCGTTCCGGGTCATGCGCCGCCGTGCTCAGTCGTCGAGGATGGCGACCGCTTCGATCTCCATCACCAGTTCGCGCCGCGCCAGCGCATGGACGACGACGGTGGTGGCGGCGGGGAAGGGCCGATCGAAGAACTCGGCGCGCAAGGAGCGCAGCGCATCGAGCTGGCTCCCGTCGGTCGCGTAGCTGTTGACCTTGACGATATCCGCCATCGAGCCGCCGGCCGCCTCGACCGCCAGGCGCAGATACTGGTAGATGCGGCGCGCTTGGGCGTAGGCGTCGAGATTGCCGGCATCCGCCTCCTCCGGGGCGGTCTGCCCGGAGATGAAGACCATGTTGCCTTTCTTGACCACATGGCTGAACTGTCCCGGTGTCGGCAGCCCGGGCACGTCGACGACCTCGAATCCCATCACTCTCCGCCCAACCCGTGTCCGGCCAGCGCGGCCATCGCTTCGCGGATGCGGAGCGTCGCCTGCCGGTCGATTTCCAGCGTCTCCGGGTCCATGGCCACGCCGTAGAGCGCGCGCGCCGACTCCGGGGTGACATAGCCCTGGCGAACGTCCTCGCGAACTTTCTCGGCCGGTCGTTCGAGCGGCGAGCCGAAACCGCCGCCGCCGCCCGAGTTGACGATGAAGGCGTCGCCCTCCTCGACGCGCTGCCAGAACAGCTTGGCGTTGGAGAACTCGGGTGCCGGAGCGCCACCCACCCGAAGCGCGATCCGGTTGCCCTTGCCGCCGCGCCCGCCCTCCAGCCCCCAGGGCGCGCAGTTGGCGCGGTCGATCTGGCTATTGAAATTGATCGGCGCGCGGGCCCGAACCACATATTCGATCCCGAGCCCGCCGCGATGGCGGCCGGCGCCGCCGGAGTCCGGGATCAGGGCATGCCGCTCGATCACGATGGGGTAGTTCACCTCCATCAACTCCGACGGGCTGTTATGGGTGTCGCCGTCGTTGAGGCAGACGGTCGCGCTTACCCCGTCCTCGTCATGCTTGGCGCCCCAGCCGCCGCCGGTGGGGCCGATCGCGCCAATATACAGCTTGGACTGCCGGGGGTCGATCCCGTTGAAGCGCCCCATGACCAGATCGGCGTGATGGCCCGCGGCGACCCGGTCGGGGATCGCCGGGGCGAGCGCCTTGAAGATCGCGTCGACGATGGTCATCGGAAACGTCATCCAGCTCCGCATCGCGGCCGGTTTGCGGGCGCTGACGATGCGCCCCGGCGGGATGACGGTGGCGAGCGGGCGGAAACTCCCGTCGTTGATCGGATAGTCGGTGGGCGAGGTGATGCATTTGTATGCGACCTGGGCGCAGGCGTAGGCGGTGGTGACGCCGGAGTTGTAGAAGCCGCGGACCTGCTCCGACACGTTGCTGAGGTCGACGGTCATGGCGTCGTCGGCGACCGTGACCCGGACAGCGATCGGAACGGGCTTGCCGGTCTCGATGCCGTCGTCGTCCATGAAGGCCTCGGCCTCGTAGACGCCGTCGGGAATCGTTCGGGTTCTGGCGCGGGCGGCCCGCTCAGACTGGTCCATGATGGTCCCGACCGCGGCTCCGACCCGGTCCCGGCCGTAGCGGGCGACGAGTCCGAGATAGCCCCGCTCGCCCGTCCTGACGGCGGTGATCTGCGCGCGAAGATCGCCGAGCGCGCGCTCGGGCATGCGGACGTTCATGGCGACGATGTCGAGCAGGTCCCGATCCAGGACGCCGCCCTTCTGGAGCTTGAGGATCGGGAGCTGCAGCCCCTCGGAGTAGATGTCGGTGGTGATGCCCTGGAGCGTGCCGCCGATATCCAGCCAGTGCGCCATGCAGCAGGCGAAGGCCGCCAGCTCTCCCTCGTGGAAGATCGGCAGGCTGAGGGTTATGTGGTTGAGATGGCTGCCCGTGATATAGGCGTCGTTGGTCATCAATATGTCGCCCGGCGAGATCCCGTCCGGGCCGAAATGGGCGAGCTTGGCCCGCAGCGTCTCGGCCATGCCCCGGATGAACATCGGCAGCCCGAGCCCGATCGAGATGGTCTCGCCTTCGGGGGTGAACAGCCCGACCGTGAAGTCGAGCGCCTCGTAGATGATCATGTTGTAGGCGGTGCGCATGAGATTCGTCTTCATCTCTTCGCTCACCGCTATGACGCCGTTGCGGACGAGCTCGGTAATCACCGGGTCCGCCGGCCGTCCTGTCGTATCCGGGACGCTCGTCATGACTGAGACAGCATATCCGTTCGCCGCGGTCCGGAAACGGCAGTTGTCGTTTTGGGCACCAAGACCGGCAGGCCGGAAGATCCTTCCTCCTGCCCCCTCCCTCGAGGGGAGGGGTTCACGCCGTACCCTCCCCGAGGGGGCGGGCCGGGCTGGGAGATTCGTTCTCGAGAAACGGGTGACGGTGCGGGCCGCGATGCCGACGGAGGCCGGCTGCCGGGACGCCGGAACGAGAATTGCCGGCCGGGCTCACAGCCTTTCCTCGAGCCAGTCGAGCATCATCGGGATGTTGTGCGCCCAGGCGTCGTGGCTGCAATGGGCCACGCCGCCGAGTCGCGGGTCGTCGAAGATCGCGAGCGTCTTGTCCGCCGCGCCGATTTCCGAGAACAGCCGCTTCGCCCCCGCGACCGCCATCAGCCGGTCCGGGGCGGCATGGCTGATCAGCGTCGGACAGCGGATGTTGCCGGCGATCCCCTCCATGGTGAACTCCTCGAGCCGGCGCCGCGCTTCGACATCGCCGACGCCGCCGAGAAGACGGCGGAGCGTCGGGCGCAGCCCCTCGTAATGATCGTAGATGTCGGTCAGCAGGCTGTAGCATCCGCACCAGCCGACCAGAGCCTTGATCCGCGAATCGAACGCCGCGACCCGCGGGGCGTAATAGCCGGCCATGCTGATTCCCATCAATCCGATGCGCTCCGCATCGATCTCGGGGCGCCCGGCGAGATAGTCGATGGCGGCCGTTCCCGGCACCTCGTAGTCCGGCCGCGTCGGTATACCCTTGAGATACATCGAGGAGCCTCGGCCCGGCGTATCGACCAGCAGCATCGCCCAGCCGCGCTCCGTGAGCTGCCGCCCGCTGAAATAGATTTCTTCCGCATAGGCATCGGCGCCGCCGAGGAACAGGACCGCCGGCCACTCGCCGGGGCCGGGATCGACCGGGTGGCAGAAATACCCGTCATAGACGTCGCCGCCGCAGTGGACTTCGATGACCTCGATCGGCGGGCTGTGCAGCCGGGCGGCCTCGCGGAAGCAGGATTGCGCCTTGCGGAACCGATCCGCCCGGTCGCTCTCTCGGTCGATCCCGAGGAACACGTCCGACATCCGCCAATATTGGCTGGCCTGAAAGAAATGCTTGCGCGCCGTGATGCGCCGCCCTCGCGCGAGCGCTTCGCGGGCCTTGGCCTCGATCCGCTCCGCGAGCCGGATCCAGCCTCGTTCCCAGCTCGCATGGTCTCCCTCGGCGATCTCGCGGCAGGTGCGCGCGATATCGAACAGGTCGCCGCCGCCCTGCTGGGCCTCGGCGGCGAGGCGAAGGGTCTGCGATCCGAAGGGATGGGTAGGGAACAGGAAGTCGAACACAGCTCTCTCCATACGACAATCCGGTGAAGGTGGGGAACTCGGGCGGTCCGTTATCGATGTCTCTCGGCCGCCGAACCGTCATGCGGTTCGAGATAGGCGGGGTTGTTCTCCAGGAGCTTCGATCGCGTCGCGGCGACGAGGAGACGGTGGACGGCCGCGGGATCGGTGTCGTGTCGGCCCGCCCGGATCTCCGCCGCCAGCTGACGGTTGAGGTCCTCGAGACCGCCGTCGCCGTCGAGAAGTCGGGCGAGCGCCCTCCGTTCGCGCTCCTCGCCGTCGCCGCCCGCCTCCAGCTCTCGAACCGCGATCGCCAGCGCCGCACCGATCAGATGAGCGCCGTAGCGCCGTTCTGCGGGGAGGTCGGGCAGCAGGCGCTCCATCAGGGTCCGGCGGGCGGTCGCGAGCAGGTCCACGACGGTCGGATGGTCGCGCATGGTCTAACCGGGCCCGGTCATCGCGAGAATCTCGTGCTCGAGCTCGGCGACCTTTCGGCCGATCAGCGCAAGCTCGAGATCGGGCTGTCTGCCGGACAGATGGCGTCCGGCCTGTTGGATCGCGATCACGGCCCAGCGGACATGGGCCATGACCTCCCAGTAACGGATCGCCTCGGGGTCGATTTCGCGCCCGGCCGCCCGTTCGTAGGCTTGGTAGAACGGCGCCCGATCGGCGATGCCGCCGGCTTCGCGCGTCGGGGCGCAGAACCTCCAGCAGCGCGCGCAAAACCACGCGATGTCCTCCATCGGATCGGACCAGCCGGCGAACTCCCAATCGAGCACTGCCGCGAGCGCGCCCTTGTCGACCAAGTAATTGCCCGTCCGGAAATCGTGATGGGTGAAGACGATCTCCCGGCTGGCCGGCGCATGCCGCTCGAGCCAGCGAAGCCCCCATTCGACGGCCGGATGGGGCCGCGGCTCGGCATCGAGATAGCCGCGATAGGTCGCGACGGCGGCGAGCGCCGGGGAGGCAGGTGGAGGGCCGAAGAATGCGAGATCGGGGCAGGGCGGCGCGACGGCGTGGATCCGCGCCAGCTCGGCGCCAAGAGCCGCGGCCAGCTCCGGATGAGGGCCGCTTCTCACCACGCGCGTGCCGAGCGCATGACCCTCGACTCGTCCCATGAGATAGAACGGCCGTCCGATCACCGCACGGTCCTCGCAGAGCCAGAGGGGTTCCGGGGCGGAGACCCCGGCCGCCCGCGCCACCCGGAGGATGGCGAACTGCTCCGCGATCGGCCGGCTCGGCGGTACCGGCGCGCGGGCTTCGGTCCGCAGGACGAAGGCATGACGGCCATGAAAAGGACCGCCGGAGATGCGCAGGTCGAGGGCGCGATTCTCCTGGATCGCGCCCCCGCCCATCAGCGAATCGCGCTCGACGACCGCGCTTCGCGCGCCTGCGGCGTCGGCGACGAAACGCGCGAGGGCGGTCAATTCCAGCGCCAGAATTCGAGCCCGTCATCCAGGAGATGGCGGGACAGCACCATCTTGTGCACCTCCGACGCGCCGTCGACGAGGCGGCCTTGCCGGGCGTAGCGGTAGATCCATTCGAGCACCGTGTCCTTCGAGTAGCCCCGCGCGCCGAGAAGCTGGATCGATGTGTCGACGGCCTTGTGCAGCGCCTCGGAGACGGCGATTTTCGCCATCGAGACCTCCTTGCGCGCGAAATCCCCGCTGTCCAGCTTCGCCGCCGCCCGCATCGTCAGCAGGCGCCCGATATCGACCTGCATCGCCGCTTCGCCGAGCATCCATTGGACCCCCTCGTGATCGGCCAGCGCCGCACCGAAGCTCTCCCGATCGCGCACATAGCCGAAGCATTCTTCGAGCGCGCGCTTGGCGAGGCCGGTCCAGCGCATGCAGTGGGTCAAGCGCGCGGTCCCCAGCCGAATCTGGGTGAATTTGAGTCCGTCGCCAACCTCCATCAGCCGGTTCTCGTCCGGAATTTCCAATCCTTCGAAGAGCAGCTCGCAATGGCCGCCATGCTCCTCCGGACCCATGATCGGGATCCGCCGAACGATCTTCCAACCCGGCTGGCCGGCATCGAAGGCGAAGGCGGTGAGGCCTCTGCGCCGGTCGTCGGACGTCCGCGCGACGAGCAGGAAATGCTGCGCGCCAGCGGCACCGGTGATGAACCACTTGCGCCCGTGAACGATCCAGCGATTGCTCTTCCTGGTCGCGGTGGTCCGCATCGCGGAGGGGTCGGAACCGGCCCCGGGCATCGGCTCGGTCATGGCGAAGGCCGAGCGCAGCCTGCCGTCGACGATCGGTTGCAGCCAGCGTTCCTTCTGCGCCTCGGTCGCGACCTTCTCGAGCACGATCATGTTGCCGTCGTCGGGCGCGGCGCTGTTGAAGCAGACGGGGCCGAAGATCGAGCGGTTCATCTCCTCGTAGCAGGCCGCGAGACCGATCGCGGACAGACCGCCGCCGCCGCGCGCCGTGGGCATCTGCAGCGCCCAGAGACCGGCCTTCCGGACCTCGCCGCGGACGGCCTCCAGCACCTCCTCGCGAATATTCTCGTGCGGCCCGAAATTCCGGGGATCTGTCTCGAGCGGCATGATGCGCGCGGCGACGAAAGCGCGAACGCGTCGCCGCATGTCTTCGATCTCGGGCGGGAGGGTGAAATCCATCGCCGATCCGGCCCCCATGCTCAGGAAATCAGGAAGTCCCGTATCGCGTCCAGCGTCCCGTTGGGCCGTTCGGCGAGCATCATGTGCCCGCAGCCCGGAAGGATCACGGTTCGCGACTCGGGTATCGCCCCGGCAAGCGTCCGGCCGCCAGCGGCCGGGGTCATCATATCCCGTTCGCCGAGCAGGAGCAGACTCGGGGCGGAGATGGCTCCGGCGAGGGCCTCGCCCTCGGCGAAAGCGGCGCAGGCTGCGAGATCGGTCGCCAGAACGCCGTCGCCGGCGCTTTCGAGAAGCCGCCGGCCTGCGCCCGGCGTCCACATGCCCGGGCTTCCCCGCCCGCCGATTCGCGACATGTGGTCCAACCCCCAATAGATGATGAGGTCGATCGCCTTGCGGTCGCCGTTCCGGGCCGCGGCCAGCAGCTCCGAGTGCACCGGCATCGCCGCGGCAGGTCCGACGAGAACGAGGCGACGGATGCCCGCCGGCTTCGAGGCCGCCGCCGTGAGGGCGACGAGCGCCCCCATGCTGTGCCCGACGAGATGGGTTCGCGCGACGCCGAGCGCCGCCTGCGCCCGACCGATCCAGGACGCCATCGCGGCGATGGACGGAAGGGCGGCGCCGGCCGATCGTCCATGCCCCGGCAGATCGACGGCCGCGACGGAGAAGCCGCGATGCGCGAAGAATCGCGCCGGCATGTGCCACACCGAATGATCGTTTGCGGCGCCGTGAACGAACAGGATCGTCGGCAGATCGGGATCGAATTTCCGCCCGCCGGTCGCGGCGAAGACTCTCCGGCCGTCGACCGTGAATTCCATGACGCGCCTATTCGGCCGCGCGCGGCATGACGGCCCGGCCGGCGGCGCGAAGCGCCTGGTCGAGGTCCTCGATCAGATCGGCCGGATCTTCTAGGCCGATCGAGAGCCGGACCAGGTCTTCCCCGACCCCCGCCGCGCGCAGCGCCAGGTCGTCCATCTGCTGATGGGTCGTGCTGGCCGGGTGGATCACCAGCGACTTGGCATCGCCCACATTCGCCAGGTGGGAGAAGAGCCGCAACCGTTCGATGAAGACGCGGCCTGCCGCGCGCCCGCCGCGAATCCCGAAGGAGAACACCGCACCCGCGCCGTCGGGCAGAAGACGCTCGACGCGGTCATGGTCGGGGTGGTCGGCGAGCTCCGGATAGCTCACCCAGGCGACGCCCGGATGCGCGGCGAGGAAGGCCACGATTTCGCGGGTGTTGGCGACATGGCGCGCCATCCGAAGCGGTAGGGTCTCCAACCCCTGGAGGAGATAGAACGCGTTGGCCGGGCTCATGCAGGCTCCGAAGTCGCGCAGCCCCTCGGCGCGCGCGCGCATGATGAAGGCGGCGGGGCCGAACTCGGCCGCGAACTCGATCCCGTGATAACCGGCATAAGGGGCAGTCAGCGTCGGGAACTTGCCCGATGCCTGCCAATCGAAGACACCGCCATCGACCAGCACGCCGCCGATCGCGACGCCGTGGCCGCCGATGAACTTGGTCGCGGAATGAACCACGAGGTCGGCGCCGTGATCGAGAGGGCGGCACAGGGTCGGGGTGGCGAAGGTGTTGTCGATAAGCAACGGGATCGCCGCGTCATGCGCGATCGCCGCGACCGCTTCGAAATCCATGATCTCGAGGCCCGGATTGCCGAGGGTCTCGCCGAAGACGAGCCGCGTCTCCGGGCGGATCGCCCGGGCGAAGCCCGCGCTGTCGCGCGGGTCGACGAAGCTGGTGGCGATGCCGAAGCGCGGGAGCGTGTGGGCGAACAGGTTGTGGCTGCCGCCGTAGATCGACGCCGAAGATACGATATGCCCGCCCGCGCCCATCAGAGTCGCGACGGCCAGGTGGAGGGCGGCCTGTCCGCTCGCTGTCGCCACGGCACCGACCCCGCCCTCGAGGGCGGCCATGCGTTCCTCGAAGACGGCGTTGGTCGGGTTCGAGATGCGCGTATAGATGTGGCCGGGACGCTCCAGATTGAACAGCGACGCGGCGTGGTCGGAGTCGGGAAAGACGTAGGATGTCGTCTGATAGATCGGCACGGCCCGGGCGCCCGTCGACGGATCCGGCTGCTGGCCCGCATGAAGGCTCAGGGTATCGAACCGCGGGAGTTTCGCCTCGACCATGACCGCGTTCTCCTCCTTGCGTCCCGGAGTCTATGCCTGCCGCGCGGCGCCCGCCACCGCCGCGCGGCAGGTATCCGACCATTGACAGAAGCTATAGCTGTGGGCAGCTTGGGTCGCCCCGCACACGCCGAGCGCCGCGACGGGTTCCGATCCATGGAGCTGAGGCAACTTCGCTATTTCTGCAAGGTGGCCGAGCAGCGCAGCTTCACCGCCGCGGCGGTGAAGCTGAACGTCTCGCAGCCGACGCTGGGCGTGCAGATCAAGAAGCTCGAGGAGGAGCTGGGCCTCCGGCTTTTTCGGCGCCATTCGCGCGGCGTGGAGCTTACGGAGGCGGGCTCCATCTATTTCTCTCACATTCAAGATGTGCTGCGACGCCTCGGAATCGCCGAACAATCGGTCGATCATCTGCGAACCGCGCCTCGGCAGGCTCTCAGGATCGGCGTCATCCCGTCGATCGGCATCGCCATGATGTCGACCGTATTGGAAGCTGCGGAATCGCTTGTTCCCGATCTCGAAATTTCAATTCTCGTCGAATTCACCGAAAACCTGTCACTCGCCTTGATCGGGGGCGAGATCGATTGCGCCTTGTCGTTCGCGCCGGTACAGGACGAGCGGTTCGAGTCCACGCCTCTCTATATCGACCGGATGTGCCTGATCGGCAGCCCGGCACTCCTTGAAGATCTTCCGGTCAGCGTGCCCTTCAAGCTGGCCGCGACCCTGCCGCTCGCCCTGGACAAATACAGCGTCGCGCCGCGTGCCGCCAAGGAACTGGGCATACCGCTGACGAGGTCGCTTCAAATTCGCTCGATATTGCTTCGCCAGGAGCTGGTCGCCAACGGGCAACGGGGCTTTATCGGCCCTTATCTGTTCATGCATAAGCAAATCGAGCGGGGCGAGCTGCGATGCCATGACATCGAACAGCCCAGCATCTGGTGCCGACTATACTTGATCGCGAAGCGCGCGCAGACCTTGTCGGGGGCCGAGCGGCGGATTGTCGACTTGATAAGGCAACATATCGACAGGTCGCTTCGATCCGGCGAGTACCGATGGCTACCGCCCGACGCAAAGGCGTTCTCGGCCTCGCGAGATATAGGGGAGGCCTATATGTTGTATTAGTACTTCGTCATTTCCATCTTCCTGGATTTGGCTTAGGACATTTCCCTGTTCGCGATCGAATCGGCGGCGTCTGCCGCCGCTATCGCAAGCGACGCACCGTAGAGCTGCAGATCGGGAGGAATTCATGGCCCAGCCGTCGACCAACGCGAGGCGCCGCCGCATCGCCAAAGCGTTCCTGGTTGTCGCGCCGCTGCTGGCGGGTTCGCCATCGGCTGCCGAGGAGCTGTCGGTCGCTACTTTCATGCCGCCGCAGCACCACATCAACAAGAATCTGTTCTCCTGGTTCGGCGAGGAGATCGCGAGGCGCTCCAACGGCGGCCTGACCGTAAAGGTCTTTCCCGCCGGCCAGCTCGGCGCGGGACCCGTCCAGCAATGGAAACGCGCGGTCGAGGGGGTTGCCGACATCACCTTCGGCATCCAAGCCTACACTGCCACGCTGTTCCCCCGCTCGATGCTGATCATCCCGCCGGGCAAGGCGAAGACGGCCAGGGAGGCGACCGAGCGGCTGTGGAGGGTCTACGATCGCTATCTCGCCAAGGAATACAAGGCCGTCGAGGTGCTGGGGGTGTTCACGGTCGCCGGCGACCTGATCGCCGCGACGCGGGATGTCTCGACCATGGACGGGTTGCGCGGGGCGAAGCTCGTTCCCTATGCGGCGATGACCACCCCGATCGTCAAGGCGATGGGGGCGGTGCCGGTGCAGATGCCGGTCACGCAGATGTACACCGGACTCTCGACCGGCACGATCGATGCGACATACGCCTCGTTCAACAACATCACCCCGCCCTGGAACTTCTGGGACGTCGCGAAGTTCGTGGTCGGCAACGTCCCGATCCAGTTCGCGGCCACGTTCATCGTGATGAACAAGGAACGCTATCGCGGTCTGTCACGCGAACATCGCAAGATCATCGACGACATCTCGGGCTTGACGATGTCGCTGAAGGGCGCGGAATCTTTCGACGCTGCCGGTCGAGGGTCCGCGAAGGCGATGCAGACCTCGCCCAAGATGGCGCGCGTCGCATGGATTCAGGTCTCCGCGGAGGAACGGGCCAAGATGGATGCTGCGGTCCGGCGCGGGCTGGAAGCGTTGTTCGTGGACTATGAGAAGCGCGGCATCGGGGATGCGCGCGAGATCTACGAGGCGATCAACAAGTAGAGAATCCGCGCGCATGGATGCCGGCTCCGGCCGGCCCGGCTGGCTTCGGCGGCTGGATCTGTGGGTAGAGTGGCTGACGTTCCTCGTCGGCGGGATCGGGCTTGCCGTCATGGTCCTGCTGACCACCTGGAACGTCGTCGTGATGCGCAAGCTCCTCAACGACCCGATCGTCGGCGCTGAAGACATCCTGATCCTCAACCTCGTGATCCTCGTCGCGGTCGCCATCCCCTATGGCGGCCGTTCCGGCGGGCATATCGAAATCGAGATTTTCGAGACCTGGATGTCCAAGGCCTTCGCGCGTTGGTCCCTGGTCGCGATGAAGCTGCTCGCGATACCTCTGGTCGCGGTCCTCGCCTGGCGGCTGTTCATGTCGGGTGAATCGGCTCGCGAGTTCGGGGAGGCCACGCAGCAGCTGCTCATCTCCTACGAACCGTTCTATTTTGCCATGGGCGCGATGATCCTGCTCTATGTCGCGATCCTGGTGGCCGATCTGATCCTGTTGCTGGCCGGCCGGAGCCTCGCGCCGATGCCCGACCTAGGCGAGGAACCGCAGTGAGCATGTCGCTCATCGGGGTGATCGGGCTGCTCGCCCTGTTCGGGCTCCTGGCGCTTCGGTTCCCGGTCGCGCTGGCGATGATCCTCGTCGGAACGCTCGGCACGTTATGCGCCCAGGCGAACCGTTTTGTCGGCCTCGGCATGGCCGGCGATCGGGCCTGGGCACGAGGCTGGAACACGGCGATGTCCAACCTGTCGGGCGAGGCGTTCGAGGTCGCCTCGAACTTCAACCTGCTGGTCATCCCGATGTTCGTGCTGATGGGGAATCTCGCGGGCGTTTCCGGTATGTCGCGCGATCTGTTCACCGCGGCGCATCGCTGGATCGGTCATTTTCGCGGTGGCCTCGCCTCGGCGACGATTTCGGCTTGTGCGGGATTCGCGGCGCTGTCGGGATCCTCCCTGGCCTCGGCGGTCACGATGGGCCGCGTGGCGCTGCCGGAAATGAAGCGGTTCAAATATGCGCCGGAGCTGTCGACCGGTGCGGTCGCGGCAGGCGGCACCTTGGGCTTTCTGATCCCTCCGTCGGGCGGGATGATCATTTACGCGGTGCTGACCGACCAGTCGGTCGGCCGGCTGTTCATGGCGGGCATCGTGCCCGGTATCGTCCTTACGCTGCTCTTCATCGGTGCCGTATGGATCACCGTTCGGCTGCGTCCCGAGAAGGGGCCGGCCGCGGATCCCGCGACAGCGACCGAGCGCCGCCGTTCGATCGGGGCCGCGGTGCCGATCCTCCTCGTGGTCGGGATCACGATCGGCGGGATGTATACCGGCTTCTTCACCCCGGTGGAGGCCTCCGCCGTGGGCGCGTTCCTGACATTCCTCGTCGCGCTCTGGCGAGGTTCGCTCGACGCCCGGCGGCTGCGCGCCGTGGTCCTGCAGACCATGAAGGCGACGGCGACCGTTTTTCTGATCATCATCGGTGCCTTCGTCTTCATTCCTTTCATGTCGCTGACGGGGCTCGCCGGCGACATGGTGATCTTCTTGACCTCGCTGCCGATCGGCGAGATCGGCGTGCTGATCGTCGTCATTCTGATCTATATGTTTCTCGGCACCTTCCTGGAGGGAATCGCGATGCTCGTTCTCACCATCCCGGTGGTGATGGCGCTCGCGACCCAGCTCCAGTGGGATCTGATCTGGTTCGGGATCATCATCGTGATCGTCCTGGAAATGGGCATGATTTCGCCGCCTGTCGGCATCAACGTCTTCGTCGTGAAGTCGATCGCGCCGGAGGTGCCGATGCGCACGATATTCCGGGGAATCTGGCCGTTCTGGTTCGCGATGGCGGTGATGATCGCGTTGTTGGTCGCGTTTCCGGGAATCGCAATGTTTCTGCCCGATACGATGTTGGGATGATGACGATCGACCTCCGCCTCCGCGCCCATGTCCGGGTTCGGGGTGACAGGACAGCCGAAACAGCATAGGAGAGACTGGTATGAGCAGACTTGACGGGAAGGTCGCGGTCGTAACGGGTGCCGCCCAGGGCATCGGCGAGACCTATGCGAGAGCGCTCGCCGCGGAGGGCGCCCGGGTCGTCGTTTCGGATATCTCCGATCCGTCCCGCGTGGTCGACGAGATAGAAAACGCCGGCGGAGAGGCCATGGGACGGATTGCCGACGTGACCGATGACGGATCGCTCTCAGACCTCGTCACTGCGGCGGAATCGGCGTTCGGGCCGATCGAAATCCTGGTCAACAATGCGGCGCTCTTCGCCGCGCTGAGACTTACTCCGATCATGCAGATCTCGAACGAGGAGTGGGACCGGGTCATGACGGTCAATGTGCGCGGCACCGTGCAGACCACCAAGGCCGTCGTTCCCAGCATGCTCAGGAACGGACGCGGCAAGATCATAAATATAAGTTCGGGTATTTTCTACTATGGCGGCCCGGGTCTGGCTCACTATGTCGCCTCGAAGGGCGCAGTCATCGCTTTCACGCGTTCGGCGTCGCGCGAGTTCGGCGACAAGAACATCATGGTAAACAGCATCGCTCCCGGTCTGACCGAGAGCGAAGGCGTCCGGACTCATCCCGATCTCCATGTCGCCCGCGCACCGACCGTGCAATCCCGCGCCATCAAGCGGGACATGGTGCCCGAAGACCTGATCGGGATGCTGTTGTTCCTGGCGAGCGAGGACAGCGACTTCGTGACCGGACAGACCTTCAACGTCGACGGCGGCAAATACAACCAATAGGCGGCACGCGCCGGGGACGATCCGAGCGATCCGATCTGCGAAAATCGGGGAGGGCCGGAAAGGAGCGCGGCGTCGACACGCATCTTGAGAACGACGACCGGCAGGCCGCAATAGCGTATTGCGTGCGCGCGGTTCCGATCTCATCCCGGCCGGGGAGGCCGTCGTCACCGACAAATTGGTCGACCGGCTTCGCGAGGAGACGGCGATCCGACCCGTGAGGGCGCTACGACGCCTGGCTATTCCGGCGCCCATATGCGGCCAATTCACGGAGGCCTTCACCTGGGACCGAGCCGGCCGGTCCGAGTACCGGGTGTTCCCCCGGTTTCGGAACGGTTTCGCCTTGGGAGGAGCCGGATGCGATGGGGGCACGGGCTTGGAGCCCCGGATTTCGAGGGGGTAGAGGACCGGACCTGTCGCGAAGGCTCTCGATGCGCCGGGGTATCCGCTGACGTAACGGGGTATCCGCCATTGCCATCGGAATCGCCTTCTGGCATGGTGTGCGCGCCTTTCCGAGCCGGAGGTGGTCTGGGCGGCGCGTCCCGGGAACCGGGCGCAGCGGCGGTGCGTTCGGCCGTTCGGCCGTTTCGAGCGGGAGTCAACCGACATGATGGGCATGACCTATTGGGCAGTCTCCGTTTGCGGGGTCGTCGCGATCCTCTATGGGCTGTACGCGATCCGTTCGATCGCTGCGGCACCGCCAGGCACGGAGCGGATGGTCGAGATCGCCGAAGCGATTCAGGAAGGCGCCAACGCGTATCTGAACCGCCAATACACCGCCATCGGAATCGTCGGCGTCGTGGTCGGGATCCTGCTCGGTCTGCTCCTCAACGTCTATGTGGCGATCGGCTACTTCGTCGGCGCGATCCTGTCGGCAGCGGCCGGCTATATTGGCATGAACGTTTCGGTCCGCGCCAATGTCCGGACCGCCAACGCCGCGCGGACCGGGGGCGTCAAGCCGGCGCTCGACGTGGCGTTCAAATCGGGTGCGGTCACCGGCATGCTGGTGGTGGGGCTCGGGCTGCTCGGCGTCGCAGTCTATTATGTCGTCCTGCGCGACATCTTCGATCCCGCCGATGCCGCGGGGCTGCGCCACATCCTCGAGGCGCTTGTCGCGCTCGGGTTCGGCGCCTCGCTGATCTCCATCTTCGCTCGGCTGGGGGGCGGCATATTCACCAAAGGAGCCGATGTCGGCGCCGACCTCGTCGGCAAGATCGAGGCCGGCATCCCGGAGGACGATCCCCGCAACGCCGGAGTCATCGCCGACAATGTCGGCGACAATGTCGGCGATTGCGCCGGAATGGCGGCGGATCTCTTCGAGACCTATGCCGTCACCGTGGTCGCCACCATGCTTCTGGGGGCCATCTTCTTCACCGGGCAGGAGCAGGAGCTCATGATGGCCCTGCCGCTCGTCATCGGGGCGGTCTGCATCCTCGGTTCGGTCGCCGGCACGTTCTTCGTGCGTCTCGGCAAGAGCGGCGACGTCATGTCGGCGCTTTACAAGGGCTTCGTCGCGAGCGCGATCGTCTCGGCGATCCTGATCGCGTTGTCGATCTATTTTCTGTTCGGCGGCTTCTCGACCGAGTTCACGATGGGAGAGGAACGGATCGCGTCCGCTCACCTGCTCTATTGCGGCCTGGTGGGCCTCGTCGTCACCGGGCTGATCGTCTGGATTACCGAGTATTACACCTCGACCGACTATCGCCCGGTCCGGAGCATCGCAAAAGCATCGGAGACCGGGCACGCGACCAATGTCATCCAAGGACTCGCGGTCTCGCTGGAGGCGACGGCGCTCCCCGTGCTGGTGATCTGTGCGGGCATCCTGTTCTCCTATTTCTTCGCGGGGCTCTACGGCATTGCCGTGGCGGCGACGACCATGCTCGCGCTGGCGGGGATGGTGGTCGCGCTCGACGCTTACGGCCCGGTCACCGACAACGCCGGTGGCATCGCCGAGATGGCCGATCTGCCCGACGACGTCCGCAAGCATACGGATCTCCTCGACGCGGTCGGCAATACCACCAAGGCGGTCACCAAGGGTTATGCGATCGGCTCAGCCGGGCTGGCGGCGCTGGTTCTGTTCGCCGCCTATACCCAGGATCTCCAATATTATTTTCCGGAGATCGCGCAGCGAATCACGTTCCAGCTGGCGGACCCCTTCGTCGTGATCGGGCTGTTCCTTGGGGGGCTGCTTCCCTATCTGTTCGGATCGATGGGCATGAAGGCCGTTGGCCGGGCCGGGGCGGCCGTCGTGCTGGAAGTGCGTCGGCAGTTTCGCGAGATTCCCGGGATCATGGACGGCACCAGCCGGCCGGAATACGGTCGCGCAGTCGATCTGCTGACGCGGGCGGCGATTCGCGAGATGATCCTTCCGTCGCTGCTGCCGGTGCTAGCGCCGATCGTCGTCTATCTCGTGATGTACGCCGTCGGCGGGCCGGAAGCGGGCTTCACGACGGTCGGGGCGATGCTTCTGGGAACGATCGTCACCGGCATTTTCGTCGCCCTCTCGATGACATCGGGCGGCGGCGCCTGGGACAACGCCAAGAAATATATCGAGGACGGTAACCACGGCGGCAAGGGTTCCGACGCCCACATGGCGGCCGTCACCGGCGACACCGTCGGCGACCCCTACAAGGACACCACCGGTCCGGCCGTCAACCCGATGATCAAGATCATCAACATCGTCGCGCTGCTGCTGCTCGCCGTTCTGGCGGCGTAACGGCGGCTTCTCACGGTCCGGTGCTGTCGACGGCGCCTTGCGGACGCACCCGGCCGATGTTCCCGACCAGCTGCCGGAGTAAGGTCATCTCGCTGCCTTTCGTCTCGGTCTCCCGTTTCACCAGGGCCGTCTTCGGAAGCTTTCCGGCATCGATCCACCCGACCCGCGCGACGCTCCCCTGATCGTCGAAGCGCACCTCCAGCACCTTATGTTCGAGGATCCTGGGATCCAGGAAAGCGCGCTGCTCGACGCGCTTTCCGATGTAGTACCAAGTCGGTTCCGAAGTGAAAGACGCCCGGATCGACGGCGATCCGAGCTTTTCCACGATGTCCTCCTCGGTATGCCTGCCCGGTTCGATTTCCTCGACGGTTTCTGGAAACGGCAGTTGGCCGTGCGTCTGCGGTGCCTGCGTACAGGCGGCGGCGACGGTCGCAAAACCGATCGCGGCGGCCGCCAGGGATGTCTTGACGGTTCGGGAGAGGCTGACATGTATGGTCATATGTTCGATTTCCGCGGAGGCCGACCGCTTTGCTGTGCGAGCGGCGGCCAGTCTAGCGGGAACGGGATTCGCGGGATAGCGGGACCCGACGCTGCAGCCCGCCGCGGGAAGGCGGCGGCATCGGGCCGATTCGATGCGGCTGTTCGCGGCTGATCCCGACCGGAGCGCCTCCGCCGCCCTCTACGCGGCGCTCGTGAGGCAGGCGCGGCGCCCGGAATTCTACACGCGCTTCGGCATTCCCGACACCGTCGACGGCCGGTTCGAGCTCCTCGTCCTGCACGCGTTCGTATTGATGCACAGGCTCAAGGCCGAACCGGGGCGGGGCGGGAAGCTCGCCCAGGCGCTGTTCGATATCATGTTCGAGGACATGGATATCAATCTTCGCGAGATGGGGGCCGGCGATCTCGGCGTCGGAAGTCGGGTCAAGTCGATGATTGCGGCGTTCTACGGTCGGACCGCCGCCTATGCGAACGGCCTCGCGGAAGGCGAGGCGGCCCTGCGCGCGGCGCTTCGGCGCAACCTCTACGGGACGGTCGTCCCCGAACCCTACGCGCTCTCCGAGATGGCGGTCTATCTTGTCGCATCGATCGAGGCGGTCGAGGGGCTGTCGATCGAAGACCTGTCGGGCGGACGGGTCGCATTCGTCGAGCCCGGCGCGGATCGGAGGAGAAAGCGGCCGTGATCGGATGGCGCGGCAAGGCTCTGCTTGCCGATGGGCGTCAAGTCGGATAGTTATCTGCATCGCCCTTGGGCCGAAACAGGGATCGGAGGCGGTCGTCATGGCTGTACCCAAAAGAAAGACATCGAAATCGCGCCGGGGCATGCGTCGCGCCCATCACCGGCTGCCCGTGGCGCCCTATGTCGAATGCACGAATTGCGGCGAGCTCAAGCAGCCTCACCATGTCTGCGGCGCCTGCGGATATTATGACGGCCGTCAGGTGATCGAGGTCGGCGAGGCCTGATGCGCCGCCTGCCGGAAGGATCGCGGAGTTGACGTCGCCGCTGACGATAGCATTGGACGCCATGGGGGGAGATGCCGCTCCGCAGATCGTCCTGAAAGGCGCGAATATCGCGCGCCGGCGCTATCCGGGCGTCCGGTTCAGGCTGTTTGGCGACGAGCGCAGGATCGTGCCGTTGCTCCGCAGGATGCCCAAGCTGCGCAACGCGAGCCTCATCCGGCATACGGAAGAGTCGGTCGGCGGCGACGACAAGCCGTCCCAAGCGCTTCGTCAGGGCCGGAACTCGAGCATGCGCTTGGCCATCGACGCGGTACGCGCGGGCGATGCGGCGGGCGTGGTGTCGGCCGGCAACACCGGGGCGCTGATGGCGATGGCCAAGTTCGTTCTCAAAACGCTGCCGGATATCGACAGGCCGGCGATCGCGGCCGTGTTTCCGAGCCAGCGAAGCGAAGCGGTGATGCTGGACCTCGGTGCCAATGTCGAATGCGATTCGAACAATTTGATCCAGTTCTCGGTCATGGGGGCGGAGTTCGCCCGCATGGTGCTCGGTCTCCGAGATCCCAGCGTCGGCCTACTCAATGTCGGCAGCGAGGATGTCAAGGGTCACGACGATTTGCGCCGCGCCGCCGCCCGGCTGCGCGAGCGCATGCACGGGTTCCGGTTTCACGGCTTCGTCGAAGGCGACGACATCGCGAAGGGAACGGTCGACGTGATCGTATCGGACGGGTTCTCCGGCAATATCGCCCTCAAGACGATCGAGGGCTCCGTTCGCCTCTACACCGACTTCCTGCGCAAGGCCTTCAAGAGCTCGATCGCCGCCCGGATCGGCTATCTGCTGGCGCGGCGAAGCCTGAACAAGCTGCGCGCCCGTCTCGATCCCAGGCGCTATAACGGCGCGATGTTCCTCGGCCTGAACGGCGTCGTCGTCAAAAGCCACGGAAGCACCGACGCGTTTGGTTTCTCCAACGCCATCGGCGTCGCGGTCGACATGGCGGCGAACGGCTATAACGAGCAGATCAGCGCCGAGCTCGATCGGAGAAATGCCGCCGCCCGCCCGCTGGAAGCGCGTCTGGCGACCTCTTGATGTCGTTTCGGTCCGTCGTTGCCGGATGCGGCGCCTATCTTCCCGAACGAGTCGTCACGAATGCGGAGCTGGCCGAACGCGTCGACACGTCGGACGCCTGGATCGTTCAGCGGACCGGGATCCGCGAACGGAGGCTCGCCGCCGAGGGCGAGAAGACGTCCGATCTCGCCTCGGCGGCAGCGCGGCAGGCGCTCGAGCGATCCGGGACCGATGCGTCCGAAATCGACCTGATCGTCCTGGCGACGGCGACGCCCGATCACACCTTTCCGGCGACGGCGACTCGCGTCCAGAGCGCACTCGGCATCACGCGGGGCGCGGCGTTCGACGTGCAGGCGGTCTGCACCGGGTTTCTCTACGCGCTGACCGTGGCGGACAACTTCATCCGTCTCGGCCAGGCGGCCACCGCGCTGGTGATCGGTGCCGAGACCTTCTCCCGGATTCTCGACTGGTCGGACCGGGCGACCTGCGTGTTGTTTGGCGATGGGGCGGGCGCGGTCGTGCTGCGCGGGAAAGCGGAAGAACGGAACCCGCCGAGACGCGGCGTTCTCTCGAACCATCTCCACTCGGACGGCAGGTATCATGACATGCTGTTCGTCGACGGTGGCCCGTCGAGCACCCAAACCGTCGGGCATCTCCGCATGTCGGGCCGCAGCGTCTTCCGCCACGCCGTCGCCAATCTGACCTCGGTGGTCCAGGATGCGCTGGCCGCGAACGGACTGTCCCCCGAGGATATCGACTGGGTGATACCCCATCAGGCCAATCTGCGGATCCTGAGCCGGACCGCCGACAAGCTGGGCCTGCCCATGGCGAAATTCGTGCTGACCGTGGACCGCCATGCCAACACGTCCGCGGCATCGATCCCGCTGGCTCTGGCCGAAGCCGTGAGCGACGACAAGCTGAAGCCCGGAGATCTTTGCCTCCTGGAGGCGATGGGCGGCGGCTTCACCTGGGGCGCGAGCCTGATCCGCTGGTAGCGATCGTCCGGCGGTGGCGCGGTGGCCTCCGCCCGGTGCGTGACGCGACTTCAGAGATATTCTCTACCCCTTTGATAATTGACAGTCTTTCAGCCTGGCACTAGGGTTGGCGCGATCGTTCCATCCGGGGAACTGGGATGATGCCGGAAACGACCACGCGCGCGGAGCTCGGCGAAGCTGTGTATCGGAAGCTGGGGCTGTCCCGGAACGAGTCCGGCGAGCTCGTGGAGTCCGTGCTGGGCGCGGTCTCCGATGCGCTGGCCCGCGGTGAACCCGTCAAGATCTCGCGTTTCGGCAGTTTTTCGGTCCGCCAGAAGGGACCCCGCATCGGGCGCAATCCGAAAACCGGCGAGGAAGTTCCTATTCTTCCTCGTAAAGTTCTCGTGTTTCGTGCGTCCGGCGTATTGAAGTCCCGTGTCAACTCCGCCCTTGCGGGATGGCGCGAAGAACCGTCCTGTTAGCGGATGTCGAAGATGACCCGACCTTCGAACATCTCGGAAGCGGCGAAACGCCGCGGCGGCAAGTCGCCGACCGCCTTCCGAACGATCAGCGAGGTCGCGGACGCGCTCGACGTGCCGCAGCATGTTCTAAGATTCTGGGAGAGCAGGTTCGTCCAGATCAAGCCTCTCAAGCGCGCTGGCGGCCGCCGCTACTATCGTCCTGAAGACGTTGCGCTTCTTCGTAGGATCCGCGATCTGCTCTACACCGACTGCTATACGATCAAGGGCGTTCAGAGACTGCTCAAGCAGGGGGGAGCGGAGGGCTTGCCGGATTTGGAGAACGGGTCGGTCGATCTGCCGGCACCCCGTAGCGGGTACGAGCGCGCCGGCGGTCCGGGGGAGGCCGAGGCGGCGCGCGGCATCCCTTCCGGTCCGGAGCCTTTGCCGGCCTCCGTCCAGGAGATTCTGCGGGAGACCCTGCGCGACCTGCAAGCCATGAAGGAGCGGTTGACCGCCCTGACGCGGCACGAGGGGGCGCACTTGTCGTGATCGACCGGGACGCTTATCCTGACATGCTGACGGAGCGTGGCGCAGTCTGGTAGCGCACTTGACTGGGGGTCAAGGGGTCGTAGGTTCAAATCCTATCGCTCCGACCATATATATCAGGGACTTGAGAGGCTTCTCTCAAGTCCCTGAGTAGCCATGGGAGGGTGATCTCGAACATGGTCTCTTCGGACCGCTTCGTCGGCGCTGAGCACCAGTTTCACGATCCGTCTTTCGCGCGGGGATGGGCCGACCGCTTCGTGCCCACTGCGCCGCGGCTCCGGCTCTTCGATCTGATTTGCCGCGAGCTCGAGACCCGCCAACTACCCGTCGCCCATGTCGTCGAGCTCGGCATCGGCCCGGGCTATATGGCCAGATATGTTCTCGACCGGCTTCCGCACATCACCTATGAGGGCATCGATTTCTCGGAAGCCATGCACGCCATCGCCCGCGAGACCATCGGCGCGCAGACGGGCAGGGTGACCTTCACCCTCGCGGACCTCCTGGATGGCGGGTGGACGGAGCATCTGTCGCGGCAGCCCGGAGCCGTCATCTCGACCTGGAGCCTGCACGATCTGGGGAGCCAGGGGGCGGTCGCCGATGTCTATCGGGGTTGCGCGGCCGTTCTCCCGCCGGGCGGCCTGTTGGTAAACGGGGACTTCATCGAGCCCCAGGGCACGCGCCACGAGTTCGAGGCCGGACGCTTCTCCATCGACCGACATATCGAGCTCCTGGAGGAGGCAGGCTTCCGGGACCCGCGCTGTCTTGCCCATCTCGAGCCGAACCTCGAAGAGCCGACGCCGGCGGAGAACTACGCCTGCCTCATGGCGGAGAGGTGACGAGCGGCGTTCAGCCGCCGAGGAATAGCCGGCCGACCTCGGGGTCGGCGAGAAGGGCCTCGCCGGTCCCGGCCTTGGCGAGCCGGCCTGAGACCAGTACATAGCCGATATCGGCGAATTCGAGCCCCTTCCTGGCGTTTTGCTCGACGATGAGAATCGTTCTCTTGTCGTTGCGCTGCAGATCCCCGAGAATCTCGAAGACCATGTCGATGAAGCGCGGCTCGAGCCCGATCGACGGCTCGTCGACCAGCAGAACGGCGGGATCCATGATCAGGGCGCGCGATATTTCCAGCAACCTGCGCTCGCCGCCCGACAGGACGCCCGCGCGCTCGCCGCGGCGCGCGCGCAGGCGATCGTATTTGGCGAATATCCGCTCGGCGGCGTCCCGCGCTTTGTCGACCGTCTCCATGAGATAGCCGCCCAGCAACAGATTCTCCTCGACCGTCATGTCGGGAAAGACCGAGTTGTCCTGAAGAACATATGCGATGCCGGCGTCCCGCAGCTTCTCGTTCGCATGCAGCCGTCCGATCTCGCGGCCCTCGATCGCGATGCTGCCGCGGCGGATGTCGGTGAAGCCGTAGATGGAATGGAGAACCGTCGACTTGCCGGCTCCGTTGGGGCCGATCAGACAGAGGGACTGGCCGCGGCCTACCACGAGATCGAATCCGTGCAGCACCTGCATCTTGCCGTATCCGGCGACGAGTCCCTCGATCGACAGGAGAGGCTCGCCCGCGACGAGGGCCGCGAGCCGGTCCCGCGTCGTGCCGTCCACGCTCATGCGTTCCGCTTCACGCGCGACATCGTCGACCGAGAGCAGGGCCTCGAAATCGTCGTCGTTCTCGCGGGCGGAGAGCGGCGGTTCCGTCATCAATGCGCCCCGAGATAGGCGTCTACGACCCGCCGATCGTTGCGGATCTCGTCGGGCGTCCCCTGCGCCAGAAGCTGGCCGTGGGCCAGGCAATAGATGCTCTCGGCAAGGTTCATGATGACGCGCATATTGTGTTCGATGACCAGCAGCGTGACCCCGAGCTCGGCATTACTGCGTTTCAGCCGCTCGATCATCCCGTTGATCAGCGTCGGGTTGATTCCGGCCGTGGGTTCGTCGAGGAGCAGCAGCTTCGGGCGGTTCATCAGGGCCATCGCGAACTCGAGAAGCTTCTGCTGGCCGAAGGAAAGGTCGCCGGCGGGCAGCCGCCGCTTCGCATACAGCCCGACGAACTGAAGCAGGGCTTCGGCGCGTTCCCTGTCCGAGGCCGCGTGGCGCTGGAACATCTCGCGGAGGCTCTCTTCCCGGCGCGGGATCGAGATCAGCATGTTCTCGACGCAGGTCATCGCGCCGTAGATCCGCGTCTGTTGGAACGTACGAAGCAATCCCAGCCGGGCGATCTGGGCGACCCGGAGGCGAGAGATTTCTCGCCCCAGAAAACGGATCGATCCGGAATCGATGGGGTGATAGCCGACGATCGAGTTGAACAGAGTCGTCTTCCCCGAGCCGTTGGGGCCGATCAGACCGACGATCGCGCCCTCGGACACGTCCAGACTCACCGCGTCGTTGGCGACGACTCCGCCGAATCTCTTGCTGGCGGCCTCGACCGAGAGCAGCGGCCCGCTCACGGTTCGCGTTCCTCGACACGATGGCCGAACATGGCCGGCCAGCGCTCGCGCGCATAGCCCAATATTCCTTCCGGGAAGAACACGACGATCACCACGATCAGCGCTCCGAGCGCGACCTGTTGCCAGCCGAGAAAGAAAGTCCAGAAGGTCTCCTTGAAGATGTGGAAGACGAGCGCACCGATGACCGGTCCCCATATCGTACCCTTGCCGCCGAGGATCGCCATCAGCACCATCCATACCCCGAAGGTGATGCCGGCAAAGGCGGTGTCGCGCGGGTCGACGAAGCCGATCAGCAGCCCGACCGGTCCGCCGGCGAGGCCCAGAAAGAAGGCGGAAACCGACCAGGACACGATCTTGTAGCGGGTCGTATGGAGCCCCATCGCTTCGGCCTTGTCCTCGTCGTCGCGAATCGCGTTGACCGCGAGCCCGAACCGGCCGGAATAGAGGCGCCGATAGGTCAGGAAAACGACCGCCGCCAGGGCGAAGAACACGAAGTAGAAGAATTGCGTGCGGCTCCCCAGCTCGTCCGGAAAGACCGGTGTCGCGATCCCCGAGCCGGCGCCGATGAAGTCCCAACCGCCGGCGAGCTCGCCCCCGGCGATACCGAGGCCCAGCGTGCCGATGGCGAAATAATGTCCGCGGAGCCCGAGCAGGCCCGAGCCGAGCAGCGCCGCCAGGGCCGCGGCCGCGATGCCGCCGGCGACGGTCCCGAGCGCGAGTCCCTCGATATATTGGCGGGTGGTAAAGGTGAACGCTTTCTCGCCGCCGGCGGCCGTGTATTGGGCGACATCATGGGCGAGACCGATCTGCACCACGATGCAAACATACATGCCGACGCCGAAATAGAAGATGTTGCCGAAGGAGTTGTAGCCCATCTGGCCGCCCTGACAGTCCCAGGTCAGCGCGAAGATCACCATGAGCCAGACGAAGGCGAGCTGGGCGACGATCGTGGTGAAGAGAAACGGCGCCGCCAGCCCGGCGACGAGGATCGCCGTATAACCGAATGGGCGGAGGCGCCTCACGCGAGATATTTCCGTTGGCGGCGCAGCCTCAGATTGCGCCAGACCAGGATAGCGATCATCAGAAGGTACACGAAGGCGACCTGAAACTCCGCGCCCAGGATGAAGCCGGCATAGTTCTCCAGCGCTCCCAGCCCGAGCGCGGCGGTTACCACGCCGCCGATATTGCCGAGCCCGGCGACGACCACGATCAGGAACGAACGAACGGTGTAGAGTATCCCGAGGAACGGATGGATGACCCAGGTCATGACGACGAGCGCGCCTGCCGCACCGCAGATCGCCGCGTTCAGGGCATAGGTCGTCGCATAGACATTGTCAGTGTCGACGCCCATCACGCGAGCGGCGCGCGCGTTCTGCGCCGTCGCGCGGATCGCCCGGCCGAGCCTGGAACGGTGGAGGAACAGGAGGAGGACCGCGCCGAGTCCGAATGCGAGCAGAAAGGCGAGCAGCTTGATCTGGGAGACCACGAGCATCCCGTCCAGCAGGACCCAGGACTCGAGGCCGGGCTCGGCGCTCTGGATATCGGCGGTGAAGCCGAGATTCATCGCCTGCTGGAGCAGAATGCTGATACCGAAGGTCGCCAGGAGCGAGATGAACAGGTCGCGCTCGACCACCCGGTGAATCACGATGCGATAGAGCACCCAACCCAGGAGGAAGAGAACGAGAGCGGCGACGGGGATCGACGCAACCGGATTGACGCCCGCCCAGACGAACAGAATGTAGGCGATGTAACCGCCCAGGACCACGAACTCGCCCTGGGTCACGTTGATGATGTTCATCACGCCCCAGACCAGCGCCATGCCGTAGGCGGGCATCGCGAGTATGGCGCCGACCAGCAGGCCGTCGATCAGCACCTGCAACGCGAGGGCAGGGGCGTCGAAAAGAAGTGCCAGATTTTCCATCGGTTGTCGGGGCGCCCGCACGCGGCCGCGTGCGGGCGCCTCCCGAACGACTCGCCGCGATCCGAACCGTCTAGCTCGACGGACGGAACTTCCCGGTCGCGAACTTGCTGGGCGCGACGGGGACGTATTTCCCGTTCTGGATCTGGCGGAGAACCATTGGCTTGGCGATATTCTTGCCGGTCTCGTCGAACTTGATCCGCCCGTAGAAGGTATCGAGCTCGATGGAAGAGATGGTATCGCGCACCTTCTGCACGTCGAACTCTCCAGCCTTCTCGAGCGCCTTCGCATACACATAGACCGCGGCCGTCGACTCGGCGGACTGGTAGGGCGGGTTGTAGCCGTAGATCTTCGTGAACTCGTCATAATAGTCGAGCGCGGTGCCGAACATCTGATCCTTGTAGCTCAGATTCTCGTCCCATTGGGTTGCGCAGAGCGTGTTCTCGGCGTTGTCGCCGAACTTCTTCACGTCCGTCACCTTCGCCGCCTCGCAATGGGTCATGGCGAGCATCGGCACCTCGACCTTCATCTGGGCTATCTGACGGATCGCCAGCGCGGCGCCCTTGGAGTGCCCGGAGACCACGAGCAGGTCGGGGCGCAAGGCGCGGATCTTGTTGAGCGACGAGGCCATGTCGTTGAGCTCGGGCGGCAGCTTGTCGTCGACAACGATCTTCATGCCGTACTTGTCGGTCGCCTCGACGACGCCGAGCCGGACGTCTTGCGAGAACGGATCGTTCTCGAACACCAGCGCGACGCGGACATCGCCCGGCTTCTTGCCTTGCGCCTGCGCATGCTCCGCCGCCAAGTTTATCGATTCGGACAGATACTGATCCGCGGTGGAAAGGACCGCGAACAAATAGCGGTACCCCTTGGTGAACAGGGAGCGAGCCGCTCCGTTAGCCTCGATCATCGGGATTTTGTACTTCTCGACGACCGGGGCGACCGCCTTGGTCAGGCCCGAAGAATAGGGACCCAGCATGAACTTGATGCCGTCCTGCAGGATCAGGCGTTCGGTGAGCTGTGCGCCGCGCGCCGGAGTCGATTCGTCGTCGTAATATTTGACGACGATCTTGTAGGTCTTGCCGCCGACCGTCACGCCGCCGGCCGCGTTGATCTTTTCGACCGCCAGATCGTATCCGCGCTTCGCATGTTGTCCGGCGGTGGAGTATTTGCCGCTGAGGGAAAGCGCCGCCCCGAAGACGATGGTGTCCCCCTCGACCTTGGCCCCGGCCGGCTGGACGACGAGCAGCAGCGCCGCCGCGCTCACGCAGAAGCCGCTCAGATACGACGATGTCCTGTTCATGGTACCGTATCCCTTTCTTCGGTCTCGCATTTCGACGTTTCGACATCAACTGGATCCGGGACGGCGAGCCGATCCCCGATCATGCGAACCTTAGCAGGGGTGCCCGGCCCTGCCTATCGAGATTCGGGGCTCCGGCAGAAGGAGCGCCGACCCGCCCCGCGACGGTCTATGCCCGCGACGGTCTATGATAGGCTGCCTCGCGGCGCCTCGAGGAACGAGAGCGGGAGATGAACGACCGGATACAGGCCAAATGGATCGCGACCTTCGAGCGCGTGTTCGGCTTCTGCGCGCTGGCACCGCGGGATTCGGTGGCGATCCTGTCGGAGACTCAGTCGCGACAGATTCTGGTCGCGCTCTCCGAGCTCGCGCTCCAGCGCATCGGCGCGCGGCCCTTTCACGTCGTCCTGCCGAGCCCCGAGCAGACTGTGCCGGTGCCGGTGCGCTCGACCGGTGCATCGAACGCGATCCAGGACCTCGCCCCCGTCGTCGCGGCCCTCGGCGCGTCGACGATGGTCGTGGACTGCACCGTCGAAGGCATTCTCCATGCGCCGGAGCTCCCCCGCATACTCGAGGCCGGCGCCCGTGTGCTTATGGTCAGCAACGAGCACCCGGACGCGCTCGAGCGGCTGGTCCCGAACCCGGCCGAGACCCCGCGCATCAAGCAGGGTATCCGAATGTTGCGCGGCGCCGCGCGGATGACCGTCGAGAGCGCCGCCGGAACCGATCTGACGATCGACGTGCGGGACACGCCGGCGGCCGGCGTCTGGGGATATTGCGACCGTCCGGGCCAGGTCGCCCACTGGCCGGGCGGGCTGGTTCTGTGCTTTCCGAGAGCGGGGACCGTCCGGGGCCGGCTGGCGCTCGACGCCGGCGACGTGAACCTGACGTTCAAGCGCTACATCGAAACCCCGTTCAGCCTGACCATCGAGAACGACTACATCGCCTCGGTCGAGGGTCGCGGGCTGGATGCGGAGCTGTTTCGCCGATATATCGCCGCCTGGGGAGATCGCGATGCCTATGCGGTCTCCCATGTCGGCTGGGGGATGAACCCCGCCGCGCGCTGGGAAGCCATGACCATGTACGACCGGAACGACTTCAACGGGACCGAGCTCCGTGCCTTCGCGGGCAACTTCCTGTACTCGACCGGCGCCAACGAAGCCGCGAACCGCTACACCCTCGGCCATTTCGACATCCCGGTCCGCAACTGCACGATCCGGCTCGACGGTGCGACGGTCGTGGACCGGGGCCGCCTCGCCCCGGCGCTGGCGGCGGACCTCTGACGGTGGAGACCCGCCACCCCTGGCAGGCCATGGCCGGCGACTCGGCAGCGATCGCCGAGACGATCGCGCGGCTTGGTCGCGAGAAGTTCTTTCCGCGCAGCGCCCGATACGACGCGGCGGCGTCCTTCCCGTTCGAGAACTACGACGACATGCGCGAGGCGGGGATTCTGGCGCTGACTGTCCCGGCGGCGAACGGCGGGCTCGGCGCGGGCTTCGCGGACTATGGAAGGCTGGCGGCGGAGATGGGCCGCTGGTGCGGCGCGACCGCGCTCACCTTCAACATGCATGCCTGCACTCCTCTGTGGATGAGCGTCATTGCCGACGACCTCGAGATGGACGGGGAAACGCGCGCCTGGCACCGCGAGAACCGCGCGGGGCATTTCGCCCGAATCGTCGACCGGGGGGCGGTCTTCGCCCAACCCTTTTCGGAGGGGAGCGCGGCGGCGGCCGGCAAGGCTCCCTTCGGCACCCTGGCGAAGCGGGTCGACGGAGGCTGGCGCCTCGACGGCAAGAAGATCTTCGCCTCACTGTCCGGGGCCGCCGACTATTACGGCGTCCTCTGCACCGAGGACAAACCCGGCGCAGGCCTCACGGACACGCTGTTCGTGGCGGTCCCCAAGGATGCGGACGGACTCTCCATCGTTGGCCCCTGGGATCCGGTGGGGATGCGCGCCACGGTCTCCCGCACGTTGCTGCTAGAGGATGTCCATGTCGGCAACGACATGCTGCTGCTGCCGCCCGCGGTCTACCACCAGGCGGCCCGGCGCTGGCCGCACATGTTCCTGACCCTCTGCCCCGCCTATCTCGGGATCGCCCAGGCGGCCTACGACTTCACCGTTTCCTATCTGAGGGGGGAGGTCGCGGGCATTCCGGTCAAGCGGCGCATGTATCCGACGAAGCAGATCGCCGTCGCCGACATGTTCATCAAGCTCCAGCAGGCGCGCGCCATCTTCGACCGCGTTCTCGACGAAGCGCGGGTCGACCCCGCAAAGGAAGACCGCCTCCGGGCCTATGCCGCCCAGTACACGGTGATGGAGACGGCGAACGATATCTGCCGCCTCGCGATCCGCACCTGCGGCGGCCAGTCGATGCTCAAGTCGCTACCGCTCGAGCGCTACTATCGGGATTCGCGGCTGGGCTCGCTGATGCTGCCCTGGACCGCCGAACTCTGTCTCGACAGGCTGGGCCGGGAAACGCTGTACGAGCCCGGCGAGACCGACTCCTGAGCGTCGGCGTGGACATCTCCCGATGGATCGACTTCTGGGCCGCGGCCGGTACCGAACGGACGGCGGTCGTCTTCGAAGGCCGCCGTTACAGCTATCGCGCCCTGCGCGACCGGGTCCGGCGTCTCGCCTCGGTCCTGGTCGAGGCGCTGAATATCGACCGGGGCGGCCGCGTCGCCTATCTCGGCCGCAACAGCCCCGACCTCGTCGTCCTCATGTTCGCATGCGCGCGCACCGGCGCGGTGCTCGTTCCGCTCAACTGGCGGCTGGCGGTGCCCGAACTGGCCTATGCGCTGGAAAACGCCGCCTGCGAGGCCCTGGTCGTCGAGCCGGCCTTCGCCGAGAGCGCGGAGGAGGCGGCCGCGAACCTGCCGGGCTGCCGGCGCATCGAGACCGGGACACTCGACGACATGCTCGGGCGCGCTCGGCATTACCGGGGCGACCGCGCGGGGGCGCTCGAAGACCCGCTGCTGATCGTCTACACCTCCGGGACCACCAGCCGCCCCAAGGGCGCGGTATTGTCGCAGGCGGCGATCGCCTTCAACGCCGCCAACGCGATCGCCGCCCACGACATGACCGCCGCGGACCGCGTGCTGACCAACCTGCCCATGTTTCATGTCGGCGGGCTCAACATTCACACGACGCCGGCGTTCTGCGCCGGCGCCCAGGTCGTTCTGCAAGCGCGTTTCGACCCCGACGAGACGCTCGCCGCCCTGGCGGCGGACCGGCCCGACCTGATGATCCTGGTTCCGACTCTGATGCGCATGCTCGTCGAGCATCCGGGCTGGTCGGACATCGACTTCTCCTGTCTGCGCTGCATCAATACCGGCTCGACCGCGGTTCCGCGCCCGCTGCTCGAGGCCTATCTCGATCGCGGGGTGCCGGTCGCGCAGGTCTACGGGACCACCGAGACCGCCCCGATCGCGATCCATCAGCGGATCGAGGACGCTTGGAGGACCAGGGGTTCGACCGGCAGGCCGGCACTCTACTGCCGCGCCCGGGTGGCGGGCCGCGACGGCGCCGATCTGCCGCCCGGCGAGCGCGGCGAGATCCTCGTCCGGGGTCCCAACCTGATGGACGGCTATTGGCGCGACGAAGCGGCGACGGCCGAGGCGCTGCACGACGGCTGGTTCCACACCGGCGATGTCGGTCTGACGGATGAAGACGGCAACTACTACATCGTCGATCGGCTCAAGGACGTGATCATCTCCGGCAGCGAGAACGTCTATCCCGCCGAGATCGAGCGCGTTCTCGCCGATGCGGCGGAGATCGCCGAGGCCGCCGTCGTCGGCCGGCCCGACGAGAGATGGGGCGAATCGCCGGTCGCCTGCGTCGTGCTGAAAGAGGGGCGCGGCATGACGCGGGCGGAAGTGCTCGCTCTGTTCAAAGGCAGGATCGCCCGATACAAGCATCCTCGCGATGTCCTGTTCCTCGACGCCTTGCCGCGCAATGCGATGGGCAAGGTCGTCAAGCCGGAGCTGCGCGCGGCGGTCCTGGGCGCCGCAACGCTTTGATGCGCGGGCCGCCGCGAAGAAGCCGGAACCGGAGCCGGGGGTCATTCCGGGGTCGCATCGGCCGGCCTCATCGGCGATTATCCGATCCCGAGGCAACGGGCACCTATCGCGCTGGGAGTCGTTCATGGAAGAGTTGAGCTACGCCGCGCCCGCGTCTCTGGCGGACGCGGTCGCCATGCTTGCCGATGCCGGCAGCGGCGGGCGCGTGCTCGCCGGCGGCACGGACGTGCTGGTGCTGCTGCATGGCGAGGCGATCGCGCCGAAACTGCTGGTCGACGTGAAGCGGATATCCGAAATGCAGAGCATCAGCTGCAGCGACGGCGCCTATACGGTCGGCGCCGCCACGGCGGGAATGCGCATCATGGACCATGAGGGGTTCGGTGCCGCTTGGCCCGGCGTGGTCGAGGGTGTCGCCCTGATCGGCTCGATCCAGGTCAAGGGCCGGGCGAGCATGGGCGGCAACCTGTGCAACGCATCGCCCGCGGCCGACAGCGTCCCGCCCCTGATCGCCGCCGGCGCGCGCGCGAATATCGCGGGACCGCAGGGGCGCCGGAGCGTGCCGGTCGAGGATATCGTGACCGGGCCGGGCAAGACCTCTCTCGGGACCGGCGAGATCGTCGTCTCCTTCGGCTTTCCGAGACGGCCGCCCCGCTCGGGGGACTGCTATCTGCGTCTGACGCCGCGCACCGAGATGGATATCGCGGTCGTCGGCGCGGCGGTCGATCTCACCCTCGACGATGCCGGCGTCTGCAGCGCCGCCCGCGTCGCGCTCGGCGCCGTTGCGCCGACGCCGCTGCTGGTTTCGGAGGCCGCGGATGCGCTGGTCGGAACCATGGTCGACGACGCGGCGCTCGATCGGATGGCAGCGGCGGTGCGCGCTGCCTGCAACCCCATCGACGACAAGCGCGGGACGATCGCCTACCGGACGAAGACCAGCGGCGTCATCGCCCGGCGTGCGGCCCGGACCGCCCTCGAACGCGCGAGGAACAGCTGATGGCGCAGAAGACCCATGTCACCACGACCGTCAACGGCGACGGCTACGAGTTCCTGTGCGAGCCCGGGCAGACTCTGGTCGACGCGTTGCGGAACGAGCTCCAATTGACGGGGACCAAGGAGGGCTGCTCGACCGGCGATTGCGGGGCCTGCAGCGTGATCCTCGACGGCGATCTGGTCTGTTCCTGCCTGACGCTGGCCGTCGAGAGCGACGGGAAGTCCGTCGAGACCATCGAAGGCATGGCCGATGGCGAGACCCTGCACCCGCTGCAGCGTCATTTCCTGGAGCTCAACGGGTTGCAATGCGGAATATGCACGCCCGGCATCCTGATCGCGGCGCGCGCGCTTCTCCAACGGAACCCGGATCCGACCGAGACCGAGATCCGCTACTGGCTCGCCGGCAATCTCTGCCGCTGTACCGGGTACGACAAGGTCGTTCGGTCCGTCCAGGCGGCGGCCGAAGAGATGAGGAGGGACTGACCATGGCGACGATCCTCGAAGACAGCGGCTTCAACCCCGACAAGGTTCTGAAGATCGTCGGTGGCAACCCCGTCAAGCATGACGGGCCGGACAAGGTCACCGGCCGGGCGAAGTTCGGCGCGGACCTGCTGCTGCCGGGGATGCTGTTCGGGAAGATCCTGCGCAGCCCCCACCCGCACGCGATCGTGAAGTCGATAGACGTCTCGCGGGCGGAGGCGCTGCCCGGCGTCAAGGCGATCGCGACGCGGGACGACTTCCCGGAGCTACCCGCCGGTTCGCCCTTCGGCGACATGACCCGGAACGTCATGGCGCGCGAGAAGGTCCATTACGACGGCCACCCGGTCGCCGCGGTCGCCGCCACGAGCGAGGCCGTCGCCAAGCGCGCGCTCAGGCTGATCCGGGTCGAGTACGAGACGCTGCCCCATGTCATCGACCCGGTCGCGGCGATGCGGCCCGACGCGCCGATCCTGCACGACCATCTGCGGACCAAGGGCGTCGACGGCGCGGAACACATGCCGACGAATGTCGTCGAACGGCTCGATCTGGCGATGGGCGACGTCGCGCAGGGCTTCGCCGAGGCGGATGTGGTCGTCGAACGGGAGTTCGACAGCAAACCCATGCATCAGGGCTATATCGAGCCCCAGGGATGCGTCGCGAACTGCAACGAGGACGACCAGATCGAGCTCTGGTGCTGCACCCAGGGCACGCATGTCTTTCGCGATCGGCTGGCGGCGATTCTCAAGCTCGATGCGGCACGCATCCGCGTCAGCCAATCGGAGATGGGCGGCGGGTTCGGCGGCAAGACCGGCTTCTACGGCGAGCCGGTGGCGATCGTCCTGTCCCGGAAGGCGCGCCGCCCGGTCAAGATCGTCCTGACCCGCAACGAGGTCTTCCGCTGCACCGGACCCGTCGCCGGAACCCGGTCCCGGATCAAGATGGGCTGCACCAGGGACGGCAGGATCACCGCCGCCGAGGCGGAGTTGATCTTCCAGACAGGCGCCTTCACCGGGTCGATGTTCTTCAACGCACCCCAGGCGATGTTCACCCGCTACGCCCTGGAGAATATCAGGACGACCTCCTACGAGGTCGTTTCCAACCGGCCCAAGGTGAACGCGTTCCGCGCTCCCTGCGTCCCTCAGATCGTCTTCGGCGTCGAGGGAATCGTCACCGAGCTCGCCGGCAGGATCGGCATGGACGAGATCGATTTCCGGCTGAAGAACGCCGCCGTCGAGGGCTACCGGACGATCTATGGCGACACGTTCGGGCCGATCGGCTTCGTCGAGACATTGGAGGCCGCCAAGGCTTGCGACCATTACAACGCGCCGGTCGCCGAGGGCGAGGGCAGGGGGGTCGCCGCCGGATTCTGGTTCAACCGGGGCGGCGATACGACCGGGTCGCTCACCGTCGCGCCCGACGGCTCGGTGACCGTCATGCTCGGCACCTCGGATGTCGCCGGATCGCGGATTTCGATCAGCATGATGGCCGCCGAAGAGCTGGGCGTGCCGATCGACAAGGTCCGGGCGATTCTGGCCGACACCAGCGCGATCGGCAACAACCGGGTCACCGCCGGCAGCCGCACCACCTTCTCGTCGGGGATGGTGATCGTCGATTCCGCCCGCAAGGCGATCCGCGAGATGATTCGCCGCGCCGCCAAAATCTGGGGCGTAACCGAGGAGGAGGTGACGTTCGAGGACGGCCAGTGTCGGCCGGCGAGCGCGAATGTCGGAGACTTCGACCCGCTTTCGATCGCCGAGATCGCGGCGCGCACGAGCGTCAGCCATGGCGCCATCTCCGGCCATTCGGAGTTGAACGTAACGGGGGCCGGGCCCGGGTTCGGCGTGCATATCGTCGATCTCAAGGTCGACCGGGAGACCGGCCGGGTGGACATCACGCGCTACACGGTGGTCGAGGACGCGGGCAAGGCGATCCATCCGCTCCAAGTCGAGGGACAGTATCAGGGTGGCGCCGTGCAAGGCGTCGGCTGGGCGCTCAACGAGGAATATATCTACACGCCCGAGGGACGGCTGGATAACCCGAGCTTCCTCGACTATCGGATGCCGGTCGCCTCCGACGTGCCGATGGTGGACACCGTCATCGTCGAGGTCCCGAATCCGCGCCATCCTTACGGCCTGCGCGGCGTCGGCGAGGTGCCGGTCGTGCCGACCCTCGCGGCGATCGGCAATGCGATCGGCAACGCTATCGGCATTCGGCCGCGATCGCTGCCCATGTCGCCGCCGAAGCTGCTCGCGCTGATGGATGCGGCGAAGCCCGGCGGGGCATAGACGTTCTGGCGTTGCGCGGTTGGCTGCAGACGCGAATTTGCGCTAGCATTCCATCCGAACCGGTCGAGGGAAGCCGGGTTCGGTAGAGTTTATCCGGTTGTCGGGCGGTTCGTCGTTTCGTGGTCTGGTCATCTTCTGCGGTCTAGCGCGGCGCCCCGTCCGCGCAGACCGGGTTCACAAACCGGGGGAGGAATGATGAAGCAATCCCTGAAACCGATCGGCCGCATGCTGGCATGCGGCGCGGTCGCGGCCGCCGCCGTGGCCGGTACGACGACCGCCGAGGCCGACTCGGTGGCGCAGCGGGCGGTCGACGGCGCCCGCGCCTATGTGAAGGCCAAGAACCTGCAAAACCCGAAGCTCGACATGCTTCTCAACTCGCTCTACCGCAACTCGATGCCCGACTTCGCGGCGCGCTGGAAGGAGCTGACCGGGGTCGAGATCGTCAGCGAGCCGCTCGGCTACACCGACATCCCGTCCAAGGTGATGGGCGAATGCGTGGCCAAGACGGGGGCCTTCGACATCTTCAACGACTTTCCCTACACGCAGCCCGATGCGGCGAGCTGCGGCGTGCTCAAGCCGCTGGACGAATACGCGGCCAAGCACAAGCCCGACTTCTCGGGCATCCCGCAGGCCTTCATTGCCCAGCAATATTACGACGGCAAGCAGTACAGCTTCGTGCTCGACGGCGATCATATCATGCTGGTGCTGCGCAAGGACATCGTCGAGAACGAACAGGCGCGGAAGGCGTTCAAGGAAGCGACCGGCAAGGATCTCGGCTGTCCGGCGACGATGAAGGACTGGGAAGAGCAGGCGAAGTTCTTCCACACCAAGGCCGGGGAGACCCGTTGGGGGATCAAGTTCGAGCAGCCGCTCTACGGCGCGATGGGTTATCGGTCGATCAACTTCTCGCACCGCCATTTCCCGGCTTATTTCGGCGGGCTCATGTTCCAGAAGAATATGACGCCGCGCATCGACACCGCGCAGGGAATCCAGGCGATCAAGGACTTCTCGTCGATCGTCCAGTACATGCCGGAGGATATCCAGGGCTGGGGTACCCCCCAGATCTATCCCTTCTGGGGGTCCGGTCAGGCCTATTCCGTGATGTCGTTCCCATCCATCTTCGGCTATGGCAACGCCAACCCGAAGAGCAAGGTGAGGGGGATTCAGCTGCCCTGCGTGGTTCCGGCGACGACCGCCGTCGACCCGCCGGTGCGGCGCGCCGCCGAGGCCGCGGGCACGAGCTATATGGTCAGCACATATAGCGATCATCCGGAGCTGGCCTATCTGTTCATCCAGTGGCTGACCAGCCCGTCGGTGGGCAACGAGGCCATCGCCCATCCCAAGGGCTTCTGGGACCCGTTCCGCAAGCAGAATGTCGGCGTTCCGGGCATCGTCAAGAAGTTCAGCAATGAGTTTCTGGAGAAGACGTTGGAGAACGCGCAGTACACGACGTCGCTGCTCTATATCGAGGGTCATTACGAGTATATGAAGATCCTGGACAACAACCTTGCGGGCGTGATGAACGACAATATCAGCGCCGAGGACGCGGCGAAGAAGATCGAAAAGGGTTGGAACGACGTGACCGAGGATATCGGCCGCGACAACCAGATCGAGGTTTACGCCAAGGGGGTCGCGGCGGGCCTCTACGTGGACAAGTTCTGATCAGCCAGCCATCGGGTCGTGACGGCCGCCGCCCCGGTACGCGCCGGTACCGGGGCGGTGCGCCGCCGGGCGCGGTTCCAGCGATGAGCGAAGCGGTCGTCGCGCGCGGCCCCATGACCCGCCTCGGCGCGTGGCTCGCTCAGGAACGCGTGTTCCGTTGGATTCCGTTCGTTCTCGTCGAGGCGGTATTCCTCCTCGTCATCATCATCCCGTTCCTGCTGACGATCTACATCAGCTTCTTGCGCTGGCGCGCCAACCGGCCGTTCGAGCAGGCGACGTTGTCGGGGTTCCGCAACTACGAACAGGTGCTAAGCGATACCGGCTTCTGGGCATCGCTCGGCCGCACCTTCTACTTCGCCGGCGCGGCCGTGATCGTCGAGCTCGTGGTCGGCTTCCTGTTGGCGATGCTCGTCCATCGCGTCATACGCGGACGGCGCATCTACATCACCCTGTTCCTGATCCCGATGATGGTCGTGCCGGTGGTCGCCGGTTACAACTTCTCGATGATCTATCTCGACAGCGGCCCGCTCAACCAGTTGCTGTCGCCGTTGACGACGCTATTCGGCATCGATCCGCGCATCCGCTGGCTGTCGGATCCGACGGCGGCGCAGCTCGCCATCATATTCGCGGACATCTGGCAGTGGACGTCCCTGACGTTTCTGATCTTCCTGTCGGGTTTTTCGGCACTGCCGCCGCAGCTCGTCAACGCGGCGCGCATCATGGGGGCGAACCGCCGGCAGATTTTCTTCTGGGTGGAGCTACCCCTGCTCAAGCCGGTCATCATCATCGCCGTCGTCATCCGCACGATGGAAGCGCTCAAGCTCTTCGATCCGGTCGTGCTGCTGACCTTCGGCGGCCCCGGCACCTCGACCCAGACCATCGCCTACTATCTGTGGGAGCAGGTCTGGATGTTCAACAAGTTCAGCTTCGGCGCGGCGGCATCCATGCTGCTGCTGATCCTGTTCTCGGTGCTGATCTTCACCGGGATCTGGCTGCTGATCCGCCAGAGCGCTGAGGTCCGGAAGGGCGGAGCATGACGGGAAGTGTCTATGATCCCCCCGGAGCCGGGGCCGGGGGACGCCGCGGGGGCGGCATCGACCGACGCGCCGTCCTCCGCCACGCGGCGCTGATCGCCTGGGCGCTGATCATCCTCTTCCCGATCTATTGGATGCTCCAGACATCGTTCAAGGATTCGGGCGAGTGGGTGTCCTGGCCGCCGCACTGGGTGCCGCATGATCCGACGCTCAGGAACTACGAGCAGATATTCACTTTCGACGTCCAGCAGGCGGGGGTGGCGCGCGAGGCGACGGAACAGCCGTTCTCGATCTGGGGCTCTCTGCGCGACTCGATGATCATCTGCACTCTGTCTTCGCTGGTCGCGCTGTTGCTCGGGACGTTTCTCGCCTACGCGATCTCGAGGTTCAATGTCGGCGGCCGGCGGTTTCGGCATTCGGTGCTGCTGATCCGCATGATTCCGCCGATTGTTATCGCGATCCCGCTTCTGATGTATTACGCGGTGATCATTCCCTTCGCCACCGAGACGGTGATCGGCGCGCGGATAAGCCTGTTCGACACGCGGCTCGGCGTGAGCATGCTCTACATCACGATCTCGCTCCCCTTCGTGATCTGGATGATGCTGACGTTCATCGACGAGGTACCCTACACGCTCGAGCACGCCGCCCGCATGATGGGCGCGAGCCGGATGTACACGATCTGGAAGGTGGTCACGCCGCTGGTCGCCTCGGGCATGGTCGTCACCTTCCTGTTCATCTTCATCCTCAACTGGGCGGAGTTCCTGCTCGCGCTGACGCTCACTCATCCCGACGTGTCGACGCTGCCGGTGCTGCTCAACAAGTTCCAGAGCGCTTCCGAGGGGCGGCTCTACGGCCCGCAGGCCGCGATCGGGACAGTGATCACGATCCCGGTGGTCGTTCTGGGCATCCTGATCCAGAAGCATCTGGTGAAGGGGTTCAGCTTCGGCATGATGCGGCGCTGAGACGGCCGCCGGCAAGCGAGGGAAGGAGCGTCCGTGGCACGCATCGTCCTGCAGGATCTGGTCAAGGAATTCGGCGGCTTCACGGCCGTGAAGGGGATCAATCTCGAGATCGAGGACGGAGAGTTCCTGATCATGGTGGGCCCGTCGGGCTGCGGCAAGACGACGACCCTCAACATGATCTCCGGCCTCGTCCCGCCGACGAGCGGAGAGATCGTCATCGGCAGCCGCAACGTCACCAGTACCGAGCCCGGCGAGCGCGGCCTCGGGATGGTGTTCCAGGACCTCGCCTTGTTTCCGCATATGAGCGTCTATGACAACATCGCCTTCGGTCTCCGCGTCAAGAAAGTCCCCGACCAGGAGATCGACGCGCGCGTTCGCAAGAGCGCCGAGGCGGTGCATATCTCGGCGTTGCTCGACAAGCGGCCCAACCAGTGCTCGGGAGGCGAGGCGCAGCGCGTCGCGCTCGCCCGTACCATCGTGACCAACCCTTCGGTCTATCTGATGGACGAACCGCTTTCCTCGCTTGATGCCAAGCTGCGGGTCGACATGCGGACCGAGCTCAAGGGGCTGCACGAGCGGCTGGGCAGCACTTTCGTATACGTAACCCACGACCAGGCGGAAGCGATGACCATGGCGGACCGCATCGTCGTGATGAGCCGAGGGCGGATCGAGCAAGTTGGGGGGCCGCTGGATATCTACCGCCGGCCGAGGACCCGTTTCGTTGCCGGGTTCTTCGGAATGCCGACGATGAACTTCCTCGACGGCAAAATCGCGGCCGTCTACGGCGGCCTCGTCTTCGAAGCCGAAGGTCTGTCGGCGCCTCTGCCGACATCTCTCGATCCAGATCTGGCTGGCCGGCCGGTCGTCCTCGGCATCCGGTCGGAACATGTCCTGGTCGCCGGCGAGAACGCGGCGGACGCGACGACGGGCGAGGTCCGTTTGGTCGAACCGTTGGGCGACGCGACGCTGCTGTTCTTCGAGTATGGCGGCCGCAGCCGGCTCGTGGCCAAGGTCGATCCGAATCTGGTGCATGCGCCCGGCTCGAAGTTCCGTTTCAGGCTGGACCCGGACAATTGCCACCTCTTCGAGCCGGCGGACGGGCTGCGCCTCAACTGATCGGCCGCGGGTCGGGGGTGCCGCTTTCCATCCGCCTCGTTCGGCGACTCGAAAGCGGACCGATCCGGTAGATGTGTGCCGAAGGGGGGCGCCGCCGCCCGGATCGGATCAGACCGAGGCGGCGCCTTCGGTGAGCGCGGCGAGCTTGAGCCAGGCGATCTCGGGGTCGATCTTGCCGATTCCCGCGAAGGTGGCGAAGCCGCAATCCGTGCCCGCGACGACCCGCTCGGCGCCGACCAGATCGACGAAACAGCGGAGCCTCTGGGCGACCAGCATCGGATGCTCGACATAGTTGGTCGTGGAATCGATCACGCCGGGGATCAGCAGCTTGTCGTCGGGCACAAGACGGTCTCGGAACAGCGTCCACTCGTGGGCATGGCGCGGGTTGGCGGCTTCGAACAGGAGGCCCTGCGGTTTGGCCTTCATCAGGACATCGAAAATCCTGCCGAGCTCTATATCGCGATGGTGAGGGCCTTCGTAGTTGCCCCAGCAGACATGGATGCGTGCGCACTCGGGCGCCACGTTCGCGAGGGCGGCGTTGAGCACCTCCACATGCGTCTCCGCGCGGCGGACGAAGCTCTCGTCGCTGTCGCCCGCATGGATCACATGCCGGCCCATGGCGATATCCGGGCAATCGATCTGGAGGATGAGCCCGGCATCGACGACGGTCTCGTATTCCTGGCGCATCGCCTCGCCAAGCGCCGCCAGATAGGCGTCCTGGCTCGGGTAATAGGCGTTCTCCTGGAATATCGCGATCACGCCTGGTGAAGCGGCATTCATGAAACCCTCCGCCGCCCCGGCCTTCGCAAGCGCCCGGGTGAGCCGGTCGATCTCGGTCCGAAGCGGCGCGGCGTCGCGTATCCGCACCGGACCGGTGCAACGCGGCCGGCGCAGGCGGCGGGTGTTCGCCGCCAACGCCATGCGGCGGCGATAGTCGGGGAAGTCGTCGAGATCCTCGAAGTGGAGCGACGGGCTATCGCCGGAGAACCCGCTCAGCCGATCCTGGACATAGGTCGCATAGCCGGTCCGGGCGAGTTCGCCGTCATTGACGATGTCGATGCCGAGCGCCCGTTGCCTGCCGACGACCTCGGCGACGGCGCGGTCGGCCGACGCCTCGAAGGCGTCCCGGTCGAACGGCTCGCCATGTTCCCTGGCATGGAGCGTCTCGGCCAGATCTGGCGGCCGGGGCAGGCTGCCGACATGGGTGGTGCGAAGCATGGGTCCTAAAGATGGATGGCCTGACCGCCAAGCTCGCGCCAGGCGACGGGTGCGCCCGAGACTTCGGCCGCGTCCTCCGGCGGCAGTTCCGGATCGAAGAGCGCGGCGCGAAAACGCCGAGCGTTCACATGATCGCTGGCGCGGCTCGCGAGCCAGACGATCGGCGCCGCCATGACCCCGGGGTCGATCAACAGGCCGCGGTCGACGAAACGCCCGTCGTTGGGAATCATCCTCGTGTCCGAACGTCCGCCCGGTATCAGCACGTTCGCGGTCACCCCGGTCCCCTCGAGCTCATGCGCCAGAACCGACATGAAGCTTTCCGCGCAGGCCTTTGCCGGGCCGTAGGCGCCGATACCGCCCGCCATCATCGTGTCCAGGCTGGTGGTGACGGTGACGATCCGCCCCCAGCCGCGCTCGAGCATCCCCGGCAATGCCGCGCGCGTCATGACGAACGGACCCGATCCATTGACCGCGACGGTCTCCCGCCAGAGATCCAGGCTCACCTCCCAGACGGGCCGGCGCGGCCGCGTGTTGGTGGGGTTGTGCTCCTGCGGGCCGAGCGCCGCGTTATTGACCAGCATGTCGAGCCGGCCGAAGACCGCGTTCGTGCGCGCCACCGCGGCGGTGGCATCCGAGGCCTCGGTCACGTCGCCGACAATTCCTGCGACACGAGCCGGGTCGCTCGCCGCTCCGATCGCAGCAGCGGCATTCTCGCATTCCGGCGCATCGCGCTCCATGATCGCGATATTGGCGCCGGCGCCCGCCAAGGCGCCGGCCATGACCCGGCCGAGGCCGCGCCCGGCGCCGGTGACCAGAACCGTCAGCCCGTTTAGCTTGAGAGCGTGCATGGATGACCTCACCGATCGGGGTAGATCGCCTGGGCACCGAGCTGCTGCCAGGCGAGGGGCGCGCCGGCCGCCGCGATATTCGCCTCGACATCTGCCGTCGGATCCCACAGCGCCGCGAGGAACCGCTGGCCGTTGACCGCTTCCGACTCGTCCGAGGCGAGCCAGACCGCCGGCGGCACCATCGTCTCGGGCTGGATCAGCCGATCGCGCTCGAATCCGCTCGCCTCCGGGATCATGCGGGTGTTCGCGGGGCCGCCCGGCACCAGCGCGTTGGCGGTGACCCCGGTTCCTTCAAGATCCTGCGCCATGATCAGCGTGTTCGCCTCGAGGGCGGCCTTCGACGGTCCGTAGGCCCCGCTGCCCTTGAGATACATGGTCCCGAGGCTGGTGGTCACGTTGATGATTCGACCGACTCCGCGATCGATCATATGGGGCGCCGCGAGGCTCGCCATCAGATGCGTGCCGTAGGCGTTGACCGCAAGCGCCCGCTGCCAGAGATCGAGATCGCATTCCCAGAACCTGGGCGGCTCCGTCATGAAGCGTTCTCCGAATATCTGCGGTCCCAGCGCCGCATCGTTGACGAGGGTGTCGATCCGGCCATAGCGTTCCAGCGTCCGCGCCAAGGCCTGCTCGGTCTCGCCGCGGTCCGTCACATCGGTGCGGAGGGCGAGGGTGCCGCCCTGGCCGGCGGTGCGCTCGACCTCGGCCCTAACGCTCTGCAGTACGCCCTCGTCGAGATCGAGCAATGTCAGAGACGCGCCGGCGGCAGACATCCCGAGCGCCATCGCCCGGCCGAGGCCGCGCCCGGCGCCGGTCATCACGACGACTTTTCCGTCGAGCGGTCCACACTGCATGGGCGCCGTCTCCCGGCAGCTATATCGCTTCGGCGATGCCGAGGCCGATATGCACGACCTCGCCACGGGATGTCGAGGGACCGCTCGATCGACACCTAGCCCGCCGACAAGACTCCGATGGGCGGGATCTCGTGTCCGGGAATGATGGGGGTGACGGCCGCGAACGTCAACTTGTTATCGGGTTCGGCGGTTCTCACACTCCACCCTCCCTCCTCCTTCGAGGAGGGAGGGTGGAGTGTGAGAACCGCGCGCCGACTGGCGTCCCAATCCCGCTTTCTGACCGCTCAAACCGCCGGACGATGAAAGCGGTTGTTCAACTGGCATTTAGCCCGAGCGGCGCTTGAGCGCCAGCGCCCGCCGCGCACCTGCGGAGACAGTTCCCGAACCGCCGCGCAGCTTCCAGGCGGCACTACAGGAAGCACGAGGCAACAGATCAACGTGGGCGGAGACGCGCACCGGCGGGATCATTCCCTCGGCCCGCACCGTCGGGTAGCAGGGGCAGCCGCGCATGTTACCGCAGCGCATCGGCGGCCGTGCACACGTTGCCGCTCCGCAGCGTTCTCGCCGGACGTGAGGGCATGGCGGACCTTTGCGGCGTGTAACGTGGCGCGCTACAGTGAATCATGAAGATCAGGCACAAGGGACTGCGGGCGCTGCACGAACGCGACGACACGGCGCGGCTTCCCGCCGGTCTCGCGCCACGGCTTCGGCGTATCCTGTTCCGTTTGCAAGAGGCGACGCATCCGGGCAGCGCCGACGCGCCGGGCTTTCGGCTGCATCCCCTGAAGGGCAACCGTGCGGGCCAGGAGCGTCCGCGTCTCGGGCAACTGGCGCGTGGCGTTCCGCTTCGAGGACAGCGAGGCCGTGGATGTGGACCTGATCGACTATCACTGACCGGAGGGAGTGCTGACCATGAACGACATTGCGAACGATCGCGTCGGCCCGATGCAGAACCCGCCGCACCTGGGCGAACTCATCCGCGAGAGCATGGACGATGTGGGCTGGAACGTGACCGAGACGGCGGCGCGGCTCGGTTGCGAGCGCGGAACGCTGTCGCGGCTGCTGAACGGCAAGGCGGGAGTGTCCGCGAACATGGCGCTGTCTCTGGAGGACATCGGCTGGGGTACCGCCGAGCACTGGATGCGGATGCAGGCGAGCTACGAGCTTGCACAGGCGCGTCGCGAGAGGGTCGCCGCCGAACAGCGTGCGGGCGCGCTGCACGCATGATCGTTTATCGCGTCCTCGATGCGGTGCGGTCCTTCTGCAAGGAAGCTTGCGCCTTGGGCCAAGCTCGACCAGAAACGGGATTGATGACGGGAACAAATACAAAGCTCACCGCGGCGGTCGAGGCCTATTTCGGCGATCTCGGCCGGGTGCGCGCATCGGGCGGGGCGACGGGGGAGCGGTCGAGCTACGGGCCGCTCGCGAACCTGCTGAACGCCGTCGGCGCGACGCTCAAGCCCAAGGTCTTCTGCGTCGTCCCGACTTCGGCCTCTACGCGGCGAAGCAGGTGCAGCGGGGCCGCCCTCGCGAGGGGCGGACGGCAAATATACGCACCGTCCAGAAGGCCATCGCATCGCGGCCGGTCGTTCGCAGGGAAACTGCGTGTCCGCCTCTGGATGGTCGGCGCCTGATGCCATGACGGCGCAGCCACGAACTGTCCGGGAGAAAATCGCTTTCTGCTATGCGAATCTTGCTCGCGCGCATGCGGCCCTCGAAAGGGGCGCGCGAAAATATGCGAGGACGGACTACATGATCCGGGCCAGGCTTCAGCGCGGACTGATCGACGGCACCATGCGAATGCGGTCCCTCTACTATGACGAGCGGGTCAAAATGACGGCGCCGCAAGCCTGCTATTACTGTGGCGGGACGGACAGCTTATGCGTGGATCATCTGATCCCGAAAATGCGCGGCGGCCCGGACACATCCGACAACCTCATCTGGTCGTGTCGGCGCTGCAATAGTTCGAAGGGTGGCCGGGACTTGATGGAATGGATGGCGGTGAAGAATCGTTTTCCGCCGGTTCTCTTGCTACGGAGGTACGTCAAGATCGTCACTCGATATTGCGAGAAACACGGACATCTCGACACGGCCCTGGACCGGCTTGACGACGAGCATGAGATGCCTTTCGACGTTCGCATGTTACCGACGCAGTTTCCGCCGTTGGATGAAATGACGTTATGGGTGCATCCTTCCGACACCGGACAGGCAACTTGGAATTGTTGACCGTGCGCATGAGCGCATGAGTATGCACTTACGGGAAAGCGGATGGAGTTTCGCCACGTGTGTCTCGTCAGCCCGGTTCATGCCATGACGCCCGGCCTGTCTCATGCCTCAGCCGTCCGCCGGGACCAAGCCCACGGTCAGCCGCGTGCCGGTTGCCTCGGCGTAGCGGCGAAGGGTCGCGCACCCGAGGAAACAGTCCCCGAACCGCCGCGCGGCTTCCGGGCGGCACTATAGGAAGCACGAGGTAACAATTCAACGTGGGCGGAGACGCGCACCGGCGGGATCATTCCCTCGGCCCGCACCGCCGCGCAGCAGGCGCCATCGCACATGTTTGCGGTCGGCTGAAGACCGAACGGTGCACGCGCTACCGGACAACATTTCGGTCACCAGGCCCGGTTGCGCCGTTGGGCGAGCCGCGAGCAACGTTCGAAAGCCAGATGCCCTTTACGGAAACCGTAACAACGACTACAGTAGCCGCGCATGATACGCAGCTTCAAGGATTGGACGACGCGGCGCTTCTACGAGGGGCAGCGCATTGCGGCATTTCAGGGCTTCGCCAATCAGGCGGCGCGCCGCCTGGTCCTGCTGGACAGCGCGGAGACGCTCGGAGACCTTGCCGCGTTGCCGAGCAACCGGCTGGAAGCGCTGCGCGGCGACCGCGTCGGTCAGCACAGCATTCGGATCAACGCGCAATGGCGCGTCTGCTTCCATTGGACGGACGAAGGGCCGTGCAACGTAGAGATCTTGGATTACCACTGAGGGAGATTTGACATGAACGCAAGCAACGGCATGAAGCCGGTGCATCCCGGAGAGATCCTCCGCGACGAACTCGATGAACTCGGGTTGTCGGCCAATGCGTTGTCGAAGGCGTTGGGGGTGCCGGTGAACCGGGTGACGATGATCCTGAACGGCCAGCGGGGGGTGAGCGCGGACACGGCGCTGCGGCTTGCGCGGTATTTCGGGACGACGCCGCAACTCTGGCTGAACTTGCAGAAGACCTGGGAGCTTCGCCAGGCGGAGATCGCGGCGGGCCACGAGATTGCGAAGTGCGTGACGCCCCGGCAGTCGGCGGCAACAGGCGCGGTCGCCGATGCCCGTTCCTGATTTTCAGTCGCTGATGCTCCCGGCCCTCAAGGCGTTCGCCACCGGTGCGGAATCGTCGATCTCGGAAGCCCGCGAGCGGATCGCCGGTGCCGAGGGACTCTCTGCCGAAGATGTTCGGGAAATGCTCCCGAGCGGTCGGCAACCGGTCTTCGTGAATCGCGTGAGTTGGGCCGTGAAATACATGGAGCGCGCCGGTCTTCTGGAGCGGGTCCGCCGCGGCGTGTATCGGTTGACGCAGGAAGGCGAACGCTTGCTGTCCCGTAAGCCTTCTCGCATCGACATGAACCTGCTTGGAGAGTACCCGGATTACGCAGAGTGGTCGCGGCGGGCGAACGCTCCGTCTCCCGGCAAGGATGCGACGGAGAAGCGGAGCGACGACATCGCCGAAACGCCGGAGGAGGCACTGGAACGCGCTGCCAGGCAGTTGAGCAGCGCTCTGGAAGCCGATGTGCTGCATCGGGTTCGCAGTGCGGCACCTGCGTTTCTCGAACGTGCGGTCGTCGATCTGTTGATCGCGATGGGGTACGGCGGCGGCGATGCCGCGAAGGGTCGGGTGACCGGAGGTTCGGGGGATGGGGGAATCGACGGCACGATCCGGGAAGACGCGCTCGGTCTGGATGAGGTCTACCTGCAGGCGAAGAGATACGCAGACGGCAACACCGTGGGCGAAAGCGACCTGCGCAGCTTCGCGGGCGCGATCGACGCTGCGGGCACGACCAAGGGCGTGTTCGTCACCACTGCCTCGTTCACCAAGGCCGCGAAGGATTACGTGGCGCGGAGTCCGAAGCGTATCGTCCTGATCGACGGCGAGGAGCTGGCGCGCCTCATGGTCCGGCACGGGGTCGGTGTGCGAACGCGGCTCCATCACGAGATCAAGCGGATCGACGAAGACTATTTCGATCAGGAAGTGACGTAGACCGTGCGCTTTTCGTGGAATGAGGTGCGCGCCCGCGCCGCCGCCTTTCCCTACGAATGGCGTGACGCGGCCTACGAGAGAGGCGAGGCGCAAAGCTTCTACAACGCCTTCTTCCGGGTGTTCGGCGTTCGGCGGCGGAGCGTCGCGTGCTACGAGGCGCATGTCGCGAAGCTGGACAACCGCTCGGGCTTCATCGACCTGTTCCGGCCGGGCGTGCTGATCGTCGAGCAGAAGAGCGCGGGACGCGACCTGAAGGCGGCGTACGAACAGGCCGGGGAGTATTTCGACGCGCTGCCCGAGCGCGAGCTCGATCGCTTCGGCATCGTGTCCGATGCGGCGATGGCGGTGCGCGACCGTGGGCGCGTGCTCCAAGCCGGTTGAGCGTCGACTTGCCGGCCACAGCGGCGCACAGCTCGTCCGCCGCGCCTCCAGCCGTCCCGGCCGGCCGTGAAGAGGTCACATGCCGGCGTGCGACTTCGCGACCGTCTTCATGAGCGTGAACATCTCGCGGGTGTCGTCGCGGCTTCCCAGGACATCGTCGCCGATCGGCCTCGTGACCTCCATGAACTTCTTCTGGTCGGCGTCCGACAGGCGGATCACCTCCGCCCCGCCGTCCCGCCATTTCTGTTCGGCGGTCTTGGCGAATTCGCGGCCGACCTGGAACATATGCGGCTCGACCGCCCTGCCTGCATCTTCGACCACCTTCTGCAGATCCCTTGGCAACTTGTTGTAAAAGACCATGGAAACGAAACCGACAGAGGGGATGTAAGTGTCGTTGACGACGGTGATGAACTTGGTGACGGTGAAATGCTTGGTGGCCGCCATCACCACGATATTGGAGCGGATACCGTCGATCAGCTTGCGCTGGAGCGCCGGCAGGGTCTCGGTATAGGGCATCGGCACGCCGGTCGCGCCAAGGCGGCCCATGACCTCGGTCTCGACCTTCGTCGCGAGTACCCGAAACTTCTGGCCCTTGAAGTCGGAGAGCGTCCGCATCGGCGTCAGCGAGGCATAGGAGGTGGGGCCGTACATCCAGATGCTCACGCCCTTGATGCCCTTCGCCGAAGCCATGTCCAGGAACGGTTCGCGGAAGCGCGCGTCGGTGATGGTGTCGTGCGCGTGTCCGGGGCTGTCGAAGATCCCGGGCACCTCCAGGACTTGGAAGCGGGGATCGACACCCTTCAGGAAGCCGGCCGGGGTTCCGAAGAACTCGATCGTGCCGAGCTGCAGGCCTTCGATCAGACGGGGAATCTTGCCGAGCTGGGCCGACGGATAGAGCTCGGCGGAGACGCGGCCGCCGGAGAGCTCCTCGACCTTGGCCTTGTAAGCCCTGATGAATTCGTGAAGCGGGTCGTTGGCGACAACGATCGCGAGCTTCATGACATGTTTCGCTGCCGCCAGGGTCGGGCTCGCCTGCAACGACAGGGCGGCGGCCGCGGCCATCGCGACTCCCAGAGCCGCCGTCCGACCGATCTTCTTCATTCCCGGTCTCCCGATATCCTTTCACCTTCCCGACATGAGGCCGTCTTCGAAGCACGCAGCATCACGGCACCGGACATTCGGGAAGCTTCCTCGACATCGGAGTCTGTCCGAGTCTTCCAGGCGTGTAAATGGGAGTCTTCCGGCTTGCCGGTCGCGGTTCCCCAATCGAGAGCTGCCGGATGCAAGCGCCGCGTCCTACGAGGCCGCGGCATTCGATGCGGAGTCGCGCGGCGCGCGAATGGCCGTCGCCGCGAACTCGGGATAGACCTCGGCGACCTCCCTGCGAACGCGGCCCCGGATCAGCTCGAGCCTTTCGGGCTCCGGGGCAGGGGTGACGGGCACGGTTTCGGGAATGTCGAAATCGAATCCCGTTCCCTCCATCACGTCCCCGAGAGAAACGCCGGGGTGGAGACTCTCGAGGCGAAACCGCGCTCTTCTTCGATCGAAGGCGAAGACGCATTTCCCGGTGACCAGCGCGCCGGGGCCTCCCCGGCGCGGAACCGCCGGCGGGCCGACACCGGGAGCGCTGACGAAATCGACGCGGTCCACCAGCACCCGGCGGCTGTGCTCCACGCGGAACAGGATCACCTTCGGTATGAGAAAATAGAGGAATGCCGAGCCGTAACTGCCTGGAAATCTGACATCGAGCGCCGGGTATGCGCCCGTCCCGACGAGGTTGATGTTCGCGCTGCCGTCGATCTGCCCGCCGCCGAGAAAGAACGCGTCGATACGCCCCTGCGCGGCTCGGTCATGCAGCTCGCTCCCGCCGTCGTTGAACGGTTTGTGTCGACGGCTGCCCAGGATGCTGGCTTGCGTTCGTCCGCCGCTCTCGATCTGGAGCGCGAGCGCCGCGGCGGCGGGAATCGGCGAACTGGTTCCGACGGCGATATTGGCGAGCCCGGAAACCTTGCGGGCGAGGACGCAGGCGAGAAACTCCTCGCGGCTGGCCGTCACCGAACCGCCGCCGCGGCTTCGCCGAAGACATGGCGGGCGAGATAGGCGGCGATACCCGCCTCGTTCCGCGTCACCCGGCCATATTCGGCGAGATGCGCCGCGTCGGCGGGCGGCCCGCCGGGAAGGCCGTCCGGCCATGCCCCGCGCGGCGCATGCACGGCCGCCTCCACGTAGAGCGGCGCGATCGTGCCGGCGGCGTAGCGTTCGTCCTCCATCAGGTTGCCGTCGGACCAAGCCTCGAAGGTCGCGATCGATGTCCGCGAAGCATGGGCGAGGACGATCGCCTCGCGCGCGTTCCCGACCCAGAGATTGCCGTAGCGGTCCCCGAGGCGGGCGTGGAACAGGCAGACATCGGGGCGTATGGCGGCGAGGACGGCCACCGGCTCCTCATCGTCGACGAAGGGGTTCTGGATCACCCGCCAATCATCGCGGTGGCGCAGGAGATCCGAACCGATCAGCCCCCGAAGCGCGGCGAACGGCATACCCTTCTCGCCGGCCTGGATGGCGGCGTACATCGCCTGACATGTCGCGTCGCGCAGGTCGATCCGCCCCTGTTCGGCCGCGCGTCGAAAACAGGGTGCGGCGCCGAGCTCGCCGAGGGATATCCCGCTGCTTTCGACCCTGCGGACGCAGCCCGCACCGATCAGCAGATCCGCCGCGTGACCGCCCGACGGCAGGCAGAAGAGATGGAGACCGCGCACCCCGCGCCGGATCAGCGCCCGCACCGCGGCGCCGGGCGATCCGGCCTCGGGCTTGGGCAACGCCAGCAGGCACCCGTCCGCAACGACTTCCAACGCCTCGGAGAGAGCGGATTCGGTCATCCGGAAATCCGATCGGGTCCCTCTGCGGGAACGGGGGCGGAATGTTCGGCCGCGCGCTGCTGCCTTTCCCACATCGTAGCATAGATTCCCCGCTTCGCGAGCAGCCCGGCATGGGTGCCGCGCTCGGCGATGCGGCCCCGGTCCAGCACGACGATCTCGTCGGCGTTCACCACCGTCGACAGGCGATGGGCGATCACGACCGTGGTCCGGTCCCGCGACACGTCCTCGATCGCGCTCTGAATCTCGCGCTCGGTGCGGGTGTCCAGGGCTGAGGTCGCCTCGTCGAAGACGAGGATTCGCGGCCGTTTGAGAATGGTTCGCGCGATCGCGATTCGCTGCTTTTCGCCGCCGGACAGCTTGAGACCGCGTTCGCCTACCGTCGTCGCATAGCCGTCCGGCGCGGCCTCGACGAAGCGGTCGATCGCGGCGAGCCGGGTGGCTTCGAAGATCTCTTCGTCGGTTGCGTTCGGCCGTCCATAGGCGATGTTGTATCGGACGGTGTCGTTGAAGAGCACCGTATCCTGCGGCACGATTCCGATGGCCGCGCGCAGACTGTCCTGGGCGACCTCCCGAATGTCCTTCCCGTCGATGCGGATTGCGCCCGACTCGACATCGTAGAAGCGGAAGAGCAGGCGCGCGATCGTGGACTTGCCAGCGCCGCTCGGCCCGACGATGGCCACCCGTTTCCCCGCCGGCACGACCAGGCGAATGCCGTCCAGGATCGGCCGGCGCAGGTCGTACCCGAATCGCACGTCGTCGAGCACGATTTCGCCCGGGCCGTCCGGCAGCGGTCCGGCGCCCGGCGCGTCCGCGATCTCCGCCTCGGTCTCGAGAAGATGAAACATCGCTTCCATGTCGGTCAGCGACTGCTTGATTTCCCTATATACGAAGCCGAGGAAGCTCAGCGGCATGAAGAGCTGGATGAGATAGGTGTTGACCATGACGAAATCGCCGAGCGTCATCTCGCCGGCGCCGACGCCGTAGCCGGCCATCAGCATCGCGCCGGTCAGCCCGATGCCGATTATCAGGGCTTGGCCGATATTGAGCAGAGACAGCGAGGCGCTGGAAATCGTCGCCGCGTTCTCGTACCGCGTCAGGGCGTGATCGAACCGCGCCGCCTCGTGGTCCTCGTTGCCGAAATACTTGACCGTCTCATAGTTCAGCAGGCTGTCGATGGCGCGGGTATTCGCCTCTTCATCGGTCTTGTTCATCCGCCGGCGATATTTGAGGCGCCATTCGGTAACCGCCATCGTATATCCGATATAGGCGGAGACGGTGACCAGCGTGACCAAGGCGTACCAGACGTCGAACAGCGCCCAGAGAATCCCGCAGACCATGGCGATCTCGAGCAGCGTCGGCAGGATGTTGAACAGCATGAAGCGGAGCAGGAAATCGATTCCCTTGGTGCCCCGTTCGATCACCCGCGAGAGCCCTCCGGTCTGGCGCTCGAGATGGAAGCGGAGCGCAAGACCGTGCAGATGCCGAAAAGTTCTCAGGGCGACCGCGTGGATCGCGCGCTGTCCGACCCTGGCGAAGATCGCATCGCGAAGCTCGGCGAACGCGATCGACAGCACGCGCATGACGCCGTAGCCGATGATCACGCCGACCGGGACCGTCACGAGGGCGTCGCCTTCGCCGTCCAGCGCGTCCACCGCTTCCTTGTAGAGCGGCGGGATGCAGACGATCGCTGCCTTGGCGGCGGCGAGGAAGAACAACGCCGCGACGACCCTGGCCTTGGTGCCGGCCGCGCCCCTCGGCCACAGATAGGGCGCGAGGTCGACCAGGGCGCCCCATTCGAAGGTCGCGTTCTTCTTGCGTCCGGAGAGGCTGCGTTCGTCTGCGGTCATGTCCGGTCACGGGAAGGACGACGTCCTTCCCCTCGTTCTTGTCTCGTGGGAGCCGTTCGATGAGGCCCGATCCGGCGCGGCGCATGGGCGGCCATCGACAGGAACGCGCCTCTATGGCAGTTTGGGCCGTCGGTCGGGAATTGCAACGGGCGAGGGAATGCGTGTAGCGGGGGGATGGCTGCGTCTCGGGGCCGTGTCGCCGCTGCTCGTCGGCGCGGCGCTGTCATGTCTGACGGGTCCGGCAGGCGCCGAGTCCGGCTTCGAGACCTTTCTGGACGGCGTTCGCAGCGAGGCGCGGGCATTGGGCTTGAGGGAAGCGACGATCGCCTCCGCTCTCGACGGAATTCGCCCCATTCCGCGCGTCATCGAGCTCGACCGAAGGCAACCGGAATTCAGGCTGACCTTTGACCAATATATTCGACGCACCCTGTCGGAGGCGCGGATCGCCAAGGGGCGGGCCCGCCTCGCCGAGCATCGGGAGCTGCTGGAAAGCGTCGCCCGCGAATACCGCGTACAGCCGCGCTTCATCGTTGCGTTGTGGGGAATCGAGAGCGATTTCGGCCGGGTGCAGGGAGGCTTCCCGGTGATCGCCTCCCTGGCGTCGCTCGCCCATGACGGCCGCCGCGCCCGCTATTTCCGCCGCGAATTGCTCAATGCGCTGAGAATCGTCGATCAGGGTCATATCGAAGCCGCGGCGATGATGGGATCCTGGGCCGGTGCGATGGGGCAGAGTCAGTTCATGCCGTCGTCCTTCCTGGACCATGCCGTCGATCACGACGGCGATGGCAGGCGCGACATCTGGGCCACGCTCGCCGACGTGTTCGCATCCAGTGCCAACTATCTCCGCAGGGCCGGTTGGCGTGACGACCAGACTTGGGGACGACGGGTCCTGCTGCCCCAGCGTTTCGACGAAGCCCTGCTCGGCCTCGATACCCGCAGGGGCCTCGCGGACTGGCAGCGACTCGGCGTGCGGCGCGCCGACGGCTCGGATCTGCCGCAGCGGAATCTGCGATCCTCGATCGTCCGTCACGGCAGGAACGGCCCCGCCTATGTGGTCTATCGAAACTACCGCACGATTCTGAAATGGAATCGTTCCCATTTCTTCGCCACCGCCGTCGGCCGTCTGTCCGACCTCGTCGGCGCCCGCTGACGCGCTCGCACGGCGGTCGTGCGGCCGGCCGTCTCGGACGGGGCTGCGGCCCGGCGTTCGCCGCGGCGGCCTTGGCGATCCTTGCGGGTTGCGCCGCTCCGGAGCCCGAGCCCCGACCCGAGGCGACGGCGCTGGCGAGGCCCCCGGCGGCAGAGGCGCCGGCGGGGGGATACTACAAGATCGGCCCCCCCTATGCCGTCCATGGGCGCGTTTACCGACCCGCAGCCGATTACGACTATACCGAGATCGGCATCGCGTCCTGGTACGGGCCGGGGTTCCACGGCAGAACGACCGCCAACGGCGAAATCTTCGACATGAACGCGCCGAGCGCGGCGCACCGAACCCTGCCGATGCCGAGCATGGTCCGCGTAATAAATCTGGCAAATGGCCGGAGGTTGGATGTCCGGATCAACGATCGCGGCCCGTTCGTGAACGACCGGATCATCGATCTCTCTCGCCGCGCCGCGCAGCTTCTGGGTTTCGAGAGGGACGGGCTCGCCCGGGTCCGGGTCGAGATATTGGCCGAGGAGAGCCGGCGCCTCGCGGAATCGATGGGGGTCGGCGCGGCCCCGCGATCCTATTTCGTTCAGACCGGAGCGTTCTCCGACCATGACAACGCCCGCCGCCATCTCGCCGCCATCACGAGGTTCGGGGACTTCTCGATCGTGAACGAGACCGACGGCGATGGGCTCTACCGGGTCCGCACCGGCCCCTATCGCACCGCCACCGCCGCCGAGACCGTGCTGCGCGCGCTGGCGGCGAACGGTGAGACTCGGGCCCGGATGACGTTCGGGCGACCGGGCGCGCGATGACCCGGGGCGTCTTCGTTACGTTCGAAGGAGGGGAGGGGGCCGGCAAGTCGACCCAGACCCGGTTGCTGGCGGCCGCCCTTCGGCGACGCGGGCTGACGGTGCTGGCGACCAGGGAACCCGGCGGGAGCCCGAACGGCGAGCGCATTCGGACGCTGCTGCTCGGGGCCGAGGCGGAGCCCTGGGATCCGCTCGCCGAAGCGCTGCTGCACTACGCGGCGCGGCGCGAGCATATGGCGAAGCTGATCGGCCCGGCGCTGGCGCGCGGCGACTGGGTCGTCTCCGATCGGTTCGCGGATTCGACCCTCGCCTATCAGGGCTATGGCGGCGGCGGGGCGCGGGAGACCATCGAGACCGTCCACGAGGCGGTGTTGGGAGGCGTCCGCCCCGATCTCACTTTGATCCTCGACCTCGACCCCGAGGACGGGCTCAGGCGGGCCGCACGACGGTCGGCCGACCGGGACCGCTACGAGAAGCGACCGCTCGCATTCCATAGACGGCTGCGCCGGGGTTTCAACGAGATCGCCGCGCGCGACGCCGCCCGCTGCGTGTTGATCGATGCGGCCCCTGCCGAAAGCGCGGTATCGGAGGCCGTGTTGGCGGCGCTCGACGAGCGGCTGGGCGGAAGACATCGATGAGCGCGCCGCCCCGGCCCCAGGACGCGACGGAGCTCTTCGATCACCGGACGGCGGAGGAGATGTTCCTGGACCGCTGGCGCCGCCGCAGGCTCGCCCATTCCTGGCTGATCACCGGGCCGGAAGGAATCGGCAAAGCGACGTTCGCATACAGGATCGCCCGATTCGTGCTCGCAGACGGGGAGGGGGCGGACGCGGAGAGCCTCGCCATCCCGGCGACGCATCCGGTGTTTCGCCGCGTCTCGTCGGGCGGCCATGCCGACCTGATGCCGCTCTCGCGGGCGACGGGGGCACACGACCCGCCCCGCCGCTTCATCGGGGTGGACGACGTGCGCGCCGCAGGGCATTTCCTGTCCTTGACTCCGGCCGAGGGACGCTGGCGCGTGATGATCGTCGACAGCGTCGACGACCTGAACGCGAACGCCGCCAATGCTCTTCTCAAAATGCTGGAGGAACCGCCGAATAATACGTTGATACTTCTTGTTTCCCACTCCCCCGGCCGGTTGCCGCAGACGCTTCGGTCGCGCTGTTGCCGTCTGCCGCTCTCGCGGTTGTCGAGGGCGACGATGCGGACGCTTCAGGCACGCTTCCTGCCGGGGATCGAGGGCGATGCGCTGAGGGTCGTCGACGCCTTCTCGGAGGGCAGTATCGGCCGCGCCGTCGCGCTGGCAGAGGCGGACGGGCCGGCGCTGTTTCGCGAGCTGATGGGCTTCGCCGCCGCGCTGCCGACCCTGGATTTCGCCGCGATCCATGCCTTCGCCGAGCGTCTGGCGCGGCGCGACTCGGAAACGAGCTGGCGCATGTCGATGCGGCTATGGACCTGGTGGCTGTCGAGGACGGCGCGCGCTGCGGTCGCGGCTCCGCGCGACCTCCTCGGGGCCGCGACCGGCCCCGAGGAGGACGCGGTCGCCCGCAACCTGATCGACGGCATCGGGGTTGAAAGGCTGGTCGCGCTATGGGAGAAGACGAACGCGCTGCTGTCCGAAGCGGACAGGTTGGCGCTTGACCGCAAGCAGGTCACGATCGGCGTCTTCCACCAGACTCAATCGGCATTCCGGGCTTGACCGGATCCGGTCTCGATCAACGATATCCGGAGTGTTCGTATGCCGGGCGACAAACGGTTCTACCTGACCACACCCATCTATTACGTCAACGATTCTCCGCATATCGGCCACGCCTATACGACTCTGTCCTGCGATGTGCTCGCCCGCTTCATGCGGCTCGACGGGTACGATGTCTTCTTCCTGACCGGCACCGACGAGCACGGGCAGAAAGTCGAGAGATCGGCCAGGGCCGCGGGGGTCGACCCGCAGACCTTCACCGACCGGGTCTCGGAGAATTTCCGCGCGCTGGCCGAGGCGATGAATTTCTCCAACGATGCGTTCATTCGCACCACGGAAGCGCGGCACGCCCGGGCGTCCCAGGCCATCTTCCAGGCCCTGATGGACAACGGCCACATCTATCTCGGCACCTATGCGGGCTGGTACGCGGTCCGCGACGAGGCCTATTACGCCGAGGACGAGGTAACGGTCGGCGAGGACGGCGTTCGACGTGCCCCGTCCGGGGCGGAGGTCGACTGGGTGGAGGAGCCCAGCTACTTCTTCGATCTGTCCAAATGGCAGGAGAAGCTGCTGGCGTTCTACGAGGCTAACCCCGACGCGATCGCCCCGCGCTCGCGCCGCAACGAGGTGATCAGCTTCGTGCGCGGCGGCCTCAACGACCTGTCGGTTTCCCGCACCAGCTTCAAGTGGGGCGTTCCGGTGCCCGGCGACCGCGACCACATCATCTATGTGTGGCTGGACGCGCTGACCAACTATGCGACCGCGGTGGGCTATCCCGACCGCGACCCGGAGGAGTTCCGCCGCCGCTGGCCCTGCGACATCCACATGGTTGGGAAGGACATTCTCCGCTTTCATGCGGTCTACTGGCCGGCCTTCCTCATGGGCGCCGGAATCGCGCCGCCGAAACGGGTCTTCGCCCATGGCTGGTGGACCAACGAGGGACAGAAGATTTCGAAGTCGCTCGGCAATGTGATCGATCCCTTCGAGGTCGTTCAGCGTTACGGGTTGGATACCGTGCGCTACTTCCTGATGCGCGAGGTCCCGTTCGGAAACGACGGGGATTTTTCGCATCGCGCGATCGTCAACCGGATCAACGGCGACCTCGCCAACGATCTCGGAAACCTTGTCCAGCGTGTCTGCGCCATGATCCAACGCTATTTCGAGGGCGTCCTGCCCGTGCCGGACGCATGGGCGGAGGCCGATGCGAAGCTGCTGGACGCGGCGGCGGATCTCCTGGCTCGAACGCGGGCGAAGATCCGGGAACAGGCGTTCCATGAGGCCCTCGACGTCATCTGGTCGGTGATCCGCCAGGCCAACGCCTATGTCGACCGCCAAGCGCCATGGGCGGTGGTGAAGGAGGATCGGGGGCGCGCGGGGACCGTGCTGTGCGCGCTCGCCGAGACCCTCCGCCGGATCGCGGTCATGCTGCTCCCGGTGATGCCAGCCTCGGCGGACCGGATGCTCGATCAACTCGCGGTTCCGGCCGAGGACAGGACGTTCGGCCGCCTGGACATCGCTGCCGCCGTCGCGCCGGGGACTCGGCTGCCGAAGCCGGAGCCCGTCTTTCCCCGTTTCGTCGAGGACGAGGACGCCGTGGCGGCGGAGCGATGTTGATCGACAGCCATTGTCATCTCGATTTTCCGGACTTCGACGAGGATCGCGGCGAGATTATCGCCCGCGCGGTGGAGGCGGGCGTGGGCCGGATGGTCACCATCGGCACCAGGCTCAGCGCGTTTCCCGATGTCCTGGCCATCGCGCGGGGCGCGGCCGGGATCGATTGCACCCTCGGCGTCCATCCCCATCACGTGGCGAGCGAAGGGATCGTCCCCGCCGCCATGTTGATCGCGGCCGCCGACGAGCCCGAGATCGTGGGCATCGGCGAAACGGGTCTCGATTACCACTATGACAACAGCCCCAGGGATCTGCAGCGCAAGAGCTTCCTGAACCACATCGCCGCGGCGCGCGCCACGGGGCTCCCGTTGGTCGTGCACAGCCGGGACGCCGACGACGACATGGTCGATATCCTCCGGACCGAGATGGGGCGGGGGCGCTTCTCGGGCGTGCTGCACTGCTTCTCGAGCGGACGGAGGCTCGCCGAGGCCGCGGTCGCGCTCGGCCTGTATCTGTCCTTTTCCGGCATTCTCACCTTCAAGAAGTCGGATGCGTTGCGGGCGATCGCCCGCGACCTGCCGGGGAACCGGATCCTGGTCGAGACCGACGCCCCGTTTCTCGCCCCGGTGCCGGAAAGGGGAAAGCGGAACGAACCCGCCTTCGTCCGCCATACGGCGTGGCGGCTGGCCGAGCTGCGCGGGGTCGCGGCCGAGGAGATCCATCGAGAGACGACCGCCAACTTCTTCCGATTGTTCGAGAAGTCGTTTCGACGCGCGGCGCCGTGAGAGCGCGGATTCTCGGCTGTGCGTCCTCTCAAGGCGTCCCCCGAATAGGCGGCGACTGGGGCGCCTGCAACCCGGCGAATCCGAGGAACCGACGCCTGCGACCGTCGATTCTGGTCGAATGGGATGGGGTCAACATCCTCGTCGACACTGCGCCCGACCTGCGCCAACAACTGCTCGAAAACGCGGTCACGCGAGTCGACGCGGTCCTGTTCACCCACGCGCATGCCGACCATGTCCACGGCATCGACGATCTTCGGGGCGTCCGGCCGCTGATGGACGGGCCGATCCCGGTCCATGCCGAAGCGCCGGTGCTCGACGAGATCGTGACGCGCTTTCCCTATCTGTTCGTCGGCGCGGCGGGACCCGAGCGCGCCTATCCGCCTTTTCTGGTTCCGAAGCCGATCGACGGGGACTTCGAGTTGTTCGGCAGACCGGTCGCGGCATTCCCCCAGGACCACGGGATCGCGGCATCGACCGGGTTCAGATTCGACAGATTCGCTTACTCGACCGATGTCGTGGCCCTGCCGCAGACCAGCCTGGAGAAGCTCGCCGGCGTCGAGAGCTGGATCGTCGACTGTCTGCGGCTCGGGCCGGCGCATCCCACGCACGCTCACTGGCCGACGACTCGGGGCTGGCTGGACCGCGTCCAGCCTCAACGGGCGATCCTGACCCATATGAACCACCAGAGCGACTATGACGCGCTTCGCGCGGCGACGCCCGATGAGGTCGAACCGGCCTATGATGGGATGATCATTGATGTTTCATAACAACTATTATGCGACAAATAGATATGGATGTCCTTCTGGCCGGGATGCGGATCACCCCCCAGCCCGCATCGGACGGCGATGACGTCGCGACGCGAGTCCCGGTCCCCGGCGGCGGCGGTCGCCGAGCTTCTGGCGCTGATGATCCGGCTCCGGGACCGCGAGACGGGCTGCCCCTGGGATCGCGTGCAGACCTTCGCGACCATCGCCCCCTATACGATCGAGGAAGCCTACGAGGTCGCGGACGCTATCGCCCGCGAGGACCTGACCGCGCTTCGCGACGAGCTGGGCGATCTGTTGCTCCAGGTGGTCTTTCATGCGGAGATGGCGCGAGAACTCGGGGCCTTCGACTTCGGCGACGTCGCGCGCGCCCTTATCGACAAGATGCGAAGACGCCATCCGCACGTGTTCGGCGACGCGGCGGAAACCGATGCTGCCGGCGTGAAGCTGGCCTGGGAGGCGCGGAAGGCCGAGGAACGGGCGGCGGACCCCGCCCGGAACGACGGGGCCGGCAGCGCCCTGGACGGGGTGGCGCTCGCCCTCCCTGCGCTTGCGCGTGCGCTGAAACTTCAGAGCCGGGCCGCGCGGGTGGGTTTCGACTGGCCCGAGATCGGTCCGGTGCTGGCGAAAGTGGCCGAGGAGCTGAACGAGCTTCGCCGCGCCGTGGACCGCGGTCGCAACCCGGAGGAGACGGCCGAAGAGCTCGGCGATCTGCTTTTCGCCTGCGTCAATGTCGCTCGCCATCTCGGCATCGATGCGGAGACCGCGCTTGGGCGGTGCAACGAGAAGTTCGGCGCGCGCTTTCGCTACATCGAGCGCCGGCTCGCCGATCGGGGCCGGACTCCAGAGGCCGCGAGCCTCGAGGAGATGGACGCGCTTTGGACCGAGGCCAAACGTCGCGGCTGACGTCAGTCCTCGGTCAGCAAGAGCATCAGGCTGGACGTGTCGTAGCGGCCGCCGCCCCGCGCCTGCACATGCTTGTAGAACTGGTCGACGAGCGCCGTCAGGGGCAGCCGCGCGCCGGTGCGGTTGCCTTCGTCGAGGCAGATGCCGAGATCCTTGCGCATCCAGTCGACCGCGAAGCCGTAGTCGTACTTGCCGGCCAGCATGGTCGCGGCGCGGTTGTCCATCTGCCAGGACTGCGCCGCACCGCCGGCGATGACCTCTACCGCCCTTTCGGCGTCGAGACCCGCCCGGACGGCGAAGTTGAGGCCCTCCGACAGCCCTTGAACGATGCCGGCGATACAGATCTGGTTGACCATCTTGGTGAGCTGACCCGTTCCCGCCTCGCCCATATGGACGATGGTACGGCCGTAGCTCTCGAGGATCGGCCGCGCCCGCGCGAAGGTCTCCGCCTCGCCGCCCGCCATGATCGTCAACGCGCCGTTCTCGGCCCCCGCCTGTCCGCCCGAGACCGGCGCATCGAGAAACCCGGTATCGATCGCGCGCGCGGCGGCGGCGATCTCGCGGGCGACGATGGCGGAGGTGGTCGTGTGATCGACGAGAACCGCCCCGGCGGTCATCCCGGCGAGAACGCCGTCGGGGCCGTGGACCACCGAGCGCAGATCGTCGTCGTTGCCGACGCAGCAGAATACGAACGCGGCGTCTCGGGCGGCGTCCGCCGGGGTCGGCCTGCGCGCTCCGCCATGCGCCTCGACCCAGGCGGCCGCCTTCGCCACGGTCCGGTTGTAGACTGTCACCCGATGGCCCTTGGCGGCGAGATGCCCCGCCATGGGAAAGCCCATGACTCCGAGCCCGACGAATGCCACCGAAACGCTTTCGTTCATGACGCCCGTCCCTCGCCTCGAGAGGCCGGATCATAGTCGGCGTCGGGCGAGGCGGCAACGAACGCGGTCGGGGCTTGACGGATGGCGCGCGTCGATTGTCCGCTACCGTCGTCCGATATTGTAGGAGGGAGAGGCGATGAGCGGATCGGCCGCCCGAAAACGCCGCATGGGGATACTCGCGGCCGTCCTGCTGCTGGCCGCCGGTTCGGCGACCGACGCCCATCAGGCGGCCCAGGGAGTGGTCCGGGAACGCATGGAAGAGATGAAGGCGATGGCGCGCTCCATGAAGGCCATCGGCGCGATGACCAGAGGAGCCGCGCCCTTCGATGCGGCGGCGGCGACGGCGGCAGCGGCCCTCGCCCGGCGGGCGGGCGGGATCGTGGCGCTCTTTCCCGAGGGCAGTCTTGGCGGGGTCTCGGAGGCCGGCAGGGCGATCTGGCGCGATCCGGACGGGTTTCGCGCAGAGGCGGACGCGCTCATCGCGGCGGCGCACGCCCTCGAAACATCCCTGCGCGCCGGCGATCGGCCGGGCGCCGATCGGGCTTTCCGCACCGTCGCGCGGAGTTGCAGCGCCTGCCACCGGGACTACCGCGTCGCGCGGTAGGGCCGGTCACATGCCGAACATGCTGTCCGGGAGAAAGGTGGCGATTTCCGGGAATGCCACGAGGATGATCAGGCATGCCGCCATGGCGAACCAGAACGGCCAGATGCCGCGGAAGATGGTCGCCATGGGCACATCCGGGGCGACGCTCTTGACGACGAACACGTTGACGCCGACCGGTGGGCTGATGAGCCCCATTTCCAGCACGATCACCACCACGATGCCGAACCAGATCGGGCTCATCCCGAGCTGGGTGATCACCTCGAAGACCACCGGCAGGGTCAGCACCAGCATCGCCAGCCCCTCGAGGAAGGTGCCGAGCACGATATAGGTCGCCAGAATAATCAGCAGGACGCCGGTCTTGCCGATATCCAGATTGACCAGGAAAGTCACCAGATCGGACGGCAGCCCGGTCAGCGCCATGAACGGAATGAAGATATGGGCGCCGATCAGAATCATGAAGACGGTCGCCGTTGTTCGCAGGGTCTGCAGAACCACGAACCGGACTTTTCCCCGATCCAGCGACTTCCGGTACAGAGCCACGCAAAACGCCAGAAAGGCGCCGACGCCGGACGCCTCGACCGGCGTGAAGACGCCCATATAGATGCCGCCGATGGTCGCGAGCACGATGACGACGAAGGTCGCCGAACGCCGCAGCGACGACAGCCTCTCGGCCAGCGAGCTGGTCGGGCCGGCCGGTCCCAGCTCGGGCTTGAGCCGCGTCACGACGGCGATCGCGACGAGGAACAGCCCGGTGAGCAACAGCCCGGGAACGATTCCCGCCATGAACAGCCGGCCGATGGATTGTTCGGTCAGAATGGCGTAGATGATCAGCCCGGTCGAAGGCGGGATCAGGATGCCGAGGGTCCCGCCCGCCGCCACCGCGCCGGTCGCCAGGCTGTCTCCGTAGTCGAACCGTTTCATCTCCGGCAGCGCGACCCGTCCCATGGTCACCGCCGAGGCGATCGAGGAGCCGCTGAGCGCGGCGAAACCGGCGCAGCCGGCTATGGTCGCCGACGCCAGCCCGCCGCGCCGATGCCCGAGCCAGGCATAAGCGGCGTTGAACAGGTCGGCGCTCATGCCCGACACTCCAGCCAGGTTGCCCATGAGCACGAACAGCGGGATGACGGTCAGCGGCAGCGTGGCGGCGATTTCGAAGGACTCGCTCGACAGCGTGCTGAGCGCCGCCTTGGCGCCGATCATCGTGGCGGTGCCGAAGAACCCGACGATCATCATCGCCATCGCGACCGGCATCCTCAGGAACAGCAGCGCGAACAGCGCGAACAGCCCGACGATTCCGATGGCGGTGGCCGACAAGCCGGGTTTCCCGATTACGGGTCGGTCGCGGTGCCAGGCGCTTCGCCGGGGTCTCGTCCCCGGATCAGGGCCACGGTCTCCGCGAACAGCACGAGGCCGTAAAGCGCCATGCCGAAAGCGAGCGCCCAGAATAGCGGCCGCAGGGTGATCTCGAGTGACAAAGTGGTTTCGCCGTACTTGGCGGCGTTGATGCCGCTTTCGATCAGCATCCAGACCAGCACGGCCATCATCGTGCAGCCCGCCGTCTTGACGACGATGTCCGTCCGCCGGGTGAGCGCCGGGCCCGAGACGATGCCGAGGACTTCCACCACCACCTGGCCCCCGCTGCGCCCGCTATACCCCACCGCGAAGGCGACCGTGAGGACCAGAAGGATCTGGTTGAAGTCGTCGGCCCCGAAGATGGGCGCGTTGAAGACGTAGCGCAGGACGACCGCCACCACGGTCAGAAGCGCGAGCCCGATCAAGGCGATGCCGCCGGCATAGAGAGCGATCGGGCGAACCGCCCGGTCGACGACTTCGACCAGGCGATCCGCGACCGGGTCCGCCCCGGACAAGTTTCCGATCGTCCTGCGGCGGCGCCGGTTCTACTCCGTCACCGCCTTGTAGATCGCCCGGGCGGGAACGCCCTTCTTTTCCTTGTCCGCGAGGAAGGCCTCGACCGACTTGGCGGTGGCCGCATCGAACGAGGCGGCCGCTTGCTCGGAAAGCTGGTGGAACTCGACGCCTTTTCCTTCGGTTCTGGCGATGTTCAACTGGCCAGAGTCGATGTTTCCCCAGAACTCGGCCGCCATCATGCTGTAACCGCGTCCGCTGTGCTTGTCCACCGCGGCCTTGTGTTCCGCCGACAGGCCGTTCCAGACCCGCTTGTTCATGGCGATGAAGAACAGGGAGGTCGGGCCCTTCATGCCTGCGGTCACATGCTCGCCCGGCTCGGCAAGCCGCCACGGGCGGTACAGCGCACCCGGCGAGATGTAGACGCCGTCGAGCACGCCGGTCTGCAATGCGTTATAGATCTTGGATACCGGCATATAGACCCCGGTGGCGCCCCAGGCCATCAGTTGGGGTATGTTGGCCGGCGATTGCGCTCTGATCTTCATGCCCTTGAGGTCGGCGAGACTGGTGATCGGTTTCTTGCGGCTGATCAGCACCGGCGGCCAGTTGGAGAACAGCGCCAGTACCTTGATCTCCTCGTATTCCGGCTTGAGATGCCGATCGTACACTTTCCAGATTTTCTCGGTCACCTCCTGGGAGCTGTAGCCGACGCCCGGCTGGGCGATGACCATCGTGCGGGGGAAGATGGTCGGCGTGTAGCCCTGGATGCCGAAGGTTATCTCGGCCACGTTGTCGACGACCCGCTTGTATTGTGCGACCGGCCCCTTGCCGAGCTGACCGCTGGGAAACAGCTTGACGGTCAGCGAGCCGCCGGTTTCCTCTGCCAGATTCTTCGCCAGCGCCGGAATCACGCCCTGGTTGATCGGATGCTTGGGCGACATGAAGGTTGCCGCTTTTAGTTCGACGGCGCCGGCGGTCGACGGCGATCCGGCAGAAGCGGCGAACGCGCCGATGACCAGGACCGTCGACGGAAGAATTCTGATTCCCATACGCTTCATGGCTCCCTCCCGGATGCGATATCCCGTGCGCGGGTTGCGTCCGTGCGGTCGTGAACTGCATCGTCGAATCGGACGCATAGTCGATAGAGATGGCCCCATAACTGCACCATAACGTCGACGAACAAGAGATACAAGGATTCCGTTCGGCCGTGAACGGGGTGCTTGCCGTGCGGGCTATTCCAGCTCTTCTCGCGCGACCCCCAGGCTTTCCTGGACGACACGGTCGGTGACGACCAGAAGGTCGGCTTCGCCGCCGATCGCGCGGTGGCGCGCCCAGCTCCAGCGGGGGATCGAAAAGATGTCGTTCTCCACCCAATCGAAGCCGGTCTCGCCGATCTCGGATCGGCCTTCGCCGGAGACCGCCAGGCAAACCGCGTTCCAGGTCGTGCGCCGTGCCCGGCCGGCAGCGCCCTTGGCCAACCGCAGGGCGTAGCAGTCGAGGGCGGGCATCACGGCGCCCGCGGTCAGCGGGTTGACGTAGCGCACCCATCGTCCGCCGTCGGGGCTCGCCGGCACCGCCGCCAGCATGGCGCGCATCTCCGCGCCGGGGTAGCGGAACTTGGGCGTGTGCGGCGCCTCGTGCGCATGCGCGGGCGACATCAACCCGGCGGCCGCCCAAAGCCTTTCCTCGCCCTCGTCCGCTTCTTCCCAGGACCGGGCGTCCTCGGGGCGCCCGGGCTCGAAGACGTTGACGCCGAGCTCGTTGATCAGGGGGATGTTGGCGCCATCGAACCAGATCGTGCGGCGTCGGGATTCGTTGACATGGCCGTGCCAGCACATCGGCGGGGTGACGATCAGATCCCCCTTCCCCATCTCGCACCGCCGGCCGTTGACGAAGGTCGCCGCACCCTCCGCGTCGGTGGAGAAGCGGATCGCGGCAGCGGTGTGGCGGTGAGGTACGGCCCTGTCGCCGGGCTCGAGCACGGTGAACGCCGCGATCAAGTTGGCCGTCGTCACGGTCCGCCCGCCGAAATCCGGGTTGACCATGATGAGCGCGCGGCGCTCGATGTCCTCGATCGGGACCTCGCGGGCGGCGCGTTCGGCGAAGGGGGCGATGTCGGACCAGCGCCAGACCGCCGCCCGGTCCGCCGCTTCGGGAGCGATCGGGGTGATCTCCCTGTAGCGCGTCCAGAGCGGATGGAGACGGGACGCCTCGAGCTCGGCGATCAGCTCCGCGTCGGGACGGGCCGCCGCCGCCCTACTTCCCGGGTTTGCGGATGAACTCGTCGACATTGGACCCGTCGACCAGGACATGGGCCACGAACACCTTGCTGCCGAAGCTCTCGCCCGCGAAGATCCCGTTCATGGTGTCGACGCCGAGATGGCCCCACCGGACCGGGTTCAGCACGACCGTCAAATCCATCGCCCCCTTCCTGACGGCGCGCACGGCCGGAGGGATGCCGTTCATGCCGGTGACGACGACCCGGCCCTTCACGCCGGCGGCCGCGGCGGCCTGCGCGGCCCCCATCCCGAGCTCGTCGTTAGCGCCGTAGATCGCCTTCAAGTCGGGATGCGAGACCAGGGCGTCCTCGCCGTATTTCAGCCCGTTTTCGCGGGTCAGTATCATCTCGTGGCGGAACGCGATCTTGATGTCCTGGTGCCTGGCCATGACCTGTTCATAGCCCTTGGCGAAGTTCTGGAAGGCCTGGGCGCCGGCCGGTCCAGCCAGCATCGCGACCTTGCCCTTGTAACCGATGGCCTTGGCGGTCCATTCCGCGATCTCGTTGCCGATCCGGATCTCGTCGGCGGAGATGTGCAGGAGCTGCTCCTTGCAGGCCGAGCCGCGGGCGATCGACACCATGGGGATCCCGGAATCCTTGGCCTTGGCGTAGGCGCCGCAAAGCGCCTTCGCGTCGACCGGCGAGATCAATATGCCGTCGACCTTGCGCGCGATGAGGTCGTTGACCCCGTCGAGCTGCCGTGCGGCATCGTTGTTGGCGGTGACGGCGATGACCTCGTGGCCCTTGGCGGCGGCGCGTTTCTCGATCCCGTCGAGCATCGCGATGTAGAACGGGTTGGTATCCGACGCGAGCGCGACGCCGATCGTCTTGGCCTCCGCCGGGACGGCCGCGAGCAGGATCGCGGCGACCGCCGCGAGCGACGACTTTCTCATCTTCCAGCCTCTCCCTCTTGCTTCCGGGCAGTGTAGACCGGCCGCGCTCGAATTACACCTTACACCCGCCGGCCGCGGCGCAAACGGTCCGCGGCGGCGGCGGCCACCAGCACGACTCCCACCGCCACCTGCTGCCAGTAGGAATGAACGCCGGCGAGGTTCAGCGCGTTGGCCAGCACGACCATGATGAAAACGCCGATGACCGACTTGTAGAGCCTGCCCTCGCCTCCGAACAGCGACGCGCCGCCGAGCACGACGGCGGCGATCGCCGTGAGTTCGTAGAACAGCCCGGCGGTCGGCTGGCCGGACTGGACGCGGGAGGCCAGCATCACCCCGCCAAGCCCGGCGAGCGTTCCGCACCAGACATATGCGGAGGTTCGCACCCGCGCGACCGCGATCCCGGCCAGATGCGCCGCCTCGCTATTGCCGCCGGTGGCGAAGACGCGAATGCCGTAGGGCGTCCGATGCAGCATCCAGTGGAAGACGACGAACACCAGGATCGGCAGCCAGACCAGCCAGGGAATTCCGAACAGACGGGTCAGACCGAACGCGATGAAGGGTTCCGGGAGGCCCTCCTCGCCCACGATCGGCCGGCCGCCGGTGAAGAGGAGCGTCGCGCCGCGAAACAGCACCATCGTCGCCAGCGTCGCGATGAACGGGTTGACGTCGAGGCGGGTGACGATCATCCCGTTGACGAGCCCGACCACCGCCCCGACCGCGATCCCCGCGGCGACCCCGAGGACGATGCCCGCCTCGAGCATGACAGCGGCCGCGAGGCAGCCCGAGAGCGCCACGACAGAGCCGACCGAGAGATCGAAGCCGCCGCAGATGATCACATAGGTCATGCCGATCGCGATCACCGTCATCACCGCGCCCTGCAGCAGCACGTTGTTGATGTTGATCGGCGAGAGGAACCGGTCCGACATCGCCGCCGCCGCGAGGCAGACCGCGATCAGAGCGAGAAGCGGAATCTGCCCCCAGAGCCAGCCCGCCCCGCGCCGTCTCGCGCCGGTCTCGACCGCGGCCATCCCTACCCTCCGAGCGCCGCCCGCAGCGCGCGTTCGGTGACTTCGCCACGCCGCGCGATCCGGGCCGAAACGCGGCCCCGCCGCATGACGATGACGTTGTCGGAGATCGCCGCCACCTCGCCCGTCTCGGAGGATGCGAGGGCGACTCCGCCGCCACCCTCGGCGAAGCGCCGGATGAGGCGATGGATCTGCGCCTTCGCGCCGATGTCGACCCCATGCGTGGGCTCGTCGAGCAGAAGGATGTCCGCATGGCCTGCGAGCCAGCGCGCGAACAACAGCTTCTGCTGGTTGCCGCCGGACAGATCCCGCACCGGCTTCTCCGGGTCGCGGGGCCGGATGTCCACGCTCTCCATGAGCTCGTCGATCAACCGGGATATCGCGCTCCGATCCAGACGCCAAATCTTCGACAGGCGATGGAGGTTGGGGAGGACGATGTTCTCGCGAACGGTCATGCCCATGACCAACCCCCGCTGGCGCTCGGGCGGCACGAAACCGAAACCCCGACGAATCGCCTCGATGGGCCGCGCTATCCGCACCTTCCGGCCGCCCATCCCGACCGACGCGGGAGCCGCGCCAGCGCCGAAGATTCGGGCGAGGAGAGCGCTGCCGCCACTCCCCAAAAGCCCGGCGATACCCATGACCGTCCCCCTCCCCAGAGCGACCGAGCCGCCGCCGTCGTCCTCCGACACCTCGATTTCGAACAGCGGTTCGCCGGAGCCCGAGGGCCGCGCCGTTCCGACGCGACCGGGGTCGCGCCCGGTCATCATCCGGGCCATGACCTCCACGTCCATCCGTTCGCGGTCGAGCGCGCCGACGACCCGCCCGTCGCGAAGCACCGTGCAGACATCCGCAATGTCGCGGACCTCGTTCAACCGATGCGAGACGTAGACGATCGCGACGCCGTCGGCCTTGAGCCCCGCGACCACATCGTGCAAGCGGCCGACCTCGTGCGCTTCGAGGGCGGCGGTCGGTTCGTCCAGAATCAGGACGCGGGCCCGGCGCGTCAGCGCCCGGGCGATGGTCGCGAGCTGGCGTTCGGCAAAGCCGAGCGCGTCGATTCGCGTCGTCGGAGAGACATGCAGGTTGAGCCGCGCGAGCAACGCCTCGGCGCGTTCGTGCATGGCGCGCCTGTCGATTTCCGGGACGATCCCGAAGCGCAGCCGACGCGGCAGGCTGCCCAGCATCACGTTCTCGGCGACCGATTGTGCCGGGACCACCCGAACCTCCTGGGGGATGGTCACGATCCCGGCAGCCAGGGCGGCGCGTGGCCCGCCGAGCGGGCGCGGCGCGCCGTCGATTTCGACACTGCCCGAATCGGGGCGGAGGAGGCCGGCCAGGATCTTGATGAGGGTCGACTTGCCGGCGCCGTTCTCGCCGATCAGCGCATGTACCTGCCCGGCATGAAGGGCGGCGGACACGTCATCGAGCGCAAGGGTCCCGAAGAACCGCTTCGAGACGCCCCTGGCGGCAACGACCGGCGTCGTCATCGCCGGACGCGCGGGCCCCTACGTCGCGGAGTCGAGCGCTTCCTTGGCGTTGCGGAAGGCGTCCACCCCGGCCGGCACCCCGGCATAGATCGTGGCGTGAAGCAGCACCTCGCGAATCTCCTCGACGGTGCAGCCGTTGTTCAAGGCGCCGCGCACATGACCCTTGAGCTCGGTCATCTTGCCGAGGGTCGTCAAGATCGCCAGCGTCAGCATCGAACGGGTCTTGCGGTCGAGGCCGGGCCGGGTCCACACCAAGCCCCAGCAATGTTCGGTGACATGCCGCTGTATCGTGTCGACGAAATCGTCCTCCTTGGCCCGCTCGAGCTGCGGGTCGACCCATTCCGCGCCCAGCGTGCTGCGGCGCATCTCGAGGCCTGCTTCGTATCGATCGCTCATGTCTTCTCTCCCATCGGTCGGGTATCGGTCTTCAGGAATCGCCTTCCGCGCCTTCGGTATCGCACGCAATGCGGCGCCGGACGGCTCGTCGGCGAAAGACGCCTGCGGCATTCCGCGGAATGCGCCTCGACGGTCCGGAGCGCACCGCGCGCTGCCGAGCCCCCGAGATAGTGCAGCACCATGACGGTGAACGGCCGCGGATCATACGCCGTCACGTCCAACATCCGCGACATCAGCCAGTCCGCCCCCACCGGGAGCAGCGGGCAGTGCTCGATCTCGTGCCAGCGGATCAACGCGGCACGGTCGTCGCCGCCGGCGACGTAGAAGACGGCGAGCAGGGTCTCGGCGTCGAGCCCGTCTTCGGCGTCGCCGAAGCAGGCGATCTCCTTCCCGATATAGCGGGTGAAGCCGGAGACGGATGCGAGCATGGCGCGGGTACGGTCGTCCGGCGCGTATTTCCGCACCCGGTACTCGCCGCTCTCCAGAACGTCCGGATCGACGAGTTCGTAGACGGCGCAGTAGCCGTCACCGTCGACTGCCTCGTAGCGATGCGCGCTCAGAAAACCCGGGACGCCGCCGACATGGTTCGGCGTGTGATGCCGGTCGTACCAGTCGTTGAACCGCGCATCGTCGCCCGGGGCCGGCGTCATCTCGGAGAAAAGAACGGCGCCGCCCTTGACGGCGCCGGGCGTCAGGCGATGGCGCGGCATGCCGCATCCAGCGCTCCGAGAGTATCCTCGTATTCGGCGGGCGCATGAACGAGGGAGGTGAAGCGGCGCACGTTGGGCAAGACGCAGACGCCGTTGCGGAGGAGCTCGAGGTCCAGCGCCCGCGCCCGCGCCGTGTCCTGGCGCATGAGGTCGGCGTGGCTCGCGGGAGGGACATCCAGGAACAGTATCTGCCACAGCGAGGCCTCGCCCGCCGCCAAGGCCGGCAGACGGTGCCGGTCGATGATTGCCTGACACTCGGCCAGGAAGGCCACGGAGGTCGCGTGCAATTCCTCGTAGACGCCGGGGCGCTCGAGCATCTCCAGCGACGCGAGCCCGGCCGCGGCGGCGACCGGATTGCCGTGAAGCGTGCCGTTCACATAGACGAAGGCGGGCTCCCCGCGCCGCGCGGGATCGGCCAGATCGATGATCTCCGCCCGCCCGGCCACGCAGGACAGAGGACCCCCGCCGCCGACGATCTTGCCGTAGCTCGCGAGATCCGGGGTGACGCCGTAATAGGCTTGAGCGCCGCCGAGTCCAAGCCGGAACCCGGTCACGACCTCGTCGAAGACGAGCCTTACATCGTTGTCGTCGCAGATCTTTCGCAGACCCGGAAGGAAGTCCGGATGCGGAAAGACGATGCGCTGGACCGGTTCGACGATGATCGCGGCGAGATCGGCGCGTTCCGCTTCGACGATGCGCCGCACCGTTTCGAGATCGTTATAGGGCGCGACCAGGACGGTATCGTGAAGCGGGCGCGGGACGCCCGCCGAATCCGGCCGACCGTGCGGATAGTTGGAGAGCGCGGACGGCGCGATGCTGAAGATCGAGTAGTCGTGGTTGCCGTGGAACGCCCCTTCGAACTTCAGGATCTTGTCGCGGCCGGTATGGGCGCGCGCGAGACGGAGCGCATAGGCCGTCGCCTCCGAGCCGGTCGTCGAAAAAATCAGCTTTTCGGCGCAGGGGACGATCTCGACCAGGCGCGCGGCGAGTCGCAGCGCCGGTTCGTGCAGGTTGCCGAAGAAATGCAGCCCCTCCCCCACCTGGTCCCGGGCTGCCTCGACGATCGACGGATGGGCGTGGCCGAGGATGAGCGCTCCCGCACCGCAGACATAATCGATATACCAGCGCCCATCGACGTTCTGCAGACGGGGGCCCGCCCCCTTGCGGATCACCAACCCGACATCTTCGGGCAATGCGTAGCTGCCGAAGGCGCCGCCCGGCAATATCCGGCGCGCGGCATCGAAATAGTCCGCCTGCGTCGGCGTTCGCCTCTCTGAGTCTACCGGTTCGGAGACCGCGCCCCCAGCGATGGTTGCCGCCGTCATGATTCGCGCTCCGTCGCTCGGTTCGATCCGCCATAATGCCCCGCCGTCGAGCGGCAATCCAGCGTTCCCGACCCATGAACCCGAACCCGCCAGGAGGGCGGCACTATCGCCGTACCGCCGGGCTCCTCGACGATCGCCGGGCCGTCCAGAACCGAATCCGCGGCCAGCGCCGCGCGGTCATGGACGGGGCAGTCGGCCCAGCACCCGTCGAACCAGACCGGTCTCGATTCGATGAGCGACGGGCCCGACCGCTCCGGGGCGAAGGAGAGGTCGGGCTTCTCGGTCAGGCCCCGCGAGACCAATCGGACGTTGACGATCTCGGCCTCGGACGCGTCGTCGTCGTGGCCGAACGCCGCAGCGTGCCGCGCGCCGAAAGCTTGGCGGATGCCGTGCCAGGCACTCGATTCGGGGTCGCAGGGCACCGCCAACGTGTAGGACTGTCCGACATAGCGCATGTCCAGGCTGAATCCATGGTCCTGGCGCGCGGGGGCGAAGCCGTCCGCCGTCAACAGGCTGGACGCTTCCTCGCGCATCGCTTCCGCCTGGGCGCGGTAGGCGTCGATATCGAGGGCGGAGACATGGCCGCCCCAGGCGCGGACGACATCGCGTCGGTGATCCGCGAGCAGTTGACCGAGGGCGGAAAGATGGCCCGGCAGCCGAGGGATCAGCACCCTCGGGATGCCGAGTTCCTCGGCGACCAGAAAGACGTGCATCGGGCCGGCGCCGCCGAAGCCCAGCAGGGCGAAATCGCGCGGGTCGAACCCGCGGTGAACGGTCACCTCGCGAACCGCCCCCGCCATCTTGGCGACGGCGATCCTGATGGTGCCGTCGGCGAGGGCGACGAGGTCCCCTGCCCCGCCCAACCGATCTGCGAGGATCCGAAAGGCGGTCTCGGCGCGGCGCCGCGACAGCCGAAGACCGCCGGCGAGGCCCCGCGTCGTCGACAAGCGGCCGAGCAACAGGTTCGCATCCGAAATGGTCGGCTCGACGCCGCCGCGCCCGTAGCAGGCGGGACCCGGCACCGCCCCCGCGCTCTCGGGTCCGATATCGAGCGCTCCGTCCTCCCGCAGACGGGCGATGCTGCCGCCGCCGGCGCCGATGGTGTGGATGTCGAGCTGCGGCGCCTGGAGCGGATAGGCATCGATCTGGTTGGCATGGCTGATTCGGGGGACGGAGCCGTGGATCAGAGCGACATCGGTGGAAGTTCCCCCCATGTCGAAAGTGATGCAGCCGTCGACCCCCGCCATCTCGCAGATCCGGACCGCGCCGACCACGCCACCGACCGGACCGGAGAGAAAGGTCCCGACGGCAAACCCGGCTGCCTTTGCGAGGGTCATCGCACCGCCGTTGGAGCCCATGATCGCGACCGGCGCCGCGATCCCGCTTGCGCGCAGCGCTCCCGCCAGCCGCGCCAGATAGGAGCGGATGACGGGGGTGAGATAGGCGTTCAGGACGCAGGTGGAGAAGCGTTCGAATTCGCCGCGCTCCCGGACGACGGCGGCCGACTCCGAGATCGGCAGCCCGTCCAGCGCGGCGCCGAGAATCTCGCCGGCGCGCCGCTCGTTGCCATCGTCGACATAGGCGTTGACGAAGCAGACCGCAACCGCGTCCGCTCCCGCTTCGCGGATCCGTCGGGCGGTCTCCGTCAGCCCGTCCTCGTCCACTTCGCGCAGCACCGAGCCGTCGGCCGCCATGCGCTCGCCGACCTCGAAGCGCAGCCGTCGGGGCACCAATGGCTTCGGCCGGGAAAAACGTATGTCGAACAGGCCGCCGATCAGCCGCCGCGTGCGCCCTATTTCGAGCGTGTCGCGGAACCCCTCGGTGGTCACCAGCGCCGTCCGCGCGCCGCGCCGCTCGAGCAGCGTATTGGTCGCGATGGTCGTGCCGTGAACGAAGCCGAGGATCGCATCGCCGGCGATCCCGATCTCCGACAGGGCTTCGAGAACCCCGCGCCATTGGCGGTCCGGGATCGACGGTACCTTGGCGGACAGAAGCGCCCGGCTCTCGCCGTCCAGACAGATGATATCGGTGAACGTCCCACCCACATCCACGCCGATGCGGTAACGGGGCTGCGGAGGATTCATGGTCAACGCGGGCGCTCCGGCCGGGAGACCTGCGCGCGATCGACCGCCCGCCGGGCGCGAGAAGAATCCGTGTCCACCGGAGACGCCCCGCGCTTCTTTTCAGTATCCGGGGAAGGGCGCGGCGGGCCGAAGCTCCACCATGTCACCCGGCGAGGCGCGCATGATCCCGAGGGCGGAGGGACCGACCAGGAGAGCCCGTCCCGCCCCCCCGACCCGTGCCCAAGCGCGAAGCGGCGGCCCCGATCCGCTATCCATCTCCACCAGATCGTTCTCGCCGATCCCCGCCGCGTCGGCGTTTTCGGCAGGCACGACCACCTGTCGCCGCGGCCCGTCGAACAGCTCCTCGTTGGCCGCTTCCAGACGCAATTCGACGCGGCCGGAGCGCAGCGCGGCGCGCTTGGCACGGGTCGCCGCTTCATCCAGGACGCCGTCCTCCGTCAGGACCACGCCGTAGCGCGATCCGGCGTCGGCCCGACTCAGATAGCCGTCTTCGACGTCTTCCAGCACCCGTTCGGGCCGGCGCACCAGCGGATCGCCGCAACCGCCGCCGCCGGCGGTCTCCTCGCGTACGACATCCCCGCGCCGGAGCCGAAACCCCGAGACCTTCCCCGGAATGGCGGACGGCTCGACGATCTCGCCGTTTCGCAAGACGGTGAAGCGATTTGCGGCGCCGGGGCGCCCGCCGTTCACGCCGTAGGGAGGAATGCGGTTCTTCTCCGACAGAACCGACAGCATCGCCGCGTCGCCGAGGACGCACACCTCCCTGCGGAGGCCAAACCCGCCCCGATGCGTTCCGTCGCCGCAGCCGCCCGCGCGGAGCTCGCAGCGCTCGATACGCAGCGGGAACGCGGCTTCGACGGTCTCCACCGACTGGATCGAGTTGAAATCGCCTTCGTTGTAGCTCCGCGTCGCGTTGTTGCCGTCCGCCCCGACCGTGGCCCCGGTGCCGCCGGCCGGCCATTCGTAATGGATGTAGGATCCGCCGTCGGCGGAGCCGGAGACGATGACATGATTCGCGCCGCCCTTGAGGTCGCCGACGCTCATCTCCGGAACGATCTGGCACATGGCCGCCGCGACCACCGAATCCATGAGGAACTTGACCTCGGCCATGCCGCCGCAGGGCGCGGTCTCCCGGGCGTTGATGAAGCTGCGCTCCGGCGCGATGACCTCGATCGGCTCGAACGAGCCGTGATTGATGGGCGTCCGGGGATCCAGAAACGCCTTGCAGATGGTGCCGACGGCGTTGAGCGCCATCGCTGGTCCGCAATTGGTCGGTCCGTCGGTCTGCGCCGAACTGCCGGTGAAATCGGCGGTGATGCGCTCTCCGGCGACGGCGAGCCTCAGTCGGACGGCCAGCGGATCGGGGTTGGTGCCGTCGCTCTCGGCATAGCCTTCGGCAAAATATTCGCCGTCCGGGCATTCAGCGATCCGCATGCGCATCCGCCGCGCGGACCGGCGGATCAGCTCCTCCACCCCGTCGAGCAGGGCGCCGCCGCCGAAGCGGGCGAACAGCCGATGGAGATGCTCGACCGCTTTGCGGCCGGTCCCGAGCATCGCGTTGAAGTCGCCCAGCCGCTCGTTGCGGCCCCGCATGTTGTCGAACAGGAGCGCGAGAAACGCCTCGTTGAGAACGCCGTCGACCGCGATGCGCGTTGGCGCGATCCGGATCCCCTCCTGGTAGATTTCGTTGACCCGACCGGACAGGCTGCCCGGCGTCATGCCGCCGACATCGTTCCAGTGGCAGCGGATCGCGGCGAACATGGCGAGCCGGCCGGCGTGGAAGACCGGTTGCAGCATCAGGACATCGTTGAGATGGGTCCCGCCAGTATAGGGGTCGTTGTGGAGGAAGAGATCCCCCTCGCCGATATCCCCGGCGAAGGCTTCGACGACCCTGCGGGTCGAATAGGGGACGGCGAAGATGTGAAGCGGGTGATCGGCCAGGCCCTGGGCGATCTGGCGCCCGTCCGCCGACATCAGGGCACAGGAGAAATCATGCCCCTCGTAGATGATCGGCGCGTAGGACGAATGGATGATGTTGGCTCTCATCTCGTTGACGACCGCGATCAGAGATTCGCGGATGAGTTCCAGACGGACGATATCGTGCATGGCGTCTCGCTGCGGCCCGAACGCCGCGGACCCTATCAGCGGGGCCGGGCAGCGCCAATCCGGGCACCGGCGCGGGCGGCAATTCTCGTTTTGGGGAATAGGACCGGCTGGGCGGCCGCCCTCCTCCTGCCTCCTCTCTCGAGCGACGGGGTTCGCCTCCCCCTCGAGGGGGAGGCCCGGGCCGGGGGGTCCCTTCCTCGAGAAACGGACGACGATGTGGGCCGCAATGCCGGCGCAGACCGGCTCCCGGGGCGCCAGAACGAGAATTGTCGGTCGGCGATGCCTCCGAGCGGCATCCCCGGGGGGAAGCCGCCGCGGCATGGCGGGTCGGCTCCTCCGGAGGCTCGATGCGTCCGAAGACCGGTCGGACCTGCCGGCGGACGCGATACCGCTCCCGGACGGGCGCCGGTGCGAACAGTGTCGATCCAGTCGTCGAGGGCGATCATCACGGGACTCCTGGCAGCGGGGATGCGGTCGGGGACCGTCATGGCGCGATTGAACCGCACCTCGCCGACGCGCGTCACAGGGCCATGGTCCGCCGCCTTCGGTTCCGGCATTCGACGGGGACGGCGAAGCCCCGCGCGGTACCTCGGGACCGCCACCTGCCCCATGTCGTCGGCGACAGGCCCACCCATGAAATCCTCGTCCGGATCCGCCCCGAACGGTTATTTTACAGTCTCGAAAACATGGAGTCGGAACATGGGCCGGAAGGCAGTGGGGAAGAGCCGCCGAGAGGGGATCGGCCTCATGAAGCCCATCAAGACGTTCCCCGGCGCCAGGCACGCGGATCGCCACATCGCCGAGTCTGCCGGACGCTATGACATGCGGGACGCCGACACCATCGACATGACGGGCGACACGACGGGCGACATGACGGGAGCCGTCGCCGCGGACATGGCGGGGAAGCGGCTCGACCACCGCGATCTCACCGCATAGGGCGGGATCATGCTCGCCCCGGCGTTCCCGTCATCACGGATTCCGGTCGTCAATGTCGCGACGGTCCCGCAGCGCAGCCCGCTCCGCTATCCCGGCGGCAAGACGTGGCTGATCCCTCACATCCGGCATTGGCTCACCGAGACGCAGCCGAAAATCCTGATCGAGCCCTTTGCGGGCGGCGCAATCGTCTCCCTGACCGCCATCATGGAAGACCTTGTTTCCAGCGCGGTGATGATCGAGATCGACCGCGACGTCGCGGCGTTCTGGCGATCGGCATTCGAAAGCGGCGCAACGCTCGGCAAACGGATCAGGCAGTTCGAGCCGACGCATGAGAGCCTGTTGCGGCTGGCGAACGAGCCGCCGCGCACGGTGGAAGAACATGGTTTCCGGACGCTTGTCCTGAACCGGACGCGGCGGGGCGGTATCCTTGCACCCGGCGCGTCGTTTAGCCGCCATGGGGAAAACGGCAAGGGCGTACTGTCCCGATGGTACCCGGATACGCTTGTGGCGCGGATCGACGCCATTCGGGAATACGCTCATCGGATCGCTTTTTTCGAGGGCGACGGGCTGAAGATCCTGCCGATGCTCTTGCAGGGATGGGGCCGCCGGGCGGCGGTGTTCCTCGATCCTCCATACACGGCTCAAGGGGGCAAGCGGGCGGGATCGCGGCTTTATGTGCATTCGGAAATCGACCACGCTGCGCTGTTCCAAGTCCTTGCCGATCACGATTCCAATTTCCTCATGACCTATGACGCGGCTCCGGAAATCGTCGATTTGGTGAAAGAGCACCAGTTTGACGCCGTGCGCCTCTCGATGAAGAACACTCATCACAACCGGTGTCCCGAGCTGGTCGTCACCGGCGAAGCGTTGTTCGTATAACCGATCGGTACGGGATCGCCGAACGGTACGGCGTGCCGATGGTCTCGCCGTCCGTCCCGAACCGGCGCCGGGCGGCAAAAGCGGCGTCGGCACGGACCGAGCCGCTCCCCTGCCCGTTTCGGCCGGGAAGGCTCCCGTGCGGCAAGAAGTGCGGCATGCGTTTCATCCGCGCGGTGGGGAGGCCGGCTGTCGCCACCTTCCCGCACCGGATCGATGCCGGAAATCCAGGCGGTTACGCTTCGCCGTCGGGGAACCGGGCCGGCGGTCGCAGTCGATCTTCCGTTCTCCGAGGCGATAGGCCGTTGACGATCCGCAAATCGGACGGGCGATGCCGACGCCGGAAGAGTCGGCGAAGGGCGCGCTCGGACCGGTCACGATCGCTGAAGACTCGGAGGCGCAGCGGCCCGTCGGGACTATTCGCCATAATGCCCGAAACGAGAGCTGCCGCAGCGCGGGCGCGATCCTTGGCACGGGCGGGCGGGCCGACTAGCTTGGCCGATCCCGGAAGCTCGACGAGCGGTCGATAGATGATGGAACCCTCGGCGCATATCGACCGCTTCGTTCTCGACAACATGCCATCTCCGGCGCTGTGGCCGGAGATGGACTATCGGGCTCTGCCAGCGCTCGCCGCCTACCCCCGGCGGTTCAACGCCGCGGCCGTCCTGCTCGACGGCCAGGCCGCGGCCGGCCTCGCGGATGCGCCGATGTTCTATTGGGAGTCCGAGCGCTGGACCTATGGCGACGTATTGGCGCGCGCCAACCGCATCGCCAATCTCCTGACCGAGGAGCTCGGGCTGGTTCCGGGCAACCGGGTGATGCTGCGCTCGGGCAATAATCCGATGCTGGCCGCTGCCTGGTATGCGGTGCTGAAGGCGGGCGGTATCGCCATCACGACGATGCCGGTGCTGCGCCGCCGCGAGATCGAGACCATCGCCGCCAAGGCGCGGGTCCAGTTCGTCATCAGCCATGCCGGGCTTGCCGAGGACCTCGAAGCGGCGCGTCCGGCGATGAGGGATCTAAGTGAGATCCTGTATTTCGGCAGCGGAGGAGATAGATCGCTCGAAGCGCGCGCGGCTCCCAGATCGGCCCTCTTCTCGAATGTCGAGACCGCCGCCGTCGACCCCGCGATCATCGGCTTCACCTCGGGATCGACCGGAATGCCCAAGGGCACGATCCATTTCCACCGCGATCTCCTCGCCGCTGCCGACTGTTTCGCGGGGCCGGTCGCCGGCATCCGCCGGGGCGACATCGTCTGCGGCAGCCCGCAGATCGCTTTCCTCTACGGGCTGTGCGCGTTCCTGGTCGATGCGCCGCGTTTCGGCGCGAGCTCGGTGCTGCTGGAACGGGGGACGCCGCGCGCGCTCCTGGAGACCATCGCCGGACGGCGGGCGACGGTCTGCTTCTCGACTCCGTCCGGCTACCGTCTGATGCTCGACGAAGCGCGCGGCTTCGATCTCGCGAGCCTTCGCGTCTGCATCGCCGGCGGCGAGCCGCTTCCCCCTGCGACGTTCGAGGCTTGGAAGGAGATCACCGGGGTCGAGATCGTCAACGGTCTCGGGATATCCGAACTGCTGCACATCTTCGTCTCGGCCGCCGGCTCCGAGATTCGTCCCGGCGCCATCGGCCGCGCGGTCCCCGGGTTCCGCGTCCGCGTGGTCGGGCCCGAGTTCGAGGATGCGGCGCCGGGCGAAGTCGGCGAGATGATCGTCAAGGGGCCGAACGGCTGTCGCTATCTCGACGATCCCGAGCGTCAGCGCGGCTATGTGAGAGACGGCTGGAACCTGTCGGGCGACCTCTGCACGGTCGACGAGGACGGCTATATCCATTACCGCAATCGGGTCGACGACATGATTCTCACCAGCGGATACAACGTCTCCGGGCCGGAGGTCGAGGCGGTGCTGCTGGAGCATCCGGCCGTCCGCGAATGCGCGGTCGTCGGCGCGCCCGATCCCGAGCGCGGCGCCATCGTCAAGGCCTTCGTCGCGCCGGCCGACGGGACCGCGCCCACCGACGCGCTGATCGCGGCGCTCCAGGACTTCGTCAAGTCGCGCATATCTCCATTCAAATATCCTCGGGCGGTCGAATTCGTCGATTCGCTGCCGCTGACCGCCACGGGGAAGATCCGCCGCGGGGAGCTGCGCGCCCTCGAACGCCGACGCGCCGCACGGACCGCGATCGAACTGGAGAGGAGAACCTCGAGATGAGCGAAATAATCGATTTCCTTCTCACTCGGCGATCGGTCACCGCGCGCAATCTGAGCGAGCCGGGTCCGGATGCCGATGCGCTGGATACGATTCTCCGCGCCGGAATGCGGGTTCCCGACCACGGGAAGCTCGGCCCCTGGCGCTTCATCGTCATCAAGGGAGCTGCGAGGGCGGCCTTCGGCGACATCCTGGCCGACGCGTTCGTCAAGGAGAACCCCGACAGCTTCGACGAGCTGGTCGAAGTCGAGCGCGAGCGCTTCCAGCGCGCGCCGGTGGTCGTCGCCGTGGCGTCCAGGATCGTCAAGGGTCACAAGATCCCGGAATGGGAGCAGACACTGTCCAGCGGCGCCGCCTGCCTCAATCTCCTGAACGCCTCTCACGCGCTCGGCTTCTCGGCGCAATGGCTGACCGAATGGCCCGCCTATAACGGCGATGTCGTGCGGGCGCTCCGGCTCGAAGATAACGAGCGGATCGCCGGGTTCGTCTATATCGGGACGGCCAAAGAGCCGCCGGCGGAACGCCAGCGCGCGGCTTACGAGGCGGTCGTCAGCGAATGGATGCCGGAGACGCCGTGATCTCTTTCCGCCCCGTGGGCTGGGTGCGCGGCGGACGCCGCGCACCCACCAACGACGACTGGGATTCGGTCGTCTCCCGGATCGAGATCGACGGCGACTGGCTCGGCGCGGAGTCGCTCATCGGGCTCGACAGGTTCAGCCACGCGGTGATTCTCTTCCGGTTTCATCGGACCGACCCGGCCGAGATCATCACCGGGGCGCGGCACCCCCGCAACAACCCGGATCTGCCGCTGACCGGGATATTCGCCCAGCGCGGCCACACCCGGCCCAACCTCCTGGGCAGCACGATCTGTCGAGTCCTCGGGGTTGAAGGGACCGTCATCCATGTGCGCGGGCTGGACGCGATCGACGGCACGCCGGTGCTCGACATCAAGCCGCATATGCGCGCCTTCGCCCCGCGCGGCGAAGTTCGCGAACCCGCCTGGGTCGATGTCGTGATGGGCTCATATTGGCGAAAGACCCCGTGAGACTCGACGACCATGAGGCCGACGCGAGGCGGGTCTACGACACGCTCGTCGACGGCGGCATCGGCATCGTTCCGACCGATGTCGGCTATGTGATTCTGGGGATCGCGGCGGCGGCCATCCGGAAGATTTTCGAGGCCAAGCGCCGCAAGCCCGAGAAGCTCAACGCGATGTGCGGCTGCGCGGAGATGCACCGTGACCTGCATCTCCTCGGCGAGCGGAGGCGCGAGATCGTCTCCGTCGTCACCGAGGCGGGCGACCTGCCGATGGGGACGGTGGCGCCGGCACGGCTCTCCCACTCGGCGCTTGCCCGGCTGGATCCCGACGTGCTGGCGCAGACCACCGACGAGGGCACGATCGCGATGCTCCTCAACGCCGGTTCGCTGCTCGACACGCTCGCGCGCATCGCATTCGCCGATGACCGCCTTGTAATCGGGTCGTCGGCCAACGTTTCTCTGAAGGGGGTCAAGTTCCGGGTCGAGGACATCGAGCCGGAAATCCGCGCGGCGGCCGACATCGTCGTCGATTACGGCCTGTCTCGCTGGAACGTCTACGGGAAATCGTCGACGATGATCGATGTCGACCGGCTGCGCGTGATCCGCTACGGATCCTGCTTCGATCTCATCGACGACATCCTCGGACGGCATCTGGGGATCGCGCTGCCGCCGGAGCGATGAAGCCTTCACATCGTCAGGACGACCTTTCCGCGCACCTGACGGCGGCGGATCACGTCAAACGCCGCGACATGGTCTTCCAGCGGAAAGCGGGCCTGAACCGGCATCGAAATCTTGCCGGCCACGCGGAGGTCGAAGATTTCCCTCTGGACACGCTGGACCCATCCCGGATCCCGGTCCCGATAGGCCGCCCAGTTCACTCCGGTCACGGCGATATTCTTGAGCAGCAGGTAGTTGGTCTTCAGGGTCGCGATGCGACCGGCGGCGAATCCGACGACGACCAGCCGCCCGCCGAACTCGAGCGCGCGGATCGCGCCGTCGAACGCGGCGCCGCCAAGCGTTTCGATCGCCACGTCGACCGTTCCGGCAAGCGGACGGATCTGCGCGCGGATCGTCTCGACGAGATCGCCGCACGACAGGTCGATCACATGATCGGCTCCGTTCTCGCGGGCGACTTCGGCCTTGTCCATCGTCGTGACGCCGGCGATCACCGTGCAGCCGAACGCCTTGGCCAACTGCATCGCCGCGATGCCGACGCTGCCCGTCGCCCCGGTCACAAGGACGCGCTCGCCCGGTCGAACGGCGGCGCGCGCCGACAGTGCGAAATGCGCCGTCTGGAAGGCGATCCCGACCGCGGCCGCCTCGTCGAGGCCCACCGCGTCGGGGACCGGGAAGCAGGCCTCTCGCGGAACCGCGATCCGTTCGCAGAACGCGCCCCACTCCACCTGAACCATGACCCGGTCGCCGCAGGCGAGATCGTCGACGCCGGCGCCGAGCCCGACCACGGTCCCGGCCGCCTCCTTGCCGGGGCAGAACGGATGCGGCGGGATGATCTGATACTTGCCTTCGATCACGAGCAGGTCGGGAAAGTTGACCGCGGCCGCCGCGATATCGACCGCGACCTCGCCGGGTCCCGGCACGGGATCCGGCATGTCCGCGACGACCAGATCTTCGGGCGTCCCGATTCCCCTGGCGATGATGGCGCGCATCGAGCTTCTCCTTTTTCGCGGACAACGAATCCGGGACTTCTTGACAGCCGCCCCAGCGGCGCCGGGCCGAGGCCGAGGAGGAAGACCCCATGTTAGTCGGTGTGCCCAAGGAAATTAAGACCGAGGAGAACCGGGTCGGCATGACGCCCGGCTCGGTGCGCGAGCTGACCCGGCGCGGTCACGGGGTGATCGTCGAGACCGGGGCCGCCCACCGAATCGGCATCGACGACGCGGAATATGCCGCGGCCGGGGCGCGGATCGCCGCCGACGCCGCCGAGCTGTTCGCGGCCGCGGAGATGATCGTCAAGGTCAAGGAGCCGCAGCCGGGAGAATGCGGCCTCTTGCGCGAGGGTCAGATCCTGTTCGCCTATCTCCATCTCGCCCCGGACCCTGCCCTCACCGACGCCCTGATCGAATCCGGCTGCATCGCCATCGCCTACGAGACCGTCACCGACGCGCATGGCGGGCTTCCACTGCTCGCGCCGATGAGCGAGGTCGCCGGGCGGATGGCCGTCCAGGCGGGGGCGAACTGTCTCGAGATCGCCGGCGGCGGGCGCGGGCTGCTGCTCGGCGGCGTGCCGGGCGTCCATCCGGGCAGGGTGGTGGTGATCGGCGGCGGGGTGGTCGGGACCAACGCGGTGTTCGTCGCCAACGGTCTCGGCGCGTCGGTCACCGTGATCGACAAATCCCTCCACCGCCTCGCCCAGCTCGATTTCCAGTTCCAATCGGTCATCACGACGCTCTATTCGACGGCCGACAATATCGAACGCGAGGTTCGGGACGCGGATCTGGTGATCGGCGCGGTGCTGCTTCCCGGCGCCACCGCGCCGAGGCTCGTGACCGGCGATATGGTACGCCGGATGAAGCGCGGCTCGGTAATCGTCGATGTCGCGATCGACCAGGGCGGGTGCTGCGAGACCAGCCGCCCGACCACCCATTCCGAGCCCACATTCCTCCACGAGGACGTGGTGCATTACTGCGTGACCAACATGCCGGGCGCCGTCGCCCGTACCTCGACCTTTGCGCTCAACAACGCGACCCTCCCCTTCATCGTCCGCCTGGCGCAGCGCGGCCATCGGGATGCGATGACGCTGGACCGCCATCTGTGCGCCGGGCTCAACATCCACCGGGGCCGGGTCACTTGCGCCGCCGTCGCCGACGCGCAGAACCGGCGGCATGTACCCGCCGAGGAGGCGCTCTCCGCCTGAGCGCCGCGCCGTTCATCGGATCCGCGCCGTCGGATAGGATGACGGGGGGCGGTCGCGCGCGCGGAGAATTCGGATGGACGGCTTCGTCACGGGCTTCGTCGGTCTCGGCGCGATGGGCGCGCCGATGTCGCGGCGCCTCGCCGAGGCGGGGCACAGGCTTCGCCTCTACGACACCGCCGCCGAACGGCTGCGCGACGCGGCCGATGCGACCGGCGGCGTCGCCGCCGGAAACCCTGCCCAGGCGGCCGAGGGCGCAGATGTCGTGATCACCATGCTTCCGACCGGCGCGGATGTCGCGCGCGCGGCGCTAGGTCAGGGGGGAATCGTCGACGGGCTGCGCCGGGGCGGAACGCTGATCGACATGGGATCCTCAGAACCCTCGGCGACGGCGGCGCTCGCCGCCGAGCTCGGGACGCGCGGTATCGGGATGATCGACGCCCCGGTGTCGGGGGGGCGTGCCGGAGCGGTCGCCGGCACGCTCACCATCATGGCCGGAGGCGATGCGGACGCGATCGAACGCTGCCGCCCCCTGCTCGAGGCGATGGGACGCCGGATCGTCCATACCGGCCCGGCGGGAAGCGGCCACGCGCTGAAATCGCTCAACAACACGATCAGCGCGGCCGGTTTGCTGATCGCCGCCGAAGCCTTCCTCGTCGGCAGAAAGTTCGGCCTCCGGGCCGAGGTCATGGCCGATGTCGTCAACGGCTCGACCGGCATGAACCATGCGACGCGCAACAAGCTGGCGCGGTTCGTTTTCAGCCGCGCGTTCGACTCGGGCTTCTCGACGGCCCTGATGGTCAAGGACCTCGATATCGCGCTCGGGCTCGCGCACGAGACGAGGGTCGCCGCCCCGTTCGCCGCCGTCAGTCGAGAGATCTGGGCGCAGGCCGAGCACAATCTCGAACCGGGTAGCGATCACACCGAGATCGTCCGCTGGCTCGAACGCTGCGCCGGCATCGAAATCGCGTGACTCCACCGAGGCCGGCCTCCGACCGGTCCCTGGGATCACGACGCCTCCGCCCCGACAATTTGCGCGGCGCGGCCTGGATGCTGCTGGCGGTCGTGGCGCTCACCGCCATGTTCGCGATCATCAAGCAGATGGCGAGCGAGCTCCCCTTCGTGGTCGTCGCGTTGATGCGGACCTCGGTAGCGCTGCTGGTGTTGGCGCCCTGGCTGGTCCGGCAGGGTTGGTCCGGCCTGGCGACCCGCCGCCCGGGCCTGCATTTCCTGCGCTCCCTCCTCGGCATCGGCGCCTTCGTCGGGGTGGTCTTCGCCATCGACCGCCTCCTGTTGTCGGACCTGATGGTGCTCTCCTTTACCTCGCCGCTCTGGCTGATCCTGTTCTCTGCCCTGTTCCTCGGCGAGAGAATCCGGCGCCACCGAACGCTGGCCACGATCGTCGGATTTTTCGGCGTGATCATGGTCGTCAAACCGCAGGCCGGTATCGACCCGGCGATGCCGGTCGCGCTCCTCAGCGCGATCCTGGCCGCCGGAGCGATGATCGCGCTCAAGCGCCTCTCGAGGACCGAGCCTCCGGACCGGATCGTGTTCTACTTCTTCCTGTCGGGAACGCTGTTCCTGATCGGGCCTGCGATCGCCGTCTGGCAGACGCCGAGCCTGGCGCAGTCCGGTTGGCTGGCCGCGATCGGCCTGCTCGGCAGCTTCGGGCAACGCTGGCTCACCCGCGCCTACGAGGCCGCCGACGTGACCGCCGTCGCTCCGCTGGACTTCCTCCGCATCCCGATCGCCGCGGCCTTTGGTTTCCTGCTCTTCGACGAGTTGCCGGACGCCTGGTCGGCCGCGGGAAGCGCGCTCATCATCGCCGCGCTCGTGTTCGTAACCCGGCGCGCGGCGGAACGGACTCCCGCCTGATCCCGCGCCGTCCCGCCCGCGTCAGCGGTCGGCGATCGGTTTCACCGCGCGCTGCGCGACGCCGTCATAGGCGCTCAGCGGACGGATCAGCCTGTTGTCGGCATTCTGCTCCATATAGTGCGCGGCCCAGCCGGTGATGCGACTCATGACGAAGATCGGCGTGAACATGTCGATGTCGAAGCCCATCATGTAGTAGGAGGGGCCGGCCGGGAAATCGAGATTGGGATGGATCCCCTTCTCCTCGATCATCACGCGCTGCAGGCCGTCGGCCATCCGCACCCAGCGGTCGTCGCCTTTCCACGCGGCGAGGTTCTCGAGGCATTTGCGCATCGTCGGCACGCGCGAATCGCCCGACTTGTAGACCCGGTGGCCGAACCCCATCACCAGACGCTTCTGCGCGATCGCGTCGCGCATCCAGCCCTCGGCCCTTTCCGGATCGCCGATCTCCAGGAACATCCTCATCACCGCCTCGTTGGCGCCGCCGTGAAGCGGCCCCTTCAGCGAGCCGATACCGCCGCAGACCGCCGCATAGATGTCCGATCGGCTGGAGGCGATCACCCGGACGGTGAACGTGGAGGCGTTGAAACTGTGCTCGGCATAGAGGATCAGCGAGGCGTCGAACGCCTCGATCGCCTCCTGCGGCGGCCGCTCGCCGAAGCACATGTGGAAGAAATTCTCGGAGATGCCGAGATCGCCGCGCGGTGCGATCCGGTCCAGCCCTTTGCGGAACCGGTAGTCGGTCGCGATCATGGTCGGAATCTTGGCGAGCATATCGCGCGCCCGCGCGGCGTCCGCCTCGCGCGAGTCGCCGCCCCAGGCGGTCTCCCGGGTGCCGAGGAAGCTCACCGCCGTGCGGATCGTGTCCATCGGATGGGCGTCGGCGGGGAATCGCCCGATGACCTCGACATGGTCGTCGGAGATCTCGCGCCGCGCGGCCTCGTCGCGCTTGAAGGCCTGGAGCGCGATGGCGTCGGGAAGCTCGCCGTTCCACAACAGATAGGCGACCTCCTCGAAGCCGCAATGCGCGCACAGCTCCTCGACCGCATAGCCGCGATAGGTCAGCGAGTTGGTCTCGGGCATGACCTTCGAGACCGCGGTGGTATCGACGACGACGCCGGCGAGGCCCCTGCGAATATCCGAATCGGCCATGGCTGTCTCCCGCGTCGAGGCTCTTGCCTCCGTTACAGCTTGAAGTCGAAGAGGGTCCGGTCGAACCGATTATAGTCTTCGTATCGGATGACCTCGTAGAGCCGCTTGCGGGTCTGCATGCGATCGAGGAGACCCGATTGCGTCCCCTCCTCGGCGAGAGCCTCGAAGCCCCGCTCGACGCCGAACATCGCGAGCCGTAGAGCGGTGACCGGATAGATCGAAATGTTATAGCCGAGATCGGCAAGCTCGTCCCTGGTGAGCAGCGGCGTCTTGCCGAACTCCGTCAGGTTGGCGAGGAGCGGTGCGTCGATCGCCTTTCGGAACGTCTCGTACTCCGCGCGGGTGCCGAGCGCCTCGGGAAAGATCGCATCCGCGCCGGCATCGACATAGGCCTTCGCGCGGTCGATCGCCGCCGCCATCCCCTCGGACGCCCGGGCGTCGGTACGCGCCATCAGAAGGAAGTCGGGATCCCTCTTCGCATCGGCGGCGGCGCGGATCTTCCGGGCCATCTCGTCCGGCGGCAGCAGCGTCTTGTTGTCCAGATGGCCGCAGCGCTTGGGGCTCGACTGGTCTTCGATATGACAACCCGCAAGCCCGGCGTCTTCGATTTCGCGCACCGTCCGGGCGGCGTTCATCGCCTCGCCGAAACCGGTGTCGATGTCGATCAGCGTCGGCAAATCCGTCGCGCGCGCGATCTGGCGGCCGCGCAGCGCCACCTCGGACAGCGTCGTGAGCGCGATGTCGGGCAGCCCGAGATCGGCCGACAGGGCCGCGCCGGAGATATAGACGCCGTCGAAGCCGTGCTCCTGGACCAGAAGCGCGACCAGAGGCGAGAACGCCCCCGGCATCTGGAGCAGCGTCCCCGAGGACAGAGCGGTGCGGAAGGCCGTGCGCTTCTCGGCGGGAGTCTTCCTGGCGAACAGCATCAGAATATTCCCCTGCCGCGGGGGCCGGCCGCCGCCAGCCTGGACGGATCGACCGCCACGTTGAGGGCGCCGATCTCCCCGGCGTCGAGATCGGGAAGACCCTGCACCAGATCGAGGAACCGACGCTGCTCTCTATCATCGACAACGCCCTCTGCCAAGATATTGAATTTACGTATATAGTCTGCGCGCGCGAAGGGCCGCGCACCGGACGAATGGGCGTTGGCGACGGTGAGCTCGTCGGCGACCGTCTCCCCGGTCTCGAGCTCCACCTCGATGCGGCCGCCGAAGGCGCGGCGGGCCGGATCCGGGTCGTGGTAGCGCCGCGTCCACGCCGGATCCTCGACCGTCGAAATCTTGTGCCACAGCCGGACCGTGTCGGGGCGGCGCGCACGTTCGGGCGCATAGGAACGCAGATGGTGCCATTCGCCGTCCTGCAGGGCGACCGCCAGGATGTACATGATGCTGTGGTCGAGCGTCTCCCGGCTCGCGTGCGGATCCATCTTCTGCGGGTCGCCGGCCCCGGTCCCGATCACGTGATGGGTGTGATGGCTGGTATGCAGCGTGATCCGTCGCACCCGCTCCGGATCGGGGATTCGCTCGCGCAGGCGGAACGCCAGATCGATGATCGCCTGACTCTGATATTCCGCCGAATGTTCCTTGGTATAGGATTCGAGGATCGCCCGCTTCGGCTCGCCCGGAGCCGGGAGCGGGACGGTATAGCGCGCATCCGGGCCGTCGAGCACCCGGGCGATCACGCTGTCCTCGCCCTCGTAGATCGGCGACGGCGCCCCCTCGCCGCGCATCGCCCGATCGACCGCCTCGATCGAGAGCTTGCCGGCATGGGCCGGCGCGAAGGCCTTCCAGCTCGAAATCTCGCCCTTCCGGGACTGGCGCGTCGAGACGGTGACGTGAAGCGCCTGCTGAACGGCTTGATAGATCGTCTCGGTCGGCAGATCCAGCAGCGCTCCGATGCCGGCGGCGGCGGACGGCCCGAGATGCGCGATATGGTCGATCTTGTGCGCATGGAGGCAGATGCCCTTCGCCAGATCGATTTGGATCTCGTAGCCGGCGGCGATCCCGCGCACGAGGTCGGTCCCGTCGCGCCCGGTCTGTTGGGCGACGGCGAGGATCGGGGGGATATTGTCCCCGGGATGGGAGTAGTCGGCGGCGAGAAACGTGTCGTGGAAGTCGAGCTCGCGCACCGCCGTTCCGTTGGCCCAGGCTGCCCATTCGGCGGAAAAGCGTTCGCCGTCGGAAATCCCGAACACGGCCGCGCCGCCTGCGCGGGGATGGGCCAACGCCTGGTCGCGCGCCGCGGCGACGGGAGCACGCTCCAGCGCGGCGACGGCGACGGCCGCATTATCGATCAAGCGGTTGACGACCATCTCCGCAACCGCCGGTTCGACTTCTACCGGGTCGTTCGCGACCGCCGCGATCTTCCAGGCGAGCTGATGCTGCCGTGCCAAGGTCTTCGTTGAAGGATAGACTTCAACCCTATGATCTATCACCGGTAATTCCAGATATTTCACGCCGATTGACAGCGCATCATAGCCGGCGGCGGCGGCGATTCAAACGCAAGACGTTGCCGTCCCCCGCAGGGTTGTGGTTAGCTTCACCCCAACCTTCCCCTGCGAACCGGAAATGCCCAGCCACATCCTCCGATTGACGATCGACCGCCTCGCGCCGGGTGCCGGCCTGTCGTTGGGCGAATGGGTCCTGGCGCGGGTCTGCTTCGTCGCGGCCGGGGCTGCGACCTGCCGCGCGGGAGGTGCGGCGGCGGCGCTCGTGCCCGAGTCCGCATGGCTGACGACGCGGGCGGGGGCGCTGGCGGCGGGCGGCGGGGGCGCGACCGTCCTTCGATACGAGCTGTTCTCCGCGGACGATCCGCCCCCCGGAAACCCGACGCTCGAAGCCGGGTTGGATCTCGACGATGCCGAGGATTATCTGCTGCGCTGCGACACGGTGGCGCTGCCGCCGGGCGGCACGGCCTATGCCCACACCCATCAGGGAGGCGGTATCCGCTGCCTGCTCGAGGGCGGCTTCAACGTCCGCGTCCATGGCGAGACCAGGAGCATCGACGCGTTCGACGCCTGGTTCGAGGCAGGGCCCGACCCGGTTCTCGCCTGGGCGCCGGAAGACCGGCCAGGACGCTTCAACCGGGTGATGATCCTCCCCCGGCGGCTCAGGGGAAAGAGCTCGATCCGCTATTTAGATCCCGAGGATGCCTCCAAGCCCAAACCGCAGCGCTATACCGTTCTCCTCGACGAGCCGATCGCGACATGACCAGCAATCTCAGGACGGGGGGCCAGATTCTCGTCGATGCGCTCCGCATCCACGGGGCCGACACGGTGTTCTGCGTGCCTGGCGAAAGCTATCTGGCGACGCTGGATGCGCTCTACGACGCCCGCGGCAGCATCGAGCTCGTGACCTGCCGCCAGGAGGGCGGCGCCGCCAATATGGCGGAGGCCTATGGCAAGCTGACCGGCCGCCCGGGCATCTGCTTCGTGACCCGAGGACCGGGGGCCGCGAATGCGAGCATCGGCCTCCATACGGCGCGCCAGGACTCGACGCCGATGATCCTGTTCATCGGCCAGGTCGCCCGGTCGATGAGCGGCCGCGAGGCGTTTCAGGAGATCGACTTTCGCCGCATGTTCGGCGAGGTCACGAAGTGGACCGCGCAGATCGACGATCCCGCCCGTATCCCGGAATTCGTCAACCGGGCGTTTCGCACCGCGGTCAACGGCCGGCCGGGCCCGGTCGCGCTGGCGCTGCCCGAGGACATGCAGACCGAGCGCGCCGAGGTCGAGGACGGCGGCCGCTATGCGACGCTCGAGGCCCACCCGGACCCGCACGCGGTCGACCGGCTCCGGGAGATGCTGCGCCAGGCCGCGCGGCCGCTGATGCTGATCGGCGGCAGCGGCTGGACGGTCGAGGCCTGCGAGGACCTCCGCGCGTTCGCCGAGGCCAACGACCTCCCGGTCGCCGCCGCCTTTCGCAGGCAGGACCATTTCGACAACCGGCATCCCTGCTATGTCGGGGTGGTCGGGATCGGGATGAATCCGTCCCTCGTCGAGACGGTGCGGGACGCCGATCTGCTGCTGGTCGTCGGGGCGCCGCTCGGCGAGATCGTCACCCAGGGCTACACGCTGCTCGCGACGCCGAGGCCGCGCCAGCGCCTGATTCACGTCAGCGCCGATCTCGAAGAACTGGGCAAGGTCTACCAGCCCGAGCTCGCGATCAACGCCGGCATGGCCGCGATCGCGGCGTCGCTGCGCGCCCGCCCGTCGCTCGCGGCGCCCGGACGGTCCGCCTGGCGGGCGGAGGCGCGCGCCGCCTATGAGGCGTTCTGCACGCCGCCGCCATGCCGGTTCACGCTCGATCTCGCCCGGATCGTCCGCATGCTCGAAGACCTGCTCCCCGAGGATGCGATCGTCGCCAGTGGCGCCGGAAACTTCTCGATCTGGCTGCACCGCTTTCACCGCTATCGCGGCTTCCGCACCCAGCTCGCGCCGCAGAGCGGCGCGATGGGCTACGGCGTGCCCGCCGGCATCGCGGCGGCGGTCCGCCATCCGGAACGCCGCGTGGTGTCCTGGTCGGGCGACGGCTGCTTCCTGATGAACGGCCAGGAAATCTCGACCGCGCGCGCCCGTTCCTGCAGCAACCTCCTGTTTCTGGTCGTCAACAACGGCACATACGGGACGATCCGGATGCATCAGGAGCGTCACTATCCGAACCGCGTCATCGGCACCGATCTCGCCAACCCCGATTTCGCCGGGCTGGCGCGCGCCTACGGACTGCACGGCGAACGGGTGATCCGGACCGAGGACTTCGCGGACGCCTATGACCGCGCCGCCGCCGCCCGCCTCCCCGCCCTCATCGAGCTCGTCGTCGATCCCGAGGCGATCCTGCCCACCGCCACGCTCAGCGGGCTCCGGGCGGCGGCGCAGCAGGCCCGGCGCCGCTGACCCGAGGCGTCCGCCGGTTCAGGAGAGCAGCGCGTTCATCTCCGGATGCGGGATCGCGCCCTCGGCGAAACCGTAGGTCCCCCGGTCTCTCAGCTCCGCGGCGATCCGGCGCGCCAGGGTCGCGAAGGCGAGCGACATCAGCCCGCCGATACTGACCCGGGCGACTCCCAGCCGTGCCAGTTCGGGCACCGGGGGAGAGACCGCCGAAGCGAGGATGTTGAGCGGACCGTCGATCCGCTCGGCAAGCGCGCCGATCGTCGCGGCGTCGCGCGCGAACGGAACGAACAGGCAGTCGGCGCCGGCCTCGCGATAGACGTTGGCGCGGCGGACCGCTTCCTCGACGGCCTCGGCGCCGCTTCCGCCCTTCAGGAAGACATCGGTCCGGGCGTTGATAACGACGGGCACTCCCGCACCGTCCGCGGCCGCCCGACCGGCGGCGATGCGCGCGGCGGCCAGCCCGATATCGAGCAGCGGCGCAGCCCCCTCGAACGCGCCGTCCTCGATGTTGACGCCCACAGCTCCCGCGTCGACGACATCCCGGACGGTACGCGCGACCGCGTCCGGGCTCGCGCCGTAACCCGCCTCCATATCGGCGCTCACCGGAACGTCGAGCGCGTCGGCGATGCGGCGGACCATCAGCAGCATCTCGTTGCGGGAGATATTCTGGCCGTCGGGACGACCCATCAGCCAGGCGACGCCCGCGCTCGACGTCGCGACCGCCGGAAATCCGGCCTCGACGACGATACGCGCCGAGGCGACGTCGGAGGCGTTGGCGAGAACGAGAATCGGGCCATCCTCATGCATGGCCTTGAAGGCGCGGGCCTTCCGGATCCGATCCTGCCTGGACACTGGGCTTCCCTCTCCTTTCCGGTTTCCGGCGGGCGTGAGGGCCTAGACGGCCGCGACGGTCTGGACCTCGATCAGGAACGGCTCCCGAACCAGGCGGTCGACGATCAGCAGCGTGTTGGGCGGATAGGCGCCGTCGGGGAACATTCCGGGGAACTCCCGAAGACGGTAGCTCATGAATTCGGGGATCCACCGGGAATGGACCAGATAGGTGGTGAACTGGACCACGTTGTTCCAGTCTGCGCCCGCCGAACGAAGGGCGGCGCGGACGTTCGCGAAGACCTGAACGCATTGCGCATCGAAATCGTCCGCGCCGACGATATTGCCGTCCCGGTCGGCGGAGAGCATCCCGGCGACGAACAGATGCTCCGCAGCCCTGACCCGGCTCACATGGCTGTACTGGCCGAGAGGCTCGCCCAGAGACTCGGGGTTGTATATGCGGATATCGGCGGTCATTTCGGTAGCCTCGTCGTCACGATACGTCGAATCGGCCCGATCGCAGCGGCCACGACGCCGTCGCGGCCGCTGCCTGCGTCTCGGCCGGGTGGCGGTTCTACGCTGCCGGGCGGATCGCCACCTCCTTGACGTCCATATCGACAGCGTCTTCGAACTGTTTGAAATTCTGTTGGAAGCGCGCGGCCAAGCCGCGCGCGGCGCTGTCGTATTCCCGCTTGTTCGACCAGGTGCTGCGCGGGGTGAGCACCTCGGTCGGCACTTCGGGAACGTTCTCGGGAACGAGGACGCCGAAATTGGGGTCGGGGGCGACGGCGACGGAGGCGAGCTTCCCCTCGACGACCGCGCGGATCATCGCGCGGGTATGCGCGATCCGCATCCGCGTCCCCACGCCGTAGGATCCGCCCGACCAGCCGGTGTTGACCAGCCAGCACTTGGCGCCGTGGCGCGCGATCTTCTCGCCGAGCAGCTCGGCGTAGACGGTCGGGTGGCGGGGCAGGAAGGGGGCGCCGAAACAGGTCGAGAAGGTGGCCTCGGGCGCGCTGCCCAGACCGCGTTCGGTGCCCGCGAGCCGCGCGGTGTAGCCGGAGAGGAAATGATACATCGCCTGTTCCGGGGTCAGCCGGCTGACCGGCGGGAGGACGCCGAAGGCGTCGGCGGTCAGCATGACGATATTCTCGGGATGGCCGCCCATGCCCGAGGGGTCGACCTTGCCGAGGAAATGAAGGGGATAGGAGGCGCGCGCGTTCTCGGTGAGGGAGCCGTCGTCGAAATCGGGGGCACGGGTCGCGGGATCGACGACGACGTTCTCGAGCACTGTCCCGAAACGGAAGCAGGCGTCGTAGATTTCCGGTTCGGCCGCGGCGGAGAGGTTGATCGTCTTCGCGTAGCAACCGCCCTCGAAGTTGAAGACGCCGCGATCGGACCAGCCATGCTCGTCGTCGCCGACGAGCGTGCGCGTCGGATCCGACGACAGGGTGGTCTTTCCCGTGCCCGAAAGCCCGAAGAAGATCGCGGCGTCGCCGCGCGCCCCGACATTGCAGGAGCAATGCATCGGCAACACGCCCCTCGCCGGCAACAGGTAGTTGAGCACGGAAAAGATCGTCTTCTTGATTTCTCCGGTATAGTGCGACCCGCCGACCAGGATCAGGCGCTTGGCGAGATGAAGCAGGACGAAAACCTCGCTGCGGGTGCCGTCGATCTCGGGAATCGTCTGCAGACCCGGTGCGTGCAGCACCGTGAAGTCGGGCACGAACCCGGCCCGCGCCTCGTCGGACGGCAGGATGAACATGTTCCGGGCGAACAAGCTATGCCATGCCTGCTGAGTGACCACGCGAACCGCCAGCCGGTGTTCCGGGTCGGCGCCGCCGTATACGTCCTGGACGAACGCCTCCCGGCCCTGGAAGAACGCCAGCATCCGCCGGTGGACGATATCGAAATGCGCTTCGTCGATCCGGTTGTTGACCGGACCCCACCAGATGTCGCCGGTCGTGCCCGGCTCGTCGACGATGAACTTGTCGCGCGGCGAACGGCCGGTATACTCCCCGGTCTCGGTGACGAACCCCCCGCCGAGGGCCAGCATGCCCTCTCCGCGCCGCAGCCCGCGCTCGTAGAGCTCGGCGACCCCCGGGTTCCAATGGGCCGCCGCGAGGTTGCGCAGGCCGTGATTCTCCAGCCCGAACGAGCTGACCACAGTTCCGGTCTGATCCACATGTCCCTCCCGAATACCGAGGCGCCGTTCGCCGCGAGCGAGTCGCCCACGAAGCGGCCCGGTCCTCCCGGCCGGAGCAAATCTTGCTGAATCCTCGATTTCGACGCGAACATAGAATGGGCTCGGAACGCTTTCAACCGGCCGCGGCTGCGGCAGAGTCGCCCCCGGCCGGGCGACGCGGTCCCAGGAGACCGGGATGAACGATCGGATCGCCACGATCCATGCGAGCTGCGTCGCCCTCGACGACCGCGGCATCCTGTTGCTGGGACCATCGGGAAGCGGCAAGTCCGATCTCGCGCTGCGGCTCGTCGACGGCGGCGCGAGTCTGGTCGCGGACGACCGGGTCGTCCTGAGCGAGAGCGGGGGGACGCTTCTTGCCGGCCCTCCCCCCGCCCTCGCCGGCCGCCTCGAGGTCCGCGGGCTCGGCATCGTCGATCTCCCTTGGCGGGACGGCGTTCACGTGACCCTCGCGGTGACGCTCGTCCACGAGGAGCCGCCGCGCTTGCCCGCCTCCGCCGTCTGGACCCATGAAGGCGCAGCCGTTCGGCAAATCGCGCTGCAGGCCTTCGTATCCTCGGCGGCGGCCAAGGTGCGCCTCGCCGCCGGCATAGCTCGAACGGACGACGCCCGAGACGGCGCCGGCCGGGAACAGCGACGATGACGGCCGACGGAAAGGATGGCTCGCCCGAGCGGCCCTGCCGGCCCGGCGCCCGGAAGAGGCGGGTGCTCTTCGTCACCGGGGTGTCCGGGGCCGGCAAGACGGCGGCGCTCAAGGCGCTCGAAGACATGGGCTTCGAGACGGTCGACAATCTCCCGCTCTCCCTGATCGGCGACGCGGCTGGACCGGCGGACGACCGCCGCCCTCTCGCCCTCGGTGTGGATATCCGAACGCGGGATTTCACGGTCGAAGGGGTCCGGAACGCGGTCGACCAGTTGATACGACGGGACGACGTCGATGCGGAATTGATGTTCCTCGACTGCCAGGACGAGACGCTGCGGCGGCGCTACTCGCAGGTCCGGCGTCGCCATCCGCTGGACGCGCGCGGCTCTCTCGTACAGAAGATCATGCGCGAACGCGAGCTGCTCGGACCTCTCATGGCCCATGCCGACCACCTGATCGACACGACCGGGTTCGAGCTTTCCACGCTGAAGCGGGCGCTCAAGCGCGCGTGCAGGCGTGACGGCGCCCGCGATCTGGAGGTACGGCTGCTCTCGTTTTCCTACGGTCGGGGCCTCCCTCCCGAATCCGACATGGTGATCGACGTTCGATTCCTCCGAAATCCGTTCTACGACCCCGAGCTCGGAGGTCGGACCGGGCTCGACGGCGATGTGGCGGAATTCATTGCGGGCGACCCGGACTTCTTGGCCTTCTTCGAGGCGTTGGCCCGTTGGCTCGAGATCTTGCTGCCCCGTTTCGACGATGAGGGGCGGAGCTATCTGACGATCGCGGTCGGCTGCACGGGCGGCAGACACCGATCCGTATTCGTCGTCCGGCGGCTCGCCGAATGGATGCGGGCGCGGGGCCGGATGGCGGCCGCCGTCCACAGGGACCTCCGGACGACGCCCGCGGGAAGCGAGGCATAGGCAATGCCCCTGATCGGAATCGTCCTCGTCACCCATGGCGGCCTCGCGAGGGAGATGGCCGCCGCGCTCGAACATGTCGTCGGACCGCAAGAGCGAATCGAGGCGGTCTGCATCGGCCCCAACGACGACATGGAACGGCGGCGGCGCGAAATCGCCGACTGCATCCGGCGGGTGGAGACCGGCGCCGGCGTGATTCTCTTGACGGACATGTTCGGAGGGACACCCTCCAACCTGGCGATTTCGTTGATGAATCGGTCGGGCATCGAGGTCGTCGCCGGCGTCAACCTGCCGATGCTGGTCAAGATCGCCAGCGTGCGCGGCCGGGAGGGGCTGACCGAGACGGTGGCGGCGGCACAGGACGCCGGGCGAAAATACATAAACGTCGCCTCCCATCTCCTGGGCGAGCGGACGGAATGAACGAACCCGGTGCCGCCGCCCGGCGCGTCGTCGAGGTCGTCAACGCCAAGGGGCTCCATGCCAGGGTCGCCGCGAGGATCGCGGCGACGGTCGAGCCGTTCGACGCCGATGTCCGGATCGCGGCCAAGGGTCAGGACGTGTCGGCTCTCTCGATCATGGGCCTGTTGATGCTGGCGGCTTCCACCGGGACCCGTGTCGAGCTCAGCGCGACCGGTGCGGAAGCCGAAGCCGCGATCGAATCGCTCGCCGCGCTCTTCGCCGACGGCTTCGAGGAGGGCTGAGCCGCCGCGTTCGCGCCATCGGTTGCGTCGGTCCCTTCCGGCGGGCAGTATGGATCGGCTCCCCTCCCCGTTCTGTCGCGTCTCAAGCTCGAGGGCCGTCTGGCATGTCGTCCGCCGAAGACTTCAAGGTCGCCGATTCGTCGCTCGCGGAATGGGGCCGCAAGGAGATCGCCATCGCGCGAACCGAGATGCCGGGGTTGATGGCCCTCCGGCGGGAGTTCGGCGACGAAGCGCCGCTCGCAGGAGCGCGGATCGCCGGCTGCCTGCATATGACGATCCAGACCGCAGTCCTGATCGAGACGCTCCGCACGCTCGGGGCCGAGCTCCGCTGGAGCTCCTGCAACATCTTCTCGACCCAGGATCACGCGGCGGCCGCTGTCGCGGCTTCGGGCGTTCCCGTCTTCGCGTGGAAGGGCATGACGGAGGAGGAATTCTGGTGGGCGATCGAGAAGACCGTCATCGGGCCCTCCGGCTGGCGGCCCAACATGCTGCTCGACGACGGCGGCGATCTGACTCTGGCGATGCATGAACGGCACGGCGATCTGTTGGACGGCGTGAGGGGGCTGAGCGAGGAGACGACCACCGGCGTTCACCGGCTATACGAGATGGCGGAGAGAGGAACGCTCCGGGTTCCGGCGATCAACGTCAACGACTCGGTGACCAAGTCCAAGTTCGACAATCTCTACGGATGCCGGGAGAGCCTCGTCGACGGGATCAAGCGGGCGACCGACGTGATGGTGGCCGGCAAGGTCGCGGTGGTCGCAGGCTACGGGGATGTCGGCAAGGGCTCTGCCGCCTCGCTGCGCAACCAGGGCGCGCGGGTGATGATCACCGAGATCGATCCCATCTGCGCCCTGCAGGCGGCCATGGAGGGCTATGAAGTCGTCTCCATGAACGACGCCGTCTCCGTCGGGGACATATTCGTGACCGCCACCGGCAATATCGACGTGATCACGATCGATCACATGCGCCGGATGAAGGACAGGGCCATCGTCTGCAATATCGGGCATTTCGATAGCGAGATCCAGATCGAGGCGCTGCGCAACTTCCGATGGGAGAATGTCAAACCGCAGGTCGACGAGGTCGAGTTCCCCGACGGCAAGAAATTGATCGTCCTCGCCGAGGGCAGGCTGGTGAATCTCGGCTGCGCCACCGGTCATCCGAGCTTCGTCATGAGCGCCTCCTTCACCAACCAGGTTCTGGCGCAGATCGAGCTGTGGAACAATTACGCCGATTACGAGCGGAAAGTGTATTTTCTGCCCAAGAGGCTCGACGAGAAGGTTGCTGCTCTGCATCTCGACAAGCTGGGCGCGAGGCTTACCCCGTTGACCCCCGAGCAGGCGGCCTATCTGGGGATCGCGCGCGAGGGGCCGTTCAAGCCGGAGTATTATCGATATTAGCGTCCGATCCGCCCGCCGCGCCGTCGGTTCGGCTCCCCGACGACGCGACGCCGGACCTGTCGCTCGCGAGCCTGGCAGAGACGGAACGCTTCGCCGGCCTGTTCGCGGGTCTCTGTCGGCCGGGCGATGTACTCGGCCTGAGCGGCCCGCTGGGGTGCGGCAAGACAGTCTTCGCCAGGGCCTTCGTCAACGCCTGCGCGCATCGCGCGGGGCTCGGGCCGATCGAGGTGCCCAGCCCGACATACACCTTGGTCCAGACCTACGATATCGCGGGAGTATCGATCCATCATTTCGACCTCTACCGGATCGAATCGGAATATGAGGCCGTCGAGCTCGGAATCGAGGATGCGTTCGTCGAGGGAATCGGGCTGATCGAATGGCCGGAACGGCTGGACAGGCTAGCGCCGCCGCAAATGTTGCGGATCGCCCTCGCCCACGCCGCTGTCGGGGAGGCGCGCGGCGCGTCCATCGTCGCCCCCGGCGACTGGCGTCGGCGGCTGGACGGCAGGCTTGACCGCTGGTGCGCGTGAGACCGCGGTCTCGCGCTTCCTGGCCCGCCATGGCTGGACAGGCGCCGAAATCGTATCGCTCGCCGGGGACGCGTCCTTTCGGAGCTATTTTCGCGTCCTCGGCCAGTCCCGAACCGCCGTACTGATGGATGCGCCGCCGGCTTTGGAGCCGATCGAACCCTTCGTCGAGATCGCGCGTCATCTACGCTCCCTCGGGTTCAGCGCGCCGGAGGTCCTGGCGTCGAACGCCGCCGACGGGCTGATGCTGCTCGAAGATCTCGGTGACGGAGTCTTCTCGCGGCTCCTCGATCGCGGTGTCGCGGAGGCCGGTCTCTACCGGCAGGCGCTGGACACGCTGATCGCGCTCCACCGAACCCCGCGGCCGCTCGCGGTCCCCTGCGGCCTCCCGCGCTACGACGACGCCCTGCTTGCCGCGGAGGCCTCGCTGCTGATCGACTGGTACGCGCCCGCCGTCCTCGGCGGGCCGGTCGGCGCTGCCCAGCGCGACGGTTACCTCGCCGCTTGGCGCACCGTGTTCGCGCACGCCCGCGGGGTCCCCGAGACGCTGGTGCTGCGCGACTACCATGTCGACAACCTGGTGCGTTTGGAGGGTCGGGAGGGTATCGCCGCCTGCGGCCTCCTCGATTTCCAGGACGCCGTGTCGGGACCGGTGAGCTATGATGTCGTCTCGCTTCTCCAGGACGCGCGGCGGGACGTTCCGCAGGCGCTCGCCACGGAGATGAGGGCGCGGTATCTCGCCGCGTTTCCCGCGCTGAACCCCGAGGCGTTCGATATGTCCTGCGCCGTTCTCGGCGCCCAGCGCCACTGCAAGGTCCTCGGAATATTCGCGCGGCTCGACCGGCGCGACCGGAAACCGTGCTATCTGCGTCACATTCCGCGGGTCTGGCGGCTCCTGGAACGGTCGATCGCACACCCCGTCCTGGCGCCGGTCGCGGACTGGATCGCGCGCTGGCTGCCCGGCCCTTCGCGCATCGTTCCGGAACCGGATCCGGCGGCATGAGGCCGGAGCGCGCGATGATCCTCGCCGCCGGGCTCGGCCGGCGCATGCGGCCGCTGACCGAGACGATCCCGAAGGCGCTGCTCAAGGTCGCGGGGCGGCCGTTGATCGACCATGTGCTCGATCGTCTGGAAGCTTTCGGCGTCCGGGAGGCAGTCGTCAACACCCACCATCTCGGCCATCTGATCGCGGCCCATCTCGCCGTTCGCCGGTCACCCAGAATCCATCTGTCCCGCGAGAGCGCGCCGCTCGAAACCGGCGGCGGGATCGGGAACGCGCTGGAGCTGCTCGGCGACGCCCCGTTTTTCGCGGTCAATGCCGACGTGGTCTGGCTCGACGGCCCGACGCCGGCGCTCGAACGGATGTCCTCGGCCTGGAACGACGATGCGATGGACGCGCTCCTGCTCACGGCCACGACGGTCCACGCCCATGGCTATGCGGGCCGCGGCGACTATTTCGTCGATCCGCTCGGCCTGCTCAGGCGGCGGGCGGAACGGGACGTGGTCCCCTATGCCTTCACCGGCATCCAGCTTCTGCATCCCCGCCTGTTCGCCGGCGCACCCGATGGGGCGTTCTCGCTCAATACGCTCTACGACCGGGCGGAGCACCGACGCCGCCTCTACGGGCTGGTCCATGACGGAGACTGGTTCCATGTCGGCACGCCCGAGGCCCTCGGCGCGGCGGACGACCATCTCGTCGGGCGGCCCGGTGCCCGCGACCTTCATGTCGGCTGAAGCGCGGCGATGGCGGCCACGGATTGCGGCGGTTTCCCGACCGGCGTCTTCACGATCCCACCGGGCGTCCGGTTCATCGACGCCCTCGCCGGCGGGCTCCTGCGGGCGGCCGGCGGCGCCTCCGAGGCGCTCGCATCGGCAACGATCCTGCTTCCCAACAGGCGATCCTGCCGCGCCCTGATCGAGACGCTATCGACGCTGAGCCCGCACGGCGCTCTCGTCCTGCCCGAAATCGCGCCGATCGGCGATCTCGACGACGGCGAGGCGTTCGCGGCGGACGAATCGCCGGACGCGGTACCGCTCGACATCCCGCCGGCGATCTCCGACCTCCGCCGGCAACTCCTGCTGACGCGCCTGATCCTGTCGCCCGCCGCGGGGCAGGATCCGCCGGATACCGGCCAGGCCGCAGCCCTCGCCGCCGCGCTCGCACGCCTCCTCGATCAGGTCCACACCGCGCGCATCTCCTTCGACGGGCTCGAGCGGCTGGTTCCCGCCGAGCTCGCCGAGCACTGGCAGAAGACGCTGCGCTTTCTGCGTCTGTTGACCGAGCATTGGCCGGCTATCGTCGATGCCGAGGGGGCGATGGATCCGGCGCTTCGGCGCAACCTGCTGATCGCCCGACGCATCGATTTCTGGCGGAAGCGGCCGCGATGCGGGCCGGTCGTCGTCGCCGGTTCGACCGGAAGCGTGCCGGCGACGCGGGATCTCATGGCCTGGACCGCCGGCTACGCCGAAGGCGCCGTCGTCCTCCCCGGCCTCGACCGGGAGATCGACGAGGCGAGTCTGGAAGAGATCGAACCCACGCACCCGCAATTCGGCTTGAACCAGGTGCTGCGACTCCTCGAGATCGCACCCTCGGAGGTCATGTTGTGGCCGGGCGCCACGCCCACCGATACCGCCTCCGCCCGCGCCCGGTTGATCGCGACGGCGATGCGGCCGCCGACCGCGCCGCCGCCGGTGTTGGAGGACACGGTCTTGCGGCGCGCGCTGGACGGCGTCTGCCGCATCGATTGCGCCGGCCCGAGGGAGGAAGCGTCGACGATCGCGCTCTTGCTGCGCGAGGCGCTGGAGCTCGAAGCGAAGACCGCGGCGCTGGTCACGCCGGACCGCAACCTCGCGCGCCGCGTCGCTGCGGAACTGCGGCGCTGGAACATCGACATCGACGATTCGGGCGGGCGTCGTCTCGACCTCACCCCGACCGGCGCGCTCTTCCTGCTGAGCGCGCGCCTGGTCACCGACCGCTGGGCGCCCGTACCCCTCCTGGCAACGCTGAAACATCCTCTGGTCGCATGCGGGACTTCGCGCCGGCGGTTCCTCCGTCGGGTCTACGGCTTGGAGCGGGCCGCGCTTCGCGGCCTCCGTCCCGAACCCGGCATCGCGGGGCTGTTGAACGGCCTCGACGACTCTCCCCGGCGATCCGCGACGCGGAAATGGATCGCGGGTATCGGCGAATCGCTCGGCGCGTTCGAGCGGCTCGTCCTCGGCGCGCGAGAGGGCAGCATCGCCGACCTCGCGGCCGCCCATATCGAGGCCGTCCGGGCGCTGGCGGCGACCGATAGGGACCCGCAGGCCGAGCGGCTCCGGAAAGACGAGACCGGCGAGGCGGTCTTCGCTTTTCTGGAGGAGCTGAGGGATGCCGGACGAGACATTTCGCTGCCCGCCGCCTTCGGCTGGCCGCACTTCCTCGAAACCCTCATGCGGGCCCGGGTCGTGCGGCCGAGAGGCGGGAGTCATCCGAGGCTCGCCATCCGGGGCACGCTAGAGGCGCGGCTACTCGGTGCCGATCGCATCGTTCTCGGCGGGCTGAACGAAGGCACCTGGCCCGACGACGGCGACCGGGACCCGTGGCTGAGCGCGGCGATGCGCGAGGCCCTGGGTCTTCCTTCCCACCAGCGGCGCGTCGGTCTGGCGGCCCATGATTTCGCCCAGGCCTTCGCCGCCGAGGAGATATTCCTCACCCGCGCGACCCGGGTCGAAGGAACCCCCACGGTGCCCTCGCGCTGGCTCCTTCGCCTGGAGACGGCCCGGGTCGGGGAGGCGATCGATCTCGGCCGGTCTGCCTCCCGCCCGATCTCATGGCAGGCGGCGCTCGACCGGCCCGCCGCGTCCGCCTCCATGCCGCCCCCGGAGCCGCGTCCGCCGGTCGCGGCTCGGCCGCGGAGTCTCTCGGCGACCCAGATCGAGACGTTGTTCCGCGATCCCTATGCGATCTACGCGAGGCATATACTCGGTTTGCGGACGCTCGATCCCATCGATGCAGATCCCGGGGGCGCGGAGCTGGGCTCGTTCGTCCATGACGCGCTCGACCGGTTTCTCGAACGGCCCGACGGCCCGTTTCCCGACAACGCCTTGTCCCTCCTTCTCGAGACGGGTCGGCAATGCCTCGGCAGGCTGGGAACGCGCCCGGGGGTACTGGGGTTCTGGTGGCCGCGCTTCGAGCGGGCCGCGGCATGGTTCGTCGAGACCGAGCGCGCGCGCAGACCGGGCGTCGCGCAGACCGTCACCGAAATCAGTGGCGAGATGACGCTCCCGGCCCCGGCCGGCGCGTTCAGGCTGACGGCGAGGGCCGACAGGATCGACCAGCTGGCCGACGGAACCCTGGTCGTCATCGACTACAAGACCGGCGCTCTCCCGGCGAAGAAGGACATCGTGGCCGGCATCTCCCCGCAGCTCGTCATCGAAGCGGCGATAGCGGAAGCGGGCGGATTCGAAGGCCTTCCCCCGAGGACGGTCTCGGAGATCGCCTATTGGCGGATCAGCGGCGGCGATCCGCCGGGAGAAATCAGAACGATCCCGAGAAAGGAGTCGGCGGACGGGGATCTGGTTTCGCAGACCATGCAAGCGATCGAGAGCCTCGTCGCCGAGTTCGACGATCCGCGCACCGCCTACGCCCCGCAACTCGACCCGAGCCGCGCAACGCGCTTCAACGACTATCTGCATCTCGAACGCCTCGCCGAATTCGTCCCGGATCGGCGCAGGAGCCGGCGGCGATGACGACGGCGGACGGTCAGGTCGCTGCGGCGCGCCCCCGGCTCTCGGCCTGGGTCGACGCTTCCGCCGGAACCGGCAAGACCAAAGTGCTGGTAGATCGCGTCCTGCGTCTGCTGCTGACCGGAACGCCGCCCGCGCGCATTCTGTGCCTGACCTTCACGCGGGCCGCGGCGGCGGAGATGGCCAATCGGATCCGCGCGACGCTGGGCGATTGGACCCGCGCGACGCCGGAGCGGCTCGCCGCCGCGCTCGCCGATCTGCTGGAGGTGCCGCCGGAGGGACGGACTCTGGAACGCGCTCGGGGCCTGATCGCGACGGTTCTCGACACGCCGGGCGGTATGAAGATCCAAACCATCCACGCATTCTGCGAAGCCGTGCTGCGCCGCTTCCCGCTGGAGGCGCGACTCTCTCCCAACTTCACGGTTCTCGACGAACGCTCGGCGCGGGAGACCCTGCGGGCGGCCCGGGACCGGCTCGTCGAGACGTCATCGGGTGAGACGGGCGAAGCCCTGCAGCTGATCGCCGGTCGGATCGTGGAGTTCCGGTTCGACGACCTCATGCAGCGGTTCGCGGCCGAACGCGGCAAGGCCTCGGAGATTTCGCGGGCCGAGAGCGCGGCGCTCTACCGCTATCTGGGGATCGAACCCGGCAGGACCGCCGCCGATCTCCTCGATCGCGAGTCGCGGGACGAGGCATTCGATCGGCCCGGCCTCGCGGCCGCGGCCGCCGCCCTCGCCGCCGGCAGCGAGACGGACCGCGACCGCGCGAGCCGGATCGCCTCATGGATCGCCGATCCGGAAAGACGGGCCGAGCGGTTTCTCGACTATGCACAGGCGTTCCTGACCGCGGGGCGCAAGGTTCGCAAAACGCTCGCAACCGGGCAGACGGCCCAGGAAGCGCGCGCGCCGCTCGCCGCGGAAGCCGACCGTGTGCAACGGATCATTCATAGATATCTTTCTTATAAGACAGCACAGTCCAGCATGTCTCTTACACGTGTCATGCGGTCTCTTCTCGATGCCTACGAGGCTGGGAAGCGGGCCGATGCGGCCCTCGACTACGAGGACCTGATCGAGGCGACGCGGCGCCTTCTGCGGGACGACGCCGCGGCTAGCTGGGTTCACTACAAGTTGGACGGCGGGATCGATCACGTGCTCATCGACGAGGCGCAGGACACCAGCCCGGACCAATGGCGGGTGATCGCGTCGCTTACGTCGGACTTCTTCTCGGACCGCGGCGCCGGCGGCGCGTTGACGGGACCTCCCCGGACGATCTTCGCCGTCGGCGATCCCAAGCAGTCGATCTACAGCTTCCAAGGCGCCGACCCCGACGCGTTCCGCCGGATGGAGGCTTTCTACGGCCAGGCCGTCGCGGCATTGGGTGCCGAGTGGCGATCGGTCGCGCTCAACGCCTCGTTCCGCGCGACTCCGGCGGTTCTGCGATCCGTGGACGCCGTCTTCGCCGGCGGCGATCCCGATCTCGGTCTCGGCGCGCCGCCGACCGCCCATGCGGCGCGCCGGACGGGCCAGGCCGGATCGGTCGTCCTCTGGCCCCCGGCATATTCCGTCGAGCCGACACGGGATCGGGACGACCGCGCCGCCCCCGTGTCGGGGGCGGGAGAGCCCGCTTCCTTCCGTCTCGCCGCGGCGATGTCGCAGAAGATCGTCGACTGGATCGCGGGCAGCGAGCCTCTGCCCAGCCACGCCCGCACGGTCCGGGCGGGCGACATCCTGGTGCTGGTCCGGCGCAGAACGGCGTTCGTCGATCAGCTCGTCCGCGCGCTGAAGAGAGCCGGGATCGGAGTCGCGGGCGTGGATCGCCTCGTACTCTCGGATCACCTCGCGGCGATGGATCTGTTGGCCCTGGCCGAAGCCGCCCTGCTACCGACCAACGATCTGGTTCTGGCGACGGTCCTGAAGGGTCCGCTCTTCGGGATCGACGAAGAAACGCTCTTCGCGCTCGCGCATGACCGAGGCGGGAGGAGCCTGTTTTCCCGCTTGGCGGAGGCCGCGCGGCAGTGCCCCGATCTTGCCGGGATTCTCGCCGCCCTGAGGGAGATCTCGGCCGCCGCCGAGCGGGGGCCGCCTTTCGAATTCTACATGCATGTCCTCTCGGTCATGGGGGGGCGGCAGAAGATCGTCGCGCGGCTCGGGGCCGATGCGGAAGATCCGATCGACGAATTTCTCTCGCTATCGCTCGATTACGAGCGCCGCCATCCGCCGTCGCTCCAGGGATTCGTCGCATGGTTTCGCGCCGCCTCGACGGAGGTCAAGCGGGATCTGGAACGGGCCGGGCGGGACGAAGTGAGAGTTATGACGGTACACGGTGCGAAAGGGCTGGAGGCCCCGATCGTCATCCTTGCGGACACCATGGAGCGCCCTTTCGACAGGAACCCCCTCTTCTGGCCGGAAACGCCGGACGGCGACCGGCTCCTGATCTGGCGCCCGCGCCGCGACGACGAAGACCCGACATCGGAGAGACTCGGGGCCGACGCCCGACGACGGGCGGAGGAGGAGTATTGGCGGCTGCTCTATGTCGCCATGACGCGAAGCCAGGACCGGCTCCATGTCGCCGGCTATCGCGACGGGGACAATATCCCGGACGATTGCTGGTACCGGGTCGTCGAACGGGCGCTGGACCGAATCCCCGATGTCGAGGAGTCCGAAATGACCCTCCGGGCCGCCGGGATCACGGGGTGGACCGGACGCAGCCTGCGGCTGTCGTCGCCGCAGACCGAACCGCCGGACCGCGTCGAGACGGCTATCGGCCGGCGGACCGTCGTCGACCCGCTGCCGGGCTGGGCACGGCGCCCCGCCCCCGTCGAGACGCCACGCGCGGCGGCGCTCGCGCCGTCGCATCTCGGGGCCGCCGGCGACCGCCCCGCCCCGACGGCGGACGGCGGGAACGAAGGCGCCGACCGGGGTCGGATCGTTCACGAGCTGTTGAGGGCGTTGCCGGACGTGGATGCGCGCGCGCGCGAAGACGCCGCATGGCTCTTCCTCGGCCGACCGAGCCTGGGGCTCGACATGCGGACCCGCGAGGAGCTTGCGGCGGAGGCGCTGGGAGTCCTCTCCGCACCGCAGACGGCCCGCTTCTTCGCCCCCCGCTCGCGTGGCGAGGTGCCGATCGCCGGGCTGGTGGGCGGACAAAGATATTCGGGGCGCGTCGACCGGCTGGTGGTCGACGAGACGACGATCGATGTCCTCGACTTCAAGACCGAACGCCGGCCGCCGAAGCGGGTCGAGGACACGCCGTCTGGCCATCTCCGCCAACTGGCGGTCTACCGCGCCCTGCTGCGGAGAATCTATCCCGGCCGCACGGTCCGCAGCCTTCTGGTCTGGACCGCGATCCGGCGCGTGGACGCCATCCCCGACGCCTTGCTCGATGCCCATGCTCCTTGACCCTCGGAGGGGCGGAACCTAAATTCCGAGCACATGCAGAAGCGACCGACGAGGCCTCGCAATGGCGACGAAAGCGATATCGGACGAGTCCTTCGACGTCGATGTTCTCGGTGCGGACGTCCCGGTGGTGGTCGATTTCTGGGCGGAATGGTGCGGCCCCTGCAAGCAGATCGCGCCGGCTCTCGAGGAAATTTCGACCGAGATGGAAGGGCGGGTCGCCGTCGCCAAGCTCAATATCGACGAGAATCCCATAACTCCGACGAAGTTCGGCGTCCGCGGCATCCCGACGCTGATGCTCTTCAAGGACGGCGAGTTGGCGGCGACCAAGGTCGGCACCCTGCCCAAGTCCAAGCTCATAGAATGGATCGAGGATACTCTCTGATCACTTCGCGAGGGCGGACGGTCCCGCAGCGCCGCCTAGTTTGAACACGAACATTCTGTCGCAGTACGGGCATTCGACGCGGCCGCCCGCGGCGAGGCTCAGATAGACCTTGGGATGGCCCAGCGGGCCGCCGCCATCGCAGGAAACCTCGGGCTTGTCGACTTCGACGATTTCGGGGGGGGTGATCGCTCGATCCATCGGTTGCGCCGTTACTCCACATTGTCCGGGCAGGGCGGATGATAGCGGAAGCCGATCCGCGATCAACCGCGCCTTCCTGCCCGCGGCGCACGGCACGAAACCGACCGAATCGCCGTCGCCGACGGAGCCGCTCGGCGGCTCGCCTCGCGCAGATGGGCTCGACGCCCCTCGCCCATGACCGGCACGGGTTCGACGGGGCGTCCGCGGCACCATCCGACGCAGGCAGATCTCATTTTGGGAACCGCGACCGGCAAGCCGGAAGACCCCTCCCCTTCCCCCTTCGAGCCGGAGGGTCTGGGTGGGGATTCCTTGGCGCGGGATACCGGCGGAGGCCTGCCGCCGGGACGCCAAGACGAAAACTGCCGATCGGACGCCCGGAAAATTGCGCCCGCCCGGACGGTTGCGTATGTTCGGCGCGCCGCGCCCGTAGCTCAGGGGATAGAGCGCTGGCCTCCGAAGCCAGAGGTCGCACGTTCGAATCGTGCCGGGCGCGCCAAGATGCAACCTCGCGGCCGACCTTCGGCCGGCACGGGCGACGGCGACCATGCATGTGATTCTCGGCCCCCTGTTCGGACTGATCGACATCCTGCTCGGCCTGTTCGTCTGGGTCTTGATCTTCGCGGTCGCCATGAGCTGGCTGATCTCGTTCAATATCGTCAACACCACGAACCGCATCGTCTACATGGTCGCCGACATGCTCGACCGGCTGACGGAACCGTTTCTGGCGCCGATCCGGCGTTTCCTGCCGAATTTCGGCGGTCTCGATATCTCGCCAATCGTCCTGCTCCTCGGGATCTGGTTCGTTCGCGACGTACTTCGCCGCCTGTCGTTCGAGCTGGGGGTTTGAGAACGGTTTGCTGCCGTCCGGCGCACGTCTGATCGACGGGGCCGCTGCCTCCCGGGCCATGCGCGCCCGCATCGCGGCGGCGGTGGCGGCGATACGGGATCGCGGCTGCACCCCCGGGCTCGCCACCGTCCTCGTCGGCGAGGATGCGGCGAGCCGGGTCTATATCCGTAACAAGATCCGCGCATGCCGCGAAGTCGGGATAAGGTCGGTCGCAAACGACCTTCCGGCGGAGACCGGAACCCGGGATCTGCTGGACCGGATCGAGTCGTTGAACCGGGACCCCGAGATCGACGGCATCCTCGTCCAGCTCCCGTTGCCGGCGACGGTCTCCGCCGAACCCGTCCTCGCCGCGGTCGACCCGGACAAGGACGTCGACGGGTTTCACCCGATGAACGCCGGGCGGCTGGCCTCCGGGCGCGAGAGTCTGGTCCCCTGCACCCCGCAGGGCTGCATGAGTCTCCTACGAAGCGTGCGGCCCGACCTTGAGGGGCTCGACGCACTCGTGATCGGCCGTTCCAATATCGTCGGCAAGCCGATCGCCCAGCTCCTGCTCCGGGCGAACTGCACGGTTACCCTCGCCCACTCGAGAACTCGCGATCTGCCCGGGAAATGCCGCGCCGCCGACATCGTGATCGCCGCCGCCGGCAGGCCGAGAATGGTGGAAGGCGGCTGGATCAAGCCGGGCGCCGTTGTCATCGACGTGGGCATCAACAGGGTCCCGGACGCGGACGGGAAGAGCCGCCTGATCGGAGACGTGGATTTCGAGGCCGCGCTCGGGGTGGCCGGGGCCGTTACCCCGGTGCCCGGGGGCGTGGGTCCGATGACCATCGCCTGCCTGCTGCGCAACACGACCATCGCCGCATGCCGCCGCCGGGGGCTCGGGACGCCGGAGATCTGACCCGCCCGCCGCCGATCAGTCGCCCCGCCGCCGGAGCAGCTTCAGGCGGAGGGAGTTGAGGCGGATGAAGCCTTCGGCATCGCTCTGATCGTAGACCCGATCTGCTTCGAACGTCACATGCGCTTCGGAATAGAGGCTCTTCGGCGAGCGCCGCCCGACGGCGCGGACGCTTCCCTTGTAGAGCTTGAGGCGTACCGTGCCGGCGACATGGCGCTGACTCTCGTCGATCAGCGCCTGCAGCATGAGGCGCTCTGGCGAGAACCAGTAGCCGTTATAGATCAGGGACGCGTAGCGGGGCATCAGCTCGTCCTTGAGGTGGGCTGCCTCCCGGTCGAGCGTCAGGCTCTCCATCGCACGGTGCGCGCGGTGCAGGATCGTCCCGCCGGGCGTCTCGTAGACGCCGCGGGACTTCATGCCCACATATCTGTTCTCCACAAGGTCCAACCGGCCGATCCCGTGCGCGCCGCCGAGCCGGTTGAGCCGTTCGAGCAAGGCGGCCGGGCCCAGCGCTTCGCCGTCGACCGCCACCGGATCGCCCCGTTCGAAAGCGATCTCGACGACCTGCGGACGGTCGGGCGCCGTCTCCGGCGCGACGCTGCGCAGAAACATCGCTTCATCGGGCTCGACCCAGGGATCCTCGAGAGCGCGCCCTTCGAAGGAGGTGTGGAGCAGGTTCGCGTCTACCGAATAGGGGGGGTCGCCCTGCCGACCGCCGGCGATCGGTATCTGATGCTTCTCGGCGTAGTCGAGCAGGCTGGTCCTCGAATCGAGCGTCCACTCGCGCCAGGGCGCGACGACCTTGATGTCGGGATTGAGCGCGTAATAGGCGAGCTCGAATCGGACCTGATCGTTCCCTTTGCCGGTCGCGCCGTGACTCACTGCGTCGGCCCCGCAGAGTTCCGCGATCTCGATCTGCCGCTTGGCGATCAGGGGGCGCGCGATCGCGGTCCCGAGCAGATAGTTCCCTTCATAGATCGCGTTGGCGCGGAACATGGGGAACACGAAATCACGCACGAACTCCTCGCGCAGATCCTCGATATGGATTTCCCGCACCCCCGCGCCGGCGGCCTTCTCCCGTGCCGGCTCGAGCTCCTCCCCCTGCCCGAGATCCGCGGTGAAGGTCACCACCTCGCAGCCATAGGTCTCGTAAAGCCATCTGAGGATCACCGACGTGTCCAGCCCGCCCGAATAGGCGAGAACGACCTTCTTGACGGTCTCCGGCATCGCTGCGGCCCAGGCTCTCAGGGAAACGACCACGAAGTGTAGAAAGGCCGGAACGCTCCGACAAGGCACGGCGTCGCCGCCGCCCGGATCGTACCGCCGAACCGACCGGTGTATGATGGCGGCGCGCGCCGGCCGCCCAACGCGGCCCCGGACGGAGACTTGCCACGAGTCCCCGATCATGAACCGACGCTGGGGCCGATACGCGGTCGTTTGGATCCTCATCCTCGCGACGATCTATATCGGGGACCGGTTCGTCCGCGACCTGTTTCTGACCGGCGAAGCGCCGCGCGCGGTGACGCCGCGCGGCGACCTCGCCGCCATCGAGCGTTCGACGGTCACCCTGTTCCAGAGCGCCGCGCCATCGGTGGTCTATATCTACAGCGTGCCGTCCGGCGGGGCGGGATCGGGTTTCGTCTGGGACGCGGTGGGTCACGTGGTGACCAACTTTCACGTCGTCCAGGGCGCGGAGAGCGTCGCGGTGCGTCTCGACGACGGCGAAACCCTCCGCGCCACCGTGGTGGGCACGGCCCCGGACTACGACCTTGCGGTCGTCCGACTCGGCGAAACCCGGACCCATCTGCGGCCGATCCCGCTCGGCACTTCGGTCGATCTCAAGGTGGGGCAGTCCGTGTTCGCGATCGGCAACCCTTACGGGCTGTCCCGGACGCTCACCACGGGGATCGTCAGCGCCCTCAACCGACGCCTCCCGACCGCCAACAGCCGCGAGATGCGCGGCGTCATCCAGACCGACGCCGCGATCAACCCGGGGAACTCCGGCGGTCCACTTCTCGACTCCGCAGGGCGGCTGATCGGGGTCAACACGGCGATCCTGTCCGACAGCGGCACCGCGACGGGGATCGGGTTCGCGGTACCCGTCGATATTGTCAACCAGATCGTCCCGCGGCTCGTCCGGGACGGCAGAGTTCCTCGGCCGGGCATCGGGGTCGCGGTGATGAGCGACGAGACCATCGCCCGACTCGGTGTCAGCGGCCTTGTCGTGAGCCGCGTTCTGCCGGGATCGTCGGCCGACATCGCGGGGCTGCGGCCCGCGGATCTGGAGCGGCGGAAGCTAGGCGATATAATCACCGAGGTCGACGGGGTGCCGGTGCGCTCGATCTCCGCGTTCGCCGCCGCGTTGAACGAGGCGGGAATCGGCAATCGGGTCGCGCTGACGGTGATCAACGGAGGCAGAGAGCGTAGGGTCTGGGTCACGGTGATCGACGTTTCCTAGACCGATGGCGCTGTCGTGGTCATACCATAGCGCTGGAGAGAGGTGGCCGTATGTTCGTGGAGAACGCTTGGTATGCTGCCGGATGGGCCGACGAGATTTCGGATCGTCCGGTCACCCGCCATATTCTCGACAAGCCGGTCGCCCTGTTCCGGACGGCGGCGGGCAAGGCGGCGGCGCTCGACGATTGCTGCCCGCACCGGATGGTGCCGCTGTCGCTCGGCCGGGTCGTGGGCGAGCGTCTGTGCTGCGGCTATCACGGCCTGGAGTTTGCGGTCGACGGCCGTTGCATGAAGGTGCCAGGCCAGGCCGTGCCGCCGCGCGGGCTCGATGCGACCGCCTACCCGACGATCGAGCGCTGGGGGCTGGTATGGATATGGCCGGGCGACCCCGATGCCGCCACTCCCGACGCCGTTCCCGCGCTTCCCTGGCTCGACGACCCGGCTTGGCGGGCTCCGCACGGAGCGATCCGCTACGGCTGCGATTACCGCCTCCTGATCGACAACCTGCTCGACCTGTCCCATACGACCTTCGTCCACCGAAGCACCATAGGCACCGACGATGTCGCCAAGACCCCGGTGACCTCGGAAAGGGTCGACGGCGTGGTCCGGGTGGTGCGGGAGATGAACGATACCGCGCCCTCCCCGTTCTATGTCAGGCTCGGCGGCTTCACCGGCCGGGTCGATCGCTGGCAGCGCATCGAGTACGCGCCGCCGGCGGCGGTCGTGATCGATGCCGGCGCGGTTCCGGCGGGTTCCAGCGACCCGCGCCGCGGCATCGACACGCGGGTAGTCAACCTGCTCGCGCCGGAGACCGAGAGCTCGGTTCTCCACTACTGGGCCTTCGCGCGAAATTTCTCCTGCGACGACGGCGCGCTCGACGATTTCCTGACCGCGGCGGTCACCAAGACCTTCGAAGAGGATTTGGCGTTCCTGAACGCGCAGCAGCGGCGCATGGCGGAGCGCCCCGACCAAGCGCTCGCATCTCTCGATTCCGACGCGGGGGTCGTCTTGGCGCGCCGCCTTCTTCGCGAGCGTCTCGCGGGCTGACCCGCCGGCCCGTTTCCTTCACTCTCCGCTGTCGGGCGCGCGGTCTTCCTCGTAGAGCCCGAGGCGGCGGTGCCACTGCTCGATCCCCTCGTCGGGATAGAACTCGTGGCGCTTGTCGTCGGGACCCTCGGCGACGGGGACCCATGCCGCCTTGTAGCCCAGCATGTTGTGGTTCCGCGCCGGTGCGGAAGGCAGATCCGTGTCGATGGCGGCGGCGCAGGGATAGACCGCATCCGCATAGCGCGGATTGTAGATCCAGAGGGGCGAGCCGCAGATCTTGCAGAAGCTCCGCCGCGAATAGCCGAGTCCATCCGCCTCGTAGAGGCCGCGATGATTGTTTCGAGACCGGTAGACGGAGATGTTCTCCTGCCCCGTCATGACCAATGTCCGATACTCGGCCATGATGTTGATGCCGTAACCGCCGCCCCCGGTCTTGCGGCATTTGGAGCAGTAGCAGTGGTTGTAGGGATAGGGCGTGCGCGACTCGACGCGAAACGTCACCGCGCCGCAATGGCAGGAACCCTCGAGTCTCAACGATCCACCCCCCTCGACCCGGTGACGCCTCCGAGACGGTCCGTTCAGGTGTTTCCGCGGACCTCCCGGAACCAGCCCAGCTTGTCGTGGACCGGCTTGTCGGAAAAGCTGAACAGGAACGCGCCCTCGTCCGTCTCGTGGCGGTGGCGGTACCAGGCCGGCACCACGAAGGTATCGCGCGGTCCCCATTCGAATCTCTCATCGCCGATGGTCGTCCACCCGCTGCCTTCGACCACCGAATAGACCCAGGCTGCGGTCGAACGATAGCTCTCGGCGACGAATCCTTCCGGCAAGTACTGCATATAGGTTCCCAGCGTGGGCATCGCCGGGCCTCCGTTCGCCGGATTGACATACTCCATCTTGATCCCGTGATAGGGGTCGATGTCGCGGGACTCGGCGACGGTCTTCAACGCATCGCGCGTTTCGACGAACGGGTAATGGAAGACGGGCGAGTTCTTCTCGTCCCTCAGCACCGCTCCGAACGGCAGCATGTTGGCGCCGTAGCGGGACCGGTTGTCGCCGGGCGGATGGCCCGCGGCATGGTATTCGTCGGGGTGCGGCTCGGCGAAGACCGGTCCCATGAAGCGCACCATCGGAATGTCCAGCCCGTCGAGCCATACCACCGGCTCGGTCCCTTCATGGCCATGATCGTGCCAGACCCAGGACGGGGTGAGGATCAGGTCGCCGGGCTCCATATACGCTTTCTCGCCGTCGATGGCGGTGAAGGCGCGCGACCCCTCGACGATGAACCGCAGGGCCGCCGGGCTGTGGCGATGGGTGGGTGCGACCTCTCCGGGCATGATGAGCTGCAACCCGGCATAGAGCGCCTCGGTGATGCAGGCGCGGCCCCGCATCGACGGGTTCTCGAGGATCAACACCCGCCGTTCCGCCTCCTCGGTCGAGATGACGCCCGCCGCCTCCATGAGCGAGGGCCGCAGCGCATCGTAATTCCAGAGATAGGGCGTCGCCTCGGTCACCGGTTCCCTGGCAAGCAGCTTGTGCAGCACCTCCCAGAGCGGAGCCATGTTGTACGCATCGATGCGGCCGTAATAGTCCGCGCGCGCGTTGGTCATCTCGGGCTTGACGTCGAGGGCTCGGCTCATCGGCAGCCTCCGCTCACATACACCCCGACCGCACCGATCGCGGCCGGTTCCGACGGCGCAGATCCTAGATGCGCGCCTGCCCGGCGTACAGCCCGCCGGGTCAGGCCGCGGTCCGGCCGGCGCCGCCCTTTCCGGCGGGGAAGCCGTGATAGGCGCGAAACCATTCGACGAATCGGGGGATCCCGATATCGATCGGGGTCGAGGGCCGAAATCCCAGATCGCGGGAGGTCGCGGCGATGTCGGCGAACGTCTCCACGACATCGCCCTGCTGCATCGGGCGGAAACGGATCTCCGCCTTCTTGCCGATGCAAGCCTCCAGCACCCCGATCAAGCGCATCAGCGGCTCGGAGCGCTTGTTGCCGACATTGTAGAGACGATGCGGCGCCCCTCGCCCGCTGCCGGGCGGCCTGTCCAGGGCCGCGACCACGGCGGAGACCGCATCCTCGATATAGGTGAAGTCGCGCTTCATCTCCCCGTTGTTGAAGACGTCGATCAGCCTCCCTTCGAAGATCGCCCTGGCGAACATATAGAGCGCCATGTCGGGTCGTCCCCATGGGCCGTAGACCGTGAAGAACCGAAGTCCTGTCTGAGGAATCCCATAAAGATGACTGTAACTATGACTCATTTGCTCGTTCGCCTTCTTGGTCGCCGCATAGAGCGACACCGGCGTGTCTGTGCGGTCCTCGACCGAAAACGGGAGCTTCGCGTTGCCGCCATATACCGAGCTCGAGCTCGCATAGACGAGATGGCGGAAATCGGGCAGACGCCGGCAAAGCTCCAGCACGACCATATGACCGGCCAGATTGGCGTCGACATAGTCGAACGGGTGCGCGATCGAATGGCGCACGCCCGCCTGGGCGGCGAGGTGAACGACCCTGTCCAGCTTCGATACCCCATCGAGAGAACGCGCAGCGGAGTCCCTGTCCGAGATATCCAGTCGACGAAATTCGAACCCTCGATGCTTTTCGAGAATTGCCAGGCGCGCCCGCTTGAGACCGACATCGTAATATGCGTTGAGCGAATCGAGGCCCATCACCGTCTCTTCGCGCGCCAGCAGCCGCTTGCAGACATGGAAGCCGATGAAGCCGGCGGCGCCGGTCACGAGGACCGTCATGGCGCGGCTCCGGCGGCGCGGGTGGTCACGATCCCTGGTCCCTCGAGGCGTGAATCGCGGCGAGGATACGCTCGGGCGTGAAGGGCTGCACCTCCGCCGCCGCGCCCAGCGGCGCCAGCCCGTCGTTGACTGCAAGCCAGGCCGCCGCGACGGCGCCGATCGTCCCGGCCTCCCCGACCCCCTTGGCGCCAAGCGCGGTGCTCTCTTCCCGGCCCTCGATATGGCCGGTCGCGATCTCGGGCATTTCGGCGGCCATCGGCACGAGATAGTCGGCGAGAGTCCCGTTCAGGAACTGACACTCGCCATCGTAGACGCATTCCTCGAGGAACGCCGCGCCCAGGCCCTGGACGACCCCGCCGCGGAGCTGCTCGTCGACCAGCTGCGGGTTGACGATCCGGCCGCACTCGTCGACGACCCAATGTCCCAGCAGGCTGATCCAGCCGGTCTCCGGATCGATCTCGACATGGCAGCCCTGGGCGCCGTGGGCGACATAGTAGAGCGATTCGTTCGGCACGTGATGGCGCGTCGCCGCCAGTTCGGGCTGGACACCGGCGGGCAGCAGGTCCTGGCGGAAATGCCCGATGCGCGCGACTTCCGCGATCGACATTCGTCGGGCTCCATCGGCGCGACCAACGACCGCGCCCGCGGCCAGACCGAGGGATGACGGCTCCGCCTGGAGGATCGGCGCGGCGATCTTCAGGATGTTGTCGCGCAACGCCGAGGACGCTGCGAGCGCCGCTTCTCCGCCCATGGCGATGCCGCGCGACGCCCAAGCGCCTCCCCCATAGGGGGTGACGGCGCTGTCGCCGGAGACGATCTCGATATCGGCGACGGAGAGGCCGAGCTCGTCGGCGACGATCTGGGCGACGGCGGCGAGCGTTCCCTGGCCCTGATCGGTGAGACTGGTGATGCAGCGCACCTTGCCCGACGGTTCGAGCTTGACGGTCGCCCCTTCCTGGGTGGAGATGTCCGCCCCCGACGGACCGTAATAGCCGGGCCCGTAGGCGGTCGGCTCGATGAAGGCTGCGACGCCGATCCCGCGCAGAATCCCTCGCGAAGCGGCCGCCGCCTGCTCCCGTCGCAGGCCGTCATAGCCCATGATCTCGGTGAGGCGGTCGAGCGCGGCGTGGAACGACAGCCTGGGGAGACGGACCCCGCCATGGGTGACGCGCGGCAGCTCCTCGGGCGTGAGCAGATTGCGCCGGCGGAAGGCGACGGGATCCATCCCGACCGCCCGCGCCGCGTTGTCAACCAACTGCTCGGTCACGACACAGGCGATCGGCACGCCGACCCCGCGATACATGCCGACGATCGGCTTGTTGACATAGGCGGCGCGCATTCCGCCGCGATACGCCGCGAACCGGTAGGGTGCCCCCGCGTTGACGATGGCCATCATCCCCTCGGCGATGCCGAACCGGATATGCGCGGTAAACGGTCCGATCGCCGAGAGATCGTCGATTTCCAGGGCGGTGATGTCTCCCCGCGGCGTTACGGCGATCCGCCCCCGCGCGCTGTGGTCGCGGGCGTGGATATCGCCGCTGAACGAGTCAAGTCGGTCTGCCGTGTATTTTATCGGCCTACCTATCAGCTTCGAAATCGCAACGATCGCAATGTCTTCGGCATGAACATTTATCTTGAGGCCGAACCCTCCGCCGACATCTGGTGTGATCACGCGAACCCGATGATCATCGATGCCGAGAAGGCGGGCATAGACCTCCTGCATCTGATAGGGCGATTGGTGGGACTGATGGACGGTCAATGTCCCGTCCGCCGGCAGGTAATCGGCGATCACGCTCCGCGCTTCGAGCGTCACGGCGGTGTGGCGGCCGAACGTGAAGTCCTGGACGAGCACCGTCTGCGAACCACCCTGGTCCGCCTCCGCCGTGCCGGACCGGATATCGTGGCTGTAGGCGAGATTGTCCCCCAGCTCCGGGTGAATGACCGGACTCGCCGGATCGAGCGCGGCGCCGGCGTCGCGCACGGTCGGGCGCGGGCGCCACGCGACCTCGACCCTCTCGGCGGCGTCTTCGGCAGCCGCACGGCTGTCGGCGATTATCACGGCCACCGGCTCTCCCTGCCAATAGGCCGCTTCGACCGCCAGAACCCTCTGCGGCGCGGATTTGTGGCCGGGCCGAGCCGCATGGACGGAGACCAGGGGCGCACAGACATCGATCAGCTCGGCGCCGGTGACCACCCGCACGATGCCCGGGCATTCGCATGCCGCGGCGGTATCGATGCCGGCGATGCCGGCATGGGCGTGCGGGCTCCGCACAAAGGCGGCGTGGAGCATTCGCGGCAGAACGATATCGTCGGTATAGCGCCCGCGGCCGGCGGCGAGGCGGCGGATGCCGCGCCGCGGCAGCGAACGGCCGACCGCCGTCTCCTTCGACAAACCGTCTTGTCCCATGAGCGTCAATTCGTTTGGCGTATCCGGATGAAGCGGTTCCGGTCGTCGATCGCCTCGGCGAGACGGAGACAGGGTTCGACAGCTCCGGCGACGCCATCGTTCGGCAGAGACCACATCGGCACGTTCCGATCCTCGTCCATCCCCCCTGAATCCTCTCGCCATGACCGGACACGACACCCGGAACCCGAAAACAAGTCGACATCCATGCCCCTGCCCCCGTCGCCGCAGCGGGCGAAGCCGATCCGAGGCCGGCCCGGCGGTCGGTCGGGGCGGTGCCGGCTCAATCCCAGACGATGTTCGCGCGCTCCACGGCGACCCCACCGCCGGCGCCCAGCCGAACGAGGTTCACCGTGCGTGCGAGGTCGGGCGAGCCCGAATAATAGGCGGGTATCGTTCCGTCGCCGACCCGGACCGCCCGATTCCAATGGCCCAGCGCCACATAGTCTGCCGCCGTCGCCCCGATCTCGCTATCCGAAATCAGCCAGGACGGGCGATGGACACCGCCGACCTCGTCGACCGACCGGTAATGGCCGTGAGCCATCGCGATCTGCCAGCGTGTCGAGCGTTGGCGCGGCGCGGCCAGCGGCGCCATATCGCCATAGTCCCGGTGGGGACGGCCCCAGATCTCGAGATCGAGATAAGTGAAAACGGCCGCGACATCGTCCATGCCGAGGACCTCGACGTTCGCCAGCAGATCGATGCCGCCACGCTCATAGGCGCAGCCCGCGACCAACGGGTCGTGGTTGCCGGGAAGAATCACGATCGGCAGCCCGGCAGCCTCCATCAGCCGGGCCGCCTCTCCGAGCAGGGTCTCGGGAAGACGATTATGCTCGAACACATCGCCGGCCAGCAGAACGACGTCCGCGCCGCGTTCCCGCGCCGTCGCCAGCACGCAGCGCAATCCGCGCGTCCCGTCGCCGCCATGCGCGCGCGCCGTGTACCCGTCATCGACGTGGATGTCGGAACTATGTGCGATGACGACCTCACCGTCGTTGCTGACAGCCAAGACCCCCGTCTCCGTTCCTACTCGCGGCGGCAAGCTTCGGCGGCCCGCGATCCGTGCGGGCCGCCTTCAATCTCCCGCGAAATGCGGGATCACCCGTTCTCCGAACAGACGCATCGACCGCTGGGCCGCCGCATATGGAATATGCCCGAAATTGATCTGCATCGAGGCGACATCGAAACGGACGGCCTCGTGATAGGTCTCGATCTGCTCGATCACGCGGCCGGGAGTCCCGACCCAGGCGGCGCCGGACTCGACCTGGCTCTTGAAGCTCTCCTTCTCGAGCGCGGCGTAAACCTTGGCATAGCCCGGATAATCCCTGCTCGTCACGCCATCCATCCAGGGGCGGGCGGAATCGACGATCGCCCTCAGGTAACGGTTGAGCGGTTCTTTCGCGATCCGCTCCGCCTCGGCCTGATCCGGATGACAGAACATGTGAAACGCGAGCATCACGCGCCCCTCGCCCGGATGCCCGGCGCGCTGCCACGCCTCGCGATAGAGCCCCAGGAGCTCGACCATGTGTGCGCTGACCAGGGGAATCGCCATGACGTAGTCGCCCCGCTCGCCAGCCTTCACGAACGACTCGGGCGTCTTCGTGGCCGCCGTCCAGATCGGCGGGCGCGGCTTCTGGGTCGGGCGCGGAAGCGAGGTCACGTTTCTGAAGCTGTGGAAGCGCCCTTCGCAGGTCACGTTTTCCTCTTCGAGAAGCCGGCGGATCTGGTCCGATCCCTCGTCGAAGCGGGCGACGCTCTCATCCAGGCTGACGCCGAATTTCTCGAACTCGTGCGGCAGGAACGCGCGCGCCATGCCGAGATCGAGGCGTCCGCCCGAGATCGCATCCAGCATACCTGCTTCGCCGGCGATCTTGAGAGGATTGTTGAAGACCGGCAGTACCGCTCCGGTCACCATTCGCGCCTTGCTGCTGCGCTGGCAGGCGGCGCTCAGAAACACGAACGGGGCCGGGCTGTACCCGCCATAGGGCAGGAAATAATGCTCGACCGTCCGTACATGGCTGTAACCGAGCGGATCGATCAGGTCGCAGAGCGACAGGCACTCGCTGAAATAGAGCGCGCCCGATTTGGTCTCGGGCCCTATGGACGGGAAGAATTGGACGCCGAATTCCATGGCTCGTCCCCGGTGCGAGGAAACGGCGCTCAGGCCGCGACGCCGATCGGCAGAATCCCGCCCTCTTCGAGGTGATGCTCGCGATATATCTCGGTGATCGACGCCCAGCGCAGCCGGCAGGCTTCCTCGCAGACCTCGATCGCGCGCCGCAGGTCGTCGGGCCCGGACAGATATTTCTCGCACAGCGCCATCTGACGCTCGCTATGCGCCAGATCAGCCTCGGCGTGCTCGACGAAAAAGGCGATTTCCGGCGCGTCCGGCGAAAAGCCGTAATGCGTCCGGAAGGCGGGTATGGTCACCTCGGTGTTGAGAGCTACCTGCTGGCCTTCCTGCGTCGACTGCATGGCGAGGGCTGCGCCCAGCGGCTCGTCGCGCAGACAATGGACGTAATGCAGCGACCGCGCCCACCATGCCGGCGGCATCGGGGTCCGGCGGACCTCGTCCTCCGACAGGCCGGCCGCCGCGCAGAAGCGAAAGATCAACTCGTTGTGATCATGCGGTTCGTGACCCGCGCGCGGTATCGCGGCAAGACCCTGCTCCTCGGCCAGGTTCTCGACGAGAGACTTTCGAACATCCTCCGGCGCTCGGTAGAAGAGGAGGCCGAAGGATGGTTGGACCATCTCGACGAATTTGAAGTGGTTGGCCATGTAGACGCCGAGCGCGCGCAGGTCGAGCCGCCCGTCCGCCATCGCTTGGAAGAACGGGTGGTTCTTGGTGTGCCATGTCTCTCTGATCGCGTTGATTCGCTCTGAAGCGCCCATCGCTCCTCCTTCCTGCCATGGCGATGGCGCCATGTCCGGCATCTCCGTCCGGCCCGCCGCGCTCCGTCTTCCGCTCGGGCCTTCTTCGGCAACGCGGCCGAGTCTAGCATGGCCCTCGATGAGCGGCCACCGACACCGAAATCCGGGCCGTGCAGGCCTGCGGAAAGCGCCCCGGGTTAGTCGTCCGGGCGCTCCGAAGCAACCGAGGCGGGGAACGATGTGAACCGTTATGCGCTCGGTATCGACGTCGGCGGAACGTTCACCGACTTCGTTCAGATCGACGAGCAAGGGGGCGGCCGGACCCTCAAAATCCCGTCTACCCCGCATGATCCCTCCGAGGCTGTCATGGCCGGTCTGGGGGAGCTCGCCGAGGCGGAAGGTCTCGCGACCGGGGCCTATTTGCGGGCGCTGAGCCGCATCGTCCACGGTACGACGGTGACCACGAACGCCGTCCTGACCGGCAAGATGGCCCGGACCGGCCTGCTCGCGACCGCTGGGTTTCGCGATACGCTGGCGATGCGCCGGGGGATGCGCGAACGGCTCTACGACAACAAGTACCGCGCGCCGACGCCGATCGTTCCGCGGCATCTGCGCCGTCCCGTGCGCGGCCGAATCGATTATGCGGGCCGGGAGGTCGCCCCGCTCTCGCTCGCCGATGTTGACGCCGCCGCCGCCGCGTTCTCCGCCGCGAACGTCGATGCGGTCGCGGTCTGTCTGTTGCACGCCCACGCCAATCCGGACCATGAGAGCCGTGCGGCCACACGGCTCCGATCGTCCATGCCGGGCGTCCATATCGCGGTTTCGAGCGAGATCATGCCCGAGATTCGCTATTACGAGCGCATGTCGACGACGGTTCTGAGCGCGGCGGTGGGGCCGGTGCTCGACCGCTATCTCGCGGCCCTCGACCGCCACCTCGCCGAGTCCGGTTTCGCGGGGGCGCTCCTGATCATGCAGTCCAACGGCGGCGTGACCACGCCGGCATCCGCCGCGCGGCGCGGTGCGGCGACGCTGCTGTCCGGGCCGGCCGCGGCCCCGGCGGCCAGCTTGAGCTGCCTCGCTCCCCTCGGCGAACGGAGCGTTATCACGATCGACATGGGTGGCACCAGCTTCGAGGCCTCGCTGGTCCGCGACGGCAAGCCCTCGGTCACCACATCCGGGACGGTCGACCGCTTCGCCATGGCCCTGCCGGCGATGGACATCAAGACGATCGGCGCCGGCGGCGGATCGATCGGCAGGATCGATGCCGGCGGGCTGTTGCGCATGGGTCCGGACAGCGCTGGCGCCCGGCCCGGGCCCGCCTGCTACGGCCTCGGAGGAACCCGCCCGACCTGCACCGACGCCGACCTCCTCCTCGGCTATCTGGCGGCGGGCTCGTTCGCCGGCGGACGGCTCGCGCTCGAAAGATCGGCGGCGGAACGGGCGATCGAGCACCACATCGCCGCGCCGCTCGGCCTCGGCGTCCGGGCCGCCGCCGCCGGCATGTACCGGGTGATGAACGTCAACATGGCCGAGGCGATCCGCGCGGTATCGGTGGAACGGGGCCATGACCCGCGCGAGTTCCCCCTGGTCTGCGCCGGCGGCGCCGGGCCGGTACACGCCGCGATGATCGCCGAAGAGCTGGGCATGACGCGGATCCTGGTGCCTCGGGACGCGTCGGTGCTCTGCGCGGCGGGGATGCTGCGCGCCGACCTGCGCCATGACCATGTCCGTTCCTGCGCGTCCCCCTTCCCTCCGCCGGTCGCGGACGCCGCGCGTATTCGATCCCTGGCAGCCGATATGGAATTCGCGGCCGCGCGGCAGCTCGCCGCCGCCGGCGTCCCCGTCGAGCGCCGCCGCTTCGCCCACGGCTTCGAGATGCGCTATGCGGGTCAGTATCACGAAGTCCTTGTCGACGATGTTCCCCGCACCGCCTTGCGCGACGGCGCTTGGGAAGAGATCTTGCGGCGCTTTCATCGCACGCATGAACTCCTGTACGGCTACGCGCTGAACGAAACCGGGGCCGAGGCCGAGCTGGTGAGCCTGCGGTTGCGTGCGTTCGGCCTGATCGACGAACCGGCAGCCCGCCCCGCCGTCGCCGCCGACCGTCCGCCCATCAAGGGACGCCGATCCGTCCATCTGCCGTCGCGAGACGGGTTCGCCGCGGTCCCGATCCTCGATCGGGACGCGTTGCCCGCCGGATTCGCGGGCAGCGGCCCGGCGGTGATCGAGGGCGCCATGACGACGACCTTCGTGCCCGACGGCTTCGACTTCGCGGTCGATCGCCTCGGCAGCCTGATCCTCGATCGCGTCAAAGGCCGATGACGACGCCCGATCCGATCCTCGCCTCGGTGATCCAGCGTCGGCTGAAGTCCATCACCGAGGAGATGGGGCTGACCCTGCTGCGCACGACGAGATCGCCGATCCTCAACGAGGCGCGCGATTTCGTTACCGGTCTCTATGACGAGAACGGCGACATGCTGGAGCAGACGGAATACATCCCGGTTCTCGCCTTCGCACTCCAGCCGGTCTGCAAGCGGATCATCGCGTTCTTCGGAGGCGACATCCATCCCGGCGACGTATTTCTCCATAACGATGTCTTCTCGGGCGGCAACCAGAACAACGATGTCGCGGTCTTCAGGCCCGTGTTCGCCGACGGCGCGCTTGTCGCCTGGGCGGCCTGCAAGGGTCATCAGGCCGATATCGGCGGCGCGGTCGCGGGCGGCTACAACCCCGATGCCCGCGAGGTCTGGCAGGAAGCGCTGCGCATCCCCCCGCTCAAGATCGTCGAGCGCGGCGCGCTGCGCCGCGACGTATGGCGGATGGTGTTCGCCAATATCCGTTTTCCCATCGTCGAGGACGACATCAGGGCGCAGATCGGCGGGACCGCGATCGGCGCGCGCGCCATGGCCGGGCTGGTCGACCGGTACGGGATCGAGACCCTCCGGGCCGTCAGGGAACATCTGTTCGACAGCACCGAACGGCGCGTCGCCGCGGCGGTCGAGGCCATCCCCGACGGATGCTACAGAGCCGAGAGCATCGCCTATTACGACGGCGTGCGCGACGGTTCGGAGATGGAGATTCGGCTCGAGGTCACGATCGACGGCGGCCGCGCCACGTTCGATTTCACCGGGTCGGCCGCGCAGACGCCCGGGTTCGTGAACGCGCCGGCGGCGGCGACCGCATCAGCGGTCATGCTCACCTTTCTGATGCTGATCGATCCCGACATCCCGCATAACGCGGGGCTGTTCCGCCGGCTCGAAATCGTCAACCCCGAGGGATCCTTTCTGAACGCGGCCTTCCCCGCGGCGACGACGTTCGGCAACTCGCTCACCGGGCCGATTTCGGACGCCGTGATGCGCGCCTTCGCGGACGCCCTTCCGAAGACCGTCACCGCGGGATGGAACCGCTTTCTCGGGTTCGCCCTCACCGGCAACGATCCGCGGCGCGGCCGGCCATTCGTCGACATCCTGTTCCTGGCCCTGAAGGGCGGATCGGGCGCGGCCTGGGCGGCCGACGGCTACGACCATATCGGTCTGATCAACTGCGCCGGCGGACTCCTCGCCCAGGACTACGAGATGTTCGAGACCCAGAACCCGGTCATGCTGGAGTGCCACGAATACGCGGTCGATTCCGCCGGCCCCGGACGCTGGAGGGGCGGGCTCGGAGTCGAGACCGCGCTGCGGATCCTCGGAGACGACGTCTCGGCCGTCGCCTTCGGCGACGGGATCGAGGACGGCGCCCGCGCCTTCGGCTTGTTCGGCGGTGGCGACGGCGCGCGCAACGAAGCCGTTTTCCGGTTTCCCGACGGGAGCGTCCGCACCGCCCGATCGAAAGAGATCATCCGCGGGATTCCGCCGGGTACCGTCCTCCGTCAGAAGGCCGGCGGCGGCGGCGGGTACGGCGACCCGCGCGACCGGCCCGCCCGAACGGTCGCCGATGAGGTCCGCGACGGAGTCGTCTCGCTCCGCGCCGCCGAGACCCGGTACGGCGTCGTTCTGGATCCGGAGAGCTTCGGCATCGACCGCGCCGCGACATCCACGCTGCGCGGACGGGCGGAGTCGGATATGGAGACCGAGAATGACTGACGCCTATCGACCGCCGATCGACGACATTCTGTTCCTGCTCCGCAGGGTGATCGACACCGAGCGCGTGCTCGCCCTGCCGGCTTACGGCCATGTCGATGCGGCCGCGCTGGAGGCGGCGATCCGCCAGGCCGGCCGGATCGCGGCCGACGTCGTCGCGCCGACCAACGCGGAGGCCGATCGCGTGGGCGCCCGGTTCGACAACGGCTCCGTTCGTCTCCCGCCGGGCATGCGCCGCGCCTACGACGCGTTCCGCGCAGGGGGGTGGCCGTCCCTCGCCTTGCCCGAGAAATTCGGCGGGCAGGCGATGCCAGAGCTCGCCCAAGCGGCCGTTTCCGAGATGATCAACGGCGCGAGCCTCGCCTTTTCGATGCTCGTGGTCGTCGGGAGGGCCGCCGCGCGCGTGCTGCTCGCGCATGGCTCCCACGAGATCCAGGCGACCTACGTTCCCCGGTTGACCTCCGGGGAATGGAGCGGAGCGATCGTGATGACCGAGCCTCACGCCGGTTCGGACATCGCGCGGGCGCGCACCCGGGCCACGCGCAACGAAGACGGCAGCTACGACCTGACCGGCACCAAGATATTCATCTCCTTCGGCGAGCATGACGCCACCCGGCAGATCTGCCATATCGTGCTCGCGCGAACCGACCAGGGCCTCGCCGGGGCCGCCGGGCTGAGCCTCTTCCTGGTCCCCAAATTCCTGGTCTCGCCCGATGGCGCACTCGGCCGGCGCAACGCGGTCCGGGCCAGCCGTATCGAGGACAAGATGGGGATTTGCGGCTCGCCGACCTGCGAGATGCGATTCGAAGGCGCGACCGGCCATCTCCTCGGCGCGCCGGGCCGCGGCCTGCAAAACATGTTCACCATGATCAATACGATGCGCCTGGAGGTCGCGCTCGAAGGGGTGGGCGTCGCCGGGGCGGCCCTCGACAGGGCGCTCGCCTACGCCGCCGAGCGGGTTCAGGGCGGCAGCCGCGCCGCGCGCGCCCAGCCGATCATCGCGCATGCGGATGTCCGGCGCATGCTGTTGACCATGAAGGCCCAGACCGGCGGCGCACGCGGCCTGGCCTACGAGATCGCGTGGCTGCTCGACATCGCGCGCGGGGCCGGCGATCGCGAGGCCGCATCGCTCGCCTCCTTCCTGCTGCCGATCGCCAAGGCGCGCTGCACCGATCTCGCCGTCGAGGCCGCGAGCCGCGCCGTCCAGGTGCATGGCGGGCACGGCTACATCTCAGACCATGGCGTCGAGCAGCTCCTCCGCGACGCCCGCATCACCCCCATCTATGAGGGAACCAACGGGATCCAGGGGATCGATCTCGTGCTGCGCAGGCTGGGCCGCGACGGCGGCAGGAGCTTCGACGCCCTGGCCCGTCGGATCGAGACCGACTGCGAAAGCCGCCCTCCCGATCCCGAGCTCCGCGACATCGGCGATGCGGTCGTCCACGGCCTCGCGCGGCTCCGCGCGGCGAGTGCGCATCTGCTCGACCGATTGGGCGCGGGCGCGACCGATGACGCGCTGGCCGGCGCGACCCCCTATCTGTCGCTCGCCGGGACCGTCGTCATGGCCTGGATGTGGCTGAGAATGGCCAGGGCGGCGGGCGCCGACCCCCACGGCGAGGAGATCCGCGCGCTCGCCCGCTATTTCGCCCTCGAGATCGCGCCGACGGTCGACGCGCTGGCCGCCAGCATCCGGGCGGGGAGCGCGCACCTGTTCGCTCTCGACGCCGGGCAGATCGCCAGGCTGTGACCGAGCGGTTCCGTCATCAATAGCCGACGACGACCTCGCCGGCATTCGGGCTGACGACCTGTCCGGTGACGATCTCCGCCTCGTCGGAAGCGAGCCAGGCGACCGCGTAGGAGACATCCTCCGGCGTGGTGAGACGACCGAGCGGAATCGCCTCCTGGCGCGCGCGAATCTGCGCTTCGTCGTTGCTGCCCCGGGTCATCCGGGTGACCACGAAGCCGGGCGCGACCGCGTTCACGGTGATCCGGTGCGGCGCGAGCTCCCGCGCCCAGCATTTGGTGAAGCCCGAGATCGCCGATTTGGCGGCCGCGTAATGCGAGGCGAGCGGGCTGCCGCCCATCGCGTAGATCGAGGAAATGTTGACGATCCGCCCGTAGCGGCGTGCGATCATCGCCGGCAGAACGGCCTGGGTCGCGAAGAAGGTCCCGCGGACCTGAACGTCGAACATGCTGTCGAAGGTATCGAGATCGATCTCCTCGATCCGGCGGCGCCGGCCGCCGATTCCGGCATTGTTGACCAGGATGTCGGGGTCGCCGAACGCGGCGCAGGCTTCGGATACCGCCGCGCGGAAGCCGGGCACGTCCCGGATGTCGGCGACGACGACATGGGCGCGGGACCCGGCCGCGCGCACCAATTCGGCGGTCTCGGCCGCGCCGTCGCCGTCGATGTCGTGCACGATCGCGTCGGCGCCGCGCCCGGCCAGCAGGACCGCATGGCTGCGTCCCATCCCACCACCCGAGCCGGTCACGAGCGCGATGCGGCCGGCCAGCGAAATCTTCGCCATGTCGCTCATCCCCTGCCCCGCAGCCTTTCGCCGTCTCGCCTGTGCCGGCTATTCTCCGACGGCGGCTCGGCCGCGACAAGTTCGTCATTCCCGGTCATGTCCTCCATCACGTCCGGACGCATCGCTCTCGCGGCCGCGGGTCTCGCTGCCGCCTTTCTGGGAGGCTGGGCGTTCGAGGCGCTGGCGACGCCGATCCCCTGGCTGCTCGGCCCGTTATTCGCCGTCGCCGGTGTCAACCTCGCCGGCTGGCGAATCGCCGGCCCGCCGGGCGGGCGTCAACTCGGCCAGATCCTGATCGGCACGGCGATCGGTCTCGAGTTCACCCCCGATGTCGCGAACGCCGTGCTCGGACATCTCCACTGGATGACGGCGGCCGCGCTGGCGGCGATTCTGATCGGCGGACTCGCGGCCTGGCTCCAGGTCCGGATCGCCGGGCTCGACGCGGCAACCGCCTTCTTTGGCTCGGTGCCGGGCGGGATGGCGGAAATGCTGGGGCTCGGCGACCGGTTCGGCGCCGAACCGGTGGCGCTCGCCCTCGCCCAGACGATCCGCGTCGGGATCGTGGTGGTGACCGTTCCCCTCGGGCTCGCGCTCCTCGGCGCCGAAGGGAGCGACCCGTTCGCGGCGGGCGCCGGGGCCGTCGACGCTGCCGCCATGCCGGTCTTGCTGGGCGGCGCGGGGCTGTCGGCGATGGCGCTCAATCGGCTGGGGCTCACCAATGCCTGGATGCTCGGGGCCTGCGGGTTCGCCGCTGCTTTGGCACTCTCCGAGGCGCCTGTCTCGAACCTGCCGCAGCCCTTGCCGATCCTCGGTCAAGTGCTGATCGGGGCGGCGCTCGGCGAACGCTTCGACCGCGAGCCGATGCGCCGTGCGCCCAGGGTGATTCTCGCCGCAGCCCTGTCGACGATGCTGCTTCTCGCGTCGGCGACGATCTTGGCGGTGGGGCTCGCCGCCGTCTCGGATATGCCCGTCGCCACCATGATCGCGGCGATCTGCCCGGGCGGTCTGGCGGAGATGAGCATCACCGCCCAGGCGCTGGGTCTCGCCGTTCCCCTGGTGAGCGCCTATCACATCATGCGGATCGTCATGATCACGCTGGTCACGCTGCCGCTCTTCCGGCTGATCCGCCGCTTCTACCCCTTCGCCTGAGAGTCCGACCCGAAACTCGCGGGCGGTCCCGACATGGTGCGGTCTCCGGGGATGCGAGGCCCGGATGCGGAGGCCGAACACGGGTCGGGGCGAGACCGCTCGGCGTCGTCGAGGAAGCGGCGGGACTCGACCGCGAGGTTGCCGTCCAGCTCGTAGACCAAGGGGCGGCCGGTGGGAATCTCGAGCCCCGTGACCGCCTCCTCGGACATCCCCTCCAGATGCTTCGCCAACGCCCGAAGGCTGTTGCCGTGGGCGGCGATCAGCACCGTCCTCCCGCTCTCGAGCGCCGGCGCGATCCGCGCGTCCCAGCAGGGAAGAACGCGGGCGAGGGTCGCGGCAAGGCTCTCGCCGCTCGGCAGCTCCCCGGCCGGTATTCCGGCATAGCGGCGCTGGAACCTGGGATGGCTCTCATGGTCCGGATCGAGCGGCGGCGGCGGCATGGCGAAGCTGCGGCGCCAGACGCGGACCTGTTCGTCGCCGTAACGGGCCGCGGTCTCGGCCTTGTTCAGCGACTGGAGGGCGCCGTAATGGCGCTCGTTGAGCCGCCAGGAGCGCTCGACCGGAATCCACATCTGGTCGAGCTCGTCGAGGACGATCCAGAGCGTGCGGATCGCCCGCTTCAGGACCGAGGTGAACGCGGTGTCGAGCCGATGCCCTTCGGTCGCGAGCGCCCGGCCCGCGGCGCGCGCCTCGGCGACGCCCGCTTCCGACAGGTCGACATCGACCCAGCCCGTGAAGCGGTTCTCGAGATTCCAGACCGATTGGCCGTGCCTGACCAGGATCAGCTTCGCGGACACGGCGTTTCCCCATGAAATCGGCGCGGCGGCGCTGGGGTGGCTGATGGGATTCGAACCCACGACCTCCGGGACCACAACCCGGCGCTCTAACCGACTGAGCTACAGCCACCGCAGGGCGGCCTCTCTAGCCCTCGCCCGGATACCGCGTCAAGCCCGTGAGAAATGCGCCTCGAGCCGACCGACCGCCCGGTCGAGCGTTGCCATGTCCTTGCAGAAGGAAAAGCGCGCAAAGTGCCGGATTTCGCCGCTTCGGTAGAACGCGCTAACCGGCACCGCCGCGACGCCCGCTTCGGTCGTCAGGTGACGGCAAAACGCGATATCGTCTCCGTTGAAGCCGAGCGGCCGGAAATCACAGGTGAGGAAATAGGTGCCGGCGCAGGGAACGACCGAGAACCCGACATCGGAGAGACCGGCCGCGAGACGGTCGCGGCGGGCCTGCATGTCGGCGTTGAGCCCGGCGAAATAGTCGTCGCCCTTGCCGAGCCCGTAGGCCACGGCGGCCTGCAGATTGGGCGGCGTCGTGAAGGTCAGATACTGGTGCGCCTTGACGATCGGCGCCAGCGTATCGGGCGCCGCGGCGACGAACCCGACCTTCCACCCGGTCAGGGAGAATATCTTCCCGGCGGAACCGATGCGGACGGCGCGCTCCCGCATTCCGGGCAGGGTGATCAACGGAACATGCGGCCGGCCGTCGAATGCGAGATGTTCGTAGACCTCGTCGCAGACCGCGTAGGCGTCGTGGCGGCCGCACAGCTCCGCGATGGCCTCGAGCTCCCGCTCCGCGAAGACCTTGGCGCAGGGATTCATCGGCGAGTTGACGACGATCAGCTTGGTCCGTTCGGAGAACGCCGCCTCCAGATCGTCGAGCGGCAGGGACCAGTCCGGCGGCTCGAGGCGAACGAACCGCGCGGTCGCGCCGGCCCGCCGGACTATCGGGAGATAGGAATCGTAGAGCGGCTCGATCAGCACCGCCTCGTCGCCGGGCTCCAGCAACCCGAACAGCGCACTGGCGAGCGCTTCCGTACCGCCCGAGGTGACCAGCACCTCGGTCTGCCAGTCCAGGTCGAGGCTGTAGAAGCGCCTGGCATGGGCGGCGACGGACCGGCGCAGCGGCGCCATGCCGAGCATCGAAGGGTATTGGTTGACCCCGCTCCGAAGATAGTCGGCCGCCGCCTCGACGACATCCTCCGGTCCGTTGCCGTCGGGGAAGCCCTGCCCGAGATTGATGGCGTCATGCTCTTGGGCGAGCCTCGACATGACCTCGAACACGGTCGTGCCGAAGCTGGTCAGGATGCTGTTGCCGGCCTTCACGTCCCGGTCTCCGCCCGTCGCATGGCCCCCCCTGTAGCATGGCGGGTCGGCTCGACAAAGCGACGCCCAGCCGGCCGGTTCGGCATCGCGCGGGCGGGCCCTACGGCCGGGGCGGCGGGCGTTGCGCCAGATACCAGTCGAGAATCTGCGCGCCGGTCCAGAACAGGACGTCGCCGCGCGCCGCGATCTTCTCGAGGGTCGCGCGGAAATAGCGTGCCCGATGGGGCGCCCCCATGATGTAGGGATGGACGACCAGGGCCATGATCCGTGCCGAATCGCGCGCATCGGCATAGAGCTGCTCGAACTGGTCGGAGGCGCGCTCAAGATACTCCCGCGCCGGATGATGCTGGATGAGCATCATCGCCACGTCGTTGCACTCCTGCGTGTAGGGGATATCGACGATCGACCCCGTCCGGGTCCGAAGCGTCACCGGCTGGTCGTCGATCACCCAGTCGCAGACATATTCGTAGCCCTCCTCCGCCAGCAGGTCCGGGGTCTCCCAGGTTTCGGTCAAACCGGGGCCGAGCCAGCCGCGGGGACGCGCCCCGGTGAAGCGCTCGATGATGTCGGCGGTGCGGCGGATGTCGGCGCGCTCGTCGTCGACCCTCTGCATGTTCCGCTGCGTCAGACCGTGGCCGACGAACTCCCAGCCGCGATCGAGCGCCGCGCGCGAGATCGGCGCATAGGCGTCGACCGCGGTGCCGTTGATCGCCAGGACGGCGGTGATCGACAGTCGATCGAGTATCTCGAGAAGCCGCCAGAAGCCCACCCGGTTGCCGTATTCGTGCCAGGCCCAGTTGGGAATGTCCGGGCTGGGCGCCCCTCCCGCCGGCGGCGTCACGACGGTGCGCGGCATCGGCGCGCGCGGATCCCACTCTTCGATATTGACGATCACCCAGACCGCCATTCTCGCATTGCCGGGCAGTTCGAGCGGCGCGCGCCCGGCGATCGGATCGTAGTCGATGCGCATGTTGGGCAGCATCTCCCCTCCCGTGGATCAAAGTTTCACGGCATCGCCAGCGCGAACGGCGCGGCGCCGAGAAACACGTCCCTGAGCGAGACGTTCGGCCGCGCAAGCGTCGCATGGACGACATAGACCGCGATCCCGAGCGGCGGGCTCAACAGGCCGAACTCGGCTCGCCAGCCCCTTGCACAGCGGACCAGGATCGCCATCCGCGCTCGGGAAGCCCTCGCACCCGCCGCCCCGGTTTCGGCCGCCGCCTCCGCGGCGACGCTGCCGGGAAACGGCGAGAACATGACAAGAATCAGCCCGAGGTTACCACGCATGGTCGCCCGAACGTAAGAAGGGGCCGCGCCGGCGCGGCCCCTTCGGACGACCCGTCGAAGCGCAATGCGCTACGTCTTCGGACGGTGCTTCTCCAAGACCTTCTTGAACAGGGCGTAGATCTCCCGCACCTGCTCGTTGTCGTGCTTGCCGAGGAACTCGTCCCCGAGCGGACGCAGCTTGGCGAGATAGCGCTCCTGATCTTCCTGCGAGAAATAGATCACTTCGGCGCCGGCATCGCGCCAGACCCCCTTCATCTTCTCCACATTGTTCATGGCATGGTTGGCTGCCCAGTCTTCGAGCTCGCCCGGGACCGTCATCACCATTTCGCGCAGATCCGCCGGGAGCTTGTTGGCCCAAGCCTTGCTGACCCAGGTTCCGGTGGGGATATAGCCACCATTCAGCACGGTGATGAACTTGGTCACCGACTGGAACTTGCTGTAGCCCATGACCACCAGCGTGGAGCGGCAACCGTCCACCACGCCGCGCTGCAGCGCCGGCACGACCTCGGTATAGGGGATCGGGACCCCGGTACCGCCGAACTGCGCGGGGACCGCCCGCTCCATCGGCGTCGCGAGCACCCTGATCTTGCGCCCGGAGATGTCTTCGGGTTTGCGAATCGGCTTGAGGCTGGCGATCGACGTGCCGTCATAGATGATCAGGCCGGCCCCGAGCACGCCCTTCTTTTCGCCGAGGGCAAGAAACGGCGTGCGGAATTCGGGATCGGTGAGGGCCTTGTGGCCGTGCTCATGGCTCGCATAGACCCCCGGCGTATCGGGAACCATGAAGGCCGGGTTGACCCCGACGAAGAAACCTGGCGGGGTCAGGAACATCTCCTGAGTCCCGAGTTGGAGGCCCTCGACCTGCCGGGGAATCTTGCCGAGCTGGCTGGCCGGAAAGACGGCGTAGGTGAGCCGGCCGCCGCTCCGCTTCTTGAGCTCTTCGCCGATCCGCACGCCCCAATCATGCTGTGGATCGTTGATCGTCGCGAAACCGATCTTGATGTGGAAGGTCTTCTGCGCCGCCGCCTCTTGCGGCTGCAGCGCCAGGGCGGTGACCACGGTGCCGGCGCAAAGCGCGGCAAGAGTGGCCGAACGCGCACGGCTTCTATGGCTCGACATGAGTCAGGTCTCCCATTCATTGCCTCCAACGACGATGCGCATCCGCGATGCGCTGACCGGGATCTCGGTTCGGAACGACCCGGAGGCCGCCGCAAGCGCGCCGACGACCCGCCCGCGGACCGTGTCCCATACGCTTATTCTTCGTCGAAACCGCGACGGTTGCCAACCCCCGCCGGTCCCGGCCCCCGAAATGAGAACCGCCGAACCCCGTCGCCGAGTCCATGAATGAGCGCGATCCGCAGCCGCTTCTCGTTGACAGGACATCCCGGCTGGCGGAAATCTTTCCGGGAGCCGTCGGTCGCGAAAGGAAGAGGCATGGATTTTTCCGGGCGGAGCGTGGTCGTCACCGGCGGCACCGGCGCGCTTGGCGTCGCGGTTACCGGTCGGCTGTTGGCGGCGGGCGCGATCTGTCATATTCCCAATCTGATTGCCGCCGAACTCGAAGGATACCCTCACGCCGGTCGTGACGATCTGCATATCACCCACGATGTCGACCTCGCCGACCCGGATCGGGTCTCCGCATATTTCAAGACCGTCGGGCCGATCTGGGCCTCGATACACCTGGCCGGCGGCTTCGCGATGGGAGGACTCCCGGACAGCCCGGCCGAGATATTCGACGCGATGATCGCGACCAACGCTCGGAGCTGTTACCTCTGCTGCCGGGCGGCGATTCCGGCGATCCGCCGTACCGGGCTGGGAGGGCGGATCGTCAACATGTCGGCGCGGCCCGGGATCGAACCGCGCACCGGCGCCGGCATGGTGGCCTATTCCGCTTCCAAGGCCGCAGTCTCGGCGATCACCGGGTCGCTCGCCGAGGAGCTCGCCGACGACGGGATCTGGGTCAACGCGGTCGCCCCGTCGATCATGGATACGCCGGCGAATCGATCCGCGATGCCCGAGGTCGACCACGGGCGCTGGCCGTCGACCGATTCGGTCGCCCGCATCATCGTCTTTCTCGCCTCCGCCGAGAACCAGGTGACCCGGGGCGCCGTGGTCCCGGTCTATGGGCGAACATGACCGGAGCGTCGGCGAACGGCCGCGACGGCCCGAGACGATGGGTGCCGACGCGCATGCAAGGCTCTCCTCCCTCGTGGCGGCGCATCTTACTGGGTCTGGCCGTGTTTCTGGGTGCCGCCCAGGCCGCGGCCGGCGAAGACGGCGCGGTTCGGTCCTACAACGACCGCGGCGGTGCCGGGCTCGTCCGCACCCCGACTGCCAGGTTCGCCGATGACGGAAGATTGGCCCTGGGCTATGCGCACACGCGCGAAGCCGCGGGAATGCATCTCTCCTTCCAGGCGTTTCCCTGGCTCGAGACCTCGCTCCTCTACGGCCGCGGGAGCGGTTCGACCCCGTCCGAACCCGGCGTCGACTTCAAGCTCCGGCTGCTTGAAGAAAAGAGAGCGCTACCCGCGCTCGCCTTCGGTATCCGCGACTTCGGTCGACCCGAGAGGCAGCCGGGCGAGTATCTGGTCGCCAGCAAGCGGCTGCGCGATTTCGACCTCAGCTTCGGTGTCGGTCGCGGGCGGCTGGCGGCGCGGGACGATGTCAAAGGCTTGGCGCTGTTCGGCGGCGTCGACTATTTCACCGGGATCGACGGGCTCCGCCTGAAGATCGAGCTCGACGGCGCCACGCCGGAGGATCGATCGCGGCTGAACGCGGGCGTCGAATACAACCCCCTGCCCGGCATAGGAATAGCCGTGAGCTATCTCGAAGGTCGGGTATTCGAGTTGCGCAGCACGGTTAGCATCGACCTGAATAAGCCTCCGGAACGAGCCAAACTCGAGCCGGATCTGCGGCTTCTGTCGCGCGGAGCGGCGGCGCGGCGCGTACTCTCCGATTCCCCGGACGAGTCCGAGGTCGGACCGGTCGCCCGCGCCTACCGCTTTCACGATCTGGTCGAAGCGGGCGGCCTCGCGGTCACATCGATCGCGCATTCGAGGGGCCGACTCGTCGTCGAGGTCGCGACGCAGGGCGCGCCATCGTCGCAGCCCCGTATCCGCGAGACGGTGCGGGACGCGGCGCGGGTCCTCAACCTCCCGGTCGATTCGGTCGTCGTCTCGTGGACACGCGCGGCGCAGGCGGAACCACCCCTGCGCGCGGCCGCTGCGGCCGGCTATGCCCCCAGGATCTCCCGGATCCTCCGCCGGGATCTCGCCGCGCAGGGTCTGGCGCTGATCGATCTTCGCCTCACCGGCCCCCGGATCGCCGTCACGGTCGAGAATCTGCGCTTCGGTCGGACGGCGGTCGCCGTGGGTCGGGCCGCCCGGATCATCGCCAACGCGCTGCCGCCGGGGGTCGAGATCATCACGATCGCACTTTCCCGACGCGGGGTCGAGGCCGCGCGTGTCTCGCTCCTCCGCAAGGACCTGGAAAACGCCCTCGAAGATAGAGGCAGCCCGCAAGAAATCTGGCAGAATATTGTTGCGAATCGGGCGTTCGATCGTGCGGAAATGCGCGACGAAGAGAAACCCGGCGGCCGCGCCGCGAAATTCACCTGGTCGATCGAGCCCGCGCTCCACATGGCTCCATCGTCGTCCGAGGGCAGCCGCGGTGTCCGCGCCCTGGTCCGCGCACGGTCAACGTTTCGCCCGATGCCCTATCTCGAGATCGGAGGCGCTGTCAGAGCGGACGCGGCGGACGGATTCGAGGATGCCGCCGCGCCGGAGGCGAACGGTCTTCCGTCGGTGCGGCGCGACTTTGGCCGCTACGCGAATGGCGGCGGTCTCGGCCTCGACAGCCTGCAGGCCGCCTATATTCGCAGCATGGCGGCCGGCGTCGATGCGCGGCTGAAGGCGGGCTATCTCGAGGAGATGTTCGTCGGGCTCGGCGGAGAGGTCCTCTATCGTCCAGGCCCCAGCGATTGGGCCCTGGGCGGAGAGGTCTACGGTGTCCGCAAGCGCGGCTTCGACCGGTTCTTGAGCCTTGGCGACTATCAGGCGATCACCGGCCATCTCACGCTCTACTATCGCCTGCCGCATTCCAACTATCGGGCCAACCTGAGCATCGGCCGCTATCTGGCGGGCGACTGGGGCGGGACCGTCGAACTGAGCCGCCGCTTCTCGACCGGGATCCGGGTCGCCGGTTTTCTCACGCTGACCGATGTGGACTCGGTCGGGTCGTTCGCCGGGGAGCCGGACGCCGGACTGTCGGTGACGGTTCCCCTCGACCTGTTCACGCCGCATCACACGCGCAACCGCGCGCTCTACGCGTTTCGCCGCCTGACCCGCGACGCCGGCCAACGTCTCGAAACCGGCCCGCGCCTGATAGATCTCGTTGCCTCGGACGGCTTCGAGGAGATCGACCGAGGTTGGGAGAACGTGCTGAAATAGCCTTACCCGCCGACCGGCGAACGAGTCGACGCCGGCCCGTCGATTGTAGTATTGAAGCCGCCCGAGCCTTGCAGGAACACGGTGCGCCGAGAGCGCCCGAGACGCGCCGCCCGGACGAGTCTGCGTCGTTCTGCCGTAAGGATGTGACGGGTTTGCGGCCGCCGGCGTCTGGCGTCACGGCCATGATGGGGCGGAGGCATGGCTTTCAATGATCATGAACGGCCTCTCGGGACCCCGGGTCGGAGTTGTGGGCTGTGGCAATTGGGGAAGGCACCTCGCGCGGAATTTTGCGGAGCTCGGCGCGCTCGCCGGGGTCAGCGATATCGACCCCTGCGCCGCAGCCGCGCAGGCGGAACGATTTGGAGTCCCCGCGATCTCTCCGGAAGCCCTGATCGAGACCTCGGCGACCGACGCGCTGGCGATCGCCACGCCCGCGGAAGACCATGCCGGGCTGGCGCTGGCCGCCATCGCGGCCGGCAAGCATGTCTTCGTCGAGAAGCCGATCGCCGTCTTCGAACAGGATGCCGTCCGCATGGTGGATGCGGCGGCGGCGCAGGGCGTGACCCTGATGGTCGGTCACGTGCTACGCTACCACCCGTGCTTCGGAGAGCTCCAGCGTATCGTGCAGGCGGGCTGTATAGGGCGGTTGCAATATATTCACACTAGCCGGACCGACACGAGAGCGTTCAGGCGCGCCGAGAACGCTCTGTGGGGTTTCGCGCCGCATGACATCTCGATGATCCTGTCCCTGACCGACGCGTCTCCGCGGAGGGTCGGCGCCATGGGCAGCAACCTGCTCGGCAAAGGCGGCCTCGACTCCGCCGTCGCGGCGTTGGAATTTCCGGGCGGGGTCTCGGGCCATGTCTTCGTGTCCTGGCTCCACTTCGTCAAGGAACAAAAGCTGACCGCGGTCGGCGACGACGGAATGATCGTCTTCGACGACCGCGAGGACTGGCCGACGAAGCTCCGGCTGTTTCGAAGGCCCGCGTCCTGGAGGCCGGGCACGGCGATGGCCGTCCAGGCCGAGGCCGAGCCGGTTCCCGTCGCGCCGGCCGAACCGCTGCGCCTCGAATGCGCCCATTTCCTGGAATGCGCGACGACCGGGGCGCCGCCGTTGACGGGAGGAACCGAGGGTCTGAACGTCCTGAGGGTCCTCTGCGCCATCGATGCCTCCGTCCATGCGAAACGGCCGTCGCCTCCGACGGAGGAGCCCGCGCAAGGCGGCGTTCGGGATGGACCGCAGCATACCGCCCCTCCGTCTTCGACCGGCGGCAACGGCGCCGCCCCCGGCCCGAACCGCCCAATCTGACCCTAACGCCGGTTTTTCGCGAGCACGCTGCAATGAACGCATTCCGCCCGCTCGATTCGGATTCAGTCGTCGACATCGACATGATCCCCTTCGTCGACCTCAAAGCCCAGAGAGCACGGCTTGGCGACAGGATCGAGCGCGCCCTCTCCCGAGTCCTGGATCACAGCGCCTTCGTCATGGGTCCGGAGGTCGGCCTGATCGAGAAGCGGCTCGCGGAGTTCTGCGGCGCGCGGCATGCGATCGCCTGCTCGAGCGGAACCGACGCGCTGGTGCTCGCGCTGATGGCGCTCGGCGTGAAGAGGGGCGTCGCGGTCCTGGTTCCGAGCTTTACCTTCGTTGCGACCGCCGAAGCCGTGGCTCTGCTCGGCGCGACCCCGGTATTCCTCGATGTGGTAGAAGACGGCTTCAACCTCGATCCCGGCGCGCTCGCGAGCGGTGTGGCGGCCGCGGAGGCCCGAGACCTGCGACCCGCCGGCGTCATCGCCGTGGATCTCTTCGGCCGACCGGCCGAATATGAGGCGATCGAAGAGGCTGCGACCCAGCTCGGACTCTGGATTCTCTGCGACGCGGCGCAGAGTTTTGGCGCCGCGTATCGCGGCCGCCGCGTCGGCACCATCGGGCGGATAACGACGACCAGCTTCTTCCCCTCGAAGCCGCTCGGCTGTTACGGCGACGGCGGTGCCCTGTTCACCGACGATGGCGATCTGGCGCAAGCGATTCGATCTATTCTCGCGCACGGTGCCGGGGCCGACAGAAACGACAATGTCCGTATTGGCCTGAACGGCCGGCTCGATACGTTGCAGGCGGCGGTGCTTCTTGAGAAGTTGACCATCTTCGAGGAGGAGATCGCGCAGCGGAACGCCGTCGCCGCGGCGTATCGAGAGGGGATCGCCGGGTTGAACTCGATCGTGTTGCCCACCATCGGCGACGACATCGGGACGATCTGGTCCCAGTATACGCTGCGGCTCGAGGGCATCGACCGGACCGGGTTTCGCCGCCGTCTCGCCGACGCCGGGATCCCGACGGCCGTATATTACCCGCGGCCGCTCCATCACCAGCCGCCCTATCGGGACTTTCCCGTCGCCGGCGAGCGGCTCCCCGTCTCGGAGCGCCTGTGCGAGAGGGTGGTAAGCCTACCGATCCATGCCTATCTCGATACCGAGACCATAAGGCGGATCATCGAAACGGTTCGACGGGCCGATCGCATGGCGGCGTCGGCGCGATGACCGCCCTGCTCCCGCCCCCGCAGCGAGGGCGGACGCACCGTTTCGTCCCGCCCGCTCACGGAAAACCGGTATAAGAATTTGTTCCGACCGGCTCGGAATAGATGCAAGGCAGGCTAACCGCGACATCGGCGAACACGATCTCGTAGAGAATCCGCATGGCACGTAAGGATACGCTCCTGATCACGGGCGGCGCCGGCTATATCGGCGCACATGCCGTGCTCGCGTTTCGTAAAGCCGGTCACCGAGTCGTCGTCCTGGACAATCTCTCGACAGGGCGGCGGGCGACGGTCGCGGACGACATCCCCCTGATCGAGGCGGATGCGGGCGATCGCGGCGCGGTAAAGCGAGCGATCTCCGACTTCGGAATCACCGCCGTCGTGCATTTTGCGGCCAGCGTCGATGTCGGCGAATCGGTCGCGAAGCCGCTCGTCTATTACCGCAACAACAGCGGCACCAGCGCCAATCTGATAAGGACCTGCATCGAGGCGGGCGTGACGCGGTTCGTCTACTCGTCCACCGCGGCGGTCTACGGCATTCCCGACGAGCTTCCGGTAAGCGAGAACGCCGGCACGGCGCCCATCAATCCGTATGGCGCGTCCAAGCTTGTCGTCGAATGGATGCTGCGCGATGCGATGGCCGCGCATGGCCTGCGCTGTGTCGTGCTTCGCTATTTCAATGTCGCGGGCGCGGATCCCGACGGGCGCGCGGGCCAGTCGAGCCCGTCCGCCGGACATCTGATCACGGTCGCTTGCCGCGCGGCCGTCGGTCCGCGCAACATCGTCACCCTGTTCGGAGCGGATTACGACACCCCTGACGGCACTTGCCTGCGGGATTACATTCACGTTTCCGACCTGGCCGAAGCTCATGTCGCAGCGTTGAACCATCTGGCATCCGGCGGCAGCGGCGTGTTCAACTGCGGCTACGGGCGCGGCAGTTCGGTTCGAGAGGTGATCGAAGCCGTTCAGCGCCAAGCCGGGAAACGGATCGAGGTCCGAACCGGTCCGCGCCGACCGGGAGATCCACCCGCATTGGTGGCCGACCCGTCGCGTCTTCAACAAGTTTTGCGCTGGTCGCCGCGCTACGCCGACCTCGACTTCATCGTTCGGACCGCGCTCTCCTGGGAACGGAAGCTCACGGCCTCGGCGGAGCCGCCGCCGCAATAACCCGTCCATGCCCGATCGGATCCCTGGCAAAAGACGTCGGATGACGAAAAGAGAATTGATTCCGACGGGCGTTTCGTTCTTGTGTCGATTGTGAATTTGGGTAAGCGTGGATAGTTATCAGTTGCTTGCAACCGTTCTGGCCGGGGCGTCGGGTCCCTTCATTGCCGGCTTCGGGGTCGCGCTAGCCGCGAGCGTCTTTCTCGTATGGTCCAAGCGTTGGCATGGCGGCTACAGCACCGACAACACCGCAGGAGTCCAGAAATTCCATCGGGGAGATGTGCCGCGGATCGGCGGTCTGGCGGTCTGTGCCGGCCTCTGCGCTGCGGCCGCCGCGTCCGAGCCACCGGTCGCCCGGCTCTTGGCTGCCATCGTCATCGGCTCGGGAATCGCGTTCGCGGTGGGGCTCGCCGAAGATGTCACCGGGCGGGTGTCGCCCTTGATCCGTCTTCTTGCGACTCTTTTTTCGGGACTGGCTTTCTGCTTTCTCACCGGGATCCGAATCACCCATATCGGATTTTCCGATATCGACCGCCTGCTCGCCATTTCGGCCGTGGGCATCGCATTCACGACGTTGACGATCGCCGGTATCGCCCACGCGATAAACATCGTCGATGGCTTCAACGGTTTGGTCGGCGGAACCGCGGTTATCCTTCTGGTGGCATTGGCGGCGCTTTCCTATACCGCCGGGGATCGGGAAATGGCCGCGGCGTCCTTCGCCACGGCTGGTGTTTCCTTGGGTTTCCTGTTGGTCAACTTCCCTTCCGGCCGTCTTTTCCTGGGCGATGGGGGCGCCTATTTCCTCGGGATCGTTCTGGCCGCGTTCGCGATCATCATCCCGGCGCGGAACCCTTCGATTTCTCCATGGACAGGAGTTGTCGTTCTAGCCTATCCCATCCTTGAAATGCTGGTATCTATCATAAGAAAGATATCCAGAACTCGTGCGCCTTACAAGCCGGACCGTCTGCATCTTCATATGCTCGTATATCGCCGGTTCGGAAAGCGGATCGCGAACGCGTCGGGGAATAGAGAACGGGCCAATTCGTTTACCGGAATGCTGATGTGGAGCGGGCCGTTGGCCAGCCTGGGGTTGATCCTCGCGGTTCCCCCCACACGAGACTGGTCCTTGTTCTCCTGCGCCCTTCTATTCGCCTTCTATATTCTGTCCTATGCGATCGCGATCGGACGCTGGCGGCGATATGCAGGACGGCCGTCGGTCGGCAGAGGGCGCAAGGGACGGCATTCTTCCAAAGACGGCTAATCTCGAAGGCGTCGGGTTTTCCGGGCGGATGGTATTTCGGGCGCCTCGTAAGGCGAAGCGACGATCGGCCTCCGGGAATGGGCGCGTGACGGTCGAAGACGGCGACCGTCGTCGATACCGCCCTCCGGGCAAGCCGTCGACCGGAGACAGTGGCGCCCCTGCTCAGGGGGGCGTCCCTCCGGCGACCAGAAGGAAGAGACGGGCGCCTTCCTCGACGGTGTCGCCGACGCGATAGTGAACCGCCTCGACAAGGCCCGCGGCGGGCGCGCGGACGACATGTTCGACCTTCATCGCCTCGATCACCATCACGACATCTCCCGCCTCCACGGTCGAACCCGAGACGGCCTCGACGGCGACCACCCGACCCGGCATCGGCGCGTCCGCCGCGTCGGCGGCCGGCGCGGCGGCCCGCTGGGCCTCGCTCAGCGGATCCACGGGCAAGACCTCCCAGCTCGTCTCCCGCGTAAAGATCCAGATTCGGCCTCCGGCGCGGTGCACCGCCATTCGGATGGGCGCGCCTTCGATCGTCATCCGGACCAGCCCGGGCGCCACATCAGCATCCGCCGCCTCGTGCGCACGCCCCGAGACAAAGACCCGCTTTCCTCGAAGCTCGACTTCGTGAAGCGCCGAACCGCAGCGGAAGACAAAGCTCTCGGACGCCGCCGCGTTGAGCCGCCACCCTCCGCCCTCCGCCCAGGGCGCGTGCGGATCGCCCAGCGCAGCGGCGGCGGCCCGCCGGCGTTCGCGGCGGGCGGCGGCCTCGGCGAACGCCGCGGCCGCCAGCACCCGCGCGGGGACGTCCTCCGGCGGCGCAGTCAGGGTCTCGGAGAAACGTTCGACGAAGTCGATGTCGGGCGCGCCGGCGACGAAGACCGGATGGCGGAGTATGCGGATCAGGAAATCGCGGTTGGTGGCGAGCCCCACAGGGACCGCCTTCGCGAGCGCGTCCTCGAGCCTCGCCAACGCCTCGGTCCGGGTCTTCCCCCAGGCAACGATCTTGGCCAGCAGAGAATCGTAATAGGGCGTGACGGAATCGTTCGCCGCGAACCCGGTATCGACACGAAGCCACGGTCCGGTCTCGGGAAGGCCGAAATGCAGGATCCTGCCGGTCGAAGGCAGGAAGCCTGCGATCGGATCCTCCGCGCACAGCCTGGCCTCGACCGCGTGCCCGCGCGCCGCGATCCGGTCCTGGCTCATCGGCAGCGCTTCGCCCGCGGCCACCCGCAACTGCCATTCGACCAGATCCAAGCCGGTTATCAGCTCGGTTACCGGGTGTTCGACCTGGAGGCGCGTGTTCATCTCGATGAAGAAATACTCCGCGTTCGGCTCGACCAGGAACTCGACCGTGCCGGCACCGACATAGCCGACGGCTCTCGCGACATCGAGGGCGCTTCGGGCGAGCCCGGCGCGCGTCTCCTCGTCCAGCAGCGGCGCGGGCGCTTCCTCGATCACCTTCTGGCGACGGCGCTGGACCGAACAGTCGCGCTCGAAGAGTTGAACCGCATTGCCGTGGCCGTCGGCGAAGACCTGTATCTCGACATGGCGCGGCCGCGCGAGGCAGCGTTCGAGCAGGAGGCGGTCGTCGCCGAACGAGGCGGCGGCTTCGCGCCGCGCCGATGCCAGGGCGGCGCCGATCTCGCCCGGCGTCTCCACCCGCCGCATCCCGCGCCCGCCGCCGCCACCGACGGGCTTGACGAGCAGCGGGAAACCGAGGCCCATCGCCGCCTCGGCAAGCGCTGCGTCGTCCTGATCGTCGCCGTGATATCCCGGCAGGACGGGCACGCCCGCATCGGCCGCCAGGGCCTTGGCCGCGCTCTTGGATCCCATCGCGCGAATCGCGTCCGGCGGCGGACCGACGAAGACGATTCCGGCATCGGCGCAGGCTTCCGCAAACTCCGCGTTCTCGGAGAGAAACCCGTAGCCGGGGTGGACGGCCTCGGCCGCGGTTCGTCGGGCGGCGTCGAGCACGGCGTCGATATCGAGATAGCTCCCCGCCGACTCGGCGGGACCGATCGGTACCGCCTCGTCGGCCGATCGGACATGGAGCGCATCCGCATCGGCGCCGGAGAAGACGGCGACCGCTCGGATACCCAGCCTCCGACAGGTCGCGACGACCCGGCACGCGATCTCGCCGCGATTTGCGATCAGCACGGATCTAAACATCGGTGTCCCGCCGCACCTCGCGGATCGCCTCGGGACGAACGATTCCGGCCGCCATCTCCGAAGCCGTCACATGCGAAAGACGCCAAAGCGCGTCGTTTCGTCCGCCGCATTCCGAGCGGCCGACAGGCAGAGGCCGAGCACCGTTCGGGTCTCGGACGGAATGATGATGCCGTCGTCCCAGAGCCGGGCGCTCGCGTAGAACGGATGACCCTGCGTCTCGTACTGCGCTCGTATCGGCGCCTTGAACGCCTCCTCCTCTTCCTCCGACCAGGTCTCGCCGCGCGCTTCCATGGCATCACGGCGAACCCGGCCCAGAACGCTGGCCGCCTGCTCGCCGCCCATCACCGAAATCCGCGCGTTCGGCCACATGAACAGAAAGCGCGGAGCGTAGGCGCGGCCGCACATTCCATAGTTTCCGGCACCGAAGCTGCCGCCGATCACCACCGTGAATTTCGGGACCCGCGCGCAGGCCACCGCCATGACCAGCTTGGCACCGTCCTTGGCGATCCCGCCGGCCTCGTATTTCCTGCCGACCATGAAGCCCGTGATGTTCTGTAAAAACAGAAGCGGAAAACCCCGCTGACAGCAGAGCTCGATGAAATGGGCTCCTTTCAGCGCCGATTCGGAAAACAGGATACCGTTATTGGCGAGGATCCCGATCGGGTAGCCGCCGATCCGGGCGAAGCCGCAGACCAGGGTGACTCCGTAGCGCGGCTTGAACTCGTCGAGGGCGCTGGCGTCGACGATGCGCGCGATCACCTCGCGAACATCGTAGGGCCGGCGGAAATCCGCCGGGACGATCCCGTCGATCTCGGCCGGATCGAAATTCGGCGAAACCGGAGGGCGGACCGGGATGGACGCGGCCTTCCTCCCACCCAGGGCGGCGACGGATCGACGGAGGATCGCGATTGCGTGGGCGTCGTTCTCGGCATCGTGATCGACGACCCCCGAGACCCGCGCATGTACGTCCGCGCCGCCCAGCTCCTCGGCGCTCACCTCCTCGCCGGTGGCCGCCTTCACCAGCGGTGGGCCGCCGAGAAAAATGGTGCCCTGCCCGCGGACAATGACCGACTCGTCGGCCATCGCGGGAACATAGGCGCCACCCGCGGTGCACGATCCCATGACCGCCGCGAGCTGCGGCACGCCGGCGGCAGAGAGCGTCGCCTGATTGTAGAATATGCGGCCGAAATGGTCGCGGTCGGGAAACACCTCGTCCTGGCGCGGAAGGTTGGCGCCGCCCGAATCGACCAGATAGATGCAGGGCAGCCGGTTCTGCCCGGCAATCTCCTGCGCCCTGATATGCTTCTTGACGGTCAGCGGATAGTAGGTCCCCCCCTTGACGGTCGCATCGTTGGCGACGATGACGCATTCTCGGCCTTCGATCGGTCCGATACCGGTGACGAGTCCCGCCGCCGGCACGTCTTCGTCGTAGACGCCGCGCGCAGCGAGCTGGGACAGTTCGAGGAACGGCGCTCCCGGGTCGATCAGCAGGTCGATCCTGGTTCGCGGGAGGAGCTTGCCGCGCCCGCAATGGCGCGCGCGCGCGGCCTTTCCGCCGCCGAGCGCGCTCTCCGCGACCGCTTCGCGGAGCGCGCGGACGGCGCGCGCCATGGCCTCGGCGTTCGTCCGATACGCGACCGAGCACCGGTCGACGGCGGTCCCCATAACGGGCATCTCAAGCGGTCTCGCGGAACAGCTCGCGGCCGATCAGCATGCGCCGAATCTCGCTGGTCCCGGCGCCGATCTCGTAGAGTTTGGCGTCGCGGAGAAGCCGCCCGGTCGGATAGTCGTTGACATAGCCGTTGCCACCGAGAATCTGGATCGCCTCCAGAGCCGCCGCCGTCGCCCGTTCGGCGGCGAACAGGATTGCCCCCGCGGCGTCCTTGCGCGTCGTCCGGCCCCGGTCGCAGGCCCGCGCGACGGCATAGACATAGGCGCGGGCGGCGTTGGCGGTCGTGTAGATGTCGGCGAGCTTGCTTTGGATGATCTGGAACTCGCCGATCGGTCGGCCGAACTGCTCGCGACCGTGCACATAGGGCATGACAACGTCTAGGCAGCCCCGGATGATGCCCAGCGGCCCGCCGGCCAGCACCGCGCGCTCGTAGTCGAGCCCGCTCATCAACACGCTCACGCCGCGGCCGACCTCACCCAGCACGTTCTCGGCCGGCACCTCGCAATCGTCGAAATTCAGCGCGCTGGTGTTGGAGCCGCGCATCCCGAGCTTGTCGAGCTTCTGCGCGGTCGAGAACCCGGCGAATCCCTTCTCGATCAGGAACGCGGTGATGCCGCGCGGACCGCCGGCCGCGTCGGTCCTGGCATAGACGACCAGCGTATCCGCGTCGGGGCCGTTGGTGATCCACATCTTGGATCCGTTGAGGATGTAGCGATCGCCGCGGCGGACGGCGCCGAGCCGCATCGAGACCACATCAGACCCGGCGCCCGGCTCGCTCATCGCCAGCGCCCCGACATGCTCTCCCGAGATCAAGGGAGGCAGGTAGCGCCGCTTCTGCTCCTCGGTTCCATGGCGGCGTATCTGGTTGACGCAGAGGTTGGAATGGGCGCCATAGGAGAGCCCGACCGAGGCCGAGCCCCGGCTGATCTCCTCCATGGCGACGACATGTTCGAGATAACCCATCCCCGCGCCGCCATACGCCTCCTCGACCGTGATGCCCAGAAGACCGAGAGCGCCCATCCGCGGCCAGAGCTCCGCCGGAAACCGGTTCTCCCGGTCGATCTCGGCGGCCCGCGGCGCGATCTCCGCGGCCGTGAAATCGGCGACGCTGTCGCGCAGCAGATCGGCGGCCTCGCCGAGGCCGAAGTCGAGGCCGGGCGCGATATTGGGAAGCATGTCTCGATCCGCCGCCCCGTGCAGTCTATTCGGTGGGGAGCTTGTAGCCCCTGAAGTCTTCGCGAAGCCGGGTCTTCAACAGCTTGCCGGTCGCGGTATGAGGCAGGGAGTCGACAAAGACCACGTCGTCGGGAATCCACCAGCTGGCTACCTTGCCCTTGAAGAAGGCCAGCATCTCCTCCCGCGCCAGCCGCGCGCCGGGCTTGCGGACGACGATCAGCAACGGCCGTTCGTCCCATTTGGCATGGGCGACGCCGATCGAGGCGGCCTCGGCCACCGCCTCGTGACCGACGGCGATATTCTCGAGTTCGATCGACGATATCCACTCACCGCCCGACTTGATGACGTCCTTGGCACGGTCGGTCACGGTCATGAACCGGTCCCTGTCGATCGTCGAAACGTCGCCGGTCGAGAACCAGCCGTCCGCGTCATGGGCGTCCGCCCCGGCACCCCGGAAATAGGCGCTGCATACCCAGGGACCCCTTACCTTTACCGCACCGAAGGCGACGCCGTCCTCGGCCAGCCTCCGGCCCGAATCGTCGACGATCTTCATCTCGACGCCGAAAATCTCGCGCCCCTGGCTGACTTGGCGGTCGCAGTACTGCGCCGGCGTTTCCGCCGTCATCCCATTCCTGGGCGCATTCAAAGTGCCCAGCGGCGACATCTCGGTCATGCCCCAAGCTTGGCGAATCTCGACGCCCTGGCGCTCGAGATAGTACTCGGTCAACGCGCGTGGCACCGCCGATCCGCCGATGATCAGCCGCTTCAGCGTCGACAACGTCTTGCCGCTCCCATCGAGATATTGCATCAGCCCCAGCCAGACCGTCGGCACCCCGGCCGCGACCGTCACGCTCTCCTCTTCCAACAGCGCGTACAGCGCCTCGCCGTCCGCCCTATCGCCCGGCAGCACCAGCTTGGCGCCGACCATGGGAGGGATATACGGAAACCCCCAGGCGTTGGCGTGGAACATGGGAACGACCGGCATCGCGGTATCCGCCGCCGCCATCCCGACCGCGTCGGGGAGCGTTCCCGCCATCGCATGCAGCAGGGTCGATCGATGGCTGTACAACACGCCCTTGGGATCGCCCGTCGTCCCGGAGGAGTAGCAGAGCGACGAAGCCGTGGTCTCCTCCATCTCAGGCCACTCGAATTCCGCCGCCGCCGCGGCGAGCAGCGTCTCGTAGCAGTGGACGTTGGCGAGTCCGGTCTCGGGCATGTTCGCTGCATCGGTCATCACCACGAAGGCCTCGACGCTCTCGAGCTGGTCGGCGATGGCCTCGACCAGAGGCAGAAAGGTAAGATCGAGAAACAGCACCCGATCTCCGGCATGGTTGACGATGAAGGCGATCTGCGGCGGGAACAGCCGGGGATTGACGGTGTGGCAGACCGCCCCCATCCCGGAAACCGCGTAGTAGATCTCGAAATGCCGATGGGTGTTCCAGGCGAGCGTGCCGACGCGGTCGCCGCTCCGGATACCGAGCCCGGTCAGCGCGTTCGCGAGCCGCTTCATGCGCCCATGCGCCGCAGCGTAGCCGTAACGATGGACGCCCCCTTCCACCATGCGCGAGACGATCTCGGTCTCGGCATGGTTCCGCGCCGCGTGCCCGATCAGCGACGAAATAAGGAGTTGGGTATTCATCATCAGCCCTTGCATGTCCCCCTCCCGCACATGGCCCATGCCGTTCCTTGCCCACCCAACCTATCCGTCCCCCTGGAGCGTCACAATCGGCCCGGCGGCAACGCCGGCGGCAGGGGACAGCGATGGCCGCCAAGCCTGGACCGGTGCGAAGACTCCGGCGAATCCGCCGTAGCAAAGGAGGATTGCCACCGTATGCGTCGAGCTTCAGGCCGCCGTCGCGCGCCCTTGTCGGCTCAAAGCGAACCAGAGAAGCGACGACAGCGCGATCGCGACCAGCGGCAGCGTTATCAGGTTCACCGCCGCCCATCCGAACAGGTGATTCGTCGCCCCGGAAAAGACCGCGCAGACGGCGACCGAGCCCCAGACCAGCAGATCGTTGAAACCCTGGGTCTTGGCGAGCTCCGAAGGGCGGTAGCACTCGGTCAGCAATGTCGTGCCGCCGATGAACAGAAAGTTCCACCCGATTCCCAGGACCACCAGAGCGGAAAGGAAGTTGGCGAACTCGACCCCGGCGACGTTGATCGCGACGCAGCCCGCCTGGAGCAGAGCGCCCGTCAGCATGACGTTCGTCGCTCCGTAGCGTGCGATCAGATGACCGGTGAAGAAGGAGGGGAGGAACATCCCCACGATATGCGCCTGGATCACGATCGCGGAATCGCCGAAGCCGAAACCGCAATCCTGCATGGCAAGCGGGGTCACGGTCATCAGGAACGCCATAACGACATAGCCGATCACCGCGCCGGAGACCGCGACCAGACATTTCGTCTGAGCCAGGATCTCCCATAGCGGCCGCTGCGGACCGAAACGCGCCGCCTGGCTCATCGGCGGTATCGACAGGAGGGAGGAGATCAGCCCGATCGCGGCGAAGACCAGGATCATCGCGGCGAACGTCCCGGCATAGAGCACGGGATCGAAGAGATCCCTGGTCAGCCGGGCCATGTTCGGACCGGTAATCGCGGCGACAAGGCCGCCGGCCAAGACGAGCGAGATCGCGCGGCTCCGCATCCCCGGCCCGGCGGCATCGGCGGCGGCAAACCGGAAATACTGGCCGAAGGAGCTAAAACAGCCGACAAGCGCGGTCCCGGCCGAGAAAAACCAGAACGAGCCGGAGAAGATCGCCGCTGCCGCCACCGCTCCGCCGAGCATGCCGATCGCGGCCCCCGTGACGAAGCCGACCCGGCGGCCCACCCGTCGCATGTAGAGCGAGGCCGGATAGGCGGTGACCATCGTGGCGGCGAACATCAGCGCCGCCGGCACCGTCGAATAGGCCTTGTCCTCGGCGAGGACATGGCCGATCAGCGCGACCGAGGCGATCAGCGCCGAGGTACAGGTCATGAAGAGCGCCTGGCAAAGCGCGAGAAGGCCGATATTGCGGTCGAGGCCGGCGAAATACGATCCCAGCGTCGGATACTCCCGATAGGAAGAAGAAGCGGTCGAAGCGTCTTCGTAGGATAGGGGCTCAGGGCTCTCCGCGGCAGACCCCTCGATCGCCGAAATGTCGATAGCCGGATCGGGGCAAGCCGATCCGGGATCCGGCCGCATCGAGCACCGCCACCCCGGCCCCGTCGGTGATTCGTCCGATACGCGTCAGCGGTACCGAGCAAGCGCCGGCGAGCGCCCCGACCTCCCGCCTGCGCCCGGGCGGAACGCTGAACAGGAGCTCGTAATCGTCCCCCCCCGTCAGGACGTCGATGAGCAGCCCCCGCTTCCCGGCGACCGCCGCCCGCGCCTCGGGCGACAATGGAATCCTCTCCGCCTCGATCTCGGCGCCCCTCCCGGATGCGCGGCACATATGTTCGAGATCGGCCGCAAGCCCGTCGGAGACGTCGATCGCCGCCGTCGCCAGTCCGCGCAGACCGATCCCCACGGATGTACGCGGCAGCGGCAGGCGGTAACGGTCGACCAGCATGGCCGTGTGCCGGGCCTCGTTCTCCGCGGCGATGCCGAGAACGAAGCGGAGGGCAAGCGCGGCGTCGCCGATCGTCCCCGAGACATGGATGTCGTCGCCCGGCTTGGCGCCCGACCGCCGCAGCTCCCGACCCGGCTCGATCTCGCCGAACGCGGTGATCGACAGGCATGCCGGCCCCGAAATCGCCGTCGTATCGCCGCCGAGCAGACCGACCCCGAAAGCCGCCTGATCGACGGCCAGCCCGCTCGCGAACTCCCGGAACCAGATGTCGGAAAAGCTTCCAGGCACCGCCAAGCCGAGAAGATAGCCGGTCGGTCGCGCACCCATCGCGGCGAGATCGGAGAGATTCGCGCGCAACAGCTTGCGGGCGACAAGGCCTGGCGGGTCGTCCGCCATGAAATGGACCCCGGCGACCATCATGTCCGTGCTCGCGACCAGGGCGGCACCACCCGCCGGGCGAATCACCGCAGCGTCGTCGCGCAAGCCGAGCGCGCCCGCGCTGCCGCGCGCAAGCGGTGCGAAGACCGACTCGATGATGGCGAACTCATCCAGCCGCCGCGATGCCGTCATCGGAACGATCTTTTCGGGAGTAAAACGCCGGCCCGCGCAGGCGGCGCGCCAGCCGGTCCAGCAGGGCATTGGTCAGGCCGCGCTCGGGCGTATCGAAGAACGCGTCCGCCAGATCGACATATTCCGAGATCACAACACGCGCCGGCACCCGCCGGTCCGCCAGCAGCTCGTAGATCCCCGCGCGCAGGACGCAGCGCAGCAGCAGCTCGATCCGCTCCAGCGGCCAGCTCTCGGGCAGGACGCCACGCAGGATGTCGTCGATCTCCCCACGCCGCGCGTGGGCGCCGCGCGCGAGATGGACAAAGAGCGCGGGGTCGGGCCGGATCGGCCGCTCTCCGTCATCGAGAGCCCCTTCGCCGCGATGTGCCAGGAACTGCATGATCGCGTCGTCGACGGCATTGCCGACGAGCGTCGTCTGATAGAGCGCCTGCACCGCCGCCAAACGCGCCGCGCTCAACCGCCCGGCCCGCGCGGCGGGTCTGCGTCGAATCGTGGAGGGAGGATCGCCCTCCGTCATCCGGCGAGGCCGAAACGACGCTTGAGCGCGATCATCGCCAGGCAGGCCCGTGCCGCCGCCCCGCCGCGGTCCTGTTCCCGGAGCCGCGCCCGCGCCAGCGCCTGCGAACGGGTCTCGCAGGTCAGTATGCCGTAACCGACGGCGAGCCCGTGCGTCAGCGCGAGCTCCTGGATGCCGCGGGCGCTCTCGGCGCAGACATAGTCGTAATGCGTCGTCTCGCCGCGAATGACGCAGCCGAGGCCGATGAAGCCGTCGAAGCGATGCGGCGGGTCCCGCAGTTTCGCTGCCTCCGATGCGAAGCGGATCGCCGCCGGAATCTCGAAGGCGCCCGGAACCGTCAGGCTTTCATGGCTCGCCCCCGCTTGCTCGAGGGCGGCGACCGCCCCCGCCACGAGCTCGTCGGCGATCTGTTCGTAATATCGCGCCTCGACGATCAGGACATGCGGGGCGTCCGTCATCGGTTCTCCTGCCCGGTCTCGCCGGACCCGTCGATCGGCCGGCGCGCGACGATGCGCAGATCGTAGGCTTCCAGCCCGACCACCGCGCGCGGGTGGTTGGTCAGCAGAATCATGTCGTGAACGCCGAGATCGCGGAGGATCTGGGCGCCCACGCCGTAGTCGCGGAGCGCGGGAGGGCCGATCGTCCGTTCGCGCCCGGTCGTCATGCTGACCTCCGCCGAAGCTGCGCCCGGATCGTCGGGGAGCTCGTGCCGGAGCCGGATCTGATTGGCGAAGCTCTGCGCGAAGGAGTCACGGATCATGACCAGTACCCCCCTGCCCGCCCGGTCGATGAGCCGTATGCAGGCCTCGAGGTCGTCGCCCCGGCAGCTGGTCTGGTCGTGCAGGACATCGTCGAGGACATTGAGCGCATGCATTCGGACCAGGAGCGGCGCCGTCCCGGAAATATCGCCCTTGATCATCGCCAGATGCTCCGCGCCCGAAATGCGGTTGACGTAGACGATGAGCCGGAATTCCCCTTGGTCCCGGCGCCGCACGCGGGTCTCGAACAGGCGTTCCACCAGCGTGTCCTTGCGCAGGCGGTACCCGATCAGATCGGCGATGGTCGCGACCTTGAGGCCGTGCAATTCGGCGAAGGCCAGGAGGTCCGGAAGACGCGCCATGCTTCCGTCGTCCCGCATGATCTCGCAGATCACGCCCGACGGGTTGAGCCCGGCGATACGCGCGATATCCACCGACGCTTCGGTATGGCCGGCCCGTTCCAGCACGCCGCCGTCGCAGGCCACCAGAGGAAAGACATGGCCGGGCGTCACGATCTCGCGGGCGTCGTTCTTCGGATCGATCGCCACCGAGATGGTTCGCGCCCGGTCGTGGGCGGAAATCCCGGTGGTGACGCCTTCCCGCGCTTCGATGGAGACGGTGAACGCGGTCTGATGCCGGGTCCGGTTATGCTGCGACATCAACGGCAGGCCTAGCGACTCGATCCGCCGGCGGGTCATCGCCAGACAGATCAGCCCTCGGCCGTGGGTCGCCATGAAGTTGACGACATCCGAGGTCGCCATCTGCGCCGCGACGACAAGGTCTCCCTCGTTCTCACGGTTCTCGTCATCGACAAGGATGACCATCCGGCCGTTGCGGACATCCTCGATCGCATCCTCGATCGGCGCCAGGACGGAGGCTGCATCGCCGCCGGCTGGCGGGGCGGAAGCGGTCTGCGCCGCGCCGGGAGATCGTCGGGTCACGCCGTTCTTTCTCTTCTCTTCGGCGGTCTCACCGCGCGACCAGCCTGGCGACATAGCGCGCGAGCGTATCGACCTCGAAATTGACCCTGTCGCCCTCGCGAAGCCGGCCGAAGGTCGTGCAGTCGCGGGTGTGGCCGATGATGTTCACGCCGAAGCGCCTGCCGTCGACCTCGTTCACGGTCAACGAGACGCCGTCCAGGGCGACGGACCCCTTCGGAGCGACATAGGGTTCGAAACCGCGAGGCGCTTCGAACGCGAAAGCCACGCTGTCCCCGCGCGGGGCGGTATCCACGATCTCGGCCACGCCGTCGACATGGCCGGAGACGATATGACCGCCCAGCTCGTCGCCGACCCTGAGCGCGCGCTCGAGATTGACCCGGGTCCCGATTCGCCAGTTTCCGAGCGTGGTCCTGCGCCTGGTTTCCTCCGACATCTCGACCGCGAACCAGCCCGGCCCCTTGTCCACCACGGTCAAGCACGGACCCGAGCAGGCGATCGAGGCTCCCGGATCGATCTCGCCGGTATCGTAGGATGTCGAAATCTCGATTCGGGTATCCCCGCGCTGCGCGATCGCGCGGACGGTGCCGAGATCCGTGACGATGCCGGTGAACATCTGCGCTCACCGCCCCCCTTTTCGCAGCCGCCCGTAGATCTCGATCGAATCGCCGCCCACCGGTCGGACGGAGATATTCTCGAACGCTCGCGCCGCGTCAAGCGATTCGACGCCGAACGGATCGACCGCACCCCGTCCGTCGCCGCCGACGATCCGGGGCGCCCTGTACCAGACCAGCCGGTCGACGAGATCGCGGGACAGCAGGGAAGCGGCGAGCCCCGCCCCCCCTTCCACGAGGATCGAGGTGAGCCCCTCGGCGCCGAGCCTCCGCAACGCCGCAGGGAGATCGACGCGGCCGTCCGCCGTCTCGCGGACCGCAAGGATAGACATGCTCGTCCCGGCGAGCTCGGCCCGGCGCCGCGCCGCCCGTCCCTCCGGGACGAGCAGCCAGGACGGCGTCCGGTCGGCCGTCGCGGCTAGGGCGTGGGTGGGGGGAAGCGAATCCCGGCCGTCGGCGACGAGGCGCAGCGGGCTGGCTCCTTCCAGACCGTCCAGCCGACAAGTCAGCGACGGATCATCGCGGAGGGCGGTTCGTCCACCGACCAGGATCGCGTCATGGCGGGCGCGCAGGAGATGGACCGATCGCCGCGCCGCCGCGCCGGTGATCCATCTGCTTTCCCCGCCGGCCGTGGCGATCCGGGAATCGATCGTGGACGCGAGCTTGAGCGTGATCAGCGGCCGCCCCTCCCGGACCCGCATCGCGAAACCCGACAGGAGCTCCTCGGCCTCCTCCCCGCAGACCCCCGTCCGCACCGCGAGATCGGCGTTCTTCAAACGGGCGATTCCGCGCCCGTCGACTCGCGGATCAGGGTCCCGGGCGGCGACAACGACGCGGCGGATGCCTGCGGCGATCAGCGCCTCCGCGCAGGGCGGAGTCCGGCCGTGATGCGCGCAGGGCTCGAGCGTCACATAGGCGGTCGCGCCCGATGCGGCCCCGCCAGCGCGTTCGAGCGCGACCGCTTCGGCGTGCGGCCGCCCGCCGGCGGCGGTGTTGCCGCGCGACAGCACGCGGCCGTCGCGAACCAGCACGCAGCCGACCGGGGGGTTGGGCCAGGTCCGGCCCAGCGCCCGGCGCGCCAGGGCGACCGCCGATCGCATGTGTCGGCGGTCAGCGGCGGGGACCGACGTCACCCAGCGCCCCGACGAAATCCTCGAAATCCCGCGCCTCGCGGAAGTTCCGGTAGACAGAGGCGAAACGGACATAAGCGACCTGATCGAGCCCGGCGAGGGCGTCCATGATCATCTCGCCGACGGTGCTCGACTCGATCTCGGTCTCGCCGGAGCTCTCCAGGCGGCGGACGATGCCGTTGATGATTCGATCGACCCGCTCGCCCTCCACCGGACGCTTGCGAAGAGCGATCGCCATCGAACGGGCGAGCTTCTCGCGATCGAGCGGCTCCCGCTCTCCGTCCTTCTTGACGACGGTCAATTCGCGAAGCTGCACCCGCTCGAAGGTCGTGAACCGCTGCGCGCAGTTGCCGCAGACCCGACGCCGGCGAATGGCGGAATTGTCCTCGGCGGGCCTGGAATCCTTCACCTGCGTGTTGTCGGATCCGCAAAACGGGCAGCGCATGTCGCGACTCGGCCCTATCTCTGCCCGGTATAGATCGGGAAGGCCGCGCAGAGCTCGCGAACCGTCTCGCGTATCTCGGCCTCGACGGCGCCGTCCTCCCTGGCGGCGGAGAGGCTGTCGAGCACGCGGCAGATCGACTCGCCCACCCGTTCGAACTCGCCGGTTCCGAACCCGCGCGTCGTCGCCGCCGGCGAGCCCAGACGAATGCCCGACGTCACCGTCGGTCTCTCGGGATCGAACGGAACCCCGTTCTTGTTGCATGTGATCCCGGCACGCTCCAAGGCCTCCTCCGCCCGTTTTCCGGTCAGCCCCTTCGACCGGAGATCGACGAGCATGAGATGCGTATCCGTCCCGCCGGAGACGAGGTCGAACCCCCCTGCCCTTATGCGCGACGCGAGGGCCTTCGCATTGGCGACGACGGCCGCGGCGTAGTCCGCGAAGTCCGGTCTGAGCGCTTCGCCCAGCGCCGCCGCCTTGGCGGCGACGACATGCATGAGGGGGCCGCCCTGCACGCCGGGAAAGACGGCGCTGTCGATCTTCCTCGCGATGGCGTCGTCATTGGTCAGGATCATGCCGCCGCGCGGCCCCCGCAGAGTCTTGTGGGTGGTCGTGGTCACGATGTCGGCGAAGGGCAGCGGATCGGGATGCACACCGCCCGCGACCAGCCCCGCGAAATGCGCCATATCGACGAGGAGGAACGCATCGACCGCATCGGCGATCTCTCGGAAACGAGCGAAGTCGATGATGCGTGGATAGGCCGACCCCCCGGCGATGATGACGCGCGGGCGATGTTCCCGCGCCAGACTCGCGACGTTGTCGTAGTCGATCCGCGCATCGTCGGGCCGGACCCCGTAACGGACCGCGTTGAACCATTTGCCCGACTGGCTCGGCGGCGCGCCATGCGTCAGATGACCGCCGGCAGCCAGAGACATGCCCAGAATCGTATCGCCCGGCTTGCACAGCGCGAAATAGACGGCGTTGTTGGCCTGGGCACCGGAATGCGGCTGTACATTGACGTGCCGGCAGGAGAACAGTCTTTTGGCGCGTTCCCGCGCCAACTCCTCGGCGACATCGACGAAGGCGCAGCCGCCATAGTAGCGCCGCCCCGGGTATCCCTCGGCGTATTTGTTGGTCAGCACCGATCCCGCGGCCTCGAGCACCGCCCGCGAGACGATGTTCTCGGAAGCGATCAGCTCGATCCGATTCTGCTGACGCGCGAGCTCCCCGCCGATCGCCCGCGACAATTCCGGGTCGCTCTCGTCCAGGGTCGCCGCGAAGAAATCGTGGGCGGCCCGATCGAGGCTCGCGCCGTCTTCGTCCCTTACCGGGGACGGCGCCGCCGGGATACTGGCGAGCTTGTCCAGCCGGCGCCGGTGCCGCCCGCCGCCGAACTCCGTGCGCAGAAACGCCTCGATGCATTCGAGAGCGTTCTCCCGCGTGGACTTGCGACCGGCCAGGACGATGACGTTCGCGTCGTTATGTTGTCGTGCCAAACGAGCGCCGTCGGGATCGTAGACGAGCGCAGCCCGGATTCCGGCATGCCGATTCGCCGCGATCGACATGCCCAAACCGGTCCCGCAGATGAGAATGCCGCGATCGGAGACGCCGGACGTCAAGTTGCGGGCCAGAGCGTCGGCGAGATCGGGATAGTCGACGGGAACCGCGTCGTCGGTTCCGAGATCGAGGACCCGCTCTCCGCAGGCGGCGACGAACGCGCCGACGGCCCGCTTGAGGTCGACGCCCGCATGGTCCGCCGCCAATGAGATCGGTTTGGAAGTCATATGCCTTCGACGGGTATGACGATGGGCGGCCTAGCTATCATAGGCGGTATGACCGCGCCACCCCCGCAAGACGCAGGGTTCGACGGCGGCGGTCGTCCGTCCCATGCTCCGGCCGCGCATCGAACGGCTCTGCGCTCCCCATCGTAATAGCTTGTCAACATTTGACCTTATCCAATGCCGATCACATATTGCAATCACTTACTATCGTCCAGAGAAGATCGGATATTCGGGAAGAATATGATGGGCAAGATAGAACGGATAGAGGTGCTGCGGATGGTCGCGGATGTCGTCGCGGCCTATGTCGGCAACAACACCGTGCCGGCCAAGGATGTGCCGAGCATCATCGAAGCGGTCTTCGGTTCCCTGACCGGGATCGAGCGGGCCGCCTGGAAACCGGCCGACGAGCCCCCGAAGCCGGCCGTGAGCGTCGACCGTTCCGTGACGCAGGACTATCTCGTCTGCCTCGAGGACGGCAAGAGGCTGAAGGTGCTCAAGCGCCATCTGAGGGCCAATTACGACATGACACCGGAAGAGTATCGGGCCAAGTGGGGTCTGCCGCCCGACTACCCGATGGTGGCGCCGAGCTACGCGGCGCAGCGCTCGGAATTGGCGAAGAAGATCGGCCTCGGCCGGCGGCAATCGAACGGACGGCCCGTGTCCGAAGCCGACTGAAGGCAGCCTTACCCGCGCTCCTGAATCGTCCGCATCAGGTCGTCATAGCCGTCGACCGCAGGGAAATGCGAGAACTCCCGGCGCACGGTCTCGGGGGCGCGGAAGAGTATGCCGGCGTCCGCAGCGCCGAGCATGGCGATATCGTTATAGGAGTCACCGATCGCGGTTACGTGAAAATTCAGTTCTCTGAAGGCGTTGACGCTCGCGCGCTTGTGATCGCGGTGGCGCAGGCGGTAGTCCACGATCCGGCCTGAGCCATCGACTTCCAGGGCATGGCAGAGAAGCGTCGGCCAGTTCAACTGCCGCATCATCGGCACCGCGAACTCGTAGAACGTGTCCGACAGAATCACGACCGGAGCCCGTTCGCGCAGCTGGTCGAGGAAATGGCGGGCGCCGTCCAAGGGCTTCATCCCGGCAACGACCGCTTCGATGTCCGCCATGCCCAGGCCGTGCTCGTCGAGAATCTTCAAGCGCTGGCGCATCAACCGGTCGTAATCCGGAACGTCCCGGGTGGTCGCCCGCAGCGCGTCGATTCCCGTCCTGTTCGCCAACCCGACCCAGACTTCGGGCGAGAGGACGCCTTCAAGATCGAAGCAGAAGAATCTCATCTGTGCTCCGGAACGGGGTTGGGAAGGCGGTCGGGTCGATGTCATGCCTCGGCGGGCGCGAGCGGCGTGCGGCCCCGGATCAGATCGGCGGCCCTCTCGGCGATCATGATGACCGGGGCATTGATATTGCCGCCGACCAGATCCGGAAAAACCGAGGCGTCGACGACCCGCAGACCCTCGATTCCCCGCACCCGGAGTTCGGGATCGACCACGGCCATCGAGTCCGTACCCATCCGGCAGGTCCCGGCCGGGTGATGCGCGGTCGCGGCGGTCGCGCGGATGTGGGCGTCGATTTCGGCGTCGGTCCTCGCCTCCGGCCCGGGTTCGGTCTCGACGACTCCGAACGGTCGCAGAGCGGGGGCGGCCCCGATTTCACGCGTGCGCTTGACGCCTTCGCGAATCGTCTCCATGTCGGCGGGTTCGGACAGGAAGTTCTGGAAGATTCGGACCTTGTCGGCAGGGTTCGCGGACGTCAACCTGATCTCGCCTCGGCTCTGCGGCCGCAGCAGCACCGGGCGGCAACCGAATCCGTCCGGCCATGCGGGGCGGTAGCCCGGAAACCAGGGATAGGTCTCGGGCGGTAGATCCCGGTACAGGAGCTGTATGTCTGGAGCGTCGAGACCCGGCCGGCTCTCGACGAACGCCATGATGCCGGCCGGAAGATCCGTCGCCGGCCCGCTTCCGAGCAGATAGGCGCGGGGGAGATCGAGGGCGAGACGGTCGAGGCGCATCCGGGTCCGGAATATCCCCGCCCGTTCGCGGCGGTAATTGACGATCGCCGAGAGATGGTCCTGAAGGTTCTTGCCGACTCCGGGCAGCTCGTGCAGGACGGAGATATCGTGGGAGGCGAGCTCGTCCGGCGCTCCGACTCCGGACAGCATCAGAAGCTGGGGCGAGTTGATCACCCCACCGGACAGCAGCACCTCGCGCTCGGCGCGGACCCGCTCAAGCCTGCCGCTGCGCATATACTCCGCGCCCATAGCGCGCCCGTTCTCGAACAACAGCCGCGTGACCAGAGAGTCGGTGAACAGCGTGAAATTGGCGCGGTCGAGGACGGGTTTCAAATAGGCATCCGCCGCGCTGCAGCGCCGTCCGCCGCGGATCGTTTGCTGGATCCGGCAGAACCCCGCCTGTTCGGCACCGTTATAATCGTCGGTATATTCGTGCCCGAGCGCGCGCGCGCCTTCGACATAGGCATCGACGAAGTCGTCGTTATACGTGCCCCTTCGGACCGTCAACGGGCCGCCCTTGGCACGGTACGCGCTCTCCTCCCCCTCCCAGTTCTCGGATTTGCGGAAATAAGGCAGCACGTTCCGATAGGACCAACCGCGGCAACCCTTCCGGCGCCAGCGGTCGTAATCCGTCCGATGGCCGCGCACATAGGCCATCGCGTTGATCGAGGAAGATCCGCCGACGACCCGGCCGCGCGCGCATTCGATGCTGCGACCGTCGAGATCGGGCTCGGGCTCGGTGAAATACATCCAGTCGTGGCGTCGCTCCTCCAGGAGCACTCCCCAGCCCAGCGGGATACGGATCATCGGATCGCGATCCCATCCGCCCGCCTCGATCGCCAGCACGCTGGTCGTCGGATCCTCGCTCAGCCGATTGGCGAGGACGCAGCCGGCCGATCCCGCACCGACGACGATGTAGTCGAAGCTGCGCCTTTCCGACATGAGAATCGCCTCCCGGGACCGCGCGGGCCAGCCACCATAACAGAGTGCTTCGGAGAGCAATATCGGGCGCGCGGTCGCCGGTGGACGGACCGAGCCGGGCGCCATAGGATCGACGGGCGCGGCCGGAATCGCGGTCCAGACGGAGGATGGGTGGCCGAGCGGTTGAAGGCACCGGTCTTGAAAACCGGCAGGCGCAGAGGCGTCTCGTGGGTTCGAATCCCACCCCATCCGCCAACGATTTCCCATAATACATTGAATTACGGGGATATTATGAAGGTCGTTTTGGCCCGTTACACCGCGCCATTGGAGAGATGCGCGAACGCTCGGCAAGCCGAATACAGGACGGATATCGGACAGTTGGCGCCGCTTTATCCGAATCGGTCGGCGGCGTATTCATTCCCCCGATGTCGTAGGCGCGTTCGGCTCAATCCTGCCCGTCCAGCGAAAGGCGCGCCATCGGCTGCCGAGAGGATCGGGGAGGAGCTATCGTGACGCTTCGAGGACGCGGGCGGTTGATCGGCGCCCTTCTCGCGGTGGCCGCTCTGTCCGCGACGCCGATCGGCGCGCGGGCGGCGGGGATCGAGACCATCGCCAAATATGCAATCATGATGGACGTCGAGACCGGTACGGTGCTGCTCGATCGAGACGCCGACCGTCCGATGCCGCCGGCCTCGATGAGCAAGCTGATGACCGCCTATATGATCTTCGAGAGGCTCAGGGACGGCCGCCTGACTCTGGATACCAAATTCCCGGTCAGCGAGAAGGCGTGGCGCAAGGGCGGGGCAAAGATGTTCGTCGCGCTCGACAGCATGATCAGCGTCGAGGACCTGCTGCGAGGAATCATCGTGCAGTCGGGAAACGACGCCTGCATCGTCATCGCGGAGGGAATCGCCGGAAGCGAGGACGCGTTCGCCGAAGAGATGACGCAGCGAGGCCGGGAGCTCGGGCTCAAGAACAGCAGCTTCCGCAACGCCACGGGATGGCCCGAAGAAGGGCATCTGATGAGCGCCCGCGATATCGCCCTCCTGTCCCATCGGCTGATCGCCGATTTTCCCGAGTACTACCCCATGTTCGCCGAGAAGAGCTTCCGCTACGGCGGCATCAAACAGTACAACCGCAACCCCCTGTTGCGGCGCGGCATCGGGGCGGACGGGCTCAAGACCGGCTACACGAAGGCGTCCGGCTACGGCCTTGCCGCCTCGGCGATCCAGAAGGACCGGCGCGTCATTCTGGTGATCGCGGGTCTGCAGAGCGCGCGTCTACGCGCCCGCGAGGCCCTGCGCCTCATGAACCTCGCCTTCGGCCGGTTTCGGAACTACCAGCTCTTCGCGAAGGGAGACGTGATCGACAGCGCCGGCGTCTGGCTCGGCCGGGACGGGACGGTCCCGCTGATCGCCGACCGCGACGTGAAGGTCACGCTCCAGCCCGGCGCGCGGGACAAGCTCAAGGCCGTCGTCTCCTATCTGGGCCCGGTTCCGGCACCGGTCGTCCGGGGCCAGCCGATCGCCCGGCTCAGGGTGACCGCGCCGGGGCTGCCGATCCGGGAAACGCCCCTGCTGGCCGGCGAAGCGGTCGCGAAGCGCGGCTTGCTCGGGCGAATCGGACCCGCGCTCGCTTATTTCCTCATGGGCGACACCGTGCTGGAGCGCTGACCGCAGCACCCGGGACGACGGCCTCCGGCGGGTCACTCCCCTACATAGCGGAAGTCGTAGGCGCCACCCTTCGAGACGACATATCCCGCGGTGGGTCCCGGGAAGTGGGAAGGCAGGACCATCACCGGCCCGTCGGCATGTCGTTCGAGAAAGGCCCTGCGGGTCCGGCGGGCCGCGGCCGGGTCGGCGCAGGCGAGCGTGCTCCAGTCCGGGAAACGGCATTGGAACATGTGGTGCATCAGGTCACCGCACAGCACGGCCCGATCGCCTCCGCCGGAGATCCGAAGGCCGACCTGTCCCGGGGTATGCCCCGGCAACGGCTCCAGAACGATGCCGTCCTCGATCTGGTGGTCCATCTCGACCAGCAACTCCTGCTTGGCCGACAGGATGGGCACGACGCTGTCGACGATATAATCGCCGGTGCGGGTCATCCGCCTTTCGGCGGACTGCTCGAGCCAGAAGTCGAGCTCGGCGCGTGCAAAAATATATTTGGCGTTGGGAAAGGTTGGGATCCAACGGCCGTCCACCAGCCGGGTGTTCCACCCAACATGGTCCACGTGAAGATGGGTGCACAGCACGAAGTCCACATCTTCGGGGCGGATGCCGGCCGCGACGAAACGATCCATCCAGGGAAAGGCGGCCCTGTCGAATATCGGCCGATTGCGCGGCTTGTTGTTTCCGACGCAGCTATCCACCAGGATGGTGTGCCTCGGAGTGCGGACGAGGAAAGACTGGATCGCCAGAACGAGCAGGCCGCTCTCGGGTCGGTAATGCCTCGGGACCATTCGGTCCTCGTGCAAGGCGGCGGCATCCTCGTCCCAGTCGAGGAGGAAGCTTCGGGCCTCGAGGAGCGGCTGTTCGAGCTCCACGATTCGCGTGATACGGATATCGCCGAAACGGAAGTCAAGCATCGATACGCCCCCTGCTTCGCCGGCGACGAGCTCTCGGCACCCGCGGGGCGAACGGCGCAGGCTCCGGAGACGGGCCGGGTTGGAGGATCTCCGGGGGGTCGGTCATAATGCGCCCCGCACAACTGTCGAAGCCCGGACGGAGGACGGAACGATGGCTCACGAGATCTACACGCCGACCAGGGAGGAGATCGAATCGCGAGTCGGCCGTTACCGAGATCTGCAAGCCATGTCGACGGCGAGCGATCTCGGCTGGGTCGGCCAGGAGGCGATGGATGTCTTCTACGCCCGCAAGATCATGCCCGTCATCCTCGACGACACCAAGAACCCCTTCGGCAAAATCGCTCCGATTTTCGGTGCGGCCGGAGCGACCATGTTCATCTCGATCATGCCGCCCGGCCAGGGACCGTGCCTGCATTCGCACAACACGACCTTCGAGACTTTCATGGTACTCCAAGGGAAGATCGAATATCATATCGGCGATCCGGTCGCGCACCGGGTGACCCTCGAGAAGTTCGATACATTCTCCTGTCCGCCCCATGTCTATCGCGGGTTCCGGAATGTCGGCGACGAGGACGCGATCCAGCTTACGGTCATCACCGGCAGCGGCGAGAATCGCGACGATGTCTCGATGCCCGATTCGATCGCCGAACAGGTCAGGGAGGATCATGGCGAGAAGGTCGTGGACGCGTTCCGCAGCGTCTTCAGCTTCGATCCCCCGAGAGCCGCCGGGCATCGCTGAAACGCCCCATTCATCGCCGAACCGGCAGCGGATCGAGTCCCGCATCTTCGATCCGGTGCTGCCTGCCCTCATAGCCGGTCGCCTCGGCGGCTCGGGCGAAGGCCGCGACGGCACCGGGATGCGCGGCAGTCTCGGTCTGCGGAAAGGCGGTGCCGAGCTTCACGGCCGGCCCCGCCTTACGCGGCCCGCGAACGAACATGCTCGGTGATCTCCTCCCCCCGCTTGGCGAGAGGCCCGAAACCTCGGCTCCTGCTACCGAGATCGCGGAGTTGAGGCACCACTTCTTTCGCGAACAGGGTCATGGATTTGGCGGTCGTTTCGTAGTCCATGTCTCCCGAATGCATCATGGCGATCAAATGCCCGAAGCCGCCGATCTTCTCGTAGAGAGCACGGATCTGCGCGACGACGGCGTCCGGCGTCCCGTAGAGCGCGACATGGTTCCGGCGAAAATACTCCATCCCCTGCCGGCGGATCGCGTCCGTGCGGCCACCGGTGAACTTGCCGGTCAGGAAATCCGCATAGAGGCGGCGATCGACATAGCCCGGTGGCGCCCGAAACTGCGGCTCCGACTTGTTGTGGGTGACGTACCAGAAGACCCCGTCGATGACCCGCCGCGCCTCTTCCTCGGTTTCGCCCACGGCCACGAGAGGCATGAAGGCGAACTGGTCGTCGGCGGGCTCCGCGTAACCCTCCTGCCGGCACAGGGCGCGCACGCCGCCGAACATCCGGGTCAACGCGTCGACCGGCGTCAGGAACATGGCGAAGGTGAACCCGCGCGTGACAGTCTTGAAACCGTGCATGACGTCGCTTCCGCCGGTGGTCCAGACCGGCGGGTGGGGCTGCTGGTAGGGGCGCGGCCAGATATTGATCTGGCGCTTGTGCAGCCATTTCCCCTCGTAGTTGAACGGCCCGTCATGGCTGGTCCAGGCCCGGATCACGAGGTCGATCGACTCCCACAGCCGCTCCTTGGTCTCCGTCGGGTTGGCGTTCGAGGCGAACAGCTCGTAGGGCACGCCGCGCACGAAGCCGCATTCGAGCCGGCCGTAGGAGATGTTGTCGATCATCGCCATCTCCTCGGCGCAGCGGATCGGATCGGCGATGTTCGCCGCCGGGTTGCCGAGAATGCAGAGCCGCGCGGCGCGGGTCTGGCGGGCGAGAATGGCCAGCGAAACGGGGCCCGAGGCGTTCAGACAGGTCGCCGTCTGGTGGTGCTCGTTGATCATGCAGTTGATGCCGAGATCGTCGGCGAGGAGATACTGGTCGAGATACATGTTGTAGAGGCCCGCCCCCACCGCCGGATCGTAATGGCGGTTGGGCAGGTTCAGACGCATGGAGGAGAAGCTGTCCTCGGGCGGCAGATGCGGCCAGGGAAACTCGGTGAAATGGTAGAATTCCATCCTGGTCCGACCCTCAGCTTGAGTGGGGCCGGCCGGTGGCCAGAAACGGTGCGATCCGGGCGAGGAACGCATCCGGCCGTTCGATATGCGGATAGTGACCCGCCCGCCCGATCGTGGTGAATCCGGCCCCGGGGATGCGCCGGGCGAAGGCGCGGCCGTAACGGGTGGTCGCGAGGCCGTCCGCGCTTCCCCATACCAGCAGGGTCTCGACGGCGATCCGGTGCAGACGGTTCTTGAGCGCCGGATTGTGAAAATACGGCTCCCAGCAGAGCCGCGCCGTCGTCTCCCGGTGTCGGGCGACGCAGATGGCGGCCCTCCGCGAGAGGCGATCCGCGTTCAGAAGAGGATCCTTCTCGGGATCGGCGAACCTCAAGGCGCGAACGGTCCCGGCGGGCAGGAAATAGATGTCGGCAATGTCGCGGTCGAACGGACCGCCGAACTTGATGCCGAGGGGAGCGACCAGCACCATCGCCGCGAGTCGGGCGCAGGTCTTGGTCGCGATCTCGGCGGCGATCCACCCGCCGACGGAGAACCCGATCAGCGTGGCGGCGCGGAGATCCAGGAGATCCATCAGGTCGAGATAGATATAGGCGATGTCGTCGATGGTCCGGACCGTATCGGGTAGGCTGGAACGGCCATAGCCCGGGGCCCAAGGCAGAATGACCTCATGGGTCTCGGCCAGCCGGTCGAGCAGCGGCAGCTGCGCCTCGTAGGCGTCCTCGCTTTGCAGCAGCAGGATCGGACGCCCCCTTCCCCACCGCTCGACCTCGATCTTCGCCCCCTGAAGCCGGTAGCTCTCCCGCCGCCGCGCGATCGGGGCCGCCGGGGCGTCGCTCTCCGACCGGGCTTCGCCCGGCGTGCCGATCCGATATTGGGGTGTCGTCATTCCGACCAAGGTAGTATCGGGGTTTTCACCCCTCCGCAACTCGCAGGGGCCGAGTCGCGTCGACCGTAGGCGTCGTCACGCGACTCCGCCGCCGATCCGAGCTCCCGTGGAAAGCTATTGCGCGGCCCCCCAGCGCAACCCCTTCTCCTTGAGCCACCGCCGATAAGCCACCGAAAATTTGTCGACCCGGACATGGAGCTCGTCTTGGAGATCGAGCGGGATGCGCTGCGGCCGCTGCGATTCGACAATCCATTTGTCCTGGGCGAAGACCTGATCCTGACGAGCGACGATCTGCGCGTCGCTCAATTCCTCACCGAAATTGATGGCGACGAGGAGCCAGACCAGACAATCGTCCTCCTTCAGGGGTGTGACGGTCAGCATCATGCAGAAGAGGTTCCCTTGGCCCGTGTCCTTGGAGAAATAGGCGGTCAACGGGCGAAAGCAGGAATAGCGGTAGACGGCGGTCACCGGTACGCCGCGATGGTCGCCGAAGGGCTGGAACACTTCGACCGGGCTCATCCGGATCCCGTCTTCGTCGCGGAACACGTCGTAGTCGCCGACCGGGTCCGGGCGGTCCGGGTCGCCATTTATCATCGGATGGACGAACGGGAAGTGGGGGATATCGATGAAGTTCTCGACCGTCCGGAACGGATTCGCATGAAAATTGTACGGTCCGGCAATCACCTTGCGGAACGCGTTCTTTCGCCATTCCGGGAACGGGGGAAGATCGTTCGCGGGCGCGCCCAGCGATGCCCAGACGAACCCGTACCTCTCCTTTGCGAGGAAGGTGTCGGCGCGGGCCCGCCGGGGCGGCTTCACGCCGGGCATCGCCGGTATCAGCGTGCAGGCGCCCGTCCTGTCGTAGTGCCAGGCGTGATAGGGGCAGACGAGCTGGCCGTCCTCAATCTTCCCCAGAGACAGGCGCGAGCCGCGGTGCACGCAGAGATCGCGCCATGCCATCACCTCGCCGCCAGTACGCCACAGCACCAGATCGGTCCCGAGAAGCCGCGCCGGCATCATGCCGCCCTCGGCGATGTCCTCGGACCGGGCCACGACGAACCAGTCGTTGCGCATTACCGGATCGTCGATCGGGGCGGGTTCATCCGAGATCGCCATCGAATATCTCTTGGAGCGGGTCTCGTCTACGCGGCGTCCAAGGCGCCGTAGATGGAGTCCCGATAGCTGCCCGATCCAAGATCGCCGTCCGGAAAGATATCCCGGCCGCCGATCCATTGCCGGGACCGCTCGAACAGATCCTCCGAATAGGCCTCGAAGACGAGCCGTTCACCGGGGCCGAACCGCCGGACGTCCATCCGGTCGCGGAACCGCGCCGGGAACTCCCGCCGGTAGAAATAGCGGTAGCGCTCGAGGCGCAGATCGATCTCGATCTGGGCGCGGCGAAGCGCTCGGAAATACTTGGCGACATCGCCGGGGTCCGGCTCGCCGGTTACCATCATCGCCATCATGAAGCTGGTGTCGACGACCTTGCGATAGCCCATCTGCTCAGCGTAGTAGAACGGTCCGCTGAACAGACTCACCGCCGGCGCTTCTCCGTCGATCAGCATTTCCAGACGGTGAAACAGCAACCCGTCGGCGAAGCTCAGATCGATCCGTTCGGGGTCGAGGAATTCCTCGAGTGCCTGAATGGTCGAATAATGGCTGCCCGACTGATAGCCGACCGAGATCGGCACGCCCGCCAGGTCCTCGGGATCCCGGACATCCGATTCGGCCGGGACAAAAATTCCGCATGGGGCGACCGAATAGCAGCCCGGATAGATCTTGCCGTGACCGGACGCCGCGGCGACGTTGACGGTCCAATGACAGGCGGCACTCACGTCGCAGCTCCGCCCCGCCTCGAAGGTCTGATAGGCGCCGACCCGATCTCCGAGATCATGGAACTTCCCGTCCTCGGACGAGAGCTGTTCCTGGAAGACGTAATCGAGGCCCTCGTCGGCAAAGAAGCCGCGGTCCTCGGCCACCCATTCATGGAGGCGCATATGCGGCGAGATCACGAATTTCGACATCTACCTGTTTCCTCTTCTGCGGCTTCGGGCTCGGAGATCGTGTAGCGACGCAACAACCGGTCTTCGTCGGGCGGGAAATCGGTTCGCGCATGATTCAGACAGCGATTGTCCCAGACGACCAGATCGCCGGGGGTCCATCGGTGTTCATAGACGAACTCGGGCTTCTCGGCGTGATCGAACAATTCCTCCAGCACCGAGGCGCTCTCCCCCGGTTCCACGTCCAGGATCTCGCAGGTCATCAGGCGGCTGAGATAGAGCGCGGGGCGGCCGGAATCGGGATGGACTCCGACCAGCGGATGGACCGCGCTGGACAGGTCCCTACGGGTCTCGTCGATCAGGTCGCGCGTCACCGAATCGTAGTTGTAGACATGCAGCGCCCGCTTCCCGTCGAGCCATCTCTTCCGCCCTTCCGGGAGGGCCGCGTAGGCGGCGGCGAGATTGGCGAACAGCGTATTGCCGCCGCGCGACGGGATCCGGATCGCGAACAGGGTCGTGGCCCGATAGGGCACCGTCCGGTGCGCGCCGTCCGAGTGGAACTGCATCTCCCCGTCGGGCAGCGAGCCGATCTGCCGCCCGTTCTTGCGGATATTGCTCACCAGCATCACACCGCGGGTCGTGTTGGTCGTGGCCAGACTCGCCGACGGAGGCCGATACCCGCCGTCGGCCCTACCGAAAATGGCCGCGAAACGGATCTGGTCCGGGGCGGAGATTTTCTGGCCCGGAAAGCAGAGGAGCGAATGATCCGTGAATGCGGCGCGGAGGCTCGCTTCCGTGTCGGGAGCCACCGCCTCCCGCAGGTCGATACCGGTGATGCGCGCGCCGACCGCCGACCCGAGCGGCACGATGCCAAGTCCGGCCATGACCCGATCCCTTCGACGCCTCGCCGCCGCGACCATAGCATGCCCGCCCGCAGAGTCCGAGTATCTGTCCTGATTCAGGACCGGGCGCGCCGGAGCATCACGCCCGGCCGGGCGTGGGTATGCGCGCCGTTCGCGAGCACAGCGACGCCGTTGACATAGACATGGCAGACGCCTTCGGCCAGCCGGTGCGGGTCCTCGTAGGTCGCCGCCTCGGCGACGGTCTCCGGATCGAAGACGGTCACGTCGGCGGCCGCGCCCGGACGAAGGACGCCGCGGCCTTCGAGACCGAGGGCCGCGGCCGGCGCGCCGGTCATCTTGTGGATCGCCGTCTCGACGGGCAGCAGGCCAAGCGAACGCACATAATACCCGAGCACCCGCGCGAAAGTTCCGTAGAAGCGCGGATGCGGCTTGCCGCCCGCGGTTACCCCGTAGGGCGCCACGGAATTGCCATCCGAGCCCACCATCACCTCCGGCGCGGCGAGCAGCGTCCGCACATCGTCCTCGGCGATCGAGCCCACCAGCACCCGCGTCCGGCCGCGGTCCGCGCCGAGATGGTCGAGGGCCGCATCCAGCGGAGCGATGCCGCGCCGGGTGGCCATCTCCCCGATCGTCCGCCCGGCGAATTCCGGCCGATCGGGGGAAATCGAGATGCGGACGGCGTCCCATGACGGGATGCGGCCGAAATTGTTGAGGCCGTCGCGTTCCAACTCGACGCGGAGGCGGGCTCGGACCTCCGGGCGAACGAGACGGGCGAGCATCGCGTCGATACCGCCCTCCTGCAGCCAGCTCGGGAACAGATTGCGCAGCGGGTTGCTCGCCGCCGTGTAGGGGTAGAGATCGCAATCGACGGCCGCGCCGTCGCGGCGGGCGCGCTCCAGCCGCGCCACGAGCCGGTCCGCCTTGCCCCAATTGTCGGTTCCCGACAGCTTGATATGCACGATCTGGACATGAACCCCGGTTTCGCGGGCGAACGCGACCGCCTCCTCGACGGCGTCGAAGACCGCTTCGGCTTCGTTGCGCAGATGGGTGAAGTAGAGCCCGCCGCGCGCCGCGAGGGCGCGGCCGAGCGCCGCCATCTCGTCCGATTCGGCATAGGATCCCGGTGGGGTGAACAGCCCCGACGACAGGCCGAGGGCGCCCGCGTCTAGCCCTTCCTCGAGCAAGCTCCGCATGGCGTCGAGCTCCACCGGCCCCGGCGGGCGGTCCTCCATCCCCATCGTCATCAACCGCAGCGTGTTGTGGCCGACCAGCATCGCCCGGTTGACCGATGTCGCGGGATAGGTCTCCGCATAGTCGGTGAAACTCGTTTCGGCGAAGGTGAGCCAGGGCGCGCTGGGACCGAGATATTGGGCCAATTCCTCGGCCTTGCCCGGAAGCACCGGCGCGCAGGAATAACCGCAATGGCCGACGACCTCGGTCGTCACGCCCTGATAGACCTTGCTCTCGGCGAAGGGCATCAGAGGAAGCGTCCAGTCGGAATGGGTCTTGATGTCGATGAAGCCCGGCGCGACGAGTCTTCCCGCAGCGTCGACCTCCCTGGCCCCACCCGCAGTGATGTCGCGCCCGATCGCGGCGATCCGGCCACCGCGCAACGCGACATCGGCGCGCCGGGCGCGGGCGCCGGTCCCGTCGACGACCGTCCCGCCGCGAATCAGGACATCTTCGGTCACCGGCGCCCCTCACGCATCGTCGAGGCGCAAGAGCCGGCGGGCATTCCCGCCGAACAGCTTGTCGCGGTCCGCGGCGTCGAGGCCGAGCGCGTCGATCGAGGCAATGGTCTCGCGAATCGGAGCGAAGGGGCAGTCGGTCGAGAACAGGGCGTGCTCGACGCCGAAGAACTCGAGCCCGCATCTGATGCCCAGATTGCTGCCGAACATCGCAGTATCCCCATAGAACATCTTGAAATATTCGAGATGCGGCCGTTCGAGTTGCGCGAGCACCTGCGAATGGTCCTCGTCGGTCGTCCGTTGCCCAAGCACATCGAGGCCCGGGCCGACGCGACCGTCGAAGAACGGAATCATGCCGCCCATATGATGGGTGATGATCTTGAGGCCCGGATGCCGGTCGAACAGGCCGCTGAACACCAGGCGGGACATCGCCACGGAGGTTTCGTAGGGCCAGCCGAAGCACCACCACATCTCGTAGCGCGAACGCTCCTCGCTCTTGTAGTCCGGCATGTCCGCGCCGCGCGCCGGATGCATCCAGATCGGCAGGTCGTACTCGGCCATGGCGGCGAACAGAGGGCGGTATTCGGGCAGGTCTAGCGGCTTGCCGCCGACATTGGTGAATATCTGGATGCCCCGCGCGCCCAGCTGGCCGATCGCGCGGTGGAGTTCGTCCATCGCGCCGTCCATGTCATGCATGGCGAGAGCCGCGCAGAAGGACGGAAAGCGGTCGGGATACCGCGCGGCAAGCTCGGCCATCGCGTCGTTCGCGACGCGGGCGAGCAGCGTTCCCGTCGCCGCGTCCGTAACGTCCTCGAGCGGCGGGTTGGGAAGGGAGATCACCTGACCGTAATCCCCGAACTCGTCCATCAGCCGGAACCGGGCATCGAGATCATGGATCAGCCTGACCTGCCGCATCCGTTTGCCGATATTTCCGAGACGCGGCGCGGCGCGCATCATCTCGTCGTAGAAATGGCCCGGAAAGATATGAGTGTAGATGTCGATCCGCATCGCCCGTCCCCTCGCGGCTCCCCACCGGGACGCATCGTCCACGCCGCGCGGTGCGGACGCAACGACTTTCCCCGGCGGCCGGTCTGGCGGCGCGGCCGAGCGCACAATAGTCTCGCCGGGTCCGCGCCGCCCGGCCGGATGGGCGCGGCGGCGGCCGGGCCGAGATCCCGAAGATGTCGGGTCGCGCGGAATGAGCGTTCGATCGGCTGAGCTTGGCTATTCCATTCGGATCGTCTCGCTGGTGGGCGCGGCGCACATGATGAGTCATGTGTACGCCTACTGCCTGCCGCCGCTGGCGAACGTCGTCGTCGCGGACGGCGGCTATTCCTATACCGAGATCGGCCTTGTCATCTCCGCGTTCAGCGTCGCGACGGCGCTCGGGCAGGTCCCGATCGGCTTCCTGGTCGACCGGATCGGCGGACGCCGGGTCCTGCTCGCCGGGCTGATCGTCCAGTCGCTCGCCATCTGCTCGGCCGCTTTCAGCCAGTCCTACTGGATGCTCCTGCTCTCCTTCACCGTCGCCGGCACCGCGCACGCGGTCTACCATCCGGCCGACTACGCGATCCTGTCGCGCGCGATCCCGGAAGGGCGCCTCGCGCGCGCCTTCACGCTGCACTCGGCGAGCGGCAATCTCGGGAACGCGATAGCCCCGATGCTCCTGATCGCCCTCGCCGCCCTGTGGGACTGGCGGGCCGCTTTCCTGCTGATCGGCATGGTCGGGGTCGCGCTGTTCTTCGCCCTCCTGCCGTTCTCCGCGATCCTGGAGAGCCCCGGGCCGGCGGCCGAGCCCACCGCGCGCCCGCGCCAAGGCGGCGGCCCGCAGACCGGTGTCGCGCTGCTGTTCTCGCCGCCGATCCTGCTCTGCTTCTCGTTCTTCGTTGTCATGGCGATGGCGGTGAACGGGGTCCGCGCATTCGCTCCTTCCGCGCTGGTGGAAATGGGGGCGTCGTCCCTCGCGACCGCCAACGGAGCCGTCACCGGCTTCATTCTGGGCGGTGCCGCAGGCATTCTGGTCGGCGGCGTCATTGCCGACCGCTTCGGCCCGAGGAACCTGACGGCGGTCGTCGGGCTGATCGGCGCGGGCGTTCTGCTGATCGCCGTCGGCACCGTCTCGCTGCCGGTGCTGCTGCTGGTTGCCGTCTTGACCGCCGCCGGCCTCCTACGCGGCATCGTCCAGGGGACGCGCGACCTGATCGTCCACGCGGCCACGCCGACCGGGGAACACGGCAAGGTCTTCGCGTTCGTGTCGACCGGGGGCCATATCGGGATGGCGGTGGTCCCGCCGGTCTTCGGGTGGGCCATCGATACCGGCCGCCCGGATCTGATCTTTGCGGCCGGCGGCGTGCTGCTGATCGTCGCGCTCGCGAGCTTCGTCGCCGTGCGCGGCCGGACCCCGGGTAGGGGCTGAGCGCCCGCGCCGCCCGGTCAGGATGCAGCCCTGCCGCGGACGGTCGAGCAATAGATCCCGACCAGGATCAGGACGATGCCGACCGCGTGATAGCGTTCGAAGCTTTCGCCCAGGAACAGGATCGCGAGTATTACGGTGAAGACGAGGATCAGGTGGATAAAAATCGACGCCTTCCCGGCCCCCAGTCGGCGGAGCCCGTAGTTCCACATGAAGATCGCGAGGACCGAGGAAAATACGGCGAGCACGAAGACGCTGAGAAACGTCGGCCAGTCGGCCCGCATCGGGCGGTGGAAGACCGCCTCGACGACATAGAAGGGAAGAAGAAGCAGAGCACCGAGAAAGAGTATGAGAAACAGCATCGCCCCCGGGTCGAGCTCGTTCGGCGCCTTGCGCAGATAGACCGCATAGAACGCCCAGCTCGTGAACGCGCCGAGGATCAGGATATCTCCGGTATTGAAGCGAAGCGCGGCCAGAAGCGCGGGATCGCCGCGGCCGATCAGGACAAGGACGCCGAGGATGGAGACGGCCACCCCCAAGGCCTGGAATGGTGAGACGCGGTCTCCGAACACCGCCCAAGCCACGATCAGGATCAGAACCGGCTCGAACGAGTTGAGGACGCCGGCATTGATCGCGATCGTGTATTGCAACGAGACGAACAGCACGGCATTGCCGCCGACGATCAGCAGGAACGAAAGCAGGAGCAGCATCGCGAGATTGCGCCGGATGAGGCTGGCCTGTCGGATCAAGGGCGTCCAGACGAGCGGCAGGACGATCGCCGCGCCGAGAAGGGTCCGCCAGAACGAGAGCCCGAGCGGCGGCACGGTGTCGCTGACGCCGCGGACGATGACCGTGCTGCACGCCCAGAAGAACATCGCGGCGGTAAGCGCCGCATAGGGCGACGCGAGGAGGCTACAAGCCCGCGAGAACATTCGGCCGTGTCGGCGTTCAGGAACCGCGGGCGTCGCGGAGCCGCTGTTCGGCGATTTCGGTATCGCGGAGCCCGGCGCGGCGATCGACCGGAACCGGACCCGTATCCGAGGCCCGCGGCAGCTTTTCGACCGGGTAGACCGCGACCTTGTCATTGCGAGATCCGACCGCACGCGCGAGGTTCAGATCACGAGCATTGGTCGCCTTGGGCGTTATGATCCTATCGTTCTCCTTAACCAGATCCAACCACCATTTCTTGATCGGATTGCGCTTGCCGTATCCCAGCTTGTCGTCGAGCCATATGAGGAAACGGCGCGAGAACGGAAGCCTGATGGCGGCCCACATCGCGAGACGATGGGCGAGCAGCCCCTCCTTGTTCCAGGGGCACATCTTCATACAGCGCCCGCAGGCGGATCCCTTGAGATTGGTCACCCTGTATTTGGTACATTTCTCGACATCGGGCTTCCAGGTTTCGTAGCCGTTGTAAAGGACCTTGCCGCCATAGGGGATCGCCTGGGCCGGGCATTCGCGGGCGCATTTTCGGCACTTGTCGCAGAAGTCCTGGAGGCCGAAATCGATGGGCTTGTCGGGGACGAGCGGCAGATCGGTGGTGATGACCGCGGTCTTGTGCCGCGGCCCGACGAAGGGGTTGAGAACCAGTTCGCCAATCCGGCTCATTTCCCCGAGACCCGCCAACAGCATCAAGGGAATCTGCATCACGTCGCCATGCGCGTTCGAATGCGCCTGCGCCGGGTAACCCAGGCGCCGAATATAATCGGCGACGATGCAGGAGATCGTCGAGCCCTTGAGATAGGCGCGATAGCTTTGCGCCCCCGATATCCAGTCGTCTCCCGAGGAGGCTTCGAAGGTATCCCATCCCTGGTCGATGACGACGACGATGGCGTATTTGTGGCGCGTCTCGATCGGCGTCCCATCGGCCTCGTGAGAGAACCAGGCATAGTCGGGAATTTCGCAGATTCCGACCATATCGGCGTCGAGGAAGTAGCAGAGCGCCTTGATATGTGCGGAAAGCGCCTCGGGATCGTCGGGGAGCGGCGCGCGTTCGTCCGCCGGTTCCCCCTTGTGGACCGGCACCTGCTTCCAATGCAGATGACCCATCGCGGCGTTCAACGGATTCTTGGTGATGAAGCGGCGAATCTCGCGCGCCGCGGTGGGGCCGAGATCGCCGTGATGGGCGCGCATGAAGAATCCGGCTCGTTTGGGAACCCGCCTGACCGAGTCGCTTATCAGGGTGGTCGGCGCGTCGACGCGCCGTAGCTTTTCCATCGGGAAAGGTCCGAGATGCATCGGCCGCTTCCGTCGCGAAAGGATCCGCACCGCTCGTTCTCCGCTCGATTCTCGTCGGCCGCAAGATGACGGGAAACGGGTGAGGAGGCCAGCCCGGCGCGCCGAGCCGAGATCCGCTCCGGCCGACCGCAGCACCGTGGAAACCCGCCCGCCAGTTGCCAACGGATGCGTCCGGGGCCATGTTCGCCGAATGTTACGCTTCAATAAAATGACCGCGCATACTATCGGCAGGAACGCCCAGCGGATGCGCGGCAGATCGTGACCAGCCGTTCGCCGATGCCGGCGCTGACGCCGCCGTCGGGACCGGCGCAGCTCTCAGTCGTTCTGCCGGTGCGGGACGAGGTCGACGTGATCGGCGGCGTGCTGGACGAGTTGCTCTCGGCTCAGGGCCGAAACGACGGCTTCGATATCCTCGCCGTCGACGACGGCAGCGAAGACGGCAGCGCCGATCTCCTGGACAGGCGGGCCCGCGAGGAACCGGCGCTGCGGGTGGTCCGCCATGCCCGCCCGGCGGGGCAGAGCGCGGCGCTGCGGACCGGCGCGCGTGCCGCGCGCGGCGACTGGCTGATCCTGATGGACGGCGACGGCCAGTACGACCCCCGGGACATCCCGCGTCTGACCGCCGTCCTGGATGCCGAAGCGCCCCTCCCCGCCCTCGTCTACGGCATTCGCACCCGCCGCGGCGATCCGCTCTCGAAGCGCATCGCCTCGCGCGCCGCCAACCGGGTACGCCGCTTCCTGCTGCGCGACGGGTGCCCCGACACGGGCTGCGGGCTGAAACTCATCAACCGGGAGGTCTTTTTGGACCTGCCCTATTTCGCCGGGCTGCACCGTTTCATACCGGCTCTCGTGCAATGTCGGGGATACCGCGCCCTGGGGCTGCCCGTGCGCCACCGTCCGAGAACCACCGGCGTTTCCAAATACGGCAATCTAGAACGTGCGCTGGTCGGAATCGTCGACCTCCTGGGCGTGGTCTGGCTGACTCGGCGGACACCCAGGCCGGAGGTCCGCCCAGCTGCGGCCGAAACCCTGCTGGTGGAGGAACGCGCGCGTGTCGGGCCTCGTTGAGTGGTGGCACGCCCTGTCTGCGGCGGAGATCGCCTGGGTGGCCCTCGGGCTGTTCGGTCAGTCGATGTTCATGATGCGCTTCCTGATCCAGTGGATCGTGTCCGAGCGCGAGAGGCGGAGCGTCATCCCGGAGGCATTCTGGTATTTCAGCATCGCCGGCGGCGCGATCATTCTGGCCTACGGCGTCCATCGCGCCGATCCGGTCATCATCGTCGGCCAGATGACCGGCGTGACCATCTACAGCCGCAACCTCTATTTCATATGGCGCGACAAGCTCCGCGCCGCACGCCTCGGCTCTTCGGACGGCCCGATGCGCCTATGATTCCAACCGGAACGATGAGGCCCGTCCACTATGCCGCGCTGGCGGTGCTGGCGCTCATCCTGTGGCTTCCCGGCTTCGTCTCCCTGCCCGCGACCGACCGCGACGAAGCGCGCTTCGTCCAGGCGTCCCGACAGATGCTCGAAAGCGGGAACTTCGTCGACATTCGCTTCCAGGACGAGGCGCGCCACAAGAAGCCGGTCGGCGTCTACTGGCTCCAGTCGGCATCGGCGGCGTTGTTCGGCGGCGGCGAAGCGCCGCTCTGGGCCTATCGGCTGCCCTCCCTGCTCGGCGCCGCGGCTGCGGTATTGGGGACGGCCTGGATCGGCGCGGCGCTGTTCACGCCGGCCGCGGGCGTGCTCGCGGCCGTGATCCTGGCCGCGACGATTCTGGCCGGCGTCGAAGCGCGCCTCGCCAAGACGGATGCGCTCCTCCTCGCCGCGGTCGTCTTCGCCCAGGGCGCGTTCGCCCGCATCTATGCCGCGGTGCGAAACGGCGTCCCGCCGCCTCGGCTGGCCTGGCTGTTCTGGGCCGCGGTCGGGGTCGGGATACTCATCAAGGGTCCGATCGTTCTGCTGGTCTGCGGCGCGTCCATGCTGGCGCTCCGGCTGATGGACCGGGAATGCCGCTGGCTCCGGGCGCTGCGGCCGCTCTCCGGTCTCGCGATCACACTGGCGATCGTCCTCCCGTGGCTCGTGGCTATCGCGGTCCGCAGCGATGGCGCCTTCTTCGCGGAATCCCTGGGCAGGGACCTGTTCGCGAAGGTCGCCGCCGGGCAGGAGACCCACGGCGCGCCGCCCGGCTACCATCTGCTCGCCGTCTGGCTGACCTTCTGGCCTTTCGGGTTCCTGCTCGGCGCCGCTTCGGTCTGGCTGTGGGCGCTGCGAAAGGATGTCGCGCCCCGGTTTCTGATCGCCTGGATCGTTCCGAGCTGGATCGTTCTCGAGCTCGCCGCGACCAAGCTCCCCCATTATGTCCTCCCGCTGTTTCCGGCGCTCGCGCTCGCCGCCGCGGCCGCCTGCGAGGCGGGTGTCCGGGACTGGCCGGGACGCTGGCGAAGTCGGATCGCGTGCGCCGGGCTCGGCCTCCACGGGCTCGCGACCTTGGTCCTCGCCGGCCTCTTCTTCGCCGTCGGGATCTCCTTCCCGGAAACGCCCTGGCCGGCGCTCGGTCTGGCGTTGACCGGCGCGCTGCTGGCGATCCCCGCCGCGCTCGGGGACTGGTCGTCGCCCGGACGACGCATCTCCTGCGCCGTTCTGGCCTCCTTGCTCGCGACAGGGGGGATTCTGGGCGGAGTCCTGCCGAGTCTGCGATCGCTCTGGATCGGTCCGCGAGTCGCGAATGCCCTCGCCGAGGCCGAAATTTGCGATCGGACCCGCTACGCCTCGGCGGGTTACGGAGAGCCGAGCCTCGTCTTCTATACGGCCGCCGATATCCGCCTGGTCGACGGGGCCGAGGCCGCCCGCCATCTGCTGGCCGATCCGGCCTGCGCCGTCGCCGCCGTCGAGCAACGCGAAAGCGGGGCGTTCCACCGCGTCCTCGACGCCGCGGAACGGCGGCCACACGCATCGGGCATCGTGACCGGCGTCAACTATTCGAGCGGCATGCGCAGCTTGCGGATCACGATCTATCGACTGCGTTGATCGGTCGGCCGAGCGGCATCGGTCGCGTTCCGCTCTCGAGGAGCGCCTCCTCGACATCCCGCAGACGATCCTTGCCGAAATACATCTCGCCGGCGACGAAGAAAGTGGGGCAGCCGAACGCGCCGGCATCGACCGACCGCCGGGTGTTGGTGAGCAGCCGCCGCTTGATCTCCGGATCCTCGATGAGGGCAAGCAGCGCGGCGCCGTCCAAGCCCGACTCGTCGAGCGCCCCCCGCAGCACCTTCGGCTCGTCGAGCTTCTTCGGCGCCTCCCACATGTGATGGAAGGCCGCCTCGACATAGGCCGTCAGGAATCCGCCCTCCTCGGCGGCGAGCGCGCCCCGCATGAGTCGGAGGGTATTCACCGGGAAATGCGGGTTCATCCGGAACGCCGCTATTCCGTGCCGGGCGACGAACCGCTCCGTCTCGCGCCGTTCATATGCGGGCTTGTTCGATACGCCGGCATCTTTCTCCATGGGAGATCGATTGTTGGTCAACTTGAAGACACCGCCCAAGAGGACTGGAAAATAGATGAATTTTGCGCCGGTCCTCCGTTCGATCCCAGGGATCGCCTTGTGACTCAGATAGGCGTTGGGGCTACCGAAATCGAAATGAAACGCGACCTCCTTCGTCATCGCGGGCGCTACCAGGGCTCGATCCAGGGGCGAAGATCCAATTCGAAGGTCCAGGCGTCGCGCGGCTGCGCGTGAAGCTGCCAATAGACATCGGCGATATGGTCGGGGTCGAGGATGCCGCCACGCTCCTTGAGCGCATAGCGCGCCGGGAAGTTCTCGCGGATGAAGCTGGTGTCGATCGCGCCGTCGATCACCACGTGGCCGACATGGATGTTCCGAGGGGCGAGCTCCCGGGCCATCGATTGGGCGAGCGCGCGCAACGCGGATTTCGCGCCGGCGAAGGCGGCGAAGTTGGCCGCCCCTCTGATGCTCGCCGTGGCGCCGGTGAACAGGATCGTTCCGCGGCCGCGCGGCCCCATGCGGCGCGCCGCCTCGCGCCCGCACAGGAAACCGGCGAAGCAGGCCAGCTCCCATATCTTGAAGTAGCGTCGCGATGTCTCGTCGAGAATGCCGGACGGCGAGTTGGCGCCAACATTGAACAGCATGACGTCGATCGGACCGATCTCCGCTTCGATGCGATCGAACATCTCGACCACCTGCGCCTCCTGGCGGGCATCGCAGGCGAAGGGATGGGCCGTGCCGCCATCCGCAGCGATACGCGCGACCAAGGGCGCAAGCCGATCCTCCTTGCGCCTGGCGACGCAGACCTGGTAGCCGCCACGGGCGAACCGCCGCGCGACGGCGCCGCCGGTGGCATCACCGGCACCGACGACGAGAGCGACCGGTCGAGAGGTCACGGCAGCTGCGGCTCCAGAGCGGACATGGTGCCAGTTTGCGCCGGCCGGAGGGCGGCGGCTAGTCTCTTCGCGCAAGATTGCGGCGTGGGGGAGACGACGAGATGGCGACGAGCGGCGTGACGCTCTGGGGAATCGGAACGCCGCGTACCCACCGGCCGCAATGGCTCGCGCGGGAGCTCGGGATCGATTACGACCTCGTGCGAATCGGACCGCGAACCGGCGAGACCAAGACTCCCGAATATCTGGCGATCAACCCCCGGCACAAGGTGCCGGCAATGACACACGGCGATCTGATCCTGACCGAGAGCGTCGCCATCATGGGCTATCTCAGCGAGGCGTTTCCCGCCCCGGACTGGTTCCACGTTCCGAGAACGCTTCGCGAGCGCGCGAAACTTCTGGAATGGTGCTTTTTCGCCATGTCGGAGATCGACGCCAACGCGATCTACACCATCCGCCGGCACGGCGACCTCAAGGCGATCTACGGCGATGCCCCGGTCGCGGTCCGGGCGGCCGGCGAATATTTCGTGCATCAGATCGAGGCCATGGAGAGCCGGTTCAAGGAAGCCGGCCCGTTCCTGACGGGCGAAAGGATGAGCGTCGCCGACATCCTGTTCGTGACATGCCTCGACAGCGCCGTCCATTACGAACTGCCGGTGCCGGACCATCTCATGGACTATCGCGCGCGCCTCGCGGCGCGGCCGGCCTACAGGGCGACCAAGGCGGAGAACCGCGATGACCGGACCGCTTGAGGGAATTCGCGTCCTCGATCTGACGACGATGGTCTCGGGTCCGCTCGCGACCATGATGCTCGCCGATCAAGGCGCCGACGTCGTCAAGATCGAATCGCCTGCCGGCGACATCATGCGCCGCACCGGCCACCGCTTCCGCGGGATGTCGGCTGCGTTCCTCTCCTGCAACCGCTCCAAGCGCGCGCTCGCCGTCGATCTCAAGACGGCCGAGGGGCTCGGGATCGTTCGGAAACTCGCCGCGACCGCCGATGTCCTGGTCCAGAACTTTCGGCCCGGTGCGATCGAACGGATGGGGCTCGGCGAGAAGACCGTGCGCGGGCTCAACCCGGGAATCGTCTTCGTCTCGATCAGCGGGTTCGGCGAGACGGGCCCCTACGCCCATCGACGCGTCTACGACCCGGTCATCCAGGCCTTGTGCGGGTTGACGGAGATCCAGACCGACCGGGAGACCGGCCGGCCGCGCATGGTGCGCACCATCATACCGGACAAGACGACTTCGGTGACGGCGGCGCAGGCGATCACAGCCGCCCTGTTCGCCCGCGAACGCAGCGGCGAGGGCCAGCATGTCAGACTGGCGATGCTCGACGTCATGGTCGCCTATCTCTGGCCCGAGGCGAGCTCGCCGCTTTCCTTCGTCGGCAACGAGGCCGACCCCGCACGCGGTCAGTCGGGTCCGGATCTCGTGTTCGCGACCGCCGACGGCTACATCACCGCCGGCGCGGTCTCGGACGGGGAATGGGCCGGGCTCTGCCGCGCGCTGGAGCGGGAGGAGCTCATCGAGGATGCCCGCTTCCGGACCCCGCAGGCCCGGGTCGAGAACGTCGCCTCGCGGCGGACGATCATGACGGAGGAGATCGCGCGCTGGCCGAGCGCTGAAATCCTCGCCCGGCTCGATCGGGAAGGCGTGCCCTCGGCACCCATCCTCTCGCGGACCGAGGCGATCGAGGATCCCCAGCTTCGCGAGAACCGCATGATCGAGATCCGCGAGCACCCGGTCCTCGGCCCGGTTCGCCAGCCGCGCCCCGCCGCCCGGTTCGAAAAGACTCCCTCCGAGATTCGCGGGATGGCGCCCTTCCTCGGGGCGGACAACGGTGCGATCCTCGCCGAGCTCGGCTATGATGACGAGACGGTCGCGCGGCTCACTCGCGCCGGAGTCCTCCATCGGGAAGACCCGGCCGCCTGAGGCGGCGTCCGCTACCCTGCCCGGCCGGCCTGCGCTTCGGCCGCCGCCACCATCGCGACGATTTTCGGCGGCGAGACCGGGTAGTCGTTCACCTCGACGCCGAAGGGGACCAGGGCGTCCTCGATCGCCGCGACGATCGCGGCGGCGGCGGGCACGGTCCCGCACTCGCCCACCCCCTTCACGCCCAGCGGATTGAGCGGCGACGGCGTTTCCTCGAAAAGAAGGTCGAGGCGGATCAGTTCGCTCGCCGTCGGCATGACGTAATCGGCGAGCGTCGTTGTCAAGGGCTGGCCCTCGGAATCGTAGCCCATCCATTCATAGAGGGCGTTGCCGATCCCGTGGACCGCGCCACCCGTCACCTGACCGTCGACGAGCATCGGGTTGACCATGCGACCGCAATCGCTGACGACCACGTAGCGCCGGAAGGCGACGCCGCCGGTCTCGATATCCACCTCCAGCTCGACCGCATGGACGCCGTTCGCATAGGTGAGCCCCGAGGGGATGAAATTGGCACTGGCCTCGAGTCCCGGCTCGATGCCGGCCGGCAGCGAATAGCCAGGTACGCCCGAGGCGGCCTCGGCGACGTCGCTCAGCGGCACCCAGATATCGGCGGCGCCGACGACATGGATGCGCCCGTCCGAGATAGCGAGATCTTCGGGGGCCGCCTCCAGCATGTGCGCCGCGAGCTTGAGCAGCTTGCCGCGCACCTCCGTCGCTGCGATATGAACCGAAGATCCTGCGGTAACCGTCTGGCGGCTCGCGAAACCGCCGAGGCCGAGGGCGATGGTTGCGGTATCGCCGCTCACCACGTCGATCTCGTTCGGGGCGACGCCCAGCTGATCGGCCGCTATCTGGGCAAGGATGGTCTTGAGCCCCTGGCCGATCGCGATCGCGCCAGTGAACACCCGGGCGCGACCCGATCGATCGATCCGCACCAGCCCGGACTCGAACGGGCCGCGCCCCGTCCCCTTGAGGCCGTTGGCGAGGCCGAGGCCCAGATACCGCCCGGCGCGCCGTGCGGCCGCCTGGCGTTCGGCAAAGGCGGCGAAGTCGACCGCCTCGAGCGCGATCGCCTGACATTTCGGGAAATCGCCGCTGTCCGCCTTCACCGGCGTGCCGGCGCGCGTCTTCAGCGGCATCTCGTAGGGCATCTTCTCGGGCGGGATCAGGTTGCGGCGGCGGATCTCGCCGCGGTCCATTCCGAGACCCGAAGCGGCATGGTCAAGCAGCCTCTCGATGACGTAATTCCCCTCGGGATAGCCGGCCCCCCGTACCGGCATGGCAGGGACGGTGTTGGTCTCGACGACCTTGACCGTCACTGCCAATGCGGGCACGACATAGGCTCCGGGTACCGAGGTCGACGCGTTGTAGGGAAGGTTGATGCCCTGCGGGGTATAGGCGCCCTGGTCCTGGAGCATGCTGCCGCGCACCCCGAGGATCCTCCCGGTCTCGTCGACCGCGATCTCCATGTCCCAGAACTGCTCGCGCTCCTGGATCGAGGCGGTGAAATGCTCCCGTCGGTCCTCGATCCATTTCACCGGGCGGCCCAGCAGCCGCGCGGCGACCGCGATCGCCGGCTCCTCGCCATACATGAGATATTTGGCGCCGAATCCGCCACCGACATCGGGGGCCGCCACCCGGATGCGGCTCTCGTCGCTGCCGAGACATTTGACCAGCCCGGCCCGGACCTCGTGCGACATCTGGGTCGAGGTCCAGAGCGTCAGACGGTCTTCCAGGGGATCGTAGCGGGCGACCGCCCCCCTCCCCTCGATCGAATGAGCGCCGCCGCGATGCTGGACGAAGCGGGCATGCGCGACATGGGCGGCGGCCGCGAACGCGGCGCCGCAATCCCCGTAGGACTGGCAGAACTCGAGCAGGACGTTCGAGGGCCGTGCCGCGTGCACCCTCGGCGCGTCGGGTGCCGCGGCGGCCCGACAGCCGGCAACCGAGGGCAGGATCTCGTAGTCCACATCCACCAGGGCCGCGGCGTCTTCCGCCAGGTAACGGCTGTCGGCGACCGCGACCGCGACGGACTCGCCGACATGACAGACTTCGTCGTCGGCGAGCACGAAGGGGGTCACGTCGTCCGGGAGCTGGCCGCTGCGGAAACCGAGCGGCAGACGCTTGCCGGTCATATGTGGGGCGAGATCGTCGAGGGTGAGGACCGCATGGACACCGGCGACGGCGGCGGCCGCGCGCCGATCGATGCGGCGGATGCGCGCATGCGGGTGCGGCGAGCGTATGAAGGCCGCGTGCAGCATGCCGGGAAGCCGGATGTCGTCGACGAAGCGCGCCGCGCCCCGCAGCATCGAGGGATCTTCGACCCTCGGGACGCTCCGTCCGAATGTCGACAGCGGGCGCGGCCCCGTTCAGGCGGTCTCGAGGTGAGCGTTCCGCCGCCGGAACAGCCCTTCGTCGGCATAGCCCATGGTCTCGGGCCGGCCGCACCCCAGCATCACCTGGAAATAGACCGGCTCCAGGCTGTCATTGACGTAGCCGTGCACGACACCGGGCGGGCAGGCGGCGCATTCCCAGGGCCCAAGGCGCCGGGTGACCCGTTCTCCCGTCTCCTCGTCATCGAAGAACACGGTCAGCATGCCTTGAAGGACGAAGAAAATTTCCTCGACCTCATGGGTGTGGGCGGCGTTTCCCTGACCCGGTTCGACATACATGATGCTGAGCGTGAAGCCGCGCGGCGGTATCACCGCGTCCTCGCCATGCTTGCCGGAGCCGCCGGCACCGATGAAGCGGTGTTGGGCGCGCCGGTAGCCGTCGACCTTCGCGTCCTCGAACGCCTCCCAATCCGGCGCGATCTCCCGGAAGCAGCGCACATAGCGCCGCGCGATCTCGGAAACCGGGACGCCCGCGAGTTCGGACGGCCGATCGTGCCGGGCAATGCTCATCTCGTTTCGCCTCCGTCCAGGACATACACACCGCACTCGGGATGATCGCATTCCGGACGAGGACTCGCAACGGCCTGCGGATCGATACCGCTGCGGCGCGGTCCGACCGGGTTCGGACGGACGCGAGACGCGTGCCTCGAGTCGAGGTCGGGGATCTCCAAGGCTGCCGGTGCGAACAAGCGGCGGAAGGAGGACCCCGAGGCTCCCCGACCCATTCTTCCTCCTTGCATCCCGAGACGGGGATGGGCACCCTGTCGCTCAAGGAACGGAGGTGGACCGGCCCGATACGGCGGTCCGGAAAATTCGGAGGCATCATGACGAAGGATCAGCGCGCAAACGCAAATCAGTCCAGCAGGCGGTCGTTCCTCGCTGGCAGCACCGGGCTTGGCCTGATACTGGCCTCCGGCGTCGCCCCGGCGCTCATCAGGGAAGCCGGCGCCTCCAGCATGCGCAAGGTCAGCTTCATGCTGCCCTGGCTCTTTGTCGGCGGCCACGCTTTCGAGTTCGCCGCCCAGAAGCTCTTCTGGAAGAAGCGCGGCCTCGACGTCGCGATCACCCGCGGCTACGGGTCGGGCGCGGCCTGCAAGACCATCTCCGCCGGCAAGGCGATGTTCGGCGAGGCGAGCTACGGCGTCATGGTCAACGGCGTCTCCAAGGGGCTCGACGCCGTCGCCATCGGCGCGAAGCTTCAGCGCAGCCCGATCGCGATCTCCTGCCGGAAGGATTCGGGAATCCGCACGGCCAAGGACCTCGAAGGAAACCATATCGTCCAGGCGGCGGCCTCGGGTGACACCGTGATGTTCCCCGGCTTCGCCAAGGCCGCCGGCATCGATCGGTCGAAGGTCAAGCAGACCATCGTCCATCCGAGCAAGCTCATCTCGACGGTCGTCAACAAGCAGGCCGACTGCACCGGCACCTACTATGTCTCGAACGCGGCGACGCTCGCGCAGAAGACCCCGTCGCTGCACTTTCTCTATGCCGATTTCGGGCTGCAGACTCTAGACCTCGGGCTGATCACCCGTTCGGACATGATCAAGAACGAACCGAAGCTCGTTCAGGACATGGTCGACGGCGCGATGGAAGGCCTCAAGATGCAGCTCCTGGAGCCCGAGAAATGCCTCGATATCATGATCGAGGCAAAGCCGGAGCTCAAGACGCGCGACAAGCAGCTCCTGCTCACCCATACGGGGAACACCAACGCCCTTTCGCTCGGACCCGCAGTGCGCGACCACGGCCTCGGCCATATGGCGGAAGAAGATCAGACCAGGACCCGCGACGTCGTCATCAAGTACATGGACGCCAAGGACGTACCGCCCATCGCCAAGTTGTTTACCAACGCGTTCGCCGGAACGATCAAGCTGTCCGCCGAAGAATGGGCCGAGGCCAACCGGATCAACGCCAAGTTCGATCCGAGCAACGCCTGACCCGCCGCCCCGCCGGCGACGGCCCGGGCGTCCAAGGATACGAAGCCGCCTGCCTCTCGGAGAGGCAGGCGGCGCTCACGATCGCCCCGAAAAACCGGCCCCGAGCATGGCAGCTCACGTGGACATACGCGGCCTGCGCAAGGTCTACCTGACCCGGCGCGAAGAGATCGAGGCGATCCGCAGCGTCGACATGCGGGTGTCCGAAGGCGATTTCGTCTCGATCCTGGGCCCGAGCGGCTGCGGCAAATCCACCCTTCTGATGGCGGTCGGCGGGCTGCTGCCGATCAGCGCCGGCAGCATCCGGATTCATGACGAACCGGTCACGGGACCGAGGCGCGACACCGGGGTCGTGTTCCAGTCGCCGGTATTGATGCCCTGGAGGACGATCGAGCGAAACGTGTTGTTTCCGATCGAGAGCCTGGGTCTCCGAACCGCCGACTACGCGGAACGCGCCGCCCAGCTCCTGACGACGACCGGTCTCGACGGGTTCGAGCGGAACTTCCCGAGCGAGCTCTCCGGCGGGATGCAGCAGCGGGTGGCGATCTGCCGGGCGCTGATCCACAACCCGAGCCTCTTGCTGATGGACGAGCCGTTCAGCGCACTCGATGCGATGACTCGGGACGCGATGAACCAGGAGCTCCTTCGCATCTGGGAGGAATTCCAGAAGACCGTCCTCTTCGTCACCCACTCGATCCGGGAGGCCGTCTTTCTCTCGGACCGCGTCTTCGTGATGTCGCCGCGGCCGGCCGTCATCAGCCGGATCGTCGAGATCGACCTCCCGCGCCCACGCAGATTGGAGATAGAAGAAACCCCTGAATTCAATGTATTCGTAGCCGATCTTCGTAAAGCGATAGAGGGCTGAGGAGGGCGCTTTCGATGGCCGCCGATCTCGATCGCCAGGAACCCCGACGGCTCGCCAGGATCGGTGCCCACGCCTGGAACCTGGCGCCGTCGGCGCTGATTTCCGTCGCCATCCTCGTCCTGTGGCAGATCGTCGTGGTGGTCCTGCGGATACCGGAGGCGATTCTGCCCACGCCGGCCCGCGTCGCCGAGGTGATGGTCGAACGCCGCGACCTGCTGATCGACCATAGCTGGCCTACGACGGTCCAATGCATCTACGGCTTCCTGCTGGCGGTGGCTGTGGGCGTCGGGCTCGGGATTCTGCTCGCCTTCTCCAGGTTCTTCCGGGTCGGCGTCTACCCTCTGGTAATCGCCTTCCAGGTGGTGCCCAAGGTCGCCCTGGCGCCGTTGTTCATCGTCTGGTTCGGGCTCGGGACGACGTCGCGGGTGCTGCTCGCCTTCGTGATCGCCTTCTTCCCGATGGTGGTCAACACCTTCGCCGGCATCCAGAGCACGGACCCGGTGATGATTCGGATGGCGCGGTCGTTCAGCGCGAGCCGCTGGACGATCTTTTCCAGGATCGAGTTTCCGACCGCCCTGCCCTACATCTTCTCGGGTCTCAAGATCGGCATCACCTTCGCGGTGATCGGCATCATCGTCGCCGAGTTCGTGACCGCCCAGGAAGGGCTGGGCTATCTGATCGTGTTCTCCGAGGGCAATGTCGATACCCCGATGCTCATGGCCGCGATCTTCGTGTTGAGCGTCGTCGGCGTGATCCTCTACGCCCTGATCGTCTGGCTGGAAAAGCTCGTGATCCGCTGGGACGTCGGGCAGAAGTTCTGAGCCGAGCAGAGAAGCGAGGACGGCAGGAAGCCATGCAGGCGTCTCCGGACGGATATATCGGCCATTCGGTCCCGCGCCGCGAGGACGACCGGCTGCTGCGCGGCGCGGGCTGCTTCGTCGGCGACATGCGGCTGCCGCGCATGGCGGAGGTCGCGTTCGCGCGGGGCCAGATCGCCCATGCCGGGGTCGCCGCGATCGACATGTCGGCCGCGCGACGCGCGGACGGCGTGATCCTCGCGCTCTCGGGCGTCGAGCTCGTGGGCACGCTGCCGCCGATCGGCGGCATGCAGGTCTCGGCCCCCAAGGGCTGGGCCGAGCGCGTGGATCACCGGATTACCCTCCCGCCCCAGCGGATTCTCGCAGACGACCGGCTGCGCTATGTCGGCGAGGCCTATGCGCTGGTCGTCGCCGAGAACCGCTATCTGGCTGAAGATGCCGTCGAAGCGATCGACGCCGCCTTCGATCCGCTGCCGGTATTGCCCGACGCCGAGGCCGCCTGTGCCGAGGGCGCGCCCGTCCTCCACCCCGATCTCGGGACCAATGCGGTGGCGGAACTTCATGTCGAGAAGGGCCGCGTATCGGCCGCGCTCGCCGCCGCGCCGCATCGGATCCGGCGGCGTTTCGTTCACCATCGCTATGCGGCGATGCCGATGGAATGCCGCGGCGTGCTCGCCGAATACGACCGGCGAACCGACTCGCTCACCGTCTGGTCGTCGACCCAGGTCGTCCACTGGGTCCGCAAGGAAATCGCTCGCTGCCTGGATCTCCCGGAGGAAAAGATCCGGGTCGTCGCACCCGATGTCGGGGGCGGGTTCGGCGGCAAGGGCCATGTCTATCCCGAAGACCTCGTCGTTCCCTATCTGGCGCGTCGTCTGGGCCGGCCCGTGAAATGGATCGAGGACCGTCGCGAGCACATCCTGAACGCGGCCCATTCGCGGGACAACATCCACGATGCGGAGATGGGATTCGACGAGGATGGCCGCATACTCGCCTATCGCGACGCGTTCGTGATCGACTCCGGGGCCTACTCGCCGGTCGGCGCGGCGGTCGCCTACAACACGGCCTCCCATCTCCTGGGCCCTTACGACATCGCCAACTTCGAGAGTCGGATCGCCCTGGTCACGACCAACAAGGCCCCCAACGCCCCCTACCGCGGAGCCGGCAGACCGGAAGCGGTCCAGGTGACCGAACGCATGATGGACCTTGTCGCGGGCGCTCTCGAGATCGATCCAGCGGAGGTTCGCCGGCGCAACATGATCGGCGTCGATCGGATGCCCTATGCGGTCGGCCTCCCCTACCGCGACGGCGCGCCCATGGTGTACGACAGCGGCAACTATCCGGCGGCGCTCGACCGCGCGCTGGAGGAGATCGGCGGGCTCGACGGATTTCGCGACCGGCAGTCCCGCGCCCGCGCCGAAGGCCGCTATCTCGGCCTCGGCCTCGCCTGCTACACTGAGGGTACGGGGGTCGGCCCGTTCGAGGGCGCGACGGTGCGGATCGACCCCTCAGGCAAGGTCGTCGTCGCGACCGGCGCCTGCCCGCAGGGCCAGGGCCACGAAACGATCTTCGCCCAGGTCGCGGCCGAGTCGTGGCGCGTCCCGATCGAGGATGTCGTGGTCCGTCTCGCCGATACCGCGACGATGACCATGGGCTACGGGACGCTGGCGAGCCGCAGCACCGTCGCCTCCTCTATGGCGATCGAGGCGGCATCCGAGAAGGTGAAGGAACGGGTATTCGCGGTTGCCGCCCATCTCCTGGAAGCCGGCGAAGACGATCTCGAGCTCCGGGCCGGGGCCGTCGGCGTCAAAGGGGTGCCGGAGATGGCCCTCGGGCTCGAGGACATCGCCACCGCCGCCGCGCCCGGCTGGCTGAGCCGCCGGCCGCCCGGCAGCGAAGCCGGGCTCGAGGCGACCAGCTACTACGAACCCCCGACGGTGACCTGGGCCTATGCGGCCAACGCCGTCGTCGTCGAGGTGGATCCGGAAACCGGGCGAATCTCCATCGAGAAATATGTCGAGGTCCACGACGCCGGCGTCCTGGTGAACCCGCTTCTCGCCGACGGGCAGGTCAAGGGCGGGCTCGTGCAGGGGTTGGGCGGCGCGCTGATGGAGGCATTGGTCTATGACGAAGACTGTCAACTCCTGACCGCGAACTTCGCCGACTATCTGCTCCCGACCGCGCCCGAGACCCCACCGATCGTCGTCGTCCACCAGGAAAGCCCGAGCCCGTTGAACCCGCTGGGCGTGAAGGGGCTCGGCGAGGGCGGCGCCATCGCACCCCCCGCCGCCGTCGCCAATGCGATTTCGGACGCTCTCAAGCCGCAGGGAGCGGAATTCAACAGGCTGCCGATCCGATCGGAAGATGTCCTGGCCGCCTTCGCCCGGGCATCGGATCGGGCGCCGGCCTAGGGAAACCGCGCCTTCGCCCGATCCGATGCCCGACCGGCTCCGCGTGACCGAGTTCGGACGAATGCGAGACGCAGGCCTCGAGTTGGGGTTGGACGTCTCCGAGGCTGTCGGTGATGAACAAGTAGCCGAAGGAGAGGATCCCCGCAGGTACGAGACCTACCACGTCAGGTTGCAAGAGGGGCTGCCCTGGCGTCGCGTCTGCGCGCCAAGGTCGTCAACCCGCTGCGGGGGGCCTACGACAAGGCAATCCACCGCCTGCGACCGCCGGATCGATGCGGCGAGCGAACCGAACGCCACCCAAACCATCTTCCCCGACACCAATCTGCGGATGGTCTACGACGTCGCCACAGCCCAAAACCTACAAGATCCGCATCGAAAACGCGTGCCCCCGAAATGGCCCGGAAGCGAACGTTGAGATATCCCTTCGCCACATCGCCACATGCTGGGCGACCTGGAAGTCGGTCGAGTCTGGCGGCGAGTCCTCTGCTTGAATTCAAACGAACCTGGCTGGCCAGGATCCTGAATCCGCTGCATGCCAGGACGGCATCGGTGGACGCGGAAACGGTTCGGCTGCCCTGCGGTTGGCGTTATACGTACATATCGTTGGGCGATATCGAAACGGTCGATATCGCGCGCGGCAGACTCTTTTCCGGCATTCGGATCCGCCATGCCGCGGGCGGCTCGCATGTTTCGGGCCTGTCCCGAACGGACGCGGCCGCTCTGGCCCAATCGGTTGAAACGGCGAGATGCGACTGGTGGCGCCGGGCCGTCGCCTCGCGGACCGCTATGCTCCGACCGGTCCATGACCGCATCGCCGAATTCGCCGATCCGCCACAATACCTCACCGCCGATGCGCTTCGCGGCTTGGAGACCCAGGCGCGAACGGCCGCCGGCGGGTTTGCGGCGCGGTGGCCGGAAACGCTGTCGAACGCCCCGGAGATCCGGATGCTCCGGGACATCCTCGCGTTTCTGGAAGCGCCGGACGAAGCCCGGGCCAGGGCCAACCGGGCTTTCGTCGTCAACGAGCCGGTCCGCTCGCGCAATTTCTTTGATCGGGTCGAGGCCCGCCCGCTCACGGAAGAACAGCGCAGGGCGGTCGTGATCGACGATCGGCGCAATCTCGTGGTCGCCGCGGCCGGCAGCGGCAAGACCTCGGTCATCGTGGCCAAGACCGGCTGGCTCGTCCGGAAGGGATATCGCAAGCCGTCCGAACTGCTGTTGCTGGCCTTCGCGGACGACGCCCGCAAGGAGATGGAGGAGAGGATACGCAAGCGCCTCGGCGCCGCGACTGCCGGCGATGTGACGGTGCGCACCTTCCACAGCCTCGGCATGGCGATCATCGGCGAGGCCGAAGGGAAGCGCCCGGCGCTCGCCGCGGCGGCGGAGAACGACCGCGCGCTGTTCGATCTGCTCAAGGGTATCGTGGACGATCTGCGCGCCGATCGCGAATTCCCGACCACGCTGCGCGAATGGCTCCAGACAGGGTTCGCGCCATACAGGAGCGCGCACGAGTTCAGGAACTGGGGCGAGTATTACGACTATATCCGAAAGTCCGACATCCGCTCGCTGAAGGGCGAGACCGTCCGCAGCTTCGAGGAATGCGAGATCGCGAACTTCCTCTACCTCAACGGCGTCGCCTACGCGTACGAAGCCCCCTACGAGCACGACCTGGCGACCTCGGAGAAGCGCCAGTACAAGCCCGACTTCCATCTTCCCGAACACGGCATCTATATCGAGCATTTCGGGATCGACGCCGCGGGGAACGCGGCGCCGTTCGTCGACCGGGAGCAGTATCGGCAGGAGATGGACTGGAAGCGCGGCGTCCATGCCGGGCACGGCACCGTCCTGATCGAAACCTTCAGTCACGAACAGGCCGAGGGCAAACTGCTCCGCAACCTGACGGAGAAGCTCGCGACCCACGGCGTGCCTCTTTCGCCGATCCCGCGCGAGGAAGTGTTTGCCGTTCTCAAGCTACAGGGCCGCATCGATCCGTTCACGCAGCTGGCCGCGACCTTTCTGCAGCACTTCAAGGGCAGCCGGCTGTCCTTTGCCGACATCGCCGAACGCGCCCGCAGCCACCCGGACCGGAAGCGGGCGGAGGTGTTTCTTGCGGTGTTCCGGCCGATCTTCGAGCGCTACCAGGACACGCTCGCCCGCTCGGGCGAGATCGACTTCCACGACATGATCGGCCGGGCGACCGATCTGGTGGAGACCGGGCGTTACCGCAGCCCGTTCGGATACATTCTGGTCGACGAGTTCCAGGACATCTCGCCGTCCCGCGCGCGGCTGCTGAAGGCGCTGCTCGACAGCGCGCCGGGGGCGCAGCTGTTCGCGGTCGGCGACGACTGGCAGGCGATCTACCGGTTCGGCGGCTCGGACATCGCCGTCATGCGCGAGTTCGGGGACCGTTTCGGCGCGTTCGAGCGCATCGATCTCGCGACCACCTTCCGTTGCGCCGACCGCATCGCCGCGGTCGCCACCGACTTCGTGCTGCGCAACCCGGCGCAAATCCGCAAGACGGTCCGCACGACGCGGAAGGCGGACCGGCCTGCGGTATATGTCGGGCTCCCCGGCGAGCAGGATCTCTCGCTTCTGAAGGAGGCGCTCGACCGGATCGCGAAGGATGCCCGCCGGCACGACGGAACGTCGGAGGTGCTGCTGCTGGGCCGCTACCGGCATCTGCGGCCCCGCAATCTGGACGCGCTTCCGAAGCAGTATCCCGGCCTTCGCTTCACCTGGATGACTGTGCACCGCTCGAAGGGTCTGGAGGCCGACTATGCGGTGGTCCTGGGATTGTGTTCGGGAAAGCACGGGTTCCCCGCCGAGATAGCCGACGACCCGCTACTCGATCTCGTTCTGGCGGCGCCCGAAGCCCATCCGAACGCCGAGGAGCGGCGCCTGCTCTATGTCGCCCTCACCCGGGCGAGACGGCAGGTCTTCCTGCTTGCCGACGGCGGCTCGCCTTCGGAGTTCGTGACGGAGCTGATCGACGGCGGATACGACGTCGAGGTATTCGGCCGTCCGCCGAAGGGCGACGTACCCTGCCCGCGATGCACCGGCGGCCGGCTGGAACGCCGGGAAAACACTCGCGGCGGCAACGTCTTCTACGGCTGCTCGAACTTTCCGCTCTGCGAGCACACGGCGCGTTCCTGCCCCCGCTGCGGGACCGGCCTTCCCGTCAGGTCCGGCGAGGCCTATCGCTGCCGCGACTGCGGCGGGGCAATCGAGGCCTGCCCGGTCTGCGACGGCTGGCTGAACGCCAGAATGGGCAAGTTCGGCCGCTTCCTCGGCTGCTCGAACTTCCCGGACTGCGGCTACACGAGAAACCTGCGCAAGCCGCGAACGCAAGCCGCTTCCACCGCGAATGCATCAAGGCTCCGAAAACGCAAGCGGCGCCGATAGGAATAGGATGTGGCGCGGCATCTCGATCCGCTGAACGGCTCCCCCTCTGGTACCGGCCACGCGAGATGTCGGGGGCTGTCTTGCAGCCGCGATGTGACGGCGGCGGTTCCATCGGAACGCGAATCCGGTCGGTTGCGACGACGGCCTCTTCCACTCCTCGATCGAACGGCTCGGATGGGATAGTCTCGGAGCAACGGCGGAGGGACGGGATGGATATCGATGTCGACATGTCCGCGACCCATGCCGGCCTGCGGGATCGCGTGGTCGTCATCACCGGCGGCGGCCAGGCGATCGGGCGCGGCTACGCGCATCATTTCGCGGCCCAGGGCGCGATCCCGGTGATTGCCGAGGTCGACGGCGAAAACGGCGCGCGCGTCCAGGCCGAGATCGAAGCCAAGGGAGGCCGCGCGCTCGCCGTCGAGACCGATGTCGGCGACCCCGGCCAGACCCTGGCGATGGCGGAGCGGACGCTGACCGCCTTCGGGCGCATAGACTGCCTGATCAACAATGCGGCCCTGTTCTCGCGGATCACCATGGCACCCTTCTGGGAACTGCCGGTGGACGAGTGGAAAGCCGCGATGGACGTGAACGTCACGGGCGCGTTCCTGTGCGCGCGCGCCGTGGTCCCGGCGATGCAGGCGGCGCGCTGGGGGCGGATCGTCAACGTCACATCCGGCACGGTCAGATCGGGGCCGCCGAACTATCTCCACTACGTCACGTCGAAATCCGCCGTGATCGGGATGACCCGGTCGATGGCGCGCGAGCTCGGCCCATGGAACATCACCGTGAACACGTTCTGGCCCGGCGTGACCAGGACGGAGATCGAACGCCCGTCGGTGCCCGAGCACATGTTCGAGAGCTTCGTCGTGCAGCAGGTCGTCAAGCGCTCGACGCGGCTGGAGGACCTCGCCAAGCCGATGCTGTTCCTCTGCTCGGAAGACGCCTCCTACATCTCCGGCCAGATCATCCAGGCCGACGGAGGCCTCAATTTCGGGTGAAAAGCCCGACGCGGATCAGTCAAACGCGCCGGCGAACTTCCGACGCATCTCGGCGGCGAGCTCGGGCGAGGTCTGCGCGACACTCGGAAAGCTGTCCAGCCGCTCGAACGGAATACAGGCGTCGATCACCACGCGCGAGTTGTAGAGCCGCTCGTCGGTCACCATGGTGTCGAGCCGCGACGACCAGTTGCGGTCGAGAATCGTGAAGTCCGTCTTCGGATCCGATCGCGTCCCCATCGCCCAGATCACGTCGTGGATGTCGGTCGGGTCGATGTCGTCGTCCACGACGACCACGTAGCGCCCCACATAGCCGGTCGGGTTGACCTGGGAGGCGACCAGCCCGACCTGGTTGGCGTGGCCGAAATAGCGCTGCTTGATCGCGATCGCCACGAAGGTGCGGCCGGCGCCCCCCTGATGGACCCAGACGCCCTTCACGTCCGGGATGCCGGCGCCCTCCAGAGAGTCGAGCAGACCGGCCGATCGGATGAAGCACCGCTCGAACAGATGGGAATGGGGCGGCTTCTGACTCGCCGCGCAGGTCAGGATCGGATCGTTGCGGTAATATACGCGCTTGATGCGGAGCAGCGGCTCCTCCCTGGCGGCGCCGGCGTAATAGCCGGTCCACTCGCCGAACGGACCCTCCATCGCGGTCTCCTCGGGCGAGACCTCGCCCTCGAGGACGATCTCCGAGTTGGCGGGAAACGGCAGACCCGTGAGCTCGCCGGCGACGCAATCGACGGCGCGGCCCGCCAGCCCGCCAGCCCAGTCGAACTCGGGAATCGAATCGGACAGAGTGTAGCGCGCCGCGACATAGGTCGCCGGGTCGATCCCGACGATGATGACCATCGGGCAGGATCTGCCGGCGGCGAGATACTTGTCGCGGTGGATGCGGCCCTGCTTCCCGTTGGAGATATAGGAGGTGGCTAGGTCTTTCCCGTTCACCTGCACCCTGTAGGTGCCGACATTGATCCGGCCGCTGTCGGGATCGCGGGTGACGACGCCGCAGGCCGTGCCGATATAGCGTCCGCCATCCTGCTCGTGATGGATCGGAACCGGAAACTTCAGGAGATCGACCTCCTCGTCCCGGTCGATGTTCTCCAACACGGGGCCGGTCTCGACGCAGCGCGGCGGAATCGGGTCGTGCGCCTTGATCCTCCGCCGATAGGCGTCGAGCATCGCCCGCCGGTCGCCCGACTGCGTTCGATCCAGACCGAGGGCCAGCGCCAGCCTGAGCGGAGAGGCGAGCATCCCGTAGAGACAGCGCATGCCCTTGGGATAGCCCGGCACCCGGTCGAACAGAAGCAGCGGCGCCTTGTCCACCCTCTCGCGGTAGAGCAGCTCGGTGACGGCGCCGATCTCGCGGTCCCAATGGGCGCCGGGGACATGCCTCACCTCGCCGCTCGCGGAGACCGCGTCGAGAAAGGCGCGGAGATCGGTCTGGATCTCGTCGTTGCGCCGAGTCACGGCCGGTTCGCCGGCGCGCTGCGATCGGCCCGCGGCCCGCCGGAGGCTATTCGCAGAGCCAGCCCCATTTCTCGCGGGCCTCGCGCGCGAGCTCGGGCGGCGGCGCGTTGACCGGCGGGAACTCGTCCTTCCAGTGGAACGGCCGGCAGGCGTCAATGATCGCCCGGCTGTTGGTGAGATTGCCCTTTTCCTTTTCCCAGGGCGGGATACGCGGATCGAGATGGGTCGACCAGGCGTTGGTGATGATGTCGATCGACGTGGCCGGATCCGAACGCGTAAGCATCGCCCAAATCAGCTCCTCCAGGTTGGAGACATCGATGTCCTCGTCGGTGACGATGACGTATTTGCCAGCATAGGCGCCGACATGGCACTGGCAGGCGATGTGTCCGGCCTGCTTCGAATGGCCCGGATAGCGCTGCTTGATCGAAACCGCGACCAGCATCCGCGCCGTCCCGACCTCGTGCAGCCAGGCCGCGGTGACATCGGGAACGCCGGCCTTGGCGATGTTCTCCTTGAGCAATGCCGACCGGGTCACGGCGCGATAGCGGGCGAGCTCGTCCGGCGGCCGCTGTGGCGGGCAGCCGAGCAGGATCGGGTTGTTGCGGTAATAGATCGCCTTGATGTCCATGACGGGTTCGCGGCGCATCCTGGAGCCGTAATAGCCCGTCCACTCGCCGAACGGCCCCTCTTCCTTCATATTGTCCGGCTCGATGAACCCTTCGAGCACGATTTCGGCGTCGGCGGGAAACGGGAGCCCGGTGTGCCGGCCCTCTATCACCCGCATCGGCTCGCCGCGGAACCCGCCGACGACATCGAACTCGCAGACGCCGGGCGGCACCTCCGAACAGCCCATGAGGAAGGTCATCGGGTCTCCGCCGCAGACGATCACCGCCGGCATCCTCTCGCCCCGCTGCTGATACTTGTCGCGATGGATGCGGCCATGCTTGCCCGGCGAGATATAGAACCCGACCGAGCGCTTGTCGTGGATCATGACACGGTAGGTTCCGATATTGATCCAGCCGGTGTCTGGATCCCGGGTCACGTTGTAGCTGCCGGTGCCGATATAGCGCCCGCCGTCCTCGTCATGCCAGAGCGGCGTCGGGAAAGCCTCGACATCGACATCGTCGCTCTCGAGAACGTTCTCCAGGACCGGCCCATCCCCAACTATGACATGGGGAATCTGTCTGAGATCCTCCATGTAATTGGCCCGGAAAGCGTCGGTCAGTTCGATCTTGCTGAGCCCGGCGGGAAAGCCGAGCGTCATGTTCATCCGTTTCGAGGCGAAGAAGTTGGTCAGGACCCGCGAGCCCTCGATCGTACCCGGCACGTCCTCGAAGACCACGCAGGGCGCCTTCTCGTCATGCAGGACCACCTCGGCCGCCATGCCGATGTCCCGCTCCCAGTTCGCGCCCCTGACATGCTTGACCTCGCCCAGCTTTTCCGCTTCCTCCAGCCATTCGCGGAGATCGCCGTAGGGGATGCGAAGCTCGTTCTCGAGACGGTGCGCCCCGCCGTCGCTGGCGACCTTGCCGATCACGTTGCCCATATCGTCGGCCATTCTGTCTCTCCATGCCTGACCCGAGGGGATGGGGCGGATGCTAAGCCCCAAAGCCGCGGGATGCCAATACATTGTCGATATTCCAGCGATTGCGGACTCGCCGAGGCCCGCCGCCGGCGACGGAAATCCGCGACCCGCACCGTGCCAGAAACGGATCGACCGACTCGAACGAGGACCGAACATGAGAAATCGAATCGCAACAGGCGTCCTGGGCGCCGCAGCCATCGTCGCCGCCGGCTTGACGGCTACCCCGGCAACTGCACAGACGCGCGGAAGCGAAGCGCGGGACCACGGGCACCGGGAGGCCGGCGTCCGGCATCGCACCCATCACATGCTCCGCCTCCTCGACACCGATTCCGACGGCAGAATCACCATGGCCGAGATCGCCGCCGAACAGGGCCGCCTGATCGCGGCGGCGGACCTCGACGGAGACGGGAAGCTTTCCGTCGAGGAGTTTCGCCGGCGTGGCCGCTGGTTCCTTCAACTGGGAGCAGTCTCCACCTTCGATCTGATGGACGCGGATGGAGACCGCTCGTTGACCGCTTCGGAGATCAAGGCCCCGTCGGAGCGCTGGGCGCGGCGCTACGACCGGAATGCCGACGGCGCGATCGACAAGAACGAAATTCCCGCGTGGCAGCGCGGCCCGAGGCACCGACGCGGCCAGCGCTGATAACCCCTCCCGGTCGGGTCGACGCCTGGACGCATGGACGACGGTTCCGATGACGCGCTCGTTCGCCGCGCAGCGGACGGCGAGATCGCCGCCTGGAGAGCGTTGGTCGACCGCCATTTAGCACCGCTGGTGGCGTTCGCCTGGCATCGGCTCGACGACCGGACAGAGGCCGAGGACGTTGCCCAGGAAACGATGCTGCGCCTTTCCCGCAAGGCGGGCGACTGGCAGGCCGGCGGAGCCGCCCTCCGCACATGGCTGTTCCATGTCGCCCGCAATCTATGCATCGACCGGCTCCGGGCGCGGAAGCCCGGCGTGCCCCTCGACGACGCGATCGAGGCGGGGGACACGGCGGTCGTCGACTTCCACACGCGTCTGGAGGACAATCTCGACACGCGCCGCATCGTCCAGCGCGGGTTGCGGGCGCTGCCCGAACGTCAGCGGGAGGCCCTGATCCTGGTCTATTGTCTCGGATGCACGCTGCGCGAGACGGCAGGGATAATGCGTATCAGCGAACACGCCGCGGAGTCGCTGCTCGCCCGAGGGCGCAGATCCCTGCGAACGGTGCTCGGCCCCCATGCGGACGGCCTGCGGAGGGAGCGTCGATGACCGAGGAACTGTACGGTCCCGACGCGAACGGATTGGAAGGCGCGCTGTCGGAGCTCCGGGCGCCCGTCCCGAGCGCGGCGCTGCGCGGCCGCGTCCTCGCCATGGCCCCCGTGGCGGCGCGGCCCGGCCGCCCGGCGCTTCGCTTCGCGTTCGCCGCATCCGCCGCGGCGCTCCTCGCCACTGCGGCCGCTCTGGCCCCGCTGTTCGAAGGAAGCGGCGGTGGCGCGCCGCGCCTCGTCGCGAGCATTCCCCCGCCGGGGCCGCCGGATCCGGACGAGATCGCTCTCGTCGACATGGAAGAAACCCCGGAACCGGCAGCCTCTCCTCTCCTGATCGCCGAAATCCCCCTCGATTGACCCGATCCGGCGCGAAGGCGGCGGGGCGGCGGTTTTCGTTTGCGTTCGCCGGACCCTGCGAACAGTATGAACCCCGCACGCGCGACGGCGACGACCCAGGAGTCGACCGCGTCGCTCGCGCGGCGGACAAATGCAGGAGCCTGGGAAGGAGATTCGGAAACATGGTCGTGAAGATTGCAGCCGTCGCGGCGCTGGCCGCCGGGGCAGCTCTCCTGGTCGGAGTGCCGCCGTTCAAGCAAGCTGATGCCGCGGAGACGTTGTCGCTCGTCTACCCGTTCCCCGATCAGCTCATCTACACCAAGATGTGCAAACAGCTCGCCGGCCGGATCGACGAAGCGGCCAAAGGAAAGCTCAAGATCGACGTGCTCCCGTTCAACTCGATCAAGATGTTTCAGCAGCCCCCGGCGGTAAAGAGCGGACGCGTGGATATCGCCTGCACGCCGTCGGCGTTCTACGCACGGTCGATTCCCGAGAACGAGGTCATCTCGACGTCCAACTCCACCGCCGCCAAAGTCCGGGCGAACGGCGGCACCAAGATGATGGACGATCTCCATCATAAACATTATAATTTGAAATATCTGGGCTGGACTTCATCAGGCGGACATTTCCGCATTTACATGAAAGACGAACCTAAATGGACCGCCGATGGACTGCTCGATCTCACGGGGGTGAAACTCCGGGATAACCCGATCTATGGCGCGTTTTTCCGCGCGCTCAACGCCTCGACTCATTCGCTCGCCGCAACGGCAGTCTATTCGGCCCTCGAAAAGGGCGTGGTCAACGCCAGCGCTTGGGCGACCATCGGTCTCTCCGACTTGAAATGGGACAAGTTCTTGCGCAATGCGGTACAGCCGGACTTCTATCAGACGGATATCGGTTGGATCGTCAATCTCGACAGATGGAACAAGCTTCCTGCCGAACTCAGGAGCCTGGTCCAGAACGAAGTCATCGCCGAGGAAGTCCGCGCGCATGCGGTGCTGCAGAATATGGAGAACGAGGAGCGGGCGGCTCTCGGAAAGAACGGCATGAAGTTCTTCACCGTACCCAATCCCGAGGCCTATCTCGAGATCGCCGTCGATTCGGCCTATGAACGCATGGCGACGCGCTTGGAGAAGGCGGGGCGCGACAGCGCGCATCTCGCGAAGCTGCGCGGCCTTTTCCAGGAATAGCGGCAACCGAAAAAGGAGGGAACGGCCCGGGGCTGCCGCCCAGGGCCGTTCTTTCAACCCGCATTGCGTTCCTTGATACATCGTTTGGACCGCGCTTGGGGTCGGCTGCTCTGGCTGCTCATGGCGGCGGCGGCGCTCTATATCGGCGCCATGCTGCTGATGATCGTCTATCTCACGGTCTTCCGGAGCGCGGGCTGGGCCTACTCCCCCTATGCGTTTCTGCTGATCGAATACGGTTTCATCTACACCTTGTTCCTCGGATCTCCCTGGCTGATTCGCCATCGCAGCCATGTCTATATTGAGATGCTGACGGCGGCCCTGGCGCCGAATTGGCGAACCCGCCTGTCCCGGCTTATCGTCGGCGTCTGCGGGGCCGTCTGCATCATCTGGGCTTGGTATAGCGGCCACATGGCCTATTGGGACTATGTCAATCTGACCTATGACGAGGTGCGTTCCCAACTCGACGTTCCGCGCTGGATCACGACCGTCGCTTTTTCCATAGGTTTCCTTCTGATGGGCATCGAATTTCTTCGGTACGTCTTTACCCCTTCGGCTATGCATGGCGGCGTCGCCGGCATCGCCAGCGAGCGCGCCGAGCTGGAAGAGCAGCGGGCCGCCATGTCGACCGAAAGCCGATAGGGTTTCGGTCGACATGCTCGACCGATGAGCCGCCACAAGCGAATCGGCCACTAGATGGAATGGTATTGGGTTCTCGGGACGCTGCTGGGCTCGATCCTCGCCCTGATGTTTATCGGCTTCCCGGTCGGAATCGCGTTCGTTCTGGTCAACACCGTCGCCGCTTTCTTCCTGTTCGGCCGCTTCGGCGACTTCGATCGCAACCTCGAAGCGAGCGTTTTTCAACTCACCGACAACGCGTTCGCCAATATGGCGAACTTCGCGATCGTTCCCATTCCCATGTTTGTACTCATGGGCGAGCTGTTCTTTCATACCGGCCTCGCCAACCGGATGTTCAACGCCGTCGAGCGATTGATGGGCCGCGTTCCGGCCCGGCTGTCCTATGTGACGGTCGCCGGCGGGACCGCGTTCGCCACACTCTCGGGCTCGTCGATGGGAAGCACGGCCCTGCTCGGGACCCTCATGGTCCCGGAAATGACCCGCCGCGGCTACAAGAAGAGCATGTCGATCGGTCCCATCCTGGGAACCGGCGGACTCGCGATGCTCATTCCGCCGTCGGCGCTCGCGGTCCTGCTGGGCACGCTGGCGGAGATCGACATCGGCAAGCTGCTGGTGGCCGGCATCGTGCCGGGCATCCTGCTCGCCATTCTCTACGCGATTCTGATCTTCGTGCGCGCCACCCTGGATCCGGACGCGGCCCCCGCCTACGATGTGGACTCCGTGTCCTGGGGCGCGCGCGCGCGGCTGTTCGTGGTCGATGTCGTTCCGATGATCTCGATCATCGCGATGGTCGTCGCATTGATCATGTTCGGTATCGCGACACCGTCCGAGTCGGCGGCCTACGGCTCGGTCGGGGTGATGCTGCTCGCGGTGGCCTATCTGTTCGCCGTCCCTCTTTTCCGAGCCGCGCTCGCCGCCTCGGCGGGCGACATCGCGGCCGCGCGGCGGGACTTCGCCGCGGCGCTAGCGTTCTGGGGCGATTTCGGCACCGCCCTCTGGAAATCGCTCTGGGGATCCTGCCGGGTGACCGTGATCGCCCTCCTGATCCTCTTCGGCTCGTCGCTTTTCAGCAACGTGCTCGCGGCATCGCAAGCGAGCGTCCAGCTCATCGACTGGGTCGTCGGTTTCGGCCTCTCCGGCTATTCGATGCTGCTGATCATGTTCGGGATCCTGCTGATCCTCGGCATGTTCATGGACCAACTCGCGATGATGCTCCTCACCGTCCCGATCTTCTTTCCGATCGTCGCCGGGCTCGATTTCGGCGTCGCCGGCGAGATGAAGATGATCTGGTTCGCGGTCATCATGCTTCTGGCGATGGAAATCAGCTTCACGACGCCGCCGTTCGGCCTGCTGCTGTTCGTCATGCAGGGGGTCGCGCCCGCCGGAACACGCTTCGGCGAAATCTGTATCGCCGCCATCCCGTTCATGGCCTGCGCGGTCCTCGTCGTCGCCGCGATCATCGTCTTTCCGCCGATAGCGATCTGGCTGCCCGGTCTCGGGCGCTGAACGGGCCGGCATGCAGTAGAGGAGGAAGCGTTCATGAAGCTCGCGACGTTCAAGGAGGGTCGGGACGGCCGTCTCGTCGTGGTCGACGAGGCCCTCGATCGGGCGGCCGCCGCGACCCCGATCGCGCCGACCATGCAGGCGGCGATCGACGACTGGCAGCGATGCGAACCGCGCCTGCGAGACCTGTCGCAAGCGCTCGAGAACGGGGCCGTCGAGGGCGTCCCGTTCGCGCCGGAGCGGTGCTCGGCGATACTCCCCCGCGCCTATCAATGGATCGACGCGAGCGCCTATCTGAGCCATGTCGAGCTGGTGCGCAAGGCGCGCGGCGCCGAGCTTCCCGACCGCCTGCGCAACGACCCTCTGATGTATCAGGGCGCGTCGGACGACTTCATCGGTCCCTGCGACGACATCGCGCTCGCAGACGAAAGCTGGGGCATCGACATGGAAGCCGAAATCGTCGCGATCCTGGATGACGTCCCGATGGGGGTCGATGCGGCGGACGCGGCCGGCCACATCAAGCTGATCGGGCTCTGCAACGATGTCAGCCTACGCAACCTGATCCCGAACGAACTGTCCAAGGGATTCGGATTCCTGCAGGGCAAGCCGACCACTTCGTTCTCGCCGGTCTTCGCGACTCCGGACGCGCTGGGAGAGGGCTGGGACGGAAGCAAGGTCACGCTCGACATGCGCGTCTCGCTGAACGGCCGGCCGCTCGGTCGTCCCAACGCCGGGACGGACATGTATTTCGACCTGCCCCGTCTGATCGCCCATGCCGCCAGGAGTCGCAATCTGGGCGCCGGCACGATCCTCGGGACGGGGACGATCTCCAACCATGACCGGTCGGCGGGCTCTGCGTGTCTCGCCGAGCTCCGCATGGTGGAGACCATTGCAGATGGTGCGCCGCGCACGCCTTTCATGCGGTTCGGCGACCGCGTGCGGATCGAAATGCTGGATCGGAACGGCCGGTCGATCTTCGGCGCCATCGATCAGAGGGTCATCCGTTACGCGCCGCCCGGCCGCCCCTGACTACTCCGGTCGTCGGATCGTCGATGGTGACGGTACGGTCGGCCTCTCGCGCTCGTCGGCCGCCTCCAGCGGGCAAGGACGGAGCGATTCTTCCGTCTCCTATTCCTCTTCCCTTGAGGGGGGGGCATTCTCGAGAAACGGGCGGTCATGCCGGCGGAAGCCGCCTGCCGGGACGCCAAAATGATAATCGCTATCCGACACCGAGGTCGCCCGGCTGGCCGGGAGGCGGGCGTCGGAATAGGATACCTCACCGCTTCATCGCACCGGCAGGCCATCCATGGAACTGACACCGAGATTCCACCGCGGGCTGCTCGAGATTCCTGTCCATCATGTGCGCGGCGGAACGTCCACCGGAATCGTCCTCGACGAACGTCGGATGCCTGCGCCCCATGCACTGCGGGCGGAGATCATCCGCAACATCATGGGCGTGCCTCTCGCCGGGAACGCCCCTGGAAACCGGCAGCTCACCGGGCTCGGCCGGGGGGTGAGCACCAGCAACAAGGTCTTTCTCATCGGGCCGCCGACCCGGAGCAGCGCCGATATCGACTCCACCCTCGCCCAGCTCGCCGCCGACAAGAGCGCGATCGACTGGAGCGTGAACTGCGGCAACATGACGGCGGCGCTGCCCATCGTCGCCGTCGAGATCGGGCTGCTGAAGCCCCGGCCGGGCGAAAACCGGATCCGCATCCACAACACCAACACCGCGGTGATCACCGAGGCGCGGTTGGAGATGCCGGAGCCCGGGCGACCGCTCGTGGCGGACACCGAGATTCCGGGCGTGCTCGGCGCGTGGCCGGGCGTGTCGCTGTCGCTGGACGCACCGGCGGGGGCGGTGACCGGCCGCCTCTTTCCGACCGGGGCACGGACGGACGTCGTCCGGGGCATCGAGGTCTCCTGCGTCGATGTCGCAACGCTTATGGTCATCGTCCGCGCCTCGGATGTCGGCCTGACCGGCGAGGAGCCGCCCGACGCCCTGGAAGCGGACGCCGCGCTCCGCGCCCTGCTGCGCCCGCTCTGGGTCGCGGCGGGGTTGAAGATGGGCCTCGCCAAGGACGGCAGCAGAATGACCCCCGAGGATCTCGCCGACAGCGAGACCATTCCGAAGGTCTGCCTGATCGCGCCCCCCGACCCGCGCAGGGCGGCGGACGCGAACGTGACCGCGCGCTATTTCACCCCGCAGACCTGCCACCGCGCGATGGCGGTGACCGGCGGCGCCTGTCTCGCCGCCGCCTGCCTGATCGAGGGTACCGTGGCGCATGGGACCGCCGCCGGCCTCGACGCGCTTGGCAGCGCGGCACGCGAGCATCGGGTGAGGATCGCCAACCCTGCCGGAGTGATCGAGGTCGCCATCACCGGCCGCAGCGGCGACGCGCCCGAGATATCGGCGGCATCCTATATGCGCAGCGCCCAGATACTGATGCGCGGGCACGTGCCGCTTTACAACGCGTCACAGGCCGTGCGCAGTCATTACGAAGATATGCGAAGCGCCGCCTGAACGCCGTCCCGGGTAGGTCGCTGCAGGATCTGGGGCGCTGCCTCTGGACGGGCTGTCGCGGAACGACGAGCTGTGGTCGGGTCTGGGGGCGCTGCGCTACGCGTTTCGCGGGCGTTCGGGGCTGCGGTTCTGGAGCGGATTCTGCGCGGTCTTCGGGACGGTTCGACGTTCGAGCGCCAGGCGTTGGGGTATATTGTCCAGGTGTGGGATGTCGCGTATCGGGATCTGGAGGCGGCGGCGCGGGCGGCGAAGCCGGAGCGATGGGATGCGGTGATGGGAGAGCTTGCGCAGGAGCTGATCGGGCGGGGCAGAGCCGAGGGAAGGGCTGCAGGGATCACCGAGGGCGAAGCCAGAGGAAGAGTCGCGGGGCTGGTGCGACTGTTGGAGCGCCGGTTCGGTCCGCTGCCGGCGCGGGCTCTCGACCGGATCGAGGCATGGTTCGACGCCGCCATCGACGCCCCGTCCCTCTCCGACGTGTTCGACGACCGATCCCGGCATTGAGGAACAGATATCTATTATGGAAGAAGGCGTTCTTCAGCCGCCTGCGCCGTTTCCGCTGTCTTCGTTCAGGACATGTGAAAGGAAGAGGTATGGTTGGCGGCGCGCTGGTCGAGCCGTTCCCCGGTCGCCAATCCGAAAGTGCGGGAAGAACGTCTGCGCTCCAGGATCCGCCGGAGAACGGGGATCCCGACCGAGCGCCGTCCCGCATCCGTCTGAAACGCTCATTGCGGGTAGAGCCACCGCCCTCTTGCATAGAAACAAGCGCCCGGTGGGGACCCGCGCGCGCATCCGGCAAGCTCCACGGCAAATCGTCGGGGGACGGCCCCGCGACTGGCGGCGCGAGCGGTCGGTCTCTATAATTCGTTTTCGATGTCGGGCATCCGGTCCGATATTCCGATCCCCGGTAGCTCAGTTGGTAGAGCGGGTGGCTGTTAACCACCATGTCGCTGGTTCGAGTCCGGCCCGGGGAGCCAGAATCGCGGCGCGCCGGCTCGGCGAGCCGCCAGTCGATGCAGGACCCCGGCGGGGCGACCGCCGGGGTCCTGCTGGTCTCTCGGCAAGCGGCGCCCGGACGCCCGACTCCGAGACGCGAAGCGGCGGCGGCGATATGCTCCCGCCGATTGGGAAACCGCCGTGCCGGAGTTTCGACGCCGATATGCCGGACAATGTCGTTATCCTCGACCTCGCCCGGTTCACGGACCGCGACATCGCGAGGATCGCGGCCCTCGCCGGCAAGCTGAAGCTCATGCATCGCTGGTATCGTTGCGAACGGTCTACGCTGCCGGGAGCCGACCGCTTCGTCGTCTTTTCCGGCGACCGTTCCCAAACGCCCTATGCCTGCTACCGCATCGAGCGTATCGAAGACGGGGCCTACCGTCTCGTCGATCATCGGAGCGGCGAAATGCTGGCGGCGTCACGGTCGATCGGACCGATCCTGGACGCCCTTCCCGCCGATTTCTACCACGCCGCGCCCGCTCCAAGCGCTGATCGGAGGCCGAAACCATGAAGCGAGACGCGATAGCGGTCCCCGGGCTCTCCGAGGCCCTCGAAGCGGCGAAGGTACCGCTCTCCCCCGCGATACGGGCGAACGGCTTCGTGTTCGTCTCCGGCACCCCGCCGATCGATCTGACGACCGGCCGGATGGAGCGGGGAGACATCGTCAGTCAGACGGAGCGCGTCATGGAGAACCTCAAGACGGTTCTCGAACGGGCCGGCTCCAGCCTGGAGAAGGTATGCAAGGTGACCATCTTCATATCCAACAGCGCCTATTACGCGACCGTCAACGAGATCTACGGCCGCTATTTCACCGAGGCGCCACCGGCGCGGACATTCGCCACCGTCGGCTCCTGGCCGTGGGAGTTCGATATCGAGATCGAATGCACGGCGCTCGCCTGAGGCGCGGACGAAGGATGTCGGCAATATACGGATCGTCCGGCTTTTGATTGGGACCCATGGAGACATGCCATGAGCCAACTCGTACCGTTCAATCTCAAATCCTGGATCGACGACCATCGGGATCTGCTGAAACCGCCGGTCGGGAACGCTCAGATCTGGGAGGACACGGACTTCATCGTCACGGTGATCGGCGGCCCCAACCGCCGGGACGACTACCATGTCGATCCGCTCGAAGAGTTCTTCTATCAGATCGAAGGGGATATGGTGCTGCGCGTGCGCGAGGACGGCGCGCTCAAGGACCTGCCGATCCGCGAGGGCGAAATCCTGCTCCTTCCTCCTCATGTGCCCCATTCGCCGCAACGCCCGGAGGGCACGATCGGGATGGTCATCGAACGGCAGAGGCCCGATGGACTGCTCGACGCGTTCGAGTGGTATTGCGAGAGCTGTCAGCAGCGGGTCCACCGTCACGCCTTCCGCCTCGCAAGCATCGTCGACGACTTTCCGCCGATCTTCGATGCCTATTACGGCAGTATCGAAGCGCGGACCTGCCCGGCCTGCGGTCATGTGAACGCCGGCAAGACCGACTGAGTCAGCGCTGCGCCAGCGATCGGATTCCCCTCCGTAGCAGGTTCATTGCCGAATCGAGGCCTTCCAGCGTCAGCGGATACATCCGCCGCGACATGATCTGATAAGTCAGACGCAAGGACGGCGTCGACATCCACCGCTCGACCGGGACGGGGTTAATCCAGACCGCATCGGGATAGCAGGCCAGCAGCCGGCGCAGCCAAATCTCTCCGGATTCCTCGTTCCAGTGCTCGATGGAACCGCCCGCCTCCGTGATCTCGAACGGGCTCATCGTCGCGTCACCGACGAGGATCACCTTGAAGTCCGGACCGTAGGTATTGAGGACTTCCCAGGTGGGTATCCATTCGTTATACCCGCGGCGGTTCTCGCGCCACACACGTTCATAAAGAAAGTTGTGGAAGTAGAAATATTCTAGATGTTTCAATTCCGACCGCGCCGCCGAGAACAGCTCCTCGGATACTCGGACATGGCTGTCCATCGAACCGCCGATATCAAAGAACAAAAGGACCTTGACGCGGTTTTTTCGCTCCGCCTGCATGCGGATATCGAGCCAGCCCGCATTGTCGGCGGTGGCCCGGACCGTTCCATCGAGATCGAACTCCTCTTCGGCACCGCCTCGAACGAACTTCCGCAGACGCCGAAGCGCCACCTTGATGTTGCGGGTGCCGATCTCGACATCGCCCGCGAGGGCGCGAAACTCCCGCTTCTCCCAGACCTTGGTCGCGCTCTTGCCGCCGCCCTCGCCGCCGATGCGGACGCCGACGGGGTTCATCCCCGAATTTCCGAACGGCGACGTGCCGCCGGTGCCGATCCAGCGATTCCCACCCTGGTGACGGCGTTCCTGTTCCTGAAGCCGCTTGGCGAGCTCGTCCATCAAGGCATCGAAGCTCATGGCCTCCAGCTTGGCACGCTCGGCCGGATCGAAGAGACGCGCTGCCAACGCCCGGAGCCAGTCCTCGGGCACGACCTTGGAGAAGAGCTCCTCGACCTCGTGCACGGCACCTTTGAAGAAGTTCTCGAAGACCTTGTCGTAACCGTCGAAGAACCTCTCGTCCTTGACCATCGCCGAGCGCGCGAGGACATAGAATTTGTCGACATCGGCATCGGCGGCACCGGCGGCCAGCGCCTCCAGCATCATCAGATACTCCCGGATCGTGACCGGGATACGCGCCTGCCGGAGCCCAAAGAAAAAGTCGACGAACACCGGCGGCTTCCGTCCCTACCCGCCCTGACGGCGTGACAGGAATGCGAGGCGTTCGAACATGTGAACGTCCTGCTCGTTTTTGAGCAAGGCCCCGTAGAGTCTGGGAATCGCGGACGCGGCCTCGCCCCGCAACTCCTCGGCCGACAGATCTTCCGCCAGGAGTAGCTTGAGCCAATCCAGGAGCTCGGAGGTGGATGGCTTTTTCTTCAAGCCGTTGACGTCCCGGATCGAATAGAAGCTCTCGAGCGCCGCCTTGAGGAGCGTCTTCTTGATGTCCGGGAAATGTACGGAGACGATCCGTTCCATCGTCTCGTTGTCCGGGAAACGGATATAGTGGAAAAAGCAGCGCCTGAGGAACGCGTCCGGCAGCTCCTTCTCATTGTTCGACGTGATGATCACCGCGGGGCGGTACGTCGCCTCGACCGTCTCCTGCGTCTCGTAGACATAGAATTCCATGCGGTCGAGCTCGCGAAGGAGATCGTTGGGAAACTCGATATCCGCCTTGTCGATCTCGTCGATCAACAGCACCGCGGGGCGGTCGCAAACGAACGCTTCCCAGAGCATTCCGCGCTTGATGTAGTTGCGGATGTCGCGCACCCGCTCCTCGCCGAGCTGCGAGTCGCGCAGCCGCGAGACCGCGTCGTATTCGTAGAGTCCGTGCTGGGCCTTGGTCGTAGACTTCACGTGCCATTCGAAGAACGGCCGCCCCAGCGCATCGGCGACCTCTCGGGCCAGCAGCGTTTTCCCCGTCCCCGGTTCCCCCTTGACGAGCAGCGGGCGTTCGAGCGTGATTGCGGCATTCACCGCCGTCATCAGATCGTCGGTGGCAATATAGGTGTCCGTACCCGTGAACTTCATGAACGATCACCGCCCGGCAGGAATGGAAGACGGGGCTTGCGCACCGGCGCGCAACCTAGAGGAGGCCCCGCCGGCGATCAAGGAACCGGAGATGCGCCGAGAGCCCGGGGGGAGCCCGCGATGCATGGCTTGACGGTCTCGCTCCACCTCCTCGCTGTGATCGTCTGGGTCGGAGGGATGGCGTTCGCCCTCCTGGTCCTTCGCCCCGCGAGCGGGCCGCTCGACCCGCCGCTGCGGCTAGCTCTCTGGGAGCGGACCCTTCGACGCTTTTTCGGATGGGTCTGGGCGGCGGTGATTCTCTTGCCCGCGACCGGGCTCTGGATCATCTTCGACGTGTATGGCGGGTTCGGAAGGCTGCCCTTCCATCTCCATCTCATGCAGGGCATCGGCTGGCTCATGTTGCTGGTCTTCCTCCATCTCTGGTTCGTTCCCTACGCCCGTTTCCGGGCCGCGCTGGCCGCCGGGGAACGGCCGGCGGCCAGCGCGGCCCTCGACAGGATCCGCAAGGCCGTGACGGCGAATCTGGTCCTCGGCCTCGTCAACGCCGTGATCGGCGCATCCGGCCGCTTCTGGACTGCGTGAGCCCTGTCGGCATCGACGCCCCGGCTGAAGGAGAACGGATGTCCGAGAACTTGGCGACGAACGATTTGGTCGGCACCGAATGGCTGGCCGAACGCCTCGGCGACTCCCTCCTGCGGGTGGTCGAATCGACCTGGTTCTTGCCGAATATCGACCGTTCGGGCCGGGCCGAGTTCGAGACCGACCACATTCCCGGCGCCCGCTACTGGGATATCGACGAGATCGCGGACGAGGAGGATCCCCGCCCGCATATGCTACCGGACGCCGAGGCGTTCGCGGGCCACATGGCGCGGCTCGGGATCGGCGCGGCCAGCCATGTGGTCGTCTACGACCGGGTCGGCATGATGACGGTGGGGCGGGTCTGGTGGATGCTCCGCTTCTATGGGCACGACCGGGTCTCGATCCTCGACGGCGGCTACCCGGCATGGCTCGCCGAGGACCGGCCGGTGGAGGCGGGACCGGGCGTCGAATCGGCGCCGCCCTCCGCGTTCGTCCCCCGCCCCCGCCCGGAACTGGTTCGCAGCCTCGACCAAATACGCGCGCTGAGCGGCGGGGAAGACTCGCAGCTCCTCGACGCCCGTTCGGCCGCCCGCTTCAACGCCGAGGAGCCGGAACCTCGGCCGGAATGCCGCTCGGGCCACATACCGGGCAGCATGAACCTGCCCTATACCGGCCTGGTCGATCCGGCAACCGGGCGGTTCCTCGCCCCGGCCGCGCTCCGCCAGCTGTTCGAGGAGGCCGGCCTCGACTTCGATCGCTCGGTGACGACCAGCTGCGGTTCCGGCGTCACCGCCTGTCTCCTCGCCTTCGGGCTCCATCTCCTGGGCCGCGACCGGGTCGCGGTCTATGACGGTTCATGGTCCGAATGGGGCGCCCGCAGCGATACCCCGATCGAACCGGAAAGCTGAACGGGGCATCCCATGAAGGACGACACGATCATCGCGACCGCCGGACGAGATCCGGCGGCGAATCACGGCATCGTCAACCCGCCCGTCTACCACGCGTCGACGATTCTTCATCCCAGCGTGGACGCACTCCGGGCGGTCCGGACCCGCCGGTTCGAGCCGGGCGTCTATAGCTACGGCCGTCACGGAACTCCGACTCACAGTGCGCTGGAGGAAGCGGTCGCCGCAGTCGAGGGAGGACACCGCGCGGTCTGTCTCGGCTCCGGCCTCGCCGCGATCAACGCGGCGATCCTCGCATTCGTCAGCGCCGGCGATCACATATTGATGGTCGATTCGGTATACGGGCCTGCCCGGCGGTTCTGCGACAGCTTTCTCGGCCGTTTCGGAGTCGAGACCACCTATTACGATCCCGGGATCGGCGGCAGGATCGCCCGTCTCGTCCGGCCGCGGACACGGATCGTCTATGTCGAATCGCCGGGCTCCCTGACCTTCGAGGTCATGGACGTTCCGGCGATCGCCAAGGCGGCCCATGCCGCCGATGCGGTGGTCGTCATGGACAATACCTGGGCCGCAGGCCTCCTGTTCAAGCCGTTCGAGCACGGCGTGGACGTCTCCGTCCAGGCGGCGACAAAGTATATCGTCGGCCATTCGGACGTCATGATAGGAACGATCACCGCAACCGAGGCCTGCTGGGAGCGGGTTCGTCAATCCGCTGCCGATCTCGCCGCGCCGTCCGGCCCCGACGATGTCTATCTGGCGCTTCGCGGCCTCCGCACCATGTCGGTCCGGCTCAAACGCCATCAGGAGACCGCGCTGACCCTGGCCCGCTGGCTCGATGCGCAGCCGCAGGTTCGCAAGGTCCTCTACCCCGCCCTCCCCGGCGACCGCGGACATGCGCTATGGAAACGGGACTTCACCGGAGCTTCCGGCCTGTTCGGCGTGGTGTTGAACCCCTGTTCGGAGGACGGAATCGCCGCCATGCTCGACGGGATGACATATTTCGGCATGGGCGCAAGCTGGGGTGGGTTCGAGAGCCTGATCCTGCCGACCAACCCCGCTGCGAGCCGCAGCGCGACGCAATGGACCGAAGGGCCGACGCTCCGGATCCACGCGGGCCTCGAAGATCCGGAAGATCTGCTCACGGATCTCGCGCACGGGCTCGACCGCCTGTCTCGGGAGGCATAGACGCCCAGCCGCCATGAGAAGCGCGCAACCGATGATGGGTCGCGCCGCGATCAACCGGGTCGTTGCGGAAATCTCGTTCGACGACCGCGGTCTTGTGGCCGCGATCGCCCAGCAGCATGACAGCGGCGAGGTGCTGATGATGGCCTGGATGAACGCCGAGGCCGTTTCCGAGACGCTCGGCACCGGACGGGTCTGCTACTTCTCACGATCGCGCGCGGCGCTGTGGCGAAAGGGAGAACGCTCGGGCCAGATCCAGAGGCTGGTCGCCTTCCGGCTCGACTGCGACGGCGACACCGTTCTGCTCGCGGTCGATCAGACGGGCGTCGCCTGCCATACTGGGCGCCGCCGTTGCTTTTTCCGCCTCGCGGATCGGAATGGTCTTTCGACGGTCGAGGAGGTGGAGGTCGACCCGGCGGAGCTCTACCGGCAATGACCGGGCCGGCGGCCGACCCCGAGACCATCCAGACGTCGCTGCTCACCGGCTTCCTGGGTAGCGGCAAGACCACGCTGATCAACGCCCTGCTCCGCCACCCAGAGATGGCGGAGACCGCGGTGCTGGTCAACGAGTTCGGAGAAATCGGACTCGACCACCACCTCATCGAGCGCATCGACGAGGAGACGGTCCTGCTCAATGCCGGATGCCTCTGCTGCACGATACGGGACGACTTGGCGAGAGCGCTCCGCGACCTGTTTGTCAAGCGCGTCCGCAACGAGGTTCCGTCCTTCGCGCGCGTGGTGATCGAAACGACCGGGCTCGCCGACCCGGCGCCCGTCATCCATACCTTGATGAACGACCGGAACGTCGCCGAGCGCTTCGCGCTCGACGGCGTGGTCGCGACCGTCGACGGGGTGAACGGGTCCGCTCAGCTCGCCCGGCATAGCGAGTCGGTCAAGCAGGCGGCCGTCGCGGACCGGATCGTCGTCACCAAGTCCGATCTCGCCCGCGAGGCCGATCTGGCTCGGCTGGAGGAATATCTGCGCGACCTCAATCCCGGGGCGCCGATCCTGCGTGCGGTGCGGGGCAGGATCGACCCCGACGCCCTGTTCGATGCCGGGCTCTACGATCCGTCGACCCGGAGCGTGGACGTCAGGAGCTGGCTAAGGGACGAGGCCTTCGCCGCGGCGCGGCCGCACGATCGCCCGCACGACGTCAACCGACACGACGCGTCCATCCGCGCCTATTGCATCCGCCGGGAAGCCCCATTGGCATGGGAGGCGCTGGTCGGCTGGATCCGGACGCTGATCGCGACCCATGGCGAACGGCTGCTGCGCGTCAAGGGGATCGTCCACATCGCCGGGCAGGACGCGCCCGTCGCCATCCACGGCGTCCAACATCTCTTCCACGACCCGGTCCGGCTTCCCGGCTGGCCGGACGAAGATCGGACGACCCGCATCGTCCTCGTCACCCAGGACCTCGATCGGCAAGTGGTCGAGAGGGTCCTGGAAGACATGCGGAAGCGCTTCGCGCCGGAGGGCGCGCGGCGACCGGGTTAGAAATCATTGCGCGCGGCTCTTCCTAAGCTGTCGCCGTCCGTCGGCTTGGCGCTGGCCGGCTTCCTCCTGCTGCCGTATCCCTCGGCATGCGGCGGCGACCCCGGACGGATCGGGACGCGAGGCGTGACCGTCTTCGCCGCGTCCAGCCTCGTCAACGTCTTGGAAGACATGTCGAGGAAATTCCGCAACGAAAAGGGGGGAAGGGTTGCCATGTCCTATCAGTCGAGCGGCATCCTCGCCCGGCAGATCGAGAACGGCGCGCCGGCCGATATGTTCGTATCGGCGGACCGGGCCTGGATCGACCGCCTGAATGCGGGCGGGCATCTGGATCCCGGCACCGTCCGCGCCTTCGCGGCCAACCGGCTGGTTCTCGTCGCTCCCCGTGCCTCGCCCCTTCCGCGGCGGGTTCCCCTCGCGCGGACGCTTCTCGCCGATCTGGCGTCGGGGCCCCTCGCGCTCGGGAATCCCGACCACGTGCCGGCCGGCCGTTATGCGCGGGCGGCGCTCGCTGCGCTGGGGCTGTGGGCCGAGCTGGAGGGCCGTTCGGCGCGGACGCCCGACGTGCGCACCGCCCTGACGCTGGTAGAGCGCGGCGCCGCGCCGCTCGGTATCGTCTATGCGACCGACGCGCGTTCCAGCGGGCAGGTGCGCATCGTCGCCCGGTTCCCGCAGGAGTTACATGGGCCGATCGTCTACTGGGCGGCTTTGGTGAGGGGGCGCTCCGAAACCGCTGCCCAGCAGTATTACGCCAGGCTATTCGCACCCGACATGGCGCCCGTTCTCCTGCGGCATGGATTCTCACTCCCGGCCGGCTGAACCGCGCGATGCTGTCGCCCCTCGAATCCGAGGCCCTGTCGCTCAGTCTACGCGTCGCGTTCTGGTCGGTCGCCTGCAGCCTGCCGTTCGGGGTCGCCGCTGCCTGGCTTCTGGCGCGCCGCCGCTTTCCTGGCAAAGCGGTCGTCGATGCCGCCATCCATCTCCCTCTCGTGGTTCCCCCCGTGGTCGTCGGCTATGTCCTCCTGGTCCTGTTCGCCCGGACCGGCCCGATCGGCCGCATTCTCGATGAGAGCCTGGGAGTGACGGTCGCCTTCACTTGGCAGGGCGCGGCGCTGGCTGCCGCGATCATGGGCTTCCCCCTGATGGTGCGCGCGATCCGCCTCTCGTTCGAAGCGATCGATCCCCGGCTCGAAGACGCGGCGCGGACGCTCGGCGCGGGTCCTCTGGACGTGTTCGCAAGCGTGACGCTGCCGCTGCTCGCCAACGGCATCATCGCCGGCGTCGTGCTCGCTTTCGCGCGCAGCCTGGGCGAGTTCGGGGCGACGATCGTCTTCGTCGCATCGATCCCCGGGGAAACCCGGACGCTGCCGATCGCGCTCTACGGCCTGGCCCAGATGCCGGGCGGCGAGCATGGCGCGATGCGGCTTGCGGTGCTGGCGGCGCTGCTCGCTTTCGCCGCCATGCTGGCGTCCTCCTGGCTCGCCCGGCGCTTCGCGGCCGGGGCGGAAGCGCGGCGATGAGCGGGCAAATCCAGGTCGATCTCGAACGCCGGCTCGGCGATTTCGATATCCGGGCGCGCTTCACCGCGGAGGAAGCGGGGATCACCGCCCTGTTCGGCGAATCGGGGGCGGGCAAGAGCAGCGTGATCGCCATGATCGCCGGCCTTCTGCGGCCGGACCGCGGGAGGATCACGGTCGGCGATGCGGCGCTGTTCGACTCGGCCGCCGGAATCGACCGGCCCGCGGAGCTGCGTCGGACGGGCTGCGTCTTTCAGGACGCGCGGCTGTTTCCGCATATGAACGTCCGCGCAAATCTTCTCTACGGTCATCGGAGGACGCTGCCGGGCGATCGCCTCGTCGCGTTCGACCACGTCGTCGGCACCCTGGACCTCGGACGCCTGCTGCGGCGGCGCGTCCACAACCTCTCGGGCGGCGAACGCCAGCGCGTGGCGATCGGACGCGCCCTGCTCCGAAGTCCGCGGCTCCTGCTGATGGACGAGCCGCTGGCATCCCTGGACGCGCCGCGCCGCGCCGAGATCATCCCGCTGATCGAGCATCTGCGCGACGCCTTTGCGGTCCCGATCATCTATGTCAGCCACCGCTTCGACGAGATCGCCCGGCTCGCCGAACGGTTGGTGCTCATCCGCGACGGAGCGGTGACCGCCGAGGGCCCGCTCGAGGAAATGCTCGGCGGCCCCGACGGGCGAGACGACGACGCGGATATCCTCGCCGGCACCGTGATCCAGGGGCGCCTCGCCGGGCGAGACGGTTTGCACGGGTTGGCACGGCTCTCCATCGGCGGCGGACACATGATGATCGTACCCGACCCAGGCCTGCCGGAGGGCAGCCCGCTCCGCGTTCATGTCCGCGCCCGCGACGTGTCGATCGCGCTGTCCCGCCCGGCCGACATAAGCATTCTCAACATTTTCCCCGGGACGGTCGCCAAGCTGCGGGAGCCCGCCGGCCCTCATACGGATGTCGGGGTGAGGCTCGACGGCGGCGAAGAGGCGATCCTCTGGGCGCGGCTCACGCGCTGCTCGGCACTGCGCCTCCGCCTCCGCCCCGGCCTCGCCGTGACCGCGCTCGTCAAGGCTGTCGCCGTCGACCCGCTGGGGCGGCACCATTCGTAAATCGGGCTCGATGCGGGCCTTGGAAGCGCTCGGCCGGGTGTGACTGTCGCGCTCGTTCTATTTCAGGAACTTTCTGTACAGCGAAATCGGGGCCTTCTACGGCCTTTCGTACTCGCCGGACGATCCCGATCTCGCGATCGAGGCCGGGAGCCGGCTTTGCCGAGACCTTCTCGAGCCCCTGGAGACGACATTCGGCGGCCTCGCGATCCGGTCGGGCTACCGGTCCCCGGAGGTCAAGCGCTTCGGCAACGAGAATGGACTGAATTGCGCCTCCGGCGCGGCAAGCCGAGCCGGCCATATTCGGGATCAGCGGGACGCCGAAGGACATATGGAGGCGACGGCCTGCGTGGTCGTGCCCTGGTTTGCCGACCGTCATGCGAACGGCGCGGACTGGCGGGCGCTGGCTTGGTTCATCCACGACCATCTGCCCTACGCGAATCTCCGCTTCTTCCCCAAGCTCGCCGCCTTCAGCATTCGGTGGCACGAGCAGCCGAAGCTTCGGATCAACAGCCATGCCTCCCCGAGGGGGCTCCTCACACGGCCCGGCATGGCCAACCATGGCGGCGTTCATTCCGACCGGTATCGAGGCTTCCCGCCGTTTCGGAAGGGTTGAGCGCGCGCGGAGATTTGCAATCGCAAGCGCATCTCGATTAGGCTATTCGGGGTCGGTCGCTCGGGCCGGTCATCGAACAACGGGAGGGAATATCATGAAACTCGTAGCCGGCGCTTCGCTGGGCGCCGCGATCTTTCTTGCCACGTCGACGGGATTCGCCGAAACCAAGATTCTGTTCAACTATTTCGTTCCGCCGAAACATCCGCTCAAGGTCGGTGTCATCGATCCCTGGACGGCGCGGGTGACCAAGGCCACCGAAGGCAGGATCGCGGTCTCGTATCCGGCGAAGACCCTGGCACCGGCGCCGCGCCAATGGAAGATGGTTACGTCGGGGATCGCCGATGCCACGATCATGTTCAACAACTTCGAACGCAAACGGCTGAGCCTCGATCAGATCGGGACGCTACCGTTCAGCATCACCGACGCCTCCTCCACGGCGATCGCTCTCTGGCGGACACACAAGAAGTATTTCGAGGCCAAGAACCAGTATAAGGGCGTCAAACTTCTCGGCTTCTTCATGCATGGCGGAGGCGAATTCTTCAGCCTCGGGGATCCGATCACCTCGCTCGCAGATCTCAAGAGGATGAAGCTTCGTTCGCCGCCGGGCGACGTCGCGAAATCAATCAGCAAGACCGGAGCGGCGGTGGTGCCGACTCCCGGTATCAAGGCCTATGACGTGGTCTCCAAGGGTATTGTCGACGGGATGGTCTTTCCCATCGCCGATGTCTGGAAGCTGAAGATGATGCCCTATGTCAAGCATTTGACCAAGGTGCCGGGCAAAGTATACGGGGCCGTGTTCTCCTTCTATATGAACGAAGGCGTCTGGAACAAGCTGTCCAGAGAGGACAAGGCGATCGTTACCGCCGCCTCGGAGGAGAAGATCGCCTCCGACTCCAATAATTGGGGGAATATCGACCAGGAGGCGGAAGCCATCTATCGCAAGAACGACATTGGCATTCGGGAGGCGAGCCCCGAGTTCACCGCAGACCTGAGGAAGCTCTGGGCCTATATGGACAGGGACTGGATCGCCGGCGCCGACAAGATCGGAATCGACGGCGCGGCGGCGCTTGCCTTCTTCCGTTCCGAAGCCAGGCGGGTCTACGACGCGCGCGACTGACCGGGCGCCCGTCATGGCGCAGGAAGAGCACGCGCTCGGCGAAGACGGGAGCCGGCCCGAAGGCGTGTTCGAGGCGGTGTTGATGGTCATGGTCGGCACCGCCATCTTTCTGATGATGGTCATCACCTTCGTCGACGTCGTCGGCCGATACGGGTTCAACGCGCCGATCCCCGGCGGCTTCGAGCTGATCGAGTTTCTGATGCCGCTATCGATATTCGCAGGGCTCCCCATCATCACCCGCCGACGCGCGCATATCGTCGTCGGCATCCTCGACGGTTGGTTTCGCGGCCGGGCGGGAGACATACGCAAGTTGGTCGTCGATGCGGCGTCGCTCGCCGTCGTGGCCTTCATCGCCGAACGGATGTGGGCGCAGGGCGACGGTCTTGCCGAGGCGCAGATCGAATCCGGCTATCTCGAATGGCCGATCGCGCCGGCGGCCTACGCGATCGGCGTTCTCAGCGCCGTCACCTGCGTGGTCCTCCTCCTCATGGTCGGCCGGGACCTCCGCGACCTGGCTCGCGGACAGCGCTGATCGGAGCGCCGAGAGATGATCGAATCGCTGATCGGCTTCGCCGTTCTCCTGCTGATCGTCTTCATGGGGTTCCCGCTCGGCTTCGCCATGGTGGCGGTCGGCTTCGTCGGTTTCGGCCTGGTGCGCGGCTGGGAGCCGGCGCTGGAGATGGTGGGCCAGCTCATCCTCGATTTCGCGATGAGCTACTCGTTTTCCGTCCTGCCGCTCTTCGTGCTGATGGGTGCCTTCGTCTACAGAGCGGCGCTGTCCGAGGACCTCTACGACGCCTCGAACGCCTGGCTCGGCCATTACAAGGGCGGGCTGGCCATGGCGACGGTCGCCGCCTGCGGCGGTTTCAGCGCCGTCTCGGGCAGCTCCGTCGCAACCGCCGCGACCATGGCCAAGGTCGCCATGCCGTCGATGCGGCGTTACCGCTACAACGAGAATCTCGCCGCGGGCACCATCGCGGCGGGCGGCACGATGGGAATCCTCATCCCTCCGAGCATCGCCCTGGTGATCTACGGCATCATCGTCGAAGAGGATGTCGGCAAGCTGTTCATCGCCGGAATCATCCCCGGCATTCTCACCGTGGCGCTCTATATCCTGGTGATCAAGGTGCTGATCGCCGTTCGCCCGGAGCTCGGCCCGCCCGGCCCTTGGACTCCCTGGCTGGACCGCATCAAGGCGCTCAAAGGCGTGTGGGGCATGGTGGCGTTGTTCCTGCTCGTCCTCGGCGGGATCTATCTCGGCGTATTCACCCCGACCGAGGCAGGCGGCATCGGCGCGGTCGGGGCGGTGCTGTTCGCGATCTCGCGGCGCAAGATGGGCTGGCGGGCGTTCTTCGGCGCTCTCGTGGAGGCCGGTCAGACCACGACGATGGTGTTCAGCGTCGCGTTCGGCGCGATCATCCTCTCCAACTTCATGAACATCTCGGGAATGCCCAACCAGATCGTCGATTGGGTGAACTCGCTCGACATCGCGCCGATCGCGGTCGTCCTGGTCATCTGTCTGATCTATATCGCGCTCGGCTGTGTGTTCGAAGGCATCGGCATGATCCTGCTGACCGTGCCGATCTTCTTCCCCGTAGTTCAGAGTCTCGGCTTCGACCTGATCTGGTTCGGCATCGTGGTCATCATGGTCACCGAGATCAGCCTCATCACGCCGCCGATCGGCATGAACGTGTTCGTCCTCAAGACCATCCTGCCCGAAATGTCGCTATGGGGGATATTCGCCGGTATCGGACCGTTCTTCCTGGCCGACATGGTCCGGCTGCTGCTGGTGGTGTTCATTCCCGGCCTCGCCCTGTATTTGCCGGGCCTGATGGGATAGCGCAGAAATCATGCGGTCGCGCGCAGCCGTGCGCGGTCGTGTGGGCACATCAGATCTATCGCCGGGCCGAGCGGCACGATTCCGGTCGGATTGACCTGCTTCTGGCTGCCGTAATAACCCCGCTTTATCCCGTCGATATCGGTGATCTCGCTGATTCCCGGATACTGGTAGAGCTCGCGCAGATAGTTGGACAGGTTGTGGAAGTCGGAGATGCGCTGGCGATTGCACTTGAAATGGCTGAAATAGACGACATCGAACCGGACCAGCGTCGGATAGAGCCGCCAATCCGCCTCGGTCAACCTGTCGCCGCAGAGATAACGCCGGTCTTCGAGGACTTCCTCCAGATAGTCGAGCGTCTCGAACAGCCTGCGATAGGCCTCTTCGTAAGCCGTCTGCGACCGCGCGAACCCGGCGCGGTAGACCCCGTTATTGACCGTCTCGTAAATCCGCGCATTGAACCGGTCGATCTCCGAACGCAGATCCGCAGGATAGAGGTCAAGCGCGGACGAGCCGAGACCGTCGAACTCCCTATCGAGCATCCGGACGATCTCGGAGGACTCGTTGTTGACGATCCGCCACTCCTTCTTGTCGAACAGCGTCGGCACGGTCACCCGGCCGGTACATCCGGGGTCCGACGACAGATAGGCTCGATGCAGCTCGAAGGCGCCGTCCACCGGATCGAGATCCCGGCCGATCCCGGCCGAATAGGCCCAGCTCGTCCGCTTAGGTAGATCCGACAGGGTCGCGGAAATCACGCCCTCCAATCCCTTTAGGCGACGCCATATCTGCGTTCGGTGCGCCCACGGGCAGGACGGCGCGAGAAACAGATGATAACGTCCAGGCTCGGCCGGATAGCCCGACGACCCGTCGGCGGTAATCCGATCGCGAAAGGCCGATTCGGCGCGCACGAACGCGCCGCCGTCGGGATTCCGATAGGCAGCGTCGTCATCGACCCAGCGCCCCTCGATCAACATGCCCATATCGCAATCTCCTTCGGAGCCGCCCGCTTCGGGGACTCTATGTTCGCCAGCGGGCGAAAACAATCACCCGGCGCCGTCGCTTGACCGGCGGGGCGGCGGGACGCTTACTGGGGTTCGGGCGAACGAAGGATTCGGGGTTGGCCGACCAGGTCGTCATTGCGGGCGCGGGACCCGTCGGCATGGTTCTGGCCCTCGCGCTGGCCAGACGAGGGATCGCGGTCACCGTGGTCGAGAAGGAACCGGCCCCGGTGACCGACCAGCGCGCCGCTTCGATCCAGCCCAGCGTCGTCCAGATGCTCGACGATCTCGGCATCGGCGAGGAAATCGTCCGCAAGGGGCTGATCGCGCGGCATTTCCATTACCGGGACCGGGCCACGGGCGAGCTCGTCGCCGAGTTCGACCACGCGCTGCTGAAGGACGACACGCGGTTTCCGTTCGTCATCCAGTACGAGCAGTACAAGCTCGTCGAGACCATCATCGCAGATCTCGGCGAGACGGACCCGGTCGCCTTCCGATTCGGCTGGGCGGTCTCGGGCTTCGCCCAGCGGGACGGCCATATCGATGTCGCGATCGCCGACGAGGGCGGCGAGACCGACCGGCTCCGCGGCCTCTATCTGATCGGCTGCGACGGCGGAACGTCCTTGGTACGCAAGGCGGCGGGCATCGCGTTCGTCGGCTTCACCTATCCCGAGCGCTTCGTAAAGATCGCCACGACCTTCGACTTCTTCTCGGCGGAGCGCGGCTATTGCCAGCGCAACTTCCTCTCGGACCCGGTCGAATGGGCGAACCTGTTCCATGTCGGCGGCGAGGGGCCGCCCGGGATCTGGCGGATGGTGTTTCCGACCCGGGTCGGCGAGACCGACGGGGACTGTCTCAGCCATGCGGGGGTGCAAGCCCGGTTGCAGCGCTTCTTCCCCAAGGCCGGCGATTACCCGATCGCCTATACGGGGCTCTATATGGTTCACCAGCGGGTCGCCGAAACCTTCAACAAGGGCCGCGTCCTCCTCGCCGGGGACGCCGCCCACGTCAACAACCCGATCGGCGGTCTGGGGATGAACGGCGGTATCCACGACGCGGTGAACCTCGCCGACAAGCTGGCGCAGGTCATCATCGAGGGCGCGCCCGAAACCGTCCTGGACCGCTACACCCGCCAGCGTCGCCGGGCGCAGATGGAAGGTGTCCAGGCGGCGACGATCGCCAACAAGAAGCTGATGGAGGCGCGCGACCCCCGCGTGCGAAAGGCCCAGCTCGACAAGATCCGCCGCACGGCCGAGGACCCGCGGCGCGCCCGGGCCTATCTGCGCCGGTCGTCCCTGATCGAGAGTCTGGAAACGGCCGAGGCGGTCGCCTGAGGCGCTTATGGATTTGGATCTGCCCGAAGAGCTGCGGATGCTGAAGGAAACGCTGCGGCGTTTCATCGACGCTGAGGTCATCCCGATCGAGCGTGAGGCCTATGAGGGCCATGAGATGGTGCCCGAGATCCGCGAGCGGCTTCAGGCCCGCGCCCGCGAACTCGGCATCTGGATGATCGACGTGCCGGCGGCCCATGGCGGGATGGGGCTCGGGCTGCTCGCCCGTCAGGTCTTGCGCGAATACGGGTGAGCGCTCCGACCCCGGCGGGCGATTCGCGGAACCTGCACGCCATCGGCCTGATGCTAGCGGCGACGGTCATGTTCACCGCGATGCACGCGATGATCCGCCATGTCACCGAGCATCTTCACCCCTTCGAGGTCGCGTTCTTCCGCAACCTGTTCGGGCTCGTCTTTCTCGCCCCCTATCTCTTCCGCCGCGGCATGGCGCCGCTCAGGACATCGCGCCTCCGCCTCCACGGGCTGCGCTCGATTCTCAATCTGAGCTCGATGCTCTGCTTCTTCTATGCGCTGAGCGTGACGCCGCTCGCGGACGTGACGGCGATCACGTTCAGCGCGCCGATCTTCGCCTGCGCGCTCGCGGTGCCGCTGCTGCATGAGCGCGTCGATAGGCTTCGCTGGGCGGCGATCGCGCTCGGATTCACCGGCGCGCTCGTGCTGCTCCGTCCGGGAGGAGCGGAAATCGGTCTCGGCCCGATGCTGGCGGTCGGCGCGGCCCTGCTCTGGGGATTGTCGATCCTGGTGATCAAGACGCTGACCCGGACCGAGCCCAGCCTCACCATCACCGCCTATATGATGATCTTCCTGACGCCGATGTCGCTGGTCGCCGCGATTCCGGTGTGGAGCTGGCCCATGCTGGAGGACTACGCCTGGATGCTGGCCCTGGCGATCTTCGGCACCGTCGGGCATCTGTTTTTGAACCAGTCGCTCAAGGAGGGGGAAACCAGCGTCGTCACGCCGGTCGACTTCGTCCGTCTTATCTGGGCGACGATTATCGGCTATCTGATATTCGGAGAGATACCCGACACGAAGACATGGATCGGCGGTGCGATGATCTGCGCAAGCGCCGTCTTGATCTCCTACCGCGAAGGCAGACGGCGGCGGGCTTCGTGACAGCAGTATCTCGCAAGGAGGCGAAGTCCATGCGAACCATTCGGATCGGAGACATGGAGGTTGCGCGGATCGTCGAACGCGACGGGCCGTGGCGGCCTCCCATGGCGATGTTCCCGTCGGCCGAACGCGGCCTCGTCGATACGCATCTCGCCGAGATGCCCGACTTCGTCTACGACCCGGCCTCGGATTTGCTGGTGATCACCTATCAGACCTTCGTCCTGCGGTCGCTCGAACGGACGATCCTGATCGACACCTGCGTCGGCGCCGACAAGCCGGGGCGCGGCGAAAAACTCGCCTATCCCAAGGAGCCATGGCTGGACGGTTTCTCCGCGCTCGGGCTTCGCTTCGCAGACATCGACTATGTGTTCTGTACCCATCTCCATGTCGATCACTGCGGCTGGAACACGCGGCTCGTGGACGGGCGCTGGGTGCCGACCTTCCCGAAGGCCCGTTACGTGTTCAGCCGGCGCGAGTACGAATACTGGGAGGCGGAGACCCGGAAGGCGGCGGATCCGCCGGGCGAGGTCTGGCGGGATTCCTGTCTGCCTATCGTCGAGGCCGGACAGGCGCTCCTCATCGAAGACGATTACACCCTCGACGACGGAATCTGGTTGACCCCTACGCCCGGCCATTCGCCGGGCCATGTCTGCGTGAACATCCGCTCGCGCGGCGCACGCGCAATTTTCACCGGTGACCTCATGCATCACCCGCTGCAGTGCCGCGAGCCGGGATGGTGCTCCTGTTTCTGCCTCGACGAGGCCGGCTCGACCGCTTCGCGGCGCGGAATTCTGGAAGCGGTGGCCGATACGAAGACGCTGGTGATGCCGGCCCATTTCCCCGGACCCACGGGCGGGCATGTGATCAGCGACGGGAATGCGTTCCGCTACGCCTTCCTCTCCGACCGGCCGTGACGTCCGGTGTCGACGCGCTTCGGCGGTCCGCCGGCACGAGGGCCATGGTCGGCCGTGCGCTCGTCGCTTCGACGTAGCGGCGAAGGGTCGCGAAGGACGACGACACCCTGCCGCCCTCCAGCCGTTATTCCTCCCGGAACTCGGGGCCCTCCACGAAGCGCGCCTCCGACTTCTTCACATTCGTCACGTGGTCAGCTGCCTCATCCGTTCCCGGCGGTTGCGAACGCATGGCGAAGAACCGCTGCCGGGACAGTCCACGAGACGTCGTGGCGAACGGCGCCGATCTATCTCCCGGACCCCCTGCCGGACAGTTCGACGCTGCGGAGCGGGTCGGAAGCCACGCTTACGGTGAACATCACGCGCTCAAGCCCGGCCGCGCGGGCGGCTTCCAGCCGCTCCATGCACTGGCGCGACGCGCCCCGGACCGCGAATCGCTCGGAGAGATGGTCGAACAACCCCAGCTCGTCGACGAGACGGGCATCGGCCTCGCCCGGGCTGGTGCTGTAGCGCTGGCGCAGCTCCCTCATCGGCGCCCATATTTCTTCCGGCACGCCGCGCCGCGCGAGATCCGGCGCGTCGAAGATGTAACCGCCATGAAAGCGAGGATCGCGGCCGCGCTGACCGCGGGGGGTGGCGCAAGACCGGATTCGTCACGCAGATCTCGACCCGGGGCCGGCGGGTCTCCTGGGCGGCCAGGGTAGCCGCGACCCAGGGGTCCATCGCGTTGCCGGGCATATCGGCGATGCCGATCATGTCGAAGCCGTAGCGGTCCGCCGCCGCCGCCATGCGCCGGACCAGGATCGGGTCGTACGGCCAGAAAAAGAAACCGATCCACATCCGTCCCGCCTCCGCGGATGGTCGCTTCGACGCCGGCCGCGGCCCGAGACAATATTCGTGCGGGTCGTTCCCCACGGGGCAGCGTTCGATTATGATGCGCCACAGCGCATGAGGATACCAACAGGGGGATGGGTTATGGATGTGCTGGGCAGACGCTCTCTTCTGTCGAGCGGCGCGGCGCTCGCGGCGGCAGCCGTTCTCGGTCTCGGAACGTTCCATGGAACCGCCGCGCGGGCCGCCGACCCGATCAAGGTCGGCTTCAGCATGGCTCTGACCGGCGGCTTGGCGGGCGCCGGCAAGTCGGCGCTGATCGCGATGCAGATCTGGGAGAAGGATGTGAATGCCGCGGGCGGTCTGCTCGGGCGCCAAGTTCAGCTCGTCTACTACGACGATCAGACCAACCCGGCCACGGTCCCGGGCATCTACACCAAGCTTCTCGATGTCGACAAGGTCGACCTGATCGTCTCCGGCTACGGCACCAACCTGATCGCCCCGGCGATGCCGATCGTCATCCAGCGGGGGCTGACCTTCCCCGCCCTGTTCGGTCTGGCGGTCAACGAGAAGTTCAACTATCCGAACTATTTCCAGATCATGCCGGCAGGACCGAAGCCGCTGACAGACTGGTCTCGGGGCTTCTTCGAGCTGGCGATGGAGCAGACCCCCCCGCCCAAGACCGTCGCGTTGGTCGGGGCGGATGCGGAATTCGCCCGGAACGCCGTCAAGGGCGCGCGGGAAAATGCCAAGAACGCCGGTCTGGAGATCGTCTATGACCGCAGCTACCCACCCAGGACGGCCGACTACACGCCGATCGTCCGCGCGATCCAGGCGCGAAAGCCGGACATCGTCTTCGTCGGTTCCTATCCGCCCGACTCGGTGGGCATGGTCAAGGCGGCCGTCGAGATCGGCCTCGAGACCAAGCTGTTCGGCGGCGGGATGGTCGGCCTGCAATACGCCACCATCATGCAGGCCCTCGGCGCCAAGCTCAACGGAATCGTCAATTACGACTTCTGGGTGCCGGCGCCGACCCTTCAGTTCGAGGGCGTCAACGAGTTCCTGAAGAAGTATCAGACGGCCGCCATGGGCAAGGGCGTCGACCCGCTGGGCTACTATCTGCCCACCTACGCCTATTCCTATCTGCAGGTCCTCGGCGAGGCGGTGACTGCCACCAAGAGCCTCGACCATGCCAAACTCGGCGCCCATATGCGCGAAGCTACCTTCGAAACCGTGGTCGGCAAGATCAAATTCGCCCCCAACGGGGAATGGGCGACCAGCCGGACCCTGCTGGTCCAGTATCAGGACATCGCCGACACCAATCTGGAGACCTTCACCAAGCCGAGCACCCGCGTCGTTCTCTATCCCAAGGCGTGGCAGTCCGGCAAGCTTCGCTATCCCTACACCGAAGCGAGGTAGCGGACGCTCGGACAAGGCGTCGGGACGAGGCGTTCAAGGGCGGGGCGAGTTCGCGTGTTCACGTTCGATCTTCTCTTGAACGCCCTCGTCGCGGGGGTGATGCTCGGTGGCTTTTATGCGGCAGTGAGCTTGGGCCTCACCATCACCTTCGGACAGCTCGACATCGTCAACATCGCCCATCCGGCGTTCGTAATCCTGGGCGCCTACATCGCCTATATGGGTAACGAATGGTGGGGGATGGACCCGATCCTGATCGGGGTTATCTTCTCCCCCGTGTTCTTCGCGGTCGGGGTCGCCGCCTACCGCATCTATTTCGTGGCGTTCGAGAAGAGAGGCGAGGAGACCCTGCGCGGACTCGCCTTTTTCTTCGGCGTGATGTTCATCATCGAGGTAGCCCTGATCCTGGCCTACGGCGTCGACTTCCGATCGGTTCAGGCATCCTATATCGGCGGAAACTGGGAGATCGGTCCGATCGGGATCCCGACCCGGATGTTCGTCCCGTTCGCGGTGTCGGTGGCCATGTTCGTCGGCGTCTATCAGTATCTGTCGCGCTCCTTCGTCGGGCGGGCGATCCTCGCAGTCGCGCAAGACCGGCTGGCGCTCGAGCTCATGGCGGCCGACCCTGTGCGCATCAAGCAGATCGGCTTCGGGATCGGGATCGGCACGGCGGCCCTCGCCGGCGCGCTGCTGATCATCATTATCCCGATCGAACCCTCGGTCGGCCGGCTCTATATCGGCCAGGTATTCGCGATCGTAGTCCTGGCCGGCCTCGGCTCGATCACGGGAACCATGGTCGCGGCGATGATCCTCGGCGTGGCCGAGAGCCTCGTCTCCACGTTCTACGGCCCGTCCTGGGCGCCGGCCGTGGCGTTCGGCGTGCTGTTGCTGGCCCTCGCCTTCCGGCCGCAAGGGCTGTTCGGGCGGTGACGGCGGCCGTGAAAAACCGCTTGTTCTGGGGTGCCGTCGGTGCGGTCGTCCTGGTCGGGTTTCTGCTGACGACGACCGACACCGGCGCCAATCCATTCTGGTTCTTCGCAGGATATTTCGTCCTACAATATGTCGTGCTCGCGACCGCCTGGAACATCATGGGCGGCTATATGGGCTATGTGAATTTCGGCAGCGCCGGCTTCTTCGCGATCGGCGCCTACAGCTCGGTGGTGCTCTACAACCTGATGAAGGCACCGCTGCTGTTGATGATTCCGGTCGCCGGCGTCGTCTGCGCCCTGATCGGGCTAGCAACGGGCTATCTTACGCTGCGTTTGCGGGGCGTTTTCTTCGCCATCGCCACGCTCGCCTTGGCCATCGTGCTCGAGACGCTGATGGTCAATTGGGAGTATGTCGGCGGGGCATCGGGCGCCTATGTCCTGCGGCCGCGGACCATCGAGCCGTTCGGCGATTACGTCCGCTATCTGTTCCTGGTCATGCTGATCCTGGCCACGCTCGCGGTCGTCGTCGCCCGTTGGATCGAACGATCGAAGCTGGGGCGCGGCCTGAACGCGATCCGCGACGACGAGCTCGCGGCCGAATGCGCCGGGATTCCGACGCTGCGGCTCAAGCTGGTGGCGACGACCGTCTCCGGCTTTCTGATGGGCGTCGCGGGCGCGCCGTTCGCCCTCTATGTCGGCTATGTCGAGCCGGCCTCCGCGTTCAACCTCGCCTACGCGGTCAACGCGATCGCGATGCCGATGATCGGCGGTACGACGATGTGGGCGGGCCCGCTGGTCGGCGCCCTCCTGCTGGGAACCGCACAGCAGGTGGCGAACGTCACCATCTCCTCCGAGCTCAACCTGTTGATTGTCGGGGTCGTGCTGGTGCTGTTCGTGACCCTTGCCCCAGAGGGAATCGTCGGCCTTGTACGCAAGCATCTCGTCCGGGGCAGGAAATGAGCGACGGCGCGCCGATCCTCTCGGTCGCACCGCTCACCGTGCGGTTCGGCGGGTTCGTCGCCCTCGACCAGGTGGAGATCGAGATTCCCTCGGGCCAGCGCTTCGGATTGATCGGACCCAACGGATCGGGAAAGACCACGCTGATCAACTGCGTGTCCGGCGCGCTTCTCAATTTTTCCGGCACGATCCGTTTCGACGGCAGGGACATCACGAGACTCAAGGCGCATCAGCGCACGCGGCTGGGCATCGCCCGAAGCTTCCAGATCCCCCGCCCCTTCCGTTCGATGTCGGTCTACGAGAATCTCGCGATCACCGCCGAATACGCAACCGGGGCCAGCCGCCAGGCGCTCGGCGATACGGTCGCGCGAATCATCGAGTCGATGGGATTGTCCGACCGCGCATACATGCCTTCGGCCGGCCTCACTCAGATCGAGATGCGCAAGCTCGAGCTGGCTCGCGCCCTGGCCGTGCAGCCCCGTCTGCTGATCTCCGACGAGGCGATGGCAGGGCTCTCCTCGTCCGAGGTCGACGAGCTGCTGGATATCCTCTTCCGCCTCAACGCGGACGGGGTCACCATCATCATGATCGAGCATATCATGAGGGCGGTAATGCGCTTCTCGGAGAATATCGTGGTCCTGGATGCGGGCCGGAAGATCGCCGAAGGGCCGCCCGACGAGATCATTTCCAACCCCGATGTCGAGAGGGCGTATCTTGGCGCTTGAACTGACCGTCGACGGGATCGATGCCGGCTACGGCACAGTGCGCGTTCTACACGATGTGTCCGTCCGCGTGAGCGACGGCGAGACGGTCGCGCTGCTCGGCGCCAACGGCAATGGGAAGAGCACGCTTCTCAAATGCATCATGGGCATCGTCAGTCCGGAGGCCGGCACCATCACCCTCGAGCTGGACGGGCAGAAGATCAACCTGCTGGGGCTGTCGCCGCGCGAGGTCGTCGAGCACGGGGTGGCGTTGGTCCCGGAGGGACGCCGCCTGTTCCCGAGGCTCACGGTCCAGGAGAACCTGATGCTCGGCGCCTTCCGGTCGGCGGCGCGCGGGGAGATCGACAGGAACCTCGAATTCAGCTTCGAAGCCTTCCCGGTTCTCGCCGAACGCAGACGCCAGCTCGCCGGCAGCATGAGCGGCGGCGAGCAGCAGATGCTGGCAGTCGCCCGCGCGCTGATGTCGGCGCCGCGCCTTTTGCTGGTCGACGAGCCCTCGGTCGGCCTCGCCCCGATCCTCGTCAGCCGCATGATCGCCAAAATCAAGGAGTTGAAGGACCGGTACGGATTGACCGTGCTGATGGCCGAGCAGAACTTCAACCAGGCGATCAAGATCGCCGACCGGGGCTACGTGATCGTCCACGGCGAGATCGCGCTCGCCGGAGAGAGCGCCGAGGCTCTTAGCGAGAATCAACTCGTCAAGCAATATTATCTCGGCGCTTAGATCGCGGTCCTGAAGGCCTGTCCCGGCCATTGGATGACGCTTCCATGACAGACCAACGTTCAAAGCAAGGGATGGCGATGAACAGCCTGAGCCCGGTTCTTGCGATGATCGGGATCGCGCTCGCCGTACTCATGGTTGGCCTTTTTCCCTGGCTCAAAGACGATATCGATCAGCTCGACACGCGCTTGAACATTATCTCGAAGAATTTTGACACGGGTTTGAAAACCGTCTCGAAGAATTCCGACACGCGATCGAACTCTCTCTCGCAGAATTTTGATACGCGCATGAGCGCTCTCTAGAACAATTTCGACACGCGCTTGAATACTCTCTCGGGAGATATTATTAGGCTCCAAACCGCTGTGCAGAACATCGATACCAACCGCCTATAACACCGATCGTTTGCCTGCTTTGGAAGAACAGGTTCGTGGGGTCCAGGCAGATCTCGCTACCGACACGGCCACCATCGAAAATATCGACACCAAGCGTCTGGCAAGACTGGAAACGCGGATCGACGGGTTGGCGCAGCCAATAGGACACCCCATCGAATCAACAGTCGATTGGCCGGACATGCTCAAGCTTATAGCAGGAGGGAAGGTCGACCTGCCCGTCAGCGGGTTCGTAGCCAGGCCAGACGCTCCGAAGTCGCTCGGGCAGACGGTGGCGGGGAAATTTTCCGACGGCCAATTGATAATCTTTCCGCCGGCGGAGACGACGCCGCTCTTCAGCGCGCTGGTAAGCAACCATTGGAAACCGGCCGTCCCGCGGGCGATCCTTCGAAGGGCCTGGCCTTGTCGCCATCCCAAGGGGCGCAATAGAGGGCCGGAGTACATCCTCCCCGTCCGGCTTTTCGGGAGGCGCGACTGTGCGACTGCGGAGGATGCGGCCGGGTACGTCAGCCCTTTGCACGCAGCAGCCGGCCGCGCGCCCGTTCCCAGTCCCGCTTCTTCTCGTCCTGGCGCTTGTCGTGCTTGCGCTTGCCGTAGGCGAGGCCGATCAGCAGCTTGGCGATCCCGCGCTCGTTGAAGTAGAGCCTGAGCGGCACGAGGGTCGCGCCGTCGCGCTGCACCGCTCCGACCAACCGGTCGATCTCCCGCCTGCGCAGCAACAGCTTTCTTGGCCGGCGCGGCTCGTGATTCGCGATTCCGGCCTGAGGATATTCGTTGATATGGGCGTTGACGAGGAATATCTCGCCTTCGACCGGGCGCGCATAGGATTCGCCGATACTGGCTCGGCCGCCGCGCAGCGACTTGACCTCGCTGCCGCTGAGCGCGAGACCCGCCTCGAACGTGTCCTCGATCCGATAGTCCCGCCGGGCCTTGCGGTTCTCCGTCGTGACGCGCCGGGCGGGCGCCGGCTTTGCGCTCATGCGGTCAGTTGAGCAGCCCCGCCGACCGCATCGCGTCCTCGACGACACGCTTCGAGGATTCCGCGATCTCGCACAGCGGCAGACGGGTATCGGGGCCGCACTTGCCGAGCAGGCTGGCGCCGTACTTCACCGGCCCCGGGCTAGTCTCGCAGAACAGCCCCGAGTGGAGCGGCATCAGCCGCTCGTTCAACCTCTGAACCGTCTCGACCTCGCCTATCCGCCACGCATCGTGCATCTGCGACATCGGCTTGGGCGCGACATTGGCGGTCACCGAGATGCAGCCGTCGCCACCCTGGGCGAGGAAACCCACCTGGGTCACGTCCTCGCCCGAAAGCTGACAGAACCCCTCGCTCGCCGCCAGGCGCTGGCTCGTCGCGCGCGAGACGTCGGCCGTCGCATCCTTGACCCCGACGATATTGGAAAGCGCCGACAGCCGCGCCATCGTCTCGACGGTCATGTCGATCACCGAACGTCCGGGAATGTTGTAGATGATGATCGGCAGATCGACGTCATCGTTCAACGCCTTGAAATGCCGGTACAGACCTTCCTGGGTCGGCTTGTTGTAGTACGGCGTCACGACAAGGGCGGCATCCGCGCCGGCCTCCTTTGCATGCCGTGTCAGCGCGACCGCCTCGGCCGTCGAGTTGGACCCGGTGCCGGCGATCACCGGCACGCGCCCCCTGGCGACCCCGATGCAGATCTCGGTAACCCGGCGGTGCTCGTCATGGCTCAGCGTCGGCGATTCCCCCGTGGTACCGCAGGGTACGACACCCTGGGTCCCCTCCCCGATCTGCCAGTCGACGAATTCGGCAAACCGGTCTTCGTCCACCGCGCCATTCCTAAACGGCGTGATCAAGGCGCATATCGAGCCGCTGAACATCCCTGCCTCCTTGATGGCCGCACTCCCGCCCCAGCGCTCACGATCCCAGTGCAGAGTAGCCGAGTCGCGGCCGACCGGCAAGCGGAAGGCGGGATGACGCCGCCCGGCCGGCGTCCGATGACGCCCCGCGGCGACGGATTTCGCCTATAGTGCGGCAGCCTCGAAGATCGGAGGAACGGGCCGTGACGGCAACCGGATCCCAAGCCATTTCTGCCTGCGTCTTTGACGCCTACGGCACGTTGTTCGATGTCCATTCCGCCGTAGATCGCTGCCGCGGCGATATCGGTGCGCGCGCCGTCGAGATGTCGCGGCTCTGGCGTCAGAAACAGCTCGAATATACGTGGCTGCGGAGCCTGATGGGCGAATACGAGGATTTCTGGCAAGTCACCGGCGCCGCCCTCGACTATGCGATGGAGCATGTGGGACTCGACGACCCGCCGCTCCGGGCGGAGCTCATGCAGCTCTACTTGTCGCTGGAAGCCTATCCGGACGTCGACGCGGCGCTGAGGCGGGTCAAGGAGGCGGGGGTCCGAACGGCGATCCTGTCCAACGGCTCCTCAACGATGCTCTACTCGGCGGTGAAAAACGCCAGGCTCGGCGAGCTCATCGACAACGTGCTGTCGGTCGACCGTATCGGCATCTTCAAACCGCATCCGAGCGTTTACCGACTGGCCGCCGACGAGTTGAAGCTGCCCGCCGCGCGGATCGCCTTCCAGTCCGCCAACGGCTGGGATGCGAAGGGCGCCGCCGCCTTTGGATTCAGGGTCGTCTGGATCAATCGGTTCGGCCAGGGCGCCGAACGCCTGCCAGGCGACATCCATGCCGAGGTGACCGGACTGGAAGACCTTCCGGCCCTGGTCCTGGGCTGACCTCGGCGTGACGCCCGCGGTTCGCGCGCGGGTTTTCTTCACGGGCACGCGGGCGCCGTAATCGGCCCGCGTGCCGTGATGGAGTAACGGGGCGCATCGCGCTAGACTCGCCCTCTTCGGTTGGATCATCCTTGGGGAAGGAACGCAAGCAGTGGATATCTATGTCGGTCAGGAAGCCGATTTCGGCGAGCGCGATCGCAAGATCATCGTCCGGGGAGAGTTGGAGATCGGCGTCTTCCGCATCGACGGCGCGTTCTACGCCTATGAGAACAACTGCGTTCACCAGGGCGGACCGGTCTGTCAAGGGAAGATACTCGGCAAGGTCGAGGAAATGCTGGGCGAGGACATGACCAGCAAGGGGCTGCGCTTTTCGGAGACCGACATTCATATCGTCTGCCCGTGGCACGGCTATGAGTACAACCTCAAGACCGGGCGGCATCCGGGCGACCGGCGGGTCCGGCTGAAGCCCTATGAGGTGAAGGTCGACGACGGAGAGGTCTATGTCGTCACCTGACGATATCGCCGCGGTGAAGGAAGCCGCAGCGACGGCGCTCGCGGTCGCCGAACGGGCACTCGATGCCGGAACCACGGACGCCGTCCCCGACAAGGTGGTCCAGCAACTGCTGACGGCCGGCGCCCGGCTGTTCGCCAACAAGATCGAGATGGAGGACAGGGTCTTCCTGCCGTTCGTGTCGACGGAAGCGGCAACCGCGACCGATATCGTGGTGACGGTGACCGAAATGCTTCACGCCGGCAATCTCAACACCTTCGATCTCGCCATGTGGTTCCGCCGCCCGCGCCCGGGCGGGGATGGGTGAGAGGCTACCCTGCGTGGACAGCGACGCGCATCTCGCCGATTCCCGAAATCCCGCAGGCGATCGTATCGCCCATGCTCGCATCGACCGCGGGACCGGGCCCGCAAGCAAGGAGGACATCGCCCGGATGGAGCGTCTGGAGCCGTGACGCGCCGGCGACGAGCGCTCGACAGTCGCGGGAAAGCGCGACCTCCGGCGCGGCGTCGTCCGAATCGCCATCCCGGCGGAACCGGCAACATAGCCCATCGGGGTCTTCGATCTCGTCCGCGGTGACTAGCCACGGCCCGAGCACCGTAACGCTTGCAACCCCGCCCGAGAGTTCCGGCAACCCCACCCCGAGAGGCTTCGCATGGAGCCCCACCGCATAGCCGGCGATCGCTTCGAGCGCCCGTTCCCGCGACGCCTCGGCGATCGAGGAACCGACGACGAGGGCCAGCCCAGCCGCGCAGGAGACCCGCTGTTCCGGGTCTGCGAGCCTCACCCCCTCCCCAGGCCCGACCGCAACCGGGCCGCCGGGATGCCAGCCGGGCAAATCCGAGTCTCGGACGGACCGAACTTGCGGCGCTACCAGGATTCTGCCGGGCGCAGCAACCGGGCTCCGCAGCAGGACATTCGCATGAAGCTGCACGAAACCCCATTTGCCGAGCTCCCGCGCTCGGTCCGAGACGATATCGAGCGCCCCGATCAGCAAATCCCCGATCGCCGGCGGCCCGCCCCGTCCGCCTGCGGCCGCCGCCGCGGCCTCGGTAACGTCGATCAACTGCTCGTTCCGCACCAGACCCAACCGGTCGGCGTTGTAACGGGCCAGCCTCATCCTTCCCGCACCGCCGGCGATTCTCGTTTCGGCGAAGAGGTCCTCATCGGCAGGCGCCCGGGGGGCGATAGCCGGGGCACAACCCGATCGGCTCCTGTGCAAGCTCTCCCATGATCGCCTTCCATCGCTCCGGCTTCACCGCGCACGCCGCCTTCTCCAGATCCCGATACGCGACGACCTACACCTGGACAATATAGCCCGACGCCTGTCGCTCGAACGCAGAGCCGTCCCACAACCCGCGCAGAATCCGCGCCAGAACCGCAGCGCGCACGCCCACGGGACGCGTAACGCAGCGCGGCCCCGATGTCTTCGTTCCTCTCCCTCGATCGAAGACCTCGACGATGCCGGCGCGTTACCCACATCGCCCCCGGCCCGACCGATGCCGGAAAGCCGGATCGAAGCGTACGAATCCGCAGCGAGACTCGCCGCTACATCGCGCTTCGGAACTCTTCCCGTGCGCCGTCCGCCCAGCGGAAGCCGTGCCCGGGCGTCTCCGACGGGCCGATCTCCCCCGCATCGTTCATCGTTACCGGATCCCGAAAGAGCGGCTCCAGGAGCGGGAAATCCTCGAGCCATGTGACGTTGGGGCAAGCACAGGCCAGATGGACGAACAGCGCGGGGAGGAAATGCGGCGTTACGCTGACGCCGCGCGCCTCAGCGACCTGGGCCGCCCGGAAACATTCCGACAGCCCGCCCATCATGGCCAGGTCCGGCTGAACGATGGCCAGCGCGCGTTCGTCAAGGAAGGGCGCGACCTCGGCGACTCCCTGGAGATGCTCGCCGGCCGCGATGGCCACCGGAGATCGGGCGGCGAGGGCCGAATAGGCCGCCAACTCCGACGCCGGTAGCGGCTCCTCCAGAAACAGCGCGCCCGCACGAGCGCACTGCCCGGCGAGCCAGCGCGCCCGCGGGAGGTCGCAGCGCTGGTTGGCATCGACCATCACGTCGATATCGGCGGGCCGCCCCTCAGCCACGATCCGCATGCGATCGACATCGGCGGGCGCTCCGGCAACGCGCAGCTTGACCGCCTTGCAGCCGCGCTCGGCATATCGGAGGGTCTGGGCGAGCGTCTCGTCGGGCGGCTGATCGGGGCGAAACCCGCCCGAGCCGTAGACGGGGACGGTTCGCCGGACCCCGCCGAGCGCGGCGTAGAGAGGCTGCGCGAACGTCTTGGCGTGGAGATCCCACGCCGCGAGATCGATCGCGGCGATCGCGACATAGCCGGTGCCGCGGCCGAGGCGGTCGAGGGAAGCGGCGAGCCGCCGCCAGAGAGCCTGAGGCGGTATGCAGGGCGCATCGAGGACCAGGCGCTCGAGCAGGTCCCGCGCCGCCGCGAGGACCGCCGCGCCACCGCCGCCGAGCGCATAGCTGAACCCGGTGCCGCTCCGCCCCCTATCGTCCTCGAGATCCACGACGACGAGATCGACCGCCGTCACCCCCGAGCCTCCGGTCGGCCCCGACAGCGGATAGCGCCAGAGCTCCGCCTTCGCGGCCCTGTACCGGCTCATCCCCGGAACTCGCTCCGCGCGACCTCGAGACGAATGGGGTCGCCGTCCTCGATACCGAGCAGCGTCCGCAGCCGGGCTTGCGCGATCACCTCGATCTGCGCCGGTGGATATCCGCCAACCTCGGGCGCGACGATCGCGCCGCCGACACGGCCCTCGACGGACACCCTGTAACAGCGCGCGTCGCAGTCATGCGGGCCGTCGTTCGGATTCACGATCCTGATCCCGGGCGATCGCTTGAGGCGGACCCAGACCGTCATCGCATCGGGATCGTCGAGGATGACGTTCAGCGTTCCCGGATAGGGATCGATGCCCAGCGCCTCGACGAACTGGCGGCGCGCCCAGCCGAGCCGGGTGAAATGGCGTCCCTGCCCGATCCCGCTCGCCAACCGCCCCGACAGAGTCTCGCTCGTCCTGGCCGCCATCCGCTTCCGACATCGCGGCGTCGGCAAGCAGGGCCGCTTGCCCGCACACGCCCGGCGGCTAGAATAACGCGCGGGCGGGCATGATGTAATGGTAGCCTGGCAGCTTCCCAAGCTGCTCGTGCGGGTTCGATTCCCGCTGCCCGCTCCAACTCCTCCGCATCGACCCGACGGGCTGCCGCACCGCCCTATCGTGCCGCCCGTCGGTCCACGACGGATCGAGACCGCCGACCGCCGCGTCCGAGTGGAGAACCGAGACATGGAACGCGCGACGACCGGAACCGAGCGCGACCGCATGATCGCACGGCATCTCTCCTGGGTTCTGAGCGGAGGCAAATCGGGCGCCCCCGCGGACTTCTGCGACACCCCGCTCGACGGGGTGAATTTTCACGCCCACACGCTCGACGGCGCCCGCTTCGCGCGCGCGAGTCTTCGGCGAGCCGAGCTTCGGCGCGCGCGGCTCAGAAGGGCGGACTTCGCGGGCGCTGACCTGAGCGGGGCGCTCCTCCACGACGCCGACCTGAATGGCGCAGATTTGCGCGGCGCAGATCTGTCGCGGGCCGAGTTGATCCGCGCGGATCTGACCGACGCGGACCTGCGCGGCGCGCGGCTCGAGGGAACGCGGCTGTACAAGGCGGTCTTGCGCGCGGCGCGGCTCGACGAGGGCGCGCTCGAGGGCGTGGAGGATCTGGATGAGGCGGAGATCCGGGGCGGCGGTCCATGATCCCCGGCAGCAGCAGCCGGCGCCCGATCAGACGACCCTCACCGAGAACGGCGGAAGGCCGGCGATGCGGCCTACGAGCAGGTCGCCGCGATCGACGGCTCCCGGGCCCCTCGGCGTCCCGGTGAACACCAGATCACCGGGCTCGAGGCGGCTCAACGCGGACAAGCGCGACAGAATCTCCGGCACGTCCCAGATCATGTCGGAGAGGTCGCCGCGCTGACGTTCGGCGTCGTTGACCGCAAGCGTGATGGCGCCGGTTCGGAGATGACCGACGGCCTCGACCGGGGCGATGGGGCCGATCGGCGAAGCGCCGTCGAAGCTCTTGCACAGATCCCATGAATGCTGATCGGCGATGCAGGCATGCATCACGTCGCGGCGGATGAGGTCGAACCCGACCGCATAGCCGAAGACGAGCCCGGCGGCATCGCCCCGCGCCACGTCCGCCCCGCCGGCGCCGATCGCCGCGACCATCTCGACCTCCGGCTCGAGCCGTTCGGTGCCGGGGGGATAAGCGACCTCCCCGGCCTCGGCGATCGAGTCGGTCGGCTTCAACGAAACGCCGGGTTTCGATCCCCCTCCTCCCCCGAGACCGGTCTCCCGGGCGTGGGCGGCGTAGTTGCGCCCGATCGTGTAGATCCGCCTGACCGGGAACCGCGCCCCGCTCCCCATGACGGCGACCGTCGGCGGTGCCGGTGCACGCACTGCGAGCGTCATGCCGACGCTCCGCCCGCGCGAAGCGCGACTGCGCCGTCGGAGCGGATGACGGCGGCGAGACCGGTGCGCAGCCAGCGATCCCCGGTGAACGCGGTCCTGTTGGCCTTCTCGTCGCCCAGATAGGATGGGGCCAGGTTGGCGCCGCGGAGCTCCAACGCCCCCTCCTCTCCGGCTCCGAGCACATCGCCGGCGCCGGAGACGACGCGCGCCTCCATCGCCGGGTTCGGCCTGCCCTCGGTCTCGTGGCGCAGCGCCCGTGGCGCATCGGGCGTCCCGGTCAGGACGATCAAACCCTCGCCGCAAATGCGCGCCCGGCAGGCGCCGCCGCCGCCGAGTCCCGCCTCGATCGCGCTCGCGTCGCCGCCGGCCGCAACCACCAGTCTCGGCGCCGCCCTCTCGGGAACCGACGCCGCGTCGCGCGTGAAGATCACCGTCGCCTCCGCCGCCGACGTCACTGCGGCGCCCGCGACCAGCGCGAGCATCGCCGCGGCAAGGCCCATCGCGCCGTCGTCCGCCCCGGCGACGGCCAGGCGGTCCTTCGCGGAAAGCCCGTAGCCGGCGGCGATCAGATCGAGACCGGCCAGCAGCGTGTGCGCGTTGTGGACGACGGCCCGCGCCGTCCAGTCGTCGAGAAGCACCGCCAAGGGGGCGCTCGCGAGCGGCGGTCGATCACCGGGACCGCCGCGATCGGCCCGTTCCCAGCCCTCGACGAGGGCATCGAACCGATCGGCCGCCGAAAGTCTCTCGCACCATTCCCGCTGCCGCGCCGCATCCAGCGCCGACGACAGCGGCAGCAGCACCGCCCCCGCGACGGAGGCCGTGCAGCAAGCAACCATCGCCGAGACGGCTCCGGCGGCCTCCATGGGAACGACCGCGCCTTCTTCGAGGCCCCGGTCCCTCAACCTGGCGGCGCCGCGCTCCGCGCGGTCGAGCAGTTCCGCATAGCCAATCCGCCGGTCGGGCGCGGCCGCCGCCAGACCCTCGCCCCGCGTCTCCGCGGCCCTGCGCAACAGCCCGGCAGGAGTCGCCGCGCGCCACAATCCCGAATGCAGATAGCGCGCGGCGTCGCGCGGATCGAAATCCAGCGCCGCACGCAGCGCCATCGCCGCCTCGCCCAACGGACGCTGCCGCTCCGGCCCCGAATAGCGCTCGGCGCGGAAGCGCCGGCCGCCGCCGAGCCCGAGCAGACGATGATAGTTCTCGCGCCGGAAACGCCGATGTTCGAGCAGAAGGCGGATATGGGTCACCTGGTCGCGGCTCAAACCGATTCTTTCGGCGATCTGACCGTCGGACATCCCGGTCCCCGGCCGCTGGGCCTCGATCGCGTTCCAGTCGAGGCGGCGCGCCGGGTCGCCGATGCGGAGCTGGATGTTGTGGCTCAAGTCCCAGACCGTGTCGCCGTATGCCTGGACCATCGCCTCCGTCAGACCGATCTGACGACGGTTCAGCCCCCGGGTCATCGGTCAGCCCTCATCCTCGAGAGCGGTCTCGAAACGGCGAATCGGATCCGCCATCGGCGCCTGGTTGGCGATCGGGCAGACTCGCATGCACTCGAAACACTGCCCGAGGAGACCGCCGGACCCGACCGACATCTTGTACCAGAGTATCTTCTGGTCGGCGTCGAACAGCGCGTCCTCGCGAGATTCATCGTCGTCGGCGGCCACCGCATCGGCGATCATCGAGGGGACCGCCTCGAACTGCTGCGTCATCTCCGCGCAGGCCGCCATGTCGTAGCGCATCATCGCCTGGTTGCCCTCCGCATCGATATCGCCGGACAGGCATTGAACCGGGCAGAACTTCATGCAGGGCGTCTGGCCGGTCCTGCGATAGAGACTTACGCAGGAGGGCGCCGGGCAGGGATTCTCCGCCATCGGCGGATCCGGGGGAAGCGCGAGCTCGGTGAACACCGAGGCGAAATACATGTATCCGAATTTCGGGTGAAGCAGGATGTCTCCAGCGAGAGACCGCGCGCCGATCCCGGCGATCTCCGCATGCAGTTTCAGGCTCTGCAGCGGGACCCTGGGGCCCGACTCGGTGTCCATGTCGGGCGGGCAGTAGATCGCCCGCTTGCCGAACCTGTTCTCGATGAAGAACGCGCAGCCGTAGGAGATCGTATAGGCGCGGGTCTCGGTGCTGCCGAAATAGCCGAGCGCCTTGGCGGGCAGCGACCAGGCGCCCTGGGTCTGACCGCCGACGCCGAGCGAGATCACCGAACGAACCCTGGGCATCAGATCGGTGGGGCGATGGCCGGGCGGGGCGATACGTTCCAACGCGTCGAGATCCGCGACTCCGACCGCGAGCGCGCCCTTGCGCTTACAATAGGCAACGATGTCGGCTTTCGCCTGCTCCGGATCGATCCTGGGCGCGGTGGCCATGCCATGGGACTCCTGGGAATCGGCGCTGCGAGCGCGCCGCTTCGCCGCAGCATATAGGCGGGTCGATATTGCGGGGAGTCCGAGCGGATCGACGCCATTGCGCGCGGACGCGGCTCGGTGCAGTTTCGCCGCGGACAAGGATGCGGGGAGCGCGATGGCGGATATTCACCTGACGATAGCGATGGACGAGTACGACCACACGCGCGATCTGTTGCAGGGCAGGGTCAAGGCGGAAGGGATCGAGCTGACTTGGCTGAACCTGTCTGTCGAGGAGATCTTCTACCGATTCGCGAGCTCGTTCGAATGGGACGTCTCCGAACTCTCCTTCGCCAAATACTGCGCGCTCATGTCCCGACCGGAGCCGCCCATCGTCGGCATTCCGGTGATGGTCAGCCGCGTCTTCCGTCACTCGGCATGGTATGTCCGCGCCGACGGGCCGGTGCGGGAACCCGGCGATCTCGCCGGGATGCGCATCGGCATCCCCGAATGGTCGCAGACGGCGACGGTCTACGCGCGCGGCTGGCTCGCCGAAGATGTCGGCGTCCCGCTCGACAAGGTGGAATGGATTCAGGCGGGGCTCAACGAGCCGGGCCGGATCGAGCTCGCCGAGCTCAAGCTTCCCGACGGAATCCGCTACCGCCAGGTGGCCGACCGCTCGTTGACGGAGATGCTTCTGGCCGACGATATCGACGCCTTGATCTCGGCCCGCCCGCCCCGTCGGTTCCTCGAGGGCAGCCCCGATATCAAACGTCTGCTCCCCGACTACCGGCGCGCCGAAGAGGAATATTTCCGGCGGACCGGGATATTTCCGATCATGCATACCGTAGCGATCAAACGGCAGACCTATGAACGCCATCCATGGATCGCGATGAACCTCCTCAACGGGTTCGAGGCCGCCAAGCGGCGCGCGATCGACCGGCTGACCAGCGTGACCCATTCACAGATTCCGGTACCGTGGATCTATGATTCGGTCCCGAAGCTCGGCGGCGAATTCTTTCCCGGCGGCGATTACTGGCCCTATGGAATCGAACCCAACCGCACGACCATCGATGCGTTCCTGCGCTTCTGCTTCGCTCAGGGGCTGTGCCACAGGCGGCTCGCGGCGGAGGATCTCTACCCGAAGGAGGTGCAGACCGCGTTCCGAGTCTGAACCGGGACGGGTCCGCGCTCGCGTCGACGATACTCCCGAGACGACGAATGCTCTATCATGAGTCACCATCCAGCCATGGCGAGTCGATATGAAATCTCTCAATTCGGCCTTGTTCGCGAGCGCGCTGCTCGGCGCGGCGCTCGGCACGGTCTCGCCCGCAGAGGCGTCCGATCCGGAGAACACGCTTCTGATGGACCTCGAGCACGGCCGGGTGGTGATCGAGATGCGTCCGGATCTGGCACCCGGACACGTTGCGCAGATCAAGCGTCTCGCCCGCGCCGGCTTCTATGACGGGGTAGCGTTCCACCGCGTGATCGCGGGGTTCATGGCTCAGGGAGGCGACCCGACGGGGACCGGCAGAGGCGGCTCCGGAAGCCAGCTTCCGGCAGAGTTCTCGGACCAACCCCATGTCCGCGGCGTCGTATCGATGGCGCGGACGGCGGATCCGAACAGCGCCGACAGCCAGTTCTTTATCATGCTCGCACCGGCGCCGCATCTCGACGGCCAATACACGGTCTGGGGGAAGGTGACCTCCGGAATGGAGTTCGTTGACAGGCTCGAGCGCGGCGACCCGCGCCGCGGAGGGGTGGTGACAGAACCGGACAAGATCGTCCGCCTGCGGGTCGCCAGGGACGCAGAGACCGCCAATTGACCGGCCCGCTCGCCCGGCGGTCTTCCGCCGGCCGGGGCGCGGTCGTTTCGCTGATCGGCTCGGGGCACTGCTACAGCCATATGGCCGCGGTGGCGCCGGTGCCGCTGTTCTCGACGCTCCATGACGAGCTCGGCGTGGGCTATGCGGCGCTCGGCGCCCTGCTCGGCGTCTTCTCCATCGCCTCGGGGGCGGGACAGATCCCCGCCGGCATCCTCGTCGACCGCTTCAGCGGGCGCGCGGTCCTAGTTCCCGGAATCGCCTGTCTCGGTGCCGCGCTCGTCGCCGCGGGGCTTCTCGGCGGGTACTGGCCACTGATGCTCATGATGGCCGTCGCCGGCCTCGCCAACAGCGTCTTCCATCCCGCCGACTACGCGATCATGACCGAGCGGATCGGCGAGGGCTTTCTCGGTCGGGCCGTCAGCGTCCACACATTCGTGGGCTATCTCGGTTGGGCCATCGTTCCGACATTCATGACGCTCGGCAACGCGGCGTTCGGGTGGCAGGGGGCGCTGATCGCGCTCGGGCTGCTGGGGCTCGGGATCGCCGCGCTGCTCCACGCGCAAGGCGGCGTCCTCGGCGCAGGCCGCGTCGCATCCAGGGCGCAGCCGCGCCCGAGACCGAACCCGCGGGCCATGCTGGAGATGGTCCTCTCCCCGAGACTGGCCCCATTGTTTCTCTACTTCTTCCTGATCTCGATGACCGTCGGCGGCGTGATCTCCTTCTGCTCGGTGATGACGATGGAGCTGTTCGGCGTCGACGAAGGAGACGGCAACCTCGCGCTGACTCTGTACCTGACCGCGACGGCGGGCGGCGTGCTCGCCGGCGGGGTAGCGGCGGACAGGATCTCCGACCATCGGGGCCTGATCGGCGCGACCATCGCGGGGAGCGCCCTCGGGCTCGCCCTGATCGCGTTCGGCTGGAGCGGATTTCCAACCGCGCTGGTGGCGCTCGCCGCGAGCGGTTTCCTGATGGGCGTCGCCAGCCCCTCGCGCGACTTGCTGGTGCGGGCGGCGGCGGCGCCCGGAACGATCGGCCTCGCCTTCGGCTACACCTCGACGGGGCTCAGCATCGGATTCGCCGTCGGGCCTCCCGCCGTCGGCTGGCTGATCGACGGCGCGCGGCCCGACCTCGCTCTGCTGCTTCTGGCTGCCATCTCCTTCTGCGCGGTCGCCACGGTCTCCGTTCGACGCCCGGGCGCCGGACGGAGATGACCGGGACTTCGGCCGCCACCCATCGCGAGGTCCGGCGGCTCTCGCTGCCGATTATTCTCTCCAACATCTCGGTGCCTCTGCTGGGCGCCGTCGATACCGCCGTGGTCGGCCATCTGCCGGAGCCGCGCCATCTCGGGGCCGTGGCGCTCGGCTCGATGGTCTTCAACTTCCTCTACTGGGGCCTCGGGTTCCTGCGGATGGGCACCGCCGGGCTGACCGCCCAGGCGCTGGGAGCCGGGAACGCCGGCGAGATTTCCGCGTCGGGGGCGCGGGCGTTGATCATCGCCGCCGGTGCCGCAGCCCTGCTGATCGCCGGCCAGACGCTGATCGTCGCGGCGGCCTTCGACCTGCTAGATGCCAGCGCGGAGGTCGAGAAGCTGGCCCGCGGCTATGTGCTGATCCGCATCTGGGGCGCGCCGGCGGCGCTCGGCATCTTCGCCGTCTTGGGCTGGTTCCTCGGGCTTCAGAACACCCGGGCGACGCTCTGGGTTCAGGTCTGGATGAACGGCCTGAATATCGTCCTCGATCTGCTGTTCGTGATCGGATTCGGCTGGGGGGTCGCCGGCGTCGCCCTGGCCACCGTCATCGCCGAGTATGCGGGGCTCGGTCTCGGCCTATGGCTGGCTTGGCGGGCGCTTCGCAAGATCGGCGGGCGGCCGAGCCGCGAGTCGGTGTTCGATCCGGCACGCCTGCGTCGCACCGTCACGCTCAACCTCGACATCTTCATCCGCACCGTCTGCTTGCTGTTCGCGTTCGCCTATTTTACCGCCCAGGGCGCGCGCATGGGCGATATCGTGCTGGCCGCCAATGCAGTGCTGATGAACTTCCAGATATTCATGGCCCACGGCCTCGACGGCTTTGCCCATGCCGCCCAAGCGATGGTCGGCCGCGCCGTCGGTGCCGCCGACCGGGCAGCGGTCGCGCGCGCGGTGTACGTCTCCTCGCTCTGGGCGCTGGCGAGCGCCGTCGGTTTCACCCTGGCCTATGCCGCGGCCGGACATGCGATCATCGCAGCGTTGACGGGGATCCCGGAGGTGCGGGCGGTGGCGGAAGCACATCTCGCCTGGTCGATCGCGATGCCGCTGGCCGCGGTCGCCGCCTTCCAGCTCGACGGCATCTTCCTGGGCGCCACGCTGGGCCGACAGATGCGCAACGCAATGATCGCCGGGCTGCCGATCTATCTCGGGCTGTGCTGGCTGCTGATCCCGCTCTGGGGAAATCACGGCCTGTGGTGTGCGTTGACCCTGTTCATGGCCGTCCGAGGGATCGGGCTCGGCGTCCTCTACGGTGCCGTGAGGCGTGCCGCCGAACCGGCCCGGCGCACGTAATTCCCACCGAACCCGGGTTGCTGTAATCTCAGAGCAGGAGACCCGCTCGGGAGAGAATCACATGTCCGACGATCTCGAGGTCTATGAGAGGCAGGGCTTCGGCCGCCGGATCGGGTTCGGCAGCAGGCCGGCGCTGATCGTGGTCGATTTCATCAACGCCTTCAACGATCCCGGGATGTTCGGGGGCGGCAGCATTCAATCGGCGATCGACCATACCGAGGATCTGCTGGCGGCCGCCCGCCACCACGAGTTACCGGTCGCCTATACGACCCATTCCTACGCGACGGATGGAAGCGACGACGGCATCTTCAACATGAAGTCCCCGGGGCTGCGCAAGCTGGTACCGGACACGCATGCGACGGCCGTCGTCGATCAGCTCGCGCCGAGGCCCGGCGAGCGGGTGATCCGGAAGTTCTACCCGTCCGGCTTCTTCTCTACCGACCTCGCAAACTGGCTCGCCCTCAAGGGCGTCGACACGGCGATCGTCACCGGCTGCACCACTAGCGGCTGCGTGCGGGCGACGGTGGTCGACGCGATGGGGCATGGCTTTCGCCCGATCGTGCCGCGCGAATGCTCGGGCGACCGCGCCGAGGGGCCGCACGAGGCGAACCTGTTCGACATCGACCAGAAATATGCCGACGTGATGCCGCTCGCCGAGGTGAAGGACGCGCTGGCCTCCCTCACCCCCGGTCAGTCGGGAGACGGCCCATGACGGATTCCATCGGCTGGCGTGCCAACTGGGGGGTGATCGCGCCTTCCACCAACACATCGGTCCAGCCCGAGTTCGACGACATGCGGCCGCGCGGGGTCACCAATCACCATGTGAGGATCTGGATCCCCGACGAGCCCGTCCATTCCGACGAGGACTTCAACCGGTTGATGGACAATATCCGCCGGGAGTTCGACAACGCGATCCTCCGGGTGCTCACCTGCAACCCGGACTATATCGTCATGGGCATGTCGGCAGAGACGTTCTGGGACGGGCTCTCCAAGTCGATCGAACTCCGGGAGCGGGTCAAGGAGCTCTCGGGTCTCGGCGTCGCGATGGGCTCGGACGCCTGCCAGGCGGCTCTGAAATGCTACGGCGACATCAAGAGGATCGGCGTCCTCACCCCCTACTGGCCGGTCGGCGACAAAAACGTGCGGAAATTCTTCGAAGATTGCGGCTTCGAGGTCGCCGCGATCAAGGGGCTGAAATGCGAAAGCCCGGCGATGATCGCCCAGGTCTCCGAGGACGAGTTGCGCCAGGGGTTGATCGAGCTCGACTCGCACGGGGTCGAAGCCCTCATCCAGTGCGGCACCAATCTCGCGATGGCCCGGCTCGCGGGCGAGGCCGAAAAATGGCTGCGAAAACCGGTCATCGCCATCAACACGGCCACCTACTGGTATGCGATGCGGGCCAACGGCTTCGACGACGCGATCCCGGGGTTCGGTTCGTTGATGACCGATCAACGCGCCCTGCCCGCCTCCTATCTGGAGAGCGACGCCGGGCGAAGCGCTGCCGCCGCCTGACGGCGCGACCCGGCCTTCTCGCCTTGCCGGATTCCGGTCGGGCACCGATAATGCGCCGACGCGGCACTCCAGGAGTGGGCGGGGTGATCAGAATCCTGACAGCATTCGTCGTCGCGGCGGCGCTCGCCGCGCCCGCATTCGCCGCCGGCGACCCTGCGAAGGGCAAGCGCGTGTTCAACAAGTGCCGAGCCTGCCACAAGATCGCCGCCGGAAAAAAGAGTGTGGGGCCCAATCTGAACGGTTTTTTCGGCCGCCGCGCCGGGACTCTCGCGGGCTTCAAATATTCGAAGGACATGCGCGCTGCCGGCGCCAACGGACTCGTCTGGAACGAGGAGAACTTCCTGAATTACATGGCCGGCACGAAGGCCTATGTCGGAACCTTCATCGGCAGGAAGAAAGCCCGGACGCGCATGGCCTTCGCGGGGCTGAAGAGGGCGAAAGACCGCGAGGATCTGCTCGCCTATCTTAAGGAGGCGACGAAGAAGTAGATCGGACGGCCCGCGCCGCCGCCAGGGCGGCCGGCGTGTCCACGTCGACCAGGACGCCATCGTCTTCGACCGCGACCTCGATGACCGAGTCGGCATGTTCGCCGATCAGATGCCGAGCGCCCGTATCGCCCGCAACTTCTTTCATCTCCGCAAAGAAATGGCGGTGCCAGAGAACCGGATTGCCGCGCTTGCCGTTATGGGTCGGAACGCAGATCGACGGCCGGGCGCTGCCGCTGAACGCTCCGACCAACCGGTCGATGTCCGCGACGCGTACCATCGGCATGTCGCCGAGACAGAACAGAGCCCCCTCGATCTCACCGGGGAGAGCGGCGATCGCCGTCTTCAACGAGGTCGACAGCCCGTCGGCGAAGTCGGGGTTGTGGACGAAGCGGACCGGGCGGTCCGCCACTGCCCGGCGCAGCCGGTCGGCTTCGTACCCCGTCACCACGACGACCGGGTGGGCGCCGCTGGCGAGCGCGGTCTCGATCGACCGCAGGATCATCGGTACGCCCTCGACCTCGGCCAGCAGCTTGTTGATCGCGCCCATGCGTCGCGATCGACCGGCGGCGAGCACGACGGCGGCCACCCTCGCAGCCCCACGCGCGGGGCGCCCCTCGCCTTCGCGCGGCATCGGCCGGCTCGCGATCTCCTTCAGAAGCCCCCCCGTCCCCATGGCCGCGATATCCTCCCCGGCGACGGGAAGCCCGGCGACCAACCGTTGCAAGACCCAGTCGAACCCGTGCGGCCTCGGCGAGCGGGCCGAGCCCGGCAGACCCAGAACATGCATCGGCCCCAGCCGTCCGAGCAGCGTCAGATTGCCGGGATCGATCGGCATCCCGAGGCGATCTATCGACCCGCCGGTCTTCAGCAGCCCCATCGGCACGACATCTCGCCGGTCGATTATGGCCGACCCGCCGAGGACCAGGGCGATCGCGATCCCGTCGGCGCGAAACGCCGTCAACGCCGCGGCGACATCGGCCTCGGCATGACGGATGCGCGCGCATTGGGCGAGATCGGTCCCCATCGACGCCAACCGAACGCGGGTTGCCTCGACGGTCTTCTCGATCAGTCCCGGCTTCGTTCCGGGCAACACCGTCTGAAGCAAGCCGATCCGGCGCGGTCGGAAGGCGGCGACCCGGACCGCCGGACGACCGATTGCGGCGGCGGCGATCGCCGCCTCGAGGGCGTTCCCCGGAACCGCAAAGGGGATGATCTTGACGGTTGCCGCGATACCGCGCGCCGGCACCGCGCGAAACGGGGCGAGCGTGGCGACGGTCAGGCGTTCGTCGATCGCGTTGACCGCGTCGATCACCGCCCGGTCGGGTACCACCAGTCCAGCCGCCGCCGCGCGCAGATTCGCGCGCCCCGTGAAGGCCGCATCGAGCGATAGCCCCGGCCCGATCACCGCCGCCCCCAGCTTCGCGGCCGCGTCGTTCTCGACGATGTCGCCGGGCTCAAGTCTGGCCGCGACGATCTCCTCGTGCCCCTCGGCGATCAGCAGAGCGATGTCGGCCGGGCCGAGGATATGACCCTTCTTCAAACTGCGGGAGGAGACCCGCATGGCATGGGCGAGGAGCGCGCCCTCGGCTTCTGCTGTTCTGACGGTGCCGAACTTCACGCGGCCGCGCTCTCCCCGCTGCGGAGGACCCGAGTGATCTGTGCGAGGATCGCGACCGCGATCTCGGCAGGCGACACCGCACCGAGAGCCAGTCCGACGGGGCCGTAGATACGCCCGATCTCCTCGCCGCTGAACCCCGCCTCCGTCAGCCGCGCGACCCGGGCCGCATGGGTCCGTCGGCTGCCGAGCGCGCCGATGTAGAAGGCGTCGGAACGAAGCACCGCGGCGAGGGCCGGGTCGTCGATCTTCGGGTCATGCGTGAGGGTGACGACCGCGCTGCGCCGATCCGGCTCGAGGGGCGGCAACGCATCGTCGGGCCATTCGTTGATCAGCGACACGCCCGGAAAGCGCTCGTCCGTCGCGAACGATCCGCGCGGATCGATGACCGTCACGTCGTAGCCGGCGACGGCCGCCATACGCGCAAGCGGCTGCGCGATATGAACGGCGCCGACGAGCAGCAGCCGCAGCGGCGGGTTGAAGACCTGGATGAAGACGGGTCCCGCCCCGGTCTCGACGGTTTGCGACCGATCGTCGCGGACGGCGCGGTCGACGGCCTCGCGCAGCATGTCGTCGACCGCAACATCGCCATCATATCCGTCGGGATAGGCGAGGCTCTGCCGGCCGCTCTCGAGATGCGTCACCAGGGCGACCTGACGCTTGGCGTCCCGGTCCCCGAGCAGTCGGTCGAGGGTCCGGCGTTTCATCTAGTCGAGCCGTTCGACATACACCCGAACCCGTCCCCCGCAGGCGAGGCCGACTTCCCAGGCGAGTTCGTTGGTGACGCCGTATTCGAGTATCTTGGGCCGCCCATCGGCGATGACGTCGAGCGCCTCGTGGACGACCGCGCCTTCGATACAGCCGCCCGAAACCGAGCCTACGAAATTGCGATCCCCGTCCACCGCGAGATGGCTTCCGGTCGGGCGCGGCGATGAACCCCAGGTCTGGATCACTGTCGCCAGGGCGACCGACCGGCCCTCGCCCCGCCAGATCCGGGCTTCGTCGAGCACATCGTCGTCCTTGCTCGGCGCCGTCACGCCGCCAGCATCCGCAACCATTCTTCCATCCCCTGCTTCCGCCTGCCGGAAGGACGGCCGAGCGCCGCGATCACCTCGTCCAGACTCTGGAGATTATGCACGGGCCGGAAGTCGTCAACATGCGGCAGCAACGACCTGATTCCCTGCGAGCGCGGCTCGAACCCCTCGAAACGCAGCAGCGGGTTGAGCCAGATCAGACGCCGGCAGGATTTGTGGAGCCGCTCGATCTCGGCGTTCAGCCCTCGCCCGGCATCGCGGTCTAGCCCGTCGCTGATGAGAATCACCACCGCCCCCTGACCGAGCACCCGGCGCGACCAGAGGCGGTTGAAGACATTGAGGCTTTCGCCGATCCGGGTACCGCCGGACCAGTCCTCGACCGTGGAGGCTATCCGGTCCACGGCGACGTCGATGTCGCGCTGGCGCAGGAGCCGGGTGACGTTGGTCAGACGCGTGCCGAAGAGAAACGTGTGAACCCGGTCTCGATCGTTGGTCAGCGCGTGCATGAAATGCAGAAACATCCGCGTGTAACGGCTCATCGAGCCCGAGATGTCGCAGAGAATCACCAGCGGCGGCGGGCGAGTCCGCCGCCGCCGCCATCGCAGCGGAATCCCGTCGCCGCCGGCGCGCAGCGCGCCCCGGAGCGTCGCCCGCATGTCGATCAGACCGCGATGGGCGGCGGGCCTGAAACGCCGGACGGGAATCTCCGCAACGGGAAGACGCATCCGGGCGATCGCCGCCTTGGCGCGGGCGATCTCCTCGGCCGTCATGTCCTCGAAATCCATTTCCTGGAGGAGCTCGACAGCGGAGGCGGTCATCGCCGCATCGAGATCGATCTCCTCCTCGCGTTCGCGTTCCTCGTCGGGCGCTTCGTCGTCGTTCTTCGGGTTGAGCGCATCGAGAAGGCGGCGGGACGGCGGCTTGGCTTCCGACGGTGGCGTCTCGATGGCGGGCAGCACCATCCCCATCATGCGCTCGAGAAGCCTAGGGTCGCGCCAGAAAATATGGAACGCCTGGTCGAAGAGCTCGTGCTGGTCGCGGCGGTTGACGAACACGGCGTGGAGCGCCCAGTAGAAATCGCGCCGGTCGGTGACGCCGACCTCGCGCACGGCACCCACGGCGTCGAGTATCTTCCCGGTGCCCACAGGAAGACCCGCCGCACGCAGTATCCGCCCGAAATGCATCACGTTGGCGGCGAGCCGGCTGCCCTCCAGATCGCCGAGCAGGTCGAAAGGCCCCGCCGTAAGGGGCGGCGCGGTTTCGTTCATCCGCGGGCCCGGCCGATCCGGGTCTTGATCTCGTCCAGCATCGCCGCCGCCTCGGAACCGCGAATCTTTTCGATATCATCCTGATATTTCAGGAGCACGCCGAGCGTCGAATTCACGGTCTCGGGATCGAGATCGAGCTTGTCGAGCTGAACCAGCGCATTGGTCCAATCGATCGTCTCGGCGATACCCGGAAGCTTGAACAGGTCCTTGTTCCTCAATTCCTGGACGAAGGCGACGATCTGCCGGGAGAGGTCCTCGGCGGCGCCCGGAACCTTGACCCGGAGAATCTCGAGCTCCCGCGCCGCATCGGGGTAATCCACCCAGAAATAGAAACAGCGCCGCTTGATCGCATCATGGATCTCGCGCGTGCGGTTGGAGGTAAGCACGACGACCGGCGGCTCCTGGGCGCGGACGGTGCCGATCTCCGGTATCGTTACCTGGAACTCGGAGAGAACCTCCAGCAGGAAGGCTTCGAAAGGCTCATCCGTCCGGTCGAGCTCGTCGATCAGCAGAACCGGAGGGCGCCCGGAGATATCGCGCTCGAGCGCCTGAAGCAGAGGCCGCTTGATCAGGAACCGCTCCGAGAAAATTCCTTCCTCGATCCGTCCGCGGTCCCGATCGCCGGTCGCCTCGGCGATGCGGATGTCGATCATCTGAAGGCTGTAGTTCCATTCGTAGACCGCCGAGGCGACATCCAGCCCCTCATAGCATTGCAGACGGATCAGCCGTCGGCCGAGCGCCTCGGAGAGGACGTTACCGATCTCCGTCTTGCCGACCCCCGCCTCTCCCTCCAGGAACAATGGCCGCGACAGCTTCAGAGACAGAAACAGCGCCGTCGCCAGGGACCGATCGGCGACATAGCTGCCGCGTGCGAGGAGGTCGACGACATCGTCGACACTGGCCGGGAGGGAGGCGGTCATGGGCACATAACGCTCTCGCTGACACGGCGGGGCGGGCGCCCTGCTCCCGGACGGACCGACGGCCCCGGGCATCGCATGCCGGCCATCCTCCCCGTCCCGAAGGCGGGGAAACCGGGCCTAAGGATGCCGCCTCCGCTCAGCCGTTGGCGAGGGCGACCGCCCTCTTGGCCATGATCGTCACCAGATGGGCGCGGTATTCGGCGCTGGCGTGGATATCGCTGTTGAGGCCGTCGTCCGAGACCTTTATGCCGGCCACGGCCTCCGGCGCGAAATTGGCCGACAACGCCTCTTCCATCTCCGCGTTGCGATGCACGCAGGGTCCGGCGCCCGTCACCGCGACCCGGGGGCCGCCCGCCGTCAGGGCGACGAACACGCCGACGATCGCGTAGCGCGAGGCCGGGTTGGGGAACTTCATATAGGCGGCCTTCTCCGGGGCCGGGAAGCCGACCCTGACGACGATCTCGCCGGGCTCGAGCGCCGTCTCGAACATGTCGGTGAAGAAGTCGTCGCCGGCGATGTCGCGTCGGTCCGTGCGAACCGTCGCCCCGAGGCCCAGAACCGCCGCCGGATAATCTGCCGCCGGGTCGTTGTTGGCGATCGAACCGCCGATCGTCCCGCGGTTCCGTACCTGCGGATCGCCGATCCTCCCGGCGAGATCGGCGAGCGCCGGGATCGCCGCCCTCACCTCGGCCGAGGCGTGAACCGCGGCATGGCGGGTCATTCCGCCGATCCCGACCGTATTGCCCTCGACCGAGATTCCGGCGAGCTCCCCGATACCCCCGAGATCGACCAGATCGGAGGGTTTGGACAGGCGCTGCTTGATCGTCGGAAGCAGCGTCATGCCGCCGGACAGAAAACGCCCGTCCTCGGCTGCCGTCACCGCGGCGACCGCATCCGACACCGAGGAAGCCTTGCGGTAGTTGAAGTCGTACATCGTCGAATGACTCCTCTTGGGACCCCCGGAACTAGGCGGCCCGGGCGTTCTGAATGGCCTGCCAGACGGCGTGCGACGTCGCCGGCATATCGACATGGGTGACGCCGAGAGGCGCGAGCGCGTTGACCACGGCGTTCATCACCGCCGCAGGGGCGCCGATCGCACCGATCTCGCCCACCCCCTTGACGCCCAGCGGATTCATCGGGCACGGGGTTACGGTGTGATCGAGGGTCAGGCTCGGCACGTCGTCCGCCCTCGGAAGGGTGTAGTCCATCAGCGAGCCGGTCAGCGGCTGGCCGGAATCGTCGAACACCACCTGCTCGCAGACCGCCTGGCCGATTCCGTGCACCACCCCGCCATGGACCTGGCCTTCGACGATCATCGGGTTGATGATGTTGCCCACATCGTCGACGGCGGTGAACCGCTCGACGGACAACCGCCCCGTCTCGGGATCGATCTCCACCTCCGCCACATATGCGCCATAGGGAAAGTTGAAGTTGACCGGATCGAAATAGGCCTGCTCGTCGAGCCCCGGTTCCAACTCCTCCAGCGGGTAGTTGTGCGGGACGTAGGCGGCGAAGGCGACCTCCGCAATGCTCGTCGACTTGTCGGTTCCGCTGACGGTGAAGGTCCCGCTGTCGAACTCGACATCCTCGACCGAGGCCTCCATGAGATGGGCGGCGATCTTCCTGCCCTTCTCGACGATCTTGTCCATCGCCCGATCGACGGCGCTGCCGCCGACCGACAGAGACCTGGAGCCGTAGGTGCCCATTCCCATGGTCGCCCGGTCGGTATCGCCCTCGACGACCTCGACATTCTCCAGCGGCACGCCGAGTTTGTCGGTGATGAGCTGGGCAAAGGTCGTCTCGTGACCCTGACCGTGGTTGTGGGTCCCGACGAAGACGGTCACCGTGCCGGTTGCGTTGAAGCGGACCTGAGCCGACTCGTAGAGCCCGGCGCGGGCGCCGAGGGAGCCCGCGATCGCCGACGGCGCCGCGCCCGTCGCCTCGATCGGCGCAGCGAACCCGATGCCGCGCAGCTTTCCCGCCCCTTCGGAATCGCGGCGGCGGGCCTCGAAGTCATTCCAGCCGGAAGTCTCGACGGCGATATCGAGCGCACGTTCGTACTCGCCCGAATCGTAGAGGAGCGCGACCGGCGTCTGATACGGGAAGGCGTCGGCGGGGATCATGTTGCGCCGGCGGATTTCGACCGGATCCAGCCCGGAGAGCCTGGCCGCCTCGTCCACCAGCCGCTCGACCAGATAAGTCGCTTCGGGGCGGCCGGCCCCGCGCAACGCATCCACCGGCGAGGTGTGGGTGAAGACCGCCTTTACATTGGTCCAGATGGCGGGCGTCGTATACTGGCCGGCGAACAGCGTCGCGTAGAGATAAGTCGGAATGAGCGGCGCGAAGGCGGAGAGATAGGCGCCCATATTGGCGGTGGTGAGCACCCGCAACCCAGTGAACTTCCCCTCCCCATCGAGGGCCAGCTCGCATTTCGTCGCATGGTCCCGGCCATGCGTGTCGGTGATGAAGCACTCTGCGCGCTGACCGGTCCAGCGAACTGTCCGGCCGAGCTTGCGCGCGGCCCAGCAGAGAATCGCGTATTCACAGTAAGGGGGCACCTTGGTGCCGAACCCGCCGCCGACATCGGGGCAGACGACCCGGAACTTGTGCTCGGGCTGGTTGAGGACGAACGCGCCCAGAAGCAGCCGCATGGCATGGGCCGCCTGCCCCGTGCAGTGAAGGGTGAGCTTGGCGGCCGCGACATCGAACTCGGCGATGGCGGCGCGCGGTTCCATCGGATGGGGTACGATCCGCTGGTTGACCAGATCCAGGGCGGCGACATGGGCCGCGTTCGCGAACGCGGAGTCGGCCGCCTCCTTATCTCCTAAATCCCAGTCGAAGCAGATATTTCCGACCGCCGCTTCGTGAACTCTCGGAGCATCGGCCTCGGTCGCCCGGGCGGTCTGGACGCAGGCCGGCGCGGAATCGTAAGCGACATGGATCAGCGCCGCCGCGTCGGCCGCCTGGTCGGCCGTCTCGGCGATCACCGCGGCGACGATCTCCCCCACATAGCGCACCGTCTCCTGCGCGATCACCGGCCATTTGGGCTCGACCATCGGCGTACCGTCCCTGGAGGTGATCCCCCACCCGCAGGGCATGCCGCCGAGGCCGTCGGCGTCGGCGTCGGGACCGGTCAGCACGGCGACCACCCCCGGCGCCTGCTCGGCCGCCGATATGTCGACGGCGGAAATCGCCGCGTGGGCATGAGGCGAGCGCAGCATATGCGCGAACAGCTCGCCGGGTCTCGCGATATCGTCGGTATAGGTTCCGCGCCCGGTCAGAAGTCGGAAGTCTTCCTTACGCTTGACGGCGGCGCCGATTCCTCCCTCACGCATCTTGACGTCTCCCCAGCCGGCAGGTTCAGGCTTGGCCCTTCATGACGGGCGCCGCAGCCAGAATCGCCTTGACGATATTGTGATATCCCGTACAGCGGCACAGATTGCCCTCGAGCTGATGACGCACTGTCTTCTCGTCCAGAGACTCGTGCCGGTTCACCATATCGATGGCGCTCATGACCATGCCGGGCGTGCAGAAGCCGCATTGCAGCGCGTGATTCTCCCGGAACGCTTCCTGCATCGGGTGAAGCGCGTCGCCGTCCGCGAGGCCTTCGATCGTCAGCACGTCCGCGCCCTCCGCCTGGACAGCCAGCAGCGTACAGGACTTCACCGAGATCCCGTCGACATGGACGACGCAAGCGCCGCACTGGCTGGTGTCGCAACCGATATGGGTGCCGGTCAAGCCGAGCTTTTCGCGCAGATACTGAACCAGCAGGGTACGGTTCTCGCACTCCGCGGATGTCTGTTTCCCATTCACCGTCATCGAAACGGTCGTCATTCCGTCCTCCTAAACCCGGCCGCCTGCGGTTCGCCCCGCGTAGCATGATCAATGGCACGCTCAGGATGTCGCATCGGATTCGCCGGCCAGTATCCCGCCACGCCCAAATCGGGTCAAGCGCGCCAGCGCGGCCTCCTGCGGCCGCAACGAGGCGCGGGCCGCCCCGGCGCTCCAGCGACCGACCGCCGCCGCGATCATCGCGGCGGCGCCCGCGCCGGACTGATGCGGATCAACTCAGGACGACGATCAACACGATGACGACGACCGCGATCAGGCCGCCGATCCAGACCGCCGGGGAGAGTCCGCCGCCCTCGGCGGCGGGCGGCGCATGTTCGGCTGCGACGGCGCTCGCGGCCTCCTCGCCCGCACCCGCATCCTCGGCCGCGGCCTCGCCGGAGATCTCCTCTTCCGCCTGCCCGACCGTCTCGGCGAACTTGCCGAAGAAGTCGTCGGCCATCTTGCGCGCCGTCGAGTCGATCAGCCGCGATCCGATCTGCGCCAGCTTTCCGCCGACGGTTGCGTTAGCTTCGTAGGCGAGGAGGGTCGCCCCGCCGTCCTCGGTCAGCTTGACGGTGGCGCCGCCCCTGGCGAAGCCGGCGACTCCGCCCTGCCCTTCGCCGCTGATTCTGTAACCGTTGGGCGGATCGATCTCGGAGAGCTCCACCTTGCCAGTGAACTTGGCCGAGACCGGCCCGACGCGGGTCGACACCCTGGCGCTGAACTCGGTGTCCGAGGTCTTGTCCAGCATCTCGCAGCCGGCGATGCACTGCTTCAGAACATCCGGGTCGTTGAGCGCTTTCCAGACCCGCTCCCGCGGCGCGCCGATGCGATATTCGCCGGTCATGTCCATAACGAATCTCCAGAGCCGTTCGGGGAGCCATAAGGACCGCCCGCTCCCGATCGAAGATAGAAAGCAGCGCCGACCGCGGCAAGCGAACGCAGTACCAGCCGCGGTCAGGCGGACTTCAGGGCGAGGCGCCGGACCGGCTTGTCGTCGATCGGCCAATGGATGAGCGCGGCGGCGACGCCGAGGGCGGTCGCCAGCCACCAGGCGGCGTCGTAGCTGCCGGTCCGGTCGTAGAGCACGCCGCCCAGAAGGACGCCCGTGAAGCTGCCGAGCTGATGGCCAAGAAACACGATCGAGAACAGCGTCGCCATGTAGCGGGGTCCGAAGACCTGCGCGACGATCCCGCTGGTCAACGGTACGGTCGACAGCCAGAGGACGCCGAGCGCGGCGCTAAAGACCAGAACCGACGCCTCGGTGACAGGAACTTGGAGGAAGATCAGAAACAGAATGGCGCGAAGCAGATAGAGCGTGCTCAACAGATATTTCTTGCGCAGCCGATCGCCCAGCCATCCGGCGCCCAGCGTGCCGATCAGATTGAAGATGCCGATGGTCGCGATCGCCCAGGCCGCCAGCCACGGCGCCGCGCCGGAATCGGCAAGAAAGCCCGGCAGATGCGTACCGATGAACTGGACCTGAAAGCCGCAGACATAGAAGCCGATCGCCAGCAGCCAAAAGCCGCGGTGTCCGCCCGCTTCGACGAGGGCCGAGGACAGGCTCTGCGGCCCCTGCTTCGCCAAAGTCTCGGTCGCCCCGGCGCGGAGCGACAGGCTCAACGGGATCGTGACGGCGATGATGATGGACAGCAGCATGATCGCATCCGCCCAACTCCCCAACCCGGTCATGAGGCCCAGGCTGACAGGGGCGAAGACGAACTGACCGACCGATCCGCCCGCGGTCGCGACGCCGAGCCACAGGCTGCGGCGCCGCTGCGGCGCCACCCGTCCAACCAGGGCGAGCGGCAGGGTCATGCCGATCCCCGCCGCGCCGAGGCCCACCACGAAACCGGCGCTCAACGTCATCAACTCGGGAGTGGTCGATTGCGAGATCAGAAAGACGCCGACCGCGTAGAGCACGCCGGAGATCGTCATCACCCGGATCGGACCCCATTTGTCGCCGACCGCCGCGATGAACGGCGCCGCCAGACCCATGACGAGGTTCTGGACGGCGATCGCCACCGAGAAGACGGCCCGCCCCCAACCGAGATCGTCGCTCAGCGGGACCAGGAACAGGCCGAAATTCTGCCGCGAGCCGTTGGAAATCAGCAGGATAACCACGGTGCCGCAGAGCACGTAGAACGGTGTCCGCCAGAATGTTCTCATGACCGCCGGGGAGGTCGGTGACGCAGGAGGATGGAGTTAGAACGCGGTGCCGAGGCCGTCAAACCCGCTGCCTCGCTCTCGACCGGATCGTCGCCCTCATCCCAACAAGACCCTCGGCAGCCACATGGCGATGCCGGGAAAGGCGACGACCAGGGCGAGCCCGGCGAGCTGAAGGAAAACGAAGGGGATGATTCCGCGATAGATCTGCTGGATCCGCACCTCGGGCGGGGCGACCCCCTTCATGTAGAACAGCGCGAAGCCGAAAGGCGGCGTCAGGAAGGAGGTTTGGAGGTTCACCGCCATGAGGATCGCGAACCAGTAGATCACCTCGGTCCTGGGCAGATGGTCGCCGAAATCCAGCCCGGCCAGGATCGGCGCGAAGACCGGCAGAACGATGAGCGTTATCTCGATCCAATCGAAGAAGAACCCGAGCAGGAAGGTCACGACCATCAGGATAAAGAGAATCCCCCAGACCCCGACGCCCACCTCGTAGATCAGATCTTCGATGAGATCGTCCCCTCCGAGCGACCGAAACACGTAGGAGAAGGCGGTCGCGCCGATGAAGATGAAGAACAGCATGGCGTTGGTCAGCGCCGTGCGCTCTACGACGTCCTTCAGGACCGAACGGTCGAGCTTGCGATTGACGACGGCGAGCAGCGTCGCGCCCGCCGCCCCGACGCCCGCCGCCTCCGTCGGGGTCGCCCATCCGAGAACGATCGAGCCCAGAACCAATAGGACCAGGAAGACCGTCGGCACGAAACCCTTCAGCATCAACAACCAGAACTCGCCACGCGATTGAGGCCCTATTTCCGAGGGGAGGCGCGGCGCCAGATGGGGTTTCAACCGGCAGATGGACAATATGTAGAAGAAATAGAGGCTCGAAAGGATGAGCCCCGGGAAGATCGCGGCGACGAACAGCGTTCCCACCGACCGGCCAAGAAGATCGGCCATGATGACCAACATGATGCTGGGCGGGATCAGGATCCCGAGCGTGCCCGAGGCGGCGATCGTTCCGGTCGCCAATTCCATATTGTATCTGCGCTCCACCATGACCGGCAGCGCCATGAGGCTGATCATCACCACCGAGGCGCCGATGATCCCCGTCGTGGCGGCGAGGATCGTGCCCATCACCGTCACGGCGAGCGCCAATCCGCCGGGCGCGCGGCGCAGCAGAACCTGTAGACAGTAAAGCAGGTCGGCGGCGACTCCGGAGCGTTCCAGCATCGTCCCCATGAAGATAAACATCGGGATCGCCACCAGAACCAGATTGTCGGCAATGCCCCAGACCCGCAGCACGAGATTGAAGAACTCGATCTGCGAGAAGACGTCGAAATACATGCCGATGAAGCCGAAGGCGAGACCTACTCCGCCGAGCACGAACCCCACCGGGAAGCCCGAGAAAAGCAGGACCGCGAGCGCCAGGAACATGAACGCCGGCAGGTAGTCTTCGATATGGAACATACGCGGGCGTCCCTAGCGGGGCTTCGTCTCTTCGGGGCGCCGCACTCCCTTCTCACTCCTGTCCGCGGCGATCCAGCGCAGTTCCGGCGGACCGAACAGGGCGACGAACCTGCGCAGCAGAACCGCGATGCCCGCCAGCAGAAGGATGAACAGCCCGACCGGCAAAAATGCCTTGATCAGCCATCGATAGGGGAGGCCGGTCGCGGAATCGGAGGCCTCGTTCACGCTCCAGGAGCGATCGACGAAGTCTATCGAAAAATATACGACGATCAGACAGTACGGAAGCACGAACAGGAGGCAGCCGACGAACTCGATCCAATGGCGGACCCGCTCGGGGAGACGCTCCCTGACCAGATCGATCCGCACATGGGCGTCCTTCAAATAGGCGAACCCGATGCAGAGAAGAAACAGCACCGCATGGAAGTGCCACTCGCCCTCCTGCAGCTTGGTGGAGCCCAGCACCAAAAAGCGCCGCGTCACCACGTCGAATATTATCAGCACCATCAACGGAATCGCCATCCATGCGGCGTACCGCCCGACGCAGCTCACGATGCTCGTCAGGAATCTCTCGAGGCCGACGATCTGCCGCATCGACGTGGTTCCTGCTGCCCGGAAAGACCTGAGGATGGAAAAAGCGCCGGAACCGCGGCCGCGGTTCCGGCGCTTGCGTGGGCGTCGGGCAGTTCTAATTCAGATAGCCGAGCTTCTTCCATTCCGCATATTCGGCACGGAACGCCGTATAGGATGCCCAGACCTTCTTGAAGTTCGCGTCGCGCTTCGCGTCCTCCGCCGCGACCTCCGCCCACTTTCCTGCCAACGTATCGAGAATCTCCTGCGGCCAACGATGGATCTGGACGCCCTTTTTCCTGAGCTCGGCCAGTGCCTTGCCCTGAATGGCCTCGCCCTCCGCGAGCCCCTCCCGGAAGGCGTCGCCGCACGAGACCTCGATCTGCGCCCGCTGGGTATCGCTGAGCCCGTCCCAAGCCTTCCGGTTCAACATCAGTTCGAACACGGTCGACTGCTGGTGCCAACCGGGGAAGTAGTAATGCTTGGCGACCTGGTAGAAGCCCAGATTGAGATCGATGGCCGGCATCGAATATTCGGTCGCGTCGATCGAGCCGCGTTCGAGGGCCGGGAAGATGTCGCCCCCTGCGATCAACTGTGTCGAAACGCCGACCTTCTCCATGACCTTGGCGCCGAGACCGAAGAAGCGCATCTTGAGCCCCTTCAGATCCTCGATGCTCTTGATCTCCTTGCGGAACCAGCCCGACGCCTCGGGAGCAATGACGCCGCAGGGAATCGATTTCAGGCCGTGAGTCTCATAGATCTCGTCCCAGAGCTCGTAGCCGCCGCCATAGAAAATCCATCCGAGATATTCGCCAGCACTGGGGCCGAACGGCACCGCCGCGAACATCGCGAGCGCCGGCTCCTTGCCGTACCAGTAGCCGGGAGTCGACCAGCAGGCATCGACGGAGCCCGCGGCGACCGCATCGAAACACTCCCGCGCCGGAACCAGCGCGCCCGGCTCGAAGAACTTGATCCTGATATTGCCGCCGGAAATCCGTTCCAGACGATCCACCATGCTCTTGCCGAGAGTGCCGAGCTGGGTCAACTGGCTGGGGAACCAACTCGCCATCTTCCAACGGATTCGCTCGTCCTCGGCGCTGGCGGTTCCCATTCCTGCCGCCGTCAGCGCAACCCCCAGCGCACATAGCGCGAGGCCGTCTTTCGCCAATCTCGTTATCGTCATCTCCGAAACACCTCCCTTGACGTGCCGCTTCCCGGACGGCGGCCTCCCCCCTGCCCCGCGCGGGCAGGAAACATCGCCCACCACATTATTCGACGACCCGGACAGCGACAAGCGGCATCCGGTCGCCCCGGCAGTTCTTATTTTTCGGGGACCGGCCCGGCCGGACAACGGCCCCTTCCCCTGCCCCTCTTTCTTCAGGGGGAGGATCGGGGTGGGGATTCCTTCCTCGGGAAACGGGTGACGACGTGGGACACGATGCCGGCGCAGGCCGGTCGCCGGGAGGCAAAGATGAGAATTGCCGTCGCCTCGCGTCTCTACGGGCGGTTCAGGACGACGCTTCGAGAACGCGAATCGGCGCGCCGGCGAGCCAGGCTTGGATGTTCTCGACCGCACCGCCGTAGAACCCGTGATAGTTCTCGACCGTCACATAGCCGAGATGCGGGGTGATCACGATGTTGTCGAGGCGCCGGAACACGTGGTCCGGCGGCAGCGGCTCGGTGTCGAACACATCGAGCCCGGCGCCCGCGATCGCCCGCCGCTCGAGAACGTCCGCCAGCGCGGCCTCGTCGACGATCGGTCCGCGCGACGTATTGACGAGCCAGGCATCCGGCTTCATCAGGGCGAGCTCCCGCGCCGAGATCAGGCCGCGCGAGCGCGCGCTCAACACCATATGGACGGTGAGCACGTCTGCGCCGGCCATCAGCGCGTCCTTGCCCGCCAGGCGGACGCCGACTTCGCCGCAGCGCGCCTCGGTAAGGTTTGGGCTCCAGGCAACCACATCCATCCCGAAGGCCCGGCCGATACGGGCGACCTGGCCGCCGAGTCGGCCGAGCCCGATCACGCCGAGGGTCTTCCCGCACAGCCCGCGGCCGAGGGTCCGCTGCCAACGCCCCGACCGAACCGCGCGATCCTCCGAGGGGATATGGCGGACCAGCGAGAGAATCAGCCCCCAGGCCAGCTCGGCCGTCGGATAGCCGAGAGACGGGGTGCCGCACACCAGGACGCCCAGCTCTTCCGCGGCGGCGACGTCGATGGACAGGTTGCGCATCCCGCTGGTGAGCAACAGCTTCAGCCCGGGCAGCTTCTCGAGCTGGGATCGTGGGAACGGCGTCCGCTCGCGCATGGCGCAGACGACCTCGAACCCGGCCAGACGGCGCGCGATCTCGTCCTCGTCCGCCAGATGGGTATCGAAGACCTCGATCGCGACATCGTTCGCCAGAACCGACCAATCGGCCATGCTCAGCGCGCAGCGCTGATAGTCGTCGATGACCGCGCAACGCTTCATCGGCCTATCCTCCGCGGTTTCGCGGCGATGTTAGCAGGGCGCGGGGACACCGGCGCGCGCAAGGCGGTTTCGTCTGGTCTGCGGCGCCCGGCGGCGCCATATTGAGCGCCTTCGCCAATCGGGTCGCCATGCAATCCAGGATCGTCGTCCGCGGCGCGCGCGAGCACAACCTCAAGAGCATCGACATCGAGCTCCCGCGCAATGCCCTCGTGGTGCTGACCGGGCTCTCCGGATCGGGCAAATCGACGCTCGCGTTCGATACGATCTACGCCGAGGGCCAGCGGCGCTATGTCGAGAGCCTGTCGGCCTATGCGCGTCAATTTCTCGAGCTGATGCAAAAGCCGGACGTGGACTCTATCGAGGGCCTGTCGCCGGCGATCTCGATCGAGCAGAAGACGACGTCGCGCAACCCGCGCTCGACCGTCGGGACGGTGACCGAGATCTACGATTATATGCGGCTGCTGTTCGCGCGGGTCGGCGTCCCCTATTCCCCGGCGACCGGGCTGCCGATCGAGAGCCAGACCGTCTCGCAGATGGTCGACCGCGTCCTGGAGATGGCGGAAGGAACGCGCCTCCATCTGCTCGCGCCCATCGTTCGCGGCCGCAAGGGGGAATACCGCAAGGAGTTCCAGGACCTGCGCAAGCGCGGGTTCAGCCGCATCAAGGTCGACGGCGCGGTCTACGAGATCGACGAGGCGCCGACGCTCGACAAGAAGTACAAGCACGATATCGACGTGGTCGTCGATCGGCTGGTGGTGCGCGGGGACATCGCTTCCAGACTGGCCGATTCGCTCGAAACCGCGCTCGGGCTGACCGACGGCATCGCGGTCTCCGAAAACGCCGAGAACGGCGCTCGGACGGTCTTTTCGGCGCGCTTCGCCTGCCCGGTCTCGGGCTTCACGATCGACGAGATCGAACCCCGGCTGTTCTCCTTCAACAACCCCTTCGGCGCCTGCCCCTCCTGCGGCGGCCTCGGCACGACGATGTTCTTCGACCCCGAACTCGTGGTGCCCGACCGCGGCAAGTCGCTGCGGGGCGGCGCGATCGCGCCCTGGGCATCGTCGACATCGACCTATTACCAGCAGACGCTGGCGGCGCTCGCGCGTCATTTCGACGTCTCGACCCGGACGCCGTTCCGCGACCTGCCAGCCCCGGTCCAGGAGGCGATTCTCCATGGGACCGGCGAGGACTCGGTCGCGGTGTCCTACAGCGACGGCAAGCGCAGCTACAGGATCGACCGCCCCTTCGAAGGCGTGATCCCCAACATGGAGCGTCGGTTCAAGGAGACCGATTCCTCCTGGGTCCGCGAGGAGCTCGGCCGTTATCAGGCGCTCAGCCCCTGCGGCGCCTGCGAGGGGCTGCGACTCAAGCCGGAAGCGCTGGCGGTCAGGCTCGGCGGGCTCAACATCAGCCAGGCCGCCGACATGTCGATCGGCGAGGCGCGCGGCTGGTTCGCCTCGCTGCCCGCGTCGTTCACGCCCAAGAGCCGGGAGATCGCCGGCGGAATCCTGAAGGAGATCAACGAGCGGCTGGGCTTCCTCGTCGATGTGGGGCTGGAATATCTCACCCTGTCGCGGAACGCCGGTACCCTGTCGGGGGGCGAGAGCCAGCGCATCCGGCTCGCCTCGCAGATCGGCTCCGGGCTGACGGGCGTGCTCTACGTCCTGGACGAGCCCTCGATCGGGCTCCATCAGCGCGACAACGCGCGGCTGCTGGAGACCCTGAAGAGGCTGCGCGACCTCGGCAACACCGTCATCGTCGTCGAGCATGACGAAGAGGCGATCCGCGCCGCCGACTATCTCATCGATCTCGGGCCGGGCGCCGGCGTGCACGGCGGCGAAGTCGTCGCCGCCGGCCTGCCGCAGGCGGTCATGCGGTCGAAGCGAAGCCTGACCGCGCAATATCTGCGCGGCGACCGGGCGATCAAGGTGCCTGCGCGGCGGCGGTCGGCGGACCCGGACCGGCGGCTCCGGATCGTCGGCGCATCGGCGAACAACCTGCGGTCTATCGCCGTCGACATTCCGGTCGGGACCTTCTGCTGCGTGACCGGCGTATCCGGCAGCGGCAAGTCGACGCTGATCATCGAGACGCTATACCGGTCGATCGCCCGGCGTCTGCACGGCGCGCGTGCCCAACCGGGCGCCCACGAGCGGATCGAAGGGCTCGAATGGATCGACAAGATCGTCGACATCGACCAGTCGCCCATCGGCCGCACCCCGCGCTCGAACCCCGCGACCTATACCGGCGCGTTCACGCCCATCCGTGAATGCTATTCCGGCCTGCCGGAGGCGCAGGCGCGCGGCTACAAGCCCGGGCGTTTCTCCTTCAACGTCAAGGGCGGGCGCTGCGAGGCATGTCAGGGCGACGGCGTCGTCAAGATCGAGATGCATTTCCTGCCCGACGTCCATGTGCGCTGCGATGTGTGCGACGGCAGGCGCTACAACCGCGAGACGCTGGAGATCGCGTTCCGCGGCAAGTCGATCGCCGAGGTGCTGGACATGACGGTCGACGAGGGCTGCGTCTTCTTCTCCGCGGTTCCCGCGATCCGCGACAGGCTCGCGATGCTGCAGCGGGTCGGCCTCGGCTATATCGGAATCGGCCAGCAGGCGACGACGCTGTCGGGCGGCGAAGCACAGCGCGTGAAGCTGTCCAAGGAGCTCTCCCGACGCGCGACGGGACGCACGATCTATATTCTGGACGAGCCGACGACAGGGCTGCATTTCGAGGATGTGCGGCGTCTGCTCGATGTGCTCCACGCGCTGGTCGACCAAGGCAACACCGTCATCGTCATCGAGCACAATCTGGAGGTCGTCAAGACCGCGGACTGGATCGTCGATCTCGGCCCCGAAGGCGGCGACAAGGGCGGGCGCGTGATCGCCGAGGGAACGCCGGAGGATGTCGCCCGCGTCGAGGCCAGCTTCACCGGACGCTATCTGCAGGGCTGCCTGTCGGTCTACCGCCCGGACCGGAGGATCCGCACCCATGGCTGAGCGCGAACGTCGTCGACGGTCCCGAGCCGCTCGTTCCGTTCTTCATCGATACGGTCATGCGCCTCTACGATGCGTCCGTCGCCGCTCATCGGCGCCGTCATGGATGTGGATTTCGGAGCGGAAAGGGTCGGTTCCCGGCCACGCCGGTGCGCGATGCCGACGTCCGATTCGCCGTCGTCGCAAAGCAGGAGAAGCATATGTCCTTGACTTCATATCGGGGCGCATCCACCCTGCCACCATGAGCGCATGAGATGGCGGGTCCGGATTGCTGAGGAGTGCGAGCCGGAGTTGTCAGTTTTGCCCCTGGAAATGCGCAAGGCGCTTCTCGCGCATTCGCGTTCGGCCCCGTCTGCCGGGCGGTGCTTCTGGTCGCGGGCGACAAGTCGGGCGGCGGCGCGCGGCGGTTCTACCGGGCGTTCATCCGCCAGGCGGACAAGCGGTTCGATAGGCAGCTTGACCTGCTCGCCGAAGAACGAGGGGAATCGCGATGGCGCTCGATGTGGAAGACGCGATCGCGGGGCTCGACCCCGAGCGGCGACGCAGGATCGAGGAACGGGCGGCGAAACTGATTGCCAAGGAGATGACGTTGCGCGAACTGCGCAAGGCTCGCGAGCTGACCCAGGCGAGCGTCGCGCACGAACTCGGCATCGGCCAGGACGCGGTCTCGCGGCTGGAACAGCGCAGCGACCTGCTGCTGTCCACGCTGCGCAAGACCGTCGAGGCGATGGGCGGCAGCCTGTCGCTTATCGCGCGGTTTCCCGACCGCCCCCCGGTCGAGCTCGCCGGTATCGCCGAACACGACGCCCGCGATTGACGCCGTCGTGGAATCGACGGCGCCATCCTCTGTCCCCGTATGCGAGGGCAAGCATGCGATTCGACTCTCGTGACGACATGGGTGTCGATCCGCCCCCGAAGATTTCCGGCCCTTGTTCTCGAACTGACGGAAACATCGTCGCTATTTCGGTAAAGAACTCCCTTGACCGCTAAAACCGAATGACCGGGTCGGGCCGCCATGTCATCCACCGCGAGGCGATCCTCGCCGGAACGATGGAGGAGCATGTTCGAGAGACCGCGATGCGGATGGGCGTCCCGTTCAAGCCCCGCGCCGAACGCATCCGGATCATGGAGGAGATGCTGAACGAACTCGCGCCGGGGGAGGACCCCTGGGTCTTCGGTTACGGATCGCTGATGTGGAACCCGGCCTTCGCCCATATCGAGACGCGGCGCGCGCGGATCTACGGCTATCATCGGCGTTTCGTCTTCTGGTCGCGGATGGGCCGAGGCAGCCCCGACTCGCCCGGTCTCATGCTGGGCCTTGCGCGCGGCGGTTCCTGTGCCGGGCTGGTTCTCCGGGCCGCTTCCGCCACCGCCGGCGAGGAGCTGCAATCGGTGTTTCTCCGCGAGATGATGACCAACAGCTACCACGCGCGTTTCGTGCACGCGCATACCGACCTTGGGCTCGTGCGTGCGATCACCTTCGTCGCCAACCCGGCCCATCGCTTCTATGCCGGGAAGGTTCCGGTCGAGACCGCCGCTCGCCATATCGCTGTCGCCGAAGGGCGGCTCGGCCCCTGTCGGGACTATCTCTACAACACGGTCGACCATCTGCGCAGCCTCGGCATCCGCGACCGCGCGATGGAGGAGCTCAGCGCGCGGGTGAACGCCGAACGGGCGGCGTCAGCCGCCGCGGAATGAAGCCCCTCCACATCATCGGCGGCGGTCTCTCCGGCGCGGAGGCGGCCTGGCAGGCCGCGCGCGCCGGCGTCCCCGTCCTGCTCCACGAGATGCGCCCGGTCCGCGGCACCGCCGCACATCGGACGGGCAGGCTCGCCGAACTCGTCTGCTCCAACTCGTTCCGATCCGACGACGCGGCGGGGAACGCGGTCGGCCTCCTCCACGAGGAGATGCGGCGGTCGGGATCCCTGATTCTCGCTGCCGCGGATGCGCACGCCGTCCCGGCGGGCGGGGCGCTTGCCGTGGACCGGGACGGCTTCGCCGGAGCGGTCGAAGCCCGCGTCTCGGCCGAGCCGCTGATCGCCGTCGTCCGGGAGGAAATCGACTCGATTCCGCCGCCGGACTGGGACAGCGTGATCGTCGCGTCCGGACCGCTCACCTCGGCGCCGCTGGCCGAGGCGATCCGGCGGCTGACCGGCGAGGACGCCCTCGCCTTCTTCGATGCGATCGCCCCTATCGTCTACCGGGACAGCATCGATTTCGACACCGCCTGGTTCCAATCGCGCTATGACAAGAGTGGCGCCGCGGGCACGGCCTCGGACTATATCAACTGCCCGATGGACCGTGGCCGGTACGAAGCGTTCCTCGATGCGCTTCTTACGGCGGACAAGGTGGCGCCCAGGAGCTGGGAAGCGGGGACCCCCTATTTCGAAGGCTGCCTGCCGATCGAAGTGATGGCCGAACGCGGGCGCGATACGCTGCGGTTCGGCCCGATGAAGCCGGTCGGCCTCACAGATCCGCGGTGTGCACGTCCACCTTACGCAGTGGTCCAGCTCCGGCAGGATAACGCCTTGGCGACGCTCTACAACATGGTGGGATTCCAGACGCGGCTGCGGCATGGTGAGCAGGCTCGCCTGTTCCGCACGATACCCGGGCTGAAAAACGCACGCTTCGCCCGGCTCGGCGGATTGCATCGCAACACGTTCCTCAACGCGCCGCGCCTTCTGGATGCGACCCTGCGGCTGAAGGCGGATCCCCGCCTCCGATTCGCCGGGCAGATCACCGGGGTAGAGGGCTATGTCGAAAGCGCGGCGATGGGCCTGATCGCCGGCCGCTTCTCCGCGACGGAGCGTCTCGGCGGGGCGGCCGCCCCGCCGCCGCCCACCACCGCGCTCGGCGCCCTGCTGGCCCATATCACCAGGGGTGCCGAAGCGGAGACGTTCCAGCCGATGAACGTCAATTTCGGCCTGTTTCCGCCGCTCGGGGAACGGCTGCCGCGCCGGACACGGCGGGCGGGATATTGCACGCGGGCTCTCGCCGACCTCGGAAGGTGGCTCGACGGCGGCTCAGCGGGATCGAATGGCTGCCAAGGTCAAGCCCAGCAGGCGCCATAGCGGCGGCGGCTCGAGGCCGCGCGCGAAGACGTCGAAACCGCGCCGCTCCAGGCGGTTCAGCCACGCAGCGGCCAATGCGAGCGGCAGCAGGACCACGCGCTGTCCGGCCACCGCGCTCGACCGCGCGCGCCGGACATGCGCCCGCGCCGCCGCGGCGACCGGGGCCACCGCCTTCGCCAGCGCGGCCGGCGGCGCCGACGAGAAGACCTGGACCGCCGTTATCCCGGCCCCGTCCAGCAGGTCCCGCGGCAGAAAGAGCCGCCGGCGCGCCGCATGGTAGGGAAGTGCCCGCAACAGGCCGGTCAACCCCCAGGCGATACCCGCATTGGCGGCGGCCGAAACGCTGCGGCCTCGAGAAACGCCCAGCGCCTCCGCCGTCAGCTCGCTCAGCCCGCCCGAGGTCGCCGCGGCATAGGCCTCGAGCGCCGCGAGATCGGCGAACGCCGCCTCCGCCAGATCCTGCTCGCGCGCATCGATCATCCGTTCGAGCCGGAACCGGCTCAGCCCGTGCGCATCGACGGCACGGGCGAGCTCCTCGACGACGGCGTGCGCGCGGACTCCACTCGCGTCATAGAGCCCGGCCACCGCCTCGCGCCACCATTGCAGCCTGATCCGGCCCAGCAGCGGCTCGCTGACCGTATCGGCGATCCGCGAGAGCTCGATATTGAAGGCATACAGCGCCATCAGCGTCGGGCGGACGCGGTCGGGCGCGAACAGCCCGACAAGATAGCGGTCGCGGTCCAGCCGCCGCACCCGATCCGCGCAGTAGCGCGCAGCGCGGGCCGTGCTCATCGCGCATCCGCGGCGGCCGCGCCGGACAGGCTCCGGCGGACCGCCGTCGGGCGGGCGTGACGGCGATGGGTATCGTCCATGTCGTCGGCGCCGGGCTCTCGGGACTCTCCTGCGCGCTGCATCTGCTGCACGCCGGGCGGCGGGTCGCCGTCCATGAGGCGGCGGGCCAGGCGGGCGGGCGCTGCCGGTCGCTGTTCGACCGCCGCCTCGACCGCATGATCGACAACGGCAGCCATCTGATCCTCGGCGCCAACGAGGAAACGTTCCGGTTTCTCGCCGCGCTCGGGACCGCAGCCGAGGTCGAAGAAATCGCGCCGGCGCGCTTCCCGTTCGTCGATCTTCGCACCGGCCAGGCCTGGTGCCTCGCGCCGGGATCGGGCCGCCCGCCGTTCTGGCTGCCGGCGCCGGCCCGACGCGTCCCCGATACGCGCTGGCATCACTATCTGGACCTCCTGCGGCTAGCGTTCGCCGGACCGCGAACCGAAATCCGCGACTGCGTGCGGAGCGCGCAACCGCTCTATGAGCGCCTCGTCCGACCCTTGTCCCTCGCGGTCCTCAACACCGAGGCGGACGACGGCTCGGCCGCACTCCTCGGCCGGGTGATCCGTGCGACGTTTCTCAAAGGCGAACAAGCGTGCCGGCCACAATTCTTCCCCAACGGCCTGTCTTCGACGCTGATCGACCCGGCGGTCCGGGCTCTGCGCGGCGCCGGCGCTCCGGTGAGAACCCATGCGCGTCTCCGAGCGATAGCCCGGCGCGGCGAACGGGCGGAGAGGCTGGACTTCACCGACGGGTCGATTCGGCTCGACCGCGGCGACAGCGTCGTTCTGGCGGTCACGCCGGGGCCGTGCGGCGAATTGCTGCCGGGCGCGGTCACGCCGCGATGCCACAACCCCATCGTCAACGCCCATTACCGGCTCGCGAAGCCGGCCGCGCTGCCGTCCGGCCTGCCCTTCCTCGGTCTGATCGGCGGCTCCGCCCAGTGGCTGTTCACGCGCGGCGAAATCGTCTCCGTCACCGTCAGCGCCGCGTCCGGGTTGGTCGACATCCCCGAATCCACGCTCGCGCGGTCGCTCTGGACGGAGATCGCACCGATCCTCGGCGCCGAACCGGAGGCGCTTCCACCGTCTCGAATCATCAAGGAACGCCGGGCCACGTTCGCGCAGACGCCGAAGGAGGCCACCCGCCGACCGGCGGCCGGGACGGAATTGCGCAACCTGTTCCTCGCCGGGGACTGGACCGATACCGGGTTGCCGGCGACGATCGAGGGGAGCCTGCTGTCCGGTCGGCGCGCGGCCCGGCTGGCGCAAACGGTCACCGCGCGCCGCGCGGCTTGACCCGATCCATGATCGGATCGAAACTGTTGGCGTTCTTATGATCGTCCTGGCGTCGGGGCGCTTGCCGCAGCGGCGCGATCCAACCGGGGAAGTGTGATGGCAAAGATTCTCGAGAACCTCAACAACACGATCGTCGCGGGCGTCGTGTTGGCCGTGCTGCTGGTGATCGTCGTATTGCTCTGGCACGGCGAAGGGCTGGCGCTGGATATGGCATGGTGGTCGTTCCTGTTTCGCTGGCTGCATGTCCTCGGCGGGATCATGTGGATCGGCATCCTCTACTATTTCAACTTCGTCCAGATTCCCAACATGCCCAAGATCGATGCGGCGCAGCGCCCGGCGATCACCGGCGTCATCGCGCCGGCGGCCCTGTTCTGGTTCCGTTGGGGCGCGATGTGGACGATCGTCACCGGGTTGATCCTGGCGCTCCTGAACGGCTATCTCGTCGAGGCGATCCTGATCGGGCTGACCGACGGCGTCGCCAAACACACTCTGATCGGCATCGGGATGTGGCTGGGCACGATCATGTGGTTCAACGTCTGGTTCATCATCTGGCCGGCCCAAAAGATCGCCCTCGGAATCGTCGATGCCGAGGCCGCCGCCAAGGCCGCCGCCGGGCGCCGGGCGATGCTGTTCTCGCGCACCAACACGCTGTTGTCGATCCCGATGCTCTACGCCATGACGTCGGCGCAGAACCTGTTCTAGGCCTTCATTGGATGACGCCGGGCGGGCGCTCCCCGCCCGGCGTCCGCACCCGGACCGAGAACGGCCCGCCGGCAAGCCCGTATCGTTCGGCACAGCCTCTTGGCGGGTCTCTGCGGGCTCGCCGACAACTATGCCTTCTCGTCGTCCTGCGGCGGCACATCCCCTCGGCAGCCGCCGGAAGCAAGGAAAGCAGACCGTATGGAGACTGACGGACGGGGGGACCGCTTCCGGAGCATCTGGTCGGACCTGCAGGGCGCCGCCTTCGAGCAGGGCTATGCGGACGCCGGCAGGGTTCGGACCCGCTTCCTCCGCAGCGGCGGCGCCGGCAAGCCCGGGCTGATCTTTCTCCACGGCACCGGCGGCCATGCCGAAGCCTATGTGCGGAACCTCGCCGCCCACGGCGTCCATTTCGACACGTATGCGATAGACATGCTGGGCCACGGCTTCACCGACAAGCCGGATTACGACTATGTGATTCCCCGCTATCTCGACCATCTCATCGCCTTCATGGACGCGGTGGGAATGGACCGGGCCTCGCTGTCAGGCGAGTCGCTGGGCGGTTGGGTGGCCGGCGCCTTCGCCGCCGCGCACCCCGATCGGGTCGATCGGCTGGTGCTCAACACCGCAGGTGCGGAACGGGTGCGGCCGGAGGCGCTCGCCAGCCTCCGCGCGTCCACCCAGGCCTCGGTCGACGACCCGGATTGGGACCGGGTGCGCAAACGGCTGGAATGGCTGATGTACGATCCGGCCTGCGTGCATGACGATCTGATCGCGAGCCGCCGGCGGATCTATTCCGCCGCGGACATGAAGGCCGGAATCCGCCGGGTGCTGTGCCTCCACACCGTCGAAGCCCGCAGGAGATTCGCGGTGACGGCCGCGCAATGGGCCTCGATCACGGCGCCGACGCTCGTCCTCTGGACCAGCCACGACCCCACCGCCGCGGTGCCGGTCGGCGAGGAGCTCGCCCGCGGGATCCCCGGCGCGCGCTTCGTGGTGATGGAGAATTGCGGCCACTGGCCCCAGTTCGAGGACGCCGAGGAATTCAACCGCATACATCTAGATTTCCTTTTGGGCGGGCGCTGAACCGTCCCGCTCGGGCGCGGAGGACGGCGATCGAATGACCCTGCTCTTTCTGTCGGACATCGACCCCGCGGACTGGTGGACGGCGGAGATCCGCAGTCGCTTGCCCGATCTCGAGATCCGGGTCTGGCCGGAGGTCGGCGCGGTCGAGGACATCGAGTTCGCTCTCGTCTGGCGGCCGCCTCCGGGCTTGCTTGCGTCCTTGACCGGGCTGCGCGCGATCTTCTCTCTCGGCGCCGGCGTCGATCACCTGTTCAGCGATCCCGATCTACCCCGAACCGTGCCGATCACCCGGGTGATCGACGTCAACCTCACCGCGCGCATGACCGAATACGTCCTGTTCCATGTTCTCCGCTACCACCGTCAGCACGAGGGATATGCGGCGGCGCAGGCGGCCGGGCGCTGGGAAGAGCGGCGCCAGCCGTCCTCCGCCGATCGGAGGGTCGGAATCCTGGGGCTGGGCGTGCTCGGCGGCGCCGCCGCAGCCGCCCTCGCCGGCCTCGGCTTCGATGTCGCCGGCTGGAGCCGAACGCGCAAGAACCTGCCCGGCGTGACATGCTTCCACGGGCCGGAAGGTCGGCGGCCGCTGGTCCGCCGCAGCGAGTATCTGATCAACCTGCTGCCGCTCACCCCGGCGCTCGAAGGCGTACTGAACGCCGATCTGTTCGCCGCCCTGCCGCGCGGCGCCGTCGTCATCAATGCGGGCAGAGGCTCCCATCTGGTCGAGGGAGACCTGCTGGACGCGCTCGCCTCGGGACGGCTCTCCGCGGCGACGCTGGATGTCTTCCGGACCGAGCCGCTCCCGGCCGATCATCCATTCTGGAACCACCGGGCAGTCACCGTGACCCCGCATATCGCGAGCGTCGCCGACCCGCGCACGGTCGTCGCGCGCGTGGTCGAGAATATCGGCCGCAGCCGGCACGGCGCGGACCTTCTGGACATCGTCGATCCGGCGGTCGGATATTGAACGGGGAGGCCCAAACATGCGCGATTTCGAACGCCCCGGTCGATCCGCCGTCTACGCCGGTTCCGCGATGGCAGCGACGTCCCATCCGATGGCCACGCTGGCGGCCGTCGAGACCCTCAAGGCGGGCGGCAACGCCGTCGACGCGGCGGTCTGCGCAGCCGCCGTTCTCGGGGTGGTCGAGCCCCATATGACGGGGATCGGCGGCGACTGCTTCGTACTCTACGCGCCGGCCGACGGCGACATCCTCGCCTATAACGGATCCGGACGGAGCCCAGGGGCGGCGGCGTTCGACTGGTACGCCGACCATGGTTTCGCGGCGATGCCGGTCGGCGGCGCCCACGCGGTGACCGTGCCCGGCGCGCTGGAGGCATGGGAACGGCTGACCGCCGATCACGGGCGCAAGGAGTTCGGCGCGCTGCTCCTGCCGGCGATCCGATTGGCGGCGGACGGGGCGCCCGTCCATCCGCGCGTCGCCTATGACTGGGCGCAGCATGTCGACCTGCTGAACGCAACCGCCGAGACTCGGCGGATCTATCTGCGGGGCGGGCGCGCCTACCGCGCCGGCGATATCCACCGACAGCCCGCCCTGTCGGCCACCCTCGAACATATCGCGCGGAACGGAGCCCGCGCCTTCTACACGGGTCGGCTCGCCGAGGCGATGGTCGCGACCCTCAAAGCCCATGGCGGTCTCCACACGACCGCGGACTTCGCCGCCCATCGGGGCGATTACACCGCGCCGATCTCGACCGACTACCGTGGCTACGAGATTCATGAGTGCCCGCCCAACGGCCAGGGCCTGACGGCGCTTCTCATGCTCAACATCATGGAGGGTTTTGACCTCGCCGGGCGGGAGGCGATGGATCCGGTTCGGCTGCATATCGAGGCGGAGGCGGGCCGCCTCGCCTACCACGACCGCGACCGGTTTCTCGGCGATCCGGAGGCGACGAGGCTCCCGATTCGAGACCTCTTGTCGAAGAGCTACGCGGCAGATCTCCGACGCCATATCAGCCTGGATCGGGCGATGGATTCGCTGCCCGACAGCCCGATCGGCGGCGGGTCGGACACCGTCTATCTCGCGGTCGTCGACGACCGGGGCAACGCGATCAGCTTCATCAACTCGCTCTTCGCGCTGTTCGGTGCCGGCATCGCCGACGCCGAGACGGGCGTTCTGTTCCAGAACCGGGGCAGCAGCTTCCTGGTGAAGCACGGCCATCCCAACGCCATCGGCCCGGCGAAGCGCGCCATGCACACCATCATGCCCGGCATGGCGATGCGGAACGGGCGAGCGGTCATGCCGTTCGGCGTCATGGGCGGCCATTACCAGCCGTTCGGCCACGCGCATCTGCTTAGCAATCTGCTCGATGCCGGGCTCGACATCCAACAGGCGATCGACGCGCCACGAATTTTCCATTTCGGCGGGGCGCTGGCGCTGGAGAGCGCCGTGCCGCAGGACACCGCCGACGGATTGGCGGCGCGCGGCCATGTCGTGCACCCGGCCGGGGCGCCCCTCGGCGGCGGCCAAGCGATTCTGATCGACGGCGACGCGGGAGTCCTCGCCGGAGGCTCGGATCCGCGGAAGGACGGCTGCGCGTTGGGCTATTGAGCGCGCATCCGGCAGCGCGTAGACTTTCGGGCAGTTTCCCCGCACACGGAAAGGACCGCGAATGGCCAAGCTGCGTCATCTCGCGATCGCCTGCAACGATGTGGAGGCGACCGCGAAATTCTACGAGGATGTCTTCGAAATGAAGCGGATCGGCACCTCGGAGTCGTCCATTGCCAACGGGGTATATCTCTCGGACGGAGTCGTCAACCTCGCGATTCTCGACTACAAGACGGACGAAGCTGCCGGCGAGGAGCGTGGCAAAGATTATGTCGGGGTCCACCATTTCGGCTTCTGGGTCGACGACCTTTCGAAGGCCGAAGCGACGATCGAAGCCCATGGCGGCAGCTTCTTTCTCGATCTGCCAGTGGACAAGGAGTCGCTCTACTACGAGAAGAAGTACCGCGACCCCGACGGCACCATCTTCGACATCTCGCAGAACGGCTGGGTCGGGACCAGTAAGTAGCGTCCTGCGTCAGACGAAGGGATCCGGGCAAGGCCGGCCGAGCGCGACCGCCCCGTGAATGGCGCCCTGGATGTCCCAGGTCAGGGCGATATGGCGGGCCGCGGCATGGGTATCGCGCCAAGCCCGGTTGACCGGATGGTCGACGGCGAGCCCGGCAGCGCCGGTGATCGGCATCACGCGATCGATCGCCCGGCAACACAGCATCGCCGCGTAGCCGTTGTCGCGACGGTATCGGGCGCGCTGCTCGACAGCCGGCATGTCGCCCGCCTCGCCCCAGCGAATGACCTCGTGACGGTTGCGGTCGACGACGGCGAACGCGGCGTCGATATCGGCGAGAGATTCGGCGATGCGAAGCTGCACGCTCTGCTGCTCAGCCAGTCGGGCGCCGATCCCCGAGCGCTTCTCGCGGATCTCGGCGACAATCGCCTCCAGCCCGCCCCGCGCTGCGCCGATGACGGTACCGACGAGGTTGAACGAGAACACTGCGAGCTGCGGCAAACGGTAGAGATAGCCGTCATTGACCAGACGTCCGGGCGCCTTGCCGTCGCACATCTCGCGGAGACTGGCGAGCCGATGCTCGGGCACGAAGACGTCTTCGAGATGGAGGTCGTTGCTTCCGGTCCCGGCCAGCCCCGTCGCGCGCCAGCAATCCTCGATCCGGCAATCGGTCGACGGGATCAGGGCGAATAAGGCCGACGGCTGGCCGCCCCCGTCCTCGGGCAACCGGACGAGCAGCATCACCCACCCGCAATAGTCGATGCCGCTGGAGAATTCCCAGCGGCCGGTCAGCTTGAGTCCGCCGGGCACGCGTGCGGCGTCGGGAGTCCGGCACAGAAAGGAGGACGCGACCGCGGCGTCGGGATCGGCACCCCAGACATCCTGCTGCGCCTCGCCCGGCAGCATGCCCAACATCCAGCCGTGACAGGCGAGGATCGCGGCGACCCAGCCGCTCGACGGGCACGCCCGGGCGAGCTCCAGAGACAGATCCGTCTGGATTCCGAACGGCAGTTCCAGCCCGCCGAAGCGGCGCGGCTGCATCACGCGGTAGAAGCCGGCCCGACGGAAGGCGCGATCGGTGGCGGGCAGCAAACGCCGATGGGCCTCGGTCTCCGCGGCGCGGGTGCGCAGGTCGGCGAACATCGAACGCGCGGCAGCGAGTATCCCTTCGGCGTCCATCCTTTTCCCTCTCCGCCGGTCCGCCGCTCGGACGCGTACGCTCTGGGCGGCGCCGACGATCCGTCGTAACATTCGCAGCCTGGCGCGTCCCAGGGAACCCGTCGTCACAACCATTGGAGCCGACCATGACCGAAGCACGCGTGACGGGCGTATCGAGCATCGAATTCGCCGTGCGGGACGTAGACCGCGCCGCCGCCTTCTACACCGAGACCTGGGCGCTCGAGGAAATCGAGGGCGAGAACGGCGTGCGCTATTTCCGCGGCACCGGGCCGGACCGCTATATCCTGGCGCTCCACCGGGGAGATGCGCCGGCCCTGCTGCGAATCAACCTGACGGCACCGGGCCGGGACGCGGTCGATGCGCTCCGCGGCCGGCTCGCCGAACGAAGGCTGCCGGCGGTCGGCGCGCCCGGCCCGGTGCCGCGGCCGGGCGGCGGTTACGGGTTCGAGTTCAGGGACCCGGAAGGCCGGCAGTTTTCCGTGACCGCCGGCGCCGCGACTCATGCGCCCGAGGGCGATGTCGCCGACAGACCCAGCAAGGTTTCGCACTGCGTCCTGAATGCGGGCGACATGGAGGGGTCGATCGCGTTCTTCAGGGACGCGCTCGGGTTCAGGATCAGCGACCGCACCCGCACGCTCTGCTTCCTGCGCTGTAACAACGACCACCATTCGATCGCGCTCGGCGATTCGGAGCTCCCGACGCTCCATCACGTCGCCTTCGAGATGCCCGATCTCGAGTCGGTGATGCGCGGGGCCGGCCGCATGCGCGACGCTGGCTTTCCGATCGAATGGGGAATCGGCCGGCACGGGCCGGGAAACAACGTGTTCGCCTATTTCCTGGCGCCCGAGGGTTTCGTCATCGAGTACACCGCCGAGGTCGAGCAGGTGGACGAGTCCTATCCGACCGGCGGCCCGGAGGATTGGAGTTTCGTCGGGAACCGAACCGACCAATGGGGAGTGACCGATCCGCCGTCCCGCAGAATGCGCGCGGCGCACGACACGATCGCCTTCGTCCCGCCCTCGGCCGCGTGAAGAGGAGGACGGATTCCATGGACTTCACCGGCATTCATGCGCTCGTCTTCTCGACCCCGGACATGAAGACGGCGCAGCGGTTCTACAGCGATTGGGGGCTGAACGGGGTCGGCAGCACAGGCAGCGCGGCGGTGTTCGAAACGGCCGTCGGCTCCCGAATCACCGTCCAGCCGGAGACCGCCGAGGGGCCGCCGCCGCCGGCAGCGCCCGGAATGCATTTCCGCGAGGTCGTCTGGGGCGTCGCGACCGAGGACGCCCTCGCCGCCGTCCGGCGGGAGATCGCGCGCGATCGCGAAACGCGGATGGACGACGACGGCACGCTCCATTGCACCGGTCCCGGCAATATCGCGGTCGGATTTCGCGTCTGGAGATCGTCGAGCGATGTCGAAGCGCCCCGCGCCGCCGTCAACGGCTTCGACAGGATCGAGCGTATCGACCGACGAGCGCCGATCTATAGCCGGACACGGCCGATCCGCATGGGCCATATCGGTTTCGTCCTGCCCGACATCGAGGCCGCCGAAGCCTTCTATTGCGGCCGACTCGGCTTCCCGGTCTCGGACCGCTACGCTGGCGGGGCCGCGGCGTTCTTGCGCTGCGCCGAGGAAGAGGACCACCACAACCTGTTCCTGATCCGGAGCCGGGACGGAAAGACCGCGTTCGATCATGTCGCCTTCGAGGTTCGGGACGTCCACGAAGTGTTCGCCGGCGGCCTCCATGTCGACCGCAATGGCTGGAAGACACGGGTCGGTCCCGGCCGCCACCCGGTCTCCTCGGCCTATTTCTGGTATTTCGAGAGCCCTTGCGAGGGTGCGGTCGAGTACTATGCCGATTCGGACCATGTGACCGCGAACTGGAAACCGACGGTATTCCGTACCGGCCGGTTTTCCGAGTGGCATCTGGTCGACGGCATCCCCGAAGGAGGCCAGGCACGGCGCAAGACGCCGGGTGTGGCCGTCGAAACGCGCTGAGAAGGCTCGGACATGTTCCTGAGGAACTGCTGGTACGCAGCGGGATGGTCGACGGAGCTCGGCCCGGGGCCCACGGCGCGCACCATCCTCGGAGAGCCGGTTGCGATCTATCGCACGGCGGACGGCGAGCCGGCCGCGCTCGCCGACCGATGCCGCCACCGCGCCGCGCCGCTGTCGCGCGGAATCCGTTCGGGCGATCGCCTGATCTGCGAACGCCACGGGCTCGAATATGCCCCCGACGGGCGCTGCGTGAAGATTCCCCGACAGGAATACGTCCCGCCCGGCGCGAGGGTGAAGAGCTATCCGGTCGTCGAGAGATGGAACGTGGTCTGGATCTGGATGGGCGCTCCCGAGGCCGCCGATCCCGCGTCGATCCCCGACCTGACCTGGCTCGATGATCCGGAATGGGTGGCGAGCCCGGGCCGTTTCCGGGTCAAGGCGAACTACCAGCTCCTCGTCGACAACCTCCTAGACCTGACGCACGTCATCTATCTGCACAGGAACACGATCGCCGGCGATCCCGCGGAGGCGACCGCGCCGACGCGGACCGAGCGTTTCGTGGACAAGGTGACGGTCGGGCGGTGGATGATGGACATCGCCCCGCCCCCGCTCTTCGCCCAGGCCGGCGGATTCGCCGGCAATGTCGACCGCTGGCAGCTCGTCACCTGGCTGCCGCCGTCGAACATCTATCTCGATATCGGCTGCGCGCGGGCGGGCAGCGGCGCACGGGAAGGCGACCGAAGCCAGGGCATCTCGATCTGGTCGACCCATCTGATCACCCCGGAGACGGCCGCCACGACCCATTACCATTGGGCCTATGCCCGCAACTTCGCGATCGAGGACGCCGCGCTTACCGAGATCCTCTACCAAGGGTCGAAGGCGACGTTCCATGAAGATGTCGAGATGATCGATGCCCAGCAGGAAAGGCTGGCGGAGACCGGCGTCGACGGGCTGGTCGACATCAGGGCCGACCACGCTCAACTTCAGGCCCGCTCACTTCTCGCCGAAATGATCCTTGCGGAATCCGCGTAATTTGAGAATGATACGGGGGTGGGGTCGCGGACCGGTGCTGGATGCGGCGGATCGGGATCCCGTGACCGGGGCCGTGCTGCGCCGTATCACACTGTCCACGAACTGTTGCGCAAGTCGAAATTGAGCCCCAACGCCTCCCCTCGAAAGGAACTGGAATGCCGAACGGAACCGTGAAATGGTTCAACACCACCAAGGGTTACGGCTTCATCGTGCCGGATGACGGTACGAAGGACGCCTTCGTACACATCTCTGCGGTCGAACGCGCCGGCCTGTCGGGCCTGCGTGAAGGTCAGAAGATCAGTTATGAACTGGTGACCGGACGCAACGGCAGGACCTCCGCCGAAAACCTGGTCGTCGACGGCTGACAGGCCGCGACACCGCCACGGCTCGTCCGCAGGCGGTTCTGCAGACCCGACCTCGGCCTCCGGGGTCGGCTTCTCAGGGTTTCGATGCGAACCGAATGGGCGCCGCCGGATCCGCTCCGGTGGCGTCCGGCGGTGGTCCGGTCGTCTATTTCAGTCGCGTCCGGACGTCGACGAGAGCAACGCCGCCCCGCCTGACTTCCGCGACCGCGTCGCCAAAGGCGCGGGCGAGCCCTCCCGGCTCGGCGATCGGACCGACGGCCCAGGCGCCGTAGCCGCGGGCGATCGCAGCGTAATCGGGCGTCGGCGCGGCCATGCGCTGTCCGATCCATGCGTTCTCCACGGGGCGGCCGCGCTGTTTCGCGAGGGCGATCTGATGCTCTTCGTCGTTGCCGAAGGAGGTGTTGTTGTGCAGCACGATCAGTAGGGGCAGCCGATAGTGGCAAGCCGTCCATAGCGCGCAGGGGTTCATCGTGAAGTCGCCGTCGCCGAGGATCGCCACGGTCAGCTTCCCGCTATCCTTGAACGCGAGCGCGGCGCCGACCACCCCGCCCGGCCCGTAGCCCACCCCGCCGCCGCCGTTATGGCCGAGCAGGCGGCCGGAGCCCGGAAACTCCCAGATACCCTCGTACCAGCTCCGCCCGTTGCGCGCGGCGAGCACCCAGTCATGGGCGCGTACGGCCTGCCAGAGCTCGCTCATCATGCGCGGAACCGTAATCGGAACGCCGTCCCAATCCTCCGCCGCAAGATCGCGCTGGGCGCGGCGAAGCCGGGCGTGGCGCTCCGCGAGGGCGGCCCTCCGTTCGGCGGCGCGCGCGGCCCAGCCCGGCTCCGCCGCCGCTCTGCGTCGTAGCTCCGCCAGCAGCTGATCGAGCCCGTGGACGGGCTCGGCCAGAAGCGTCACGTCGGCGAGAGAGGCCGCGCCCCCGGCATTCGTCCAATGGTCGAGCGCGAGCTCGTTCACCGACAGGTCGATCAGCTTTCGCCGGCCCGAGACGATGTTGCGCCCGTCGCCCCGTGCGCCCGCATAGCCGCCGACGAGGGCCGTCGGATCTGGGCAATCGACCGCGAGCACGACATCGGACTTGGAACGAATGTCCTCGCGCGGCCCGCGATAGCCGGGATTGAGATTCTGGGGATGGGCGGTCGGGACGCAGACGATATCCGTGCCGTCCTGGTAGGCGGCCCCGACCAGCTCGATGAGCGCGACAAAGAGGCGATCCGTCCCCTCCCGGCGCCCCAGACGGCCACCGAAGACCAGGGGGCAGTCCGCCTCGACGAGAAGGTCGGCCGCCTCGGCGACGGCCTCCGCAGGTGCGGCCATAGGCGCCGGCGGGCGAAAGCGAGGATGGCCGGCATCGGGCAGCGCGGGCAGCGCGGCGAGCCTCGCCTCCTGCAGACCGGCGTCGATCGATACATAGGTCGGCCGGGTCGGCGCGGTCTCGGCGATGCGTCTGGCGCGCAGGATCGAGTCGAACGCGGCAGCCAAGGTGGCGGGCTCGTCGGTCCATTTGGTATAGGGCCTCACCGCCTCGCACTGGGTGTTCGCGGAATGGAGCCAGTCGATCGCCCGCCGCTGGGCGGGATCGGAAGGTCCCGAACCGCCGAGCACCAGCATCGGAACCTGATCGCACCAAGCGTTGTAGAACGCCATCATCGCGTGCTGAAGCCCAACCAGATCGTGCAGGACGACGAGGCTCGTCCTCCCGGTCGCCTTGCCGTAGCCCTGCGCCATGTGCAGCGCCACCTCCTCGGCCCCACAGAGAACGATTTGCGGCCGGCTGTTGCGGGTATGGTTTACCAGCGAATCGTGGAGACCACGGAAGCTCGAGCCCGGCGTCAGCATCACATAGTCGAACCCCATCGCCTGGAGCAGGTCGCAGAGCGCATCGGAGCCGTACTCCGCCTCCGCCCTGTTGCGCGGCAGGTTCACGGGGATTTCCGACTGGAACCGGTCCATCGAAGGCCCTCCCGGATCATGCTGCGCCGGTGCGGCCGCGTGGCCTCGTCAGCCCCGCCCGGCCGATCCTCCGCGGTTCTCGGCGAGAACGGACTCGATCGCCGCCAGATCGGCCTCGGACAGGGCCCAGTCGGCGGCGCGCGCGTTGCGCGCCGCCTGTTCCGGGGTGCGCGCGCCGGCAATGACGCAGGCGACCTCGCCGCGCGCCGCGAGCCACGACACCGCGAGGTCGAGGAGTTCGTATCCCCTGTCGCGGGCAAGCCCCTCCAGGGCATCCACGATGTCCAATGTCGCCGCATCCAGTCGCGCGGACACGCCGATGCCGATGCCGCCGTCGCCGAGCCGTGTTCCGGGCGGCGGGCGGACGCCGCGCCGATACTTCCCCGTCAGAACGCCGCTGGCGAGCGGATAATAGGGCAGAAGTCCGATACCGCGTTCTCGACATATCGGCAGCAGGTCCGCCTCGATCTCCCGTTGGAGCAGGCTGTAGGGGTTCTGGGCGGTCACGAACCCGGCGACGCCCTGGCGCTCGGCGGCCAGACCGGCCTCGGCGAGTTGACCGGCGGAGAAGTTCGAGCAGCCGATCCAACGGACCTTGCCCGCGCGCACCAGACGGTCCATCGCATCCAGCGTCTCGGCGATGGGCGTCGCCGGATCGGGTCGATGGATCTGGTACAAATCGACGTAGTCGGTCCGAAGCCGCCGAAGGCTCGCATCGAGAGCGCGCTCGATCCGGTGTCGGTCGGCGCGCCCCGAAAGACCGAATTTGGTGGCGATCCGGACGCGCGTCCGCCTGTGGCCCAGCGCTCGGCCGATAAAGTCTTCGGAATCGCCGTTGCCGTAGGCCTCGGCGGTGTCGAAGAAGGTGATCCCGGCATCGATCGCGGCATCGATTACCGCTGCCGAGCGCGCGGCGTCGATTCGCCGGCCGAAATTGTTGCAGCCGAGCCCGACGGTCGAGACCTCGAGGGGGCAGACATCCGCCCGCGCCAGCGTCCTGCGTTTCATGCTTGACTCCGGATCAAGGTTCCTACACCGCGTTCGGTGAAGACCTCGAGCAGAATCGCGTGCGGCATCCTGCCGTCGAGGATCACCGCGGCCTCCACATCGTTCCCGACGGCCTGGAGGCAGGTCTCGAGCTTGGGGATCATGCCGCCGGTGACCACGCCCTCGGCGATGCAGCGGCGGGCCTCCGGCGCGCTCATCTCGGCGATCAAGGCGCCGTCCGCGCCCATCACCCCGTCGATGTCGGTCAACAGCAACAGCCGCGCCGCCCCCAGCCCGGCGGCCACCGCCCCTGCAACGGTATCGGCGTTGATGTTGTAGGTCGTTCCGTCGTCGCCGATGCCGATCGGTGCGAGGACGGGGATGATCGCCGAGCGCTCGAGCGCGTGCAGCACCTCGGTCCTGACCGCGACCGGCTCCCCGACATAGCCCAGATCGAGGACCTTCTCGATATTGGAGTCCGACGCGGTCTGCCGCGGCGCGAGCTTGCGCGCGCGGATGAGACCGCCATCCTTGCCGGACAACCCCAGCGCCGTGCCGCCGGCGCGGTTGATGTCGGTAACGATCTGCTTGTTGATCGAACCGGAGAGGACCATTTCGACGATTTCGACGGTCTGCCGGTCGGTCACGCGCAAGCCGTCGACGAAGGAGCTGCGGATCTTCAACCGGCCGAGCATCTCCCCGATCTGCGGGCCGCCGCCATGGACGACCACGGGATTGATCCCGACCTGCTTGAGCAGCACGATATCGTGGGCGAACTTCGCCGCGAGCGCGGCATTGCCCATCGCGTTGCCGCCATACTTGACGACGAAGGTTCGTCCGGCATGCATCCGAAGGAAAGGCAGCGCTTCGGACAGCGTCGCGGCCTTGTCGAGCCACGCCTCCAGCTCGCCGGGCGCGGCCGGACGCCGGCGAGACGGCGAGACGGCGGCTTGGCGCGCGGTCTCGATACCAGCTGGAGGGGGTACGGTCGACATGGCCGCGCCCACTCTATCCGAGCGCCGCAGGCCCCGCCAGCGACGCCAGATCGCCGCGCAGAGACTCGATGCCGCGCCCGGTCCTGGCGCTGGTCACGGCGAGCGAAGGATAGGCCGCCGCGTGGCCGGCAAGCTCGCCCTCGACCCGCTCGCACAGAGCCGACAAGGTGGCCGGCGCGGCCTTGTCGGCCTTGGTGAGGACACCCTGGAAGGAAACCGCCGCCTCGTCCAGTATCGTCATCAGCGCGCGGTCGGGGTCGCGCAGCCCATGGCGCGCGTCGATCAACAGGCATAGCCGGACGAGGCCGGCGCGCCCCCGCAAATAGTCGCGTACCAGCGCCGTCCACTGGAGGATCGCGCCCTTCGAGGCGCGAGCGTAGCCGTAGCCCGGCAGATCGACCAGCGTCAGCCGACCACCGAGCTCGAAGAAATTGAGCTGGCGGGTACGGCCGGGGGTCTGCGACACCCGGGCCAGCGCGCTGCGGCCGGTGAGCGCGTTGACCAGCGACGACTTGCCCACGTTCGAACGCCCGGCGAAGGCGACTTCCGGCAGGTTGGGCAGCGGCAGCCGCGCGACATCGCCGGCCCCCGCCACGAAGTCGCAGCGTCCGGCGAACAGGACCCTGCCGCGTTCGAGAGAGGCATCGCCCTCAGCGCCACCGCCGCTTCGCATCGGCCGCCGCGCCCGTCACGCGCGCCGCCGGCCGGTGCGCTTGCGGCGGCCGCTGCGGGGCCGCCGGGAGGTCGACGCGCCGCCGCCGCGCTGCTTGGCGTCGTCGGTCCCCGCGCTCGCCTTCGCGCGGCTTTTCTTGGATCCGCCGGCATCGGCCATGGACGGCTTGCTCGAATCCCGTTCCGAGTCGGCCGTCCCCGGCGCGGTACCGGCGCCGATCGCGCCAATGGACAGAGGTGCCGCGGTCTGCCCCGATATGCTCACCCCCATCGAGCGCATGATGAGCCATTGCTGGCCGATCGACAGAAGGTTGTTCCACGCCCAATAGATCACCAGCCCGGCCGGGAACTGCCCCAGCATGAAGGTGAACACGATCGGCAGCATCAGGAATATCTTGGCCTGGGTCGGATCGGCCGGCTGCGGGTTCATCTTCTGTTGAAGATACATCGTGCCGCCCATGATGAGCGGCCAGATTCCCACGTTGACGATCTGAAGAATGTCGGGAATCGACCACTGGACGAGCCCGAAGAGCGTCAGCAGGCCCAGCGGATCGGGGGCGGACAGGTCGTGGATCCAGCCGTAGAACGGCGCATGGCGCATCTCGATGCTGACGAACAGGACCTTGTAGAGGGCGAAGAACACCGGAATCTGGATCAGGATCGGGAAACAGCCGCTGACCGGGTTGGCGTTCTCCCTCTTGTAGAGGGCCATCATCTCCTGGTTCTGCCGTACGCGGTCGCCCTTGAAGCGGTCGCGGATCTCCATCATCTGGGGCTGGAGCTTCTTGAGCCGGCTCATCGACCGATAGGATTTGTTGGCTAGCGGGAAGAAGGCGATCTTGATCAGGACCGTCAGGAACAGGATCGCGAGACCGAAATTGCCGATGTTGCGGTTGAAATATTCGAGAACGTAGAAGATCGGCTTGGTCAGGAAATAGAACCAGCCGAAATCCACCGCGAGATCGAATCGGGCTATTCCGAGCCGCTCCTCGTAGGCGTCGAGAAGCCGCACCTCCTTCGCCCCGGCGAAGAGCCGGTAGGTTACCTCGACCTCGGCGCCGGGACCGACCCGGAGCCGCTCACCCAGGACATCGACCTGGTATTTGTCGATATTCGCCTCGAACACGTGGTTGAACCGGCTAGCGATGGTCGCCTTCTGATCGGGGACCAACGCCGCAAGCCAGTATTTGTCGGTGATGCCGATCCACCCGCCACGGCTGGTCTGGGAGATCGGCCCATCGTCCTCGACATCGTCGTAGTCGACTTCCTTCAAGGTCTCGTCGAAGACGCCGAGCGGCCCCTCGTGAAGAATCCAGAAACCGAGGGTATCGGGCGTCCCGGATCTGGAGATCAGCCCGTAGGGTCGAAGATCGACCGGATCGCCGCCGCGGTTGACCACCCTCTGGGTGACCGTAAACATGTAGCCGTCATCGAGCGCGACCTTCTGGCTGAAGATCAATCCTGCGCCGTTGTTCCAGCTGAGCAGCAGCGGCCGATCGGGAGTCAACACCCGGCCGTCGGAGTCCCAGACCGTTTCCAGGGACGGCGTCGCGGTGTCGCTCGTCGTCGGCACCCAGCCGAACTGGGCGAAATAGGGGTTCTGGCGGCCGGGCGGCGACAACAGCGTGATCTGCGGGCTGCTCTCGTCGATCTCCTCCCGGTACCGGGTGAGGAGCAGGTCGTCGATCCGGGCGCCGCGCAGCGACATGGACCCTTCCAGCCGGTCCGAACGAATGCCGACACGGGGATCGTTGGCCGTCGCCGAGAGAGCAGGCGCGCCGGGCATCTGAACATGCGGCGGCAATCCCGGAGGGACGATCGCCGCGGGCGGCGGGCCCGCGACACCGGGAATCTGCGCCGCGGTCTCGCCGGCGGCCTCGCGCGCGGCGCGCTCCGCCTCCTGGGCCGCCCGTTCCCGTTCCAGCCGCGGCCCTTCGATCAGAAACTGATAGCCGAGTAGGATGCTGACCGAGAAGATGATCGCCAGCAGGAGGTTGCGCTGATCCATCTCAGATCCGCCGCCAGCCGAACAGCACCGGCTTCTCCGGCACCGGGTCGTGGCCGCACCCGCCCCAGGGCTGGCAGCGCAGGATCCGCCAGACGGCGAGACCGAGACCTACCGCCGGACCGTGGCGATCGAGCGCGTCAAGCGCATATTCGGAACAAGTCGGAACGAAGCGGCAACTCACTGGAAGCACCGGCGACAGGAAGAGCCGATAGGCTTGGAAGACCAGTTTGAGCGACATCCCTGCCAGTCTAGCACCGACCGTCATCTGGTTCCCCGCACTCGTCCGCGTCGCGGCTGCCGTTCGGGCCGTTCGATACGGTCCGTCCTGGGCCGGGAAACCCGGTGCAGCGCCGCCTCGAGATCGCCGACCAGCGCCGAATAAGGCCGGGTGACGGTCGCCGCCCGGCCGATCAGCACGTAGTCGTGGCCGGACCATCCTCCCTTCGCCAGCACCGCCTCCGCAGCCGCCCGCAACCGCCTTCGCGCCCGATTCCGAACCACGGCGCCGCCGACCTTGCGAGAGACCGTGAAGCCGACGCGGAGCGGATCGTTCTCGGCGCCAGGCGACCGCCGCGCTTGGAGAATCAGACCGGGCGCGACCCATTTCCGACCGCCTGCCGCGACACGGAGAAAGTCGTGCCGCCTCTTCAGTCGGTCGAGCACGGCGGCGCGCTCAGGCCGAGAGACGCTTACGGCCCTTGGCCCGGCGGTTGGACAGGATCCGGCGACCGCCCACCGTCGCGCGGCGCGCACGGAATCCATGGCGTCGCTTACGCACGAGCACGCTCGGCTGGAATGTGCGTTTCACGGCGATGCTCCGGGGAACGTTCGAGGATCGGACAGTATCCGAAACTATGTTGCTGTATAGTGACGGCGACAGGCCGAGTCAATGAGCGGGGCGCTGCTCCGACCCGCCGCCCGCCGGGGGGGGGGGGGCGACGAGATCGAGACGGACACAAGCGTCAACTTGTTCTTGGGTTCGGGATATCGTGTCCGGTTACGGCTGCGCGACCCAGGGAGGGCGAGGATTGAGACGTGCCGATCTCGTTTCTGCCGGACGGGTGAGGAAACTCTTGTCGCCCGATGACGGGTTCGAGATCCGGGCATTCGACGCGACGACGGCGAAGGCGCCGGATGTCGGGTTCATGCCCGACCGGATCTCCAGGAACCGCTCCCGACCGCCCCGGCGACCCGTGCCGCAGATCGCCGGACGCTGCGTCCGAATACGTCAAACAGGTTGACGCCGATGCGCGAGACGGGGAACCCGACCCGCCCGGCGCGGCGCTTCGATGCGCGGCGCCTGCTGCCCCTCGCGCTGCTCGCCGCCGGGCTGTTCACCTTCTTCGCCTTCGGCCTCGAACGATTCGTCACCCTCGAGGCGCTCAAGGCGCACCGAGTGCTGCTGCAGGGCTGGGTAGCCGATCTGGGTGCCGCAGCATGGCTCCTGTTCGGGCTGGTCTATGCGACAGCCGTCGCCCTCTCCATTCCCGGGGGCCTCGTGCTCACGATCGCCGCGGGCTTCCTGTTCGGGCCCTATCTCGCGGCTTGCATCGTGATCGTCTCCGCGACCCTGGGCGCGACCATATTGTTTCTCGCCGCCCGCTACGCCTTCGCCGACTATCTGCGTGCCAAGGCCGGCGGCGCGATGCGGCGCATGGAAGCGGGATTCTCCAGGAACGCCTTGAGCTATATGCTGCTTCTGCGTCTGGTGCCGCTGTTCCCCTTCTTCCTGGTCAATCTCGTCCCGGCCTTTCTCGGCGTCTCGACGAGGACCTATGTCATCGGCACTCTGGTCGGCATCATTCCTGGCACGTTCGTCTACGCGCTCGTCGGGGACGGCGCCGGAGCCGTTCTCGATGCCGGGAGGGAGCTCGATCTCGGGATCATCTTCGAACCGCGCTTCCTCGCGCCGATCATCGGGCTGGCGCTGCTCGCCTGCGTCCCCGTCCTGTACAAGGCGGCAAGCCGCCGCCGCGCCGCCGATCGATAGTCTCCCGGCGGAGACCGGACGGGCTTGCCAAGCCCGCGCGGCGCGCTATCAATGCTCGAGGCTGGGCGGCGGCGGAGAACCGAAGCGATGGAAAATCCCGGGAACTGGGCGCTCGGCTTCTGCGCAGCGATCCTCGGCCTCGGCGGGTTGTTCGTCAGCGCGGGCGCCGGCGGGAGCGTCGGATATTACGGCGGGCTCGCGATATTCGCCTTCGGCGTCCTCTTCATCCTCCATCTCATCCGCATCGGAACGGCGAAGGAATAGCGGGAAGTCACGGGCCGGCGGAGACCGGGCGCCGCGCCGTCACGTGGAAGATATGCCAATGTTTGGCGTGGCCGCGCGGGGTGATGCTGTCGTCCTCCTCCTCGCGGAAATATTCGACCCGGAGCCCGTCGAGCAACCCGTCCAGCTCGGCGCGGCTGAAGAAGGTGATCCCCGGATCGCCGGCCCACTGATCGCGGTCTCCGTAGAGCTGGCCGGCGAACCTCCCGCCGGGCTTGAGCGAGCCGGTGACCGCGCGCCACAGCCGGCCGAACGCCTCGGGTGGACATAGGGGCAGAGAAAAGCTCGCGTTTACGAGGTCGGCGGCCGGCCATTCGGCGGTCTCGAAGCGGCAGACTCTGACCTGCATGGCCGCTTCCGCCGGCAGATCGCCGCGCGCGGTGAGCGCCTCGATCGCCGCCGCCTCCGCATCGATGGCGAGAACGCGCCAGCCCCGGCGCAGCAGCCCCACCGTGTCGCGGCCGCTGCCGCAGCCGAGATCGACGGCGAAGCCCGGCCCGCCTTCCCTGTCGAAAGCATCCAGCGCCCGGATCAGCGTCTCGCGCGGTGGCCGGGATCCGGTCTTGGCGTAGTAGCCGCGCCAAGCCGACGAGCCGGGCGCGCCCCTCATGCGCGGAGTTCCGCCGGCGGGAAATTGCCGGCCCGGGTGACCATCGCCGGCACCGGACGCCCCAGCCGTTCCTCCAGCCAACGGGCGGTCTCGATCAACGCCTCGATATCCACGCCGGTCTCGATGCCCGACCGGTCGAGCATGTAGATCAGGTCTTCGGACGGGATGTTGCCCGTCGCCGCCGGCGCAAAGGGACAACCGCCCACGCCGCCGATGCTGGCGTCGAGCGCAGCGACGCCGGCTTCGATCGCCGCATAGGCGTTGGCAATGCCTGTGTTGCGGGTGTTGTGAAAATGCCCGCGAAGCCGCGCCCCGCCGGAGACCGGGCGGACGGCATCGAACATCTCCGAAACCTGGCTGGGCACGGCGACCCCGATCGTGTCGGCGAGACCGATCTCGAAAACGCCGAGGCCAGCGCAATGGCGGACCAGATCGAGGACCCGCTCGGGCCGCACCTCGCCCTGGAAAGGACAGCCGAAGGCGGCGCTGATCGTAAGGCTCAGACGGATGTTCTCGACCCGCGCCGCGCGCGCGATGTCCTCGAAGACGGCGACCCCCTGCTCGACGGTGGTGCCCTGGTTGCGCTGCGAGAACATGTCCGAGGCGACCAGCGCATAGTTCACCTCCCGGCAGCCCGACGCGGCGGCGCGGTCGAAGCCGCGCCGATTGAGCACCAGCCCGATATAGGTGACACCGTCGGCATCCGGCAGAGCCGCCATTACTTCCTCGGCGCCCGCCATTTGCGGCACGCGTCGGGGGTTCACGAAGCTCGCCGCCTCCAGCCGCCGGACCCCGGCGGCGACCGCCCGCACGATCAGCGCGACCCTGACCGAAACAGACAGGATTTCGGGTTCGTTCTGCAGCCCGTCGCGAGGCGAGACCTCGACCAGCTCGATTCGACGCGGCGCCATCTCCTCCTCCGACATGTCGGCGTGAACATTTCCCCCGATGATACCCGACCAATCGCCGGCGGCCCTCGACCCGGCCGCGCGAAGACCGCCCTTGCGCGGCCCGTTCCGGCGCAGCCCGCGTTGACTCCGCCGAATCGGCGCCGCCATGATCCGCCGCGCGCAGCCGGAGGGAGCGTAGATGACCAGCCAGACCGAGACCCGCCGGGGGCCGCTCGACGATCTCCGCGTGATCGAGATGGGCCAGCTCATAGCCGGGCCGTTCTGCGGTCAGCTCCTGGCCGATTTCGGGGCCGAGGTCATCAAGCTCGAACAGCCGGGCTCGGGCGACCCGATGCGCGTCTGGGGCGCGGAGAAACCGCATGGCAAAGCGCTCTGGTTTCCCGTTCTCGCCCGCAACAAGAAATCGGTGACGCTGAACGCCCGAGAACCCGCCGGGCAGGAGATCGTCCGCCGCCTGGTCGAGAAGTCGGACATCGTCGTCGAGAATTTTCGTCCCGGCACGATGGAACGCTGGAACCTGGGCTACGAGGATCTGTCGCGGATCAACCCCAGGCTCGTGATGGTGCGGGTGAGCGGTTACGGCCAGACCGGCCCTTACGCCGCGCGCGCGGGATACGGCGCGGTCGGCGAGGCGATGGGCGGGCTGCGCTATGTCGTCGGCGATCCGGCGGCGCCGCCGAGCCGGATGGGCATCTCGATCGGCGACACCCTGGCCGCGACCTTCGCCGCCCTCGGCGCGATGATGGCGATCCACAATGTCCGGCGGACGGGTCGCGGCCAGATCGTCGACAGCGCCATCTACGAAGCCGTGCTCGCGGTCATGGAGTGCCTGGTCACCGAATACGATGTCGGCGGCTATATCCGCGAACGGACCGGCTCGATCCTGCCGATGATCGCTCCGTCCAACGTCTATCCGACCCGCGACGGAAAAATGGTGCTGATCGGCGCCAATCAGGACACGGTCTTCCGCCGCCTGGCCGGGGCCATGGGCCGGGCGGAGCTCGCCGACGACCCCCTCTACGCTACCCATGTCGCTCGCGGCAACAACCAGGCCGCGCTCGACGACCTCATCTCGGACTGGACTCGGACCCTGGACGCGCCGGCGTTGATCGAGGAGCTGAACGCGCACGGCGTTCCCAACGGCGACATCTACCGCGTGCCCGAGATGCTGGAGGATGCGCATTTCAAGGCGCGCGAAGCCATCGTCCGCGTCGTCGATCCGGTGTTCGGACCGATGCGGATGCAGAATGTCGCGCCCCGCCTCTCGGAGACCCCCGGTGCGATCCTGCGAACGGCACCGCCCCTCGGACAGCATAACGAGGAGGTGCTGGGGGGGCTGCTGGGGTTGGACACCGCCGCGATCTCCCGGCTCGCCGCCGCCGGCATCGTCTGACCGGCGATGAACCGGACATGCGGCCGTCACATCAGACGAGGCCGATATCGATGACATGCGTCCGAAACTGCGGGCGGTCGGCGATCCCGTCATACCAGCGCCGCAGGTTCGGATAATCTTCCCGATCGATATCGAGGTTGAACCAGCGGAAGCTCAGGATCGCCGGCGGGATATCGCCGATGTTGATCGACTCGCCGGCGACATGGTGGCGATCCGAGAGATGCCTGTCGAGCATCGCCATCTTCGCGGACCAGACATCGCGTCCGCGCCGGATCGCCCCGGGATCGCGCTCGGCGGCCGGCGTGCGGATCAGGCCGTGAAAGACCGGAACATGGGCCGGCGCCAGGGTACCGAGGGACCAGGCCATCCACTGCGCGGCGCGCGCGCGCCTCTTCGGATCGGTCGGATACCAGCTTCCCTGAGCGTGGCCGGCCGCCAGATATTCGAGACAGGCGTTGGACTCCCATAGTACGAAGCCGTCGTCGATGATCGTCGGCACGAGACCGTTGGGGTTGAGTGCCAGATAGTCCTCCTTGTCGTTGCCGCCGAACGGACCGCCGATATCCTCGCGTTCGTAGGGAATACCGATTTCGGCGCACAGCCAGACGACCTTCTGAACGTTCGACGAGGTCGCACGCCCCAAAATCTTCAGCATTTTCCGACTCCTGGATCCTCAATCGAGATTGATGAGGGCGCATTTCAGATACGCGCTCTCGGGCAGATAGGGGTGCACCGGATGATCCGGCCCGGCGCCGCCGCCGTAGAGGATGCGGCCACAACGCCCGGCATCCCGCAGGGAGGCGCGCAGGGTCTGCGCGAACATCTCCCGATCGACGTGATGCGAGCAGGACGCCGCAAACAGGAAACCGCCATGTGCCGCGAGGCGCGCCGCGAGCCGGAAGAGCTTGCGATAACCCTTCAATCCGCTCGCCAGCGACTTGCGCGACCTCACGAAGGCGGGGGGGTCGACCACGACGATATCGAATCGCCGGCCATCGTCGGCGAATGCCGCCAGGGTGTCCAGCGCATCGCCTTCGACGAAGCGGCAGCGCGCGGCGACGCCGTTGAGCGCCGCGGACTCGGCCGCGAGGGCTAGCGCCGCGGCGGAGCGGTCCAGCAGGGTGACCTCTCCCGCCCCGGCCGCCGCTGCCTGGATACCGAACCCGCCGAGATAGCAGAACGCATCGAGCACCGTCCGTCCCGACCGCCCGAGACGAGCCGCCCGCGCCCGGTTCTCCCGATGGTCGTAAAACCAGCCGGTCTTCTGACCGGCGCGGGGATCGCAGAGGAAGCGCAGGCCGTTCTCCTCGACGGGGACGGGCGCCGTCGGCGCGGCGCCGTGGACGCGCACTTCGCTTTCGAGCCCCTCCAGCGCGCGCGCCGGCGTGTCGTTGCGCAGGATCACGCAGCAGGGGGCGACGATCTCGGAAAGCGCTTCCCGCAGCGCGCCGGCCAACCGCTCCATGCCCGCGGTGTTGATCTGCGCGACACAGAGATCTCCGTAGCGGTCGAGCACGAGACCGGGCAGACCGTCCGCCTCGGACCAGGCCAGACGATAGAAGGGCGCCGGGTACAGGCTCTCGCGGAGCGCGAGGGCCCTGCGCAGGCGGCGGGCGAAAAAATCCGCATCGATCGCCGCGTCCGGATTCCTGCTGAGTATCCTGCCGCAGATCAGCGGCCGAGGGTTGAAGGTCGCGGTTCCGAGCCGGCCGCCGGCATCGTCCACGAGCGTCACCACGCCGCCCGGAGGGAGCGCCTTCGCGCCGTCCGACATCGAGACTTCGTTGGCGTAAACCCAGGGATGGCCGGCGCGAACGCGCTTCTGCCGGCCCGCCAGTAGCCGGATCTCGGGCCGCCCTGCGAAGAGCTCCGTCATCGGATCTGCCTCGATGCGGGTCGCGGCCATGGCGGCAGTCTACAGAGAGCCCCCGCCGCTTGCCACGGAGAGGGGCCCGCCGCTCGGCGGCGGAACCCGTTCCCCACCGGCCCAAATGGGTCTAAAACCGTTCGCGAGGGAAGGGAGGCGCCGCGCACGCTCCGCTCGGCACAACTTGAGAGGATGGAATGAGCACCGTCAAACGAGCCCGGCGCATCGGCGTACCCGACCTCCGAAACCGCAAGGGCGGCGAACCGATCGTCGTGCTGACGGCTTACAGCACGCCGCAGGCGAAGGCGCTCGACCCCCATGTCGACATTCTCCTGGTCGGCGATTCCCTGGGAATGGTCCTCTACGGGCTGGACTCGACGCTGGCCGTGAGCCTCGAGACGATGATCGCGCATGGCGCCGCGGTCGTGCGCGGCTCCGGTCGGGCTTGCGTGATCGTCGACCTCCCGTTCGGCAGCTACCAGGAATCCCCCGAACAGGCCTTCCGCAACGCCGCCCGGGTGATGGCCGAGACGGGCTGCGCCGGGGTCAAGATCGAGGGCGGCGCGGAGATGGCGGCAACGATCGCCTTTCTGAGCCGGCGCGCGATCCCGGTGATGGCGCATGTCGGCCTGATGCCGCAATCGGTCAACGCCTATGGAGGGTTCCGCGTTCAGGGCCGCGCGGACGCGGATGCCCGATCGATCGTCGACGATGCCAAGGCGGTCGCGGACGCCGGAGCGTTCGCGATGGTCGTGGAAGGGGTCGTCGAGCCGGTCGCGCGCAGCATCACCCGTTCGGTCGCGGTCCCGACCATCGGGATCGGTGCCTCGCCGCAATGCGACGGCCAAGTCCTCGTGACCGAGGACATGTCGGGGCTGTTCTCCGACTTCACCCCGCGCTTCGTGCGGCGCTACGCGGAGCTCGGCGAGGCGTTGTCCGCCGCCGCCGCCGCCTATGCGAGGGACGTGCGCGCGCGGCGCTTTCCGGGGCCGGAGCAATGCTTCGGGATGCCCGAACAGGCCGAGCTCGCCTGAAGCTCGAAGCTTGAGATGGAAATCGCCCGCACCATCGAGGACATCCGCGCCGCCGTCCGATCCTGGCACCGGAACGACCTCTCGGTCGGGCTGGTGCCGACCATGGGCAGCATCCACGACGCCCATCTGGAGCTGGTGGCCGCCGCGCGGGGCGTCGTCGACCGGGTCGTCGCGAGCGTCTTCGTCAACCCGATGCAGTTCGGTCCCGACGAGGACCTGGCCGGCTATCCGCGCAACGAGGCCGAGGACGGGAGGCGTCTCTCCGCCGCCGGCACGGATCTCCTCTTCGCGCCGGAGCCGGACGAGATCTACCCGCCGGGGTTCGCGACGAGGCTCTCGGTGGCCGGGCTGTCCGAGGGGCTGTGCGGCGCCCATCGGCCCGGTCATTTCGACGGGGTCGCGACCGTGGTCGCCAAGCTCCTCCTCGTCGTCGCGCCCGACGCGGCCTGGTTCGGCGAGAAGGACTATCAACAGCTCGTGATCGTCCGGCGGCTCGCCCGCGATCTGCGACTCCCGGTCGAAATCCATGCGATCCCGATCGTCCGCGCCAACGACGGGCTGGCCCTGTCGTCGCGCAACGGCTATTTGAGCGTCGAACAGCGCCGAACGGCGCCGCGGCTCCACCTCACGCTGTGCCGTCTCGCGGCCGCCGTCGCCGACACCGACGATATCCAGCGCGAGATCTCGGACGCGTCCACAGCGTTGGCCGCGGCCGGTTTCGATCCGATCGACTATGTGGCGGTGGTCGATGCCGAGACGCTCGCGCCGTTGACCCGCCCACCCGCGCGCGCGGCGCGGGCGATGGCGGCGGCCGGGCTGGGGCGCGCCCGGCTGATCGACAACGTCCCCGTGCCGGCGGCCCGCGGACGGACGGACGCGCCGCGGCGTTCGTAACGATCCCGCGAGAGGAGGCTGCCGCATGTTCTACCGGACCGACCGCAACGATCACGGCCTGCCGTTCAACCCCTACAAGTCCATCGTGGTTCCGCGGCCGATCGGCTGGATTTCCACCCTCGACCGGGCAGGCGTAGTCAATCTGGCCCCGTTCAGCCAGTTCAACAATCTCGGCTACGATCCGCCCTATGTCATGTTCTCGGCCAATCCCAAGCCGGACGGGTCGGTGAAGGACAGCGTGGCCAACGCCATGCAGTCGGGCGAATTCGTCTGCTCGATGGCGACGCACGCGCTGCGCGAGGCGGTCAACGTCACCGCGCAGTTCGTCGATGCGGATGTCGACGAGATGGCGCTCGCCGGACTGACGCCCGCGCCGTCGCGCCTCGTCGCCCCGCCGCGGGTGGCCGAGTCGCCGGTGCATCTGGAATGCCGGTTCCACGCGGCCATGGTGCTGCCGGGCCACGGTGCCGCCAACTCCGCCCATGTGGTCGTGGGCAGGGTGCTCGGCGTCCATATCGAAGAGTCGGCGCTGACCAACGGCGGCAGGCTCGACATCGCCCGGATCAAGCCGCTCGCACGGCTCGGCTACCACGACTACACGGCGGTCGAATCAGTGTTTTCGATGGCCCCCGGCGGCCCCGATGTCGAGCATTTCCGCAAGGGGCTGGCCGGCGAGGCGCGCGGCGCGGCCGAGTGACGGCGGGGATCAGCGCAGGTACACGTGGACTTCATTCCCGGCCGCGTCGTTGCTGGTGACGGCGGACAACCGCATTCGGTCCGCCGGCATGCCCATATCCGAGAGGCTCCGCAGCACCGCCTCGGCGTTTCGCTTCGAACGATTCGCGGCCACCGTCAATTCCGCCGCATTGCCGCCGCCGGGCGAGACGGCGACCAGATCGAAGGCCGCGTCCGGCCGCCGATCGAGGGCCTGTTTCACCGCGTCGTAGAGCGGCTGCTCATAGTCGACGTTCGGCCGGTCGAAGCGGATCACCACCAGCGGCCGGGACGAATCGCGCTCCGCCGCGGACAGGGCTTCGCCCTGTGCTCCGCCGTTCCCCGAGAACGGCAGACGCGCCAGATTGGCACCCAGCAGCTGCCCGCTTTTTATCGCCAGGGACAAGGTGGTCAGATTCGCCCGTTCCCTCGCCAGATAGGCGGTCTGGCGGTTGATGTCTCCGCTGACCTCGCCGGCCAGACGTTCGATCGACACCACCGCCCGGTTGACCTCGTCCTCAAGGGCCGAAAGCCTGCGGTGGTCCTCGTCGACCGCCCCGCTCAACCCGTAAGCTGACCGCGTGGTTTCCAGAAGATGAGCGGCCAGGGCAGAACTCGCCGCCACGTCGTTCGACAGCGCGTTCATCTCGGAGACATCGCCGTCGACCTCCGCGAGCAGCGTCCTCGCCCGATCCCACTGCTTGACCAGCTCCGGATTCCCCGGCGTGGTGCCGATCTGCAACCGGGCGTTCACGGAAGCGATGGTCCCGTGATAGCGGTTGGAATTGGCAGCCGTCTGGCCGCGCACTCGCTGGAGCACCTCTTCATGACGCTTCAGCGCCTCGCGCAGCCGATCGAGCTCCGCGCCGAGCTGGCCGACCTTCCGGCCCACGAAGGTCGCCAGGGCAGGCGGGCGGAGCGCCGGCGCGGCCGCGACGGGAACCGGGGCGCGCTTCGCTTCGCCGATGGAAGCCGGAAGCGCCGCTACCGGTTGCGGCGGGGAAGCCACCGGCCGTTCCGGCGTCGACGCCTCATCCAGCATCGCGCAGGCTTGCAGCCCCAACCCGCCGCAAAGAAACACCACAGCGACTCCGGCCGTCTTCACCGCCCGCGCCATATCATAGCCCTCTTCGTGCCATACGAACCGGATTCAGCAACCTCGCCGAGTCTCGGAATGTACCGTCGGCAAGTATCAGTATCAAACCGAAGACGAATCTATCCAAACGCCCGAATGACATCAATCGAGATCATCGGCGGGTGTCGACCCGGACCCGCAAACGACCCTCGAGACCATTGCAAGGGGCGGGCCGGGATTGTATATGCGCTAATCGACAGGCGCCCGTAGCTCAACTGGATAGAGCACCTGACTACGGATCAGGAGGTTGGGAGTTCGAATCTTCCCGGGCGCGCCATCGGTTGTTACCGGAGGTTGCCGCCCGGCTGCGTCGCATCTCGGATCCCGCCGCCCGGGCGGGGCCGGGTCAGGTCGTAGGCCATGAGCACGCAGTAGGGCCGCAACCCGAAATTCATCCAGCGCAGCCCGTCGCGGATCGCCGGCTTCACCGCGTCGAGCGTCCCGACTCGGCGATAGTTGATCCGCGCCGCATCGAGGATTGGCTCGGTCATGTCGCCCGAGTCCCCGAAGAACTCGGTCTCTCCCGCGTCTCCACGGTGTTCGGCGATCAGAAGAGTCGGGATTCCGAACGTGTGGTGGCCGCGCAGAAGCTGGTAGACCGCCGCGTACAGACCGAAATTCTCGATGACCGCGGCCGGGACCTTGCCGCCCAGCCAGGCGCCGGCGCAAATCCCGACGCCGGTGCCTTCGTTGGCCACCCCGACATAGCGTATGGACTGATCCTCCATGCAGCGCCCGATCGTCCCTGCGAACCCGCTGCAGGGAAGGCCGATGACGAAGTCGATCAGATTCTCCCGGAGCCCGTCGAAAAGCACCTCGTCAAAGGCGTCGTCATCGCCGACCGGAGAAAAGTCCGGATCCGGCTTCGGCGACTCGCCATGCTCCCGCGCCGACGGCCGCAAGATGGTCTTGTTCTCCAGGCCCTCGATATGGCGTACGAAGACGTATTTGTTCTCTTTGCCGTCGCTGAGCGAGGTGCCGACGAAGGCCTGGGCGGGGGAGGTCTTGGCGACGATGACGCTCGGCCCCCACTCCGGTTCGAGCCCGCGGTCGACGGCGGCGGCGAATTCCTCCACGCTTCGCGTCTCGCGGACCTCGGCGAGACCCGATGCGCGGGCGATAGAGGCGATATCGACCGGGCCGCCCGACAGCGAGCCGACCGTCGATCGCGGCCCGGTCGAAACGTACCCCTCGTTGTCGAGCACGACGACGCAGAGATTGGACGGGGCCGACTGGGCGACGGTGCCCAAGACGCCGAGATCGAACAGGATCCCGCCGTCGCCGTCGAAGGCCAATACCCGGCGATGCGGCAGGGCCAGCGCGAGCCCGAGCGCGTAAGGCGTCACCATGCCCATGCCGACGAAATAGAGATTGCCCGGGTGGGGGCGCACGGCGCGCCATTCGGTCGCGGTGTTGGCGAGATTGGTCACCACAAGCGCATCGCCGACCGTGTCCGCGATCGCCTTGAAGCCGTCATAGCGTTTCATTGCATCCCCGAATCCGCAGTGGAAGCCGACTCAAGCAGAGCCGGGGCCATGCCGACAAGATGGCGACGGATCGCAACCCGTCGTCAGAGCAGTCGGGGCAGATGTTCCGTGCCGGTCGGAACCGTCCGCGCTGGAGCGATCGACGCCTCCGACCAGATACGGCCGCCGTCGCGCATCCGGTCGCGGGCGACCTTCGCCGACCAGTCCTGGGTGTACTCGGTCATCGGCCGTTCGCGCGCCTCCCAGAGCGCGAGCGCCGTGGGAACGTCCGGGGCCTCGTCGAGCGCGACCGCGAGACCGAGCGCGTTGGCCATCGCCATCCCGGCCCCCTGGCCCAGCGACGGCACCATGGCATGCGCCGAATCGCCGACGACCGCGACCCGGCCCGCCGACCAGCGGGCGAGCTTGCCGGTCTCGTAGGCGTCGAAGCGGCCCTCGGCGGAGAGGCGGGCCAGGGCCGGGGCAAGATCCGGGAAGGCCGGCGCCCAGATATCGTAACGTGCCGGGACCGCAGTGGCCTCGGCGTCGGCGACCGGCGCCATCATCGCGAGATAGAGATCGTGGGAATTGCACGGCACATAGAGAATCCGAAGCGATCGGTCGGCGAGGTTGAAGATGTCGATGACCCGGTCCCAGCCCCCCGGCCCAAGCCGGTCGAGACAGCGCGGCGCCATCACCCGAAGCAAGCCGAGCGTTCCGGTCTCGCGCTCGCTCTGCAGGCCGAGCGAGTCGCGGACTCGGGAACGGACGCCGTCCGCACCGACGATCAGATCGGCGCGGAAGCGGCTGCCGCCGGACGTCACCAGGACGCCGTCGGGTTCGGCGGCCACCGCCTCGGAGCCGGTCGCGATGTCGACTCCCTGGCCCTCGGCGGCGGCGAGCAGCGCCGCGTAGAGCGTCTGGCGGGTCATGGTGAGCATCCGGTCATGGGTGGAGGCGGAGAACGTCGTCCGCGCAACGACCCGCCGGCGGTCACGGATCTCGTAGACCATCCCCTCATGGGCTCCGGCGAGAACGGCGTCATAGGCGCCGACCGCCTTGAGGATTCTGAGCCCGTTTTCCCAGATGAATATCCCGGCGCCGAAGGCGCGGAGCAGCCGGGTGCGTTCGTGAACGCGCACCGACCAGCCGCGCTGGGCGAGCGCAACGGCCGCGGTCAACCCGGCGAATCCCGCCCCGGCGATCTCCGCGTGGCGTCGGGCCGAACGCATCGCAATCGCTCCGCCGGCCGCCCGGCTAGTGCTGGCGCGCACCAACGACCAGAGCCTCCACCTCCACCTCTCCCAACGCCCGCAAAGCCTCCAATCGGTGCAACCCCTCGACCAGGATGAAACGGTCCTTGTCGCGCCGCACCTGGATCGGCAGCCTCAGCCCGTTGTCGATGATGTCCTCGGCCAGCGCGGCGACTCTGGTCTCGTCGAGAGTCCGCCGGCGCTTGGCCGGCACGTAGATCCGATCCAGAGCGATCGGGACCGCATTCAACATATCGGCCGCCTCCCCCGGTCTCCGGCCGGCAGTCTATGGCCTCCGGGCGGGGTTTGCGAAGATCTGGGAGCGGTCGTCTCGCGAACGGGGGCGACGGGATCTATACTCTCCGACAGTCGACCGTCGTCCTGGAGAATTCGGCATAGAACCGGTCAGAATCACGCTTTACCGTTGGGCCGGAAGCTGGGGGCCGTTCAAGGTAAGGATTCCCTGCGGTGAATGCGCGCTCACCGCCGACGTCATCGCCGATACACTGGCCGTCGAGCTCGCGGGCATCCCGGCGGAACTGGAGACGCGCGAGTGGCTGAGCGAGTGGTGGCGGCCGCTGCGCAGGGGCGGCTGGCATGCGCCGATCGTCCTCGTCGACGGCAAAATGGTCAGCCAAGGGGCGGCGCTCAACCGCGGCGTGCTGACGGAGGCGGTGATAGGCGCCCACAGCGCCCGATATGAGGTCACGGGCAACCGCGTCTTCGGCAAGAAGGCCTGCCCGCATTGCAACCGGGCCAAGCGTTATCTCGACGAGGCCGGGATAGACCATGTCTATCGCGATGTGGTCCGCGAGCCGGCGGCGCTGTACGAGATGCTGGCCCGGGTCAAGCCCATTCTCGGCCCCAAGACCCCGATCACGGTGCCGCAGATCTGGATCGACGGCCGCTATGTCGGCGGCGCCGACGATCTGGCCAGATTCACCGCCAACCGGGTCGCGCCCGCCCGCGGTCGGCGATGAGGCGGCGCGTGCTGATCAAGGGCGGACATTGGGGTCGCCTCGATGTCGCGGCCGGCCAGCGCCTCGAAGTCCTGAATGTGGACGGAGAGCAGATCTGCGACTTCTTCGCTTTCCTGCGCGGCGATGTCCGCGAGTTCCTCTCCCCGGCCCATACGCGCGGCGAGTTGATGAAGGTCTCGCTCGGCGTCGGCGACCGGCTGTACAGCGTCGCAAGGAGGCCGATGTTCGAGATACTCGAGGACGATGTCGGCCGGCATGACATGATCTTCCCCGCCTGCGATCCGGCGCGTTACCGGATCGGCTTCGGAGTCGAGAGCCATCGAAGCTGCCGCACCAACCTGGCCGAAGCGATGGCGGATCACGACATCGCCTTCGCCCATCTGCCGGATCCCGTCAACCTCTTCCAGAACACGCCGGTTCTGGGAGACGGAACGATTTCCTATAGCGCGGCATCTCTGGCCCGGCCGGGCGACAGGATGATCTTCCGCGCCCTGGTCGACGCGATCGTCATAGGCTCGGCCTGCGCGATGGATCTGAGCGGGATCAACGGCGCCGCGCTCACCGACATCCGGATGTCGATCCTCGACGATGCCGGCACGTCGCATGGCTGAGCGGGAGCGCGCGGTCGATCCACGGCGGCGACCGCGGACCCACCGGAGACGGCGATGCGCTGCGAGGTGATCGCCATCGGGACCGAGCTCCTGCTCGGCCAGATCGTCGATACAAACTCGACCTGGATCGGCGAACAGCTCGCGCGCATCGGCGTCGACTCCCACTACTGTGTCAAGGTCGGAGACAATTTCGAGCGTATCGCCGCATGTCTTCGCCTCGCCCTGGACAGGTCGGACGCCGTGGTCTGTTGCGGCGGGCTGGGGCCGACCCAGGACGACATCACGCGCGAGGTCATCGCCGCGGTCATGGACGTCCCGCTCGACCGCGACCCCGACCTCGTGCGCAGGATCACCGCCCTGTTCGCCGCCCGCGGCCGGAAGATGACCGAGAACAATCTCCGTCAGGCGAATCTGCCCCGCGGGGCGGCGGCGATCCCGGAAATGCCGGGTACCGCCCCCGGCCTCGTCTGTCCCGTCGGCGACAAGGTGATCTATGCGGTCCCCGGCGTCCCCTTCGAGATGCGCATCATGTTCGAGCGCTGCGTGCTGCCCGATATGCGGCGGCGCTCGGGGCGGGGCGCGGTCATCCGCAGCCGGGTTCTCCGCACCTGGGGCCACGGCGAAGCGGGGCTCGCCGAAGTTCTGGCCGACCGAGTCGCGGCGTTGGATGAGGCCGGCAACCCTACCCTCGCCTTCCTCGCGAGCGGCGTCGAGGGGATCAAGGTCCGGATCACCGCGAAGGCGGGCGACGAGGTCGAGGCGGAGCGCATGATCGCCGACGAAGAGGCGCGGGTCCGCGAACTGCTCGGCGAGGCCGTCTTCGGCGTCGACGATCAGTCCATGGAGCGAATCGTCCTCGATCGGCTGCGCGCGTCCGGCCGAACGCTCGCCGCCTGCGAAGAGCTGACCGGCGGTCTTGCGACGGCCCGGCTGACCGCCGTCGATCCGGAGATGCGAACCTTTCTCGGCGGCTGGACGCAGCCCTTCGCGCCGCGAGCGGACGCGGTGCCCGGCGAAACGCGCGCCTTGGAAGCAGCCAGAAAGGTGCGCGGGGCCTATGGCGCCGATATCGGCATCGCCGCTCTCCTGCCGACGGCGCGGGATCGGGCGCCGCCGGGAACGGTCGTGATGGCGTTCGCGGCCGCGCATGAGGAACGGACGGCGCGGACGACGTTGCCGGGAGACCGCCAGCGGGTGCGCGAGTATGCGGTGATCAACCTCCTCAACCTGCTGCGCAGACGCCTCTGAGAGCACGACCCGAAACTCGCGAACGGTCTCGACATGTCGCGATCTCCGAGGATGCGAGGCCCGGATGCGGAGACCGACCATGGCTCGGTACGAGACCGCTCGGCGGCGGTATGCGCGCCGGGCGGTGCACGACGAAAGCGATCCGCCGGCGCGGGTTCGCCGATGGCGGCGACAGCCGCCCCAAACCGGCGGCGGCGCGCGAGACGGGAACCGCCGTTCGGGTTAGGCTGCGCGGACCGCACGGGGAAGGCGAGGTAGGCGATGGAACGGCTCTCGATCGGCCATGTCGGGTTGCATGTCCGGAATCTGGAGGAGGAGATCGCGTTCCTGGAGATCCTGGGCGCCGAGCTCGCCTGCATCGACAGGGCGCCCGCAGGCCGAGTCGCCTTCGTGAGCCTCGACGGGGTTCGGCACCACTGCCTCGCATTGTTCGAGGACGGGGACGCGCTGTCGAGCGGCAACTCCAAGACCGAGCGCGGCGGCCTTCACCATATCGCGATGCCGGTGGAGGGCCGCACGGAGGTCGAAGCCTGGCGGCGAAGGCTGGCGGCGCACGGAATCGCGATCGACGGACCCCATGTCCAGGGCCCCGACGGCGGCGGGCTCGACGGCGGCAGCGGCAGCTATGCGATCTTCTTCAACGACCCCAACGGAATCTGCTTCGAAATCTATGCCGGGGCGATGACGCTTCCCGAGTTTCGCCGCGCCCGGGCGGCCGCGGAAGCAGGCGCGGACGCGACGTGATGCGAACCGCGCCGGAGGCGGCCCATCCGGACGGGGCGGCACCGGACAGCGACCGTCGCGCCGACGCCCTGATCGACCGGGCAGAAGCGCTGGTGCCGACATTGGCCGCGCGGACCGCCGAGACCGAACGGCTCCGCCGTGTACCGGACGCCTCGATCGCCGACCTGCGCGCGGCCGGCCTGTTCAAGGCGGCGCTGCCCGCCCGCTACGGCGGCTACGAGCTGGAATTTGACCAGGTGATCGAGATCATCACCCGGCTCGGTCGCGGCTGCGGATCGACCGCCTGGGTGTTCGGCATCTTCTGCGACCATGCAATCACCATGGGGATGATGCCGAAGGAGGCGCAGGACGACATATGGGCCGGCAACCCGGACGCACTGGTCTCCTCGGGGTTGATGCCGGCCGGGAGCGCCGTGCGCGCCGATGGCGGGATGGAGATTACGGGGCGCTGGCAATTCTCCAGCGGCTGCGATCACGCCGATTGGATATTCGTGCAGAGCATGATCCCGCCGAACGGCGGCGACGGGCCGGAGCCCGGCTATTTCCTGCTCCCGCGCGCGGCCTTCGAGATCGTCGACACATGGTACGTCTCCGGTCTTGTGGGGACCGGCAGCAAGGACATCGTCATCGACGGGGCGTTCGTCCCGTCGCATCGCGTGCAGCCGGTAGCGCTGTTCAACAGCGGCACTGCGCCGGGCGGGCGGGTGAACGCGGGCGCGCTCTACCGACTGCCGCGGATCGCATCGGTGCCGTTCTCCCTCGTGGCGCCGGCGATCGGCATTCTCGACGCGTTGATCGACGGCTTCACCGAGAGGATTCGCGGCCGCGAGACCCGCGGCTTCCGCCATGCCGAGCTGACGACGATGCAGCTCCGCCTCGCCGAGACCAGCGCCGAACGCGATTGCGCGCGGCTGATGCTGCGCCGCGCCGTCGAGGAAACCGCGGCCCGCATGCGCGCGGCCGGCGCGCTCGACCTCCGGCAGCGCGCGCGAAACCGGCGCGATATGGCCTATATCGCGATGCTCTGCATGCGCGCGGCCGACCGCCTGTTCCAGGCGGTGGGGGCCAACGGCCTGTTCGACGGCAACGATCTTCGCCGCCGCCATGCGGACATCCGGGCGATCGGCACCCATCATATCAACAGTTGGGACATCGCAGCGCCGATCTTCGGCCGGGTAACCTTCGGGCTCGACCCCGGCAACCCGCTGGTCTGAGCGCCGGACTACCGCCAGCCGCCCCCGCCGCTGACATAGACGGTCTCGGCGGTCATGAAGCCGCAGGCGTCCGAGCACAGGAACAACACCAGCTCGGCGATCTCCTCGGGCCTCGCGAAACGACCCATCGGAACGTCGTCGCGCATTCTCCGCGCGAGCTCCGGCGAGGTCGCGGCCGCGGCCTGGAACGGCGTATCCACCGGCCCCGGCGAGATCGACAGACAGCGGATCCCGCGGTCGGCGAACTCGCGCGCGACACCCATGGTCAGCGTGACCACCGCCCCTTTCGCCGCCGCGTAGTGGACCGAATGCCCCGGGCCTCCGCGCCGATGCGACATCGATGCCATGTTGACGATCACCCCCGCGCCGCGCTCCAGCATGTTCGGCAGCACAGCCTGGATGGCGTAGAAGGTACCGTCGACATTGAGGGCGAAGGCCTGACGCCAGAGCGTGTCGTCGATCTCCAGGAAGGGAGACCGGCGGACCGCGGCGCCGGCGCTGTTGAACAGGAAGTCGATCGAACCGAACGCGGCCAGCCCGGAGGAGACCGCATCCTCGACCGCCGTCCGGTCGGTCGCGTCCATGGTCAAGGCCGCCGCATCTCCGCCCGCCCGCCGCACGTCCTCGGCTACGGACGCGAGGCCGTCGGAATCGATGTCGGCCGCGATTATCCGGGCGCCCTCTCGCGCGAAGACCAGAGCGGTCGCCCGTCCGATCCCCGACGCGGCACCGGTGATCAGTATCGTCCTGCCGCGAAAATATTCGGCCGTCTTCGCCATCGTCCGCTCCCGCGACTTCGCCCCGTCGGCTTGATTCCCACCGCGCAGCCCGCCACCATAGCGCCTCCGCACCGCACATGATCTTACGGGTCTGCGGCGATCGGCACATTTGGCAGGCGGGAAACGGCAGCCCGAAGGGAGAGCGACGATGAAACGGCATGGGACCGCCGCACTCGCGGCGCTGATTCTGGCGCTCGCCGGGACCGGCGCATCGGCGGCGAAGGAACTCAAGCTCGCGAGCTTCGTGCCGCAGCAATACGTGCTGCACAAGCCGATCTTCCTGAAACTGGGCGAAGATCTCGCGAAAGCAACCGGCGGCAGACTCACTATCAAGGTCTATGCCGCCGGAGCGTTGGGAAAGGGCCCCGTCGAGCAGTATCAGCGCGCGGTCCGAAGGATCGCGGACATCGCCTACGGTTTGCCGGGCTACACGTCCCCTCTGTTCCCGAAGACGCTGCTCATCGAGCTTCCGGGCGTCGCCGCCGGGCACGCCGATGCGACCCGCAAGATCTGGAAGGTGATGGACGCCCACCTCCGCGACGAATTCAAGCGCACCGTCCCGCTCGCGGTTTTCGTCACGCCGCCGGCGGTATTCATGATGCGCGACAAGCCGGTCCGCAGTCTCGAAGATCTCGAGGGCCTCAAGATCCGCGTCGCATCCAAATCGGCCGCGGCGGTTATCTCCGCCTATGGCGCGACGCCGGTCCAGATGCCGGCGACGAAGGTCTATACCTCGATCAGCACCGGGGTCGTCGACGGAGCGCTGATGGGCTCCGACTCGCTGCTGATATTCAAGCTGATCGAACCCGCCAAGTTCATCACCGTCGGCTTGCCGGAAATGCCGACCACGATATTCCTGGTCATGAACGAAGCGGCCCATGGCGAGCTCCCTCCCGAGGATCGGAAGGCGCTCGACGGCCTCGCGGGCCTCGACATCAGCCTGCGTTCCGCCGACCGTCTCGCCGCCTTCGGTGCGCTGGCGCTCTCCAGATTCGCCAAGCTTCCAGGCAAAACGATCATTGAGCTGAGCCCGAACGCGCGCGCCGTATTCGATGCGCGCGCCGAGGAAGCGGTCGCCGGTCTGCTCGCCGAGCTGGACCGGCGGGGCATACCGGCGAGCCGGGTGGTCGCGGCGATGAAGGAGCGATAGAACCGAGCCGCTCCCGAACGCGCGGCGCGGATGAAATCGCTCGACACCGTCTGCACCGCTCTGGCCATCATCTCGGGCCTGATTCTGCTCTCGCTCGTCGGGCTCACCTTCACCGACGTGATAATGCGCTATCTCCTGTCGGCACCGATCCTGGGATCGACGGACCTGCTGGAGATGGGGATGGTGCTGGTATTCGCGATGGCGCTGCCGTTCACATGGCGCGCAGGCGGCCATATCGTCGTCGACTTGCTCCCCGACTACCCGCTTCGGTGCGCGACCGCGGCGCGCGATGCGGTTGTACGGCTGCTCGGGCTCCTCGTCTTCGCCCTGCTCGCCTGGCAAGCATGGCTCAGGGCCGGCGACGCGGCGCTGTTCAACGAAGCGACCAATATGATCGAGATCCCTTTCCGGCCGTTCTTTCTCGTCCTCGCCCTTTGCGCGGCGGTCCAGGCTCTCGTGTTCGCCGTCGAGTGTGCCCGGATCGCGGCCGGGCGCCCGCTGGGGGCCGCCCCGGGCCGGGCGCGGTCCGTCGAGTAGAGGATGGAGCCCGCCTTTCTCGGCATTGTCGGCTTTCTCGCGATCCTCGTTCTGATGAGCCAGCGGGTGCCCGTCGCCCTCGCCATGATCGTGACCGGCTTCCTGGGGCTGGCGGCCTTGAACAGCTGGGCAGCGGCCCTGGCGACGCTCGTGACCGAGACTTGGAGCACGGCCATCTTCTACGAACTCACGGTGATCCCCTTCTTCGTGCTGATGGGCAATGCAGCCTCGGCCTGCGGGATGAGCCGGGACCTCTACAACGCCGCCAATGCCTGGGTCGGCGGGATGCGCGGCGGCCTCGCCCACGCGACGGTGCTGGGCTGCACCGGGTTCGCAGCGCTTTCCGGCTCGTCGGTCGCCTCGGCGGTGACCATCGGGCGGGTGGCCCTGCCCGAGATGCGGCGCTTCGGCTACGACCGCAGGCTCGCTGCGGGCTCGGTCGCGGCCGGAGGAACGCTCGGGATACTCATCCCGCCCTCGACCGGTTTCGTCATCTACGCGATCCTGACCGAGGAGTCGATCGGGCGGCTGTTCCTGGCCGGCGTCCTACCCGGCCTGCTGCTCGCCGGCATGTTCCTGCTCACCATCTTCATCCGGACATCGCTCCGCCCCGTCCTGGGACCCGCGTCGGGGCGCCATAGCTGGCCCGAGAAGCGATCCGCCATGCTGCGCGCGCTCCCGATCGTCGCCATCATCCTGGTCTCGATCGGCGGGATCTATGGCGGTGTGTTCACGCCGGTGGAGGCCGCCGCGGTGGGTGCCGTGCTGGCGATGGCCGTTGCCGCGGTCCGGCGCCGGTTCACGCCACCCCTGATCGTCCGCGCGCTTCTCGACACGGTTTCGACGACGGCGATGATCTATCTCATCGTCATCGGCGCCGCGGTCTTCGCACCCTTCCTCGCACTCACCGAAATACCGGAGACGCTCGCCGCCGAGCTCTCGGCACACGCTCCCGAGCCGGTGACGCTGCTCGTGATCGTGCTCGCCGCCTTCATCGCGCTCGGCACCTTCCTGGACGGGTTCGCGATGATGGTGCTGATTCTTCCGATCGTGCTACCGATCATCGAGCAGTCCCGGATTCCGGCCCTTCTCGGGCTCGCACCGGAATCGAGCGATCTCAGGATCTGGTTCGGGGTCGTTATGGTCGTGATCCTCGAGATGGCGCTGATCAGCCCACCGGTCGGCATGAACGTCTTCGTCGTCAAGGGCGTCGCGCGCGACGTTTCCATGCGCGACGTATATGCGGGCATCCTCCCGTTCTGGGCCGCTATGATGGCATGCCTCGCCATCCTGGTCGCCTTTCCCCAGCTGTCGCTGATCCTGCCCAACACGATGCTCGGTTGAGACGGGCGCGTTCCGCCGAACGAGGCGGAGCTGCGGGCCTCAGCCCCGCCCGGAAAGGGCGCGCCAGATGCGTTCGGAGGTCATCGGCATCGCGATATCGGCAGCGGCGCCGGCCTCCGCCAACATGTCGAGCACGGCAGCCGCCAGCGCGGCCGGGGCGCCGATCGCGCCCGACTCGCCGCACCCCTTGGCGCCGATGGGGTTGTGCGTGCAGGGTTGCGACTCGTCGAGTTCCGAGTGGATGGCGGGCAGATCGTCGGCGCGCGGTACCGCGTAATCCATCAGCGAGCCCGACAGAAGCTGGCCGCTCTCGGACGCATAGACGACATGTTCGAACAGCGCCTGGCCGACCCCCTGGGCGAGCCCGCCGTGAATCTGGCCCTCGACGATCATCGGGTTGACGACCGTGCCCACATCGTCGACCGCCCAATAGCCCTCGATCGACAGCCGCCCGGTGTCGGGATCGATCTCCACCTCGGCGACATGACAGCCGTTGGAGAAGGCGAAGTTCGCCGGGTCGTAGAAGGCGGTGCCGGTGAGCCCGGGCTCCAGCATCTCATGCGGATAGTCGTGCGGCACATGCGCCCGTTCCGCCACATCCTCGAACGACACGGACCTGTCGGTGCCGGCGACCGCGAACGCACCGCCCGTGAACGCGATATCCTCCTCGGACGCTTCGAGGACATGCGCGGCGATGCGCCTGCCCTTCTCGATCACCTTCGTCGCCGCCCGGCTGAGCGCCGAGCCGCCGACCGCGAGCGAGCGGGAGCCGAAGGTTCCGGTCCCGAACTGGACCGCGTCGGTATCGCCCTCGACGATCTCGATCCTGTCGAGCGGCAGCCCGAATCGTTCGGCGAGAAGCTGAGCGAAGGTCGTCCGATGTCCCTGGCCGTGGCTATGGGTCCCCATCAGCGCGCGGATGCCGCCCTGGCGGTCGACCCGGATCTCGGCGGACTCGAACATGCCCACCCGGCCGCCGAACGCGCCGAGCAGCCGGGAGGGCGCGACGCCCGAGGACTCGACGAAGCAGGCGACGCCGGTCCCCCGCAGCCGGCCGCGGGCGGCCGCGGCCCGCCGGCGGGCCGGGAAGCCGAGATGGTCCGCCGCCGCCAACGCCCGCGCCATGATCCTGGGGAAGTTCCCACAGTCATATGTCGGCCCGATCGGGGTCGTGTACGGCATCGCCTCGAGCGGGATCAGGTTGCGCCGGCGGAGCGCGATTCGGTCGATGCCGACCGCCCGTGCGGCGCGGTCGGTCAACCGCTCGAGCACGTAGCAGGCTTCCGGCCGCCCGGCGCCGCGATAGGCATCGGTGGGGGCGGTGTTGGTGAACGCGCCGGTGACCCGGACATGGATCGCCGGAGTCCGGTAGACGCCCGCCAGAAGCGCCGAATAGATCGCGCTCGGGATCGCGGCGCCGAAGGTCGAGAGATACGCACCGAGATCGGCGACGGTCTCGACGCGTAGCCCGAGAAACGCCCCGTCCCCGTCGAGCGCGAGCGCGGCCCTGGTGCGGTGATCGCGCGACTGGAGATCGCACAGGAAGGCTTCCGAGCGGTCGGAACGCCATCGCACCGCCCGGCCCAGGCGGCGCGCGGCCCAGGCGACGATCGCCTCCTCGGGGTAATGTTTGCCTTTGTAGCCGAACCCGCCTCCGACATCGGGCGAGACGACACGGATGCGGCTCTCCTTCATGCCGAGCTGGGCGGCGACCGCGCGCCGGACGAGATGCACAATCTGGGTGCTGGAGTAGAGCGTCAGCCGGTCCTCGACGGGATCGGGGAGCGCCGCGACGGCACGCGGCTCGATCGCCACACCGGTGAGACGGTTGTTGTAGAGATCGAGTTCGACGACCCGCTCGGCGCGGTCGAACGCCGCCGCGACGGCGTCGGCGTCGCCGCGCTCCCAGACGAAGCAGCGATTGCCGGGCGCCGCATCGTGCAGCCGCGGCGCGCCCGCTTCGAGGGCCGCGCGCGAACCGACGACCGCCGGCAGCGGCCGGGCATCGACCACCACCGCTTCGGCGCCGTCGGCGGCGGCCGCCTCTGTCTCGGCGAGCACCGCCGCGACCGCTTCGCCGACATGGCGAATCCGGCCGCGCGCCAGCGCCCAACGGGGAGGCTCCGCCATGGGCCCGTCCCGCGACGGGACGGCCCACAGGCAGGGCATGGCGCCGACTCCGTCCGCCTCCATGTCGGCCCCGACGAGGACGGCGCGGACACCCGGCAGCGCGGCCGCCCGCGAGGCGTCGATGCTCCCGATCTCGGCATGCGCGTGCACCGCGCGAACGATCCGGCAATGCAGCGCCCCGGGCAGGTCGATATCCGAAACATAGCGCCCGTTACCGGTCAGCAGACGCAGATCTTCCCTGCGAAGGACCGAAGCGCCGATGCCTTGATGCTCCCCGGTCATCCGATCCCTCCCTCGACCGCGCAACCGGCTAACTCCGCCCTTCCCTCCACTTCGCGTCGCCCGAGATCATCGGACCCAACCTACCGCCGCCGAAGACATGGAAATGGAGATGCGGCACCTCCTGATGCGCGTCTCGCCCGCAATTGCTCAGAACGCGGAAGCCGAGCGCCTCGAGGCCGAGCGCGGCCGCGGTCTTGCCGATCGCGCGAAGGAGCCCCGCCTGTTCCGCCTCGGAGGCGGACGCGGCGAAATCGACCATCGAGACATAGCGTCCGCGCGGGATCACCAACGCATGGACGGGGGCCTGCGGCGCGATGTCGTGGAAGGCCAGGGCGTAGTCGTCCTCGTAGATCTTCCGGCAAGGGATCTCGCCGCGAAGAATCTTTGCGAACACGTTCGAGTCGTCATAGGCCATGCGCACGCCCCCGTCGGCTCTTCGCGGGGCGCGCGGCCCCGGACCCGCGTCGAGCATAGGCCGGCCCGCAGTGCCGCGCCAAACGGCGTTCGGGCGTCGTGCACGACCTCGACGGACCGATCTATCGCGGGTGAGCGGGCTCGACGGCTCAAGCGCCGCCGCGGCGGCGCTTCTCGTCGTGGCCGGAGACGCTTTCCCGGCGGGCGAGTTCGGCCCAGATCTCCTTCGGGCGCACCCCGGCATCGGCCCACGCCACCAGCAGGTGATAGAGAAGATCCGCGCTCTCAGAGACCAGGCGGCCGCGGACTCCCGACGCCGCGGCGATGACCGTTTCCACCGCCTCTTCGCCGAGCTTCTTGGCGATCGCCTCTCCGCCGCGCGCGAACAGCGCCGCCGTGTACGACCGGCTCGGATCCGCGGTCCGGCGGGCTTCGATCGTCGCGAACAGCCGCGCGATCACCGCGATGTCGTCGTCATCCGCCATGAAGCTACGGGTCGGGCCGCATCACGGGCGAACCGGGATCCCGCCCGCTCGCAGATGCGCCTTGGCCTCGGCGATCGAGAACTCGCCGAAGTGGAAGATCGAGGCGGCGAGCACCGCATCGGCATGACCGTCGCGGATACCCTCGACGAGATGATCGAGCGCGCCCACGCCGCCGGATGCGATGACGGGCACGGTAACGGCATCGGCGATCCGCCTGGTGAGCGGGATATCGAAGCCCTTCCGGGTGCCGTCGCGGTCCATCGAGGTGAGCAGTATCTCTCCGGCGCCCAGCGCGGTCATGCGCTGCGCCCAACCGACCGCCTCGATTCCCGTGGGCCTGCGCCCGCCATGAGTGAATATCTCGAACCGGTCGGGGCCGACGGCCTTGGCGTCGATGGCGACGACGATGCATTGGGAGCCGAATTTGCGCGCGGCCTCGCCGACGAACTCGGGACGGTGCACGGCAGCGGTGTTGATCGAGACCTTGTCCGCCCCGGCGGCGAGCAGCTTGCGGATATCCTCGGCCGTGCGCACCCCGCCGCCCACGGTCAACGGCATGAAGCATCTCTCGGCAGTGCGTCCGACGACGTCGAACAGGGTCGACCGGTTCTCGTGCGAGGCGGCGATGTCGAGAAAGCAGAGCTCGTCCGCGCCCTGCCGGTCGTAGACTTCGGACTGCTCCACCGGGTCCCCCGCATCGACCAGATCCACGAAGTTGACGCCCTTGACCGTTCGCCCGTCCTTGACGTCGAGGCAGGGTATGACGCGGGCCTTGAGCATGGTCAGCCCGCAAGAATGGCCAGCGCTTCGGTCGGATCGATCCGACCGTCATAGAGGGCGCGGCCGCAGATGACGCCTTCGATCCCGGCGCGTTCGTTAGCCTTGAGCTCCAGGAGATCCTGGCTGGAGGAGACGCCGCCGGAAGCGATCACCGGAGTCGTGAGAAGGAAGGCGAGATCGACCGTCGCCTCGACATTGAGCCCGCCCAGAGCGCCGTCGCGGTTGATATCGGTGTAGATGATGGCGGCGAGCCCCGCTTCTTCGAAGCGAAGCGCGAGGTCGAGCGGACGGACATCCGAGGTCCTGGCCCAGCCGTCGGTGGCGACCCGGCCGTTTCGCACGTCGACGCCGATCGCGATGCGCCCCGGATAACGCTCGCAGGCCGCGAACACGAAATCCGGATCGTCGAGCGCCGAGGTGCCGAGCACCGCGCGCCGTACCCCGGCTTCGAGCCAATGCCCGAGCACCGCCATGTCCCGGATCCCGCCGCCGAGCTGGATCGGGATGTCGACCGCATCCAGGATGCCGGAGACCGTATCGGCATTGACGGGCCGGCCCTCGAACGCGCCGTTGAGATCGACGACATGGATCCATTCGAAGCCGAGCGATTGGAAAAGACGCGCCTGATCGGCGGGATCGTCGTTGAAGACCGTGGCCTCGGTCATGTCGCCGCGGAACAGACGGACGCACATGCCGTCCTTGATATCGATGGCCGGGTAGAGAATCACGATCCGCCGCGCCCCCCGATGGCCGGGCCGTCCGGGCATCGCGTGCCGTCGACAGACCCGCTCACGGCCGCCAGCTCAGGAAGTCCTTGATGAACCCGAGCCCGACGCACTGGCTCTTTTCCGGGTGAAACTGGGTTCCGAGCATATTGCCGCGCCCGACGACGGCGGAGATATGCCCCCCGTACTCGGCACGGGCGAGAACGACTTCCTCGTCGTCGGGTTCGAAGCCGAAGCCGTGAACGAAATAGACATGCGCGCCGGCGGCGATTCGCCCGGCGACCGGATGATCGGGGCGCCGCACCTCGATTTCATTCCAGCCCATATGCGGCACCTTGATGCCGCGGTCGCGCGCCGAGAGGGCGACGACCCGGCCCGGCAGCCAATCGAGCCCGCAATGGCCGCCATGCTCTTCGCCCCTGGTCGCCATCAGCTGCATCCCGACGCAGATGCCGAGAAAAGGCACGCCGCGGCCGCGCACCCGGGTCTCGAGCGTTTCGACCATCCCGTCCAGCGAGGCTAGCCTGGCCATGCAGTCGTCGAAGGCGCCGACGCCGGGAGCACGATATGGCTCGCGCTCGCGAGCGACGCCGGGTCGGCGGTGACCGCGACGCGGCCGCAGCCGGGAACCTCGCCCGCCGCCCATTCGAAGGCCTTGGCCGCCGAACGCAGGTTCCCCGAGCCGTAATCGATGATCGCAACGGTCATGGCGCCGCACCCCACCGCCCGTCGAACAGGCGGAGGGCCGCCCGCTCGGCGTCCTCGGCCGCGATCAACGCCGTCAAGCGCAGACCCCGCCGCTCCAGAACCCGACCGCGCCAATCGTTCGCGGAGAGGCCGACGAACGAAGCGAGGCCGAGCCAGGCGAATGCGGCGGTGCCCTCGTCCGCGCCGAGCCATCGCAGCGCGAGCAGCAATGCCGCGGCCCCAGCGAACATCAGGGCCGCCGCCATCCACATCCGATGGCGAAGCGCCCACGGGAACGAAAACAGGAAGGCCGGCCAGCACATGCCCTGCTTCACCAGCACCGCCGCCTTGTCGCGATCCAGCGAGGCCGGATCCAGATAGGCGGCGTAGAGACGCATCCTCGGCTCCCATGCGCGGTCATGCGGACATCGCGCCCGGCGCCGAGCCGCCGAGCGTCCCCTTCGTCGACGGGATATCGCCCGCCGCCCTTGGGTCCACAGCCGCGGCCGCGCGCAGGGCCCGCGCCAAGCCCTTGTAGCAGGACTCGACGATATGGTGGTTGTTCTCGCCGTAGAGAGTCTCGACATGGAGGGTCGCGCCCGAGGACCGGGCGAATGCCTGGAACCATTCCTTGAACAGCTCGGTATCCATCTCTCCCAGCTTGGGCCGGGTGAACGCCACCCGCCAGACCAGATAGGGGCGGCCGGAGATGTCGATCGCCACGCGGGTCAACGTCTCATCCATCGGGATCGTCGCCGCGCCGTATCTGGTGATGCCTCGGCGGTCGCCGAGCGCGTCCGCAACCGCCGCACCGATCGCGATCCCAGTGTCTTCCGTCGTATGGTGATAATCGACATGCAGGTCCCCGAGCGCGCGAACCCGCAGGTCCACGAGGCTGTGGCGAGAAAGCTGATCGAGCATGTGATCGAGAAAGCCGATGCCGGTGGCAATGTCGGATACGCCGGTACCGTCCAGGTCGAGGGTCACCTCGATGCTGGTCTCGCGCGTCCGGCGCGTCACCGTCCCGCTGCGCATCCTTCCACTCCCGAATGGGCCGGCGGCTTGTAACAGAGCCGTCGGGCGAAGGCCATACCGTGCGCATCCACTTGACGCATCCTCGGCAACCCCCACATGTTCACGAGACCCACCCCGATAGGGAGAACGGCGCTAGCCGCGCATCATGGCGCAAGCGGAAATTCCCAGGCTCGACGGGACGACGATCTTGTCCGTCCGCAAGGGCGGGCATGTCGTGGTAGCCGGCGACGGGCAGGTGAGCTTCGGCAACACGGTCCTCAAGGCCAACGCCCGCAAGATCCGGCGCATCGGCGGCGGCGGCGTGCTCGCCGGGTTCGCCGGCGCCACGGCCGATGCGTTCACGCTGTTCGAACGGCTCGAAGCCAAGCTCGAGCAGCATCCGGGGCAGCTTACCCGCGCTTGCGTCGAGCTGGCCAAGGACTGGCGGACCGACCGCTATCTACGACGTCTCGAGGCGATGATGGCCGTGGCGGACGCCAACGTCTCCCTGATCCTGTCCGGCACCGGCGACGTGCTCGAACCCGATGACGGTCTGATCGGCATCGGTTCGGGCGGACCCTATGCGCTGGCGGCGGCGCGCGCGCTGATCGACATCGCGGAGCTGGACACCGAGACGGTGGCGCGGAAGGCGCTCGGCATCGCAGCGGACATCTGCATCTACACTAATCACAACCTGACCATCGAAGGCATCTGACCGCCCTTGACCAATTTCAGTCCGAGAGAAATCGTCTCCGAACTCGACCGCTACATCGTCGGCCAGGAAGACGCCAAGCGCGCGGTCGCGATCGCGCTCCGCAACCGCTGGCGGCGCCAGCAGCTTCCCGAGGAGCTGCGCGAGGAGGTCCTGCCCAAGAACATCCTGATGATCGGCCCGACCGGCGTCGGCAAGACGGAGATCGCGCGCCGTCTGGCGCGCCTCGCCGAGGCGCCGTTTCTCAAGGTGGAGGCGACCAAATTCACCGAGGTCGGCTATGTCGGCCGCGACGTGGAGCAGATCATCCGAGATCTGATCGAAACCGCCATCCACATGGTGCGCGCAAGGCAGCGCAAGGCCGTGAAGGCCAAGGCCGAGCTGGCGGCCGAGGAACGGGTGCTCGACGCGCTGGTCGGCCCCCAGGCGAGCGCCGACACCCGGCAGAAGTTCCGCCGCCTGCTGCGCGAAGGCCGGCTGGACGACAAGGAGCTCGAGATCGAGGTCTCGGACTCAGGCTCGGGGATGCCCAGCTTCGAGATCCCGGGACTGCCGGGTGCCCAGATGAGCATGGTCAATCTGGGCGACATGCTGGGCAAGGCCTTCGGCAACCGTACCAAGCCGCGCCGGATGACGGTCGGCGAATCGCATTCCATTCTGGTGGAGGACGAAGCCGACAAACTGCTCGACGAGGACAAGATCGTGCGCGAGGCGACCGATCTGGTCGAGCAGAACGGCATCGTCTTCCTCGACGAGATCGACAAGATCTGCGCGCGCTCCGACCGCTACGGCGCAGACGTCAGCCGGGAGGGGGTGCAGCGCGATCTGCTGCCCCTGATCGAGGGCACGACGGTCGCCACCAAGCACGGCGCGGTGAAGACGGACCATGTCCTGTTCATCGCCTCCGGCGCGTTCCACCTCGCCAAGCCGTCCGACCTGCTGCCGGAACTGCAGGGCAGGCTGCCAATCCGCGTCGAGCTCAAGCCGCTTTCGGAAGAGGATTTCCGCCGTATCCTGACCGAGCCGGAAACCAGTCTGATCCGACAATATGTCGCGCTCCTCGGTACCGAGGAGATTACCCTCGACTTCGTCGACGAGGCGGTCTCCGAAATCGCGCGCGTCGCCGCCGAGATCAACCGGTCGGTGGAGAATATCGGCGCCCGCCGGCTGCAGACCGTCATGGAAAGGCTGCTGGACGACATCAGCTTCTCGGCGACCGACCGCGCCGGCGAGACCGTGGTCGTCGACGCCGCCTATGTCCGGGAGAACGTTTCGGACCTCGCCAAGGACGCTGACCTCTCCAAATATATCCTGTAGCCCGGCCCGCGCGAAACCGGGGGCGCCGACGGCGTTCGACAAAGGCCTCCGAAGGAGCGGCCGGCGGCACGCCTACAATGGGATGTCGGGGACCGGGCCGCCGGAGGCCATCGCGAGCACGCCGTCGATCAGCGCCTCGGGATCGGCGACCGCGCCGAAACGGAGCAGTTCGCGCGCCTTCTCCGCCATCTCGTCGCCGCCGAGCGCCGCCTCGGGATCGCCCTTGCAGAGCCGCCGCACGGCCGTCGTCCGGCTGCCGTCGGCCCGGATGACGGTCACCTCGCCACCCCAGGCCTCGGGATAGACCGACGCGAAGGGCTCGCCGGCGGAAACCCGGACCCGCGCACGGAGGTCGGCCGCGCGCGACCGCGCCTTCGCCTCGAAGGAGTCGAACCCGACCCTGCCGTCGAGGATCGCGATGGCGGCGCAGTGCTGGAGCGAGAACTTGGCTTCGTAGGGGCTCTCGGGAGCGGGCCGGTCGCAGACATCGACGGCGGCCGGATAGGTCTTCGCCTCGATGCGGACCGCCTCTCGGGGATCAATATCTCGGGCTAGCCCCAGGGAGGCGTCGATCACCGGATGCGTATGACGGCAGGACGGCCAGGGCTTGATCGACACCGCGTGGACCTGCCACGGCGCGTCCGGCTCGCGGAGAACGGCGTCGGGATCGGGATCGGGGCAGGCACCCGCATAGAGCCCCTGCGGGCCCTCGAGCACTTCCGGCGGGCCGGTGAAACCGGCGGCGGCGAGCTCGGCCGCGACGAGCCCGGCCTCGGCGGCGCGCCCGGCATGAAGATGCTTGCTCATCGCGCCGGTCCGCAGAAACTCCCACAGCCCGGCGGACTGGGTGCCCGCATTGCCCAGAGCATGCGCCGCCGCCTCATCGTCGAGTCCGAGCATGGAAGCGGACGCCATCGCGGCGCCGAACGGCCCGCAGGTCGCCGTCGCATGCCAGACTCGGTAATGCGCCCGCCCGACCGACATCCCGACCCGGCAGACCGCTTCGAAGCCGTGAAGGACCGCGCGCAGGAACGCCTCTCCCGAGACCGGACGCGCGCGCGACAGCGCCAGCACCGCCGGTATCACCACGCAGCCCGGATGGGTTACCGACGCGCGGTGCAGGTCGTCGACCTCCAGCACGTGCATGCAGCCGCCGTCCACCAGCGCCGCGCGCCCAGCATCGCCCCTGCGCCCGGCCCCCCAGCGGCGCAGGATGCGGCCGGGTTCGGTCCGGCGCCCGGCGAGCATGTTGGCGATACCGTCGAGAACAACGAGCGCCATCACTTCGAGATCGGCGCGGTCGACCGGCTTGCCGCGAATCAGGGCGGTAAGGCCCTGGGTGAGAGAGGCTCGGGGCGCCGCTCCGAGCAGTGCACGGCGCGCGACGGAGGAGACGCTCATCGCCGCCTCACGCCGCCCGCCGGGGCGGGACATAGGCCGGAAAACGGTCCGATACGTCGAGATCGAACAAGGCACGCGCGTTCTCTCCGAGGATGTTCCGTTTGGCCGGCTCGTCGAGAAACGGCAGATCCCAGATGACCGAGGGCAGGTCCATATCCCAGTGCGGATAGTCCGAGCACCAGAGGAGCTGGCTCTCCGCCTTGATCATCTTGAAGGTCATCTCGAGGATCGACGAGTCGTTGGGCATCTCCATCGGCTGCGAGGAGTAGTACATCTCCTGCATGTATTCGCTGGGCAGCCGCTTGAGGGACGGCGCATCGGAGCTCCGCATCCTGTAGTCGTTGTCCAGCCGCTGCATCAGCCAGGGAATCCAAGCGAGCCCCGATTCGATCCAGACCACCTTGAGCCTCGGAAACCGCTCCGGCAGGCCGTTGACGATCCAGTTCGCGCAATGCATGGCGTTATAGATCGTGAACCCCATCGCATGGGTGACGAGGAAGCGGTTGGTCGCGCCGAGAAGCGGGTCGTTCCAGTTATAGGAGGCGTGAAAGGCGAGCGGCTTCCCCATCTCTTCCAACAGACGATAGGTCTTCATATAGGCGTTGTCGTAGATGGGCTTGTAACGGGTGGACACGACCGAGAAGCCGATCACCCCCTTCGCATCGCCGAAATCCCGGACCGTCCTGTAGCTCGCCTCGGGATCGTTGAACGGCAGATAGAGCATCGAACGGATGCGGTCGTTTCCGGGCAGAATGTTCTCGATCAGCCAGCGGTTATAGGCCCGCGACATCTGCACCTCGATCTCGGGCTGAGGGTGCAGCCCGAGAAGCAGCATCGGCGTCGGGAACATGGAGACATAGTCGACTCCCATCGCATCCATCCATTTGAGCGAGAGATGGATGTCCCGGTGGGTGCCGTCGGCGGGCGTCTTCTCGAGCTTGCGCAACGGATAGCGCATGACCCGCCCGGAAATATCCTGATATCCGACGACGCCGGGCAGCAGCGGCGTCTGCGCCCCGGTGCCGGCCCCGCCGCTATAGGCGAGCCCGGTCTGCTTGATCACCGGATCCTCGATATACTGGATGATGTCGCGCAGCGACTCGTTCTCGTAGTGATGGCAGTCGACATCGACGATGAGAACGTCGTTCAGGCCGCGCTGGTCGCGCTGGCGCGCGGCGTTGACGAGGAGCTTCTCGGTATCGAAGCTCTCCACCGACATCTTGTGGACATCGCTTGTCGGAATATCCATTTTCCGCTTCCTTTCATGCGCCCGACCAGGCCTGCCACATGCCGAGCTCGAACAGCTCGACATTGACCGCCCGGAGCATCGCCGTCGACATGATCATGGCGGAGGTGGCGGGCATCGCCCGGTCGTCGACGAAGGGCGACCATCTCTCGCCGAGCTGGAACTTGACCGTATAGAGCCTGGTCAGCGCCGTGATGCCCTCCTGGATCAGCTGATCCGGCGGCACCGCGCCGTCCCGAAGCGCCAGCATCTTGCTCGCGAACGCCTTCAGGGCTGCGGTCTCTTCGTCGACATCGGCGAGCAGATCGCCCGGCGCCCCGTCGACCGCTTCGTCAGGCGAGGACATAGATGCCGTCCTCTCTCTCGACGACGTCGTATTTCCGGAGCCTGAAAGTCCGGTCCGCGACCATCACCCCGGTCTCGAGATCGTATTCCCAGCCATGCCACGGGCAGACGATATGCATCTCGTCATGGTTGAAGCGCATACCCTGATATGTCCGGTCTCCGGCGATGACCTCCTCGACCTTGGCCATCAGCAAGCCCTCGCAGGCAGGCCCGCCCTGGTGCGCGCACAGATTCCGATAGGCGTAGAGCCTGCCCTTGACGCGATAGACGCCGATCTCGCTGTTGCCGTCGGGGACGATCCTGCGCTCGCCGTCGGCGAGCTCGTCCGGCTTGGCGATGAAGACTTCCCTGGCCATCGACTACTCCCCTGCGGATCGTTGTTCCGGACTCAGTTGGTCGCCACCGCCAGCGAGTGCGCCGCCGCAGCCCCCTGATGGCGGTTGGCGCGGCGTTGCAGCCGGGTCATGCCGACATTCGCGATCGCCGACAGCGCGAAGATGATGAGGATGATCGCGTACATCTCCGCGATTCTGAACTGCTCGTAATAGTTTCCAAGACGATAGCCGAGCCCGCCATCGGCGAATTTGAGCTCGGCGACGAGCACGCCGATGACGGTAATCGCCATACCGAGCCGGAGCCCGGTGATCACGGGGTTGACCATCGCGGGGATATAGATCTTGACGGCCATCTGCCAGCGATTCAGGTTGAAGCTCCGCCCGACGCGCAGCAATACCGGATTGATGAGGATCATGCCGAGCGCGGTCGAGAACACGACCGGAAAGAAGGCCGACAACGCCCCCTTGGCCATCTTCGAATCGATCCCGGTACCGAAGATCAGGAACAGGATGGGCAGGAAAATGATTTTGGGCGTCGAGCCGATGGCGTTGAGATAGGGCTCGAGCGCCTTTCGGAGCAGCGCGTTGAGACCCATCGAGATCCCGAGCGCGAGGGCGATCGCCGACCCGACAACGAAGCCGACGATATGTTCCGCGAAGGTGATCCCGAGATCGCGGTAGAAATCCGCGGCCATGACCTCGTTCCAGACCGCGTAGGCGATCACCCAAGTCGACGGAAGCACGTCCTTGTATAGGATCTCGAGCGTGCCGAGCAGCGCGAGGGCCTCCCATGCGAGCAGCAGCCCGAGCACCGTGACCGCACGGATGCGCCCGACCGACGCTCTTCGCCTCTCCGCCGGGACGGCGGCGGCACCGATCACACCGGCCTGAGCCATCTCTCGATCCTCCCGAAGCTCCAATAGAAGATCACGCTCACCAAAATGACGGCGAGGATGCTGGCATAGGTTCCCGGCGTGTCGAACCGGAAATACATCTCCGAGACCAGCCGCCCCAGCCCGCCGAAGTCGATCAGATACTCGATGGCGACGATGTTCACGAGCGTGTACATTACACCGATTCGGATCCCCGTGAAGATCGTCGGCACGGCGGACGGAAGCTGGATCTTCCAGAACATTTCGCGCTTCGAGACGTTGAAGCTGTGCCCGACATTGAGCAACGTGCGGGATACGCCCAAGAGGCCCTGGCGCGTCTGAATGATGATGGGAATGGAACCCGGAATGAACCCCATCATGATCAGCGTGAGATGGCTGCGGCCGAAGATCACCAGGAACAGCGGATAGAGCAGCACCGTCGGCGCGGCGAAGGCCGCGGCCAGCCAGCCTTCATAGGCGATCCCGAAGCGCCGGTTGCCGTACAGGAAATAGCCGAACGGGATGCCGACCGCGAGCGCGAGCAGCGTCGAGGCCGCGGTCATCCCCAGGGTCACGAGAAAATTCCCGAACAGGTCCATCTCTTCCTGGACCGGCGGGAACGCGAGGATCGTGTCCGACGGACGGGGGACAACCATCTCCATGATCCAGCCCGCCGACACGGCCAGCTCGAGGGCGGCGGCCAGGACCGCCACCCCGAGAAGGCCTACCAGAACCGGCGAACGGACGAGAGCGGTCACGGCCGCCGCCCGTCCGCCGGACCGCGGGCGGTCAGCCGGGCTTCTTGCCGAGCGGATGGACCAGCTCGTGGAGCTGTTCCTTGGTCAGAAGCTCCTTGGTGCGCTTGAACCTGACCGCCATCTCGTTGAGCTGGTCGAGCTTGCCGACCGGCAGGAAGGTCGCCTCGTCCAGCGGCACGAATTTCGAGGACTCCTTCACGTCCTCGTAATCGATCTTCCACCGCTTGGCGTAGGCGCGGAGCTGCTTGTCGCTGCTATAGGAGATCTTCTGGCCCTCGGCGAGGGCCGCCATCATTCGCCGAGCCACGTCGCGGTTCTTGTCGAGCCAGTCGGAGTTGGCGGCGATCACTCGCATGGTCACGCCGTTCAGCCCCTCGGCCTGGGTGCCGGTACCGATGATTCGGATCCTCTTCTCGCGCAGCAGATTGCCGTTGAGCGGGAAGACCGACCAACCGGTCGCCACCTGGCCCGACATGAGCTGGGTGCGCGAGCCCGACGGGCCGCCGACCGATACCAGCTTGGCATCCAGCTTCAGCGCATCCGCGAGGAACAGAACGGCGAGATGCGTGGTCGAACCCGGGCGCGAGAACACGAGCTCCTTGCCGCCCTTGAGGTCCCGGAAACTCTTGATCGGGCTGTCCGGCTTCACATACCAGTAGAGGTCGCCGGCGCCGCGCTTGGTCGAGCCCAGGATGCGGACCGGGGCGCCCTTGGCGTAGGCGCCGATGACCGACAGCGAACCGACACCGAAGGCGATATCCTGGCTGCCGGTGATGATCGTCTGGAGAGTCGCAGCGCCGCCCGAGCCATGAATGATCGAGACGTCGAGCCCCATGCGCTCGAAAACGCCGTTCTCCTCGGCCGCATAGCCGTGCTCCATCTCGAAGACGACCTTGGTGCTCTTGATGAGCCGCACCTTGTCCGCCGCGCCCGCGGCCCCGGCCGCGAACAAGGCAAGCGCCGCTCCGGCCGCGAGCCACGGCTTCAGCGATATCGACATGGATCCGTCCCTCCTCTGTGCTCCGCCCCTTGATCCTACCCGTCCCCACCGGGACGGTCGAGACGCCCGTCAGCCGCCGGCCGCCAGCGCGGCCTCGTCCGCGACCATGCCGCGCGACGCCTCCTCGCGCAGCAGCGCCCAGAGGCTGCCGACATAGTGCCCGAACTCCGGGGTCGAAATCACCTCCGAGGACCGGGGCCGCGGAAGGTCGATCGGGACGACCTCCTTGATCCGTCCTGGCCTGAAGGTCATCACGACCACCCGGTCGGAGAGCTGGACCGCCTCGGTGATGTTGTGGGTGATCAACAGCATGGTCTGGTTGAGCGCCGCCCAGATCTCCAGCATCTTGTCGCCGAGCAGCATCCGGGTCTGCTCGTCGAGCGCGCCGAACGGCTCGTCGAGCAGCATGATCCGGGGCTCGTAGGCCAAGGTGCGCGCGACTGCGGTGCGCTGCTTCATCCCCCCGGAGAGCTGGGCCGGGTAGTGGTTCTCGAAACCGTCGAGCCCCACAAGACGGACGAAGCGGCGCGCCTTGTCTTCCCGTTCGGCCCTCGCCACCCCCTGTATCTCGAGCGGGAAGGCGACATTGTCGAGCGTCGTCCGCCAGGGAAAGGTCGATTCCTCCTGAAACACCACGCCGACGTCCCGGTGCGCCCCCCGGACCGGCTGGCCGGCGATTCTCACCGCCCCCTCATGCCCGTCGACCAGCCCGCCGATGATATTGAACAATGTCGACTTGCCGCAGCCGCTCGGGCCGATCACCGACACGAACTCCCCCTCCGCCACATCGAGAGTCACGCGGTCGAGCGCCTGGACAGGCTTGTCTCCCCCGGCGTCATAGGTCTTGGAAACGTCCCGGATCTCCAGGATATCGGCCATCGCCCCCGCCGGTTGCCGCGATCCCACACTGTTTGGCAGTCTGGAGCCATAGTCTTGCGCGGTCGCTACGGCTGTCAACCGAGACGGTGGCCGATCCGTGCGCCGGAAGATCGAACCGAAAGACCGGGCCAGGGGATCGAGAATGACCGACGACTTCCAGACCACCCACGAGATCGTCCGTCGCGCCAGGAGCCGGGCGAGCCAGCCGGTCTGGAGCTATATCACCGGCGCCGCCGAGACCGAGACCACAATGCGGCGCAACCGGCACGGGCTCGACAGGATCGCCTTCCGGCCGCGCGTGCTTTGCGATGTCTCCCGGATCGATCCGTCGACGAGCCTGCTCGGACATCGCCTGCGGATTCCGGTGCTGCTGGCGCCGATCGGCTCCCTCCAATCGATCGCGCCGGAGGGCGGAATCGTCGTCGCCGAGGCCGCAGCCGCCTTCGGCACGATCAACTTCGTGAGCACCGTCACCCAACCGGCCCTGGAGGAGATCGCCGCAGCGACCCGGGCGCCGAAAATTTTCCAGATCTACGTCCGTGGCGACGACGGATGGATTCGCGCATTGATCGATCGGGCCAAGGCGGCGGGCTACGCCGCCCTCGCCCTGACCGTGGATTCGGCCTATTACGGCCGCCGGGAGCGTCAGCTCCTCGCCCGCTGGCTGCCGCCCTCCGTCCGGACTCAGACCGGACGGGAATGGCAGACCGGGATCACCTGGAAGACCATGTCGATGATGAAGGTGCATGGCGGCCTGCCCTTCATCCTCAAGGGGGTTCAGACCGCCGAGGATGCGATCATCGCCCTCGATCACGGCGTGGACGCGATCTATGTCAGCAATCACGGCGGGCGCCAGCTCGACCACGGACAGGCAGCCATCGACATCCTGCGCGAGGTCGTCGAGGCGGTCGCGGACCGCGCGCCGGTCCTGGTCGATTCCGGGTTCATGCGCGGAACCGACATCCTCAAGACGCTCGCGATGGGCGCCCGCGCGGTGGCCATCGGCCGCCTCCAGGCATGGTCGCTCGCCGCCGGGGGGGCGCCGGCGCTGATCCGCGCGCTCGAAATCCTCGAGGCCGAGATGATCAACGCCATGGGGCTAATCGGGGTGACAAGCCTCGATCAGCTCGATTCACGCTATGTCACCCGGGCGCCGGCGGTGACCGCCGCCCATGAGCTCGGCGCCCTGCCGCTGCTCGAGGACAGGTTCCGCTTCTGAGCGCGCGCCGCGCCGCAACGCCTCGTCAGCTCGCCGTCCCCGTCGACGCCTCGCCGCTGGCCCGGGTGACCATCGGCGCGCTGTAACCCGGCCGCACCACGACATCGATCAGGAACGGCTTTCCGGCCTCGACGGCCGCGATCCCTTCCTCGAGGGCCGGCCCCAGCGCCCCCACCGTCTCGACCGGGCCGGCGGCAGCGACGCCCTGGGCGCGCGCGAAACCGGCGAGATCGAGCGCCGGTTCGTCGATGCGCTGACCGATCCACCGGTTTTCGACCGGACGGCCGCGCTCCCGCGCCATCGCCTCCTGATGCACCTCGTCGTTGAAGTTGGAGCGGTTGTTGGAAATGACGAACAACACCGGGATGCCGTAGCGGGCGGCGGTCCAGAGCGCCGAGCCGCCCTGCATGAAGTCGCCATCGCCGAGGATCGCGATCGGAACGCGCCCGCCGCCCTGCAATGCCAGCCCCGCGCCGACGGCGTTGCCGGCGCCCGAGCCGAGACCGCCGCCGCCGTCGTTGCCGAGATAATCGAGCGGCCCCTCGAAATGGTAGGAATCTCCCGCCCATCCGAGCGGCACCCGGGTGAGCGTCACCTGGCGCTCACCTTTCGCGGCGCCGAGCGCCCCCGCGATGTCCCGCGGCGAAATCGGCGCCGCCGGGTCCTTGGGTTCGGGCGCGGCGGCCGGGACCGGGGCACCGCCGGCGAAACGGGGCGCGTCTATCCGGCCCTCCATCTCGGCCAGAAGCTGGCGGACGAACGCATCGACATCGGCGAGGATGCGGGTGTCGGCCGCGGCCAACCCGAAATGATCCATCGACCAGCCGTTATGAACATAGGAGTCGAGTGAGACGTCGATGATCTCGCCGCGAATCCCGAACCCGGCTCCGAGCGCCTTGAAGGTGCCGGCGAGGTCAACCCAGTCGAGAACCAGAAGCGCGTCGGACCGGCGCACGATATCCTCGCCCGGCCCACGCACCCAGTTGGCGGGCGGGCCGGCGTGGAGAGGGTGGCTCGTCGGAAAGGACGCCGCGTTCTTGAGGTCCGTGACCACGCGGGCGCCCGTCGTCTCGGCCAGCCGGACCCGGCGGTCCCAATCGTCCTGACGGCGCGACGTGCGCCCCATCATGATCACCGGCCGCGCCGCGGCCAGCAGGGTCTCGGCGACCGCCGCCACCGTGGCGGCCGCGGCGCTCGGCGGATCGGGAAGCTCGAACCTAGCCGCATCCGGGATCGCGACCTCGGCGGCGAGGCGGGTCTCCTGAAGGCCGGCGTCCAGGCAGATATATGCGGGGCCGCGCGGCGGGGTCCGGATCATGATCCCGGCACGCAGCATCGTCTCGACGATCGCCTCGGCGGAACGCGGTTCGTCGTCCCATTTGACGAAGTTGCGCAGCATCATGCCCTGGTCCTTGGCGGTGTGGATCCAGTCGATCCACGGCCGCCGAAGCGGCGCATCGACCGGTCCGGTCGCCCCCATCACGAGCATCGGCGCCCGGTCGCACCAGGCGTTGAACATCCCCATTAGGCCGTGCATCAGACCGACATTGGAATGGACGATGGCGCCCATCGCCTCGCCCGTCACCTTGGCGTAGCCATGGGCGACGGAGACCGCATGATCCTCGTGCAGGCAGAGCAGCATCTGAGGACCTTCGTTGCCGAGATAGTTGACGATGGAGTCGTGGAAACCGCGATAGCTGGCGCCCGGGTTGAGCGCGACGTATTTGACCCCGAGACGGCGCAGCATCTCGGCCGCGACGTCGCTGACCCATTCCATCTGGCGGTTGCCGCCGAGAATCGGGCGGTCGAGCTTGTCGAGCATGGTCATCGATCAGTACTCCACCTGCCTGAGGGAGAGGAACGGCAGCGCGCTGAGCGCCGTCGGCGGGACCACTGGCGGCGCGGGATGGAGGAAAGTCTCGTCGAGTTCCGCGAACGCGGTGACGCCCAGAAGCCCCAGGGCGATGCGGATCTCGTCCTCGACGAGCTCCAGCACGCGAACGATACCGTCGGCGCCTGCCGCGGCGAGGCCGAGGCCCTGGACCTTGCCGATCGCCACCGTATCGGCGCCGCGCGCGATCGCCTTGACGATGTCGGTGCCGCGCATGAAACCGCCGTCGACCACGATCTCCGCCTTGCCGCCCGCCTCGGCGACGATTTCAGGCAGCACGTCGATGCTGGCGCGCCCGTGATCGAGCTGGCGGCCGCCATGGTTCGAGACATAGATCGCGTCGACTCCGTGGGCCGCGGCTTTGGCGGCGTCCTCGGCGGTGGCGATGCCCTTGATCTGCAGCGCGATGTCGAAGCTGTCCTTGAACCACTTGACCAGATCCCAATTCATGGCGGACTGGAACTCCCAGCCCGCACTGGCGCGGCGGCGGGCGGTGGGCAGATAGCGCTTGACGAGATCGCGTTCGCGGCGGCTGTAGACGGCCACGTCGACGGTCAGGCAAAATGACGTGTAACCGTGCGCGACCGCCCGGCGGACATGATCTGCCACCCAATCGCGGTCGCCCCGCACATAGAGCTGGTAGATTTTGGGATGGGCAGTGGCGCGCGCCACCTCTTCGAGCCCGGGCTGGGTCACCGAACTCAGATAGCTCACGACGCCGAAGGCCTCGGCCGCCTTCGCGACCGCCACGGATCCGTCCGGATGCAGGTTCTGGAGGGATCCCATCGGCGCCAGGGCCACCGGCAAGCGCACCTGGTGGCCCGCCGTCCGCCCGGTGCAATCGATCTCTCTCACGTCGTTGAGGACACGCGGCCGGAAGGCGATACCGTCTAGCCCCAGACGGTTGCGGAGTAGCGTGGTCTCGGTCTCGGCGCCTCCGATCAGATAATCCCATACCCCGTCCGACAGGTTTCCCCGCGCCGCGGCGGCGATCTCGTGCAGCGTCTCAAACTCGGCCAACCCTCCCTCCCCGACGATCGACGAACGAGTTGGCCCGTCTAACCGCCGGCCGCGCGCCTGTCCAGAGAATCCCTCGGTCGGCAGCAATTCTCGTTTGGGGGATTACGATGAGCTGGCCCCCGTCCCCTGCCCCATCCCTCAGCGGGAGAGGGGATTCACGCCCGCCCTCTCTCATGCGTACCTCCTTGAGGGGGAGGGTTGGGGTGGCAGGTTCCTTCCTTGCCACGAGCTCGCCCTTCAGCAGTTTCCGCAGCAGCTCGACGGCGAGATTGCGCTGCGGCGCCGCGCCCTTGGGGACGAATCAGCTTGCGGAAGGCGTCGTCGAGGGCCGAAGCGGGCATGTTCGGGTTCAACCGTGCCAGAGCCGTGCGGAGGATCGGCGCAAAGAACGCATCCTCGTAGGATTCGCGCAATGCGCTTGGTCCCGGCGGCATGTCCGGCCCGCCGACGACATCGTATTCGAGCCGCCGGGACCAAGCGAGCGCGGCGTCTTCGACGACCAACTCCGACATTCCGGCCGCGCCGTCACTCCCTTCCCTGCTGCGGCGCCAAGCCTTCGAGCCGGGTTATCCAACCATCGAATTGGCGGCACTCCGCACGCATGCGCGCAACACCTATACGCAGGGAAACGGCAACGCCGTGCCGAACCTTGCGATAGCCGGGGCGCATCAGCGTCTTCAAACGAGCCAAGGGATGCGTGTCGTCGCCATCGTTGACATGCTCCGGGCTCTCCACCGCTTGCCGTGCCGCCCGAGCTGCCCCGCGAACTTCCGCCAGGATGGCCCCGCCTCCTCGAACCGCGACACATCCGAAAACAGAAGCGCCTCAAATTCCTAGGGTTGAATACAAGGGAAGAACCGATCGAAAAGGCAGTCTATTTCGCGAATTGTCTCCGCGTGAAAATCTCTTTCGATGCCCGCCGCGCGGTCGACGGAATCGGAATGAACTGCCGTCGATCGCCCGGGACAGTCCGGGGAACTCCTGTAGAGATAGAAAAGCGTCGTCACATAGACATCGTTTCGTTCTCGTAGCGTATTGCAGAGAAAGCGCAATACGCGCTGTCGGCTAAGCGCGCCACATTTCGCGAGCCGAGACGTCGCGATAAGGCAAGGACGGACAAAAACTTGTCAGTTCCTCAGGGTCGGACATATGACCCTGTTCACGAAGGCCTCCTCAGTCTGTCCTTCACAGACAATCACCACATCCGTTATCATCCCAGCCTGCCACTGACAATATTCATCTTCCACAGATCGCCTAGGGAATAATCCGTAAGCCACTCGGAAAGAAGTTCGGAATTTAGCCGCTCGAACACCGATTCGTCATCTCTCCGGTCGATGACCACGACATCTTCCGGTGCCAGCTCGCTGATAAGGTCCGCCGATTGGGTCGAAATGACGACCTGTCTCGAATCGCTGGCAGAGCGGAGCATTTCGGCGAGCAAGACAAACGCATAGGGGTGCAAACCTAGCTCCGGCCCATCGACGAGCACCGGATCCGGTTACAGATGCGCCGGCTGCAGGAGCAAAGTCGCAAGAGATATAAACCGAAGCGTGCCGTGCGATAGCTGACGAGGCCCGAACACGGTGTCCGGATCGTTTGCATGATACCGTTCCAAATCCAGCCGATCATCCGGCTCTTTGTATCGGGACGGAAGTCTTTGCGAATGGCCCGGAAACCGGGCTGATTTTCGGTGCGGTTTTGGCTTGTCCGTCGCCGCCTAGCTCACCGGATGGAACCACCCCGGCGCCGCCGTGCCGTTGCTTGCCCGCGACACCGCCCCGCCCCAGGACCTCGAGGCGCGCGCCCGACGCGACGAGATCGTCGCCCGCACCGCAGGGCTCCGCCCGAGCCTCGCCTATGTCGTCCAGACCTATGGCGGCGAGTGGGAGCCCGTCGCCGAACCCGCGCCCGCCCCGCCGCCGGGCGACGACCGCCGCCTCGCCAGCCCGACCGATCCGCCCCGCCCGGACCCTCCGCCGCCGCCGGCGACAGCGCGTGACGCCGGCGGCACCCCCGCGCCGCGCGACCGTCTGTTCGCCGCCAACGGCGCCGACGACCCGATCCCCGACCTCGCCGCAAGGACGCGCGAGACCCTCGGCCCCCTCGTCGACCGATGGGCCGAACGCATCCGCGACGGGATCGCCGCCGCCGACACGCTCCCCCAGGCCCGCGACCGCCTCGATGAGGCCCTCGCCTGGACCGCCGACCCGAGAGCGCCCACCCCCGAGGTCGCCGACGCCGCCGAAGCCCTCGCCCCGGCGCTCGCCGCCGCACAGCTCGCCGGGAGATACGATGTCGAGGGCGACCGGACCGGACCCGCCCTCGCATCGCCGACCGCGATAGTCCTCGCCAGCGCGGCGGCGCAACACACACAACGCCCCTTCGACGAACAGATCGAATTCTTCCGGTCCAAGCTCGATCTGACCACCCGGACCTGGACCGACATCTGGCAGGAACAGCACGACCGCGCCTTCGTCGTCGCCGGCGCCGCGCACGCCGATCTCGTCCAGGACCTGCGCAAGGCCGTCGACAAGGCTATCGCCGACGGCGCCACCATCGACACCTTCCGCAAGGACTTCGACGCGCTCGTCGCCAGGCACGGATGGTCCTACAACGGCGGGCGCGACTGGCGCACCCGCGTCATCTACGCGACCAACCTCCGCACCTCATACGCCGCCGGACGCTACCGGCAGATGAAGGACATCGCCGAGCGCCGCCCCTGGTGGCGCTACCGCCACTCCGACGCCTCCGAGGAACCGCGCCACGCGCACCTCGCATGGGACGGCCTCGTGCTGCGCCACGACGACCCGTGGTGGGCCACCCACTACCCGCCCAACGGATGGGGCTGCAAATGCTTCGTCGAGACCCTCGACGACGCCAGCCTCGAACGCCTCGGAAAGTCCGGCCCCGACCAGGCGCCGGAGATCCGCACCCGAACCGTCACCGTCGGCGTCAACGGACCCAGCCCCCGAACCGTCGCCGTCCCCCAAGGCATCGACCCAGGTTGGGCATACGCGCCCGGACGATCGCTGCAGCCGCCCCCGGCGCCGCCAGACCCCTTCGCGATCCCGGAGCTCTCGCGCGCCGACGCCACCGCCAGACAGATCGGACCCCAAGCCGGATCCAACCCCGGCGGCCTCTTCGAAAGCACCGACGGCCGAGCCCGATACGTCAAATTCTACGACGACCCCGCCCAGGCCTACGGCGAGGCCGTCGCCAACCGCGCATATCGCGAGCTCGGCATCGACGCCCCGGCCTCCGCCCTGGTCCGCCACAACGGCGCCATCGTCGGCATCGCCAACGAGATCGTCGACCATGCCGGCACCCTCGGCGGCCGGCGATCCCGGCCCACCAAGGCCCGCGCACAGAAGGTCCTCCAAGGCTACGCCGCCGACGTCTGGCTCGCCAACTGGGATGTCCTCGGGCGCGACATGGACAACATCGTCCTGCCCCGAGGCCGCCCCCGAAACGCCGTCGCCCGCATCGACCAGGGCGGCGCACTGCTCTTCCGAGCCCGACACGGACGCAAACCACGGACCGCGCTCAACGACATCGCCGAATGGGACGGCTTCGCCAACCACGCGATCAACCCCGCCTACGCCAAGGTCCTCCAAGCCGCAGGAATCGGCTCGCCCGACGACCTCGGCCGACAGGCCATCCGGCAGATCGCCGCCATCGAGAGGCTCGGCCGGCGCACCGAGGGCTTCAAGCGCCTCGCCCCGAGCGTGCGCGGGATCAGCGCCGCCGACCGCGACGCCATCCGCTCGATGCTCGCCACCCGCGCCGCCGGGCTCAAGCGCCAGATCGCACCGCGGCTCCGCGCCGCAATCGATGCGGCAAAAGGGCAGCCCGCACACCAGAGGCGGACACAAACGGCGCTTGGCGCCGCCTTCCGTACGCACAGGGACGCCGGCCGGTCGAAAACCACGGCGCACGGACAGGATTACGGCATGACCGACCCCGAACTCGCCTCCAGCTACGGATACACGCGCGAAAGCCGCGCCTGGTGGTCATACAGGGCGCTGAACAAGGCCTTGCGCGAACAGGGCGCGCCCGGACAGCCGAAGCTGTCGGCCAAACACAACGACCTGCGCCGCACTCTCAACGACGCCCTCGACAAGCTCCCGGACTACCCGGCCAAGGGCCTCAGGCGCGGCGCCGATCTCAAGCCGGACGACATCGCCCGCTACGTCCCAGGCCAGATCGTGACCGAGGACGCGTTCACCAGCGCCAGCACAGGCGCAGGCTTTCGCCGCAACGCTCGCTTCATCATCGACAGCCTGCACGGAAAGCATGTAAAATGGCTGTCTGCGATCCCAAGCGAGGGCGAGGTCCTGTTCAAAGCAGGGACACGGTTTCGTGTACGAAACGTGAGGCGCGAAGGCGCGATCACAAAGATCGAGATGGAGGAGGTCGAGGATGCCTGAAGTCATGCGCCCTGATGGCACTTGGGAAACCATCACCAGGGAGCAGTACATCGGGCGCTACGGCGAGGATGATTGGCATGACCTCACGAGACCGAGCGTCGCCCTGGAGGACATGCCCCCCGAGGAACGGCACTTCTACGAGAAGATGCAGGACCAGGCCGATACCAACAACGCCCTCGCGAAGGCCGGGCTCACCCTCGACGACCTGGCCGTCGAAGGCGACGACGAAGAGGTCGATTTCGATCTCGGCCCGCCCGTCGGCGACGCGCATGAAAGCGTCCTCGCCCAACTCGAATACGCCTACGAACGCTACGACAAGCTCCGGAACGACGACATGATGGCTGTCGACAACGCCGTGGCCGGTTTCGACCGGAACGGGCGCAAATCGCCCTGGCACGAAGACCAGCAGCGATGGCTCGATAGCGTCATCGCCTACCTCAAGGCCGACGAAAAAGCCTGACCAGTGCCCGGCGCCACAATCACCGTCACGTTCGACGACGCCGAGGTCCGGCGCGCCCTGCGCCGCCTCATCGCCGCCGGCCGCGACATGACCCCGGCCATGCGCGACATCGGCGAGCATCTCCTCAACACCACCCGCGAGCGCTTCGCCGACCAGAAAGCCCCCGACGGCAAACCCTGGACGCCCCTCTCCCCGACCACCCGCGAGCGCAAGCGCCGCAACCGGGACAGGATCCTCACCCTCGAAGGATATCTCCGCGGCAATCTCGCCTACCGCGCCGGCGCCGACCAGGTCGAAGTCGGATCGCCCTCCATCTATGCCGGAACCCACCAGTTCGGCGCCGGGAAGGGCGCCTTCGGAACGACCTCGCGCGGCGCCCCCATCCCCTGGGGCGACATCCCCGCCCGACCCATCCTCGGCCTTTCCGACGACGACCAGGACGAAATCGGCCGCATCGTCGCCCGATACCTCGCCGAGGCGCTCGACCGCTCCTGAACGCCCGATCTTCCGCCCGAATCCGCACCCCCGAAACCGCCCGGATTTTCCGCCGTTTCAACACCCCAGAAACGCCCCGAAAATCCCCGTTTCTTGCCCTTGCAGGCCCCGTTCCCGCCCGGATTCGCAAAGACTTCCGTCCGCCCCTCCAACCGCCGCCGGCCCCCGCAACCCACCACAACCCCTTGAGCTTCCGCCAGTTTCCGCCCGATTCCGCCTCACCCCCCCATTCGCAAAGACTTCCGTCCCTCTACACTCTTTACGATAGACGAAGTCGCCGAAATATGGTGCGGCCATCCGGATCATCTCGACAATCTTGCGAAAATGATCGCCGTGCCGTGCTCGAAGCGGCCGCAGAAAAGGCGCAAGATTTCCCGCGGCGGGCTTGAGCCTCAGATTGTCGCGCAGGGGTTGAGCTTGGCGGACCGAAGCCGAAACCCCGGTGTCTTCGAAGTGGTAAACGCGCCCGCTCGAGAGGCCCTCATGCACATGGGGCGCGAACGTGTCTCCCTCATGAACGGCATTCCCGAGATTCACTTTGCGGTGGCCGCTACCAAGCATGTGCGAGAATCTTTCGCGTATGCCGAAGAAGTCGACTCTCTCATAGTCGAAAACCAGATGCGGCCAGGCCGGGACGAGCGCAAAGCTGTAGGTATTCATTCAAAAAGGAACTCAGCCTAAATCCGCTCCGATTAGCGCCTACCGCCGAACATCAGGGCGTCCGGCCCATCCTGTTCGGCGACGAACATCTGCAGGCGCTCGCCCTAAATTCGGCCGAGCATGCGGAACAGATCTATGAAGTTTGTCTTGCCGGCGCCGTCGGGGCAGATCAACACGGTCAACGAACTCAGTTCGAAGCCCTCGAGCAAGCGGATCGACTTGAAGCCGCGAACGGAAAGACGCCGTAATCTGGGCATGTCGCGCTGCCTGCGAAGCGGTTATCGCCTCGCGGGTTGCCGAGGAGCAATGCGGTTGCGCCGCTGGTCCAGCTTCGTCTCGCCGGGCGGAAGCCCGGCCACCCGAATCCGCGAGCCCGACGGGGATATTCCTTTCATTGGTTCCCGAATCGCGGCCACCCCCTCACCCGAGCTTCGGAACCGGACGCCGGCCGAGCAGCCCCGCCGCCGTCTCGAAGGCGTGGGCGACGCGCAGCACCGTCGCCTCGTCCCAATGCCGGCCGGCGATCTGGGCACCGATCGGCATCCCGTCATCGAAGAAGCCGGCGCGGACGACGTGGCAGGGGCTCGCGGTCAGGTTGAAGGGAACGCCGATGGTCGGCACGTCGAGATAGGGGAAGGGCTCGCTGTCGTCGACCGGCGGCGCCGGCGTCAGCATACCCGTGGTCACCACGGCGTCGCAGCGTGCGAAGACCGCATCAAGCTCGGCCAGGAGCTCGGTCCGCCGGCGCTGAGCCTGGATGTAGTCGACCGCCCGGAACAGGCTGCCCAGCATCAGCCGGTTGCGGGCGAGCCGGCCGTAGAGATGCCACTGGGTCTGCAGCCGCTCCTCGTGGATCGCGAAGGCCTCGGCGGGGACAAGAACGCGGCCGACCGCGTGCCAGTCGATCAGCGGCGACACCTCGACGGTCTCGATCTCGGCGCCGAGGCCAGCGAGCACCGTACCGACATTGTCCACCGCTTCGACGATGGCCGGCGGCGCGGCGAAATCGTCGGTGTAGAAATGCCGGATCATGCCGATCCGCAACCCGTCCACGCCCAGACCGAGCGCCGCGGCGTAGTCCGGGACCGGGACGTCCGCGGTCGCGGGGTCGCGCGGGTCCGGCCCGGCGATGGCCTGGAGGATCAGGGCGCAGTCCTCGCTGGTCCACGCCATCGGACCCACGCAGTCGAATGAATAGGTCAGCGGCATGTCGCCATGGGCGCTCACCCGTCCGAGGGTCGGTTTGAGCCCGGCGATACCGTTGAAGGCCGCCGGCAGGCGGATCGAACCGCCGGCATCGGTGCCGAGCGCGCCGACGCACAGCCCGGCGGCGACCGCCGCACCCGAGCCGCTCGACGAGCCGCCGGTCACACGGTCGGGGTTCCACGGGTTCATCGCCGGCGGGAACGGCGGCTCCCGGGACGGACGGCCGCCGAACGTGAACTCGTAGGTGTTGAGCTGGCCGAGCAGAACGGCACCCGCCTCCTTGAGCCGGGCGATGACGGTGGCGTCCTGGTCCGCCTCGAAGTCGAGCATCACCCACGAATTCGAGGTCGTCTTGTGGCCCTTCCAGTAGAAGACATCCTTGCACGCGAGCGGGATTCCGTGAAGCGGTCCCCGGTCGAGGCCGCGCCCGAGCTCCTCGTCGGCGCGCCGCGCCTGGGCGCGGGCCTCCTCCGCCATCACCCGGTGATAGGCGTTAATCCGGGGATCGAGGACGGCGATGCGTTCGAGACAGAGCTCGGTAAGGGCGGCCGAAGTCCGGCCGCCGCCGCGAAGCTCCGCCCCGGCCTGGGCGATGGTCGGCGGATCCGGGATCATCCCCCACCCTCCCCCGGCGGCGGCGGCACGAAATGGGGCAGCATGCGCACCTCCCAGCTCCGCCCCGGGCGGCGGGTTCGCCGCGCGAGGTCGGTCAGCGAGCGATAGGCCGTCCTGAGATCGGCCTTCTCCTCGTCGCCGACCGGCACGCCGGAGGCGGCGATCAAGGCCTCGAACAGGTCGTCTTCGCCGGTCATGATCCGCTCCCTTCGCCGCTTTCCGCCGATCCTGCCACGGCCCGACCGCCCCGCCAAAGCCGTCTGCCGCGGGCACTCGACGGGCGAATTATGCCGGTGCTACAAACTTGCCCATGTGTCACAGGCGACGAAGTCATGCGTTCACAGTCCAAACTTGTCTTCGGATTCGGCGGCGGGGAAGCGGAGGGTGCCGCCGACATGACGGCATTGCTCGGGGGAAAAGGTGCCAATCTGGCCGAGATGAGCCGTCTCGGCTTGGAAGTACCCCCGGGTTTCACGATCACCACGGAGGTCTGCACCCGCTTCAACGCGAATGACGGCGCCGTTCCCGAACAGCTCGCGGATCAGGTCGCCGCCGCGCTGAAGGTCGTGGAGCGGCAGGCGGGGGCGGTTTTCGGCGATGCCGGGAACCCGCTTCTGCTCTCGGTACGGTCGGGGTCTCGAGCATCGATGCCCGGCATGATGGATACCGTCCTCAATCTCGGCCTGAACGACGCGACCGTCGAAGGGCTGGCGCGCCGCAGCGGCGATGCCCGCTTCGCCTACGATTGCTATCGCCGCTTCGTCCAGATGTATGGCGATGTGGTGCTCGGCCTGGACCATCACGGGTTCGAGGAGATCATCGCCCGCCGGAAGGAAGCGCGCGCGCTCCGGCTCGACACCGAGCTCGACGCGGACGACTGGCGGGAGATCGTCGCGCTCTACAAGCGGCGGGTCGACAGCGAACTCGGCGTCCCCTTTCCCCAGGATGCCGAGGTCCAGCTCCGGGATGCGGTCGCGGCGGTGTTCCGGAGCTGGGTCAACCAGCGCGCCGTGACCTATCGCAGGCTGAACCTCATCCCCGACGACTGGGGCACCGCGGTGACGGTGCAGGCCATGGTGTTCGGCAATATGGGCGAGGACTGCGCGACCGGGGTCGCATTCAGCCGCAACCCCTCGACCGGCGCCCGCGCCCTGTTCGGGGAATTCCTCGCCAACGCCCAGGGCGAGGACGTGGTGGCAGGCCTCCGCACGCCGCAGCCGCTCGACCGGGGCGGCGGGGCGGCGGGCTTGTCGCTCGAAGAGCGCCTGCCCGGCGTCTATACGCGGTTGACCGAAACGATGGCCTGGCTCGAAGCGCATTACCGCGACATGCAGGATGTCGAGTTCACCGTGCAGAACGGCCGCCTCTATTTCCTCCAGACCCGGACCGGGAAGCGGACGGCGGCGGCGGCGCTCAAGATCGCGGTCGAGATGGTGGAGGAGGGGCTGATCGACCGCCGGGAGGCGCTCCGCCGGATCGAGCCGGAAAGCCTCGAGCGGTTGCTGCATCCGACCCTCGACCCGGCGGCCGAACGCAACGTGCTCGCGCGCGGCCTCGCCGCTTCGCCCGGTGCGGCCTGCGGCCGGCTGGTGCTGAACGCGGACGACGCCGAGGCGCGGGCCCGCGACGGCGAGGACGTGATCCTCGCGCGGATCGAGACCAGCCCGGAAGACATCCACGGCATGCATGCCGCCCGCGGCATCCTGACCGCGCGCGGCGGCATGACCAGCCACGCCGCCGTCGTCGCGCGCGGTATGGGCCGCCCCTGCGTGTCGGGGGCCGGCGACCTCGTGATCGACTATGCGGCGGGCACCGCGAGCGCCGGCGGGGTCACGCTTTCGACCGGTGACGTCGTGACCATCGACGGCGGTACCGGCGAGATCATGCAGGGCCGAGTGCCGACGGTGCAGCCGGAGCTGGCCGAGACCTTCTGGCGGCTGATGGCGTGGACCGACACGGTCCGCGCCCTGCGGGTGCGCACCAATGCCGAGACCCCCGCCGAGGCGCGCCTCGCACGCGAGTTCGGCGCCGAAGGAATCGGGCTCTGCCGGACCGAGCACATGTTCTTCGGCGACGACCGCATCCTGGCGTTCCGCCGGATGATCATGTCGGAGACCGAGGAGGAGCGGCGCGCGGCGCTGGCGGAGATCCTGCCGATGCAGCGTCGGGATTTCGTCGCGCTGTTCGAGATCATGGCCGGGCTGCCGGTTACCGTGCGGCTACTCGATCCGCCGCTGCACGAGTTCCTGCCGCGGGACGCGGGCGCGCTCGCCGAGATCGCCCGCGAGATCGGCAAGCCGCCGGCAGAGGTGGAGCGCCGGGCCGAGCGGATTCAGGAGGTCAACCCGATGCTCGGCCATCGCGGCTGCCGGCTGGGTCTGAGCCATCCCGAAATCTACGAGATGCAGGCGCAGGCGATCTTCGAGGCGGCGGTGGCCGGCGGGGCGCCGGTAGCTCTCGAGATCATGATTCCGCTCGCTGCCACCCGCCGCGAGCTCGAACTGCTCGCCGCGCGCATCGGCACCGTGGCGGACAGGGTCGCCGCCGACACCGGCAAGCGTCCGTGCTACCTGATCGGCACGATGATCGAACTGCCGCGGGCCTGCCTGCGCGCCGACGAGCTGGCCGAGGTCGCGGAGTTCTTCAGCTTCGGAACCAACGACCTGACGCAGACGGCATACGGGATCAGCCGCGACGATTCCGGACTTTTCCTCGATCGCTATCTCGATCTCGGTATCCTCGCCCGCGACCCGTTCGTGACCCTCGATCCGGACGGGGTCGGAGAGCTGATGTCGATCGCCGCCGAGCGCGGACGCCGGGTGCGCAGCGGCCTCAAGCTCGGGATCTGCGGCGAGCACGGGGGCGATCCGGCCTCGGTCCGCTTCTGCCACGCCATTGGGATCGACTACGTCTCCTGCTCGCCCTACCGGGTGCCGGTGGCGCGGCTGGCGGCCGCGCAGGCGGCGCTCGAGACGGAAGGCGGCTCGACGATGTCGCAAAGGGGCCCGTCCGGCTCCTGACGCTCCCGTCCCAGGGCCGCCACCGGAAGCCCGGGGAATCGGCCTGCCGAAAGCCGCCGAGCCGGGCGGCGATCGTCGTCTTCCCCTGGTCGACCGCGCCGCGCTGGCCGGCGCCCGTGCGCCAGGATAACATGAAAGCGGGAGGCCGAAGCGATGGCGAACGGCGTGATCCCCCTTGCTGGGCGATGCCGTCGCGCCGGGCGGCAAGCCCGAACCCACAGAGAATGGATGAGAGCCGCATGCCGATCGTCAACCGCATCGCCGAGTTCCACGACGAGATGACCGCCTGGCGGCGGCATCTCCACGCTCGGCCGGAGACCGCGTTCGAAGAGCATCGAACCTCGCAGTTCGTCGCCGACCGGCTGGACGAGCTCGGGATCGAAGTCCATCGCGGGCTCGCCGGGACGGGGGTGGTCGCGACATTGCGGGGAGACCGCGGCCCGGGCGAGACGATCGGTCTCCGCGCAGATCTCGACGCGCTCGATATCGAGGAGAAGAACGACGTCCCCCACCGCTCGCAGGTTCCCGGGAAGATGCACGCCTGCGGCCATGACGGGCATATGACGATGTTGCTGGGCGCCGCCCGCTATCTCGCCGAGACCCGGAATTTCGCCGGCACCGTCCACTTCATCTTCCAGCCCGCCGAGGAGAACGAGGGCGGTGCGCGGGTAATGATCGAGAACGGCCTGTTCGAGGCGTTCCCAATGTCCCGGGTCTTCGGAATGCACAACATGCCCTGGCTCGGAGTCGGAGAGATGGCCGTCCGGTCGGGTCCGATGATGGCTGCCTTCGACATCTTCGAGATCGCGGTCACGGGCAAGGGCGCCCATGCCGCCGCTCCGCATCAGGGGGCCGACGCGATCGTCGGCGCGGCCGAGATGGTGTCGGCGCTCCAGACCATCGCCAGCCGGACGATCGACGCGCAGGAATCGGTGGTCGTCACGGTCACCCAGATACATGGCGGCGACACCTGGAACGTGATTCCCGAGGATGTGGTCCTGCGCGGCACCGTGCGCGCCTTCCGCCCCGAAATTCAGGACCGGGCGGAAGCCGCGCTCGGGCGGATCACCGCGGGCGTCGCCGCCGCGCACGGGCTCTCGGCGGATGTCCGCTACGAACGGCGCTACCCGCCGACGATCAACAGCGCGGCCGAATCCGATCTCGCCGCCGCCGCCGCCGCCGAGGTCGTGGGGCGGAAGAACGTGCGCGGCGATCTCAATCCCAAGCTCGCCTCGGAGGATTTCGCCTTCATGCTCGGCGAGAAGCCGGGCAGCTATGTCTGGCTCGGCAACGGCCCCGGCGACGACGGCTGCCTGCTGCACAACCCGAACTACGACTTCAACGACGAGATCCTGCCGATCGGAGCGAGCTACTGGGCGCGGCTGGTGGAGACCTGTCTCGCGCCGCGCTGAACGCAGCCGGGCATATCGGCGGAAGGGAGGGGAGGAAGATGGCTCGGACGGACGGCTTCGCGGGGGTGAAGATCCCGCGCTCCCCGGTCTACGGCGCCCGCGCGATGGTGGTGTCGGGGCATTCCCAGGCCTCGCTCTCGGGGCTGCGGACCCTGGAGCGCGGCGGCTCGCTGGTGGACGCGATGGTCGCGACCTCGGCGGTGCTGTCGGTGGTTCTGCCCCACGCCACCTCGCTCGGCGGCGATGCGTTCATCCTCTTCCACGACGCCGAGGGCGGGCGCACATTCGGCTTGAACGCCTCCGGACATGCGCCGGCGGGAGCGACGCCGGAGGCCTATGCGGACGGCATTCCGCGCCGCGGGCCGTTGGCGGCCAGCGTGCCCGGCATGGTGCGTGGCTGGGAGCGAATGCATCGGCGCTTCGGGCGGCTGCCCTGGGCGGAGCTGTTCGACGACGCGATCGCGCTCGCCGAGGCCCACCCGCTATCGCGGATCCTGGCCTCGGCGCTGCATCTGTTCCGGGCGGATGTGGAAGCCGATCCCGGCCATCGGGCGCTCTATTTCCCCGACGGCGCCCCGCTGCCGGCCGGCGCCGTCGTCCGCCAGCCGGCGCTGGCCGACAGCTTGCGCGCGATCGCCGAGGGCGGCAGCGCGGTGTTCTACGAAGGCAGGATCGCCGCGTCGATCGGCGCCTGCAGCTTGTCGCGTGGCGGGGTGATGACGGCCGAGGATTTCGCCGGCTACGAGCCCGAATGGGTCGAGCCGCTCGACGGCGGCTATCGCGGGCTGAGCGTTCGGGTGATGCCGCCCAACTCCTACGGGATTCTGATGCTGATGCAGCTCGCCGCGCTCGACGGCATCGATGCGGACGCGCTTTCCGGCGACGACGACGCCCGGCTTGTCCGCATGATGCGCGCCCAGCGGGCGGCCTTCGCCGAGGGCCGGCATCTCATCGCCGACCCGCGCACCGACCCGGCCCCGATCGCCCGGCTGCTCGGCTCTACCGTCACGGCGCGGCTGCGCGCCGCCGTGCGCGGCGACGGCGCGCCCCGCGCCGCCTCGGCCCACGCCGCGGGCGGGACATCCTGCATCGCCATCGCCGACGGCGAGGGCAACGGTATCTCGGTCGTGCAGAGCGTCTTCCACGTCTTCGGCGCCGCCTTCCTCGACCCCGGCACCGGCATCCACATGAACAACCGGATGACCGGGTTCACCCTCGATCCCGGACATGCCGGCGTGCTCGCCCCCGGCAAGCGGCCGGCCCATACGCTGAACCCGGTCGTGGTGCTCGAAGGCGGCGCGCTGCGCTATCTGATGACCACGCCCGGCGGGCCGAGCCAGACGCTGACGCATGTCCAGATTCTCTCCAACCTCGTCGACCGCGGTCTCGAGCTGACGGCGGCGATCGACGCGCCGCGCTGGAGCATCGATCTCAGCGGCGCTGCGCTGCTCGACGAAGCCTTTCCCGACGCGGTCGCGGACAGGCTCGCCGAGGCGGGCTTCCCGGCGGCGCGCGCCGCCGGGGCATCCTATTTCGGCTCGGCAAAGATCATCGAACGGCGGCCCGACGGCATACTTCTCGGCGCCGCCGACACCCGCCGCGAAGCCTATGCCGCGGGCGTCTGATGCGCCCGCCGCCCATTCCGAACGCTTGACGGGGCGATGGCGGCACCGGTCGACCTGATCGTCACGCGCGGCCGGATATTCACCGTCGATCCCGCCTTCCGGATCGTCGAGGCGGTCGCGGTCTCAGGGGACCGGATTGCCGCCCTCGGGGGCGCCGCCGAAATCGAGGCGCTGGCCGGCCCCGAGACCCGGATGATCGACGCCGGCGGACGCGCGGTAATCCCCGGGCTGATAGACGGCCACGCCCATCTCGACCGGGAGGGGCTCAAGCCCGTCTTCCCCTCGCTCGCCGGTGCGCGCACCATCGACGACATCCTGGAACGGATCGCGGCGCTCGCGGCCGGGAAGGCGCCCGGCGAGTGGATCGTCACCATGCCGATCGGCGATCCGCCCTATTATTTCGACGTGCCGCGGAATCTCGCCGAGGGCCGTTTCCCGACGCGCTGGGAGCTCGACCGCGCGGCGCCCGCCAACCCGGTCTATATCCGCCCGATCTGGGGGTTCTGGCGCCATACGCTGCCGCTCACCTCAGTCGCCAATTCACGGGCGCTGGCACTGGCCGGCATCGGCGCGGCCGGCGACGCGCCGGTGGAGACGGTGACCTTCGAGGAAGATCCCGAGAGCGGTGCGATCAACGGCATCATCCAAGAGCACAGCTTCATGCCGGTGGTCGAGCTCAGCCATTTCCACGCGGCGCCGCGCTTCACCCATGAGGACCGGATCGCCGGGCTCAGAAAGGCGATGCGTATCTACAACGCCACCGGCACGACCAGCATCTTCGAGGAGCATGGCGCGGCGCAGGAGCTGATCCAGGCCTGGCAGGAGGTTCACCGCTCCGGGGCGGCGACGGTGCGTGCCAACCTCGTCTTCAGCCCGTCCTGGGGCCCCGAACGCGATATCGACTACGCTCGCCAGCTCGGCGGTTGGGCGGGCTGGCTCGGAGAGCGCGGGCTGGGCGACAACTGGCTGCGGGTCGCGGGACTCTATACCGAGTTTGGGCCGACCCCGGAAAGCTGCCTACGCGCCCGCGCCTCCCCCTATACTGGCTGGTCGGGGTTCAACTACGACTGCGGCGTGCCGCGGGACCGGATGGTCGATTTCCTTGTCGAGGCCGCCCGCAACGGTATTCGCGTGGCCGCGATCTGGGGCGAGTTCCTCGATCTCTTCGAGGCGGTGAACCGGCGCGTGCCGATCGCCGACCGGCGCTGGATACTCGGTCATATCCGGGCGTTCGGCCGCGACGAAATCCGCCGAATCGCGGATCTCGGCCTCGCGCTGACCACCCATACCAACCGCTATATCCACAAGCAGTCGCATGTCCTGCTGGAGGAGCTGGGCGCCGATCGCGAGAACGACATCGTGCCGCTTAAGACGCTCCGCGCGCACGGCGTGCATGTGGCGCTCGCGACCGACAACGTGCCGACCAGCCTGTTCCATCCGATCTGGCAGACGGTCGCGCGACGCAACCTGTACACCGGCGCCCGCATCGGGGCCGCCGAGGCGCTGAGCCGCGAGGAGGCGCTGCGCTGCGCGACCATCGAGGGCGCCTGGCTGACGTTCGAGGAGGACAGCAAGGGTTCGCTCCAGGTCGGCAAGCTCGCCGACATGGCGATCCTCGACGACGATCCGTTGCGCTGCGCGGAGGACTCCATCAAGGACATCCGGGCCGAAACGACCATCGTCGGCGGCAGAATCGTTTTCGAGCGGGCGCGATGAATCTGGAAGACCTCGATACCCCCGTCCTCCTGGTCGACCGACCCGCCTTCGAGCGCAACCTCCGGCGCATGTCGGCGCTTGCCGCGGAATCCGGCCTCGCCTGCCGCCCCCACGCCAAGGCGCACAAATCCCCGGAGATCGCACGACGGCAGATCGACGCGGGAGCGGTCGGGATCTGCTGCGCCAAGCTCGGCGAAGCCGAGGTGATGGCGGCGGCCGGCATCCCGGACATCCTGATCACTACCGGCGTCATCGGACGGTCCAAGGCGATGCGGCTGGCCTCGGCGGCGGAGGGCGCGCGAATCGCGGTCGTCGTCGACGACGCGGAGAACGTCGACATCCTCGCCGCCGCCGCCCAGACGGCGGGGCGGCGGCTCGACGTGCTGGTCGAGATCGATGTCGGGCAGGGCCGGTGCGGCGTACCGCCGGGGCCGCGCGCGGCCGAACTGGCCGCGCGGATCGCCGATCACCGTTGGCTCGCCTTTCGCGGCCTGCAGGGCTATCAGGGAAGTGCGCAGATGCGCGCGCGTCTACGGGACCGCCGGCAAGCGGTGCGGACGGCGCTCGACCTGCTTCTGGAGAGCGCCGAGCTGGTGCGCCGGGCCGGGCTCGAGGTGGCGGTGCTGACCGGCGGCGGCACCGGGACCTCGGCGCTCGACGCCGCGTTGGGCGGGCTCACCGAGCTGCAGCCCGGCAGCTACGTATTCATGGACAGCAACTACCAGGCGATCGAATGGACCGACGCGCCCGCCCCGCCCTTCGAGTGCGCGCTCTTCGTCTATGCCGGGGCGATCAGCCGGCCGGCGCCGCATCGGGTCATCCTCGACGCCGGCTGGAAGACGATCAGCGGCGACGGCGGCCTGCCGTCGGCCGTCGATCATCCTGGCGCGACGTTTCGCTTCGCCGGGGACGAGCATTGCGAGCTGACGTTCCAGGGCACCGCACCGCTCGCCGTCGGCGACAAGGCGATGCTCATGCCGAGCCACTGCGACACGACCGTCAATCTGCACGACCGCTTCATCGTCATTGCCCACGGCGCCGTCGAAGACGTCTGGGAGATCGCCGCGCGCGGACGCTCTCAATAGGACAGCCCAGCGCGCACCGCATCCGATAGCGGGGCAAGCATGAAGCCATCGGATCAGGGCGATGGCCCATTCATTTGGTCAGATGATATCCGGTATCCGTCAGCGCTTTCCTGACGGCGTTGGTCTGTCCCGGATAGCTCGCCCCTTGATCAAGCACGAAATTCACCGCGTCTTCCCGAATATGTCGGATGGCCTTCTTATCAGACCGATCCGGCAACTCCCATGAATTGCCCCCGTCCGGAAACTCGACATGAAGCCGGCCCTCCGCCAGCGTCTTGCGCTGCAAAGAGAGGCTGCCCTTGACGAGGAGGGTGAAGAACAGCGGCGCCATGGTGATGATCTCGGCGGCGCTTACGCCGTAGCGACGCTTGACGAGATCGTAGGCGAATCTGGCCTTCGGCGCGATGTCCGCTCCGATATAGACATCCGGGGGTCTGGGGACAGACGGACTGCCGACCTGGGGAAGCGGCAGCGCGCCGGTGAGCACCACCGATTCGACCTTGAGAGCCTTGGTAAGCCGATTCACCGTCTCCTCGTGGGGGGCGGTTCGGCAAGCCGTTTCCTCGAGAGGTTCTTCGCTTCGCGCAGGTTGCGCAGACGTTCCGGAAGGATCATAGCTCTCGACATCTTTATACGGACATATTGGATATATGGCACGTTGACCCCAGGATTAAACGATTGAAATGTGGCCATTCTCTGGAGAGGCAAGACAAAGACGGCGCGACCGCCCCCGCTAGGCGGATCGACGCGTCCGACCCGGAGCCACAGCGCCCCGAACGGCCCGGCCGCCGGGACGCCGCCCGGCGGCGATGCGCCGGGCGGCGTCTTGACCCGTCTTGGCCATCGCGGCCATGTTCCTGGCTCAGGGAGCGCATCAGGCACGAGCCGTTTCATCTTGTCCGAATTCGCCTTTCTGCGGGCCATGCAAGGAATCGGCCGAGCTCGGCCGTGGTTTCGTTCGGGCGCGTACCCGCTTTTTCTCATCGCGTTCTGCGTCGCCGCCGGTCTGGCTGTCTCGCTGGTCTTCGACCGGCCCGGCTCGGCCCGCGAAGGAGCGGATCGGCGCGGAGCGGCGGGGCCGACCGCCACCTTCGATGACAGCCTGATCCAGCTCGCGCGTCTGCCCGACGCCACCGAGCCTCTAGAGCCCGAGTCGCCGGCGACGGTTTCTCGGATACTCGTCGTCGAGCCCGGCGACGCGTTGATGCCGATGATGCGGCGCGCGGGGATCCCGGCGCGGCAGGCCGCTGCGGCGATCGCCGCGATGCGCAGCCGACACGACCCGGCGCACATCGCCCCCGGTCAGAAACTGGCGGTCGCGTTCACTGCCGACGAGACCGGCCAGGACGCCGGCGCGGTGACCCTGCGCGAGGTCGCGCTCGCGCTCGCGCCGGACCGGACCATACTGGTGACGCTCGGGGAGGATCGCCGCTTCCGCGCGGAGGAGATCCGCACACGACTGACGCGCCGGCTCGTCGGCAAGGCCGAGACGATCGACTCTTCGCTCTACCTCGCCGGCAAGCGCGCGGACATACCGGCCGGCGTACTCCACAAGCTTGTCCGCCTGTATAGCTGGGACCTCGATTTCCAACGCGACATCCGGCAGGGCGACGCGTTCACGCTGGCCTGGAATCAGGAGTTCACCGACGACGGCGTCTTCGCCCGCGACGGCGAGATCGTCTTCGCCCGCCTGATGCTGAGCGGCCGGGAAAAGCCCTATTACCGCTTCGAGACGGCGGCGGGCGCGGTCTATCTCGATTCGAACGGTAAGGGAGCGCGCAAGCCGCTGATGCTCACACCCATCGACGGGGCGCGGCTGAGCTCGTCCTATGGTTCCAGACGCCACCCCATCCTCGGCTACACGCACATGCATCGCGGGGTGGATTTCGCCGCGCCGGCGGGCACGCCGATCTATGCCGCCGGCGACGGCCGTATCGTCGCCATCGGGCGCAACGGCGCTTACGGAAAATATATTCGCATCCGCCACAATGCCCGCTACCAGACCGCATATGCCCATATGCGCGCATTCCGCCGCGGTCTACGCAAGGGCTCACGGGTCGAGCAGGGCCAAGTCATCGGCTATGTCGGTTCGACCGGCCGATCGACCGGACCGCATCTGCATTACGAGATCCTGGTCAACGGCCGGCAGGTCAACCCTCGGCGGGTCAAGCTGACGCCGCAGCGTGTTCTGAAAGGCGAAGAGCTGGCCAGGTTCCGGGTGCATCGCGCCAAGATCGATCGGCGGGTCGCCGCGCTCCTCGAACGCCCGCTCACCGACCTCACCCGACGCTGAAGCGCCGGAGAGGCCGCGTCGTCCACCCCATCGGGTCGACGACGCGAGCGCCGAACGCCGTCCCGCCGCCCGATCGCGGAGCGCGGCCGTCGCCGCCTAATGCGTCCCCGCCGGCGAGGCGCGGAACCAGTCATGCCGATCGATCGAGTGGACGGTGACCGTCGTCGGCCGGTCACCGCGCAGCAGGTTGAGCGTGACCTCCACCCCGGCACGGCCCAGCGACCATAGGGCGCGGTAATAGTCGGGAAGCGTCGCGACCGGCGTCCCGCCGACGCCGAGCAGCAGGTCGCCGCGGCCGATTCCGGCGCGCGCGGCCGGGCCGCCCGGCGGGACACGGCTGACGATCAGTCGGCCGAAGAACGCCTGCGGGTAGAGCCCCAGCCAAGGCCGCGGCGCCCGCCGCGCCCGCCCGTCGGCGACGAGATCGGCGAGCACCGGCTTGAGGGCGTCGATCGGCACGAACATGTTGCCGGGCATGTCCCGGCCCGGCTCCCCCGCATCGGCGACCATCAGGGAGCCGATCCCGACGAGTCTACCCTGCCGGTCGAGCAGCGCCGCGCCACCGAACAACGGATGGGGCGGGACAGTGAAGATCGCGCGCTCGAGCAGATATTCCCAGGAGCCCGCGAACTCGCGTCTGGCGACGACGAACGCGCCGAGCGCCGCGCCGGCGCCGCCATGGCTCGCCGCGAGTACCCGGCTTCCCCGTGCGAGCCCATCCGACTCGCCAAGCGGCACGGGAGCGATCCCAAGCGGCCTCTCGGCACGCACCAGCCCGAATCCGGTCTCGTGGTCGTAGCCGGCGAAGGCCGCGCGCACCCTTCGCGCACCATCGACGGTCAGCTCGATCTCGGCCGCCTCGAGCACGAGATAGCCGATGGTGAGCACCAACCCGTCTTCGTCGATGACCACCCCGCTGCCGCTGCGCTCGGTTCCCAGTGCCGCCGCGGTGCGCGCGCCCGGCGGAACGCGGCTATCGAGCTGGACGATCGCGGAAAGCGGAGCCGAGGCATCCGCGGAAACTGCGGACGCCTCGAAAGAGAAGACCGTCGACAGAACCATCGACAGGACCGCGCCGATCGCGGGCCGGGCGGGATACCTCGATCGCACGGAACCCTCCCCTGTCTCGCTTGCCGGATTATAGGCGCGGGCGAGCGATCTTGTACCGCGGTTATTGCGCGGCGAGCGATCCACCTCATCCCCGGCCCGATGGGGATGGACCGACTCGGCGGCGGGCGAAGCCCCTCTGAAGCCGTCCCTGGGCTGCTATAGTCGGCACGATGTCGAGCTTGTCCCCAGAGACCATGGACCGCCCGGCGCCGGGCTATCTGTCGGCGCTCAACGACCGGCAGCGCGAGGCAGTCGAGGCGACCGAGGGCGCGCTGCTGGTGCTCGCCGGCGCCGGCACCGGCAAGACCCGGGTGCTGACCGCACGGCTAGCCCATATCCTGCTTACCGGGCGCGCCTGGCCAAACCAGGTCCTTGCGGTCACCTTCACCAACAAGGCGGCCCGCGAAATGCGGAACCGTATCGAAGGCCTGATTGGCGCCGAGGCGGCCGGGCCGTGGATCGGCACCTTTCACGCGACCGCCGCCCGCCTGCTTCGCCGCCATGCCGAGCTCGTCGGGCTCCGCTCCGACTTCACGATCCTCGACACCGACGACCAGCTCCGCCTGATCAAGCAGCTCCTGAGCGCCGAGAACATCGACCAGGGCCGCTGGCCTCCCCGCGCCGTGCATGCGGCGATCTCGCGGCTGAAGGACCGCGGGCTGGGGCCGGACCAGATCCCCGAGGAAGAGGCCGCCAAGGGCGCGGCCGGACGGCTGGGGGCGCTTTACGCGGCCTATCAGGACCGGCTGCGCGTCGTGAACGCCTGCGATTTCGGTGATCTGATGTTGCATTGCGTCACGATATTCTCCACCCGGGCGGACATTCTCGCCGACTACCATCGGCGGTTCCGCTACATCCTCGTCGACGAGTATCAGGACACCAACCTCGCCCAGTATCTGTGGCTGCGGCTCCTCGCCCAGGGCCGCCGCAATATCTGCTGCGTCGGCGACGACGACCAGTCGATCTATAGCTGGCGAGGCGCGGTGGTGGGCAACATCCTGCGTTTCGAGTCGGACTTTCCCGGTGCCCGCATCGTGCGGCTGGAGCAGAATTACCGGTCGACCCCGCAGATCCTCGCCGCCGCCTCGGCGCTGATCGCCCGCAACCAGGGACGGCTCGGCAAGACCTTGTGGACGGATGCGCCGGAAGGAGCGCCGATTCGCGTCTGCGGCGTCTGGGACGGCGAAACCGAGGCCCGGACGGTCGCCGACGAGATCGAGGCGATCCAGCGCGCCGGCGCGCCGCTCGACGAAGTCGCCGTGCTGGTCCGGGCAAGCTTCCAGATGCGCGAGTTCGAGGAGCGGTTCATCACGCTGGGCCTTCCCTATCGAGTCGTCGGCGGACCGCGCTTCTACGAACGCCAGGAGATCCGCGATGCGGTGGCCTATCTCCGCCTGGTCCACCAGCCCGACGACGACCTCGCCTTCGAACGGATCGTCAACCTGCCGCGGCGCGGGATCGGCGCCGCGACCCTGCAAGCGCTCCACCGGCGCGCGCGCGCCGACTCGGTGTCGCTGGGCGAGGCTGGTCGCCGCCTCGCCCAGACAGACGAGCTCGCGGCGCGGACCCGGACCGCCCTGAAGCGCTTTCTCTCCGACCTCGATCGGTGGCGGGCGATACCGGGCGAAGACCATGTCCGCCTGGCCGAGACGGTGCTCGACGAGTCGGGCTACACCCAGATGTGGCAGAATGACAGATCGCCGGACGCACGCGGCCGGCTCGATAATCTCAAGGAGCTGATCGCCGCCCTCGAAGAGTTTCAGAATCTGGGCGGCTTCCTCGAACATATCGGTCTCGTTATGGAGCGCGACGCCGACTCGACGGGCGGACGGGCCAGCCTGATGACGCTGCATGCGGCGAAGGGGCTCGAGTTCGACCATGTCTTCCTGCCCGGCTGGGAGGAGGACATCTTCCCGAACCGGCGCGCGGTCGAAGAGGGCGGGCCGGCCGCGCTAGAAGAGGAGCGGCGACTCGCTTATGTCGGGCTCACCCGATCGCGCAAGGCGGCGATGGTGAGCTTCGCCGCCAGCCGGCGCGTGTTCAATCAATGGGTCTCCTCGGTGCCGTCGCGCTTCGTGGACGAGCTTCCGAGCGACAAGATCGAGACGATCGATCGCAGCGGGCGCTTTCCTATGCCGCCAGGCCTGGAGGGCGCGGTCGATCCGCCCCGGCGGACAGGCCGCGGACCGGGCTACGACCGCTTCCGGCGGGTCGGGCGGCGGGCCGGCGACCGTCCGATAGATGCGCGGGCGCGGACGCTTCCCGACGACCGCGCAGCCTTCGCCGTCGGCGCGCGGGTGTTCCATCAAAAGTTCGGCTACGGCGAGGTGATCGACGCCGAAGCGGGCAAGCTCGAGATCGCCTTCGAGAAGGCGGGGACCAAGAAAGTGATGGAAAGCTTTGTCGAACGGGTCTGAACCGGCCGGATGGAGCGTCACTCTCGAGTTCGCGCCGGCCGAGGACGGGGTCGACGCGCTGCGGCCATTTGAGGACGCGCTGACGCCGCCCGAGCTGGACGGCAGGGCCGCGACGACCCTGGTCCACGACCAGGGTTCGGCCGTGTCGCGGTTGACTGCGATGCTGCCCGGCCAGCCGGAGGACGGATGGTTGTCGAGGGCGGTAGCGAAGGCCGAGAAGGCGACCGGCCGAAGGCCCAGGAGCATCTCCGTGGAACGGCTTCCCGTCCGCGACTGGGTCGCCGAGGCCGATCGGGCGCGCCCAGCGGTCTCCGTCGGCCCGTTCTACCTGCGCGGCAGCCACATTCCGCCGGCGGCGGCGGACAGGCTCGACATCCTGATCGATGCCGGCCGCGCCTTCGGGACGGGCGCGCACGAGACGACCCAAGGCTGTCTCGCGGTGCTCGCCGGCGCCGAGCCGCCGGCGCGGGAGGCGCCCATCCTGGATCTCGGCGCCGGCTCCGGCATTCTCGCGATCGCGATGGCGCGGCTCTGGCGGCGGGACGTGATCGCCGCCGACGACGACCCGATCGCGGTGGTGACGGCGCGCGGCAATGCCGCCCGCAACGGCACTGGCAAGCGGATTCGGGTCCATCGCAGCCCCGGTTTCGCCAACAGCGCGCTGCGCCGGGCCGGCCCCTTCGGTCTGATCGTGGCTAATATCCTCGCCCGGCCGCTGATCCGGATGGCGCCGTCGATCGTCCGCAATCTGCGGGAAGACGGGCGGGTCGTGCTTTCGGGCCTGCTGACCAGCCAAGAGGAGGCCGTGGCCGACGCCTATCTCCGCCTGGGCATGGTCGTCCAGGAGCGCGTCCTGCTGGGCGACTGGCCAACGCTGTCGTTGAGCCGGGAGAGCGCGCGGTGACCGCCCTCGCCGGGCGCGAGGCGCTCTTGCGCGGCATCCTCGCCGCACCTGAGCCGATCGACGGGACAGCTTGGCTCGCTTTGGTCGATCCACCGCCGCCAGAGGCCGAGGCCGAGGCACTGACGGCACGGCTCGCGCGGATGCGCGCCGCCGCGGACAGCGGGCTCGACGCGAGCCCCGCCCCGGCCGGGCGTCTGGCCCGACTCCGCACCGAGCTCGCCCGGCGGCGCCTCGACGGTTTCCTGGTGCCCACTGCGGACGCGCATCAGGGCGAGTCCGTCCCGCCGCACGCGAGGCGGCTCGCTTGGCTCACCGGCTTCACCGGCTCCGCCGGATTCGCCGTGGTCCTCGCCGAGCGCGCGGCGATCTTCGTCGACGGACGCTACCTGCTCCAGGTCGAGAACGAGGTGGATATCGCGGCCTTCGAGCCGCTGCACGTGACTCGGCGGCCGTTGGCGGACTGGCTCGCCGACGCCCTGAGCGCGGGGGCGCGGCTCGGCTACGACCCATGGCTCCATACGGTCGACGGGCTGGCGAGGCTCGAAGCGAACTGCGTGCGCGCCGGCACCGAGTTGGTCGCGGTCGAGGACAACCCGGTCGACGCAGTGTGGGCCGATCGGCCGGCCGCGCCGCTCTCTCCCGCGGTCCCGCATTCGGAGACCTATGCCGGTCTCGGATCGTCCGCCAAGCGCCGGGGGGTCGCCGAGGCGATGGCGCGATACGGATCCGACGCCGCCATCCTCGGCGCGCCGGACTCCATCGCCTGGCTGCTCAACATGCGCGGCGGAGACGTACCCGACACGCCGTTGGTCCTGTGCTTCGCGGTCATCGAGGCCTCGGGCGCGGTGAGCCTCTTCGTCGATCCCCGGAAGATCACCAGGGAGCTGGCGGCGGCGTTCTCCGACGGCGTTGTGGTCAAACCGCCGGGGGCTCTGGGACCGGCGCTTGACGGGCTCGCGACGGCGGGACGGCGCGTGCAGTTGGACCCGAGCACCACGCCCGCCTGGGTCGCGGCGCGGCTGCGAGCGGCCGGCTGCAGCCCGGTCCACGAAACCGATCCCTGCGCGCTGCCCAAGGCATGCAAGAACGACATCGAGCTCGCCGGCGCGCGCGCCGCGCATCTCCGCGACGGACGAGCGCTGGTCCGCTTCCTCTGCTGGCTCGACCGCGCCGCCCTCGCCGAGGGGGCGACCGAGCTGGACGCGAGCCGCCGGCTCTATGGTCTGCGCGCCGAGGACCCGATGTTTCGCGGCGTCAGCTTCGAGACAATCGTCGGCGTCGGACCCAACGGCGCCATCGTCCATTATCGGCCGGACGCGCGCAGCGACCGCGCATTGACGCCGGGTACGGTCCTGCTCGTCGATTCCGGGGGCCAATATCCCGACGGCACCACCGACGCGACCCGGACGGTCTATCTCGATCCCGGCGACGGAACGGCGCCGCCCCCCGAGATCTGCGACCGCTACACGCGGGTCCTCAAAGGGCATATCGCGCTCGCCGCGGCCCGGTTCCCGCGCGGCGTCACCGGCGGCCAGCTCGACACGCTCGCCCGCACGGCGCTGTGGCGCGCCGGGCTCGACTACGACCACGGAACGGGCCATGGCGTCGGCAGCTATCTCGGCGTCCACGAAGGGCCGCAGCGCATCGCCGCCGGCGGGGCGGCGACGCCGCTGGCGCCGGGGATGATCCTTTCCAACGAGCCCGGATACTACAAGACCGGCTGCTACGGCATCCGCATCGAGAATCTCGTCGTGGTAACGGCCGAGGACGGCCCGGCCGGGACCGACGGGCCGTTGCTCGGGTTCGAGACCATAACCCGCGCGCCGATCGACCGCAGGCCGATCGCGCGTGCCCTGCTGAACGCGGACGAGGTGGCCTGGCTCGACGCCTATCACCGGAAAGTATACGCCGATCTGGCGCCCGAGCTCGATGCGGCGGCGCGCGACTGGCTGGCCGCGGCCTGCGCGCCGCTTCAACCCGGATAACGGGCCGCGCGCGCCGCCTGGCTCGACCCGGCCGGTAATGAATCACGCGCATCGGCTTGAGGGTCAAGTCGTTGCATTTGTCGTGTCCCCGAGGCCAGTTCGAGATCGCCGCCGGCCCCGACCTCGCCGGCATAGTCACCGCGGGACGGTATCACCCGGTCCATTACTATCTCTCCGGCCACCTACATCCGCGCCACCATCGGACCCTTCCCTCCCCTCCCATATGGGTCCGCCCGCCGCGCGGGCGGTCATATCTCGACCGCCGCCGCGCGCCGTACGATCTCGGCGGCCACCGAATGCGCCGCCAATGTCGAGGTCTTCGGATTGCCGGGCAGCGGCCGGCCGTGGATCTCGATATCGAACGCGCCGAACGCGCCCTCGGCGCGCAGTCGATGGATGTTGCCGGCGGCCGCCGGGTCCGCGACGAGTTGGACGCGGGTCCCGGCGAACCCGGCCCCGGCGAGGGCGACTGCGGCGGCAACATTGGCGTTCTGCGGATAGAGCTGCGCCGCCTCGTCCGCCGCACCCTCGAACAGCAAGGTTTCCACGTCGAGGGCCTCGAGGTCGCAGACCGATTCCGCCGGCGTTCCCCGCCACGCCCGGGGCGGCTTCCGCGACATGTAGGTTACCCGGTCCAGCCCGCCGACCCGGGCGGCGGCGAGCGCGTCCAGCCCGGCGACGGCACCCGCCGGAAGTATCAGCTTGGCGCCGCCGGCCTCCGCCGCGGCCTCGAGTCGCGCCCGCAACCTCTCATCCGCGAGCGCGCCGATCGAGACGGCCAGGAAATCGGTTCCCCGTCGGAGGATCGCCGGGCCGTAGGCGGCGACCGCTTCGTGGCCCGCACACTCGGCGATCAATCCCGGGTTGGTCGACACCGCGTCGAGCGAGTCCACGATCTCGACCTCCTCGGGCAGCATCGAACGCACCGCCTCGATACGACCGGAGCGGACGATCACCGTCGCGACCCGCGCCCGCCGCGAGGCGGCGGCGAGATATCCGACCACCTCCCGGCCAATACCACCGAATCCGATCAGACCGACATTGAGCATTTACGTGCCCCCCGCTTGGCCGTTCCGAACTGTCTGGCGCGCGGGCGGCCCGGCAAAAGTCCTTGCAAACGGACCGATCGCCGTCATGTCGACTTCTACGAGCGCCGGGCCGTTGCGGCCGCACGCCCAGTCGAGACAGCCGCGGAACTCGGCCTCCGCGCGCGCCCGGCGAAACGGGAGGTCGAGCGCGTCGGCGAGCCTCGAGAGGTCGGGGAACGCCAGATCGGCGAAGCAGCGCCGCCCCTCGAACCTGTGATCCTGGATGTTGCGGATCACGCCGTAGCCGCCGTCGTTCATGACGATCAACAGGACGTTCAACCGCTCCTGCGCCAGGGTCGCGAGCTCGCCGAGGGTTACCGCGAGCCCGCCGTCGCCGACCAGCGCCGCTGTCTTGCGCCCGCCGGCTCCCACCGCCGCGCCAATCGCCATCGGAAGCCCCTGGCCGATCCCGCCGCCGACCGCGTGGATCCCGTCGTGCGGCCCGGCGAGCGGCGGCAGCCGGTTGCCCCAGATCGTGTTGGAGAGCGTGATGTCCCGCACCCAAAGGCTGCCGGTGGGCAGCGCGTCCCGGAGCGCGTCGATCAGCCGCTCGTAGGGACCCAGCCCCGCCCGCAGGTCGGCCTCCGCGGCCCGCCGCGCGTCCGCGATATCGTCGGCGAACTCCGGGTCGACCACCAAGCGGCCCGCGAGCTCCGCGCGGAGACCGGCGAGAACCGCAGCAGCGTCTCCGACCACGAAGAGGTCGTTCGCGAAACCGCGCCCGTCCGCGCGCGCGTCGACATCCACCCGGTAGAGCGGCCGCGGCAGCGCCAGCGTGTATTTCAGAGTCTCGTTGCCCCGAAGCCGCGACCCCGCGACCAGCAGCGCATCGCAGCTCTCGTAGAACGCTTCCACCGGCGGCTGAAGGTTGAAGGCGCCCAGCGAACGCGGATGCGCCTCCGAGACCACGCCGCGGCCGCGGATGCTGGTCACGCAGCCGAAGCCGAGCTCGATCAGGGCGCGGGCTTCGTGCACGGCCCCGCGCGCGCCGCCACCCAACCACAGTAACGGGCGCCGTGCGCCGGCCAACGCATCGGCGAGCGCCGCCAGGGCGCGTGCGTCGATCTCCGGGTGGATCGGCGGCGGCGCGGCGAGGGCACCCGGCCGGTCGAACACCGCCTCCTGGATGTCGATCGGGATCTCGACGCTGACCGGTCCGGTCGGCGGACTGATCGCGGCGCGCACCGCCTCGCGCAACGTCCCGAGCAGGGTCTCGGGCGTCCGCACGCGAAAGGCCACCTTGCACACCGCCCGCAGCATACCCAGCTGGTCCGCTGCCTCATGGATGTAGCCGGTCTCGCGGTCGAGCCAGGCGCGCTCGATCTGGCCTGTAAGATGCAGCAGCGCGGTCCCGGCGGTCTGCGCCTCGACCAACGCGCCGCAAGCGTTGCCCGCAGCCGTCCCCGTGCTGGTAACCGCCACCCCCAACCCGCCGGTGACCCGGGCGTGCGCGTCGGCCATGTTGACCGCGCTCCCCTCGCCTCTCGCAGGCACGAAGCGGAGCCGCCCCCGGCGGGAGACCGCGTCGAGGATCGGCATGTTGTGGATGCTGATGACCCCGAACGCGGCTTCGACGCCGCAGGTCTCGAGGAACCGCGCGACCAGATCGCCGGCCGCGATGCGATCAGACATGGCGGCCCTGCCCGCCGGCGACCTCGATCGCCGAGCCCGTCAGATAGCTCGCGGCCGGCGAGGCCAGGAACACGATCACCCTCGCCGCCTCCTCGCTGGTGCCGAGCCGGCCGAGCGGGATGTCGCGGTCCGCCGCCAGCTTTGCGAACCAGTCCGCCCGGCTCAACCCGCCGCCGGCACCCTGCCGGAAGCGCCGCTCCCATTGCCCCGAATCGATCAGCCCGATCAGAACCGAGTTGACCCGTATGTTCTTAGGCGCGAATTCGCGGCTGAGCGACTTCGCCAAGTTGAGGGCGCCGGCGCGGGCCGCAGCGGTCGCGATCAGACGGGGTTCGGGCCGCCGGGCGAGCAGCGCGTTCGTGCACACGATCGCCGACGGGGCGGCCGTCTCGAGCAGCGGCAGGAACGCCCGGATCGGGTTGAGGACGCTGAAAAACTTGAGGTCGAGCTCATCGCGCCAATCCGAGTCGCCGGTCTCGGCGAATCCCTGGATACGCGCTTGGCCGGCGTTATTGACGAGCATGTCGGCGCGTCCGAAGCGGGCGGCGACGCTGTCGCGGAACGCCGCCACCCGGCCGCCGTCGAGGACATCGCAGACGGCGCCATGCGCGGCCTCGCTGTCGAGGGCGTCGAGCGCGTCGTCGAGCCGCGCCGGATCGCGGCCGCAGATCGCCACCCTCGCGCCCTCGGCGAGGAACTGGCGCGCCACCGCCAAGCCGATCCCGGACGTGCCGCCGGTGATCACCGCGACTTTGGCGGCAAGCTCCAGATCCACCCGCCTCGCCCCCGTCCTAGGCAGCGGCCGGGCTGTCGCCGCCTCGCAGGGCCGCGATGAAACCGGCCACCGCCGAGTTGAACTGCGTCGGGCGCTCCACATAGCTCGCATGTCCCGCCCCCTCGAGCGGGCGATAGGCGGCACCGGGGATGGCCGCGGCGATGCGTCGGCAGCTCTCCTCGGGCGTCACGCGGTCGGCGCTGCCGCACATCACCAGCGCCGGAACCGCGATCAGGGCGGCGTCGTCATGGATGTCCGCGCCGTGCAGCATCCGCGCCGCCTGGGCGTAACCCTCGGGACGGACCTTGCTCTGGACCGCGCGCACCCGTTCGTACACCTCGTCCGGGGCGCTCGCGGAGAGCAGTTCGCGCGCGCGCAGCCGGGCCACCTCGGCGGGTCCCTGCGTCGCCATCGCCGCCAGGCGCGCGCGCAGCCGGCCCACGCGAATCTCGTCGGGCGCGCGGGCGTATCCGGCCGCCGGATTCGCGAGAATCACCGAGAGCGGCCTGTCCGGCGCGGCGCGGCAGAGCGACGCGGCGATCAGGGCACCGAGCGAATGGCCCAGGACATGGACCCGCCCGATTCCCAAGGCGTCAAGCAGGGCCGAAGCCGCCGCCCCATAGGCCGCGGCAGTCGGCGCGACATCGGGCAGCGGCTCCGAGCCGCCATAGCCCGGCATGTCCCAGGCGACGACGCGGAACCGATCCGCGAGGCCCGAGAGCTGGGCCGCCCAGGACGCCGAGCCGGAGCCGATCCCGTGGAGAGCGAGGAGCGTCTCCCCGCCGCCCGCGGCGCGCCAGGCGATGCGCCGCCCGCCGGCGTCGACGCTCCGCAGCCTGGGGAGGCAGGGCGCCGCCATCGACGGGTTCAGCGCTTGAGTCCGGCCAGCGGGTGGTCGGGCGGATAGGTCGGAACACGCGGTTTGGACGCGCCCAGCATCACGCACATCAGGGCTTCCTCCTGGCCTTGGTTGACCAGCCCGCGATAGATGCCGGGCGGCACGGAGACCAGATCGCGCTCGCCGAGCTCGGTCTCCCATGTCTCGCCGCCGCGGGCGAAGCTGAGCTTGACCCGCCCACGCAGCATGAAGAAGACCTCCTCGACATCGTCATGGACATGCAATGGGCCTTCGCAGCCGGGCGGCAGGACCATCGTCGAGAAGGTGAAATGCTCGGACGGCACCGTGTTCGCATCGCCGTCGACGCCGGTGCCCCCGGTGCCCAGGTAGCGCATCTGCGCACGGCGGTATTTGGGATCGTAATCGGCCTGGAACTTGAGCGCGTCCCAGTCGTAGGAGCGCGTCTCGAAACGGGCGATCCGCGCTTGGAGCGTCTCGGCGAGGCCGCCGGACCGAGTCTCCGTCATCGTCGTCATCGCGATCTCCTGTTCACGCCACCCGGAACCGGAACGGCGATAATCGACCCCGAGGACACCGCCCGGCACCTCGTTCGCCGAACATGTGGGAGCGCCGGGGTCAGAACGTCTCCACCCAGGGGCGAAGCGCGACCTCCCAGGTCCAGGCGCTTCGGTTCTGGCGGTGGATGTGGAGATAGGTCTCGGCGATCGCGTCGGGGTCGAGCGTGCCGTCCGAGCCACGCGCGACCACCCGGGCGTCGCCCTCCCTGCGGATGCCGCCGTCGATCACGAAATGGGCAACATGGATGTTCCGCGGCTGCAATTCGCGGGCAAGACTCTGGGCCAGCCCGCGCAGCCCGAACTTGCCCATGGCGAAGGAGGACGAGTTGGCATAACCCTTGACGCTCGCCGAGGCGCCGGTCAGCAATATGGTCCCGCCGCCGCGGGCGGTCATCTGCCGCGCCGCCTGCTGGGCGACCAGGAACCCACCATAGCAGGTGACCAGGATGGCGGACCGAACGGCCACGGCATCGAGCTCGCCGATCGGCCCGCGAACGCGGGCGGACGGGTTGTAGACGACGATGTCGGGTTCGCCCATCTCCGCGCTGGCCGAGTCGAACAGGGCCGCGACATCGCCCGGGTCGGCGGCGTCGCAGCGATAGGCGCGGGCGCCCGTCTCAGCGACCAGAGAGGCGAGCTTCCCGGCGTCGCGCGCGGCCAGCGCCACCGCCATGCCCTCTCTGGCGAACAGCCGGGCGAGCGAGGCGCTGAGCCCGCTCCCGGCGCCGACGATCAGGGCTTTCTCACGTTCGGCCATGGGCCACTCCTCCTCATCCGGGTCGTCCGGCGTTTCGCCGGGAAGCGCAGGATTCGAGTCTATCCCGGAAAGAGCGCTTCGAGCTCCCCCCGGTGGGCGGCGGTGATCACGTGGCGGCGAATCTTGAGGGAGGGCGTGAGCTGCTCGTTCTCGATAGTGAAGGGTTCGGCCCTGAGAACGAACCGCCGCACCCGCTCGATCGGCGAAAGCCCGCCATTGACCCGATCGACCGCCGCGCCGACGGCCGCCCCGAACGCATCGTCGGCTGCCAGAGCCTCCGGATCGGCCGGACATCCGTTCTCCGCCGCCCAGCTCCTGGCGAACTCCTCGTCGGGCACCAGCAGCGCAACCAAATGAGGCCTGCGATCGCCGTAGACCATCGCCTGGGCGATCTCCGGCTGCAGCGTCAGGAAGCCCTCGATGCGCTGCGGCGAGACGTTGTCGCCGCCGGAATTGACGATGATGTCCTTCTTGCGGTCGGTGATCCGGATATAGCCGTCCGCATCGATCTCTCCGACGTCGCCGGTGTGCAGCCAGCCGTCGCGCAAGGCTTCCCGGGTCGCCTCTTCGTTGTTCCAGTAGCCGGTCATCACCGATTCGCCCCGCACCAGGATCTCGCCGTCCTCGGCGATCTTCACCTCGACGCCGGCCATCGGCCGGCCGACCGTCTCGAGCCGGACCCGGTCGGGCGGGTTCACGCTGATGATGGGCGCCGCCTCGCTCTGACCATAGCCTTGCAGGAGGCGCAGCCCGAGGCTGGAAAAGAACATGCCGATATCGTAGTTGAGCGGCGCGCCGCCGCTGACCAGCGCCTTGAGCCGGCCGCCGAAACGGCCCCTCACCTTGGACCTGACCAGGCGGTCGAGCCCGCGATCGAGGAGCCTCTCGATCGGCGAGAGGGGCGTCTTCGCCTCGATCCGTTTGATGCCGAGCGCGACGGCCTTGTCGAACATCCTGGCCTTGAGGCCGCCGTCCTTGGCGACGGTTCGCGTGATCCGGCCGTGTAGAGTCTCGTAGAGTCTGGGCACCGCTGTCATGATCGTCGGGCGGACCTCGACCAGGTTGGCGGCGAGCCTGTCGAGCCCCTCGGCGTAGTAGATTTCCGCACCGATGGAGATCGGGAACATCATCCCTGCAGTGTGCTCGTATGAATGGGAGAGCGGCAGAAAGGACAGGAACACTTCGTCCCCCAAGCCGAGATCGACCAGCAGCCGATGGGCGCCCTGGCAATTGGCGAGGATCGCGCCGTGGCTCAGGACCACGCCTTTGGGCGCACCGCCGGTGCCCGACGTGTAGATCAGGCAGGCGGTCTCCGAGCGCCGGAACGCCGTCGACCTCTCGATAGCGTCGTCGAGCCCGCCGCCATCCGCGGCGAGCAGATCGGGCCAGAGCGTCACCTCGACATCCGCCGGGATCGACACCTCCGGCGGGTCGATCAGGATCACGGTATCGAGATCCGGGCAGCCCGCCGCCGCCGCCAGGGCGCGCTCGGCCAGGGCCGCGGTGGACAGGATCATCGCCTTGGCGCCGCTGTCGCGCATGACATGGCGGTGATCGCCGATCTGGTTGGTGATATAGGCTGGCACGGTGATCGCACCCGCGGCCATGATCCCGAAATCGGCGATCGCCCATTCCGGGCGGTTCTCAGAGACCAGCATCACCCGATCGCCGGGCGCGATCCCGACGGCACCCAGGAACCGCGACAGCGCGGCCGCCTGGGCGGCGGCCTCGGCGCGCGTGACCCCCTGCCAGGCGCCGGCGCGTTTGGCCCAGAGGAGCGGGCGCTCGCCGCCCTCCGCGGTCACATCGAAGAACATCTCGGGCAGGCTTCGCCACGCGTCGTAGCGCATCGATCCTCCGACCGGCGGTTGGTCTCCCGAAGAGAGCGCTTTATATCCTAACCTCCATGCGAACACCAAGGAGAGATCGGGTGACGGAGGGCGGCGGCGCGACGAGGCTGGGCTCGCGACCTCTCGGGCCCGCGGGGGAGGAGAACCGGTTCGGCCAGCGGGTTCGCCGCTACACCAGCGTCGGGGCAGCGGTCGGCGGCGTCGCGGCCCGGATCGCCGGCGAACGCTATCTGGGCATCAAGGCCGACCGGGAACGCGGCGCCCGCGAGCTCAAGCGCGCGCTGGGCGGGCTCAAGGGGCCGCTGATGAAGGTCGCCCAGATGTTGTCGACCGTCCCCGACATGCTGCCCGGCGAATATGTCGCCGAGCTCGCAGAACTCCAGTCGAACGCGCCGCCGATGGGCTGGCTGTTCGTCCGTCGGCGCATGGCGGCCGAGCTCGGCGCGGACTGGCGGTCCCGTTTCGCCGAGTTCGAGCGCGTGGCCGCCGCCGCCGCCTCGCTTGGGCAGGTGCACCGCGCCCGCGCCGGGGACGGCGCAAGGCTGGCCTGCAAGCTGCAATATCCCGATATGGCCTCGGTCGTGGAGGCGGACCTGCGGCAGCTGCGGGTGATCTTCGCGCTCTTCCGCCGCTACGACCGGGCAGTCGACCCCCGCGAGATCCACGCCGAGATTTCGGTTCGGCTGCGCGAGGAGCTGGACTACGAACGAGAGGCCCGCCATCTGGCGCTCTACCGGCGGATGCTGGCCGGAGAGTGCGGGGTTCACATCCCCGAACCGCGTCCGGAACTGTCGACGGCGCGGCTGCTGACGATGACCTGGCTCGAGGGCGCCCGGCTCACCGAGGCCGTCGACGCCCCGCCCGAGATCCGCAACCGCATCGCCTACAACATGTTTCGGGCCTGGTACGTGCCCTTCTACGAATACGGCGTCATCCACGGAGATCCGCATCTCGGCAACTATTCGGTGCGCACGGACCAGTCGATCAACCTGCTCGATCTCGGCTGCGTTCGGGTGTTCCGGCCGGCATTCGTCGAAGGCGTGATCAATCTCCACCGCGCGCTCCAGACCGGAGACCGGGCGCTCGCCGTCCATGCCTACGAGACCTGGGGCTTCCGCGACCTCTCGCGGGAACTGATCGACACCCTCAACCTGTGGGCCGAATTCCTCTACGCCCCGCTGCTGGAGGACCGGGCGCGACGCATCCAGGACTCGGAGAGCGGCATGTACGGGGCAAGCGTCGCGGAGAAGGTGCATCGCGAGCTCCGCCGGCTCGGCGGGGTGACGCCGCCGCGCGAATTCGTGCTGATGGACCGGGCGGCGATCGGGCTCGGCTCGGTGTTCCTCCGCCTCAAGGCGGAGATCAACTGGTACCGACTGTTCCACGATCTGGTCTCGGGCTTCGACGCTGCAGCCCTGGCGGAGCGGCAGAGCCGGACGCTCGCCGAGTGCGGGCTGCCGGCGGGCGGGTGACGCCGCCGAGGACCCGCCGGATCGCGCCCGTCAGCCGCCCGAGATCCTCTGACGAAATGACGAAGGGCGGCATCAGATAGACGACATCGCCGAACGAACGGATCCACACCCCTTCTTCGACGAAGCGGCGGCCGAGCCGCACCGGATCCGCTAACTCGGCGAGTTGCACGACTCCGACGGCCCCCCGGACGCGGACGTCGACCACCCCGGGATAGCCCCGGCAGGGCGCGAGCTCGGCGGCGAGCTGCCGCTCGATCGCGGCTACCTGCGCGAGCCGCGGCTCGCGCGCGAACAGATCGAGGCTCGCATTGGCCGCCGCGCAGCCGAGCGGGTTGGCCATGAAGGTCGGGCCGTGCATCAGCGCCGCCTCCGGCGCGTCGGTGTCGAAGGCCTCGAAAACCCGGCGGCCGGCGACCGCCGCGGCCATCCCCACGGTGCCTCCGGTCAGCGCCTTGGAGATGCACAGGATGTCCGGCGCGATCCCCGCCGCCTGGAAAGCGAACATGCTGCCGGTCCGGCCGAAACCGGTCGCCACCTCGTCGAGGATCAGCAGCAAATCGTGCCGGGCGCAAGCGCGGGCGACCCCGGCGATCGTCTCCGGCGGATGGAACTTCATGTTCCCGGCGGCCTGGACCAGCGGCTCGAGAATCACAGCCGCGGTCTCGTCGCGCAGGCGCGCCAGCGCGGCGTCGAACCGAGCGATGGCGGCGTCCCCGACGGGAAGGTCGAGCATCGTCTGGGTCGGAACATAGCCGCCGAGCAGCCGGTGCATCCCGTCCTCGGCGTCCGAGACCGCCATCGCGCCCAGCGTGTCGCCGTGATAGCCCCAGCGAAACCCGACAAAGCGGTCGCGGCCGCGCAGGCCGCGGTTGCGCCAGTACTGGACCGACATCTTGAGGGCGATTTCGACGGCGACCGAGCCCGAATCGCAGAAGAACACCCGTTCGAGCCCGTGCCCGAGCAGCGTCGCGAGCCGTCGCGCGAGGCGCATCGCCTGCGCGTGCGCCAACCCGCCCAACATCACGTGCGGCATGCGCGCGAGCTGGTCCGAGACAGCGTCGACGATATGCGGGTGGTTATAGCCGTGGCAAGCCGTCCACCAGGACGCGGTGCCGTCGATCAGTTCGCGCCCGTCGGCGAGGTGGATGCGGACCCCCTCGGTCGCCGCCGCTTCGAGGGGCGGCGGTGCCCCGCCCATCGGAGCGTAGGGAAACCAGAGATGGTCCGCGCTCTCAACCACCGCCGGGCGTGGCGGGGGCGATGCCGAGCCTGTCGAACAGGGCGAGATCAGCGTCGGCCGTCGGGTTGGGGGTCGTCAGCAGCCTGTCGCCGTAGAAGATGGAGTTGGCCCCGGCGAGATAGCAGAGCGCCTGGACCGCATCCGGCATGTCCGCCCGGCCGGCGGAGAGCCGGATCGTCGCGCCCGGCATCATGATCCGCGCCGCGGCGACGGTGCGCACCAGTTCGAGCGGGTCGAGATCGGGCGCCTCGGCGAGCGGGGTGCCCGGGCTCCGGACCAGCATGTTGATCGGCACGCTCTCCGGCGGCTCGGAGAGACCCGCGAGCACCGCCAGCATCGCGGCCCGATCGGCGCGGGTCTCGCCCATGCCGACGATCCCGCCCGAGCAGACGGCGATGCCGGCGCGGCGCACCCGCTCCAGCGTCTCCAGCCGGTCGGCGAAGCGCCGGGTAGTGACGATGCGTTCGTAGAAGGATTCGGAACTGTCGATATTGTGATTGTAGTAGTCGAGACCGGCGGCCCGCAGCCGCTTGGCCTGGCCCGGCGCCAGCAGGCCGAGCGTGGCGCAGGTCTCGAGGCCGAGCGCCTTGACCCCCGCGATCATCTCTTCCACCCGCTCGAGGTCGCGGCTGCGCGGGCCGCGCCATGCGGCGCCCATGCAGAAGCGGGTCGCACCTGCCTGCCGGGCGCGGCGGGCCGCGGCCAGCACGTCGTCGAGCGGCATCAGCGCCTCGGGCGCCACACCGGTCTCGAAGCGGGCGCTCTGCGGGCAATAGGCGCAGTTCTCGGGGCAACCGCCGGTCTTGATACTGAGCAGCGTCGAGACCTGGACGCGGTTGGGGTGGTGGTGGCGTCGATGGACGATCTGCGCCTCGTAGATCAGGTCGTTGAAGGGGCGCTCGATCAGCGCCAGCGCTTCGGCGTCGCTCCAGCAGGGCGAGGATGGGTCGGCCTCGAGCATGGCCGGGACTCTAGTCGATTTTCGCCGCCCCGTGTCGATTGCCGCGTCACCCCGCGACCCGGTTCGGACGCATACGAACCGGCGTGACCGGAGAAGGGACAGGGGAAGCCTGCGGAGCCCCGCGGCGCGGAACTGTCCTGGCCGGCCTACAGCCCAAGAACCCCCTCCGTCTCATATGTCCCGAACCCGGGACAACCAATGGACTCGCCCGCCCGTCGCGCCTACCATTGCGCCACGAACCCGATCACGGTATCGAACTTTCCGATCAATGAACGCCGAACTCATCGCGATCCTGGCTGTCGGCGTCGCCGTCGCCGGACTCGTGCTCAACGGCCAGCGCGCCAACCGCCGAGAGATCGGCACGCTGCGCACCGAGATACAGACCGAAATCGGCACGCTGCGCACCGAGATGCAGACCGAAATCGGCACACTGCGCGCCGAGGTCCATAGAGAGATCAGCACCCTGCGCACCGAGATCAGCCGCGAGATCGCCGATCTGCGGGAACGCATGGCCAGGCTCGAAGGCCTCCTCGAGGGCCTCCGCGAGGCGATCTCCGGCCGCCGAGACGCCGCATAGCCGTTCCGCCCCTCGCTATCCCGCCGCCGCCCGCTCAGCCTCCCGCCCCTATCGCGGGTACCTCGTCCGCGTAGCCAGGGGACAGCCGCGCCGAGGCCGGTTTCGTCAGAGAGTTCCGATGGCCGGATGGGCGGGGGTTCTCGCCTGCATCTCTACCGACGCATCCGGCGAGCGGCCGCCGCGGGCCGGTTCGGAGAGATATGAGACGGCAGGCTTGAAGAAGGGGTGGGGAAGGCCTCGCGTAGCTGCGCGACATGCTCTCGGGGTCCGATCGGGGCGGACGATGCGGAACCATCTTCGCCGACGCATAACCGAAGCGACCCCGCCACTCTACGCCATCTTATAAGTCCCGAGTCGGAGTGCGCCCTTGCGGGCCGATTTGAAATCGTCGATCTTCGTCCGGGATATCGTGCGCCAGGGAAAGACGACATGCGCTATCGCAGCCTGCTCGCCCCGATCGGGGCGCCCGAGATTGCCCGCCCGATCCTCGAGACGGCGTTGCATCTCGCGAGACGGTTCGACGCCCATATCGAGATCCTGCACGTCCGCCCGGATCCACGCGGCCTGGTGCCCTATACCGGTGAGGGCATGGACGGCTCGATGATCGAGGAAATCATGGAAGCCACCGAACGAGAGGGCGAGGAACGGGCGCTGCGCTCCCGCGAGCTGGTCGACGCGCTCGCCATGGAGCACGGGCTCCGCTTCGCCGATGCGCCCGACGGCGGCCCCGGGGTCACCCTGGCCCTGCGCACCCTGGTTGGCCGCGAGGACGAGGCGGTGGCCGTCGAGGGGCGGCTCTACGATCTCCTTGTCGTCGGCCGGCCGATCCGCGACTCGGCCCTGCCGTCGCCGATCACCTTGGAGGCGGCGCTGCTCGACACCGGCCGGCCGATCCTCGTGGCCCCGCCGACCCCGCCGGCGAGCGTGGCCGACACGATCGCGATCGCCTGGGAAGGCAGCCCCGAGGCGGCGCGGACGATCGCCGACGCGATTCCCCTTCTCGAGGGCGCGCAGGCCGTCCACATACTCGCCGCCGACGCCGCGCAGGTCTCTCCGGTGAAGCCGGAGGCGTTGCAGCAGCGGCTCAGCTGGCACGGGATCGGCGCGTCCATCCACCGCTTCGACTGCGCGGCCAGCGATCTCGGCGCAGCCTTTCTCGAACATTCGGGCGCGCTGGGCGCGGACCTGCTGGTCAAGGGCGCATATTCCCAGAGCCGGCTGCGCCAGCTCATCCTCGGCGGGCGCACGCGCCACATTCTCGCGCGCAGCGAGATCCCGGTTCTGCTGGCCCATTGAGAGGCGGCGCGCGCGGCGCCCATGACCGCCCCGACCCTCCGCTCGGTCGTTCTGACCGGGGCGAGCCGCGGGATCGGCCATGCCACCGTCAAGCGGTTCAGCGAGGCCGGCTGGCGGATCATCACATGCTCCCGGGACGAGGTCCCCGAGGCCTGCGAGAGAGACCCCAACTGGACCCGCCATTTCCCCGCGGACCTGTCGGAAGGGACGAGCGTAAGGCGTTTCGTCGAAGCGGCCCTCGCCGAGCTCGACGGCGCGCCGCTGCATGCACTCGTCAACAACGCCGCCGTCTCGCCCAAGACCGAATATCGGGAGCGGCTCGGCTGTCTGAACGGCGATCTCGGCGGCTGGCACCGGGTCTTCGATCTCAACCTGTTCGCCCCGCTGATGCTGGCGCGCGGCTTCGCGCCCGCTCTCGCACGCGGCGCCGGCTCCATCGTCAACATCACCTCCATCGCCGGCCATGCGATCCACCCCCTGGCCGGGTCGGCCTATGCGACATCCAAAGCGGCGCTGTCGGCGTTGACCCGCGAGCTCGCCGTCGAATTCGCGGAGCTCGGCGTGCGGGTCAACGCGGTCGCGCCGGGCGAGATCGCCACCGAGATGACCGGCCCCGAATACGAGGCGCTGATCCCGCGTATCCCGCTCAACCGAATGGGGACCGCCAAGGAAGTCGCCGCGCTGGTCTTTCGCGTCTGCGGCGAGGAGTTCGGCTATGTCACCGGGACCGAGATTTTCATCACCGGCGGCCAGCATCTGCTGTAGGTGGCGAAGCGGCGGGCCCGCGCCGGAGTGCGCGGTGCAGCCTTTCGAGCCATGCCTTCCGGGCGCCGGCGAGCGCGATGTCGTGGGCGAGCCAGTCGTCGAAGATTCCCGCGCCACCGCCGCGCGCCGCGAGATCGCTCAGCCTCGCGATCTCGGCCTCATACGCCTCGACCATCAGCGCCACCTGCTCGCGCCGGCGCGCCGGCGCGAGCAAATGCAGGAACCGCATCTTCAGAGCGAGGGCGAGCCGCCCGACATCGCTCGGCAGGGCGCGGATCGAAGCCTGCAGCAGGGTCTCGATCTCCGCGCGCCCCGCCTCAGTGATGTGCAGCAGGGGGTCCCGATCCGGGCCCTCGGAGGCGATCAACCCCTCCGTCAGCAGCAGCGCGATCGAGCTTCCCATCAATTCGAGCGATGGGCCGGCGATCCTGCTCGTGAAGTCTCGAACGGAGCGGGCGAGCGCGGCATAGCGCGTCGGCCGTTCGCAGACGAAGCCGAGGGCGGCGAGCCGGATCGCTTCGTTGGGGAGGAGCGAGTTGTCGCTGAACATCGTCCTCCCCCGCCCTCGGCGCTGCGGCCCCTCCGGGTCACGCCGCGGCCTTGATCCCCAGCCGGTTCCAGATCTCGGCGAGCGCGCCGACGAGACGATCCATCGCCGCGTCGTCGTGGAGCGGGGTCGGGGTCAGGCGGAGCCGCTCCGTCCCCCTCGGCACCGTGGGATAGTTGATGGGCTGGACGTAGATCGCGTAGCGGGTCATCAGCTCGTCGGTGACCCGCTTGCAAAGCAGCGGATCGCCGACGAAGACCGGAACCACATGGGTCGTGGACGGCATGACGGGCAGACCGGCGGAGGCGAGTCGGCGCTTGAGCGCGCGCGCGCGCTCCTGATGGCGTTCGCGGAGCGCGGCACGGGCCTTGACCGCGCGCACGCTGTGCAGCGCACCGGCGGCGATCGCCGGCGGCAGCGAGGTGGTGAAGATGAACCCGGCAGCATAGCTGCGGATGAAGTCGACAAGCGCGGCCGAGCCCGCGATATACCCTCCGACGACCCCGAAGGCCTTGGCCAGCGTACCCTGGATAACGGTGATCCGCTGCATCTGACCGTCGCGCTCGGCGACGCCGGCGCCGTTCGGTCCATACATCCCGACCGCGTGGACCTCGTCGAGATAGGTCAGCGCCCCATGTCGGTCGGCGACATCGCAGATCTCGCCGATCGGCGCGACATCGCCGTCCATCGAGTAGACCGATTCGAAGGCGACGACCTTGGGCACCCCGGCCGGGCACTCGCCGAGCAGCCGGTCCAGGTGGGCGACATCGTTATGCCGGAATATCCGCTTCTTCGCCCGGCTGCTGCGGATGCCGGCGATCATCGACGCGTGGTTGTCGGCGTCGGAGAAGATGATGCAGCCCGGCAGCGTCTGGCCCAGCGTACCCAGGGTCGCGTCGTTCGCGACATAGCCGGAGGTGAACAACAGCGCCGCCTCCTTCCGGTGCAGCGCCGCCAGCTCGCGCTCGAGCAGGACATGGTAATGGCTGGTCCCCGAGATGTTGCGCGTGCCTCCCGCGCCGGCCCCGACGCGATCGAGGGCGGCATGCATGGCGGCGATCACGCCGGTGTCCTGCCCCATCCCGAGATAGTCGTTGCTGCACCAGACGGTCACCTCGGCGGTGGCGTCCCCGTCATGCCAGTCCGCGTTCGGAAACGCGCCGGCGGAGCGCTCGAGGTCGGCGAAGACCCGGTAGCGGCCCTCGTCTCTCAGCCTCGAGACCGACTCGGCAAAAAAGCTCTCGTAGTCCATTCGCCATCGGCTCCCAAGCGACCCACCCCGTCGCCGGAAGAATAAGGGCGGCTGCCGGGTTTTCAATGCGGCGTTTTGCGGCGGCAGCATCCCCGGCCGCACCGCCCCGCTAGCCCCCGGTGACGCTCATATGGCGGCCGACCGCCGGGGCCCGACGGCGGCGGTCGATGATGAAATCGTGGCCCTTGGGCTTGCGGCCGATCGCCTCGTCGATCGCATCCATGAGCGGATCGTCGCTCTCGCTCGCCCGGAGAGGCGCGCGCAGATCCGCGGCGTCCTCCTGGCCCAGGCACATATAGAGCGTCCCCGTACAGGTGAGACGGACCCGGTTGCAGGCCTCGCAGAAATTATGGGTCATCGGGGTGATGAACCCGACGCGGCCGCCGGTCTCCCGGCAGACCGAGTAGCGCGCCGGTCCACCGGTCGCGTAATCGGTCTCGTCGAGGGTGAACCGGCGCCGGAGGGCGGCGCGCACCATCGATAGTGGCAGATACTGGTCGAGCCGGGCCTCGCCGCCGATCTCGCCCAGCGGCATCACCTCGATGAACGTCACGTCATAGCCGCGCGCGCCGCACCAGGCAACGATATCGCCGAGCTCGTCGTCGTTGACGCCGCGCAGCGCGACGGTGTTGATCTTGATCCGAAGGCCGGCGGCATCGGCGGCGGCGAGGCCTTCGAGCACCCGATCCAGCCGGCCCCAGCGGGTGATCTCGGCGAACTTCGCCGCATCCAGCGTGTCCAGCGACAGGTTGATCCGACGTACCCCGGCGCGGGCCAGAGCCTCGGCATGGCGCACGAGCTGGCTGCCGTTGGTGGTCAGCGTCAGTTCGTCCAGATCTCCCGTCTCGAGATGGCGGCCGAGCCGCTCGACCAGCCAGATGATGTTGCGCCGCACCAGGGGTTCTCCGCCGGTGAGGCGCAGTTTGCGCACGCCCCGGCGCACGAAGGCGCTGCACAGCCGGTCCATCTCCTCGAGCGTCAACACCTGCGCCTTCGGCAGGAAGGTCATCGACTCCGCCATGCAGTAGACGCAGCGGAAATCGCAGCGGTCGGTGACCGAGACGCGCAGATAGGTGATTCGGCGCTCGAACGGATCCGTCAGCGGAACGAGGGTCTGGAGCGGCATGTCCTTACCGTGCGGTTCCCGACGATGCGGCCAAGCGTGGAGCGTCGCCGTCTGCGGCGCCCGCTGCCACCATAAACATAGGGCGGATTCCACGGAAGAGACAGGCCGAACAACGCCCGCCTACGGATATCCTCGCTCCTCGATGCCGAGCGCGCCGGTCGACAATGTCAGACGGGGACGCCGCGTCGATCGCGGCATCGAACCAGGCCTCGCGCCGGTCGACCGGCGCGCCCTCGAACTGGTGGAGAACCCACCCCGCAGCGCAGCGCCCCGTGCGAGACCTCGAGACGCCCGCCTCCCCGCCCAGCGGCGCGGCCTGCAGCGTCGGGCGGGCCTTCCACAGGCGTCACCCCCAGAGCTCGCCGCTGGCGATCCCGGCTCCGGCGACGAGGGCCTCCAGCTTCGCGAACGCGATCTCCGCATCGACCGCGCCGAAGCCGGCGAAGGTGGCGAAGCCACAATCGGTCCCGGCGACCACGCGCTCGCGGCCGACGATGTCGGCGAAGCGGCGGATCCGGTCGGCGATCAGACGCGGATGCTCGACATAGTTCGTCGTGCTGTCGATGACGCCCGGGATCAGGACGAGGTCGTCGGGGAGGCGGACGCCGCGCCAAGCCCGCCATTCATGGGCGTGGCGCGGGTTGGCCGCTTCGAAGAGCAGCGCGTCCGCCTTCACCGTCAGCAGCAGAGGCAGAATTCGTTCCATCGGCAGATCGCGGGTGTGCGGCCCCTCGTAATTGCCCCAGCAGATATGCAGGCGAACCTGGGCGCGGGGCACATTCGCGAGCGCCGCGTTGAGGAGTTCGACATGCCGAGCGGCGATCTCCAGGAAATCGGCGTCCGGGAGATCGGGGAACAGGACATGGCGGCCGAGGGCCAGATCGGGCGCGTCGATCTGGAGGATCAGGCCGGCGGAAGCGATCGTCTCGTATTCCGTCCGCATCGCCTCCGCCAGATCGGCGACATATGCGTCGTGGCTGAGGTGATAGCTGGACGGCTGAAACTGCGCGATGACGCCCGGCGAAGCGGCGTTGACGAAACCCTGGGAATAGCCGGCCGCATCGAGCGCGCGGCGGAAGCGCGCGATGTCCCGCTCCAGCGGGGCGAGATCCTTGACGGCGATCGGGCCGACGCAGCAGGGCCGCCGGTAGGTCGGCGTCCCGCCGCTCTCGGCCAGACGCGCCATATAGGCGGGGTAGTCGGCCAGGTCGGCGGGCGGACGCCGCGGGCTGTCGCCTTCGAAGCCGGTGAGCCGATCCTTGATGTAGGTGGCGTAGGAAATCTTGCCGAACTCGCCGTCGGACGGCAGATCGATGCCGAGCGTGCGCTGGCGGGCGACGACCTCGGAGACGGCCGCATCCACGACCGCGGCGAACCGGTCGGGCGCCACCGCCTCGCCGTCCTCGCGGGCGAACAGGAGGGCGCCGACCTCGGCGGGGCGAGGCAGGCTGCCGACATGGGTGGTCTGGATATGGTCGCTGTTGCGCATTCGCATTCTCCTCCGCGGGCGGTTCGGTCCGGTGCCGGCGGACGGCCCTACCGGCAGGCGATGCGCCGTTCGGACTTCTGATCGAACAGATGCACATGCGCCGCATCGAGGCCGATGCCGACGGTCTCGCCGATCTCCTTTCGGAAATGCCGCGGACCTCGCGCCGAGACGAGCTGCCCGTCGACGGAAACCGTCACGAGCACGGCATCGCCGGTGAGTTCGACCGTATAGATCTTGGCGTCGAATCGGCCGCCGCCCGGCGCGGCGACCGTGAGATCCTCGGGGCGGACGCCGAGGACGACGCCGCCCTGCGCCGCGCCACCGACCGCCGGCACCGATATCCCGTCGGCGACGAAGGCGCCGTTCTCCAACCGGCCCGCGATCAGGTTCATGGGCGGCGAACCGATAAAACCCGCGACGAAGAGAGTCTCGGGGGCGTCATAGATCCCTTCCGGCGTGTCAAGCTGCTGGATGACGCCGAAATTCATGACGGCCACCCGGTCGGCGAGCGTCATCGCTTCGATCTGGTCGTGGGTGACGTAGATCGTCGTCGTCGCCAGCTCGTGCTGCAGATGCTTCAGCTCGGCACGGGTCGAGACTCGCAGCTTGGCGTCGAGATTCGACAGCGGTTCGTCCATGAGGAACAGCTTGGGCTCGCGGACGATCGCGCGGGCGAGCGCGACCCGCTGGCGCTGACCGCCCGAGAGCTGGCGCGGCTTGCGGTCGAGGAGCCCTCGAAGCTGCACGCGAGCGGCCGCGGTCTCGATCCGGCGGTCCCATTCGCGACGGGGAACCCGCCGCACCTTCAGCGGATAACCGATGTTCTCGCGCACCGACATGTGCGGGTAGAGCCCGTAATTCTGGAAGACCATCGCCACGTCGCGGTCTTTGGGCAGGTCGTCGTTGACCATGCGGCCGCCGATCCAGATCTCGCCCGAGCTCGGCTCCTCGAGCCCGGCGATCATGCGCATCGTCGTCGTCTTGCCGCAGCCCGACGGCCCGAGGAGCACCAGGAACTCCCGGTCGCGCACCTCCAGCGACTGGTTGTCGACGCCGACCACCTCGCCCCAGCGCTTGGTCACGTTCCGCAGCGAGACGCCGGCCATCAGCGCACTGCTCCCATGGTCATGCCCTGGACGAAATGCTTCTGGATGATCAGCGCCAGAACGAACATGGGGACCATGATGATGATCCCCGCCGCGGCCAGCAGATTCCACAGATCGCCTTCCTCGGCCTTGAACAGCGCCAGCCCGACCGGCAGCGTTACCGCCTCGCTGTTGGTGAGGATCAGCGCGAACAGGAAATCGTTCCAGGCGATGATGAAGCAAAAGATCGCGGCGGTGATGATCCCCGGGGCGGCCATCGGCAGGACGATGTTGCGGATGACCTGGAGGCGCGTCGAACCGTCGACGAGGGCCGATTCCTCCGTCTCGATCGGGATGCCGTCGATGAAGCCCTTGATCATCCAGACTCCGAACGGCATGACGATCGACAGGTTGACGACGACGAGGCCGAGCCGGGTATCGAGAATACCCATGTCGCGGAACATCAGAAAGAACGGAAGCACGATCACGACGGCCGGCAGGAACTGGGTCGCCAGGATCGTGACGAACATCGCGCGCTGCCCGACGAGTCGGAAGCGGGAGAAGCCGTAAGCCGCCATGGTCGCGAGCGGGATTGCGATCAGAATGGTGGCCAGCGCCACGACGGTGCTGTTGAACAGCTTGCGATGAAGGTCGTAGGGCGCGGCGAACACCTGTATGAAATTGTCCAAGGTCGGGACGAAGAACAGCTTGAGCTGATACACGTCGACATGCGTCTTGAAGGCCGCCATCACGATCCAGAGGATAGGGAGCATCATGACCGCCGCGGCGGTCAGGATCAGCGCGATCCGGCCCCCCTCCTGAAGCAGCTTCTTCCGGCGTCGAACCATGCGCGCATCCCCGCTAACCGTTGCGAAAGACATAGCGGGTGTAGAGAAAGGTCAGCACGATCATCGGCAGGACGAGCACCCAGGCGACCGCCGCCGCATAGCCCATGTCGTAATATTTGAAGCCGCTGAAATAGGCGTAATGGGCGAGCGTCTGGGTGGCGGTCCCCGGCCCGCCATTGGTCAGCATGTAGATCTGATCGAAGGTCTTGATCGAGAAGATCGACTTCAGAATGACGACGATGGCGATCACCGGGGCGAGCTGGGGGAGGGTCACGTCGCGAAACGCCTGCCAGGCCGAGGCGCCGTCGACCTGGGCGGCCTCGATCGTCTCCCTCGGCAGGGCCGCGATGCCGCCGATGAGGACCAGGGTGACGAAGGGGATCCAGCCCCAGATGTCGGCCATGACGGCCACGCAGAAGGCGAGCGTCGGGTCGGACAGCCAGGACAGGTCGGCGAGCGGCGGAATCAGCAGGCCGAAGAAGGCGTCGAAGAGGCCGAACTCGGGGTTGAACATGAACCGGAAGGAGACGCCGACGAGCGCCGGGCTCATCGCGAACGGCAGGATCAGCAGCGTGCGCACGGTGAGCCGCAGCCGTCCGCCCGGCGCCAGCAACAGCGCGATGCCGAGCGCGAACAGCGTCGTCAGGACGACGGTCAGCACCGTGTAGACCGAGGTCACGACGGTCGCGTTCCAGAAGTCCGGGTCCTCGAGCAGCGCCCAGCGATAGTTGTCGAACCCGATGAACGGGCCGGGAATCGCGGATCTCGAGAGCTTCCAGGTCCGGAAGCTGAGCTGGAGCGACTGCAGGAGCGGCCAGATCGCGGTCGCCAGCACGACCGCCACCGCCGGCAGCACGAGCAGATATTTCAGGTGGCGGTCGCGCATGGTGCCGTCACCGTCTCTCGCGGCGGCGCGCCGCGTGGCCGGGGGCTCCGGTCGGCACCGAAGCCCCCGGCGGGCCGGTCTATCTGTAGTAGCCCGCGCGGCGGAGGATCTTTTCCGTCCGCGCCGCGGCGTCGGTCATCAGCTTGCGCACGTCGCCCCCCGCCGCGGCCTTGGCGATGGCCGCCGACAGAAGATCGCCCACCCTGGTCCATTCGGGGATCTGCGGCATGATGTCGGACTCCGCGAGCGACTGCCAGGCCGCCATCTGGATGTTGGCGTTGGCCGCGTTGACCTCGGGATCCTGCAGGTTCGCCTTGTGGGTCACGACATTGTTGATGATCGTCTTGCCGGCGACCTCGCGCTCGGTCGCGTTGGCCTTGTCCATCTTCGGGTTCGACAACCACTTCAGAAACTCCCAGGCCGCCTCCTGGTTCTTCGAGTATTTCGAGATCGAGAACGGCATGGAGATCGCATAGGTGACGGCCCGGCCCTTATAGGAGGGGAGCCCCGCGAACGCGACCTGGTCGGCCTTCAGGACCGAGGATTTGGGGTTGATCATCGACGAATACGCCCACCACCAGACCGGGATCATCGCCGATTTGCCCTGCATGAAGGACTGGCGCGCATCCTGCTCGACGAAGGAGAGCGAGGCCGGATTGGTCACCTTCTCCCTGGTGTGCAGCCCGATATAGTCCTCGGTCGCCGCCAGCCCGGATTCGCTCGCCCAGGCCGGCTTGAAGTCCTCGTCGAACACGTCGGCGCCGACCGACCAGAGATAGTTCAACCAGATAAACAGATTCTGGCGGTTGCCGTCGTTATGGTAGTAGAGCGCTAGCGGCTGGATATCCTTGCCCGAAGCGCGGATCTTCTTCCCGGCGGCGATGACGTCGCCCCAGGTCCCGGGCGCCGGGAGGCCGAGCGAGTCCAGGATGTCCTTGCGGTAGAACATCAGCATCGCGTGGGCGCGGAGCGGGAAGCCGAGCACCTTGCCCTTGTAGCTCGCCGACTTGGCGAACGCCGCCGGATAGCGGTCCATCGAGATACCGTCGCGGGCCAGCCGGTCGTCGAGCGGCACCAGCCAGTGCGCGTTGGGCGGCCCCCAGCTGTCGAGATAGTTCACGACATCGAAGCTGCCGTCGGCCGCGACGCCGACCGATGCGACCTTCTCCTGCAAAGCCGTGAACGGGATGAAGGTCCAATTGGTCTCGATCCCCGTGAGGTCCGTGAATTCCTTGTCCCGGAGCATCAACCCGTCGAACTGCGGCGTCACGACGGAGAGGATGTTCAGCTCGGTTCCGGCATAGGGCATGCCGGGCTTGAGGTTGTAAGGCACATGCTCGGCGGCGCCACCGGTGCCGGCGAGCGCGGCCGCCGTCAACAGCCCCGCCGCCCCTGCCAAAAGACGAGATCCCATCGTCGTCATCATGTCCTCCCAAGCTCCCGCGCGAGGCGGTTTGCATCCGTATGCGGAGACTGTCCGTAGCATGTTTTGCATCCGTATGCAATACTGCTCCGTCGGTCGGCGGATCAGTCGGGGCGGAGCGGACATGCGCAAAGACACGGGAGGCGACCGGGACGAGGAGGCGGCGGTCTCGCCCAACCCGCGCCGGGTCACGTCCTACGAGGTCGCGCGGCTCGCCGGCGTATCGCAGTCCGGCGTCTCGCGGGTGTTCAAGCCGGGCGCCAGCGCCTCCGCCGAGATGCGCCACCGGGTGCTCGCCGCCGCCAGCGCCCTCGGCTACCAACCCAACGCGATCGCGCGCACGCTGACCACCGGCCGCTCCAACATGGTCGGCATCATCATCTCCGACCTCACCAATCTCTATTTCCCGGAGGTGCTGTCCGAGCTGGCCGCCCGGTTCTCGCGGCACGGGAAGCGGGTACTGCTGTTCACCCTGCCGCACGAAGCCGGCGTCGACCGGATCATCGGGGACGTGGTGGGCTATCAGCTCGACGGCATCGTCTCGGCGGCCCGGCTGTCGGCGGATCAGGTCTCCGCCTTCCTGAGCCGCGGCTGCCCGGTGATACTCTACAATCGGTCGCTCGGCGGCGTCGCGGCGGGCTCGGTCTGCTGCGACCAGAACAAGGCGGCCCGGCGGCTCGCCGACGGGCTGGTCGATACGGGGCATCGACGCATCGGGTTCATCGGCGGCCCGGCGGACTCGACCGTAGGCCGGCAGCGGAGCGACGCCTTCGCCGCCCGGCTCGCCGAGCGCGGGATTCGGACAACGCCGTTCGTGGAGAGCGATTTCAGCTATGCCGGCGGCCATGCGGCGATGCTGGAGTTGGCGGGGCGCGCGGGCAGCGGGCTCGATGCGGTCGTCTGCGCCAACGACATGATGGCGATCGGGGCGCTCGACGCGACGCGGCACGCGCTCGGCCGACGCGTGCCCGAGGAAATGTCGATCGCGGGTTTCGACGGTATCGACCCGGCGCGCTGGGACAGCTACCGCATCACGACGGTACGCCAGCCGGTGCGGCGCATGACCGAGGCCGCGGTGCGGATGCTGCTCGACCAGATCGCCGATCCCGCGCGGCCCCCGGTGAGGCGGGTTCTGCCGGGCGAGCTGATCGTGCGCGATACCGTGCGGGGGCTGGCGCCGTCGGGCGACGCGGACGGGCGATGAGCCGCCGCGTTTCCTGGAGTCGGGGGGCGCTGGAGCGGCGCTGTGTCCGCTACCGCGACCTCGTGCCCTGCATCGACGCGTTCGTCGACCGGCGCATCCCGGGCCGCGAGGGCAACGAGAATTTCGCCGTCATCGGACCCGGAGTCGCGGAGGCAGCCAACCAGTTCGTCCATGTCACGATCCCGCACGGCTTCAATATCGGCGGCGCGCGGCAGGCCCCGGGGACCGTCAACTCGCAGCACAGCCACGTGAGCGCCGAGGTGTTCGTCGTCCATGAGGGGCTATTCCGGTTCCATTTCGGCCCCGACCGGGAGGATGGCTCGGTGGCGCTCGGCGCCGGCGACACGATCTCGGTGCCGGTCGGGGTCTTCCGCGGCTTCGAGAACATCGGCAGCGGCAGCGGCTACCTGTTCGCGGTGCTCGGGGGCGACGACCCCGGCCCCGTAACCTGGGCGCCTTCGGTGCTGGACGCGGCGCGGGGGACCGGGCTGGTGCTGACCGAGGACGGCCGGTTGATCGACACCGCCGCCGGCGGGCGTCTGCCGCCGGGGAGCCGCATCGCTCGGCCGCTCACCGCGGAGGAGTTGAGCGCGTTCCGGCGCATGACCGCCGAGGAGGCGCTCGGCTGCGTCTCACGGGACGGCGATCTGCGCCCCGACCGCGGCTCGCCGCTCGCCGCGCCCGGGGTCGCGGATCTGCCCGTCCTCGGTTCGACCGCGGGCGGCGGTCTCGGCGAGCCGCCGGGCTTCCACATGCGCCGGATCCGAATCGATCCGGGGGCGGGCGTCCCGGCGCATGATCGGAGCGAGGACGAGGTGCTGTTCGTGCACCGGGGCGCCGTGGTCATCGCCTGGGACGGCGGACGGCTGGAGCTCGGCGCGGGCGACCATCTGACGCTGCCCGGAGATCTGCCGCGCAGCTGGCGAAACGCGGGCGCGGCGCGGGCGGATGTCGTCGTCGTGCGCCGCGGCGACGACACGACCGACCCGGCCCGGCCCGCGGCATGACGGCGGCGGCGATGCGCGGGTTCGACCGCGAGTTCGGCGATCTTCCGGACTATATCCTGACCATCACCGAACGCATCTGGGAGGGGCGGCGACCGGACCTGATCCGCCGCTACTATGTCGAGGACTGCGTCGTCCGGAGCCCCGGCATCGAGATCCGGGGCGCAGAGGCGGTCGTCGCGTCGACATTGGAGATGCTGCACGAGTTCCCCGACCGCCGGCTCCTCGGCGAGGACGTGATCTGGGCGGGGGACGACGAGGCGGGCTATGTCTCCTCCCATCGCATCCTCTCGACGATGCGCCATCTGGGCCATGGCCTGTTCGGCGCGGCGACGGGCCGGCCGATCCGCGCGCGGACCATCGCCGACTGCGCGGTGCGCGAGAACCGCATCTCCGAGGAATGGCTCGTCCGCGACCGCGCCGCGATCGCCCGTCAGATCGGCCTCGCGCCGCGTGAGGTCGCCGCCGAGCTCGGCCCCCATCGGCGGAGCCCGCGGGCGGGTGCGGCGACGGGAACCGCCGGCCCTTGGGCGATCGACGAGGCGCCGACGGCGCGGACCTATGCCGCAGACTGGCGGCGGCTCTGGGAGGATCGGCGGCTCGCATCCCTGACGGAGACCCGTCACCGGGCGGTCGCGCTCGAGCTTCCGGGCGGCGAGACCGCGTCCGGACGCGCGGCCCTCGACCGTTTCCTGATCGGCTATCTGGCGGCGTTTCCCGGCGGCGACATGACCGTCGACAATCTGATTCTGCGCTGCGATCCCGGACGGCCGGCGAGGCTGGCGATGCGTTGGTCGTTCGCCTCCGTCCATGGCGGGCGCGGGCGGTTCGGCCCGCCGACCGGCGCCCCGGTCGAGATCGTCGGAATCAACCATGCGCATGTCGTGGACGGCGCGATCGCCGCCGAATGGATACTCATTGACGAAGTCGCGGTCTGGCAGCAGATCCTTCGGGGCCGCGCCGCGCCGCCCGACGGGGAACAGGGAAGGGAAACGGCATGAACGACAATCTGTTGCGGCGGCTCCGCGCCATCGACACGCCGACGGTCTGCAACGCCATCGAGGCCGCGGAGGGGCGACGCGGTTTCTCGGCCTTCACCCGCCGGACGATGATCCTCAGCGCGCCCCGGGCTACGGCGATGGTCGGCTATGCGCGGACGGCGCGGATCGCCGCCGCGGCGCCGCCGGAAGAGCCGGCGGCGCCGCGGCGGGAGCGCCGCATGGCCTATTACCGCTACATGGCCGCCGCGCCCAAGCCCGCTTTGGCGGTGATCGAGGACATCGACGCCCCGGATTGCGCCGGCGCCTTCTGGGGCGAGGTCAACGCGACCGTGCATCGGGGCTTCGGGATCTGCGGGGCGGTGACCAACGGTCTGATGCGGGATCTCGATCAGGTGCCGTCGGACTTTCCGTTGCTCGCCGCCGGGGTCGGACCGAGCCACGCCTTCGTCCATGTGCGCGAGACCGGCGTCCCGGTCACGGTCTGCGGGCTGACCGTGCGCGAGGGCGATCTCGTCCATGCCGACCGCCATGGCGCCCTGGTCATCCCGCCCGGTCTCGTCGATGCGCTCGATGCGGCGATCGACCGGGTGGTCGCCGGCGAGGCGCTGATCCTGGCGCCCGCGCGCGAGCCCGGCTTCGACATCGACGCCTTCGAGCGCGCCTGGACCGCCTTCGAGAACGCGCGGACTTGAGCACAGGCGCGGGGTCGGCATCCGCCTCGGGGCCGCACGCCCGTCGAGACATGTCGATGCCGGCGCCTCCGGATGTCGAGATCGATCGGCCCGCGACCGGAATCGGGACGATGGCTCGGGGCTCCTCTTCGGCGCTTGTCGGGAGACGACAACATCGAGGGTGGGAATTCCCGCCCCCGACCCGGGGCCGACGGAAACGGGGATAACGGGGATACGCCGTTGGATTTCCCGACATGGCGCGGCTACTGTCTCCGGCGGTTTATGCCATCCACGACGGAAGGCGTCGAAGGCATGCGACAGCGAACCGCATTGCGAACCCCCGGATCGGCCCTGGTCGCCGCCCTGCTCATGCTGGCGGCGGCGGTCGTCTCTCCCGCGACGGCCCAGCCCATCGGGGAGGCTGACCCGGCGCTGCGCTCCCTGCTGGAGAGAGCGGAGAGCGGCGACGCATCCGCTCAGAACAATCTCGGGTTCATGTACAGACACGGCCGGGGCGTGCCCCGGGACCATGCCGAGGCCGTGAAATGGTTTCGCCGCGCCGCCGAGCAGGGCGACGCCTCCGCTCAGAACAATCTCGGGTTCATGTACAGACACGGCCTGGGCGTGCCCCGGGACCATGCCGAGGCCGTGAAATGGTTTCGCCGCGCCGCCGAGCAGGGCGACGCCTCCGCTCAGAACAATCTCGGGTTCATGTACAGACACGGCCTGGGCGTGCCCCGGGACCATGCCGAGGCCGTGAAATGGTATCGCCGCGCCGCCGAGCAGGGCAACGCCTCCGCTCAGAACAATCTCGGGCTCATGTACAGACACGGCCTGGGCGTGCCCCGGGACCATGCCGAGGCCATGAAATGGTTTAGCCGCGCCGCCGAGCAGGGCAACGCCTCCGCTCAGAACAATCTCGGGCTCATGTACAGACACGGCCTGGGCGTGCCCCGGGACCATGCCGAGGCCGTGAAATGGTTTCGCCGCGCCGCCGAGCAGGGCAACGCCTCCGCTCAGTTCAATCTCGGGGCCATGTACAGACACGGCCGGGGCGTGCTCCGGGACCATGCCGAGGCCGTGAAATGGTATCGCCGCGCCGCCGAGCAGGGCAACGCCTCCGCTCAGAACAATCTCGGGCTCATGTACAGACACGGCCTGGGCGTGCCCCGGGACCATGCCGAGGCCGTGAAATGGTTTCGCCGCGCCGCCGAGCAGGGCGACGCCTCCGCTCAGAACAATCTCGGGCTCATGTACAGACACGGCCTGGGCGTGCCCCGGGACCATGCCGAGGCCGTGAAATGGTTTCGCCGCGCCGCCGAGCAGGGCGACGCCTCCGCTCAGTTCAATCTCGGGGCCATGTACAGACACGGCCGGGGCGTGCTCCGGGACCATGCCGAGGCCGTGAAATGGTTTCGCCGCGCCGCCGAGCAGGGCGACGCCTCCGCTCAGTTCAATCTCGGGGTCATGTACGATAACGGCCTGGGCGTGCCCCGGGACCTCGTTCTGGCGCATATGTGGCTGAATCTCGGCGCTTCCGGCCTCTCCGACGGCGACGATAAAGACAGATACGACATGGCCAAGCGGAACCGCGACAGGGTCGCGCGATCGCTTTCCCGCCGGGATCTCGCGCGCGCCCAGCGGCTGGCGCGGGACTGGCGGCCGAATTCCGGTGCGGCGCCCTCCTCCCCGGCGCCCGGCGCGACGGACGGCGGTGATACGCGGCGGCGGGTGGCGGCGGTGCAACGGTCCCTGGCGCGGCTCGGCCATGTCCCCGGCGCGGCGGACGGCCTGCTCGGGGCGCGGACCCGGGCGGCGATCCGGGCGTTCCAGCGCGCCGCCGGGCTTCCGGTCGACGGCACGCTGTCGGACGGTCTGGAACGGGCGCTTCTGTCCACTCTCGCCGACGGTGCCCGACGGGCGCTCAAGCGGGTATCGACCGGCTCAGGCTTCCGGGTGAGCGCCGACGGCCATGTCCTCACCAACGCGCATGTCGTGCGCGGATGCGCCGAGATGCGCGTCGGGCCCGCCGACCCCGCCGCCGTCGCGGCGCGCGACGAGGCGGCGGACCTCGCCTTGCTCGAGGGGCCGCCGGGCGGGGCGGTCGCCGCCTTTCGACAGGGGCGCGGCGTCCGACCGGGCGCGCCGGTGGTCGTGGCCGGCTATCCGCTCCCCGGCACGCTGGCCCCGCAGATGAACGTCACCGCGGGCAATGTAAGCGCGCTCGCCGGGCCGGGCGAGGATCGGCTCCGGTTCCAGATCACCGCGCCGGTCCAGCGCGGGAACAGCGGCGGGCCGGTGCTGGACTCGGCCGGGAACGCGGTGGGCGTGGTGGTCTCGAAACTGGATGCGCTGAAGGTCGCCAGAACGACCGGCGACATCCCGCAGAACGTCAACTTCGCGATCGGCGCGGGCGCCGCGCGGAGGTTCCTGGACGCGGAAGGCATCGCCTACGAAACGGCACCGTCCGGCGGCGCCCTCGCACCGGAGGACATCGCCTCGGCGGCGAAGGCGTTCACCGTCCTCGTCGAATGCTGGAAATGAGAGCCGCCCGCGCACCTGTCGTCGTCGGGCGGCCGACGGTCGTCGGCGCCGCATCCCACCGGCGGATATGGTGGGCGCGCCGCTCTTCGCCGGCGCCGCCTCAGGGGCCGGGGTGGCGACGGGGGAGCGCGCGCGAAGAAGCCCGCCTCGAAGGGGGAGCCGAACCATGAGACTGGAGGGCAAGACCGCCATCGTCACGGGCGCGGCGTCGGGCTTCGGTCGCGAGATGGCGCGACGCTTCGCCGGCGAGGGCGCCAGGGTCGCGGTCGTCGACCTGAACGGCGCGGGCGCGAAGGCCGTCGCCGCCGAGATCGGCGCGGCGGCGATCGCCGCGACCTGCGACGTCTCCAGGGCCGAGGACGTGGGCGCGGCGGTCGCGGCCGCGATCGCGGCCTTCGGCCGGGTCGATATCGTCGTCAACAACGCCGGCTGGTCGCACAGGAACCGGCCGCTGCTGGAGGTCGACGAGGCGACCTTCCGGCGACTCTACGAGATCAACGTCCTGTCGATCTTTCACGTGACCCGGGCGATCGTGCCGCATTGGCGCGAGATCGGCGGCGGCGTGATGCTCAACATCGGATCGACCGCCGGCATCCGGCCGCGTCCGGGCCTCACCTGGTACAACTCGTCCAAGGGCGCGGTGAACCTGATGACGCGCTCTCTGGCGGTCGAGCTCGCGCCCGACGGGATCCGGGTCAACGGGCTGGCGCCGGTCATGGGGGCGACGGCGCTCCTCGAGACCTTCATGGGCATGCCGGACACCCCGGAGAACCGAGCCAAGTTCGTCGCGACCGTCCCGCTCGGCCGGTTGAGCGAGCCGGAGGACGTGGCGAACGCCGCACTCTACCTGGTCTCCGACGAGGCCGCGTTCATCACCGGCGCCATTCTCGAAGTGGACGGCGGCCGCACGATCTGACGCCGCCGCCGACGGCCGCCGGTCAGGGATAGAGCCGCGCGACCTGCCAGCCGCCGGCCGGGCCGCGGGTATAGAGCAGCCTCTCGTGCAGCCGGAACGGCCGCTCGCGCCAGAACTCGATCGCCGCGGGGACCAGCCGATAGCCGGTCCATTGCGGCGGGCGCGCGATCTTCCCGGCGGCGAAGCGGGCGGCGAAGCGGGCGGCGAAGCGGGCGACCCGGCGTTCGAGGTCGAAGCGCCCGCGCATCGGCCGCGACTGATCGGAGGCCCATGCGCCGATCTGGCTGCCGCGCGGCCGAGTCGCGAAATAGGCGTCGGCCTCGGCGTCGGACACCCGCCCGGCGCGTCCTTCGATCCGCACCTGGCGGCCGATCGATCGCCAATGGAAGACCATCGCGGCATGCCCGGTGGCGTCGAGCTCGATGCCCTTCCTGCTCTCGACATTGGTATAGAATACGAACCCTTCGGCGTCGGCGGCCTTGAGGAGCACCATGCGCGCCGACGGCCTGCCGTCGGCCGCGACGGTGGCGAGCGTCATGGCGGTCGGATCCCCCTGCTCACCCGCCCTGGCCTCGGCGAGCCACGCCTCGAAGAGCGGAAGCGGATCCGCGGGCGCCTCGGCCATCACCGGCCTTGCGCCGCGGCCGCGAAGATGTCGCGCATGTCGGTCATGCGGAGTCGTTCGGTCGCCATCGCGAGCCCGTTTCGGCCGGTGTCACTCCCGAGGCGCACTCTATCGCGGATCGACGCCGCCCGCCCGGACCGGCAGTTCTCGTTTCGGGGACCACGACCGCCCCTCCCCCTGCCCCTCCTCCATCGAGGGAAGGGGGTCGCGCGTGCTCTCGCTCCTCGTCCCTTGGGGGGGACGGTGGGGATGGGGGCTTCCTTCTTTCTTTGAGAAACGGGAGGCGATGCGGGCCAGGATGACGGCGGAAGCCGCCTGCCGGAACGCCGAAACCGGAATTGCCGCGATCGGATCGCGCTTGGCCCCGCCCGGCTTCTCTGGCAAGGTCGGCGCCTCCGGTAACGGGAAGCGGCGATGGCTGAGCCCGAAATCAAGACGACATTGGTAGGCTCCTATCCTTGGCCCGACTGGCTCCGCGCCCAGCCGAGCGCCGAAGCCGTCGACGACGCGACGCGGATGTTCGTCCATCTCCAGGAAGCGGCCGGCATCGACGTGGTCTGCGAGGGCGAGTTCGGGCGTTTCAATCCCGACCACCCCCAGACCAACGGGATGATCGAGTATTTCATCCACCCGATGGGCGGCGTCCGCCCCGGGATGACGTTCACCGAGACCGCCGCCTTCGAGGCCCAGCCGACGATGGGGTTTCGCAGCCGGCCCGCAGCGGTGGTCGACGGCCCGGTGACCGCCGGAATGCTCGACCTCGCGGCTGCCTGCCGGCGGGGCAAGTCGCTCGCCTCCCGCCCGTTCAAATTCGCCATGACCGGCCCGCATATGCTCGCCAAGACGGTGATCGACGCCCATTACGGGGACCGGGTTGCCCTCGCCGAGGCGATCGCGTCGGTGCTCGCCGAGCAGGTCGCCAGGCTCGACGCCGATATCGTCCAGATCGACGAGGCCAACCTTCCCGGCGCGCCCGAGGAGGCGGAATGGGCGGCGCGGGTGATGAATATCGTCCTCGACGCGGTCCCGACGACGCCGGCGGTGCATCTCTGTTTCGGCAATTACGGCGGCCAGGTCTCGCAGAAGGGCGCGCGGTGGGCGCCGATGCTCGCCTATCTCAACGCGCTTCATGCCGATCACGTGATCTGCGAGATGGCGCATCGCCCGGCCGAAGAGCTCGCGGTCTTCCGGGACCTCCGCCCCGAGATCGGTCTGGGGATCGGGGTCGTCGACGTCAAAGCGACCGAGATCGAGGCCCCCGACATCGTGGCGCGGCGGATCGCCCGCGCCGCCGACGCGCTGGGCCCCGACCGCATCCGCTACGTCCATCCGGATTGCGGATTCTGGAACCTGCGGCGGTCGATGGCCGACGGCAAGATTCTCGCCCTGGTCGCGGGACGAGACCTTCATGAGGGGCGCCGGCCGCGGACGACGGCCTGATCCGCCCGACAGCGAGAGGAGAGCCCGGTGGCGAGCGCCAACGGAATCGAACCGGTATCCCATGTCGACTGTCCCGGCGGCGGACAGATTCGCGTCGAAGGGACGACCGCCTATATCGGTCATATGGCGTCGCCCTACGGCACCTCGATCTACGACGTGGCCGATCCGAAACATCCCAGGCTCCTTTCCAGGATCGGCATGCCGCCCAACACCCATTCCCACAAGGTGCGGGCGCAGAACGGCGTGATGCTGGTCAACCACGAACGGCTCGGCGGCGCGCAGCCGGACGGCTTCCAGCCGGGCCTCGGCATCTACGACGTGGAGGATCCGGCCAATCCCCGTCGAATCACGACCTGGGAAACCGAAGGCCGCGGCGTCCATCGCTTCGATTTCGACGGCCGCTACGCCTATATCTCGCCGACGGTCGCGGGTTATGTCGGCAATATCATGATGATCCTGGACCTCGCCGATCCAGCGCGGCCCCAGGAAGTCGGGCGCTGGTGGATCCCCGGCCAATGGAAAGCCGGCGGCGAGGAATATTCCTGGAGCGGCGGCCCCGCCCCCAGATGCCACCACCCGCTGCGGCTGGGCGACCGGCTGTTCACCAGCTACTGGCATCACGGCGTCATAATTCTCGGGATCGACGACATGTCGAAGCCGGAAATGATCTCGCGCTACGAGATCAGCCCGGCCTATGCGCACCCGCAGCACACCGCGCTGCCGATTCCCTTCCGGATCCGCAACAAGAGCATCATGATCGTCGCCGACGAGGATGTCGCGAAGCTCCGCCCGAGCCCTCCAGCCCTGATGTGGGTCTTCGACGTGACCGACGAGACCCGGCCCATACCGATCTCGACCTTCCAGGTCGACGGGATCGATCCCGACGGCGCCCCCCAGATACCGATGACCGGCTGCCATCAGCCCAGCGAAATCGTCACCGGCACCGAGATTCCGTTCGCCTGGTTCGCTCAGGGGCTGCGCCTCATCGACATCGCGGACCCGCACGCCCCGAAGGAGACCGCGCATTTCCTGCCGGACCCGCCGCCGGGGTCCGACCGGGTCTGCGCCAACGACGTGACCACAGATTCGCGGGGGCTGATATATCTCCTCGACCGCGTCCGCGGATTTCATGTTCTCGAGCGCAAGAATTAGCTCCGAAGCCCGGACTCGTTTCCACGCAGGGGGCGGCGACGGATTCCGGCCTCCCGAGTCGTGAAGTTGCGGGATACTCGGTCGTGCGTCCCGTTTGTCGGAGGCGCGGCGCGGCCGATGCGGCCGGACGGAGAACGCCCCATGGCTCGGGTTCCCGTGCGACCGGGGCGGCATCGGAGCGGCGACCGGGAAAGCAGGTTGATATGAAGCCGTCTTGGACTCGGGCCCCGATCTCGTGGGGGATCGCCGCTCTGCTGTTCGCCTCGGTCGCCGCGGCCGCCCAGGACAGAACGTTGTCGGATCGCGCCAAGGGGCTGGATACCGACGCGAACGGCGTCATCGACCGGGACGAGGCGCGCGGGCCGCTCGCCGACAATTTCGATCAGATGGATTGCGACAAGTCCGAAACCCTCGACGGCGCGGAGATCCGCTGGTTCTTCCGGGACGGCGGCTGTCCGGAGACGGCCGCCGCCACCCCGGCCCAAGCGGAGGGCCGGACCGCGCCCGCCTCCCCCCCTCCACTCTCGGACCGGGCGCGCATGGCCGACGCCGACGGCGACGGCGTCCTCGATCGCAACGAGGCCGGCGGCCCGCTCGCCGCCAATTTCGACAAGATCGACAAGGACGGGAGCGGCACGCTCGACGGGGGTGAAATCCGCACGTTCTTCCAGGGCGGAGGCGCCCGTCCTGGAGGCGGCGGCGGGCGGCCGCCGGCGACGGTCCGGCTGGATGCGGTGATCACCGAACGGATGAAGCGGACCGTCCCCGTGATCGGACGTCTGGTCGCGCGTCAGAACGGGATCATCTCGTCCGAAGTCCGGGGCGTGGTGGAGGAGATGCGAGTCGAGGTCGGCGACCGGGTCGCGCGGGGCGCGGTCCTCGCCGTCGTCGCACGGCAGCGGCTCGCCACCGCGCGCGACCGCCAAGCCGCGGTGGTCGAGCGGATGACGGCCATGGTCTCCGCCGCGAATGCGGAGTACGAGAAGAAGCGCCGGGAACTGAACCGCCTCGATCGATTGCGCAGGTCCGCCGCCTTCTCCCGCGCGCGCTACGAGGACCTCGAGCAGGACGTGCGGTCGCGCAAGGGAACGCTCGACGAGCGGCGCGCCCAGCTCGACGAGGCACGGGCGATGCTGCGGCAGGCGGAGATCGATCTCGCCGACACCCAAGTCAAGGCGCCGTTCCCGGGCGTGGTTATCGAAAAGCATACGGAGATCGGCGCCTATCTCGGGCTCGGTGCGCGCGTGGTCAGCCTGCTCAACGATACCGAGCTCGAGGCCGAGGCCGAAATTCCCTCCGACCGGCTGTCGACGCTCGGACCCGGCACCGAAGTGGAGATGAGGCTCGACGACGGCACCGGCCACCGGGCCGTCGTCCGGGCGGTAATCCCCCGCGAGAACGCGCGAACCCGTACCCGTACCGTCCGGTTCGCGCCGCGCTTCGACGGAACGGAGCAGGCGCTGGCGGACGATCAGTCGGTGACGCTGCTGGTCCCCGTGGCCGCGGGCCGCATGGTCGCGACGGTGCACAAGGACGCGGTCGTTCGCAGCGGCTCGGACACGGTCGTCTATGTCGTCGAGGGCGGCTTGGCGCGGCGGGTCGAGGTTCGGCTTGGCGACGGCATCGGCCCCCGGTTCGTGGTCCAAGACGGCGTGGCACCCGGCCAGAACCTCGTGGTGCACGGAAACGAGACCTTGGGCATGGGAGGCCCCGTGCGCGTGACCGGCGCGCCGAAGGGCGCGGGGGGCTGACGATGGACGGAGCGAGGTCGCCGGGATGAATCCGATCCGCCTCTCGATCGAGCGACCCATGGCGGTCGTCGCCCTGGTGCTGATGATCCTCCTGTTCGGCTATGTCGCGCTGCAGCGGATCCCGATCCAGATGGCGCCCGACGTCCGCCAGCCGGTGATCATCGTGACGACGGCCTGGCGCGGTGCGGCGCCGGCCGAGGTCGAACGCGAGATCCTCACCGCACAGGAGGACGAGCTCAAGGGCCTCGAAGGCGTCAACCGCATGTTGAGCGAGGCCAGCCACGGCCAGGGCAAGATCACCCTGGAGTTCTCGCCGGGAGTCAATTTCGACCGCGCGCTTCTGCTGGTCGCCAACCGGCTCGACCGCGTCACCGGCTACCCGGAGGAAGCCGAGGAGCCGACCCTCGGAACCTCGGGCACCGAGGACAATGCGATCGCCTGGTTCGTGTTCACGCGCGAAATGGGAAACCAGCGGGACATGATCACCTACGGCGACTTCCTGCGCGATGTCGTCCAGGAGCGGTTCGAGCGGATTCCGGGCGTCGCCGGTGTCAACATCTTCGGCGAGACCGAGCGCGAGATGCAGGTCCTGATCGATCCGGCGCGGCTGGCGCGCTACCGGATGACCGTGGGCGAGGTGGTCGCGCGGCTGAGGGCGGCCAACGCCTCGATCACCGGCGGCGACGTCTCCGAGGGCAAGCGGCGCTATGTCGTCCGCACCGAGGGCGATCTCACGACTCCCGACCAGGTGCGCGCCGTCGTGCTCCGCAGCGACTCCACGGGGAACCGACTGGGCCGCGTGACCGTGGGAGACATTGCCAATGTCGCGTTCGCCTACAAGGAGATCCGCGCCAGACTCACTTCCAACGGAGTCCGGGCGCTCGCGCTCAACCTCACCCGCGAGCAGGGCGCCAACGTCATCGAGACGATGGAGCTGGTCCGCCAGGCCGTAAACGAAATGCGCGAAGGCCCGATCGCCCGCCAGGGCCTGATCGTCCAACAGGTCTACGACGAGACCGAGTACATCAATTCGTCGATCGATCTGGTGATGCAGAACATCTATCTCGGCGGCTGCCTCGCCGTGATCGTGCTGCTGCTGTTCCTGCGCTCCTGGCGGCCGACGGTGGTGATCGGGGTCGCGATTCCGGTCTCGGTAGTGGGCTCCTTCGTCGCCATGGCGCTGCTCGGCCGCTCGATCAACGTGATCAGCCTGGCCGGCATCGCCTTCGCCGTGGGCATGGTGGTGGATGCGGCCATCGTCGTGCTGGAAAACATCTACCGCCTCCGCCAGGAAGGATTGCCGCGGCACCGGGCGGCGCTCGAGGGCACCGCCCAGGTGTGGCCCGCGGTGCTCGTCTCGGCGTTGACCACCGTCATGGTGTTCATCCCGATCCTGATCATGGAGCTCGAGGTGGGCCAGCTGTTCCGAGACATCGCGGTGGCGATTTCGGTCTCGGTCACGCTGTCGCTCATCGTCTCGGCAACGCTGATACCGGCCCTCTCCAACCGCGTCCTCGGCCGGGGTATAAGCGAAGCTGGCCAGATGCGGCGCCTGCCGGTGATCGACCCGTTCGCCCGCGCGTTCGCCGGGTTCTGGCGCGGCTTCGCCCGGCTGGTCGTGCGCCGCAAGGCGCTCGCCCTCGCCGTCGTCGCCGCGATCACCGCCGCCGCCGGGACGTTCGCCGCCGCGTTCCTTCCCAAGCTCGACTATCTTCCCGTCGGCAACCGCAACTTCGTGATCGGCTTCGTGCTCCCGCCCGCGGGCTACAACCTGGACACCACGGAGAGGATCGCCCGCAACGTCGCGGACGCGACCCGCAAGCACTGGTCCGACGCGGCGATCGCCGAGGCGGGCGACGCCCACCCGCCCGACCATCCCGAAGCCGAGAAGATCATCGACCGGTTCTTCTATGTGGCCCTGCGCGGCCGCGCCTTCATCGCCGGACGTCATGTCGACGAACAGCGCGCCGCCGAGCTGATCCCGATCCTCCAGGATCCGGTGCGGAGCGAGCCCGGCACATTCGGCTTCGTCTTTCAACCGTCGCTGTTCGGCCGCTCCATCGGCAGCGGCCGGTCGATCGACATCGACATTACCGGCCCCGACCTGCCGACCCTCTTCGATGTCGGCCGCCAGGTGTTCTTCAGGACCATGGGCGCGCTGCCGCCGCCGGAGGGACACCGGACCCGGCCCCGGCCTTCGTTGACGCTGGGCGAGCCGGAGGTCCGCGTCGTGCCCGATCGCATCAAGCTCGCCGATAACGGGCTGTCGGCGCGCGAGCTCGGCCAATCGGTCGACGCGTTCAACGACGGGATCCGTATCGCCGAGATCAATGTCGACGGCCGACGCGTCGACCTGACGCTGAAGGGGCCGCCGCGCGACACCGAAACGACGCAGGCGATCTCTACTCTCCCGGTCGTGACGCGCGACGGACGCATCGTCCCGGTGCGCAGCCTGTCCGAGGTGGAGGTGACCGCCGGCCCGACCCAGATCCGCCGCATAGATCGGGTCAGGACGGTGACGATGTCGGTCTCTCCGGCGGCGACCCTGCCGCTCGAGGCCGCGATGGAGAAGATTCGCGAAGACGTGATCGCGCCGTTGGAGCGCGCGGGCCTTCCGGACGGCGTTCGCATCCGGATGTCCGGTTCGGCCGACAAGCTGACCGTGACTTGGAACGAGATCGTGCTGGACCTGATCCTGGCCGTCATCATCGTCTATCTGGTGATGGCGATCCTGTTCGAGAGCTTCGTCTACCCGCTCGTGGTGATGCTGTCGGTGCCGATCGCCGCCGCCGGCGGGCTCGCCGGGCTGTCGCTCCTGAACATCTACGTCAACCAGCCGCTCGACATGCTGACGATGCTGGGCTTCGTCATCCTGGTCGGGATCGTGGTCAACAACGCGATCCTGCTCGTCCATCAGACGTTGCACCATATCCGCGACGAGGGGATGGAGCCCGGCGCCGCCATCGAACGCGCGACCGACAACCGGGTCCGTCCGATTTTCATGTCGACGCTGACCTCGGTCTTCGGGATGCTCCCGCTGGTGGTGTTCCCCGGCGCCGGCTCCGAGCTGTACCGGGGTCTGGGCTCGGTCGTGGTCGGCGGGCTGTCTCTGTCCGCCGTTCTCACGATGGCGGTGGTGCCGCCGATGATGTCGATCACCGTGGGCCTTATCGAGCGGCGGCGCACGCTGCGCGCGGCCCATGCGGCGGCGGAATAGCGGCGTCCGGGCAGTGCTGGCCCGGTAACGCCGTTACCGATATAGTTCGATCGGCGAGACGACGCTCGGAGGCCATGGCTCATGACGATACACGGCGCAACAAGCGACTCCCTTCCGGAAATCACCGTCAAGTCCGACACCCGCGACGTGCTCGCGCACGCGTCCCGCGAAGCGGTGAAAAAGGGCTTCGACGACATGCTGATCGTGGATGTCGACGCCCATATCACCGAGACGGCGTTCTGGGGAGAGATCGTCGACCGGATCGACAGCGACGTCTATCGGCAGATGGCCGCGTCCTTCCGCGACCGCGTGGGCTCGCCGCCGGGCCTTCTCAACGCACAGCCGGGGATGGCCTATCAGGATGTCCACGGCCGTATCCCGCACCAGCAGAGCCAGCAGGAGGCGGTCGAGCCGTCCGACGTGCACAAACAGGTGACGCTCACCCGCCGGGCCATGGACGCGATGGGCATCGACTACATGGTGGTCTTCCCGACACCGATGCTGCTGCTCGGAACCCACCCGCAAGCGGAGGTGGAGGTGGAGCTCGCCTGGGCGTTCAACCGCTGGCTGACCGAGGAAGTGCTGCCGGAGGAGCCGCGCATGAAGGGCTTGCTGTATCTGCCCTTCAACACGCCCGAGCGGTGCCCGCGCTTCGTCGAGGAGTTCGCCGGCAAGCCCGGCGTCATGGGCTTCACCGTGACCAGCACGCGCTTCAGGCCGGTCCATCACAACGCCTACATGCCGCTCTATCGGGCGCTCGAGGAGCGCAACCAGCCCCTCGCCTTCCATGCCGGCTTCAACTGGAGCGACGGCTCGATGGCGCAGCTCAACAAGTTCCTCTCCATGCACGCGCTGAGCTTCGTGCATTGCAACCTCGTCCACATGACGAACTGGGTGATAAACGGCCTGCCGGAGCGGTTCCCGAACCTCGATGTGCTCTGGATCGAGAGCGGGCTCGCCTGGCTGCCCTATCTGATGCAGCGCCTGGATGCGGAATACATGATGCGGTCCTCCGAGGCGCCGCTGCTGAAGCGGCGGCCGAGCGAGTACATCACCGACATGTATTTCTCGAGCCAGCCTCTCGAGGCGCATCATCCGAAACTTCTCGAAGCCACGTTGGAAGCGATCAATGCGGACACCCAGCTCCTTTGGTGCTCGGACTGGCCGCATTGGGACTTCGACGGGCCGTCGGTGATCTGGGACCTCCCGTTCCTGGGCGAACGCCAGAAGCGCAACATCCTGGGCGAGAACGCCGCGCGGCTGTTCGGGATCGAGAACCCCTACGCGATGCGCGAGGCGGCCGAGTAGCGCTCGGCGGAGGCCTCAGCCGGGACCCGGTTCGGCCTCGAGGAGCCTGGCGGTCTCCGACTCGATCCGCTCTTCGAGACGCCGCAGGAAGTCGCGGACAGGGAGGCCGGGCGCGATCGGCGGCAGGAACGCGAGGGTGATGCAGCCCGGACGCTTCACGAACGAACGCCGCGGCCAGTAGAGGCCAGAATCGAGGGCCACTGGTACCACCGGAACCGACAGGTCGCGATAGAGCGCGGCGACGCCCGGCCGGTAGCGCCCGGCCGCGCCGGGCCGCGTCCGCGTTCCCTCGGGGAAAACGACGATGTCGCGCCCGTCGGCGAGCCGTTCCCGCGCAGCGACGCATGTCCGGCGCACCGCCGCCGCCCCGGTGCGCCGATCGATCGGGATCATGCCCTGACGGGCCAGGAACCACCCGAAAATCGGAATACCGAACAGCTCGCGTTTGACGATGATCGCGGGGTCCGCGAACAAGCGCACGAGCACCAGCGTCTCCCAGGCGGATTGATGCTTGAACGCGTAGATCGCGGGGCCGGGCGGGCGGTGCGCCTCGCCGCGTATCCTGCAGGTGATCCCGACCGTCCGCGCCAACAAGGCGAGAACCGCCCCCGCCCATACCCGGCCCACGCGAACCGACAGCGCCCTCGGGCCCGCCAGCGCGGGCAGCGCGACGATGCCGAACAGCACGGTCAGGCCGTAGAAGGCGCCATCGAAGAGCAGCGAACGCAGAACTCTCATCCCGTCACCGAAGCGCCGGAGCCGTGACGACGATGCGGAGCGGCGCGGCGGCGCCCGCCGCGCAGCTGCGGAAACGGTTCCCGAACCACCGCACGACTTCCGAGCATGATTACAGGAAGCACAAAGTAGCAAATCGCTGCCGTCGTTCACATCGGGGCGCGGCGCGCGCCTCGGGCATGGTCATGGCATCGGCGTTGCCGACAGCGGCGTAGAGCCTGCGGACGCGCCAGGCGCCGCCGTATTGCCGGCCCGGCGGGAAACCTTGTCCGCCGCCGACGCGCGACCTATAACTGCCCGGCACCGTCCTCCATGTCTTCGAGACGGGATGATCCTCGCCTGTCCGAGCTGCAGCACGCGATTTCTGGCCAACGCCGAAGAGATCGGTTCTCACGGCCGCCGCGTGCGCTGCGGACGATGCGGTGCGTGCTGGCCCGCCGGGCGGGCGGAGGCACCCGAAGACCGCGGGACGCCGTCGGAGAGCCGAAGACGCCGGCGGCGCTGGCCCGCATTTGCCGCGGCGGCTGCGCTCCTGGCCGCCCTCGGATGGATGGGGCTGCAAAGCGCGGGAACCCTAAGATCCGCATGGCCCGGCTTGGCCGCCCGTTTGGGAACGGTCGCCGACGGGCGCGGTCCGGTCGGCCTGGGCCTCCATCTCGGCGTTTCGCCGGCCAACGCGAGCGTGACCGGCGACCGGAAAAGCCTCCGCGTCGCCGGGCGCATCCATAACACGATCGGCTCCGCACGCGACGTCCCGCTCATTCGCGTCCTGCTCTTCGACGCCGAGAACCGTCCGGTCCAGAGGTGGACATTCGCCCCGCCGGTCGAGAGACTGGCCGCGTTCCAGCATGTCGGCTTCGAAGCCGAACTCGACGCCCCGGTCGAAGCGGCGGAGCGAATTTCTGTCTTCTTTCACGAAGCGAGATGACATGCCCAGATCCAGGAACGCGATCGAGGTTCTGATCGCCGAGACGGACATCGCGCATCGAGTCGGCGGGTTGGCCGGCGAGATCGCCGCGACGATGCCACGGGATATCCTGGCGATCGTCATTCTGAAGGGAAGCTTCGTATTCGCCGCCGACCTGATTCGAGCGTTGGAGCGTGCGGGCGTCGAGGCCCAGGTCGATTTCATGACCCTGTCGAGCTACGGCGCCGGCAGCACGAGTTCGGGCGAGGTCCTGCTCACGCGCGACATTTCGGAAAGCGTGGAAGGGCGCGATGTCCTGTTGATCGACGATATACTGGAATCGGGCCGGACCCTCCTTTTCGCCCGGAGTCTCCTGCTTGATCGGGGCGCGAGACACGTCAAGACCTGTCTGTTGCTCGACAAGACGGGAAAGCGCAGCGTCGAGATCGAAGCTGATTTCTGCGGCTTCCGAATCGGCGATCGATTCGTCGTCGGATACGGCCTCGACTACGCCCATCATTATCGCGGCCTTCCACATATCGCGGCGCTCGACGACTGAGCGCAGACGCCGCGTGGACGGACGCTCAAAACCGGCGCAGCAATCGCTCGATATAGTCCAGCTCGTAAGACGGCCGCTGGCGTTGCCCGGACCGATGCCGGAGCTCCTCGAGGATGCGCTGGCTGCGCCGAACCGCACCGGCATCGGGGATCGTCAGGTCCCGTGTGTCCGCGCCTCCCCGGTCCGGCGAGAACCTGCCGAACGGATCGCGGCGATGCTGCGCCGGCACGAACTGCTGGCCGAGCCCCATTCCGTTATCGCGCCCGACCCGTTCCATCATCTGCCGAACGATCCCGCTGCCCGCGCGTTGCAGTGCTTCGATCGCGCGGCCCTGGGGTCCGACCGAGTCGCCGGGCGCGTTGCGGTCCAGCGCCCGGGCCGAATCGCCCATATTCCGACCGGCCCCGTCCATGGCCTGCTCGGCGCCGCCCCGAGGATCGAGCATGCCCGCCCGGCGCAACGCCTCGCGCAGCCTCTCCAGCGCCTCGCGAAGCGCGCGCTGCGTCGCCGCCCCGCTGCGCGATTCGCCCGGCTGCGGCCCGCGCCCGGACCGGGACTGTCCGAAGCTTCGGTTCATGAGCTCCGTCTGCTGCCGGATCAGCTTCTGAAGGTCGCTCAGAGCCTGGCTCCCGGCCTGCATCTGCGGGTTCATCGGCATCGGGCGCCCGGCGCGAAGATTCTCCAGGAGGTTCTGCAACCGGGCGAGCATCTCGCGGGCGGCGTCGCGGGCGCCCGCCCGGAGCAGATCGCGCATCTGCTCCATCATCTGCCGCAGGTCGGTCGCTTCTAGGAGCCCCATTCGCGGGTCGAACTGCATGTCCCGCGTCGAGTCGGGCCGGCGGCGAAGCCGTTCGGCGAGCTCGCGGGCGAAGCGCTCGACCGCCCGTTGAAGCTCGTCCATCAACCGGTCGAGCTCCTGGTCCGGGGCGCCGCGCGCCAGGGCCTCGGCGAGGGCGCGGCGCGCCCGGCGCAGCTCGCGCTCCACGAGCGACAGCCGGCCCTCCTCGATCCCAAGCGCCGTCTCCCAAAGAAGGTCTCCGACCGAGCCGAACGCGTCGCCGCTGCCGTCATGTCTTAGCCGGGCATGGGCGCTGGAGAGCGCCAGGAACGCCGTTATATCGTGCCCGAACTCCCAGGGTCTGGCGGCGATTCCGGCCAAGGCGTCGGCGATCGACCGACGCGGAACCGGTTCGTTCACCAGCCGCCTGCGCTCGGCGATCACCGCGCGCGCGACGGGGTGACGGAAATCGCGCTCGGGCAGGACCAGACCGGCGTCCTCGCTGAACGAGGTCTGCCCGAGGGCGTCGGCCGCCCACAGCCGCACGACGACGGGCAGGCCGGCCCAGCGATGAGGCGTCAAATCGTGATAGCTGGTCTCCTTCGCCGACCTCGGGCCGGCGTCGGGCAGGATCAGATCGAGCGCCTCAACCTCCTTGCCGATCACGGCGCCGCGTTCGTAGCTGCGTCTGATCTCCGCCCCGACCTCTTCGATCCCGTAATCGTCCGCCGCGGCGAACGAGATCGACAATGCCTGCCGCCGGGTGGCGGCGGGCGGATCGGTGAAGCCGATCTCCGGCGGGCGATCGGGGATCAGCGCGACCCGCCATTCGGCAAGGACCCGCTCCCCCTGGAGGACCGCGAGCCGCCCCGAAGCGCCGATCGGCGCTTCGATCGCCGCGTTGCGCGCATCGACCGGCTCGAAGGGCAACGTCTCCTCGCCGAGGACGAGGGAGGCCTGCCCGGAACCGCCGGACAGCCGCCCCGTCAGGCCGCTCCCTGCGGGCACCCGTATGACCGAGGCGTCCTCGGTGCCGTCCTCCGCGGGGAGGTCCGCCGCTTCGGGCCGCGCCGAGGCGATCCGGCTCGGGAAGATCGGGGCCAGACCGGTATAGGCGGGCGGCGTGATCCAGAGCTGCAGAACCGGAGGAGGCGCGGTCGACGCCGGAAGCAGATCGGGTGACAGCGCGGCGCGCAGCCGCTGCGGTGCCTCGGACCAGCCGCCGGACAGGGCGACAAACATGAGCAGAGCCGCGGCAAACCGCAGGGCGAGCGGATCGCGCGCGGCGAGGCCGGGCTCGGGAAAGCCGACCCTGAGCCGTTTCGCCAACGCCCGCATCCGCGCCCGATGGGCCTGCCAGAGCCGCCGCGCTTCGTCGCTGCCGACGCCTTCGGCCAGGCGATCGTCGAGGGCTTGAAGCGGTCGGTGCGCGAGACCGCTGCCGAGCTCGATCCGGCGGCGCGCCTCGGCCCGCCGGGGCAGGACGAGCGACGCGGCCCCGTACCAGAGCAGCACCGCGAAGCCGCATGCGAAGCCGGCGATCAGCGCCGCATGGAGAAAGCCGGGGAGCAGCGGCGGCAGCCCGAGCAAAGCCAGGGCCGCGAATACCGCCGCGAGCACGAGGACCGGCCACAGCGCACGCCAGAGGCGCTCCCAGCCGATGACCAGCAGAGCGAGGCCGATCCGGAAGCGATAGCCGCCCGGCAGCGAACGGCCCGCCGCGCCCTGCCCGCTTTGGGTACCCGGTTCCGCCGTCATCGAGCGTCCCCTCCCCGGCCTAGCCCGCCTTCGGCCCGGACAGCCATGGCGGCAGCCGATCCAGCGCCAGAAGCTCCGCAGGATCCAGCCGCGGCCGAATCACGGCAAATCGATCTTCACACACCATCGTTTCGCCGACAAGCGCGCGGCCGTTATAGCTGGACGCCATCACCGCGCCGTAGGCGCCCGCGCCGCCGATCGCCAGCAGGTCTCCCGCCGCGAGAGACGGCAGCTCGACGGCGGTCGCAAGCACGTCTCCGGTCTCGCAGACGGGTCCCACGATGTCCGCGGCCGCACGGCGCGCGTCGGGCGGCGCCCGCCGGACGCCCATCACCGGGTGAACGGCGTCGTAGAGGGTCGGGCGAAGCAAATCGTTCATCGCGGCATCCACCACGACGAAGGTCCTGCCCGGCGTCCTCTTGGTCAGGATCACCCGGGTGAGGAGAATGCCCGCATTGCCGACAAGATAGCGCCCGGGCTCGACGACCAGCGCGCAGCCGAGCCCGCCCAAGGTGCGGGCCACGACATCCGCCAGAACCGTCGGGTCGAGCGCCCGCTCGGCGGTATAGGCGATCCCGAGCCCTCCTCCGAGATCCAGCTTCTCCACCGAAAAACCGTCCGCGCGCAGCGCCGAGACCAGCCCGGCCAGGCGGCGATAGGCCCGCTCGAAAGGCGCGGGGTCGAGAAGCTGGGAGCCGATATGGACGGCCAGCCCGGCGACGCGAAGCCCGGGCAAGCCGTGCGCCTGGGCGTAGAGGCGGGCCACGTCCTGATAGGGGATTCCGAACTTGTGCAGTCGGCCGCCGGTCGCGATCTTCCGGTGGGTGTTGACATCCACGTCAGGGTTGACCCGCACTCCGACGACGGCGCTGCGCGCCGCGGCGCATGCCAGCTCGGAAACCGCCCGCAGCTCGGGTTCGGATTCGACATTGATCTGCCCGACGCCTAGCGCGATCGCCCGAGCTATCTCCTCCCGGGTCTTGCCGACGCCCGAGAAGACGATTTCCCCAGGCGGGACGCCTGCGGCGATGGCGCGCGCGAGCTCGCCGCCCGAGACCACGTCTGCGCCGGCCCCGAGCCGGGCCAGGGTCGCGATCACCGCCTGGTTGGAGTTCGCCTTGACCGCATAGCATATCCGCGCGTCGATACTGTCGGCGAGGCTGCGATAGGCGCGCTCGATGGCGGTCTGCGAGTAGACGTAGACCGGCGTGCCCACGTCTCCGGCGATGTCTTCCAAACATACCGCCTCGGCATGGAGAACGCCGCCGCGATAGGCGAACGCGGTCACCTCGGATAGCGTCGCGGATAGGGTTCCGCCTCTTCCCTGGGCGGCTTCGGGTCGTTCTTCCTGCCGCAGCCGGGGAGGCCGGCCAGGACGGCCGCCGACAGCCAGCGGAACCAACCGCGCCGGTTCACGAGCCGGTTCACAGATAGCGCTCCCGGGCCGCCGCCGCCGCCGCGCGGACCCGGTCGGGCGCCGTACCGCCGTAGCTGCCGCGGCTCTCCACCGCCCGATCTATGTCGAGCACGTCGAAGACCGCCGCCGTCAATCGGGGCTCGACGCTCCGCAGGGTCTCCAACGGAAGGTCGCCCAGGCCGCACCCCGCCTCCTCCGCCTTCCTGACCAGCTCGCCGGCGATCCGATGGGCGCGGCGAAACGGAACGTCGAGGCTGCGGACGAGCCAGTCGGCAAGATCGGTCGCGGTCGCGAACCCCCGCTCCGCCGCCGCCCGCATCGCGCCGGTCTCGAACCGCGCATCGGCGATCATCCCGGTCATCGCCGCGATCGCCAACGCCAGCGTGTCGACGGCATCGAACAGGGGTTCCTTGTCCTCCTGCATGTCCTTCGAATAGGCGAGCGGCAGACCCTTCATGGCCACCTGCACCGAGGTCAGCGCGCCGAAGAGCCGTCCGGTCTTCGCGCGGACCAGCTCCGCCGCGTCGGGGTTGCGCTTCTGGGGCATGATCGAACTGCCGGTGGTGAACGCGTCGCCGAGCGCGACGAACCCGAACTGCGCCGAGCACCAGAGGACGAGCTCCTCCCCGAGGCGCGAGAGATGCCCCGCCGTCAGACAGGCGGCACCGAGATATTCGAGAACGAAGTCGCGGTCCGAGACCGCGTCGAGCGAATTCGCCGCCGGCCGATCGAAACCGAGCGCGCGGGCGGTCATATCGCGGTCGATCGGATAGGAGGTGCCGCCGAGCGCGGCCGCTCCCAACGGGCATTCGTTGAGCCGCTTGCGCGCGTCCGCGAACCTGCCGCGATCCCTCCCGAACATCTCCACATAGGCGAGAAGATGGTGGCCCAGCGTTACGGGCTGCGCCGTCTGGAGATGGGTGAAGCCCGGCATCACCGAGGCGGCATGCCGTTCGGCGCGCGCGATCAACACCGACTGGAGCCCTGCGAGCGCCGTATCGGTCTCGGCGATGCGCCGTCGGAGCCACAACCGCAAATCCGTCGCGACCTGATCGTTGCGCGAGCGCGCGGTGTGCAGCCGCCCCGCCGCATCGCCGATCAGCTCGGTCAGCCGCGCCTCGACATTGAGGTGGATATCCTCTCGGGCGCGCGAAAAGTCGAAGGCCCCGGCTTCGATCTCGGCCAATATCCGATCGAGCCCGTCCCGGATTCGTCCCCCGTCCTCGGCGGCGACGATCCCGGTTTTCACCAGCATGTCGCAATGCGCCTTGGACCCCTCGATGTCCTCGGCGTAGAGCCGCTTGTCGAAATCGATCGAGGCGCTAATCTGCTCCAGGAGCGCACTTTGATCGGAGGAGAACCGGCCGCCCCAGAGCGCGCGGTTCCGCCCCGTGCTGGAAGGCTTGATGCTCATTGAGACTCCCGTGACATGAAACGCCGCACACGTTCGCCGAGTCTGCGGCGGCTTGCGGCCGCTTCGGCGGCGGCGATCCTCGCCGGCGCGTTCCACCCGACCGCCGAGGGCGGCGACGGGGGGGCGCCGCCGACCGGCTGGATGCAGAACTTCTCCTTCGCTTCTCCGACGGCGCGCGCGCCCGACACGCCGTTCCTGGATCGAGACGGCAGGAGCTATACGCTAGAAGACTTCGGCGGCAAAGTCGTTCTCGTCAATTTCTGGGCGACCTGGTGCGCCCCCTGTCGGCGCGAGATGCCGTCCCTCCTGCGTCTGAGCGACCGGCTCGCGGGAACCGATCTCACCGTCCTCGCGCTCTCCCAGGACCGCCACGGCTGGGACCGGATCGCATCGTTCCTGGAAACCCACGGCCTCGAACGCCTCGCGGTCTACCGCGACCCGCGCGGGGCCACCGCGCGGGCCGCGGGGGTGCGCGCGCTGCCGACGACCCTCCTCGTCGGCCGCGACGGTCGAGAGGTCGGGCGGCTCGTCGGCCATGCGGAATGGGACTCGGAGGAAGCGGTGACGTTGATCGAACGCTATCTCCGCCCGGCGCGATCGCGGACCGGGCCGCCGGTCAGTCATCGCGAAATTCGCGTTCGCGCCGTTCATGGCGTTCCTGCGCCTCGAGGCTGAGAGTCGCGATCGGCCGCGCCACCAGCCGCTTTATGCCGATCGGCTCGGACGTCTCCGCGCAGTATCCGTAGGTCCCTTCGTCGATCATCTCCAAGGCGCGATCGATCTTTGCGATAAGCTTGCGGCCGCGGTCCCGCGTCCGCAGCTCGACCGAACGCACGCTTTCCATGCTGGCCCGGTCGGCGAGGTCGGCCGGCGCCGAGTGATGTTCCTGGAGATGCTGCAGCGTCGCCGACGACTCGCGGACCAACTCCGCACGCCAGGACAGCAGACGTCTGCGGAAATACTCCTGCTGCCGGGCGTTCATGAAGGGCTCTCTCTCGGTCGGCCTGTAGCCCTTCGGCAGCTCGATCCTACCCACCACGGCAGTCCCTGTCGGTCGGCGGCGAGAGTATAGGATCGGCCTCGACGGAATCGCAAGATTCCGGGAGACGGCGGCCGAGCCGCCGATTCCACCCGCATCGCGATTGCGCTATGGTCCGCCGGCCTGCGGCGGGCGGGTCGGATGGACCGCGAGAGGATCGGATGCGCCTTTCCAGATTTTTTCTCCCTACATCCAAGGACGTACCGGCCGAGGCCCAGATCGTTTCTCACCGCCTCATGCTGCGCGCGGGGCTGATCCGGCAAGCGGGCGCCGGCATCTATTCCTGGCTGCCGTTCGGTCTGAGGGCCCTGCGGAACATCGAACGGATCGTCCGCGCCGAGCAGGATCGGTCGGGCGCCCAGGAGATGCTGATGCCGACGATCCAATCGGCCGATCTGTGGCGCGAGAGCGGGCGCTTCGACGACTACGGCGCCGAGATGCTGCGGATCGTCGACCGCCACGGCCGCGACCTCCTGTACGGGCCGACAACGAGGAGCAGATCACCGAGATTTTCCGCCATTACGTCAGGAGCTACCGGGCGCTGCCGAAGACGCTCTACCACATTCAATGGAAGTTCCGGGACGAGCTCCGGCCGCGCTTCGGAGTCATGCGGGGGCGCGAGTTCCTGATGAAGGACGCCTATTCTTTCGACCTGGATTATGAAGGTGCCAAAAGGTCTTACAACAAGATGTTCATATCCTACCTTAGGACTTTCGCCCAGCTCGGCCTCCAGGCGATCCCGATGCGCGCCGATACCGGCCCCATCGGCGGCGACCTGAGCCACGAGTTCATCATCCTCGCCGGGACCGGAGAGAGCGCGGTCTATTGCGACCGCGCCCTGATCGAGCGGGACGCGCTCGCCGACGCGATCGACTACGACGCCGATCTCTCGCCCGAGGTCGAGAGCTGGACACGGCATTACGCCGCGACGGACGAAAAGCACGATCCCGCCGCGGCCGCGGCGCTCGGCGACCGCCTTGTCGAGGCGCGCGGGATCGAGGTCGGGCATATCTTCTATTTCGGGACCAAATATTCGAGGCCGATGGGGGCCGCGGTCAGAGGACCCGACGACGAGGAAATCCATCTCGAGATGGGCTCCTACGGGATCGGCGTCTCGCGTCTGGTCGGCGCCGTGATAGAGGCCCATCACGACGACGCCGGCATCAAATGGCCGGAGAGCGTGGCGCCGTTCAAGGTGGGGCTGATCAACCTCAAGGTCGGCGACGCAGGCTGCGACGACGCCTGCGCGGCGCTCTACGCCAAGCTGAACGACGCCGGTGTGGAGACGCTGCTCGACGATCGCGAGGATCGCGCCGGCGCCAAGTTCGCCGACATGGATCTGATCGGCCTGCCCTGGCAGCTCGTCGTCGGCCCGCGCGGGATCGGGAACGGCGTGGTCGAGCTCCGGCGCCGCGACTCCAGCGCGCGCGCGGAGATCTCGGGAGAGTCGGCGCTCGCGCGGCTGATCCCCTGACGGCGCGCCGTCCACGACCGCCGCCGCGCGTTTCCGAGCCCAAGTTCGACGATCCGGGATCGACCCCGATGTTCTCCCCCATCGAGCGGATGGTCGCCTTCCGCTATCTGAGCGCCCGCCGAGAGGAGGGTTTCATCTCGGTGATCGCGGCGTTCTCGCTGGCCGGGATCGCGCTGGGCGTAGCGACCCTGATCGTCGTCATGTCCGTCATGAACGGATTCCGGGCCGAGCTGATGTCGCGCATCCTGGGGCTCAACGGACATCTCGGAGTGCGCGCGGCGGGCGCCGCGCTCACCGAGTTCGACAGCCTGGCCAAACGTTTCGCCGCCATTCCCGGCGTGCGCAGCGTCGCCCCGATCGTCGAGGGGCAGGTCCTGGCGACCGCGAACCGGGTCGCTGGCGGCGCCCTCGTGCGCGGCGTTCGCCCGGCGGATGTCGCGAAACGGACCGCGATCGCCGACAACATCCGGGACGGGAGTCTTTCCGCGTTTCGCGGATCCGACGCGGTCATGGTCGGCACCCGCTTCGCCGACCGCTACCGGCTCGCCGTCGGCGACAGGCTGCGCCTGATCTCGCCGCAGACCGGAGCCACCGTCTTCGGCACCGTTCCGCGCGTCAAGACCTATCGGATCGCGGCGATCTTCGAGGCCGGCATGTTCACCTACGACAACGGCTTCGTCTTCATGCCTCTCGACGCGGCGAGACTCTATTTCCGATCGGGCGCGGGCGTGACCCGGCTCGAAGTCTTTCTCGACCGGCCCGAGCGCGCCGAAGCGCTGGCCGAGGACCTTCGCGCCGCCGCCGGCCGCAAGGTGCGAATCGTCGATTGGAAGCGCGCGAACGCCACGTTCTTCAACGCCATCGAGGTCGAGCGCAACGTGATGTTCCTCATCCTTACCCTGATCATCCTCGTCGCCGCCTTCAACATCGTCTCGAGCCTGATCATGCTCGTGAAAGACAAGGGCGCGGACATCGCGATCCTTCGCACGATGGGCGCGAGCCGCGGCTCGGTGATGCGCATGTTCCTGCTCGCCGGCGCATCGATCGGGGTGCTCGGAACGCTGATCGGCTTCGCCCTCGGACTGGCCTTCGCCGACAATATCGAGGTCGTGCGCGGCTGGCTCGAAAGCCTGTCCGGCACGGATCTGTTCGCCGCCGAGATCTATTTCCTGTCCCGGCTCCCGTCGAAGGTCCAGCTCGACGATGTCCTGAGCGTCGTCGCGATGTCGATCTGCCTGTCGCTGCTCGCGACGCTGTACCCGGCCTGGCGCGCGGCCCGGCTCGATCCGGTCGAGGGGCTGCGCCGCCATGGATAGCCCCGCGGCGCGGCTCGAGCTCGTCGATATCCGCAAGACCTACCCCCAGGCGGGCGGCGGTCTCGAGGTGCTGCGCGGCGCATCGTTCTCGATCCTCCCCGGCCAGACGGCCGCTCTGGTCGGCCCCTCGGGAGCGGGCAAGTCGACGCTTCTCCATATCGCCGGGCTGCTCGACCGTCCGACCGCAGGCCGGATCCACCTGGCCGGCGAGGACTGCGCCGGCATCGGCGACGAACGGCGCACCGAGCTGCGGCGGCGCTCGATCGGGTTCGTCTACCAGTTCCACCATCTGTTGCCCGAGTTCTCGGCGATCGAGAACATCGTACTGCCGCAGATGGTCGCCGGGACGCGACGCCGCGCCGCGCGGCGCATGGCGGCCCACCTCCTCGACAAAGTTGGGCTCGCCGATCGCGCCGGTCATCGGCCGGCGCGGCTGTCGGGCGGCGAACGCCAACGCGTCGCCATCGCCCGGGCACTGGCGAACGACCCGATCCTGTTGATCGCCGACGAACCCACAGGCAATCTCGATCAGGCGACCGCGGACTCGGTCTTCGGGCTGCTGCTGGAGGTCGTCCGCGACCGGGGGATGGCGGCGCTGATCGCCACGCACAACGCCGGCCTCGCCGCCCGCCTGGACCGCAAGCTTCTGCTCGACGACGGTGCCGTGCGGGAGGACGGAGGCTGATCCCGGACGGCGCGGTCTCGGCCCGCCGCTTCGCGAATCCCGGACTCGTCGTGATGCCGCTACAGCCCGATGCCGGCGAAGGCGGAGAAGACGTTTCGAGCGCGTTGATCGTGCCCTGTGGCGAGGGCACGAATGCGTTCGAGCGTATCGAAAAAGCGTTCGAACGGCTTGCCCTGTCGATAGGGCGCCGACTCGCCGGCGCGTCGCTGCCGACGATGCCGTTTGGCGGGACTATGGAGCCGCGAGCCGCAGTTTCGAGTGGAAGCGAGGGTCGCGCCTTGGCGTCGCCACCTCGATCGACCAAGCTGTCCCGCTCCGGCGCCGGTCGGCCGTAGCGGCGGGGGAGGCGGAGAGCCTAAGACGGTAACCCCGAGCGAGTTGGGTAACGGTGCCCAACCCGACTATCTGGCGTTCGGCTACTGGATCTACGAACCGGACGACGTGACGGACACGGACCCTTACGAGTTCGGCGTGTTCGGGAGCAGCGGCGATCCGTTCGAGGCGGCCAATCTCGCAGGTCTCACGAGGAAAGCGACCTATAAGGGCGCCGCGACAGGTGCATATTACGTGAACGCGCTGTCGAACGACCCGACGGTCGGGTCGTTCGACAGCGACGTCACGCTGGAAGCCGACTTCGGCGATGACAGCGCCACCGGCTTCATCGACGGAGAGGTGAGCAACTTCGCGTTCGACCACGACGTGGCCTCGTCGCTGCCGGAGACGGTGGCGTTGACATCGGGCGCATACGCATACGCTTCCTTGCCCGCAGCCTTCGGTGTTAGGCCGGGTTCGACCAACATCTTCGATACGCCCTGTAGGGCATGCAACAACAACCCCGGCCCCTTCCGCGGAGGGCAGATCGGCGGTGCGACCAAGGCCAGCGTGGGCAAGCAGGAATGGTCCGGCAGTTGGCACGGGATATTCTACGGCAACGGGGCAGCGCCGACCGATCACCCGACGGGCGTCGCCTGCACATTCGGCAGCCACGAGCACGACCGGAACGAGGACGGGCAAGCCGTCGCCAACATCGGTCTCGCAGGCGCTTTCGGCGCGCGTAGGCAATAGCGTCGTCCAGAGGGATTTCGGACGAGGAAAGGCAGTCGTTCGCCGGCCTTTTCCCGCCGGTCCGATTCGTGAACCGCGGGCAGCGGCGGACCACACCGGCGGCGAGCCGCGCACGCCGAAAGAGTGGGAGAAACGGGGCGTCTACTTCCTGAGCCGTCCGGGCCGGGCACCGAGCCCGTCTACCCGGTCAAGCGCCTGCCGCTCTACGACGACATGATCGGCTTCTGAAGGCCGGGCCGAGGCGCGGGGCTGGTCGGAGTGAGTGGATTCGAACCACCGGCCCCTGCCTCCCGAAGACAGTGCTCTACCAGGCTGAGCTACACTCCGACCGGTCGCGGAGCGGACTTATAGCCGCCCGCAGGGACGCTTCGCAACACGGCGCCGCGGCTTCCCCGCCGCCGCCGGGTCAGTGGTCGCGGGCGATGACGAAATCCACCGCTTCGCGCAGCGCGGCGCGGGGATCGCAATCCGGAAATCCCTCCAGAGCGCGGGCGGCCTCCGCCGCATAGCCGCGCGCGCGCTCGAACGTCGCGGCGAGCGCACCCGAACGCTCGAGCATCGCGATCGCCCGCTTGAGATCGCCCTTCTTCTGCTCGACATCCTCGATGGTCCGCCGCCAGAACTCGCGCGCCGGCTCCTCCGCTTCCCTGAGCGCGAGGATGACGGGGAGCGTGACCTTGCCTTCCCGGAAATCGTCCCCGACGGTCTTTCCCAGTGTGGCCTGCCGGGCGGAATAGTCCAGCATATCGTCGATGAGCTGGAAGGCCATGCCGAACGCATGGCCGAAGGCACGCAGCCGGGCCCTGTCTTCCTCGCCGCGCTCGGCGACCACCGCGCCGACCTCGGCGGCCGCCGCGAACAGCTTGGCGGTCTTGGAGCTGATGACCTCGAGACAATCCTCCTCGGTCGTTTCGATATCGTTCGTGGTCATCGACTGGAGCACCTCGCCTTCGGCGATGACCGAGGACGCTTCCGACAGGATGAGCAGCACCTCCTGCGACCCGTCGGCGACCATCAATTCGAAGGAGCGGCTGAACAGGAAGTCGCCGACGAGCACCGAGGCCTTGTTGCCCCAGATCGCGTTGGCCGTCGTCCTCCCGCGCCTGAGATCGCTCTCGTCGACCACATCGTCATGCAGCAGGGTCGCGGTGTGGATGAACTCGACGCAGGCGGCGAGGCCGATATGCCGAGTTCCCTCATAGCCGCAAAGCCGCGCGGACGCCAAGGTGATCATGGGCCGGAGACGCTTGCCGCCCGCGGCCACGATATGGCCGGCCAGACGCGGGATCAGCAGGACCGGGCTACGCATGCCCTCGACGATGGTCCGATTGACCCCCTCGACATCGGCGGCCGTCAGCGCCGTCAGCCGATCGAGGCTCGGACGGCCGCTGGCATAGGGGCTGCGCCCGAGCTCGATGACCGCACTCACCTGATTGGCCCACCCCGCTCGGAAATGCTACTCAGCCACCCGAACATAATTCGGCCGCACTCGCGGTCAAGGCTGGGCGGCTCCGGGGGCAGGATGAAGGAACTGCTCAGAACCAACGATCTCGTGTTCCTGTCCTGGCTCGAAGCCGTGCTGCACGGCGAACGGATCGCGCCGGTGGTGCTCGATTCGCACATGTCCGTCCTGGAAGGCAGCACCCTCGCCATACCGCGGCGGGTCATGGTCGCATCGCATGATTTCGACCGCGCCCGGCGGATCCTCGCCGACGCCGGGGAAGCCGCGCGACTGACGCCGCGGTGACGGCGCGGCCGGACGACGTCACCGCCGACCGGCTGCTCGACGGGCAGATACTCCTCGACCAGCCCCGCCGCGGTTTCCGGGCGGGGATCGACACCGTCCTGCTCGCCGCTGCGGTGCCCGCCCGACCCGGCGACAGGGTGATCGAAGCGGGCGCCGGCGCCGGTGCCGCCACGCTATGTCTGGCGCGGCGAGTCGCCGATATCGAGATCGTCGGGCTGGAGAAGGATCCGGGCCTCGTTCGCCTCGCCGCCGCGAACGCCCGCCGCAACGCGCTCGCGCATCGGATCGCGTTTCTCGCCGGCGATGTCGGCCGGCCCCCGAGGCGGCTGACGGACGGATCGTTCGATCACGCGATGATGAACCCGCCCTTTCTGCCGGCCGGACGAACGCGCCCGCCGGCGAGCGGGAGCCGCGCCGCCGCCAAGGTCGAGGACGGCGCGGGGATCGCCGACTGGTTGTCCTTCGGGTTCGGCATGCTGCGCCCGAAGGGGACTCTCACCCTGATCCACCGCGCCGATCGCTTGGCGGAACTGCTCGCCGCCCTGCCCTCGGGCGGCGGCGAGATCGTGGTGTTTCCCCTCTGGCCGCGCGGCGGAGAATCGGTGGCGAAGCGGGTTCTCCTGCGCGCCCGCCGGGGGAGCGGCGCACCGCTTCGGCTCGCCAGCGGGCTGGTGCTACACGAACCCGGCGGCGGCTTCACGGCCGAAGCGAACGCGGTTCTGCGGGGTGCCGCACTCGATCTGTAGGCCGCCGCCGCTTGGCGCGCCGCACCGCCGCCTGTATCTATGGTTCATGATCGAAACCGGACCCGGGACCCCGATCGCCTCCGCGCGGCGGCGTCTGTCGCCCTTTCGTAAACGGCCGCCCCTCGTCTCGGTCCTGCGGCTCGGCGGCGTCATCGGCAGAACCGGACCGGGCCGCGGCTCGGGTCTGACGATCGACAGCCTCGAGCGCGCCATCGACCGGGCGTTTCGTTCGCGGCGGCTCGCCGCGGTGGCGCTGGCGGTCAACTCGCCCGGCGGCTCGCCGGTGCAGAGTGCGCTAATCTCCCGCCGCATTCGTCAGCACGCGGAGAACCGCGCGGTTCCGATCCTCGCATTTGCCGAGGATGTCGCCACATCCGGCGGCTACTGGCTGGCATGCGCCGCCGACGAGATCTTCGCCGACGAGAACTCGATCGTCGGCTCGATCGGGGTGGTCAGCGCCGGGTTCGGCTTCGACGGCCTGATCGCGCGTTGCGGCATCGAACGGCGGCTGTATTCCGCCGGCCCGCGCAAGGGCATGCTCGACCCGTTCAGACCGGCGGCGGAAGACGATGTCGCGCATCTGCGGAACCTGCAGAGCGAGGTGCATGAGGCGTTCAAGTCTCACGTGCGCGCAAGGCGCGGCCGGCGCCTCAAGGAAACCGAGGAGATTCTGTTCTCCGGTGCGTTCTGGACCGGCCGGCGGGCGATGGCCCTCGGTCTGGTGGACGGGCTCGGCGAGATGCGCTCCGTGCTTCACGAACGGTTCGGTACCGATGTCCGGCTGCGTTGGATCGGGCAGCGGCCGAGCCTGCGCCGGCGGCTCGGCATCGCTCCGTTCCTTCGCGCGTGGCCGGAGGGCGGCGCGACCGCCTCGATAACCGCCGAAATGATCGCGGCTCTCGACGAATGGGCCGTCTGGAAGCGCTACGGGCTTTGAGGACGCGGCCCGTGCCCGCCCCCGAACCAGCGATGCGCGGATGCTCGGATTCGGCCTACAAAAACTGATCGTGCTCGCGGTCGTCATCGCCGTCGTGTGGTACGGCTTTCGCTGGGTCTCCCGCTACCAGCGCGTGCGGCAAAAGGAAGAGGCGGACAGCATCCCCAGACGCCCGCGCCGCACCAGGCGCAGGGTGCGCGACAAGCCGGAGGAGCTTGCGCGTTGTCACAAATGCGGGGCGTTCGTTCCCCTGAACGCCCCGCACGACTGCCCGTAGGCCGGTTGTCGGAGCGAAAGCCTCTCCTCGGTAATTCGGCAATAGAGAAAAAGAAAACCCCCGTCGGCTTGGAGGATTCAGGGGCTTGGATTTCCGCCCGACGAGGCGAACCTACACTGGAGGTTTTGCGTTTCCGGCCCGGCGGCAATGGTCGGAGAGACGGGGCGACGGCACCGGGGGGCAGCTCGATGGGAGAACATGTCCGCGGTCGAGCGGGATCCCGCCAAGGCGGCGAGCAACATCCGCAAGCACCGGGTCGGGTTCGAACCCGCCGCCACGGTCTTTCAGGACCCCCCTCGCGCTGCCGATCCCCGACGACGCGACATCGATAAGGCTCATCTCGGCACGAACGACCGCCCGTAGCGAGCGATGTCGGTAGGAGGCGGGAGAACGAAGACCGAAGATGCCGAGCAAGGCTTTCCCTCGCCCACCGGGAAGCCGGACTGGGCCGGCCTCGTACCTGCGGGGGTCCTCCTTCGGCCGCTCGTTCATCACCGACGACCCCGGAGACCCCCAACCCAAATTCAAGGCCCTCGTCTCACATCCGTTTGAACCCGGTCACCGCGCGCGGCCGGGCTGCACCTGCGCAAGATGCGGATCACGATGCGCATAGCCCCGCCCGGAAACCGAACGGGTCATCGCGAGCCCCAAACCGCCCTTCTACCCTCCCGACTCAGACCTGTTCGAGGCTTCCGGACACCGGACCCGATTGACCGGCCATATGGAGCCGCGTAGGGTCCGCCGCCCTGCGGAGCCCAGCCCTCCAGCGATCATGTCGACCGGCGCGACCGACACATCCTTTCAGTCCCTGATCCTCAAGCTGCACGCCTACTGGTCCGACCAGGGCTGTGCGATTCTCCAGCCTTACGACATGGAGGTCGGCGCCGGGACCTTTCATCCCGCGACCACGCTCAGGGCGCTGGGACCGGATCCATGGCGCGCCGCCTATGTCCAGCCCTGCCGGCGCCCGAGCGACGGGCGCTATGGGGAGAATCCCAACCGGATGCAGCATTATTACCAATACCAGGTGATCCTGAAGCCGAGCCCGCCCCAGTCTCAGGAACTGTATCTGGCGAGTCTTTCGACACTCGGAATCGATTCGACCCTTCACGACATAAGATTCGTCGAGGACGACTGGGAGAGCCCGACGCTCGGCGCCGCGGGGCTGGGGTGGGAGGTCTGGTGCGACGGGATGGAAATCACCCAGTTCACCTATTTCCAACAAGTCGGCGGGATCGAATGCAATCCGGTCTCGGTCGAGCTGACCTACGGTCTGGAACGGCTGGCGATGTATATTCAGGGCGTCGAGAATGTCTACGACCTCGACTTCAACGGCGCCGGCATATGCTACGGCGACATCTTCCGGCAAGCCGAGCGCGAGTTCTCGGCCTACAATTTCGAGCATGCGGACACCGCGCTCCTCTCCCGCCAGTTCGGTTTCGCCGAGACCGAATGCAGGGCGATGCTGGACCGGCGGCTCGCCCTCCCCGCCTACGACCAGTGCATAAAGGCGAGCCACGCGTTCAACCTGCTCGACGCCCGGGGCGCCATCAGCGTGACCGAGCGCACCGCCTATATCGCGCGAGTTCGCGCCCTGGCCAGGGCCTGCTGCGAGGCCTGGCTGGCTTCGCGAACGCCGGGAAGCTGACCTTGGCGGAACTGCTGCTCGAGCTCTTCTCCGAAGAGATCCCGGCGCACATGCAGGCCGACGGCGCCGCCCGGCTCGCCCGCCTGGTCGGCGAGGAGCTCGCCCGCGCGCGTCTGTCGTTCGAGTCGTCGACGAGCTACGTCACCCCCCGCCGCCTGGTTCTGATCGTCGACGGGCTGCCCCGCCGCCGGCCGGACATCCGGGAGGAGAAGCGGGGGCCGCGCGTCGACGCCCCCGACCGGGCCGTCGAGGGTTTTCTCCGCGCCAACGGCCTCACGCGCGAGGACTGCGTCCAACGGGCCTCGGGCAAGGCCGTGTTCTGGTTCGCGGTCGTCGAGCGAGCCGGCGGGCCGACCTCGGAGGCGCTGCCGGACCGCCTGGCGGCGGCCGTGGCGGCGCTGTCCTGGCCCAAGTCGATGCGCTGGGGCACCGGACAGGCCCGCTGGGTGCGGCCGCTGGAACGCGGCCTCTGCCTGTTCGACGGCGCGCCGCTCCCCTTCGCCCTGCCCGGCGGCGCGCCGGTCGGCGGCGTGACGACAGGGCATCGGTTCCTCGCCCCCGCCCCCATCCCGATCTCCTCGGCCGCGGACTATCGCGCGCGTCTGCGGGCGGCGCGGGTCGTGCTCGATCCCGCCGAAAGGCGGCGGATCGTCGTCGAGGGCGGCGACGCTCTCGCCGCCGCCGAGGGTCTCGCGGTGGCGCGGGATCCGCGGCTCGTCGACGAGGTCGCCGGGCTGGTGGAATGGCCGGTGCCCCTGATGGGCCGGATCGACGCGGAGTTCATGGCCGTGCCGGCCGAGGTGCTGACCGCCGCGATGCGAACCCATCAGAGATATTTCCCGGTCCATCGACCGGACGGGGCGCTCGCGCCGCGCTTCGTCGTGATCGCGAACGCGGATACCGAGGACGGCGGCGCGCAGATCGTGGCCGGCAACGAGCGGGTCCTGCGCGCCCGGTTGTCGGACGCAAAATTCTTCTGGGACCAGGACCGCAGGAGATCGCTCGCCGACCGGGTGGCGGACCTGGCGACCATGGTCTTTCAGGAGGGGCTCGGATCGCTGGCCGACAAGGCCGCCCGGCTCGAGACCCTCGCCGGCGAGATCGCCGCGTCGGTGGCTGGCGCCGACGCGGAGTCCGCACGGAGGGCCGGGCGGCTCGCCAAGGCGGACCTCACCACCGAGATGGTCGGAGAGTTCCCCGAGCTCCAGGGGCGCATAGGTCGGCACTACGCCCTCCACGACGGCGAGACGGAGAGCGTCGCGCGGGCGATCGCCGCGCATTACGCCCCGAGGGGGCCGAGCGATCCCTGCCCCGACGACCCTTTGAGCACGGCGGTCGCGCTCGCCGACAAGATCGACAGCCTGGTCGGCTTCTTCACGATCGGCGCGCGGCCGACCGGCTCCGGCGACCCCTACGCGCTTCGCCGCGCGGCGCTCGGAATCGTCCGTCTGGTCCTGGAGAACGGCATCCGGATCGGCCTTCGCGCTGCCGTTCGCAGCGCCTATCGCGGCTACGAGGCCGTCGTCGCCGGGTTCGGCAGCCCCGGGTCCGGCCACGCCGACGCAGATGCGGTCGAGAACGAGCTGGTGGGGTTCATCGCCGAGCGGCTGCGGATCCATCTCCGCGCGCAGGGAGTCCGCCACGACCTCGTCTCGGCGGTGTTCGCGTTGAGCGCCGAAGACGATCTGGTCCGGCTGCGCGCCCGCGCCGCGGCGCTCGAACGCTTCCTCGCCGACGAGGACGGCGCGAACCTGCTGACCGCCTATCGCCGGGCCAGCAACATCGTCGCCATCGAGGAGAGGAAGGATGGACGCATCCATGACGGCCCGGCCGAGCCGGCCCTGTTCAGCACCGAGGAGGAGACGGCGCTGCACGACCGCCTCCTGACCAGCCGGGAGCGGACGGCTCCGCTGATCGCCGCCGAGCGCTTCGACGAGGCGATGGGCGTGCTCGCCGCCCTCCGCCGCCCCGTCGACGCGTTCTTCGACAGCGTCACCGTCAACAGCGCCGACCCGTCCGCGCGCGCCAACAGGCTGAGGCTCTTGAGCGCGATTCGCACGACGATGGCCGACCTCGCCGACTTCTCCCGCATCGAGGGTTGAACGATCGGGCGGGCGACGGCGCCCTGTTCAGCTTTCCTCTCGCGATGCTACGATCGACCGTCGCTGGGAAACGACCATGGGGAGGACGACATGCCGAAGGTCCTGAGCGAAGATCAGATCGAGTTCTTCAACCGCGAGGGCTATCTCTTTCCGGTCGACGGGATACCCAAATCGCGATGCGACGAACTTCTCGAAGCTCTCGACGCGTTCGAAGAGCGGCAGGGCGTCAATGCCGGCGTCTTCAAGCTCAAGGGCCATCTTTGCTTTCCCCAAGCCTGGGACCTCGTTCGCGAGCCGCACATCCTCGACGCGGCGGAAGACCTTATCGGGCCGGACATCCTCGCTTTCGGCTCGCGGTTCTGGGTCAAGCCGGCCGGCGACGGCTCGTTCGTTTCCTGGCACCAGGATTCGGCCTATTTCGGCTGCGACCCGCACGACATGGTGACCTGTTGGCTGGCGCTCACGCCGGCCAACAAGGGAAACGGCTGCTTGCGCGTGATGCCGCGCAGCCACGAGATCGGCCATGTCCACGACGAATCCCACGAGAACGCTCCGGGCGATGGACCGGGCGAGAAGAAGAACCTGCTGGGGCGCGGGCAGACCATCCGGGGGCTGGACGAGGCCAAGGCGGTGTACATGGAATTGGAGCAGGGCCAGTTCTCGATCCACAAGGAACGGACGGCCCACGCCTCCTACCCGAACGACTCGGGCAGGGTCCGGATCGGCTATTCCTTCTTCCTGATCCCGCCCCATGTGAAATCGACGCTCGAACGGCGCCCGGCGACGCTGGTGCGGGGCGTCGACCGCTACGGGCACTGGGACACGGACCCGGTCCCGACCAAAGAGCGCCTTCCCGAACTCGTCAGGATGATGCTCGCGCACAACGCGCAGTATACGAACCCCGAATTCGCCCAGAACGCCTGAGCGGATCGGGCTCGCCTGCCGCCGGCGCCGCCCTCGGGGGCGCCGGCGGCAGGCGGCCTATTCGGCGGCCTGGCTGAGCTGCACCCGTTCCGCGTCGATCATCTCGCCGAGCGAGATGCGGGCGAGCGCGAGCGCGCTGTCGGCGCGGATATTCACCAAGGGCCGCGTCGGGTCGATGTCGATCCGCTCCTGCTGCGCCTCCATGATGACCTTGTCCTCGATGAAGGTCGGATAGATCTCGTCATACATCTCCTGGGTGGCCGCCGGATCGTCCTGGCGGTAACCGTTGGAGGTCGACCAGAAGTAGTGGAACGTGTTGTCGGTCTCCGGCGTCGCGCAATGCAGAAGCCGAAGATGGAAGCCTTCCTGGTCGCGGTTCTCCCTGGCTGCCTTGCCGACCGCCAGGGCGCCCGACCATTGGAGGACCACGCCCGGCGCGACATATTCGAACTCCTGCCAACGGTCCACCTTGCCGGCGAACCCGCCTCCCTTCCTGTAGGTGGGCGGCGGGTCGTGATCGAGCAGCCAGCGAATGAAATAGGCGCCGGTCCCGGTGCGCCGGGTCTCCATGTCCGCGGCGACGTGAGCGCTCGGCTGGCCGCCGATGGTGTGCCGATGGACATAGCCCAGATGAGTCAGGTCCATCAGATTGTCGATCATGAAGAGATAGTTGGCCTTCATGTGAAACACCGCCTTGCGGTGAGGCCAATTCTCGGGATCGTCATGATACGGATATGCGACGATCCGGCTCTCGTCCGCCAGACTCGGGTCGCCCATCCATATCCATACATTGCCGTTCCGTTCGACGACCGGGTAGCTGCGCACCCGCGCGTGGGGCGGGACGTTCTTCTGACCCGGGACAACGACGCACCGCCCGTCGGTCGCGTAGATCAGGCCGTGATACCCGCATTCCAACCCCTCCGGCACGACCTGGCCGTGGGTCAGCGGCGCGCCCCGATGACAGCAGCGGTCTTCCAGCGCGCCGGTCCTGCCTTGAGCGTCGCGATAGAAGACGATGGGCTCGTTCATGATCGTTCGAGCCAGGAGACCTTCGTCGAGCTCATGCGCCCAGGCGCCGAGATACCAGGCGTTGCGCACGAAGGGGAGGATTGCGTTCTCCGTCATTTCGCGTTTTCCGTCATGATACGAATCTCCGACGATCCAGCATGCGACCGTCTCCTGGGCGTCAGTCTAGCATGGCGGAGGCGCGAACCGTCAGATCCTTTGCCGTCCGCCGCGATCCGACATCCTGGCCGTTCGCGCCGGTCGATGTCGGGCGAAACCTGCGCGGAAGGGGCGGTATGAAGACGAAGGACGGCCCCGGCCCCGCGTCGCGCGCCGCGGCCTCGCGCCTCCCCGATCCGCCATGACCGGCGCGAGGGAAGCGCTGACCCGCCAATGGACGCGGCTTCCGCCCAACTTCCGCGGGATATTGTGGCTCTGCATCGGCGCATTCGTTCTTTCGGTGGCGGATATCTGCGTGAAATCGCTGGGGCGCAGGTTCGACCCGATGCAGATCGCCCTGTCGCGCTACGTGGTGGGCATGATCGTGCTGGCGCCGATGTTCCTGCGCATGGGCTTGCACGATCTGAAAACCGCGCGGCTGGGGCTCCACATACTGCGCATGTCCTTCGCCTTCGCCGCCCAGCTCTGCGTATTCCTCTCGATCGTTCATCTACCCCTCGCCGACGCGACCGCGATCATGTTCTCCAAGCCGCTGTTCACGACCCTCGTCGCGGTGGTCGTCCTCGCCGAGATCGTCGACGGTCGCCGCTGGGCGGCTACGGTGTTCGGCTTCGTCGGCGTCCTGGTCATGATTCGCCCCGGCGGAGACGGGATGGAGCCGATGGCGTTGGTCGCGGTCGGAGGAGCGTTCGCCTTCGCCGTGGCCAATGTCCTCATCCGCGTGCTCGCACGGACGGAGCCGGCCAACCGTGTGCTCCTCTATTACCATCTCGGCGGCATTCTCGTTTTCGCCGGCCCGGCGGCCTGGCTGTGGCAGACGCCCGAGGGCCTCGAATGGATCATGCTCGCCGCGATCGGTCTGCTGACCACCACCGGCATCTTCTGCTATCTCAAGGCGTTCTCGATCGGCGAAGCCAATGCGGTCGGTCCGGCGGAAAACATGCGGCTGATCTATGCCGCCCTGTTCGGCTATTTCCTCTTCGCCGAGATCCCGTCGATCTGGACCGGCGTCGGGGCGCTGATTATCGTCGCCTGCACCTATTTCATCGCCCGCGTCGAAGCGCAGCGTCGACCGTGACCAAGTGGGGAGCCCCCGATATGAACGACGATGTCCCCTCGATCCTCGCCCATGTCTCGATCGGGACGAACGATTTCGCGCGCGCCGCCGCGTTCTACGATGCCGCCCTCGGCGCCATCGGCGCCCGAAGGGTCATGGAGCACGAGATGGCGGTAGCTTACGGCAAGGCGTTTCCGGAGTTCTGGGTTCAGGCCCCCATGGACCGAAACCCGGCGACCGTCGCCAACGGCATGCATGTCTCCTTTCTCACCTTCTCGCGCGAGGCGGTCGATGCGTTCTACCATGCGGCCATCGATGCCGGCGGCGAAGACGAAGGGCCTCCGGGCTTTCGGCCGGCCTACGGCCCGGCCTATTACGCCTGCTTCGTGCGCGACCTCGACGGCCACAAGATCGAGGCCATGTATTGGGATGCGGAAAGGGCCGGCTGAGAATTTGTCGCGAGGCCCTGCCGCAACCCGACGACAGGTGCGGTCTATGGCGCGGCTTCCCGGTCGGTGTTAGGACTCGCCGCCCTCCCGGCGACGCGGCGAGCGGGAAGATGAGCGACGAAACGATTCTCGATCGACTGGATCACCACCATGTGATCGGAACGCTGTGCGCGCTCGCCCGGGTTCCGGCCGATGTTCCCCTGGGGCCGGACGTCTTCATCGAACCCGACGACCCGAAGCTGGTCCACTATGTCCAGGGCGTGCTGCGGCCCAGGCTCGAAGCCCTCGGCGGCGTCGACATCGTCGAGGCGGACCGCAACCAGATCGTCGCGCGTTACGGCGAGGGGCGCAGCGGCAAGGCCCTACTGATCCAGGTCTACACGCCGGTCCAGCACCATAATCTCATGACGGATCCGTGGTCCGGCAAGATCACCCGCGCGGCGCGCTGGGGCTTCGCGGAGCCTGCCGTTTTCGGGCAGGGAGTAAGCCAGAACAAGGCGGGGCAGGCGATCGTTCTGGGGCTTCTCAAGCTGCTGCTGGAGGAGCGCGTACCGTTGGGCGGCACCCTCTATGTCGCGGTCAACAACGAAGGGCGGAGCAGCCACGCCTGTTCGGAGGCGATACTCGAGGCGATCGGCGGCAGGCCGGACTTCGCGATCCTGATGACCGCGACGGGCCAGCGAATTTCCATGGGGAACCGGGGCCGGGTCGACGTCAACGTCACGCTGCGCGGCAAAGCGGTCCATTCGAGCCTGCCCGAGACCGGGCTGAGCGCGATCGACGGGGCGCATGAGGCGATCGACCGGCTCAAGCGGATCGCGCTGCCCGGCACCCATCCACAGCTCGGCGGGCGGCATGTGCTGCCCTATCAGCTCACCTTCTCGCCGCTCGCGCCGCACACGTTGCCCGAGACCGCCTTCATGCGCGTCGACCGCCGGCTGCTGCCCGGCGACGATCCGGCGGCCGCCGCAGAGGAGGTGCGCGCCGCGATCGGCGACATGACGCCCTATGAGGTCACGGTCGAGCAGGGGAACCATATGTGGCCGGCCCTCGTCGATCCTGCGCATCCGGGAGTCGCCGCGCTGACCCGGGCGCATCAGGCCGTGCACGGCGCGCCGCCCGAGCGCTTCTACGGCCGGGGGACGTTCGATGCCGGCGGCCTCTGCGCGGCCGGAGTGCCGGCGGTGATGTACGGAGTCGGCGGAGGGGCCGGAATCCTCGATGTCGATTTCGTGCCGCTCTCCCATTTGCGCGATGTCGCCAGCGTGGTCGCACGAACCGTGCTGGACTATCTCGGATGACCGCCGAGCCCTTGCGCGACCGGGAGAGATTAGCGCCATGACCGCCACCGAAGCGACAGCGATGACAGCGAAGTTCGGACTCAGCCTGTCGACCCGCGCGATCCTGTTCGACTGGGGCACGCTCGAGGACCTCATGGACATGGCCCGGAGCGCGGAGGAGTCCGGTCTTTTCCACGGCGTCTGGGTTGGCGACAACCTGCTGTCGAAGCCGCGGATCGAAGCCATCGTGACCCTCTCGGCGATCGCCGCCCGGACCGAGCGGGTCAAGCTCGGAACCGTCTGCCTGGCGAGTTTTCCGCTACGCGAGCCGATCCTCCTCGCGATCCAGTGGGCGAGCCTCGATGTCCTGTCGAACGGCAGGACCATCCTCGCCGTCTGCAACGGCGGCTCACGCCATGACGGCCCGCAATTCGCCCATGAGCTGGCCGTCATGGGCGTCGAGTCCGCGGAGCGTCCGAGCCGTGTCGTCGAGGGAATCGCCGTTCTCCGCCGGCTATGGTCGGAGGACAAAGCCAGCCATGCGGGGCGCTATCACAGTTTCTCGGATGTCGCGCTCGAGCCCAAACCCGTGCAGGCCCGGGTTCCGATCCTGCTCGCGGTCAACCCCGTCGGCGACGATGTCGATCCCGCGGTGATCGCCCGCGTTCTCGAGCGCGTGGCCGCGCATGCCGACGGCTGGCAGACCGACAGCACGCCGGTCGCCACGTTCCGCGACCGCTTTGCCAGGATCCTCGACCACGTCGCGGCGAACGGCCGCGACCCCGCGGATTTCGACGGGGCGCTCCACATGATGGTGAATATCGAGGAGGATCGCAGCCGCGCCTTCGCCGAGGCATCGACCTTCCTCGCCTCATATTACGGGGCAGGTCATATCACGCCCGAGCGCGCGGAGACTTGGCTCGCCTACGGCTCCCCGCAGGCGGTGATCGACAAGATCGCGGCCTATATCGGGGCCGGCTGCACGATGCCGATCCTCCGCTTCGTCTCCCCGCGTCCCCGCGAACAGCTCCAGCGCTGTATCGAAGAGGTTCTGCCCGCCTTTCGCGCGTAGATTGATCCCAAGCGGCGTCTTTCCGCTAATCCGCAGCCCGGACGGTGGCGTCATAGGCCTCCATGAGCGTCCGGGTCACGGAGCCGACCTGGAAGTTCAGGTCGTCGATCTCCCCGACCGGCGTCACCTCGGCGGCAGTTCCAGTGATGAATATCTCGTCCGAACGGGCGAGCTCGTCCGGCATGACGGGGCGCTCGACGACCTCGATCCCCCGTTCCCTGGCGAGCCTGATCACGGTCCGCCGGGTGATCCCGTCGAGAAAGCAGTCGGGGGTCGGGGTATGCAGCGCGCCGTCCTGGACGAGAAAGATGTTGGCGCCCGTGGTTTCGGCGACCCGGCCCCGATGATCGAGCATCAGGGCGTCATGATAGCCTTCGGCCTCGGCGGCATGCTTGGAGAGGGTGCAGATCATGTAGAGCCCGGCCGCCTTGGAATGGACCGGCGCCGCTTTCGGCGACGGGCGACGCCACTGGGCGGTACGCAGGCGAATCCCCTTCAACCGCGCATCGGGCGAGAAATAGGACGGCCATTCCCAGACCGCGATCGCGAGCTGGATGGACGTGTCCTGAGCCGAGACCCCCATCATCTCGCTGCCCCGCCAGGCGACAGGGCGGACATAGGCGTCCGCGAAGCCCTGCGCGGCGACCGTGTCGACGGTCGCCCGCTCGATCTCCTCCAGCGTATAGGGGATTGCAAAGCCCAGCGCCGCCGCCGAGTCGATCAGCCGCTGCGTATGCGCCCGCAGTTCGAAGACCCGGCCGCCATACACGCGCTCGCCCTCGAACACGCAACTCGCATAGTGCAGTCCGTGGCTGAGGACATGGAGGTTGCAGCCCCGCCAGTCCCGGAGCGACCCGTTGAACCAGATCTTCCCGTCTCGATCGTCGAAAGTCATCATTGCCGCCCTTCGCGCATCCGCGCTACCCCCGCCGTCCGCTCGCGTCCGACGGAACCGCTCGGAGATTTTGTTTCAGATATTTTATTTCAGACATTTTGTTATCGAATCTGCTTGCGATGGATAACGTTCTTAGGCATATAAGTCAATATGGCTGACATAAAATCGAGCTTCAACCCCCTTTTTTTGCGGGAGGAGGAGCTGCGCCAGGGCATGGAGCTCCTGTTCTACGCCTATCGCGACTTCATCGCGGAACCCGACGCGATCCTGTCGGAATACGGTTTCGGGCGCGCCCATCACCGGGTCATCCATTTCGTCGGCCGCAACCCGGGGATCATGGTCTCGGATCTGCTGGACATCCTAAAGATCACCAAGCAGAGCCTGTCGCGCGTCCTCGGCCAGCTCGTCCGCGAGGGCTTCATAACCGCGAACCCGGGCGAGGGCGACCGGCGACGCAGGCTGCTCGAACTGACCGCCGAGGGCCTCGAGCTGGAACGCCGTCTCTCGGAGAGCCAGAGAAGGCGGCTGGCCCGCGCCTATCGCGAGGCCGGCGCCGAGGCCGTGGAGGGCTACCGCAAGGTCGTGCTCGGCATCATCAACGACCACGAGCGGGAGAAGGTGCTGAGCCGGCTCGCGACAAGCGCCGGGAAGCCCGCGCCCCGGCACGGCTGACCCCGCCCCGCCTCGCTGCTCGGGCGGGTGTGGCTATCGGCCGAACGGCGCGACGGTGTGGCCGTGCCAGACCGGCCCGTGCCCGGCTCCGAACCCCGGGGCAGCGGCGATCGCCGCCTGCAGGTAATCCCTGGCGCGCGCCGCGGCGCGGTGCAGATCCAACCCCTGGGCGAGACCGGCCGCGATCGCCGAGGCGAGGGTGCAGCCGGTCCCATGGGTGTGGGGAGTCTCGATACGCAAACGCCGCAAGGTCGTGATACCGCCGGCCGTCAGCAGCAGGTCCTCGACCTCGCGCCCCGGGAGATGGCCGCCCTTGAGATAGACCGCGCCGCAGCCGGTGCCGAGAAGAACGCGAGCCGCCGCCGCCATCGCTTCCGCATCGACGATCGAGAGCCCGGCCAACGCCTCGCCTTCCGGAACATTGGGAGTCATCACGGCCGCCCGCGGCGCGAGCCGGGTCCGCAGGCGCGCGACCGCATCCGGTTCGAGCAGGCGGGCGCCGCCCTTGGCGACCATCACCGGATCGACGACGACCGGCACGCCGGGGAGGACATCCAGGATCTCGGCCACCGCGTCGATCACCTCGGCACCGTGGAGCATGCCCGTCTTGACGCAGTCGACACCGATATCGTCGATCACCGCCCGCATCTGCCGTTGGATGAAGGCGGGATCGACCGGAAGGACAGCGTGAACGCCGGTCGTATCCTGCACGGTGAGCGCCGTCACGGCCGTCGCAGCGTAACCGCCGAGCGCAGTGACCGTCTTGATGTCCGCCTGCAGGCCGGCGCCGCCGCCCGAATCGGACCCGGCGACGACGAGCACCCGGCCGCGCGCCCCGTCCCCCATCTCCCTCCTCAATCGGACCGGGCGGCGCGCGGGGCCACCCGTTCTATCGCGTGGACGACCTCGGCGACCACATCGGCGACCAGCGCCTCGTCCCCGCCCTCCCCCATCACGCGGATGACCGCTTCGGTCCCCGATCTACGCACGATCAATCGGCCCTTCGCGCCGAGCCGGGAGCGCCCCTCGGTCACCGCGGCGATCACCGAATCGTCGTCGATCGGGTTCGCTCCGTCATAGGGGACATTGCGCAGCAGCTGCGGCAGCGGCGTGAACATGCGCCCGGCCGCGCTGACCGGCCGCCCCGAGCGGACGACGACGGCAAGGACCTCGAGCGCCGCGATCAGCCCGTCGCCGGTGGTACCGTAATCGTTGAGGATGATATGCCCCGACTGCTCGCCCCCGACATTGAAGGCATGCGCGCGCATATGCTCGGCGACATGGCGATCGCCGACGGGCGTCCGCGCGACGCTGAGCCCCTGCTTCCCGAGAAAATGCTCAAGCCCGAGATTGGACATCACCGTCGTGACGACACCCCCGCCTCTCAACCGTCCGCTCTCGAGCCAGGACGAGGCGATCGTCGCCATGATCTGGTCGCCGTCCAGCAGCGCGCCGGTTTCATCGGCGATCAGCACCCGGTCGGCGTCGCCGTCGAGCGCGATGCCGATATCGGCCCGGCGGCGGCGCACGGCCTCCTGCATGGGCCGCGTGTCGGTGCTGCCGCAGCCGTCGTTGATGTTGACGCCGTCGGGCTCGACGCCGATCGGCAGGATTTCCGCGCCGAGCTCCCACAGCGCCTGCGGCGCGACCTTGTAGCCGGCGCCGTTGGCGCAGTCGATCACCACCCGGAGGCCGTCGAGCCGCAGGCTGTTGGGAAACGCCTTCTTTGCGAATTCGAGATAACGCCCCAGCGCATCGTCGAGCCGCCGCACGCGGCCCAGATCCGCGGGGGCCGCCCGTGCGGCCCCCGGCCCCGCCGCGACCGCCGCCTCGATCTTGCCCTCCACCCCCTCCGACAGCTTGTACCCGTCCGGCCCGAACAGCTTGATGCCGTTGTCTTGGAAGGGGTTGTGGGACGCCGAAATCATGACGCCGATATCCGCCCGCAGGCTGCGGGTCAGCATCGCGACGGCCGGTGTCGGCATCGGGCCGACGAGGATCACGTCCATCCCCATGGAGACGAAACCGGAGGTCAACGCGGGCTCCAGGAGATATCCGGACAGCCTGGTGTCCTTGCCGATGACGACATGGTGGTGATGCGCGCCGCGGGTGAACAGGCGGCCCGCCGCCATGCCGACCCGAAGCGCCGTCTCGGCGGTCATCGGCTCGACATTGACCGGCCCCCTGATGCCGTCGGTCCCGAAGAGCCTGCGCCCCATCCCCTACCCTCAGCTTCCCCGACCGCAAAGGCGGGGATCATAGCGACCGCGCCGGCCTCGTGCAGCCTGTCGGAGCGCGACCTGAAATTCGCGAGCGGCGGCAAAGGGCAGAAACCCCGGGAGCGCCTTCCTGCGCGTATACGGCTCCGGCATGTCGAGACCCCCGCAAGCTAAAGGTCGGCCTGTTGCCGCCCGGCAGGCCGCAGGAACGACCCGAGGACGGAGAGGGCCTGGCAGGTCTCGGCCACATCGTGAACGCGAAACAGCTGGACTCCCTGGAGCGCGGACGCGGTCACGGCGGCAATCGAGCCGGCGAGCCGCGTCTTGGGCGGCTCGCCCTTCGACGCCCGCGCGATGAAGCTCTTTCGCGACGCCCCGAGGACGACCGGGCAGCCGGTCGCATGGAGGGATCCGATCCGGGCGAGGATGGCGGCATTGTGACGGTCGCGCTTGCCGAAACCGATTCCGGGGTCGACCGCGACCGCACCCTCAGGATGACCCAGCGCCGCGAGCTCCCTCGCGCGCGCGTCCAGGAACCGAAAGACCTCATAGGGCGCATCGACATAGCGCGGGCGACGCTGCATCGTCGCCGGCCGCCCCTGCATATGCATGAGGACGACCGGGCATCGGGTCCCCGCGACGACGGGGAGCGCCTCCGGATCGCAGCCCAACGCGCTGACATCGTTGATGACGGACGCCCCGGCCCGCAGGACCGCCGTCATGACCGCGGCGCGGCGGGTGTCCACCGACACCCGGACCCCACGGTCCGCCAACGCCTCGACGACCGGAAGGACGCGCGCGCATTCGAGGTCAGGGGAAACCGGAGCGGCGCCCGGCCGCGTCGACTCGCCGCCGACATCGATCATGTCGGCGCCGGCCGCGGCCATCTCCAGGCCCGCATCGACGGCAGCCCGGAGCTCCAGCCGGTCGCCTCCGTCGGAAAAGCTGTCCGGGGTGACGTTGACCACCCCGATCACGCGGGGGCGATCCATTCCGAGCCCGGCGAAGTCGGCGCGCGGCCGACCGATGAGCTCGAGCCGCGACGCCCCCGCCGCGCGGAGCGCGGGCGCCTCGCCCGCAAGCCAGGCCTCGACATCGGCGAGCGGGGCCGCACTCCGGACCACGCGCGCGTGGTTGGCGAGGACCACCATGCATGCGGAGAACGCGACGGTGCCGCCGGCGATCTGGCGCGCCGCCCCGGTCCGCACCGCCGCCGCCGCCGCATCGCCGACGAGCAGGCCGGACGGCTCTATCGCGAGGGCGTCCAGCGGAGCCCCGTCGAACGGAAAGTCCCGCGGGAGCTCGGCGCTCCAGTCCGGCTGAGATTCCGTACCGACGGCTATCGGTGGTGACTCGTTGGGGTTTTACGGGCGGGTGGAGTTTCGTGATCGCGCATGACGTGGCGCATCGGGGCGGGATCGCGAGACATCGGGTGCGCCATGACGGTGGCGCTGCCCGGCGAGAACGGCATCGAGGCGGACGAGCGCGGCACGATAGGCGCGGCGGCGGCGGGGAGCGCGTTCACTGTCCCGCCCAGCAGAAGAGGCGCAGCGGAGCGACGATCAAGGCGGTGTTCGCACCAACCGTCTCGATGGTGAGGGTATCGAAGGCGGCGGCCCATGGCGTCGTCTCTTGGGGCGGTCGCTGCCGGAGCACGGGGGCGGTGACTATCGGAAACACAAGGCGGCCGGGACCGAGGCTCACGACCCCGGCTGCGGCTCGGGCTCCATATCGCCGTCCGACCGGGGCTCGCGGCCACGGTTGCGGACGCCGCCGGAGGACGGCACGCTCGACCGGCTTCCCGCGGACTGCTTGTCTTCCTCGCTGGGCCGATACACGGGCTCGCCCCGCAGAAGCCCCTGAATCTCCTCGCCGGAGAGCGACTCGTATTCCAGCAGCGCTTCGGCGATGCGGTCGAGATCCTCGCGGTGGGCGGTGAGGACTTCGCGCGCGCGCTCCTCGGCGGTCTCGATCAGGCGCCGGATCTCCTCGTCGATGGTTTTGGCCGTCGCATCCGAGATATTCTTCCGCTGGGTTACGGAGTGGCCGAGAAAGACCTCTTCCTCGTTTTCGGAATAGCGAAGCGGGCCGAGTCGGTCGCTGAAGCCGAACTCGGTGACCATGCGTCGTGCCCATTCGGTCGCTTTGCGGATATCGTCGCCAGCGCCGGTGGTCACGTTTTCCGGCCCGAAAACGATTTCTTCGGCGACGCGTCCTCCGAACGCCATCGCCAGACGCGACTCGAGCTCGAGCTTGGAATGGCTGTACCGGTCGGTCTCGGGCAGCGACATGGTCACGCCCATCGCCCGGCCGCGCGGAATGATGGTGACCTTGTGCAGCGGATCGTGCTTCGGCACGTGCAGGGCGACCAGCGCGTGGCCGGCCTCGTGATAGGCGGTGAGCCGCTTCTCCTCCTCGGTCATGACCAGGGACCTGCGCTCGGCTCCCATCATCACCTTGTCCTTGGCGTCCTCGAACTCGGCCATCGTGACCAGCCGCCGGTTCTTGCGGGCGGCGAGAAGCGCCGCCTCGTTGACCAGATTGGCGAGATCGGCTCCCGAGAACCCCGGCGTGCCCCGGGCGATGACCCGGGCATCGACATCGGGCGCGAGCGGCACCTTGCGCATATGAACCTTGATGATCTGCTCCCGCCCCAGCACGTCCGGGTTCGGCACGACCACCTGACGATCGAACCGACCGGGGCGGAGCAGCGCCGGATCGAGGACATCGGGCCGGTTGGTCGCCGCGATCAGGATCACGCCCTCGTTCGCCTCGAAGCCGTCCATCTCGACCAGAAGCTGGTTCAGCGTCTGCTCGCGCTCGTCGTTGCCGCCGCCGAGACCGGCACCGCGGTGCCGCCCCACGGCGTCGATCTCGTCGATGAAGATGATGCAGGGCGCGTTCTTCTTGCCCTGTTCGAACATGTCCCGGACCCGGCTGGCGCCGACGCCGACGAACATCTCGACAAAGTCCGAACCGGAGATCGTGAAGAACGGGACGTTGGCCTCGCCGGCGATGGCGCGCGCGAGCAGCGTCTTTCCCGTCCCCGGCGGGCCGACCAGCAGCACTCCCTTCGGTATCTTGCCGCCCAGGCGTTGAAATTTCTGCGGGTCCTTGAGGAACTCGACGACCTCCTCCAGCTCCTGCTTGGCCTCTTCGATGCCGGCCACATCCTCGAAGGTCACTCGGCCGAGCCGCTCGGTAAGCAGGCGAGCACGGGACTTGCCGAACCCCATCGCCTTGCCGCCTCCCGACTGCATCTGGCGCATGAAGAAGATCCACACCCCGATCAGGAGCAGCATCGGGAACCAGGAAATCAGTATCTGGAACAGCGACGGCGTGTTGTCCTCCTGGGGCAGCGCCTTGATGACGACCCCGTTGCTGGTCAGCCGCTCGACGAGCTGGGGGTCGTCCGGCGCAAAGGTCTGGAACTCCTGGCCGTCGCCGTAGACGCCGGAGATTTCCTGCCCCTTGATGGTCACCTCCCGTACCCGGCCGCTCTGGACCTCGGAAAGAAAATCGGAAAACGCGATGCCGACTTGCGCGTCGCGCCCCGACGGCTGCTGGAACAGGTTGAAGAGTGCCACAAGGAGCAGCCCGATGATGACCCACAAAGCGAGATTGCGACCGAAATTGCTCACGACTTCGACTTTCCGCTCCGAATGCTAGCCATTAGATAATGCTCGACCGACCCTAGACAACCGCAAATTCGGTTGCGGCGACCGGATTCGCCGGCGCGAACAGGATTCGTTCGACCAACGCCTCCCGCACCCGCCGGTAACCAAGATGGGGAACCTCCAGGAGGCCGCAGGCATCGGAGAGCGCGGGCAGGCCCGGACCCACGACGGCGGGAATGCGTCGGACGTCCGGTTCGGGCCGTGCGCCGCGAAGGTCGTTCCATCCCTTCCGGCCGAGCGCGCCGACGCGAAGCCCGCCGCGCCCCTCCGCCGACGCCGACAGGCGAAGCCGAAAGCGCCGGTCCCAGAGAAGCTCACCGCCGCCCGCGACCGCCACCGCATCGGCGGTCGCCTCGCGCGCGACCAGAATCGCATCGCGGTCCGGCCGAACGATGCAGCCGCCGAGCGTTCGCGGCCCGATCTCTCCCGCCCCCGCGAGCGCCGCGTAGAGCGGCTCGAGACGCGCCCGCCTCGGCGCATAGGCCGCCCCACCGACCGTCCGGATCACGCGCTCCAGCGCGCGCCGCCCGGTGTCCGGCGGCGCCTCGCCCAACGCGCGGCGGTCGAGCCGAACGAATCCGCAGGGATGGATCAGCGCTGCCGCGGCGAGGAAGGAGGCGGTCGCGCTTTCGAGCACCGCGCGCGCCTCGCCGATACGGGCGGCGGTCCTCGACAACCGGGCGGCGGTCAGCCCCTCCCCGGCCAGGACTTCGGCGCAGCGGCGCAGCCGCGGACGGGCGAAGGCCGGATCGCTGTTGTGAGGATCGTCGAGCCAGTCGATCCCGCGCCGGCGCAGCAGCGCCCGGAGCCGGTCGCGCGCGACCGGCAGGAGCGGCCGCAGCACGCGGCCCCAGGATGTCTCCTGCACCGCGGGCATCGCCGCCAGACCGTCCACCCCAGTCCCGGAGGAGAGGCGCAGCAGCAACGTCTCCGCCCGATCCTCGCGCGTGTGGCCGACCAGAAGATGGAGCACGCGATGCGCCCGGCACCAACCGCCGAGCAAGCGGTAGCGAGCCTCTCGTGCCGCCTCTTCGATCGCGGTCTCCGGTGCCGGACCGCACCGGGTGAGGATGACCGGCTCGATCCCCCGATCCTTCAACAGCCCGGCGGTGCGCCGCGCCTCCGCGCCCGACCCGGAACGCAGGCGGTGATCGACGACGAGCGCCGTCAATCGACCACCCGCCGCGCGCACCCACGCGGCGGCGAGAAGGGCCAGCGCCAAGCTGTCCGAGCCGCCGGAGATCGCGGCCGCCAAATGCGGAGCCGGCTCGAACGGCCCCAGCCTCGTCATCGAGAGCGCGAATTCGGCATCGTCCGGCGGGGACATGCCGCCGTCTGCCCGCGAGGCGCTCAACGGCACTTGTTGCGCGTCTGCTGGCGGGCGACGCCGTCCTTCAGCCTGGTCTCCGCATCGGGGAACTTTTCGATCCACGTCCGAAAGGCCGTGCAGGCCTCTTTCGATTTTCCGAGCGCGGCGAGCGACAGACCCAGATTGTACAGGGTTTCCACAGCCTTCTGACTGTCCGGATGGTTCGAATAGCCGTCGCTGAACGCGTACAGAGCCTCCTGCAGCTTCCCACCGATGAAATAGGTTCGCCCCAACCAGAAATATGCGTTCCCGGCCAGCTCATGCGACGGGTGGGTATCGATAAAGCCCTGAAAGGCGGCCTCGGCCTGCTGGAGGTCCTGCTCGTCGCGGAGCAAGGAAAGCGCGCGGTCGTAACGCGCCCGGGCATCCGCCGACGCGGCCGCGGAAACGCCGTCGGAGATCGCTTCGGAGAGCGCGCCGGCTCCGCCTCCCGACCGCGGCCGAGTCAGCGTGCCGAGCGGCCTCGGAGGCGCATCGGGCACCGTCGTACCGCCGACATATGTCGAGGACGACGACGCCGAAGAAGACGGCACGGAGGACGGCGGGAGCCGGTTTTCCAGCTTCTGCACGCGCCGGTCGAGTCGATCCAACGCGCCGACGCGCCGGCCCGGGTCGCGCCGCGCGGCGATTTCCAGCGACTCGATCCGCCTCTCCAACCGCTGGATCACGCGCTCGAGCGCGTTCAGCCGCAGCTGCATAGCCACCACCGCAGGGTGCGGCTTCGCCGCCACCGCAGGGGGCCGAAGGGCCGAACCCTGTGCGAAAGCCCCGGACATCCAGGCCAGGCAGACCAAAGACGCCGCCACCGGCGGACCGAAGCGAGAGCGGTCGGCGAAGGTCCCTCTCGTCATCCCGATTCCGACCTCCCTCTCCGTCGCGACGGAGCTGCGCCCCGGTCAGTTCGCCCGGGCCGCATGCGTCCCCTCGACCTGGGTCACCCCGCGCCGGTTCGCGGCCCAGGCGTCAGCGATCGACCGCGGATCTACCGGGCGCTCCTTGCCGTAGCTTACCGTCTTGAGCCGGTCTGGGGCGACGCCGAGCGCGATCAGATAGTTGCGGACCGCGGCCGCGCGGCGTGCGCCGAGCGCGAGGTTGTATTCGCGGGTGCCGCGCTCGTCCGCGTGGCCTGAGATCGTCGCCGACAGCTGCGGATACCGGTTGAGCCACAACGCCTGGTTTTCGAGTATCCCCCGGGCCTCCGGAGACAGGTCGTAACGGTCGGTTTCGAACAGCACGCGATCGCCGACATTGATCTCGAAGTCGTCGACGGAGCCGGGAGCCAGCTGCGGAGCCTCGATCGCGTTCGTCGCGACGACGGCCTCGGACAAACCTTCGGACGGCGCGGGCTCGTCCGCGACGGCGCCCTGCGCCGAATCGGCCACGGGTTCCGGTTGCGGCCGCGACCCACAGGCCGAGACGAGGGTCGCCATGACGACGAGAGTCATGATCCGCATCGGCATTTCAGACCTCCTTGAGTTGTCCGGGGAGCCGGCCGCGCCGGGGCGGCATCTCCCGGGGCAGGGTTGCCAGAAGCGCAGGATGGGGCACCCGCCGCCCCGCGCGAACCGCCCCGTGCCGGGCCGCGCTCATCGCCGCAGAGGAGACCATGCCGGATCCGACGCGTCTTCCGGTGTCGCGACGACACGCTCGTTGGAACCGGTGAGGTCGATCGCATAGAGTTTCGGCCCGACCCGCGTCTGGCCGGCTCGCGGTCGCGGCATCTTGAAATAAAGAAGACTTCTTCCGTTCGGAGACCAGGTCGGACCTTCCACCAGAAACTCGCCGACCAGAATGCGTTCTCCGCTGCCGTCCGGCCGCATCACCCCGATCGAAAACTCGCCGTCGCGGAGCTTGGTAAAGGCGATCAGGTCGCCGCGCGGCGACCAGACGGGCGTCGCATAGCGGCCCGGACCCTGGCTGATCCTCCGCACGTCACGGGTCCCAATGTCCATGACATAGAGCTGCTGGTCGCCGCCGCGATCGGAGTTGAAAACCATATTCGCCGCGTTGGGGGACAGCGAAGGCGAGGTGTCGATGGCGGGGTGCCGGGTCAGCCGGACGACCGCGCGGGACCCGACATCCATCAGATATATATCGGAATTTCCTTCCCGGGACATCGACATCGCCAGACTTTTGCCGTCCGGCGAAAAGCGGGGCGCGAAGGTCATGCCCGGGAAGTCGCCGAGGACGCTCTGCCGCCCTTTCTCGATGTCGAATAGGCGGATCTGCGGGGCCTCGTTCGCGTAGGACAAGAACGTGATGGTTTGATCCGTTGGCGAAAAGCGCGGAGTCAGAACCAAGTTCGCCCCATCGGTCAGGTAGCGGTTATTCGCGCCGTCCTGGTCCATGATCGCCAAGCGTTTCCTGCGTTCGTCGGCCGGACCAGATTCGGCGATATACGCGATTCGTGTGTCGAAATAACCGCCCTCCCCGGTGATTCGCTCGTAGACCTGATCGGCGATTCGGTGGGCGATCCGCCTCCAGTTGTCGGAATCTGTCGCCAAAGCGAGCCCCAGGAGCTGCCGGCTCGCGATGACGTCCCAAAGCCGGAAGCGGACCCGGATCAGCTCCTTGTCGGACCCATCGGACGCAAACCCCACATGGCCGCTGATCAGCGCCTGCGCGTTGATCACTCTCCAGTCCGGGAAACGTGGCTGAACGTCGAAGTCGGACGGCGATTCGATGAACGCCGCCTTGTCGATCGTCCGGAAGAGACCCGAGATCCGAAGATCGTCGGCGACGACCTGGGCCATATCCCGGCCGATTCGTCTCGCCCGATCGTCGGAGCCGTGGAAATCCGGTATCGCAACGGGCAGGGGCGCGACATGACCGCGCGTGATGTCTACCCTGAGTTGCGCCTGTGCGCCCTCGGGAACGCCCAGCGCGCAGGCACCCCAGCCGACCAGCAGGGCGGCCGCGACGCGACGGAACGTCGGCAGGTTCACCGCAGCATATCCCTCAAATCGAAGTTCAACGTAATATCGCGCCAAGCATGGTAGGAATCATAGGGCAGATCGAGCGGACTGCAACGCGGGTTCTGAAGGGCACGGATCGCGCTGTCGGCCACCGCCCGATAGGCGGGCCTGTCGTCTCCGCGCGAATCCAGCGAGGGGCGGCCCGCCAGAGTCCCGTCCGGATTCAGCCTTATCCTGACCAAGACGCTGATTTCATGAGCGTCGTGGGCGCCCACGGGCGGGTTCCAGCATGGCTCGATCTGCCTCCGGATACTGCGTATCAGGATCGCATCCGAAATCCTCGACCGCCCCGGCGCCGCGCGCCCGATCGAACGAATCGGTTGCGTCGGCTTGCCCGGCTCGGAACCTGCGCTCGCCCTCTCGCGCGCGAGGTTCTTGAGCACGGACGCCAACTCGGACGGCGGCGGGTCGGGGCGCGGCCGCGGGGAATCGACCCGAGGCGCGGCCGGCGGCGGCTTGGCGCGCGGGGGGTTCGGCGGCGAAGGCCTTGGCGGCGGCACAGGAGGAGGATCCGGTTGGGCCGCCGCGGGCTTTGGTTCCGGCGGTGCAGGCTCGGGTTCCGGCGGCGCGGGCTCGGGTTCCGGCGGCGCGGGCTCGGGTTCCGGCGGCGCGGGCTCGGGTTCCGACGGTGCAGGCTCGGGTTCCGACGGTGCAGGCTCGGGTTCCGGCGGCGCGGGCTCGGGTTCCGGCGGTGCAGGCTCGGGTTCCGGCGGCGCGGGCTCGGGTTCCGGCGGCGCGGGCTCGGGTTCCGGTTGGACTGCGGGAGGCTTCGGTTCGGGGGCTTTCGGCGGTTCTGCCGTCGGCAACCGGCGTTTGTCGACCGTCGCGATCTCGACGACGATCGATCCGTCATCCCGCCTCTCCTCCATCAGGAAAGAGGGCAGGCCGGAGATCGCCAGCGCGATCGCGCCCACATGCAGCCCCGTCGACAGAAGAATCCCGTCGCGCATGTCCTCAGCGGCCCGTTTGCGCCGGTTCGGCCGTTTCTTCGGCACGCTCGGCCGGCCTCTCGGTAATCAGGGCGACGCGCCGGAAACCCGCCCGACTAACCGCACCCATCACCTCCATCACACGCCCATACGCGACCGTCCTGTCGCCGCGCACGAATATCCTCGCGTCTCGGCGGTTCCGGGTGATGGCCTCGAGCCGCGGCCCCAACCCGGACAGTTCGATCGCGTTGTCCTGAATATACAAGCGGCCGTCGCCCTGGACGGTAATCACGAGCGGTTCGTCCTGTCCGACGATCCGCGCCGCCTCGGTCTTGGGGAGATCGACCGGCACGCCGACGGTCAGCAAGGGGGCGGTGATCATGAATACCACCAGGAGCACCAGCATGACGTCGACCATCGGCGTGACGTTGATCTCGCTCATCGGTCGACGGGCGCGCAAGCGCCGGCGGGGCGGCGCAGGCCCCGGACCGCCGAAATGAATCGCCATGGTCAACTCCGCGTATCGGCGATCCGCGACAGAACCGCCGCAAACTCGCCGGCGAACGCGTCCAGCCGCGCCGCATAGCGGGCGATGTCGTTGATCAGCTTGTTATAGGCGACGACCGCGGGAATCGCCGCGATCAACCCGAGCGCGGTTGCAAAGAGCGCTTCGGCGATTCCGGGGGCGACGACGGCGAGCGACGTGTCCTTGGTGACGGCGATCGCCCGAAAGCTGTTCATGATGCCCCATACCGTGCCGAACAGTCCGAGGAAGGGCGCGGTCGCGCCGACCGAGGCGAGGACATTCATGTAGCGTTCGAGGTGATCGAGCTCGCGTCCGACCGTTATGCCCATGACCCGGTCTATCCGTCCGGCGAGCGTCGAACGGACCTCGGCCTCGGGCAAGGTGGCCGATGTCGACCGGCGCCATTCCCGCATGGCGGCGACGAACACGGCCGACATCGGGTCGCCGGGGTGCCCGCCGATCCGATCGTACAGCTCGTCGAGCGAAGCTCCGGACCAGAACACCTCCTCGAACCGAACCGCCAAACGGTTGAGGCGCCGGAGACGGAACGTCTTCTCGAAGATGATCGCCCAGCACCAGAACGACGCCAGGACGAGCAGCAGCATCACGAGCTTGACTAGGAGATCGGCCTGCAGAAACAATCCCCACATGGACAGGTCGTGCGAGGCTGACCCACTCAGGATTTCGGTCTGCAGAAACTGCATGGTCGGTCTCTCTCCTCGCCCGTCCATCGCCCGGTCGGCCGGCGCGGCCACGGATCGCCTGCGACGACCGCGCGATACTCAGCGCTAAACCTCGTCCCGGCTCTCCGCCGTGTCCAGCATGTCGAGCTGGCCCCCCCTCGCCGGGGCCGCAAGGCCCAGATGCCGCCAACCGCCATCGCCCAGAATACGGCCACGCGACGTGCGTTGTACCAGCCCCTGCTGGATCAGATACGGCTCGATCACCTCTTCGATCGTGCCGCGCTGTTCGGAGAGCGCCGCGGCCAGCGTCTCGACACCGACGGGTCCGCCGCCGAAGTCGTGCGCGATGGTCGACAGGAAGCGGCGATCCATGGCATCCAACCCTCGGACATCGACATCGAGCCGCCGCAGCCCCTGGTCGGCAGTTCTGGCATCAATGCACGCCGCGCCGTCGACCGCAGCGAAATCGCGCATTCTGCGCAGCAGACGACCGGCGATCCTCGGCGTCCCGCGCGAGCGCCGCGCGATCTCGGCCGCGCCGTCCGACGTCAGCTCGACTCCGAGCAGGCGGGCATTGCGGGCGAGGATGGCCTTCAGCTCCTCGACCGAATAGAAGTCGAGCCGGAGGGGTATTCCGAAACGGTCGCGGAGCGGCGTTGCGATCAGACCGGCCCTGGTCGTCGCGGCGATCAGCGTGAACCTCGCGAGATCGATCCGGATCGCCCGCGCCGCCGGCCCCTCTCCGATCATCAGATCGAGCTGAAAATCCTCCATTGCCGGGTAGAGAATCTCCTCGACCGCCGGATGAAGGCGGTGGACCTCGTCGATGAACAGCACGTCCCGCGGCTCGAGATTCGTGAGCACCGCGGCGAGATCGCCGGCCCGCGCCAGCACCGGTCCGGAGGTGGCGCGAAACCCGACGCCCAGCTCCTGCGCCACGATATATGCGAGGGTGGTTTTCCCGAGCCCCGGCGGGCCATGGAACAAAGTGTGGTCGAGCGGCTCGTCGCGCCCGCGCGCCGCCTCGACGAACACCCCCAGATTCCTGCGAAGCGCCGCCTGACCGACGAACTCGGCGAAACGCCGGGGGCGGAGCGCGCCCTCCGCGGCATCCCGCCCGGTATCGCGCACCGGCGCGGCGGAGCCCGCCGCGGTCACCGGGCGAGCCCCTTCAACCCGGCCTGGATCAGCGCCTCGACACTCGCCTCGGACCCGAGATCGCGCGCCGCGGAGGAAACCGCGCCCAGCGCCTCGCCGCGGCGATAGCCGAGATTGACCAGCGCCGAGACGGCGCTCTCCACCGGCACGCCGTCCGAGGAAACGGCGGGACACGTGCTCATCGGACCGGCGAGCGTGGCCGCCCGGTCGTTGAGCTCGGAAAGGATCCGACCCGCGAGCTTGGCGCCGACCCCCGGCGCCTGGGTGAGCATCCGCTTGTCCTCGGCAAGCAGCGCATCCGCCAGGCGCTCCGGGCCGAGGGCCGACAGAATCGCCAGCGCCAAGCGCGTGCCGACGCCTTGAACGGTCGTCAGAGCCCGAAACCAGTCGCGATCCGCCAGCGTGTGAAATCCGTAGAGGCTGATCCGATCCTCGCGCACACGGGTCTCGATATGGAGGCTCAACGGCTCGCCCGGCGCCGGCAGCGCGTCGCGCGTGCGCATCGAGCAGAACACCAGATAGCCGACGCCGCCGACATCGACGATCAGCGAGTCCTCCGCGATCGTATCGAGCCGCCCGGTGAGCTTGCCGATCACCGACCCGACTCCGCGCCGGCCGCGCGCCAACGCCGCTGGCTGCGCCGGTGATGCGCGTGGCAGATCGCCACCGCGAGCGCGTCCGCCGCATCCGGGGTCATTGCTCCCGAACCCGGCAGCAGGGCCGCGACCATCGCCGCGACCTGAACCTTGTCGGCATGACCGGCGCCGACCAGCGCCTTTTTGACCAGATTGGCCGGGTATTCGCATACCGGCACGCCGACCTCCGCGGGCGCGAGGAGCACAACCCCCCGCGCATGGCCGAGCCGCAATGCCGATGCCGGGTTCCGGTTTACGAATGTCTCCTCGACCGCGGCCTCGTCAGGCTCCTGGCTGGCAACGACGCGGGCGAGCCCCCGGTAGAGCGCGGCCAGCCGCTCCGCAAGCATCCCCTCCGTCGGTGGCCGGACGGTTCCGTGTCCGATATGGACCAGGCGGTTTCCCTCCACCTCGATCGCCCCCCAGCCGGTGACGCGCAACCCGGGGTCGAGGCCGAGCAGGCGCATGGCGCTAACGTCCCCCGATCGGGTCGCGCCGTCGGCATGTCATGCGGTGAGTTTCGCCATCACGTCGTCGGAAACGCTGAAATTCGCCGCGACCGATTGAACGTCGTCGTTGTCCTCGAGCGCGTCGAGAAGCTTGAAGAGCGTCTCCGCGCGGTCTTCGTCGACATCGACCGTGCTGGACGGCCGCCAGGAGAGCTCGGCGGTCTCGGCCGCCGCGAACCGCGATTCCAACGCTTCGCGAACATCGTTGAGCTCGTCGGGCGAGCACAGGACCTCATGCCCGTCATCGCCCGACTCGACCTCGCTGGCCCCCGCATCCAGTGCCGCTTCGAACACGTCGTCCGCCGACGCACGGTCGACCGGGAACTGCACCAACCCGACCCTGGAGAACAAGAAGGTCACGCTGTTGGTCTCTCCGAGCGCCCCGCCATGCTTGGAGAACGCCGCCCGCACGTCGCTCGCGGTCCGATTGCGGTTGTCGGTGACCGCCTCGACGATGATCGCCACCCCTCCCGGTCCGTAGCCCTCGTAACGGACTTCTTCATAGTCTTCGCCTTCGGACGCGCCCGAGCCGCGTCGAATTGCGCGGGCGATCGTCTCGTTGCCCATATTGGCGGCCTTGGCCGCCAGGACGGCCGCGCGCAGACGCGGGTTCTGGTCGGGATCGGGCGAGCCGGACCGCGACGCCACGGTCAGCTCCCGGATCACCCGGGTAAACAGCTTCGACCGCTTGGCGTCCTGCGCGCTCTTGCGGTGCATGATGTTCTTGAACTTCGAGTGGCCGGCCATATGCCCTCACGCTGCCGATCGTCCGGTCCGGGAGGCGTTCGCCGAGTCCTGCCGCAAGTGGACGATTTGCGTCAAACGCTCTCGGGAACCGGGATCGATTGGGCGAGGCGGCCGCCGATCCGCACCGGCTCGATGCAGCGGGTTAGCCCGGTCCCGTCGTCGATCTCGACATAGACCGCGCAAAGCGTCGCCGGACCGCCGGCCGCTTCCAGCTTCTGCGTCGGCATCTTGCGGACGAAGCGCTCCACCGAGAGCGCCTTCTTCATGCCGATGACCGAGTCGTAGTCGCCGCACATGCCGAGATCGCTCAGATAGCCTGTCCCGCCGGGGAGAATCTGCGCATCCGCGGTCGGCACATGGGTGTGGGTTCCGACGACCAGAGAAACCCTGCCGTCGAGGAAATGGCCCATCGCCATCTTCTCGCTCGTCGCTTCTCCGTGGAAGTCGACCAGGATCGCCCGGACGGTCCGCCCGAGCGCGTCGCGCTCCAGCGCCAGGTCGACGAGCGCGAAGGGATCGTCCAGCGAATCCATGAACAGTCTGGCCATCAGATGGACGACCAGAAGCTTTCTGCCGCGCCGATCCTCGAACAGCGCGATGCCCCTGCCGGGAACCCGCCGGGGGTAGTTTGCGGGCCTGAGCAGACGCGATTCGCGATCGAAATGCGGGATGATCTCGCGTCGGTCGAAAACATGGTTGCCGGTCGTGATCGCATCGGCCCCGGCGGCGAAGATCTCCTCGCAGATTTTCGGGGTTATCCCGAAGCCCCCCGCCGCGTTCTCGCCGTTGACAACCACGAAATCGAGATCGAACCGCTCGCGCAGCTCCGGCAGATGCCGGGTCACCACCCGGCGTCCGGACCGGCCGACCACGTCGCCGCAAATCAAGACGCGCATCGGCCGCCGCCTCGCTCCGACGGGCAACGCAGCACCCTGGCCTCACTGACGACCCAGTCGACCGGCTCGTCGTCGCCGACGGACGGCACCGCAGGCACGATCTGGCGGTCATAGCCGATCGCGACCGCGGTGACGGCTCCCCTCGCGCGGAACGTCCGGATCGTCCGATCGTAGTAGCCGCCGCCATGACCCAGCCTGCGACCGTCCCCGTCGACCGCGAGCATCGGCGCGATCACGATCGCGGGCACGATCTCCGGGGCCGCCGCGAGCGGCTCATGCAGCCCAAGACCCGATATGGCGAGGCGGTCTCCCGGCCGCCAGCAGCGAAATCGGAGAGGGGCCTCGGGGCCGGATACCACCGGCAGCGCGCATTGCCAGCCGCGGGCGGCCAGCGCGGTCAATAGCGGACGCGAGTCCAGCTCGGCGCCGACCGGCCAGTATCCCGAGACGGTTCGACGGCGCGAACGGAACGGATCGGTCTCGAGCAGCGCGAGGACCCTGTCGCGCACCGCGAGGCCCGCGCGCGCATTTTTCTGCGCCGATCGGACGACCTTCATCTCGGCCCGCAGGTTCCTCTTGGCAGATCTGACGCTCGAATCGCCGATTACGGACTCCCCCCGGGTCGTGCGCGACCGGCCGACACCGAGGGCCGAGCCGCGGCGGCCGACCGGCCGTATATGCCCTCTGCGGCCTGCCATGGCAGGTGGGAGCCATGTACCGAGACCACGATCTCGACAGGGACAGCCCCCGAGAGGTTGCTGTTGGCCCCAGGAACAAACGGCGTCGCGTACCCCACAGCCCGGCCCCGGAGACTGTTTAGGTCTGTTCCAGGCTGTCCGCAATCCCCTCAAGGCGCTGGGCGACCGCCTCGATCTCCGCGGCCGTAGCCGCATCGCGCAGCGCGGGGTCGGCGAGAGGCGCCGCGCTGGCGCGCGGCTCGAGATTGGCCTCGGCCAGCGTCGCGACGGCGTCCATCAATTCGTCGGCGATCACGATGCTGGCCATCGCCAGGAGCCGATCATTGCCCACCTGACCCACATCAGAAACCAGGTTCTGGATTCGCTGGTCGATTTCCCGCCCGAGCAGCCTCAAACGGTCCTCCTCGCCGGCGCCGCACGCGATCCGGTAGACGCGGCGGTTGATCGTGACGTCCACTTCCGGCATCGCCCCCGTCCCCGTCGGCTATCTCGAGAGCAGATCCTGCACGCGCGCGATCGTCTGATCGAGGCGGCTGGCGACGTCGCGCGCTTCGTTCTGCAGCTGGACGCATTGCTTCTTGGTCTCGGCGAGCCGTTGCGCCAGCTCCCGCTGCGCGGTGCTCGCCGCGTCGAACCTCTTCATGGAAACGGCCTCGAGCCGCGACACGGCCCGGTCGAGTCGTTCCTTTGCCTCGTCGAGTCGGCTCATGCGGGAATCTGCGGATCGTTGGGCCGTCGCCGGGAGCGGGAACCATATGCATTCGCCTCGCCTCGGGTCAACCGTTCGCATCGGATGGGAAGTCGACTGCCTATGATACGGCTCTCGTTGCAGATTCCGACCAGGGGGTTCACCATACGAGAATGCGAAGATGCAGGGGTTCGGTGATCGTCCATGGTCTCGAACAGGCCCGGGCCGCCGCAGCGGCGGCGGCGGGGCTGAACCGGCCGATGCGCATCCAGAGCGCGCCGGGCGCAGCCGGTTTTGCGGGGCCGGCCTGGTTCGCCGAACTCGTCGCCGCGGCGCGGCGCGCGCAGCCCGACGCCGAAATCGAGGCGGTGCTCGATTGCGGCGATTCGCCCGGTGCCGTGCTGGCAGGGCTGCGGCGCGGCATCGAGACGGTGCGTTTCACGGGGCCCGCGGCCGCTCGGCGCAAGCTTGCCGCGATCGCGGACGCGTCCGGCGCCCGGCTGGAATGGTGCCCGACGCGAGCGCTCGACCTGGATGGCGAGGACAACCCCATGGCGGCCGTCGGCGCCTGGCTGTCCGGCCGCCGCACCGATCCGCCGCCGCGCTCCGACGACGACGCGGACCGCGCCCTTGCCCGTCGACGAGATCGGCGTAATCTGGCCGAGGTGCAGGATGCCGAGCCAGGGGATGCCGAGAAATGGGAATAACGCGGACGGTCAGGACGATTCTCGCCGGTTACGAGAGCGACAACCCGGGTACCAAGGCGAATCTCGCTCGGATCCTCATGAACGGCCGGCTCGGCGGGACAGGCAAGCTGGTCATCCTGCCCGTCGATCAAGGGTTCGAGCACGGGCCGGCGCGCAGCTTCGCGCCCAATCCCGACGGCTACGACCCCCATTATCACTTCCAGCTCGCGATCGATGCCGGGCTGAGCGCCTATGCCGCGCCGCTCGGCATGATCGAGGCCGGCGCCGACAGCTTCGCCGGAGCGATTCCGACGATCCTCAAAGTCAACAGCGCCAACAGCCTGTCGACAACCAAGGACCAGGCCGTGCACGGCAGCGTCGACGATGCGCTGCGGTTGGGCTGTGCGGCGATCGGCTTCACGATCTATCCGGGTTCCGAAGACCAGTACGAGATGATGGAGGAGGTCCGCGAACTCGCGGAGGAGGCCAAGTCGGCAGGGCTCACCGTCGTCGTCTGGTCCTACCCGCGTGGTGGCATGTTGACCAAGGAAGGCGAGACCGCGGTGGACATCTGCGCCTATGCGGCCCATCTCGCCTGTCTGATGGGCGCCCATATCGTCAAGGTCAAGCCGCCGACCGAGGCGCTGTTCCTGGATGCGGCGAGAAAGGTCTACGAGACGCGGCGGATCGCGATCGCCGACCTCGCGGCGCGGATACGCCATGTCGTCCAGGCCTGCTTCGCCGGGCGGCGTCTGGTCGTGTTCTCCGGCGGCGAGGCGAAGGACCTCGAGGGCATCTACCGGGAGGTCCGCGCGATCCGCGATGGCGGCGGAAGCGGTTCGATCATCGGGCGCAACACCTTCCAGCGTCCGCGCGCGGAGGCGCTGGCGATGCTCGACGCCATCGTCAAGATATATCAGGACAAGGCGCATCCAACGGACCTGCAGGCTGTATCTGATCACGCCGCCTGATCTGGGCCCCGGCGGAGCGGCGGCGTTCGCGCCGCGTCTCGAAGCGGCCCTGACCGCCGGCGATGTCGCTTGCGTCCAGCTTCGGCTCAAGGAGACGACCGACCGGACGATTCTCGAGGCGGCCGAGACGCTGGGTCCGCTGGTGCGGTCATACGACGCCGCGTTCATCATGAACGACCGCCCCGACCTGGCGCGTGCGGCCGGCTGCGACGGCGTGCATGTCGGCCAGGAGGATACGCCCTGCGGCGCCGCGCGCGGCCTGGTCGGACAGGATTCGGTGGTCGGGGTGACCTGCAAGGGCTCCTACCATCTGGCGATGGAGGCCGCCGAGGCCGGGGCCGACTATGTCGCGTTCGGCGCGTTCTTCGCGAGCCGAACCAAGACCGCGACCGCGACCGCGAGCCTGGAGGTGCTTACGAGCTGGCAGATCGCGGCGACGCTTCCCTGCGTTGCCATCGGCGGCATCACGGTCGAGAATTGCCGCCCTGTCGCCGCCGCGGGCGCGGACTTCCTGGCGGTCGCCTCGGCGGTCTGGGACCATGCGGACGGCCCCGCCGCGGCCGTCCGCGGTTTCGAAAGCGCGATCGCGGACGCGCTCGCCGGCGGCGGCGCCGTCCGGCTCGAACCGGGAGACCGATGATGACGCCCTCGCACGGACCACGCACCGACCCCGCGCCCCGACGGCAGGCGGCGGCAGATGTCGTCGAAGGAACGATGGACTTCCTGCGCCCGCAGGCGGACAAACCCGTCTTCCACAGCTCGGCGCTGACCGGCGGCGACCCCGAGATCTTTTTCGAGACCGACACGCATGTCGTCGAGATCGCCGACATGCGGCCGATCGCCGGGTCGCTCTCTGTCGATCGCGAAGGCTTCAAACTCCTGCGCCATCGCAGCGCCGTCCCGGACCTCTATGACGACGACGCCATCGCCCGGCGCTACTATCCGGAGATCGAGGATCTGCTGGGCGCGCGCTTCGACGCGGACAGGGTCATCGTCTTCGACGCCACCCGGCGTTCGGACAGCGTGGACGGGGCGGCGAATCCGGACGGAGCTCGGGGCCCGGCATGGCGGGCCCATGTCGACTACACCGTCAAGAGCGGACCGCAGCGGGTCGCGGACATTCTCGGCGGAGAAGAAGCCGAGCGATTGCGCGTATCGG